>CAVRHD010000009.1:0-90979 GCA_963720965.1 uncultured Chloroflexia bacterium | reverse complement strand
GCTTCGCTTAGGCTCGAGCCACCCGCCGTTGGATCCCGGGTGATGCCTGACGGGTAAGATTGCGGCCGCGGCCAGCTCCGCCTCGCGCGCCTGTAGCTCAGTGGATAGAGCGTCGGCCTCCGGAGCCGAAGGTCGCAGGTTCGAATCCTGTCGGGCGCGCCACATCGGCCGCTTCCACGATCAGATCGTCGTGGCGAGATCATGGCCTTGCTATACGATCGCCAGGTGGACGAGAGCGTATCCGCGGGAGTTGAGCCGCAGATGCCGGTCGCCCTGCGGCCCGCCGCGTCGAACGGCCGAGGCGCGTGACCAACCAGCCGCGAAACAGCGTCGGCGAACACACCTCAAGCAGTCTCTTCGGACGGCAGGGCGAGGTGGCCCGCCTCAGCGCAGTCGTAGGCGCGTTGCCACGCGACGGGGGGCCGCTCGTCGTGCGAGGCGCCGCCGGAATCGGCAAATCATCGCTGATCGCGATCGCCGTCGACGAAGCACAGGATCGCGGGATCCCGACGACATCGACCAGCGGCGTGCAAGTCGAGGCTCACCTGGCATTCGCTGGCCTCTACCAGCTAGTCCGGCCCTTCCTGAGCCGTCTGGATCGGCTGCCGATTGGGCAGCGAAACGCCCTGGCGGGCGCCTTCGGCATGAGCGAGGCTACCTCAGGGGACCCATTCCTGGTGGCGCTCGGAACTCTCGAACTTCTTGCGTCAGAGGCTCGCGATCACGGCCTGCTTGTCGCGGTGAACGACGCCCACTGGCTCGATGACCCATCAGCAAGAGTCCTTTCGTTCGTCGCGCGGCGCTGCGCGTCGTATCGATTTGCGCTGCTCATCGAGATTCGCGACGGGTACCCGACGCCGCTCAATGACCTGGGCCTTCCAGAGCTGCAGCTCAGTCCGTTGGACGAGAGGTCGTCGCGGGCCCTCCTGAACGCGTCCGCGCCGGGGCTGCCCGAGCTTTGGAGCGAACGCGTCCTTACATTGGCCGCCGGCAATCCGCTCGCTCTCAGCGAACTCCCGGCTGTCATTGCTGCCGGAAGACAGGATGTCGGCCGCTTCGACGAGGAGCTGCCCCTGAACCAGCGGCTCGAATACGCGTTCGGATCACGACTCGCCGGGCTACCTCGCTCCACGCGAACGCTTGCGATCGTCGCCGCCGAGGACGACGAGGATCACGTCGCCGAGTTGCTCGCGGCCGCACGACTGATCGACCGCACAGCAACCGTCGACTCCCTCCAACCAGCGATCGACGCGGGTCTCCTGGTCATCGACCGACTGCGGCTCCACTTCGTTCATCCCCTCATGCGATCCGCCGTACGAGCTGCCGCCACGCACGGGGAGCGTTTGCGTGCTCACGACTCGCTCGCCGAGGTTCTGGCAGGCCAGCCGGACCGACGGGCGTGGCACCGAGCGGCGGGAGCAGTCGGCCTCGACGAATCCATCGCCGCCGATCTCGAGCGCGTCGCGGATAGCGCCTCGATGCGCGGCGGGGCGGGGGCGTCGCTAGCCGCCCTGGAGCGTTCGGCCGAGCTGACACCGGACGCGCACGTTCGCGGCCTTCGTCGGCTCCGCGCGGCCGAAATCGCGATCGAGGTCGGTGAGCTGCCTCGAGCGGCCAACCTCGTCGGCGACGCCGAACGGTCCGGTCTGCACGGTGCGGACTTCGGACGTGCCAGCCTCGTGCGGGAGGCGCTGGCGCCCGGTAAACCCGGCGACCCGGACAGGGTCTCCGCGCTCACCAATCTCGCAGCCGACATGCAGGCCGACGGCCACCTGGAGATCGCTGCGAGGGCCCTCGAAACCGCGGCGACGCAATCGTGGTGGTCGGATCCGGGGCAGTCGGTCAGGGCAGCCATCCTCCACCGCGCGGAGTCCCTTCATACGGCCAAGGATGACCCACGAGTGCTGTCGATCATGGGCTTCGTCGACCCAGAGGGGCACAGCGAGACGATCGTTGAGCACGCCCTCCGGCTCCACCCGGATCAGCTCGCCCCCGAAATGGCCCAGCTCGTGGGCGTGGCACTCAACCTCACGGGCGCCTTCGATCTATCGGCCGCGTTCCTCGCCGCCGCCGTTGCGGGTTTTCGCGATCAGGGCCAGCTCGGACTCTTACCACTCGTGCTCGCGAATCAAGCGTGGACGGCCATTAACGCGGTCAGGTGGCCAGTCGCGGTCACGGCAGCGGACGAGGGAGCACGGCTCGGGCGTGTCACCGGGCAGCCGCTCTGGGAAGCCGCTTCAACTGCTGCGCGGGCGATGATCGCCGGCCTCCGCGGCGACATCGACTCCGCGGAGGCGCTCGCGAGCGAGGCTGAGGCTCTCGCTCTGCCAATGGGCGCCGGCGCTGTGCTCGCCGGCGTCCAGCTCGTTCGAGGCGTGACGGCCCTCGCGGACGCTCGGTATGAGGCTGCCTATCAGCACCTCAGCCGCACCTTCGATCCTGCCGACCCTTCCTATCACCATTTTCAGCGTGCCTGGGGGATCGGTGACTTTGCCGAGGCCGCCGCAAGGAGCGGTCATCGTGACGAAGCCCGAGACCTGGTCAAGGAGCTCGAGCCGCTAGCGCAGACATCACGGTCGTCGTGGCTCGGCGTCGGTCTCGTCTATGCCGGGCCGCTCCTGGCGGATGATGACGAAGCGGAGGGCGCATTCGCGAGCGCACTCGCCGCAGACCTGTCGGGCTGGCCCCACTACCGCGGCCGTCTGCTGTTCCAGTACGGCGCCTGGCTTCGCAGGCGGCGCCGTATCGTCGAGGCCCGCTCCCCACTCCTCGAAGCCCGCGACTGGTTTGACCGCCACGGGATCATCGCCTGGAGCGATCGCGCGCGTCAGGAGCTGCGCGCGTCAGGAGTCGACAGCGTGCGAGGGTCGAGGGAGACGTGGACCCTCCTCTCACCGCAGGAGCTCCAAGTTGCGCTGATGGCAGCCGATGGCCTGACCAACGACCAGATTGGCCAGCGCCTCTTCATTTCGGCGCGAACTGTCGGATCACACCTCTACCGGGCATTCCCGAAGGTCGGTGTGACGTCACGTGCGCAGCTCCGGGCCGCTCTTGAGCCGACCGTCGTCGAACCCTGACCTTCACACGGCAACGATCGCTGCCGAGTCAGTCATCTGCCGGTAGCGATTGCGTCGCGTGACAGAAGCATTCGACGACCTCTGACCGATACCGTCGTCCCTGTTGGTCCTGCTCGGAGCGGCTGAGCGGCGACCTGACGCGAAGGGGCGCGATGACCAGGTCGAACCGGACGAATACCCTCCCGACCGACATGACCGCGGTTCGCATCCACGATCGCGGCGGTCCGGAGGCCATCGTCATTGAACGGACCGGACTCCCGGTCGTCCGTCCCAAGGACGCATTGGTCAGGGTGGTCGCGGCGGCAATCACGCCGTCCGAGCTCAGCTGGGTCCCGACCTGGACGCATCCGGACGGGACCTCGCGGACCCCCATCACGCCCGGTCATGAGGTCGCCGGAGTCGTGGCTGGTCTTGGGAACCAGGTCGAGGGACTCGAGCTTGGAACGCCGGTCTTCGGGTTGACGGACTTCTTCCGCGACGGCGCGCTCGCCGAGTACGTCGCCGTGCAGGCGAGCGACCTCGCGGTCCGGCCGCCCGGCCTCGAGGAGCTCACTGCGGCGGCGCTGCCCCTGTCCGGCCTGACTGCCTGGCAGGCCCTGTTCGACCACGGCGAGCTCGAGGTCCGGCAGCGCGTTCTCATCCACGGAGCCACGGGCGGCGTTGGCACGTTCGCGGTCCAACTCGCGAAGTGGTGGAGCGCCCATGTCATCGCTGTGGGGTCCCCTCGGGATCTCGAGTTCCTGCGCGAGCTCGGCAGCGATGAGGTGATCGATCGCCTGGCCTCGCCGTTCGAAGATGTCGTCTCCGACATCGATCTCGTCATCGATACGGTCGGCGGCGACGTCCTTGAGCGGTCATGGCGCGTGCTCAAACCAGGCGGCAGGGTCGTCTCGATTGCACCGAGCTCGGCGGAAATCCGCAGCCGCGACCCACGCGGCCGGTTCTTCGTCGTCAGGCCCGATCGCGACGAGCTCGACGAAATCGCCCGACTCATCATCCGGGGCGACCTCAAAGCGGTTATCGAGCGGACCTACTCGCTTGGCGACGCTCAAGCGGCCTATCGCTTTGGTCAAACCGAGCATCCCCGCGGAAAGTTGGTGATCCGCGTCAAGCCGTTGTGAACCCATTCGCCACGTGACCGCTTTTACTCACGGCCACAAAGAACAGCCAAAGAACAGCAAGGAGAACGGGATGTCAGTAACGCTGAATCAATCGCCCAACACCGTGGTCTTGATTCCCGGCCTGTGGATGACAGCGCGGAGCTGGGAGCACTGGGTCGAGCGATACGAGGGTCGCGGCTACAAGGTCATCGCCAAGAGCTGGCCGGGAATGGACGGCGACATCGAGGCTTTGCGTGCCGATCCGTCGTCGATCGAGCACCTCGGGATCGCCGAGATCGTCGATGCCTACGAGACGATCATCCGGGGACTGCAGCAGCCGCCGATCATCATCGGCCACTCGTTCGGGGGTGCGTTCACCGAGATCCTGCTGGACCGCGGCCTCGGGGCCGCTGGCGTGGCGATTGACGCAGCCGCGGTCAAAGGCATCCTGACCCTTCCACTCTCCACCCTGCGATCGGGCTTTCCGGTCCTCAAGAGCCCGGCAAACAACCACCGAGCGGTGGCCCTGACGGCCGAGGAATTCCACTACGCCTTCGGCAACACGCTTTCGGAAGACGAGTCTCACGCTGCCTGGGAGCGCTATGCCGTGCCGGGTCCGGGTCGCGTTCTGTTCCAGGGCGCACTTGCCAACTTCAACCCGCATGCAACGACTCGCGTGAACTTTCGCAACGACGAACGAGCGCCGCTCCTCATCATCGCTGGCGGCGCCGATCACGTTGTGCCCGCTGCCGTTGATGCAGAGGCGGCCAGGAAGTACGCGAAGTCAGCCGCCGTCACCGAATACAAGGAATTCCCGGGGCGATCGCACTTCACGATCGGCGAGCCCGGCTGGGAGGAAGTCGCCGACTACGCACTCGCGTGGGCCATCGAGCAGGCCACCCGCCGAGTTCCAGCCTGACCTCTGGGCACTCGGCTGCTGCGTCGTCACTCCGATCAGCACCATCCACCTGGAATAGGAGCATCACGTGTCTGGACCATTGAATGCACGGACGGTTTCCGCTCGGGCATTGGATTTTCCCGCCCCACGCGTCGTGGGCGCGATTCTCGCGATCGCGCTGACGCTGGTCGCCATGGCGCCGGCGACTGTCTCCGCTCATTCTGCCGGTCCTCGTGAGCGTCCGACGATCGTGCTCGTCCACGGGGCCTGGGCAGGCCCACGAAGCTGGGACGCGGTCGTCGCCGAGCTGCACGAGGACGGATTCCGCACCGTCACTCCGACGCTTGGCCTCCAGGACATGCCGAGCGATGTCGCGATCGTCAGAGCCGCCCTCGACGCCATCCGCGGCACCAAGATCCTCGTCGGCCACTCGTATGGCGGCGCCGTCATCTCTCAGGCCGCAGCTGGTCGCAAGGATGTCCTCGGTCTCGTATACACCGCTGCGTTCGTGCCCGATCAGGGCGAGTCGCTGTTGGGCCTGGGGCAGGGTTACTTGCCGCCCTCGGCCCTTGCCAATCTCATCTTCGAAGGCGCCCCGCCAACTGCGCCGACCATCATCGACCCCACCCACTTCCGGTCTGATTTCGCACAGGATCTCAGCCCGAGGCGCGCGGCGACGCTCGCCGACGAGCAGATTCCGACGAGCCTGGCGATCTTCGCGCAGCCGGCTGGCCCGGTCGCCTGGCACACGCTGCCATCGTGGTATGCGATCTCTGGCGCCGACCAGATGATCGACCCAGCCCTCCAGCTGGCGATGGCTCAGCGGATGGGCGCGACAACGATCGAGTTCTCCAACGCGAGCCACGCGGGCGGATTCACCCGACATGCGCGGCAGTTCGTGAGGCTTATTGAGAGGGCGGTCACTGCGACCGCCCCATAACCACCGCTCGCGGACCCCGTCACTCCGACTTGGAGTCGCGGGGTCCCGCTGCGAAACTTCAGCGCTGTCCGAAGATCATGTTCCCGGGGGCCGCCGTGTCATCGGTCGCGTAGTACTCGAACATGAGGTTGACGAACTCATCTCGCGCCAGGTGACCGTCGTGGTTCGTGTCGAGCTTCGGCCAGGTGTCTTCAGCGCCCTTGGGGTTCCCGTGGACCTCCAGGAAGGCCAAGTATTCGCTTTCGCTGATCTTGCCATCCGCATTCAGATCGAGGGCATCGAAGGCGGCACCGATGAGCCTGTTGGCCGAGGCCTGGAGCTGCTCGCGAGGCATCTGGTCGAGCCATTCGTGAGTCATCTCATACTCGGCTGCCGCAACCTTGCCATCGTGATCCCGATCAGCCGGCGCAAACCACTCCGTCCACATCCCGCGGTAGGCATCCCGCACGCGAAGGGCCTGTTCACCGCCCTGGGGCATGCCCCTCAGCTTGGCCATCTTCTCCGCAGCAAGATCGAAGTCCGCGGCTTCGATGACACCGTCGTCGTTGGAATCCCAACTGGCAAAATCGGCTGCGAACTTGTCCTTGCGAAATGCAGACAGCGGCACAGTGGTATCCCTTTCGCGGTTGGCCGAGATATCCGTGGCGACCTACAGTCAGATCCGTCGGCGGTGCCCGCCGATGCGGACTGGTATCAGCCTTGGTCCCGATTGGTATGAGCGCGGTTCAGGCGAAAGTCAAGACCTCGCCACATGTCGTGACTGGGCAGCCCGGCCAGTCGGAGCGGCAGAAACCCCATCGGCGCCCCATCCACTGACCCGGCTCCAGCTGTCGTTGGGAGCAGGGTTTGGCCCGCCGACGCGTTGCGCCAGGAGACAATTCGAGGTGGCGCGACCCCCCGCGATGTAGGCTTGCCACGGCGATCCTGCCACGGCCAGGCGGACGAGAGGATGGGGAAAAACATGCCCGACATCGACCTTCAAGCAGCTGAAGTCGCAGTCGCAGCGGCCAAGAAGAAAGCCGTCGAGCTCGGAACCAAGATGGATATCGCCGTCGTCGATTCCGGGGCCAATCTGAAGGCCTTCGCGAGAATGGACGACGCCTGGCTGGGCTCGATCGACATCGCGATCCGCAAGGCGCGGACGGCCCGCTTCTTTGATATGTCCACGGGCGATATCGGCGCGCTGTCGCAACCAGGCGGCCCGCTGTACAACATCGAGCACTCGAACGGTGGCCTGATCTCGTTCCCGGGCGGTGTCCTGGTCAAGAACAAGGCCGGGGAGATCATCGGGGCGATCGGCGTCTCGGGCAGCAGCGTCGAGAACGACGACGCCGTCGCCCGGGCTGGGGCGTCCGCGATCGCCTAGCGATCGGATCGCACAACCTGTCGGGCGGCCCGACGGGCACCGCCGTGAGTCTTGGTCTGGGGCGCCCGTTGCGCCCGCGCGTGGCGAGGAGAATTGCATGTCTGCCAACCGGGTCGTCAAGTTCCAGGGACCAGGAGAGGTGGTTGTCGAGTCGATCGGATACCCGAAGCTCGAGATCCCGCCCGACGTCGCTGCGTGGCTCGGCATCGGGACGAAGGCGCCTCACGCCGCGATCCTGAAAGTCGTCTCCACGAACATCTGTGGCAGCGATCAGCACATGGTCCGGGGCCGGACGACCGCGGCTGTCGGGCAGACCCTGGGCCATGAGATCACCGGCGAGGTCGTCGAAGTTGGCGACGACGTCCTCTTCGTGAAGCCGGGAGACATCTGCTCGGTGCCGTTCAACATCGCCTGCGGACGATGCCGGATGTGCAACGAAGGCAAGACGGGTGTCTGCCTGAACGTCAATCCAGCCCGGCCGGGTGCGGCATATGGCTATGTCGACATGGGCGGCTGGATCGGCGGGCAGGCCGAGTACGTGATGATCCCGTTTGCGGACTTCAATCTGCTGAAGTTTCCCGACCGCGACCAGGCCCTAGAGAAGATTCGAGACCTCACGATGTTGTCGGACATCTTTCCCACCGGCTATCACGGGGCGGCGACCGCCGGGGTGACAACCGGCTCGACCGTGTACGTGGCGGGAGCCGGACCAGTCGGGCTGGCCGCGGCCTACGCGGCCCAGCTCCTGGGGGCGTCGATCGTCATCGTCGGGGACCTGATTGCGGACCGCCTGGCCCAGGCGCGGAGCTTCGGCTGCGAAACCGTCGACCTGAGCAGCGGTGCCGCTCTCGCCGACCAGATCGCCCAGATCACCGGTGAGCCCGTCGTTGATGCCGCCGTGGATGCCGTTGGCTTCGAGGCTCGGGGTCATGGCGCCGATGCCGGTGAAGCTCCGGCCACGGTTCTCAACGATGTCATGGGGATCAGTCGGGTCGGGGCCGGGATTGGGATCCCTGGCTTGTATGTCACCGGCGATCCGGGGGCGTTGGACGATGACGCCAGAATTGGCCAGCTCAAGGTGCGAATTGGCCTGGGTTGGGCAAAGTCACACCGCTTCCAAACGGGGCAATGCCCGGTGAAGTCCTACAACCGGCTGCTCATGAACCTCATCCTCGCGGACAAGGCGCACATCGCCAAGGCCGTCAACGCAACGGTCATTTCACTCGACGACGCACCCAGGGCCTACCGGGAGTTCGACGGTGGGGCCGCCAAGAAGTTCGTCATCGATCCACATTCGATGATCGTCGCCTAGGAACTGGTCCCGCCCGTCGGGCTGATCGAGCGACGGCATGAAGCAACACAACCTCGGGGACCTGTACGGCCTCGACCCGATCCCGTGGTCGCGAGCGCTGGCTGCCCTGGAATTGGCGGTGCCCCGGACCCAGACGCCGTTCCTTGCGACGACCCGGCCCGACGGCCGGCCGCACGTGGCGCCGGTGGGCGCCTTGTGGGATGGCGGGATGATCTACTTCACGAGCGGTAGCGGGACGCGCAAGAGCCGGAATCTCGCCCGGAACCCCAATTGCGTCATCTCGATGTCGCTGACGGAGATCGACCTCGTCATCGAAGGCAGTGCCGCGCTGGTGACCGATGATCCGACGCTCGAGCGCCTGGCGAAGCGCTATGCCGACCAGGGCTGGCCGGTGGTCGTGAGGAATGGCGCGTTCACCCACGATTACAGCGCGCCCAGTGCCGGACCGCCGCCGTGGGACCTCTACGCCGTCAAGCCATCGACGATCTTTGGCGTGCTGACCGTTGACCCCGGCGGGGCCACGCGCTGGCAGTTCTAGCCCTGCTGGTATCCGGCGCGATCGGGCTCTAGCGCAACCTGATCATCTCGACGATCAATCCGGCTTGCAGCCTGCCGATCTACAATGCGGCGTCCGCCGATAACACCCTCCGGGTGTGCCTGTTCCTGGCACTCGCCGGAATGCCCTTCGTGCTCGCCTACACCGCGGGCGTCTACTACTTCTTCCGGGGCAAGACGCACGTCGAACCGCACGGCCACTAGACGCCTCGGCCGGCTCAGGACCGGCCGGGTCAGCGCGACGATCGACCGGCGCCTCTTGACCTCCACCCCGGAGGCGCAGCGGCTCCTGTACTTCGGCGTCGCCTGCGGATTTGGCGCAGCGGCCCTGGTAATCGTCGAAGCCTATCTGACGAGTGTCGTCGTGACCGGCGTGTTCGTCAGCGGACGGGGATTGAGCGTTGTGGCGCTGCCCCTGGCGATGATCGCCGTCCTGGCCGTCCTTCGGACACCGCTCCAGGTAGGCGGCGACGCCCTGGCCCAGCGAGCAGCGAGCGGGATCAAGGCGCGGCTGCGAGCGGATCTCACCGAACGACTGTTCGCCCTTGGACCTGCGTACACGACCGGCGAGCGGACCGGTGAGCTGACCAGCGTCGTGGCCAACGGGATGGACGCGATCGATGCCTTCGTGACCATGTTCGAGCCGGCGCGTCTACTGGCCATCGTGATCCCGCTGCTCGTGGTCGGCGTCGTGCTGGTCATCGATCCGCCAACCAGCCTGGTCCTGATCGTAACCGGCCCCATCCTGGTGCTGCTCCTGGCGACGATCGGCGGCCGGGCCCGGGCGGTCACCGACCGGCGGTTCCAGGAGCTGCGCTGGCTGAGTGCCTTCTTCCTGGACATGCTGCAGGGCATTGCCACGCTCAAGATGTTCGGCCGGAGCCGGGAGCAGATCGACACCGTCCGCGACCTGAGCCGGCAGTACGGCGATACCACGATGGAGGTCCTGAGGACCGCCTTCCAGACGTCGCTCGTCCTCGAGTGGGGCGGCGCGGTGGCCGTGGCCCTGGTGGCAGTCGAGATCAGCCTGCGCCTGATCGCCGGAGAAATCGCGTTCGGGCGGGCGCTGGCCGTCCTGATCATCGTGCCCGAGTTCTTCCTGCCACTGCGCCAGCTGGCGACCCAGTACCACGCCGGATCGGCCGGACGGACGGCAGCGGAGCGGGTCTTCGCGATCCTCGACGAGCCGTTGCCCCGGGGGCGAAGCATCGGACCGGGCATCGGCGCGGCGCCTGGCCCAGCGTCCCCGATCACGGTTCCTCCTCCGCGACCGGGCCCGGGCACCGACGTTCGGTTCGTCGGCGTTGGGTTCAGCTACCCCGGTCGCTCACACCCGGCGCTGGCTGACCTGGACCTGACGATCCAGGGTGGCCGATCGACGGCCCTCGTCGGTCCGACTGGGGCGGGCAAGACGACCCTGGCCAGCCTCCTGCTGCGCTTCATCGAGCCCGACGCCGGTCGGATCCTTGTCGGGGACACCAAGCTGGCCCAGCTCGAACCGGCGGCCTGGAGGACGCGGGTGGCCTGGGTCCCCCAACGGCCGTACCTGTTCCACGGGACCGTCGACGACAACATTCGGCTGGCCCGTCCGGATGCTTCGGACGACGCCGTGCGGCAGGCCGCCGCCGAGGCCGGTGCGAGCGACTTCATCAGCGCCCTGCCAGACGGCTATGCGACCCGGGTCGGCGAGGGCGGGGCGCGCCTGAGTGGCGGCCAGCGCCAGCGCATCGCAATCGCCCGAGCCTTCCTGTCCGACGCCCCACTGGTGATCCTTGACGAGGTCACCTCCCACCTCGACCGGACCAGCGAGGACCAGATCCGCGACGCGATCGGGCGCTTGTCGACGCACAGGACGCTGCTGATCGTGTCCCACCGGCTGCGCCTGGCCATGGCTGCCGATCAGATTGTCGTCCTCGACGAGGGCCGGGTGGTCGAGGAGGGACCGCCCGACGTGTTGCTCCAATCGGGCGGTCCGTATCGCCGCCTGGTCGACCTGCGCCGCAGCGATCCGGACGGACCAGAGTGACGACGTTCGGCCGACTGGCTGCGCTGATGGCTCCGTTTCGCTGGTCGATGGCGCTCGGCGCGCTCCTCGGCTTCCTGGCCATCGGCGCGAACGTTGCGCTGATGGCGACGTCCGCCTACCTCATCTCGAAGGCCGCCCTGGTCACCAACGCCGCCGACGTGGCCGTGGCGATCACGGCGGTCCGCGTCCTGGCGATCGGCCGAGGCGCCTTCCGCTACCTCGAGCGCTACGTCACCCATCGGGCAACCTTCAGGATCCTGGCCGACCTGCGGGTGTGGTTCTACCGCTCGATCGAGCCGCTGGCTCCTGCTCGCCTCGTTCATCGCCGGAGCGGCGACCTCCTGGCCAGGATCGTCGCCGACGTCGAGACCCTCGAGGACTTCTACGTCCGGGTCCTCCTTCCGCCATTGATCGCCGCCCTGATCACGCTCTTCGCCAGCCTGTTGCTGGGAACCTTCAGCCCGGTGCTCGGGCTGGCCTTGCTGGCATTCCTGGGCCTGACCGGGCTGGTCCTGCCGGTTCTGTCGCGGCGCATGACCCGGGTTCCAGCGCAGGCCACCGTCGCGACTCGGGCCGAGCTGCAAGCGCTGCTCGTCGACGAAGTCCAGGGCATCGCCGACCTCGTCGCCCTCGACCAGGCCGAAACCTACCGTTCGCGCGTCCTGGCCGTCGGTCTCGATCTCGACCGGCAGGTAACCCGGCTGGGCCTCATCCGGGCCGGCAGCGCCGCGCTGGCGGCGACCTTCGCCAGCCTGGCCGGCGTGACCGTTCTCGCGATCGGCACCGTTCTCGTCGCCAGCGGTCGCCTGGACGGGGTCTACCTGGCGCTGCTGCCCCTCGCCGCGGTGGCCAGCTTCGAGGTCATCGGACCCCTGGCCCAGGCCGTCCAGTTGATCGACACCAATGAGACGGCTGCCCGGCGCCTGTTCGAGCTGATCGACGCCACGCCCGAGGTCGAGGATCCGCCCGCGGTGGACATGGCCGGAGGCCGGCTGCCCGGGGCGATCCCGGCCGACCACGGGATCGAGATCCAGGCGTTGCGCTTCGGCTACGGTCCGGGCGAGCCTCTCGCGCTGGATGGCATCGACCTGTCGATCCCGTCGGGGACAAGTCTCGCAATCGTGGGGCCGAGCGGGGCCGGAAAGTCAACCCTGGTCAGCCTGATGCTCCGGTTCTGGGACTATCGGGCCGGCGTGATCAAGATCGGCGGCCACGACCTTCATGACTATCGGATCGACGACGTGCGCTCGATGCTCGGGGTGGTCTCCCAGGACGTCCACCTGTTCAATGCCACGATCCGCGACAACCTCGCCCTGGCCGACCCGGATGTCACCGACGGCCAGATGGAAGCCGCCTGCCGTCTGGCCTGCCTGGACGACTTCATCGAGACGTTGCCCGATGGCTACAACACCCGAATCGGCGAGAACGGGGTCCTCCTCAGCGGCGGACAGCGCCAGCGGCTGGCTATCGCCCGGGTGATCATCAAGGACGCCCCGATCCTCATCCTGGACGAGGCCACGGCCAATCTCGATGGGCCGACCGAGCGGGCCGTGCTGGACTCGATTGCCCCGTTCATGGCCGGCCGAACGACGATCGCGATCACCCACCGCGCGGCGGTCCGGGATCGATGCGACCGAAGCGTCACCCTCGATGGCGGCCGGATCGAGACAGCCTAGGCTGGCCCGGCGACGCCGGATTCCGGGGGCGGAGTGGCGGCCGGAGGCTCCGGCGGCGGAGCGCGATGGAGGAACCGGTCCGAGCCGGCGGCCTGGTTCCGCTCCTGGGCGATCTCATCCAGGATGCCGCCGCGACACAGCAGGTGGGCGACCAGCCCAGTCCAACCGGTCTGATGCGACGCTCCGAGACCGGCTCCGGTGTCGCCGTGGAAGTACTCGTGGAACAGCAGCAGGTCGTGCCAGTCGGGGTCGCTCTGGAATTTCTCGATCGAGCCGTAGACCGGCCGGCGTCCATTCTCGTCGTCCAGCCAGATGCCGGCCAGGCGGTGGGCGATGTCCGCGGCAACGTGGCGCAGGCGGACCTGCTTGCCCGATCCGGTTGGATATTCGACGGTATAGCCCGGTCCGAACCAGGCGTCCCAGTTGCGCAGCGATTGGATGACCAGGTAGTTCGTCGGCATCCACACCGGCCCTCGCCAGTTCGAGTTGCCGCCGAACATGGCCGACGTCGACTCGCCCGGCTCGTAGTCGACGCTTGCCGAGGTCCCGTTGATCTCGAGGTGGAACGGATCGTCGAGGTGATGCTTCGACAGAGCCCTGAGGCCATGCGCAGAAAGGAATCCGTCCTCGGACAGCATCTCCTTGAGCAACGAGGCAAGGCGGGCCGGCGGCACGACGCTGATCAGCTGCGACTCGCGCCCCGGCCGGCCACTGACGAAGCCACCCTGGCGCAGGATCTCGTCCGAGACGTCGAGACCTTCTAGGAAGCGCGCGAAGCGCTTGCCCAGGGCCTGGCCGCGGCGCACGATCTTGAGCGGCACGACGGCCGACGGCAGCACCGGAATCAACCCGACCATCGAGTGGACCTTGATCGGCACGCTCGTGCCGTCCTCGAGCTTGAGGGCGTCGTAGAAGAAGCCATCGACCGGGTCCCACAAGCCGCTCCGGTTCATCGCCGCCGAGATGCGCACACCGTGCTCCAGGAACGACGTCATCAGGTCCTCGTAGGCCGGGTCGACCTCGGCCAGGACGGTGGCGATTCGGAGCATGTTGTTGCAGTACAGGAACATCCAGGCGGTTGCGTCGGATTGCTCGAGCTGGGTGCCGGCGGGGATGTGGGATCGGTCGAAGGCGCCGATGTTGTCGAGCCCGAGGAACCCGCCCGCGAACAGGTCGTTGCCCTCCATGTCCTCGCGGTTGAGCCACCACGTGAAGTTCATCAGCAGCTTGTGGAAGATCCGCTTGAGGAACTCCATGTCCTTCCGGCCATCGATGTCCCACACGAGCAGGGCGGCCGCCGCGTGGACAGGCGGGTTGATGTCGTCGAAGGACCACTCGTAGGCCGGCAGGGCGCCATTGGGGTGCTGGAACCACTCCCGGCAGAGCACCAGGAGCTGGTACTTGGCGAACGCTGGATCGATGTGGGCCAGCGTGATGGCGTGGAAGGCGAGGTCCCAGGCGGCGAACCAGGGGTACTCCCAGGGATCGGGCATGGACATGATGTCGGCGGCGTCGAAGTGCCGCCAGTCGGCATTCCGCCCACGTTCGCGCCCGGCTGGTGGCGGCGGACGGCCCGGATCGCCGTCCAGCCAGCGACCCACGTCGTAGCCGTAGTACTGCTTGCTCCAGAGCATCCCGGCGAACGCCTGGCGCATGACCATCAATTCTGCGTCCGTGCCATCCGGCCGGCGGAGGTCCTCGTAGAACTCGTCGGCCTCCGCCTCCCGCTTGCGCATGATCGTGTCGAATTGCGTTCCGAGTGGGCCATCTGCCGCCCTTGAGGCCGCGCCAGGGGCGGCGTTTCGATCGCCGCTGGTTCGGGGCGACCTCGTCAGCCGGAGCCGGAGCTCGACCGACTTGCCGGCGCCAACCGTCGCCTGGTACCAGGCTGCGGCCTTCGTCCCGGTCCGGGCGGGGTTGATCGTGGCCATTCCGCCGACGACGTGGTCGTTGATGCCGTCCTTCGGGAAGGGCGTGGTGGCCGCTGTTCCGAAGATTCGCTCGGCGTTCGTCTCGTTCTCGCAGAACACCAGCTCGGGCCGGCTGCCATCGGGAGCAGGGCCGACGTGCAGGGTGTAGTCACCGAGGAGGTCGTGGCTGGCGAGGATAGCCGAGCCGTCCTGGCTCGCTTCGAGCTCCGGTCGCTCGACCGACGAGTCGAACGCCCACTCGTTGCGGAACCAGAGGTGGGGCAGGACGTGGATCGTGGCCGCCTCGGCGGCCCGGTTGCGCACGACGATGCGCATCAGGATGTCAGTCGGGCTGGCCTTCGCGTAGTGGACCTCGACGATCCAGTAGCGATCGTCGTCGAAGATGCCGGTGTCGATCAGCTCGTATTCCGGCTCGAGCCTGGAGCGGCGGCCATTCTCCTCGATCAGGTCCTCGTAGGGATAGGCCGCCTGGGGGTAGTGGTAGCGCCAGCGAAGCCAGGCGCTGCTCGGCAACGCATCGAGAAACCACCAGTACTCCTTGACGTCCTCACCGTGGTTGCCCTCGGAGTTGGTCAACCCGAACATGCGCTCCTTGAGGATCGGGTCCTTGCCATTCCACAGGGCCAGTCCGAGGCACAACCGGTTGAAGACGTCGGTGATGCCGGCCATCCCGTCCTCGTTCCAGCGATACGTCCGTGATCGGGCGTGATCGTGGGGGAAGGAGGCCCAGGCATCGCCATCGGCGCTGTAGTCCTCGCGAACGCCGGCCCATGCTCGTTCGCTCAAGTAGGGCCCCCACTGGTACCACGGGCTCGCCTCGGACCAGCCCTCCTCGGGCCGGCCCGCGTTGGCCATTCGTTTGCGCTCGGCCCCGCTCACGGCAGCCTGGCCTTGCGGGCTGAGCTGACGTCGCGCCGCGCGGCCAGGACCACGACCGATCGTGATTCCACGTGGTACGTCGGGCCGACGAGTCGCTCGGCCTGGCTGAAGTCGGCGGTGAGGTCGTCCGGCGACGCCAGGCTCGTGTCCACCAGCCGACGCCAGCCGGTCAAGTCGGGTTCGAGCGGAGGGAGCTCGAATTCGAGACCGGCCCAGTAGGCGTTGAAGATGAAGTGGAGCGCTCCGGCAGCGATCCTCACGGTGATCGCGATGCTCCTGGAATTGTCGCCGATGTCGGGCTGCCCTAGCTTGACTCCACTCAGCTCGACATCGGTGGTCCGGATGACGTCGGCCAGGCTGATCCCGGCCGGCTCGTCAAAGAGGGCAACGAGGTGCCGCCGGAGGTCGATCAGGCCCGCGGTGAACCGGAGGATGTCGGCGTGGCGCTCGAGCGCGGTCCAGTCGAACCAGGCCGTCGGATCATCGTGGCAGTAGTCGTTGTTGTTGCCACCTTGCGTCCGGCGCACCTCGTCGCCCATGAGGATCATCGGCGCGCCTTCCGACAGGAGATCGAGGGCCAGGAAGTTCCTGACCTGGCGCTGGCGCAGGGCCTCGATCGCGGGGTCTGTGGTGGGTCCTTCGACACCGCAATTCCAGCTCAAGTTCTGGTCGTTGCCGTCACGACCGCCCTCGCCGTTGGCTTCATTGTGCTTGGTGTCATAGGAGACCAGGTCATTCAGGGTGAAGCCGTCGTGACAGGTCACGAAATTGAGGCTGACCTGCGCCTCACGGCCGCGATGGCTGTAGATGTCCGGGCTGCCAAGAAAGCGCTGCACGACCGTCTCGACCTGGCCCGAGTCGCTCTTGACGAAGGACCGCACGTCGTCCCGGAACCGACCGTTCCACTCGACCCAGCGATCGCCGACGAAGTCACCGACCTGGTACAACCCGCCGGCATCCCAGGCCTCGGCGATCAGCTTCGTGCCGGCCAGGGCGGGATCGGTATCGATATTCCAGATCACGGGTGGATCGGCCATCGGCCGACCCGCCCGGTCACGTGACAGGACGGCGGCGAGATCGAATTGGAAGCCATCCACGTGCATCTCGCGAACCCAGTAGCGCAGGCTGTCGAGGATGAGCCGGCGCACGATCGGGCCGTTCGCATTGAGGGTGTTGCCGCAGCCGCTGTAGTCGAGGTAGCCGCCGCCTGCGTCGTGGAGGTAGTACTCGTCATCGGCCAGGCCGCGGAACCCGAACGTCGGTCCGTTGGCGCCGACCTCCGCAGTGTGGTTGTAGACCACATCGAGGATCACCTCGAGTCCTGCCCGGTGGAGGGCCTTGACCAGGTCCCGGAACTCGTCGACGGCCGCGCCTGGACCGGAACCGGCTGCATACGCAGCGTGCGGCGCGAAGAACGAGATCGGCTGGTAGCCCCAGTAGTTGATGAGCCCGTCGGGCGCCGCCAGGGCGTCGAACTGGAAGACCGGCATCAGCTCGACGGCCGTGATGCCAAGGTCGACCAGGTACGGGATCTTCTCGATGAAACCAGCGTAGGTCCCGCGCCGCGACGGCCTGACGCCCGAGCTCGGGTCGGCAGTGAAGCCACGCACATGGGCCTCGTACACGATCGTCTCCCGGAAGGGTCGGGCCAGTGGGCGATCGCCTTCCCAGTCGTAGTGCGCGAGATCCACGACCACGCTTTTCAGGGGGACCGCACCATCGTCGACCTGGCCAGCCATCACGCGTCGATACGCCATTGGGACAGCGACGCCGCGAGCGTACGGATCGAGCAGGACTTTCGTCGGATCGAATCGGAGCCCTCGCTCGGGGGCCCACGGTCCGTGCGCAGCGAACCCGTACAGCTGTCCGGACCCAATTCCGGGCACGTGCGCGTGCCAGTAGGCGCCCGTCCGGTTGATCGTCGGATCGAGCCGGATCACCCGGCCCGGGGCGCGGTCATCGATCCCATCGAAGAGCAGGATGTCGAGCCGGTCGGCCCGCTTGGCGTAGACCGAGAAGGTCACCCCGTCGGGTGTGATCGTCGCCCCGAGGGGGTCAGGGCCGCCGGCCTCGATGACCGGCGATCGGCGAGAGATCGGCCCGTCCAGGTCGCGCTGCGGGCGAATTGCAGAAGCCATCGGTCAGAGCCCCACGTTGGCCTGCATCATCCGGCACCGGCCGCGGCTGGCGCATCGAGCGGGTCGTCGTCCCCCCAGGTCATCCGCGCGGTACGGCTTCGATCGAGCGCCCCAGGCGCGCGTTCCTTGCCGAAGAAGTCCACGGCCCAGCTCTTGAATGCGTCGACTCGGTTGGGGCCCCCGGTCATCAGCGCGGCGTGGACCCCGAGCCAGGCCACGAAGGCGACCTTGCCGTGCAGCTCGACGCCCCTGACCTGGGCCACCGCCGCCCCACGGCCGATCATCGCCATCGTTCCCTTGTCGAGGTACGCAAATGGCCTGGTCGGCTTGTCCTTACGACCGGCGAGGATCGTCTTGGCGGCCCACTGGCCACTCTGAAGGGCAACGGAACCAAGCTGAGGGTGGTCCTTGCCGGACTTTGCCGGGATGTTGGCAATGTCGCCGATCGCCAGGATCCCTGGAAAGCCCGCGATCGTGAAGTCGGAGCTCACGTCGACCCGTCCGCCGCGGCCCTGCGGCAGTCCGCTGAACCCGGCGATCGGCGCCGCCATCAGGCCGCCGCCCCAGACGACGCAACGCGTCCTGATCATCGATCCATCCGACAGGGTTACGTGGCCGGGACTGATCTCCGTGACGCCAGTGCCCATCCGGAGGTCGACGCCGTCTTTCGTGAGCACCTCGGCCGCATACTTGTGGCCCTTGGCCGCGAACATCCGGAGGAGGGCATGTCCGTGGTCGATCAGATGGACCTTTGCCCGCCGGGCCAGATCCGGGTACTCCGCGAGCATCGTCGTGTTGATCATCTCGGACAGGGCGCCGGCAACTTCGACGCCCGTTGGACCACCCCCGACGACGACGAAATCGAGCACCCCCTCGTCGGCCAGGCGAGGATCGCGGTCGGCCTTCTCGAAGGCCTGGATGATCCGTGTTCTTAGAGCTTCGGCGTCATCGAGCGAGTAGAGCGGGAAGGCGTGGTGCGCCCCTGGGGTTCCGAAGAAGTTCGGCTGGGAGCCCGCCGCCAGAACGACATAGTCGCCCTGGTAGGTCTCGCCGGTCGTGGTCGTCACCGACCGGGCCCGGGGATCGATCGAGGCCACTTCGCCACGCTCTGTCTCGAAGCCGTCGTTATCCTGGGCGATCCTGCGCAGCGGAAAGGCGATATCGTCGGCCGCCAGCATTGACGTCGCCACCTGGTAGAGCAGGGGCTGGAACTGGTGGTAATCGTTCTTGTCGATGAGCGTGACCGTGACGCCATCTTCCTTGGCCAGCCTGCGCGCGCAGGCGAGCCCGGCAAATCCTCCGCCGACGATCACGACGTGGATCGGTTCCTTGCCAGTCATCTTCGGCACCGTCAATCGCTGTTCGTATCAACGCCAAGCCACGGCGGTGCCGGGGTCGAACCTGGCGCAACCACGAAGGCTTGGCTAAATGTACTGCGCGCCCGTTTCCGTCACGTGAACACTCCATTGCCGGGGTGCGTCGAGGGGCAGGCAGGGATCATCGACCGCTTGGGTGCCGGCGATCACCCTTCGTGAGGCGTCGAATTACCGGGTTCCGGCGTGCCCGACTCCCGCGTTGACCCAGCGCCCGTCGCGGTACACGTACCAGATCAGGACTCGTTCGCCGACGATCTCGCGAGGGTGGGCGTCCGCCTCGGGATAGCTCAGGCGGAGGCGCTCACGGAAGGCGTCCAGGTCGAGGATGCCCGCGTCGAGGAGCTCCTGTGCCGCCGTCGCAAAGTCATGATCATCAACCGGGTTGGTGACGAGGACCGGCCTGGGGACGGACTGCATCGCGCGAGCATGGGCCGCCGTCGTCCGTTGGTGAGGTCCCAAGCCCGGTCCCACGTTGCAAAGGCGTAACAGCCGGCACCAACAGCGCGGTCAGTCCGCCATCGCCGCGAGGGCGGGTCCTCCCTTGTCGGTCACGAGCCGGCGGTACTCACCTCGAAAATGAGCAAGGCTCGCCTGAGCCGCAGCCCATTCGGGCGATTGGGGATCGAGCTCGGCGAGCGTTCGTTCCGCCGCTCGCCACGCAGCCAGGATGTCACCGACGGCGTACATCCGGCTGGGCGAATCGACAGACTCGTTGACCCGATCGAAGACGATCTCGAATCCACCGTCCGGCTGGGGGACGATGAAGTACTGGATTCGGACGAGCCGGCCGTCAAGTAGCCGGATCGTCCCTGAACCGATCACCGGATTCCGCCCGGCATCGTTCCAGGCGGCTTCGAAATCCTTTGACGCCTCCTGGTCGCGCTCCACCGACAAGCCGCCCGGGGGCAGGTCCCGAAGCTGGTCGAAGGTCATGTCGAGGAGCCGCAGTGCTTCCGGTGTCGCGTCGGCGATCGACATGTCGGCGGCGATGAGGATGCGCGCGTCCCGTTCCATCGACTCCAGCTCCTGGGACCTCATTCGCTTCGGATCGTGGACGAGCCCAAACGTTAGTGGGCCCGCCGCGCCGACGCAAGGGATCGGAACGGGCCCATCGAATCTGTAATGTCGACCTTGCAATCGCCTGAGCTCACGATGGTTGCGTCAGGCAGAATGCTCGAGGAGCGCGATCAGGCGCCGCTCGTCGGCCGACAGCCAGCGTGCTCCGCGGGGCGGCGGGCCGGGATCGTCGCCGGCACTCGGCCCGCCATCGAGATACCAATCGATCACGCCCGGATGGATGTACGACGCCCGGGCGACCGGCGGCGTATTTCCAAGCGCGGCGGCGACGGTCCTGATCGCCTGGCCGAGGACTGACCTCGGCGTCGTGAGCTCCGACTGGTCGCCCGCCCGCAGGGCGCGCAGGGCGAGGACCGACGCTGACCAGGTCCGGAAGGACTTGGCCGTGATGTCCTTTCCGGTGGCATCCCGAATGTACGCGTTGACGTCCTCGGAGTTGATCGGGACCCACCCGCCCTCGGCTGACGCGTACTGGAACAGGTCGCGACCTGGAGCCGAGCGGCAGCGGGAAACAACACGGGCGAGGCGCCGGTCGTGGAGCTCCAGCCGTTGCCGGCGGCCCGACTTTCCGCGAAACACGAAGCGGACGGTTGACCCGTCGACGATCACTTGCTGCGGTCGCAGCGTGGTCAGCCCGTAGGAGTGATTCGCCTCGGCGTATTTTCGATTGCCAATCCGGATGCGGGTCGCCTCGAGGATCGCCACGGTCGTCGCCAGGACCTTCTCGCGCGGCAGGCCGCGTCGGCGCAGGTCCCGATCGACCGTTCGGCGAAGCGCCGGCAGCGCACGACCGAATTCGACCAGGGCATCGAACTTGACCGTTTCCCGTGCCCGGCGAAACGCCGGGTGGTAGCGGTACTGCTTGCGGCCACGGCCGTCCCGCCCAGTGGCCTGGAGCCTGGCCCCGGGTCGATCGGAGATCCATACGTCGGTCCAGGCCGGCGGGATGGCCAGGCGCTCGATGCGCTCGATCTCGACCGGGTCATCGATCGGCGAGCCGTCCGAAGCCAGGTATTCGAACCAGTGCTTCGAGGCGGCTCGCCGAGCGACCCGGGTGATTCCCCGCGTGGCGGACCCGGGCGTTACCAGGTCTTCTCCTCGCGGGTCACCACGACCTCTTCGTCCTTGCGCTTGCTGTCGAGCGCTCCCGCCGTCGCCCCGGTCGCAGCTCCGACGGCGCCGCCGACCACGGCCCCAACCGGGCCGCCGACAACTGCCCCGATGACCGCGCCGCCGATGCCGCCGGCGACCGCGCCGCCGACCTCCTCGTCGCCGTGGGGAACGCCCTTCTCGAGGGTCTGCCTGGTCATCACCGGACCGTCAGCGGTCGTGCGGACCTGCTCGTCCGCGTCGGGGGTCGGTTCAAAGGTCGGGTTCGTGTTCATTCGGAGCTCCTCAACTGGGATTCGCGCAACCTGCGCTCGGGTCAAGATCGCCACCGAGCAGCAGGCCCACGACTAACGGTCGTGGCAACGCCGTTGCAGCAGCGCATCAATTGCTCACGGAGGGAGCTCAGGGGGCCTCCCGAGCCACAACCCTGGGGCCGGACATCCGAAGCGGCGGGACGACCGGCCCGCCGCTTCGCTGCTGGTTCAGGGCTCGGGCCCGGTGGGCCCGACGAGCTAGTTCACGATCAGGCCGAACGGAGCGGCTCCGCCCGGGATTGAGCTCGGCGACGAGCCGAGCTCCGTCAGGTCGCCACCGTTGATGGCGAAGGCGCTGACGGCGACTGCACCGGCGTCAACGACATACAGGTCATGTCCTGTCGGATCGACCTGGGCGTCGAACGGTCGGAGCCCGATGGGGTTGCTCATCGGCGTACTGCCGAGCAGGGTAAGGCTGCCCCCGGGCGCGATCCAGTAACGCGAGATCGAAGAGCTCGCGGTATTGATCGCGAACAGGAACTTGCCGTCTGGCGTGATGGCCACCCAGCAAGGTGCGGTCTGGTTGTCGGCGAAGGGCGAGCCGTTGATCGCCGTCAGCGCCGCATCGCGGCCGACGCGGTAGACGGACACGCTGCCGAGCCCTGTGCCGTCATGCGCGTTCGAGACGAACAGCTGATTCGGGTTGGTCGGTCGGAAGGCGCTTCCGAACGGACCGATCCGCTGGGCCGGAATGGGCGAATCCGGTGCCGGCGTGAGGCGGCCGAAGAAGCCCACCCGGAAGCTGTCGATGAACGACGGTCCGGCACTTGGCCCAACCCGGGTCGCAATCAGAGTGCGTCCGTCGCCGCTGAACAGGATCTCGCCCGGCGAGGCGCTGTCTGGCAGGCTGACCGTCGATCCCCAGATCGGGAAGAGCCGACCACCGAAGAACCAGAAGCCTGTGTAATCGCTGCCGCCGACGCCGGCATTGGCGACGTACACGAGGAATCCGTGGACGGCGATGCTGACCGGAGTCGTGCCGTGCGAGGCCTCCGTTGCGGCCAGGCTGAGCGACCCGTCCGGCCTGATCCGGAGGACCGAGATGTCATTGCTGGCGGGGTCCACGGCCAGGACATAGCGGCCGTCAGCGGAGAACTGGATGGCACCGGCCGAGCCGATCGGCACACCGGTTCCGGCGCCGCCCGTCGGAAAGGGCGAGCCGGCAAGCGGGGTCAGGTGGCCATCGAGATGGCGGGCAAACCCGGCCACGCTGTTGTGGCCGGCCGCGTTGTTGTCGACGTAGACATGCCCGATCACCGGGTTCGGCGAGGACGCCAGGACGCCGGTTGCCGAGCCGGCGAGGAGGGCGAGCACGCCCAGGGTGGGCGCCAAGCGGCGCACGAGTTGCAGCATCGAAGGGTCTCCAAAGCTCGGGATTCGTGGAAGTCGCGGGTCCGGATGGCCACCAGACAGCGAACCCTGACAGCCGACGATGACGGCCCGGTGACAGTTCGATGACAACTCGCAATGTTCGGCGCGAAGAAGCGGAGCGAGAGCTCGAGCCGCCCCTATTCGTCCTCGGGCCGGATGATCCGGCGCAGGTCGCCCGCCCGGTTGCGGAGGTCCTTGAAGAAGTCCGTGTCGGTGATCTCGGCGACCTGGCGCGCCTCGCGGGCGTGGTCGATCTCGATCTTCAGCTCGCGGACCTGTTCGCGCAGGCGTTCCTCGCGGGCCTCGACCTCGCGGGCCATGCTGATGAACCGGCGAGCCAGGATCCCCAGGGCGTCCGTTCGTTCGGCAACCTGGCTGAGGCTGCCAAGGTCGACCGATCCTGCCTCGAGCGCTGCCGCGGCACCGGTCACCCGCGAGACCTGCTCCAGGTATTCGAGCTCGAGGTCGCGCAGGCGCTTGCCACTCAGTGAGGCGTCGACCCGCGCCCGCAGGATCTCGGGCTGGAAGGGCTTGGGCAAGTAGTCGGTTGCCCCCATGTTGATGCAGCGGACGATGCTGTCGATCTCCTCGACGCTGGAGATGATGATCACCGGAACATGTCGGACCGCGGGGTCGGCCTTGATCGCCTCGAGCGTCGCGTAGCCGTCCAGCTCGGGCATCACCAGGTCGAGCAGGACCAGGTCGATTGGGGCGCCGGCCAGCCGGTCCAGCGCCAGCCGGCCGTTCTCCGCCTCATCGACGATGTGACCCTGGCTCTCGAGCGCCCGGCGCAGGATCATCCGGTTGAGGCGCTCGTCGTCGACGACGAGGATCCGGCCGCCGTTGGTCATCGGCTTGACCTGAACTCGATGAGCGCGGCGCGGACCGCCCCGAATTCCGCCTCGGCTGCCGCCACTCGTTCGATCGCATCGTCGACCGTCCCGCCGCGCGCGGCCGTTTCCAGGCTGCGGCACAGCGCGGTCAGCCTTTCGGCGCCCATGTTGGCGCTGTTCGTCTTGAGCGAGTGAGCCGGCCGAACGAGGTCGGCGATCGCGCCGCGCTGTGCCGCGGCGCGGAGCTGCGCGATCTGCTCGGGTGCATCGGCCAGGTACGTGTCAATCAGCTCGTCGAGGAAGGCCTCGTCCCCGCCGGTCGTCGTGAGCAGGCGGTCCAACGCCGCCGTGTCGACGGACGACGCGGTCGCTGCCTTCGTATCGACGGCGGGCGGCTCCTCAGCCAGCATTGGCGGCGCCGGCGCGAGCGGGGTCGCCGGGTCGAGCTCGGGCGCCGGCGCAGCTCCAGGCCCCGGCACTGCATCGAGGGCGAGGGCCAGCTCCTCGGGACGGATCGGCTTGGACAGGTAGTCGTCCATGCCGGCCGCGAGGCAGGCTTCGCGGTCGCCCTCCATTGCGTTCGCGGTCATGGCCACGATCCGGATCGAGCGATCCGGCCAGCGGGCGCGAATTTGCCGCGTTGCTTCGAGCCCGTCCATCTCGGGCATCTGGACGTCCATGAGCACGACGTCATAGGCGGTCGCCTCAACTGCCGCGATCGCCTCGGCCCCGTCGCCGGCCAGATCCGCCCCGTAGCCCATCCGCTCGAGCAGCCGCAGCGCGAGCTTCTGGTTGACCGCGTTGTCTTCGGCCAAAAGGATCCGGAGCGGATGGCGCACGCCGAGGTCGTGGTCCAGCGCAAGCCGCTGCTCCGTGCGCGGGGCGGCATGCATGGGTATCCCGGTGAGCGCAGACAGGACGCTCGCCCGCAACGCCTCAGGTTTGACCGGCTTCGACACGAACGACGCGATCCCCTCGGCGTCGCGGTCGCGTTGACTCGGGCTCGACAGCAGCACCACCGGTGGAATCCGGTCCAGGCCGGCGGAGCGGATCGCGGCCGTCAGCCGAAGGCCGTCGAGGCCGGGCATCCGCAGGTCGGCGACGACGGCGTCGAAGTCGGCCGGAGCGACCGTCGCCAGGCGCTGAGCCTCGATCGCCGATCCGGTCGCGGTCACGGCCAGGCCGATGCGCTCCAGTTGCGACCGGAGGATCCGTACGGCGCTTGCGTTGTCGTCGACCAGCAGGACTCGCCGGCCGGCAACCGCGCTGAGGCCCGGACCCAACTCGTCAGCCACAGGCCGCGCTGTCGTCGCAGCCGGCACCCGGACGACCAACCGGAAGACGCTGCCCTGCCCGGCCAGGCCGGTGCTCTCGGCCACGAGCGACCCGTCCATCAGCTCGGCCAGGCGGCGGCTGATGGCCAGGCCGAGGCCGGTGCCACCGTAGCGCCTTGCGATCGACGCATCGGCTTGGCTGAACGACTGGAAGAGGCGGCCGATCCGATCGGGCGGGATGCCGATCCCGGTGTCGCGCACGTCGAGCCGGATCTCCCACCGGTCGGCCTGATCGGCCGCCTCGGCGGTTGCCGTGTCGCCGTCCACAAGCAGCGCTCCCCGGACGGTCAGCTCGACCTCACCCTCATCCGTGAACTTGACCGAGTTCGAGAGCAGGTTCAGGACGATCTGGCGAATCCGGCCGGCATCGCCCACGACGGCATCCGGGAGGTCGGGGTCGAGGTCGTACAGGAGCTCGAGGCCCTTCGCGGCAGCGATCGGGCCCATCACGTCCAAGGCTCCCTCGATCGTCTGCGACAGGTGGAACGGACGGGCTTCGAGCTCGATCCGGCCAGCCTCGATCTTGGAGAAGTCGAGGATGTCGTTGATGATCGTGAGGAGCGCCTCGCCCGAGGTGTGGATAGTCTCGGCATAGTCGCGCTGGTCCGGATCGAGGGGCGTGTCGAGGATCAGACCGCTCATCCCGATCACCGCGTTCATCGGCGTCCGGATCTCGTGGCTCATGGCCGCCAGGAACGCACTCTTGGCCTGGTTCGCGGAATTGGCCTCCAGCCGGGCGGCCCGCAGCTCGACCGTCCGTTCGTCGACCCGGCGCTCCAGGGTGGCCACGTTCTCGCGCAGCTCCGCGGTCATCTCGTCGAAGGCCACCGCGAGCGTGCCGACCTCGTCGGGCGACCGAATGCCCGAGACCGCGCCGAGGTCACCCGCGGTGACCCGGCTGGCCGTCGCGGCAAGGGACAGGATCGGTCGGGTCACGCGCCGGGCAACGAACGACACGCCGGCGATCAGCAGGACGGCCGCCAGAAGGCCGACGATCCCGATCGTCAGCGCCAGCTGCCGAGCGGGCCCGAACGCCTCGTCCTGGCTCATTTCGGCCAGCAATGCCGACCCGCGGTCGCCGAGCCAGGTATAGACCCCGATGACCGGCACGTTGCGGTCGTCGAGGTACAGGCCCTGACCGTCCTGATGATCGACCACGGCCTGTTCGATCGCCGCCGAGTCAAGGACGCCGGCCCCGGCCCCGGCCGTGGTGCTCGAGATCAGGCGGCGGTCCGGCCCGACCAGGTAGGTCCGGCCTGTTTCGCCCAGGCCGGTTCGTTGCTGGACGATCTGGTCCAGGCGAGCCAGGCTCAGATTTGCGGCGAGGACGCCGACTCGCTGGCCGAGGCCGTTCTGGTCGAACAATGGGGTCGCCACGGTCATGGTCGGCTGGTTGGTCAGGCTCGACACGTAGACGTTCTGGACCGTCGTCTGCGAGGCTCCGCCCTTGAAGAATGGCTGGTCGGCCTGTGACTTGCCCTCGTCCTGGGCGAGGGTGGACAGCTGAATTGTCCCGGACAGGTCGAGGATGTAGATCTCCTCGGCGTCCGCGGTCTTGGACACCACGGTCTTCAGGTCAGCTCGGAGCTCGGTGGCCGCCTGCTCCCGGGCACTCGCCGGCGACGCGGGGTCGAGGTAGGTCCGGGCGTCGTCGCCAACGCCGGGCATCGAGCTGACGAACACCACGTTCCGGCTCTGCTCGTCGACCCACCGATCGATTGCGTCGGCCTTCACCGCGGCGACGGCCCCCAACCGGTCGTAGATCGCATTGGTCAGATCACCCGTTGCCCGGACGTACACGATTGCCCCGACAACAAGGGCGGTGATCGTCGACAGCACCAGGAAGTAGGCGATCAGCCTCGCCCGAAGGCTGCGCCGCCAGGGCCAGACGTATCCACCGCTCACCGGGCCGACGGCCAACTTCGAGCGCCAGGCGGCGGCGTGCTACGGAACCTTCTGGCCAACGCTCGCCAAATCAAACGATGAGGCGGCGGTGACGTAGTCGATCCCGAAGAACTTGACCGAGAGCGCCTTGAGCTTGCCGTTCGCCTCGAGATCGTGAATGGCCGTGTTGATCCGGTCGATGAAGGCGGTCGGCGACAAGGTCAGCCCGCGATCGATGTAGCCCGTCTTGTAGGTGTAGAAGGCGACCTGGTCGAGCATCCGCAACGGCGAGCCGTTCGCGATCGCGCCGGCACCAACGGGCTGGCTGCACAGGAATGCATCGATCTTGCCGGCGGCCACGTCGGCCAGGCCCGGGATTTCGGACGCATAGGTCACGACCTTGGGGTTGGCCACCATGGGGCTCAGCGATTCTCCAGGCAGGGTCAGGGTCCCCTGGAGGTATTGCTGGTGGGTACACCCGGCGCAGGCCCCGATCTGCTTGCCGTCCAGGTCGGACGGCTTGGTGTAGGTCGAGCTGGCAAGGACGAAGAAGTTGGCCGGCGTCGTGTAGTACGGCTGGGTCACATAGAGCGCAGCCATCCGGGATGCCTCGAGGGCTCCCGAACCCCAGGCCACGTCCCATTGGTCGCCCCAGTTGCCGGCGATGACCTGGTCCCACGGCGCGGTCACGAAACACGGCTCGAGGCCGAGCGCGGCCGCGACGAGCTTGCCGGTCTCGGCGTCGTAGCCGGTCATCTCGGGAGCAGTCATCTGGTTCGGGGCGCATTTGGTCGATGCGAGCCGGGTCGCACCCTTGACCGCCATCGACTGGGGCGCGTAGTCCGGGTCCGTCCACAGGACAAGGGTGCCGCGGGCCATCACCTGGGCGAGCTTGTCCTTGGTCGGATCGCCGGCCGATGAAGCCCCCGGGGCGGACGTGCTCGCGCAGCCGGCCACGATCAGCAATACGGCCGCCAGCGTCGCCAGGCCGTGGCGCTTGCCCGTCCGTGGCCGGCCGGCCTGGTTCCCGGTGTTCGCCTCGCTACGCATGCTGCTCCTCCACTCAGATGGCAACCGTGCCTGCCTCCAACGAAATGGTCAGTCGGGCCGGATCATCACCGATCTCGACCCGCCCTGGGTTGGGAGCCGTGCTCCCGTCGGACAACACCGCGTGAATCCAGACCTCGAGCTCGCCCGCAACGCCCTCGGGCAGGCCGACGACGATCGAACGCAACCGGTTCGGGGCGTTGATCACGACCTCATTCGCCTCGAGGTGTCGGTTGCCGGTCGTCTCGAACAGGTCGACTGTGGCCGCGACGGGCCGGCCGGCCGACATGATCGACAGGACGCCCCGGTCGGGCGGGCCGCTCTCGACGCGATACTCGACCACCGTTCGCGGCCGGAAGGCGCCCTGCTGCCAGGAGACGACGACGAGGCCGATCATCGCCGCGCTCACGGCCAGGGCCGCCACGCGTTCGGGTAGGTCCGTCCAGATCCACAGGCCGAACGACAGGATCGCCAGCAGAAATACGGCCTCGATCGCCAGGATCACGATCGGATGGCCGAGCGGCCCGAGGAATCGACCAGGCAACCGTTCACCGCGCTGACGCGCGGCCGCCATGAGCAGCATCGGGAAGATCCCGGCGAGGAGCGGCAGGGTCAGGGTCCCGATCAGATTTAGCGGCTCGGTGAACGAAATCGAGCCGCGGGCGAGGAGCACGACCACGAGGACGAACAGTCCAGCCAATGGCGCCGCCCGCAGGCCGAACTCGAGGACCCTGACGTGGGCGAGCCGAGCCGCTGCGCTCTGGCCGATCACGGCCTCGATGAGCTCGGCCGACTGGTTGAACAGGCCGAGACCCAGGTACAGGGCACTGAGCCCGACGCCGAGAATGATGTAGATCGTGCCCAGGACGCCGACGATCGGTCCGGCTCGGGCGGCCAGCGGAGTCAGCGCCGTCCCGGCGTAGCCGGCCAAGGTGGTCGCCCCGACGGCCGCCGTGAGGGCCAGGACGAAGACCACGTACAGGCCCGTGGCCGTGAGCATCGCTGCCACGTTGCCGGCCAGCAGGTGCCGGCCGCTCGGGTCCCGGGCCAGGACCACCTTCGCGGCGTGGCCGGCCGACGTGTGCCCGAAGTAGGCCACCAGGGCGACGCCGAAGATGAGCTCGAGCAGGCCGCCATCGACGACGAGGCCGGAACCCCAGCCGGCGAAGCCTTCGGGTCGTGCGCTGCCGGCCGCGATCAGGGTGATGACCACCAGGATCGCGACGTTCGTGGCGCCGACGACCACAGCCAGGGCGACCGTCGCGTCAAGCGAGCGGCGCCACAGGACGACCACGACGATGCCGAACAGCGCCGCGGCCGGGATGAGGACCGGCAGGCCGGTGGCGGCCGCGAGGGTCGTCCCGAAACCGACCAGGGCGACGCAGAATCCAACCGCGTCGAACGCCAGCAAGGCCGGCAGGGCCAGCAGGTTGCCCGGCCGGCCAAGGTAGTCCGCAATGAGGCGGCCGAAGAACGCATCGCCGTAGCGCATTCGGCCATCCCGGGTGATGCTCTCGACGAGGGCCGCGACGGTCAGCGTATTGAGCAGGCCGAAGACCACCAGCAGGACGGTCGCGCCGACCGGTCCGAGTCCGGCAAAGGCGATCGGCAAGGCGAGGATGCCGCCACCGACCGTCTCGGTCAGGGTCAGCACGTAGGCCAGCCAGAACGGCGGCAGGTTCTCCAGCCGTCGGGCGACTCCGGCCCGCCACCAGCTGAAGCGCTCCCGGCGCGACTGGGGCCGGGCCTCGGCAAGCGCCAGGGACTGGCCGGCCTGGCGCTCGTACGCCGCCTGGACGAATGGATCGGCCGCACCCAGGGCCGCCCGCAGCGCGTTCGCCTGCTCGGGCAGGCCGTACTTGTCGACGACTCGCCGGAGCACCGCGGCCCTGACCTGGACGTCGTCGGGGACCAGGTTCGCCCACAGCTGGGCGAACCGATCGAGATCCTGGACCGTGGGCTGCCTGGGCAGCTCCCGGCCGTCGGCCAGCGCTCCCAGGAAGAGCTGCTCGCGATCGGCCACCGTCCGTTCCGTCTCGAAGCGGGCCATCGCCCGCCGGGCCCGACTGACCAGGAGCGCCGTGCGCGCCTCGATCGCGTACAGGAGGGTGCTCGCCCGCCGGGCGGGCAGCCCGCCCAGGACCTCGTCGCGTGACCAGATCGGGCTTGACTCAGCTGCCATCCATCACCAGCTCCGCGGCGACCTGGCGATACAGCGCGGACAGGAGATCGTCGGGCTGCCGAACGACGAAGATGCCCTCGCTGGCGAGGCGCATCAGATCGTCGGAGTGGGGCAGGACGGCTGCCACCGGGCAGTCGTACGCCTCGGCGACGCGGGCGGCGACCGCCGAGGCGTCGAACAAGTCCGGCAGCTTGTTGACCAGGATCCGGATCCGGGGCACCTGCAGCTCGCGTGCCACCCGGGCAGTGATCCCGGTTCCTTCGTAGTCCTGCCGGTCCGGGCGCATCACGATCAGCAGGACGTCGGACAGGACGAGCGACAGGAGGGTCTCCTCGTTCAGGCCCGGGTGGGTGTCGATCAGCAGGATGTCGAGCCGAAGATGGTCGACGAGATGCCGGAATCCCTCGGTCAGGCGCTGGGCGTCATAGCCCTCTCGCAGGATCCGGGCGATCTCGCCTGGCTTCATGCTCGATGGAATCAGGTAGATCCGGCCCGTGCAGTCCCGACCGACCGCCGAAGTCACGTCCTGGGCGACCTCCTCGATCGGCCGGCCGTGCCACAGGAAATCGTTCAGCGAAACCTCGACCTCGTCGCCGGCCAGTCCGAACAGGACGTGGATGCCCGGCGATTGGATGTCGGTGTCGATCACGCCGACGCGCTTGCCCTGCTGGGCGTAGACCGCGGCAAGGTTGGCCGTCGTGTTCGACTTGCCAGTTCCGCCCCGGAACGAGTGGATGCTCACGATCGTCGCCAACGGACCAGGCCAACCTCAGGAGCAATTTGGACGATTGCCGGGGTTGCCGGGCCGTAGCCCGCCACGCTGCAGCATACGGTGGCAGGCAGTCGTCGGAGCGGTGTTGCCGCGAGGCGCCAGGTGGGCCGCCCGGCGGCCGGTCAGGCCTCGGCGATCGCCGCGATCGAGACGCGCAGGCCGGCTACGTCGAGCGGCAGCTTGGCGCCCTGGCGGGCCGGCAGCGACCCTTTGAACCAGCGATCCCACTCCTCGTTGAGCCCGCCGAAATCGGCCGGGTCGCCGAGGATGAAGGTGCTGCTCACGATCTTCTCGATCGAGCTGCCGGCGGCTTCGAGGATCGCCTGGATGTTGGTCAGTGACTGCCGTGTCTGTTCCTGGATCGTTTCGCCCACGATCGCGCCGGTGGCCGGGTCGAACGGGCCCTGGCCGGATACGAAGATCAGGCCGGCGGCACGAACAGCCTGGGCGTAGTGGGGGTTGCTCGGCGCACGCTCGGTGCGAATCGACTCACGACTCATGGCTCCAGCTCCTTCCTTGCTCCGACCGGATCAGGGCCGGGGCGCTCAAGTGGCGGCCGGCCACCGATGGCCCGACGCCGAATCCGCGGCTCCGCGGCTTCGCCCTGCTCCCACCCGTCGGCTGGCCCTTCGGCCATTCGTCGCGCATACAGCGCCCCGACCGGGCCCGCGCTGAGGCCATGGGCGACCACCGACAGGACGACCGTCCAGGTCACCGCCCGGAGCAGGGATTGGCTGACCGGATGATCCGGCCCAAGCTGGTCGAACGCGACCAGGAGGAACACGACCGAGGCCAGCCCGCGCGGGCCGAACCAGCCGATCAGGGCGACCGTGTGGCGCCGAACACGGGTCCCGACGAGGGAGATGGCAACGGGCCCCATCCGGATGATCGACAGGCTCAGGACCGCGTAGCCGATTGCGGCCGAATCGAAGCCGGCGGCGATCACGGGGCCGGCCAGTCCGACTCCGAACACGAGCCAAACGACATAGGACGCGGCCAGTCCGATCGACTCGGCGAACTCGACCGACGGCTCCGCCCGTTCGGTGGCCGTCCGGAACGCGATCCCGGCGGCAAACGCCGCCACGAATCCATTGCCTCCGAGCGCTCCGGCGCCGGCGTAGGTCAGGATCGCGAGAGCCACGACCGCCAGCGACTCGGAAGCGGGCGACGCCCAAAGGCGCGCCCGGGCGAGGACGAGCAGGCGGGCACCGATGCTCCCGACGACGATCGCAACGATCAGGGCGACGACGATCTCCCGGCCGGCCTCGAGCAACCAGTTCTGATTGCCGGTCGCCTCCTCGGCTACCGCGACCGCCAGGAACAGGGCGACAAAGGGCGAGGCGATTCCGTCGTTCAGGCCGCTCTCGATGTTGATCGCGCGGCGAACCCGGACCGGAATCGACTGGTCGAGCAGGAGCGGCAGGCTGAGCGCCGCATCGGTTGGCGCCAGGATCGACGCAGTCAGGAAGGCAAAGCCCAGGCCGAGCGACGGGAACATGAGAAACGCGACGACGCCGCCAAGGACAATCGTCAAGGGCAGCCCGATTCCGAGCAGCCGGCCGGGCAGCCACGCGATCGGTTCGGCTTCGTCGAGGCCGATCGTGGAGGCGTCCGTGAACAGGACGAGGGCGAGGGTCAGCTCGGCCAGCACCCGGACCGATTCGGACGTGGCGGGGGCGGCCAGGTCACCCAGACCGGCCGGTCCGAGCACGGCCCCGATCCCCACCAGGACCATCGGTCCGCTGATCGACCACCGGTCGAGCCGGACCGCCACGAGGGCGTAGCCCAGCAGGACCAGGGCAATGACCGCGACCTCGGACAAGTTCGCCCTCCTTGGCCACGGGCCGGCGCCTCGCGCTGTCAAGCACGCTCGATCGGTACCCGCGCGATCGCCCCGAGTATGGACGTCGCATCCTTGGCCGTCCCCGACTCAGCGCAGGCTGACCGCCGAGTAGATCGAGCCCAGGAACCGGCTGGGAACGGACGCAAGGTGACGCGTGTCGCGCAATCCGGCCTCGGTCGCGAGCGTCAGCCAGGTCCGCAACGAGAGCGGGTAGGGAACCCACGGATTGCCCTGGTCGGCGTCATATTCGACGAGCACGAGCCGGCCGCCGGGCCGCAGGTACGTTCGCACCAGGCGAAGGACCGTGGTCTTGTCGCGCTCGAAATGGAGCGAGTTGGCCATCACGATGCCGTCCAGCGGCGGCAGCTCGAGCCGCTGGGTGAAGTCGGCGACCAACGGCGTGACCGTGGTGCCGGGGAACGAGCGCTCGATCGCAGAAAGTTGGACCTGGAGGGCCCGAGGATCCCGGTCGACGCTGTAGATCGTGCCGGTTGGACCCAGCAGGTCGGCCAGGGCCAGGGTAAACGCACCCTGGCCGGAGCCAAGGTCGGCCCATGTTCCGCCGGCCGGTCCCACGCCCTCTCGAATCAGCCCGATGTGGTCGCGATGATCCATCACCTGAGTGTCGCTCAGCCGGGCCGCCCTGTCCGAGGCCAGCGGCTCGCCCCACATCCGGATGGCTCCGTTTGGCGCCGGTATCCTGACCGGGTGACCCAACCCACGCCCGCCGAGGTTCCCGGTCCCGACGATTCCGACGAAGCCGGCGACTCGCCCAGGGCCGGGTCCCGCTGGTCCCTGGACTCGAGCCGGATCCTTGAGGTCTGCGCCGTCATCCTGCTCGGGGCAGGGACCATCATCGCCGCCTGGTCGGGCTATCAGGCGGCACGCTGGAATGGCATCCAGTCGGCGGACTACGTCCGGGGCTCAGGCGAGCGGGTCGAGGCAACCAACGCGACCACCCAGGCCGGCCAGGAACGGCTGTACGACAGCCAGGTGTTCAGCCAGTGGCTCAACGCCGACGACGCCGGCAACACCAAGCTCGCCAACGTCTATCTCCGCCGATTCCGGCCCGAGTTCACGGTCGCCTTCGACGCCTGGCTCAAGACCGACCCGTTCACCAACCCGAACGCCCCGCCCGGCCCGTTGTTCATGCCCGAGTACGTCCAGGCCTCAGCCCAATCCGCGGCTCAACACGAAGCGAAGGCGGAGACGCTGATCGACGCCGGACAGGTGGCCGAGGAGACCAGCAGTAGCTTTGTCCTGCACACCGTGATCTTCGCCACGGTGCTCTTCCTGGCCGCCGCCTCCGATCGTTTCAGATGGCGCCCGACGAGGGTCGCCGTCCTGACCCTCGGGACGGTCCTGCTCCTGTACGGGTTGGTCGGGCTGCTGCAGCTGCCGACTGCCTAGCGCCGGCTGCCGTCCGCGGCGGCCTAGGCCAGCCGCTCGACGACGGGTGTGAGCTCGTCGATGTCCCCGACCATGAACGAGGTGATCCCGAGCCGCTCGCGAAGCATCTCGAACTTCTCGGTCAACCCGGCCACGGAACCGATGAACAGGTGGGGCGACTCGAGGACCTCCGCTGCGGTCAGGTCGACGGGGGTCCGCCCGCTCAGGTGGGCGACGACCTTGGCTGCCTCGCCATGTGCATCGTCGGTGATCGTGATCGGCCAGCTCGACGGGTAGACGTTGAAGACGAGGTCATCGAAGCGATCTCCGGCCGCCCCGCGCACCCACTCGATCTTCTGAGCGGCGGCGGCCAGGGTCAGCGATCCTGGGTCCGTGCGCTGGTCGGTCAGGATGCGTGGCGCAAGGCCGACAATCTGGGCCTCACGCCCGGCCAGGGCCAGCGTCCGACGACCGCCCCCGCCGATGAAGAACGGTGGATGCGGCAGCTGCACAGGCTTGGGGTAGCCGTCGAGGTCGCGGACCGTGTAGTGCTCGCCGGCGAACGAAAAAGGCCCCTCCGCGAAGTAGCCCTTGAGGATTTCGATCGCTTCCTCGAGGCGGGCCTGGCGGATCGAGGCCGTGTCGTAGGGCAGGCCGATCGCGTCGTATTCGGGCTTGTTCCAGCCGGCCCCGATCGCCACGTCCAGGCGGCCGCCACTGAGCACGTCGAGGCTGGCCAGGTCCTGGGCCAGGACCGCGGGGTGGCGCAGGCTGTTGTTGTGGACGAACGCCGCGATCCGAAGGCGCTCGGTGGCCGCCGCGATCGTGGCCAGGGCCGGCACCGGGGAGAGCTGCTCGATCATGTGATCGGGCACGACGAGCGCGTGGAAGCCCAGCGACTCGGCCCGCCGAGCCTCGGCCGCCAGGGTCGCGCCGTCCATGACCGCCTGGATCGAGGCAAGGAACGTGAATGGACGCATCACCGACAGGCTATCTCCGAAGGGGTGCCGCGCGCCACGCGTGGAATCGCGATGATGGCCCTGGCGGGGAGGCGTCTGATGGAATCAGCCGATCAAACGGTGGGCGTGGTCGAGCTACTGGCGATCGAGAATGAGCTTGACCGGGCGATTGTCGACGCTGACCTGGCTCGGATCGGCCAGATCCTCGATGAGGACTGGGTCATCGTCGGGCCCGACGGTGCCCTGATCGACAGATCGGCGTTCATGGCGGCGATCAGGTCAGGCAGCCTGACCCACGCCTCGATGGCCTCGACCGAGCTCCGCGCTCGGTCCTACGGAGAGTCGGGCCTGGTCACCGCCCGAGTCGTCACCGTGGGTGGCTACCGGGGTAGCGCATTCCGCACGGTCGAACGATCGACCGACGTCTTCGTCCGGCACGGTGGCGATTGGCGCTGCGTCCTGACCCACCTGACCACGATCCCGGCCGCGAGCGAGCATTCCGAATAAGGGCTGACCCCTGCCCACGACGAGCCGGCTAACCTGCGATCGCGGCCCGGTCCTCGCGGCGCAGGAGAATCCCGAGGTTGGCCCGCCAGGGGCCGACGTCGGCATCGCGCGAGCCAGCCAGGCCGGCGTAGACCTGGCTCACGTGATCGAGGTCGTGGACCGTCCACGAGCCGAGCAGCTGAGCCAGGGTGACCTCGCCCAGCGTCGGGTGAAGACCCCGTCGATCAAGATCGGACTCGGTGACCAGATCGCCCAAGGCGAGCAGGTTTGCCGCCCGCATCGAGGCGAATTGCTCGAGCAGGTCGTCGAGCGGGATGCCGATGTCCCGTTCGAGCATGGCGAATTGATCGTAGGGTTCGAACGGCACCGCAGTCCCCTGCTCGAGGATGCGCCGGACTCGCTTGAGCCACTCCGCCTGCTCGCCCGTGATCAGGTGCCCGACGACATCGCGCGGACGCCAGCCGCCGGCCACGTCCGGCGTATCCGTCCAGTCATCCGACAGGCCCCTGAGCAGTGCCCCGAGGACCTGCGGTGTGCGACCCAGCAGGTCAGTCGTCTCTACGAGGAAGCTCGACACTGAGGTCATCCTGGTTCCCGCTCTGCGATCAAAGGAATCGAACGATACCTCGGCGCTCGTGCCGACGAACCAGCCCCTGGTCAGCCGGCCGCGCGGGCCGCCTCGAGCTTCTGGAGGTTGTCGAGGACGGTGTTGATGGCTTCGTCCTGCGCCTGCAGGTGATCCTGGATCTCCTTCGCCTCGTGGAAGATTGCCTCGGCGTCCTTGTAGGTCATCTCCGAGCGCTTGTCCGATGCCTTCGACTGGATGTTCTGGCCGACGATGATCACCGACAGCAGGACCAGCTGGATGAACGTCTGGCTGATCCACTGGATGAGGGCAAGTGGGTCACCCGACTTGAGGGCCGACGGCAGCGCGACGAGCGCCAGCAGGGCGAAGGCGTAGGCGCACCACATCGTGCCGACGACGCCGGTAACCACAAGGGCGATCCGGCCGTTCAAGCCGACACCCTCGTCGGTCGTCTTGGGCGGGCCGGCCTTCTTGCGCTCGGCGATCCTGGGGTGCGGCTTGGGAACAAACGCCACTGACATGGATCGATCTCCCTGGCTGGCCATGCTCCGGTCATTCGTGCCGGCGAGTCGCTACGGCGCATCATCGCGGTCCCGCACAAGGGCCGCTCGATTCACGGCTCGGCCGCCGCCTACAATCGCTGGGTGGACTACAGCGACGTGATGGAAGCCGTGGCCAAGGCCGTCGAGGTCGTCGGCGTCCTGATCCTGGTGGTCGGCTCGCTGGCCTCATTCGTGCCCTACCTGCGGGCGGTCGCAGCGGGCACCGGCCGGAGCGCCTATCGGCCGCTCCGCAACGACCTTGGCCGGGCGATCCTGATGGGCCTCGAGATCCTGATCGTGGCCGACATCATCCAGACGATCACGGTCGACCTGACCCTGCTGAACGCCACCACCCTGGGGGTGATCGTGCTGGTCCGGACCTTCCTGTCGTTCTCGCTGGAGATCGAGCTCGAAGGCGTGCCGCCATGGCGCCGCGGACCGACCCGCGCCTCTGACCGGGCCTGAGCAGGAACCTAGGTTGCCCGATCCAGCAGCAGCGAACGTGAGGATCTCATGCACAAGCGCCTCGTAACCACCTACACCACCAAGTCGGCCGAGGCCGCCGATGAGAATCAGCGCCGGATCGAGGCAGTCTTTGACGAATTGGAGCTCAACCAGCCCGAAACGGTGAGCTACATCGTCCTCCGCCTTGAGGACGGGTCATTCGTGCACGTGTCCTTTCACGATCACGGCGATGACGTCCCCAATCCCATCAGCTCGACCGCGGCCTTCGCTCACTTCCTCGACGGCCACGAGACCCGCCGTTCGAGTGAGATCGATCAGCAGAAGGCGACCCTGGTCGGTGCCTACATCAGGACAATCGCCTGACGCAGCCCGGCGTCATCTGTGGTCACCCAGGCTGACGCCCAAGGAACGATGATGGGCCGGTGATCGCGGACTATCCCGATGTGCCCAGCCGTCTCGCGCCATTCCTGGCCCAGTGGGACTACATGAGCGAGCAGCTCCTCGGCCGGCTCGAGGGCCTGACCGACGCCGAGTTCCTGTGGGAGCCTGCGCCATCGGTCTGGACCGTGCGCGAGCGCGACGGCCGGACCCGCCCGGACTCGTCGATCTGGGCCCCGATCCCCGGAGCCGAGCCACCGCGGACGCTGGCGTGGTCGATCGACCATCTCGGCTGGGGCTGCCTGATTCGGGCCGACTGGCTGGTCGGTCCCCACTCGATGGGTCGGGATGACCTGGACTGGCCGATGACGGCCGAGGCGGGGCTCGCGTTCCTGCGCCGGGGCTTGAGCGCATGGCGCTCAGGACTCGGCCGGATGACCGATACCGACCTCGACACGATCGGCCGGAGTGCCTACCCGGACGGGCTCGATCCAACCCTGCCCCTGATGGACATCGTGTGGTGGGTCAACAAGGAGCTGCTCGAGCACGCGGCCGAGATCTGGTACGTGCGCGACCTGTACCTCGCCTCGACCCGGGAGCGGGGCGCGGAGTAGGCTGACCCGGAGCGCTGCCGACGAAACACGCGGCCGGGCTGGTCCGTCGGAGTGGCGATGAGGGTCCTGGCGGCGATGCTCCTGTCGGTCCTGCTGGCGGCCGCCTGCAGTGGACCTGCCGTGACCCCGGCCCAGACGCCTCCGCTCGGGGTGGCTCCCAGCGTCCCACCAAGCGCCTTGGCGGCTGGTCCCTCGGCAACTGGTCCCGCGCCGAGCCCGGCACCCGCCATGAGTGCGCCGGTCGGGTCGGTGCCGCCGACGTCGGCCGGTGCCTGGACGGACCTGACCGTCAAGGCGCTGGCCGTCCACCCACCGCGACTGTCGGATCCGATCTTCCGCTGGGCCGGAGGCTATTTCGCGCTTGGCCAGACGGCCGACACGGCGCCGATGGAGGCCTGGATCTCGCGCGACGGTCGGAGCTGGGTCGCGATCCCGGATGAGCGCTTCGGGATGACCGACAGCACCGGTGACCTGGACGCGGTGTCCGGCTCGGCCTGCGGCAGCGGCCTGCTCGTGGCGGTCGAGGATGACTCGAACCAGACCAGCGTGTGGTCGTCGCCCGACGGCGCGACCTGGACGCAGGCGTCGCTGCCGGATGGCCAGGATGTGGAGACCCTGGCCGGTGGACCAACCGGGGCAGTGGCCGCGACAACCAACGGGCCGACCGTCGACATGACCACGGACTGCTCGGCCTGGCACGCGATCACGCTGCCGGGGCCCGCGACGGCCGAGATCAATGCCGTGGTCCCGGCCGGCAGTGGCTACGTGGCCGTGGGCGACGACGGGCAGGGTACCGGCCTGGATCCGCTGGCCTGGTGGTCCAGCGACGGTCGGGCCTGGTCCGCGGCCAGCGTCCCGGCCAGGAAGGGCGACGGGTTCGTCAGTGTCGCCGCTGGCGCTGCCGGGTTGATCGCGACGAGCACCCAGCCCGGCCTGGCGCCGTCGATCGACTCGTACTGGACCTCTGCCAATGGCCATAGCTGGGCGCTCAGCGCGGCCGACCCATTCGGCAAGATCACCTCGGACGAGGGTGCCGGCAGCGCGGCGGGCTCGTTCGACGGAGACGGAACCCGCCTGTTCGGCGTCGGCACCCAGGGCGACGGTGGCGGCCCGACCCAGTACTGGGTGTCCGAAGACGGGCAGCACTGGACGCGGCTGAAGCTCACCGGCGCCACGCCAACCTCGGCCGGCCAGGCCTCGGGCCAGGGCTACATCCTGTCCTTCCTGATGCGCGACGGCGTGCTGTTCATTGCCGACTCGGGCTCCTGGTTCGGCACGCCAGGACCAGGCTAGCGAGCTAGCCGGGCCCGGTCCGGTTGTCGATCGTCCGTTCCTGGCCGGCCAGGAGGCGCTCGATGTTGTCGCGGTGGAAGTACCAGATCAGGACCGGCGCCCCGATCGCGTAGATCAGGTTGGCCAGGGGCAGGCCCTGGGTGAGCACCCACACGACCACGATCACGCCGGCCAGGGTGACCGCGGTGAGCGAGCCGAGCGACGAATAGTGGGTCAGCCGGATCACGCCGAAGAAGACGGGAATGGTGATCAGGGCGACCAGCGGCCACAGGACGAGGAGCGATCCGAAGGCGGGCGAGACACCGCGACCTCCGCGGAAGCCGATGTACGGCGAGCGGCTGTGGCCGATGATCGCGGCCAGGACCGCCAGCGCCTGGACCACGAGCCCCGCCCCGAGCAGGATCGGCAGGATGGCCGCAACCGAGCCCTTCAGGAGATCCAGGACGGCAGCGACGGCGGCAACCCTGGGGCCGAGCACACGGAGCACGTTTGCGCCGCCGGTGCGGCCGCTGCCCTGACTGCGCGGGTCGGGGCCACCCACGAGGCGGGCCAGGACGACCCCCCACGGAATTCCCCCGATCAGGTAGGCGACGACGATCGAAACCAGCCCGACGACAGCCGTCCGCGTGTCCATGCCGGCCGAGTATATCGATCGTCCCGGCCCGATCTACGGCCTGGAGACCGCCTCGAGCAGCCGCTCGGGCCGGCCCCGGAACCACGCGCGCCGGTCGGGATCCTGGTTGCACGCTTCGACCAGCTCGGCCAGTCGGGCGTTGACCGGGGCGCTCCGGCCGAGCTCGAGCGCCGCCCGGGCAACCCCGCCATTGAGCCAGGCGACCTCGGACGGACGGCCGTCGCCGGCTTCGAGGTGCAGGTGGAGCGAGGGACGCTTGCCGCCCCGGCCGGCCGCGACAACCCGGACCAGGATCGGCTGGACGAGCCGCCCGGGCATTCGGGCGGCGAGGGGCAGGAGCCGAGTGTCGGCCCCGAACAGCTTGACCGGCCGGAGGCCGAGGCCGGTCATCGTCGCCAGCGCTTCGGCCATCTGGCTCCGTTCGATGCCGAACAGGTCGTGGCTGCGGTAGACCGTGACCGGGTCGAGGTCGGTGATCGCGCCGGTCGCGTTGCCCATCAGGTTGATCAGCAGCTTCGACCAGCGCAGCGCGGCCGGGTCAGCGGTCGCGCGAGCGCGCAGGCCGCCGGCGATGAACGCCGCCATCAGCCGGCGAATGACGCCACCCACGTCACCGCGAACGGGAGCCAGGACGATCCCGCCCCGGGACAGGCGCCGGATCGAGCCCTCGGGGATTCGCTCGACCGACGTGGTCAGCGAGCCTGCCAGCAGCCCACCCGACGGGCGACCTGCACGGAGCAGGTCGTCGGCGCCGATACCGTTCTCGACGGCCAGCACCGGCGCCTCGGGCCATCTCCCGGCCGTTTCGATCGCGCCGGCCAGGTCGGGCATCTTGACCGCGATCAGGATCACGTCGGGCACGGCTGCTACGGCCTCCGCCGAGCCGGCCACCGCCAGCTCGATGGCCATTGCCGGGTCCGCGGGCCAGTCCACCGACACGGCCTGGCGGTGAGTGTCACCGGGTCCGTGCCGGAGCAGCAGCTGGACGTCCTCGCCGCCGCGGGCCAGGGTCCAGCCGAGGAACGAGCCGACGGCGCCGGCCCCGATGACCAGGATCACGGAGCCGTCCGCGCAGCGCCAGGAGCGGCATGCTCGCGATCGCCGCACCCGCTCGCGATCGCCGGCCGCATACGCCTCGGCCAGGATCTCGACCGGGTGGCGCAGGCTCGTACCGCTCGCGGCGGCGATCTGCCAGCGGCACGTCTCGGAATCGCAGGCCGCCTGGCTCGCGCCAATCGCGCGGATCCGCTCGAACAGCGGCGCTCCGACGGCCATGGCGATGTCGTACTTCTCGCTCTTCAGGCCGTACGTTCCGGCAATGCCGCAACAGTCGTGGTCAGTGTCGACCGCCTCCAGGCCCGGCACGAGCTCGAACAGGTCCAGGGCCGGCAGCCCGATCCCATGGCTGCGGAGCTGGCACGGCGCGTGGTAGGGCAGCACCCCGTCGAGCCGCCCGAAATCGGTGTCGAGTCGGCCCTGCTCGTGCAGGTCGAGCAGGAACTCGGAGATATCCCAGGTGGCCTCGGCGACCGCCCGCGCGTCGGCGTCGTCGACATCGAGCATCTCCCGGTACTCGGCCTTGAGCGTGTGGGTGCACGAAGTCGATGTGCCCACGATTCGATAGCCGGCCCGGGCATAGCCAGCCAGCACCTCGATGTTCGTCCGCGCCCGGCCGCGCGCCTGCGCGTACAGGCCGTTGCTGATCAGGGGCAGGCCGCAGCAGACCTGGGGCGGGACGATCACCGCGAAGCCGTTCCGCTCGAGGACATCGATTGCCGCCCGGCCGACGTGCGGCTCGTAGTAGTTCGTGGCGCAACCATGGAAGTAGACGACCGCCCGATCCGGCGGCGGTGCATCGGCCGACCAGCGTGACCGGCGGTGGCGGCCGAGCCCGGACCGGAACGTCCGCCCGCTGAAGCGGGGCAGCGGCGCCCGGCGATCGATCCGGATGATTCGGTCCATGAGCGCCCGGAACAGGCGGTTGTGAAGCGACCAGTTGGCCAGCGGCGCGGTCAGCACTCCGAACCGTCCGGTGAGGTCTGTCTGGCCGAGGAGCCAGTCGCGGAGGCGCGGCCGGTGGCCCGAGCGCAAGACCGCCCGAGCCCGGTTGTTCATCTCGGCGATCTTGACGTCGGCCGGGCAGGCCGTCGTGCACATCCCGCAGCCCGAGCACCAGTCGACGGTCAGGTCGGGCGACGCGAGGACCGACAGCGGGACGGTGCCCGGCGATTGGAGCGTGCCGAGCCGGGCGCGCTGAGCCTGCGGGCCGGCGTACTTTGGGCCGGGGAAGAGATCGGTCACCCGGGCGACGGGGCACACCGTCGTGCACACGTTGCACTTCAGGCACTCGTCCGCACTGAGGCCGACCGGCATGGCTTTCGGTATCGCCGTCGCTGCTTCGACGAGCTCGGAGATCGTCACGGGGAGAAGCTCCCGTCCGCGGCCAGGCGGGCGCTGGCCAGGGCGACGCCGTCGCCGCAGCGCTCGCGCAGGTAGCGTTGCCCGGCGAGCAGGCTGCCCGCGATCCGCACGTTGGCGGCGAGCGACGGGCCGGCTCGGCCGCGACCGGGGGCAACCGGTCGGAGGGCGGCGTCGGTCCGGATCCCGGCCAGCTCGAGCGGATGGCCCGCCGGGTCGAACGGGTCGTTGAGCAGCCAGTCGGCCGAACCGGGCGTCTCGACCGGCAGGCCGAGAACCGTCTCGACCAGCGCACCGGGGCCCTCGGCGACGATCCCCCCGCCGGCGATCCCGCCGGTGGCCAGGATGAACGAGCCAGCCGACAGGACGAACTCGCGCGCCGCGGCCGCGGCCCTGACCTCGGCCAGGCGACCGCCCTCGCCGTCGCTGGCGAGGGTGCCGTGGACGGCCTCGCCGACCTGCAGCCTGCCGTTGTGGCGGCGCAGGGCGGCTCGCAGGGCTGCGAACAGGCGCAGGCCGGGAACGCTCGGCGGCACCAGGGCGACCTCGAATGGGGCAAAGGGCAGGCGCGCCCTGGCAGCGGCCAATGCCGCGGGATGGTCGGCCAGGCCAAGGATGGCGGGCAGGGCGATCCGGCCAGGCCCGCCGGTGTTCCTCGAAGTGCGGCGCCGGTCATCGACCGCCGTGGCGATTGCATCGAGCGCCGCGCTCCGCCAGGCCGGGTCGTCGAACTGGCGGGCAAGGTCCAGGCCGGACAGGTTGTGCCGCCCGGCGAGCCCGGGCAGCTCGACGCTGAGCGCCTCGATCTGCGCCGGCGGCTCGTCCCCCCGCCAGTGGCCCCGTTCGCGCAGGCCGGATGCGATGGCGTCCGGCCAAAAGTCGCGGAAGCCGGCCGGACCGCAGATGAACAGGGTCTCGTCGGGTGTCCACGGCGGCAGGGCCGCGGCCGCTCCGTCCGGCACGATCGCCGCGCGGCGGGTGGCTCCGATCGCGGTGGGGATCGCCCGCAACGGGTCGTCGAGCTCTCCCACCAGGATCAGGCCCTCGGCGGCCAGCGTCGTCCGCAGCCAGGCGATCGCGTCGGCCAGGCGGGCCCCGACCAGCGCGTACGGGTGGCCCGGTTGGGCGGCCAGGCACTCGACGGCATCGCGCGACGTTCGGGAATCGGCCAGCGCCCCGGCGTCGATCCCACCGTGCGCCCAGTGGGTCGAGGCATGGCCCGCCGCCAGGACGTGGACCCGGGCGCCGGCCTCGGCCAGGCTGATCGCCGCGGCCATGCCGGCCAGACCCGCGCCGACGACCGCAACGTCAGCCCGGGCCATCGAGCCATCCGGGGTCTGTTCGCGAACCGTCGATGGCGTCGAGTCCCTGAACGCCCCAGTAGATCCCGCTGGACAGCCACAGCTCCTGGAGCTGGCGACCCCAGGCGATCGGCCGGGTGCCCCGGTAGCGCTCACCCAGGAAGTCCACGAGGGCCGCCGCCGGGCTTGCCCCGGCGTCGTTGCCGGCAGCCATCATTCCGGCCGCCCGAAAGGTGCAGAACGCACCCTGGCAGGGACCCATTCCGAGGCGGCTGCCCCGGCGCACATCATCGAGGCTGCAGGGCATCCGTTCGGCCAGGAAGCGCTCGAGCATCGGCCGGGTCACGAACTCGCATTCGCAGATCAGGTCGGCATCGCCGCCGCCCGCAGCCTCGTGCTCGGCCAGTCGATCGCCGAGCCAGAAATACCCGCGATCGCGACCCTGTCCGGGCAGGACCTCCTCGGCCGTCGTGCACGGGACGTCGACGCCCAGCCGGTCGCACACCAGGTCCGCCGTCTGCTCGGCCATGAGCCGGTAGGTCGTCAGCTTGCCGCCGACGATCGACACGAAGTTCGAGATGCCATCGCGCGCTGCGTGATCGATGACGACGTGGGCTCGCGAGATCGCTCGGTCGCTCGCTGCCGGACCGACCTCGGTGGGTTCATACAACGGCCGGACACCCGCGTAGGCCCGCAGCAGGCGCATCCGGCGCAGGTCGGGAAAGAGCTTCTCGCCTTCGACCAGGAGCGCCTCGATCTCGGTTGCCGAAGGCTCGTAGTCGTCTGGGTCCTCGACCGCGATGTCGGTCGTGCCCAGGATCGCGACGGTATGGACCGGAACCATGATGTCCCCGTCGCCCGGGATCGAGCAACGGTTGACCACGGTGTCGGTCATGCGCTGGTTGTAGACCAGCATCGTGCCCTTGCCGGGCGACATCGCGATCGTCGCCCCGGCCAGGCCGGCGACCCGGCCGGCCCACGCGCCGGCGGCGGACACGACGATCCGCGGCTCGATCCGCTCAATGCTGCCGGAGCGCACGTCGGCGATCGAGACGGCGGAGATGAACCCGCCGTTGCGCTCGATCGCGACAGCCTGGTGGTAGGGCAGCGCCTGGCTCCCGCGGGCTCGCCCGTCGGCCAGGTTGGCTTCGACCAGCTGCCACGGTTCGAGCGATGCGTCGGGCACCCGGAACGCTTGCCGGATCCCTCGGTTCAAGGCCGGCTCGCGCCGGAACAGGTCAGCCAGGACGACGTCATCGCAGGGAATGCCGGCCGCCGCGCAGCGCCCGGCGAACGCGGCGACATAGTCGTCCGGGTCGTCCGGGGTGGCCACGAACACGCCACCGGTGTCCTCGATACAGGCCGGCGCAATCCGGCGCAGGACCCGGTTCTCCGCGATGCACTCGCGGGCGGCCTGGACATCCCGGGCGACATACCGGGCGCCGGAATGGAGCAGTCCGTGATAGCGGCCGCTCGTGCCGCTGGCCAGGTCGCCCTTGTCGACGAGGAGGCAGCGCAGTCCGCGCCGGGCCAGGTCGCGCAGCAGCCCGGCGCCGGTCGCACCCCCGCCGATGATCAGGACATCCACGCTGCGAGGTAGTCGGGCCGGGTCGGTCATCGGCCCATCATCCGGGTTCGAGCCAGTCGAAGCTCCGGCCGACGGCTTTCGTCCACCAATGGAACGCGCGCTCCCGGGCGGCTCGATCGAGCCCCGGCTGCCAGGCCCGATCCGCCTGCCAGTTCGCCCGCAGGGCGTCGAGCCCCGGCCACAGGCCGACCGCGAGGCCGGCCGCGTAGGCGGCACCCAGCGCCGTGGTCTCGGTCACCCTGGGCCGGATCACGGGAATCCCCAGGACGTCGGCCTGGAACTGCATCAGCAGCTCGTTTCCGACCATCCCGCCGTCGACCTTGAGCGCTGCCAGGCGCGTGCCCGAGTCGGCTGCCATCGCATCGACCACCTCACGGGTCTGCCAGGCCGTCGCCTCGAGGGCGGCCCGGGCGACATGGCCGCGGTTCACGAAGCGGGTGAGGCCGACGATCACGCCGCGCGCCTCCGATCGCCAGTACGGGGCGAACAGGCCGGAGAACGCGGGCACGATGTAGACGCCGCCGTTGTCCGCGACCGTCCGTGCCAGCGGCTCGATCTCGGACGATTCCCCGATCAGGCCGAGGTTGTCCCGCAGCCAGCCCACCAGGGCGCCGGCGATGGCGATCGATCCTTCCAGGGCGTAGACCGGCGGCTGGTCGCCCAGCCGGTAGGCGACTGTGGTGATCAGGCCGCGCGTCGAGGGCACCGCGGTTGGGCCGGTGTTGAGCAGCAGGAAGCAGCCGGTTCCATAGGTGTTCTTGGCCTCCCCCTCGCCGAAGCAGGTCTGGCCAAAGAGGGCCGCGTGCTGATCGCCGAGGTCACCCGCGATGGGCACGCCGGCCAGGTCACCGGTCGCCTCGCCATAGACCTCGCTCGATGCAGCGATCCGGGGCAGCATCGCCGCCGGGATGTCCAGCGCGGCCAGGATCTCGGGGTCCCAGGCAAGCGTCTCGAGGTTCATCAGCTGCGTTCGGCTGGCGTTGGTGACGTCGGTCACGTGGAGGCCGCCCGCCGGTCCGCCGCTGAGGTTCCAGATGAGCCACGTGTCGATCGTCCCGAAAAGGACTTCGCCGGCCTCCGCTCGCTGCCGCGCCCCCTCCACGTGGTCGAGGATCCAGCGCAGCTTTGGCCCCGAGAAATAGGTGGCCAGGGGCAGGCCCGTGGCTGCCCGGAATCGGTCCTGGCCGCCGACGCTCGCCAGCTCGGCCACGATCTGGTCGGTCCGGGTGTCCTGCCACACGATCGCGTTGTAGAGCGGCTGCCCCGTCCGACGGTCCCATACCACCGTCGTTTCGCGCTGATTGGTGATCCCGATCGCGGCCAGCTCGGCCGGACCGATGCCGGCCGCCCCCAGCGCGCTCCGAATGACCTCGCCGGAACGTTCCAGGATCTCCATCGGGTCATGCTCGACCCAGCCCGGCCGGGGAAGCAGCTGGCGGTGCTCACGCTGGTCGATCGCGACGGGCAGGCCGGCCGAATCGAAGATCACGAAACGGGTGCTGCTGGTGCCCTGATCGAGTGCGCCGACATAGCGGGTCATCGCCGGATTGTGCGCCCGCAGGCGCGCACCGGGACGCCTGGGCCAGTCAGACCGGGGTCAGTCGGTGAGCGACCAGATTGCCCGGCGGGCGGCCCGCCACCATCGGGCCCGGGCCGAGCCGGCCACGGGATGGACCCGGGCGGGCCGGGGCAGGCCGTTGCTTTCGAGGCTGGCCCCGGTGCCGGGACAGGCCGGGTCCCCCGAGCAGGCGAGGTAGGGCAGCCCAGTGCTCCGGTTGCGGCGCTCGACGAGGGTCGAACCGCAGTTGGGGCAGACCACGAGCACGTCAGACCGCCTTGGGCGGATTGACGCGCCGGCCGCCGCGATCGGCCGGCCGGCGGGGCCACCTCGCCCCGGCGGCGAGCATGGATCGCATCGTGGATCGCGCCGTGATGGCGATGGTCGGCGCCGAGGAGGTCCATCTCCTCGTCGTCGTCGCCGTGGCTATGGCCATGGCCGCTCTCGCTCGGCGCCCACGGCACGCCATCGGCGAAGAGGGTCACGAACAGCCGGACGAGCTCGGGATCGAACTGGACACCGGCATGCCGGCGAAGCTCGGCCAGGGCCGCCTCGTGGGCGATCGGGCTGCGATAGGGCCGGCCGGCGACCATCGCCTCGTACGCGTCGGCGATCGCCACGATCCGGGCACCGACCGGGATCTCCTGGCCGGACAGGCCGTGGGGATAGCCCCGTCCGTCGTACCACTCGTGATGGTGGAGCACGATCGTCGCCGCGTCGCGCAGCGCGCCGGCCTGCTCGAGGACCACCTGGCCGATCTTGGGGTGCTCCGACACGACCCGCCATTCGCGATCGTTGAGCTCACCCGGGTTGTCCAGGATCTCGTCCGGGATGGCCAGCTTGCCGAGGTCGTGGAGCAGGCTGGCGGTGTGGACGCGCTCGACCTCGCCGGGCGGCAGCTCGAGCGCCTGGGCCAGGGTCGTGGACATCTCGGCGATCATGTTCGAAGGCTTGCCCGTCCAGCCGTTGCGCTCCTCGAGGGCAGCCTGGAGGGTGGCCGTCGCGGCCCGCATGGCGGCCCGTCCGACATCGACCGCGCGCTGCCGGGCGGCCGGCCCGATCGCGGCCCGCCGGACGAGATCGCCCTCGGCCAGCTCGTGGAAGACGTAGACCTGGTCGCGTCCGAGAGCCTTGGCCGAGTAGAGGGCCGCGTCGGCGTCGTTGATCAGGGCCTCGAGCCTGAGGTGCGGCCCGAGCCCGCCGGCAACCCCGGCGCTCATCGTGATCGACAGGACGTTGCCGTCCTCGATCCGGATCTGGCGGCCGGCGACGACCCGGCGGAGCTTCTCGGCCATCGCCGCCGCGGCATCGGCGTCCGTCTCGGGCAGGACCAGCATGAATTCCTCGCCGCCGTAGCGGCCGACCACGTCGACCGCCCGAACGTTGGCCTGGAGGACCGCGGCGAACTCGCGCAGGACGGTATCGCCGGCCGAGTGGCCGTGGGTGTCGTTGACCCGCTTGAAGTGGTCGAGGTCGACCAGGACCAGGGACAGCGGCCGGCCGTAGCGGGAGGCCCGCTCGAGCTCGGCGTCGATGCGGCCGATCAACGCCTGGCGGTTGAGGACCGCGGTAAGGGGATCGACCGTGGCCAGTGTCCAGGCTTCGGAGACTCGGCGGGCCAGACGCCCGAACGCCGCGCGCAGCTTGGGATCGTCGAGGCTGTCGGTGTCGACCACGGACTGCGGATCGCTTGCGCCTGCGAGGGCCTCGGTGACGGCCGTGATTCGGCGGATCTGGCGTCGGCCGACCGTGGCGGCAAAGCCGGCGCTGCCGAGGACGGCCCCGGTGAAGGCGATCACCAGCGCGGCGAGCAGGAGCTCGGTGCCGGGCGGGATCGACATTCCGGTGTATCCCCTTCGTCATCGCGATCCGACTGTCCCGGCAGGGCTGCCAGGTATCGATCGGCCGACACCCGAACAGTGGCGAAGAGGGTCCCGTGCCGGTATAGCCAGATCGTCCGTGGGTGGTGGGTCGCGGACCGGTACCCCATGTGATTGACCCGGTGCGCGGGTGCACGTCCCGCCCGAGAGGGGATCGGAAGTACCGCCCGGGCTGCGGTCCGTTGGAGTGCGGGGCAGACAATGGTGCGGGCGGTCAACCGGCGCGTTGACGGCCGGCGACGGGCCGGCAAGCGTCGATGCTTCAGGCCCGGCTCAGGCGCCCATGTCCACGTCGAGCGAGCCGGCCAGACAGACCCGTCCGGCATCGTCGGCGAGCCGGTACGACCAGCCGTGGTCCGCCGGCCGGGCCGTCCCGACCATCGTCGCGCCAAGGGAGGCGGCCGTCCGGTACTCGAGCCGGTAGCGGCGGGGCACGGCCAGGATGGCCGACGGCTCGATGCCCTGGACCGCCTCGTCGAACCAATCGAGGTAGACGGCGTTGTTCACGTGGCCCATCGGGTCGAGCTCGTGGAGGCGCACCGCGAACGACCGGCTGGCGACCTCGCCGACGGCCGCGTCGGCCGGGTCGGCCGACCGGATCCGGATCGGCTCGAAGCTGGCGAAGCCCACGCCGAACGAGATCGGAAAGGCGTCCGGGACCCTGGTCGGCGATCCGGATGCGGTTGTCGTCATCACCCAGTCGGTGATCACGGTGGCGACCTGGGCTCCATCCGCCTCCGCCCGCAGGTCGCACCGACGACGGGCCATCACCCGCCGGCCTCCGATGACCTCCGTGGTCGCGATCAGTCCGGCACCGGTCGGCAACGCCACCAGGATCGTCAGCTCGACCGCTCGCACGACCCAGGCCAGGCCCCGCTCGATATACCACGACCGGCCGAAGCCGCGTCGCTCGGAGTGGACCCAGGCGACATCCTGGGCATAGCGCAGGTAGGTCGACGCCCTGGCGATCCCGTCAGGGCCGGCCTCGTCGAAACGGACTCGATACGGCGACGATGTCCGACGTTCGCTCTCGCTGGGCGGGGCATATCGATCGGCGGCTGGATCGTGGACCGGCTCGCCAGCCATCAGGGGCACATCGGGGCCGGGCTCAGGTGCCCAGGGAATCGAGCTGCTCGAGGGCGACGAGCACGGTGCTGGCGTGCGGCGCCGTCTGGGCCTCGAGCCGGACCAGGCACGAACGCTCGGCGTCGAAAATGACGAGAGCTACCTTGAGCAGCTCGTCTTCGTCGCCGGCGTGCGTCCGGGCGTCGTCGAGCTGGTAGAGCACGTCGGCGTTGATCCCGCGAGCGCCCCACTTGCAATCGAACGCCTCCGGCGCAGCCGCGGTCTCCACGGTCACGTCGTAGGGGTGGATCTCCGCCGGGACTCCGTCGAACAGGATCCGCCGCTCGCGACGAATGCTGCCCGGCGACACCCGCCGGCCGAGCAGCTTCGCGGTGAGCTCCTCCACGATCGCGCCCCGGAACTGGCTGCGAACCTGCTCGCCGCGATCGGCAACCGCCAGCGCGGCCGTCAGGATCGCTTCGCTCCGCTCGGTCGGCGGATCGAACAGCCTCGGAAACATCCGGCGCCAGCGATCCGGGTCGGTCGATTCGCCGTTCATCACGGCTCGGGCCAGGATCCGCTCGGCGCGCGAGGCCGCGGCCAGCAGCTCGGCTACCCGGGCAACGAGCGGGTCGGCCTGGATCGCGGCATAGACGACGGCCCGGCCGTCGCGGGCCGCATCCTGGAAGCGCACCTCAGCTCTCGACCGCGAGCAGGACGACCTGGGGCAGCGTGGACAGCCAGTCGATCGCCCGATGCGGGTCGCGGATCAGGCCCGCTTCATCGATCGCCAGGCGAACCGCGGCGACGACCACCGGATCGGCCGCGGCATCCGGATCGAACCCGGCGGCGGCGTCGGACAGATGGTCGGTCCATGCCTGGCGCAGGTCGTTGACGTAGGTCCACTCGTCATCGATCGACTCGCCCAGAGCGGCCAGTGCCTCCTCGGCAGCGATCGCTTCGTCGAGCAGCCCGGGCAGCGTCGGACGGTCGTTCATCCCTGGGAGCGTAGCCGAACGTGGCCGCGGACCGGGGCGGCCGCCAGCTCAACCCGGCTGGCGGGACCCTGGCAACGGCCGTCCGAGCCGGGCGGCGACCGAGATGCTGGCCGCGGTCGCATCGTGGCGGACCCGGGTCAGCGTCTCGAGGCAGCGCTCGTCCCAGGCATGGCTGTAGGCCGTGATGGCTCGATCGCGGAGCTGGCTCGCGTCCCGGCGCAACCCGAGCTGGCTCAGCTCGTCGACCGCATCCAGGGCGGCCCGGTAGACGCGCGGCAGGGACTCGGCCAGGTCGACTCGCGAATTCCATCACGCTGACCCTGCCCCGGCCGGCGGCCGGCCGCCATGACCGACTCGTCCCGGTCCCGGTCGGCGATCGGCCCAGCCTGGGCGTGGCACGATGAGCCGGACTCGAGATATCACGGAGGACGGCATGGACCTCGGAATCCGCGGACGCGGGGCACTCGTCGGCGGCGGCTCATCGGGACTCGGACGAGCAACGGCTGATCGGCTCGCCGCCGAGGGCTGCCGGCTCGCAATCTGGTCGCGCAGCCCGGCCGGCCTGGCTACGGCGGCGGCGGAGATCCGCGCCCGCCACGGCGTTGACGTGTTCGAGCTGGTCGGCGATGCAGCCGATCCCGCCTCGGCCGCGGCGATTGCCGGCGAGGCGGCCGCTGCATTGGGCCGGGTCGACATCCTCGTGCTCAACGCCGGAGGGCCGCCGGCGAGCGATCCGATCAAGACCGACCCGGCCGGCTGGTCCCGCGCGTTCCAGCTGCTCGCGACCACGCCGATCGAGCTGGCGACGGCCCTCCTGCCAGCCATGCGGACCGCCGGCTGGGGCCGGATCGTGGCGATCCTGTCATCCGGCGTTCGCCAGCCGATCCCCGACCTGGTCTATTCCAATGCCGGACGAGGCGCGCTGGCGGCATGGCTCAAGACCGCGGCCCGGGCGGTGGCGGCCGACGGCGTGACGATCAACGGCGTGCTCCCTGGCCGGCTTGACACGCCCCGGATCGACAGTCTCGACCGCGGGCGGGCGGAGGGCACCGGCCAGTCGGTCGAGACCGTCAAGGCGGCCCACATGGCCTCGATCCCGGCCGGGCGATACGGCCGTCCGGACGAGCTGGCGACCCTCGTCACCTACCTCGCCTCGGATCTCGCGAGCTACCAGACCGGCACGTTCAGCGCCGTCGATGGGGGCCTGATCAGCGGCCTGCCCTGATCGTTCGGCGCTCGGGTAGCCACGCCACCCGCCCGGCCGCCCGGCCCGCTGGCCCGCTGCCCGCCCGTCCGCTGCCCTGCCCGTGCCCCCCCCGCTGCACCGCGCGCGCCCCGCCGCCGATGCCCCGCCGCCCGATGCCCGCTGCCCGCTGACCGCGGCCCCGCCGCCGATGCCCGCTGCCCGCCCGGCCCGGCCCGGCCCGGCGACCGCCCGTTGACAAATCGTTCATTGGTCGCGCCTTAGGCAGAGGAACGGGCGGAAAACGAGTTGCTGCCCGAGTCCGACGCAATGAGCCGAGCACGACCTTGGTTGCCAGGGCGGGCGACCGCGACCCGGATGGTCCGTGGGTCTGGCCCAAGCCTCGATCAATCAACGATTTGTCAACGCCGAAGCAGCACGCACGGAACCTCTGGGCGGCACTGCTCGGGGCGGCACTGCTCGGGGCGGCACTGCTCGGGGCGGCCCTGCTCGGGGCGGCACCGCTCGGGGCGGCACGCCCCGCCACGGCCGCAGGCTGCCGCCAGGCCACCGGGTGGTCAGTCGCCCGACGTTGAGCCGCTCCGGATCTCGAATCGCTGGAACGAGCCCGTAGCCGCAGACCAGGCCGCGCTGACGCCCGACACCTGCGAGCCCGGTGGGCCCTCCTCGAGTGCGGCGAGGAGCGTCTCGAGGGCCGGCCGGCGGCCTTCTGCGACGAGGTGCACTCGACCGCCGTCTTCGTTGCGCACCCAACCGGTCAGGTCAAGGGCGATCGCCCGTTGGGCGGCGTAGACGCGAAAGCCGACACCCTGGACCCAGCCGCTGATCACGGTGTCGAGCCGCGCCAAGGCGTCAGGCTGAGTCGAGCCGTCAGGCCGAGCCGAGTCCTCCGAACCCATCCCGGTCAGGCCGCAGCGGCAGCCGTGCGTGGCCACGCCAGGACGAGGACGTCGAGGGCCAGCTCCGGACCGGCATTGCCTTCGACCAGCTCGGCCAGCCGATCGAGACGCCCGAGGAATGCCCCGATCCGGCTCGGATCGACCGTTGCGGCGGCCCCCACCAGCTCGTCCAGCAGGTATGGATCGCGTATCTCGCGGCGCCCGCCCAGGCCGGCGATGGCGAGGTCGAGCGCAAGCTCGCGCCAGATCGCCAGCAGTCCGAGGACGGCCCGCCGACGCTCGGCGGGAGCACGCCGGGCCGGGCCGCTCGCCGCCTCCGCCGGCGGTTCACCGTCCGGATCGGCGGACGCCGTCTCGACGGCCGTTGTCGAGCTCCCTGCGGAAGCCGCCCGACCCAGTTGCCGCCGTCCCCGGGGCAGGCGGGCCGCGGCGATCGGCGGGGCGACGGCGGGTCGAAGCGCCTCATCGAGCGCGGCCGCCCGATCGATCAGCTCCCGGCCGGTGACGAGCCGTTGCGCGGTCGATGCCCCGAGCAGGTCGAGCAGGGTCCGGGCGATCTCGTCGTGGATCGTGACGGCCTCCGGCAGCCGGGCATAGGCCAGGGCCAGGCCGGGCCGGCCGGCGGCAAGCCGGGCGAGGCGGGCGGCAGCGGTTGCGTCGGCCACGCCCTGATCGCCGAGCAGCTCCTCGATCGCCCGGATGCCGAGTGGGGCTACCCGGAGCCGAACGCAGCGCGAGCGGACGGTCGGCAGCAACCGGTCTTCGTCGTCGGCACAAAGGATCAGGCTGACCGCCGGCGGCGGCTCCTCGAGCGTCTTGAGGAGCGCGTTCTGGGCGTCCTCGTTCATCCGCTCGGCATGTTCGATGATCGCGACCCGATGGCCGCCTTCGACCGGCAGGTAGGCCAGTTCGGCGACCAGGTTGCGAACACCACGGGGGACCTCCCGAAGCGCATCGCCGATGACGATCTGACCGCCCGGGCCCTCGGGACCGAGTCGGTGCACGTCGGGGTGGTTGCCGCCGGCGACAAGGCGGCAGCCGCGGCAGGCACGACAGGGTCGATCAGCCGGGTCGGGGGCAAGGCAGAGCAGGCCGGCCGCCAGGTCCTCGGCCAGGGTGGTCTTGCCGACGGAGGGCGGCCCGACCAGGAGGATGGCGTGGGGCAGCTCCCCACGCACCAGGGCGGCTGCGGCAGCGAGCGTCGCGGGCTGGGCCCGGGTGATCCACTGCCGCGGCGGGGCGGTCATGGCCGGCTGGCTACTCGGCAACCTTCCTTGGCGCTCGCGGCTTGCGGGCCGGGGCGGCCTTGCCGGCAGCCCCCTCCTCGGCGGACGCGGCGGCGGGAGTCGCCGCTGCGCCGGCCTTGGCCGCGCGAGGGCGGGCCGCAGCCTTGGCCGATCCGGCCGGTTTGGCGGCCGCGACCGAGGTGGCGGACTCGGACGCTGTCGTCGCAGCCGGCGTTGCCGCCCGGCTCGACGTTCGGCGCCGTGGTGTGGCCGGCTCGGCCGTTGGCGCCGTGGCCTCGACCGCGACGCTGGGCTCAGCCACCTTCGGGCTGGCCGTCCGGCGCTTCGCCGGGGCCGGTGCGCTTGGTGCCGATTCGACGGCCGTGGCTGCCGCCGACGCCTCGACGGGGGCCCTGGCCCCGGCCGAGGCCCGGCCCGACCCACGGTTGTCCGACGGACGGGCCGGCTTCGCCGCGATCTGGGCTCGAAGCATTGCTTCGAGCTCGGGCGGCACCTCGCTCCACGGCTCGTCGCCGCTGCGTGGCCGGTCCTGGCGCGGCGCGGCAGGCGCCCGATCGTCATTCCGGGGACGCTCCTCGGGCCGGCGTGCCGGCGGATCCGGATAGCGGTTGATCCCGCCGCTGCTGCCGCCCCGGCCGTAGCGCTCGCGGTCGACCGCCGCCGCATAGCCCCCGCTCCGGCCGCCCCGGTTCGGTGCCCCGCCGCCCGGGCGACGGCCATCGCGGCTGGGAGGCCGGTTGCCACGCCGCTGCTCGGCGATCAGGTACTCCGGGATCGCCGGCTCGTCCTCGTCATCGACATCGATCAGCAGGCCGGCCGCGGGCGCCCGGTCCATCCCGATCTGGCTGTCCCAGACCGAGCCGAACGCGGCCGATCGGGGCGGCCGGGGTGCGTCCGGCAGGTCGTCCTCGTCCTCGTCCTCGTCCAGATCGCTGTCCGAGGCATTGAATGGAGTGGCTACGATCTCGAGAGGCGCATCTCCACCCACCGGCGTGCCCTCGCCCCTGCCGCGTCCGCGACCCCGGCCCCGGCCGCCGCGACGTCGCCGACGACGCTGGCCCTCCTCGGTCTCGCCTTCGACCCGGATGGCCTCACCAACGACGACATCATCCGGCTCGAACTCGGGCTCCGCGTCGGCCGGCTCGTCGAGGACCGGGGTGACTCGGGCGGCGGCGGCGATTGCCGCCTTTGACAGCTTCTCTCCGGGCAGAGCCACGAGGCCGCCGGTATGAGCAGGAGCAACGACCGGCGCCGCAACCACGGCGACCGGCTCGAGCGCGTCCGATTCGACCGGCCGGCGGCCACCCCGGGAGCCCGAGCGGGCCGCGCTGGGGCGGGCCGTGGCGGCCACTGGCTCGGGCTCACCGGTCCGGGTCCGGGTCCGGCCGCCGCGCACGCCGCGACCCCGGCCGACGCCGGTTCCTTCGGTCTGCTTGTCGGGGACCTCGGTCATCGACAGATCCTCATCGTCGTCGGCAACCCGCCGGCCCGATCGCGAGGAACCCTTCTCGACCTTGGCGATCTGGGTGATGTCGGTGAACAGGTCGGCGACCTCGATCAGGTCGGAGCTGGTGTTGCCCCGGAAGCTGATCACCTCGCACCGGACGCCCATTTCCTGGACTGCCCGGATCGCCGGCGCAAAGTCTCCGTCGCCCGACACGATGATCGCTACGTCGAGGTTACGGGCCGTCTTCATGAGGTCCACCACGAGCTCGATGTCGAGGTTGGCCTTGACCTTGCCGTCGCCGTACTTGCGGATGTCCTTGCTGACGACCTTGTAGCTGTGCCGGCTCAGGAAGGAATGAAAGTTGCGCTGGTTCTCGTTGTCCGGGTCGAGCCCGGTGTAGGCATAGGCACGCACGAAGTCGCGCCCGGCGATGGCCGATTTGAGGAGCGTGACGTAATCGATGTCCACGCCGGCGGCCTTGGCCGCATAGAAGATGTTCGCCACGTCCACGAAGACGGCGACGTTCTTGCCCACGTTGACTCCTACTAGATTGTTGCGGACCGCCGGCGCAGCTGGTGCAGCTCGGCGGAGATCATGAGCGGACCGGCTGGGTGGTCGCCCGCCTGGCGGCCACGGACCTGGTCATGAGCGAGCCGGCTTGGCTGAATCCTCGGTCTTCCCAGCGGGCTCGCTCGCCGGGATCGTCGGGCCACTCCGCCTCGACGACGGTGCAACCCTTGTTGCGTGCGGATCGGAGGAGCTCCTCGAGAAGGTCGTTCATGACGCTCATTGCGTCGCCGGACGGATCCACCACGAGCAGGTCGATGCTGCCGATGTAGCCGCCGGACCGGACCGACGGGCGGAGGGTCAGGATTGCGCCGCCGACGACCTCTCGCCGGCGCTCGGCGATCAGGACGCTGGCCTGGGGCAGATACATCAACTGCCGCAGGAGATCCGCTGCAACGAGTGGCCCGCCACCTGGGTCGATGGCCGGCGCGAAGAGCGCGCCGAGCCGGTCGACATCCGTTATGCGAGCCGTCCGTACCTGGTAATCCACGCCGACGGGCCTGACCTCACGAGGGGACGCACTCGACTGCTGCAGAGGCGATCGGTTTCGACCGGATCAGCGTGTTCCACGGCGGGCGCGCCTCTCGGCGGCGGGCGCCGAAGCGCTTCACAACCACCCGAGGGGCGCCAACAGCGGTATTGCAATCGACGCGCCAGCGCCTAATATACGGCATCGCTCCGGCGGCCACCTGCGCGCCGCCCGAAGCCCGTTCGCCGTGCCACCATCCACAGCGCACCAATGCCCGAGCGGCCATTCGGCCCGAGGGATGATGGGCGCCGGAGACCGGCCGGCAGCGAGCTTCGGTTCGACCGCAGGGGCTCGACCGGTCACCCATCGACAACGGTGGGTGGTGATCAGAGGAGGAGACTTGATGAAGTACGCAAGGCTCGGCGCATTGGGCGCCGGAGCAGTGCTCATCCTGTCCGCGTGTTCGTCGACCTCGACGACCGCGCCGGCAGCGAGCACGGGGAGTGCCGGAGGCGGCACCTCGGCAACATTGGCGCAGTGGTGCCCCGGGGGCACCGTCAAGATCGGCACCGAGCTGCCGATGAGCGGTGGTGAGACGGCCAACGGCGTGCCCACCGCGAACGGCGTCAAGCTGCTGATCAGCCAGGTCAATGCCCAGGGCGGCGTGTTGGGCTGCAAGCTCGACATCAATGTCCAGGACGACGCCCTGAACGGGGTCCATGACCCGCAGACCGGCGCCAAGAACATGCAGACCCTCGTCGCCGATACGGCGGTGATCGGCGTGGTCGGTCCGTTCAACTCGGGCGTTGCCGAGGCGGAGATCCCGATCAGCAACGGCGCCGGCCTGCTGATGTGCAGCCCGGCCAACACGGCCAACGCGGTCACCCAGCCGCCGGACGGCGACCAGTACCGCTCGGCCCACCCGGACAAGATCAGCTACATCCGCACGGCCACCCCGGACAGCATCCAGGGCCCGTCGGCGGCTGACTACCTGTACAAGGACCTCGGCAAGACGAGCGTGTACATCATCGACGACACCGAGACCTTCGGCGTCGGCGTCGGTGACAGCTTCGAAGCTGAGTTCAAGAAGCTCGGCGGCACCGTCGTGAAGCGCGACAGCGCCCCGAAGTCGACCACCGACTACACCCCGTTGTTCACCGCCGCCGAGGCGATGAGCCCACAGGGTGTCTACCTGGCCGGCACCACGCCAACCGGAATGGGCCTCGCCCTGAAGCAGGGCCGGACCGTCTCCGGCATGGAAACCATCCCGTTCGTCGGTCCTGACGGCGTCGCGGACCTCGGGCCCGGCGGGACCCAGGGCGCGACCATCACGATCGCCGGCCCCGCAGCGGCTAACGTCTTCGGCACCGTGGGCGCAGCCCACGACCTGGCCTCCGGCTCCACGTTCACCGCGGACTACACCACGATGTTCGGCGGCGCCCCGGGTGCGTACAGCGCAGCGGCCTACGCCTGCGCCCAGATCATCGTGGACTCCCTGACCAAGGCCGCCGCCACGGCGACCGACCTGGCCAGCCTCCGCGAGGGCGTCCGCGCCAACGCGGTTGACTCCACCAACACCTTCACCACCGCCCTCGGCTCGCTGTCCTTCGACAAGTACGGCGACAACACCAAGCCGTTCATCTCGTTCTACAAGACCGATATGACCCTCAACGGCGGCAAGGGTGACTGGGTCTTCGTGAAGCAGGAGTCGTTCGTCGATCCCAATGCGGGAGGCTCGGCCGCTCCGGCAGCATCGGGCAGCACGACCCCCTAGCACGGCATTCTTGAAGCCGGGGAGCTCCAAGCTCCCCGGCTTCTTTCTACCTCGGAAGACCTCATTCAGCAGGGCCGGCCGAACCAATGACCAACCTCCGCGACATCGCCCGACCCGTTGCCATCGGTGTCATCGCGCTGATCGTCGAGTACCTCCTGCTGGGCACCCAGCAGTTCGCCAATGCGATGACCCTCGGCGCGATCTACGCCCTGATCGCCCTGGGCTACACGATGGTCTACGGCATCGTTGAGCTGATCAACTTTGCCCACGGCGACATCTTCATGGTCGGCGCATTCCTGGCGATGTGGATCATGACCACGATCTTCGGCCTGACCGGGCCGGTCACCAACTTGCTCAACCTGGTTGCCCTGCTGGCGATCGTCCTGTTCGCGACGATGATCGGGATGGGCTTCATCGGGATGTTCATCGAGCGGGTCGCCTACCGGCCCCTCCGGCACGCTCCACGCCTGGCCCCCCTGATCACCGCGATCGGCGTTTCGTTCATCCTCCAGAACATCATCGCGGTCATCTTCGGGCCCTCGCCGGTCAACTTTCCCCAGATCGTGCCGCCCGACAAGTTCGAGATCCTGGGCGGCAAGATCGCCGACCTGAACCTGGGCATCCTGGCGGCGGCAGTGCTGCTGATGATCGGGCTGCAGCTCTTTGTCGGCCGGACGCGGCTGGGCCGGGCGATGCGCTCGACGGCCCAGGATCGCGAGGCGGCCGAGCTGATGGGCGTCGACATCAACCAGACGATCGCGATCACGTTCTTCATCGCCGCCGCCCTGGCCGGAGCGGGCGGGATGGTCCAGGGGCTGTACGCCGGGAGCATCAAGTTCGACCTGGGCTTCTTCGTCGGACTGAAGGCGTTTACGGCGGCGGTCCTGGGTGGCATCGGGAACACGACCGGGGCGGCGATCGGCGGCTTTATCATCGCCTTTGTCGAGGTCTATGCGACCGTGCTGGGCTATACCCAGTGGTCCGAGGTGGCGGTGTTCACCGTCCTGATCCTGGTTCTCGTATTCCGACCGAGCGGGCTGCTCGGAACGCAGGTGGGAGAGCGGGCATGACCGCGATCGCGAGCCCGCCCAGGCCATCGCCCTGGGCACGCCTGCGCAGCAGCGCCAAGATGCACCGTTCGCTGACGATCCTGTTCGGCTGGGTCCTCATTGCCACGTTCCTGCCGATCATCGTGCTGATCCCGCCGTTGAGCACGTTCCAGCCGCAGTCGTTGTGGATCGACGGCTTCTCCAACGCAGGCGTGTTCATCCTCCTGGCGATGGGGCTCAACATCGTGGTCGGCATGGCCGGCCTGCTCGACCTGGGCTATGCCGCGTTCTTCGCGATCGGCTCGTACGTCTATGCGTTCGGGGCTTCGCCGTTCTCGGGCCTGCACGTCCCGTTCCTGCCGATGCTCCTCGTCGGAGCGGTCATCGCCGCGGTCCTCGGGGTGATGCTCGGCGCTCCGACCCTGCGCCTGCGCGGTGACTACCTGGCGATCGTGACCCTCGGCTTCGGCGAGATCGTGCCGGCCGTATTCCTGAATGCGAGCACGTTCACCAAGGGCACCAACGGAATCGGCGGGATCTACAAGCCGAACATCTTCGGCTTCCAGTTCACCCTCGAGAATCCCGTCCCCTACTACGTCTTGATGGTCGTGATCCTGGCGGTCACGATGGTCCTCCTGTACCGCCTCCAGGCCTCCCGGCTGGGCCGGGCCTGGGCGGCGATCCGCGAGGACGAGCTGGCGGCCGCGAGCAGCGGGATCAACACGATCACGACGAAGCTGCTGGCCTTCGCCCTGGGCGCCTCGACGGCCGGCTTCGCCGGCGTCTTCGCGGCGTCGAAGCTGACCTTCGTCAGTCCGGACCAGTTCGGCTTCCAGGTCTCGTTCACGGTCCTGGCCATGGTCGTGCTGGGCGGCATGGGCAACATCTGGGGCGTGGCCATGGGCGCGTTCATCATCTACACGATCCAGGCCGTTCTGCTCAAGGAGCTCAATCAGTTCTTCCAGGCGCTCCACTTCCCGGTCCTCCAGAACATCGACTTCGTCCAGTACCAGTACCTGCTGTATGGCGTCGCCCTGGTCGGGATGATGCTGCTCCGGCCCGAAGGCCTCTTCCCGAGCAGCCGGAGACGGCAGGAGCTCCACACGTCGTCCGGTGACGAGGTCGGCGACCTGCCCATGCCGACCGAGGCGCTCGACCAATGACCGCGGCTGCGGCCGGGCCCTCGCGCGACCCGGAGCTGCTCCTCCGGGCGAGCAAGGTCACCAAGGCGTTCGGTGGCCTGGTGGCGGTCAAGGAGGTCGACCTCGAGATCCCGCGGCGCTCGATCGTCAGCCTGATCGGCCCGAACGGCGCGGGCAAGACGACATTCTTCAACGTGATCGCCGGGATCATCGATCCGACCTCGGGGATCGTCGAATTCGACGGGCATCAGATGGTTGCGCGCCCAAGGCGAGCGTGGTTCGAGCCGGTCACCTGGGTCCTGCCGGCACTGGTCGTGGGGATCATCGGCGTGCTCGTCTTCCTGGTCTCCTCGACGGCCGGGGCCCTGATCTTCCTGGGCGCCATCGCCCTGCTCGTGGTGATGCTCCTGGCCGCGATCGTCCGGCCGCCCTGGTACCGCCACGCACTCGCCCGGGTGGGGGTGTTCAAGAGCGCCCGCCCGAACGAGATGGTCCGGGCCGGGATCGGCCGGACCTTCCAGAACATCCGGCTGTTCGCCAACATGACCGCCCTGGAAAACGTCCAGGTCGGGATGCACCTGAAGCTGCAGGCGAATGCAGCGGATGCGCTCTTCAGCACGCGCCGGGCACGAAATGAAGAAGAGCGCTCGGTGACGACGGCGCTGACCTTCCTCGACCTGGTCGGCCTGACGAATAGGCGCGACACGCTCGCCAAGAACCTGCCCTATGGCGACCAGCGCCGGCTCGAGGTCGCCCGTGCGCTGGCCAGTGAGCCATCGCTCGTCCTGCTCGACGAACCGACCGCCGGCATGAACCCGCGCGAAACGCGCGAGATGACCGAGCTGATCAGCCGTCTCCGCCAGGACCTCGGCCTGTCGTTCCTGCTGATCGAGCACGATATGAAGGTGGTCATGGGCATCAGCGATCGGGTGACCGTGCTCGACCACGGCGAGCGGATCGCCGAGGGGACGCCCGACGAGGTCCGCCAGAATCCGCGGGTGATCGAAGCCTATCTCGGGAAGCCGCCCGAGTGAGCGCGGCCCAGGATCCCGTGCCAGGGTCGACGCCGGCCGCCGCGCCTACTCCGGAACCGGTCGCTGCGGCCTCCGCCGACCCGATCCTTCGGCTGGACAACGTGCACACCTACTACGGCCACATCCACGCCCTCCAGGGTGTGTCGTTGTCGGTCCAGCAGGGCGAGATCGTGACCCTGATCGGGGCCAACGGGGCGGGCAAGACCACGACCCTCAAGACGATCTCGGGCTTGCTCCATCCGCGCCTGGGCAAGGTCGAGTTCGAGGGCAAGGACATCTCCCGGACGCCGGCCCACCAGCTCGTCCGGGCCGGGATTGGCCACTCACCCGAGGGCCGCCGGATCTTCTCCCGGCTGACGATCCTGGACAACCTCAAGATGGGCGCCTTCACCCGGCCCCAGAACGACATCGACAGCGACCTCGAACACGTATTCGAGCTGTTCCCGCGGCTCCGCGAGCGGACCACCCAGCGCGGCGGCAGCCTGTCCGGAGGCGAGCAGCAGATGCTCGCGATCGGCCGGGCGATGATGGCCCGGCCCCGGGTCCTGCTCCTGGACGAGCCGTCCCTGGGCCTCTCGCCGATCCTGGTCCAGCAGATCTTCAAGATCATCCAGGAGATCAACGCGACCGGCACGACGATCCTGCTCGTCGAGCAGAACGCCCTCCAGGCGCTCATCGTGGCCAATCGTGGGTACGTGCTCCAGAACGGCCGGGTCGTCCTGTCCGGGCCATCGTCGGAGCTGCGCGAGAATGAGATGGTCCGAAAGGCGTATCTCGGCGAGTAGCCGCCGCCCAGGTCCGATCCGAGCCGGGCCCTGGGGAAGGCCTCAACGATGGGAGGCTCGGTTGACATGGCAGGCAGCGAACCGATCCAGCTTGTTCCGGCCGGCGGGTCACGCAGGCCCGCGGCCGCCCTCCTGCTGATCGTCCTGACCCTTGGCATCGGGCTGTTGAAGCCATGGGGTTCCGAGCCGGCGGCTACCGGACCCGCGTCGATTGCTCGCCACGTTGCGCCGAGCGCCGCGAGCGCCGGGCCAGCCCTCCCGTCGTCGTCGGCGAGCCTGTCCGCCGGGACGAGCGCCGGCCAACCCGGGAACGGCAGCGGGCCGTGCTCCTATGGCCTGGCCTGGCGCCTGTTCACGGCGGAGACGAGTGACATCGGGCCCGTCCATACCTGGTATGGACTGGTGCCGGTCCCGGCCAGCGGGCCGACCGATCCGCGAATCAAGGTGGTCCTGGTCCACTCCACCACGATCGGCCAGCTCGGCTACTGCAACGTCGACATCCCCGGATCGATCCGGATCGTCGAGACCCAGGCGTGGCGGCTCGTCCCGGGCGCCGGGGCGCAGGCGCTCGCCCTCGCACCGGTCACGGGCAGCGGGGCGAGCACTCCCAGCAGCGGCGTGATCTACGTGGCGCCGGGTCCGCCTGGCGCGAGTGCGGTGTGGACCCCGGCCGAGTACGTCTTCGCGGTGCGCTTCGCGACCACCCCCGCGACCGAGGCATGGTTCGCCGTCGACATCGCCTAAATTCGGTCGCCGCCGCGACTGATCAGGTAGGTCGCCCGCGACAGGATGATCAGGCCGATTGCAGCCAGCCAGGTGCCCGGCGCACGATCGGGACGCAGCCCCGCCAGGTCCCCCTGGATCAGGAACGAGGCCACCGCGTAGAACCAGGCGAGCCAGCCCACGACGGTCAGCAGCAGGAAGCTCAGGCCCCGGTCGATCGCCATCGGGCGATCGCCAACGGCGTAGGGCAGGGCCAGGAGGGCCAGCACCAGCAGGGCGATGATGAAGTCGATCAAGCCGCCGGCGGTGCCGCATCGACCGTCGAAGGCGTTGCAGGCGATTGGATTCAGGCCGCCCGTGTCGCCCCCGGCCGTGTACCACGGCAGCCAGGACGCGATCAGGATGACCACCGCGCCGACCCCGGCAAGCAGCCGCCCACGTCCGAGCGGTCGACGATGCATCGTCATCGGCGTGGCTCGTCAGGCCCGCGCGTCGTCGGGCCCCGGCGGGACGGCGCCGGCCTCAGCCGGAGTCGTGTACACCTCAGGCCGGAGCACGCCCACGTAGCGCAGGTTCCGGTAGAACTCCCCGAAGTCGAGGCCGTAGCCGACCACGAACCGATCGTCGATCGTGAAGCCGGTGTAGTCCACCGGGATCTCGACGAGACGCCGGGCCGGCTTGTCCAGCAATGTGCAGATCCGGAGCGAGGCCGGGTTCTTGCCGCGCAGGTAGCGGACGAGGTAGTTCAGGGTCAGGCCGGTGTCGATGATGTCCTCGACCAGCAGGACGTCCTCGCCGGCGATGCTGGCCGACAGGTCCTTGAGGATCCGGACCAGGCCCGACGACTCGGTCGACGAGCCGCCGTACGACGACACCTCCATGAGATCGATCCGGACCGGGACGCTGATCGAGCGCATCAGGTCGGCCATGAACGGCAGCGAGCCCTTGAGGACGCTGACCAGGGTCAACTGGCGGCCGGCGTAGTCGGCGCTGATTCGCGCCCCGAGCTCACGGACCTTGGCCTGGATCTGGTCCTCCGACAGGAGGACCTCGTCCACGTCCGATTGGAGATCGACCGGCGGGTTCATCACTCGTGGACCACGATCGCAGCCGGCGCACGCCGGCCCGCGCCGCGCCGTCGACGCCGGTGATGGACGGGCGAGCCGGACGCCACCGGTCCGGCCTCGGGTTCGACCGGGACCGCGTCGGCGCTCGGACCGTCGCCGGCCGGGGCTTGCCGGGCAGCCCCGAACGGACCGGCCAGCATCGACGCGGCCGATCGAGCCGGGGTGATGTGGCCGGCCGTGCCGCTGAGCTCGTCGGCCAGCACCAGCCGCCCATACTTGAGCATCAGGGCCCGGAAGTCCCGGGCGTAGAAGAGCTTGATTCGAAGCTCCGGGTAGAGCTCGCGCAGGCGCCGCAGCTTTCGGTTCTTCTTGCGCACGAGCTTCTGGCGGAGCGTCGTCAGCTCCACGTACAGGTCGGCGTCGGGCAGGAAGAAGTCGGGCGAAAAGCTCTCGAGGACATCGCCCGACAGGTTCCACAGGATCGGGAACGTGTGCGGCTCGTACTCCCAGCGGACCTGGTAGTAGTCGAGGATCCGGGCAAACTCGGCTTCGCTGACATGGGCAAAGGCTGGTCCGGCGTCGGTTCCGCTCGGAGTCTCCGGAGAATCGACGGACTGATCCACGGCGGTCAGTCTAGCCGACTCGGCCCGGTAGGCGGACCACAGCGGGGCCGATCCTTGATCAATTCGCCGGTGATACCCCTGGGGAGTATTATTCGGCGACGATGACCAGCCCCACTCGATCGAACCGAACGTCGGACAGCCCCGCCGTGCCGCCCACCCACGGTCGGGCGACGGCCGATTCGCCAGATCACTTCCGGCACAGCTACTCCAAGGACAAGGCCCAGCTCGTCCGGCGCCTGAGCCGGATCGAAGGACAGGTCCGCGGGATCGCCCGGATGATCGAGCGAGAGGAATACTGCGTCGACATCCTGCAGCAGACTGCCGCCCTCAAGGCCGCCCTCGATTCGGTCGGAATCATGATCCTCGAGGATCACGTTCGAGGCTGCATCCGGACGGCCGCTGAGCGAGGCGAGTCGGACATCTACGTCGACGAGGTGGTCGATGTCGTCCGGCGCACGCTTGGCCGACCGGTCCGTGGAGCGGGCCGCCCCGCCTGACGCGGCAGGACGATCGGGTGATCTCGGCCGATCGCGCCGGCTGCGACGATCGGTCCAATGACTGAGCCGCCTGCCCGCCGTCCACGGCCGGCGCCGATGACCGGTCCGCCCCCGGCGTTCGTCGAACGCCGCCTGTCGTCGCGCCGCGTCGTCGATCGCATGAGCTGGCGCGAGACGACCTTGCTGGCTCGTTCGCTCGACATCCTCGTCGCCGACCTGTCGGCCGAGGCGCGCCTGGCCGGCCTGCTCGAGCTATTGGCCGGGACGGTCGGCGCCCGCCGGGCGGCGGTGCTGGCCGCCGGGGGCGAGCGCCGGATCGCGGTGGTCGCCGCTCACGACGAAGATGCCGAGGACGCCCTGGCGCTGGCCGGCTGGCTCGATGCCCATGGACCCGGTTCGCGGGCCGAACGAGCGGCGCGGGGCCCGGCGGCGGTGGCGATCGCTCGCACCGTGGCCGATCCACCGGCGGCACAGCCGCCTCGAAGCGGCGCTGGCCGCCTGGTCAGGGCCGGCACCGGCCCGATCGAGCACCATTACGCCTGGATCGAGATCCCCAGCAGCGGCCGGGTGATCCTCGGCTTCGACCTGGCGGTCGCGGCCGACGTGGACACCATTGGCCGCCAGCTTCCGCCACAGCTCGCTCGCCACGCGGCGGTCGCCCTGGCGCTGGTCAGCGAGCAGGTCGCGGTCGAACGGGAGGCGGCGGACCTGCGAGCCCGCGACGTCGAGCGTGAACGCTATGTATCCACGGTCGCCCACGACCTGCGCACGCCGCTGACCGGCCTCGGCGGGTATCTCGACCTGATCGGCGATGGGCGGGTCGACGACGCGGCCGTCCGCTCGGAGTTCCTGGACCGCAGCCGCGAGATCGTGGAAACGATGTCGGAGCTCGTCGGCGACCTGCTGGAGATGAGCCGGATCGAGGCCGGCAACCTGAACCTCGAGCTCGAGCCGTTCTCCGTTTCCGATGTCGCCGGGCGGGTCCTGGACAGCCTTCGACCGATCGGGCTGACCCGCAACATCGAGCTTCGCTCAGACCTCCCGGCGCGCATCCGGGCCGCGGTCGGTGATCGCCGGCGGGTGGCCCAGATCCTGACCAACCTGGCGGGCAACGCCCTGAAGTTCACGGCCGAGGGCGGCCGGATCGAGATCGCCGGCTGGTTCGACGGCCAGGTTGCCCTGATCGCCGTGCGCGATGACGGTGAAGGGATTGCGGCCGAGGACCGGTCGCACATCTTCGAACGCTTCTATCGCCTGCCCGGCCATGCCCGGGTCACCGGCACCGGACTGGGCCTGCCGATCGCCCGGGAGCTGTCCCGGGCCATGGGCGGCTGGCTCGATGTCGCCTCGGTCGTCGATTCCGGCTCGAGCTTCGTGCTGGCGCTGCCGGGCCCGACCGAGGTCGAACCGGCGCTCCTCATGGCGACCCTCGAAGGGGCCCTGGCGGCGGAGGAGATCAAGCTCGAGGAAGCCGCCGTCATCCGGGCGATGCGGCAGGCCGAGGGTGCCCGGTCCGGGCTGCTCGAGCCAGAGTCCGAGCCGGGCCCGGCCCGTCCCTGAGCAGCCCACCCGGCCGGTTGTCCACCATCCCGGCCGATCCAATGTGCACTTCGTGGATAACCCCGTTGACTGGCCCGGGTTCGTCCCCTAGCGTCCAGCATCCGCACTCGATCAGGGTCGCAGGGTAACGTGGCACGCGAGGGGCCCGGGGAGACCCGGACCGGAACCGGACGCGACGCGGAAGACCGAACGGCCTCCGGTGCGCGAATACGTCGACGCCGGGAGCGCTAGCGGACGGTTCACCTCCCCGGATCCGGAGGATGCGTGAACCAGGATCGCGAACCGCTCCCGACGCGTGTCGAGGGCCTGCCAGCCCTGCCGCCGGCAGCACTCGAGCTGCTCAATTCGGGGCTCGACGCGCTCGGACTGTCAGGTCTGCCGGCCGCCGGACGAACGATCCTGGTCGACCACGTCAGGCTCCTGATCGCCTGGAACGGCTCGATCAACCTGACCGCGATCCGTGACCCCGAGGCCATCGTCCGGGAGCACGTCCTCGACAGCCTCACCGCCGTCGGCGTCCTGCGCGAGCAAGGCAGCGATGCCCTGCTTGACCTGGGCAGCGGCGGTGGCTATCCGGGACTGCCCCTGGCGATCGCCCTGCCGGCCCGGCGAGCCCTGCTCGTCGAGAGCGTGGGCAAGAAGGCGGCATTCCTGTCGGCGGCAGCCGCGATCTCGAACAGCGCAACGTCGACCAGCCTCACCCCCGACGATCGGGCCATCGACGTATTTGCCGGGCGGGCAGAGTCGCTGGCCGCCGATCGTCGCCACCGGGAACGCTGGCCGGCCGTTGTCGCCCGGGCGATTGCGCCGCTGGCCGAGCTGGCCGAGCTGGCCCTCCCGCTGGTGGTCCGGGGCGGCATCCTCGTGGCCTGGAAGCGGCGTCCGCTCGACGCCGAGCTGGCCCTCGCCGGAGCCGCCATCGATCGGCTGGGCGGCGGTCCGGCCAGCGTCGTTCCCGTGTCGCTGGCAGGCCTCGAGGACCACGTCCTGGTGATCATCGACAAGGTCCGGCCGAGCCCGCCGGGCTATCCGCGCGATCCGGCCCGTCGCCGGCAGCAGCCCATCGCGCCGGGCGACCCGCTACCCTCGGGCTGATGCGCGTCGCCGTCCTGTCCGACATCCACGCCAACCTGCGGGCCCTCGACGCGATCCTGGCCCGGATCGGCTCGGTCGACGCGATCTGGCACCTCGGCGACGTGGTCGGCTATGGACCCGATCCGGACGCTGTCGTCGACCGGCTCCGCGAGCTCGGCGCCAGCGGCGTCCAGGGCAACCACGACCTGGCCGCGACGGGTGACGACGTGATCAGGGACTTCAACGTTGATGCCCGGGCAGCCATGGAGTGGACCCGTCGGACGATCGCACCGGCGACCCGCGAGTGGCTGGCCGCCCTGCCGGCCCGGCTCACGATCGGCGCTTACAACCTGGTCCACGGCAGCCCGCTCGACCCGACCTGGGAGTACATCGTCACCGACTCGATCGCCCTGGCCAACCTGGCGGCCATGCCCACCGACTGGGGGCTGTTCGGCCACACTCACCTGCCCTGGGCGTACCTCGCCGCGGGTGCCGGGGCCGTCACTGCGATCGAGCCCGCGACCGGCGACAGGCTCGGCCTGGCGGGCCGGCGCGCCCTGGTCAATCCCGGCAGCGTCGGCCAGCCTCGTGATGGCGATCCCGATGCGAGCGCCCTGGTCCTCGATACCGAGGAGGCCGAGGTCAGCTGGGTCCGAGCTCCCTACGACGTCCGATCCACCCAGCGTGCGATGCGGGCGGCCAGGCTCCCGGCACGCGGCATTGAGCGGATCGCCCAGGGATTCTGAAGATCGGCAAAGGCGAGTGGTAGCCTTGGCCGTCGCAGGCAATCGAGACGGAGGACCGGTGGAGATCGTCGGAATCGCGACCCCAGGATGATCGGCGGACGTCGCCCCCAGCCGGGGCGCAAGCTCGCCGATCGGCGCGTCCGGGTCGAGCGCCCGCACACTCCCTACTTCCGGTACACGGGACCCGGGCAGCTGGTCGCCAAGCAGGCCGCCAGCCTGCCCCTGACGCCGGCCGGCCGGTTCGGATTCCGGGTTCGCAGCCTGGTCTTTGGGCGGCCCCTGGCCAACGAAGAGGAGATCGGCGAGCGGCTCGCCAAGAAGAAGGCGCTGGCCATCTTCAGCTCCGACGCGATCAGCTCGTCAGCCTACGCGACCGAGGAGATCCTGCGGGTCCTGATCGTCGCCGGCGCGGCCGGAGCGCTGGCCTATTCGATCGGCGTATCGGTCGCGATCGCCCTGCTCCTGACGATCGTATCGTTCTCGTACCGCCAGGTCTGCCGGGCCTACCCGGGTGGCGGCGGCGCATACGTCGTCGCCCGCGAGAACCTGGCGCCGATCTTCGGCTTGATCGCGGCGGCGGCGCTGCTCATCGACTACGTCATGACGGTCGCCGTCTCGACCGCCTCGGCGATCCAGCAGATCCAGTCGATCCTGCCGGCCGCCTACGACTACCGGATCGAGATCGCGTTCGTGTCCATCTCGCTGATCACGATCGGGAACCTGCGGGGCCTGCGCGAGTCGGGCAACATCTTTGCCGTCCCGACCTACATGTTCGCCTTCCTGGCCCTGCTGATCGTGTTCGGTGGCTTCGCCCGGATCGTGATGGGCACGGCCCACGCCCTGCCACCGCAGCCCGACGCGGTGCCCCAGGGGACCGAGCAGCTGAGCATCTTCCTGCTGCTGCGGGCGTTTGCCGGGGGATCGGTCGCCCTGACCGGCGTGGAGGCGATCGCGAACGGGGTCCCGGCATTCAAGAAGCCCGAGGCCAAGAACGCCGCCAACACGATGATCACGATGGCCGTCCTGCTCGGGGTGATCTTCATCGGGATCACCATCGTGGCCCACGCCTTCGCCATCGTGCCGTCGGTCGACAACAGCGGCGGGCCGACCGTGGTGGCCCTCGTGGCGGGCACTGTCTTCGGCGCGAGCCCGATCTTCTACCTGTTCCAGATATCGACGGCGATGATCCTGTTCCTGGCCGCGAACACCAGCTTCAACGCCTTTCCCAGGCTGGCCGCCATCCTGGCCACTGACGGCTACATGCCCCGCCAGTTCAGCTTCCGGGGCGACCGCCTGGCCTACTCGTGGGGCATCGTCCTGCTGGCCACGATCGCGTTCCTGCTGCTGGTCCTGTTCAACGGCGACACCCACGCCCTGATCCCGCTCTATTCGGTCGGCGTGTTCGTGTGCTTCACCCTGTCGCAGACCGGGATGGTCAAGCACTGGATCACGACCCGCGAGCCGGGCTGGTGGTGGCGGGCCTCGGTCAATGCCTTCGGCGGCGTGCTGACCCTGGTGGTCCTGTTCGTGGTCACCTCGGTCAAGTTCTCGAGCGGCGCCTACCTGGTGATCATCCTCATCCCGGTCCTGGTCGGGATGATGCTCTTCATCTCGCGCCAGTACGGTGCGTCGCAGCGACAGCTCTCCATCCGGCCCGACTTCGTGGCCCTGCCGCCCCACCGCGAGGAGCGCGTGGTCATCCCGATCCCCGGCCTGACCCGGGCGGTCGTCCAGGCGGTCAACGTCGGCCGCTCGATCAGCACCGACATCCGGGCCGTGTACATCTCGGAGGACCCCGACGCGGCGGCCGCGATGCGCACCAGCTGGGAACGCCAGGTCCCGGGTGTTCCCCTGGTCGTGGTCGAGTCGCCCTACCGCGCGCTGATCGGTCCACTGCTGGCCTACCTCGACGTCCTCGACCGGGCGTGGCCGCCGGACAAGCCCGAACCGATCACGTTCATCGTCATCCCGGAGTACGTTGCCCGGCACTGGTGGGAGCGAATCCTGTACAACCAGTCGGCCAAGCGGCTGCGGGCGGTCCTCATCGGCCGGCCCCACACCGTCGTCGTCAGCGCCCCCTACCGGCGCGAGGAAGAGGGCCGGTTCGATCCGCCGGTGCCTGAAGGCGCCGCCGAACCCTAGCCCGAGGCGGTTCGGAAGCCGATCGCGGTGGTATCGTGACCGCCGTGCCCGATGTCCACCAGCCGCCGTTTCGGCGAGCCGTCCTCGCGGTCAACGGCGGCCCCAGCGATGCCCGGATCGTCCGGATCGCGTGCCAGGCCGCCCGTGCGGCGAAGGCCGAGCTCGTCGCGGTCCACGTGGTCGAGATCGACTGGAGCCTGCCCCTTGAAGCCGATATCGCCAGCCGCTCCGAAGACGCCCAGCGGGTCCTGGATGCGGTCGAAGGGATCGGCGAATCCGAGCACCAGGGCGTCGAGACCGTGCTGCTCCAGGCGCGCGACGTCGGTGCGGCGCTGGTCGACGAGGCCAGCGAGCGGGGCGCCGACGTGTTGATCCTGGGCCTGCCCTTCCGCAAGCAATTCGGGGGCGATTTCGCGATCGGGCGGACCGTACCCTATGTGTTCTCGAACGCACCCTGCGCGGTGTGGGTGATCCGGGAACCGATCAGTGAGAGTCCACGAGGTTGACCAGCATGCGTACTGTGATCGTCGGCTGCGGCCGGGTCGGCGCGATGCTCGCCACGATGCTTGACGAAGGTGGCCACGAGGTCACGATCCTGGACATCTCGACGAGCGCGTTCGATCGGCTGCCGAGCACGTTCAAGGGCAATGCCCTGCGCGGTGACGGCACCGACGAAGACACCCTCGAGCGGGCCGGCGTGGAGAACGCCGACCTGTTCCTGGCGATGACCGAGGGCGACAACCGGAACATCATGGCCGCCCAGCTCGCGGCCGAGGCGTTCCGGGTCGGCCAGGTGATCGCCAAGATCAATGACCCGCTCCGGGCACTGGCCTACTCCGAGCTGGGCATCGCCACGATCTGCCGGACCGACCTGATGACCAACGCGATCCTGTCCCACCTCAAGCTGCCGGTCGCCGTGGTCCCCGGCGTCCGATCCGGCAGCGACCAGCACCGCCACGACGACGGCCCCGAAGGGTCCGAGCTGGCGCGCGACCCGGTCATCGGGCTATCCGGGGGCGGAGGCGACGCCTCACCGGGCATCCCGATCCGCACCCTCGACCCGGCTCAATCACCTGCCGTCTCGGTCACGAGCGGCTCCACGAACCAGGAGGGCTGAGCCGTGTTCGTGCTGGTGATCGGCGGCGGCAAGGTGGGCTACTACCTGGCCAAGGAGCTGCTGGGCTCGGGCCACGAGGTGGTCCTGATGGAGAAGGACCCGGTCCGTGCGCGGCAGATCTCCGATGAGATCGGCTCGATCGTGGTCGCCCACGACGGCTGTGAAGGCAAGTACCTCGCCCAGGCCGGCTGCAACCGGGCCGACGTCGTGGCCGCCGTCACCGGTGACGACGAGGACAACCTCGTCATCTGCCAGATGGCCAAGCACCACTTCGACGTCCCTCGGACCATCGCCCGGGTGAACAATCCCAAGAACGAGGAGCTCTTCCGTCACCTTGGCGTCGACGAGCTGATCAGCCCGACCCGGATGATCCTGGGCTCGATCGAGCAGGACATCCCGGTTCACGAGCTGCTTCACCTGGCGGCCCTTGGCGGCGGCGAGCTCGAGCTGATCGAGGCACGCCTCCAGCCATCCTCGCCGGCCGTCGGCCAGAATGCCCGCGACATCCCGCTGCCCGAAGGTTGTGCGATCTTCGCCGTGATCCGCGACGACGTGGCCATCGCGGTCCGCGCCGACACGGTCCTGGCCGAGGGCGACAAGGTGATCGCCATCGGCAAGACCGAATGCCAGAACGCCCTCCACGACCAGCTCATCGGGATCGCTCCGGACCCCATCGAGCTGCCCGCCCTGGCCGTTCCGGAGCGCTAGGCTCGCCGGGCCGCGCCGGGCGGCGCGCGGAGGCCGGCCGGGCGACGAGGCTGGGTTCTTGCGAGGCTGGCTTTCGGGTTGCGAGGCTGCGTTTCGGGTTGCGAGGCGGCCTGGCGGCGCGAGCCGCGTGAGGCCAGGCGGCTAAGCCGGCCGGGCGTCCGTCAGGCTGGGTTCGGGTTGCGAGGCGGCCCGCCGCGCCGTCGGCCGTCCAGCTCGTGACAAATCACTCCTGGATCGCGGCTTATGGTCGGTCGGAGTCCCTGTATCGCCTTCGGATCAGCTGCCCAGCCGGCGTCTGAGCACGAATCGGACAGGAGATGCCCAGGGCGGGACGAGTCTCCAGCCCTAAAGAGCTGCCGATCCGGCGTAAGCCTCGATCAAGCAACGATTTGTCAATTTAAGGGCCGGTGGCGAGGCCGCACCTCCGCTCGTCGCGTCGCAACCAGCACCCCGACTCGCCCGGCGGCACTCGCGCTCGCCCGGCGGCACTCGCCCGGCGGCACTCGCCCCGCCCAGCACGGCCGGAGGGCCGGCACGAACGCAGCCGCCCACCTACACGAACATCTGTCCATCCTTGCTGCAGGAATACTGTCCACACTCTTGACAATGCCATTGGTAGGGTTCTAGACTCCGATCATGTTCATCAAGCAGGCGGCAGGGGACTGTCGCCCGAGCTCCTAGAGATGCGCCAGCCGGACCGGGACCCCACCCGTCCCGTCTACGTGATCAGCGTGGCCGCGAGCATCGTGAGTGCCCACCCGCGGACCCTTCGGATCTACGAGGACGAGGGCCTGCTGTGTCCCGCCCGGACGGCAACCAACATTCGGCTGTACAGCGAGGAAGACGTCCGCCGGATCCTGTGGATCCGCCACTTGACCCAGAACCGCGGCGTCAATCTCGCCGGAATCAGGGTCCTGTTCGAGCTCGAGGAGCGACTCGGGATGCGAATCCTGGAGACCCTCTTCGACGAAGCCAACGCCCAGGACGAAACCGACCGGGCAGCCGCCACGTCCACTAAATCACACCCGACCCCAGCCAACTCAGCCGGTGAGTCTCCCGCTGAGCCGCACCTCAACCCACCCACCACCAACCGAGCACCGTAGGAGATTCGTCCGCTGGCGGACGAGCGAGAACCCGATACCGTGACCAACGCACGACGGACACGCGCCGTCGACAAGGAGAACCAGGCAATGGCCAGTAAACCGTCGAATCCGGAAGGCAAGCCGGAACCAAGGCGACGAACCAAGCGCGCGAGCGCGGATGATGGGGCGACTGCCGCCTCGTCCAAGGGCGAGACCAAACCGTCCGACAGCCTCGTGCGTGAGCTGCCCCTGGTCGCCCTGCGCGAGACCGTGATCTTTCCCGAGATGATCGTTCCGCTCCAGGTCGGACGCGACAAGAGCGTCGCCGCCCTCAATGCGGCTGTGGCCAACGGCGGACCCATTGCCCTGGTCACCCAGCGCTCGGCCGAGATGGAAGACATCAACGATCCATCCGAGCTGTACCAGGTCGGCACGCTGGCCAAGATCGCCCAGGTCGTCCAGCTCCAGGACGGTACGGTTCGGGCAATCGTCCAGGGCCAGAGCCGGCTCAAGGTGACCGGCTTCAGCGCCACCTCGCCGTACCTGCTGGCGACCGTCGAGCACCTGCCCGACACGACCCCGGCCGGCGTCGAGATCCAGGCCCTGATGCGTTCGGTCCAGGCCCAGATCGAAGCCTACGTTGCCAACGGTGCACCGGTCCCGCCCGAGGCGGCGGTGGCCGCCCGGAACATCACCGATCCAGGCCTGCTCGCCGACATGATCGCGTACAGCCCGGACATGACCACGGAACAGCGCCAGGAGCTGCTCGAGACGATCGACGTCACCGAGCGCCTGAAGCTCGTCAGCAACTTCCTTGCCCGGCAGGTCGAGATCCTCGAGCTCAAGGGCCGGATCCAGTCCGAGGTCAAGTCCGAGATGGACAAGACCCAGCGCGAGTACATCCTGCGCGAGCAGCTCAAGGCAATCCAGCGCGAGCTGGGTGAGGACGATCCCCAGCAGGCCGAGATCAACGAGCTGCGCGAGAAGGTCGAATCGGCCGGCATGCCCGACGACATCAAGGCCCGGGCGATCAAGGAAGTCGATCGAATGAGCCGGATCCCGTCCGCCTCGCCCGAGGTCGGCGTGATCCGGACCTATGTCGACTGGCTGGTCGGCCTGCCCTGGAGCGTCTCGACCGACGATCAGCTCGACATTCGCGAAGCCGCCCGGATCCTCGACGAGGACCACTACGGCCTGGAGAAGGTCAAGGAGCGGATCCTCGAATACCTCGCGGTGCGCGTCCTGGCCGACACGATTCGCTCGCCCATCCTGGCCCTGGTCGGACCTCCCGGCGTGGGCAAGACCTCGCTCGGCAAGAGCGTGGCCCGGGCGATGGGCCGCAAGTTCGTCCGGATGAGCCTCGGCGGAATCCACGATGAGGCGGAGATCCGCGGTCATCGCCGAACCTACATCGGGGCACTCCCCGGCCGGGTGATCCAGAACGTCAAGACGGCGGGCACGAACAACCCCGTGTTCATGCTCGACGAGATCGACAAGATCGGGATGGACTTCCGGGGCGACCCGAGCTCGGCCCTCCTCGAGGTCCTTGACCCGGAGCAGAACAACAGCTTCCAGGACAACTACCTGGAGGTGCCCTTCGACCTGAGCAAGGTCCTGTTCATCGCCACGGGCAACCTCGTCGATCCGATCCCGGCTGCCCTGCGCGACCGGATGGAGATCATCCAGCTGCCGGGCTACACCCAGCAGGAGAAGATCGAGATCGGCAAGCGCTTCCTCGTGCCGAAGCAGATGGAGAACCACGGCCTGAGCCCGAAGCTCGTCGAGCTGACGCCCGAGGCGATGGTCCGGCTGGTCCAGGCGTACACCAAGGAGGCGGGCGTTCGGAACCTGGAGCGTGAGATCGCCAACGTCATGCGCAAGGTCGCCCGGAGCGTCGCCGAGGGCCGCAAGCGCAAGACCGTGGTTGACGTCCGGAAGCTCGAGCAGTACCTCGGCCCGCCGCGCTGGGAGTACGGCGAGCTCGAGTCCGAGGACCAGACCGGGGCCGCAACAGGCCTGGTCGTGACCGAGGCTGGCGGCGACATCGTCGCGGTCGAGGTCACCAAGATGGAGGGCAAGGAGGACTTCATCCTCACCGGACAGCTCGGTGAAGTGATGCGCGAGTCCGCCCGGGCCGCCCTGTCCTGGATCCGGGCCAACGCGGCCAGCCTGGGCATCGAGCGCGAGGTCTTCGAGAAGAACACGCTCCATATCCATGTCCCGGCCGGCGGCATCCCCAAGGACGGCCCGTCGGCGGGCGTGACGATGGCCACGGCCATGGTCAGCGCGCTGACCGGCATCCCGGTCCGCAAGGATGTGGCAATGACCGGCGAGATCACCCTCCGCGGGCGGGTCCTGCCAATCGGTGGCCTGAAGAGCAAGATCCTGGCCGCGCACCTGTCCGGTGCCGGGGTCGTGATCCTGCCCAAGAAGAACGAGCGTGACCTGCGCGACATCCCCGACGAGATCCGCAAGCAGATCAAGCTGGTCACGGTCGATGAGATGACCCAGGTCCTCGACAATGCCCTCCGGCGCAAGCCCCGGCCCCTGGCTCCTCGCCCGGCGCCGGTGCCCGGTCGCGACCCGGCGACTGAAGGCGGACATCCCGTCCGCCAGACATTCCCGCCGACCGACCAGCCGCCGGTCGCTGTCCAGGGAGCCGTCACCCACCGGCCGCGAGTGAGTCCTGCGTCCGGCGCCGCCCAGCATGATCGGACCCGCCGCTGACCAAGCGGCCGGTCCGACCGGCTCAGGTGGTGGGCGAGACCGCCCGGAGGACCTGAGATGATGGATTACCGGGACTATTACGCCAGCCTGGGCGTCAAGCGCGATGCGTCCCAGGCCGAGATCAAGCGCGCCTTCCGCAAGCTCGCCCGCCAGCACCATCCCGACGTCAAGCCGGGGGACCGGGCCGCCGAGGCGAAGTTCAAGGAGATCAACGAGGCCAACGAGGTCCTCTCGGATCCCCAGAAGCGATCGAAGTACGACAGCCTGGGGGCCAACTGGGAGGCCCTTTCGAAGGCCGGAGCCGGCCGGCCGGGCGGCACCGGCCGACGCGGCGGAAGCGATCCCTTCGCCGGAGCCGGCGGGTTCGCCGGGGCCGGCACGCCGGGTGGCGTCCGCTACGAGTTTCGGACGAGCGCCGACGGCGATGGCTTCAGCGACTTCTTCCGGACCTTCTTCGGCGCGGCGGCGGGGGACGCCCAGGCCTCGCCCGCCAGCGGCGGCCGCGGATCGCGGCCCGTCGGCGGGGCGTCCTTCGAGGACATCCTGGCTGGCTTGAACATGGACGGTGGCGGACAGGCCGGTCCGGCCCCCGGCGGCGCGGCCGCTTCGGCCCGGGGCCAGGTGACCAGTGAGGCCGACGTCGAGGTCAGCCTCGAAGAGGCCTTCCACGGGACGAGCCGGTTGCTCGAGCTGGACGGCAAGCGCCTCGAGGTATCCGTACCGCGCGGAGTCGAGACTGGCAGCCGGATCCGGCTCCGGGGCAAGGGCGCCGGCGGTGGCGACCTCGACCTGGTCACCCGGGTCACGCCGAACCGCACGTTCGGTCGCAAGGGCGCCGACCTGACCCGGGAGCTGCCGATCACCCTGCGCGAGGCGCTCATCGGCGGCGAAGTGCCGGTCGGAACGCTCAAGGGCAAGGTGCTCCTCAAGATCCCCGCCGGAACCCAGGCGGGCCGAACCTTCCGCCTGGCCGGCCAGGGCATGCCCCGGCTCAAGCCCAAGGAGGGCGTGAAGCCCAGCGGCGACCTGCTGGTGACGGTCCGGGTGGTCCTGCCGACGAACCTCAGTGACGAGGCCGGAGCCGCCGCCGGTGCCTTCTTCGACCTGATCGACCAGCCCGATCCGCGGGCTCAATAACCCCTCGAACCAACAGCGAGCCAGCCATGCAACTTGACCGATTTACCCAGAAGGCCCAGGAAGCGATCGTCGCCGCCCAGCAGAACGCCCAGAACCTGGACAGCCCGATCCTTGATTCCGAGCACATCCTGGCCGCCCTGATCGAGCCCGATGAGGGCATCCCGGCGGAGACGCTGCGCCGCCTCGGCGTCGACCTGCCCGCCTTCCGGGGCGAGCTCGCGGCGGCGCTAGCCCAGCGCGCCCGGGTCCAGGGCGGGCAGATCAGCCTCGACCCGCGCGCCAAGCGGGTGATCGAACGCTCCGAGGAAGAGGCCCGCCGGCTGACCGACGAGTACGTCTCGACCGAGCACCTGCTCCTCGGCGTGGCCGAGTCGGGTGGCGAGGCACAGACGCTCCTCGAGCGCCACGGCGCGGGCCGCGAAGCGATCTTCCAGGCGCTCCAGAGCGTCCGCGGCGGACAACGGGTCACCTCGGCCAACCCCGAATCGACCTACCAGGCCCTCGAGAAGTACGGCCGCGACCTGACCGCCGAGGCGCGGGCAGGCAAGCTCGACCCGGTCATCGGCCGCGACGACGAGATCCGGCGGGTCATCCAGGTCCTCAGTCGGCGGACCAAGAACAACCCGGTCCTGATCGGCGAACCGGGCGTGGGCAAGACGGCGATCGTCGAGGGCCTCGCCCAGCGGATCATCCGCGGCGACGTGCCCGAGACCCTGCGCGACAAGCGGGTGATCTCGCTCGATCTCGGCGCCCTGATCGCCGGGGCCAAGTTCCGGGGCGAGTTCGAGGAGCGCCTGAAGGCCGTGCTCAAGGAGATCAAGGATTCCGAGGGCCGGGTGATCCTGTTCATCGACGAGCTCCACACGGTGGTCGGTGCGGGCGCGGCCGAAGGCGCGATGGACGCCAGCAACCTGCTCAAGCCGATGCTGGCCCGGGGCGAGCTGCACACGATCGGCGCGACCACCCTCGACGAATACCGCAAGCACATCGAGAAGGACGCCGCCCTCGAGCGGCGCTTCCAGCCGGTCGTCGTGGACCAGCCCAGCGTCGAGGAGACGATCTCGATCCTGCGCGGCCTGCGCGAGCGCTACGAAGTCCACCACGGTGTCCGGATCACCGATTCGGCCCTCGTCGCCGCGGCCACCCTGTCGAACCGCTACATCACCGAGCGCTTCCTGCCCGACAAGGCGATCGACCTCGTGGACGAGGCCGCGAGCCGGCTGCGGATGGAGATTGATTTCGATGCCGATCGAGCTGGACGAGCTCGAGCGGCGCCGGATCCAGCTCGAGATCGAGCGGGAGGCCCTGCGCAAGGAGAAGGACGAGGCGTCGAAGGCTCGTCTCGAGGTGCTCCAGCGGGAGCTCAGCGAGATCGACGAGGCCGCCGGCGGGATGAAGCAGCGCTGGCAGGCCGAGAAGGACGCGATCAGCGCCATCCGGACCACGAAGTCCGAGCTCGAAGGACTCCAGACGAGGATCGAGCAGGTCGAGCGCGAGGCCGACTACGGCCGCGCGGCAGAGCTCAAATACGGGACGTTGATCGAGCTCCAGGAGCGCCTGCGCGAGCAGGAAGCCGCGATCGCCGCGCTGGACGGCCCCGGCCGGCTGCTGAAGGAAGAGGTCGACGCCGACGATATCGCCGAGATCGTGGCCTCGTGGACGGGCATCCCGGTGACCAAGCTGCTCGAAGGCGAGATGGCCAGGCTCGTCCACATGGAGGAGCGCCTCCACCAGCGTGTCGTTGGCCAGGACGAGGCGATCGAAGCGGTCGCCGACGCTGTCCGCCGGGCCCGGGCCGGCCTGCGGGATCCGCAGCGTCCGATTGGCTCCTTCCTGTTCCTCGGTCCGACCGGGGTCGGCAAGACCGAGCTCGCCCGGGCCCTCGCCGGCTTCCTGTTCGACGACGACAGCGCCATGGTCCGGATCGACATGAGCGAATACATGGAGAAGTTCTCGGTCAGCCGGCTGGTCGGCGCGCCTCCCGGCTATGTCGGCTACGAAGAGGGTGGCCAGCTGACCGAGGCGGTCCGCCGCCGACCGTACCAGGTCGTCCTGCTGGACGAGATCGAGAAGGCCCACCCGGACGTGTTCAACATCCTGCTCCAGGTCCTCGACGACGGCCGGCTGACCGATGGCCAGGGCCGGACGGTCGACTTCCGCAACGCCGTCGTGATCATGACCAGCAACGTGGGGAGCGACCTGATCGCGGCCGCGGGCGGCCACGAACAGGCCAACTACGAGGCGATGAAGTCGAGCCTCAACGAGGCCCTCCACCAGCAGTTCCGGCCGGAATTCCTGAACCGGATCGACGAGATCATCGTGTTCCGCTCGCTGACCGATGCCGAGCTTGGCGCGATCGTCGACCTCCTGCTGGCCGACCTAGCGCGGCGGCTGGCCGGCCAGGAGCTGGCCCTCGAGCTGACCCCGGCGGCCCGCGCCCTGATCGCCCGCGACGGCCACGATCCGGCCTTTGGCGCGCGGCCGCTCAAGCGCACGATCCAGCGCCTGGTCGAGAACCCACTGGCCCGCGCCCTTCTGCAGGGCCGGTTCAAGCCGGGCGACCGGATCCTGGCCGATGCGGACCTGAACAGCGGGGCGGTCGTGTTCAGCTCGGGCGATGCGAGCGTGGCCGTCGATGCGACCGACCAGCGTGATGCCCGATCGGGCTCGAAGGGCTCGTCCCGGGGCGGTCGGAACGGCCGGCGAAGCCCGGCGATCTTCGATGTGCCCGACATCGACCCGCCTCGTACCCCGAGCGGGACGCCGGGCGGGAACCTGCCCAACTGATGCGCTTCGAGGAGGCGGCCGAGCGTCTCGCCCGGCTGCCCGATCGATTCGACGGGACGGCTTTGGCCGGGACGGTCCACGTCCGACCAGGCGGGCTGCCGCCCGGCCCCGCCGCCCTGCTGCCGGTGTTCACCGACGGGCGTCCCCGAGCCGAGCTGCGCCTGGACGAAGTGGCCGGTGATCGTCCGGCCGCGGTCCTCGTCCTGGTCGTGCCGGGAGCGGACGGGTCCGCGGTCGTGATCCTGACCGAGCGAGCAACCTACGACGGGTTGCACAGTGGCGAGGTGTCGTTCCCGGGTGGCAAGGTCGAACCGGACGATGCCGACCTTGAGGCGACCGCCCTGCGCGAAGCTGCCGAAGAGGTGGCCCTCGACCCGATCGCGGCGGCGGTCCGAGTGGTCGGCCGGCTGGAGGTCCTGCGCATCCCGGTCAGTCGATTCAGCCTGACCCCGGTCGTGGCCATCGGCCAGAACCGGCCGCTCTTACGCGGATCTCCGGCCGAGGTCGCCCGGATCATCGAGGCGCCCCTGGCGGCATTCCTGCCCGACGCCCCGATCGAGATCGTCGAGCGAACGGTGCGCGACTGGCCCCTCCGCTATGGCGGTTACCGCATCGAAGGGCTGCATGTATGGGGCGCCACGGCCCGTATCCTGGGCCAGCTCGGCGCGGTCGTCGCCGCGCTCGGGGAGCCCGTCTAGCATTCCCCGCCCCGGCTGCGTTCCGTTCCCGGCGCGCGGCGTTCCGTTCCTGGCGCGCGGCGTTCCGAGAGCCGCCCCGCCGTCGCGGCCAGCGGCGGCGCTCCTCTGCGGTTCCGTTCCGGGTCCAGTTGGCGCCTCTAACGGTGCATCGCGGGACTCGATATGACGGGCATTACTAACCCGCAGCCAGCAACGCTCGGATTCTCGATCTACCGGACATTCCAGCGATGGCCCTGATGTTCGGGACCCTCCGCGCCTGGAATTGTCGCGGAAACAACCAGGGATGCGGCCAGGCTCGGGCGGCTAGCAATGGCAGTCATATCGAACCCGACCGACCTCAGTGCCCTGCCCAACGAGCCGGGGCATGACGAGCAGCGTCCTGAAACGACCCGGTCAGGAATTCGAGAAGCGCTCGTCACCGAGGCGCGGGTAGAGTGACCGGCATGGGCATCACCACGCACGCGCTCGAGGAGAGAGACATGACTGGCACACTGGGAATCAAGACCGTGCTCCATCCCGTGACCGACCTGGCCAAGGCCAAGCCCGTGTACACCGCCCTGCTCGGCATCGAGCCCCAGTCGGACGCGCCGTACTACGTCGGCTATGAAGCCGAGGGCCAGCAGATCGGGCTCGTACCCGGCGGTGGCGGGCAGACGTCGCCGGTCGCCTACTGGCACGTGGCCGACATCGAGGCCAAGCTGGCCGACGTGACCGCCGCCGGTGCCACTGTGAAGGACGCCCCACGGGACGTCGGCAACGGCCGGCTGGTGGCCACCTTCAAGGACCCCGACGGCAACGTGCTGGGGTTGATCCAGGACCGGTGAAGGCCGCTCCCAACTCCGAGGCGACGGCGCACAACCCCCCGTCGCCGGCCCTGCCTGAGGCGGACAGCCACGACCTGATCCGGGTCCAGGGCGCCCGGGTGAACAACCTCAAGAACATCAGCGTCGAGATCCCGAAGCGCCGGCTGACCGTGTTCACCGGCGTTTCCGGCTCGGGCAAGAGCTCCCTCGTCTTCGGCACGATTGCCGCGGAGTCGCGCCGGCTGATCGACGAGACGTACTCGACGTTCGTCCAGGTGTTCATGCCGAACCTGCCGCGACCCGAGGTCGACGTGCTCGAAGGGTTGACCACGGCAATCCTTGTCGACCAGGAACGCCTGGGTGCGAATCCGCGCTCCACGCTGGGCACCGTCACCGACGCCCACGCGATGCTGCGCAGCCTGTTCAGCCGCCTCGGCAAGCCGTACATCGGCGGGCCGACTGCGTTCTCCTTCAACATCCCGACGACGAGGGCGAGCGGCGTCATGACCGGTCCCAAGGGCGAGAAGAAGATCGTCCAAGACGCCGTCTACCTCGGCGGGATGTGTGCCGAGTGCGAGGGGCGGGGCACCGTCTCGGACCTCGACCTGTCCATGATCATCGACGAGTCGAAGTCGCTCATCGAGGGAGCCATCCTGGTGCCGGGGTACACCGCCGACGGCTGGATGGTGGCGACGTTCATCGAGTCCGGCTTCTTCGACCCGCGCAAGCCGATCAAGGACTACTCGGAGAAAGAGCGCCACGACCTGCTCTACAAGCAGACGGTCAAGATCAAGGCCAAGGGCATCAACATCTCGTATGACGGGCTCATCCCGAAGATCCGCAAGTCGATGTTCAGCAAGGACGTCGACTCGCTGCAGCCCCACATCAGGGCGTTCGTGGATCGGGCCGCGGTCTTCAAGACCTGTCCGGAATGTGGCGGCAGCCGGCTCAACGAGCCGGCGCGCTCGTCGAAGGTCAATGGCCTCAGCATCGCCGACGTGTGCGTCCTGCAGGTCACCGACGCGGCCGAGTGGCTGCGCGGCGTCGACGACAAGGGCGTGGCCCCACTCGTCGCCAGCCTGCTCCACCTCCTCGACTCGTTCGTCGAGATCGGCCTTGGCTACCTCTCGCTCGACCGCCCCTCGGGCACGCTGTCCGGGGGAGAGGCCCAGCGCACCAAGATGGTTCGGCATATCGGGTCCGCGCTGACCGACGTCACCTACGTCTTCGACGAGCCGACGATCGGCCTCCATCCGCACGACGTCCAGCGGATGAACAACCTGCTCCTCGAGCTGCGCGACAAGGGCAACACCGTGCTCGTCGTCGAGCACAAGCCAGAGACCATCGCGATCGCCGACCACATCGTCGACCTCGGCCCCGGGGCAGGCTCCGGCGGCGGCACGGTCTGCTTCGAAGGGACGGTTGAAGGGCTAAAGGCGTCAGACACCCTCACCGGCCGACACCTTGACCACCGAGCGGCCCTCAAGGACGCGGTCCGGACCGCAACTGGCACCCTGGAGATTCGCGGGGCGGACTCGCACAACCTGCACAACGTGGACGTCGACGTCCCGCTCGGAGTGCTGTGCGTCGTGACCGGTGTGGCCGGCTCGGGCAAGAGCTCGCTCGTGCACGGGTCGATCCCCGCCGGTGCAGGCGTGGTGTCGATCGACCAGGGTGCGATCCACGGGTCGCGCCGGAGCAACCCCGCCACGTACACGGGCTTGCTCGATCCAATCCGCAGCGCGTTCGCGAAGGCCAACAACGTCAAGCCGGCGCTGTTCTCCTCGAACTCCGAGGGCGCCTGCCCCACCTGCAACGGCAACGGGATGATCTACACGGAGCTCGGCTTCATGGAGACCGTGGCAACCGTCTGCGAGGACTGCGAAGGCAAGCGCTTCCAGGCAGCGGTCCTGGAACTGCGGTTCGGCGGGCTGAACATCGCGGAGGTGCTCGACCTGGCCGTTGCCGAGGCACGCGCCTTCTTCGGCGACGGCCCGGCGAGGACCCCGGCCGCCGCGTCGATCCTGGAGCGCCTCGAGGACGTCGGGCTCGGTTACCTCAAGCTCGGCCAGCCCCTTACCACCCTGTCCGGCGGTGAGCGGCAGCGGCTCAAGCTCGCCATCCACATGGCCGACAAGGGAGGCATCTACGTCCTCGACGAGCCGACCACCGGACTGCACCTCGCCGACGTCGACAACCTTCTCCGCCTGCTCGACCGGCTCGTCGATGCCGGCAAGTCCGTCATCGTGATCGCCCATCACCAGGCGGTCATGGCCCACGCCGACTGGATCATCGACCTCGGCCCAGGCGCGGGCCACGACGGCGGCCGGATCGTCTTCGAGGGCCCGCCGGCCGACCTCGTGGCCGCTCGCTCGACCCTGACCGGCCAGCATCTTGCGGCCTACGTGCGCAACTGATCGCCGGTGTGCTCACCGTTGGCCCACCCGTGGGCCTTTCGGGTTGGTCTGTGGCACGATCTGGCCATGACCATCCCGGCGCCTCGGCGCAGCACCTCCAGGACCTGGCCTGGCTGCGTCGCGTCCGCGACCGGATCGACCGGGAGTTCGAGCAGCCGCTCGACATCGAGGCGCTCGCCCGCGGTGCGCACATGTCGGCCGGGCACCTCAGTCGTGAGTTCAAGCTGGCCTACGGAGAGTCGCCCTACGGCTACCTGATGACCCGCCGGATCGAGCGCGCGATGGCCCTCCTGCGCCGTGGCGACCTGAGCGTGACCGAGGTCTGCTTCGCGGTCGGCTGCTCGTCGCTGGGCACGTTCAGCACCCGCTTCACCGAGCTGGTCGGCGTGCCGCCCAGCACCTATCGCCGCGAGGCCCTGGGTGCCACGGAGGGAATCCCGTCGTGCGTGGCCAAGCAGGTAACCAGGCCGATCAGGAATCAGGAGCCGGTGCTCATCGGACCACGGGCAAAGTGAGCGGCATGGACCTGACGATCCTCTCCAGCCTCCTGCCCCACCAGGACCCGGACGCTTCGCTCGCGTTCTACCGCGACACCCTTGGCTTCGAGGTCCGCAACGACGTTGGCTACGGCGGCATGCGCTGGATCACGGTCGGGCCTGCCGACCAGCCCGACACCTCGATCGTGCTCTATCCGCCGTTCGCCACGCCCGGCATCACCGATGACGAGAAGCGCACGATCGCGGAGATGATGGCCAAGGGCAGCTTCGGGATCCTTGTCCTGTCGTCGAAGGACCTCGACGGCACGTTCGCCCAGCTGGAAGCCAGCGGCGCCGAGGTCGTCCAGGAGCCGACGGACCAGCCCTACGGAATCCGCGACTGCGCGATCCGGGATCCCGCCGGCAACCTGCTCCGGATCCAGGCGAAGTCCTAGCGCGGCTCGCCGTCACCGCGCCTGCGTCGGGACCCGGATTTGCCGCTGCGTATAAGGGCCATTGCTAGCTTGCCGCCTGGAGCCGCGCTGAGGCGGCTTTGCACCGCACTCCAGTAATGGCCGTGATATTTGGGTCGACCCAAGGCCCGATCTGGGGTCGGGATCCGCTGGTGGCGCCTGGAACTTCGTCCGCTAGAAATGGCCCTCATGTTTCGACCCAGAAGCAGCCGCGATTGGACGCTGGAGCGCCGTGGAACGAAGGGTCCGGCGCAACCCCGGGCCCGGCGCGACGGCACGGCCAGGCACGGCCACGAACGACCTAGCGCGGCTCGCCGTAGCGGGGGTCATAGGCGGCGGCCCGCTCATCGATCAGCCGGCCCTCCCCCGGAGCCGCCTCGAGCAGCTCGGCCCGTCCGTCCAGCAAGGCCGGGACGACCTCGGCCGCGGGAAACTCGACGACGATCGCGCGCATCTCCGAGAGCTCGGTATCGGCTCCGTGGGGCAGGCCGGCCGGCCACAGCACGGCTTCACCGGCGAAGACCCGGGCTCGATCGCGGCCGACGGTGACGAAGCCGCCACCTTCGATCACCACGAACCAGGCCGTATTCGGGTTGGTGTGCGGCTCGATCGACGCATGCCGGCCGAGGGCCAGCTCGGCGATGACCCCGGCCGGCCCCGATTCGATGACGGCCGCCTGGACGTTGTGAGTACCGGCCGGGCCATCCGGACGGCGCTGACCGATCCCGAACCGGCGGATTTCCATCGTCGAGCCTGGCCAGGTCAGCGGCGCTTGCGCGTCCGCTTGGTGGGCGCGGCCTTGACCGTCCGGGTCGCCTTGGCCGACTTCGTCCGGATCGTTGCGTCCGGGTGGGCGTACTTCTGGCGGCTCACGTAGCGCTGCCGGGCGAGCTTCTGCTCGTAGAGCGCAAGGATCGGTGGGAAGTGGGCAAAGCGGATCCACAGGAAGACCGCGCAGGTCGTGACGATCGTGGCCAGCACGAACAGGAAGTCCCACACGAAGATGCTGAAGATGATCAGCAGGCCGAAGCCGATGATCCCGGTCCACAGCAGCCACTCGTACAGGTCGAGGTAGACCGGGTGGTGGCGGAGCTGCCTCGTCCGGACGGCGTACATCACGCACAGGACCACGAGCATGATCAGCGACCCGAAGGCGATCGGGTAGAACAGGTCGTGGAACGCCGACGAGCTGAACGGCTCGAACAGGTACTCCCACGGGAACAGCTTCACCGGGTTCGAATTCTCCCTGTCGGACGACGACGGTTCAGGCGGTGGTTCAACAGCGGCGCCTCGGCCAACCGGCCGTCGGGCGGCCGGGCGAGGGTTCCGAGTATGCCACGCCGGAACGCTATACTCGGGCGCAGGTGCGGCACCGCCGGCCGAGGAACGACCCCGACGCGCCCGGACGCGACCCGGTCGGTCGTGATACAGGGGGCGCGACGACCGCGAACGCGGGAGGGAGGTAGCCCGGGTGCGAGCCCTGGTCTCGGTGGCCAGCCGTGATGGCATCAGCACCTTCGCGCGAGAGCTGCTGGGCCTCGGCGTCGAGATCTTCGCGACCGACGGGACCCGCGACTACCTTGCCGAGGACGGAGTCGAGGTCGGCTCGGTATCGGACCTGACCAACGTCCCGCCGCTCGTCGGCGGACAGGTCAAGACCTTCCACCCCGCCGTGTACGCCGGGATTCTGGCCCGGCGCGACGACCCGGCCCAGCTCGAGGAGCTGGCGGCCCACGGCATCGGCGCGATCGACATCGTGGTCGTCAACGTCAAGCCGTTCGCTCCGCAGGTCGGTGCCAAGCAGGTCGCCCTGGCCGACGTCATCGAGCTGATCGACGTCGGGGGCGTGGCCCTGATCGGGGCCGCCGCCCGAAACTACGCGGCTGTCGCGGTCATCGCCAATCCAACCCATTACGGCCGGGTCGCCCGCGAGCTGCGCGAGCTCGGCGTGCTGTCCGGTGAGCTGCGCCAGCAGCTGGCCGCCGAGGCGTTCGGGATGGTCGCCGCCTACCACGCAGAGATCGCCGCATACATCGACCAGGTCTCCGGCACCCAGTTCCCGAGCCGTCTGGCGATGGTCCTCGAGAAGGTCGAGGACCTGCGCTACGGCGAGAACCCCCACCAGCGGGCCGCCTTCTATCGGGAGACGACCCACCGCAGCGGCTCCCTGGCCGATGCCCACCTGCTCCAGGGTGGCCAGCCCAGCTTCAACAACCTGCTCGACCTCGACGCCGCCTATCGGATCGCCCAGGACTTCACCGCTCCGACGGTGGCCATCGTCAAGCACACCGACCCGGTCGGGATGGCCTCCCACGACGAGCTCGTGGAGGCCTACCGGCACGCCCTGGAGACCGACCCGGTAGCCTCGTTCGGGGGCATCGTGGGGGTCAACCGGGAGCTCGACGGGGCGACCGCCCGGGAGATCGCGGCCAGCTCATACGAGGCGGTGATCGCCCCTGGCTTCTCCGAATCGGCCCTCGGAATCCTGCGCCAGAAGTCCGGCCTGGAGCTGCTGTCCGTGCCGCCCGACCCGTCCGAAGGCCTGCGCGACTACGGCATCGCCAACCTCGATTTCAAGCGGGTCAGCGGCGGCCTCCTGGTCGAGAGCCAGGACTCGCTCGAGCTCGACAAGCGCCAGCTCCAGGTCGTGACCCGGCGCCGGCCGACCCTCGAGGAGCTGACCGACCTGCTGTTTGCCTGGCGGACCGTTCGCCACGTCCGGTCGAACGCGATCATCCTCGCCCGAAATGGGGCGACCGTCGGGATCGGCGCAGCGCAGGCCAGCCGCCAGGTCTCGGTCGAAGTCGCCCTCCGCCGCGCCGGCGACCGGGCCCGGATGTCGGTCATGGCCAGCGACGCCTATTTCCCGTTCCCTGACGGCATCGCCCTGGCCGCCAACTCCGGGGTGAGTGCGATCATCCAGCCGGGTGGCTCGAATTCGTGACGAGATGGCAATCGAGGTTGCCGACCGGCACCACCTGGCGATGGTCTTCACCGGCCGCCGCCACTTCCGCCACTGATCCGCAGCTCGATCGAACCGGAGGACCGCCCCATGGAGCCGCTTCTCGCTCTGGAGATGGTCCGGGTCACCGAAGCCGCGGCCATCGCCTCGGCCCGATACATGGGCCGGGGGGCCAAGGACGACGCCGACCGCGCGGCCACCGAGGCCATGCGCCGGACCATGGACGAGATCGACATGGCCGGCACGATCGTGATCGGCGAAGGCGAGCGTGACCAGGCCCCGATGCTGTACATCGGCGAAGAGGTGGGCCGCAAGGGCGTGGCCGCCCGACGGGCCGCCACTGCCGTTGACATCGCCGTCGATCCCCTCGAGGGCACCAACCTGGTTGCCCACGGCCAGGCCAACGCGATCACGGTCCTGGCCGCGGCCGAGCGGGGCGGCCTCCTCCATGCCCCGGACACGTACCTCGAGAAGCTGTGCGTTGGACCGGTCGTGGCCGGCAAGGTCGACATCCGCAAGAGTCCGACCGAGAACTGCCACCTGATCGCCGAAGCGCTCGGCCGGCGGGTAGCCGACATCACGATCGTGATCCTCGAGCGCGACCGCCACGCCGATCTGATCGCCGAGGTCCGGGCGGCCGGTGCCCGGATCAAGCTGATCTCCGACGGCGACCTGTCGGCGGCCATCAGCACGGCCGTGTCGGGCACCGGGGTCCACGCCGTGATGGGCACCGGAGGCGCGCCGGAGGGCGTGATCACTGCCGCGGCCCTGCGCTGCCTGGGTGGGGAGATCCAGGCCCGGTTCCGGTTCCGCAACGACGAGGAGCGGGCGCGAGCCAAGCGGATGGGCAACGATGACGACGAGAGCCGGGTGTACTTCACGGCCGACCTCGCCTCCGGCAGCAACCTGGTCTTCGCCGCGACCGGGGTCACCGGGGGTGACCTGCTCGACGGCGTCCGCTTCTTCGGCGGTGGAGCCCGGACCCATTCGCTCGTGATGTCGTTTCGCGAGGCGCACGTCAGGTTTGTCGACACGGTCCAGATGTTCGATCGGTCCCGGCCACCCAGCGTCCGGCTCTAGGCCCACTCCCTGCGGACGGGATCCCAGGAGCCGACCGGGCGAACCGCCGAGGGACCCTCGGCAATCTCTCGCCGGCGGCGAGCCGTCGCCACCGATTCCGACCAGCCCGGAGGGACCAGGCCGGCCGCCAGGTCGGCCAGTGGGGCGAGCACGAAGAGTCGCTCAACGGCCAGCGGGTGGGGCACCTCGAGGAGGTGGCTCGCGACGCTCGCTTGTGCGCTCGCCCCGGTCGAACGGCCCGCCGGCGGTCGATCGACGGCCAGGCGTGCCCGGCCGAAGACGATCAGGTCGAGGTCGAGCTCGCGTGGCCCCCAGCGCTGCCGGGCCTGGCGGCCGAAGGCCGCCTCGAGGCCCTTGAGGGCGATCAGCAGGGCGACGGCCCCGCTGGCCGGATCCGGGCCGGCAGGAACGTCGAGGGCCACGACGGCATTGCGAAACTCGGGTTGGTCGGTTAGCCCGACCGGTTCGGTGGCATACAGCCGCGAGACGCCGGCGAGGTGGACCCCAGGCAGGGCGGCGAGGGCGTGCACCGCCGCCACGAGGGTGGCCTCGGGCCTGCCCACATTGGCTCCCAGGGCGATGTATGCCCGGACCCGCCTGCGAACCATGACCACCTCGCCCGCCCATACACTCCCAGCCATGCGCCAGGTGACGGTCCTCATCTTCCACCCGGAGCCCGGACCCGCGGCCGGTCCATTCGAGCGGCGGCTCGGCGCGGCACGGGGCCGTCTCGCCGGGATTCATGCCGCGGGCTTCGCGCGGGCCGGGGCGAACACGGTCCGGATCGTTGCCGGCCCGCCGGACGGCCGGCCATTCGGTAGCCGCCTGGCCGAAGCCGTTGCCCAGGTACGTGCCCAAGCCGGTTCCCGGGCCGCTGCCGACGCCCCGCGGAGCGGCCTGGTGATTCTCGGCTCGGGGGCGATTCCGCAGGCGACGCAGGCTGATCGACGCTCGTTCGTGGCCTGTGCCCGCGGCAGCGGCCCAGCCCGGGCGCTGGCCAACAACAGGTTCTCGGCCGACATCCTGGCCGTCGCCGACATCGACTGGCTGGCCGCGCTGCCGGGCGATTTCGCCAGTGACAACGCGCTCCCGCGCTGGCTCACGGAGCGCGCCGGGATCGAGGTTGCCGACCTTGGCCGGCGCAGCCGGCTCGCCGCCGATCTCGACTCGCCGCTCGACCTGGTCCTGCTCGGCCGGATCGGCCGGCGGCTCGACCCCGATCCGCGGTCCGGAGACGAGGTCGTCAT
>CAVRHD010000008.1:0-284474 GCA_963720965.1 uncultured Chloroflexia bacterium | reverse complement strand
GGTCAGCGTTCTTTATCGCCGCGGGGCGGCCGACATGCCGGCTCAGCCCGAGGAAGTCGAGGCCGCCCGAAACGAGGGGATCAAGATCCTGACGGGGGTCGGCGTAACCGAGGTTGTCGGTCTCGACGGATTCGTGACCGGTTTGCGCATCATCAGCCAGGCTCCCACCGGCGAGCTCGATGGCGGGCGCACGATCTGGGCTCCCGTTCCCGGCAGCGCGACTGAGCTGGCGGCTGGGACGGTCCTCGTGGCGATCGGCGAGGAGCCTGACCCGTCGATCCTGCCGGTCGGCGCCGGGATCGAGATTGGAGCATCAGCCGGCATCGTCGCCGATGCCCGGACGCTCGCGACCGGCCACAAGGGCGTGTTTGCCGGCGGAGACGTCGTCTCCGGTCCGAAGACGATCATCGACGCCGTGGCCGCCGGACGGCGAGCCGCGGGTGCCATTCATGAGTATCTCGGCGGCAGCCCGAATGGCGAGGCCGAGGTCATGGCGACGGTCCGCTACCGGACGCCTCAGGAGACGTTGATCCAGCTCGACCTGGCACCGCGAGCTCGAGCAATCCAGGCGCACCCGGTGGATGACGAGCGGACGTTTGGCGCGCGGCAGGAAGGCTTTTCGCCGACCGTGGCCGTGTCCGAAGCCAGCCGCTGCTTCCGCTGTGATGCGCTGGCCGGTTGTCCGACCGTCGAGGTCATTGCCGGTCGCGGGCCGGCCGATCGGGTAGTTCCGGCCATGGTGACCCAGGCAGGAGGAGAAGGATGACCCCCGACCAGGTATCGGGCCTGTTTGATGCAGGCGAATCGTTCGTCGAAGGCACGATTGCGGCGGCCCTGGTCGCCCTCTGGCTGCTCACCGTCGCGCTCTACCTTGCCCGGCCGTACATGGCTGCCAACGTCGGCAGGTTCTCGCTCCGGCTCGGTGCGGACCTGTGGTGGATCATCTACGTCGCCCTGCGCGACATCCTGCTGATCCAGGTCTTCCTTGCGAGCTTCATCTTCTTTTACCCCGACGTCGTCGGCGCGCAGAACCTGCCGATCACCGGCGGCCTGGCAGCCGTGTGCGCCTTCTCCGTCCTGCTCATCAAGCTCGTGACCAGAGGCGACGCGGACCTGCGCTGGTATCGGATCCAGGTCCTGCTCCTTGGCCTGGGCGCCACGCTCTACATCGTGCCCTACCTCCTGGGCGTCCAGGTCACCCAGATCGGGACCGACGCTGCGAACCAGCTGGCGGGGTTCCTCGTCAGCTCCCAGAACCACGCCGTCGCACTGCCGTTGTGCTACCTGTCGGGGGCCCTGGTCGGGATCCTCGCTCTGGTCGCCGTCATCTACAACCTGCGCCAGGGCGGCGCACCGACAGTCGGGGAGGAGTCCTGATGCCAAGCCCATCGCCGCTCAACGCGGACGATCTCGCGACTGCGCTCACGTCCGGTGGGGCCGGTTGGCTGGTCCTGTCGCTGGCCGCCATCCTGCCGATGCTGTGGGCCTTCGCGATGATCATGCACTTCGCCCGCCCATACATCCTGCGTTTCCTCGGAACGCTCACGCTGCGCTTCGGTGGCGATGTCTGGTGGCTGTCCTACGTGCTCATGCGGGATGCGCTGCTGACGATCACGCTCGCCCTCAGCATCGTGTTCCTGATGCCAAACCTGTACATCGGACTGGGCCTGCCGCTGACGGCTCCCCTGGCGGCCGTGGTCCTGCTCTGGGCGATGGTGGTCAAGCTGATCGGCGACGCCGACGATGACCGGCGCACATTCCAGATTGTGAGCGTGTTACTGGTCATCTCCTCGGTCCTCTACATCGTGCCCCAGATCTACGGGCTCGAGTCCGCCGACCAGGTCGACGCCTTGAAAGGGATCGGGCTGGACTGGGTCCCCGGGGCCTTGAGCGCCGTCGGCACCGACGGAACCGTCAACGCGCTCGCGTGGCCGATCCTCATCACCAGCCTGATCCTGTTCGGCCTGACCGGAGCGGCACTCTTCGTTCGCTTCGTGGTCCGGCTGGGCGACGCGTCGCCCGTGCGCCGGGGGGCCCGAAGCTAGCCTCCAGCACGCACGATTCTCTCAGGGGTTCGGGAACGGCAGGCGGGTCGGCAGGCCGGCCGGGAAGATCGTGCTGATGTCCTTGGGCAGCAGCGGTCCGAGGACGGCCAGCACGAATGGGACCGTCGTGTCCCGCAGGAGCTTGACCGTCTCGGATGCGTTGACCGCCTGGGTCACCGACTTGAGCACACCCGCGTGGAACTCGGGCCCAAGGCTGGCGCTGGTCCCGAAGTAGGTATCGAGGATCACGATCCCGACCGACAGGATCAGGACGGCCTCGACCCCGCCCAGGATGGCGCCCAGGATCTTGTCGGTGCTCTCGGCCACGAGCCCATGGACCTTGACCTTGCCCAGGACCGCCCGGCTGACGATATGGAGGATCGCCAGGATCGCCGGGAAGGCAATGGCCATGCCCACCAGGTCCGCGTAGTCGGACGGGATCTGGGGAAAGAACTGGCTCGCGATCGCCCCGATCGGGTAGCGCAGGTAGGCGCTCACGACGAACGAGATGAGCAGGAAGATGATGCCCAGCAGGCGGAGCAGGAAGCCGGTTCGAAACCCGGCGTAGACGAAGCCCACGATGAAACCCACGAGGATGACGTCCAAGCCCAACCTCCCGCTGCTGCGCTCTCGCGCACTGTACGGCCGGCCGGCCCGCTCGGCTAGGGGTCAATGCGAGAGGCATAGCCGTCGAGGACCGCGCTGACGACGCGCTCGGCGAATTCAGCGGTCAGCTCGCCGCCGAACATCAGCCGGAAGTACACCGGCCCGACCAGCAGCTCCGTTGCGATCTCGACATCCGCATCCGGGCGCAGGTCGCCCCGGGCGATCCCACGGGCAACGGCTCGCCGGATCTCGTCGCGGCGACCCTGGACGATCGTCGCCCGGAACGGATCGCCGATCTCGGGGTTCATGGCGATCTGCGACATCAGGGCCTCGATCACCGGGCCGAAGTCCGTGTCCACGACAGCCGTCATTGCGTTGGTCGTGGCGGCCAGCAGCTCCGCTCTGGTATTGCCGGTTTCGGCGATCCGGATATGGGGCGCTCCGAGCTCTTCGAGGACCGCCAGCGAAAGAGCCTCCTTGGAGCCCCAGCGTCGGTAGATCGCCGTCTTGCCCACGCCGGCCCGACTCGCCACGTGCTCGAGCCTGAGCGCGGCGAAGCCGTCGGTCACCAGGATCTCGCGGGCCGAGTCGAGGATCGCCCGCTCGACTCGATCGCTCCGCGGCCGTCCGCGGCGGGCGACTGGTTGCGGGCTGTGTGTCATGCTGGTACTATACGCTACGAAGCGTATCGTAATTCATCGGACAGCACCATGATTGACTCCCAGACCGTTCTTGAAATGATCGAGGCCGCCGACCACCTCGAACCGTTCTGCACCTGCGGGGCGCCAACCCAGGTGATTGCCCGGGGCAGCCGGCTTTGGCTGGCCTGTTCGACGATCGCCGCCAACGAGGGCCGTCCGCGGCGCAGGATCCTCGGGCGGTTCGCCGAGGCGGGGCACGCCAACCGGGTGCTCGTCGAGCTGGCCGCCTGAGCCCGGCGTCGTCGGGCTAGCCGACCTCCGTCCAGCGCTCTTCGCGTGCGCTGGTCATGACGGCCTCGACCAGGGCGATGCTGCGGGCCCCATCGAACAGCGTCGGATAGGCCGACTCGACGCCCGGCACGGCCGGCGGCAGGCCAGCCGCGATGGCCGCGTAGAATGGCCGGAGCAGGTCGCGCAGGGCGGCGGGCCAGCCCTCCGAGTGACCGGCCGGGGGCGACGGAGCGCCGACGAGCTGGGCTGGATCCTGCTCGCGCTCGACGGTCGAGCTGGAATCGCGCTGGCCGATCCACAGCCGCTCGGCGGCCTCCTGCTCCCAGCGCAACGACGACTCGGAGCCGGTCAGCTCGAGCCACAGCGAGTTCTTGTGGCCGCGGCTGATCTGGCTCACCAGGCATGATCCGCGGGCCCCGTTCCGGAAGCGCACGAGAAGGGTCGCGGCGTCCTCGGTGTCGACCGGGCGGCCATTGCGCTCGGTGATGAACGTTGGCATGTCGGCGATGACGGCCTCAACGCGCTCGCCCGACACGAATTCGGCCAGGTCGAGCCAGTGCGTGCCGATGTCACCGACGGCCCGCGACGGACCACTGAGCGCGCGATCGACCCGCCAGTTGGTCGCCGTGTCGTCGGCCAGCCAGTCCTGGAGATAGGCCCCCTGGACGAGGCGCAACCCGCCGAGCTCACCCCGGGCGACGCGCGCCCGCGCCTGGACGACCATCGGGTAGCCTCGGTAGGTCAGTGCCACCATCGCGTGGAGGCGCTGATCGGCTGCCTTGCGGGCGAGGGCCGAGGCCGACGCCAGGTCGGTCGCGATCGGCTTCTCCAGCACGAGGTGCTTGCCGGCGTCGAGGACCGCATTGGCAATCGGGACGTGGCTGGCATTCGGGGTGCACACATGAACGACGTCGATCTGCTCGTCAGCCAGCACGGCGGCCAGGTCCGTCGTGGCCCGGGCGATCCCCAGGCCGCGTGCCCGGGCTTCGGTCCGTGCCTGATCGGTGCCGACCAGCGTGACCACGTCGCCATAGCCGCCACGGCGGACCGCGTCGACGTGGAATGGACCGATGAAGCCGAGTCCAACGACCGCCGCCCGGAGGGTCCGCCCAGGCGAGACCTCGGTCATGGCTGGCATCTCTGGAGTACGCGCGCTGGACTGCCCACGAACGTCGCGATCACCATCGAGCTAGCCTACGGCATCTTGCCGCGCCCGAGCCGTTCCATAAGATGGGCCGATGACCGATCAGCCCGATGAGTGAGCTCGCCCAGGAGCGGGCCGAGGTCCTCGAGTTCGCCCACCGAATGGCCCGCGACGGGCTGGTCGCCGGCACCTCCGGCAACGTCAGCTGCCGAGTCGGCCGGCAAATCGTGATCACGCCACGCAACCGGGATTACGAGACGATGGCGATCGACGATGTGGCCCTGATCGATCTTGACGGAGCTGCCCTCGACGGCACCCGCCCGGCCTCGACCGAGGCCCCCATGCACCTCGCGGTGTACCGGGCCTTCGATGCCGGTGCCGTGGTCCATACCCATTCGCCCTTCGCCACGGTGATCGGGACTGTTTCGACCGAGCTCCCGGCGGTCCACTACCTGATCGTGACCCTGGGCGGCCCGGTGAGGGTCGCGCCGTATCACGTCTTCGGGTCCGACGAGCTCGGCCGGGCGGTGGCCGAAGCAGGTCGGGATCGATCGGCGGTGATTCTCGGGACCCACGGCGCGATCACCTGGGGAGCTGACCTCGCCCAGGCCTATCGCCGAACGGTCACCCTCGAATGGCTGGCGGCACTGTACTGGCGAGCGTGCCAGCTCGGATCACCCCAAATCCTGACGCTCGAGGAGCTCGAGGAGGTCCGGCTCCAGCTCGATCGACTGGACTACGCGGCCGCCGGCCGTTGAGTTCGGTCGGGCTCATTTTCGGGCTCCTGACCGCGTTTGGCTGGGGCACGAGCGACTTCTTCGCCGGATTCGCGACACGGCGCGCCTCGCCCCTGGCGACTCTGGTCGTGGCCCAGGCGGTGGCGATGGTCATCACGATTCCGATCGTGATCGTGGCCGGCGGGCCGAATCCAGGTGTTGCCCCGATCCTGTGGGGGGCCGGCGCCGGGACCGGCGGCTTCCTCGCCCTCGTCTTCCTGTACCGCGGATTCGCGGTCAGTCCGATGGGCCCAGTCGTGGCCGTTGCGGCCGTCGTCGGGGTCGGCCTGCCGGTCATCGTGGGGCCATTCACCGGAGACCATCTCCGCCCCGGGGACCTGTTGGGGATCGCCTGCGGCATCGCCGCCATCGTGCTCGTGACCCGGGGTGGCCCAAGCGCCAGCATGGGCCGGGCCGGGATCGGCTCGGCCATCGCGTCCGGGCTGGCGGCCGGGTTCTACTTCGTGCTGGTTCGCGAGAGCACCCTGGCCGGCGGCGGCACCTGGTGGACGATCATTGCCAGCCGGTCGACCACCCTCCTCCTGGCCGTCCTGGTCACGATCGGCCTGCGCCAGGTGAGATCCACGGTACGTTCCGCGGCGCGACCGATGGTCGGCGTGGGACTCACGGACCTGGTTGGGACCATCTTCTTCCTGCTGGCCAACGCCCAGGGTGCCTTGAGCATTGCCGCTGTTCTGGCGTCCCAGTCGCCGGCGGTTACCACGATCCTGGCTCGCGCCTTCCTGAGCCAGCGCCTCAACCGCAGCCAGGCGGGCGGGATCGCCGCGGCCCTCGTCGGGGTGGCCCTGATCGCCTTGTCCTGACCCGCTGAGATCGGTGCCGACTCGGTCAGCCCGGCCGACTTGCCTCCGGACGCCGGGCCCCCTGGGTCAGCGGTGCGGCCGCCGCAAGCTGGCGAGTAACGCCGGCCAGGTCGTAGTAGTCGACCTCGCGCAGGATCTGGTCGTGGGCTCGGTTCAGCGTGTACAACGAGCTGGCCGGCCAGTGGATCAGCGCCCCGGTCGCGGGATAGCCCAGGTACGGGCCAAGGTGGCTGCCCTCCAGCTCCAGCTCGGCCGCGACCTGCTCGCCCTTGCTGATCAGCGACCACTTCGCCGGCCGGAAGTCGGGCAGGCCAGCAAACCTCTCGGCCATGACCGCCCGGATTGCCGTCCGCCCTTCGACGGGGGCGGGCTGGGTGACGTCGACGAAGACGCAATCGGGCGCGAACAGCCGCACGATCTGGCCCAGGTCGCCGTCCTGGATGGTCTTGAACAGGCGCTCGATGAACGTGGCGGCGTCGGCCATGGCTTGGCTAGCCGCCCTGACCCTGGAATCCGGCTTCGATCTGGTCCGAGCCGGCCGCTCCGGTCAGTCCCCCGAACGTGCCCTGATCGGCGATCTCGGTCGCGGCCCGGATGAATCCGGCCCAGGCGGCACGCGCCAGCGCCCCGCCCACGCTGATCCGCCGGACACCTGTCGCGGCCAGCCCGTCGACCGTCGTGAAGTCGGCGCTGACCAGCACATTGACCGGTTTTGGGGCCACGGCCCGGACGACAGCCGCGATGTCCGCCTTGGAATGGATCCCTGGGGCGAACAGGCAGTCGGCGCCGGCGTCGGCGAATGCGGTCAGGCGTCGAATCGTCTCGGCCAGGTCGGGACGGCCGGCCACGAACCCCTCGGATCGGGCGGTGAGCAGGACCCCGCTGGTCCCGGCGTCGATCGCGGCGCGGGCGGCCTTGATGCGCTCGACTGCCAGCTCGAACGGGAAGAGCGGGTCGGCCTCGTCGCCGGTCGAAATCCTCGATCGACAGGCCCGCCACGCCGGTCGCCGCCGCCAGCGTGACGTTGTCGCCGACAGCAGCCGGATCGACCGCGAAACCGCCCTCGAAGTCGGCATTCACGGGCACCTCGACGGCCTCGGCGATCGACCGGTAGTGATCGAGCGCCTGGCCGAGGGTGATCCCGTTGTCGGGCCGGCCGACCGACCAGGCGAAGCCCGAGCTGGTGGTGGCCAGTGCCTTGAACCCGAGCCCGGCGAGGAACCGGGCTGTGCCGACGTCCCACGGATTCGGGATCACGAAGCAGCCCGACTCGTGGAGAGCGCGGAAGGCGGCGACGCGGCCAGGTGAATCGGACACGACCAGAAGATACGCCCCGGGCGTGGTCGAGTGGGCTGGGGTATAGTTAATGCCATGAACAGTTCCAGTGGCACACTGTCCGCGCCTGCGGGCCAGCTGCCCGCCGCCGACGTCGCCGACATCGCCGATCGGATCCTCGAAGTCGTGCCCCGGGCGATGCGCCGGATCCGGGAGCAGATGCGTGCCGGCGCGAGCGGGCTGACAGTCGCCCAGCTGCGGGCCCTGCTGTACATCCGGCGTCATCCCGGCACGAGCCTGTCGGCCCTGGCCGATCACCTCGGAATCAGCGTGCCGGCGGGCTCGGCCCTGGTCGATCGCCTCGTCATCGCCGGACAGGTCGACCGCGACGTCGATCCAGCCGAACGGCGCCGGATGCGGCTCGACCTGACCGGCACCGGCGCCGAGCAGGTCGGCCTGGCCCAGGTCGCGGCCCGGGCCTGGTTGCACGATGAGCTGGCCCACCGGCCGGCGGTCGAGCTCGAGCAGCTGCTGGCTGCGCTGGCCATTCTCGGCGGCCTCGGGGCAGGATCGGCCGGCTCCGCCGCGCGTCGATCCGATCGATGAGCGCCCCGGCCGTCGAGGCACTCAAGCTGACCCGCCGGTTCGGCGAGGTCACCGCCGTGGATTCGCTCGACCTGACGATCGCTGACGAAGTCTTCGGCCTGCTCGGCCCGAACGGGGCGGGCAAGACCACCACGATCAAGATGTGCATCACCCTCCTGCCGCCGACGTCGGGAACGGCCCGGGTCGGCGGCTACGACGTGGTCCAGGCTCCGGCCGTGGTCCGGCGCAACATCGGCTACGTTCCCCAGCTGCTCTCGGCTGACGGCGCGCTGTCCGGGCGCGAGAACCTGCGCCTGTCGGCCCGGCTGTACCACCTGCCCAGCGCCGTGCGCGATGAACGTATCGCCGATGCCCTCTCGTTCATGGGCCTCGACGACGCGGCCGATCGACTGGTGCGGACCTACTCGGGCGGAATGATCCGCCGACTCGAGCTGGCCCAGGCGATGCTCCACCGGCCGGCCGTCCTGTTCCTCGACGAGCCGACGGTCGGGCTGGACCCGACCGCCCGCAACGCCGTGTGGGCCCACGTCCGCGAGCTGCGCGAGCGCGAGGGCACCACGATCGTCCTGACCACCCACTACATGGAGGAGGCGGACGAGCTGTGCGACCGGGTCGCGATCATGCATCACGGCCTGGTCGCCGCGATTGGCAGCCCGGATGAGCTCAAGGCGCAGGTCGGGCCGGGCGCCAGCCTGGACGACGTGTTCGCCCAGCACACCGGTGCGGGCATAGAAGCTGGAGGTACGTTCCGTGACGTCGCTCGAACGCGTCGTACGGCCAGCCGCCTGGGCTGAGCCGCCGGCCTGGCTCCGGTTCGTCCAGGACACGATCACGATCACGGAGACCGAGCTCCGCAAGGTCCGCCACGACCCAGTTGAGCTCCTGACCAGAGCCATCCAGCCGATCCTGTGGCTGCTGGTATTCGGCCAGGTCCTGGCCCAGACCCACGCAATCCCGACTGGCTCGATCGGCTACATGGATTACCTGGCACCCGGCGTGCTGGCCCAGAGCGCGCTGTTCAGCGCGATCTTCTTCGGGATCGCCGTGATCTGGGAACGCGACCTGGGCGTGGTTCACAAGCTCCTGGCCAGCCCCGCGTCGCGCTACGCGCTGGTCAGCGGCAAGGCCGTGGCCGGCGGCCTGCGGGCGGTGGTCCAGGCCTTCATCGTGTATGTCGTCTCCTTCCTCATCGGGATCAATCTCCGGTTCGAGCCGCTCGCCCTGCTCGGGGTGGTGGCCGCCGTCGTGCTCGGTTCGGCCTTGTTCTCGACCTTCTCCCTGGTGATCGCCTGCATGGTTCGCTCCCGGGAGCGATTCATGGGGATCGGACAGGTCCTGACCATGCCCCTGTTCTTTGCCAGCAGCGCGATCTACCCGATCGCGCTCATGCCGCCCTGGCTGCAGGTGGTCGCGACGCTCAATCCGCTGACCTACATGGTCGATGCGATCCGGACCCTGATGATCGTCGGGGCGGTCAGCACCCGCGGGCTTCCGCTCGACTTTGCCGTCCTCGGCGGCGGCCTGTTCGTGCTGGTCCTGATCGGCGCCCGGGTCTATCCGCGCCTCGCTCAGTAGCGCCCGCCGCGCCGTCCTTGCCGGCGGACGGTCCGGCGCGCCGGGCAGGCGCGCTACCATCGCGGCCATGACCGCCCGACGCCCTGCTCCGGTTGCCCTCCGCCTCGATCACCTTGACCAGGCCGACGCGGCCGCCCGGATTGCCGAGGCCATCGGCCAGGCCGGGGGCCGCCTGCGGACCTGGTCCACGGTCCGCCGCACCACCGCCGAGCCGGCCCTCGTCGAGGTCGAGCTGGAGACGGAGGGCGCGCCCGAGGCCGACCTCGTGGCCGCCCTTTCGGCGGTGCCCGCGGTCAGCACGGTCCGTGTCACCCGTGCCCTCGACCGTGTCTTTGGCAAGCGGATCATCGTCATCGGGGGTGGCGCCCAGGTTGCCCAGGTGGCCCTCGGTGCGGTCAGCGAGGCCGACCGGCATAACCTGCGCGGTGAGCGGATCAGCGTGGACACGATCCCGCTCGTCGGCGAGCAACAGATCGCCGAAGCGGTCCGGGCCGTGGCCGACCTGCCACGGGCGCGGCTGCTGGTCCTGGCCGGTTCGCTGATGGGCGGTGAGATCTCACGGGCCGTGGACGAGCTCCGCCTGCTGGGCATCCCGGTGATCGCCCTGAACATGGCCGGCTCGATCGGGGAGCACGTCGACCTGGTGGTGTCCGACCCGGTCCAGGCCGGCACGATGGCGGTCATGGCGATCGCCGACACTGCCTCGTTCGACCTCGCCCGCCAGCGCGGCCGCCACTACTAGGCCGCCACTACTGGGCCGGGAACACCCGCGCCTTGCCAATGACCCGGACCCAGACCGGCTGATCCGGGATCAGCTCCTGCTCGCCAGGAACGCGCGCGATCAAGAGGTCATCCGCGGGCGTCGCGAGGCGGATCGTCACGAGCGCGTCATGGCCGTGGAACTGGACGCTGACGACCCTCGCATCGGGCGGCCGCGCACCGACCTGCTCGACCAGCGCGAGCTGCTCGGGGCGGACGAGCACCCGGGCCGGCCCATCCGGAATCGCGTGGTCGTGGAGGTGGATCGGGATGTCCCCGAGGGCAGACCGGGCGACGCCATCGTGGACCTCGGCAGCCAGGACATTCGAGTCGCCGATGTCCCTGGCGGCCAGGATGTCGGGTGGGTCGCGGTACAGGCCGCGCGGGTCGTCCAGGGCGGCCACCTGTCCGTCGCGCAGGACCGCCACCAGGTCCGCGAATGCCAGGGCCTCGTCCTGGTCATGGGTCACGAGGACGGTCGTGGTGCCCGTTTCGCGCAGGATCCGGACAACGTCCTGGCCCAACCCCGAGCGGAGCGATGCGTCGAGCGAGCTGAACGGCTCGTCGAGGAGGACTACTGACGGCCGGATGGCCAGGGCCCGGGCCAAGGCCACCCGCTGCTGCTGGCCGCCCGACAGCTCGTGGGGATAGCGCCGCTCGAGCCCGTCCAGGCCGACCAGCTCGATCAGCGCCCCGGCCTCGGACCGGCGCTGCCCGGGCAGCCCGAAGCTCACGTTGCCCAGGACACTCAGGTGCGGAAACAGGGCGCCGTCCTGGGGCACGTAGCCGACGCCCCGGAACTGGGCCGGGGTCGCCCGCCGCCCGTCGTCGACGATTCGCCCGCCGAGCTCGATCGAACCGCCGTCGGTCCGCTCGAATCCGACGATCAGCCGGAGCAGGGTCGTCTTGCCGCTGCCGGAAGCCCCAAGGACGGCCAGGATCGCGCCCTGCTCGACGCGCAGGTCAAGACCATCGATCACGCTTGTCGTGCCGAACTGCTTGGAGACCGCACGGAGCTCGATCGCGCTCATAGCGGCGCGATCGGCGAGTGGCGCTGGCGGTCGAACCAGACCACGAGGATGGCCCCGGGCAGGGCGGCCAGGGCGATGATCACGAGGGCATACGGGGCGGCGGCGCCGTAGGCGGCCTCGCTCTGGTAAGCCCAGAACTGGGTGGTCAGCGTCTCCACGCCGATCGGTGCCAGGACCAGCGTCGCGGTCAGCTCGGTGACCGCAGTCAGGAAGACGAGGCAGAAGCCGGCAACGACGCCGGGCAGGATCAATGGCACGGTGACCCGGCTGAACACGTACAGCCGCCCCCGACCGAGCGATCGACCGACGTCGACCAGCCGGGCCGGTGCCTGGCTGACGGAGGTCTTGACGCACACGAAGGCGAGCGAGAAGTGGAGGATCACCAGGCAGCCGATCAGGAGCAGGCTCGTGTGGTAGATCGAATACAGCGCGTGGGTGGCCAGGAAGACCAGGCCCAGGGCGACGACCACGCCGGGCAGCGCCTGGGTCAGGTAGGTGCTTCGTTCGATCAGGGTGCGCGGGCCGGTCGACCGTCGGAAGCCCATGAATGCCACGGGCAGGGCCAGGAGCACGGCGCCGGCGGCACCGAGCAGGCTGTAGCGGAGGGTAGCCCAGGTCGCCTCGGCCAGGGTCGCCGCAGCCGGCAGGGTCGTGTGCTGGCCACGGGCCATCCAGTACAGGAGCGTGGCGATCGGCACCGCGGTACCGAGCACGACCAGCCCGGCCAGGCCGGCCAGCACCGGCGCCGTGGCCCGCCGCAGGCCGGCTCGAGCTACGGCGCGCCGCGGGGCGACCCGATCGGCGCGGCCGCGCCGGACCAGCCCGGCGTCGAGGCTGAGGACCAGCACTGCCAGGAGCACCAGCGGGATCGACAGGGCGGCCGCGGCCGGCTGGTCGAACTGGAACTCGGTGAAGATCTCGGTCGTGAACGTCTGGAACCGGAGAATCTCGAACGCCCCGTACTCGGCCATCGTGGCCAGCGCAACGAGCACACAACCGCCGAGCACGGCGATCCGGATCGAGGGCAGGATCACCCGTCGGAACGTTGCCGCTCGGCCGACGCCGAGGCTCAGGGCACTCTCCTCGGCGGCGCGATCGGTCCGGCGCAGCGCGGCGGCGACAGGCAGGTAGACCAGGGGATACGTGCCCAGGGTCATGACCAGGGTCGCCCCAGCCAGGCCGTCCAGGGTCGGCACGATGGAGTGCCAGGCGTAGCCGGCCACGAAGTCGGGGATCGCGACCGGCAGGACCAGCAACACCGTCCACAGCCGTCGCGCCGGCAAGACCGTGCGCTCGGTGCACCATGCCGCCCCGACGCCGAGCACGGCCGCGGCCGCCGTCACGAGGACGGCCAGGAGGACTGTGTGGACGAGCAGGGTGAGCGAACGGGCCCGGAACAGAACGCGGGCGACCTCGGGCTCTCCGGCCGAAGCCGCCTGGATGACGAGGAGCGCGACCGGCAGGAGGAGGACGATCGCCACGATCGTGCCGATCACGACCATTGGGGCGGCACCGCCGGGTCGCCGCCGATCGGTCGATCGGACCTCGCCGGCGGTTGCCTCGGTCATTACAGGAGGCCGGCTTCCTGGAGCAGGTTCTTGGCGTCCAATCCGGTTCCCAGGTCGGCCGGCGAGAACGGATTCGGCTGGAGCTGGTCGAGCGGGGTCTCCTCGGCGCTGGCGGCGACGCCGGGATGGATCGGGTACTCGAAGCTGTCGCTGGCGGCCAGCGCCGCCTGCCCGGAGGCGCCGGTCAGGAACGCCACGAAGGCCTGGGCGGCCGCCTGGTGGGTGCTTGACTTCAGGACCGCCGCCCCCGAGATCCCTTCGACGTAGCCTGGATCCCTGGCTGCCAGGTGGGCGATTGCGGCATGGACCGCGGCCTTGCCGACCTCGGCCTGGAAGCGATAGAAGTAGTACTGGTTGATCAGCCCGCCGGCGCTGATGCCCTGGTTGACGTCACTCATGATCGTTTCGTTGTCCGGTACGGCCGCATTGGCTCCGGCGTTGGTGGCGAGGCCCTGGAGCCAGGCCACGGTCGCGGCCGACCCGTCGGCCTTGGCAACCGAGCTGACGATGGGCCAGAAATCGGTCTCGGCCGGCGCGATCTCGATTCAATTCTTCCAGGCTGGGCCGGCCAGATCCAGAACCGACTTGGGCAGCTCGGCCGGGCTGACCATGGCCGTGTTGTAGACGAACACGCTGACCCGGGCGGACACGCCGACCCAATCCCCGTTGGCTGCGCTGTCGGCGGCCGGCACGTTGGCCAGGGTGCTCCGATCGACCGGGGCCAGCAGGTTGTGCTGGTCGAGCTGGGCCAGCCAGTTCGAGTTCTCGGTGTACACGACGTCGGCCGGCGAGCGGCTGCCCTCCTGCTCGATCTGTGCGGTGAGCACATCCTCGTCGTTGCTGTCGACCTGGACCTTGATTCCGGTCTGGGCGGTAAAGGCGGCGATCAAGGCATCGGTGGTCTGTTCGTGCTGGGCGTTGTACAAGGTGATCGTGGATGCGGTCGATGCCGCCGGGTCGGCGGGGGCGGCGCAGCTCGTTGCGATCAGGCCGGCGGCCAGGACCGCGGCGGGTACGACGGCCCGACTTGGCCATGATCGACGCCTGGTTGTCGCCCGTCGGGTCATCCTGTCTCCTGCGCTGCAGCCACCGTGCCCAACTATGCTGGCAGACTTGCGCCGAATGCTCAAGTGCGCCTTCGTTCGAAACGCAGGCAGGCTTGCGATGTTGCCCCTGCGGACCCCTCGGAGTTCGCGTCAAATGGGCCCTCAAACGATCCCTATGGCGGCTCGCGACCCTCCGAAACGCAGATCGCCCGCCAGCGCATGAGCGTTGACCATTCGCCAAGCACGAACTTGAGCGAGCCCAAGACCTGCTCGGACCCCTGCCGTCGACTCGCCTCACCTCGAACGGCCATAGCGGTCGCTACAGAGCCCATTTGGCAGAAACGGGAACCCGGGTCGGAGTGTTGAGCTGGGCCTAGTTCGAGTGTCGCGCGCAGAACGACAAATCCGGCTTTGGCCGGCCCGCCACGACCTCGATGGCGCCGGGGAAGTTCGGATTTGATCCATCCTGAGCGTGGTTGGGCTGAATCGGCCAGCGCGGCCGACGGCTCAATGCTCAGATGGGGCCGAAACGGCGGTTTTGTCGCGCGGCAAGCAACATCGCCGCGCGTCGCCGAGATCGATCCGCCATGGCCGCGGGCCGCGGCCAGCGGCAGTACTTAGCCCGCGCGGCGCTCGAACTCGCGCATGAACGAGATCAGGGCGTCGACCCCGGCCTCGGGGAACGCGTTGTAGATCGAGGCCCGCATCCCGCCGACCGAGCGGTGGCCCTTGAGGCCGTCGAAGCCGGCTGCCGTTGCCTCGTCCACGAAGCGCGCCTCGAGCTCCTCACTGGCCAGCCGGAAGGTGACGTTCATCAGGCTCCGGCTGTCCTTGTCGGCCGTCGGTCGCCAGAAGCCGGTCCGATCGAGCTCGGCGTACAGCCGGCCGGCCTTGCCCTCGTTGATCGCCCCGATGGCCACCAGCCCGCCAAGGTCGATCAGCCAGCGCACGACCAGGCCGAGGACATAGATCCCGAACGTGGGCGGCGTGTTGTAGAGCGAGTTGTTCTCGGCCTGGACGGCGTAGCTGAGCATCGTCGGCAGGGACTTGGCCGAGCGGGCCAGGAGGTCGTCCCGGATCAGGACGAGGACGACACCCGATGGCCCCAGGTTCTTCTGGGCACCGGCGTAGATCAGGCCGTGCCGGGCAACGTCGATCGGCCGGCTGAAGATGTCCGACGAGGCGTCGCTCACGAGCGGCGCCTCGCCGACGGCGGGCAGGCGCTGCCACTGGGTGCCCTCGATCGTGTTGTTCGAGGTCATGTGGACATACGCCCCACCCGGCGTGAATGAGCACTCGGAATCGGCCGGGATCCGGGCATAGCCGTCGCCCTGGGTCGAGCCGGTCGGGTTGACCGAGCCGACCCGGCCTGCTTCCTTGAGCGCCTTGTCGGCCCAGGTCCCGGTCATGATGTAATCGGCGGTCTGGCCCTCGTGGAGCAGGTTCATCGGGACCATCGAGAACTGCAGGCTGGCCCCGCCCTGCAGGAACAGGATCCGGTAGTCGTCCGGGATGCCGGCCAGCCGGCGCAGGTCGGCCTCGGTCTGTTCGATGATCGACTCGAACGTCGCCGAGCGATGGCTGATCTCGAGGACGGACATGCCGACGCCCGGCAACGCGATCAGCTCGCGCTGGACCTGTTCGAGGACGGGCAAGGGCAGGACGGCCGGACCCGACGAGAAGTTGTAGACGCGGCTTGTGTCGATCACGGCAGGCTCTCCTCGTGGCAGGTGATGCGGGCGCTGGGCTACAGGACCAGCAGCTGGACGCTCAGGATGTTGTCGTTGCCCGACTGGATCGAGGTCAGCTGGTCCGGTGTCGGAGCTCCGTCCAGGTTGATCCGGGCGATCGCGGCCTGGGCGCCCTCGAACACGATGTTCTCGGTCTCCTGGACATTGATGTCGGCCCGCCGGAGGACGTCGAAGACGTGGGCGAGGACCCCCGGTCGATCCAGGTGGCGGATCACCAGGCGGTAGCCGGCGGGCGTCCGGCCGGCCAGGTTGACGGCGTTGGGAACCTGTCCCGTGCGCTGGTAGGTATCGATGATCCGGACGGTCTCGGCGGCAATCGCCTCCTGGGCCTGCTCCGTCGACGCGCCGATGTGATGCGTCCCGTACACGCCCGGGAGTCGCACGATCGGGTCGTCGAAGGCGCCCGTCGGGGTGGCCGGCTCATCCGGAAAGACATCGAGCCCGGCCCGGATGCCGCGCTCGCGGATGGCCTCGGCCAGGGCGGCATAGTCGACCAGCTCGGCCCGCGCCGTATTGATGACGAATGCGCCCGATCGAAGCCGGCCGAGGACGTCCCGGCTGACCAGCCCACGGGTTTCCGCGCTGAGGGCCAGGTGGATGCTCAGGATGTCGACCTGCTCGGCGACGGCCCCGGGCGAGTCGGCGATCACGACCCGCACGTCGCGCCGCACCGGGTCCAGGCCGTAGCCGGCGAGGTCCATATCGGGCTGCCCGGCGAACCGTCGCGACCAGATGACCAGGTTGAGTCCGAAGGCCTGGGCCCGGCGGGCCAGCTCCTGGGCGATGCTGCCGAAGCCGAGCAGGCCGAGGGTCGCGCCCGACAGGCCGTGGGCCTGGCCATAGCCCTTCTTGTCCCAGCGTCCGGCCCGCAGGTCGGCCACGTTGTCGGGGATCTGCCGGTCGAGGCTGAGGATCAGGCCGAACGCGAGCTCGGCCACCGCGACGGCGTTGCGGCCCGGGCAGTTCGAGACATAGATCCCGCGCGCCGACGCCGCTCCGACGTCGATCGTGTTGTAGCCGGCGCCCGCCCGTACGACCAGGGTCAGGCTGCCGCCCTCGAGCATCTCCGCCGTGACCCTGGTCGAGCGAACCACGAGCACGTCGGCCCGGGTCTGGGCCAGGGCCGCCGTGAGCGCCTCGTCCTTGAGCGCCGGGTCGTGGATCACGTCACAGCCGGCTGCCGTAAGTCCCTCGATTCCCGACCGCTCGAACTGGTCCGCGACGAGTACCTTCACGACCGTTTCACTCCATTCCGGGTGAGCCCGCGGTGAAGCCGGGGCCCTGGCAGTCAGATCAGGTGGCTGAGCAGGCCGTCGCGCAGCTTGGGCTCGAACCAGGTGGATTTGGGGGGCATGATCCCGCCGCTGTCGGCGATCCGCATCAGGTCTTCGATGGCGACCGGTCGCATGACGAAGGCGACGGCCGCCTGACCCTTGTCGACGAGGGTCGCCAGCGCTCCCGGGCCGCGGATCCCGCCAACGAATCCGATCCGCTGGTCCGTCCGTGGGTCACCGATCCCGAGGAGCGGCCCCAGGACCTGGTCCTGCAGGCGTGCCACGTCGAGACCGTCGGCCGCCGGTGCCCCGGCCGGGGCGGGTGCCAGGGTCAGCCGGTACCAGCTCCCGGCCAGGTACATCGCCACGACGCCGGCTGCCGGAGCGCCGACGTCCGCCGGCATGCTGGCGGGCTCCAGCGTGACCCGCGACTCGAGCGAGGCAAGGAAGTCGGCGGGTGTGGCTCCGGCCAGATCGGTCACGTACCGGTGGTAGGGCAGGATCCGGGTCTGGTCGTGGGGAAACGCGACCGCCAGGAAGCCGTCGGACTCATTCGAGCGATCGCCCTGGGAGCCCGTCCGGAGTGCCTCCCGGGCGCGCATCGCGCTGGCCGCCCGGTGGTGGCCGTCGGCGATGTAGGCCAGCGGGATTGCGGCGAAAGCCCCGACCAGGGCCGCGCCCTCCGCCTCGTTCGCGCGCCAGATCGCGTGCTCGATCCCATCGTCGGCGGTGAATGCGAAGAGCGGCTCGCCGGCCGACCCTCGCGCGATCGCGGCATCGATGTCCGGCGTGGCCGGAACGACGAGGAAGACCGGCCCGGTCTGTGCGCGCAGGTCGATGATGTGGCGAGTCCTGTCGTCCTCCTTGTCCTTGCGCGTCCGTTCGTGCCTGCGGATGACGTCGTGCTCGTATTCGTCGACGGAGAAGCACGCCGCCACCCCGGTCTGGACGTGATCGCCCATCCGGAGCCGATACACGTAGACGCTCGGCCGGTCCTCCTCCACGAGGGGCGCCGCTGAACGCAGCCGGGCGAGGTTGGCTGCGGCCCGCTCGTAGACGGCATCGGAGTGGGGATCGATGCCGTCGGGCAGGTCGATCTCGGCACGCGAGACATGCAGGAAGCTGAGCGGGTTGCCGGCCGCCAGGTCCCGGGCCTCCGCCGCGCTGACCACGTCGTAGGGCACCGCCGCCACGGCGGCAGCCCCACCGGGCGTCGGTCTAAGGGCGCGGAATGGACGAAGGGCGACCACCCCGAGAGAGTGCCACGCCCGGGCGGGCATGTCGAAGTCGGCTCACCCGCTGGGCCGCAGCGCTCCATCCGCCGTCTCGATGCCCTCGACCCGGAGGCGCCACAGGTCGGGGAACCAGGCCATGACCGCGACCAGCGAGACGACGGTAAGGATGCCGCCGGCGGCCAGGGTCAGGGGCGCACCGATCAGCTGGGCGACGCCGCCCGCGATCAGGCTGCCGATGGGCGAGACGCCGATCGAGGTCAGGACATAGATGCTCATGATCCGGCCGCGCAGGCGGCTCGGCGAGAGGAGCTGGATCAGGGTGTTCGTGCTGGTGTAGTAGGCGACCTGGGCCGCTCCCAGCGCGGCCAGGGCGAGGCAGGTCACGATCTCGTTGCGGGACAACGCGAACACGCTCACGGTCACGGCCATGAAGGCCAGTGCGATCGCCAGGGTCCGGCCACTGGCTCCGCCCCGCCGGCGCAGGGCGACGACCAGCGCCGCGATCAGGGCCCCGACCCCGATCGAGGCGGTCAACAGGCCGAGGCCAGCCGCCCCGATCTGGAGATTGTCGGCAAACAGGGGCAACAGGGCCAGGTAGGGCAGCACGAAGATCGCCGGTGCGATCGACAGGAGGAGCAGGGCCAGCAGCGGCCGATGCTGGCCGACGAAGTTCAGGCCCTCGCCCAGGTTCGCCCACAGGCCCGCCCTGGAGCGCTCGATCGTGCCCTCCGTCGGCATCCGGATGGCGACCAGGGCCACGATCACGGCCACGAAGCTCAGCGCGTTGAGCCAGAAGCTGACGGCCTCTCCGGCGATCCCGATCAGGATCCCGGCGATGGCCGGTCCGATGATCCGGGCCAGATTGAACTGGGCACTGTTGAGGGCGATCGCGTTGCCCAGTGCCGAGCGCTCGACCAGGGCCGGCACGATGGCCTGGAAGGCCGGGCTGGCCAGCGCGTTGGCGACCCCCGACAGGACGGCCAGCAGCAGGATCTGCCAGAACAGGATGGCATCGGCCTGGACCAGGATCGCCAGGGTGCCGGCGAAGATCGACAGCCCGACCTGGGTCGCGAGCAGAAGGCGGCGCTGGTCGATGCTGTCGGCGAGGACGCCGGCATACAGGGTCAGCACGAGGGCCGGTGCGCTGGCGGCGAAGGAGGTCAGGCCGAGCAGCCCGGCCGAGCCGGTCAGGCCAAGGACCAGCCAGCCGAGAGCCGTGACCTGCATCCACGAGCCGACGTTCGAGATGAACACGCCGGCGAGGAAGATCCGATACGGCGGAGAGGCGAGCGCGGGGAGGCGGCTGGCTTGGGCTGCCACGGGCCTTCAAGTATATTGCCGAGCCGGTGGCCAATCACCGGCAGTGGAGGGTATCGATGCGGGTCGTCGTCACCGGGGGCAGTGGCAAGGGCGGTCGCTGGGTCGTGGGCGACCTGCGCGAGCAGGGCCATGACGTCCTGAACGTGGACCTTCGCCACGACGGCAGCCCGCATGGTCAATGCCTGGTGGCCGATCTGGCCGACTACGGCCAGGCGCTGGACGCCCTGTCCGGGGCGGACGCGGTGGTCCACTTCGCGGCGATCCCGGCCCCGCAGCTGCGCACCGACGGCGAGACGTTCCGGATCAACGTCCTGTCGACCTACAACGTCTTCGCCGCAGCCGCCCGCCACCGGCTCGGCCGGGTCGTGTGGGCATCGTCCGAGACGGTCCTTGGGCTGCCCTTCGATCGCCCGCCCGACTTTGCTCCGATCGACGAGCAGATCGAGCCCCGGCCCGAATTGTCCTACTCGCTGTCGAAGCTCGTCGGCGAGACGATGGCCGGCCAGTTTGCCCGCCAAACCGGGATCGGGTTCGTCGGCCTGCGCATCTCCAACATCATGGAGCCGGCCGACTACGCCGCGTTCCCGGGCTACTGGGACGATCCCCAGGTGCGCAAGTGGAACCTGTGGGGCTACGTCGACGCCCGCGACGTGGCGCTCGCCGCCCGGCTGGCCCTGACCGCAACGGTCGACGGAGCCGAGATCGCGATCATCGCAGCGGCCGACACCGTGATGACCCGGCCGAGCGCCGAGCTCATGGCCGATGTCTTCCCCGGCGTCCCACTGCGCCGGCCGATCACCGGACGCGAAACGCTCCTGTCCATCGAGCACGCCCGGGCCCTGCTCGGCTATGAGCCAGCCCATCGCTGGTCGGATCACCTGGCCGAATAGCGCTGCCTTGAGCGGGCTCGGCGCATGCTACGGTAGCCCGGCGGCAGGCGACGTTCATGACACGAGGAGGACCCTCAATGGCATCCCAGGGCAGTGGTACGAAGGCCGACCCGTGGGCCCTGCGGACTCCGCCGGGCACGTCCGAATACACGATGTACCGGGATGACGCGGCTGATCCGCCGGTGATCGTGTGCCAGGTTGGCGGAACCCAGCTGCGCTACGACGCGCGGGCGATCGACGACCTCCATGCGATGCTCAAGGCCCATGGCGACTGGATGGCGCTGGGCGCCGCCGATGAGCAGAAGCCGGCGGCGGAGGGCACGGTCGAGGCCTGGGGCCGGTCGGCCGACAACCCGGTGGGGGGCTGGTACGGCCTCAAGAAAGGTCTCCGCGGGCGATTCGGGATGTACATGCCGCCGCTCCTCGAGGCGCTCGGGCTGGCCGAGCTGACCCACGATCCGAAGAACAACCGGATGCGCGCGCTGTAGGGTCCGGAGCTGTCGCCACACCCTGCGCTGGCCGCGCTGAATTCGAGCGGCGGCCTCCATCGCAGGACCACCCGAGCGGATCGAATTGACAGAATTCGCGTTGTAGCGAAGCTTAAGTACGGTCGGGCTCGCTGGGCCGCGGCCCAGGCTCCGGGCGCACTCGGGCCTGAGCGCAAATCCATTGGCCGGCAGCTCGATCCGGGGCTCTGGGGTCGAATTTGCCTGGCCGAGTCGCCATAAGCATCGCCACAGCGCGAGTTTGTCGAGAACCCGATGGACGAGGGGCCGGGATTCTGACTCCCAGTGGCGCGGCGCGGGCGTCGGCGCTGCCGGCTCGTCCAAGCAGGGTCAGGCCGAGGCCGGGGTCGCCCCGCCCAGGCGCAGGCTGGGCAGCACATCCCGCCCGAAGACCTCGATGAATTCGGCCTGGTTGGGGCCGACATTGTGGAGGTGGATTTCGTCGAAGCCCATGTCGATGTAGTGCTGGATGTGCCGGGCATGGGCCTCCAGGTCGCTCGTCATGAGGACCCGGTTCTTGAAGTGGTCGGGGTGGACGAGCTTGGCCATGGCCGCGAAGTCTTCCGGGTTGCGGATGTCCTGCTTGGCGAACTGCATGCCCCCGTTCGGCCAGTGCCGCACGGCGTTGTCGATCGCCTCGGCTTCGGAATGGGCCCATGAGACGTGGATCTGGAGGAGCTTGGGCGCTCCGATCGGATCCTTGCCAGCCTCGCGAGCGCCCTCCTCGAACTTGCCCCAGAGCATCCCGATCTTCTCGTCGGCGGCGCCGACCGTGATCATCCCATCGGCGAACTTGCCCGTCTTCCTGGCGTTGAGCGGGCCGGCAGTGGCCACGTAGATCGGGACCGGCTGCTCGGGCCGGGTATAGAGCTTGGCGCTCTCGAGCTTGAAATACTCCCCGCGGTGGCGCACGACATGGCCGCTGAAGAGCTTGTTGATCACCTCGATCGCCTCGAACATCATGGCGCTGCGAACGCCGATCTCGGGCCACTCACCACCGACCACATGCTCGTTGAGCGCTTCCCCCGCGCCCAGGCCCAGCCAGAACCGGCCCGGGTACATCGCCCCCAGGGTCGCCGCGGCGTGGGCGATGACGGCCGGGTGGTAGCGAAAGCCCGGACACGTCACGGCGGTTCCAAAGGGCAGCGTGGTCCGTTCACCCAGGGCGCCCATGAACGCCCAGGCGAAGGCGCTCTGGCCCTGCTCGGGGGTCCATGGATGGAAATGCTCGCTGACCATGAAGCCGGCCTCGAAGCCCGCCGCCTCGGCCTGTACGCACCAGCCGACGAGGTCGGTGGGGTGGAACTGCTCGAGCATCGCGGCGTAGCCGATCTTGGTCATCGTGGGCTCCTGGCGGGCTCGTCAGCTTCGGGCGGGTCGTCGACATCCATGCCCGAGAATGGTACGCACAATCGGAGCACCATCCGGCGAGCTGCCGTGGCCAACCCGAGCGCAGCAGGATCCGAGGGAGCATGGACCCAGCCGACCGGCCGCCGACGATCCGGCGAGCGACTGACCTTGACGCCGGGGCGATTGCCGAGCTGCTGCTGGGCTCTTTCCGGGCGGCCCTGCCGGCGATTCGCCTGGTCCACTCGGACGACCAGGTCCGGACCTGGATCCGGGACGTGATCGTGGCGGTCCATGAGACCTGGGTCGCCGAGCAACCCACCGCCGCTGGCAATGAGCCCCGGATCGTCGGATTCATGACCCTCCAGGGCAGCCACATCGAGCAGCTCTACGTTGCGGTCGGCTACTGGCGACAGGGGATCGGCTCGGCCCTGCTGGACCTTGCCCGGGCCAGGAGCCCGAGGCGGCTCGAGCTGTACACGTTCCAGGCCAATGCGCCGGCCGTCGGCTTCTACCTCGCCCACGGGTTCACGATCGTCGATGCGAATGACGGCTCGCGCAACGAGGAGCACGAGCCGGACTACCTCATGCGCTGGTCATCCGGCGAATCCCTGACCGCCTGAGCGGCCCGGTCCGAACCGGCCGGGTCCTGCCGTACCAGGTCGCCCGCCAGCAGGTCGAGGAGCAGGCCGTCGTGCCAGGAGCCGTCCGGGCCACGCTCGTACTCGCGCATCACCCCCACCGGCTGGAACCCGACGCTGCGATACGCCCGGATGGCCCGTTCGTTGGCGGCCGCCGGATCGATCGTGATCCGCCGATGGCCGCGATCGCCGAGGAGGTAGGCGGCAACGGTCCGGACCGCGTCCCGGCCCAGCCCGTGGCCGTGGATCGCGCTGGTCAGGAACAGGTCGATCCCGGCATGCCGGTAGTCGGGTTCGAGCTCCTCGCTGAACTGGATGCTGCCGACGACGACGCCCTCGAGCTCGATCGCAAACGTCGTCTCGAGATCCTCGAACCAGCTGTCGACGGCGTGGTCGGCATCGCCCAGGCCCCACCAGCGGGCGACTTCGGGCTCCGCCAGGATCGCCCGGATCCGGGCTCGATCGGCCGGCTCCATGGGTCGCAACCGGACCCGTGCTCCGGGGAGGATCGGCAACATCGTGCCAGCCTACGCCGATCCGCGGGCCCGCCCGAGCGCGACGGATCAGCCGCGATTGGGGTACCTTGAGCGACCCACCACCGCTCAACATGAGGTCCCGCCCGGACCCCATGGCCTGGAGGCACGCGCCATCCCACCAGCGATTTCAGCCGAGGGCCTGGTCAAGGTCTACCGCTCGCGCAAGAGCGAGGTGCGCGCCCTCGACGGGATCGACCTCGAGGTCGAGGCCGGCACCGTGCTCGGCCTGCTCGGCCCGAACGGGGCGGGCAAGACAACGACCGTGCGGATCCTGGCGACGCTGCTCAAGCCCGATGCCGGGCGGGCCACGGTCGCCGGGTTCGACGTCGTCCGCCAGGCCCAGGATGTCCGGTCGGTCATCGGCCTGTCCGGCCAGTACGCCGCCGTCGACGAGAACCTGACCGGTCGCGAGAACCTGTGGATGTTCGGGCGGCTGTACCAGATGTCGGCGGCTGCCTCGCGCCAGCGGGCGGTCGAGCTGCTCGACCAGTTCGGGCTGGTCGAGGCCGCGGACCGGGTCGTGAAGACGTACTCGGGCGGTATGCGCCGCCGGCTCGACCTGGCCGGCTCGCTGATCAGCCACCCCCTCCTGCTGTTCCTGGACGAGCCGACCACCGGTCTCGATCCGCAGGGCAGGCTGGGAATGTGGGAGGTGATCCGGAGTCTCGTCCGGGAGGGGGCGACGTTGCTCCTCACGACCCAGTACCTCGAGGAGGCCGACGAGCTGGCCAACACGATCGCCGTGGTCGACCACGGCAAGATCATCGCCCGGGGGACGGCCGACGAGCTCAAGTCGCAGGTCGGCGGCGAGCGGATCGAGGTTGTCGTCCACGATCAGGCCGACCTGGTCATGGCCCGCCAGCTGATCGCCCCGGCCGGGATCGGCGAGCCCCACGTCGATGAGCACATGCGGCGCGTGTCACTGGCCACTGATCGCGGCGCCCAGGGCCTCGTGCAGGTCGTCCGGGACCTCGACGAGGCCTCCATCCGGATCGACGACATCGGCCTGCGCCGGCCGACCCTCGACGATGTCTTCCTGTCCCTGACCGGACACGAATCGGAGCCCGACAAATGACGACGAGCAGCACGGCCCGGGTGGGCACCCGAGTGGGGGTCGGCGGCCTCCGCCAGGCGCTCAGCGACGGCCTGATCATCACCTGGCGGAATCTCAAGCGGATCCCGCGGATTCCCGAGCTGGCGATCTTCGCCGTGCTCCAGTCGATCATGTTCGTGCTGCTCTTCGCGATCGTCTTCGGCGGGGCGATCCCGCTGCCGGGCGGCGGCAGACTACCGCGAATACCTGATGCCCGGCATCTTCGCCCAGACGATCGTGTTCGCCGCCGCCACGACGGCGATCGGGATGAGCGAGGACGTCCACAAGGGCCTGATCGACCGGTTCCGGTCCCTGCCGATGGCGCGCTCGGCGGTCCTCGTCGGACGGGCGATCTCGGACGTCGTCTACAACGCCGGCATCCTGGTTGTCCTGATGCTGTCTGGCCTTGTCGTCGGCTGGACGGTCCGGACTGGCCTCGTGCCCCTGCTCGAGGGGATGGGCCTGCTGCTGCTGTTTGCCTTCGCGATGAGCTGGATCGGCATCTGGCTGGGGCTGTCGGTCCCGTCGGTCGAGGTCGCCCAGCAGGCCGTGTTCATCGTCCTCTTTCCGATCACCTTCGTGTCCAACGCATTCGTGCCGCCTCAGACCCTGCCGACCTGGCTCCAGCCCTTCGCCGAGTGGAACCCGGTGAGCACCTTGACGTCCTCGCTGCGCGGACTATGGGGCAACCCGAACCCATATACCTCGACCGGGCTGCCATCCCAGTATCCGATTCTGATCACTCTGCTCTGGATCGTCGTGATCGTGGCCGTGTTCGCCCCGCTCGGCGTTCGGCGCTACCGCTCGATGAGCCACTGATGGCTGGCGGCGCCTACTCGGCCTGGTAGATCCGCCAGCGTTCGGGCACGCCTTTCAAGCGGTGCAGGCCCCGGTCGGCAAAGCGCAGCTCGGAGCCCGCCACCAGGTCCTTGACCGTGCTCGAGACGAGGACCTCGCCGGCGCCGGCCAGGGCGGCCACCCGCGCCCCGATGTGGACGGCCAGCCCGCCCGGCTCGCCGGCGGCCCGAACCACTTCGCCGGTGTGCAGGCCGGCCCGGATCTCGAGGCCCACCCGGCGCACCGCGGCGACGCTGCCCAGGGCACACCGGACGGCCCGGGCGGGTCCATCGAACAGGGCCAGGAAACCGTCGCCGGCCGTGTCGACCTCCTCGCCCCGAAAGCGCAGGATCTCGGCCCGGATCGCGGCATGGTGTTCGGTCAGCAGGTCGCTCCAGGCGCGGTCGCCGATCTCGGCGGCCCGGGCGGTCGAGCCGACGACATCGGTGAACAGGACCGTGGCCAGGACGCGATCGATCTCGACCACCGGCCGGATCCCGGTGACGAACTCCTGTATCTCGTCCAGGATCTCGGCCGGACTGGGAATCCACGGGATGTGGTCGATGCCGGCCAGCTCGGCATAGCGAGCACCGGCGATGTGCTCGGCCAGGTAGCGTGCGTTGTGGACGTCCACCGCCCTGTCGTCGACCCGGTGGACGATCAGGGTCGGGACGTGGATCGAGGGCAGGATCGAGCGGGTATCGGTCCCGAACGAGGCCCGGCTGAACGCCTCGATCGAGCGCGGATTGCCCGCGTGCAGCTGGAGGCGGGCCCACCATGCCCTGGCCAGCTCGGCGTCGGCATCGGCCAGGCTGGGGGCACGCTTGGCAAATCCTGCCCCCTCGCCCCAGCCGGACCAGTCGGCCATCAGGGCCTCGAACTCGGCCCGGGTGAACTCGCCCCACGGCCAGGACTCGTCCTTCTCCTCGTGAACCTCCGAGCCGACCAGCACGAGCGATGCGGTGCGTTCCGGGTGGGCCGCCGCGAAGAGGGTGGCCAGGAGGCCGCCTTCGGAGACGCCCATGACCACGGCTCGGGTCGACCCGACCGCATCGAGGACGGCCCGGACGTCATCCATCCGATCCTCCATCGTGCCCGTCTCGATCCGATCCGAGAGGCCCATCCCGCGCTTGTCGAACAGGATCAACCGGCTGAACGACGCGAGCCCTTCGCAGAATTCGCGGTAGCCGCGATCCTCCCAGAGGATGTCGAGGTTGGTGATGTAGCCCTGGATGAAGACCAGGTCGAGCGGTCCATCGCCGATCGTGCGGAAGGCGATGTTGATGTCACCGTTGCGGGCGTAGTGGATGCTCGAGCTCACCGGTCGAGGGTGCGCGTCGTGTCCGCGCGGGTCAAGGCAATCGGTGCCCGGACGATGGCGATCGGCCAGACAAGGCATACTCCCCACGATCGTCGGCAGGCCGCCGGTCTGGTCAGGAATGGACCTTCCTTCGTGAAGGAATTCTTGATCGGCCGACCATCCCGGTTGAACGTGCGCGCCCCGACGATAGGCATGCATACAATTCGCCCGCGCAGCCAGCCCATGGCCTGTGCTCGCGACCACGAAATTCGACGAGGAGACAATGACCAGAACGCGTTTGGCCGCCTTCGTGCTGTCGACCGGCCTGTTGCTGATCACCGGCATCGCGCCCGTCGTGGCCACGGCCGCGACGTTCAATCTGAGCACGCCCTACCCCTCGGTCACGATCCAGCCCGGCAATACCGTCACGTTCGACCTGGACGTCGCCGTGCCGTCGCCGGAACGGGTCGACCTCGCTGTCTCGGGCACCCCGAGCGGCTGGACCGCCGACGTCCGGGGCGGTGGAAACATCGTGAACTCGGTGTACGCCGGTGGCTCGACCGCTGCCGCGCTGCAGCTGTCGGTGACCGTCCCGCAGGCGGCCACGGCCGGCTCGTCGACGATCGTCGTCACGGCCACCGCCGGCAACGACAACCGGCGCCTGCCGATCGTCGTGAATGTGCTCGCGACGAGCGGCGGAGCGGTCACCCTGACCACTGACTTCCCCAAGCTGACGGGCGCGCCGTCGAGCACGTTCACCTACAGCGTCGCCCTGGCCAACACGGGCACCCAGAAGCAGACCTACACCCTCCAGGGCCAGGGCCCTGACGGCTGGACCGTGTCGGTCCACCCGTCGAGCAACTCGCAGGCGCTGACCGACACGGTCGACGGCGGCGGCAGCGACACCCTCAGCGTGACGGCCCAGCCGCCCTCGACGATCGCGGCCGGCGCCTATCCCATCCAGGTCACGGCCTCGGCTGGCTCCCAGTCGGCGAACACGACCCTCGAGGCGGACGTCACCGGAACGCCGGCCCTATCCCTGTCGACTCCGAACCAGGTCCTCAATGCGTCGGTCACCGCGGGCTCGACGGGAGCGATCCAGATGGTCGTCGTGAACACCGGCTCCACCGTCCTGACCAACGTGACCGTGACGGCTGCCGCCCCGACCGGCTGGACGACGACGTTCGACCCGGCCACGGTCGCCACCCTGCAACCGAACGATTCGGCGACCGTGACCGCGACGGTCAAGCCGACCAGCGACGCCCTCGCCGGCGACTATGACGTCACCTTCACCGCAACGAGCGGCTCGGCGACCTCGAACATCGACATCCGGACGACCGTCCAGACGTCGCCGCTGTGGGGATTCATCGGGCTGGCCCTGATCGCGGCCGTCCTCATCGGGCTGGCCTGGGTGTTCCGCCGCTTCGGCCGGCGCTAAATGGCCCGCAAGCGCACCCATCGCGGGCGCCCTGTCAGCATCGAGACCGGCGGCGACCTGGCCATCCAGACGCATCGCCTGACGAAGGCCTATGGCGACCTGGTCGCGGTGGACAACCTGAACCTGGCGATCAAGACCGGCGAGGTGTTCGGACTGCTCGGACCGAACGGGGCGGGCAAGACGACCACGATCCTGATGCTCCTTGGCCTGTCCGAGCCGACCAGCGGGCGGGCCGAGGTGGTCGGCTACGACCCGACCCGCAAGCCGCTCGAGGTCAAGCGCAGGGTCGGGTACCTGCCCGACGACGTCGGCTTCTACGCCGAGCTGTCGGGCCGCCAGAACCTGCGCTATACGGCGGCCCTCAATGGGCTCGACAAGCCTGCGGCCAACGAGCGGATCGGGCTGCTCCTCGAGCAGGTTGGCCTGGTCGATGCCGCCGATCGGCGGGTCGATGAATACTCCCGCGGCATGCGCCAGCGACTCGGCCTGGCCGACGCCCTGATCAAGGACCCTTCGATCGTGATCCTCGACGAGCCGACGGCCTCGATCGACCCGGCCGGCGTGGCCGACGTCCTGGCGATCATCGAAGGCCTGGCCCGGGACCACGGCGTGACGGTCCTGCTGTCGAGCCACCTGCTCCACCAGGTCCACCAGGTGTGCGACCGGGTGGCGATCTTCAACCACGGCCGGATCCTGGCCCAGGGCCGGATGTCCGAGCTCGCCGAGTCGCTTGCCGGCGACCAGCTCGAGCTCGAGGTTGGTGTCGACGGTCCGGCCGATCGGGTCGAGGCCGCCTTGCGCCAGGTCGGTGGTGTGAGCGCGGTCAAGCGCGATCCACGCGATCCGACACTGTGGCTGGTGAGCGGGCCGCAGTCGCTCCGGAACCACCTGGCCAGCGACCTGGCCGCCAACGGATTTAGCATTCGCCATCTGCGCCGGGTCGGCGATGAGCTCGACGAGATCTACATGCGCTATTTCAGCCGGGACGAGGGTGACCGTGGCCACGCAGCCTGAGCCAGTCGCGACAACCCCCGCGCCACGCGCTGAGCCGCTCCGACTCCCGTCCGGCTGGCGGGTCGTCGCGGCCAAGGAGTTCGGCGACGGCGTCCTGAGCGTGCGCCTGTTCATCCTGCTGGCGATCCTCGGCGTGACCGCGGTTGGCACGGTCTATTCGACGGCCGCATTCGTCAGCGCCAACGCCCAGGCCGCCAATGGAGCCACCGGGCTGTTCGTGCTGCTCTTCGCGCACCAGGATCCCAACTCCCAGATCCCATCCTTCGCCGCAGTGATCGGCCTGCTCGGACCGCTGCTCGGGATCGTCTTCGGGTTCGATGCCGTCAATTCGGAGCGATCCGATCGGACCTTGCCCCGGCTCATCGCCCAGCCGATCTATCGCGACGCAGTGATCATCGGCAAGTTCGTCGCCCGGCTGGCGGTCATCGGCATGGTCCTCCTGGTGATCACCCTCCTGGTGTCGGCCGTGGCCTTCATCCGGCTCGGCGTCACCGTCGCGCCGGAGGACATCGCCCGGCTGGCCGCCTGGTTCGTTGTCGCGCTGGCCTACCTGGGCTTCTGGCTCGCCTTCGCGATGCTGTGCTCCGTCGTCTTCCGCGGCGCGGCGACGTCCGTCCTCGCGTCGATCGGCTTGTGGATCGCCCTGATCATTTACATCTACTTCCTTGTCGGACTCATCGCCGGCGTCGTGTCGGCCGTCCCGGCCAACGCGACGACCGATCAGCAAACGGCAAACACGGAAATGCAGCTCCAGCTCGGTCAGCTTTCGCCCGCGACCCTGTACTCGGAAGCGTCCGCCTACCTGCTCGACCCGACCGTCCAGACGGTGGGCATCACTCCGGCCGATCAGGCCACCGACCAGCGAGCCATCCCGTCGGTGCTGCCCTTGCAGCAGAGCCTGCTCCTGGCCTGGCCCCAGGTCGTGGCCCTGGCGGCCCTCAGCATCGGCTGCTTTGGGCTCGCCTACATCTCCTTCATGCGCCAGGAGGTCAGGGCCTAGGTCCGACGGTCGAGGGCGAGCCGGGCGCCGCTGACCTGGCCGGCATCGTCCGAGCACAGGTAGAGCAGGGCCGCCGCGATCTCTTCGGGCGTCGTCCAGGATGCGTTCCGGGCCGTGGGCGCCGAATCGCGCTGGTGCTCCTCGTCGATGGTTCCGACGGTGACGACGTTGGCCGTCACGCCGGTCCCCACCAGCTCCTTGGCCAGCGTCCGGAGGAGCATGTCCTCGGCTGCCTTGGCACTGGCATACGCGGCCACCCCGGTCGAGGCCTCGAGGCCGGAGCGGGCCATGATCGCGACCACCCGGCCCCAGCCCGCGGCGACCATGCCGGGCACGACGGCCTGGACCACGTTGAGGGTGGTCCACAGGTGCTGGTTCAGCATCGTGCTCAGATCGGCCTGATCGAGCTCGACCACGGGTGTCCCCCCAAGCCAACCGCCGACGAGGTGGGCCAGCACGTCGATCCGGCCGAACGCGGCCTGGCCGGCGGTCGCCATCGCCCGGGCATCGGCCGCATCACGCAGGTTGCCCACGGCCGGCCGCCAGCGGTCTTCGGCCAGGCCGAGGTCGTGGGCCATGCCGGTCAGTCGCTCCTGGTTCGTGCCGGCCAGGACCAGCCGGCAGCCAGCCGCCGCGAAACGCTCGGCCACGACCCGGCCGAGCACGCCGGTCGCGCCGGTGACGACGACGACCCTGCCATCGAGGCTCATGGCAATCCCTCGCTTGCGACCGGTCCGAGGGATGCCAGGCCGGCCAGGTAGGCCTGCCGCCACTCCTCGGTCGTTTCGACCTGGTTGAAGGTATACAGGTGGAGTCCGGCCACGGCCGCGGCGGGATCGGCCAGGAGGGGTGCCAGCTCGGCCAGCAGGCCATCGGGCCGGTAGCCGCCCGGGCGCAGGATCCGTCCAACCAGGGCCGTGTTCTTGGCCAGGAAGCGGCGCGAGTCGCGGACACCGATCCGGGCACTGATCTCGATCAGCTTGTGCAGCTCGGCCACGCCCGGGATCCCGAAGTACACCGGCAAGCTGATCGCGTCGGCCCGGCGGGCCGCCAGCCAGCGCCGGATCGCCCCGGCATCGAAGCACAGCTGGGTCGTCATCGACGTGGCGAACGCCTGCTTCTCGGCCAACGCGGCCAGGAGCCGGTCGTCGGGGATCGACGGATGGCCCTGGGGATAGCACGGGATTCCGATGTCGGTCAGGCGATGGCCGATCTCGGCCATGGCCCGCAGCAGGGCCACGCCGTCGGGAAAGTCGCCCGGCCGCTGGGCATCGCCACCGACCACGAAGACGCGCTCGATCCCCGCCGCCTCGATCGTATCGAGCAGCGCGCGCAGGTGGGCCGTGTCCCGGATCATCCTGGCCGACAGGTGGGGGATCGCCTCGAAGCCGCGGCCGGCCAGCCGGGCGCTGAGCTCGACCGTCGCCTCGATGCCCTTGGCCGGCGAAGCGGTCACGGTGACCGTCGCGCCGGCCGGCAGGAATTCCGATTGGGCCTCGACGTTCTTGAGCGGGATCAGCTCGAACTTCGGCTGGGCCACGACCCGGACGAGGGCGGCCCGCTCCGCCTCGGATGGGCCCTTCGAACGACGGAACACCTCGGCTCGCCGCCTACACGAAGGCGTCGGGCATCGAGGCCTTCTTGCGGGCGATGAAGTCGAGCAGGGCTTCGTCGACGCCCGGATCGATCTCCGGTGCCTGGTACTCGGCCAGCATTCGCTTCCAGATCGCGTTCGCCCGCTGGGCGGCATCGAGCGAGCCGTCCTCGAGCCACTTCTCGAAGCTGTTGTTGTCGGCGATCTCCGAGCGATAGAAGGCGGTCTCGAAGTTGGCCAGGGTATGGGCGCTGCCCAGGAAGTGGACGCCCGGCTCGTTGGCCAGGATCGCGTCGACGGCCTGGCCGTTCTCGGACAGGTCGATGCCCTGGGCGAAGACCTGCATCATTCCGCACTGGTCCGCGTCGAGGATGAACTTCTCGTAGCCGATGGCCAGGCCGCCCTCCAGCCAGCCGGCGGCATGGAGCACGAAGTTGACCCCGGCCAGGACGGTCGGCTGGAGCGTCGCGGCGGACTCGTAGGCCGCCTGGGCATCGGCCACCTTCGAAGCGCACAGGCTGCCGCCCGAGCGGAACGGCACGCCCAGCCGGCGGGCCAGGGCGGCCATCGCGTACAGGACCAGGGCCGGCTCGGGTGTGCCGAACGTGGGTGCCCCCGACTGCATCGACATCGAGCTGGCGAAGGAGCCCAGGACCACCGGTGCGCCGGGTCGGACGAGCTGGCAGAAGGTCATCCCGCCGAGCGATTCGGCCAGGGTCTGGGCACACACCGCGGCGGCCGTCACGGGGGCCATCGCGCCGGCCAGGATGAACGGGGTCATCAGGGTCGCCTGGTTGGCCTCGGCATAGGCCCGCGCGGCGCCGAGCATCGTGCCGTCCCACACGAGGGGCGAGTTGGCATTGATCAGGCTGAGGATCACGGCATGCTCGTCGACGAACTCCGCGCCGAACACGATCCGGGCCAGCTCGACCGTGTCGCGGGCCCGCTCGGGCGCCGTGACCGAGCCCATGAACGGCTTGTCCGAGTAGCGGATGTGGCTGTAGACCATGTCCAGGTGGCGCTTGTTGACCGGGACGTCGACCGGCTCGCAGATCGTCCCGCCCGAGTGGTGCATGTGCGGGCTGGCATAGGCCAGCTTCACGAAATTGCGGAAGTCCTCGATCGTTCCGTAGCGCCGGCCGTTGTCCAGGTCGCGCACGAAGGGCGAGCCGTAGTTCGGCGCGAACACCGTGTTCATGCCGCCGATCACGACGTTGTTCCTCGGATTCCGGGCGTGTTGGGTGAACTCCCGGGGCGCCGTGGCCTGGACGATCTGGCGGCACATCCCGCGCGGGAAGCGGACTCGCTCGCCCTGGACGTCGGCCCCGGCCTGGGCGAACAGGCGGAGCGCGTCGGCGTCGCCCCGGAACTCGAGGCCGACCTCCTGGAGGATCGTGTCGGCGTTGTATTCGATCAGGGCGAGGCCTTCTTCGTTGAGGACCTCGAAGGGGGCCAGCTTGCGGGTCAGGAACGGCACGCGCTCTACGTGGCTGTGGGCGCGCAGCGCCTGGCGTCCGGCCCGGCCTCCACTGCGCTGGCGCGGGCTGTCGTCCATCAGCGGTCCTCCTTGCCGGCGGCGACGAGCGCACGCCGGCGGCGTTGGGCGGCCCGCGGATCCGCCCCGGCTGCGGCGTCGGGACGGACCGGCAGGTCGATGACCCGGGCCAGGTTGGGCATCGCGGCCGTTCGATGGGGAAACGCCATGGCATCCACGAAGTGCTCCTGGAAGCGTGGCTCGATGGCCGTCTCGATCTTCTCGACGGTTCGGACGACCCGCTCGATCTCGGTCCGCGCGGCGCCCGACAGGAGCGCGATCAGGGCGCCCGTGCCGGCCGCATTGCCGGCTGAGCTGGCGTGCTCGAGATCGCAGTCCGGGATCAGCCCGAGGACCATCGCGTGGGTCAGCTCGATCTGGCTGCCGAAGGCGCCGGCCAGGCGGATGTCGTCGACGGAGTCCACGCCGGCATGATCCATCAGCAGCCGGGCGCCCGCGTACAGGGCCGCCTTGGCCAGCTGGATCGCCCGGACGTCGTTCTGGGTGATGAGGATCGCGGGCTGGCTGTCGCGGACGACATAGCTGAACGTCCGGCCGTCGGGCACGATCCTCGGGCTTCGATCGGCCAGGCCGCCGTCGATGATTCCGTCGGCCGTGATCACCCCGGCCAGGAACAGCTCGGCGATGACCTCGACGATGCCCGAGCCGCAGATCCCGGTGACACCGAGCTCCGCAGCGACCTCGTCGAAGCCGGGCTCGTTCGACCACAGCTCGCTGCCGATCACCTTGTAGCGCGGCTCGAGCGTCGCCCGGTCGATCCGGACGCGCTCGATCGCGCCGGGCGCGGCCCGCTGGCCCGAGCTGATCTGGGCACCCTCGAAGGCCGGGCCCGTGGGGCTGGAGGCGGCCAGGAGCCGGTCGCGATTGCCCAGGACCAGCTCGGCATTGGTGCCCACGTCGACGATCAGCTGGAGCCGGTCGGAGAGGTAGGGCGTCTCGGCCAGGATCACCCCGGCCGTGTCCGCTCCGACGTGCCCGGCGATGCACGGCAGGATATACATCCGGGCGCCTGGGTTCACCCGAAGGCCGAGCTCGGCGGCCGGCAGCCGGACGGCTCGATCCGTGGCCAGGGCGAACGGTGCACCGCCCAGCGGAGTCGGGTCGATCCCCAGCAGGAGGTGATGCATGATCGGGTTGCCCACGATCGTCAGCTCGAGGATGTCGGCCCGCTTGATCCCGGCCCGCAGGGCGAGGCCGGCGACCAGCTCGTCGAGCGCCTTGCGCACGGCCCGGGTCATCTCCTCGGCACCTTCGGGATGCATCATCGCGTACGAGACCCGGCTCATCAGGTCCTCGCCGTAGCGGATCTGGGGATTCATCAGGCCGTTGGAGGCCAGGATCGAGCCGTCGGCGAGGTCGGCCAGGTGGCCGGCGATCGTGGTCGAGCCGACGTCGATGGCCACGCCGTAGGCGCGATCGTGGAGGCCGGGCCAGATGGCCGTGACCTGGTGCCGGTCGTGGACGGCAACGGTGACCCGATAGCCGCCCGCGGCGAGCGCCGGCTGGAGGGCCCGGATCACGCCCAGGTCGGCCACCAGGTCGGACAGCTGCCACTCGCGTTCGAGGGCCTCGAACAGGCGGACCAGGTCACCGGTCGGCGACGCCAGCTCGGGCGGCACGACCTCGACGTAGTGCAGGCGGACGACGGGATCGACCACGAAGTCGCGCACCTGGAGGCTCTTCCGGACAACCTGGCGGTGAACCTGGCTCTCTGGCGGGACGTCGATCAGGACATCGCCCCGAAGGCTGGCCGTGCAGCTCAGGCGCCGGTCGGCGGCCAGGCCGTGCTCGGCCCGGTAGTCCGCTTCGAGCTGGCCCGGCGCGGACAGGTGCTCGGTGCTGGAAGTCATCTTCAGCTTCGGAAACTCGCCGATCCCCTGGCTGACCTGGCAGCGCCCGCAGATGCCGCGGCCACCGCACACGGAGTCGATGTCGACGCCCAGCGAACGGGCAGCGTCGAGGACCGTCGTGCCCTGGGCGAAGCGACCGCGCCGCCCGGATGGGGTGAAGACAACGACTGCGTCGGCCGCGCCCTGGGTCGTCCCGTCGATCTCGGCTTGGTGCGCCACGCCCGGCTCAGCCTGCGGTCTGGGCGGCGACCGCGTCGCGCCGGCGATTGACCCGGCGGCCCTGCTCGCCCTCGGCCGGGGCCACCCGGTAGGTCCGGATCCAGCGGCCGCACTCGGGGTCGTTGGCCAGGAGCACGTCGGCCGCCATCACCGACTGGCGGACCTCGGCCAGCAGGGGATTGGTGATCGCCGACGTAAGCCCACTGGCCATGGCCATGGCCAGGAACGTGCCGTTGATGCCTTCCCGATTGGGCAGCCCGAAGCTGACGTTGGACGCGCCGCAGGTGCTGTTCACGTGCAGCTCATCGCGCAGCCGGTTGAGCAGCCGGAAGACCTGCCGGCCAGCGGTCGCCATCGCCCCGATCGGCATCAGCAACGGGTCGACCAGGATGTCCTCGGGCGGGATTCCGTAGTCGGATGCCCGCTCGACGATATGGCGGGCAACCTCGAAGCGGACGTCGGGATCCTCCGAGATGCCGGTCTCGTCGTTCGAGATCGCGACGACCGCCGCGCCATATTTCCTGACCAGGGGCAGGACACGCTCGAGGCGCTCGTCCTCACCGGTCACGGAGTTGACCAGGGCTTTGCCCTGGTAGACGGCCAGGCCCGCTTCGAGCGCCTCGACGATCGACGAGTCGATCGACAGGGGCAGGTCGGTCAGCGACTGGACCAGCTGGATCGTCCGGGCCAGGATGGCCGGCTCGTCGGCCAGCGGGATGCCCGCGTTGACGTCGAGCATATGGGCCCCGGCTTCGACCTGGGCCAGGACGTCGCGTTCGACCCGGCTGAAGTCGCCGTTCTTCATCTCCTCGGCCAGCAGCTTCCGGCCGGTCGGGTTGATCCGCTCGCCGATGATCACGAACGGCTCGTCCGGGCCGATCACCACCGTCCGGCTGGCGGACCCGACCACGGTCCGGGTCATGACGGCGCCGGATCGAGGCGCTCGCCGCCGGCCGCGATCAGGCCGGCCAGGACCTCCTTGGTGTACTCGTGCTCGAGCCGGCCGGCCTCGGCGTTGGCCTCCGCGTCGAGGTCGTCACCGCACGGCCGCTGGGTCTTCCGCCACTCGGCGATGTAGGCGTCCATCTCGCGCCGGCCGGCCTTGACCGCCGCCTTGTCGATCGCGACCTGGAAGCGTGGATGGAGGACGATCTTCGAGGCTCGGCGGGCATCCTTGGCAACGACCTGGGCCGGGATGTCGCGCCACCAGATCACGGTCAGGGCGGCCATCAGGCGGCGCTCGCCGCCGGTTTGACCGGGGCCGACGTGGCAGTTGCCAGCGCGGTCAGGGTCTGGGCGAGCTCTCCCAGTCCGGTCGCCCGCTCCTCGTACGACAGGCCCAGCCGGCCGGCAGCCGCGACCGCCGCCGCCGCGAGCGCCGGATCGCTGGTCTGGGCCAGGTAGACCAGTCGCCGGTAGTTGCCGAAGTAGGTGGCCAGCAGCTCCGGGTGGCGATCGATGCCCAGGCCGCGGATGACCAGGCGCTCGAAGTTGCGAACCAGGAAGTCGGTCAGGAAGAACGTCGCCGGATCGTCGTCGGTGATCTGGGCGAAGGCCGCCCGTCCCGCATAGAACTCGTAGCAATGGGCACCCGCCAGGCGCTCGACCTGCTCCTCCTCGAGGACCCGATCCAGCAGGCCGCCGGTCCCACAGTCGGCGTAGGCAATGAAGATCGTGGAGTAGCGAGGCCGGGCCGCCTGGATCTTGCGCCGGACGGCGGCCGGGATGCCACCCGGTCGGTTGTGGAGCGCGGCCGGCAGGCAGGTCAGGTCGACGTGCTCGAAGCCCGGTTGACGGGTGATCGCGACGAGCTCGTTGGCGAGTGCGCCGCAGCCGATCACGAGGACGCGCGGCGCCTCGTCAGGCGACGCTGGCACGACGCTTATCGATCAGGGCCCGGGCCATGTCGGCCGCGACCCCGGCATCTCGGCAATAGGCGTCGGCGCCGACCGCCGCGCCGAACTCCTCGTTCAACGGAGCCCCGCCCACGAGCACGATGTAGTCGTCCCGGATGCCCCGCGCCTTCATCGCCTCGATCACGACCTTCATGTACGGCATGGTGGTGGTCAGGAGCGCCGACATCCCGAGGATGTCCGGGTGGTGCAGGTCGAGGGCGGCCAGGAACTTGTCGGCGTCGGTGTTGATCCCGAGGTCGAACACCTCGAAGCCGGCGCCCTCGAGCATCATCCCGACGAGGTTCTTGCCGATGTCGTGGATGTCGCCCTTGACCGTGCCGATGACCACCTTGCCGATGGGCTCGGCGCCGGTCTCGGCCAGCAGCGGCCGCAGGATCGCCATGCCCGCCTTCATCGCGTTGGCCGCCAGGAGGACCTCGGGCACGAACAGGATTCCGTCCCGGAAGTCGATCCCGACGATCTTCATCCCTGCGACGAGTGCGTCGTCCAGGACCCGCGACGCCGACCAGCCCCGGCCGAGCAGGATGTTGGTGCCCTGGACGATCTCGGCGGCCATCCCGTCGTACAGGTCGTTGTGCATCTGCTCGGTCAGCTCGGCATCGGACAAGCCGGCGAGATCGATCTCCGCGTAATCGTCCTGGACCATCCCGGGCGGCGCCTCCTGGGCGAAACTGCTGGTTCCACAATGCGGAACGATGCCGTATGATGGAACCGAGACCAGAAGCGTAGCGGTGGGACGTCGAGATGTCCATAGCCCGGTCACCCGGCCGGCGCGAGAGCCGGGTGCAGTCGATCGAGCGGGCCTTTGCCGTGCTGGCCGCCCTGTCCGATGGTCCGCTCGGGGTGACCGAGATCGCCCAGCTCGTTGAGCTGCCCAAGAGCACGGTCGCCCGGTTGCTGTCATCGCTCCAGCGCGAGGGCGCCGTGGAGCAGGAGCCGGGCGGCACGCGCTACCGGGTCGGGTCGCGGATCGTCACCCTGGCCGCAGCGGTCCTGCCCACCCGGAGCATGGTCGTCCTGGCCCGGTCCGAGCTCGAGGCGCTGGCCGCCGCGATCGGTGAGGCCGCCGGCCTGGCGGTACCGGAGGGTTTCCAGGTCCACTACGTCGACCAGGTCGACACGCCCAATCCCGTGTCGGTTCGCGACTGGACCGGGACCCGCGTCCCGATGCACGCGGTGCCGTCCGGGTTGGTCATCCTGGCCAGCCTCCCGCCAACGAGCCTGGAGCGCTACCTGTCGCGCCGCCTGGAATCGTTCACGCCGGCCACGGTGACCGATCCGGCCGCGCTGCGCGAGCGATTGCGCCGGATCCAGCAGGACGGCTACGGCTGGGTCTTCGGCGAGTTCTCGGTCGGGATCAACTCGGTCGCGGCGGCGGTCGCCAACGAGGATGGCGAGATCGTGGCGGCCGTTCACCTCCACGGCCCGTCGTACCGCTTTCCGGAGCCGGGAGCGGAAGCACGGATCGGTTCGGAGGTCGTGGCCGCGGCGGCCCGTGTCTCGGCCCGGATCCGGACCGGCGCCGGTCCGACCGCCCGTCGGAACGGCACGGCAGGGCACGCCTCCGGTCGGCTATAACCAACCGGTTGGGGGCACGAGGGAGCGCAACCGTGGCCAGCCTGTTCATCGATGGCGAATGGACCGCGGGCGCGGGTGGGCAGACGAGCCCCGTCATCGCGCCGTTCGACGGCAGCGAGATCGAGCGCGTCGACATCGCGGCCGACGCCGATGTCCAGCGCGCGATCGGTGCCGCCCGTCGTGCCTTCGACGCCGGGCACTGGCCACGGACGCCGGCTCCTGAGCGGGGCGCCATCCTGAACCGCATCGCCGACGTCCTCGAGCGCGACGTGGAGGAAGTTGCCGCGATCGAGACGCGCAACACGGGCAAGGCCCTCCGCGAGGGCCGCTACGACGTGGCCGACGTGGTCAAGGTATTTCGCTATTACGCCGGCCTGGCCGACAAGGATGCCGGCCGGCTGGTTGCGACCGGCGTGCACGACGCCCTCAGCCGGATCGTCTACGAACCGATCGGTGTGTGCGCCCTGATCGGGCCCTGGAACTATCCGCTCCTGCAGGTCGCCTGGAAGGTTGCGCCGGCCATCGCCGCCGGTGACACATTCGTCATCAAGCCGGCCTCGGTCACGCCGCTCACGGCCATCCACCTCATGCACGTCCTCCAGGACGTGGGCCTGCCCCGGGGCGTCGCGAACCTCGTCCTCGGGCCGGGCGACCGGGTCGGCCAGGCACTCGCGGAAAGCCCCGACGTCGACTTCATCTCGCTGACCGGCGGCATCGACGCGGGCCGCAAGATCATGCGCGCCGCCGCCGGGAACATGAAGAAGGTCGCCTTCGAGCTCGGTGGCAAGAGCCCCAACATCGTCTTCGACGACTCCGATTTCGAGACTGTCGTGGACTATGCGCTGACCGCGGCGTTCGTCCACTCCGGACAGGTCTGCTCGGCCGGGACCCGAGCCCTGGTCCAGGACACGATCTACGACGACTTCGTGGCCGAGGTCGCGAGGAGGACCGACCAGATCCGCCTCGGCGACGGGTTCGACGAGACGACCGAGGCCGGCCCACTGATCAGCGAGGAACATCGGGCCAAGGTGGAGCGCTACATCAAGATCGGCGTGGGCGAGGGCGCCCGGCTCGTGGCCGGCGGCTCGCGACCGACCGAGGCGCACCTCCAGAAAGGCTTCTTCGTCCGGCCGACCGTGTTCGCCGACTGCAACCGGTCCATGCGCATCGTCCGCGAGGAGATCTTCGGGCCGGTCCTCACGATCGAGAAGTTCCACACCGAGGGCGAGGCGGTCGAATCCGGCAACGACACGACCTACGGCCTGGCCGGCGCGGTCTGGACGGCCGATGCCAGTCGCGCCCAGCGGGTCGCCGGGCGGCTCCGTCACGGCACGATCTGGATCAACGACTACCACCCGTACCTGCCCCAGGCCGAGTGGGGTGGCTTCAAGCAGTCGGGCATCGGCCGCGAGCTCGGCCCGACCGGCCTCGACGAATATCGCGAGGCCAAGCACATCTACCAGAACACCGCGCCCGGCCCGTCGCGCTGGTTCGGCGGCTGACGCTGGAAGGTCGCTGGGCCAGCCCTCCGACGCACAGATTGTCAGATCGTTCCTCTACGACTGCTAAGACAGGTCTGCAGCGCGGATCTCATGTGCGCCGGGCCCATCGAACGCTCGGTCGTGCACGAGCTGAGTGCTCGGTCGTTCGAAGCCGATGCCGAATCGGCCGCGACCCGAGCCTGGGCCTTCACAAATGAACGATCTGGCAATGGGCCGGCCCAAGGCCTTCGTCCCGTCAAGAGCGGCCGGATATCACCCACATCAATAGGCGACGGCCTGGCGAGCTCGTCAGGTCCCGCAAACCGTCCGATTCGGCCCTCGGCCACGCGAATATCAACCCGGGCAATAATCTCCGCAACAGCCGCGCGGATCACCGCCACACGAGCGCTCGAGAGACGCTGTGTACCGTCCGAACCGTGCTTGTTAAGCAGGTGCGTGATATCGAGCCGGCCGGGCGCCGGGCTGGAGCGCCCGACGAGACTGCAAGCGGGCCCAAAAAAATCCGGTGGGAAGGCTCGTCGCCCGCCCACCGGATCGAGCTGCAGCCGTTACTCGGCCGGGATCTCCGCGTGGATGGCGTCGAGGTCGATCCCCTGGGAGCGCCGGTAGACCCGGGCGAGGACCCACACGAGAGCCCCGAGGCCGTACACGATGCCCAGGAACTTGATCGACTGGGTGTTGCCGGTACGCCGATCCCGTAGAGGGAGTTCGACAGCCACTCGTACACGACCCAGCCAAGGAAGATCGTCGTGATCGCCCCGGCGATGCTGATGAGCGGCACGCCGGCGACCTTGTAGCGGGCGATGGGGGACTTGTGGTACAGGTCGGCTTCCACCACGGCAGGATCGTCGCGGCGAACGACGTCCCGAAGAACGTCACCGCGATGACCAGCGAGGCATCAAGGGTGAGCGTCGAGAAGCCCGCCTGGTACGCATACAGCCAGGACACGATGACACCCGGGACCATGATCAGCAGGAGCGCGATCCACGGGACGCCCCGGTCCGAGACCCGCGCCGCGGCCTCGGGCAGGACCCGGTCGAAGGCGGCGGCGAAGATCATCCGGGTCGACGACAGCCATAGGGTGCCGGCCCAACCGATGAACCACGCTCCGAACAGGACCACGATGGCCATCTGGACGAAGTGGTTGTCGATCAGGAACGCGGCCAGCATCGGCGGATAGCCCCAGATCGGGATCGTCGGCGGGACCGTGACGTAGCCGTAGGCGTAGTTGATGTAGTTCACGTTCGAGGCGTTGAAGAAGTCCCAGCCGAACGTCTTGGACGCCAGGAGCACGAAGACGACCGCCAGGCCGATCGTCACCCACAGGCCGCCGAGCATGCCCCGGAGGACCTTCCGGAAGTCACCCGCCCCGCGGACCTCGCCGTACAGGGTGGCGCCCCAGTTCGGGTAGAGGATCCAGAACATCATGAACGGCAGGAGCAGGAACGTGCCGCTGCTCAACCCGAAGTTGAGGGGCGAGCCGCCGGCCACGAAGCCGTCATTCGCGGTCGCGTTGACGATCGTCTGGTTGTAGGCGTCCTTGACGTTGAACAGGCTCGAGGCCTCGCGGTCGAACGCCGTGTGGAACGTGTCCACCGAGGACACGAGCATCAGGACGAACATCCCGGCCAGGCATGATCAGGCCGATCCAGATGCACCACTTCTGGACGCGGGCGTAGCCGGCCATGCCCAGGGCGACCGCGCCCGAGGCGAGGACGATCGTGAACAGCGAGACCGCGAAGGTCCCATTGCTCGACGGCGAAGAACGTCAGAGCCGTCCTGCCATCCGGCGATCGCGGCCAGAGGCTGGACGACCTCGATGTTGCAGGATGAACCCGTAGATCGGCGCCCACAGGGCGAGGATGAACCACCAGCCGGTCGCGGACAGGACGAAGCCGATCCCGCCGCGCTTCCAGCCGAGGGCAGCCCCTCCGACGACACCGAGGACGCCGCCGACGCAGGGCGCCAGCGTGTCGCCGGCCCGAATGCCTGTGCCGACGAGGTAGACCGTGATGCCGCCGACGACAGCGCCGAGGACGAGTGCCCGGGATGCCGTCGAGGATCCGGGTCTGCCAGACGTAGTCGCCGCCGGCCCGCGGCATGACCGCGATCAAGCCCGGCGTAGGTGACGCACAGGAAGGTCATCACGATCCCGGACAGGAGCAGCGCCGACAGCACCGACCCGTCGGGTACGAAGGCGAACACGGCCAGGCTGTAGAACATGCCCAGGGTGACGAGGTTGACCGACATGAACGAGTAGCCGAACGCGTCGAAGCCGGACCAGCCCTTCACCAGGCCGGTCGCATTCCTTAGAAAGAGCGATGGTGCCTCTGTGACGGACGACATCTGATTGAAGCCCTCCTTGACGTGATCCGACAAGTTACCGGCTGGGGCCGGCGGTCAACCGTTGATCAGCAAATAGCGCTTCACCGATCCCTTCTTCGTGTCCAGGTCGACGATCGCCGCCTGGAGCACGCCGTCCTCGTAGGTGCTGCCTGGGTTCACCGCCAGCGTCCGGCCGAGCTTGACCGCGCCGCGGCCCTCGTGGATGTGGCCATGCAGCGAGAGCAAGGGTCCGTACTCGAGGATCGCCTCGCGGACCGCGTGGGACCCGACCGGGATCAGCGCCTGGCCGCCGGACACGTAGTTCATCGCGGCGTCGATCTTCGGGGCGTTGTCGAGGTTCGAGCCATATGGGGGGACATGGAAGTTGAAGATCGCCCGATGCGGGTCGGGCGCCGCCGCGACGAGCTCGTCGATCTTGACCCGAAGCTGGTCCTCGGGCAGCTCCCGGAACGTGTTCCAGGGCGTCGGATTGGTCCAGCCGGTAGAGATCATCGTCAGTCCTTCGAGATCGATCGGCACCCCTTCGCCGAGGATCGGCGAATCCGCACCCTCGATGATCTCGTCGATCTCGAACATGTCGTCGTTCGCCGGCGAGACGATGCAGCGGACCTGCGAGCCGCGCAGCTTCTCATCCGCGATGGCCATCCAGCGCTCGACGCCGTGGACGATCTCCGCCCGGAAGCGGATGTCGACCAGGCTGGGATCGCTGGTCCAGGCGTGGACCTCCTCGCGGCTGAGGCGGACCGGGTAGTAGCCCCGGTCGCTGATCCGCTTCTCCATCGCGACCAGCTCGGCCTCGGTGGCCAGGCTGTGGTGCTGGTCCTGGATCGTGACGTCCCAGCCCGACCCATTGGCCACGATCGGGACCATCGCCTTGCCGGTCATGTCGCCGCCCATGATCAGCACGTCGGCCTTGTGGAATGCGCCGGCGTTGAGGAACTTCCGCCAGCACACGTCCGAGCCATGGACGTCGGTCGCGTAGAAGATCCTCATCGTGCGGCCGCCTCCGCCGACATCGATCGCACCTCCGGCTGCGCCCGCCCTCCACGGCGACGCTGCACGGCAGTATAGGGGTGGCTCGCACCGATTCCACGACGAATTCGGCACTCGGGACGGTGGAAATCGGACGGCTCAAGCCTGCCTGCTATCGTGGCGCCATGGATACGGCCATGCGCTCCGAGCTCGCCCCCGAGGATCTCGAGGGTGGTCGGTTGGGGCAGTCCGAGGGCGAGTCCGCCATCGAGGTTCGCTGGCTCGGCCGGATCGACTACCGCCTCGCGTGGGCGCTCCAGCGCGAGCTCGTCGAGGCACGCCAGGCCGGCTCGATCCCCGACCAGCTCCTGCTGCTCGAGCATCCGGCCGTGCTGACCCTCGGTCGTCACGCTGACGAGCGCTTCGTGCGCGCGTCGATGGCCGAGCTCGAAGGACGCCGGATCGAGCTGATCCGGGTCGAGCGCGGGGGAGAGGTCACCTACCACGGGCCCGGCCAGCTGGTGGCCTACCCGATCTTCGCCCTCTCCCGGCGGGGCCTCCTGGTGCGGCCGTTCGTCCGCGCCCTCGAGGCAGGCCTGGCCGGGACCTGCGCCGCGTTCGGGGTCACGGCCGACCGTCGCGAGGGTCATCCGGGTTGCTGGGTCGCGCCCGGCAGCGATGCGCCACGCAAGATCGGCGCCCTCGGACTGAGGATCGAACGGGGCGTGTCGTTCCACGGCGTCGCGCTCAACGTGAACCCCGACCTGGCCGACTTCGAGCTGCTCGATGCGTGCGGCATGCCCGGGGTGATCTCGACCTCGATCGCGACCGAGCTCGGCCGGCCGTCGGAGCGACCCTCGACCGCCGCTGTTGCCCGGGCCGGGGCGGCGTTCGCCCGTGCGCTTGGTGAGCAGCTTGGCGCCGAGCTCATCGGCGACCTGCCGGCCTGACCCAGGCGATGGCCGCCGGACTGTTCGAGCTGCGCCGTGATGCGATCACGGGCTGGTGGGTCGCGACGATCGTCGACCGTGCCTTTCACCGTGATCGCTTCGCCCGTGCCGCCGCCCCGGTCGACCCGGAGGACGGTTGCCAGAACTGCCGCGAGCCGGCCGGAGACGGCGTCCGGCTGCGCGTCCTCAAGGACTTCGCCTTCCACGTGGTCGGAACCGAGGATGAGGCGCGGCAGCTCGACCGAAGCCTCGTCCAGGTCGCGATTGAACAGGCCCGGGCGTCAGGCAGCTGGAAGACCGTGGTCGCCCCGCCGGGCGAACATCGTCCGCTGCAGGCGGTCGGCGATGAGCTGATCGGGGCCATGCTGCGCCAATGCCGCGACGCGATCGCGTCGGCCAGCGCCGCCGGCCAGACAGCCTATCTGCAGGTCGTCCAGAACTGGGGAGCCCAGGCCGGCGCCCGGACGGATCACCTGTGCCTGGACCTGTACGACCTGCCCCAGGTTCCACACCGGGTTTCGGAAGAGATCGGTGGTGCCGCCCGCTTCGTGATCCGCGAGGGCGAGTGTCCGTTCTGCCGCCTCGTCCGCGACGAGGTTCGCCGGGGCGAGCGACTGCTCTGGCAGGATGAGTCGAGCGTGGCCTTCGCACCCTATGCGTCGCGCTCGCCGTTCGAAGCCTGGATCGTTCCGCGCGAGCATGCGGCTGACTTCGGGCGGGCCACTGACGCCGCCGTGCAGGCGACGGCCGAGGCCCTCCGCCGGGTCCTCGGCCTGCTGGCGGCCCTCGACGGTCCGCCCCACAACCTGGTCCTGCACACCGCTCCATTGCGCGAGCGGATCGACGGGACCTACCACTGGCACTGGGAGATTCACCCGCGCCTGCGCGAGATCGCCGGCCTCGAGCTGGGCACCGGCTTGCCGGTCAATCCGGTTTCGCCCGAAGACGCCGTCGAGGAGCTCCTCCGTTCGGCCCGCGGGCGGTCGACGGAATGACCGGCTGGCGTCACACCGACCACCGCGGGGCCGTCATCAGCCCGTGGACCAGATCGGCCAATTCGTCCCACGCAACCTGCCCGCGGAGCACCTCTTGACCGGGTCGTCCGCCCGGACGTCGGCCGACGCGTTCATCGAGGAGCTGTTCCAGAAGCACCACGCTGAGATCTACGCCTACCTCGCCCGGATGCTGCGCGACCCCGAGCTGGCCGCGGACCTGACCCAGGACGCCTTCATCAAGGCCTACCGCGCCCACGCAACGCTCGAGGATCCGGCGCATGCCCGGGCCTGGCTGTACCAGATCGCCCATCGGGTTGCCCTCGACGAGATTCGCCGGCGCAAGATCGTTCGGTTCCTGCCGTGGACGGGCGAGTCGCACGGGAGCGCACCGTCGGCTGAGAATCTGGCCCTGTCCGGCCGGCTGTCGAGCGACCTCCAGCGCGCGCTGGCCCGGATCCCCGAGCGCCAGCGGGCCGCCCTCCTCCTGGCCGAGCTGCACGACCTGAGCGGGCTGGAGCTGGCGACTGCCCTGGGCGTCAGCCACGTCGCCGCCCGGGCCCTGCTGACCCGGGCCCGCGACAGCCTGCGCCGCGAGCTGGCCTACGAGCGGGCCGCCGAGGCCGAGGCCGAAGCCGCCGCGGATGGCAAGCCGGAAACCGGCCACGGGCGATCGTCCCGATGAGCCGGTCGATCAGCCACGACCAGGCCCTGGGGCTGGCGGCCCGTCGACTCGACGAGTCGCTGACCGGCGCGGACCAGGCCGCGCTCGATCGGCATCTCGAAGGTTGTCAGGCCTGCACCGCGGTCGCCGCGGCGTATGCGGCGGACCGCCTCGCGCTGCACGCCCTGCCGCCGATCGAGCCGCCGCGGGACCTGTGGGCCCGCACCCGGGTGGCGCTGGAGCGCGAGCACGCCCAACATCCCGCGAGCGCGCGCCGGTTGCCCCGCCGCTGGGGTCCCGTGGCCGGGCTCGCCGGCGGTGTCGCGCTCGTCCTGGTCATCGTCATCGTCGGCCCGACTCTGATCGGACCGAGCGCCGCTCCCGGCACGATCGGCCTGGCTCCGTCCGGACCTATCGGGACGTCGCAGCCGCAACCGGCCGTCACCCCGATCGCCGTGGACTCGCAGGTCACCTGGGCGGTGACAGAGGGAACGAAGGGCACCTCGCTCGTCACGGCCAACGTGAGCAGCGTCTGCCCCTCCGGTGACGAGCCGGACTGCCCGCCGGTTGCCGGCGTCGCTCGCCTCCTGAACAGCCTGCCCACCGTGCCCACCTCGGTCACGCTGTCGCCAACGAACGGTGGCCAGGGGATCGTCGGAGGGCCGAGCGGCGACCAGGCCGGGACGAGCCTGTACGTGGTGTCAGTCCCACCCGAGCCAACCCCCGCCCCGCCGGCGTCGACGCCTCCGGCCAGCCTCGGGCCGACGTCGAGCCGGGCGCCAAACGCCGGCTCGAGCCAGGCCCCGGCCTCGCCCCCGGCGACGCCGTCAGCCTCACCGGTCCAGACGGCTTCGCCGACGCCGGCTCCGACCGCGCTGCCGACTTCGAGTCCGACCACGCCCGTAAGCGTGACCCCGCCATCTGCTTCGCCGTCGCCGTCCCCGTCGATCGCCGCCTTGCCCTCGCCGTCGGCGACAGCTTCGATCAGCCCTCCGCCCTCGGACAATCCGTCCCCATCGGCGGCCGCCGCGCTGGCGATCGTGAGCAACGTGGTCCTCGTCGGCAACGACGCAGCCTACAGCCAGGACGGCCGGTGGTTCGCCTTCTCGGCCCGGCCGGCTGGGTCATCCGTCGGTCCGGACGTGTATGTCTGGCAGGCCGGCTGGCCGGCAGCTCGTCCGATCACGTCCAATCACGGTTCGGTGTTCTCCGGCTGGGTCGACGGCCGGATCCTGGCCAGCCAGGCCATCGAGCCCGTGGAGGCCGGTCAATCCGCCGCGGCAAGCGAGCCAGCCGGCACGAGCCCGTCGCCCAGCACAAGTCCCTCGCCCAGCGCCGCGGCTTCGGGTCAGCCCGGCGCGCGTCTCGCGACCCCGGCCGCCTTCGAGATCGATCCGGCCAGCGGCGTAGCCAACCGGATCGCCGGCCTCGACGGCTGGCGCCCGGTGGTCGATCCCACCGGTCGATGGGTCGCCTACTGGTCCGGCTCCCTTGCCTTCGATCCCGTCAGCGGTGACTGGCAGCCGCAGCAGGGCCAGCTCGAGGTCGCCAGCTGGGCCGCGGTGAGCAGCGCTCTCAACGGCTCGAGCGGCGCGGCGGCGGCCCACCCGTTGCCGTTCGGGAACGTCGGCGACTGGGAGGTCCGCTGGGATCAGGATGGCCAGCACCTCGGGGTGTGGATCGCCGATGCCGACAACCCGGGCCTGGGCAGCCTGAGCCTGCTGACGATCGATCCAGGCCTCGGCCAACCGAGCAGCGCCGCCCCGCCGCTGCTCAGCGCGACGCCGGCCGAGCGGGGCTTCACCCTCCAGGACGGCCAGCTCGTATGGGCCTCACCGCCCGGCCAGGACGGGCTCGGAAGCCACCTCTCGATCCTGGCCTGGACGGGCCTGAATGCCGGCAAGACGATGGTCGAGCCGATCCCGAACGGGGCGCTGCTGGTCGTCCACTAGCCGGCCCGACTAGTCCTATTGGGTTGTCCGGATCCGCGATTCGGGCTATCCTGTCGGCAGTGCGACTCAAGTTTGTCGCGTGCGCCGTGCTCAGCGCCGCGCTCGCACTGGTCGCCGCACCCGGAATCGTGGGCTCGCGAACCCCTAGCCCCGTCCGTGCCATCGAGGCAGCGGCGTTCCAGCCATTGCAGATCGACGCGTCGGGCGTGACCACCCCAGTGGTCGCGGCGGACGACCTCGCCCTTCGTTCGGCCAACGCGCTGGACGACTCGGCTCGCTTCGACGAGCCGGCCGCGCCATCGGCCTCGACCGCGCCCGCCCGGACCCTCGCCCGGAGCCAGCCCGTGCCGGTCGTCACCTCGACGATCAAGCCACCGAAATACACGATTCGGGGCGCTGCCAGCTTCTACACCAACGGCACGACGGCAATGCGCCTGCCGGCCGGCACGGTGATTTGGGTGTGTGGCGCCGGTGGCTGCCTCGAGCGGGTGGTCAATGACTACGGGCCGTCCGCCTCGTTCAAGCCTGCCCGGGTCATCGACCTGTACAAACCCGATTTCTTCAGGATCTGCGGCTGCCCATCGTCGTCGGGCACGACCGAGGTGACCATCTCGGTCTACTGACCCTGCGCTAGACTGGCCTCGACCTTTAACGACCGGTTCTGTGAGGCCGGGAAGGAGAGCATGACGGGCCGCCAGATCATGACCGCGGATGAGATCCGTCGGGCGACGATCCGGATCAGCCACGAGATCGTCGAGAAGCAGGCCGGCACGACCGGGCTCGTCCTGATCGGGATCCAGCGTCGCGGCGTACCCCTCGCCCATCGGATCGCCGACGCGATCTTCGAGCACGAGGCCGCCCGGCTGCCGGTCGGGGCCCTCGACATCACGTTCTACCGGGACGACCTGTCGCTCATTGCCCAGCAGCCGATCGTCAAGGGCACAGACCTGCCGTTCGACCTGAACGGGGCCACGGTCGTCCTGGTCGATGATGTCCTCTACACCGGGCGGACCATCCGGGCCGCGATGGACGCCCTGGTCGATTTCGGACGGCCCCAGGCAATCCGGCTGGCCGTGCTGGTCGATCGGGGCCATCGCGAGCTGCCGATCCGGGCCGACCACGTTGGCAAGAACGTGCCGACCTCGCGCGAGGAGCTGGTCCACGTCCATCTCGAGGAGACCGACGCCGAGGACGGCGTGGTGATCGACCGGATCGAGCAGGTGGCCGCGGTCGCCGGCAGCCTGGAATGACCGCCGTGACGCCCGACCAGGACGACCCAGCCGTGGCGTCGAGCCTGCTCCAAGTGCCCTCGGTCGACGCCGCCCCCGCCAGCCAGCCAACCCGCTGGCCGCACCGCCACCTGCTCGACCTGGACGTCATCAGCGGCCCCGAGATCGAGCTCGTGCTGTACACGGCCGAGGCGATGAAGGAGGTCCTCGCCCGGCCGATCGCTCGCGTGCCGGCCTTGCGGGGAACGGGCGTGACGATCCTGTTCTACGAGGCGTCGACCCGAACCCGGGTGAGCTTCGAAGTTGCCGCCAAGAACCTGTCGGCCGACGTCGTCAACATCGCCGCGGCGTCGAGCAGCGTGTCGAAGGGCGAGTCCCTGGTCGACACGGTCCGGACGGTCGAAGCCCTCGGTGCGCGGATGATCGTCCTGCGCCACGGGTCGTCGGGCGCCGCCGACCTCGCGGCCGGGCACTTCTCGGGGTCGATCCTCAACGGCGGCGATGGCTGGCACGCTCATCCGAGCCAGGCGCTGCTCGACCTGTTCACCATGCGCCAGCGCCTGCCCGGCGGCGATGTACGGGGCCGGAAGGTCGTGATCCTCGGCGACATCCTCCACTCGCGGGTCGCCCGGTCGAACATCTGGGCCCTGACCGCGGCGGGCGCCGACCTGTGGCTGTGCGGCCCGGCCACCGTGCTCCGCGGCTTCGAGGCGTGGGCGGCCGCCTCGGCCACGATCCCCGGCCACGGCCGCTTCCAGGTGACCAGCGATGTCCGCCAGGCCCTCGCCGACGCCGACGTGATCATGGCCCTGCGCCTCCAGCGCGAGCGGATGGCGGCCGGCCTGCTGCCCTCGATCCGCGAGTACGCCGCGCGCTACGGCCTGAATGTCGAACGGCTGGCCATGGCTCGACCCGATGCCCTCGTGATGCACCCGGGGCCGATGAACGAAGGCGTCGAGATCAGCCCGGAGGTTGCCAGTCATCCTCGCTCGCTCATCACCGACCAGGTCACCAACGGCGTGGCAGTGCGAATGGCCCTGCTGTACCTCCTGGCCGGGGCCATCGGTGGCTGAGGTCGCCGTCGCCGGCCAGGCGGCCGAGGTCGGCCGCCCGATTGCCCGGCTCGAGATCGAGCGGGCCTGGCTGGTCGATCCGCTCACCGATCGCGAGGGTCCCGCCCGGATCAGCGTGCGGGACGGCCTGATCGAGGCGGTCTCCTGGCTGTCGGCTGACGACGGGGCCGGGCTGACGCCAAACGGGGTGCTCGTGGCACCCGGCTTCATCGACCTGCATGCCCACCTGCGTGAACCCGGCTTCGAGGATGCCGAGACGGTCGCCAGCGGGCTGGCCGCGGCCGCCCATGGCGGCTTCACCACGGTTTGCGCCATGCCCAATACCGAGCCTCCGGTGGACGAGTCCGGGGTCCTGGGACGGGTCCTCGCGGCTGCCGAGGCGGCCCGCTCGCCGGTCGAGCTGCTGGCGTACGGGGCGCTTACGGCTGGTCGCGGAGGTGCGACCCTGGCCGCCCTGGGCGAGCTCAGCGATGCCGGCGCGATCGGATTCTCGGACGATGGAGCTCCGGTCCGATCGAGCACGATCCTGGGCAATGGCCTGCTCTACGCCGGAATGCTCGGCCGGCTGGTCGTCGATCACGCCGAGGACTCCGAGCTGACCGCCGGGGCCGAGGCGAACGAGGGCCTGGTCGCCACCATCCTCGGCCTCAAGGGCTGGCCAGGGGCGGCCGAGTCGGGACCGGTCGGACGCGACCTGGCGATCCTGGCCGGCGTGCTCCGGGATGAGCCGCGGGCCCGGCTGCATCTCACCCACCTTTCCACTGCCGCCGCGCTCGAGCTGGTCCGCCGGGCGAAGGCAGTTGGCCTGCCGGTCACCTGCGACGTGACGCCGCACCACCTGGCCCTGACCGACGCCTGGATTGGCGGTGTCCGGTCGTGGGCCTGGCAAACCGGTCCGGTCCTGGCCCGCCGCGCCGCGGGATGCCAACCCGTATGACCCTGCGCTCAGGGTGAACCCGCCGTTGCGCGATGCGCTCGACGCGGCCGCCTGCCGGACGGCCATCGTCGATGGGACGGCCGACGCGATCGCGACCGACCACGCGCCCCACTCGCAGGTCGACAAGGCCGTCGAGTTCGGCCTGGCCGCGAACGGGATCAGCGGGATCGAGACCGCCATCGGGATCGTCCTCGCCGCCGTGGACGCGGACCAGCTGTCCCTCGGGCGTGCGATCTCGGCCCTGACCAGCGGCCCGGCCGCGATCCTGGCGGCGACCGGCTGGACCGGATCGCGCGGCTTCGCCGTCGGCTCGCCGGCCAACCTGGTCGTCATCGATCGCTCTGCGCCCTGGCTGGTGCGCGCCGACAACCTGCTGTCGAAGGGCAAGAACAGCCCGCTCATCGGTCGCGAGCTGCCGGCCACTGTTGTGCTCACGATCGCCGCCGGCCGGCTCGCCTATCGCGATCCGGGCCGCTCACCGAGCCTCGAGCTGGCCTGATCGATGGCCTCCCCAGATCCAGTCCGAGACGCGCTCGAGGCCGAGCTGATCAAGCTCGGAGCTCCGTTCGAGCTGCTGGCCTGCGATCCGGCGCTGGCCGACACCGCGGCCTTCTGCGCAGCCTACGGCTACTCGCCCAATGACTCGGCCAACACGATCGTGGTCGTTGGCAAGTCGGACCCGCCCCGCTACGCAGCCTGTGTCGTCCTGGCCACGACCCGGCTCGACGTGAACCGGGCGGTCCGCGCTCGGCTGGGCGTCCGGCGGACGTCCTTCGCCTCGTTCGAGGAGGCCCGCGCCCTGACCGGCATGGAGCTGGGCGGAGTGACCGTCTTCGGCCTGCCGGCCGGCCTCCCGATCTGGGTCGACCAGCGGGTGATCGAGCGGCCCGAGGTCATCCTGGGCGGCGGCAGCCGTTCGTGGAAGGTGAAGGCGCCGCCGGCGATCCTGCTGGCGCTGCCCGGCGTGGAGGTCGTCGAGGGCCTCGCGTTCGAACCGCCGCCGGCCTAGGCTCGGCGGCCAGGTCCATCCAGACGACGCTCAGGGCGTGACGCCGATGAGCGACAGGGTCCGATCGTCGAACACCAGGATCGAGCTGGCCGGCCCGTCGGGCAGGCTGGTGACGACGCGGACGAGCCAGAACCGCTCCGTGCTCGGGCCGGCGAGGGTCAGCCCGGTAAGGGCCACGGAATCGGCCGGCGTGGTGCTGGTGATCGAGACGATCGCCGGCTGGAGGGCCGGCAGGAACCAGCCGGCGACCGCGGCGGTCACCTCCTTGATGGTTCGGGCCGGCTTCGGCCCGGCGCCCAGGTATACGCTCGGGCCCTGGCTGACGCCGTCGATCCAGGCGAGCTGGTCGACCACGAACGATCGATCGCAGGCCGCGCTGCCACCACCCGGCTGGGCAGCGCAGTCCGGCGAACGCGGGTCGCCGAACCGGCCGACCACCACCACCGGCCGGGGCGACTCGCGATCGTCGGCGTGGAGGGCGTGGGCCCACGGATCAGCGACGCTGGTACCGGGCAGGATCACCGGTCGAAATCGAGGCCGCGCCCGGCGGGACGGCGATCGCGTACAGGAACGTAGCATCATTGGGCTGGAGGACATTGATCGGACGATCGACCAGGACGAGCTCGGTGCCCGAGCAGGGGTCCGGCTTGTCGGTGGTCGGCGTGGGCGGGCAGCCGTCGGGTGCCCGGTCGTTGCTCAGGTAGCCGCCGATGGCCAGCAGGGGTGACGTGCCCGGCGCGCTGGGCAGGGCCGCCGCAACGGTCCGGACGGGCAGGCCGTCGATCGTGACCGGGATATGGGGCGGCAAGTCGGTCGAAACGGTCTGCGACGCCAATGGCCCCCATACCTGGTACGTGGCGTCGTCGATCGCCAGCCAGGCGGCCTGGGGCGGCCCGCTCGAGCCGCGCAGGTAGCCGCGCGCGAGCCAGACGGTTCGGCCGTCGGCCGGTGGCCCGTCGGTCGACGGCTCGACCGCGGTCGGTTCAGCGGCGGTCGCGACTTCGCCGGCCGGCCCCGACCAGGGGAGCGCGCCGAAGCCGAGGACCACGCCCGTCGGCTTGAGGTGGCCGCGGACCAGCTGGCTGACCGCGGCAGAGGTCAGCTCCGTGCTCAGGACTCCGACGCTCGACCCGGCCGCGATCGTGCCGGCCTGGTCGGCGACCGCGTCGACGACGAAGGCTGAGGCATCGGGGACGCGGTCGTCGTGGAAGTGGCCGAGGAGGACCACCGGGCTGGGCGGCACCAGCTCGACCGATTCGAGCTCCTGGCCGACGATCGCCGGCCGCTCGACGGGATCGACGAAGAGCGGGTCGATCGCGACCGTGCCGGCCGGGGCCGGCAGGGGAGCGCCATTCGTGCCCCATACGACGTCTGGCCCTGACTCGACGACCGAGCTCCAGCCGGATGGGCAGGCCCCGCCCGGACTGCCGCTCGACGGGCAAGCCTCGATGTGCCGGACGGCGCTGTACCAGCCGCCGACGGCCAGCTCGGCGGCGCCGTTCGACGGGTCGGCCGCGAGGTTGCGTGCCGTCCCGACCGCGATCACCGGCAGCCCGCCGGCAGTAGCTGGAAAGGTCCCAGCCAGCGATGACGCCGTGGCCTTCAAGCCGGCCGAGGGTTCCGCAGGTCGAGCCGGGCTCCGGTTGATGAATCCGATGAAAGCGACCAGCCCCAGGACGACGATCAGCCCGCCGGCCGCCGCGAACGCCCGATTCGAGCGCTGCCCGATCGGCCCGAGCGGCCGGCCGTCGCCGCTGACTTCGACGATCCCCGTCGGGCGATCCTCCGGATCAATCGGGCCGGTCATGGCTCGACTGCCTGGCTCCCGATTGCGAGCCGGCGGAGGTCGTCCAGGAGCCGGTCGATATCCGACTCGACGCTCAGGAAGTTGACGATCCCAGCCCGCAGCCAGGTCCGTCCGCGCAACCGGGTGGTCGACAGCCAGCCGTCACCGGACCCTTCGAGCGCGATCTGCAATGCGTCCTGGTGGGCGTCGAGGGTCCCGCCGTCGAGCGCCGCCGCGGCCTGGCGGCCGCCGGGCAGGTGTCGAAAGCAGACGATGCTCAGGTCGGGCGTAGCCGGCAGCGCCTCGAAGTCATCGGACCGGGCGATCTCCCCGGCCAGGTAGGCGGCCAGGTCATTGTTGGCCTCGATGAGCCGCCCGAGTCCCTCGGTCCCGAGGTGCTTCCAGCTGAGCCACAGCTTGAGGGCGCGGAATCGACGGGTGCCTTCCATCGAGCGCTGGTAGAAGTTGAGCGGCTCGCCGACGCCAGTGCTGCTGGGATCGGCGTGGTCGTTCGAGTCGGCGTCCGCCGTGCGGTAGTACTCCGGGCTGCGATGGAAGGTCTGGACGAGGTCCGCCCCGTTCCGGACGACGAGGGCGCCGATGTCGTAGGCCTGGAAGAACCACTTGTGGGGGTCGATCGTGATCGAGTCCGCCCGCTCGAGGTCAACGACCCGGCCGGCGTCCCGGCTCGACAGCCGGACCGCCCCGCCGTAGGCGGCGTCAATGTGCAGCCACAGCCGTTCGCGTCCGGCCAGATCCGCCAGCTCGTCGATCCTGTCGACCGTGCCGGTGTTGGTCGATCCGGCCACCGCGCAGATCGCGAACGGCCGCAGCCCGCGGGCCCGGTCTTCTGCCAGCGCCCTCGCGACGGCCCCGCCGCCCAGCCGGAACTCGTCGTCGGCCGGCACGATCCGCAGGGTATCGGCAGGGAAGCCCAGCTCGTCGAGGGCCCGGGCGATCGAGAAGTGAGCCTGGTCGGAGGCGTACGCCCGAAGTCCCTCGAGCTCGCGCCCACGGGGCGGCCGGGCCAGCCCGAGGAGCCTCGAGAGGTGCACGTCGCGGGCGACGGCCAGGCCCATGAAGTTGGCCATGACCCCGCCCGAGGTGAGGACCGCGAAGCTGTCCGACCCGAAGCCCACGAGGTCGCACAGCCAGCGTCCGACCTCTTCCTCGACGAACGCTCCGGACGGGCCGGCATGCCACACGTCGATGCCCGGGTTCATGACCTGGGCGAGCAGCTCGCCGACGATCGACATGACCAGCGGCGGCGGGGTGAAGTAGCTGAGCGTCCGAGGGTGGTAGGCGTTGAGGTTGTGGGGCGCCAGGCGCGTCCTGAACTCCTCGAGCAGCTCGGCAGTCGGGGTGGGCCCGGCCGGGGCGGCGGACGGCCCGGCCGGCGGAAGGCCGAAGAACTCAGAGCGCAATGCGGCGTAACCGGCCGGCTCGCCCATCGCCCGCCGAAAGGCCTCCCCATAGAGGTAGTCGAGGCCGGCGGCCCAGGCCGCCATGCCGAGGGCCTCGAGGGCCGGCCGGGACCGCGCCTCATCGTCGAATCCGATCAGCTCGGGTTCGGGGTGCCAGCCAAAGCGGCTCGCTGGGTCCGGCCGGGGGTCGGGTCGATCGGGTAGTCCGGGGGTGGGTCGATCGCGCACAGCCCGATGGTAGCGGCTGGGGATCGGGAGCTCAGTCAACGGGTCCGGCGCATTGGTCGCGCCTCCCGTATCGTTCGCGGGTGACCGACGAGCCCGGGCAGCAGCCCTCCCAACCGAGCCTGCCACCGCCGCCCGAGCCGAGAACGCCGCCGCCGCCGGCACCGGGCGCGATCAATCGGCCCCCGATCCAGTACAAGGGGGCGGACCTCGAGCCCGAGCGTGGGCCGGGCCTGGGCTGCTTTCGGTTCCAGCTCGTCGTCCTCGTCGTCCTGGTCATCCTGACCCCGATCAGCGTCTTCGCCGGCTGGCCCGAAGCGGTGAGCGCGATCCTCCTGTTCGTGGTCATCGCCCTGCTCCTGCTGACGGGCCAGACGATGATCTTCCTGATGCGCCTGGTCGCCGCCGATCGGCGCACCCGGCGGCGGCCAATGGGCAGTACGACGAAGACCGTCGGCGAGCTCGAGGATGCCGCCGCGGCCAAGCCGGCCGGGCCCGACGGGGGAGACGACCCGGCGGGCGGAGACGGCGTGCGACAATAGCCGTCGCGCCCGATGCCGGGATCACGCTGGAGGTTGTCTGAAGGTGCCCGTGCTCGCGACCTACTTCTCCGTTCGCCGCGGCCGCGATCCGTTCTTCAAGTTCTTCATGCGCACGATCTTTCCGCGCCAGGTCCGGGAGTACGAGGAGAAGTACGGGATCCACTTCCTCGGCTGGTACAACGTTGCCCATGGTTGGGACTTCGACAACGTGATCCTGCTGGATCTTCCTGACTACGCCACCCTCGACAAGCTCGAGGCCGACGAGGCCACCCGGGCCCTCGGCCATCGCGCCGGGGAGTGGATCTTCGAACGTCATCACTCGATGTTCCTCCGCGAGCGGATGGGCAGCGATCTCGAATACCACCCGTAACCGGAGGCGCAGCGATGGACCGCACCCGACTCGACCTGCTCAGCGTCCTCGCCCGGGACGCCTCGCTCGAACGCTCGGACTACCTCGTTCGAGCCGCCGAGCAGTTCCAGCGATTCCTCGACGCCAACGCCGGCACGATCCGCGAGATCGGCGGCCTGACCCTGATCGATGACGATCCCGACTACCTGGCGATCGCGCCCGACCTGAGCTTCCGCAGCCGGAGCCGCTACCTCGACGATGAGACGGGCGAGTGGCACAACGAGACCGAGGTCGTCGAATCGGCGGCCGAGCTGGTCGAGCTGTACAGCCCAGCCGAGCTGTTCACCGCCTTCACCGACGCCGCCAGCAAGGCTGGCGGAACGGCCGACGAGGGCGCGGCTGAAGACGTCGAAGCCGAGGACGGTGCGGTCGAACCGAAGGCCGGGCGCGGGCCCGGAGATCCGTATGCGGCAGCCGCTGACTCGTGGGCCGCCAGCCAGGACGACGGACCGGTCAGCGGCGAGCAGGACGCTGCGCGGCGGCTGTATGACCTTGCCCTGTCCTACCAGGAGCGCAGCCAGCGCTCCGAGGCGGACCTGGTCGAGCGCTTCCAGGTGGCGGCCGGGCGCTACGCCGCCGAGCTTGGCGAGCTGCTCGTCGTCGAGAGCGACGAGGAACGCCTGGTGCTCCAGGCTACGGGTGTCTTCCGGGCCGAAGTCGAGGCGGAGGACGAGGACGGCGACGATGACAGCGACTCGAAGGGGTCGGGGTCGGCCGATTGGCTCGTCCTCGCGACGCCCGAAGAGCTCGTCGGGTTCTACGACCCGACGGACGTGTTCGGCGACCTGGCCGATGCCCTGGCCGAGGCCTTCCCGGCGGTGGCGCCCGAGGTGACGGCCGACGGAACGGTGTCCGAACGTTCGGCCGACGACCTGGCGGACGTTCCGGACGGCGAGGATTCCGATCGCGGGTGAGCACCCAGCTCGTCGCGGCTGAGCTGGTCGAGAGCCGCGAGATTCTTCCGGGCCAGTGGCTCCAGTCATTCGACGCGCCCAGCCTTGCGACCGGCTCCCGGGCCGGCCAGTTCATCCACATCCGGCCCGGCGACTTCTCTGGCCTGATCCTGCGCCGGCCCTTCTCGTTCAACACCGTCGACCGGGCGACGGGCCTGATCACGATCCATTTCCGGGCCGTCGGCCGGGGAACCGACTGGTTCACCCGCCTTCGGACTGGCGATCGGGTCGACATGCTCGGCCCGCTCGGCCGGCCGTTCGAGGTCGATCCTCGCAGCCGTCACCTGCTCCTGGTCGCCGGAGGCCTGGGCATCGCCGGCGTGCGGATGCTGGCTGACGAGGCGCTCCGGGCCGGCCGGGAGGTGACCCTCCTGTTCGGGGCGGCCAACGCCACCGAGGTCTATCCGTCGAGCCTGCTGCCCGATGAGGTCGAGTACATCGTGGCCACCGACGACGGGTCGCTCGGCCACGCGGGCTACGTGACCGAGCTCGTGGGTGAGTACGAGGGCTGGGCCGACCAGGCATTCGCCTGCGGTCCAGCGCCGATGCTGGCCGCCCTGGCCCGGCTTGCGGCCGGCCGCAATGCCCGCCTCGGGGTCGCCGCGCTGGGCCGCAAACCCGCCCGCGCCGGAGGACGATCCAGCAGCCCGGCCCGGACCGCCGAGCCGGGTTCGGCGGCGGCCCGGCGGCGCGCCTTCCTGCAGGTCTCGATGGAGCAGAACATGGGCTGTGCGATGGGCGCCTGCCTGGGCTGCGTGCTGATGGATGCCAACGGCGCCCCCCAGCGGGTCTGTCGAGAGGGTCCGGTCTTTGCCTCGGACGAGCTCGATTGGGAGGCTGGCTGGTGAGCGCTTCGATGGCCACGACCCAGGTGGACCTGTCGGTCGAGCTGCCGCGCGGGCTGCGCCTCGACAACCCGATCCTGGTGGCGTCCGGCACCTTCGGCTACGGCATCGAGTACGGCGACGTCGTGGATGTTGAACGGCTCGGGGCGATCTGCTGCAAGGGCACGACCCTGCGGCCGCGGGTGGGCAATGTCACGCCTCGGGTCACCGAGACCCCGGCCGGGATGCTGAACTCGATCGGCCTCCAGAACCCCGGCGTGGACGCGGTCGTGCGCAAGTACGGGCCGACCTGGCAGGGCTGGCATGTCCCGGTGATCGTGAACGTGGCCGGCGAATCGATCGAGGACTACGTCGAAGTAGTCCGCCGGCTCGACGGGGTACCCGGCGTGAGCGGGATCGAGCTGAACATCTCCTGCCCGAACGTGGGCAAGGGCGGGCTGCAGTTTGCCATCGATCCGGAGGCCGCCGGCGCAGTCACGGCAGCCGTCCGACGGGCGACCGACCTGCCCCTCCTGGTCAAGCTCAGTCCGAACGTGGCCGATGTCCGTCCCATCGCCCGGGCGATCGAGGCCGCCGGCGCCGACGCGATCAGCGCGATCAACACCCTGTCCGGAATCGCGATCGGACCGGGCCGGCGCAGGCCGCTCCTCGGCAATGTCTACGGGGGCCTGTCCGGCCCGGCGATCAAGCCGGTGGCGCTGCGAGTCGTGTACGAAGTCGCCCAGGTCGTCGACATCCCGATCATTGCCATCGGCGGGGTGGCCGAGCTGGCCGATGTCCTCGACTTCCTGGCCGTGGGTGCGGTCGCCGTCCAGGTCGGCACGGTCCTGTTCGCCGACCCGACCCTGCCGATCCGGCTGGTCGACGGGCTCGCCGCTGAATGTCGCCGGCTGGGCCTGTCGTCCTATGCGCCGCTCATTGGAACGGCCCTGCCGGGACGTCCATCGGCATCATCGGCCACGGGCGTCGAGTATCGGCCGTGACCGTAGACTGGGACCGATGACCACAATTCGCCGGGCCGCCGACGCTGCTGCCCGGAACGCGATCGCCGCTCGAACCGAGGCGCTGTTCCGGAGCTCGGGTGCCCTTCGGGATGGGCACTTCCTGCTCAAGAGCGGGCGCCACGCGGAGCACTACCTCGAGAAGTTCCAGGTCCTCCAGGACCCCGCCGCGACGAGCGAGCTGTGCGGCTTGTGGACGCTGGCCGAACGGGGGATCGACGGGCGGCCGACGGCGGACCTGGTGGCCGGGCCAACGACCGGCGGCGTGATCCTGGCCTTCGAGACCGGCCGGCAGCTCGGCCTGCGGGCGATCTTCGCCGAGGAGGTCCGAACGGCCGACGGCACGGTCCGGCGCGAGTTTCGGCGCGGCTTCCGGATCGAGCCCGGCGAGCGGGTGATCCTGGTCGACGACATCCTGACCACCGGCGGTTCCCTCCTCGCGATGATTCCGGCGGTCGAGGCGCTGGGCGGGGAGATCGTTGCCTGTCATGTCCTGGTCGATCGATCGGGCGGCACGGCCAGCCTCACCTCGCCGCGGACCGGCCGGGTCTATCCGCTCGCGGCATTGTGGGTTCTCGACCTGCCGACCTATGAAGGCGGACCGGCAACCTGCCCACGCTGCGCGGATGGAACGCCGCTGCACGCCCCCGGCAGCACCGGAGCGCCGGCGGTCAGCCCCCCGACTTGACCTTGTCGATCGCCGCCGTCAGCTCGGCCGGGATGATCACGGCCTCGTACGATGCGGTCACCGTGCCACCGGCATCCACGACGTAGACCCACGGCTCGGACTGGATCCCCCAGGCCGTCGTGGCCGCGTTCGGCTGGAGCACGTTGCCCGGTCCGAGGACGGGCTGGAGCGTGCCGTTGGCGTAGCTCATGATGTACGGCTCGACCTGGATGAAGGTCATCCCGGGCTCGGTCTGGGCGACCGCCTTGACCGCGTCGAGGGTCGGACCGCAGACCCGGCTGGTGCAGAAGGCTGGCGTGGCGAAGACCAGGACGAAGGGCTTGTGCTGCGCCAGGGCCTGGTCCTCGGAGACCTGGTAGAAGGCCGGATCCGGGCTCGTATCGGTCGTGATGCTGGCCAGGACTCCACCGGCCGATGCCGCGGTCGGGGTCGGGGTCGAGGGTGCCTTCGCCCCGACCCGGACGGCATGGCCGGTGGCGGTCACGGTCAGGCTCAGCTCGGTTGTCTCGGCCGGCTTGCCCGGCGCGGTGACCGTCACGACCGCCGCCCAGTTGCCGGCCGTGTTGAAGGTCGCGTCCTGGACCCACACCGCGCGCTGGTTCGGGATCGCCCAGACGAAGGTCGCCGGGGCCGGGGCGGTCACGAACGTCTTGGGGTCCTTGTCGACATCGATGTAGCCGATCTGGACCGTGTACTGGGGTGAGCCGACCGGGGTCGTGCCGGTCGAGTCGAGCAGGCCCAGCAGGATCCGGTCGGGCCCGACGACCGTCTCGGATGAGGCGATAACGGGCACGATCGATGGCCCACCGGATCCGCCGACCACCAACGTGGAGGGAGCGGCGGAGGCGGTCGATGAGCCGCAGGCGGCGACCAGGATCGCCGTGACCAGCACGATGAGGGGACGCATTGCCCCGATCGTACCCGGCGACGGCGATTCGGGCAGCGGATCGCTAGAATGGGCTCGCTCGACGGACATCGGCTGCTCTTCCCGCCTGGTGTTCGATCTCCGATGGCTCAGACGGCGGAGGCCCGGTGACCCGGTTTCAGAAGCTCGCAGCGGTCACGGTCGCAATCACCCTGCTCCTGGTCACGATCGGCGTGGTCGTCCGCGCGACGGACTCGGGCCTGGGCTGTCCGGACTGGCCGCTGTGCAAGGGCCAGCTGGTCCCGGCCCTGGGCGACTACAAGGCCTGGCTCGAATGGATTCATCGCGACGTCGCCGCGATCCTCGGGATCCTGATCCTGGGCCTGCCGATCCTGGCGTGGCGCGATCACCGCGACCGTCGCTCGCTGTTCTGGTGGGGCATCGTGGCCGTTGTCCTGGTCGCCTTCCAGGCGTGGCTGGGCGAGGAGACGGTCCGCCTCGGGAACAGCGGCGAGTCGGTGACGGCGCACCTGGCCAGCGCGATGGCCCTGCTCGGCGTGCTGGTCTTCATCCTCGCCCGAAGCTTCTACCCCGGTCACATCCCCGGTCGCGGCGGCAGCCAGCGGTTCACCCTGCTGGCTACGTTCGGGGCCGCGACGACCTATGCCCTGCTGCTGTTCGGCTCGCACGTCACGGCCACGCCGAATGCGGCCCTGGTCTTCCCCGACTGGCCGTTGATGGGCGGCACACTGTTCCCCGCGATCACCTCGGTGACATCCGCCCAGGTGCTCCATCGCTACATCGCGGCGATCGTCGGGGTCATCGTGGTGGGAATCGGCGTCGTCGCCTGGCGGACCCAGCGCGACCACCGGCCGATCTTCAGGCTCGCGGTCCTGGCCGCGATCCTCCTGCCCATCGAGATCGTCGTCGGTGGCCTGCAGGTCCTGACCCAGCTGTCCGGCTGGACGCAGACCCTGCACGTGGCCCTCGGGGCCGGGATCTGGGCCTCGCTGGTCGGCTTGAGCGTGGTGTCGTACTACACGGCGCGAACGGCGCTGATCCCGGCGGCCGGCCAGGGCGGCGGGACCACCGGCCCGGATCCGGCCGAGGTTCGGCCGTACGGCACGACCGTATCCGCGGCGTCGGCCCTGTCGATCACGCCTGCGCTCGCCCCGGCGACCGGCGTCCCGCCGTCGACCGGTGGCAGCCCGGCCAGCCGGGCCGGGGCTCGAGCCGTGGGAGCCGCCACCGTCCACACCAGGGGCGATTCGGTCCGCGCCTACATCGCCCTGACCAAGCCCCGGATCATCGAGCTCCTGCTCGTCACGACTGTCCCGGCGATGGTCCTGGCGAGCCGCCAGGTTCCTGGAATCCAGCTCGGTGACTGGACCTGGCTGGTCGTCTGGACGATGATCGGCGGAACCCTGGCCGCCGGGTCGGCCAACTCGATCAACTGCTACCTGGACCGGGACATCGACCTGCTGATGACCCGAACCCGGCGTCGCCCGTTGCCGGCCCACGAGGTCGAGCCCGATCGGGCCGTCGTGTTCGGGATTGTCCTGGGCGTCCTGTCCTTCGCCCTGATGGCCTGGTTCGTCAACCTCCTGGCGGCCTTCCTGACCCTCCTCGCGATCGCCTTCTACGTCGTCGTCTACACGATGATCCTCAAGCGGACGACCCCCCAGAACATCGTGATCGGCGGAGCTGCCGGGGCCCTGCCGCCGGTGATCGGCTGGGCCGCGGTGACCGGCAGCGTGCAACTGCCGGCGATCCTCCTGTTCGCCCTGGTCTTCTACTGGACGCCGCCTCACTTCTGGGCGCTGTCGCTCCGGATCCGAAAGGATTACGCCGCCGCCGGGGTGCCGATGCTGCCGGTGGTCCGGGGGGTTCCGGAGACGACCCGCCAGATCGGGCTGTACACGATCCTGCTCGTCGCGATCTCATTGATCCTGTTCGCAGTCGCCCAGATGGGTGCGATCTACCTCGTCTCTGCGGTCGTGCTCGGGGCGATCTTCCTGCGCCAGTCGTACATCCTGTGGCGCCAGGGCACCTCGCCCGAACGATCGACGGCGCAGGCGATCCGGCTCTACAAGTACTCGATCACGTACCTGAGCCTGCTGATGCTGGCGGTCGCGATCGACGCGCTGGTGGTGATCCCCGTCGGCTGATCATTCGGCGCCGGTGACGTCCCCTTCGAGGGTCACCGCCTGGCGCCGGCCGACCCGTCCGTCACGATCGAATAGGGCCAGGAAGACCTGGACGAGCGGTCCGATCGCGAGCGCGAACACCACGGTCCCGATCCCGATCGTTCCGCCAAGCAGGTAGCCGGCCACGAGCACGGTCAGCTCGACGAGCGTCCGGGAGCGCCGAATCGACCAGCCGAAGCGATGGTGGATGCCGGTCATCAGGCCGTCCCGCGGCCCCGGTCCAAGGTCGGCGCCGAGGTACAGTCCCGATCCGACGCCGATCACGAGCACGCCGGCCAGCATCATCGCGACCTGGGTCGGTACGCCCTGGGCCACCGGCAGGACGGCAACCCCTAGGTTCGTGGCCGTTCCGATCAGGACGACGTTCAGGAGCGTCCCGATTCCGGGGCGCTCGCCGAGCGGCCACCACAGCAGCAGGATCGGCAGGCCCAGGATCACGCTGACCGTGCCGAGCTCGACCCCGAACACACGGCCGAGGCCCTGGTGGAATGCCTCCCAGGGCCCGAGCCCGAGGCCGGCCTGGACCATCAGCGCGATTCCCAGCCCGAAGAGGACGAGGCCCACCAGCAGTCCGGGCAGCCGGGGCAGGATCGATCGGGACAGGAATCGTTCACGCACTCCCGCGATGGTATCGGCGCGGGGCTGCGCCTCGCCCTTCGTCCGCGCAGAAGCTACGTGGCGCGGACCGAGATCGCCTTGACCCCCAGCAGCCGGGTCAGCCCCTCGAGGCCACCCGCCATGACGTAGTCGTGGTTCGTCCGGAACGGGCCGCGCGCCACCGGGGCGAGCAGGTTCATCCACCAGCGGGTCGTCCGGATGTTCCAGTCGTACTGAACGGTGGTCAGGCCGGGCTGGTCGGCCGTCAGCGTCCACACGCCGGTCCCTTCGAGCTCGCCGGTCGCAGTTCCGGCCAGCTTCGACGGACTCTCGATCGTGTCGATCCGCATGTCGAAGGCCAGGGTGTAGGGCAGCTTGCCCTTGAACACGAAGCGCCGGACCGCCCCGATCCCACGCTCGTCGCCGGGTCGGACGCGCTCCACGCTGATCACCTGGGGCCACCACGTGGGCCACCCATCGGAGTCGTAGATCGCGCCGTAGACAGTCTCGATCGGAGCGTCGACTCGCCAGATCGTGGTGAACGAGTAGTCGGCCATTGGCCGGGATTGTGCCCCATCTGCAGGCTCGGATGTGGCCGGTTGCCGGCTTCGTCGAACTCCGCCCAGCGCGCAGTGGCAGACTCCGCGGATGCACCTCCAATTCCTCGGGGCCGCCACGACCGTGACCGGTTCCCAGTACCTGTTGACCACCGACCAGGCCCGGATCCTGATCGATTGCGGCATGTTCCAGGGCAGCCCGAACGAGTCGATTCGCAATCGGATTCCGCTGGCGTATGACCCCGCGGCGATCGACGCGATCCTGCTCACCCACGCCCACCTCGACCACTGCGGGCTCATCCCGCACGTGGTCAAGGCCGGTTTCAAGGGACCGATCTGGGCGACCAAGGGCACGGTCGAGCTGGCAACCCTCGTCCTGCTCGACTCGGGCAAGCTGCAGGAGGAGTTCGCCAAGCGCCAGGTCCGCCGGTCGAAGAAGGATCCCGAGCGGGCCGCGCAGTTCGAGAAGCGCGACAGCGACGCGCTGGCGGCGGCCGAACGCCTGGCCGACGACGGGGTCGATGGCTCGCTCGACGCGGCCGATGCCGACTTCGCCCGAGCCGCGACGGCCGGCGAAGCCAACGACGACGGGGGTCGGCCACCAGTGGCCATCCCCGTCGGTGAACGTCGCCAGTTCGACGACCCGCGAGCCGATCCGGCCCACTTTGGGAGCCGTCGGTACGACGCCGCCCTGATCGTGCCGGGCGTGCCCCAGGAAGGGGGCGGCGCGACCGATCCGGTCACGGTTGCCGCGAGCGTCGCACCGCCGGTTCAGGTGACCTCGCCGACGACTGTCGCTCGAGATCCGGAGCAGGCGTTGCTGAAGCAGCCCCCGGTCCTCGACACGGACCTGGACGAGCCGCTCTATGACGCCCAGGACGCCCAGGCATCGCTGGCCTCGTTCAAGGGGATCGACTACGACGCCGAGATCGAGGTCGCGCCGGGAATCCACGCCACCTATGTCGACGCCGGGCACATCCTCGGCTCGGCGATCATCCGCCTGCGGGTCGCCGATCAGGCCGGCGGGCCCGAGGTCCGGCTGGTCTTCTCGGGCGATCTCGGCCGGACCGGCACCCCGATCCTGCGCGATCCGACGGTCGTCACCGATGCCGACTACGTCCTGGTCGAATCGACCTACGGGGGACGCGAGCACGAGCCCGAGGCCGAGTCGAACCGGCTCCTGGCCGAGGCGGTCACGATCGTGGCCGATCACGACGGCGTCCTGCTGGTGCCCTCATTCGCGATCGGGCGGACGCAGGAGGTCGTGTGGGAGCTCCATCGCTTGATCGAGCAGGGCAAGATCCCGCTCCTCCCGCTCTATCTCGACTCGCCTATGGCCTCCAAAGCCAGCGATGTCTACCGTCATCACCCCGATTACTACGACGCCGAGACGACCGCCCTTCTGGCGGCCCACGACGCGCCGCTCGACTACCCCAAGCAGACGATCACCAACGACGTGAAGGAGTCCGAGGCGATCGCGCAGGCGCCTCGGCCGTACATGATCGTCGCCTCCAACGGCATGCTGACCGGCGGTCGCGTCGTGGGTCACCTGCGCAACCTGGTCGATGACCCGAGTGCGGTGATCCTGTTCGTTGGCTACCAGGGCGAGGGGACCCTGGGCGCCCACCTCCAGGCGGGCGCGACCACCATCAAGCTGGACGGGCAGGTCCGGCGAGTGCGCTGCCAGGTCCGCTCGATCAGCGGCTTCAGCGCCCACGCCGACGAGTCGGAGCTGCTGGCCTGGATCGGCAACTTCGCCCAGGGCAAGCCGCCCGGCGGACCAGGCTGGCCGAAGACGGTCTTCATCGTCCACGGCGATCCGGATGCCCAGGCCGCCCTCGAGCCAAAGATCAAGGCGCTCGGCCTGAACACGCATATCCCGATCTGGCACGAGGTTGTCGAGCTGACCTGAGCTGCGACCCGCGACCTGCCCGGGCATCGCACAAGCTCCCGCCTCCCCGGGGCCGGGCCTCTGGCGAGCTCGCGCTTCGCCGGGCCGGGTTTCGGACAAACTCGGGCTAGAGCAGCGCTTACGCCTCTGCTCGGTCGAGATCGATGCTCCGACCGTCCGGGCGTTCGTGCCGTTCGTGCGTGAGTTGTTGCCGTCCTCGCCCGATCTGGTCGACCGGGACCAGTCGACCGACCATAACGACTGCTGCGGCGCGAATTTGTCAGATGCAGCCTGGCCGGTGCGGCCGCGCCAGGCGCCCGAGCTCGCTCCGAACGCCTGGCGCTGCCCGCGCTCAGGCTCCGCGGACCTCCCGCACGGCCGCGTCGGCGGCGGCGACCATGAAGCCGTAGTCGGCGCTGATCGTGATCCACTGGTAGCCCTGCTCTTGACGTCGCCGGGCCACGGCCGGCGACTGGGTCCAGGCCCCAGCCGGGATCCGGTGGGCGCGGGCCCGTTCGATCACGAGCGCGATCGCGACCTCGACCTCAGGGTGCGTGATCTCGCCGGTGTGTCCCAGTGACGCGGCCAGGTCGTTCGGTCCGACCAGGATCGTGTCGACGCCGGGCACGTCGAGGAGGGTGTCGATCGATTCGAGCGCCTCGCGGGTCTCGATCTGGATGCAGCAGGTGACCGCGTCATTGGCTGTAGCCATGTAGTCCGCCGTGTTCCGGCCGTAGCCGGAGGCTCGTCGCGGCGCGATGCCCCGCAGCCCGACCGGCGGGTAGCGGCACCAGCTGACAGCGCGCTCCACGTCGGCCACGGTTCGGACCTGGGGGATGACCACGCCACTGGCACCGGCGTCGAGGGCATGCATGATCCGGACCGGTTCGTTTGCCCCGACCCGGTACAGGACCGGGACCTGGGCGGCCCGGGTCGCGACCACCATCTGGACCAGGTCCGAGGTGGCCACCGGCGCCATGCTCACCGTCGGCCACGAGCAGGTCGAACCCGCCGCCCGCCAGCAGCTCGGGCACGGCAGGATCGAGCAGAGTCAGCCAGGTACCGACCAGGAAGTCGCCCGATCTCAGGCGCTCCTTGAAGCTCGGGACCATGGGCGGATTGGCCATGCGCGAAGTCTACGTGCCGGGCTTGCGTGTCCGTTCGAGCGTCGTGCGAGGTGCGGCTGCCAGCGGATGCCGCCAAGGAATGAGCCCTACACCCGAGCCCGCGTCCCACGCTACGGAACGGGGTTGCGTGCTACGGAACATTTGGCGCACCTGACGGGACGTCCGGCCGCCGCCGCGCGCCCGCCCGACAGAATGCCGGGCATGACTGAGCCGATTGACGCGATCGTGGTTGGGGGCGGCCACAACGGCCTCGCCTGCGCCGCCTACCTGGCCAGGGCCGGCTTCAAGCCGCTGGTCCTCGAGAAGCGCGGGGTCATCGGCGGAGCGGCCGTGACCGAGGAGCCCTGGCCGGGCTTCAAGGTCAGCTCGCTGAGCTACGTCCAGAGCCTGATGCCGCCCAGGATCATCAAGGAGCTCGAGCTCGCCAAGCGCGGCTACAAGGTCTACCCGATGGGGCCCTATTTCATGGGCTTCCCGGACGGGTCGGGCGTTGTGATGTACGAGGACCACGACCGGCGCTACGCCGAGATGGCCAAGTTCAGCAAGCACGACGCCGACGTCTACGACGACTTCGTGGCCTGGAAGGACGGCCTGGCCGAGGTGGTCCGGCACCTGCTCTGGATGACCCCGCCGAAGCTCGGCTCACGCTCCCTGCCCGACCTGCTCGACCAGCTCCGCTTCGCCTGGAAGCTGCGGGGGCTGGGCGGCCGAGGAGTGGCCGACCTGACCCGGATCATGACGATGAGCGCCGCCGACCTGCTCGACGACTGGTTCGAGTCGGACCGGATCAAGGCCGGCCTGTCGATCGACGGGATCATCGGCACCTGGGCCGGGCCGTATGAGCCGGGCACGGCCTACGTCCTGCTCCACCACGAGATCGGGACGGTCGACGAGGACGAGGCCTCCGGACCGATCGGCGGCTGGGGCTTCGTCCAGGGCGGGATGGGCGCGGTCAGCACGAACCTGGCCGCGGCGGTCGAGGAATACGGCGGCCAGGTCCGGCTGAATGCACCGGTGGCCAGGATCCTGGCCACAGGCGACCGGACCGTGGGCGTTGTCCTCGAATTGGGCGAGGAGATCCGGGCCGACCTGGTGATCTCCAACGCCCACCCCCAGATCACCTTCCTGCGCCTGATCGAGGAGCGCCAGCTGCCGGCCGAGTTCGTGGCCGACATCCGCCACTACGACAGCCGCTCGGGGACGGTCAAGGTCAATCTCGGGATCAGTGAGCTGCCGAGCTTCACCTCGGTCCCCGGGACCAACCTCCAGCCCCACCACACCGGGGCGATCGAGCTGGCCCACTCGATGGCCTACATCCAGCAGGCCTTCGACGATGCCCGCCAGGGGCGCGGCTCGGCCAAGCCCTACTGCGACGGGGTCATCGCCACGACCCTCGATCCGACCCTGGCCCCGGAGGGCATGCACATCTTCTCGATGTTCGCCCAGTGGGTGCCCCAGGAGTGGCACGCCGAACCGCATCGAGCCGAGGTCGAGGCGTTCGCCGACCGCCTGATCGATGGCTACAACGAGCTGGCGCCCAACCTCAAGAGCTCCATCGTCCATCGCCAGGTCATCAGCCCATATGACATGGAGCACGAGTACGGCCTGATCGGGGGCAATATCTTCCACGGTGAGCTGACCCTCAACCAGCTGTTCCACATGCGTCCCGCCGCCGGCTATGCGAACTATCGGACGCCGATCAAGGGCCTCTACCAGTGCGGCTCGTCGACCCATCCCGGTGGCGGCGTCACCGGGCTGCCCGGCCGGAATGCTGCGCGCGAGATCCTGCGCGATCGGCGCAAGCGGAAGATCGCCTGAGGTCCGGTGGGCTGGGGCGACCTTCGTTCGGGCATCAGGCCCGATCCAGGGCGCTAGACTCGGCCCGGAGGTTCGTTCGTCGATGACCGCCAGCGCCCCGTTCAGCCGGGCAGAGATCGAGAAGATTCGCCGTCCGTTCCGGGGCGCCACGCTCCTGCCTGCGCGGGCCTATCACGACGAGTCCGTGTGGGCCTACGAGCGCGACACCTGGTTCCTGCGCGACTGGGTGTGTGTCGGGCGGGATGAGGATGCCCCCGAACCCGGGTCGTACTTCCTGTCGGAGGAGCTCGGCGAGCCGCTCGTGATCGTGCGCGCCCGGGATGGTGTCCTGCGCGCCTTCTACAACGTCTGCCAGCACCGGGGCACCGCGGTCGTCGAAGAGCCCTGTGGCAAGGCGGTCCGCTTCCAGTGCCCCTACCACGCCTGGATCTACGACCTCGACGGCAAGCTGATCCGGGCCAAGCACACCGAGGACCTCGACGACTTCAGCTTCGACACGTTCGGCCTGCGCCCGGTCCGCCTGGCCGCCTGGCAGGGCTTCGTGTTCGTCTCGCTCGATCCCGACGGGCCCGAGCTGACCGACTTCCTGGCCGATTGGCACGAGCATCACGCAGGCTTCGGGCGGGACTACGGCCGCCTGCGCCGGGCGACCCGGCTGACCTATGACGTCGCCGCCAACTGGAAGATCGTGGCCGAGAACTACTCCGAGTGCTACCACTGCCCGGGCGTCCATCCGCTCCTCAACCAGCTGACCCCGTACGACCTGGGCGAGGATTTCTTCCCGGCTGGGCCGTGGAAGGGCGGCTGGATGGTCTTCTCGGAAGGCTGCGAAACGATGTCCATGGATGGCCTGCGCCACGGCCGGCCCCTGCTTCACGCGACGGACGAAGTCGACGAGCGCCGGATCTACTACTACATCCTGTGGCCGAACCTGATCGTGAGCGTCCATCCCGACTACGTCCTGACCCACCAGGCCTGGCCCGCCGGTCCGAACCGGACGATCGTGAACTGCGACCTGTACGTCGACGCCGACTCGGCCGGCCGGCCCGACCTCGACATCTCGGGGGCGCGTGACTTCTGGGACCTGACCAACCGGCAGGACTACCACGTGGTCGAGCTCCAGCAGGCCGGCACGCGCTCGTCGAGCTGGGTGGCCGGTCGCTACTCGAACCAGGAGGCCAGCGTCCAGGCGTTCGACCTGATGGTCGCCGACCGCTACGCCAACGACGGCGTCCGCTCGGATCGAGCGGCACGCACCGAAGTGTCCCGACCGGGCAATCGGGCAGCCCGAGCCGGTGCCCGGCCGCCAATCCATTCCGACCCCATTCCGACCGCCGGCTAGCAGGAGGCCCACCGATGTCGATCCTCACCCCGGACGAGCTGGCCACGATCCGCCGCCCGTACCGGGCCGCCTCCCTGCTGCCCCGGCGCGCCTATCACGACTCCGATATCCACGAGTTCGAGCGCCGCGAGTGGTTCCATCGGGACTGGTCGATCGTGGGCCGCGAATCCGACGCCGCCCGGCCCGGCGAATATTTCCTGGCCGAACAGGACGGCGAGCCGCTCGTGATCGTGCGCGCCCGGGATGGTGTCCTGCGCGCCTTCTACAACGTCTGCCAGCACCGGGGCACCGCGGTCGTCGAAGAGCCCTGTGGCAAGGCGGTCCGCTTCCAGTGCCCCTACCACGCCTGGATCTACGACCTCGACGGCAAGCTGATCCGGGCCAAGCACACCGAGGACCTCGACGACTTCAGCTTCGACACGTTCGGCCTGCGCCCGGTCCGCCTGGCCGCGTGGCAGGGCTTCGTGTTCGTCTCGCTCGATCCCGACGGGCCCGAGCTGACCGACTTCCTGGCCGATCTCGTGCCGCACTGGAACCGGTTCGACTTCGGGGCCCTGCGCTCCGCCAAGCAGGTCCGCTACGAGGTCGGCTCGAACTGGAAGTTCATCGCCGAGAACTATTCCGAGTGCTACCACTGCCCAGGCCTGCACCCCCAGCTCAACAAGCTCACCCCGTACGACCTCGGTGGTGACTACGAGAGCGAGGGCCCCTGGGAAGGCGGCTGGATGGAGCTCGCCGCGGGCGCCGAGACGATGGCCCTCGAGGGCGGCCACCGTAACGGCCGTCCGGCCATGAGCGGGATGGATGCCGTCGATGAGCGCCGGGTCTACTACTACGTCCTCTGGCCGAACACGTTCATCTCGATCCACCCCGACTACCTGCTCGTCCATCGGCTCGTGCCCCAGGCCGTTGATCGGACGATCGTGGTGTGCGACTGGCTGTTCGATCCGGCGACGATCGCCGCCCCCGGCTTCGACGCAAGCGACGCCTACGACTTCTGGGACATGACCAACCGCCAGGACTGGCACGTGTGCGAGCTGCAGCAGCGCGGCACGAAGTCACGGAGCTGGGTCGCCGGCCGCTTCTCGAACCAGGAAGCGAGCGTCCACGCGTTCGACCTGATGGTCGCCGACCATTACGCGAACGACGGCATCCAGGTCCGGCGGACGGTGCGCGAGCGCTACGACACGCCACCGCCGAAGACGGAGCTGACTGGCGGGATCGCCTCTGCCGCCAAGACCGAAGCCCGGCTCAAGGCCCGCGCCGGCGCCAAGTAGGGCCGCGATCCGGCCAGGACCGCGGGCAAGCGCCTCGGCGCCTGACCGATGCCTAGCCCCGGGAAACGATCCTGGCCAGGATTCGGGCGATGACGTGCGAGCTGGCCGCGGCACCCTGGGCCGGAGCGGCGACCGGGGCGGCAATCGCCGGAGCAGCCACCGCCGGCGCAGCCACTGCTGGCGCGGCGGGCTTCGCGGGGGTTCCGGCTGGAGCCTGGTCCGCGGCCTGGCTGGCCGGGCCGGCGGAACAGGCCGCAATGACCGGCGCGAGCGCGGCCGCGGCTCCGACCGCGGCGATCCGTTCGAGCAGCTGCCGGCGGGTCATGCGCTGGGCGGCCAGGTAGTCCGCCAGTGCCTGCTCGAGATCCGGGTCCGGATTCTCGCGTTCGTCGGTCATGCCCGAAATCCTAGCCGCTCGGCGTCAACTCAGCCCGCCAGATCGACATACAGCGGGGCATGGTCGGACGGCAGCTTGCCCTTGCGAGCGTCCCGATCGCGTTCGGCGCCGGTGACCCGGGCGGCGACCGACCGGGTGGCATACAGGTGGTCGATCCGCATGCCCAGGTTCTTGTGGAAGTTGCCGGCCCGGTAATCCCACCAGGTGTAGAAGCCGGCCTCGGGATGGAACGGCCGGACCAGGTCCAGCAGGCCCCATTCGCGGAGCCGGGCCAGCGCATCGCGTTCGGCGGGTGAGACGTGGGTGGCGCCGACGTAGGCGAGGGGGTCGTATACGTCGAGGTCGTCCGGAGCCACGTTGAAGTCGCCGCCGATCAGCAGGTCATCGGCCGGATCCTGGGTTTCGGCGAGCCATTGGCTGAGCCGATCGAACCAGGCCAGCTTGCCCGCGTAGAACGGCGTGTCGAGCGCCCGGCCGTTGGGTGCATAGATGCTGACGACCCTGATCCCGCCGCAGCGAGCCGAGATCATCCGTGCCTCCGGTCCGAGGCCGTCGTCCGCCGGGGCTTCTGCGTCGTCCGGGATTCCGGCGGCGGGACCGGCGACCGGGCCGTCGCCGAAGTTCGTCACGACATCCGCGATCCCGATCCGGCTGGCGATCGCGACGCCGTTCCAACGGCCCTGGCCGTGATGGGCCAGCTCATAGCCGGCCATGGCGAAGGGCATCACCGGCGCGGTCTCGTCGAACAGCTTCGTCTCCTGCATCAGCAGGACGTCGGGCGCGGCGATCGTCAGCCACTCCTCGACGCGGTCGAGCCTGGCCTTGAGCGAGTTGACGTTCCAGGTCGCGATCCGCATCGGGAGCCGGCGTCACCCTCCCCGGGCAGGCCGGAGGTCGGCCACGGACATCCGGTCGGGCTCGAGCCCTTCGGTGGGGTCGTGTTCCTCGAATGGCAGGTCGAGGCCGGCGAACGCCGCGCGGGTCGCGACCGGATCGCTCGTCGTCAGCATCAGCGCGCCGTCGGTGTCTTCGGCCACCCCGACGATCCCGGTGATGTTGACGCCGCGTTCGCCGAGCGCGCCGGCCACCCGGGCCAATGAGCCGGGCTTGTCGTCGAGCTGGACCGTGAACCAGACCGTCACGTTGCTACCTCCTGGAGCGATGGTAGCGCCCCGGCGACCCGCTACGATTCCGCGATGGTCAAACCACCGGCGCCCTCGGTCCAGGTCTTCGGCGCCGTCGACGACCAGCCAACCCGGGCGGCGCTGCGCTTCTTCAAGGAACGCCGCTTCCAGATCCACTTCGTCGACGTCCGGCGCAAGCCCATCGCGGCCGGTGAGCTGCGCCGATTCACCGATCGATTCGGCGCGGGTGCCGTGCTCGACGCCGACGGCCGGGCCGCCCGCGACGCCGGCCTCGGCTACCTGAGCCTGACCGAGCAGGAGCTGGTCGAGCGGCTGCTGGCCGACCAGCGTCTCGTCCGCCTGCCCCTCGTTCGCTACGCCAGCGAGGTGAGCGTTGGGCGCGACGAAGCGACCTGGAAGCGGTGGATCGCCGGCCCGAAAGGCAGCTGATGCCGACCGGCACCGCGAAGGCCGGCTGACGCCGAGTCGGGTTGTCGTGCATCCTTGGCGGATGCCAGACGAGCAGGAGCCTGAGCTGTCCGGTTCGCCCGAACGACGGCGCCGGGGACGGGTCACCGTCGATCCGAAGACGACCGCCCGGATGGAGGGCGGCGCGAAGCAGACCGAGGACGAGAAGCTCCTCACCCGGCCCACCCGGCCGGCGTTCATGGGCGAGGATCCCTGGCGGGTGCTGCGAATCCAGGCCGAGTTCGTCGACGGCTTCGATGCACTGGCCACCCTCGGGCCGGCCGTGACGATCTTCGGCTCGGCCCGGATCAAGGAAGGTAGCGAGACCTACGAGCTGGCTCGGGCGATCGCCCGAAAGCTGGCCGAGGCCGGCTTTGCCGTGATCACCGGCGGTGGGCCGGGCGTGATGGAGGCCGCCAACCGGGGCTGCCAGGAGGGCGGCGGGATCTCGGTCGGCTGCAATGTGGAGCTGCCCCACGAGCAGTCCCTCAACGCCTACGTCGACCTCGGCGTGGACTTCCGCTACTTCTTCGCCCGCAAGACGATGTTCGTGAAGTACGCCGACGCGTTCGTGATCCTGCCCGGCGGGGTCGGCACGCTGGACGAGCTGTTCGAAGCGCTGACCCTGATCCAGACCGGCAAGATCGAGCACTTTCCGGTGATCCTCGTCGGCCACGATTACTGGGGCGGGCTGATCGACTGGATGCGCCGGGTCCAGCTGCCGGCCGGCACGATCGATGCCGACGACCTGCACCTCTTCCACCTGACCGACGATCCCGACCAGGTCCTGCGCCTGATCCGGGCGTACGCCCGTGATGATCACGCCGACCCGCCCGAAGAGCTCGAGCTCAGGGCGCCGCGCGGTCCGGCCGACTGAGGCTGTCGGCTCATGCCTGGCCCGGGCAAGCCTGGCCGGGGCACCGGGGGCTTCAGCCGGGAATCGCCACCTCGATCTGGCCGGCCACGATTTCGGACCGGGTAGTAGCGCAGGCGGCGGACGCGGGTCAGCCGGCGCGCCTCGGCTTTCTTGCCCGGCGGGTCCTCCTTGGGCGGCAGGCCCGCCGCGGACCAGGTGGGGTGATAGCGCCCGTCGGCGTCGAGCCCGCCGGTCGTCGGCATCTGGACCGTCTCGCCCGTCAGCAGGTCGAATCGGCCGCTGTGAAGCGGGCAGTCGACGACGCAGTCGTTGAGCGTGCCGATCGACAGGGGGGCCGACATGTGCGGGCAGCGATCGTCGGTCGCGACGATGCCCTCGCTCGTGTTGGCCAGCAGGATGTCCAGGTCCGCCCGGCTGACCCGGACCATCGAGCCGGGCGGCAGGTCGGCAACCGGCAGCACGGCGACGAAGCCGGCGGTCGCCGATCCGACGGCAAGGAGTGCCTCGGGAATGGCGGCAGGGCGTGAAGGATCCATGGCCCCCAGCCTAGCGTGACGATCGAATGAACGCGAAACCGGCCCCTGCGCGTTGTCCGCGGAGGGGCCGGTGGAATTTGGTCCGGTCGGGGCCGACCGGGAGCGTGCTGGGCTAGTCGAGCGCCGCCTGCCGGGTTGCCACCGCCGCGTCCGGGTTGACCTTGGCGTCGGCAGCCTCCTCGGCCCCGGTGCTGGTTCGCAGCGGGATCTCCTTGAGCAGGAGCGAGACCACGACGGCCGCCGCCGCCGCCCCCACGCCGAGGAGCATCGAGTTCGCGATCGCGATCGTGAACGCGGCGTGGAAGCCGGTGATGAACAGGGCCTGCGCATCGGCCGGGAGCTGGCTGATGAACTCGAGCGGATTTCCGCTGCTCGTCACGGACGTCAGCGCGCTGAGGTCGAAGCCCGGTGGCGGGCTGGTCGGGACGAGCGCGGGCGGCGCGCCGGCCAGGACGATCTGGTCGTGGAGCAGCGTCCAGGTGAGGTTCTCCCGGAAGAACGTGAAGGCGAGGGTCAGGCCCATCGTGGTTCCGATCTGGCGGAACAGGGTCAGGTCGGCCGTCGCGGCACCGAGGTCGCCGTACGGCACGGCGTTCTGGACGATGATTGTGAACACGGTGAACGTTGGTCCGACACCGAAGCCGGCCACGAACATCCATCCCCACAGGACAACGTTCGGGGTGTCATAGCGCAGGAACGACATCATGTACAGCCCGATGGCCAGGATCACCAGGCCGCCGACGACGACCGCCTTGTACTTGCCGGTGCGGCTGACCACGATGCCCGAGCCGACCGACGCAATGATCAGGCCGATCAGGAAGGGCAGCAGCTGGTAGCCCGAGATCGTGGCGGTCGCGCCCTGGACGATCTGGAAGTACAGCGGCAGGAAGATGATCGCCGCCCCAAAGCCGAAGGTGGCCAGGAAGATCGAGACCATCGACGCGCTGAACGTGATGTTGCGGAACAGGTGGAGCGGGATGATCGGCTCGGCCGCCCGCGACTCGACGAAAATGAAGACGAACAGGAAGACGATGCCGGCGACGATCGTGCCCCACACGAACGGGTCGGTCCACTGCGAGGTCTCGGCCAGGGTCAGGCCGACCAGGATCGGCATCAAGCCAAGGGTCAGGGTGACGACCCCGGCGTAGTCGATCTTGATGTTCTCCCGCCGGCTCTTGATGTTCGGCAGCAATCGGGCGATGACGATCAACGCGACGATGCCGATCGGCAGGTTGACGAAGAAGACCCAGTGCCAGCTGAACGTGTCGGTCAGGAAGCCGCCCAGGCCAGGGCCGACCAGGAATGCGATCCCGAACACGGCTCCGAAGAGGCCCTGGTACTTGCCCCGCTCGGCCGGGGTGAACAGGTCGCCGATGGTCGCCAGCGCGATCGGGAAGAGGGCTCCGGCGCCGATGCCCTGGATGCCCCGGAAGAGGATGAGCTGCCACATCGTCTGGCTCAGGCCGGACAACGCCGAGCCGATGAGGAAGACCGAGATCCCGAACAACAGCAGCGGCCGGCGGCCGTACTGGTCGGAAAGCTTGCCGTAGATCGGCACGGTGATCGTGCTGGTCACGAGGAAGATGGTGACCACCCACGTGTACAGGTCGGCACCCTGGAGGTCGGTCACGATGTGTGGCAGGACCGGCCCGACGATCGTCTGGTCCAGCGCAGCCAGGAACAGGCCGAGCAGGATCGCGACGAGGATCTCGATCTTCTCGCGATGGCTCAGCGCCAGCGCTGGATCGTTCTCGACGTTCGGCGCTCCCGACTCGTCGATCATTGGCAGTGATTCCATGAATTCCTTCCCTACCCGTCTGTCGCGATTGCCAGGGCCGATTGTGTGGGGGCGTCGGTCTGGAAGCCGAATTCCGAGGCGATTGCCCCGCGCAGGTCGGCCAGGGCCCGGGTGATCCGTCGCAGCTGAGCGTCGTCGAGCCGGTTGCAGATCGACCGGATCCGGTCAAGCTTGATGCCCTCGGTCTCGTCGAGGGCCTGGATGCCGAGGGCGGACGGCTGGATGAGGACGACCCGGCGATCATCGGGCGGCCGATTCCGTTCGACCAGCCCATGCTCGGCCATCCGGTCGATGATCCCCGTCGCGTTCGACAGGGACACGTCGAGGACTTCGGCAATCCGGCTCATCGACATGGTGCCGTGCTGCTCGAGCTGCCGCAGGACGTGGATCTGGGTCATGCTGATGCCCTGCTTGACGAACTTCTCGGTCGAAGCACAGCGAAGCTCGCGGAGCGACCAGCCGACATCGGCCAGGATCGCCCCGATCAGCTCTTCACGGGTTTCTTCGGAAGTTCGCATTGAGTGAACTATCATACTCTAACGAACAGTCATGTCAAGCCGGATGATCCAACGTCCACTGAACTGTTTGGATCACCGCTCACGACCGCAGGAGGAGCTTCCGGATGCGCTTCGCGATCATGCTCGAGCCCCAGCAGGGGATCACCTACCTCGAGCAGCTCGCCGTCGCCCAGCACGCCGAGCGGGCCGGCTTCGGGGCGTTCTTCCGGTCGGATCACTACCAGAGCTTCCCCGGTCCGGACAACCTGCCGACGACCGATGCCTGGACCGTCCTCGCCGGGATCGCCCGCGAGACCCGGACAATCCGGCTGGGGGCGCTCGTCTCGCCGGTGACCTATCGGCTGCCCGGTCCCTTCGCCAAGATCGTGACCACCCTCGACGAGATGAGCGACGGCCGGGTCGAGGTCGGCGTCGGGGCGGGCTGGCACGATCAGGAGCATGCCCGGATGGGCATCCCGTTCCCGCCGATCGGTGAGCGCGGAGATCGACTCGAGGAGACCCTCGCGATCCTCCGGGGACTGTGGCTCGAGCCGGATGGCTGGTCGTACCAGGGCCGGTTCTGGACGGTCGAAGACGCCTTGTTCCGGCCCAAGCCGGTGCAGCGTCCACATCCACCGATCCTCGTCGGCGGCAGCGGCACGCCGCGCGGCGTCCGGATCGCGGCCCGCTATGCCGACGAGTTCAACATGACCAACGGGGCCCCGGCCGCGGTCGCCACCTGGTACGCCGCGCTCGACGAAGCGTGCCGGGCGATTGGCCGCGACCCGGCCTCGATCCGCCGCTCGGTGATGGCCGGAGTCCTGATCGGAGCCACTGACGAGGAGCTGGCTACCCGCAAGGCAGCAATCCTGGACAGCTTCGCGATCAAGGAGGAGGGCCAGGCCTGGTTCGCCCGGCGCGAGGCGACCTGGATCATCGGTACGCCCGACCAGGCTCGCCGGCGGGTCGCCGAGCTCGCCGCCCTGGGCGTCGAACGGCTGATGCTCCAGGATTTCGTGCCGCGCGACCTGGCGATGATCGAGCTGCTCGGCCGGGAGGTCGTGGCCGCCGGCTAGGACGGAATTGGCGGCACCGACCCGAGCTGCCATGACCTCGATGGGTCGAGGCGATGGGCCCTACACGAAGCCCGGCAGGCCTAGCGGCGGGGCCCCAGCGGCGGCATCGGGCGGTCGATCAATCCAAGCGGCCGGCCCATCGGACCGTAGCGCAGCCAGGCCCGGCCGACGAGGTGGTCGAGGGTGACCGGCCCGTAGATCCGCGAGTCGACCGAGACCATCGGGGCGTCGCCAAGGAGCCAGGCCTCCGACGGCCCCAGCTGCTGCCGGCGACCGGCGATCCGCACGGTGTCGCCAGGCCGGGCCGCGACCCGCTTGACCACCAGCAGCCCGCTCGCTGGCTGGTGGACCACGACGATCGAGCCCCGGCGCGGCCAGTGCTGGGTCGTTGGGTCAACGAGCAACCAGTCGCCGGGCTCAAGGGCCGGACGCATCGAGCCTTCGGCGACCAGGACGCGCCACAGGCGACCGGGTTCCTCTCGTCCGATCGGGTCGATCGGACGTACCGGCGCGAGTTCGAAGGGGCCCGGGTCGACCGCCGGCTCAGCCGGCGGTCGCTCGATGGTCAGCGTAGGTGGACTCCCGAAGGGCCGCCCCGTTGGCGGAGGCTACTTCTTGGTCGACCAGAAGATGTCGGCGAACTCCTTGACCGAGGCCTGCAGCTGGGCGGCCGCCTCGGCATCGATATTCTGCTTGTTCTTGCCGGCAAGTTTCAGGAGATTCCAGACCTTCGTGTGGAGATCCGGATTGGCGGCCAGGTGCTCCGGCTTGAAGTAGTCGGACCAGATGACCTGGACCTCGTGCTTGACGATCTCGGCGTGCTGCTCCTTGACCGTGACACAGCGGACGAACTTGTTGCGATCGGCCGCGCTGTCGCCGTCAAGCCCGCCCAGGAGCTCCACCATCCGGGCCACGGTCTGGGCCGCGAGCTCGGCGGCGTGGGGGTCGTAGATCCCGCAGGGCACGTCGCAGTGGGCATGGGCGACCGCCGTCGGGGCGATCATGCGGGTGATCCGGCTGGCAACTCGGGACATCGGGCGTCTCCTTCGGTCGGGTGGGGTTGTGATCAGTCTCAGAGTGGCAGGTGAGCCTGTCAAACGGACCGCACGCCGCCCGTCCGGCATGGCAGGGCGGTATCATCCCGGGGATGACGGAGCCAACTCCAACCGGTGCGCTCGCCTGTCCCTTCGTCGCGTTCGAGGACGACCGCGATGCCCGCGCCGACGCTCCGGATCACCGCCATCGATGCTACGCGGAGATCCGCCCCGCGCCTCGAGCCCTCGCCCACCAGGAGGCCTTCTGCCTGTCGCCTGGCTTCGCTGCCTGCCCAACCTTCCAGGACTGGGCGCGGCGCGAGGCGGCTCGGCCGAAGGTCGTCGCCGATCCCGATCGAAACGAGCTGGCCGGCCTGGCCCGTCCGGGACGTGCGGCCGGCGCGGGACCGGCGGATGACCATGGAGCGGCCGGTGCCGCGGCCGCCGCAGCCGGGATGGCCGGGCTGTCGGAGGCTCGACCGCCAAAGCGCGACTGGGCGGCTCCGCCCGCCTGGGTTGCCGGCTCGAACGAAGCCGACGACGTCGATCCACCATCGTTCCTGACCGACTCGTCCGATCGGAGCAAGGCCGCCGGTGCCGCAGCGGCCGGTGCGGCGGCGGGCCTGGCTGGCTCGCGCTGGCTCAACGAGGCGGGCTCAGTCCCGTCCGATGACCCTGAGCTGGACGACCTCGACCGCTCGATCCAGGCCGATCAGGCTGCTCGCCATGTCCAGGCGCCCGCCGCCGGCACCGGCAGCGACGAACCGGACGACCCTGACGACGCGGTCAAGGCGGTCGCCGTGGCCACCGCCTCAACCGGCCGGCGGGCCAGCCAGGTCTCACGCCGGGCGCCGTCGGGCGGCGCCGAGACGGGCCGTCCCGCCTGGGAGCGATCCCGCCGGAACGAGGCCTACCCAACTCTCAAGACCAGGATGGGCATGCCCGCGATTCCGCGGATCGCCCTGGCCCTGGGGGCCCTGGTCATTGCCGCGGTGGTGATCTTCTCGCTGCCGTTCCTGTTCAACCTGGGCGGTTCGGCCGGGCCCACGACGCCACCGGTCTCGGCCGGCCCGTCCGGCGCCGGGCTCGGATCGGCTGCTCCGTCCTCGTCGAGCGGCCCGGTGGTTGCCACGCCCCTGACCTATACGGTCCAGGCCGGCGACACGATGTCGAAGATCGCCAAGAAGTTCGGCGTGACGGTTGCCCAGCTGGAGGCGGCCAATCCCCAGATCAAGAATCCCAACAACATCAAGATCGGCGACAAGATGAACATCCCGAGTGCCGCACCCAGCGACGTGATCAGTGGGGCTTCGCCCAGCCCGTCCTGATCGCCGCCCGATCGGGGCCCGCCGTTGCCGTGGAGCCGGGCCGAAACCGGGCCGGACCGAAGCTGCTGGCCCACCCGCGGTGGGCGGCGAATGGCCCGGCCGCGCCGGCTTCGCTAGCGCGGGGCGAGGTTGATCGAGGTGATCTTGCCGGCCTCGACCCGGAACGTCGCGTCGAGGTGCTGCGAGGTCGCGCCGGGCCGGACGACGAGGAGGTCCGCCTCGTAGGTGTTGCCCGTATCGCGGACATCGCCCGGGATCATCTTGAGGCCCCGATCGCTGCGCAGGAACCAGCCTCCGACCCGCTCGACGCCGCGCAAGGTCTGGACACTGTCGCCGACGTGCACGCGCATCTCGGTCCGCTCGTCCATGAGTGCCACCGCACCTTCGCGGTCGCCCGCGTTCAGGAGCTCGAAGAAGACTTCCATGGTTTCGACTGCACCCATGGCCCAAGTGTATTCGACCGGTGTGCGCGACCGCCCCGGCAGGCCGCGAGATCGACCTCGATCATGGCCGGATCGGCCGGCCTAGAAGCCACCCCCGGCGCCACCACCACCACCGCCCGAGCCACCGCCCCCGAATCCGCCGCCGCCGCCGCCCGATGAGCCCGGCGAGTTGCCGATCGTGCCCAGGGCCGACATCATCCCGCCGATGTCGGGCACCATGCCGCTCGAGAACAGCGAGCTGCCGCCAAACGACGGCCCGCCCGAACTACCCCCGGAACCCAGCCCGCCGCCCAACCCGTACCACGCCGGGAAGTAGGCGCCGCTCGCCGCGCTGCCGTGCTGGACGTCGTCGATCGTCCGGCCCAGGACGGACTGGACCTCCCTGTCGAGGTCGAGCGCGACGCCCCAGACCACGGCCAGGTCGGGACTGTCCAGCCAGTCCAGCCGGGCCGTCGTGACCACCTCGTTCATCGAGCGTGCCTGGGCCATCGTCGCTTCGAGCGTCCGACGGTAGGCCTTGAGCTGGGCATCGACCATCGCCCCGTCCTTGGTTCGGGCGGGCATCGCCCGGGAGATCGCGATCGAGGCAACGCCGGCGGCGGCGAGGCCCACCGCGACGAAGGCCAGGCCGGCGATCGGGACGGCGCTGCCGACGATGAAGACGACGACCGCGGCGCCGAGCTCGAGCGCTCCGCGCGTCGCGTAGCGGCCGGTGACCTTGCCGGGCGCCTCGACGAACCAGCCCTGGCCGACGGCGTGATCCTCGAGCTTCGTGTCGAACGACGCGGTGTAGGCGCCGAACCTGGTGACGTCGGCGTGCTCGATCCGGCCGTCCTCGCCGGCAATACCCTGGAGCATCACCAGCGCATACGTTTCGGCAGGCGTCAATGGGCGGCCTGCCGCCCGGGCCCGGGCGGCCTCTTCGGCTGAATCCTTCGGGACGGGCACGTCGGTCACGATGGCCAGCTCCGACGGCTTGGCCGGGTCCGCCACGTCGAACGCGATCTCGCCCCGGTTGGCCAGGTCGAGCAGGGCCGTGGTCAGCGCACGCCGGCTCGAGCGGCCGTCGTACACGACCGCGGCCGAGGCCGGGGTCAGGTCGGGCGGCGGAGCGGGCATATAGACCGAGGGATCGTCGGTGTACACGGCGTCCCGGCCGCGGCGCCACCAGGCGTAGGCGGCCGAGCCCGTCGCCAGCAGGAACACGATCGGAGCGACGATCAGGCCCAGCAGGGCATTCGTGATGCGCGCCTGGGACAGCGCCGCGGCGTTGGCCGGAGTCGCGGCTGCGTCGACGTCCTCCAGCCCGGCCGTCAAGGCGCCGGACAGGTCGCAATTCTCGAGGTAGGGCGTCATGTCGTCGGTGAAGATCGCGTCGCGCTGGTCGTTGGACAGGTAGGCGGCCCGGTAGCCGGGTCCGGCGTAGAGCTGGACCTGGCCGTGGCACTTGGTCGAGTCGAGGTCGAACAGGATGACCAGGCCGTCGTCGAAGCCCTTGCGGCCCACGCCCCACTGGTCCATCAGCGCCTGCGCGTCCGATTCAGCCTGGTCGCTGCTCACGTCGTCGCCGACGACCTGGCTGTAGACGACCACCTGGGCTCCGGTCCGGGCCTCGATCCCCGCGATTGTTGCCTCGGCCGCCGCGATCGTGGCCGGATCGAAGACGTCGGCCGTGTCGTACACGCGCTGGCCTGCTACCGGGTCCGGATACGGTGGGCCGGCGGCCAGGGCGGTCGCCCCGAGCAAGGGCAGGATGAGGGCCGCGACGAAGAAAGCGAGGCCGGCCGCCGCGCCGGCGCGCCTGACCGATCCAGCGGCGGGACGTTGCATCAACGCAGCGTACGGCTACCGCGCCGCCGGCCGAGAGTCAGCCTGCCATCCAGCTCGAGCAGGACCTGCGGCGGCGGGGGGCGCCCGTTGTAGCTCGAACCGAGGGATGCGCCATATGCACCGGCGTCGCGGATCACGACCAGATCGCCTCGAACGAGCGGTGGCAGCGGGTGGCGACCGAAGGAGTCGGTCGACTCGCATACGGGACCCTCGACGGCCGTGGATTCGAGCTCCGGGGTCCGGCCGTCTGGCTGTCCGGCTCCCGGCTGATCTGGCCAGTCCCGGCGGCCCGAGCTCAGCGCCTCGACCCGATGGCTTGCCCCGTACAGCGCCGGCCGGATCAGCTCGGTCATGCCCGCATCGAGGACGACCATCGGGCCGCCGCGTTGCCTGACATGGAGGACCCGGGCCACGAGAAAGCCGGCCCGGGCGACGAGGAAGCGACCTGGCTCGACTGCCAGCCGGGCCGGCCTGCGGTCGGCGGGCAGCGCCTCGAGGAGCCGGCCGACCTCGAGGGCGAATCGCTCCGGGCCGGGTGCCGGGGCATCGATGTCGAAGACGGGGAAGCCACCGCCGACATCGAGGGTGTCGAATGCGGGCAGCGAGCCGCCGAGCAGCCCGACGATCGCGAGGGCCCGGCGAACGCCGTCGCGCCAGGCGTCGACGGCGCCCAGCTGCGAGCCCACGTGGAGGTGGATGCCTCGCCAGTTGAGCGGCCCTGCAGCTCCGCCGCCCGCTTCGATCGCGGCCCCGAGCTCATCGTCGGCGAGCCCGAACTTGCTCGAGCCGGCGCCGACGGCGAGCTCGGGCAGGGTCTCCGGTTCCACTGCGGGGTTGTAGCGCAGGAGCACATCGAGGCGCGGGCCGCCGCGTCTGATCGCGGCCCGGGCCAGCTGGGCCAGCTGGGCGGCCTCCTCGACTGACTCGATCGCCGTCCACAGGATCGGCTCGGCCCGGGCCGCCGCCCGGACCACCGCCCGCAGGTCCGCGGGGCTCTTGCCGATTCCCTCGAGGCTGACCCGGCCGTTGGGAATGCCCGCCCGCCGGGCGATCGACCATTCCCCGCTCGACACGACGTTCGCGCCGAGGCCCAGGCGGCCGAGCCGGGCGACGATCGCGGGAACGTCGTTGGCCTTGACCGAGTACTGGCGCAGCCACGGATCAGGAAATGCCCGGGCCAGGGTCCCGGCGGCCGCCTCCAGGGTTCGGACATCGGTGACGGTCAGCGGCGTCCCATAGCGCCGGGCGGCCGCCCGGAGCGCACCGGACAGGGCAGGCAATGGATCGGCGCCGGTCCTGGCCGTCACCGTCGCGCGCCTGGCCGTCCCGGCCGTGCGCCTGCCCGGCCGCCGCCGTCGAGCCTCAGCGGCTGGTCTTCATGAACGGAAGCAGGCCGATCGCCAGGGACACCACGCTCAGGACGACCGCGCCGATGAAGGCGGCGCCGAGCGTCGTCGTGTCGATCGTGGGCGGGAAGTTCCCGACAGTGAAATTGACCTTGAGCTGCTCGGTGACCCAGGCCACGCCGAGCAGCACCACGGCGTTCACCACCAGCCCGGACAGGCCCAGGGTGAGCAGCGACAACGGCAACGACAGGATCTTGAGGACGGGCTTGATCAGGGCGTTGGCCAGCCCGATCACGATGGCCACGACCAGGATCCCGCCGATCGACGCGTGTGGACCGAAGCTGATCTCCGTGTAGAGCACCGAGGTCAGCCACAGGGCCAGGCCGGTGCCGATCGTCTCGACCGCGAATTCGATCATCGCTGGGCCTCCTTGCCGCTATGACGGTCGAGGCGGGCCTGGAGGTGCGCCCGGACAGCCGGCCAGTCCGTGTCGATGATGCTGTAGTAGGCCGAGTCCCGGGCCCGTCCGCCGGGCATCACCATGTGCTTCCGGAAGGTCCCCTCGAACTGGGCTCCGATGCCCAGGATCGCCGTCCGCGATTGCTCGTTGAGGGCATCGGTCTTGAGCTCGACCCGACGCAGGCCAAGGGTGTCGAAGGCGTGGCCGAGGCCGAGCAGCTTGGCCTCGGTGTTGACCGACGTTCGCTGCACGGCGGGGTCGATCCAGGTCCAGCCGATCTCGAGCCGGAGGTTGGCCGGCGACAGGGCCAGGAAGCGCGTGCTGCCGACGACCCGATCGGTGGCCTGCTCGATCGTCACGAAGGGCACTTCGGTCCCGGCCCTGGCCGCGTCGAGGGCCGCCCCAACGAGCGCAGCCATGCCCCCGTCGGTCGAGCCGTCGAGGGGCATCCAGCGCCAGATGCGCGGGTCACGTCCCGCCCTGGCCAGGCCCTCGAGATGATGGCCGGCGAGCGGCTCGAGGCGGACGTAGCGGCCCGCCAGGACCACCGGCCCGATCGCGACGGCTGTGCTCACCGTCCGAGTGTACGGGAGCGCTAGACTCGACGTTCCGTCAGGCCAATGCCGCCGAAATCAACCCAGGGGGTCGCCCGTGTCCACGTTTTCCGCCCACGTCGACGCCTTCTTTGACGAGTTCTTCCGGCTGGACCCGCTGTCCGCCACGGCGGCCGGGATGCATCGTCATGATGATCGCTGGCCGGACCTGAGCGAGGCCGGTCGCCTGGAGAGCCTGGCCTCGGCGCGACGCTGGAGCGCCTTGTTCGGGTCGATCCCGGCGGCGGACCTCGAGCGGGACGAGGAGGTCGACCGGCGCCTGTTGCTGATGGTCCTCGACGAGATCGAATTCGCCGAGACCGAACTGCTCCAGCTTGCCTGGGACCCGCTGGAGTGGGTGTACATCATGGGCGGCGGCTTCTTCCCCCTGATTGCCCGCGAGTTCGCCCCGCTGGCCGATCGGCTGGCCTCCGTCGTCGGTCGCCTCGAGGGCCTGCCGGGCCTCGTCGAGGCAGCCCGTCAGGCCCTGGTCGGAACCCCGGATGGGCGGCCCGTGTCGCGCCTCCACACCGAGACGGCCCTGGCCCAGCTGCCGGGCATCGGGGAGCTGATCCACGACGCCCTGGCCGCCGCCGAGGAGGCTGCGCCCAACGACCAGGCCGTCGCGGCCCTGGTCGACCGGCTTCGCATCGCAGCTGGCTCGGCCAACGAGGCGCTGTCCCGGGCCGAGACGATCCTGCGCGACGAGGTGCTGCCCCGTTCGGCCGGTGAGGGCCGCCTCGGGCCCGAGCTGTTCGCGGCGAAGCTCCGCCGGACGCTGCGCGATGCGGATCTGACGCCGGCCCGGATCCTGGAGCGAGCCGGCCGCGAAGCCGATGCGGTCCGGGCCGAGATGATCCGGCTGGCACGGGCGCAGTGGGCCGACCGGTTTCCGGATCGGGCCGCTCCGGCCGACGATCAGGCCGCCGTCCGGGCCGTCCTTGACGAGATTGCGACCGAGCATTCGAAGCCGTCCGAGCTCCTCGATGACTGCCGGGCCGAGCTCAGCCGGATCGAAGCTTTCTGTCGCCGGCTCGACCTGATCGCCCTGTCCGACGAGCCCCTCGAGATTCGCTGGACGCCGCTGTTCCTGCGGGCGTTCGGCGGCGCGATGCTCGACTCGCCGGGCCCGCTCGACAAGGGCCAGAAGTCGTTCTTTGCCATCACGCCGATCCCGGACGAATTCACGCCTGAACAGGCCGAGAGCTACCTGCGCGAGGACAACTACCGGATGCTCCGGGTCCTGACGATCCACGAAGCGGTGCCCGGCCACTACCTGCAGGGGGTCTACGCCAATCGCTGCCCATCGCTTGCCCGGGCGGTCTTCTGGAGCGGCCTGTTCGCCGAGGGCTGGGCGGTGTACGTGACCCAGGTGATGATCGATCTGGGCTATGGCGCCGATGATCCGGGCCTCCTGCTCACCCACTGGAAGTTCTACCTGCGAGCCGCCATCAACGCGATCATCGATGTCCGAATCCATTCAGGCGAGGCATTCGGCGGCCCGATGACGGAGGACGAAGCCGTCAGCCTGATGGTCGAGGGAGGCTTCCAGGAAGAGGCCGAGGCACGCGCCAAGTACAACCGGGCGCGCCTGTCATCGACCCAGCTGTCGACCTACTTCGTCGGCTCGATGGCCCTGTGGGAGCTCGAACGTGACGTGCGCCGACGGTTGGCCGAGGCGTCGGGCGATCCGGCCGGCAGCGCAGCCGTGGTGGAGCGCGACATCCCGGGTGGCTTCGGCTCGACGCCCGGCTTCAATCAGCGCCGTCATCTCGAGGCGGTCCTGGCCCACGGGACGCTGGCCCCGTCCCTCCTGCGCGGGCTCGTGCTGGACGACGCGCCGGGGGCCTGACCGAGCCCGACTCGAGGAACCGGTCGACGCGGTAGCCCGCGTCGGCAGCCGCTCGGGCCAGGCTCGCCGGCCGAGCAGAGGCAGGCGTTCCGGCAGCCTCGGCGATCGCCGCCAGCCAGAGTCGCCACGTCTCGCCGTCGAAGTACTCGACGCCTTGCCAATCGTGGACGCCGAGGGAAGCCCTGAGCGTGGGATCGGCGAACCAGGCCCGGACGTGGTTCGAAGCCAGGCCGAGCATGGCCGGGTCGAGGGTGGCCAGGGCGCGGACGACGCCGACGGCCTGGCCCAGGTCCGCCTCGGGCATGCCCGCCTGGACCAGGACGTCGTGGATCACCCCGGCCAGGCGCAGGCCGTCGATGTCGATGCCGCGCAGAGCGCCGGCCAGGGCGGCGATGGTTCGGGCCAGGCTCGGGCCGGTGCCGAGGCCGGCCAGGGTCCCTGCCAGCCTGGCCCGCCATGCGTCGCGCTCAGGCGCGAGGCGCAGGTCCGCGAGCGCTTCGGCAAGGCTCGGAACTGCCCGCCCGGCGAGCAGCTCGCCGAGGCGCGACCACGGTGTCCCGGCGTCGTCGACGACCACGCGCAGGTCGACGTACACCCGGCAGCCATAGCCGGCCAGGGTCGCCTGAAAGCCGTCGCGCGCGATGTCGGCCGTGGACCTGAGCTCCTCCAGCCCGGTCATCGCATCGTGCAGCACCAGCCAGCCGTTCGGTTCGCCGGTCAGGCCGAGGCCCTCGGCCAGCGACTCGCGGACCACGTCCATCTCGCCGGCGCCCTCGCGCCTGGCGAAGCCGGACGAACGGCGAGCCGAGCCCGTTGTCTCGGCGTAGCGGTTGTGGACCAGGACCAGTGAACGCTCACCGGTCGGCCCCCGATTGGAGTAGGCGAAGACATCCTCGTTCACCTCGCCATCCCCGGTTTCGAAGTCGTACAGCCTGAATCCTTCGGATCCGGCGAACTCGGTGCGACGGTGGAGCAACGGGAAGATGGTCCGCCGGTGGTGAGCCAGGAGGCCCTCGTCGACCGCCTCCTCGAACCGGGCGCGCCTGAACTCCATGCCATATTGCTCGCGGAATCCCTCGGCCTGGCCGTGGCCGAACATGGGCAGGCCGGGCAGCGTCGCGAGCATCGCCGCCACCGCAAAGTACTTGTCGCCGGTTCCGAACTGCTCAACTGCGGTCTTCTCGTCGGGATTGCTCATGAAGTTGACGAACCGACCGAGGATCGCCGGGTCGAACTCGAGGGTGTTCTTCATCACCTGGCGGTACTCGGCGTTCTTCTCGTCGCGGAGCATGTTCATGAACGCGCTGTTGTAGACGCGGTGCATCCCGAGCGTCCGGACGAAGTAGCCCTCGAGCAGCCAGAACGCCTCGGCCAGGAGCAGCGTTCCGGGAGCCTCTGCAGCGACCCGATCGACGACGTCGCGCCAGAACTCGTTGGGCATGAGCGCCTCGAACGCCCGGCGGCTGAAGCCCTTGCCCGCCCGCGACGGGATCGCACCGCCCGCCCCCGGCTCGGGAAACCACAGGCGTTCAATGTGGCGCTTGACCAGGACCATGGCCGCGTCAAAGCGAATCACCGGGAACTGTCGGGCGACGGCCACGATCGTCTGGATGACCGCCTCCCGGACGTCGGCCCGCGAATAGTCCAGCTGGGCCGTGTCGTTCCAGGGGAAGGAGGTGCCGTCGTTGCCGTGGTAGACGTAGCGGACGTCGCCGCTGGCCCGGTCCAGCCGCTGGAATACCACCGCGGCGTCGCTCGCCTCGTAGTAGTGATCCTCGATCCGGATCCCGATCCGATCGTCGTCCGACAGGTCGGGTCCGCCGAAGGTGTAGGCGGGAAAGGGCGGCTCGGGCAGCGACAGGAAGCGCTCCGGGTGCTCGATCACCCAGCGCGAGTCGATACCCATGTGGTTGGGCACCATGTCGCTGGCCAGGCGAATACCTCGCCGGGCGGCCCGGGCGCGCAGGTCGTCGAGGGCCGCGCTGCCGCCGAGGTCCGCGGCGATGACGTAATCGTCGAGCGAGTAGGCCGACGCAACGGCGTCCGGCTGGCCCCGAAGCTGCTTGATCCGGGCGGATGCCCGGCTGCGCTCCCATAGCCCGATCAGCCACAAGCCGGTGATTCCCTGGCGGGCGAGATCGTCGAGCTCCTCGTCGGGGATCGCGTCGAGGCTGTGGATGTCGCGCCCGTGGCGCCGCGAGAGCTGGTCCAGCCAGACATAGGTGCTCTTGGCCTGCAGGACGAGGCTGGGCATCCACTCGGTGTCGAGGCTGAACCGCTCCTCTTCCGGGGAATTGCCGGCCAGGTCGAGGACCGCGGCCGAGCCGGCGCCGCCATCACGATGGCTGCTGAGCCAGGCCAGCTCGGCGGCGTGCTGTTCCTCGGCCAGGACGTCGAGGGCGATCAGGAGGCGATCGAAGAGGCCCGCCAGGAGCGGACCGAATTGGTCGCCCCAGGCCGATCGGATGTAGCGCAGCTGCTCCGCCAGTGAGCTCGGCGCGGCCCGGGCCGGCTCGCGCAGGAGCTGGATCAACGAGCGGGCGTCGTCCGGAAATGCCGGCCGCTCGTCGAGGGTCGCCTCGAGGGCGGCCCGCACCTGGGCCGCCGAGGCTGCCCGTCGGCTCAGCGGCCGGAGGTCGACCAGCTCGCGGAATGGCGCCACCGCCGGGTTGTCGGACAGGACGCCGAGCAGGACCAGCTGGGCCAGGGCGGCCTCGCGATCGGGCGGTTCGGGCTGCCCGAGGTGCCGCGGGAACTCGAGCGGAAACGCGTCCACGGTCGCGTCGACGCCGCTTTGGCCGAGCGCATCCGTGAGCTCGGCGCCGGCCCGGCCGAGGGCGTTGGGCCGGGCGGTCGCGCGGTACTCGTCGATCAGGCGGCCCATGATCGCCACCAGGACGCCAGCCGCCTGGAGCTCGCCAGGGGTGACCGCCCGGGTGATGGCCCGGCCGGCCGGCCGGCGGGCGGTCGCCATGCGTGCCGCGATGGCCCGAGCCGTGGCCGGATCGGGATCCAGGGTCAGGTCGGCCAGCCCATAGCGTTGGCGAGCGAGCCGGGCCAGCCGGAAATCCCGGTCGGTGGGCCGCCCGCCGGCCACCTCAGCGACCGGCGCCGACCGGCGCGGGTGGCCCGCCGACGGGAGCGGCCTCGGAGGCGGCCAGACGCTCGAGCTGGACGTGCTCGATCGCCCGGCGGAGCAGCTCCAGGCCCGACGGATCGAACTCGTACTTCCACGCGCGGACCCGATCCGGATGGCTGAACCGGTCGTCGAGACCCAGGGCGATGGCCTCGCGCGACAGGAGGATCAGGTCGGCATCCCGGTCGATCGCGTCGAGCGCCGGCTCGGATTCGATCACGGCGGAGATGATCTCGACGCCCGTCGCACCGGCCAGCCTGAGCGTCTCGGCGATGTTGTCGGTGCCGGTCTCCGAGGCGCACACGAGACCAACTCGCGAACCGGCCGGCAGCGCGGCGATCTCGTGGACCAGCTCCATGTAGCCGGGGCCGACGATCATCGCGATCACCGGGATCCCGAGGCCGACGCTGTAAGCCTGGGCCTCGTCGGCGTGGAAGGTGGTGGTTGCGATCAGGTCGTAGTGGAAGCGCTCGAGCCGATCGGGAATCTCGTGGAGGAGAGTGGCGTCGGCCTCGGTCGTCGCCGGGAATGCCTCGACGATCCGGGCCGCGTCGTAGACGGCGTCGGCGTTGGTGCATTCCGCGAAGAGGACCCGGACGAGCTCGCCCGGATGCTTGCGCTCAGCCGCCGCGGCGAACGTTGCCGTAGCGACCTCGTCGGCGGTGAAGCCCGCGGCGCTCGCCCGGCGAAGCATCTCCGCGACGATCCCGGCGAGCGCCTCCTGGCCGCGTCGCTGGGGTGGGCGATCGGCGACATGCGTGCCCGCACCGTGCCGGCTCGTTACGTAGCCGGCGTCGGCCAGTCGCTTGTAGACGGCCCGGATCGTGTTGGGGTTGACCCGCAGGGCACCGCCAAGCTCGCGCACGGGAGCCAGCCGGGCGCCCGGCAGGAGCCGCCCCGAATCGATCTGGTAGGCGATCTGCCAGAAGATCTGGGTGCTGATCGGGACGTCCGAATCACGCTCGACGTCGAGGCCGCGATTGGTAGTTGACACAGTCGGGTGGTCCAAGTACGATTTGGCCTAGGCCACTATACCAACAGCGGGCGAGTGACTCCGCCCGCACAACCGACTGGACCTACCATGCCAGCGCTGCTCGTCCTGTTTGCCATCACCGCCATCCTCGCACTATTGGGCGGGGCGGCGCAGCGCTGGGGCGCGGAGTCGCGTGACGAGTGGGACCCGTCGTACCGCCAGCCGACCTATCTCTGATCGACCCTGGTCGGTGAGGGAGCTCCCGCCGGGATCGATCGGCCGCATATCGCAATTTCCCGGGGTCCGCGGCCCAACACCGCAGCAACGCCCCATCCACGTCAGCCCGCAGGCGCGCAGGTCCGCGGGCTGACGGATTCCTGGGGCTGCCGCGCGTCCCGCCGCGCCGCGTGCGGCGCTGCCTGGACCCTCTTGGTCGCCTGGTTGACATTGGGTAGGGGCGATTGTTGATCGTGGTGGGACAAAACGCGGGTTTCGGCTTCGACCGAGGGGTCTGATCGGCTCGCTCTCACCTACTTCATTCCGGGTCACGCTCGGCCCAGGATGAAATCCGGGCGCCGGCGCAGCCGAGCCCTGCTCGGACGAGTCGAAACGGTCCGTTTGTCCCGTGCAGAAGAACATGGACAGGCTCAAGGTCGGCGGCACGATTGTGCCCGCGCGACAGGGGCGAATTGGTTGCGCGTGCAATAATTGATGCAGGCGGGCCCGAACATAAGCTGACGAGGGCCGCCCAGACAAGGCAAGGCGACCATGACGCTCTCGACATCCACTCCCGCCCACGCCCCCGTGCCGCCGATCTCCGGCATCAGCGATGCCCTCTACCAACCGGGGGTGTGCAACATCGGCCCGGCCGAGATCGCCCGGCGCCGACGGGGCGGTCACGTGGCGGCGCTCATCAGCATCGCCCTCCTCGTTGGGCTGGTCGTGCTCAACGTGCCACCGCTGGCCCGCCTGATCGTGGCATTGCCGGCAGCCGCGGCCGCGTCGGGCTATCTCCAGGCGACGTTCAAGTTCTGCGCTGGTTTCGCCTCGCGCGGCCTGTTCAACTTCAGCCAGCTCGGCCAGGAGCAATCGATCGCCGATCCGGCCGATCGGGCCCGTGACAAGGCCCGGGCCAACCAGATCCTCATCGGCAGCCTTGCGATCGGTCTCGCCGTGGGCGTCGTCGCCGTCCTCCTGCCGCTGTGACGACCCCATCGGAGGTCGCCCCGGCCGAAGCGCCGATCCTGGATCCGGTCGAGCGGGTCGCGGCGGCCATCCGGGCCCACAACATCGAGGCGATCGTGGTCGACACCGGCGCGGAAGCGCGCGCGGTGGTCCTGGCCATGATCCCCGACGGAGCCGAAGTCCATTCCGGCAAGTCCAAGACGCTCGACGACATCGGGCTGCATGCCGAGCTGATGGATTCGGACCGCTACGACGTCGTCCGCAAGCAGATCGTCACGATGGATCGGGCAACCCACGGTCGTCAGATCCGCAAGCTGTCGACTGGTCCCGACTTCATGCTCGGCAGCGTGTCGGCAGTGACTGAGGATGGCGCCCTCGTTGCGGCTTCGGGAACCGGCAGCCAGCTGGCCGGCTACGCCGCCGGTGCGGGCCGCCTGATCCTGATCGTCGGCAGCCAGAAGATCGTGCCGGACCTCGACGCGGCACTGCGCCGGATCGACGAGGTTGCCTTCCCGTACGAGGACGAGCAGGTCATGGCCCGGATGGGCGTCCACACGATCCTCGAGAAGCTCCTGATCATCTACGGCGAATGGACGGCCGGTCGGACCACGGTGGTCCTCGTCCGCGAGCCGGTCGGAGTCTAGGCCCGAAGTCGCCCAGCGACGGGCGGGTTGGCGGCAGTGGCCTCCTCGATCGCCCGGTCCCGGGTGGTCAGGATCACCTGGCTGATCCGCGCGTCCAAACGCTCGCCCGGTTGCAGCCGGATCGGCCACGAGATGAGCTGGCCACTGCCCTGGTAGATCCGCTCGAAGCCGCCCTCCGAGTTCGAGATCGTCTCGATCGGTGCCCACCAGACATCGGCTACCGGCTCGATCCCGGACTCGAGCCGGAGCCCAATCGTGTCATTGCCCGCGGCGACGCCGCTCTGGGCCGCCGCCTCGCCGCTGCCGTCGTGAGCCAGCCGTTTGCCGTCGACCTCGTGGTAGGCGGCCGGATTGGCACCTCCACCAAGCATGATCAGCGACCACTCCAGCCCGAAGCGGGCATCAATTGGATCCCGGCCGAGGTGTTCGATGCCGACCTCGACCGTCAGGCGCGGCCGGCGCCGGTTCCCTCCGATCGTGATCCGCTTGTCGACCACGACGGGCTGCTGGGCGCCACCGGCCAGCGACCTGACCGACCCGACCCGACGAACCAGCAGGTGACGGCGCCCGAGCTCCAGGAGCTCGAACGAGCCGTCGACGAAATCGCCCAGCTCCGTCTCGTCCGCCGCGCCGTAGGCGCCTGGCGCGGTGTCCGGGGCCAGGAACCGGACCAGCCCCGACCGCCGCTCGTGGGTGTCGTAGTGGATCCGCTCGGCCAGGCCTGACTCCTTCGAGCGAACGGCGTCGTGGATCGAGACGGCGCCGTGAGTGGGGGCAAAGGGCCCGCCGTCGGGTGCCTCGATCAGGGCCCGGTGGTAGGCCTCCGGCCGGCGGCGCATTACGCAGGCCAGGGCGTGACGGACCGCGCGGATGTCCCAGGTCCCGATCCCGGCACCTTCGTCGAGCTTGATGCCGAGCACCTGGCCGGGTCCGGCCAGGCGGACCTCGTCGATTCCGTCGAGGTCGAGGTCGAGGACCGTGCCGCCGTCGACGGCTGACGCCGTCCGGCCGGGACCACGCCGGGCGGCCTCGTCGGCCAGGTCCTCTGCCGCGATCAGGTGCTCGGCCGTGGCGAGGCGCATGTGGGCGATGTAGATCCCGCCGAACAGGCCATGCCAGTAGCAGTCGTTGGACTGGCCCTGGTACAGGTGGTCGACCGCCCGCTCCTGCTCGCCGACGGGCACGTCGGCAGGCTGCCCCACCGCGCTCATCGCGTGGACCTTGGCGCTCGTGCGGAGCATCTGCTTGTGGAGGTCGTTGATCTCCCGGTAGCGGACCTGGAAGTTGCGCCAGAAGCCGCCCCGCAGGTAGCGCGCCTCGGGCGACCCGGCCCTGTTGGCCGCCCGGAGCAGCCGGCTGAACTCGCGGCTTTCGTCCGGGGGCAGCGACCACTCGCCCATCTCGGCATAGGACGAGGTCGGGACGTAGATCCGGCCGATGGGCGGCTCGCGCTCGAGCCAGGCCGACGGTGTAACCGTGGTCAGCCAGTCGGCGTTCGCCTCGATGGCTTCGAAGAACCGGTCAACCCAGCGGCGCGATCCCCAGCACTGGTCCCAGGTCGTCGGCCAGGCCCCGAACTTCTCGCCGTCGTCGCCCATCACCCCGATCCGCCGGCCGTCTTCGGTCGCGTGATCGCGGAGGTAGCCGATGACGTCGTCGACCTCGCCGAATGGGATCCGGTAGCGGAGGCCCTGCTCGGTCCCGAAGACGGTCAGCAGGTGGCCCTGGTCATCGGTCGTGTAGGCGCCCCATAGGTTGGCCTCGGGAATCGCGGCCGCCCGGAAGTGGGCGTCGTCGAGGATCGTCCAGTGATAGCCGCCCCGACCGAGGGCGCTGGGCATGTCCGGCTCCCAGACGCGCTCGGCCAGCCAGGCGCCGCGAGGCCGGACCCCGGCGATCCGTTCGAGCTCGTCGGCCATCCGAACGAGCTGGCCAACCCGGTCGCGCTCGGGCAGTGAGGCCAGGGCCGGCTCGTAGTAGCCACCCCCCAGCAGCTCCACCCGCCCGGCCCGCACGAGGACCCCGATCCGGGCCAGGAACTCGGGCTGTTCGCGGCGCAGCCAGTCGAGCAGCGGGCCGGAGTAGTGGATTGACAGGCTGACCGTCCCATGACGCTCGATCGCCTCGAGCATCGGCCGGTAGGCCTGTTCGAACACCTGGCCGATCACCCACCCGAAGTTGCCAACCGGCTGGTGATTGTGGATCGCGAGGGCGAGGGCGATCCGGGGCGGCACGCCGGTCAGCCGGCCCCCGAGCCAACTGGCTCGACGACCGTCACCCCGGCCGCCGGCAGGTACAGCTGTTCGGTGTATTCGTGGAGCATCCGGGTGGTCGAGAAGCGCCAGATCGTGGAGGCGATCGAGGCCCGCATCCGTTCGGTCCAGCCGATCGGGATGCCACTCGGCCCGCGTTCGTAGTAGCGCGGCACGATCTCGTCCTCGAGGATCCGGTACAGGTCGAGCGCATCCGCCCAGTCCTGCGCGCCCTCGTCGGGGTTCTGCTCGCGCCCGCCGATGGCCCAGCCATTGTCGCCGGTCCAGCCCTCGTCCCACCAGCCGTCGAGGACAGAAGCGTTGATCACCCCGTTGTGGCCGGCCTTCATCCCGCTCGTGCCCGAGGCCTCGAGCGGCCGGCGCGGGTTGTTCAGCCAGACGTCGACCCCCTGGACCAGGAAGCGGGCGATCCGCATGTCGTAATCCTCCAGGATGAACACCCGCCCGCGGAGGCTGGCCGACCGCGACCGCTCGAAGAGCTGCTGGATCACCCCCTGGCCCGGCCGGTCGGCCGGGTGGGCCTTGCCGGCGAAGACGATCTGGACCGGCCGTTCGGCGTGCCACAGCAGGCGCGCCAGCCGGTCGACGTCGCTGAACAGGAGGCCCGCCCGCTTGTAGGTGGCGAAGCGGCGGGCGAAGCCAATCGTCAGGATCTCGGGATCGAGCGCCTCCTCGAGCTGCTCGAGGACATTCGGCGCCTCGCCGTGTCGGGCGAACTGGCTGCGCAGGCGCTTCCGGGCGAACATCGCCAGCTCGCTCTTCTGGCGCTGGTGGGCGACCCACAGGTCGCGATCGGAGATCCGTCCGAGGCGCTCCCAGAACCGGCCGGACTTCGTGTGTGGGTCGAGGTCGTCGAGATCGGCGCCAAGGACGTTCGTGTACAGGCCGTTCATCTCGGTCCCGACCCACGTCGGAGCGTGGACGCCGTTGGTGATCCCCAGGATCCGCCGCGCGCCGAGCATCGGTGACCAGGTGGCATTGGCGGTCTCGGCATGAAGCTGGCTGACGGCATTGGCCGCGACCGACAGGCGCAGGGACAAGGCGGTCATGTCGAACTGCCGGCCATCGTCGTCGACTCCGCGGCCGAGCTCGAGCAGGCGATCGATGTCGACCGAACCGCGGTCCCAGGCGGAGTCGGCCCCCGCGTCCAGGTTGTCCGCGGCAACGGTCGGCAGCTCGGCCTGCTGGTGCTCCCGCCCGAGCAGTGGCCCGGCGATCCGCCGGACCAGGTCGGCATCGAACCGCTCGTTGCCGGCCGAGACGGGGGTGTGGATCGTGAAGACACTGGTGGCCCGGACCTGTTCGAAGGCCTCGTCGAGGGTGCTCCCGGCGGCGACCAGCTCGCGCGCCCGCTCGGCCAGCAGGAAGGCGCTGTGGCCCTCGTTCAGGTGCCAGGCCGCCGGAGCGATGCCCAGGGCCCGGATCGCCCGGACGCCGCCGACGCCGAGGACGAGCTCCTGGTGCAGGCGCATCTCGCGGCCGCGCACGTACAGGATGTGGCTGATCGGCCGGTCCGCCTCATCGTTCTCGTTGATGTCGGTGTCCAGCAGGAGGGCCGGCACCCGGCCGACCTGGGCGACCCAGACGGCCATGTGGAGGATCCGGCCGGGCAGCTCCAGCGAGACTCGCAGGGGATCACCGTAGCGATCGGCAACCTGCAGGACGGGCAGCCGGGCCAGGTCGTAATCGGGGTAGGCGTGCTCCTGGTGCCCGTCCGCGTCGATCGTCTGGCGGAAGTAGCCCTTGCGATAGAGCAAGCCGACCCCGACCAGGGGCAGGGCCATGTCCGAGGCGGTCTTGAGGTGGTCGCCGGCCAGGACTCCGAGGCCGCCGGAGTAGATCCCGAGACTCTCGTAGAAACCGTATTCGGCGCAGAAATAGGCGATCGGGCCGTCCAGAGCATCGCCGTACTGGCGCTGGAACCAGTGGTTTCGGCCATTCGCCAGGTAGGCCTCGAAGTCGGCCATCACCTCGGCGAACTCGACCAGGAAGTCCTGGTCGTCGAGCAGGGTTCGCCAGTCGACGGCGCCCTCGAGCACGGCCACCGGGTTGCGGTAGCGGGTCCAGGCGGCCGCGTCGATCCGGTTGAACAGGACCTTGGCCCGGGGGTGCCAGCTCCACCACAGGTTGTAGGCCAGCCGTCGCAGGCCCTCGAGCTGGGGCGGCAACCGAAACGGCGCGCCGGGCAACGTCGGGACGCGAACGAGGGGATCCATGCGCGCCGAATGATAGGCGAGCGCATGGCGGGCCGGCAGAGCCGCCCCGAGGGCCGCCCCGAAGTCGCCCACAATAGGCCCGATGCGTGTCGTTTCGATCGCCGCCGAGTGCGAACCGTGGGCCAAGGCCGGCGGCCTGGGCGACGTCGTCGATGCGCTGGCCCGCGGCCTGGGTCGGACGGGCGCCCTCGACGGCCCGATCGACGTCTTCCTGCCGTTGTACCGCGCGATGGTGGTGCCGGCCGACCTGCCGGTCCAGGAGCTGCAGCTGGTCGTGCCCGGGCCGTACGGACCGGCGACGTCCCGCCAGCCCGGCGGGGTTGGCAGGGTCGTCATCCGCTCGGTCGAGACCCGCGGCTACCGGCTCCGGCTGGTCGACTTTCCAGCCGCGTTCGATCGCGACGGGATCTACGGCCACGCGGATGATGCCTGGCGCTTCGGCCTGCTCGCCCGGGCCGCCCTCGAGACGATGCGAGTCGAGGCCCGGCCGGTCGACCTGCTCCACGTCCACGATTGGCATGCCGCGGCCGCGCTGGTCCTGCGCGACCGGTTCTACGCGTCCGATCCGATCGTCGGACGTGGCCGGCTGGCGTCGCTCCTCACGATCCACAACCTCGCCTACCACGGCTGGGTGGATCGAGTCGACCTGGCCGCGCTCGGGCTTGCACCCGGCGATCCGGTCGTCGCCCCAGATGCCGCCGGCATCGACCTGCTGTGGGCGGGCATTGAGCGAGCCGACCTGGTCAATACCGTCAGCCCCACGTTTGCGGCGGAGGCCCTCACCCCGGCCGTCGGCTTCGGTCTCGACCCGACCCTGCGCTGGAAGGCCGGACAGCATGATCTCGATGGCGGTCCGCGCTTCTTCGGGATCCTCAACGGGATCGACCCGGCGGTCTGGGACCCAGCCACGGACGTCGACCTGGCCGCGCCCTATGACCGGACCGACCGGTCGGGCAAGGCCGCCTGCCGGGCCGACCTCCTAGGTCGCATCGGCTTCGACCCGGGCGACCCCGGCCCGGTGCTCGGGATGATCGGCCGGCTCGATCCCCAGAAAGGCTTCGACCTGCTGGCCGAGGCCGCCCCGCGGCTGCTGGCCGGCGGCGCCCGGATCGTGGTCCAGGGCAGCGGCGACCACGCTCTCGCCGAGCCCTTCCGGGCACTCGCCCGGAACCGCCCGGACCGGATCTTCCTGAATGAGCGATTCGACCGGGCGATGGCCCGCCGGATCTACGCCGGTGCCGACCTGTTCCTGATGCCCAGCCGGTTCGAACCGTGCGGCCAGGGCCAGATGATCGCGCTGCGCTACGGCACCCCGCCGATCGTCCACCGAACCGGTGGCCTGGCCGACACCGTCGTCGACCTGTACGGAGCGCCGGCCTTGGGCACCGGCTTCGTCTTCGAGCATCCAACCGCGGACGGCCTTGCCTGGGCCTGCGAGCAGGCTCTCGCGGCTCGCGCCGATCCCGCCGCCTGGGCGGCCCTGCTCGACCGGGCGATGGCAGTCGACAACGACTGGGCATCGGGCCCCACGGCGGCCTACCTCGTCGCGGCTCGCCGGGCTGTCGCGCTGGCCACCGCTCCGGGTGCCAGCCGGCGCCGACCGGCGCGACGCCCGGCCGGCTCGCCGGGCAGCGCGACGCCGGCTCGATCCCTCTAGAATCGCCCGACCCAGACCGCCGGAGGATTGCATGGCCCGCCAGTTCGTCGTCGAGCTCCCCAACCAGCCCGGATCGCTGGCCGCCCTGGCCGAGGCGCTGGCCGCGAGGGGGGTGGACCTGCGGGCGATCGGCGGCGGCAGCATGGGCGCCGTCGGCCACGTGATCATGACCACGGCCGATGACGACGGTGCCCGGGCGGTGCTCGAGGACGGCAACTATCGGTTCGTCGAGGGTGAGTCGATCCTGGCCGAGGTCGGCGACCGGCCGGGCGGCATGGCCGGGGTCACCCGGGCCCTGTCAGATGCCGGGGTGAACATCCTGGGCCACCTGTTCCTTGGCCGCTGGGGCGACCGGGCCATGTTCACCTTCGTCGTCGACGACCCGGACAAGGCCAGGCCGATCCTCGAGCGCAAGCCCTGACGAACGGCCGATGCGCTTCGATCGGATGATCACGGCCGTCGATGCTCATGCCGCGGGTGAGCCCGGCCGGGTGATCACGGGCGGGGTCCTGGATGTTCCGGGCGGCTCGATGCTCGAGAAGATGGCCCACCTGCGCGACCACGGCGACGACCTGCGCAAGCTGATGCTGCGCGAGCCGCGGGGCTACCCCGCCGCGAACTGCAACCTGATCCTGCCGCCGACCATCCCTGGCGCAGACGCCGGCTACGTGATCATGGAGCACGTCGAATACCCGGCCATGTCCGGCACGAACACGATCTGCGTGGCCACGGTCCTGATCGAAACAGGGATGGTTGCCGTGACCGAGCCGATCACGACCCTCCGGCTCGAATCGCCGGCAGGCTTGATCGAGGTGGAGGCCGAGGTCCGCGACGGCCGGGTGATGCAGGTCACCTTCCGCAACGTGCCCGCCTTCGCGGTTCATCTCGACGCCGTGGTCGAAGTCCCCCAGCTCGGCCCAGTCAGCGTCGACGTGGCCTGGGGCGGGATGTTCTACGTGATCGCCGACGCTGCCCAGTTCGGCCTGCGGATCACCCCGGACGAGGCCCATGACATCGTCCGGATCGGCGAGATGGTCAAGCTGGCCACCCAGGAGCAGCTGCCCGTCAGCCATCCGGGCAACCCCGGCCTGGCGGCCGGCGTGACGATTGCCCAGATCTCCGGTCCGGCCCACCTGGCCGGCTCGAGCCGCCGCAACGCGGTGATCGTGTCGACTGGCCAGGCGTCCTGGGATCGGCCGGAAAGCTGGACCGGCGCGATCGACAGATCACCGTGCGGCACCGGCACGAGCGCGAAGATGGCCTGCGAATATGCCCGCGGGCGCCTGAAGATCGGCGAAGCCTTCGTCCACGAGGGGATCCTCGGCACGACCTTCACCGGTCGGCTGGTGGCGGAAACAACCGTCGGCGAGCAGGTTGCGGTGGTCCCGACCATTGCCGGCCGGGCGTGGATCACGGGCTTTGCCCAGTACGTCCTCGAGCCGGACGACCCGTTCCCGACGGGCTACACCCTGACCGACATCTGGGCGACCGCGTCGGTCGACTAGAACTGGGGCTTGACCACCATCATGAAGACGATCAGGACGAGCAGGATCGTGAGGAAGATGCCGCCCCGCTGAGCTCGCTTGGCGAGGGCCAGGAAGGCCGGCGGCGGCGGGCCGGGCGGGGTGCCCGGGGCCGGTGGGGGAGCATTCTCGATCATCTGGATCATGGCCTCGATCGTCCGCGACTGGACGATGATCGCGAAGCCGATGGCGATGATGTACAGGATGATCCCGACGCCCAGCCAGTGGGCCGTGCTGACGTCGAACCCGATCGTCCAGATCAGCCCGAGGCCGGTGACCGCCTGGAACAGGCCGAGCGGGATGATCAGCCGGCGCTCGATCGTATCGGTCAGCTTCAGGCCGAACAGCGTGCTCGAGGGCATCTTGCGGGACTGGCTGGCGATGATCGGAAAGACGAACGACGGACCAAACGCGACGATGGCGCCCATGACGTGCAGGAACAGGAAGATCGTGGCAAGCGGGCTCAAGGTGCTACCTCAGGCGGATGGTGGCGCAGTCCACGCCATTCTGCCCTGCTGACCAGGGGCCTGTGGCCCGGCCCTGCACGACCATCGGTCATTCAGGCTGGTTCGAACCGGCCCGGGCCGGGCACGATCGCCAGTCGGTCGAACAGGTCATCGAGCTCTTCGAGCGTGACCGGGTCGAGGGTCGGCCCGAGGCCGCGGGTCCGGTGGGTCGCGATCACCCCCCGGCGGCGGAGGACCTCCTTGCGGATGGCCAGCCCGACGACCTGCTGAGCCTCGAACTGGATCAGGGGCAGGTAGCGGTCGAACAGCAGGCCCGCCGCCCTGGCTTGGGCGGCCTCCATGAGCTCGCGAACTCCGCGCAGGATCTCCGGATAGGCGAAGCCGGTCATCGTGCCGCAGGCGCCCCGGCGGAGCTCGCCCAGGGCCGACACACCGCCCAACCCGCCGAACACGTCGAGTTCGGGCTGGGCGGCCAGGACCCGGCCGATCTTGGCCGGCGTGGGCGGGTCCTCGATCTTCATCGTCCGGCTGCCGCTCGCCTCGGCTGCGGCAAGCAGGGTGCTGACCGGGATGAGCACGCCGGTCGCGGCAGGCTCGTCCTGGAGCACCAGGGGCAGCCCGCCGGTCGCGGCCTGGCGGAAATAGGCCGGCAGCTGGTCGACGTTGCGGAGCAGGGGCGGAGCAGCCAGCATCGCCGCCGCCGCGCCCATGTCGCGGGCCTGGCCGATCAGCTCCAGCGCGGTCGAGAGGGTGGCCGTCGAGCAGCCGACCGCGATCGGCAGCCGCCCGGCGCACGTCTCGAAGATGGTCCGGAGCGCCGCCGCGCGCTCGTCCGCGGTCAGCGCGCCGGGCTCGGCCATGACCCCCATCACGGTCAGGCCGTCGACGCCCCACGCGATCGTGGCTTCGATCAGCCGGCGAAGGCTGGCCAGGTCGAGCTCGCCCTCGGCATCGAATGGCGTGGGCACGATGTACCAGGTCCCGCGCATCCGCATCAGTCACCCTCAGCCGGCTCGACCGGCCCACCGGCAGCGCTGGCCAGGGAAGCCTCGGCCGGGGCGCGGGACTTGACCCAGGCGGCTCCGATGAGGAGGCCCTGGGACATGAACGACAGCCAGAGCATGGTGGCCAGGATGGCCACGAACGCACCGTAGACCTGTAGCCCGCCCACCAGGCGAGGGGCAAGCAGCGCGAACAGCTGGGTCAGGAGCGCGGCCAGGATCGCCAGGATGAGGGCCGGCAGGCCGACGGCTCGCCAGCTCGGGCGTCTGGTCGGGACGTAGTGATAGATCAGGCCAGCCACCAGGAAGAAGAAGGCGAAGTTCAGCACGATCGATTGCGATACCAGCTCGAGCAGCCGGCCGAGCAGGCCGCCATCGGCCAGGCCTGAAGCCGCCATCCCGGCGCCCACGCTGACGATGACGAATCCGCCCATGCCCAGGCCGATCGCAACCAGGATGACCACGACACCCATGACCCCGCGCTCGATCGGATTGCGCTTGACACTGCCTTCGAAGATCCGGCCGATGGCGTTGTCGAGCGAATCGTAGAAGCGGCTCGCGCCCCAGATCAGGGCGATGAAGCCCACGACCGAGTAGGCCACGGCGCCGGCTGCCAGGCCCGACAGGGCTTCCTGGAAGAACACGGCCAGCGGCGGAAACCGGGCCGACAGGTCGGCCGACAGGGCCGCCAGCCGTTCCGGGTTGCCCAGGACCAGCCCGGCCAGGCCAATCAGCAGGAGGATTGCCGGCAGCAAGGCGAAGAGCGAGTTGAAGGCCAGCCCGGAGGCCAGCAGGCCACCACCGGCCCGGTCGTAGCCGTCCATCACCTCGACGAGCCGGCGCACGAATGCGATCGCCATCACCCGCGCGATCAGGCGCTCGACCCGGCCGCCGATGCCACCGCTGAGCTTGCTCGTCATTGCGCGTCCGATACCCGGCTCGTCACCCGGGCCGGCGCAGGGTCATGCCGGGCGACGCGATACCGACAGCTCGCGCAGGGTGGACTCCATCTCGACCGTGGTGAACACCTGGGCCCCGATCCCGACGACGGCGACGACCAGCCAGATCACGATCCACAGCGGCTTGTCGGCGAGGGGCGCCAGCAACCCGTTGCCGTAGTCGGCGGTGGTGGTCACTCCGAACAACAGGGCCAGCCCGGCAGCCACGGCAGCCGCCCCCTCGACCCCGGTCGCGAGGATGACCACGTACTTCGGGATGGCCAGGACGAAGAAGATGTAGCCGAAGGCGAGCCCAACCACGAGGGCGACAATGAACTGGAAGATGCCCGGCCCGATTCCGATCGCAGCCAGGCCGCCGGTGGCCAGGGTCCAGCCCAGGACGGCTCCGATGAAGCCGATCATGAACCACCAGTAGAGGTACGACAGGGCGGCGAACACGATCGCGACGATCAGGCCGAGGCCCCAGCCCAGGACGGTTCCAAGGAAGCCGTCACCGAGCACGGCGTGGACGAAATCACCGCCCACGATGAAGCCGACGAAGAAGCCCCAGATCGGCAGGAGGATCAGGAACAGGCGGTAGCCGCCGAAGGCAAACGCCGCTCCGGCAAGGATCGCAACGAGCGACAGGACGAGTGTCTCGAAGGTCATCGGTACCCTCAGCTTGTGCCGGGCCAGTCAATCCAGGCTTCGGACGCCCGCCTGGAACGAGCCTTGATTGGTCACTCAAGAGCCGAGACATTGTATGCGGCGTCGATCGTGGTGAACGGCCGATTTCGACCCGGAATTGTCGGGATTCGCCGGTCTCGCCGCGGATCGCAATGCTACCCTCGTGGTACGGCCCGATCGCTTGGATCAGGTCCCAGCCGGGCTGGGTCGGCCGGAACGCGACAAGGAGACCTGGCCGTGAGCGCACCCCCTGCATCGAAGCGCCATGGAACGCCCCGTCGATTCCTGACGGGCTTCGCTCTCCTCCTGGCCTGCCTGCTGGTCGTCGCGGCCACCCTCACGACGTGGACCCAGCAGGTCCTGCTGAACACCGATCGATACGTCGCGATCGTGGGCGACGTCCCGACCGACCCAGCCGTCCAGGCCTCGCTGGCCGACTTCGTGTCGAGCCAGGTCATCACCGCCCTGGACGTCCAGACCAAGATCAGCCAGGTCCTGCCGCCCAAGGCGGAGTTCCTGGCCGCGCCGATCACGTCGGCGCTGCAGGATCGCCTGCGGACGCGGGTCCTGGCCATTGTCTCGAGCGACAAGTTCGCCCAGTTCTGGACCACTGCCCAGCGCCGGCTCCACGAGGAGCTCGTGCGCGTCCTGCGCGGCCAGTCGACGGTCCTGACGATCGACCAGGGTGTGCTCTACCTGAATCTCTATCCGCTCATTGGAGTCGCCCTGACTGAGCTTCAGAGCGAAGGCTACATTCCCGCCTCGGTGACCCTGCCCGACTTCAGCAACCCGGATCCGGGTCCGGTCGCCCAGAGGCTGTCGTCGCTCCTGGGTGTCACGATCTCGCCGACGTTCGGCCAGTTTCCGCTGATCGAGTCGGCCTCGCTGACCACGGCCCAGACGTTCGTCAAGATCCTCGACGCGCTCGTGATCATCCTGTGGCTGCTGGTGATCCTGGTCGTCGCCCTGGCGATCTGGGCCGCCGCCAATCGGCGCCGAATGCTCCTGTACCTGGCCATCGGCTCGATCGCGGCTCTGCTCCTGGCGCGATTGCTGATCACCGCGATCGAAGGAGCCATCGTCTCCGGAATCGCTGATGGCAGCGCTGCTGCGACGGTCAAGGCGATCGTCGATTTCGGGCTGGGCAACCTGTTCGCGTTCTGGTGGTGGTTCGTGGCCCTGGCCGCGATCGCCGCGGCCGTCGTCGCCCTGCAGGGCCGCTCGGCCGAGGTCGCCCAGACGGTTGCCCGGGTCAAGCCGGCGCTCAGCCGTCCGGATGTCTCGAGCGGGTCCGTCCGGAGTTGGACTCGTGAGCACGAGCGACAGCTTCGCTGGGCGATCCCGGTCGCCGTGGTGGCGGTGATCGCGGCCGTGGCGGTCGGCCTGCAGACCGCCCTGATCGCCGCGGCGGCGATCATCGTGTTCGAGTTCGTGCTGAACAGCCTGACCAGCGATGACGCCGTTCAGCCAGCGGCTCCGGCCCCGGTCGAAGGGCAGGAATCGACGCCGGCCTGATCGACTTCAGCCCCGGCGGATCTCCCGAAGATTGTCGGCGAAGGTGAGCACGGCCAATCCGCCCAGCGCCGCGATGAGCAGGATGCCGGCGAACTCGTAGGCCAGGATGACCGCCCCGATCGCAGCCAGGAAGAGGGTTGCCCGGAGGAACAGCAGGGTCACCCGTCGGCGGAAGGCGGCCTCGAGGATCGCGTAGGTAACGACGCCCACGATCAGGGCGACCCACCAGCGCATGACCCCGGTGTAGGTCAGGGCGAGCACGGCGATGATCACGACGCTGATGCTGACCGCGGCCCACAGCTCGACGAACCGGCCCTGCCGGGTGAGCTCGGGAGGGACGGGATGGTGGTCGTGCTTGAGGTGTGCCCGAGGGTCGCCGAAGTTCCCCGCTTCGATCTGGACGAGCTCGTCCCGGCCGGCCCGGATCGTGTCCTCGAGCTCGGCCTCGCGCTTGCGTCCGGCGTTGATCTCGGCCTCGCGCTGGACCAGCACGGCGGCCTGCGTCTCGTGCAGCCCGGCGTAGACCTGGTCGGAGGCAAGCGCCCGGACCTCTAGCTCGAGGCCGTCAAGGTCGCTGCCCTTGGCCTCGTTTTCGACCCGCAGCTTGGCCAGCTCCGCCTCGAGCTCGGCCAGGCGGACCTTCAGGGCGGCGGCCGCTCGAAACGGGGGAGCGACCTTGGTCAGGCCGGCCCAACCGAGCGGATCGTTCCAGGTCTGGCGAACCGTGCCGTTGCGGCCGTACTTGGGCCCTGCCGGAGCACGCTCACCGGCGAAACGATCGAACGTGTCGAGGCCGAACAGGCCGCGGTAGCCGTCCACCCAGGCCGTGTCATCGCCGATGATCGCGGGCGTCCACGCCTGGCCGTCGGTTCCACCGATTCTGACCCCGTCGCCCCGGGCATAGTCGATGAACGGGATGCTCAGGGCCGATTCGATCTTGGCGGCGAGGTCCCCCGGATCGGCCTGCCGGAGTGTGTCCCGCCAGAACGCCCGGACGCCCTCCAGGAAGCGGTGAAGCGGGCGGAGCGCGGGCAGCGGTGCGGCCGTCAGGTATTCGCCGGCCTCGAAGTAGGCCGCGTGGGAACCGGCCCCGGCGTTGACCACCGGGTGATCCCCGGACTTCACCAGAAGGGGATCATCCCAGCGTCGGCGCAGCTCGTCGCCCGAGTAGTCGTGGGCGGCACAGGCGATCCAGACCGGGCTTGGGCCATCCGGCGCGTCTTCGAGGAAGACCAGGATCTGCTCCCAGTCGGACTCGTGGTCGTTCGCCCCGGCGAACGTCGACCGCCAGTCGTTCATGAAGTAGAAGTACATGTAATGAAGCGCGATCCAGCCGTCCCGGCGCACGACGCGACCGTGATAGACGAAGCGCGAATCGTGGGTCCGGACCTGCTCGTACTTCACCGAGGCCGCGGCGGTCGTGCCGCCCGGGACGCTGCCCCGCAGGAGGAGCGACGCGGTAAAGCCGGTATCGACCAGGCGGGCGAAGAGGCCGACCCGGGCCAGCCGGCTGGGGGCATGGAACGGCGTCCGGTCGGGCCTCCGGTTCCAGCGCGCCAGCTCCAGGCTGCCCATCGGGTGCTGCACGAGCCGGAGCGAGAGGGTCTCCCCTGGCCCGGCCCGATAGGTCGTCAGGGCCTCCTCTGTCAGCTCCCCGACGGGCACCAGGAGCTGCCGGTCGTGACCCGATCGGCCCACGAACAGGTCGCACTCGGGCAGGTACGAATTGACCGATGCCGGGAAGAACAGCTCACCGTTCGTGTAATGGAGAGCGGGCGCATACGCCTGGAGCAGGTCCACGTCCGAGGTCACGTTTCGTCCTCACCTTCGCGGGTCAGGACGACCGCTGTCGGCTCCGTGGGCGGGCGCAGGAACAGGATCTTGACCTCGCGCTGGTTCAGGTAGAAGGCCGAGGCGACGAAGACCGCCATCGTCACGAAGTTCGGCTCGCCGTAGATGTATAGCCCGATCTCGAGCAGCAGGCCGCCACCCGCGAGCAGCATCGTGGCGTACCAGCCGGCCCGCAGCAGCAGCCAGATCGCGATCGAGGCGGCGATGAAGACCAGGCCAAAGGCAAGGGTGACCACCTTGAACTGGGTCGGATCGCTCAGCAGCGAGCCAACCGAGCCGGCCCGCGCGCCGACCACGCCAAACGACGCGAGGATCGACTGGGCGCCGGCCACGAGCCCGAAGGCGGCCAGCAGGACGACGCCCAGGGGACGCCGGCCGATCAGGCGCCTGGACGCTCCTGGGGGCGGCGCTCCGACGCTCGCCTGTGGATCAGCGATGGGATCGGGCGAGCTGATTGCGGGCTCCTAGCTTGGGTTGTTTCGCTCTTCGGCCATCCGCTTGTCGACTTCCTTGTCGACCTGGTCGGAGCGACGCTGCCTGGCCCGCCGGACGAGGATGAAGCCGATCACCCATGGCCAGAGCAGGCTGACGATGGCGCCCAGGATGACCGCCGTGCCGTATTTCGTCGCGTCGCCGCTGGTGGCATCCAGGATCACCAGCGCCAGGTAGGTGACGATGGCCCCCAGGACGATGCCGATGACTCGTTGCATGTTCGAGCTCCCTTGACGCCGGAGCGCCCGCTACATCCCCGACGGCGAGCCGGACGGGATCGAAAACTCGCGCTTGATCTCGGGCTGGTTGATATACCAGTACACGACCAGGGGGAAGAACGCGACGGCCAGGCCGTAGGCCACGCTGCCGGTTGCGAGGAGAGCGAAGAAGGCCGAGAACAGGCCGACGACCGACATCACCCAGCCGAAGACCCAGGCCCACGGCTTGAGCTGCCAGGCGGCCAGGCCAACGGCGATCTGGATGATCCCGACAATGATCGCGAAGGCTCCGATCCAGGCGACTCCGGTGCCCGACGGAACGAGGTCGAACAGGTGGACTCCGACCGCGAGCATGCCCCAGAACACGCCGGCCACGCCCTCGACCAGCATCAGGAAGCCCAGCAAGGCGACCCCGATGGGAATCTTGCGCATGCCCCTATGACCTCATCAACCGCCCGCACCCGACACCGGCAGCCCGGCGGTGGTCCCCGAGTATGCCACTTCGGCCCGGCCCGGCGAGCACGAATCAGGGGACCAGTACGGACAGCGCTCCCGGTCGTATCCAGGCTTCGAGCGAGCCGGCCCGATACGGATCTCCGTCGATCTCCGTCGGCTGGGCGGGCGTGACCTCGACCCGGACGTGGCTGCCGGTCAGGCGAATCGCGGCTCCGGACGCCGATGTGCCCGGCACGGCCGCGGTCATCAGCTCCAGGACGCCCCGGATACCGCCGAGCACGCCACCCTTGGGCAGCACGAAGACGTGGAGCAGGCCGTCCTGTGGATCGAGTGGGAGGCGTGGTCGAAGCCGGCCCGGGATCGGTTCGCCGCAGTTGGCGACGAGGACCACGACCGCCTCGATCTCGGTCCGGACACCGTCGACGGTGAGGATCGTCGGCCGGGCGCGCAGGTGCTCCATCAGGCCGGCCCCTCCCAGGAAGTAGGCCGCCACGCCGTAGCGACGCTTCATCTCCCGGGTGGTGGCCTCGATCACGCGTGCGTCGAAGCCGGTCCCACAGGCAACCGTGAACACGTCCGGGACAAGTGCCGGTTCGGCCTCGCCGGAGGCATCGCCGTCGAGGCGGACCTGGCCGACGTCAAAGGCCTGCGCCGTACCGCTCGTCAGGCCCTGGATCGCCTGCTTGATATCGCGTGGGACCCCGATCGACGTGGCGTACAGGTTGCCCGTCCCGCAGGGCACGATGCCGACCGTGATGCCCGTCCCGATCAGGGGCCCCAGGGCGTCCCGGACCGTGCCGTCGCCGCCGGCCAGGGCGACGAATTCCCGAACCACGCCCGACGGCCTGCACGGCCGCCGAGCGCACCGCGGCGGGCTGGCCGGCCTCGACCACGACGACCTCGCCATGGCCCCGCAACGACAGTGCCGCAACCGCCTGGCGGACCACGCTGGCGCGTCGATGCTGGTCGCGGATTCGGGAGGCTGACGGGCTCACGATCAGGGTAGCCGGGCCGCTCGGACGCGACAGGCTCGAGGTCGGCTGGCTCATCCGACCAGCCTAGCCCGTCGGCCCGGGGTCGCGTCCGGCGCGAAGCCATGCGCTGGTGGGCCAACCGGGTCGAGGAGGCGTGGCGCAAGATGGTGGAGATGAGCTACCGGGACATGCCGATCGACGAGCTCCGAGCCTACCGGCCGGCGCTTCCCGTCCCGCTCGATATGGAACGCTTCTGGGCGTCGACCCTGCTCGAGGCCCGGGGCCATCCGCTCGAGCCGGCCTTCGCCCCGGTCGACACCGGGCTCAGCCTGATTTCGACGTTTGACGTGTCCTTCGCGGGCGCCGACGGGACGCGTGTCCAGGCTTGGCTCCATGTCCCGGCTGGGCCTCGATCGAGGCTGCCGGCGGTGGTCGAGTTCGTCGGCTATGGCGGCGGCCGTGGCCTGCCCCACGAACGGGTGATGTGGGCAGCGGCCGGCTACGCCCACCTGGTCATGGACACCCGCGGCCAGGGCTCGACGTGGTCGGTCGGGGAAACACCCGATCGTGACCCCGTGGGAGCGCCGGCCCATCCCGGGTTCATGACCCGGGGGATCCTCGACCCGCTCACGTATTACTACCGGCGGGTCTACGTCGACGCGGTCCGGGCGGTCGAGGCCGTCCGGTTGCACCCGGCGGTCGACCCGGGCAGGGTTGCGGTCGCCGGCACGAGCCAGGGTGGCGGCCTGAGCATCGTCGTGGCCGGACTGGTTCCTGACCTGCTGGCCGCGATGCCCGAAGTGCCCTTCCTGAGCGACTTTCCGCGCTCGATCACGTTCGCCGAGACCGACCCGTACGCCGAGATCGCCCGGTACCTCAAGGTCCACCGGGACCATGTCGATCGCGTCCTCGAGACCCTGAGCTACTTTGACGCGGCCATCGTGGGCCGCTGGGCCAAGGCGCCGGCCCTCTTCTCCGTCGCCTTGATGGACCAGATCTGTCCGCCGTCGACGGTCTTCGCTGCCTACAACTGGTATGGCGGACCGAAGGAGATCCGCGAGTACGCCTTCAACGACCACGAGGGCGGGGAAGGCTTCCACGAGGTCGCCCAGCTGCGCTGGCTGAAGGAGCGGTTGGACCACTGACCTGCGTTTACGTTGGGAGCCACCGTTCGGCCGGTCCCCACCGCCCGCGCCGTGGTAGCGTGTCGTGGGCCGGCGGGAGTAGCTCAGTTGGCAGAGCGTCAGCCTTCCAAGCTGAATGTCGCGAGTTCGAACCTCGTCTCCCGCTCCAACGGCCAGGACCGTGTCGAGGAGAGGCCGGATCATGCGCTACAGGTTCGCGATCGTTGCGGTGCTGGCGCTGGTCGTCGCAGCGTGCGGGTCCTCCGGCGGAGGGACGCCGGCGCCGACTCGTGCCTCGAATCCACCGCCCGGCCAGACGCTGACCCCCGGCCAGGCGCACCTGTATTGGGCGAACAACGGCCCGACCGGCAATACGATCGGTGGGGCCAACCTCGATGGCACCGATGTGGTCGGCAGTCTCATCGCCGGCGGCGCTCGTCCGTGCTTCGTCGCCCTCAGCCCGACCTATATCTACTGGGCGACCCAGTTCGGCGGCACGATCGCCCGGTCGCGGCTCGATGGCACCTCGACCAACCTGAACTTCGTGACCACGATCCAGCAGCCGTGCGGCGTCGCCCTTGACGGCGCCCACGTCTACTGGGCCGGCTTCGGCAGCGGCACGATCGGCCGGTCGAACCTCGACGGATCGACCATCAACATGAACTTCATCACGGGCCTCAGCACGCCGTGCGGCGTGGCCATCGACGCCGGCCATCTCTATTGGGTGTCCCTCGGCGGCGGCACGATCGGCCGGGCCAACCTGATCGGCTCGGGCGTCAATACCAAGTTCATCTCGGGAGTGGATACCAACTGCGGCGTCGCGGTGACCAGCCAGTACGTGTACTGGGCCGGCCAGCATTCGATCGGGCGGGCCACGATCGACGGCAGCGATGTCAATCCGACGTTCATCCCCGGGGTGAGCGGCGGCTGTGGCGTGGCGGTCGACGCCGCCCATATCTACTGGGGCAACCAGAACGAATACCCGGCCCAGGACGGGACGACGATTGGGCGGGCAAATCTCGACGGTACCGGCGTGAACCAGTCGTTCATCAGCGGGGCCGTCGGGCCGTGCGGGATGGCGATCCAGCCCTGACCCGGCGGCCCGTACCCTGACCAGCAAGCGACCGACCGGGGTCAGCCTCGCGATCGAGGATCCAACCTCCGCCGACGCCCGCTGGTGCATCGAGCAGTACTTCGCCGAGCTGAACGCCCGATTTGATGCCGGCTTCGATCCGTCGATCAGCATCCCTGCCGACGCGCACGAGCTGGTACCACCGAACGGGCTCCTGGTCATCGCCCGCGACCCGGCTGGGCCGATCGGCTGCGGCGCCCTCAAGTTCCACCCGGCCGCACCGGCCGAGCTGAAGCGGATGTGGGTCGCGCCCCGGGCACGCGGGACTGGCCTTGGCCGGCGGATCCTGGAGGAGCTCGAGCGGCAGGCGCGGGCGGCCGACGTGGAGGTCCTTCGACTCGAAACCAACGCCGCGCTGAACGAGGCGATCGGACTGTATCTGAGCGCCGGCTTCGTCGAGGTGCTGGCGTTCAACGACGAGCCGTACGCTCACCACTGGTTCGAGAAGCACCTGTCGCCCGGCTGATCCACAGGAGCCCGTCCCCCGGCCAGGGTTTCGTGGTGTCGCGAATGGCTGCTTCGAGCTCGACTCGAAGGAGCCGGGAAGGCTGCGGCGATGGTTCGTGGCAGGTCGCGGACGATCGCTGCGTGGTGGCGCGTTCGCGGCAGTCCGAGGACGACGAAGATGGGCCGGAGCTCGCCCGTGTTGAGGCTCGCCCCGGCTAATGCCTCGCGTTTGGAGTGGAGCTCTCGGATGATCTCCTCGAGGCTGCCGACGCGCGTTTCGACCTCGATCAAGACGATGGCTCGAGGGCTCGCCAGGCACAGATCAACCGAGCGCCGCCCTGCACCGGGGACCGCTGCCTCGACGCGGCGGCGCCAGAAGGGACCAGCGATCGTGAGGATCCACTCTACGATTGGGGCTTGGGCCCGGTCCCGAACCAGCGGCCCGGACTCGACGAACGCCGAGATCCGCAGGTCCGCGCCGAGCACGGTCGCGACCCGAAATCTCGTCCGGAGCGTGATGCCCGGGTCTCCGGCCTCGAGGCGGCTCAGCACGGATCGGGCGACGCCGACCTCGCGAGCGACAGCAGCCTGGCTCAGGTCCGATCGGATCCGCAGGGCACGCAGCTCCTCGGCCGCTCGCATTGACTGACGCCGGAGCGCGCGCTCCGCTTCGGCCAACGCCTTTCGATTGACGGTCATCCGCTGCTCCGGTTCTTCAGTCGGGGCGGGATGTGGCGACCAGCAAACCACGTGCCACTGGCCCAGGGCTTAGCCGAGCCTCAACGGCAGCGGCAGCCCGCCCCAGGCAGCGGGCGGCCCAATGGTCTTTCTGACGCACCAAACGGCCCGACGTCGACCCAGCCGGGCCGACTCGGGCCACCCGCGACGGATTCCGTGCCCGGGTTCGACCGACGCTGCCCGGGATTCGCGCTTGGACGAGCACGCCTTCCTGTGTGCGAGAGGCCGTGCCGGCTCAGCTGTGTCCGGGCCAGTCAGAAAAAGCACGATTTGGTGCGTGGAGAAGACCAAGTGCCGGGCGCCAGTTCGAGTGGAGGCCCGCCAATGGCCGCCGCGGCCTCCCCCAGCGCGGCGGCTTCCAATAGCCCCGCGACGCTACGGGGCCTGGCGGCGCCTGATCTCTGCGCTGATTGCCGGAACGACCGCATGGAGGTCGCCGATCACGGCGTACGCGGCCCGCGACATGATCGGTGCCTCGCGATCGGTGTTGATGACCAGGATCGACTTGGCGGCCTTGCACCCGACGATGTGCTGGATCGCCCCGCTGATGCCGCACGCGATATAGATGTCCGGGGCGATCCGGGTCCCGGTCTGGCCGACCTGCTGGCTATGGGGCCGCCAGCCTGCGCTGGTTACGACCCGCGACACGCCGACGGCGCCGTGCAACAGCCCGGCCAGCTCCTCGAGCTCGCTGAACGCCTCGGCTCCACCCACCCCACGTCCGCCACCGACGACGACCCGGGCGTCGGCCAGCGACACCCTGCCGGCCTCGGGAGCCACCCTGGCCACGACCCGGACGCGCAGGTCCGAGCCAGTCAGCGTCGGGACAAACGGCTCAACCAGGACCTGCACTGGAACGGCCAGCTCGTCGGGCTGGCTCACGTGTTCGGCAATCGTCAGGAAGCGCGGCACCCCGTCGAGCCGGGCGTCTTCGAGCAAGCTGCCTCCCCAGCGCTGGCGGGTCACCTCGAACGGATCGCCCGGCCGAACCTCGACGCAGTTCGCGGCCATGGGGGCATCGCTCATCGTCGCTGCATAGGCGATGACCTCCTGGCCCCGGTCGGTTCCGGCCGCAACGACGAGCGACGGAGCCAGGGTGCCCGCCAGCTGGGCCACGGCCCGGCCCCAGGCGGCCGGCGTGTAGGCCTCGATCCGGTCGTCTGCAACGGCATGGCCCCGGCTGACCCCATATGGCCCAAGGGCCGCCGCGGCCGTCGCGGCCCCGGGCCCGAACAGGACCGCCGCGAGCGGCTCAGCGGACCGTTCGGCCAGGCGCCGGGCGAAGGTCAGAACCTCGAGCCCCGACCGGTCCGGCCGGCCGCCATCCTGCTCGACGAAGGCCAGGATCATCCGACCTGCCTCACGGCGCGAGCACCCCGATCCGCTCGAGCATGTCGACCACGGCCGGCGCGGCCTCCGCCCCGGCTCCGAGGATCTCCACCCGGCCCTCGGATTCGGCCGGTAGCCGCAGCCTGACCTTGTCCGGTCCACCCCGCCTCGGCTCCGGCACAGACCGCTCGATCTCCTTCTTCTTGGCGCGCAACCGGCCGGGCACCGAGGGATAGCGGGGCAGGTTGATCCCCTCGCGCACCGCGACAACCGCCGGCAGGGGCACCTCGAAGACCTCCCAGCCGCCGCCGAACTCGCGCCGGGCCGTCGCCACGCCGTCGTGGATCTCGAGCGATTTCACCCCGCTTATGCAGGGCAGGTCGAGCGCCAGGGCGACCCGGATGTCGACCTGGAAGTCACCGGAATCGGCCGCTTCGTTGCCGAACAGGATCAGGTCGTAGGTGCTGCCCGTGGCCGCCTCCGCCTGGATCGCCGCGACGATTGCAGCGGCCGTCGCGACCGGATCCCAGTCCTGCCCGTCGGTCTCGAGCAGGATGGCCCGGTCGACGCCGATGGCCATGGCCGCTCGAAGCTGGTCCGAGGCGGCCTCCGGTCCAAGGGTCAGGACGGTCGAGCTGCCGCTGTTGGCCTCGATCAGGCGGACGGCTTCCTCGGTCGCGCACTCCTCGTGGGGACTGACCGTGAACCCGAGATAGCGCGTGTCGATGTCCCGCTCGTCCGCGGTCAGGCTGACCCGGCCGCCCGTCTCGGGCACGCGCTTCACGCAGACCAGGACGTTCACGCCCGGATCCTGGCGTTCTCCGGGTCGAAGATCGGGGTGCTGCCAACAACCGCGACGGTGACCGGGTAGCGCTCACCGAAGAACTCCACGGCCAGCTTCGTGCCTTGGACCGCCTCGGCCGGCGGCAGGTACGACATCAGCACGTGCTTGCCGATCGACGGGGCGGAACCAGCGCTCGTGGCGTACGAGCGACGGCCCCGGGCATCGACGATGAACGTGCCGTCAGGCCGGCTGATCGGCTCCCGTCCGAGCATGTAGCGCTTCACTCCACTGGCCGATGTCGGGTCATCCACGGTCAGGGTGCACAGGATCGTCTCGGGTGGGCTGGCCCGCTGGGCGAGGTAGGCGGTCTTGCCCACGAAGTCGGCATCCTTGACCGTCGGCCGGGCCATCCCGGCCTCGACCAGGTTGAAGTCGAGCTCGAGCTCGTTGCCGTGGGCCCGGTAGCCCTTCTCCAGCCGGCCGGTCGTGGCGTACACGCCGATGCCCGCGGCGATCACCCCGAGCGGCTGGCCGGCGGCCCACAGCGTGTCCCATAGCTTGAGCCCCTCTTCCATCGGGGCGTAGATCTCCCAGCCGAGCTCACCCACGTAGGAGATCCGGGACATCAGCGTGCGCACCCCGCCGATGTCGACCACGCGGGCGGTGCCGAACGGGAAGGCCGCGTGGGACAGGTCGGTCGAAGTGACCGACTGGACCAGGTCCCTCGCCCGCGGCCCCCACACGCCGACCGTATACAGGGCCGAGGTCAGGTCGTGGACCTGGGCCGAGCCGTCCGCCGGCAGGTGGTCGGTGAACCACTTCTTGTCGCGCATGCCCATCCCGCCGCCGGTCACAACCCGGAAGTGATCGCGCCCGAGGCGGATGATCGTGAGGTCGGCCACGATTCCGCCGGCCTCGTTCAGGAGTGGGGTGTAGACGACCCGGCCGACCTTGACGTCGACCTGATTGACGACCAGGCCCTGGAGATAGGCCATGGCAGCCGGGCCGGTCACATCCAAGATCGCAAACGCGGCGAGATCGATCATGGCCACCCGGTCGCGCATGGCCAGGTGTTCGGCGTTGATGATCGGCGACCACCAGCGTGACTCCCATTCCGCGGCACGCGGCATCACCCGGTCGCCGTACTCGGCCAGGAGGCGCTCGTTCGCGCCGTACCAGAACGGCCGCTCCCAGCCCGCTGCTTCGAAGAACACAGCATCGAGCTCGCGCTGGCGGACGTGGATCGGGCTCAGCCGGACGTTCCGATTCGATTCCCACTGCTCCATCGGGTGGACGATGCCGTAGGTCTTGTTGAAGCCCTCGGCACTTCGGGCGTCGATATGGGCCGCGGCCCGATGGTGGTCATAGAACCGGGCGATGTCCGATGCGTGCGGGTCGATCTCGGGCGTGCCGTGGGTCATCCACTCGGCCACGGTCCGGGCGATACCAGGGGCCTCCTTGATCCAGACTGCCGCGACGGACCAGAGTCCCTTGACCTCGGGCGTCTCGCCCAGGATCGGCATACCGTCAGGCGTCAGGGACAGGAGGCCGTTGATCGCGTAGCGGACGCCGACCCGCTCGTCGCGCAGGATCTCGGGGACCAGCTCGAGGGCCTGCTCCATCTGGAGGTCAAAGTCGTCGTCGGTGAACGGCAGCTCGCTCGGCGACTGGGCCGACTCGGCGATCGAGGGAATGTCATCGGACGACATCAGGATCGGCCGGTGGGCATATGAGCCAACCTCGAGATCGCCGCCGTGCTGGCGCTCGTACATGTTGGTATCCATGTCGCGCACGATCGGGAAGGTGATCTCGCCCACGGTGTCGGCAAAGGAGGGCACGGGCCCGACGCTGATCATCTGGTGGACGGCCGGCGTCAACGGGATCGAGGCGCCGGCCATCCGGGCGATCCGCGGGCTCCAGATCCCGCAGGCGATCACGACGGTATTGGTCGAGATCGATCCCCGATCGGTGTGGACGGCACTGACCTGGCCGTCGACCACGTCGATTCCGGTCGTCTCGGTCAGGGCCGAAATCGTCAGTGCGCCCATCTCGACGGCCGCTTCGCGCATCAGGGTGCCGGCCCGGAGCGAGTCGACCACGCCGACCCCGGGCGTATAGAAGCCGCCGAGCAGGATCGATTCCTCGATGTACGGCACGAGCTCCTTGACCCGGGCCGGCGTGATCAGCTCGGCCTCGATCCCCCAGGCGTGGGCCGAGGACAGGCGGCGCTTGAACTCCTCCATCCGCTCCGGCGTCCGGGCGACCTCGATCCCCCCGCTCTGGGTGAAGACGCCCAGCTCCTTGTACTGGCGCACGCTGTCGAGCGTGAACGCCGTCATCTCCTTGCTGTGGTCGGTCGTGAAGATGAAGTTCGAGGCATGACCCGTGGAGCCGCCCGGATTCGGGAGTGCGCCCTTGTCGATCAGCACGATGTCCCGCCAGCCCAGCCTGGCCAGGTGATAGGCCATGCTGTTGCCGACGATTCCGGCGCCGATCACCACGACCCTCGCCCGATCAGGTAGCCCGCTCATGCGTCTGTTCGATCCTCCTCGTGCTGGGACGAGCCCACCTCAGACCTTGGGGGCCTTCGGCTTCTTCTGCTTCGGTGGTCGCTTTGGCGTCTTGTCACCCATCGTGGACCTCCGTTGTACGGATGCGACCGACGCCTGGCGGAGTCGGTCGATGCCCCGACACGATACCGCGGCGGAGCCTGCCCGGGAGCGACGGCCACCGTCCTACCCCGCGGGCGCCGGGGCATCCTCTCAGGAGAATCTCAGGATCGGGGCGTAGATTCGGCGAAGCGCCTGGAACGACGGCGTAGTCAGAACGCGGATCACAGGCGACCAATGCACTTGCTCATTGTCGAAGACGACCCACGGCTCCGGCGGCTGCTCCGGCGGCTGCTGGAGGAGGACCGCCACGTGGTCGACGTGGCCGAGGACGGGATCTCGGGTGTCGAGATTGCCCTGGGGACGTCCGGGATCGAGATCATCATTCTCGATCTTGGTCTGCCCGACATCGGCGGGCTGGAAGTCGCTCGACGGATCCGGGCGGCCGGCTTCACCGCGGCCATCCTGATGCTAACGGCGCGCGATGCGGTGGGCGACCGGGTGGTCGGCCTTGACGCCGGGGCCGACGATTACCTCGTCAAGCCGTTCGCGTTCGAGGAGCTTTCGGCGCGCCTGCGGGCCCTGTCGCGAAGAGGATCGGCCGTCGGCAGGCGGGTCCAGCCCAGGCTCAAGGCGGGCCCGATCGAGCTCGACGAAGCGACCCGGGACGTGATCGTCGCGGGGCGACAGGTTGACCTGAGTCCGCGCGAGTTCTCCCTGCTCGAATGCCTCCTCCGGCATGCCGGCCAGACGTTGACCCGAGACCAGCTGCTCGACCAGGCCTGGCCGTTCAGTGTGGCGGTCACGCCTAACGCGGTCGATGCCTACGTGCACTACTTGCGGGCCAAGCTCGGGCCGGCCAGCGATCGGCTCGAGACCGTCCGCGGCGTCGGGTATCGGTTGGCTCGTGGCTGACCCTCCGGCCGACTCGCCCGAGGACCAGCGAGCCCGCAAGGATGACGGCCGAATGCTCCGGCGGGTCGGCTGGCGGCTCGTGCTGTTCAGCGGCGGGACGACCCTCCTGATCCTGGTCGTCCTAGGATCGCTGCTTTACCTGCGAGTGACGAACTCGCTCGAGGCAACCGGGATCGTCCAGCTCGATGCGCGGGCGGACTCGCTTCGGCAGTTCCTGGACACGAGTGATGACCCGGGCGATGGATCGCAGACCGGAATCATCTTCGGCGGTGGCTCATCGGGCACGTTCGCGGTGATCGTCGCGCCCGATGGCCAGCCGATGGGCGATGCTGACGACGTCGTCCCGGTCGGCCTGCCGAACCAGGCTTCCCTGGCCGCGGCGCGACTGAGCGGCCGAGACGTGCGCGACGCGGTCATCCAGGACGTTCCGGTCCGGATCCTCAGCGTCACCGCGCCCAGCCGGATCGGGACAGTCGTCATTCAGGTGGTCCAGGACCGAACGCAGGAGCAACGGACTCTCGATGTGATGGTCGATGTGCTCGTCTTCGGTGGCCTGCTGGCCGTGGTCGTCGCCGCAGGCTTCGGCGCCCTGTACGCGCGCCGGGCGCTCGCTCCGATCCGCGCCTCGCTGGTCGTCCAGCGCCAGGCGCTCCAACGCCAGCGCGAGTTCGCCGCCAACGCCAGCCACGAGCTCCGGACGCCCCTGACCGTCATTCGGAGCTCCGTCGAGTACCTCGCAAGGCATCGCTCCGAACCGGTCGGCGAGGTTGGTGACGCCCTCGATGACATCAGCGCCGAGGTCGGCCAGCTGTCGACAATGGTCGATGACCTGCTGCTGCTCGCCCGGTCGGACTCCGGGGCGGTCGAGCTCGAGCGGCTGCCCGTCGATCTCGGTGATATCGCAGCGGATGCGGCGTCGTCACTCAGCCAGCCGGCCGCCGATCGCCACGTACGCGTGGTCGTCGAGCCCGGTCCGGCCAGCATCGTGGGTGATCCGGTCCGGCTCCGCCAGCTCGTCCTGATCCTGGTCGACAACGCGATCCGGCACAGCCCGGTCGACGGCGAAGTCACCGTCGCGGTTCGCGCCGACAACCGGAATGCCATCCTGACCGTGGCCGACCAGGGTCCAGGGATTCGGCCGGAGGACCTGCCCCGTGTCTTCGACCGGTTCTGGAGGGCGCCCGGCGCGCCTTCCGGAGGAACCGGGCTGGGCCTGGCCATCGCCCAATGGATCGTCGAGCGCCACGGTGGCCGGATCGAAGTGGCCAACGGGAACGGTGGCGGGGCACGTTTCGAGGCGCACCTGCCGATCGAGCCTGGGCGATCCCATGCCGGCTGACCTGCCCGAGGGGCTCGAACTCGGGGCTGACTGTCAGGCTCCTCTCAGAGTCGACCGCCACTCTCGGAGCCTGTGACCACGATGACAGGCAATCGACGCGCCGTTCCAGTGCCCCGGGGCTGGTCGCTGCGCACCCGGGAGATCACGGCCGTCCTGGTCCTGAACGGGTTGCTGATCGCGGCGATGTGGCTCCGCCATGGCGGGCTCGACCAGCTGACCGATCCGAGTGGCTGGTTCATCGCAGCGGGCGAGCTTGCGGCACTGTTCGGTGGCTACCTGGCCCTCATCCAGCTCGTCCTGATGTCCCGCAGCCCGTGGCTCGAACAGGTCGTCGGAATGGACAGCCTGGCCGCCGCCCATCGCTGGGTCGGCTTCGTGTGCGTCTGGCTGATCGTCGGGCATGTGCTCCTGACCACGATCGGCTTCGCCCTCGTCGACGGCCGGAACCTGGTCGTGGAGGCCTGGACCCTGCTGACGACCTATGAGTTCATGCTGATGGCGGGCGTCTCGCTGGTCCTGTTCATCGGGGTTGCTGTGAGCTCCGTCCGGGTCGCCCGCCGGCACCTGTCCTACGAGACGTGGCACGGACTCCACCTGTACGCCTACCTGGCCATTGCATTGGGCCTCGGCCATCAGCTCGTGACGGGCTCCGACTTTGCCCACGATCCCGTTGCCTGGGTCTACTGGGTGAGCCTGTACCTCATCGCTGCAGGCTTGATCCTCGCCTTCCGGTTCGTCGAGCCGCTTGTTGTCTCGGTCCGCCATCGGTTCCGGGTGGTGAATGTCGAGCGAGAGGGTCCAGGCGTCATCTCGATTTACCTTGGCGGACGGGACCTGGACGAGTTCGCGATCCGGGCCGGCCAGTTCGTCATCGTCCGGTTCCTGGTTCGGGACGGCTGGTGGCGCGGCCACCCGTTCTCGATCTCGGCGGCGCCGAATGGGCGCTGGTTGCGCCTGACGGTCAAGGACCTCGGCGGGGACACGATGTCGATGGCGTCCCTGGCAATCGGTACCCGGGTGTACCTGGAAGGGCCATACGGCCTGCTGACCGGCGCCCGGCGCCTCCGCCGGCGGGTTCTGCTGATCGCCGGCGGGATTGGCATCGCGCCGCTGCGGGCGCTGTTCGAGGAGCTGCCGGCCGGACCGGGCGACCTGACCCTCGTCTACCGCGCGAGCCGGCCCACGGACATCGTCTTTCGCGACGAGCTCGAGTATCTCGCCCATGCCCGCGGAGCGACCGTCCATTACCTGATTGGCGCTCGCGGTTCGCGGGCGATGCCCTTCGACCCGTTGACTCCGGCGGCCCTGCGCGAGCTCGTGCCGGACCTGCGTCAGCGCGAGGTCTACCTGTGCGGTCCCACGCCGATGATGGAGGCCGTTCGCGATGGTCTCCGGGCGAGCGGATTGCCGCGCGGCCATATCCACTTTGAACGCTTCGAATTCTGAATCGAGACCGCCGTGCCGAAACGCGCCATCGCCGCCCTGGTCACCACCGCCATAGCCCTCGTCCTCCTGCTCAGCTTCAAGACGCCGGCCGACAGCGCCGCCGCCGGAGGGGCGCCGGCCCTGGTATCGATCGGACCGGACAGCTCGCTCGGTCCGGCACCGTCGGTTGCAGCCGGAGCAGGCGAGACGCCGAGCCCGACCGGGTCGCGCCGACCGGGCGCCACGCCAGCTCCGACCAAGGTTGCAGTCAAGGGCAGCGGGAGCTACACCGGCGATGCCGTCCAGGAGCCGTTCGGCGTGATCCAGGTCCAGGCCACGCTGGCGAACGGCAAGCTCACGGCGGTGACCGTCGTCCAGATGCCGACCCGCGGTCGATCCGGGTTCATCTCGGCGGATGCAGCCCCAATCCTCCAGAGCGAGGCGATCTCGGCCCAGAGCGCCAACATCGACTCCGTCTCGGGAGCCACCTACACCAGCCAGGCGTACGCGCAGTCCCTGCAGTCGGCCCTCGACCGAGCCAAGGGCTGAGGTGCTGTAGGCACGATGCCGGACGAGCGGATCGAACGACGCCTGCGAGTCGTGGACACGATGGGCACGACGATCGGGATCGACCTGCGCGACCCGCACGTGGCCGGCACCGCCCTGGACGAAGCCGAGGCCTGGCTGATCGAGGTCGATGCGCGGTTCAGCCCGTTTCGTCCGGCCAGCGAGATCAGCCGCCTGGCCCGGGCGGAGCTCGAAACCGACGACTGCTCGGCCGACGTCCGGTTCGTGCTCGGGCGCTGCGAGGCGCTTCGGATCGACAGCGGGGGCTATTTCGATGTCCGGGCGACGGGCTTGCGGGGCGGCCTCGATCCGTCCGGATACGTCAAGGGCTGGGCGGCCGAGGAGGCGGCGTTCATCCTGGAGGCCGCCGGCGCCAGGTGTTACCTGATCAATGCCGGTGGCGACGTGATCGTGCGAGGCGAACCTGAGCCTGGCCGCCCGTGGGTCATCGGGATCCGTCATCCGTTCGAAGCGGACCAGGTCGTCGCCCGGGTATCGCCACCGATCGAATTCACCCGGTTCGCCGTCGCCACCTCGGGTGGCTATGAGCGCGGCGACCACATCGTCGATCCACACACGGACCAGCCGCCGGAGCACTGGACCAGCATCACGGTCGTCGGGCCGAGCCTGGCCCTGGCCGACGCCTACGCCACGACCGCGTACGCCATGGGCGAGGCCGGCCTGGCCTGGCTCAGCGGCCGCTCGGGCTATTCCGGCTATGCGATCGACCGCCGCCTCGAGGCGACCTGGACGGCCGGCTTCGACCGACTGCCCGGCTGAGCTCAGCCGCCGTCGTGGCGCTTGTACCGACGCCGCCGGGCTCGGATCCGAACCGCGCTGCCATCGTTGGGCACGATGCTCAGCGACCCGTCCTGCTCGAGGACCGCCAGCTTGACGTCCTTGACCGAGTCCAGCCCGTGCTCGCGCAGGGCAGCATCAAGGTCGTCCTGGTCGAGCTCCTCGCCGGCGACCGCCGCTCTCAGCCAGGCGCCGTCGCGTCCGACGACCGTCGGCTCGAATTCGAGCAGTCGGCGGACCATCGGCACCCGTCGTCGGAGGACCGAGACGAACCGGTTCAGGACGAAGATCGTGACGACGATGATCAGGCCGCCGGTGACCGACTGGTCCGGGCCGGTCAGGGCGGGCTGGAGGGCGTTGGCCGCAAGCAGGACGAGGGCCAGGTCGAACAGCGTGAACTGGCCGATCTCGCGCTTGCCGAAGAGCCGCAGGGCCGCCAGGAAGATGATGTAGACGATGATGGTCCGAGCCACGAGCTCTAGCGGCGGAACTCCGAGCGTCCACATCGCCGGATCGTCCCACATGTACCCTGCGGCCATGCCGACCGTTGACCGGGTGCTCGTGCGCGAGCTGAAGGATCGCGAGGATGCCCGGTTCGCGCGCGAGCACCCCCGCGCCCTCGAGCTCCTCGAGCGCGGCCGACGGGTGATGCCCAACGGCGTGCCGATGGCCTGGCAGGTCGGCAGCTACCACCACCCGCCGCCGTGGGCCGTTGAGGGCCGCGGTGCGCGCTTCACCGACGCGGACGGGCACGTGTACAGCGACTTCAACATCGCCGACCTGTCGATGTTCTGCGGTTACGCCCCCGAGCCGCTCATCCGGGCCGTCAGCGAACGGATGGCCCGCGGCCACCAGTTCCTCCTGCCCGTCGAGGACGCGATCGTCGTGTCCGAGGAGCTCGGCCGGCGATTCGGCCTGCCGAAGTGGCAGTACACGCTGTCGGCCAGCCAGGCCAATACCGAGGCGATCCGGGTGGCCCGGGTGGTCACCGGACGCGACAAGGTGGTGCTCTTCGACGGCAAGTACCTCGGCCACCTGTCCGAGGCATTGGTCGAGCTGGGCCCCGACGGCGCGCTCGTGGCCGAGGAGCGGGGGATCGCCCGGGACGCTGTGGAGGGCACGGTCCTTGTCCCGCTCAACGATCCGACGGCGCTGGCGGACGTCCTCGAGCGGCGCGACATCGCGATTGTCCTGACCGAGCCCGCACTCACCAACAACTTCGGGCTGATCCTGCCCGATCCCGGCTTTCACGCGGCACTCCGCCGGCTCACCCGGGATGCCGGCACGTTGCTGGCGATCGATGAGACCCACACCCAGATCGTCGGACCGGGCGGCCTGACCGCGGCCTGGGGGTTGACCCCGGATCTCATCACCTGTGGCAAGTCGATCGCCGGCGGCGTTCCGTTCGGCGCCTGGGGGATGACCGACGAGATCGCCGACGTCCTGACCCAGGTCAAGGGTCGCGACGGCGAGCGATCCGGGCTCGTGGCGATCGGCGGGACGCTCTTCGGCAACGCGCTGTCGCTGGCTGCTGCCCGGGCCACGCTGCTGGAGATCCTGACGCCGGACGCCTACGCCTCGACCCAGCGCCTCGGCGCGCGCCTGGCCGATGGAATGCGGGCCGGGGTGGAACGGATCGGGCTGCCCTGGCACATCCACCACCTCGGACCGCGATCCGGATACACGTTCCAGCCCGAGCCTGTCCGCAATGCCGATGAGGCCCGGGCGTGCCAGGACGACCTGCTGACGCGGCTGATCCGGATCTGGCTGGCGAACCGGGGCGTGTGGGAGGCGATCGTGGGCGCCGGCCCGGTGGCAGCGGTGCCCGCAACCGATGAAGACGTGGACGCCTACCTGGCGGCCTGGAACGAGCTCCTCGACGTCCTCGGCCGCTAGCCTCCCCGGCCGTCCGGACGAGCGGGCCGACGACCCGGGCGACGAGCGGGCCGAGGCGGTCCTGCTGATCCTGTCCGCCCTGGCCGTGCTGGTCGCGGTCGCCCTGCGCCAGGGGGATCCACAGGTTGGGTTCTCGCTCGACGCCGCCGTCAGGGCGATCGCTGGGCAGCTCGGCGCGACCCTGCCGGCGGCCATCCTGGTCACGGTCGGCGGCCTTGCCGATGTGACCGCCGGGGCCGTGCTCCTGCACATGCTGCGACGGCGGCCGTTTGGCTCGTGGTCCGACCTGCTCCTGGGCGGATTCGCCGGGGCCATCCTGCTGGACTGCCTGCTCGTGTTCTCGCTGGCCGGCCTGGGCCTGTTCCGCCAGCCCATCGTTGCGGCCGTGCTGGCGGTCCTGATCGGACTGGGTTGGCTGACGCGCCCGATCGTGGTGTTCGGGCCAAGGGCGCCGGTCGCGCAACCGGGCGTGATGCCCGGGCAACGTGACATTGCCCGCTGGGTGCTGGTCGGGCTGGTGTGGTGCGGCGCGCTGATCGTGGCCCTCGCTTCGCCAGTGGTCCCGGCGGGAGACGTGCTGCCCAACCACGTTGCGCCGGCGGAGCACCTGCGGGTCTTCGGGTCGATCGCCTCGCTGGCCACGTATCCGTCGCCGATCTATGGGGCCTCCCGCCTGTTCCTCGGCTATTCGGCGCTGATCGGCACGCTCTCGACCCTGACCGCCCAGCCCGCCGCCCTGACGGTGGCGGCGTTCACGGCTTCACTCGTCGCTCTGTCCGCGGTTGCGATCCGCCGGCTGGCCTCGGCGGCATTCGGCCCGGAGGCGGCTTTCTGGGCGCTCATCGCGTTTCCGCTGTCGTTCACCTTCGTTCGCCTGCCGGACGTGCGAGACAGCGTCGTCGCCGTGCCCCTGGCCGCCTTCGCGCTGGCCCTGATGGTCCGCTCCGACGGGGCTCGTGACGATGGCGGGCGAAGAACCGTCCGTGCGGCCGGCGAGGCGCTCCGGCCCGCGCTGCGGCCCGATTGGCTGCTGGCCGCGACGCTCACCGGCGCGACCCTCATCCACCCGCTGGTGGGGGCGCTGACGGTCGGCAGCGTCGTTGTCCTGACCATCGCCGACCCGGCGCGCCATGTCCGGCGCGTCGTGCCCGCACTGGGCGCCACGGCGATTGCGTGCCTGCCCCAGCTGGCGGTGATGGTCGGCCTCACGCCGGCACCGGCCTGGGGGATCGTCGCGTTCGGCGGTGGGGGCGTCGTGGCGATCGTCCTCGCCTCCGTGGTAGACCGCCCGGGGTGGCCGGCGGTCTCGGCGCGAACGGCGACGAGCGCGACGTTGGTGATCGGCGCGGTGGCCGTGGGGCTCGTGGCGGTCGGGGCGCCGGGTGCCCTGGCCCAGGCCGCCCAAAGCTTCAACCCGGCATTTCCCATGCTGTTCGGCGCGGCCGTCGTGGTTGCCGCTGGCGTCATCCCGGGCACGCGACCAGGCCGACGACTGCTCATCGCACCCCTCGCGGTCGGCGCGGTTGCGCTCGTGCTCGTCGCCCTGATCCCGGGCTCGACGATCCTGGCCCAGTCGCTCCGCTACGAGGTGCCCAAGGCGGTTGGCTACTGGATGCCCTGGGCGTGCGTTCCGGCGACTGCCGGCCTCGTCGCGGCGGCGGCTCGCTGGAACGGGCCCCAGGCTGTTCGGCTGGTCCTCCTCGGGGCGTTCCTGGCCGTGGTCCTGATTCCGTTCGGCCCGCCCCAGCCGGACAGCGCCCAGGCGTCCCATCCCGTCGCGGACGTCCTCGCCCAGGACCTCCATACGGCCGAGCAGGGTTACTGGCAGGGCTACCCGGACGCCCGTCTCGTGGTCGACGCCTCCGGCACCGAGGTCCTCGACTTCCTGCGGGGCGAGATCGATGCCGGCCGGCTCGAGGCCGAGACCCGCCTGCTACACGTCGCCGCCAGCTACCAGGAGTCGGCCAGCCTGCCGATCGGAGTCTTCACCGGGATCGAGGAGACGATGGTCTCGGCCGACGCGACGACCAACATCTTCACGGCCGGCGGGCGAATTCACCCGCTCGGCGACCTGCCGGCCGCGCTCGGCGAAGGATTCGGCTACGTAGTCCTCGAACCGGCCGGACTTCCGAGCGGCGTCCGGGCCGCGATCGTCGCTGCCGGCTACCGCTCCGTGTTCGTCAATTCCACGGCCGAGGTCTTCGCGGCCTCGCGCTAGTGTTGGCAGTGCTCCAGCCGCAGGGAGACTCCAATGCCTGCCACCAGCGCCGCAACCTTCATGATCGAGCCGCGCGGACCATTCTCGTGGCCACTGGCCCTCGATGTCCTCGGCAACTTCGGTCCGACCAGCCGTCACGCGCCGACGCCCACCGATGGGGAGCTGGTCCGGCTGGCATTCCCGCTCGATGGCGACTTCACGCCGGTCGGGGTGGCTCTCCAATTCGCCGACGGCTGCCTCCAGGGCGAGGTGGCCGGCACGTCCCGGAGCGACGCGATGGCGACCCAGGTGGGCCGGATCTTCTCGCTGGATGTCGATGGGTCGGGCTACCCCGAGCTGGGCCTGCGAGACCGCGCGCTGGGCAAGGTCATGGCTGCGCTGCCCGGTCTTCGGCCGGTCTGCTTCACCTCAGCCGACCTGGGGCAGGCTGGCCAGGGCCGCCTCGTCGGGCGTGTACTCGTAGTCCTCGAGCGAGCCGTTGAGGTACTTCTCGTAGGCCGCCAGGTCGAAGTGGCCGTGGCCGGACAGGTTGAACAGGATCACCTTGTGTTCGCCGGTCGCCTTGGCCGCCGTCGCCTCGTCGATCGCGACGCGGATCGCGTGCGACGACTCGGGCGCGGGCACGATCCCCTCCGCCCGGGCGAACGCAACCGCGGCAGCGAAGGCCCGGCCCTGGTGGACGGCCTGCGCTTCGATGTCGCCGTGGTCCTTGAGCAGGCTGACCAGCGGGGCCATGCCGTGGTAGCGCAGGCCGCCCGCATGGATCGGCTCGGGGATGAAGTCCGAGCCGAGGGTGAACATCTTGACCAGCGGGGTCATCTTGCCGGTGTCGCCGAAGTCGTAGGCATAGACGCCCCTGGTCAGTGACGGCGCAGCTTCCGGCTCGACCGCGATGACCCGGTACTTGCGGCCACCCCGGAAGGTCTGGCCCAGGAAGGGGAAGGTCAGGCCGGCAAAGTTCGATCCGCCGCCGGCGCAGGCAATGATCAGGTCAGGCTCCTCGCCGGCCATCGCCATCTGCTCGATCGCCTCCTGGCCGACGACCGTCTGGTGGAGCAGGACGTGGTTGAGGACCGAGCCCAGGCTGTACTTCGTGTCGTCCCGGGTGGCCGCATCCTCGACCGCCTCGCTGATCGCCATGCCCAGCGAGCCGGGGCTGTCGGGATGTTCGGCGAGCACGGCCCGGCCGTAGTTCGTGCCGGGGCTCGGGCTGGCCACGACCGACGCGCCGTAGGTCTCCATCAGGATCCGCCGGTAGGGCTTCTGGTCATAGCTGGCCCGGACCATGTAGACCTTGACCTCGAGGTCGAACAGCGCCGCCGCAAAGGCCAGGGCGCTGCCCCATTGACCGGCGCCCGTCTCGGTCGCGATCCGCTTCGTGCCTTCCTGCTTGTTATAGAAGGCCTGGGCGATCGCGGTGTTCGGCTTGTGGCTGCCGGCCGGGCTGCCGCCCTCGTACTTGTAATAGATGTGGGCCGGCGTATCGAGGACGCGCTCGAGCCGATGGGCCCGGAACAGGGGGCTTGGCCGGTACAGCCGGTAGGCATCGCGGACCGGCTCGGGGATCTCGATGTCGCGTTCGGCGCTGACCTCCTGGCCGATCAGGGCCATCGGGAAGAGCGGGGCGAGGTCGGCCGGCCCGATCGGCTGGCCCGTGCCAGGATGGAGGACCGGCGCCGGGGGCACCGGCAGGTCGGCCGCGATGTTGTACCAGCTCTTTGGAATGCGGTCCTCCGGCAGGACGTACTTCGTGTGGCGGTCGTCCCCGGCCTGGCTGGTCATCGCGTGGTTCTCCTCGTGTCGACCTGCTGGTCGGTCAGCCGACTGGGGTCAGCCGGGGGGTGGACGAATGGGCGAGCTTGCTCTCGAGCCGTCGGGCCGCCGCTTCGAGCTTGTCGAGGTGCTCAGCGAGGCGGACCCGGGCCAGCTCGGCGGCCTCGTCGAGGTTGGTCAGCTCGAAGATCCGCCAGTGGCGCAGGATCGGCATGAGCACCTCGTCGCGGTGGACCCGGATATCGTAGATCCCGGCCCGGGCGATCTGGGCAGCCTTGCGCACGAAGCCGGGGATCCCGGCGCCAGGCATCTGGAACGCGATCACCTCGTCGACGATCGCGCACACCGCGGCCGACGGCTCGATCGCAATGGCCGCGGACATGATGTCGCGATAGAAGACCATGTGCAGGTTCTCATCGGCCGCGATCCGGATCATGATCCGATCGGCCACCGGATCGTCCGAATAGCGACCCGTGTTGCGGTGCGAGATCCTTGTCGCGAGCTCCTGGAAGGCGACGTAGGCCAGGCCGTGGAGGGTGTCCGGAGCGGCCAGGTCATAGCCCTTCTGGAGCTGCGCCATGCGGCCTCGTTCGAGGGCGATCGGATCGATGTTGCGGGTCACCACGAGATAATCCCGCAGGACGATCGCGTGGCGGCCCTCTTCGGCGGTCCAGCGCCCGATCCAGTTGATCCACGCCCCGTCACCGGAGCCGAACATGCCGTGAATCAGCCGGTGATAGCTGGGCAGGTTGTCCTCGGTCAACAGGTTCACCTCGAAGGCCGTCTGGGCCACCCCGGTCAGGCGCGGCTGTTCGGGCGTCCAGGGATCCTTGTCGAAGTCGCGACCCAGCCGATAGGGGATGAAATCATGGGGGAACCACTCCTGGGCGACCTTGTCGTGACGGTCGTACAGGCGCCCAGCCTCGGGCTCCAGCTCGATCAGCAGGCCGCGTTCGTCATAGGGGGACATCGATGCACCGAATCGGGCAAGACGGGATGCGCCAGAAGGCCCGGCGCCGCACGCTCCGCACGACAAGAGTAGTCGCCCGGCGGTCGCGGGAGCATCGGAATGGTGCGAACCTGCATGGACCCCTCGATCGCGAGCAGGCCGATTCGCAACGCCGGGCGACCGCCAGCCTCAGCCTAGGCGCTCGGCCAGGTAGCGCAGGGCGATCGGGTAGCGATACTCGATTCCGCCGTGGCGGGCGTCGAACAGCTCGAAGAATGGGCTGACCGAACCGGCCTCGACGCAGGCTCGCCGGAACGCTTCAGCGCCCAGGTCGAGGTGGTACTCGTCACGGTTGCCGGCGTCGATGTAGATCGCCCGCTGGCTGCGCAACGCCGCGATCCCGGCCGCGGTCCGGGCCACCCGGACCGGATCCCAGGCCAGCCAGCGCGCCCAGACCTCCGGGCGCAGCTCGCCCGTGCCCGGCTCGAACGGCAGCTGGATGGTCCCGTCCCCGTCGGCCGAGTAGCAGGCCGCCATCGCGTAGGTGTTGATCAGGTCGGCGTCGCCGTCCTTCGAGAACGCGGGGCGGCTCCGGAAGTCGGCCCACCAGCGGTCGTACGAGCCGTCGTAGCTCGTCCGCAGCAGGCGGGCGACCGCGGCGAAGTCGGCCTGGTAGCAGACCTCGAACAGGGCATCCCCGGCGTGCGTCGCCAGGCCGCCGAATCGATCGGGCCGATGGAGCGCGCTGATCATCGCCCCGTAGCCCCCGCTCGACTTGCCGGTGATGCCCCGATGGGCGGGCTCGGCCAGCGTCCGGTAGCGGGCGTCGACCCAGTCCACCACCTCCTCGGCCAGGTACGTGCCGTAGCGGCCGGTGGCGGGCGAATCGATGAATTGGCTGCCGCCGTACGACGTCCAGCAGTCGACGAATACGACGATGGCCGGGGGCGCCGGCTCCGGACCGGCGAACAGGTCATCGATCAGCTCGGGCACGTTCCGCCGGAAGGCCGATCGGTTGTGCCACATGTCGACCTGGCCGGTCATGCCCTGGATCAGGTAGATCGTCGGGAAGCGGCGGTTGGGCTCGGTCGCATAGGCCGGCGGCAAATAGACCCACAGGGGCCGCCGGGTCGGGTCGCCGGGCAGGTTGCCCTGCAGGACGGCGCTCTCGATGACCTGCTCTTCGAGGCGGCCGCGGATCGGGATCGACCAGGGCATCACGGCGTCATCACCGGCTCATCATGGCCGATCGGCCGTCGTCCAGGCGGTCGACGAAACCGACCACCCGATCGAGCACATCGGCCAGGACTGGCTTGAGGCCGTGGCCGACGCGGGGATAGGTCACCAGCTGGACGTTGGCCAGGCGTCCGATCGCGGACTGGAGCAGGTCCAGGCGCGCGAACGGGTCCGATTCGCCGGACAGGAGCAGGACCGGACACTCGATCCGGGGCCAATGGGCCGTCCGGACATCCCACGTCTCGGGGGCGCCCGGGCGGTGGAGCGGGTAGGAGAAGCAGACGAGCCCGCGAACCTCGGCGGGCCGCTCGGCCGCGACCAGGCTGGCGACGCGTCCGCCGAACGACTGGCCGCCGAGGACCAGTGTCAGCGGCCGCGTGTCGCCGGTCGCGCCGGGAGTGGCCAGGGCGGCCGTCCAGAAGCCGGCGACGGCGTCCTCGGCCTTGCCCCGGCGCAGGTTGATCGCGCTGGCGACGAGACCCAGGGCGCCGAGGCCTTCGACATACGGGGCCATGCTCGCCGCGGTCCCCGATGCCCCGTGGCCGAGGACCACTCGCAGGTTGGAGCCGCTGCTCACTGGGATGACCACCGGCGGGTCAACCCGGCGCAGTCGGGTGGAGCCGGGTGTCGACCAGCTCGGCGGGGTCCACCAGGTCGATGTACAGGCGCCCGGCGAGGTGGTCGATCTCGTGCTGGAACGCCCGGGCCAGGAGCCCGCGACCCCGGTGGCGGATTCGGCGGCCCTCGATGTCGTCGGCCACGATCACGACCTCGGACGCCCGACGGACCTGGGCGACCCGCTCCGGGACCGACAGGCAGCCCTCCCAGTCGAGGCCGGGTGGGCCAAGCTTCACGACGGCTGGATTGCCGATCACGGTCACCACGCCGTCGACCTCGATCACGGCCAGGCGCAGGGACTCACCAATCTGCGGCGCGGCCAGGCCGACCCCTTCGGCCTTGCGCATGGTCACGATCATGTCGTCGACCAGGCGGCGCAGGCCGCGGTCGGGCAGGTGCACGGCCCGGTTCGGGGCTCGCAGCCGCGGATCCGGATCGACCAGGATCCGGTGTTGGTTGCCCATCGGCCAAGACTAGCCGAGGACGGCCGCCGGCTTTGGCCGGTCCGGTGTGCCCGGCCGCCCCTGATCAGTTGGTCGTGGCGTTGCCGGCCTCGGCCTGCGACAGGAGCGTCGCCGCCGTGTTGATCGGCACGGCGAAGCCGATGCCCTGGGCGGTCGAGTCGGTCGCCGTGTTGATCCCGATCACCTGGCCGCCGGCGTTGAGGAGGGGTCCACCACTGTTGCCTTCGTTGATCGCCGCGTCGGTCTGGAGCAGGCCGGTCAGGTGGACCGCCCGGCCCGTCTGCTCATCCTGGACGTCGATCGAGCGGCCCTGGCCGCTGATCACCCCGGAGGTGACGCTACCGGCGAAGGTGCCCAGCGGATCGCCGATGGCAATGGCCAGCTGGCCGATCTGGAGCTTGTCTGAGTCGCCCAGGGTCAGGGTGGGCAGGCCGGTCGCGTCGATCTTGACCACGGCCAGGTCGTGGGCCGGGTCGGTCCCGACGACCGTGCCGTCGAACTGCCGGCCGTCAGCGAGCGCGACGGTCAGCGAACCGCCGCTCGAGATCACGTGGCGGTTGGTCAGGATGAATCCGTCGCTGCGCACGATGAATCCCGATCCGATCGACGTGCTGCTGCCCCGTCCGAAGCCGCCGCCCGAGGCGGAGTCGGTGATCGTGACCACCGCGGGGCCGGCGTTGGCCGCGATCTGGACGATCGGCTGGTTGGCGCTGCCGCTCGTGGTCGGCACGATCGTGCTGGTGCTGGTGAGCTGGGCGGGTGGCGTGGTTGGCGCCACCGATGCCTGGGGCAGGGTCAGCTCGATCAGGCCGAATGTGCCGGCCGCCGCGAGGGCGGCCGAGAGGACCGCGGTCGCCGCGATCGAGCCTCGACCCGCTCCGCCGCCGGCCGGGCGGGCCGGCGCGGGAGGCTGGCTCGGCAGGACCGGCTCCGGAGCGGCGAACGCGGGTTGCGGAGCGAGGGGTTCGGACGATCCCGGCGGCGACACCTGGGTCGCTGGTTCGACGGGGGTCCAACTCGGCCAGGCGTACTCCGTGGTGTCGTCCAGGGCGGTCGAATCGACGGTTGAATTGGGAGTCGGTTCGGGGGTAGCAGCCGGATCGCCGGTTGTGCCGCCGGTGCCGTCGGGGTCGCCTGGGAAGGTCATGTCGTGAGCCTCTGGAGTCGCGCGGTGGTGAGCCAGTCAAGGACGTTATACGAGGCGAACCTGAGAAGCGCCTGAATCCTTGCTGCAGACCAGCGGATCAGGACTCGGCGCTCGGGACGCCCATGATGCTGAACCCACCGTCAACGTAGATCGTCTCGCCGGTGACGGCCCGGGAGAGATCCGAGGCAAGGTACACCGCGGTCCGGCCGACGTCCTCGATCGTGATGTTCGAGCGCAACGGGGCAAGGTCGGCAAAGGCGCCATACATCTTCTTGAAGCCGGCAATCCCGGCCGCGGCGAGGGTTCGAACGGGCCCGGCCGAGATGGCATTGACCCGCACGCCTTCCGGACCAAGGTCGGCGGCGAGATAACGAACCGATGCTTCCAGGGCCGCCTTGGCCACGCCCATCACGTTGTAGTTGGCCACGACCTTCTCGGCCCCGTAGTAGGTCAGGGTCAGGATGCTCGAGCCGGGTCGGAGGACGCCCGCCCGGCGCGCCTCGCGGGTCAGCGCGACCAGCGAGTAGGCGCTCACGTCAAGAGCCAGGGCGAAGCCGTCCCGGGAGGTGTCGACGAAGGCGCCCTCCAGGTCCTCCCGCCGGGCAAAGGCCAGGGCATGGACCAGGATGTCGAGCTGGGCCTCGGGCCCATTCGCCTCAGCCCACTTCGAGAAGACCGCCCTGACCTGCTCGTCGGACTGGACATCGCAGGGTTCCACGAAGGTCGAACCGATCGACTCCGCCAGGGGCCTGACCCGACGCTCGATCAGGCTCTCGACCGAGCTGAAGCCAACGCTGGCCCCTTCGGCGTGGAGAGCCTGGGCGATGCCCCAGGCGATCGAATGGTCGTTGGCAACGCCGAAGATCAGGGCCCGCCGGCCGTCGAGCAATCCCATCCGTTCTCCAACCCGAGACGGTGCCGGCGCAAGCCGCCGTGCACCTGTCGAGGCTACCATCCGTCGATGGCCCCCAACCCGCCCCAGCGGTCCCGCTCCAACCTGGCCGATGCGCTGCACGGGGTGCGCGGGCTGCTGCTCGACCTCGATGGCGTGGTCATCCTGGCCGGCCGTCCGATTGCGGGAGCGGCCGAGGCGATCGATGCCCTCCACGAGCGCGGGATCCCCTTCCGGATCGTGACCAACACATCCCTGATGAGCCGCCAGATGCTGTCCGACTGGGGCACCCGGATCGGCCTGTCGCTGCCGCCCGAGCAGATCCTGTCAGCCCTGTCGCTGTCGGCCGCGTACACCCAGCGTCGCTACGCCGGCCTGCCCTTGTTCGTGCTCGCCTCGGACGATGCCCGGTCCGAGTTCATCGGCCAGCACCTCCTCTCGGACGAGGAGGCTGGCGAGCCCGACGCGCGCGCCGCGGCCGTCGTCATCGGCGACTCGCCCGAGGCAGCGACCTACGACAACCTGAACCACGCGTTCCGCCTGGTTCGCGCCGGGGCTGAGCTCGTCGGCATGCATCGGAACCCGTGGTGGCTGACGCCATCCGGGCCGACCCTCGATTCGGGCGCGTTCGTGGCCGGTCTCGAGTTCGCCACGGCTCGCCGGGCCACGATCGTCGGCAAGCCGTCGGCGGCCTTCTTTCGCGAGGCCGCGGCCGAGCTGATCAAGGGGCTGCCGGGGGCATCGCGGGCCGACCTGGCGATGGTCGGCGACGACGTCTTCAGCGACGTGCTCGCCGCCCAGCGGCTGGGACTGCGGGGGATCTTCGTGCGCTCGGGCAAGCACGGCGACACGGAGCTGGCTGCGGCGGCCGCGCGCCGTCGTGGTGGTGGCTGGCCGACTGCTGTCGCCGCGTCACTGGCCGAGGTCGTGGCCGCCGTTTCCTGAGGTCCCCACGCTACACTTGGGGCCATTCTCGGAGCCCGCCCGAAACAGGGGACCAACCCATGACCACCGACGCGAAGCCGCGCCTGAAGATCACCTACGCGACACTCCGTAACGACAACGAGGAGCTTCATGCCCTGTACGAGGCTGGTCTCGACCAGGCCCGGACCGAGCTCGGCGGCCACCACCTCAATCTGATTGCGGGCAAGCCCCGTGAAGGCGAAGCCGAAACCACGGTCCGATCGCCGATCGACCACGACATCGTCGTCGGCCATTTCGCCAGCGGCACTCGCCAGGACGTGCGTGACGCGATCGCCGCGGCACGCGCCGCCCAGCCGGCCTGGGCAGCCACGCCCTGGCCGGACCGACTGGCGATCATCCGGCGGGCGGCCGAGCTGATCAGCCAGCGCCAGATGGACTACGCCGCGCACATGGCCATCGAGGTCGGCAAGAGCCGGCTCGAGGCGCTCGGCGAGGTCGAGGAAGCCGCCGACCTGCTGCGCTACTACTCCGACATCATGGAGCGCAACAACGGCTACGACCACCCCATGGACAACCTGGGTGACGCGGCCGTCCACACCCGCTCGATCATGCGCCCGATGGGCGTGTTCGCGGTCATCAGCCCGTTCAACTTCCCGATGGCCCTGTGCGCCGGCCCGACCGCGGCTGCCCTGATCGCCGGGAACACGGTCGTCTTCAAGCCGAGCAGCACCGCCCCGATGTCTGGCGTCAACCTGGTCCAGGCGTACCGCGATGCGGGCCTGCCAGATGGTGCGCTCAACCTGGTCATGGGCCCCGGCGACACGGTCGGGCAGGAGCTCCAGGAGAACCCCGGGATCAACGGAATCGTGTTCACCGGCTCGTACGACGTCGGTTTCCAGCTGTTCAAGGGCTTCTCGACGCGCTACCCGCGGCCGGCGATCGTGGAGATGGGCGGCAAGAATCCGGCGATCGTGACGGCTCGGGCCGACCTGGAAGAGGCCGCCGAGGGAATCGTCCGGTCCGCATTCGGCTTCAGCGGCCAGAAGTGCTCGGCCAACAGCCGGGTCTATGTCGAGCGACCGGTCCACGACCAGCTGGTCCAGCTGCTCGTCCAGAAGGCCGAGGCGCTCACCGTCGGCGACCCCCTCGACCGGGCCAACTGGATGGGGCCGGTCATCGACCAGCGGGCGGTCGACCGCCACCAGCAGGCGACGGCCGAGGCGCGCCGTGATGGCACGGTCTACACCGGCGGCGAGCGCCTGGCCCAGGGCGCCCTGGAGCGGGGCTTCTACGTCGAGCCGACGGTCGTCGGCAACCTGCCCGCCGAGCATCGCCTGTTCGTCGACGAGCTGTTCGCGCCGTTCACCGCGGTCGCTCCGGTGGACTCCCTCGATGAGGCGATCCGGCGCTCGAACGAGAGCGTGTATGGGCTTACCGCGGGGATCTTCAGCGAGGACCCGCGCGAGGTCCAGCAGTTCCTCGATACGATCGAGACGGGCACGCTGTACGTCAACAGACGGGCCGGCGCGACGACCGGGGCATGGCCGGGCGTCCAGGCATTCGGTGGCTGGAAGGGCTCGGGTTCGACCGGCAAGGCCGGGCTGTCGATGTACTACGTGGCCCAGTTCCTGCGCGAGCAGAGCCACACGATCGTCGACTGACCCGGTGCCCGGGCTCGGGCCCTGGCGGCCGCCGCGCCACGGAACGCGCGGCCTCGGCACGGAACGCGCCGCCGCCACGGGCTCGGCTATACTCGGTCGCGCTATCCAGCCTGCATAAAACGTATTCAAGCCGGCCAACCGGGAGGTGCCCTCGTGACCCAGGTCGCGACCCACGCCACGAACCGACTTGCGGGTAACCGTCCGGTCCCTGACCTGCGGACGGAGATCCCCGGTCCGAAGGCGCGCGCCCACATCGCCTACGACGAGACATGGACATCGCCGAGCCTGCCGCGCGCCTATCCGATCGTGCCGGTCCGGGGCGAGGGGTTGGTCGTCGAAGACATCGACGGCAACCTGTTCCTGGACTTCGCGGCAGGCATCGCGGTCAACTCGACGGGCCACAGCCACCCCCAGGTGGTCGCCGCGATCAGGGAGCAGGCCGCCGACCTGATCCACTTCTCGGCATCCGACTTCTACCTGCCGATCTATCCCGAGCTGTGCGAGCAGCTTGCCCGCCTTGCGCCGTTCGACGGGCCCGCCCGGGTGTACCTGGGCAACTCCGGCACCGAGGTCGTGGAGGCCTCGATCAAGCTCGCCCGCTATGCCACCCACCGGCCGTACGTCGTCGCCTTCCTGGGCGCCTTCCACGGCCGGACGTATGGGTCGGTCAGCCTGACCGCGTCGAAGGCCAAGTACCACGCCGGGTTCGGCCCGCTCCTGCCCGGCGTCTTCCATGCCCCGTACGGCAAGGTTGACGACCTGCGCTGGTTCGATGAGGTCCTGTTCGACAAGCTTGCCCCGGCCAGCGAGGTCGCCGCGATCATCGTCGAGCCGATCCAGGGCGAAGGCGGCTACATCGTGCCCGAGGATGGCTTCCTGCAGGGGCTGCGCGACATCTGCGACCGGCACGGGATCCTGCTGATCGCCGACGAGATCCAGTCTGGTGCGGGTCGCACCGGGCGGATGTGGGCCGTGGAGCACTGGGGCGTCCAGCCGGACATCCTGCTGTCGGCCAAGGGGATCGCCAGCGGCATGCCCCTCGGCGCCCTGATCGCGCGGGCCGCGCTCCTCGAGGCGTGGGGGCCGGGCGCCCATGGCTCGACGTTCGGCGGCAACCCGGTCGCCTGCGCCGCCGCCCTGGCCACGATCGAGCTGCTCGAAGGCGGCCTGGTGGCCAACGCGGCCCAGCGTGGCGAGCAGGCGCTGGCCGGCCTGGCCGAGCTGGCTGGCCGCCATCCCGGCTTCATTCGGGACGTCCGGGGCAAGGGCCTCATGCTGGGCATCGAGCTCGCCTCAGCCGAGCTGGCCGAGGCCGTCCAGACCGCGGCGTTCGAGCGCGGGCTGCTCGTCCTGGAATGCGGCAAATCGAGCATCCGGATGTCGCCGGCGCTGACCGTCAGCGAAGCCGAGATGGACACGGCGCTGCGGATCTTCGGTGAGGCCCTGGCCGAGGTGGCCGCGGCGGGATGAGCACCCCGAAGGTGGCCACGATGCATGACGCGATCGCGGCCCATGTGCACGACGGCGACGTCGTGGCGATCGAGGGCTTCACCCACCTGATCTGCTACGCGGCCGGTCACGAGATCATCCGGCAGGGCCGGCGCGACCTCACCCTGGCCCGGATGACGCCGGACCTGATCTACGACCAGATGGTTGCCGCGGGCGTCGCCCGCAAGCTGATCTTCAGCTGGCTGGGCAATCCCGGCGTGGGCGGCCTGAACGCGATCCGGCGGGTGACGGAGGGACCCTCACCGACCCTCGAGCTCGAGGAGTACAGCCACTTCGGGATGGTCGCCCGGTACACCGCCGGGGCGGCGAACCTGCCCTTCTTCCCGCTCCGGAGCTACTTCGAAACGGACCTGCCGACGGCCAATCCGCTGATCCGGCCGATCCAGTCGCCGTACGGGGACGAGACGGTCTACGCTGTCCCACCGCTCAAGCCCGACGTCACGATCGTCCACGCCCAGCGGGCCGATGCCGCCGGCGACTGCCAGGTGTGGGGCCTGCTCGGCTGCCAGAAGGAAGCGGCGTTCGCAGCGAAGCGGGTGATCGTGGTCGTCGAGGAGCTGGTCGACGAGGCGGTCATCCGGGCCGACCCGAACCGGACGATCATCCCGGGCCTGATCGTCGACGCCGTCGTGGTCGAGCCGTGGGGCGCCCATCCCTCGTACGTCCAGGGCAGCTACGACCGCGACAACAAGTTCTATCTCGACTGGGACCCGATCAGCCGGGATGTCGCCTCAACCGACGCCTGGCTGGCGGAGTGGGTGTTCGGCGTCACAGATCGGTCGGAGTACATCGCCAAGCTCGGCCCCGAGCGGTTGGCCGGCCTCCGCCCTAGCGCTCCGGCCCCGTCCGGCTCGGTCGACTATGGCGAGTACCGATGACCGAACCGGAGGGCCTCGCCGAGGGTTTCACGAAGTCGGAGATGATGATCGCGGCGGCGGCCCGTGAGCTGGCCGGGCAACGGGTGTGCTTCGTTGGGGTGGGCCTGCCCAATGTGGCCGTCAACCTCGCCCAGCGGACCGTGGCGCCGGAGATCGAGCTGGTCTACGAGGCGGGCGTGTTCGGGGCCCGTCCGGCCCGCCTGCCGCTGTCCATCGGCGACCCCACGATCGTCTCCGGAGCCACGGCGGCGATGAGCATGTTCGAGCTGTTCGCCTTCTACCTGCAGGGTGGCCGGGTCGACGTGGGATTCCTGGGTGCGGCCCAGATCGACCGCTTCGGCAACATCAACACGACGGTGATCGGCGACTACGCGACCCCCCGGACCCGCCTGCCGGGTTCCGGCGGTGCCTGCGAGATCGCGATCAACGCCCGCCAGATCTTCGTGATCATGCGCCAGTCACGACGCTCGTTCGTCGAACGGATCGACTTCCGGACATCGCCCGGGAACCTCGGCGGGGCCGGCAATGCCGAGAGGATCCGGCGCGAGCAGGGCTGGCTCGGCCGGGGTCCATCGGTCGTGGTCACCGACCTCGGGATCTATCACTTCGACGAGAGCGGCGAGATGCGGCTCGACTCGATCCACCCCGAGACGACCCTCGAGCAGGTTCGCGACACGATCGGCTGGGAGCCCCGGATCAGCTCCGAGCTGGCCGTGACGCCGGCCCCGACCCGGGCAGAGCTCGACCTGATGCGCCTGGAGCTGGACCCGGGCGGCACCTTCACCCGCTAGCGAGGAAGAACCCCGAAATCCGGAGCGGACCGCGGGGGACAAGGGTGCCCTGACGCACCGCGAAGGGGCGCGTCGTCGGCGCAATCGCCCGATGTCGGCTATCCTCCGGGTCGATCGGGCCACCCCCAGCACGGGAAACGACAACAAAAGATCGCCGCCTCACGGCAGTCCGCTGTCGATTCCCCAGCCCGCATACCCCCTGATTCCCTGCCCGCAGGCGGCTGAACCCATCGCCATCGCGTGCCCGCGATGTCCTGGTAGGAAGGAGCCTGTTGAGCTATACGCGCGTGCGCCTCAGGGCGCTGGCCTCGCTCGGCCTGTCCATGATCCTGTTCGGAGCCCTCGTGCCGGCCACATCGGCCTCCGGAATCGACGTTCCAGGCCAAGCCGTGGGGCAGGTTGCCCCGGCGGCCGCGAGTCCGATCGTGGCTCCGGCAATTCCGGCAGCGGCCTCGCTCGACCTCGTCGCGGCCGGCGGCCCCACTGCCCCGACAACCAGGGCAGCGCTGGCGCGCCGCCTCGGCGAGGACATCGACGAACTGAATGACGGACCGGCTGCAGCGCCGGCCAGCGGCCCGGCCGTCGCAAGCCCGTCAAGGGCGGCCACCGTCGCCGCCGCCAGTCGGGTGATCGCCCTGGCCGAGTCCCATATCGGCGCCCGCTACCAGCACGGCGCCACGGGGCCCCGGGCGTTCGACTGCTCGGGCCTCGTCTACCGCGTCTTCGAGGATGCGGGCCTCGGCAGGATGATTGGCGGACTGCGCAGCGCATCGGCCCTGTACGCCCATTTCCGGGCGCTCCACATGACCTCGACGGCCAACCCCCAGCCCGGTGACCTGGTGATCTTCGGTGGCGGAAGCCATGTCGGGATCTACATCGGCGCGGGCCGGGTGGTCCACGCGATGGTCTCGGGCGTCGCGATCACCCGGATCGGCGCGGTCTACCCCAGGTTCACGGCCTACGTCCACCTCGGGTTGACCAAGATTCGCCTGGCAGCCACGCGGGCACGGCGGGCCGTCCGGCGCCCGGCGATCAAGGTGATCGAGCGGGTCCGGACGACGGTCGCGCTGTCCCTTCGAGGCGCCGCCTCGACCGCCAGCCGGCGCCTGGCCATCCTGCCGGCGGGCGCCCGCCTGTCGGTCATCAGGATTGCCCGCGACCGCCACCACGTGCGCTGGTTCGAGGTCGTCGCGCCGGGCGGCCGGACCGGCTGGATCGCTGCCCGGTACGCCCGCTGAGCTGCCCCCGGGCCGGCCGGACCGGCTCGTACAATCGGACGATGCGCGATCGTCTCCGTGAGTCGTTGAGGGGCTCGTGACCGGCCGGGTCTTCCAGCGTGCGGCCACGCCGCCGCTCGTCGCCGCGCGGGCCGAAGGCTCAACGATCTGGGATGCCGCGGGCCGGTCCTACCTCGACGCTGCCGGCGGTGCCGTGGTCGTCGGGGTTGGTCACGGACGGGCATCCATCGGCGCGGTGATGGCCGACCAGGCGGGCCGCCTCGCCTACGCCCACGGCAGTGCCTTCACGACCGAGCCGCTCGAGGCGTATGCCCGCGAGATCGGTCGCCACCTGCCCCAGGACGACCCGGCGATCTACCCGGTGTCGGGCGGATCCGAGGCGATCGAGACTGCCCTGAAGCTCGTCCGGGCATATCACCTTGCCCGCGGCCACGCTGATCGGCTGGTCATCTTCGCCCGATGGGGGAGCTATCACGGCAACACCCTGGGCGCCCTCGACCTGTCCGGCCGGAAGCCCCTGCGGCGGCCGTACGAGGCCTGGCTGGGGCGCTTCCGGCACGTTTCCGCGGCGTACCCGTACCGGGCCGGTGATCCGGGCGCGAACGCGCTGGGCACCGCCGACGAACTGGCGGCCGAGCTGGAACGGGCGATCGAGGCGGCCGGCCCCGACTCCGTCGCGGCGTTCGTCGCCGAGCCGATCGTGGGGGCGACGCTCGGCGCGGCGGTCCCGCCCGAGGGCTACTGGCCGGCGATGGCCGACGTCTGCCGGCGGCACGGCGTGCTGCTCGTCGTGGACGAGGTCATGACCGGCTTCGGACGGACCGGCCGCTGGTTCGGGATCGACCACTGGGGCGTCCGGCCGGACATCCTTGTCGCGGCCAAGGGCGCGACCTCGGGCTACTGGCCGTATGGCTTCGTGTCGGCGTCGGCGGACGTCGCCGATACGGTCCTGGGGGCCGGGCCGTTCATCCACGGCTTCACCTACAGCCACTCCGTCGGGGGCGCGGCGGTTGCCCGCGAGGTCCTCCGGATCCTCGAGGCCGAGGACCTCGTGACGGCATCGGCCGTAAAGGGCGAGCGGTTGATCGGCCTCCTCGTCGAGCAGCTCGGGGACCATCCCAATGTCGGCGAGATTCGCGGCCGCGGGCTGTTGGTCGGGATCGAGCTGGTGGCCGACCGGTCCACTCGGCAGGCGTTCCCGCGCTCGGCCCGCATCACCGAAGCCGTCGTCGCCGGAGCGCGCCATGACGGCCTGCTTGTCTACTCTGGGACGGGCAATGCCGACGGCGTCGACGGCGACCTGATCCTGCTCGGTCCGCCATTCGTGGTGACCGACGACGAGTTGGTCGAGATCGCCCGCCGACTGGCCAGCGCGATCCGGGCCGCTACCGCGCTGCCGGCCGCCACCGGCCCCTAGACCGTGGCCAGGGACGGGCGGACCCGGGACGGGCGACCCGCCTAGCGCCGGCGGGGTTGTTGCGAGCGGGCGATGATCAGGACGCCCAGGCTGAGCAGGATGACTGGCCCGATAAGGGCGTCGAGGCTGGGCGCCCCCGGGACGAGGGCCGAGATCAGGTCGGCGCCCCCACCCAGGGTCAGGATGGCACCGACCACCCCCTGCCAGCCGATGCCGGCGGTGGCCCGCCAGCGGGCGATTGCGACGACGAGCAGGCCGACGCCGAGGAACAGGGTGGACCAGCCCGGGGCATCCTGGATCAGTCCGAGGTCGATCAGGAATCTGGGCAACGACAGGGCCAGTACGAAGATGCCCGGGTAGAGGCCCCAGCGGCCGTGGTTCGTCGCCCAGGCGAGCAGGAAGGCCACGCCGGCCGCCACCCCGAAGGCCGATCCGGCGACGTGCAAGCCCGGGACGAGCTCGCCCAGCAGCAGCAGACCGCCGAAGAGGACCAGCACCAGCCCGATCCAGGGCAGTCCCGGACGCGGATCCTGGCGGCTCCAGCCCCAGCTCCGGACGTAGACCGGTCCAGGCCCAGCCGACTGGCTACCGCCGGCCTGGCTACCGCCGGCCTGGCTACCGCCGGCGTTGCCGCTCGGACTCGACGCAGGCGACGATCCGTGCGGCTGGAAGCGGCCCGGATCGTCCGGTTGGAACGTCTCGCTCATCAGGCAGCGTCACCGAGCGAGGGGACGCCCGGACCAACCGGTTCGATATCGTCGACGTGGTCGAAGCCGAGCCGATCGGCGAAGCGCTTGAGCGGTCCGGGCGCCCACCAGTTCCAGCGGCCGAGGAGGCGCATCGTGGCCGGGACCAGCAGGATCCGGACGATCGTGGCGTCGATGAGCACGGCGATGGCCATCCCAACCCCGATGGACTTGATCGTGATCGTGTCGGCCAGGGCGAACGCTGCGAAGACGCTGACCATGATCAGGGCCGCCCCGGTGATCACTCCGGCGGTCCGGGCCAGGCCCTCGGCCACCGACGACGTGTTGTCGCCGGTCCGCCGGTAGGCCTCCTGGATCCGTGACAGGAGCAGGACCTCGTAGTCCATCGACAATCCAAAGATCACGCTGAACATGATGATCGGGTTGCCGGCGATCGTATATCCCAGTGGCGTGAAGTTGAGGACGTTGCTGAGATTGCCCTGCTGGAAGATCCAGACCAGGGCCCCGAACGAGGCGCTGATCGACAGGAGGGTCATGATCACGGCCTTGATCGGGATCGCCAGCGATCCGAACAGCAGGAACAGGACGATCGCGCTGGCGATCAGGGTCAACCCGATCGCATAGGGCATCCGATCGGCCTGGGCAACCAGGAAGTCGTGACCGATCGCCGCAGTGCCCCCGACCTGGGTCGTGATCCCGTTGCCGGCCTCGAGGGCGCGGACCGTCGGAATCATCCCGGTCGCCTCGGGCGAGGCGGGATCGAGGCTGCTGATTGCGTTGAACCGAACCGTCGTGCCCCGCACGTAGGCCTGCTGGAGGCCCTCGATCGCGGCCTCCGCCGCGGCCGGCCGGCTGGCAGCCGGCAGCGCGTACAGCTGGTCGACCTGGGCCGGCGAGAGGGCCGTCCCGGTGGCTGGATCGGTCAGGGTGTAGGGGCTCTCGACGTGGCTGATCCCGGGCAGGCTCGCTAGCTGGGCGCCGTAGGCGGACAGCGCCGACGCGTTGGCGGCCGAGGTCGGATCACCCTGGACGGTGGCCAGGACGACGACCGGGGTCGTCTCGCCCGGCGCAAAGTCGGTCTGGAGGGCGACGTAAGCGTCGCGGCTCTCCAGCCCGGGTGGGTAGATCGATGCGTCGGGCACGCCCTGGACCAGCTTGAAGAAGGGCGAGGCGAGCAGGAGCAGGAAGGCCAGTACCGGGATCAGCACGAACCACGGCCGGCGCATGACGACACGGGCCACGCGCTCCCAGCGGTGACCGCCGGCCCCAGTGCGGCGCAGGCCGAGCCAGGTGAACAGCCCGTTCAGGCTGAGCGAGTTGACCCGCGGCCCGAGCATGCCGAGGGTCGCCGGCAGGAAGGTCAGGGCGTAGACCAGGGTCCCGATCACGACGAGCGAGCCGGCCACGCCGATCGAGCTGATCGCGCTGGACTTGAACAGGACCAGGCCGGACAGGCCGATGGCCACGGCCAGGCCCGAGAATGCCACTGCCTTGCCGCTCGTGGCCACGGCCTTCTCCACGGCCTCACCGACGGTCCGTCCGCGGGCCAGCTCTTCCCGGAACCGGCTGACCATGAACAGCGAGTAGTCGATCGAAAGGGCCAGTCCGAGCATCGTCGCGATGTTGATCACGTAGACGCTCATCTCGATCTCGCGGCTGACGAAGTAGATCAGGCCAAGGGTCGTCGGGATGGCCAGCCCGGCCACGAGGAGCGGCATCGAAGCGGCGATCAACGACGCGAAGACAAGGATCAGGATGAGCGCGACGATCGGCAGCGATACGGTCTCGGCCCGGGCCAGGTCCTTCTCGGAAAGTGCCGCGGCATCCTTGGTGATCGGCCCATAGCCGGTCAGCTGATAGCTGAAGCCGGCCGGGGCGACGAGCTCGGACCGGATGCCATCAACCAGGTCGACCGACTGCTCGTCGGTCACGTTGAGCTGGATCACGGCGTAGGTGGACTGGCCGTCGGTGCTCACGAAGCGCGGGTCGTGGGTCTGGGCGTAGCCGACCACGCCGCTCACGTGCGGATCGCTGGCCAGCGGCGCGAGCGTCTGGGCGATGGCCGCCTGGAACGGGGCCGACGTGGCGCCGGCCGGACCCGTGGAATGGAAGAGGGCGATGATGCTGCTGTTGCCGCCGCCGAACTCGGCGGCCAGGCGCTGGTCGACCGCAGCCGATTTCAGAGCTCGAATTCGAGCCAGCCGCCGGAGCTCAGATGGCTTGAGGCGTTCAGCCCGAAGAAGCCCATGAACAGGGCGAAGGCGACGGCGCCCACGACGAAAGCGCGGCGCCGGCGATAGACGAACAGGCCCCAGCGGGCAAACATCGAACGACCTTTCCTGGATGGGCCGCGACCTCGAGCCCTGGATCAACACTGACCGCTCGGTCCACGATAGAGAATGGTGGTTCTCCTTGTCAAGCGTCGGCCATGAGGCGCGTGCTTGCACTGTCGGCCTGCACCGGCCTATGATCGAGGAGCGTCCATTCCTTGACAACAGGAGCCACTCCACCCAATGCCCCGCGTCAGTGTCGCCCACGAATACGAGATTCGCTCCCGGATCAGCGTGGCTGCGCTCAAGGTCTTCGGCGATCTCGGCTATCACCGGGCCACGGTCCAGGACATCGTTCGGGAGAGTGGCCTATCGGTCGGCGCGATCTATACCTACTTCAAGGGCAAGGACGAGCTGTTCCTGGCGACCTGCGACCTGACCACCGGGCAGGGGATCGGCGAGCTGGCCAACCGGCTTGCCCGCGCCGATACGCTCGCTGCACGGCTGGCGACCGGGATCACCTTCTTCTTCGATTCGGTCGAGCCGGCCGGCGACCGGGACGGGATGTCCACGTTCCTCGTCCAGGCATGGGCCGTCGCCGACCAGGAACCGGCGGTTCGGGAGATGCTCGTGCGCCGGCGGGAGCAGCTCATGACCGTCACCGGGATCCTCCTTGGCGAGGGCATGGCGACGGGGGACCTGCCGGCCTGGCTCGACGTGGAATCGGTCTCCGGTGGCCTGTCGGCGATGCTCGACGGCCTGCTCCTCCAGCGGGTCGAGGAGGGCCAGGCACACCGCCGATCGTCGGCCGAGCGGCGGGCGAGGTCGATTGCCGAGCTTCTCCTGGCAGCCGCTTCCGCTCCCGCCCGCCCGACGCTCCCGGTCGTGGCCGGGCAGCCGATCGAGCGCCCGCAGGCCGGGCCGAGGACCACCGCGGAGCTCAGCTAGACTCCGGCCATGGCAGCATCGGTGCCGGCCGGGTCGGCCCAGACCGTTCTCGGTCGCGTCCCTGTCGCCGATCTCGGCTTTGTCCTGCCCCATGAGCACACGGGCATCCACCTGTGGCAGGTCCCCAACCGCTGGGACTACTGGGAGCTCAGCCCCGACGACTCGCTGGTCGTGCCCGAGCTGGTCGCGTATCGGGCGGCCGGCGGCGGCACACTGGTCGACCTGACCCTGCCCGGCGTCGGCCGGGATCCCGCCCGCCTCCGGCGCTACGCCCAGGCGACCGGTCTGCACGTCGTCATGGGCACGGGCTGGTACCGGGAGTCGTACTACCCGGCCGAGGCCCTCCTCGACCGGTCATCGGTCGCCGAGCTGGCCGATCGGCTCGTCGCCGAGATCGAGTCAGGCGGGGCCGACACCGGCATTCGGCCCGGGATCATCGGCGAGATCGGAACCGACAAGCCGTGGCTTTCGGCGCTCGAGGAGCGGGTCCATCGGGCGGCCGGGCGCGCCGCGCGACAGACCGGCCTGGCGATCACGACCCATTCGGTGATGTCGGCGGTGGGTCTGGCCCAGCTCCAGGTCTTCGAGGACGAAGGGGTGGACCCGGCCCGGGTCGTGATCGGGCACTGCGACTCGTATCCGTCGCTCGACCATTACCTCGAGATCATCCGGCGTGGGGCCAGCCTCGAGTTCGACTTCCTGGGGATGAGCTTCACCCCGATGGAGCGCTCCGGCGAGCCCCGGATCATCGACCTCGCCCGCGAGCTGATTGAGCGTGGCCACGCCGATCGCCTCCTGCTCAGCCAGGACGTCTGCCACAACAGCCAGCTCAAGGCCTACGGTGGGAGCGGCTACGTGTACCTGATCGAGGTGTTCCTGCCCCGGCTACGGGCGGCCGGAATCCCGGACGAGGCGATCCACCAGATGACCGTCCTGAATCCCGCCCGGATCCTGGCCAGCTAGGCGGGCGTCACGCCTCGAGCGTCGGCTCGACGCTCAGGATCACGTTGCCCTTGATCGCATTCGAGATCGGGCAGCCGTTCTTGGCAACTTCGGCAATCTCGGCGAAGGTCGCGGCGTCGATGCCGGGGACCACGCCGCTGACGGTGAGGGCGCTCGAGATGACCCGGCGGCCGGCATCGGTCAGGTCGAGCGTGACATTGGCCGTCACGGCCAGGCGATCGGCGGTGAAGCCGCGCTTGAAAAGCTCGTTGCCGAAGGCCATCGAGAAGCACGAAGCGTGCGCCGCCGCCAGCAGCTCTTCCGGGCTGGTGCGCCCGTCCGAGGCCTCGATTCGCGAGGCCCAGGTGGTCGGCAGTGCGTTGAACGCGCCGCTCGAGATAGCGCTGACGGTGCCCTTGCCGTCGGGCAGGTTGCCCGACCAGGTGGCATCGGCTTGACGGACTGCGGCCATGGCGTTCTCCTCGTTGTCGCGGCATTGGTCGGCCGCATCAAGTGGTTCGTTCGCGACGCGAATCGTCCCACAGGCGCATGCCGCCCGTGTTGTCAGCCGAGGCGCTCGCGAACGGCGGCCACTAGCAGCCGGTGGACGTGAGCCCTGGGCAGCGCAATCTTGGCTACGCCGCCGAATGCCCCGTGCGCCTCGAGCGCCGCCGCGAAGGCATCGATAAATCCGGGTGCGGCCAGGGGGTCGAAGCCCGCCTGCCACCACAGGCCGAGGATCCGGAGGGTCCCCGACTTGCGCTCGATCCGCGGCTCGATCCGGCCGACGAGCTGGTCGCCGAACAGGATCGGCAGGACGTAGTAGCCCCAGCGTCGCTTCTTCTCGGGGACGTAGACCTCCCAGACATAGTCGAAGTCGTACAGGCTGCGCAGGAAGTCGCGGTCCCAGACGAACGGATCGAGCGGTGCCAGGAACGCCACGCCCGGTGGTAGCCCACCAGGATCGCGAGCAGCCCCGAGCTCGGCCTCGGCGGCGTCCAGGATGGCCAGCTCGGCGGCAAGGACGTAGCGCTCTCCCCTGATTCCGTCGACCTCGACCGGAGCCAGGTCGCCCCGCTCGACGAGCTCGGCGCGCAGGCCCGTCCGGGATTGCCAGGGCGGATCGTCGGGACCGGGGACCGCCTTGCCCAGGCCCAGCCAGAGCTCGGCCTGGCCCGACCGGCCGAGCATGCCGTGGGCGCGAAAGCGGGACAGGAGCTTGTGCCGGATCTGGTCGTGCTCGTCCCGGCGGTCGGCCAGCAGGTCCGGCGGGAAGAGCCGCTCGACGAGGTCGTAGTAGCGTCGATTGCCGGCCCGCCGGGACAGCCCGAGGACCCCGGATTCGCCCAACGCCTCCAGGAGCGCCCGGACCTGGTTGGTCGGCCGCCAGTACCAGTCGATCGCCGCCCGCGGCTCGACATCGGTCGAGGACAGCTCGCCGTTCGCCCGAATCCGGTCGAGCAGCTCGGCGACGAGCGGGGCGTGCTCGTCGAACGAGCCGGCGTCGTGGCGCCGGGAGCTTCGATCCCAGGCGACGCGGTAGTAGGGCAGCTCGGCCGTGGGCACGAGGCTGAGGCCTTTGTTGTAGGTCTCGTACAGGACCCGCTCGCGGTACAGCAGTGAATCGGTCCACTCCCGTCGATAGCCCTCGATCCGGGCAAGCAGGACCAGGTCGTGATTGCGGCCGGCCACTTCGAGCGGGTCGAACTGGAGCGAGCCAAGCCGGTTCACGACCGCGATCACGCTGGCCGGCTCGGGCGGCAGCGAGCGGGGCGGCGCGAGGCCATGTCTGAGCACCATGAAGCGGCGGGCGGCGGCGGCGCTCACCCGGCGGGGGGCGGTCATCGCCGGATCGTACCGGCTCGGCGCGGCCCCGGAGCGTCAGGAACCCCAGGGCGAGCTAGCCCGAGCAATTGGCCCTGTCGGCAATCTCGGCCGCCATTCATCCGGGCACCGATGGAGGACGTACTCCCGACGAGTCCGGACGAGCGAGTGCCCGCCCTGCCGACTTTCGACCCACGAGGTGGCCATGGCCAAGCTTCCGTCTGTTGCTGATGTCTGCATCGTCCCCGATGGAGAAGGAACCGATGACTGAACTCTCACGACGCGCGTTCATGGGACGCGCCGCCGCCGCAACCGCCGCCGGCGTTGCGGCAACCAGCGGAATTGTCGCCCTGCCGGGCCTCATCGCCGCAGCATCCCCGGTTGCTGCCACCCGCTCGACCCAGCAGGCCGCCCTCGATCTCAGCCCCGTTGGCCAAGACGTCGTTGCCCACGTCCAGGACGCCTCGACAGGCGAGGTACTGCTCATGGTCGGCACGGCCGAGACGACGTTCCACGATCCCGAGCTTGTCGCTCGCCTGCTCAAGGGCGCGCGGACGGCCGGGCAGGAGGCCTAGTCGATGTCTTCCCACCGCGAGGCGCCGTCGATCTCAAAGGATCCCGTCGCCGACAATACCGATACGTACGCCTTCGTCAGCCCGGACAAGCCGGACTTCGTGACGATGATCATGAACTACATCCCGGGCGAGGCGCCCGCCGGCGGTCCGAACTTCTACGAGTTCGGCGATGACGTCCTGTACGAGTTCGTGGTCGACAATGACCAGAACGCCGATGCCGACGTGGTCTACCAGTTCCGGTTCAAGACCCACGTCAAGAACCCGAACACCTTCCTGTACAACACGGGCCAGATCACCAGCCTGACCAGCTCGAGCTGGAATCGAGTCCAGACCTACTCTGTCGCCCGCGTCTCGGGCGGCAAGACCCAGGTCCTGGGGACCGACCTGTTGTGCCCCCCGGCCAACATCGGCCCGCGCTCGACACCAAACTACGCGGCGCTGTCGGCCAAGGCAGTCCATACGCTGTCCGACGGGAGCAAGGTCTTCGCGGGACCGCGCCGAGACGGATTCTTCGTTGACCTCGGCTCGATCTTCGACCTCGGAACGCTGCGCCCGTTCGAGAGCCTGCACCTGATCCCGTCGGCGAATGCCGCCGGCCACAACAGCTTGAAGAACCTGAGCGTCCACACGATCGCCATCCAGGTTCCCAAGACTCGCCTGACCAAGGGTGGCTGGAAGCCGACCGACCCGGCCGACCCCCGGTCCGTCATCGGCATGTATGCCCGGGCCAGCCGGCGCAAGGCACGGATCCTGAGCGGTGCCAAGGACGTCGAGTCCGGTCCGTGGGTCCAGGTCTCGCGCCTGGGCAACCCGCTGATCAACGAGGTCGTCACCCCGATGGCCCAGAAGGACTACTGGAACTCGGAGCGTCCCAACAAGGACAGCCAGTTCGTCAACCAGGTCCTCCATCCCGAGCTGGCCGGACTCCTTCCGGTCCTGTACCCGGGCGTCTTCCCGAACCTTGCCGCGTACTCGAAGCCGCGGGCCGACCTCCAGGCCATCCTGATGACCGGCATCCCGTCGGGCATCATCACGGGCTTCCAGAACTACACCGGGCCAGTGATCGCGGACCTGCTCCGGCTCAACCTGGCCATTCCCCCGACCAAGAGCAAGCCGAGCCCGCTGGGGATCCTCGGTGGCGACCTGGCCGGCTACCCGAACGGCCGGCGCCTCGCCGACGACGTCGTGACCATCGAGGTCCGGGCGATCGCCGGCCTGACGATCCCGCTGGTCGACCCGAGCTTCACCCCGGATGGGGCCGCCGGCGTCGTCGATGACGGGACGAAGGGCCCCGGCGTGGGCAGCAAGTTCCCGTACCTGCTCAATCCGAAGAGCGGCTACGAAATTCCGTAACGCTTCCGGCGGTTCACCCGCCGCTCCGACGAAGCCCGGTGGCCGCGACGCCGCCGGGCTTCTCGATTCCACCGCTCAGCCGGGCGGGCTTCGCCAGTCGACCTCGGCGACCTCCCCGGCGAGCCCTGGCGCTTGCCCCGCCCACTTCCCCGGCGAGCCCTGGCGCTTGCCCCGCCCACGTCCCCGGCGAGCCCTGGCGCTTGCCCCGCCCACGTCCCCGGCGAGCCCTGGCGCTTGCCCCGCCCATGTCCCCGGCGACCCCTGGCGCTTGCCCCGCCCACGTCCCCGGCGACCCCTGGCGCTTGCCCCGCCCATGTCCCCGGCGCGCCTCCTGACAAATTCGCGCTGGAGTGACTCCTATGGCGACTCGCGGGCTCGAAGGAGCCCTGGATTGGCTAGCCACTCCCGGACTCGTGCACGACCCTCGCCAGGCATGGGACCTCGACCGAGGCTGGAAGGGGCCGACCGACCATAAGGACCGCCACAGCGCGAATTTGGCATTAAGGCGGGGAGGCTTGGCGGCCGGATCGGCGCCTGCGGCCCGCGGCCCCGCACCTCCGGGCCCGGGCCCGCGGCCCCGCACCTCCGGCCCAGCTCTCCAGGTCTGGGCAGGGAGGTCCCAATCCGGAAGTTGACGAACCGGCTGCTCGCTCCATGGGCACTCCGCGTAGAAGCCACGCCACAAAGGCCGGTTCGACGGGCAGGCGTGCCTGCGGACGGCGCTGGCGGGGCCGGCCAGTCGACGGGGGCCCTGCGGAACCGCTTAGCGGCCGGATCAGCGCCAGTCGAGCTCGGCCACCTCGCCGCCGACGATCGTGACCTGGTCCGGAAGGGCCGGATCGTCGATCCAGACGCGGTACCGGCCGGCGGTCAGCTCGGGGTAGATCCCGGCATAGGTCACGGCTCCACCGGCGCGACGTTCGAGGATCGCCGTGTGGACCCGGTGCTCATGTCCCTGCCCGTGAACGTGGTCAGGCTCGGGCCCATGTTGGTGCCCGCCGTCGTGGACATGCGCATCGTCGTGCCTGGGATCGGGCTCATCGATCCGGCTGACCTCGATCTCACGTCCGGCGAGGTCGGCGTTGGTGTACAGGATCAGGGCACCGATATCTCCGCCGATGTCGAGGACTGCGTCCTCGAGCGAGAAACCCGCCGGGCGGGCCAAATCAGGCATGGGATCGACCTCCTCGTCGGGGGATACGCTGTCTCGGTGTTCGAAGTTCAGTCTGGCCCGCAACGAATTGGAGCGTTGGCGTGTTCCAACGCATGAGGTGCCAACGACCAGGATGACGACGATCCCGCGCTCCAAGCGCAACGCCCGGGCATGACGACGACCGAACCCGCTCGGCGATCCGCGCCACGCCTGCCCTGGCAGGTCGGGTTCGTCGTGCTGGCCGGGATCTGGGGCTGCTCCTTCCTGTTCATCAAGCTCGGGCTGGCCGGCCTGAACCCGATCCAGGTTGCGTTCGCCCGGGTGGCGATCGGCGCGATCACCCTCGTGATCCTGGCCGGCGCGACCCGGACGCGCCTGCCTCGCCTCCGCTCGACCTGGCGCCACCTGTTCGTGATGGCGGTCCTTATGAACGCGATCCCGTTCATCCTGTTCTCGTACGGCGAGACCCACGTCAGCTCGATCCTCGCTGGGATCATCAACGGGGCCACGCCGCTGGCGACGCTGGCCGTGATCCTGGCCGCATTCCCCGAAGAGGAGCCCACCCGCAGCCGGGTCGCCGGCCTGCTGATCGGGTTCAGCGGCCTGCTCGTCGTGGTCGGGATCTGGAACGGCCTCGGTGGCGGGGAGCTGACCGGCGTGCTGGCCTGCATCGGGGCGATCTGCTGCTATGGCATCGCGTTCCCGTACAGCCGTCGCCACCTGACCGGCAACGCGGACGGGCCGGTGGCGCTGGCGACCGGCCAGATGCTGGCGGCAACCCTGCTGCTCCTGCCGCTCGCGGCGCTCTCCGGTCCAACCACCGGCCCGATCACGACCAGCGTGGTCCTCAGCATGGTCGCCCTCGGGGCCCTGGGCACGGGCGTGGCCTATGTCCTCAACTACCGGATCGTCGCGGCCGCCGGGGCCACCACGGCCAGCACGGTGACGTACCTGACGCCACTCGTGGCGATCCTCGTCGGGTTCGTCTTCCTGGCTGAGCCCCTGACCTGGAATGAACCGATCGGTGGCCTGATCGTCGTCCTCGGCGTGGCCGTCTCGCAGGGACGTCTGGCCGGGATCGCCCGCCGGCTGCACTGGTCGGAGGCTGCTGAGCCGGTGGAAGGTTCATGACAGGAACTGGCAGGAATGCTGCTATCCTTCGGCGATGCGCGCCTCCCGCCTCGTATCGCTCCTGCTCCTCCTCCAGAGCCGTGGCCGGCTGACTGCGGCTGAGCTCGCGGCTGAGCTGGAGGTCTCCGAACGCACGATCCACCGCGATGTCGAGGAGCTCTCGGCGGCGGGTGTCCCGATCTATGCCGAGCGCGGACCGTATGGCGGCATCCGCCTGGTCGACGGCTACCGGACGCGGCTGACCGGGATGACCGCGGACGAGGCCGAGGGCCTGTTCCTGGCCGGCGTGCCCGGTCCCGCGGCCGAGCTCGGCTTGGGCACGGTGGTCGCGGCGGCCAGGCTGAAGGTGCTGGCCGCCCTGCCGCCCGAGCTGCGCACCCGGGCGTCGCGGCTGGTCGAACGCTTCCACCTCGACGCGATCGGCTGGTACCACGGATCCGAACCGGTGCCCTGCCTCGCGGCGATGTCGGAGGCTGTCTGGGAGAGCCGGCGCGTTCGCATCGACTACCGGCGCGACCGGATCGTGTCGCGCGAGCTCGAGCCGCTGGGGCTCGTCCTGAAGGCCGGGATCTGGTACGTGGTGGCCTCGACCGACGGTCAGATCCGCACCTACCGGGTGTCACGAATTGTGGCTGCCGAGCTCACCGACCAGCGATTCGATCGTCCGCCCGGGTTTGACCTGGCCGCGTACTGGGCCGAATCGACGGCGGCCTACGAGCAGTCGACGCCGCGAACGGAGATCACCCTCCGGGTCCGATCCGACCGGGCGGGCCGGCTTCGCGAGGTCGTCGGAGCGCGGGTGATGGACGAGGCCGAGCCGGTCGAGGGTCTCGTCGGGGAGGGCTGGCTGGGCCTCCGCCTGCGCCTCGACTGGCCGGACGAGGTCGCCGGCCACCTGCTGTCGATGGGCCCCGACATCGAGGTCGTCGAGCCGATCGAACTGCGGACCGAGATCCGCCAGCTCGCGGGTCAGCTGGTCGAGCGTTACGCGGTCGTCTGAGTCGCGTTCAACGGGATGGCCCGAGGGCCGGCTTCGTGCCATGGGTCGGGCCGCCATCGAGCCTGGCCGAGGAGGCGGCCTTGGCGGCCTTGAGCTCGGCGAAGCGTTCCGCGAGGGCGATCCGATGGGGGCTCAGGCGGACGGCCTGGTCGGTCTCGCGGCGGCGTTCGGCGGTCACGATCCGGGCCAGCTCCAGGTTCAACATCGCATGCTCCTCGTTCGTCGAACGTCCTGATCTACAGGTCGAAGACTAGTCGTGGATCATGACGAAACCTGTCATGAATATCGGCAGAAGCGAATCCACCTAACCTGAGCGGACACTCCGCACGAGGATCTCAACGCGATGCTGATCGAGGAGCGGCTCGAGGCGCTCGGGCTGCACCTGCCGCCGCCGATGCAGCCGCCGCCGGGCGTGATCCTTCCATTCAGCCCGGTCCGGCTTGTCGGAGACCGGGCGTACCTGTCCGGCCACGGGCCCCAGAACGAAGACGGTACCTTCGCCGGCCCGTACGGCAAGGTCGACACCGATGTGTCGGTGGAGCAGGCCTACCAGGCAGCCCGGATGACGGCCTTATCAATCCTGGGCAGCCTGAAGCGCGAGCTCGGCGACCTCGATCGGGTGACCGCCTGGCTGCGTGTCTTCGGGATGGTCAGCTCGTCGGCCGGGTTCCAGCGCCAGCCATCGGTGATCAACGGCTTCTCCGACCTGATCATCGAGCTGTACGGGCCGGCCGGCGCCCATGCCCGCTCTGCGGTCGGCCTGGCCGAGCTGCCGTTCGGGATTCCAGTCGAGATCGAAGCGGAAGTCCAGATCAGACCCTGAAGGAGATCACGATGCTCGTTGACTCGATGTTGGTTCCGACGGTCGCCGTCACGGACCTCGAGCGCTCCCGGCAGTTCTTCGCGGAGCGGCTCGGTCTGACCGTCCTGGAAGAGACGCCGTTCGCGATCCGCTTCGGCGCCGGCGCGGGATCGCAGGTCTCCGTGCGACGCGGCCAGCCCAATGTGGGCCAGACGGTGGCCCACTTCGAGGTCGCTGACCTGGACGCCGTGATCGAAGAGCTGTCCGCCCGGGACGTCACCTTCGAGGATTACGAGACGCCCAGGACGGTCAACCACATCGCCCAGATCGGAGCGGCCCGGGGCGCCTGGTTCAAGGATCCCGACGGCAACGTCTTCGGCCTGCGCGAAGGACCGATCCCCGGCGCGAAGTAGGCCGCGCGGTGAAGGACCCCCTGGCGGGGTCCTAGTTGCCCATGTAGGACGAAGTCTGCTTGCGCGCTGCCAGCGCGCCGACGCCCCACGTGCCGAGGTCCGCCCCGATCGCGAAGAGGACGAAGATCCAGTTGAGCAGGCTCATCCCGTTCGCCGCGAGCAGGCCATAGATCAGCGTGGTCCAGGGCAGGAACAGGAACCCGGCCACGAACCAGATCGGCGCCCCGAACAGGTTTGCCCAGAAGGACTGGTCATTCGTCCAGGCCACGAGCAGGACGAAGCGGGGCAGGATCGCCCCAAAGATCCCCATCATCAGACGCAACTCCCTCAGGCAGCTCCCGACGATCCAATTGGACGTCGGGGCGACCAACCGCCCAACCATACAGCCCGGGCACAACGAATCGAGGGCTTTGGCGCACCATCGACGTGGCGGACCGAGCCTCGTTGACGCTCGGGCGTGGAATTCCGATAATATGAGTCGGGATTAGCGATTGATCCGTGCCGACCGGCAGCCCTGCCGCCTGGAGACCTGATGACGACGACCCGCGAACTCGTCAGCGACCGCCGCGATGAATACGCCTTCCACGACGACATCGACTACCTCGCCCAGACCAAGCGGGGCCTGACCCGCGCGACCGTCGAGGAGATCAGCGCCCTCAAGGGCGAGCCCGACTGGATGCTCCAGTTCCGCCTGCGCGCCTATGAGCACTTCCTCAAGCGGCCGATGCCGAGCTGGGGCGGCAACCTGCTCGACATCGACTTCGAGAAGATCGTGTATTACCGCAAGCCATCGGCCGGCGAGGAGAAGTCCTGGGACGACGTCCCCGAGAAGATCAAGGCCACGTTCGAGAAGCTGGGCATCCCCGAGGCCGAGCGCAAGTTCCTGGCCGGGGTCGGCGCCCAGTACGACAGCGAAGTCGTCTACCACTCGGTCCGCGAGGAGCTCAGCAAGATCGGCGTCGTGTTCATGGGCACCGACCAGGCGCTCAAGGAATACCCCGAGATCTTCCGCAAGTACTTCGCCACGGTCGTGCCGCCCGAGGACAACAAGTTCGCCGCGCTCAACAGCGCGGTCTGGTCGGGTGGCTCGTTCGTGTACGTGCCAAAGGGCGTCGAGGTGCCCCTGCCGCTGCAGGCCTACTTCCGGATCAACGGCGAGAACACCGGCCAGTTCGAGCGGACCCTGATCGTCGTCGACGAAGGTGCCCGGGTGCATTACATCGAGGGCTGCACCGCCCCGATCTATGCCACCGACTCGCTCCATGCCGCGGTCGTCGAGGTCATCGCGCTGCCCGGCTCGAAGGTCCGCTACACCACGATCCAGAACTGGTCGAACGACGTCTACAACCTGGTCACCAAGCGTGCCCATGCCCACACGAACTCGACTGTCGAGTGGATCGACGCGAACACGGGCAGCCGGCTGACGATGAAGTACCCGGCGATCTACCTGATTGGCGAAGGCGCCACGGCCGACGTCATCTCGGTCGCGGTCGCGGGCAAGGGCCAGCACCAGGACACCGGGGCGAAGGCGATCCACCTGGCCAAGAACACGCGCAGCCGGATCGTCAGCAAGTCGGTCAGCAAGGACGGCGGCCGGGCCACCTACCGGGGCTCGCTCAAGGTTGCCCCGGGCGCAACGAACGTGGTCGCCTCGGTCCGGTGCGACGCGCTGATGCTCGACGACATCAGCCGGAGCGACACGTACCCGTACATCGACATCCAGGAAGACGATACGACGATGACCCACGAAGCGGTCGTGGGCAAGATCAGCGCCGACCAGATCTTCTACCTGATGAGCCGCGGCCTGACCGAGAACGAGGCCCAGAACCTGATCGTGCAGGGGTTCCTCGAGGTCTTCACCAAGGAGCTCCCGATGGAGTACGCGATCGAGTTCAACCGGCTGGTCAAGCTCGAGATGGAGGGGTCGCTCGGATGACCGTGGGCCGTACCCCGCGGCAGGCTCCCACCGATCTGACCTTCAATCTCGACCAGGGGCTGGTCGAATCCTGGGCTCACCAGGAGCCGGACTGGCTGGCCGCCGACCGTCGCTCGGCATTCGAACGGTGGGCCGCCCTGCCGGTCGAGGGCAACCGGCTGTACACGACCTACCTCGACCTGCGCCTCGCCCAGCTGGCCGACGTCGTGCCGTGGGCCGCCCCGTCGGCGGCACCCTCGGCGGGCCATCCCCGCAGGCTGCCCGCGGGCGTGGCCGGCATCGCCTCGTTCATCGAGGACGGCATCGAGCAGCTCGCCGTCGACGATGAGGCGCGGGCGGCCGGGGTCGTCCTGGACAGCCTCGAGGGCCTGCTCGGCCACGACGAAACCCTCGCTCGGCGGCTGCTGGCCGACCCGGCGGCGCTGCCGGCCGACGACAAGCTGGCCCAGCTGACCCGGGCCGGCTGGAACCAGGGCGTGGTCCTGCACGTGCCGGCGGGCGTCAAGCTGGACCGTCCGATCATCCTCCGCTGGCGGGCAGGCCGGGCCGGTCATGCCCTCCTGACCCGCACGATCATCGACCTCGAGGCGGGCGCGTCGGCGACGGTCCTCGAGGAATTCGAGTCGTCCGGCGGGCCGGCCTACGTTGAAGGCGCTGCCCAGGCGCTCTTCAGCGGCTCACTCGAGCTCCACCTGGCCGCCGGCGCCGAACTGTCGGTTGCGTCGATCCAGAACCTGCCGGCCAACACGATCGCCTTCCAGCAGCGCCAGGCGGACATTGGCGAAGGAGCCAGCCTGCACTGGGCCCTCGCCCAGATCGGCGGCCGGTTGGTCCGCAGCCGGGTCGACAATCGCCTGAACGGGGATCGCAGCTCGGTCGAGCAGGTCGAGATCGTCTTCGGCGATGGCAGCCAGCTGTTCGACCTGACCAGCTTCACGACCCACGTCGGCCGGAGCACGACCGGCAACCTGCTCAGCAAGGGCGCCCTGAAGGACGGGGCGCGGACGTTCATGAAGGGACTGATCACGATCGAGAAGACGGCGGTCGGCACCGACAGCTTCCTGGGCGAGTTCGGCATGAACCTGTCCAAGGCTGCTCGCGCCGTGGCCATCCCGAGCCTCGAGATCGACCAACCGGATTGCCGCCGGGCCGCTCACTCGAGCTCGGTCGGCCCGATCGACGAGACCCAGCTGTTCTACCTCGAGAGCCGCGGCATCGAGCCCGACGAAGCGCGCAAGTTCATCGTCCTCGGCTTCCTCGAGCCGGTCGTCGCGCGGGTCCCGACGGCGGATGCGCAGGATCGCCTGCGTGAGCTGCTCGAGGCCAAGTGGGCCGGACGCGTGGCGGACGCCTCTGCCGCCTGATGCGGATCGACCTGCTGGCCGCCGACGAGGTGGGACCCGGCGAGATGAAGATGGCCTGGATCGACGGGGTCGAACCGGTCCTGGTAGTCAACGTCGACGGTGAGTACCGGGCCTTCCAGGGGATCTGCAGCCACGAGTACTTCGAGCTCGACCGGGGATTCCTGACCGGCCCCAGCCTGACCTGTGCGCTGCACTTGTCGCGTTTCGACCTCGATACGGGCGAGGCCCTCGATCCTCCGGCCGACCAGCCGATCGCCCGCTACGAAGTGGTCGTCGAGAACGGCCGGGTCCAGCTCGAGGCCGACGGGCCACTTCAGGTCAACGAATAGCGCCTCAGTAGCCCTGCCAGCCGGCGACCATCTCGTCGCCGCCGGTCCGCAGCGAGCTGTCCGGCCGGCGCGCCGCGACGAGTCCGAAGCGTTCCTCGTCCGGCCCGGCCGGTGCGCCACCGATCCGCTCGACGACGTATTCGCCGATCCTCGGCCCGTGCTTGAAGGCGTGGCCCGAACCGCCGCCGACGATCCAGACGTTGTCGAGGTCGGGATGCCGGTCGATGATGAAGTGGCTGTCCGGGGTGGTCTCGTACTGGCAGACCCGCGTCTCCACGATCGGCTGGCCGGCCAGGGCCGGGAAGCGCCGCGCGGCGTACGCCCGGGCGAGCCGGGTCGAAATCGGGATCGACGATCCGTTCACCGAGCGAGGGGTCGAAGACCGGGCCGTAGCGGTCGGGGGCCAGCTTCGGTCCCCGGCCGTCGATCCCGGGCACCCCGTAGAAGGCGGCATCGAAATCCACCCACGTTGGCAGGTGATCGCGTCCGAAGCGATTGTCACCGCCGGACGGCCCGAAGAAGAAGACGTCCTGCTTCGTGACCCGGATGAGGTTTCCGAGCAGCTCGGGGAACAGCCGGGGTAGCCAGGGACCCGCGGCAAAGACGAACGTCCCGGCAGCGAGCCGGCGTTCGTCGTCGAAGACGATGTCGACCAGGCGGCGGCCGTCTACCCGGCCGGGCCGGGCGGCCACCCGCTCGAACCGGCCACCGTCGCGCTCGAATGCCCGAGCCACGGCCATCGTGCCCCGGCGCGCGAGCAGGGCGCCGCCCTCCGGCTCGAACACGACGAACGCGTCGTCCTCGAAGGCCACCTGTGGCCAGCGCCGTCGTGCCTCGTCGACGCCAACCTGCTCGACCGGGATCCTTTCGGCCCGCAGGACCGCCAGTGACGCTGCCTCGAAGCCGTCAGTGCGGCGACCGAACCACAGGGTCCCAACCGGCTCGAACAGCTGCTCACCCCACTCGTCGCCAAAGCGGCGCCAGTGGCCCAGCGCCATGCGCGCCCAGCGGGCATACAGCACGTCGGAGCCATAGGAGCTCCGGATGATCCGGGTCTCGTCGCCTGACGTCGCCCGTGGATGGCCGGCGCCCCAGGCATCGACCAGGGTCGTGACGTGACCGGCCTGACCGGCCCAGAAGGCGGTCCAGGCCCCCATCGTGCCGGCCCCGACGACCGCGATGTCGGGCCGGGCCGATGTCCGGGCCGGCGTCCTGGTGGATGTCCGGGACGTCATGGAGTCAGAGTCAGGGTGACGACGGCCGCCGCCTGGACGGCGGCCGGGCTGAACGCCAGCGGAACCTGGCGCCCGGCCAGCCAGTCGTCGATCAGGTCGCCGTAGTGGGGGTCGGTCGGGTTGCCGGACTGGCCCGTGGTCGTGACGATCCGGGCCTGGTCGAGCTTGCCCATGTCGATGTCGAATCGGTAGGACGGCATGTTGGTCATCTCGAAGATGGACTGGAGTCCGGTTTCCGCCTTGATCGTGTTGTCGTACGGATCGTCGTAGGCCACGCTGAACTGGTAATACGTTGCGTCGACTGCCCCGGCCGCGCCAGCCACAGGATATGGGCCCTTGTTGAAGTACCACTCAAGGGGCGCGATGCCGCTCTCGCCGAGGGTGGCCTCGCGGAACGTGGCAGTGTGGATCCGTCCCCAGGTCCAGGTGCCTGCGTCGGCACCCAGCGACGAGTGGAGCGCCGCCCCGGCGTCGTCGAGGGCTTCGGCCAGGATATCGGCCTCGGTCTCGACCTTGCCCTTCGTCGTCGCGTCGTCCCAGTACGGGTCGGAGGGCCTGGCCAGGAGCTCGATCAGGGCCTGCCAGCTCTCGGTGCTGCCGACGTACTCGCGGGCGAGCGAGCCCAGGTCGTCGTCGAACAAGCGTCGCTCGAGCTGCTCCTCGAAGGTCATGTACGCCGCGCAGCCGCGGCTATCGACTGCGCAGGAGTCGTTGCCCCAGCCCTTGATCGCGGCCAGCACGCTCGCTCCATCGGCGGTGGCGGGCTTGATCGACGCCAGGTAGGGGATGACCAGGGCCGCCCGGAGGATCTTCGTATCGGCTTCGATTGCGCGCATGTCGTCGACCGAGACGCCGCCCTTGGCCGCGTCGGCCTTGAGCAGCTCCAGGATTCGTGTCGCCCGGTAGCCGGGGTCCCAGTCGCTCGCGATGAAGTACGGATAGGAGCTGTCCACGACCTTGTTGTTGGCCGTCACGATCATCCCCGACGGCGGGTTGTACAGGTGGGGCAGGGCGTCGTACGGGATCGTTCCGGTCCACTCGTGGAGGCCATCGTAGCCGGGCACCGGCCGATCGCCGAGGTCGTCCTTGTCCTGGCGGATCGGGATGATGCCCGGCGCCTCGTAGCCGATGTTGCCGTCGACATCGGCGTACACGAAGTTCTGGGACGGTGCCCCGTAGACTTTGAGGGCCGCCCGGAACTGGTCGAAATTGCTCGCCTTGTCGAGGGCCAGGAACGCATCGAGGTCGCCGTTCGGCTGAGCCGTGGCCGTCCAGCGCAGGGCATACAGGGTGGGCAGCGCCTTCAGCCGGTCGTCCACGTCGCTCACGATCGGCCCATGGCCGGTCGAGCGCACGGTGATCGTGACCGGATCCTCGCCCGCCACCCTGATCGTCTCCGTCCGGGTCACGAACGGAATCGACCTGCCCTTGAACAGGTAGTCGGCCGAATTGCCCGGGTCGGGCTTCTCGATGAACAGGTCCTCGACGTCGGGGCCGAGGTTGGTCGCGCCCCAGGCGATCCGCTCGTTGTGGCCCAGGATCACGAGTGGGTCGCCCGGGAAGCTCACCCCGGTGACATCGAACGGGCAGGCTGGGCCGACCGTCTGGCAGTGGAGGCCGTTCATGACCCAGATCGAGGGCATGCTGATCCCCAGGTGGGGATCGTTGGCGAGCAGGGCGTGGCCGGTCGCGCTCCTCGAAGGTGCGACGACCCAGTCATTCGAGCCGACGCCGTGGTCGCCCTCGAGGCCCTCCGCCGGATCGATCCCGGCCGTCGCGGCAATCGACTGGCCCAGCGCGGCCAGCGCCTGCAGCCCGCTGGCCTGATCGGGGGTCAAGGCGATCGTGGCCGCGCTCTGTCCGTCGAGGCCGGTCGAGTCCGATGGGGACGCTCCGCCGGCTGATGCCGAAGGCGGCTGGAACAGGCTGCTCGGCGCGATGACCGGTGCCGTCGATGGATAGGGCGGCGTCAGCTCGTTCGTCCGGGCCGGGCTGCCCAGCCTTGCGTCGGCCAGGACCCGGAAGATCTCGGAATCGAAGTTGTCGCCGAGCGACCAGGCCTGGACGAGGGCCCATGTCGCGGAATCGAGCGGCGTCCAGGGCTCGGGCGTGTAGCCGCCCAGCCCGCCGCCGAGGCCGGCCTTGAGCCCCTCGACGACGAACGCCAGGCCGAGCTGGCCCTTGTTGGCCGAGAGCCAGTCGTTGACGCCGTCGCTGTAGGCCCGCAGGTCTGCCTTGAGCTCGGGCGATGCGACATCGAGGTCGCGCTGGGCGGCCTGCCGCCAACCGAGCGTTCGGATGAACTCGTCCTCCTTGAGGGTGGTCGGCCCGAACAGCTCCGACAGCCGCCCGGCGCCGATGTGCCGCCAGACCTCCATCTGCCAGAAGCGCTCCTGGGCGTGGGCATAGCCCTGGGCGAGGAACAGGTCGTGGGGCGTCGTCGCCGTGATGTTGATGATCCCGGAGGCATCCCGGGTCACGCTGACCGGCGCCGTCAGGCCCGCGGCCTGGAGCGACCCACTCGTGGTCGGCAGGGCGCGATGGCTGACCCACACCAGCAGGCCACCCGTGGCCAGGATCACCACGATCACCAGCACCAGCAGGATCGACAGCAGGCGTCCGGCGATTCGCATGGGCGACCTCAGCGCGAGAGCCAGACGCCCAGCCCGGCGTCGATTGCCCGGTGGACGATGTCGTCGGCGAAGACGAGGTCGGCCAGGCCCACTCCGAGGTGGGTCACGAGGGTCCTTCCCGTCGCCGGTGGCGGGACGCCATCGCCGATCGCCTGGCCGATCGTCGCGGCCGGATCGGGGTAGTCGTCGAACTGGCCGGCCTCCCGGTTGGCCTCGAACTGGCCCAGCTCGTCGACGAGGAACAGCCCCGCCTCGGCAGCGACGAGGTGATTCACGCTCGTGGCGTAATCGACAGCGATGACCAGGGCATCGTCGGCCAGGTCGGCGCCGGTCAGGGTCTGTCGGATTGGACCGAAGGACACCGCTGTGATCACGATATCGGCCCCGCTGGTCGCCTCGAATCGGGTCTGGGGAGCCGTGCTCGCGGCGATCTCCGGCATGCCGGCTGCCATGGCCGCGAGCGCCTCGGCGCGATCCGGATGACGATCGAAGATCGCCACGTGGGCGCCCGGCAGGAGGTGGCCGATCACCGCCAGGTGGCTACGGGCCTGGATCCCGGCCCCGATGATTGCCACGCGACTCGCCCGGGCTGACGGTGGCCGTGCCCAGTGCCGAATCGCGACCCCAGAGACGGCCGCCGTCCGATCGGCGGTGATCGGGCCCCCGTCGAGGATCGCCGACGGCTGGCCGGTCATCGGGTCGCTGACGATCACCGTGGCGTGGATCGCCGGCAGCCCCAGGCCGCCGTTCGCCGGGAAGCCCGTGACCCACTTCAAGCCGACCAGGTCGGAGCCGGGCGCTCGCAGGTAGGCCGGCATCGCGTGCCCGAATGACCCGACCGGCCGGGGATGCACGCCGATCTTGGGCGGCAGCTCGGCATCGTCGACGAGCGCCACCATCGCCCGTTCGGCCAGCTCGATCCGGCGCTCGACCGGGGGCATCGCCGTCCGCACGGCTTCGTTGTCGAGGTACAGGATCTCCCTGGATGTCATCGCTGCGAGTCTAGGCGGCTACCATCGGCTCGTGGCCACGATCGACCTCCAGCAGAGCCTGGAGAACCTCAAGCTCGAGCGCGACGCGATCATCCTGTACGACGCACTGGCCGGGATCGAGAAGGACGAGCGCCGGGCGACGGCCTTCCGGACGATCGCAGCCAACGAGCGACGTCACGCCGAGGTCTGGGCCGGCAAGCTGCGCGAGCTGGGCGCCACGGTCCCACCGCCGAGCGGTCCGCGGCCGCGCGTCCGGCTGATCATCGGCCTGGCCCGTGTCTTCGGCACCCGCGCGGTCAGCGACCTCGTCCAGGCGCTCGAGGGCGACGAGGAGGATGCCTACGCCGGGCAGGTGTCACCCGAGGTCGAGGCAATCGCCGCCGACGAGCGTGAGCACGCCGAGATCTGGCGGCGGCTCGATGACAAGGCCTCGCCGGCCGAGGCGAGCGACACCGAGGTCGCGGCCCTGCGCACGATCCAGGCGCCGCGGGCCAAGGGCGAGATCGGCCGTAACGAGCGCTGGCATCGGACCGGCCAGTCGGGCACCCTCCGGGCGGTGATCTTCGGGGTCTCCGACGGCCTCGTGAGCAACACCTCGCTGGTCATGGGCGTCACGGGCGCCTCGGCGGACCCGCACTTCATCCTGCTGGCCGGCGTTGCGGGGTTGCTGGCCGGCTCGTTCAGCATGGCCGCCGGCGAGTACGTGTCGATGCAGTCGCAACGGGAGCTGTACGAGCGCCAGATCGCCCTGGAACGGGCCGAGATGCAGGCAATGCCGGACGAGGAGCAGGCCGAGCTGGCCTCGATCTACCGGGCCAAGGGCTTCTCCGAGGACGAGGCCGACCGGGTTGCCGCGCGGCTGTTCCGGGACCCGGATGCGGCCCTCGATACCCTGATCCGGGAAGAGCTCGGCCTCGATCCCGATCAGCTGGGATCGCCCTGGCGGGCCGCCTTCGGGTCGCTCGTCGCGTTCGCGATCGGCGCCGCGGTCCCGGTCCTGCCTTACCTGCTGGCCTCGGGTGGCTCGGCATTTGCCGCGAGCCTGATCCTGAGCCTGGCTGCGATGTTCGTGGTCGGGATCGGGATCAGCCTGCTGACCGGCCGGAACGCATTGTTCAGCGGCCTTCGACAGGTGTTCATCGGCGGGCTCGCCGCGACGGTCACCTTCGTGGTCGGCCGCCTGATCGGCGTGACCGCGGCCTGAGCCGGGCGGCCAGAAGGTGAGCGGGAGCGGCGATCTCGGGACGCGGTTGCGCGCCGAGGGCCTGGATCCTGGCCGGTGGAGCAACGGGCCGGGCGACCGCTACGGCGCACACCGGCATGCGTACGACAAGGTGATCGTGGTCGCGCTGGGATCGATCCGCTTTGGGTTGCCCGGCTCCGGCCTCCAGGTCGACCTCGTGGCGGGCGACCGCCTCGAGCTGCCGGCGGGCACGGACCACGACGCGGTCGTCGGCCCGGCAGGGGTGACCTGTCTCGAGGCGCATCTGCCGGCCGGTTCGCTCCGGATTGCGCAACGAGTCGCCGCCGGGAATTGGTGAGCCCCGGGCACCAGGGACCCGGCGATGCCCGCGCGTCGTGGGACCGGGCGATGCCCGAGTCGTGACAGATCGTTCCTTGGAGAACGCTTATGCCGGTTCGAGGACCCCGATCAAGGTCGCTGACGGGGGCCGCCGTGCTCGATCGTGCGTGATCTGCTCCGCGCGGTCCCCCGAATCTCGCGAATCGAGCGACAGCTCCGGCCTAAGCCACGATCAATGAACGATCTGTCACAAGGTCGGGCGCGTCGTGACAGAGCTCGGGCCGCAGCCGGACGAACTCGAGCCGCCGCCGGACGAACTCGGGCCGGATGCCGGTCGGCACGAGCGGTTGCGTCTACGCGCCTCGACGCCCCAAGGCCGCGGGCTGAGACCGAGAATCAACAAAGCCCCCGGCGTTCGGGGGCCTCGTAGGGGTAGGCTTGGGCCTTCGCGCTGGATCAGCGCATTCCGTAGCGGGTCCAGGCTGCGAGGTGATCGCTGGGATCGGTGCCCTCTCGACCTTCGTCGGAAGAGAGCAGGATGCTCACAAACGCGAAGAGCGCGAGGAGGCCGACGGCGCTGGCGAGCAGCATGTCGTGGTCCTCCAAATTCTCCAGACACCATCCGCGAGCGCGAACCTCCACCGCCGGTGGAGGGCTGGTTCGTCCGGTTGCTCCTCGCAGTGTAACCTAACAAATCAACGGTGTCAAAGCCATCTAACCTAACAAATAAGGACCAGATGCCTCGACAGGACGGACTTAGCCGAGCTGACCTTCGCATTCTCGACATCCTTCAGCGCGACGGCCGGGCATCCTACGCGGACATCGGGTCCGCCGTGGGCATGACCGCGCCCTCGGCCCACGAGCGAGTCAAGAAGCTCGAGGCCAGGGGCGTGATCACCGGCTACGCCGCCCGGCTCGACGCCCGGGCCGTTGGCCGGGGGATCCTGGCCTTCAGCTGGATCCGCCAGTCGCCCGGCCCGCCGACCACGGACCTGACCGAGGCGTTCCGGGACCTGCCAGAGGTCGAGGAGTGCCATCACATCGCCGGTGAAGCAGACTACCTGCTGAAGGTGCGCGCGGCCGACACGCTCGACCTGGAACGGGTGATGAAGCGGATCCAGGCGATCCCGTTCGTGTACACGACCGAGACGGACGTGGTCTACTCCAGTGCATTCGAGCAGCGGCCCCTTGCGATCGTGCCTGAAACCGACGCCGATCCGGTGGCGTAGCCGATGACAGGCGAGGAGTCCGAGCTCGTCCGAGCGGTGGCGTCCGGCTCGGAAGACGCTCTCGTCGCGCTCTATGACCAGTACGCCGGCGCGGTCTACGCAACCGCCCGCCGGCTCACCAGTGATCGGGGACTTGCCGAAGACGTGGTCCAGGAAACCTTCCTCGCCCTGTGGAATCGGGCCGACCAATTCGACCCATCGATGGGCTCGTTGCCGGCCTGGCTCCTGACGATTGCCCGGAACCGAACGATCGACCGGCTGCGGGCGCTCGGTCGCCGACCGCCGACCGTCCCGGTCTCGGACATCGCCCTGCCCGACGAAGGCGACACGGCCACCCTCGAACGGCTGCTCGCCGGTGGCGCGGTCGTCGGCTCGGGCCGTCCGGTGATGGGTCCCGCGGCCATCCTCGACGGAGTCGAGCTTCGGTCGTCGCTCGCGTCCGCCCTGGCCGAGCTACCCGAGGCTGAGCGAACCGTCCTGGTCCTGGCCTATCGCGACGAGCTGAGCCAGAGCGAGATCGCCGAGCGCCTGGGCTGGCCGATCGGGACGGTCAAGACCCGAACCCGCCGGGCGCTCCTGCGGATGCGCTCGGCCCTGGGCCCCGGCTTCATGCCGGTCGATGACGTTGGCGCTGTGGCAGGGGTGGACGGATGATCGACCACAGCGAGGCCCGGGAGCTGCTCGAGCTGGCGGCCGTCGAGCCCGGCGGTCTCGACCGGATTGCCGCCGGCGACACGGCCGACGCCTCGATCCTGGCCGACCACCTGGCCGGCTGCCCGGCCTGCTCGGCCGAGGCCGATCGACTCCGGGCCGCTGCGCCGCTGATCCGGGAGGCCGTGATCGAGGCACCATCGCCTGAGCTCCGGGAGCGCACGCTCGCCCTGATTCGCGAGGTGGGTCGCCGACCGGTAGCAGCCGAGCCGGCTGGCACCGGCAGCGGCCCGGTCGCCCCGCCCGCCCCGACGCCGATTGCCCGCAGGCGCCGGTCGCTTCGGACGATCGCGCTGCCGTTGGGCATGGCGGCGGCGATCGTGCTGGCCATTATCGGCACGGCTGCGGTCGTGAACGGCCGCAATGATGCCGATCGGGCCGCGAGCGTGGAAGCGGCGGGTGAGCTCGCCCGCCTCGCCAGCTGGAGCCTGCAGGTCAGCGCTCAACCGGACTCCCAGCGGACCGAGCTGGTCAGCCCGTCCGGATCGCCGGCGACGGGGACCCTGCTCTACGCGCCGACGTCGACCGATCTCGTGGTCGTTGCCAGGAACCTGCCGGCGGCCCCGGACGGCCAGCAATATCGCTGCTGGGTGCTGGTCGACGGTGCCCGCCAGGACATCGGGCAGATGGACACGGGCGGCGGCCTGGCCTACTGGGCTGGGCCGGTCGAAGGGCTCGGAAGCCTGCCGCCGGCAACGCCCTTCGGGGTCTCGCTGGCGGACGCCAATGGCACGATCAGCACGGGCGAGCCGGCCCTGGTCGGCACGATCAGCCAGTGACGTTCGTACCCGGGATCCGTCCGGACCCGGAAGCGATCAGGTCAGTGGGCCGAGACCTCGGCCCGGAACGCGCCCAGGTCGGGCCATTCGGCGCCGCAGGCGAGGCAGCCGATGGCAGGCTCCTCGAGGCTCGGGGCGACGCCCATGCCGATGGCCTCGTCCAGCGGGTGATAGTCGGTCACGTCGATCTCGGGCATACGGAGCAAGGCCAGTCGATGGGCTCCGCAGCGCGGACAGGCGTCCTGGGACCTGGCCGAGTCATCCGGCCCGTCGGTCCCGGGCGTCCCGTCAGGGGCAGTCGTCACGGGTCAGTCTCCAGTGCGGGCGCCGGACGATCCCGGTGCGCCCGCTGATCATGCCTCGCCCGACCGTCTCGCGCACTGGCAATCCCGTGCCCGAGGCCGACGTCAGTGCGATGTTCGACGAAATTGCCCCCGTCTACGATCGAGTCAACACGCTCATGACCGCCGGAGGCGATGGGCGCTGGCGGCGGGCGGCCGCGGAGGCTGCCGGGCTGGCCTCCGGTGGGGCAGCCGTGGACGTCGCCTGCGGGACGGGCAAGCTGAGCGCCAGCCTGGCGGCCCAGGTCGGGCCGTTCGGCCGGGTCGTCGGCGTCGACCTCGCCCCGGCAATGGTGGCCATGGCCGCCGAGGCGTACGGCGATCTCGTCCAGCTCACATTCCGGGTGGGCAATGCGCTCCATCTGCCGTTCGAGCCGGCCGAGTTCGATGCCGCCACGATTGCCTTCGGCTTGCGCAACCTGTCCGACTACGAGGCCGGCTTCCGGGAGCTGGGTCGGGTGGTCCGGCCGGGCGGGCGGATCATCTGCCTGGAGCTCTCGACGCCGCCGCAGCGGGCCTGGGGCCGGATCTTCCGAGCCTCATTCGGGCGACTCCCTCCGCTCGTGGCGGGCGCCTTCGGCCACGGCAACACCTATCGCTACCTGCCCAGCTCGCTCGAGGGCTTTCCCGACGCCGAGGTCCTGGCCGCCACGATGGGCCGGGCGGGCCTCGTTGATGTCACGTTCCGCCGGCTGGCCCTGGGTGCCGTGGCCCTCCACGTGGGCCGGGTCCGCGCTGCGACACCGGCGGCAGGCTGACCGCGATCAGGCGGGCTCGGCCGGAACCGGCGGCTCGGGCGCGACCGGCGGGTCGACCGGGACCAAAGGTTCGAGCTCTTCGGCTTGAAGGGCGGGTCCGGCAAGCCAGTCGCGATTCAGCCGGAGGATGTCCTCGACGAGGGCCGGGGCGAGCGGGTGATCGGTCGGCGCGAACTGGGTGGCGATCCAGTCGGCCTCGCGGCTGAGCTCGGCATCGGCCTGCTCGTCGGCGGACCGGCTGAAGTCGGCCATCACGAGGAAGACGAGCAGCGCCCCGATCACCAGGCCGACGATCAGGAGCCACCACTGGAAATCGGCATTCATGGGCGCCAAGTATAGGAGCCCCGCTACACTCGACCGAGATGCTCGATTTCACCCCTCCGTCGATCGCGATCCAGCTCGGGCCGATCCCGATCTACTTCTATGGGATCTGCTACGCCCTCGGCTTGATCCTGGCCTACTTCGTCATCCGGTCCGGGGTCCGGGCGCGAGGCCTCGACGAGGAGCTGTTTGCCAACGGGATGATCATCGTGGCGATCGCCGCCCTGATCGGCGGGCGGGCGTACCACGTGATCGACCAGTGGGCCCTGTACAAGGACGACCTGACCAAGATCGTCCTGCCCCCGTACGCGGGCCTGGGCGTCTACGGCGGCATCTTCGCCGGGCTCGTGGCGATGATCGTGTACGTCAGGCTGAAGCATCAGTCGTTCTGGTCATGGGCCGACGTGATCGTGCCCGGGCTGTTTGCCATGGAGTTCGTCGCCCGCTGGGGCAACTTCTTCAACCAGGAGCTGTACGGCCCGCCGACCACCGCACCGTGGGGGATCCCCATCGACTGCGCCCATCGGGTCGCGGCCTACCTCTGCCCGCCAGAGGGTACGACCGCAGTCGGCACGCTCTTCCAGCCGCTGTTCCTGTACGAGTCGATCTCGGGGTTGGTCGGCATGCTCACGTTGCTGTGGCTGTCGCGGCGCTACGCAAGCCGCCTGCGCACCGGCGAGATCACCCTGATCTTCTTCATCTGGTACGCGACGGTCCGCTTCATGCTCGAGTTCCTGCGGGTCGACAATTGGACGTTCTTTGGCATCCCGACGGCCCAGCTCATCTCGGTCATCGTTGTCGTGATCTCGATCGCCCTGCTGATCTACCGTCGTGGCCGGGTGCCACCCGGGTTGTCCCAGCCGGTCGAGGCCGCCGAGCCGGTTGAGCCGGCCGAGCCGGAGGCCGAGGATGTCGGCGAAGCCGCCCCGGCCGAGAGCGGCACATCGGGCGCCTGACCGACCGGCGGCCCGACGCGCGCGTCGCGCCGGAGGCGCTTGCCCGCGAGCGTGGCGGGGTTCGGGAGGGCCTCGAGTGGCTCGGTCGCCGGCCCGAATCGCAGGCCGGGCCGCTCGTCCGGCTGCTGGCCGTCATGTTCCGATTTGTTGCCTTCGGCGTCCTCCGCCTGGGCCATGAGCGACAGGGCAGCAAGCACCTGCCGGCGACCGGCGGCTACCTCGTCGTTGGCGCCGTCCATCGAGGCTGGATGGACCCGTTCCTGATCATGCACGCCCTGCCGCTCGAGCCCCGGGTGTGGTTCCTGGGCAGCGGGCCGTCGGCCTTCAGCGCGCGCTGGCGCGAGGCGCTCCTGCATCGTCTCGGCGGGATGCTCCCGGTGTGGCGCGGCGGGATCGGGATCGAGCAGCACGTCGCTTCGGCCCGGGCGGTCCTCGAGGAAGGCGGGATCTTCGTGCTCATCCCCGAGGGCGGCGTCGCCGGGCCGCCGGATCGCCTTGCCCCATTCCGGTTCGGCTCGGCCCTGATCGCCCTGCGCCTGGGCGCGCCGATCCTGCCGATCGCCCTGGCCGGCAGCGCCGAGCTCTATGTCGGGCGCCGGATGATCACCCGGTTGCTCGAGATGACGACCGCGGCCCGGTTGCTCGGACCGGACTGGCCGGCTGACGGAATCCTGCCCGAGGAAGGCAGCCGGGCCGAGCTCGAGCTGGCCCATCGCCTGACCGAGCGGCTGGCCGAGCTGCTCGGTCCGGTGGTCGCCGAGATCTACCCCGGAACGGTCGATCCACCCGGCCGGCCACGGCGGCTGCGCGGCCTGACCTGGCTGTTCCTTGCCCGGCCGAAGCCGCGTGGCTGAGGCGGGAGCGGCTATCCTCGCCTGAATGGAGTACGCCCAGTCGATCCTCGACCTTGTCGGTAACACCCCGCTGGTGCGGCTCACCCGGGTGACCGGCGACCTCGGCCCGGCTGATCGCCAGCCGCTCATCCTGGCCAAGCTCGAGGCGATGAACCCGGGCGGATCGGTCAAGGACCGGATCGGCCTGCCGATGATCGAGGCGGCCGAGCGAGATGGCCTGCTCCACCCGGGCGGGACGATCATCGAGCCGACCAGCGGCAACACCGGCCACGGCCTGGCGATCGCCGCCGCTCTGAAGGGCTATCGCTGCATCTTCGTGATGGCCGACAAGCAGTCGAGCGAGAAGCAGGCGCTCCTGCGGGCTTACGGTGCCGAGGTTGTCCTGTGCCCGACCAACGTTGCCCCCGAGTCGCCTGAGAGCTACTACTCGGTGGCGGCCCGGCTGGCCCGCGACATCCCTGGGGCGTTCAAGCCCGACCAGTACTGGAATGAGCAGAACCCGCTGGCCCACGAGCGAACCACCGGCCCCGAGCTGTGGCGCCAGACGGATGGCCGGCTGACCCACTTCGTGGCCAGCGTCGGGACGGGCGGAACGATCAGCGGCACGGCCCACTTCCTCAAGGGTTGCAACCCGGCGATCCAGATCATCGGCGCCGACCCGGAGGGCAGCGTCCTGTCGGGCGACACGGCTCGGCCGTACCTGACCGAGGGTGTCGGCGAGGACTTCCTGCCCGGAACCTACGATCCGACGATCATCGACCGCTGGGTCAGGGTCTCCGATCGGGACGCCTTTGCGGCCGCCCGAAGGCTCACCCGGGAGGAGGGAATCCTGTCCGGTGGATCGTGCGGCACGGCCCTCGTGGCCGCCCTGGCCGTCGCCCGCGAGCTGACGGCGACGGACGGAGGCAATGAGGCCGTCCTGGTCGTGCTCCTGCCCGACGGCGGCCGGAACTACCTCTCGAAGCTGTACAACGACGAATGGATGCGGGTGAACGGCCTGCTGGCCACGAGCGGCGGCGGTGCCCGGATCGCCGACCTGCTGATCGTCCGCCAGCGCGACGGCCGCGGTGACGGCCAGGACGACGGGTCGCGCCCGCGGCTCGTCCTGGCCCGGACGACCGAACGCGCCGGGGCCGCGATCGAGAAGCTGCAGGCCTACGGGATCAGCCAGATGCCGGTGTCGGAAGCGCCGGCCGACGCGCCCGGGGCCGATCGGATCGAATCAATCGTCGGCTCGATCTCGGAGAAGGGCCTGCTCGACCGCGCCTACCGCGACCCCACCGTGGTCGAGCGGACCGTCGGCGAGGTCATGGACCCGCCGCTCCCGATCCTCGATGTCAGCGCCGCCCTGGACGATGCCTTCCGCCTGCTGTCGGGGATCCCGTCGGCCCTCATCGCCGTGCGTGCCGGCGAACCAGTCGGCATCGTCACGAAGCTGGACCTGCTCGAATACGTCGCCCATCGCCCCGGGCCGGTCTGAGCTGATGGCCAGGGATCCCGACCCCACCGAGCGCGCCGCGTCGTTCGCCGAGCGCTACGCGGCCGACGAGGGCTGGGCCTTCGGGACCCTGTCCGTCCACGCCGGCCAGGAGCCCGACGAGCTGACCGGGGCCGTGGCGCCGCCGATCTACCAGACCAGCACCTATGCCCAGGACGGGATCGGGCGGCCGCGCGACGGCTGGGAATACGCCCGGACAGGCAACCCGACCCGGCGCCGCCTGGAGCGGGCAGTGGCGGCGCTCGAGGGCGGCGAGGACGGGATCGCCTTTGCGTCCGGCGCCGCGGCCACGGCGATGTTGGCCGAGCTCGCTCTGCCCGGCGACGAGGTGATCATCGGCGACGACGTCTACGGCGGGACGTTCCGCTTGTTCGAGCGAGTGCTCCGGCCGAAGGGGATCGTTGCGCGCTACGTCGACCTGGCAGGGGATCCGGCCAACGTCCGCACGGCGCTCAGCGGCCGGACCCGGCTGGTCTGGTTCGAGACGCCGACCAACCCATTGCTCAAGCTGGTCGATATCGCCGCCGTGGCCGATGCAGTCGCCGGCCATCGCGGCGCCGATGGCGAGCGTCCCATGATCGTCGTCGACAACACGTTCGCGTCACCGGCCGTCCAGCGTCCCCTCGAGCACGGCGCCGACATCGTCTTCCACTCGGCCACCAAGTACCTCGGCGGCCATTCGGACGTGGTCAACGGAATCGTGGTCACGAGCCGACCAGCAGTGGCCGAGCGGCTGCGGTTCCTGCAGAACGCGATCGGCGCGGTGCCCGGCCCGTTCGATTGCTTCCTGGTCCTGCGCGGCCTGCGCACCCTGGCCCTCCGGGCGGAGCGCCATGGGGCCAACGCTGCGGCCGTGGCGGCGATGCTGGCCGGCCGAGCCGACATCGCCATGGTCCGCTATCCCGGCCTGCTGACCGGCCGCCACGCCCACCCCCAGGCGGCGATCGCGGCGCGCCAGATGCGTGGCGCCGGGGGCATGGTCTCGTTCATCCCACGAGCCGGCGGGCCGCACGATCGGAGCGCCGCGGAGCGGGCCGTGGCCGTGTGCGAAGCGACCCGTCTGTTCACCCTCGCCGAGTCGCTCGGTGGCGTCGAATCCCTGATCGAGCTGCCGGCCACGATGACCCACGCATCGGTGGCGGGATCAGCCCTCGAGGTCGATCCAGCCCTCGTCCGGCTATCGTGCGGGATCGAGGCCGAGGCCGACCTGCTGGCCGACCTGGCGGCCGCCCTGGACCGGGCCTAGCGCTTCTTGCCCCGGACCGAGATCAGGTGAGCGGTCCAGGCCGAGGCCTGGCCGTCGATGGCGACCGAGCTGCCATGCCAGCCGCAGACGCAGGTGACCGTCTGCTCACGGTGCTTGTATTCGTCGATCACGTGCTTGAATTCGGGCGTGATGCCGGGCTTGGCGGGAGGCGTGAGGGCCAACGTGGGCTCCGTTTCGGTCGTTGCTGGGTTGAGGATCGTCCGGGCCCTGTGCTGGGCGCCACGACAGGACAAGCCATGATACGCCCTCAGCCGCCCCGCCGGCTCCGGACCGGGTCGAGCCGATCGCGCAGGGCATCCCCCAGCAGGTTGACCCCGAGCACGAGGGCGACCAGGAAGATGGCCGGCTCGACCGTCAGCCACCAGGCCGTCTGGAGGTAGTCGCGACCCTCGTAGATCAGGCTGCCCCACTCGGGAGTTGGCGGAGGAACGCCCAGGCCGAGGAACGTCAGGGCCGCGGTGAACAGGATCACGACCGGCACCTGGAGCGTGACCAGGACGGCCAGCGACCCGGCGATGTTGGGCAGGATGTGGTGGGTCACGATCCGCCGATCGCGGACCCCGGCGGCCCGGGCCGCGTCGATGTACGGCCGCCGTCGAATCGCCAGGACCTCGCCCCGGGTCACCCGGAAGTAGTAGAGCCAGGATCCGGCGCCGAGGACCAGGATCAGGTTGGCGATCGATGAGCCGACGACCGCGATGATCGCCAGGGCCAGGATGAGGAAGGGAATGGCCTGCTGGATGTCGGCCAGGCGGCCGATGACCAGGTCGATCCAGCCGCCCCGGTAGCCGGCCAGCAGGCCGGAGCTGACGCCGATCAGGGCGCCCAGGGCCACGCTCAGGATCCCGATCAGAAGCGATGTCCGGCTGCCCCAGATGATCCGCGACAGGAGGTCCCGACCAGTGGCGTCGGTGCCCAGGGGATAGACCGGCGAGCCACCCGGGAGCCACACCGGTGGCTTGAGCCGATCGACGAGGTTCTGGGCCAGCGGGTCGTGCGGGCTGATCAACGGCGCCAGGATCGCCATGGCCACGATCACGCCGACGAGCGTGGCCCCGATCACCAGGCCCGGGTCGGGCCGTCCGCCGAAGCGGCGAGCAGCGGGCGTGGGCCAGGCTTCGTCCATGTCAGACCAGCTGGATGCGCGGGTCGAGCAGGCCGTAGACCACGTCGAGCAGGAGGTTGACCCCGATGATCACGACGGCCGACACGAAGGTGAAGGCCTGGATCACCGGGAGGTCGCGGTTGGCCACGGCCTGGACGACCAGCTGGCCCATGCCCGGATAGCTGAAGACCACCTCGACCACGATCACCCCGGACAGGATCGCGGCGAGGTCGAAGGCCAGGAAGGTGACGAACGGGATCGCCGCGTTGCGGAGGGCGTGGCCGAGGACGACCTGGCGAGGACCGAGGCCCTTGGCCCGGGCGGTCCGGATGTAGTCGCTGACGAGTGCATCGAGCAGGCTCGAGCGCAGGATCCTGGTCAGGCCGGCCGCCGAACCGAGGCCGACCACGACCGCCGGCAGGATCAGGTGGGCGGGATCGCCAGCACCGGACACCGGCAGGATCCGGAGGCTCACCGCAAAGACCAGGATCAGGACCTGGCCGAGCACGAAGCCTGGGACCGCCTGGCCAAGCACCGCGATCGACCGGGCCGTCACGTCCACCCACGAGCCGGGCCGGAGCGCGGCCGCGATGCCCAGCGGGACCGAGATCAGGAGCGACACCGCCACGCCGGCCAGGCCCAGGGCGAGGGTGGCCGGGACTCGGGCCAGGACCATCCCGAGGGCCGGTTCCAGGGTGTTCGTGGACGTCCCGAAATCACCGTGGATTGCCCGCCCCAGGAAGCCCAGGAACTGGATCGGAAAGGGCTGGTCGAAGCCCAGGCTGTGCCGGAGCGAATCGACCGCCGACTGGGGGGCATCGAGCGGCAGCAGGGCCCGGACCGGATCGCTGGCCAGGAAGACGAGGCCGTAGACGATGAACAGCACGCCAAGCAGGACGAAGGCACTGGCCACCAGGCGGTGGGCAAGAAACCGGGCCATATGTCCGACAGCGTAGCGGCTGGCGCGCACGACCCGGTGGGACGATCGGGCCGGCCCGTCCGGGACGACCGTTCGTGGCACGGATGACCGACCTGGGGTACGGTGACCCCATCAGCGTGCTCAAAGGAGCGTGCTCATACGTACGGCGAGTCCTTCCGAGTGGCGGTCCACGTGCCCGGTCGCCAGGGGCTCGCAGGCAACGAGGAGAACGAGCCAATGACCCACCACGCGTTCCGCGTCCCCCTGCGACTTTCGGGCCTCGCCATGTCCGTCTTCGTGCTGGCGCTCACGCCCGCCGGGGTAGCCGCGACGACCAACGCTCCGATCGCCCAGACCGGCGGCATGACCGCCACCCTGCCGCTCCTTGGCACGCCCCTGACGGTCGCCGTCACCCTCGACGGCGGCGGCAACATCTCGGGCGTTGCCCTCGATCCCAGCACGGCCCTCTCGAAGACCAAGTCCGGCGATGATTTCGTGAAGTTCACGAACACCGACGGGACGGTCAAGGTCAGCGTCAAGGCCATCGGTGGCCAGCTGGCGATCAAGGCCAAGGCCAAGCAGTTGAGCGACCTGCTCGGCACGGGCGCCTGGTCGGCCGACGTGTTCGGCACCGGGGCCAGGTCCACGGCCGATTACACGATCGGCAAGGATGCCGGCGGCAACCCGACGGTGGCCTTCGGGACCGTGGCTCCGGCTGCGGGCATCACCTGGAAGCTGGGACCGATCCCCGCGATCAAGATCAGCCCCGACAACAAGGACAAGAGCACCAAGAGCAAGGGCAGCCACGCCTTTGCGATCGGGACGTTCTCGTGGCAAGGCTTCACCAAGACGCTGACGGTGGCGGTCAGCGTGGCCGGCAACGGCGCGGCGAGCCTGGCGATCAGCCTGAGCGGGCGCGATGCGCAGCGGCTCAGCGGGACCCTGGCCAGTCTCGCGGGCCCGCGGACATGGTCGGCCCACCTGTGCGATGGCACGGCCGTCACCGTCAAGTATCACGTGGCCAGCGACGGCACCGTGGTCTATGACGGATCGACCGGGGCGACCGCGACCGAGAAGTCGTTTGCCAAGGGCTTCGTCGCAGCATTCGCGAAGGGCCGTGCGGCTGTCTTCGTGAACCTCGTCCAGACCAACGGGACCTACTCGCTGGCGGTCTTCGGCCGATCCGGTGACTGCGGCGGTCATCGCCATCCGGGCGCCGGCTTCTGGGCCGGTCACGGCGGTCACGGCGGCCACGGCTGGGGCGACCCGAAGTCGAAGCCCAAGTCCCACTGAGCCAAGCATCGAGTCGGTCCGCACGACCGGCACGCATCGGGAATGCGGGAGGGCGGCGCCGCTCCGGCGGGGTCACCCTCCTTCGCGTTGTCCTGCTCGCCGGCCTGGCGATCGGGCTGCTCGGATGCGGCTCGGCCACGGGCCAGACAACCGCGCCGACGCCGGCCACGGCCAGCGGTGGGGCCGTCGTCGCGGCTTCTCCGATCGACGCCGGGGCGGCACTGGCCGGCGCCATCGCCCACCTCAACGAGGGCTATTCATTCACGACCACCGTGAGCGCCGATGGCCAGGTCGCGACGCGGGCCAGCGGACGCTGGGTGAGCGGCGGCAGCGAGTTCGTCGTGACCACCAATGGGACGTCCATCACCTACCGGACCCTGCCGCCCCATTCGTGGGTCCTGCAGTCCGGCCAGGGCTGGGTCGAGGTCAACGGCGCCGTTCCCAGCGGCAGCCCGCTCGACGTCCTCAAGACCCCGAGCCAGGTCACGCTGACCGGCCAGACGGGCTCAACGGTCGATCTGACGGCGAGCTATCCAGCGGCGACCCTCGGCCTGGCCGGCAGCGGCACGGTCCCGGTCGAGATCACGATCGCCACCGATGGCACCCTCGGCGCGAGCTACAGCGCCCCGAGCGGTAACGCGACGTCGGTGACCACCATTTCGCCGAATCCTGGCCAGTCGCCGATCGCCGCTCCATCGCCGTCCTGACGGGAGGCCCGACCCCCAAGGTCAGCCGGCGACCTCGGACCGGTTCGCCCGGCGTCGGTCGACCTGGAGCCGTTCCTCGGCAATCCGGACCGCGGCCGTAAGGTCCGCGCCGGCCGTCGGACAAGCCCAGCCGAGCGCCAGCCGGGTTGCGATCGAACCGGCCGCCAGCCAGCGATCGCATTCGGTCCGGACTCGCTCGGCGTAGTTGATGGCCTCGATCTCGTCCGTCTCCGGCATCAGCACCCCGAATCGACTCGGTCCGAGACGAGCCACGTGATCGGTCGCCCGGCCGTTCCGGACAAGGGTCTCGGCGATCGCCGGGATCAATCGATCGGCGGCATCCGTGCCGACCCGGGCAGCGAGACGCTCGAAGCCGTCGAGCTCGATCAGGACCACCGTGATCGGACGACGGTAGCGACTAAGCCGGACGCCCTCCTCGCGCACGCGCCGCTCCCAGTCGACGGCTTCACCGACGGCCTCGTCAACCGGCGGCATGGCCGGCGCCTGGGCCGAGCGAGGGTGCGGTGCGTCCGTCCAGACGACCGTCTGCTCCTCCGGCGCGCCGGTCAGGTCGGGCGGCTCAGGGGGAGCCTGGTCGAACTGCGGGTCGTAGCTCGGCTCGGCGGTCTGCTCCCTCGGCCCGAGCGCAGTCGGAGGCGAGACGAAGAATGCGATGGCCTCCTGGTCGAAGGCATGCGGCTCGTCGTCGAGGACGGAGCGGAAGCGTCGGGCATCGTCGGCGGCACTCACGGGTTCGAAGCTCTCCTCGGTTGGATCCTGGGTCTCGGTCTCTGGGCGGGCAGTTGCGGCGAGGGCAACCGGGACGGTGAGGGCAACGGGCGCGGCGGGCGACCCCTGGCCGGCACCGCCCGACCGGGCGTCGTCAGACCCTGCGGTCGCCTCGGCAAGCTCCGGCTGCCGGCGACGAACGAGGGTCACGATGAGAGCACCCATGATGACAAGATTCGCGACGATCGCGATTCCGATGATGATGATGAGCGGCTGGGCGGACATCTTGGCTCCGGTTCGAGCGACGGATCGCCCGGGTTGTGCATGATCGCCCGGGCCTCGCCTGCTGACAACAGTCCTGACCGACCCCGGACGAAACGTTGGTGCTGGGGGTCAACGTGGCGGGCGGTCCGGGCCGGACGCGTGGGCTCCAGTGCGCAACAAGTGGTGCGTGGAGCGGCTCGAGGTTGCAGCCATCCGCCGAGCCGCGTATTCTCCCCGCCCGGTCCACTCCCGGTGAGGCGGACGGAGAACCGAGGTCAGTCGTGGCACGTGCGATGTGGCGGGGAGCGATCCAGTTCGGGCTCGTGACGATCCCGGTCCGGCTCTACCTGGCGACCGAATCCAAGGGCATCAGCTTCAACATGCTCCATGCCACGGACCTGTCGCGGATCCAGATGAAGACCTATTGCCCGGTCGATGACGAGGTCATCTCTCGAGGCGACACGGTCAAGGGCTTCGAGTACGCGCCCGGCCAATACGTCGTGGTGACCGATGAGGACCTGGCCTCGGTCCCGCTCAAGACAGTCCGGGCGATCGAGATCGAGCTGTTCACGGCGGCCAACCCGGACAACGCCGCGGTCCGCTTCGTGAAGGGCGCCTACTACCTGGAGCCCGATCCGATCGGCCGAAAGGCGTTCTACCTGCTCCGCGAGGTCCTGGCCGAGCAACAGCTGACCGCGATCTGCAAGGTCGTGATCAAGGATCGCGAAGTCCTCGGGGCAATCGATCCCTTCAGCACGACGATGCTCCTGACCACGCTCCACTGGCCCGACGAGATCCGGAGCGTGGCCGAGCTCGACCTGCCCGACGAGCTGCCGGAGGCCAAGCCGGCCGAGAAGGCGATGGCCGAGCAGCTGATCGGGGCGATGACCGCCGAGTTCGATCCCGCCGCATACCACGACGACTATCGCGAGGCCCTGCTCAAGGTGATCGAGGACAAGGTGGCCGGGCAGGAGACGGTCGAACCGGTCGTGCCCCAGCCGGCGACGAACATCGTCGACCTGATGGCCGCACTCGAGGCGAGCGTGAAAGCCGCGGTCGAGGCGCGCGGCTCGACCGCGCCGACCTCGGTCGAGTCGAAGCGGGCCGAGACGGCATCGCGGGCCGGCCGATCTAAGGCCACCGGCGGCGCCAAGGCTGACCAGGCCGCCGACGCCGAACAGGCTCCCGCACCCGCCAAGCGCCGCAAGTCCGCCTAGCCCGGCGGCGCTCGCCAGGCACCGGCCCGATGCCCCTCGAGGCCTATCGGCGCAAGCGCGACTTCGCCAAGACGGCCGAACCCGCCGGCAGCGAGCCGTACCCGGCCGACCGGGTCGTCGGCGGGCGCTTTGTCGTCGGCCGCCACCGGGCGTCCCGCCTCCACTACGACCTGCGCCTGGAGATGGACGGCGTCCTGGCCAGCTGGGCCGTGCCCAAGGGACCCAGCCTCGATCCCGACGTGAAGCGGATCGCCATCCACGTCGAGGACCATCCGATCGAATACTTCGACTTCGAGGGCACGATCCCGCGCGGGGAGTACGGCGCCGGCGACGCGATCGTGTGGGACTGGGGCACGTACGAGCCCGAGGCGCCGACCCTCGACCCGGGTCGGTCGATTGCCGACGGCGAGCTCAAGTTCCGGATCTTCGGCCAGAAGCTCCGGGGCCGCTACACGCTGGTCCGGACCCGCTCTTCGGGAGCGCGCACGGGTGGCTCGGCCGCGCCCGGCCAGGGCCGGGAGTCGGACCGCGACGGCGAGCCGTGGCTGCTCATCCACAAGCGTGACGCCGACGCCGTGCCCGGCTGGGAGCCCGAGGACCTGCGGGCGTCGGTGATGACCGGCCGGACCAACGAGGAAGTTGCCGCCGGCGTCGCCCCTCGCTTCGAGGCCAGCCCTCCGGGCGCCCAACCGTCGCTGGAGGCCCTGGGGGCGGCCGCCCTGCCGTTTCCGGGGTTCATCGAACCGATGCTGGCCACCCTGGCGACCCGCGCGTTCGACGATCCAGCCTGGCTGTTCGAGATCAAGTGGGACGGCTACCGGGTCGAGGCCGTCGTGCGCGACGGGCGCGTATCGCTCCATACCCGCAACGGCAAGGACGCGGGCACCTACTTCCCGGGGCTGCTCAGCCCGCCCGACTGGATCGATGCCCGGGATGCCATCGTCGACGGCGAGGTCGTGGCCATCGATCCGGCCGGCATGCCCGACTTCGGCCTCCTGCAGGAGCGGCTCGGGGTGAAGTTCGGTTCGAGCGGGGCCCACCCCGTCGGGTCGCGCCGGGTCACCCGGCCGGCCGGTTCGGAGCCACCGGCCCCGCTTGTCTTTCAGGCGTTCGACCTGCTCTACATCGACGGCCTGTCCCTCCTGGCCGTGCCGCTCGAGGAGCGCAAGCGGGTCCTCCGATCGGTGCTCCGGGATGGACCGCGGGTCCGCTACGCCACCCACGTCGAGGGCTCCGGGGTGGCGTTCATGGCCGCCGCCGCCGATCGGGGGCTCGAAGGCGTGATGGCCAAGGAGCGCCGTTCGCCATACGAGCCCGGGCGGCGGGTGGCGACCTGGCTGAAGCTCAAGAACCGGCCCGAGCAGGAGTTCGTGATCGGCGGCTACCTGCCGGGGGAGGGCAACGCCAGCGACCTGGGCAGCGTGATCGTCGGCTACTTCGAAGACAAGGCCCTGCGCTACGCAGGCCGTGTCGGAAGCGGCTTCGACGGCGCCACTCGGCGACGGCTGCGCGGCCTGCTCGACGCTGCCGTGAGGGCCGATCCAGCCTTCGATCCTGCTCCGCCGGCCGGGCCCGACCTGCGCGGGGTCGTGTGGTCGGAGCCGGCCGTCGTCGTCCGCGTCGCCTTCTCCAACTGGACCCGTGACGGCGTGATCCGCCAGCCGTCGTTCAAGGGCTTCGAGCTCGATCGCGATCCTCGCTCGGTCCGCCGCGAGCGGGCCGTCGTCCATCGGCCGGCGCCCGCCCCGGACCCGGGACTGGCTCCTACTGGCCCCGACGAAGTGGCAACGCCCGAGGAGCTCGAGGCGCTCGAGCGCCTGCCGGCCAAGGGCACCTGGCAGGTCGGCGGCTTCGAGCTGAGCCTGACCAACCTTGACAAGGTCCTCTTCCCGCCTCGACCCGGCCGCCCGGGTTCCACGGCCGCGGGGACGACGCCGGCCGAGGAGCCGCTCACCAAGCGCGACCTGATCCGCTACCTCAGCCGGATCGCGCCGGCGGTCCTGCCCCACCTCGCCGAGCGAGCCCTCAACCTCCAGCGGTTTCCCGACGGAGCCGCGGGTCCGGCCTTCTGGCAGAAGCAGATTCCACCGACCGCGCCGACCTGGCTTCGGCTGTGGCACGAGACCGGCGTCGAGGATCGGGCGGCCAACGACCACCTCGTGGCGGACCGCGTCGGAACGCTCGCCTGGCTGGGCAACCAGGCGGCCTTCGAGATCCATCCGTGGACCTCCCGAATCGACGATCCCGATCATCCGACCTACGCCCTGATCGATATCGACCCAGGCGAGAAGACGACCTGGGACGAGACCCTCGTCCTGGCCCGCCTGTATCGGACGGCGCTCGCCCATCTTGGCCTGACGGCAGCCCCGAAGACGACCGGCAAGCGCGGGATCCAGGTCTGGATCCCGATCGAGCGCGGCCGCTACACGTTCCGCGAGACGACCGACTGGATCGAGGGCCTGAGCCGGGCCGTCGGGGCGATCGTGCCAGAGCTGGTCAGCTGGGAGTGGTCGGTCGCCGGACGAGGCGGTCGGGCCCGGCTCGACTACACCCAGAACAGCCGGATCAAGACGCTCGTCGCTCCGTACGCCGTCCGTCCCGCGGCCGGCGCGCCGGTCTCCACACCGATCAGCTGGTCGGAGCTCGACGATCCGGACCTGCGCCCGGATCGCTGGACGATCAGGACGGTCCTGCCCCGGGTCGACGCCCTCGGCGACCTGTTCAGCCCGGCCCTCGATCAGGCCCAGGCCCTGCCGCCGCTCAGCTGACCGGCGGCCCCTGGCCAGGCGCCGATCAGCGCCACGGGACCGGATCCCGCCGTCGATAGCCCTGCTGGAAGAAGGCCACGACCGGCGACCCGCCCGAGTAGGCCAGTTGGATCTCGCCGGCAGCGCCTCGACCGACGGTCAGCCGGACCGAATCGTCGCCGGGCCGGTTCGGGTCGTAGATCCGCAGCGACAGCGATTCGGCGCGCGGCCCGGCTTCGATCCCGTGGGCGACGACCTGATGATCCTGGACCAGGGTGGCCGGGTTGGCTGAGACGGCGTGGACGAGCCCGAGCACGACCGGCCGGCCGGCCTCCAGCTCACGCCGGATCCGGGGCAGCTCGCGGCGCAGGACCTCGCCGGCGCGCGACGCGTCCGACCGCCAGGGCGCTCCAAGCAGGTAGAACCGGGCGGGCCCCAGGCCGAGCTCGAACGACGCCAGCTGGCGCTCCACGATGTACCGGAAGCGAGGCGTGCCCTCGGCCGGCTGACGCTCGTCACGGGGCGGCACAACCGCGGCCAGGTACAGGTCGAGGGCGGCCAGGGCCATCCCGCCGCACAGTCCAAGGGCCGCGTCACCGACGGCCAGCTCGAGCGGCACGGGACCGCCCAGGCGGAACCGCAGCGGCGGGACGTGGGGCCAGCTGTTGGCGAAGGCGAATCCGTTGGTCGAGGCCAGGAACCCGGAGCCGGGCCCGTCCGCAGGTCCATTGGCGGGGTTCACTTCCGGAGGTCCTCGGTCCGATGGACCATCGTGCTCGACGACCAGGACTCGGACACCTCGACCCGCGCCGCCGTGACGTAGCGGGTCAGTCCGGAGACGGCGAACAGGATCGCGAATGCCGGGTAGCCGAGCGGCAGGATCGCCAGGATCCCCGCGTTCGCCAGCTGGCCGGTGGTGATTCCGAACGCCGTACCGGCCACGAACTTGCCCTGGGCTCCGATCAGGTCGGGTCCCGGCGACAGGCGCATCAGGCGCTCGTTCGAGGACAGGGTGCCGGCCGACGCACCGGCCGCGGCGACGCCGGCAACAACGCAGATGATCAGCCCGGCCAGGGGGTTCTGGGGGAACGCCGTGAGGCCGAGGAGCATGGCCGAGCCGCGGGTCAAAAACGACAGCCGAAGCGTGCGCGATGCGCTGCCTCGCGCCAGCAGGCCGCCGACCACGGTCGCCGACACGAGCGAAGCCGCCGACGCGATCGCCGACAGCAGGATCGCGAAGCTGGCCGACAGGCCGAGCACGCTGATCGCGTAGATCGAGAGGTACGGCCCGAAGCCCGAGCCGAAGGCGGCAATGCTGATCGAGCGCAGGAACGGCCCGAGGTGGGGCGACGGCGGCGCGGGCCGGGGGCCATGCGCGCCGCCCTGGCGGGCGATCCGGACCCTGCCGGGCTTCGTCAGCCGGCGCAGGATCGTTATCTCGATGACCCCGGCGACTCCGCTGACCAGGAACACGACTGCGTAGATCCGGAGCCCAAGGGTTGGCTCGAGGACCTGGACCAGGAGCGCCACCGGCAGGAGCAGGACCGCCCCGAGGCCGAGGGTCAGGCCCATCACCCGGGGTGCGACGAAGCGCCGCTCGTCGTCGGGCATGATCGCGCCGTACCACGCCAGCAGATTGGTCCCGCCGATCGTGGTTGCGGCTCCACCGAGGCTCATCACTGCCCCGATCGCCAGGATCGCGACGCCGGCCGGGATCAGCCCGACCCACGCGGCCAGGGTCAACCCGCCAAGGATAAAGCCGCGGGTCTCGCCGATGGCGAGGATGACCAGGGTCACTCCGCGCAGGTTGCCGTCGAACCGGCGCAGCAGCCAGGGCACACTGAGCTGGGCGGCCGAGAACGCGAAGGGCATCACCCCGATGACGGTGGCCAGCGCCGGGCTCGCGCCGAGGGCCAGCAGGAGCGGGATGGTCAGGCCGTCGCCGGCCAGGGCCGCCACGATTGCGCCCGAGCCACCGATACCCTGGAAGCGCCGGTAGCGTGGCTCCATGAACACGCGCCATTCGGCGATCGCCGCGCTGCCGTTGAACAGGCCGGGTGCGGCAGGGGCGCCCGGCGGCGTCGTCGGCGTGCCCCGCGCGTCCGGCCCGCTCACGGGACCTGGATCGGCGGCCCGAACCAGACGCTGGCGGCAATGATCACGTACAGGGCGATCAGGGCGAGGCCCTCCAGCCAGGTCGACTCGCCATCGAAGACGACAAAGGCAGTCAGGATCACGGACAGGCCCAGTGCCCCGATCAGGAGGGGCGAGGTGACCAGGGTGAGGGCTGTTCCGCCGATCACGACGGAGATCAGGACGAGGGCCGGGATCAGGGCGAGGGCCACCTGCAGGCTGGAGTTCAGGACGAGGCTGATCGCGAGCTCCGCTTCGTTACGAAGGGCCGCCTGGACGCTGGCCACGTTCTCCACCGCGTTGCCCGCAATCGCCACGATGACCAGGCCGGCGAATGCCTCGCTGATCCCGAAGCTGGCCAGGGCCGGCTGGAGCGAGTCGACGAACCAGTCGGATACGAAGGCCGAGCCGACCGCGGCCACGACCAGGACGCCAACCCCCAGCTGGATGGGCCAGGCATCCGCCGGACCGGACTTGTGTTCGAGCGAGCTGGCCCCGGGGCCGCCCGAGATCGAGAACGGGATCGAGGCGGCGAACAGGACGAGCAGGACGATCGCCGTGATCACGCTCAGGTCCGTCGCATGGCCGGCATCCGGAGCGCCCGGCGCGGTGGCCAGGGTGGGGATCGCCAGGGCCGCCACCGCCAGGACCAGCAGCGTCGCGATCATCCGGACCGGCTGGACGCCGAAGGTCTGGACACCGAACTTCCGGCCACCGAACACGAACGCCAGGCCCATGACCAGCAGGCAGTTGGCCAGGATCGAGCCAATCAGGGCGCTCTGGACCACGACGACGAGGCCGGCCCGCAGGCTGAAGATCCCGATGAACAGCTCAGGCAGGTTGCCCAGCGCCGACTGGAGCACCCCGGTGAGGCCCGGGCCGAATTGCTGGCCGAGCTGTTCGGTCCCCTCGCCGACGAGGCCGGCCAGGCCGGCCAGGGCGATCGCCGACGCCACGAAGGTCACCGTTGCCGGTCCGTTGGTGAGCTCCAGGACAAGGGTCAGACCGCCCGCCACGATCGCCACTCCGGCCAGGATCAGGGCCTGCCTGCCGAGGATCTCCGGCAGGCTCCTGCGCGGTGCCGCGGGGCTCGGGGCGGTCTGGCTGGCCATCGGATCGATGATACGGGCGGCGGTACCATCGCCGGGATGGCCGCCCACAACCATCTCGCCGGAGAAACGAGCCCGTATCTCCTCCAGCACGCCCACAACCCGGTCGAGTGGTACCCGTGGGGGCCGGAAGCGCTGGAGCGCGCCCGGGCCGAAGACAAGCCGATCTTCCTGTCGATCGGCTACGCCGCCTGCCACTGGTGCCACGTCATGGAACGCGAGTCGTTCGAGGACCCGGCGACGGCGACCGAGCTTGCCCGAGACTTCATTTCGATCAAGGTGGACCGCGAGGAACGGCCGGATCTCGACCAGGTGTACATGGCTGCGGTCCAGGCGATGACCGGCCAGGGCGGCTGGCCGATGAGCGTCTTCCTGACCCCGGCCGGCCGGCCGTTCTACGGCGGGACCTACTTCCCGGCCACGCCGCGTGGCGAGATGCCTGCCTTCCGCCAGGTCCTGGCCGGCATCGCTCGCGCCTGGCGCGATCAACGCGCTGCATTGGAGGCGTCGGGCGAGCGCCTCGTATCGGCGCTCATCGAACAGGTCCGGGCGGGCCAATCGGCGATCGACCCGGCGGAGGCGAGCCGGCCCCTGCCCGCCGGCGCGGCGGTCGCCGCAGTGGCCACGCTCGAGACGAGCTTCGACGCGCGCCGCGGTGGCTGGGGCGGTGCCCCCAAGTTCCCCCAGGCGATGACCATTGAGTTCCTGATCCGGCGTCTGGCGGCGGCTGGGTCGGATGGCGAACCGGTGACCCTCGCGATGGTCCGAACGACCCTCGATGCGATGGCCGCAGGCGGCCTGCGTGACCAGCTCGGCGGCGGATTTCATCGCTACTCGACCGACGCCCAGTGGCTCGCGCCGCATTTCGAGCAGATGCTCTACGACAACGCCCAGCTGGCCCGGGCCTACCTCCACGCATGGCAGCTCCTGGGCGATCCGTCCGACCTGGCCGTTGCCCGGGGCACGCTCGACGCGATCATTCGGGACTTCACGACGGCCGGCGGCGGGCTGGCCGCGAGCCGCGACGCAGACACGGCCGGGGTCGAGGGAGCCACGTTCACCTGGACTCCGGCCGAGGTTGCGGCGGCTTTACCGGCCGAGGATCCCGACGTGGCCCTCGTCCGGGCGGCCTGGGACGTGACCGACGGAGGCAACTGGCACGAGGGCCAGGGCCGCTCGATCCTGCGCCGGGTTCGCACAGACGCCGAGCTGGCGGCAGCCTTCGGCCTCAGCCAGGCGGAGGTCCGGACTCGGCTGGAGCGCGATCTGGCGCGGCTCCTGGGGGCGCGGGCCGAGCGGCCCCAACCCAATCGAGACGACAAGGTCCTCGCCGCCTGGAACGGCCTGGCCATCGCCGCCCTGGCCGAGGCAGCCGTGGCGATCGGCGCCGCCGGGGATCGGGCCACCGCCGAGCGCTATCGCTCGGCCGCCATCGGTGCGGCGACGGCCTGCGTCGACGGCCTGCTCGATCCGGGGGGCCGCCTCGGCCGGAGCTGGAAGGACGGCCGGGTGACCGGCGCGGGCGTCCTCGAGGATTACGCCTGCCTGGCCGACGGGCTGCTCGCCCTGTACGCCGCGACGTTCGACGAACGCTGGTTCCGGATTGCCCGCGGCCTGGCCCAGTCCATCCTCGATCGCTTCGCCGACGACAGCGGCGGCTTCTTCGATACTGCCGACGACCACGAGGTCCTGATCACCCGGCCCAAGGACCTCCAGGACAACGCCGTGCCGTCCGGCAACGCGATGGCCGTGTCGGTGCTCCTTCGCCTCGCGGCACTCACCGGCCAAGGCAGCTATCGCGATGCCGCAGAGCGGGCGCTGCGGCTGGTCAGCGAGGTGGCCCCGCGCCATCCGACGTTCTTCGCCCAGTGGCTGGTCGACCTCGACCTGGCCCTGGCCAAGATCGACGAGATCGCGATCGTCGGCGAGCCCGCGGCCGGGCCTACCCGGGTGCTCCTGGCTGTCGTCGAGCAAGGGTTTCGGCCGCACCAGGTCATCGCCGTGTCGGCCGAACCCTCATCGAGCGCGATCGAGCTGCTGGCCGATCGGGTCGCGATCGACGAGCGCCCGACCGCCTACGTCTGCCACGGCTTCGTATGCCGGCTGCCGGTGAGCGATCCGGCGGCTCTCGGCGGACTTCTCGCCTGGCCGGGCGTCCGTCCCGCCGCTGATCTTCCGCGATGACCGCCAGGTGCCATTGACACCGCGCCCGGCACGCGGCCCGGACGATGCGATCGTCGAAGCCCGGCCGGCGGCAACCGTCGTCCTGCTCCGGCCGGGACAGGACGGTGGTCGGGCGGGACCCGAGGTGCTGCTCACCCTGCGGCCCGAGTCGATGGCCTTCGGGGCGGGCCTGCACGTCTTCCCGGGTGGCCGGGTCGAGGGCCGCGACGGCGATCCCCGGATCCTCGATCGGTCCAGGCTCGGCGACGGCCACCGGGTCGCGGCGCTGCGCGAGCTGTTCGAGGAAGCCGGCGTCCTGGTGGCAGACCGTCCGGACGGGTCGCCGGCTGCCTCCGATGCCGGCCTCGCCGCGGAGCTGGCCGGGATTCGAGCCGCGGTCGTCCGCGGCGAGCTCGAGCTCGTCGACGTCCTCGAGCGCTTCGACCTGGTCCTGGCCACGGACCGGCTCGTGCCAATCGCTCGCTGGCAGACGCCCCGGGTCTACCCGCGCCGCTTCGATGCCCGATTCTTCGCGGTCGAGCTGCCAATCGGCGCCGTCCTCGACCTCGATCCGGGCGAGGTCGCCGGCCACAGCTGGCTGAGCCCCGCGAACGCCCTCGCGGCGATGGCTGCCGGCGAGATCGAGCTGTGGCCGCCCACGTCGACCACCCTCCAGCGGCTCGAACGGTCAACCGGCATCGACAACGTGCGGTCCAGCCTCGAGCTGGTCGAAGGGCTGACGTTGGAGCGGCAGGACCTTGGCGGGGGCCTGATCGCGCTGAGCGGTGGCGTTGCCTTCGGCCCGGCCGGCCTGCCGGCCAACACGCTGCTCGTTGGACGGGAGCGAATCGTCGTGGTCGATCCCGGCGATGCCGACGAGCGATTCATCGATCGGATCGAGGCCGAGGCCGCCGCCCTCGGCGGGGACATCGTCGCGATTGCCCTGACCCACGTGGATCCTGGCCATGCCGCCGGATCGCTCGAGCTCCATGAACGGACCGGTGCTCCGATCCTGGTCGGCCCGGGCGGCCAGGCGCCGTTGTCGTGGCCGGTGACCGAGATCGCCGACGGCTCGACGATCGCGGCCGCCGACCTTGCCCTGGAGGTCGTCGCCACGCCCGGCCACCGGCCGGATCACCTGGCCTTCCGGCTGGCCGACTCGACCATCCTGTCGGGCGACGCCCTGACGGCTCGGCCGACGCTGGTGCTGCCGCCCGCCGGCGACGCGGAGGTCGCGGCGGGGTCGGTCCGGCGGATGGCCGGCTTGCAGCCCGGGCGGATCGTGCCCGGTCACGGTCCCCTGATCGACGATCCCCAGGGAGCCGTCCGGAAAGCCCTGGCCGCCCTCAGCCCTTGATCGTGGTGTGCAGGTTGCGCAGGAGGTTCAGGCCTTCGTCGACCTCCTCGACCGGGGCATAGGGGCCGGGCATCAGGAAGCACGGCCGGCCGGCCATCGCCACGCCCGGCAGCTGGCCCCACTTCTCATCGAGCCGGCGGGCTGCGGCGGTTTCCGCGGCGCGCTTGTAGATGAACACGACGGCGCTCGGCCGCCAGATGGCCACCTTCTGCCAGAGTGGCCCGACGCCGGCCGTCAGCTCGCGATCGGTCGCGCTGTCGCGATCCGTCGGCAGCTTGATCAGGTCGGTGATGCCGTGGCCGGCCGCGACGAGTGCATCGTCGGCCAGGTCGACCTCGGTCCCGGCCGGCAGCACGCCGGCCAGCATCAGGCGCCGCCAGAATGTCCGGCCGAGCCGGCCCTGGTGGTAGTGGCCGGCCTTGACGCTGACCGGCGACGGGTTCAATCCGACGAACAGCAGGCCGCCCCGCTCAGGCGGCAGGTCGACCAGCGTTTCGACGACGGAGTCGCCGATCGAGAGCGGACCACGATGGGGGCCAGGACCGGGCCGGGCCAGGAGATCGTCGAGCTCGGCCATCGCCGGGAGCCGGGGCCGGGACGCCGGTGGGGTCAGGCGGGACCGGCGCCACCTGGTCCGGGCGCCCCGGGAGCCGGTGGCGTCGGAGGTGGCGGCGGCGCGACGGGCGGGGCCACCGGCGGCGCGACGGGAGCTGGAGGTGGCGCTGCCGCGGCCTGGGCCGAGGTCGCGGTTGCTCCGCTATCGTCCTTGCGCAAGTCGGTCTTGATCTCGGCTGCTTCCTTGCGTGCTTCCTTGACGCCTCGACCGAGCATGTTGCCGATCTGGGGCAGCGTCTTCGGACCGCGCCAGATGAGCACCACGACGAGGATCACGACCAGGATGAGCAGCAGATCCTTCATGCGCCGATGGTACTCGACCCATATCCGGCCAGCGCAGCCGGCTGCCGGACCGCCCTACTCTTAGCCGATGGCCGAAGTCGTCTATACCCGTCCGCTGATCGACAAGCTGGGGGTCAAGCCCGGAGCCCGTGTGGCCCTGATCGACATCGAGGAACTGGACTTCCGCCGGGTGCTGGCGGATCGAACCGCGGACATCACCGAGGGCGACCCGTTGCCCGATACCGACCTCGTGTTCATCGGGGTCGATGACGGGGCGGGCCTCCGGCGGCTGGGCTTCCTGCGCGAGCGGATCGTGCCCAACGGCGCGATCTGGGTGGTGTCGCGCAAGGGCAAGGCCGCGACCGTCCGCGACATCGAGGTGATGGAAGCAGCCAAGGCGGTCGGGCTGGTCGACAACAAGGTCGTGTCGTTCTCGGCCGAACGAACCTCAATCCGGCTGGTCATTCCCGTCGCCCTGCGGTGAGCGCTCGCCCATTGCTGGTGTTCGGGCCCCGCTCGGCGACGTACGACTTCGGACCCGCGCATCCGCTCACCCCGCGACGTTTCGGGCCAGGGATCGACCTCCTCCGGACGGTCGGCGCCGTCCCCGGCCTGGCTCCGGAGCCGGCCTCGGACGGGGAGCTGCGCGAGATCCACTCGGCGGCCTACCTGGCCACGGTGAAGCGCCTGTCGGCTGACCCCTCGAGCGAGCCTTCAGCCGGGCTCGCGGCGGGGTTCGCGACCTACGGCGACGACCCGCCGTTCGCCGGCATGCATGAAGCCGCGGCGATGGTGGCCGGCGGTTCGCTCCGGGCGATGGACGCGATCCTGCGTGGCGACGTCGAGCACGCCTTCCACCCCGGGGGCGGCCTCCACCACGCGATGCCCGATCGCGCCTCCGGCTTCTGCATCTACAACGACCCGGCCATCGCGATCTCGGCGGCCCGCCGGGCGGGCCTTCGGGTGCTGTACGTCGACCTTGATGTGCATCACGGCGACGGGGTGCAGGCGATCCACTACGCGGATCCCGGCGTGCTCACGTTCTCGATCCATGAGGGCGGTCGGACGCTGTTCCCGGGGACCGGGTCCGTCGAGGAGCTGGGCGACGGGACCGCCGCCGGGACGTCGGTCAACGTGCCGCTCGAGGCGACCACCGGTGAGGGCCCCTGGCTGGCCGGCATCCAGGCACTCGTGCCCGCCCTGGCCGCGGCCTTCGGACCCGATCTCGTCGTCAGCCAGCATGGAGCCGACAGCCACGCCTGGGATCCGCTGGCCCATCTCCGGGTCACCACGACGGCGATGGGTGAGGCGGCCAGGCTGGTCGACCAGGTCGCCCATCGCCATGCCGGAGGGCGCTGGCTGGCCACTGGTGGAGGGGGCTACGACGTCTACCGGGTGGTGCCCCGGACGTGGGCCCTGACCTGGCTGGCTGGCGCCCATCTCGAGGCGCCCGACGCGATCGATCCCGGCTGGCGCGATCGCTGGTCTGCTGATGCGGCCACCTACGGCCAGTCGCCGCCGCCCGCGATGTTCTCCGACGCCCCGAACGCCGGCCTGCCCGATTCCGAGCTGCAGCGCCTGGCCGAGTCGCGCTCGCTGGCGACGATTGCCGCCGTCCGAACGCTGGTCTTGCCGCACCTGCTCGTGGTTGCCGAGGATCGCGGCTGGTGGGACCCGCTGGCGAAGGTGCCGGTCTCGAACCCTGCCGCGAGCACAGGCGTTGCGGTGTCGCCGACCATCGTTCCGAGCCTGGACGCAGCTATCGTTGATCGCCTGGTCCTGGCGCCGCGAACCCTGCCGCCGGCGAATCCCGACGCTGCCCGGCAACTGCTGCTCGCGGCGATACGTGACGGAGCCCGGGCGTCGGGTGCCGTCGCCGGCGACCGGCTCGTCGGCGTCGCCCTGGTCCTGCCCTCCGGCGACGATGGCGGCCCGGACGAGCTGATCGCCCTCGGGGTCGCGCCGGAGCACCGCCGGGAGGGGATCGCCACAGCGCTCGTGAATGCGTTGGTGGGCCTCGGCCAACCGCTCGAAGCACATGTCGGGATTGCGGAACGAGACGTGGTGGACCCGCTGCCGATCGCTGATCGCCGCATGATCGCCGATCGTCTCCTGGCCCACACGAAAGCCCCCCGAGCGAGGTAACCATGTCCCAGATGCGCGTCACCGTCCGGGCAAGCCATCACACGTGGAGTTGTGGTGGGGTCCGTGCCGACGAAGGCGCCGTAGGCAATGGGTGGGTCGTCCGTCGGCGGACACGGAGAGAAGGTAGCGATTTCGAAACGGGCTCTTCGCAATCTTCGGCGACTCGGTCGTTTCGTTCGAGGTCCCGCCTCCTGGCCCGTCGTTCTAGCCAGGCTTCGGCGTACCTCATCAGCCCAGGGCGGCGGTCAGGAGGGTGTAGAAGCTGACCACCGCGACCGCCAGCTGGACGCACAGGGCGAGCGAATAGACGGCGACCGAGGCGATCAGGATGTTCGCCGCGAACAGCAGGAAGGCCGCCGCCGCGATGAGCAGGAGGATCTGGCCGCTCCGGACGCGAATCGCGCCGGTGCGCACGAACTGCCGCAGGCGGAGCGCGACTACCCCGCCGACGTAGGTGGCCACGCCGGCGCTCGAGACGACGAGTGACGACCGCACGTCGGCGAGCCAGGCGAAGACAATCAGGGGAACCAGCGCCTCGAACATCACGTTGAAGCTCGTCGAGACGATCGATCGATGACGGATGCGCAAGGCCGGGCTCCACGAGCCACCCGGCGGTTGCAGGACCGCGGTCACTGCCGTGAAGCCGGCGATCACCGCCCCGAGCTGGGCGATGGCGAGAAGAAGCGCTTCGCTCGGCATGGGCGGCATCCTACGTCCCGAGGTCAACCCTGAGGGTCCCAGAGACCGCGGGCTCGCCGGGTGTTGTTGCGTGTAGAAAGACAAAACGCCGGTTTCGGCACCTGGGTGGCCCATGGGACGGGGCTCTCCGAGCCGGACTCGTCCCCGGCCACGCTCGGGCGAGCGTGAAATGGGGCTGGGCCGGAGGCGGGCAAGGCCGCTTGGGCGTCGAAAGGCCCGTTTTGTACTTCTGTGCGCAACATGCGTCTGGACGCCATGCACCGCCGGGATGACCCGCCGCCAGAAACAGATCATCCGTTCGGTTCGGGCCCCACGGCCTATACTCGAGGTCCCGTGGTTGCCCGACGCGCTTCACCGACCCTCGCCCCGCCCCACGCCCAGGCCGCGGACGAGCCCCTGGCGGCATTCAGCCCGGCCGTTCGCGACTGGTTCGCCGCGTCGTTCGCGACGCCGACCGCGGCCCAGATCGGCGGCTGGGCGGCGATCTCGGCCGGCAAGCACACCTTGATCCACGCCCCGACCGGCAGCGGCAAGACCCTGGCCGCGTTCCTGTGGTGCCTCGACCGGCTCGTTCGCGATCCGAGTCCGCCGCCGACCCGGGAGCACCCCGGCACGGTCAGGATCCTGTACGTATCGCCGCTCAAGGCGCTGTCCTACGACGTCGAGCGCAACCTGCGCGCGCCGCTCGCCGGGATTGCCCGGGCGGCCGGCCTGCGCGGCGATCCCGTGCCCCACATCAGCGTCGGCCTGCGAACCGGCGACTCGACCGCCGAGGAACGCCGGGCCATCGCGCGCCGGCCGAGCGACGTGCTGATCACGACACCCGAGTCGCTCTACCTCCTGTTGACGAGCGCCGCACGCGAGACCCTGGTCGGGGTCGAGCACGTGATCGTGGACGAGGTCCACGCGATCGCCGGCTCGAAGCGCGGCGCCCACCTCGCCCTGAGCCTGGAGCGCCTCGAGCGGCTCGCGACTGAAGCCGCCCCAGCGGATCGGACTGTCGGCAACCCAGCGACCGCTTGACCTGATCGCCAGGTTCCTGGGCGGGGTCGGGCCCGGCCGCGATGTCACCATCGTCGACGCCGGCTCGCGCAAGCCGCTGGAGCTGTCGGTCGTGGTCCCGGTCGAGGACATGAGCCGGCTGGGCGAGAGCGTGCCCCTCGAGGAGCGCGGTTCGGGAGCGGTTTCGGGAGCCGGCTCGGGCGGCGACCTTCGGGTCAGCATCTGGCCGTCGATCCATCCCCGGATCCTCGAGCTGATCCGGGCCCATCGAAGCACGATCATCTTCTGCAACAGCCGACGGCTGGCCGAGCGGCTCGCCCAGCGCCTGAACGAGCTGGCAGGCGAGGAGCTCGTCCGGGCCCATCATGGGTCGATCGCCCGCGAGCAGCGCCTGTCGATCGAAGACGACCTCAAGTCGGGCCGGCTGCCGGCGATCGTGGCCACCTCGAGCCTCGAGCTCGGCATCGACATGGGTGCGGTCGACCTCGTCATCCAGGTCGAGTCGCCCACCTCGGTTGCCCGCGGCCTGCAGCGGATCGGCCGGGCCGGCCACCAGGTCGACGCCCCGTCGCGCGGGGTGATCTTCCCGAAGTATCGGGGCGACCTGCTCGAGGCTGCGGTCGTCGCCGAGCGGATGCACGCCGGCGCGATCGAGACGACCGAGATCCCGCGCAACCCCCTCGACGTGGTCGCCCAGCAGATCGTGGCGATGACCGTGATGGATCGCTGGACGGTCGATCAGCTGGCCGAGACGATTGGCCAGGCCTCGCCCTACGAAACCCTGTCGCGTGAGGCACTCGAGGGCGTCCTGGCGATGCTCGCCGGCGCCTACCCGTCGGATGAGTTCGCGGAGCTCAAGGCCCGGATCACCTGGGATCGGGTGACCGGCGTCGTCGAAGGCCGGCGAGATGCGCGCGTCGTGGCCGTGACATCGGGCGGAACGATCCCCGATCGGGGCCTGTTCGGCGTGTTCGTGGTGGGCGATCCGGGCACCCCCGGCCGGCGGGTCGGCGAGCTCGACGAGGAGATGGTCTACGAGCTACGGGCGGGGATGCACGGCGACGTGGTGGTCCTCGGAGCGAGCTCCTGGCGGGTGCTCGAGATTGGCCACGATCGGGTCGTCGTCGAGCCGGCCCCGGGCGTCCCGGGCAAGCTGCCGTTCTGGCACGGCGACGCCGTCGGCCGGCCGCTCGAGCTCGGCCAGGCGATCGGCGCCGTCGTGCGCGAGCTCGAGGCCGAGCTCGGCCGAGGCACCCGGGGCCGGGCCGCCGCGCTGGAGCGCCTCGCCAGCCGCAACGATCTCGATCCACTCGCGGCCCAGAACCTGCTGGCCTATCTCGAGGATGAGCTCGAGGTGACAGGCGCCCTGCCGACCGACCGGCGCATCGTCGTCGAGCGCTTCCGGGACGAGCTCGGCGACTGGCGGCTGTGTCTCCTGACACCCTTCGGCGGCCGGGTCCACGCGCCCTGGGCGCAGGCCATCGAGGCCCGCCTGGGCGAGCGCCTCGGGACCACGGTCCAGTCGATCTGGTCCGACGACGAAATCGCGATCCGGTTGCCGGACACGGACTCGGACAGCGCCGACGGCTCATTCGCCGGAGACCTCGAGGAGCTCCTGTTTCCGTCGCCCGACGAGATCGAGGACCTGGTCGTCGGCCAGGTCGGCAGCTCGGCCCTGTTTGCGTCGCGCTTCCGCGAGAACGCGGCCCGGGCACTCCTGCTTCCTCGCCGCCGACCGGGAACGCGGACGCCGCTGTGGCAGCAACGCCAGCGGTCGGCTGACCTGCTCGCGGTGGCCTCGCGCTACGGCAGCTTTCCGATCCTCGTCGAGACCTACCGCGAGTGCCTCTCGGACGTCTTCGACCTGGCCGGGCTGAAGGGTGTCCTGGCCGGGGTCGCCCGCCACGAGCTGAGCGTCCACCGGGTCGAGACGGTTCGCGCCTCGCCGTTCGCGAGCTCGCTCCTGTTCGACTTCATCGCCGCGTTCATGTACGAGGGCGACGCTCCGCTGGCCGAGCGTCGCGCCCAGGCCCTCACCCTGGACCGCGACCTCCTGCGCGAGCTGCTCGGCCAGGAAGAGCTGCGCGAGCTGCTCGACGGCGATGCCCTGGCGGACCTCGAGCTCAGGCTCCAGGCGTTGAGCGACGATCGCGCCGCGACGACCCCCGACCAGCTCCATGACCTCCTCCGGCGGGTCGGCGACCTGACCGACCTCGAGGTCGCCGGCCGGGTCGCCGGCGGTGCGGCCGTGGCGCAAGCCTGGCTGGCCGAGCTCGGAGGTGCCCGGCGAGCGATCCAGGTCCGAGTTTCGGGCGAACCGGGCGCGCCGCGCTGGATCGCGATCGAGGACGCCGGCCGATACCGCGACGCCTTCGGCGTCCAGCCGCCGGCCGGCGTGCCCGAGGCCTTCCTTGAGCCAACCCGGGCGGCCCTCGAGGGGCTCCTCGGGCGCTGGGCCCGGACCCACGGTCCGTTCCTGACCGTCGATCCGGCGACCCGCTGGGGCCTCCCGGCCGGCCTGGTGGAGGACGCCCTCCAGCGGATGATGGCCGCCGGAACCCTCCTGCGCGGCGAGTTCCGGCCCGGCGGAGCCGAACGCGAATGGTGCGATCCGGAGGTGCTCCGCCAGCTTCGGCGGCGCTCCCTCGCCCGCCTCCGGCGCGAGGTCGAGCCGGTCGAACCGGTTGCCCTCGCCCGGTTCGTCGCCGATTGGCAAGGTGTCGCGCCGCTGCCCGGCCTGGGCGACCAGCCGGCCACGGCCCTGCCCGTCCTGCGCGGCACGGCCGCGCTCGAGCGGCTGGCCGAGGTGATCGACCAGCTGGCAGGAGTGCCAATCCCGGCCTCGGTCCTGGAGCGGGACGTCCTGCCCGCCCGGGTCCCCGGCTACCAGCCACGGCTGCTCGACGAGCTCGGTGCGCTGGGCGAGGTGACCTGGGTCGGCCGGGGCAGCCTCGGCCGGGACGATGGTCGGGTCGCCCTGATCCGGCCCGGCCGGGCAGCACTGCGCGAGGCGGTTCTCGATCCGGCGTCGCCCGGCGTCAGCGTCGATGGGCCGCCGGCCGGCCCGATCCATGACGCGATTCGGGAGCTCCTGGCCGGCCGGGGCGCCTCCTTCTACGGGCCGATCCACGCCGCAGCGGGCGGAGGTCCGGATCGCGCCATCCTCGACGCCCTATGGGAGCTGGTCTGGGCGGGCCAGATCACGAACGACACGTTCGCGCCCCTCCGGGCCCTGCGCTGGACGCGCCCCGGTCGTGAGGCTCGACGCCGGCCAGGCCGGCTGACCGCGCTGGGGCCCCCGGAAGCCGCCGGTCGCTGGTCGATCGTGGAGGCCGGCCCGGTCTCCGGCCGGCCCTCGGCATCGCCGACCGAGCGGCTCCACGCGGTCGCCCTTGCCCTCCTCGACCGGCACGGGGTCCTCACTCGCGAAGCGGTGATGAGCGAGGGAATCGTGGGTGGGTTTGCCGGGATCTACCCGGTCCTGCGTGCCCTCGAGGAGGCCGGTCGGATCCGCCGGGGCTACTTCGTGGCCGGCCTCGGGGCGGCCCAGTTTGCGCAGGCCGGCGCCCTCGATCGCCTGCGCGCGGTGCGCGACGTCGACGCGGAGTCCGGGCCGCGCCGGGTCCACCTCCTGGCCGCCTCGGACCCGGCCAATCCGTATGGGGCAGCGCTGCCCTGGCCGCGCCGCTCGGACGCCGACCGCCGGCCGTTCCAGCGAGCCGCCGGAGCCTATGTCAGCCTGGTCGACGGCGAGGCCGTGTTCTATCTCGAGCGCGGCGGGCGATCGCTCCAGTCGTTCCCCGCCGCCGCCGACGCGATCGTTGCCGGAGCCGCCCTCGCCTCCCTTGCCGCGCTCGTGGCCGATCGGCGGGTGCGCGAGCTGGTGATCACGAAGGTGGACGGCGAGGCGATCGGCGATTCGCCGCGCAAGTCGAGCCTCCTCGAGGCGGGCTTCCAGCCGGGCTACCGCGGCCTCGCCCTGCGCGGCTCGTATCATCGCGACTGATGTGTGAGCAGTTCATCGCGCGATCCGGGCAGCCATTCCAGGTGTCCGAGCTGTTCGGGCTGGCGGAGGGCCTCGAGCGCTACGGGATCGCCGGGTTCGGTTGGGGGGCCGCCTGGATCGCGGCCCCAGGTCGGCTGGTCACCTACCGGGACGTCCGCGCCTTCCACGACGATCCCGGGCGCGACGCGATCGGCTCGATCGAGACGACGAGCCTCCTCGTCCACCTCCGCCGGCCGTCGCGGCTGTCGACCCTGACCCTGGCCGACACCCAGCCATTCGCGGATCCGGACGGGCGCTTCGCCTTCAGCCACAACGGCGACCTGCGCAACTACCGGCAGCGACGGACGGCCTTCCAGGCAGCCGGCCGGATCCACGGCCAGGCCGACACCGAGGTTGGAGCCCGCTGGCTCGAGGACACCTGGCAGGCCGATGCGCCCGTCGGCGAGCTGCTGGGCGATCTCCACCGAACCTTCAGCGGGCCGGCCAACCTGGCCGTGCTGGCCGCCGACGGGAGCGCCTATCACTACGCCGGCAACGAGGAGAACCCGGTGTTCAGCTTTCGCCTCGGCTCGATCGAGATTGCCTCGACCGGGATCTACTCGCTCGATCGGTCGCTGTTCCGCTACGTCGCGCCGGGCGGACGAGACCGGCAGCGGGTCGAGCTCACCCGGACGGCCGTCCTGGCCTGAGGTCAGCCGGTCCGATTCTCCAGGCCGAGGAAGGCCCGGATCCCCACTCGGACACTCTGGCGGGCGCCTTTCGGGTCGCCGCTCCAGCGGGTCCGGGCCGTCGCGAGCGCGGCCCAACCGCCGTTGAGGACCGCCGGCCAGGTCCGCGGATCGAACCGGGCCAGGGCAGCCGGACGGCGCCACAGCCAGGGCACGCAGGCCCACAGCAGGACGAGGTAGTCGACCCGGATCGGCCGGGGGCCGAACCCGAACAGGGCCTGCAGCTGGATGATCGTGAGCGGCAGGGTCACGATGCTGAGCAGGGCCGCAAGCGCCAGCCAGATCAGGCCCCAGGTCCTGGCGCGCGGGGCAAGGAGCAGCCAGAACGGGGCGGGGAACCACTTCATCGAGGTGGCCAGGGCCCAGATCAGCCCGGCTAACCGGGCCTCGCAGAACAGGGCGGCCCACAGGAGCAGCGTCAGGATCATCGTCACGTTGCCGGTATCGAGGTTGGCCCCAACGGGGAACGCCAGGAGCAGGACGGCCACCGCGGTGGCCAGGGGCCGCCGGTTGTAGGCCCACTGGATGGTCGCCAGCCAGGCGATGATCACGCCGGCCCGCCACACGAACCAGGCCACGTCCCAGGGCAGGAGCGCCCATGGTGCGAACAGCGGCAGCATCCAGGGGGCGTAGACATAGGGCAGGAACGGGCCGCTCGGGTGATACGGATCGCCACCGTTCAGCCAGATCCGTACGGCCGCCCAGTACGCCCGGGCATCGGCGCCGCCCTCCTCGCCCCGGGCGATCAGGCCAGCTCCGATCAGCCCGAAGACGAGGGCCAGGATCACGATCGCGGCGATCCGGCGGCGGTCGTGGAGCTGCTCGACCTGCAGGCGCACGGCGCGCCCGACGGCACGCAGCCGTCGATCCGTCTTCGATGGTTGTCGCTGGGCCTGACGCGACTGGGCAGCGCTCATCGGGTGCATTCTCGCACGGCTTGTGCGCGAGTCCGAGCCCCCCTCGAAGCTGGGTTCTTCGCCGTCGCGCCGGTGCACTCCTGTATCCTCTCGGAACATTCAGGGAGGCGGATGAATTGTGGCGCAGGGCAGCGTCATCGTGATCGGCGGCGCCGAGGACAAGGTCCGGGACCGGGTCATCCTCAACCGGTTCGTCGCGCTCGCCGGCGGCCCGCAGGCCATCGTGGCAGTGATCAGCACGGCCTCATCCCTGGGCCAGGAGGCGGGCGAGCGCTATCGCGCGGTGTTCAGCGAGCTGGGCGTGGGGACTGTTCGTCCGATCCACGCGGTCACTCGCCAGCAGGCCAACGAGGAGGCGGCTGCCCGGGCCCTGCACGGCGTGACCGGGATCTTCCTGACCGGCGGCAACCAGCTCCGCCTGAGCTCCACCCTCGGCGGAACCGGGCTGGCCGACGAGATCATGGAGCGCTTCCAGGATGGCGCGGTGATTGCCGGGACATCGGCCGGCGCGTCCGCGATGAGCAGCCACATGATCGCGTTCGGAGCATCCGGGGCGACGCCCAAGCTGCGGATGGCCCAGATCGCGGCGGGCCTCGGCGTGCTCCCGGGGGTCATCATCGACCAGCACTTCCAGCAGCGCAACCGGCTCGGCCGCCTGCTCAGCCTGATCGCCCAGAACCCCAGCCTGCTGGGCCTGGGCGTCGACGAGGATACGGCCGGCGTGGTCGGGCCGGACCACGTCATGGAGGTGATCGGGCGGGGCAGCATCACGATCATCGACGGCGCCCAGTCCGAGACCGACGCCTGGGAGATCGGCGGACACCGGCCGCTCATGATCAGCGGCGTCGTCCTTCACTCGCTGCCGGCCGGCTACCACTTCGACCTGCGCAAGCGCCGCCGGATCGCGACGCCCCAGCTCCGGGCGCTGGCCGGCGGGGAGGCCGCGTCGAGCTGATGGCCGAGCCAGATCGGACGCCTCGAGCCAGGTCGAGCCGCAGCCGGGCGCCGGCGCCGCGGCCGGAGCCGACCCTCGCGATCATCGAGACCAGGATCCTGCGCGGCCCGAACTACTGGGCCCGCGAGCCCGTCGTGCGGATGCTGGTCGACCTCGGCGTCCTCGAGGAGTTCCCGAGCAATCTGATCCCCGGCTTCGTGGACGCGCTCGTCGGGCTGTTGCCGACACTCGAGGACCACGCCTGCTCGCTCGGCCGGCGGGGTGGCTTCATCACCCGCCTGCGCGAGGGCACGTGGGCCGGCCACGTGGCCGAGCACATCGCCCTCGAGCTCCAGAACCTGGCCGGCACCGATGTCCGCCACGGCAAGACCCGTTCGGCCGGGGTGCACGGCCGTTACAACGTGATCTACGAGTACCGCGAGGAATTGGTCGGGATCGAGGCCGGCCGGATCGCGGTGGCCCTCGTCAATCACCTCGTCGACCCGTCGGCGAGCCCCGACTTCGACCTGCTGGTGGAGCTCGAGGGCCTGATCCGGCTGGCCGAGCGGGCGGCCTTCGGGCCTTCGACCCAGGCCCTGATCGACGAGGCCGTCAGCCGCGACATCCCGTACATCCGGCTCGACCGGCACTCGCTCGTCCAGCTCGGCCAGGGCGTCCACCAGCAGCGCATCCGGGCGACGATGACCTCGCGCACCTCGGCGATCGCGGTCGACGTTGCCTCGGACAAGAGCCTGACCAACAAGCTCCTCGACTCGGCCGGGCTGCCCGTGCCCCGCTCCGAGCTCGTCGCGTCGGAGGAGGCCACGGTCGCTGCCGCCCGCCGCCTGGGCTATCCCTGCGTGGTCAAGCCGCTCGACGGCAATCACGGCCGGGGGGTCCACCTCGACCTGCGCTCGGAGGAGGCGGTCCGGGCGGCCTTTCACGGGGCCTCCCGCGAGAGCCGCTCGGGCGACCTGGTTGTCGAGACGTACGTGGCCGGCAATGACTACCGCTGCCTGGTCATCGGCGGCAAGGTCGCGGCGATTGCCGAGCGCGTGCCGGCCTCGGTCGTGGGCGACGGCGAGCGGACGATCGGGGCCCTGGTCGAGGCCGCCAATGCCGATCCCCGGCGGGGAATTGGCCATGAGAAGGTCCTCACCCGGATCACCATCGACAGCGCCGCGATCGAGCTCGTCCGGGCGCAGGGCTTCGAGCTCGACGCGGTTCCGGCCGCCGGCCGGCGGGTCAAGCTCGCCCTGACCGGCAACATGTCCACCGGCGGCACCTCGATCGACCGGACGATCGAAGCCCATCCGGACAACGTCGAGATCGCCGAAACCGCCGCCCGGATCATCGGCCTCGATGTCGCCGGGATCGACTTCATCTGTCCCGACATCGCCACGCCCGTGCGCGAGACGGGCGGCGCGATCGTCGAGGTCAACGCGGCGCCCGGCTTCCGGATGCACACCCATCCGACCGAAGGCGAGCCCCAATACGTCGCCCGGCCGGTGATCGACGGGCTGTTCCCGGCGGGCACTCCGGCGCGCATTCCGATCCTGGCCGTGACCGGCACGAACGGCAAGACGACGACGGTCCGGATGATCGCCCACATCCTCAAGCTGATGGGCCGCCGGGTCGGGATGACCTCGACCGACGGCATCGTGATCGACGGACGGATGATCAAGAAGGGCGACATGTCCGGCCCGAAGTCGGCCCAGATGGTCCTTCAGAACCCGACCGTCGACACCGCTGTGTTCGAGGTGGCCCGGGGCGGGATCCTGCGCGAGGGCCTGGGCTACGACCGGAATGACGTGGCCGTCGTGACCAACGTGACCGGCGACCACATGGGCCTGGGCGGGATCACCTCGCTGGGCCAGCTGGCCAACGTCAAGGCCGTGGTCGTGGATGCCGTGCCCCGCTCGGGCACGGTCGTGCTCAACGCCGATGATCCCCTGGTTGCCCGGATGGGACGCCATTCGGCCGGCCGGGTCGTCTACTTCTCGATGCAGACGGCCAAGGGCGAGGAGGGCTTCGACCGGGTCGACGGGCACGTCGGCCGGGGCGGTGCGGCGTTCTGCATCGACGAGACGCCCGAGGGCGAGCTGCTCGTGCTCCGGCTGGCCGGCCGGACGATGCCCATCCTGTACACCCACCTTATCCCGGCGACGTTTGGGGGCAAGGCCCGGATGAACGTGGCTAATGCGCTGGCCGCGGCCGCCGCGGCGTGGGCCGCCGGGGCCCACCTGCACGACATCCGCCAGGGGCTGCGCACGTTCTCGACCTCGTTCTTCCAGGCACCTGGGCGGCTCAACCTGCTCGAGCTGGGCGGGGTTCGGGTGGTCATCGACTACTGCCACAACGTCGACGGGATGCGCCAGCTGACCGACTTCGTCGAGCGCATGGTCAGCGAGCCGGAGCGAGGGATCGGCAAGCCGGCCCGTGCGTCGCGGGCGAAGGTCGCCGACGGCGGCGGCCCGATCCGCCAAGGCCGGGCGATCGGGGTGATCGGCATTCCGGGCGATCGGCGCGACCAGGACCAGCGCGACTACGGCGCGATCGCGGCGACGACCTTCGACGAGATCATCATCCGCGAGGACAAGAACCTGCGCGGCCGGACGGCCGGCGAAACCGCCGCTCATGTTGTCGAGGGCACCCAGGCCGCGTATGCCGACGGCTCCGGCCGGGCGGCCCGGGTCGACACGGTGCTGGACGAGATGACCGCCGTTCGCCAGGCCTTGAAGCGCGCCGCGCCGGGCGACCTCGTGGTGATGTGCGTCGACGACGCCGTGGGCGTCTATCGCGAGGCGATGGCCGCGGCCGGAGGCCGGGGCGACGCCCGGGCCTTCGCCGACCCGGGTGAGCTCGAGGTCCCCGAGGGCTAGCCTCCTGCAGGTCAACTCGCAGGCGCCCGCCTCCCCCGAGTTCTTGACAAAACCTCGATCAAACGAGGCTTACGCCACCTCGCTCGCCCGAATCGGCCCCGAACGCGCGGATCGGCGCCGGATCCGTGCGGGACCACGCGGCTCGGTCACGGCTTTGACCTCGAGAACTCATCCCAAAGTGGCGCAAGACTCGATCTACGAATGATTTGTCAATTTCGGGCGCCACTCGGGAAAGCGCCTGCAGGCCCGGGCGCGCCCACCTGGAGGCGCGGGTGCCCGCCGCATCACCACCACCGAGTTCGTGACAAAACCTCGATGAATGAAGGCTTAGGCGACCCTGAGCTCCCGCCCGCGTTTCAAACCGTCGGATGGATCCTGGATTCCCGCACGGCCGGGTATGTCCGCGAGCGACCCGGCCTCAAGACGCCGCCCCAAAGTGGCGCAAGCCTCGATCTACGAATGATTTGTCAATTTCGGGCGGGACTCCGGAGGTGGCGGGGGCGAGCCAGCTCCGAACGGCGATCCGGCCGGGACGCGCTCGGACGCCGGAAGCCGCCACGTCGGAAGCCGGCCACGCCAGGCGCGCCTCCTAGCGGCGCGGGCGCTCCTGGAGGCGCGGGATCAGGGCGGTGAGGTCCGTGCCGAGATCGATCGGGCGCGCCCCGAGCTCGGCCAGCAAGTCGAAGACGGCCTGGCGCTCCTCGTGGCACATCAGGACCACGACCCGCGCCGTGTCCGGCCGGGCGCCGCTTCGGGCGGCCTCGGCGGCCGCGGCGCCGTTGAGCTCGGCTCGAAGCGCCGCGGTCTCCGACTCGTAGACCGGAACCGGGGCCTCACCGGCCGGGGTCCCGGCCGAGCGAACACCGGCCAGCAGCTCGCCGACGATCGACTCGCGGGTCCGGCCGCGCAGGTAGGCCGGCGTCTCCTTGATGGCCACCCGCTGGGCGCGTTCCGCGGCGATCCGTCCGATTCCCCGGAGCGTGTCGTCGGGCCGGTCGCCGGCCGTGCCGATAATGACGGTGATCGGGGCCGCCCGACCGGCCGCTCCGGCCGCGATCCCCTCGGCAACGTCGAGGATCGCGGCAATGCCGGCCTCGTTGTGGGCGAAGTCCACGAGCACGACCCGGTTGCCGAGCCGGTAGATGTTGAGCCGGCCGGGCGAGTGCTCGGAGGTCGGCCGGAAGTCGATCAGGCCGCGTCGGACCTCGTCGATCGTGGCGCCAACCGCCCGGGCGCCGCCCGCGGCGGCGAGGGCGTTGGCGACGTTGTGGCGGGCCAGCCCGCCGACCGTGATCGGCAGCTCGGCCACGTCCGCGATCGAGGTCGTGACGCCGTCCTCGACCTCGATGAGCTCGCCCCGCCGAAGCAGGTACGCTCGTCCGCCGGCCGCCAGGTGGCGCGCCACGGCCGCCGGCGGACGATCCAGGATCGAGAAGAAGGCGACCCTCGCCCGCACCCGCCGGGCGACCGCGGCGACGAACGGATCGTCACCGTTCAGCACTGCCCAGCCGTCCGGGCGGGTGATCCGGCAGATCGTCGCCTTGACCTCGGCCAGCTCGGGCAGGGTGTGGATCCCCTGGAGGTCGAGGTGATCCGAGCTGACGTTGGTCAGGACGCTGGCATCGTTGGACTCGTAGCCGACGCCCTTCAGGACGATCCCGCCCCGGGCGGTTTCGAGGACTGCCACCGAGACATCGGACCGGCCCAGGATCGCGGCAGCCCCGCCCGGCCCGGTCCAGTCGCCCGGCTCGATCATCCGCTCGTCGACCAGGATGCCGTCGGACGTCGTCGTGCCCGTGTGCCGCCCGGCCACGATCAGGATGTGGCTGATCAAGCGGGTGGTAGTGCTCTTGCCATTCGTGCCGCTGATCGACACGATCGGGATCGTCCGGTGGGCGTCGCGGACCCAGCCCGGCGGGGTGCTGTCGGCGTCGTCGATCCGGGCCGACCAGCGGGCGAGCAGGCGCTGCTGGCCGCCGGTGAGGCGGGCGGTCCGGGCCGGCGATACGTTGCGCTCGACCAGGCCAACGGCGGCCTCGCTGATCGAGCGGGCTCGGCCAGCGGCGGTCCACGGGAACGTCACGATCCAGTGGCCCGGGTCGGACGAGCGGTGGACGGCAAGTCCGGTCCGCCCCGCGCCGTGGTCGGCTCGCAGTCGCTTGAGCCAGGCGGCCAGGTCCGCGACATCGTCCGGCCAGTCCCGGGCCGGGACCGCCCGACCGAGCTGGACCAGGGCGTGCCGGGCTGGGTTGCGCTGGCCGTACCACGTTCGTCGCCGCCCGATCGCGACCTCGACCTTCGCGACCGGCTCGAGCCGGTAGACGTTGGGGCCCTCGAGCAGGCGGATCTCGACGAGTCGCACAGTGCGGGGGAGTCTAGCAAGGCCGCTAGACTGCCGGCATGGACGCCTTGCATCCACCCGGCGCCGGGGTCAGCCCGGACGAGCTCGAGGAGCTCGTGGAGATCGTCCAGGACGAGCTTCCCGCCTACCTCGAGGATCTCGCGACCCTGGTCAACGTCGACTGCGGCAGCTACACCAAGGACGGAGTCGACCAGGTCGGGGCGTGGACGGCCGCCTTCCTCGAGCGGCTCGGCGGACAGGTCGAGGTGCATGCCCACTCCACCCTTGGCAACACGATTGTGGGGACGTTCAGGGGTCGCTCCGGTGGCCCCCGGGCCCTCCTCATCGGCCACCTCGATACCGTCTTTCCGGAGGGCACGGCGGCGGCCCGGCCGCTCCGGATCGAGGCCGGACTGGCCCATGGGCCGGGGGTGACCGACATGAAGAGTGGCCTGCTTGCCGGCCTCTACGCCGTGCTCGCCCTCATCTCGCTGGGCGAGGACGACGATGCCCGCGGCCCGCGCGGCGAGGGACCTTTCGAGCTGCCCTTCGAGCGGCTCGTCTTCGTGGCCAACCCCGACGAGGAGATCGGCTCGATCTCGAGCACCCCGATCATCCGCGAGCTGGCCCTCGCCTCGGATGTCTGCTTCGTCCTCGAGTGCGCCCGGGCGAACGGCGACATCGTGTCGGCCCGGAAGGGCACGGTCGACCTCCGCCTGACCGTCCACGGCCGGGCGGCCCACGCGGGGGTCGAGCCCGAGAAGGGCCGTAACGCGATCCTGGCCGCGGCCCATCTCGCGATCGCGCTCCAGGAGCTCAACGGACGCTGGCCTGGGGTCACCGTCAATGTCGGGGTCATCCGGGGCGGCACCCGTCCGAATGTCGTGGCGGAGGAGGCCGTGCTCGACGTCGACCTGCGAGCGCCCGGCCGGGAGCAGCTCGAGGCGGCCGAGGCCGCGGTTCGCGCGGCGGCCGCGCTGACGGTCGTGCCCGACACCCACGTGACCATCGAGGAGACCGCCCGGCACTGGCCGATGGAGAAGCTCGAGCGGAGCGGCCGGCTCGTCCTCCATGCCCAGGCGATCGCCGGCCGGCTGGGCTTCGAGCTGGCCGACGCGGCCACCGGTGGCGCCTCCGACGCAAACACGACCGCGGGGCTGGGGGTGCCCTCGCTGGACGGCCTTGGGCCGATCGGCGGCAACGACCATTCGCCGGCCGAGTACCTCGAGGTTGATTCCATCGTGCCCCGGACCGCGCTCCTGGCCGGCCTCCTGCTGGCCACCGCCCGGGATCCGGTCGTGGGCTCGTGGCGACCCCATCGAGCGTGAGCGAGAGGGGAGTGCTGGTGGCCAGGACGGAACGGCGGCGGATTTCCTCGGGTGGCCCGTACGAGGCCCGCTACGGCTACAGCCGGGCCCTGGTCGTCGACCACGCCTGCTGGGTGTCGGGCACGACCGATGCCGGACCAGATGGCCGCTCGCTCCACCCGGGCGATCCGGGAGCCCAGGCCCGGGCCGCGCTCGACATCATCGAGCAGGCACTCCACGACGCCGGCTTCGCCCGCGCCGACGTGGTCCGGGTCCGAATCTTCACGACCGACATGAAGCGCAGCCCGGCCATCCTGGGGGCGCTCGGCGAGCGCTTCGGTGCGATCGGCCCGGCCGCCACGATCGTCGAGGTCCGGTCGCTCATCGACCGCTCGCTGCTGGTCGAGATCGAGGCGGACGCGGTTCGTGACGGCTGACCTGACCCAGCTCGGACCGGGCAGTCTCAGGCAGCCAGGCCCAGGCCGCGCGCCCCGGCCACGATCAGCACCGCGAGGATCAGGCCGAGGAGCAGGTTGCGCCGCCAGGCGACGATCACGACGCAGGCGCCGACGGCCAGCCACTCCACGTTGATCGAGAACGTCGAGCCGGATCCGCTGGCCGCGGGCACGAGGAAGATCTGCGACGCCGCGATCGATGCCAGGACCGCCGGGCCGACCAGCCTCAGGTATTCGAGGGCCCGCGGCGGCAGGCGGTCGAAGCCCGGGGCAAGCAATGGCACGGCCCGGCTGGGATAGGTCACCAGGGCCATCAGGACGGCGAGGGCGACGAGGTTCGTGGTCACGACGGCAGTCCGCTCTCGAGGCCCCGCTCGATGTCGTCGGCCGAGCCGGATAGCGGACGGGCCGGAATGGCCAGCCCGAACAGCGGACCCACGGTGCCACCGACCACGATTCCCAGGTGACTGTCCCAGAGCAGGCCGATGACCACGGCACAGATGACCCCGGCCGCCGCCGCCGCCACGTCACGCCGGCCGCTCGACAGGCCGACGGCCAGGCCGGCCATCGCCGCCGGGAAGATCACGTCGAGGCCGAGGACCCTGGGGTCCGGGATGAACTGGCCGCCGAAGACGCCCAGCATCGTGGCCACGTTCCAGGGCACGAACACGGCTCCGATCGCCGCGATCCAGTAGCCGCCGGGATCCACCCGACCGAGCCGCCGGAAATGGACGCTCGACAACGCGAAGGCCTCGTCGGTCAGGAGGTGGGCCATCACGATTCGCTTGAGCACCGGCTGACCCCGGAGCCAGGGCGCCATGGCTGCCGAATAGAGCAGGTGGCGGGCGTTCACCAGGGCGGTCAGGACCAGGATTGCCGGCCAGGCGAAGCCGGCGGCGACCATGCCTGTCGCCGCGAACTGGCTGGCCCCGGCAAAGACGATCACCGAGAACGCGATCGCCTCGATCGGCGAGAAGCCCGCCGACCGGGCGGTCAGGCCGAAGACCAGGCCGAAGCCAAAGCTCGAGGCGACCAGCCCGGTCGCGTTCGAGGCCAGCTGGCGGCGGGCAGCCCGCAGCTCGGTCGGGTCGATCGGTGCCGGGTCGGGCGCTTCGCCGCCGGCCGGCTGGCTGGGACCGGTCAGCGCAGGAAGGTCTTGCCGCAGGTCCCGTCGCAGACGACGTAGACGGCGTGCAGATCATGCGCGAAGCCGGCCACGTGGAGGAGCCCCGGACAACCGGCCGTCGGGCACTTGTAGACCCACCATCGATCGCCAGGGTCCACCGGCGTGGTCTCGGCCGCCAGCTTCGCCGCCAGCCCGTCGCGCTCGTGGGTCAGGCGCTCGATCGTCCCCGCCCGGTCGGCCTCGGTCTCGCTCGAGTAGGGGTAGTTCTGGCCGACGTTCGAGGTCACGGCCCGAGTATAGCGACGCTCGACTGCCCTACCAGGCGGCCGGCAGGCCCTGGCTGCGAGGGTCGGTAGCGGCGACCAGGCTGCCGCCCTCGGCCGGCCCGCCATCGACGACCTCGATCGCGTGGCAGTGGCCGAGCGCACCATCGAACGGCTCGGTCAGGGCGAGCCGATGGCCCCGCTTGGCCAGGCCGTCCAGGACCGCGGCGTCGAAGCGCGGCTCGATTCGGACGGTGTCGGGCGGTGCGTAGTGCTCGGCCGGTTCCACGAACCAGCGCGGCAGCGCGGTGGCCGTGGCCACGTCTGCGTCGCCGTCAACGAGGGCCGAGACGACCTGGGCGTGGATCTGGGGCTGCGCGTCGCCGCCCATCGAGCCGCACACGATCCACGGCCGGCCATTCCGCAGGAGCATCCCCGGCATCAGCGTGTGGAGGGTCCGGCGGGCCGGGCCGAGCGCATTGGCATGATCCTCGTCGAGGCTGAAGTACGAGCCCCGGTTCTGGTAGGCAATGCCGGTCAGCGGATCGACGATGCCCGAGCCGAAGCCTGCGTAGTTGCTCTCGATCAGGCTGACCGCGTTGCCCTCGCCGTCGACGACGCCCAGCCAGATCGTGCCCCCGCCGCGTGGCAGGCGGCTGGCCGGTGGCGGCACCGCCCGGTCCGGATCGATCCGCTTCGCCAGCTCCTGCGCATAGCCCTTGTCGAGCAGCCGCGCGAGCGGTGCCTGGTAGTGGTCGGGGTCACCGAGATGAAGATCGCGATCGGCCATGGCCAGCTTCGACGCCTCGATCCCGAGGTGGGCCCAGCGGACCTGCTCGGCCGGGCCGCCGGCCGGTGGCTCGAACTGCTCGAGCACGTTGAGCAGCTCGAGGGCGACGAAGCCGGAGCTATTCGGCCGATGGCCGGTGACCTGGACGCCGCGGTAGTCGGTCGCAATCGGCTCGGTCCAGGTGGAACGATGGTCGGCCAGGTCCTGCCGGCGGATGTCGGAGCCCGCCTGGGCCAGGGCCGCCGCCTGGAGGTCGGCCAGGTCGCCTTCGTAAGGCTCGGCCCAGCCGTTCCGGGCAATTCGCTCGAGGCTGGTGGCGAGCGCCGGCAGGCGGACCCGTTCGCCCAGTTGCCAGGGCCGTCCGGCCGGCCGGTAGATGGAGGTCCAGCCGGCACACTCGGGGCCGAGCTCCCGCTCGAACACCATGGCGCTCGCCTCGACCGCCCGGCAGAACGCCTCGTCGGCCGGGAACCCGTCCTGGGCCAGCTCGATTGCCGGAGCCAGGAGCACGCTCCGCTCGAGCCGGCCGAACCGATCGTGAGCGTCGCCCCACGACCGGACGGCGCCAGGCACCGTGATCGACAGGCCGCCGCGGTGGGGCATCGACTGGATGCCCCGGGCGAGCAGGCCGGCGGCGCTGGCCGTGCGGGCCGACCGGCCGCTGCCGTTGAGGCCGACCTGCCTGCCGGCCGCCCCGTCCCAGATCAGCCAGAAGGCGTCGCCGCCGATGCCGCACGCCTCGTTGTCGACGACGGCCAGGACGGCATTCGTGGCAATCGCGGCATCGACCGCGCTGCCGCCCGCCCGGAGGATGCCCAGCCCGGCGGTCGTGGCCAGGTGGTGGGGCGCCACCACCGCGGCGTGGCTGCCCCGGACCATCGGCGCGGGAACGGCTGGTCGAGCGTTCACGAGGGTGGAGTCTACCCGCGCACGGCCCCGCGGCCCCGCGCCGCCTTGTAGGCTTGGCGCGCATGGATTCAGCCACCGCCCGGGCAGACCCAGCGCCCAACCAGCCGGCCCAGGCCCGGCGTTCGATGACGGCCGTCCTGCTTGGAACGTTCACCCTGCGCCTGAGCACCGGCCTGACCGGTGCCCTGCTGACCTATCACCTGGCCCATTTCGAGCGGGTCGGCGGTGTCCGGATCGATCCGGCCATGATCGGAATGCTGGCCGCCCTGTTCTATGTCTCCGAGCTGGTCATGTCGCCCGTCTTCGGGGTCCTGTCGGACCGCTATGGCCATCACCGGCTGATGCAGCTCGGGCCGTTCTTCGGGTTCGTGGCTGTCGTGATCACCGGGATCACCGTGGCGATCCCGGTCGTGGCCGGGACGCGCGTGCTGGCCGGCCTGTCGACGGCGGCATCCGTGCCCTCGATTTTGGGCTTCATCGCGATGGCAACGGCCGGCGACGAGCTGGCCCGGGGCCGCGCCTCGGCCCGCTTCGAGGGGGCGACGCTGGCCGGCCTCGGCTTCGGGATCGTCCTGGCCGGCCTCCTGATCGACCGGTTCGGGGTCAACGCCTTCTTCATCAACGCCGGGATCTACGCGATCTCGTTCCTGATCTATCGCTACGGAGTGACGGTCCGGGAGGACGTCGCGAAGATGCGCCGGGCAGATCACGGGGGGCTCCAGCGCTACCTCCAGATCCTCACCAGCAGCCACGTCTGGCTGCTCGCTCCGACCTGGATCGCGATCAACGCCGCGCTCGGGATGTGGACGAACCAGTCCCTGTTCCAGCTGACCCAGAAGCCGTCGCCCGAGTTCGAGAACCAGTTCCTGATGGGCCACTTCCAGCCGACCGAGATCAGCATCGGGCTGGCCGTGGGCCTGGTCGTCTTCTTCGCCGGCCTGATCTTCTGGGGCAACCGCTTCAAGCGCTTCCGGCGGACCACGATCATCTTCTTCGGGATCCTCGGCGGGCTCGTCGTGATCGTGGCCGCCGCGGTGATCAACCACAGCCTGGACATGCCCGGGATCTACCGTGCCCTGCCGGCGATCGCGGTGGTGGGCGGCTTGTTCGTGCTGGCCGGGGCCACGCCGGCGGCGCTGGGCATGCTGGCCGACGTGTCCGAGGCCTACCCCCGCGACCGGGGCGCGATCATGGGCCTGTACTCGGTCTTCCTCGGGATCGGCCAGATCGCCGGCAGCCTGCTCGGCGGTGAGGCGGCCAGGATCGCCGGCATCGACGGGCTCCTGGCCGGCACCCTCCTGCTCCTGTTCATCGCCCTGATTCCGCTCGCCCGGCTGCGCGAGGTGGAGCACCTGATCGGCCAGCCCGCCGCCGAACCAATATGAGGGACCGCCCATGAGCCGGGTTGCCATCGTCACCGACTCCGCCAGCGACCTGTCGCCGAGCCGGGCGGCGGAGCTCGGGATCGAGGTCGTGCCGCTCCTCGTATCCTTCGGCGACACGGAGTTCAAGGCCGGGGTCGAGCTGTCAGCCGAGGCCTTCTGGGAGCGCATGGTCGCGCCCGATGCGCCGTTTCCGAAGACTGCCGCGGCCAGTCCGGTCGCGTTCCGCGACGCCTTTGAAACGGCCTTCGCCGCCGGAGCCGAATTGGTCGTGTGCGTCAACGTGGCGGGCAGCCTGTCGGGCACGTTCAAGTCGGCCAGCCTGGCTCGGGAGATGCTGCCGGAGCGTGAGATCCACGTCATCGACTCGGATACCGCAGCCTTCGGGATCGCCCTCCTGGCGATGCACGGCCGGGACCTCGCCGCGACCGGCCGCTCGGGCGCCGAGGTGGCCGCCGAGATCACCGAGCGCTCCCGGGACGTCGAGGCGATCGTCTGCCTAGACACCCTCGAATACCTTCGCCGAGGCGGGCGGATCAGCGGCGCCCAGGCCGTGATCGGTTCGCTCCTCAGCGTCAAGCCGATCATCGCGATCCGGAACGGCAAGGTCGAGCAGGTCGACCGGGTCCGGACCCGGGGCAAGGCGCGCGAGCGGGCGATCGAGTTCATCACCTCCCGCCCGATCGAGCGCCTGGCCGTCTTCCACAGCATCAGCCCCGATCTCGAGGAGTTCCGCGCCGCCGTCGTGTCGAGAGCCGGCACGCTCGATGTCGAGCTGGTCGAGACGGCCGTGATCGGGCCCTCGATCGGGCCGCACCTGGGACCCGGCGCGCTCGGCGCGGCCATGCTCTTCCGGCGCGCCTGAGCCGTCGACAAGGCGCACCACTGGTTGCGGTCAGGTTGCGAGTTGGTACCGGACTGGCGTCGAAGCAGGCTATACTCAGCCCGATTTTCAGAGCGGCGACAGGCCCGGCCGGGTCGATCGCCGCGACCGTAGGGTGGTCCGGGAGACGACCCGCAACATCGACCAGGCAGCCTCTGCGCGCCCGGCCGGAACGGAGGACCGCAACACTCCATGGCGACCGAACAAGCCGCTCCCGCGACGATCAACCCGTGGCAAGTGGCCCAGCAGCAGTTCGACCTGGCGGCTGAGCGACTGAACCTCGATCCCGGCCTGCGCCGGGTCCTGCGCGAACCTCGGCGCGAGCTGATCGTCCATTTCCCGGTGAAGATGGACGACGGCAGCGTCCAGGTCTTCACCGGCTACCGGGTCCAGCACAACCTGGGCCGCGGCCCAGCCAAGGGCGGGATTCGCTATCACCAGGGCGTCACCCTCGACGAGGTCAAGGCCCTCGCGATGTGGATGACCTGGAAGTGCGCGGTCGTCGGTATCCCCTACGGTGGCGGCAAGGGCGGCGTGATCGTCGATCCCAAGCAGCTCTCGTTGCGCGAGCTCGAGGGCCTGACCCGGCGCTACGCAACCGAGATCAGCATCATCATCGGGCCGGAGCGGGATATTCCCGCCCCCGATGTGAACACGAACAGCCAGACGATGGCCTGGATCATGGACACCTACTCGATGCACGTCGGCTACACGGTGCCCGGCGTGGTCACCGGCAAGCCGATCGCCCTGGGTGGCTCCGAGGGCCGCAACGAGGCCACGGCCCGGGGCACCGTCTATTGCATCGTCCAGGCGGCGGCCCACCTGAAGCTCGACCTGGCCACAGCGACCGTTGCCATCCAGGGCTTCGGCAACGCCGGCTCGATCGCAGCCCGGCTGATCGGCCAGGAGGGCTCGACCGTGGTCGCGGTCAGCGACTCGACCGGCGGGATCCACAATCCGAAGGGCCTCGACATCGCCAAGGTGACCGCCTGGAAGGGCGAGCACGGCACGGTCCAGGGCTTCCCGGGGGCCAAGGACATCACCAACGCCGAGATCCTCGAGGTAGCCTGCGACATCCTGATCCCGGCCGCGCTCGAGAACCAGATCACCGAGCGCAACGCCGGCCGGGTCAAGGCCAGGCTGGTGGCCGAGGCGGCCAATGGCCCCACCACCCCCGAGGCCGACGCGATCCTGTTCAAGAACGGGGTCTTCCAGATCCCGGACATCCTGTGCAACGCGGGCGGCGTGACGGTCAGCTACTTCGAGTGGGTGCAGGACCTCAACCGCGACTTCTGGGATGAGACCGAGGTCAACCACAAGCTCAAGGGGATCATGGACAAGGCTTTCCGGGACGTCCTGGCGATGAGCCTCCGCGAGGAGGTCAACATGCGCACGGCGGCCTACCTGCTGGCGGTCCAGCGCGTCGCCGACGCCACCGCCATGCGCGGCCTGTACCCGTAGGCCGCCGCTAGCGCGCCGTCGCCAACCGGCACCGGAACCTCGCTCGCCCGTCGCCGGGCGGCCCGGAACCGGTGCCGCCCGGTGCTACCATCCGGGCCATGCTGGACCACGAAGAGAAGTTCCTGTTCAAGGAGGAGATCCTCCACCTGGCGAACTCCGTCGCGGAGCCGGGAATCCTCGACAACGTCGAGGACCTGCTGACCGACGTGATCACCAGCCCACGCTTCGATTCCGAGGTGTTCACCCTCGAGCGAAGCCTCCAGGTGATGCTCGGACCGCGGGCTGGCACGACCCTGGTCGGGTTGCTGACGGTCGCCCCCGAGGTCTTCGAGGAAGTCGCCGACGTCCATATCCCGTCGGAGGTCCATGAGCGCCTCGTCGCCTGGCGGGCACGTTTCGGGCTGGCCATCGACAACGCCCTGAACTTCCTGAACAACCCCGACGGGATCCAGGGCCACAACTTTGCCACCCAGATCGCCCACGTCGAGGACCGCCGGGTGCTGCAGGGCCGCCTGACGATGGTCCGCTACAACAACGAGCCGCAGTTCTTCGTCGCCGACGCAAGCGTCTTCCTGGGCCTGGTCGCCGACATCATGGAGCGCCTCGGCCCGTATCTCGAGACGGACGCCGTCGACGCCGAGACGATCACCCGGCTCAAGGACGCTGTCGCAATGGTCGATCGCCGGACCACGACCCGCAGCTAGGACCGGGGCCGTGCGCCAGGTCTATCTCGCCGCGACCGGCCAGAACCGGGGCAAGACCACGACGAGCATCGGCCTCCTCGACGGCTTCCTTCGTCGCGGCCTCGACACCCGGTTCATGAAGCCGGTCGGCCAGCGCACGATCATCGAGGACGGGGTCCCGGCCGACGAGGACGCCGTGCTCGTCCGGAACGTCTTCGGACTGACCGACCCAATGACCGTCATGAGCCCGGTCCATATCCCGCGCGGATTCACCAAGTCGTACATCAACGGCGAGATCGTCGAGGACCTCGGGGCGCGCATCCGGGCTGCCCATCGCGCGGTCAGCCTGGGCGGCGAGATCATGCTGATCGAGGGCACCGGCCATGCCGGGGTCGGAGCGGTGATCGGCCTTTCGAACGCGACCGTGGCGGCGATGCTCGGCGCCCCGGCCATCATCGTGTCCGAGGGCGGGGTCGGGCGACCGATCGACGAGATCGTGCTCAATGCCTCGCACTTCGCCAGCCACGGCGTACGGGTGGCCGGGGCCATCGTCAACAAGGTCGACCTGGATGCCCAGCCGGGCATCGTCCAGACCCTCGAGCGCGGGCTCGAGCTGCACGGGATCCCGCTCCTTGGTGTCCTGCCCTACCGGCCCATCCTGTCCAATCCGACCCTGGCCATGATCCTCGAAGGCGTCCGGGGCGAAACGGTCCATCCCGGGCCGGATCTCGACCGGGTCATCGGGGGCGTGGCGATCGGGGCGATGGAGCCGGCCCACATGCTCGAGCGGATCCGGCCGGACACCCTGGTGATCGTGCCGGGCGACCGCGAGGACGTGATCCTGACCCTGACCACTGCCCACCTGACCGGCGGCCCCGGCGGCGGCAGTCATCCCGACGGGGCCGCCCTCGGCCTGCTCCTGACCGGCGGCTATCGGCCCCGGCAGGCCATCCTCGACGCGATCCGCCGGGCGAACCTGTTCGCATCGATCGTGCCCGACGACACCTACGTGGTCGCTTCGGCCGTCCACGACCTGCTGGTCAAGACCCATTCGGCGGATGTCGGCAAGATCGAGATGATCAAGGCCCTGGTCTGGGAGCACCTCAAGGTCGACCGGGTCCTCGATGCCGCCGGTCCGGTGCCGGCCTGAGCACCGCGCTGACCACAGGTCGTCCTGGCTAGCCCGCCTCGTCCAGGAGCTCGTTGTCGATCAGGCGGGTCGAGCCGAAGCGGACCGCGAGCGAGAGCAGGGCAGGGCCGTCAAGTTCGTCGAGTTCGCGCAGGGTCAGTGCATCGGCGACCGACACGTACTCGGGGCCGGCCAGCGGCTCCGCCGCAAGGGTCGCCCGCATCGTCCGCCGAAGGACCTCCGCCGAGCGTTCTCCGGCGCGCCACTCGGCACCAGCCGCCAGCAAGGCTCGCCGGAGCACCGGCGCCGCGGCCCGCTCGGCCGGCGAGAGGTGGACGTTGCGCGACGACAGGGCCAGGCCGTCAGGCTCGCGCACGGTGGGACAGGCGATCACCTCGGTCGGCAGGGCCAGGTCGCGGGCCATCCGCCGGATCACCATCACCTGCTGCGCGTCCTTCTGGCCGAAGTAGGCGTGCTCCGCGCCGATCAGGCCGAACAGGATGGCCACGACGGTCGCGACCCCGTCGAAATGGCCCGGTCGGGCGCGGCCCTCGAGGGGCGATGCGATCGCGCCAACCGCCACCGTCGTGTCGAAGCCCGGTACGTAGACCTCGTCGACCGGCGGCGCCCAGACGAGATCGACTCCCTCGTCGGCGCATACCGCGAGGTCGCGGGCCTCGTTGCGCGGATACTTCGTGAAGTCCTCGGGCTGGTTGAACTGGCGCGGGTTGACGAAGATCGTGGCCACGACCGTTGGGTTGTCCGACCGGGCTCGTTGGATCAGCGAGCGGTGGCCGTCATGGAGCCAGCCCATCGTGGGCACCAGGCCAACCGGCCGGGGTACGGCGCCGAGCGCAGCCCGCAGCTCGGCCCGGGTGCGCAGGACCTCGGTCACGCTCCCTAGAGGTCGCGATCGAGGGGGATGCCGCCGGCCGGGATGGCCCGGCCCGGACGATCGAGGACCGAGTGGCCGAGCACGGCATCGATGACATCGTCGTCCATTCGAACGGTCTCGGCGGGCCCGGGGAACGTGCCCGCCTCGACATCCGAGCGATAGGCCCGGGCCGCCGCGAGGATCGTCTCGTGCAGGTTTGCGTAGGGCCGGGCGTGGCGCGGGTGCCATTCCTCGAAGCCCAGCAGGTCGGTCAGGACCTGGACCTGGCCGCTGCAACCGGCGCCTGCCCCGATCCCGATCGTCGGAATCTGGAGGCGCGCCGTGATGGCCGCCGCGAGCTGCTCCGGGACCAGCTCCAGGACCACCGAGAAGGCACCCGACTCCTGGACGGCGAGGGCGTCGGCGAGCAGGTCCCGGGCGGCTTCCCGGCTCTTGCCAAGGACGCGCACCTTGCCGATCTGGTTGATCGACTGGGGGGTCAGGCCGATGTGGCCCATCACCGGGATCCCGGCCCTGGTGATCGCCTCGATCGTCCGCGCAGTGCGCCGTCCACCCTCGACCTTGACCGCCTGGACGCCCGCTTCGGCCAGGAACCGGCCGGCATTGTGGACCGCCTGCTCGGGCGTCGCGTACGACAGGAAGGGCATGTCGCCGATCACGAGCGCGGCTCGCGCGCCCCGGACGACCGCCTTGGCGTGGTGGAGCATGTCGTCCATCGACACCGGGATCTCGTTCTCGTAGCCGAGCACCGCCCGGCCGAGGGAGTCGCCGACGAGGAGCAGCGGCAGGCCGGCCTCGTCGAGCAGGCGGGCGGTCGGGAAGTCGTAGGCGGTGACCATCGCGATGGGCACGCCCTTGGCGTGGAGGCGAGCAATATCGCTGACGGTCAGGCGTCGGACCGTTGCCGCCGGCTGTGGATCTGGGTTGGTGCTCGCGCTCACGATCGGGACTCCTGCGGGATCTCGCTCCGTCCAGTCTGCGCGGCCGCGTCGCGAGCGTCCAGCCGGGCCACCAGCCGGTCGAGCAGGCGATCGGCGACCTCGCGCTTGGTGAGCATCGGCCAGGCCTCCATCGACCCATTGTTGCTGAGCAGGACCACCTGGTTCGTGTCCGTGCCGAAGCCCGAGCCGGGCTGGCTGACATCGTTGGCCACCAGGTAGTCGACGCCCTTGCGCCGGAGCTTGTCCGCCGCGCGATCGAGCGAGCCGGTCTCTGCCGCGAAGCCGACGATGAGGGGGACGGGCCGGAGTTGCCGGGTGGCGGCCACGCAGGCGGCCAGGAGGTCAGGCGTCGGCTCGAGCTCGAGGTTCAGGCCGGCGCCTCGTGGAAGCTTGAAGGGGGCGGCCTTGACCGGCCGGAAGTCGGCCACGGCCGCGGCCATGACCAGGGCGTCGAAGCTCGCCCGGTCCGCCTCGCCGGCCCGGATGAGGTTCGTCAGGGCATGCTCGAGCTCGGCCGTGCTCTCGACCTGGATCGTGTCGGCCGCCTCGGGCAGGCCCACTTCCACGCTCGCGGCGATCAGGCTCACCCGGGCGCCCCGCTCGAGCGCCGCGCTCGCCACGGCCACGCCCATCCGTCCGGTCGACCGGTTGCCGATGAACCGGACCGGGTCAATCGCCTCCCGGGTCCCGCCCGCCGTGACGATCAGGTGGCGGCCCTCGAGGTCGGGCGCACGCTGCCCGGCCACGCTCGGCGGCCGATCCTCGTCCCGTGGTGCGCGGATCGGCCGCTCACCGATCGCAGCCACGACCGCGTCGACGATCCGGGCGAGGCCGGCCAGCCGGCCGATGCCCTCCTGGCCGGAGGCGAGCGATCCCGCCTCGGGTTCGACAATCGTGTAGCCAAAGGCCTCGCGCAGCCGGTCCACATTGGCCTGGGTCGCCGGATGTGCGTACATCTCGCCGTCCATGGCCGGCGCAACCACGACCGGGGCAGTCGTTGCCAGGCAGGCTGCCGTGACCACGTCGCCGGCAAGCCCGGCGGCCATTGCCGCGAGCCAGTGGGCAGTCGCCGGTGCCACGACGATCGCATCGGCGCTGTCGGCGGTCACGATGTGGCCGATCCGGCCATCTGGCAGGAGCGTCAGGAGGTCGCCCTCCACCGGGCGGCGGCTGAGGGCCTCGAGCGTCAGCGGAGCGACGAATTGCGCCGCCGTCGGAGTCAGCAGGGCCTGGACCGTGGCGCCCTCGGCCTGCAGCAGGCGGAGCAGCTCGACCGCCTTGTAGGCCGCAATCGAGCCGCTGATCCCAAGGGCGATGAAGCGACCGTCCAGCCGCCCCCCGGAGGCGCCCTCGAGCCGGTCACCACTCATCCGAGGCCCGCCTCGATCGGTTCGCCGCCGGTCACCTCGGCGTGCAGGATGGCCAGGCCCTTGAGGGTCAGGTCGGGATCGATCGTGCTGATCCCGTCGATGCCCGCGGCCCAGGCCGACCGGGCGAGGCCGCCGGTCAGGATCGCCTGGATGGAGCCAGGATCGACCCCGGTGGCATCGGCCAGCTCGCGCCGGATCCGCTCGAGGAGGCCCCCGACGAGGGCCTGGTAGCCCAGGATCGTGCCGGCCTGGATCGCCCCGACGGTATCCCGGGCGATCGCCCGGTCGGGCGTGCGCAGCTCGATCCGGGGGAGGCGCGCCGTCCGGGCGACCAGCGCGTCGAGGCCCGTCTCGAGGCCCGGGGCGATCGCGCCGCCAAGGAAGGCCCCGTCCGGCGCGATCGCGTCGAATGTCGACGCCGTGCCAAGGTCGATGACGACGGCCGGCGAGCCGTACAGGCGGACCGCGGCCAGGGCATTGACCAGCCGATCGGCTCCGACCTCGGCCGGCCGGTCAACCCGGATCGGCAGGGGCACATGACCGGCAGTTGCCAGGACCAGCCCGACATCACGCCGGACCGCGATCGACTCGAGGGCCGCCGTCAGGCTGGGGACGACCGAGGCACAGGCGATCGCCGAGACTCCGCGCAGGTCGAGGGTGTCAAGGCCGAGCAATCCCTCCACGACCAGCTCCAGCTGGTCGGCCGTTGCCATCCGATCGGTGGCGGCTCGCCGGCTGGCGACGAGCAGGCCGTTCTGGAAGAGGCCCGTCGTGATGTTGGTATTGCCGATGTCGATTGCCAGCAGCATCGCCCGATGATACGCGGCGCGGAACCCGTACCGGCCGATCCCCGCAGGAGTACGATTCCGGCCCGTCGATCCGTCGAATCCGGTCCTGCAGGAGCTCGCCGTGACGTCTGTCCCGCCCGCGAAGTTCTTCGTCAACCGGGGCATCGTCTCAAGCCGGACAGACCTCCTCAACCTCCTCCGGCCGCTGCTCAAGCAGACGGTGACGTATCACTTCCTGCGAGGTCATGAGCTGGTGGCCCACGGGACCGGCTGGGTCGAGCGGATCGTGATGGACCAGCCCGACGTCTCGACCTACTTCACGCCCCTGGCGATCTGCCTCAACATCGACTCGTTCGAGCACCTCGAGTTCGAGACCCGGCCCGACCAGCTGATCGTGTACAGCCTGGTGCAGGGCGACGAGCGGGTGGTCATCGAGTTCGCCCCCATCGACGCCGGCGGATCGTCGCCGTTCGAACCCCGTCAGCTCGAATTCGACACGAGCGGGTTCATCCAGATGGAGCTGCTCGGGCTCGAGCGCGACGAGCCGTAGCCGCTCCCGGCATCGACCGCCGGACGGCCGGCGATGCCCGATCCGGTACGATCCCCCGGATGTTCCAGTGCAGCGCGCTGCCCAACGGCCCGCGCGTGATCAGCGCCCGCGTCCCAGGCTCACGCTCGGTGTCTGTCGCCGCCTACGTCCTTGCCGGCTCTCGCCACGAGGGCCCGGGTCAGACCGGCGTTGCCCACTTCATGGAGCACATCACCTTCAAGGGCACGGCCGCCTACCCGACGACCCGGGCGATCTCGGAGGCGATCGAGGGCGTCGGCGGCTCGTTCAACGCCGCGACCGAACGCGAATCAACGGTCTACTGGGTGCGGGTCCCGGCCCGCGAAGCGGCTCGCGGTGTTGACGTCCTGGGCGAGCTGATCGTCCGGCCCCGGCTCGAGGATGCCGAGATCGATCACGAGCGGACGGTCATCGTCGAGGAGATCCGGTCGTACCTCGACGATCCATCTGAATACGCCCAGATCCTGCTCCAGCAGGCCCTCTTCGGCGACGGATCGCTGGGTCGCGAGATCTGCGGCGACGAGGCCGACATCCGGACGTTGCCGGAGCAGACCATCCGCGACTTCTGGGCGGACACCTACCGGCCCACGAACATCGTGGTGGCGATCGCCGGTGATCTCGACCACGACGCCGCCGTGGCCCTGGCCGGGCCGGTCTTCGGCCAGGGCGACGGGGCACGCACCGCCTTCAGCCCGGCACCCGAGCTGCCCGCCGGCGACCGCTTCATGCTTGGGCACCGGGACGCGTCGCAGGCCCAGCTGGCCATTGCCCTGCCCGCCTACCGGCGCGACCATCCCGACGCCTGGCCCCTGGCCGTGCTTAACGGCGTCCTCGGCGACGGCATGAGCAGCCGCCTCTTCCTGTCCGTCCGCGAGGAGCGCGGGCTGGCCTATGACGTGGGCTCGGGCGTCACCGAATATGCCGACGCGGGCTCGCTGTCGATCTACGCCGGGGTCGACCCGAAGGGGCTCGAGGCAGCCCTCGGGGCGATCCTGGCCGAGCTCGAGCGCCTCCGCGATGAGCTTGTCCCGGCCGACGAGCTGGCCCGATCGAAGGCCTACCTGTCGGGCGGCCTGGAGCTCCGCATGGACGACTCCCGCCATGTCGCCTCGTGGATCGGCGGCCAGGAAGCGCTCCACGATCGGGTCCTGACACCGGAGGAGGCGCTCGAGGCCATCGCCGCGGTCGGTCCGGACGATGTCCAGCGCGTTGCCCGCGAGCTCTTTCGCGACGAGCTCCTGCGGATGGCGGTCGTGGCCCCGCCCCGCCACGGCCAGCATCTCGATCGGGCCCTCAGGCTGGGCTCCTAGGCCATGACCAGTGACGACCAGGTCATGCCCGGCTCCGAGCCCGAGCCCGAGCCAGCCCCGGTCGACGCGCCCGCAGTCGAATTCCCGCAGTCGAATCTCCCGCTGCGGTCGTTCCCCAGGCGGAACCTGTTGCCGGGATGGACTCCTCGCCCGGGCACGAAGACGCTCTCGAACGCGAAGACCCTCCCGAGCCCGAAGACCCTCCCGAGCCCGACGACGCTTCCGAGCCCGCAGCGCCGGGCGAGACAGGGGCTGTGGCCGAACCGGCCGAGGACTTGCCGGACCTGGCCGCCGCTCCACCACCGCTGCCGGCCGCCGCCGACCGTCCCCGCGAGCTTCGTCTGGCGTCGATCCACCTGCGCACGGGTGTCCTTGCACTGGCCCGGGCCGAGCTGGAGACGAGCGCCGGTCGAGGCGAGCTCGACGATGCCGCGTTGCTCGACCTGGCCGAGGTGCGCTGGCGGACGGATGACGTCACCGGTGCCGGCGAAGCCGCCGCCGCCTACTTCGGGACCGGCCGCGAAGACACCCTGGCCCTGGTGATCGCGACCGAGGCGACCGCCTCGATCGGGCGCTCGACCGAGGCGCGCCGGCTTGCGGCCCGGGCCCTGGGACGGGGCGACCTCGCCCTCGACGCGATCTTCCTGGGGATCCGGCCGAGCTCGTACTGGCCGGCCACCAGCGCGATGGCCGGCGAACCGGCCGGAACGCTGTTCGCCGCGCCGCGTCCGGGCTCCAGTATCGGCACGGCCGGGGTAACCGGTGCGGCGGTCCTCGGCCGGCTGGCCGCGGAAGCGGAGACCGACCCCCGGGAGCCCGCGACCCCACCCGAGCGCGAGCTCGGCAATGCCGCGGCCGCGTCCGATGCGACCGGCGGCAATGACCCCGCGGCCGTGCTCGCCAGCCCCACGTTGTGGTCCGATGCCGAGACGATGGCCGTGGAGCCCGCCGCCGGCCCAGGATCGAACCTGCTGCCCGAACCGGCCGATGAGCTCGAAGCCGCGCGGGCCGACCTTGGCGCGGATCGCGCCGCTTCGGCCGCCGTGCGACTGGCGGTGGTCCTGCGGATCGCACCGGACCTCGCCCCGGACGTGCTCGAGGTGCTGGCCGGGGCTCGCGGCGCCTCGGTCGAGCTCGTCCGGGGCGATGCCCTGCGTCTGGCCGGACGGGAGGCCGAGGCCCGGCGGGCCTATGCCGAGGCCTCCGCCCAGATCAGCGCCATGCCCGGGGAATGATCGGCCGCGCGCCTGCGGTATTGTTCGGCGGCTTGCCCGCATCGGGAAGGCCGGTGCGCAGGCATGCTTGCCCGCCCCGGATCGAACCAGCAGCTAGGTGATCGCAGCAGTGACCGAACGAACCCTCGTCCTGATCAAGCCCGACGGCGTCCAGCGCCTGCTCGTCGGTCGGATCCTCGCCCGCTACGAGGAGCGGGGGCTCAGGCTGATCGGCTTGAAGCTCGTCCAGGTCGACCGGGAGCTCGCCGAGCGTCACTACGCGGTCCACCGCGACAAGCCGTTCTTCGCCAGCCTGGTCGACTTCATCACCTCCGGGCCCCTCGTCGCGCTGGCCCTCGAAGGGCCGAATGCGATCGCGGTCCTGCGCGCGATGAACGGTGCGACCCGGCCGTGGGAAGCGGCGCCGGGGACGATCCGGGGCGACCTCGCCCTCGAGGTTGCCCAGAACATCGTCCATGCCTCCGACGGCCCCGACACCGCCTCGACCGAGCTCGACCTGTGGTTCCGGCCCGACGAGCTGGTTGCGTACGAGCGCGAGATCGATCGCTGGGTCGTCGCCCCGGCTGACCAGGCTGGCGGCTAGGTCCCCGGTGAGCCGAACGGCTGAGCTGGGGCGGGGCTCGCCAGGGGACCCGCTGCCCGGGCGGCTTCGGGGCCGCCCAGCCCGCCGCCGGCCACGATCAGGCTGACCGCCACCAGGACCAGCACCAGGCCGGTCGCGATCGGGGCGCGATTCGCCAGCCAGCCGTTGCGGAGGGTGTCCGACGCCGTTCGTCCCCGCTCCGGGGCGACCGGGCGCTCGCTCGGTGCCGCGCTCGCGAGCAGGCTGACCCGGCCCGCGCCGATGGCCAGGATTCGGCCGTAGTAGGCGAGCGCCGCCAGGCCCCCGATCACCAGGACCAGGGCGAGCGGACCGCTGGCGGCCCCGGTGGCGAGGGACCAGCGGACCTGCCAGACAAGCAGGCCGGGCACGCCGATCGAAGCCAGGGCAACTCCGGCCAGGGCCAGCCCGAGGAGGGGTGAGCGGCGGGCCCAGCCGCCCAGCTCGGGTAAGCGGGCCGTTCGAAACCGGGCCTGGATCACCGCGGCCCACGCGGCGAAGGCGGTCGTGGTCACGACCAGGATGAGCAACCACGTCCTGGTCTCCGTCGGCCCCGGCTCCGCCGGCGATTGCCAGTCCGAGCAGGATGAAGCCGGCGTTCTGGATGACGGAGTATCCGACCACGTGCTCGAGGTCGTCCTGGAGCCAGCCACCCACAGCCCCGAGCAGCAGGGTGGCGGCTGCGATCGCGACGATCACGGCCTGGCCGGCGCCGTATGGCACCAGGAGCGGGTTGAGCGTCCCGTCTGTGACTCCCACCGCGATCACCGCGAGGGCTGCGGGGCACCACACCAGGAGGAGGGGGATCGTGGGTCCCGGGGCCGTGCTGCTCAGGCCCGCCACCGGGCGATGGAAGGGGATCGTGCCGAACCTGAGCGCGACCGCCGTGACGATCGCCAGGTCAGCCAATCCGAACGCCTGGGGGTCCCCGCCGATCCCGGCCGGTGCCGGGCTCGCCCACGCCAGCGCGACGATCGCCAGCGTTCCGGCCAGCGCGAGGGGCCGCAGGTAGCGGACCACCCGTCCGGCATCGCCGCCCCTGGCCGGATCGGGCAGAGCCGCCAGTGAGATGGCCGTCGCGGTCGCCAGCAGGACGACGACGGCGACCAGCGGATCGGTCACGGTCAGCCCGAGCCCGATCCCGCCGACTCCGGCGAGGACGGCCGGCGGCAGGTGGGCCGGCCAGCTGGTGGCCAGGCCGACCAGGCAGACGACCAGGCCGCTGGCGCTGGCGAGGGCCAGGAAGAGCCGGGCATAGGCCGTGCCGACGAGGACCTCGCTGCTGCCCAGCCGGACCGAGTCGCCGGGCACGATCAGGAGCGCCAGCACGGTCACCAGGGCCAGGGCGACGAGGCCTGCCGCGGCCCCGGCCCTCGGCCATCCACGCACGAGCAGGCAACCCAGCGAGGCCGCCAGCGAAACGAGGATGAACGGCAGGGGGTTCACCTGGATTCGTCGCCGGGCGGCGGACCGCTGCGGGCGAGCCGCTCCTCGAGGGTCAGCTGATGGGCAGCACTGTCGGCCCGGGGCGCCGCCGCCGGCCGGCGGCCGCCTCGTCCGGCCGATCCGGCCGTCGGATTCGAGATCGGATGGGCCTCGAACAGGGTTGTTCGCGGCAGTCGCTCGTCAATTGCGAGGTCGCCTGAGCTGGCCAGGGAGCTCGCACACAGGACCGCGGTCGCGCCCAGGACGGCGAGGGTGAGGGCGGCCGTGGCCAGCTGCTCCAGGCCGCCCGGGGTCCCGGCCAGGCCGGCCCGGACGAGCTCGGCCGCCGTCGCCAGCAGGGCCAGGCCGAGGCCGGCCCTGAGGACGTCCCGGCCGAGCAGGAGCGGGCCGAGCGCCAGGGCCATGAGCCCGAACCCGGCTGCCGTGGCCTCGGCCGGTCCAGTCGCAGGCGAACCGACGCCCGAGGTCGCATAGCCGATGACGAAGGCGGCCAGGGCCGCCAGCAGCGGCCCGACCGGGCCGAGCGCCGAAGGGCCCGGCTCGTCGGCCCGTCCGCGCAGCGCGATCAGCACGAGCTCGGCCCCGAGCACGGCCGCCACGAGCCGGATCCCGACGGCCGCCGGCGAGGGCAGCGGATCGGCCACCAGGGCCGCCCCGGTCACGGTCACGACCAGGCCACCGAGGGCCACGCGAAGGTCCCGGACCGACAAGGCGACGACTGCCCCGGCCAGCGTGACAAGCGCCGCCCCAAGCTGGAACGGACTCATCGGGGCAATCTCACGGGGCCGCTGCAGGAACCCCAGGGTAGGTCGGTGTCTGGAGGATCCCGAAGACATCGAACGGCCAGTACCGCAGCCAGGCCCGGCCGATGACCGACGAGATCTCGAATCATTCCGAACACCCGTGAATCCTGGGATGCGGCGCGATGGTCGCCGAGCACGAACAGCTCGCCGGGAGGGACCACCCAGGTGCTCTGGGCCGGCGGCGGATCGGTCGGCTGGCCTTCATAGACGTACGGCTCGACCAGGGCCACCCCGTTGATCCAGACCTGGCCGTCGTGGATCGAGACCGTGTCGCCGGGCAGCCCGATGACCCGCTTGATGAACGGCGTGGTCCCGCCGTCCTCGAACCCCGGCGGAGGTGAGAAGACGATCACGTCGCCCCGGCTGTAGCCGTCGAAGCGGGGCGTCAGCTTGTCGACCAGGACGTAGTCGCCGGGCTCGAGCGAGTGCTCCATCGACATCTGCTGGACGAGGTACGGCTGGGCGACGAAGTTCTGGATGACCAGGAAGATGACGAGCGTCAGGACGAGTGTCTCGATGACCTCGAACAGACACCCGAACCGGCGCTTGCTCACAAGTCCGGCAGTATAGGCGGTGGCGTAGCCGACCGCCCCTGTGGTCCCATCGGCTTCGGAAAGCGTCGGCTGGCGGTGCATAACCTGGCAGGCCGGAGCGGTTTGACCCGCGATCGAGCCGCTTGCTACACTCGCCCGCGGTCTGCAAGGTTTCGTTCCCGCCTGCAAGCGGGCCCGAGTGGCGGCCGCTGCCCTTTCCCGTAGCGCTACGTCAGGTGGTCTGCGCTCCGGTACACGTCCCCAGGAGGAGTCGCTCAAGCGCATGGACGCTTCAACTCTCCAGCTGATCATCCTGCCGGCAGGCTTGATCGCCGTGCTGTTCGCGCTCTACCTCGCCCGCGACGTGCTGCGCAGGGACGCCGGGACCAAGGAGATGCAGGACGTCGCCGGCACGATCTACGAGGGCGCCGTCGCGTTCATCCGCCGCCAGTACTCCACGATTGCGATCTTTGCCTTGATCGGGGCCGTCGTGATCACCGCCGTGATCTCGGCACTCGTGACGCCCCAGGTAGCCGACACCCGCTTCAATGGGCTCGACCTTGGCTGGCGGACGGGGATCGCGTTCCTGGTTGGGGCGGCCTGCTCGATGGCCTCCGGGATCATCGGCATGTTCGTCGCCGTCAAGGCCAACGTCCGGACCGCCTCCGCCGCCCGGCGCAGCCTGGTCGAGGCGGTCCAGGTTGCCATGCGCGGTGGGGCGGTCTCAGGCTTCCTGGTCGTGTCGCTGTCGCTCCTGGGGGTGTACCTGATCTTCGTGGTCTTCGGAGGCTTTACCCACCCGGAGGAAGCCCCATTCCTGATCGTCGGGTTCGGCTTCGGGGCCTCGTTCGTGGCCCTCTTCGCCCAGCTTGGCGGCGGGATCTACACCAAGGCCGCGGACGTCGGCTCGGACCTCGTGGGCAAGGTCGAGAAGGGGATTCCCGAAGACGACCCACGCAACGCGGGGGTCATCGCCGACCTGGTCGGCGACAACGTGGGTGACTGCGCCGGCCGCGGCGCCGACCTGTTCGAGTCGACCGCGGCCGAGAACATCGGGGCGATGATCCTCGGCGTGGCGGTCTACAACATCGCCCTGGCTGCCGGCTGGGCCAACCCCCAGGCGTGGATCTTCTTCCCGCTCGTCGTCCGGGCGTTCGGCCTGCTGTCGACGATCGTGGCCATCTTCTTCGTCCGCGGGCGCGAGGACGAAGACCCGATGAACATGCTCAATCGGGGCTACTGGGTGACCACCGCGCTGTCCGTGGTGGGGCTGCTCATCGCGACCAACGTGATGATGCAGACCGGGACCCAGGTCGGTGCCAACGGCATCCCGACCTGGATCTGGTTCTTCGGCGCCGGCCTCGTCGGCCTGGCCACCAGCGTCGCCTTCGTGTACATCACCCAGTTCTACACGGCCGGCTCGTACCGACCGGTGCGGGAGATCGCCGAGGCTTCCAAGACGGGCCCGGCGACCAACATCATCTCGGGCGTGGCGGTCGGCTTCGAGACGACCTTCGCAACGGCGATCACGATCGGCATCGCCCTCTTCGCCAGCCACTGGCTCGGCACCCAGGCCGGCCTGTACAACGCCAATGGGGTCAATGTCGGCGGAATCTTCGGTACCGCGGTGGCCACGATGGGCATGCTCATGACGACCGCCTACGTGCTGGCCATGGACACGTTCGGCCCGATCACCGACAACGCGGGAGGGATCGCCGAGTTCAGCCGGGCGGAGGCCGGGGCGCGGGAGATCACCGACCGGCTCGATGCCGTGGGCAACACGACCAAGGCCCTGACCAAGGGCTATGCCATCGCATCGGCCTCGCTCGCGGCATTCCTGCTGTTCAGCGCCTACATCGACAAGATCAACCTGATCCTCGGCCGCCAGATCGCGGCCGGTGATGCCGGAGTCAAGCTGCTGAACTCAATCGACCTCTCGAACGTCAACGTGTTCATCGCCGCGCTCCTGTCGGCGATGCTCGTGTACTTCTTCAGCTCGCTGGCGATCCGGGCGGTCGGCACGACGGCCCAGGCGATCATCGTCGAGGTCCGCCGCCAGTTCCGGGAGATGCCCGGGATCATGGACTACAGCCAGCGCCCGGACTACGCCCGGGTCGTGGACATCACCACCCGAGCGGCGCTCAAGGAAATGGTCCTGCCGGGCATCGTGGCGATCAGCTTCCCGATCATCATCGGGCTCGTCCTTGGCTACGAAGCGGTGGCCGGCATGCTGATGGTGGGCACGATCTCCGGAGTCATGCTGGCCACCGTGCTGAACAACAGCGGTGGCGCCTGGGATAACGCCAAGAAGTACATCGAGTCGGGCCACCTGCTCGACGACGCCGGAAACGTCCTGGGCAAGAAGACCGAGGCCCATGCCGCCGCAGTCGTGGGCGATACCGTCGGCGACCCGTTCAAGGACACGGCGGGCCCCTCGCTCCACGTGCTGGTCAAGCTGCTGGCGACCGTGACCCTGGTCCTTGCCCCGCTGTTCGTTCGCTAGCGGTCGTCCTCGATCATCCCGGCCGGCCGCGGTTCGCGGGCCGGCCGGCGATCGGTCGCCGGTTCGAGCCTGCTTGGCCGGATCGCCGATCTTCGACCGGCGGCTAGGAGGCCTCGGTGGATACGACGTTCCAGGCGCTGATCATGGGCATCGTCCAGGGACTGACCGAGTTCCTGCCCGTGTCCAGCTCGGGTCACCTGGTCATCGTGCCGTACCTGCTCGGCTGGACGGATCCGTTCATCACCTCACTGGCCTTCAGCGTGATGCTTCACCTGGGCACCCTGGTGGCGCTCCTGGTCTACTTCTGGAAGGACTGGCTGGCAATCGTGCCGGCTGGATTTGGCGCCCTCCGCGATCGATCCTTCCAGGGCGATCCAAACCGGCGGCTGGCCTGGCTGCTGGTCGTGGCGACCATTCCGGCCGTGATCGCCGGGCCGATCCTCAACGATCGCCTGGAGGCGGCGATACGGACCGCGGAAGACGTGGCGATCGCGCTGGTGATCGGGGCGGCGATCCTGTGGCTCGCCGACCAGGCCGGCCGGAAGACCGGCCAGATCGAGAAGATCTCGTTTCCGTTGGCCCTGGGTATCGGGGTCGCCCAGTCGCTCGCCCTGATCCCCGGGGTGAGCCGGGCCGGCGTGAGCATCTCGGCCGGCCTGTTCGCCGGCCTGACCCGCGAGGCGGCGGCCCGCTTCAGCTTCCTGATGGCGACCCCGGTGATTGCCGGAGCCGGGATCTTCGAGCTGCGCAACCTGCTCAGCGGCGACTCCGGGGTGGCGGTCCAGGTCGGCCCCCTGGTGGTCGGAATGGTGGCCGCCCTCGTCTCCGGTCTGTTTGCGATCACGATCATGCTGCGCTACGTCCGCAGCCACTCCTACACGATCTTCGTCGTCGAGCGCCTGGTCGTGGCCGCGCTCGTGGTCGTGATGTTCCTGTCCCGATGAGCTGGACCTGGCCTGACGGGCTGCGGTGGGGTGTGCCATGGAGGTGATGAAGCAGCTCCGCCAGCGGTCCATCCGGGACCTGGTCGAGCAGCGCGTGATCCGGACCCAGCAGGAGCTCGCTGCCGCACTCCGCGAACGTGGCTTCCGGACGACCCAGGCCACGATCAGCCGGGACGTCGCCGAGCTCGGGCTGATCAAGGTCAGCCGGGAGGGCACCCAGGCCTATGCCCTCCCGCCGCGCCTGGTCGAGGCCGAGATCAGCGGCGAGGATCGACTGCGCAAGCTCTTCCACGACCTGCCCATCGAGATTCGCGAGGCCGGCTTGCTGCTCGTGATCCGGACCCTGCCCGGCTCGGCTCATGCGATCGCGGCCGCCCTGGACCGCGCCCGCTGGCCCGAGGTCGCCGGCTCCGTCGCGGGCGACGACACCCTGTTCGTCGCCTTCACCGATCGAGGCTCGCTGGGCCGGGTCAAGCGCCGCCTTGTGCGCCTGACGGAGTAGGCCACTCACTTTGACACTCGGTCAGGCGCGAAGTAGCATTCGGGCCGGCTGAACTTCAGGTCCGCGGCTGACCGCGGAGGCCTGAAGTTCTTCGTTTAGCCAGACCCCTCAGGCCGTTGTGCCGAGATCCCGATGGGGGCCATTCAAACCGTGAACACGAAGCCCACCTACCTTTCCCAGGGCGGACTCGAGAAGCTCCGGACGGAGCTCGAGGAGATGGTCCAGGTTCGGCGCGCCGAAGTCGCCGGGCGGATCCACGACGCCAAGGAGCACGGCGACCTGTCCGAGAACGCCGAATACGAGGATGCCAAGAACGAGCAGGCATTCGTCGAAGGCCGGATCCAGACGCTCGAGGCCCTGATCAAGAACGCCACGATCATCGACGAGCACCATTCGACCGAGCACGTCCAGATCGGCTCGACGGTCATGGTCGAGAGCGGCGACGGGACCGAATTGTTCACGATCGTCGGATCCGCCGAAGCGGCGCCCAGGGACGGCAAGATCTCCAACGAGTCACCGGTCGGGCGAGTCCTGCTGGGCAAGAAGAAGGGCGACCGGGTGGTCGTCAAGGTTCCGGCCGGCGACTTCGCGTACACGATCACCAAGATCAGCTGAACCGGCCGAGCCTGGGAGTTCGGACCATGGATTGGGCGGGCGAGCTGGCGGCCTCGGTCGAAGGGCCGCAGGTCGTGAACGACAGCAAGACCCCCTCCGGAACGGTCCACGTCGGGAGCCTGCGCGGGCCGGTCATCCTCGACGTGATCAGCCGGGCCTTGCGCGCGCGTGGCCTCGAAACCAGCCTCCTGTACGGTGTCGATGACCTCGACCCGATGGACGCCCAGGCGCTCCTGACCCCGGATGCCGTCGAGCACGAGATGGGCCGGCCCCTGGCCAACGTGCCCGACCAGGCCGGCGACTGCCACGCCTCGTATGCCCGCCATCACGCCCAGACGTTCATCGACACCTTCGCCGGGCTGGGCATCAACCCGGATCGGTGGTACTGGATGAGCGAGATCTACGCATCCGGTGCGGTCGACCCGTTCATTCGCACGGCGCTCGACCGGGCCGAGGCGGTCCGGGCGATCTATCGACGGGTGGCCAAGGTCGAGCATCCCGCCGACTGGCACCCCCTCAGCGTGATCTGCGAGAGCTGTGGCAAGGTCGGGACCACGATCGTGACCCGCTGGGACGGCCAGCGGGTCTATTACGAATGCCGTCCCGACCTGGTGGCCTGGGCCCACGGTTGCGGCCACAGCGGTTGGGTCGCGCCGTTCGGCGGACGGGCCAAGCTCGGCTGGAACCTGGAGTGGGCTGCCCAGTGGAGCATCTTCGGAGTCACGATCGAGCCCTGTGGCAAGGACCTGGCCACGGCCGGCGGATCGCGCGAGCGCGCCGATGCGATTGCTCGTGAGATCTTCGAGCGCGAGCCACCGCTCAACGTGCCCTATGAGTTCCTGAACATCGGCGGCCGCAAGATGTCGACCTCGAAGGGCCTCGGCGTCGCCGCCCACGAGATCGTCGAGGTGGTCCCACCCGAACAGCTCCGGATGCTCTTCCTGCGGCCCCGGCCCCAGACGGCAATCGAGTTCGATCCGGCGGGGACCGACGCGATCCCGCGCCTGTTTGATGAGTTCGATCGCCTGGGCGACGCGACCGCCGGTCGCGAGGTTCGGGGCGAGCTCCCGGCCGGCCACGAGAGCGTGTTCCGGTATTCGCTGCTCGATCCGGCCGCCGACGTGGCCGCCATTGCCGCGGCCTTCCGGCCGGCGTTCTCGCACCTGGCGCTCCTGCGCCAGATCCCCGGAGTCGATATCGAGGCGCGGATCGAGGCCGAGAAGGGCGGACCGCTGTCGGACCTCGAACGGGCCACGCTGGGCGAACGAATTGGCGCGGCTGATGCCTGGCTGGCGGTCTTTGCGCCCGACAAGGCCCGGATCAGCGTTCGGCACGATCGCCTGCCCGACGAAGCCATCGAGCTCGACGCCGCGCAACGTGCCTGGCTGGCCGCCCTGGCCGGCGCGACTGCGGCCGCCGTCCCGGACTCGGGGGCCGCCTGGCAGGCCACGATCTTCGCGACGGCGACGGAGGCCGGACTACCGCCCGGGCGTGCCTTCAGCGCCCTGTACCTGGCCTTCCTTGGTCGCCCGAATGGGCCGCGGGCGGGCTGGCTGCTGGCCAGCCTCGAGCCATCGTTCGTTACCGACCGCCTTCGCCAGGCGGCGTCCGATCCTGTCGGCCTGCGGTCGTGAGCGTCGGCCTGCAACGCCTGCGCGAGGACAGCCAGGCCATCCGCCAGGGGGCGTCCGACAAGGGCGAGGATCCCTCGATCGTCGACGCGGCCCTGCGTGCCGACGCCCGGCGGCGCGAGCTGCTGGCCGAAGGCGACCGGCTCAAGGCCGATCGCAATGCCGCATCCAAGGCCATCGGCGAGGCGATCCGGGGCGGTGCGCCGCCGGACGCGCCGGAGACCGCCACTCTGCGCGCACGCTCGATCGAGGCGGGCACCAGGATCGAGGCACTTGACGCCGAGCTGGCCGAGGTCGAGGCGACGGTCGAGGACCTGCTCCTGCGCATCCCCAATCCGGCCGACCTGGACATCCCGGTCGGGGGCGAGGAGGCCAATGTCACGATCCGCACGTGGGGCGAGCTGCTGCCCAGGACCCAGCCCCTCATCGGCGAAATCGGGGCCGATGCACCGGCCGACGGCCTGAGCTGGGAGCGGCGTCCGCACTGGGAGATCGGCGCGGGCCTGCGCATCTTCGAGCTCGAGCGCGGCGCCAAGATCGCCGGATCGGGCTTTCCGGTCTATCGCGGCCTCGGCTCGGCCCTCCAGCGAGCGCTGATCAGCTGGTTCCTCGACGTCCACACCCGTGAGAACGGCTTTACCGAGATCTGGCCGCCGGCCGTCGTCAATGCGGCGTCGGCCCGCGGGACCGGCCAGATCCCGGACAAGGAAGACCAGATGTACGTCGTGACCCGCGACGACCTGTACCTCGTGCCCACGGCGGAGGTCCCGGTCACCAATCTCCATCGCGACGAGATCTTCGAGGCGGCTGAGCTGCCCGTCCGATATGCCGCCTATTCGCCCTGCTTCCGGCGCGAGGCCGGCGCGGCGGGCAAGGACACCCGGGGGATCCTCCGGGTCCATCAGTTCGACAAGGTCGAGATGGTCCTGTTCGAGCGACCGGCGGCAAGCGCGGCCGCGCTCGAATGGATGACCGGTCGAGCCGAGGATCTCCTGCAGCGCCTCGGACTCGCCTATCGGGTGCTCCTGATGGCGACCCGCGAGATGGGCTTCACCCAGGGCCGCAAGTACGACATCGAAGTGTGGGCGCCGGGCGTGGAACGCTGGCTCGAGGTCAGCTCGTGCTCGAACTTCCGGGACTACCAGGCCCGCCGGATGGCCGTCCGCTTTCGGCCCGAGCCGGGCGCCCGGCCGGAGCTCGTCCATACCCTCAACGGCTCCGGCCTGGCCCTGCCCCGGGTCGTCGCGGCAATCCTCGAGACATTCCAGCAGCCCGACGGCTCGGTACGGGTGCCCGAGGTGCTCCAGCCGTACATCGGCCGGCTCACGCTCGACCCGCCGGCCTGACCAGCTCCGATCGCGGTATCCTCGCCGACCGGAGAGGTGGCAGAGCGGTCGAATGCGGCGGTCTTGAAAACCGCAGAGGGTGCAAGCCTTCCCTGGGTTCGAATCCCAGCCTCTCCGCCAGCTGACGCTCCGGCCACTCGGGCCTGATTCGCCGGCGACTGTGCCCACGCTCCGGCGTTGCCCACCGGGCGATCCGGCGGCCGGGCGCCCGTCGCCCCGGCGGCTCGTTCGGCCCGGCGCCCCAGCACCCGGCCGACGTTGATTCCAGCGAGACAAAAGCGCGGTTTCGCCCGGAACAACGCCGCGAACCTTCCTCGCCCGCCAGCTGTTCGTCCCGGCCCACGCTCGGCGCGGGATGAAATGAGTGCCTCGGCACGGCGAGTCGGGGGTCGACCGGGCCGAAACTGCCGTTTTGTCTCGTGCACGTCAACAGCGCGCCGAGGCCGCACCAGCGAGATGGCACCACCGAGGCGTCACCGCGAGGCGGCACCACCGCACCGAGAGCCGATCGCGGGCCACATTCAGGCAGTACTTCCGGTAGTCGACCCTAGTACGATCAGTGCGCTCCACGCCATACCCGGACGTGCCCTCCGAGCTGGCGTGAACTGCGGCATGAGACTGAGGGTCGACGATGCGCAGACTGATCGCCAGCACGCTCGGAGCGTTCCTGCTGATCGCCCTGATGGTGGCGCCGACCCTGGCCCACACCGCATCGGCGACGTGCGACCACATCACCCTGGGCAGCGTCCCGAACGGTGTATCGGCGACCCTGACGCCGGGTCCGATCGTGATCAGCCCGCCCAACCAGACCAGCTCGATCAACGGGACCTACGTCGTTCCACCCGCGACGTACATGATCCTGTTCTCGGATGGCGTGATCATCCACCGGATCACGGTCCCAGCGTGCCCCTCGCCGACGCCAAGGCCGAGCGCCACGCCGAGCTCGTCGCCGACACCGAAGCCCAGCTCCACGCCGAAGCCAAGCTCAAGCCCCACGCCGAAGCCAAGCTCAAGCCCCAGCCCGACCCCAACCGCCAGCGTTTCACCCAGCTCGAGTCCAGCTCCGAGCCCGTCGCCAAGCCCGTCGCCTGGCGCATCGCCAAGCCCGTCGCCAAGCTCATCACCTGGCGCATCGCCGAGCTCCTCGGCAAGCGCCAGCCCGACAGCGACCCCGAGCTCCGGGGCGACGCCGACGCCGGTCGTGACGGCCACGCCGAGCGCTTCGTCAGGCGGTGTCGAAGGCGCGACCGCCACGCCCCGCACGACGGCACCGGCCACCGACACGCTGACCCAGCCGATGGACGACGGCCTGTCGACCGGCCTGCCCCTGCTGCTGGTCCTGCTGGTTGGGATCAACGTCAGCCTGGCGACAATCCTGCGTACCCAGCGCCGGGCTGATCGCGCTCGGCCGGGCCGAGTCCGGCGCGAGGGCTGACCGCCGCCCTCGATCGGCCGGGAATCGAAACGGGCGCCGTCTTCGGCGCCCGTTTGTGGTCTTGGCGTGAGCCGTCAGACGCTCTTGCCGACGGTGCTCAGGATCTTGGACACCTGTCCGCCCAGGAAAATCAGGGCAATGATTGCAACGATCGCGATAAGGGCGAGGATGAGTGCGTATTCCGCGAGCCCCTGACCGCTGGTGAGCAGGCGCCGCGTGCGCAGGACGGCCGTGACGGTGTCTGACGAGAGACTGTTGTACCAGTTGTAGATTCGGGTCACTAGATCACCTCCTTTCGTTCAGATTTCGCAACATGGTTCGTGTCGCAAGGCTACCCGAGCCGACTTCCGAGGGTCAACAGTACCGATGGGGTACCCGGGCCCGACCCACGCGGTCAGAATCGAGTCAGGAAGATGAACGTCGCGCCGGGCCTGTGCGCCGCCTGCCGGCATAGTCGCCCCATCGGAAACGCCCGCGAGTCGACATTCTGGCGCTGTCAACGCTCGGACTCCGATCCGCGCTTCGCCCGCTACCCGGCACTGCCAGTCCTGGCCTGCCCCGGCTATGAGTCCTCGGCCGGTCCCGAGGCCCATCGCCCGGCCCCGGCGGAACGCTGAGTGGCCGGGCAGTCTAGGATTCGCCCGGAGCGTCGCGGCGAGTCGCCGAGCCAGCCCACGAGCCGGATCACGGAGCCTGAGCATGACCGAGCAGCCCTTCACCGAGCGCGACGACGAGATCGTCGATGGCGACGCGGCCACCCATCTCGAGGCCCTCGGCTTCGGCACCGTCGCGCTGGCACCCCAGGTAACCCGCAGCGAGGGCCTGCCGCTCGAGCTCGTTGGCCAGCACCTGCGCCTGTCGGGCACGGTCAACATCGGCTTCCACAACCGGCTGTCGGACTTCATGAACAACAACGACGGCCTGGTCCAGCTTCGCGACGTCACGGTCCTTCGCCGGAATGGCGACCCGACCAAGGTCACGTCTCCGGCGATCTGGGTCAATCCTGACGAGGTGACCCTGATCGGGGAGCTGACCGACGTCGACGGGCCATCGACGGGCGGGCTCGAGTACCAACAGAAGAAGGCGTTCTACCTGATCGTGGTGACGCCCGGCCACACCTTGACCGGTGCGGTCCACCTGAACCCCGAGGCCGTCCTCTCGGCGTTCATCGAGTCGCGCGATCCGATGTGGATCCCGATGACCGACGTCCGGACCCGATCGCTGGCCGACCGACGGGTCATCTCTCGCTATGCCTTCACCGTCATCAATCGGCGCCACATCGTGGCGGCAACGGAGCTTGCCCCAGGGCTCCTTCGGGGTAGGGGCGTGCTATAGGACCATTCGGTGCGCCCGGGCACCGGGCGGTTGGTCCAGGTCTGGACGAATCCGGGTCGGTCTGAGGTACGCTCCGCGTCCGGCCCGGTGGATGAAGAGAGCAGCATGGCAAAGATGCGCGGGTTCCTGCACTCGAAACCGAAGATCGATGACGCCGAGTGGGCGATTGCCCAGTCCCGAACCGCGGAGCGGCTGGCCGGCTTATTCAGCGATGCGGCCCTCGATGGCATCGAGGAGCCGGCTCCGGCCGAGACGACAGCGCCGGTCGACGGCCAGGCCGAACCACCGGCCGACCCGGCTGAAGCGCCCGTCCTCGAGGACGGGCCCGCGACGACCGCCCGGCCGCCAATCGTGATCGAGGTCCTCGGCGCGACCGGGGAGAATGAGATCGAGGCTGTCCCGCTCGAGCCGGTCGGGGTCATGGCCCAGCCAGGCGATCGCTTCGACGACGACGGCTGGCAGCTGCCCACCCTGTCTCCAGCGACGCCGGCCGGCCTGCCCACGCGCACCCGTGCGCCCAGGCGGCCATCTTCGGCCAAGCCTGCCCGGGCGACTGCGCCAGCCCCGGTAGGAGCAAAGCCTGCCCGGGCGACTGCGCCAGTCCAGGTACGAGCCAAGCCGAGGCCGAAGCGGCGACCGGCTCCCCAGCCCGCCCCCGTGGCCGTGGCCCATTGCCCCTATTGCGCGGTCGTCCTCGAACCAGCCCCAACAGCGAGCCGGCGCTGTGACCGCTGCCGGCAGCGGATCATGGTCAAGCGCGTCGACCGCCATCCGGTCTACCTGACCGAAGCGGCCGTCGCCATCTTCGAGGCCGAACGTCGGCGGGTGGCCAGTTCGGCTCGGCTCACCCGTGAACGCGGTCGCTGGCTCGGCCTGGCTGCGACCTCGGGCGCCCCCGAGCGCCGCCACGCCCAGCTCGCAGCCGCACGCCTGTCGGAGGACAGCGTGGCTGCCTCGCGGGCGCTCTACCTGACGGCCGTCGATCGATCGTTTCGAGCGGCCCGCCGCGAGAAGGCGTGGGACGCAGCCGCCCGGATCCGCCGCGAGCAGGCCACCGTCCTGTATCGAGCGGCGGGTTCGCATCGGCCGCCGCCGGCCGACCTCGTGGCCCTGTATCGGGAGGGAGTGGCCGCCGAGCTACGCGGAATCGCCGAGATCAGTCGTGACGCGGAGCTGGTTGCGGCCTCCTGCTGCGATGCCTGTCGGTCCGACCATCATCGGATCTTCCGGATCAGCGCCGAGCTCCGCAAGCCCCGCCTGCCCCATGCCGACTGCCCACGGGGCCTGTGCCGCTGCCACTGGGACCTCGCCGCCCGTGATCGCAGGACGATGCAGCGCTACCTCCGCCGCCGGCCCGCCGCTGACGCGAGCAGCACTCCCGACGAGGCTCCAACGCCGGCCTGAACCACCGCCGTCCGGCCACGGCCGGATCGTGGGGTAACCTGAGCCGACCGGTCGCCTGGGCCGGCAGCTGAGGTAGTCCGATCACGTTCCTGCGCAAGCTCTTCGGCCTGGACCGCTCCGGCGGCAACCTGCCGGCGCCAGAGATGGCCGGTTCGAGCCTGCCAGCGACGCCTGGCCCGGCCGACCCACCGCCGGTGCCGGCCGTCGCCTGTCCGAATTGCGGGGTTGTCCTCGATCCACCGCCGGTCAGCAGTCGGCTCTGCCCGAGGTGCCGGCGCCGGATCGTCGTCCGCCATTCGGAGGGCCGGGCAATCTACCTGACCGAAGCGGCCGTGGAGGTGTTCGAAGCCGAGCGTCGCCGGGTGGTCGACGAGCAGACCTGGACCCGCCAGCGACGGAGCTGGCTGCAGCTGGCCCGGCTCGTCGGCGCCCCCATCGACCGGCGCCAGCGCCTGGCTGCAGCGCCGCTCAATGGCGCGACGGTTCAATCGGCCCGGACCCTGTACCTGGCGGCCGCGGACCGGGCGGTCCGGGAGGCCCGCCGGGACAAGCACTGGGAAGACGTAGCCCGCATTCGGCACCGCCAGGCCGCGGCCTTGTTCGAGGAGGCCGGCAGCAGCTTGCCGCCGCCGGACGAGATCGTGTCCCTCTATCGAGAGGCCGTCGCAGCCACCCTCCGCGGCCTGTCGGCCGTGGCCCGCGAAGCGGAGCTTGTCGGGGCGACCTGCTGCGCCGCCTGCCGGGCCGACAACGAGCGCGTGTTCAAGATCGCGGACGAGCTCAGGACGCCTCGCCTGCCCCATTCCGACTGTCCCCGGGGCCTGTGTGCGTGCGATTGGTGGCCCGCGGTGCGCCAGCCTCCGAAGAAGCGCAAGCGAAGGGCTGATCCGGTCGTCAGCCCGGCGGCCGCCGAGCCGCCGGACCCGTCGGTTGACGCAGCCGGAGCGTCCCTCTAGACTCCCCGGCACATCACGAATACACGGGCGATGATCGGGACGAGTACCCGTCATCCGTCGGCACAGAGACCCGGTGGCTGGTGGAAACCGGGACGACGGCGATGGTGAATGGACCCGGGAGCCTCCGGACCGAACGACGCGGTGGACGCCGCGCCCAGTAGGCTCCGGCGCAGGGCGCCAGCGATAGCGGGCAGCGCCGATCGGGCTCGATAGCCCCGTCGGTCGAGGTGCGGCAGATTGCCGAAGGCGGGTGGTACCGCGGAAGGATCGACCTTTCGTCCCTGGGACGAAAGGTCGTATTGATTCCCGAGGAGGCATCGCCGCACCGATGAGCATCGCGGACCCGCTCAGCCTGACCGAGGCCAAGCGCCTGGCCACGGGCGCCGACACGGTGCTCCTGCGGGCGACTCGTGACGCCGACCTCGAGACGCCGATCGGCGCCTACCTGCGCCTGGACGACGGTGGCCCGGCCTACCTGCTCGAATCGGTCGAGGGCGGCGAGCGCCTGGGTCGCTACAGCTTCCTCGGGATCGGCCCACGGCGTCTCCTCGAGGTGCGCGGCCAACGAGCCTCGATCCAGTCGCGGCCCCTCAGCGTCGATCGCTTCCAGCCGGACCTGCCGATCGAGACGGTCGACTCGACCGACCCACTGGCCACCCTCCGCCAATTCCTGCCGCGCCGGCGGGTCGTCCCGCTCGAAGGGATGCCCCGCTTCACCGGGGGTGCGGTCGGGGCCCTCGCCTACGACGCCGTCAGCGCGTTCGAACCGAGCGTGCCCCAGCCCACGGCGGATCCGGTGGGGGTGCCCCTCGCCTCGTTCATCGAGACAGACCTGGTGATCGTCTTCGACCACCTGACCCATACGATCAGCGCGATCGCCTCGCTCCACACCGAGCTGCCCGACCTTGACGGCCGCTACCGGATCGCCGAGCGAGCCATCTTCGAAGCCCTCGACAAGACCGCCCGGCCATCGGCGGGCGAGCAGGCGAGCGCCAACGGCGCGACCACCGGCTCCGGAACGGGGCGTCCCGCGAGCCCAGACACAACGTCACTGCCGGGCGTCCAGGAAGCCGCGACCAGCCTCGGTCGCGACCAGTACATCCACGCCGTCGAAGTCGCCAAGGATGCGATCGCGGCGGGCGAGGCAATCCAGGTCGTCCTGGCTCGGCGCCAGACCTTCGACCTGCCCCCGGCAGGCGACGGGCGGCCCGTCGACGGCATCGGCCTGTACCGCGCCCTGCGCCGGGTCAACCCGAGCCCGTACCTGTTCTTCGTCCGGACGCCGTCGTTCGAGGTCGTCGGGGCCAGCCCCGAGCTGTTGCTCCAGGTGGAGGGTGACCGGCTGACGACGCACCCGATTGCCGGAACCCGGCCGCGGGGCGAGACCGCGGCCGAGGACGAGCTCCGCAGCGAGGAGCTGCAGCGCGACCCAAAGGAGAAGGCCGAGCACGTCATGCTCGTCGACCTCGGCCGAAACGACCTCGGCCGGGTCGCCCGGCCCGGCACGGTCCGGGTGACCAAGTACATGGAGGTCGAGCGCTACAGCCACGTCCTGCACCTGGTCAGCCACGTCGAGGCCCGGCTTCGACCCGAGCTCGACGCCCTGGATGCGCTGCGTTCGGTCTTTCCCGCCGGAACACTGTCGGGGGCGCCCAAGGTCCGGGCCATGCAGCTGATTGCGGCCGCCGAGAACGAGCGCCGGGGGCTGTACGGTGGGGCCGTCGGCTACCTCGGCTACGACGGCAATCTCGACACGGCGATCACCATCCGGAGCGCGGTCCTGCGCGACGGGCTTGCCCACGTCCATACCGGTGCCGGGATCGTGGCCGGCTCGGTACCCGAGCGCGAGTTCGAGGAGACCGAGCACAAGGCCGCCGCCCTTCGTCGAGCGATCGACCTGGCCAGTGGCGGCCCCGAGCGGCTCCGATGATCCTGGTCATCGACAACTACGATTCGTTCACGTTCAACCTTGTGCAGGCGCTCCAGGCCGCCGGTGCCGAGGTCCAGGTCGTCCGCAACGACGCGATCGACCGGACCGGCCTGGAGGCGCTCGCCGCCGATCCGGCCGGTGACCTGCGCGGGATCGTGATCTCACCGGGTCCGGGCGACCCGTCGGATGCCGGCGTCTCGGTGGCCGCCGTCCAGGTTGCCGCCGAGCACGCCATCCCGCTGCTGGGCGTGTGCCTCGGGATGCAGTCGATGGCCGTCGCCTACGGCGGCTCGATCGTGCGCGCCCCGACCCTCGTCCACGGCGAAGCATCGGAGGTCAGTCACGATGGGGGCGGCCTGCTGAGCGGGATGTCGACCTCATTCATGGCGGCCAGGTACCACTCGCTGGCGGTCGACCCGACGACGATCCCGGCCGAGCTGGTGGTCACCGCGATGTGCGAGGAGGACCAGGTCGTGATGGGCCTCCGCCACGTCAGCCTGCCCCTCGAGGGCGTCCAGTTCCACCCCGAGTCGGTCCTCACGCCCGAGGGGCCCCACCTCCTGGCGAACTTCCTGCGCCTGGCCGGCGAGGGTGAGGCGGGCAGGCTCGATGCGGTCAGCGGCACGTTCGCCGTGGGAGGCATGGCCGAGCGCGACGATGGCCGGGTCGAGCAACCGGTCGTGCCCGGTGAGTGAGCTCGTCCGGGCCGCCCTGGCCACGGTCGTCGACGGCGGCAGCCTGTCCATGGATGCTGCCCGCGACGCGATGGGCGCGGTCATGGACGGCGAGGCGACGCCGGCCCAGCTGGCTGCCTTGCTGGTCGCCCTCCGGATGCGGGGCGAGACGACGGCCGAGCTGGCCGGCTTCACGGCGGCGATGCGTGAGCGCGTCCTGCGCGTCGACGCGCCGGCCGGCGCGATCGACGTCGTCGGCACGGGTGGTGACCGGAGCGGCACGTTCAACATCTCGACGACCGCCGCGATCGTGGTCGCCGCGGCCGGGGTGCCGGTCGCGAAGCACGGCAATCGGGCGATCACCTCGCGCTCGGGGTCGGCCGATGTGCTCGATGCCCTTGGCGTGAGGACGGACCACGACGAGGTCTCGGCGGCTGCCGCCCTGCGCAGCGACGGCTTCGCGTTCATGCTCGCGCCGAGATTCCATCCAGCGATGAAGTTCGCCGGGCCGACCCGCCGCGAGATCGGCGTCCGGACGGCCTTCAACCTGATCGGCCCGCTGACCAACCCGGCCGGCGTGGCCCGCCTGATGGTCGGCGTGGGCGACGAGACTGCCGCGCCGCGGATCGCCGAAGTGCTCCACCTGCTCGGCCAGGAGCGTGCCGTGGTCGTCCATGGGGCGGGCATCGACGAGCTTCCGCTCGACGGCTCGGGTGTGATCCATGACGTGACCCCCGAGGGCATCCGGGAGTCGAGGGTTGATCTCGACAGCCTGCGTGGCCTGGGCCTGGCCGAGGCCCCGACCACGGCCCTGGCCGGCGGAACGCCCGAGGAGAATGGAGCCATGGTCGAGGCGATCCTGGCCGGGACCACCGGCGTCCGGCGCGATGTGGTGCTCCTGAATGCGGCCGCCGCCCTGATCGTCGCGGGCAGGGCTGCCGACCTCGCCGCGGGCGTCCGGCTGGCGGCCCGAACGATCGACAGCGGCAGCCCTGCCGCGCTCCTGGGCCGGCTTCGAGCAGAGAACGCCGCGGCGCATCCGGGTCCCTCGAGCGGCGTACCTGCATGATCGTGGCCAGCCGCCGCAAGGACGTGGTCGGTGAGATCGCCAAACGGCGGGCCGCCGACCTGGCCGTCGAGCTCGCCGGCGTCTCGCTGGCCACCCTCGAACGAGCTGCCGCTGCGGCGCCGCCGCCGCGTGAGGTGGCGATCCGGCTGGCCGCGCCGGGCCTGGCCGTCATCGCCGAGGTGAAGCGGTCGTCGCCGTCGGCGGGCCGGATCGTCGATCCGTCGGACGACCCGATCGCCCGCGCCCGGGCGTACGTGGCGGGCGGCGCGGCGGTGATCTCGGTGCTGTGCGAGCCGCACTGGTTCGGTGGCTCGGTTGACGACCTGGGCCGGGTCCGGGCGGCGGTCAGCGTGCCCGTCCTGGCCAAGGAGTTCGTGGTCGACCGCCGCCAGCTGCCGCTGCTCCGGGCCGCCGGGGCCGACGCGGTCCTGCTCCTGGCCGGCCTGCATCCGCCTGCCCGCTTGGGGCGCCTGGTCGACGACGCGCTCGCTCTCGGCCTCGAGCCGCTCGTCGAAGCCCACGACCGGCGCGAGCTCGATCGAGCCCTCCTGACCAGGGCCCGGCTGATCGGCCTGAACAACCGCGACCTGCGGACCCTGGCCGTCGATCCCGAACAGGCCGTCCGGCTGCGCGAGCTGGTCCCCGACGATCGCCTCGTCGTCGCCGAATCAGGTGTCCGCGAACCGGCGACCGTGGCCGGCTGGCGCGCCCTGGGTTTCGACGCCGCACTGATCGGAGAGGCCCTGATGCGGTCCCTGGATCCGGCCGCGGCCGCGGCCCGGTTCGTGGCAGCTGGCCGGCTTCCGGACGATCCGGCCGCCCATGATCGAACGCCATTCGTGAAGATCTGCGGGATCACCGACGCGGCGGGCGTCCACGCGGCGTTCGCCGCAGGGGCCGACGCGCTCGGCCTGAACCTCGTGCCAGGCACGCCCCGGGTCCTCGAGCTGGCCGAGGCGGCCAGCCTGGCTGGGCTGGCCCGAACGCTCGGGCAGGCCGGCCGCCGGCCGCGACCGCAGATCGTGGCGGTGACCGCCGACGCAAGCCCCGAGCGGCTCGAGGCGATCATCGCCGCCCTCGACCCGGACGTCGTCCAGCTTGCCGGCGACGAGCCGAGCGGACTGGTCGGCCAGGTCGGTCGGCCCGTCTGGAAGACCGTTCACCTGCCCGCCACGGTTGCCCCGGACGATCTCGATGCGGCGACGGCCGCTGCGCTCGTACGGGCGCGGATGTACCTCGACGCCGGGGCCCAGCAAATCCTGCTCGATACCGCCGGCGGAGCCCATCCGGGCGGCACCGGCACGCGCTCTGCGTCGAGCCTCGCCGCAGCGATCGCCCGGACGCTGCCGGTGATCCTGGGCGGAGGGCTCAACCCCGCCAACGTCGGCGATGCGGTCCGCTCGGTCGCCGCGATCGGGGTCGATGTCGCATCTGGCGTCGAGGCTCCCCGGCGGGACGACGAGCGCCCGCACAAGGACCCATTCCGGGTTGGCCTGTTCACGAAGCGGGCGCGCGCCGCTCGTTGGGACCGGCCTGACCTGCCGGCCCGGCCGACGCCGGTCAACCCGGGCCTGCTCGAGGCCGACGTTGCCGGTCGCTGGGGCTGCAACCGGGAGTTTGGCGGCCGCTACGTCCCGGAGACCCTGATGGCGGCGCTCGAGGACCTCCAGCAGGCCTACGACGCGCTCCGTCACGATCCCCGCTTCTGGGCCGAGTTCCGATCCCTGCTGGCGACCTACTCGGGCCGACCGACGCCGCTCTATCGCGCCGATCGGCTGGCCGAGGAGGTGCTCGCCGAGGCACGGCGCCTGGTCGAGCCGGCTGGTGGCTCCGGTCACGGGCAGGTGCCGTCCCGCCTGCGGCTGTACCTCAAGCGCGAGGACCTCGGCCACACCGGCGCCCACAAGATCAACAACGCCCTGGGCCAGGCGCTCCTGACCCGGCGGCTGGGCAAGAGCCGGGTGATCGCCGAGACCGGTGCCGGCCAGCATGGCGTCGCGACCGCGACCGCCTGTGCCCTGCTCGACCTGCCCTGCGTGGTGTTCATGGGAGCCGAAGACATCCGGCGCCAGGAGCCCAACGTCCTCCGGATGCGGGCGCTCGGTGCCGAGGTCCGGCCGGTCACCTCCGGTTCGGCCACCCTCAAGGATGCCGTCAACGAGGCAATGCGCGACTGGGTCACGAACGTCGAGACAACCCACTATGTCCTTGGCTCGGCCATGGGCCCGCATCCCTACCCGACGATCGTGCGCGACCTGCAACGCATCCTCGGCGATGAGTCGGCGGCCCAGCTGCAGGCCGTCGAGGGTCGCCTGCCGGACCTCGTGCTGGCCTGTGTCGGCGGCGGCTCCAACGCGATCGGCCTGCTCGACCGGTTCATCGGCGAGCCGACCGTTCGGCTGGCTGTCGCGGAGGCGGCCGGGGACGGAATCGCGACCGGCCGGCATGCCGCCGCCCTGGCCGGTGGCACTCCCGGGATCCTGCACGGCTCGCGCTCGCTCATGCTCCAGGATCGCGATGGCCAGGTCGTCGAGGCGCATTCGATCTCGGCCGGCCTCGATTACCCGGGCGTCGGCCCGCAGATCGCCGCCCTCGTCAGCGGCGGCCGCCTCGAGATCGCGGCCGCGACCGACGCCGAGGCCCTGGCGGGGCTCCGCCGGGTCGCCCGGCTGGAGGGCATCCTGCCGGCCCTCGAAACGGCCCACGCGTTCGCCGTCCTGCCCCGCCTGATCGCGGGTGTCGAAGGATCAGGCAGGGCGTATCCCTCCGAGTTGGTCGTCCTGGTGGGCCTCTCGGGCCGCGGCGACAAGGACCTCGCGGCCCTGGCGCCGGCCAGCGGTGATCAATGACCGAGGCAGTGCGGGCCGGCACCAACGCGACCGCCGGAGCACAGCGGATGGCGCGCCGCTTCGAGCAGGCGGCCGGCGCGGGCCGGATCGCCCTGGTTCCGTATCTTGTCGCCGGCTATCCCGACGTCGAGACCAGCTTCCGGATCGCCCTCGCCACGGCGGACGCCGGGGCCGACCTGCTCGAGGTCGGGTTACCGTATTCCGACCCGCTGGCCGATGGCGCAACGCTCCAGCGTGCGTCGCAGGTGGCCCTCGCCGCCGGGGCGACGTTCGCCGGCTCGATTGCCCTGCTCGAGCGGATCGCGGCGGCCCGGCCGAACTTGCCGCTCGTGCCGATGGCCTACGCCAACCAGGTGATCGGCGGCGGGGATGGGGCCGGCAATGCCCGCCGCCTGGCCGCCGCCGGTGCGTCCGGTCTGATCGTGGCCGACCTGACGCCCGACGAAGGCGCTCCGTTCGAGGTGGTGGCTCGCGCCGCCGGCCTGGGCCTGGTGTACCTCGTCGCGCCCACGACCCGGCCCGACCGCCGGGCGTTCATCGCGGCCCGCTCGGGCGGCTTCCTGTATTGCGTGTCGCTCGTCGGAGTGACCGGTGCCCGGACATCGCTGCCGCGCTCCGTGGGCCGGCTCGTGCGCGAGGTAAAGGCCGCATCGCCGATCCCGGTCGCCGTCGGCTTCGGGATCAGCCGGCCGGCCCATGTCCGGGCCATTGCCCAGGCGGGCGCGGACGGCGCGATCGTCGCCTCCGCGCTCGTCGATGCGCTCGGGCCGCAGGGCCGGGATGTGCCGGCCCTGGCGGCGCTCGTGGCCGAGCTTCGCGCGGCGACGCAGGCCCGATCGCCGGCCGCAGGCTAGTCGGTCGTGCGGTCGCGTTGCTCCAGCGCCCGAGTCGCCGCGATCAGGCGGCGGTAGACCGCCAGCAGGTCGGCCTGGGCGATCGGGCCCTGGTTGGCCAGGGCAACTCGCAGGAGCACCTCACGCTCGCGTTCCAGGTCGCGCACCGACCGTCGGCCGGCTGCCTGCTTGACCCGGCCGACCTCCCGTCCCAGACCGGCCCGCTCGTTGAGGAGGTTCACGATGCGCCGGTCGAGCGCGTCGATCCGATGGCGCAGCCGGCGCAGCTCGGGCGTCTCGTCGACGGGCTTGCTCATCGGCCCAGCGTCCCATCGGCCGCCCGCCGGGCGATCGACTCGAGGGCCAGCGCGTAGCCCGCGGCGCCCTTCCCGACGATCGACTCGAGGGCCACGTCGGACAGGAAGTTGACCTGCCGGAACGGCTCACGGCTGGCCGGATCCGACAGGTGGACCTCGATGAACGGTCGCTCGACCCCGAGCAACGCGTCGCGCAGGCTGACGCTGGTGTGGGTCAGGCCGCCGGCGTTGACGATCGCCGCTTCGAAATCGCGCTGATGCAGCCGGTCGATCAAGGCACCCTCGTGATTCGATTGGAAGAAGTCCACGGCCAGCCCCAGCTCGGTGGCCCGCGCCGCGATCCCGGCATGGATCTCGGCCAGCGTTGCCCGACCGTAGATCGCCGGCTCGCGCGATCCGAGCAGGTCCAGGTTGGGCCCCTGGAGGACCAGCACGCGGATCATCGGCCGGAGATCCCGGCGGCGCTGGCGGCAGGTGCCAGGAGCTCATCGACGATGCGTTCAACCAGGTCGTCCGGGACGTCCGCCCGAACTTCGACCGATCCGGCCGTCGGCAGCACCCAGCGCAACCGGCCACCGACATGCTTCTTGTCGCCGGCCACGGCCCGCAATACGGCTGCCCGCTCCAGGCCCAGGCCGGCCAAACCACCGGTCGGCGCAAGCCCGAGGCTGGTCAGCAAGCCTTCGATCCGGGCTGCCCGCTCGGCTGGCGTGACGCCGACCGCCCGACCGATCCGGCAGGCCGCCCGGAGACCGTAGGCAACGGCCTCGCCGTGGAGCAGGGGACCGTAGCCGGCGGCGGCTTCGAAGCCGTGGCCGAGCGAGTGGCCGAGGTTCAGGGCCAGCCGTCCCGCCTCGATCGGGCCTGCGCCGGCAGCGCTGCCCGGCGCGGGCTGCCCGCCGGACTCGCGCTCGTCGGCGAGGACGACCTCGACCTTGGCCCAGGCACAGCGCTCGACGAGCTCGGCCAGGGCGCCATGGGCGAGCACGGCCGGGCTGGCCTGGATGATCCCCGGCCCGTCCCGCTCGAGCAGCTCGAACAGGGCATCGTCGCCCAGGGCGGCCATCTTGACCGCTTCGGCCAGCGCTGCGCGGCGATGCCGCTCGGGCAGGCCTGCCACCAGGTCGACATCGATCAGGACGGCAACGGGCTGGTGGAACGCCCCGACAAGGTTCTTGCCTTCCGGCAGGTCCACGGCTGTCTTGCCGCCGATCGAGCTGTCGAGCTGGGCGACGAGCGTCGTCGGCATGTGGACCAGGGGCACGCCGCGCAACCAGGTGGCAGCCAGGAAGCCGGCGGCGTCGCCGAGCGCCCCGCCGCCGATCGCGATGAGCGGCTCGGTCCGCTCGACCCGCCGGCGAGCCAGCTCGCCGGCCGCCGTCTCGATCACACCCAGTCGCTTGGCGGCCTCGCCGGACGGGAGGAGGATGTGTTCGACCGGGATGCCGGCCGCCAGGACACCCGCGGCGAGGCGCTCGCCGACGGCCGTCCAGGCTCCTGGTTCCGAGACCAGGATGGCCCTGGTCGCGCCGAGCTCGGCAAGGGTCTCGAGCAGGACCCGCAGCGCGAACCCCGCCCCGATTCGGATCCGGCCCAGCGCGGAGTCGGCGGCCAGCAGGGTGGTGCCCTCCCGAGCCGGTTCGGCGACGTACGCGTCGAGGCGGTCGAGGACATTGCCCATCTGGGACAGGCCGTTGATCCGGAAGGCCGGGGCATAGAACCGCTCACGTCGGCCGGCCAGGTCGCGGATTGCCCCGACCGGGTCACGACCCTGGAGCAGCGGCCGGGGATTGGGCGAGTTGCGCAGGCGCTGGGCGAGGACTTCGGGAGGATTGCTCAACCAGGCCACCCGCCGGTTGCGATAGAGCGCCCAGCGATTGGCCGGATCGACCACCGCGCCGCCGCCGGTGGCGATCACCCGGCGCAGCTCCGGTGCCGCGTCTGGCCGGCCCAGATCGGCGACGGCTCGGCGCTCGCGCTCGCGAAATCGCGCCTCGCCCTCCGACTCGAACAGCTCGGCGATCGTCTGCCCGGCCGATGCCTCGATCGTGGCGTCGAGATCGATGAAGCGGGCGTCGTGGCGAGCCGCCATCCGTCGCCCGACAGCCGTCTTGCCGCTGCCTGGAAGGCCGACCAGGACGAGGTCCATCGGCGGGCCTAGTCGTCGCCGCCGGAGCCGGCCTCGCCGCCATCGGCAGGCTCCGATCGGCCGCGTCCCGCCCGCTTCGCTCCGCCGGCAACCGGCGCTTCGGGCAATCGGGCGAGCCGGGCCCGGTAGGCGGTGAAGGCCGCCCGGGTATCGTCGAGCGAATCACCCCCGAACTTGTCGAGCACGAAGTCGGCCAGGGTCAGCATGACCATCGCCTCGGCCACGACGCCTGCGGCCGGGACCACGCTGATGTCGCTCCGCTCGTAGTGCGCCTTGTCGACCGCTTCGCCGGTGATCAGGTCCGCCGACGGCAGCGGCTTGGCCAAGGTCGAGATCGGCTTGACTGCGCCGCGCACGACGAGCGGCTCGCCATTCGTGACACCGCCGGTCAGGCCGCCCGCATTGTTGGAACGATGGATCCAGCGCCCACCGTCGGCGCGACCCTCGATCACGTCGTGGACCGCCGATCCGAACCGCCGGGTCTGCTCGAAGCCCAGGCCGAACTCGACGCCCTTGACGATATTGATGCTCATGACCGCGGCGGCCAGGGCTGCGTCGAGGCGGCGGTCCCAGTGGACGTAGCTGCCAAGCCCGATCGGTAACCCATGGGCCACGACCTCGAACACGCCACCCACGGTATCGCCCTGCGCCCGCGCCTCATCGATCCGGGCGATCATCCGGTCCTCGGCCGCCGGGTCGGGGCAGCGCAGCGGCGAAGCATCGGCCTCCGCCTGCGAGCGGCTGGCGTTGGCCGGGTCGAGGGCGACGCCGCCGACCTCGGCGGTGAACGACCAGACCTCGATGCCGAGCTCGGCCAGGAAGGCGCGGGCGACACCGCCGGCGGCCACCCGGGCGGCTGTCTCGCGGGCCGAGGCTCGCTCGAGGACGTCGCGGACGTCGTTGAAGCCGTACTTCAGGGCACCGGCCAGGTCGGCGTGGCCGGGCCGCACCCGGGTCACCGGCAACGCTCTCTTGTTGCCGTCGGCGGCCTGCCCGGCCAGCTCGTCCGCGTCGGCTTCGCTGAGCGGCTCGACCTGCATCACCCGGGTCCAGTTGTCCCAGTCGCGATTGCGGACCAGCAGCAGAATCGGCGACCCGAGCGTCCGGCCATGGCGAACCCCCGCCAGGATCTCGGCCCGATCCTGCTCGATCGCCTGACGGGCACCCCGGCCATAGCCGCGCTGCCGGCGGGCAAGGTCGACCGCGATCCCGTCGGCGGTCAGCTCGAGGCCGGCCGGCACACCCTCGATCGTGACGCCCAGGGCCGGTCCATGTGACTCACCCGCGGTCAGGAAGCGAAGCCGGCCCATCTACGCCTGGGCAGCGGCGCCGGTCGGCTCGCCCTCGGCCGATTCGATGCCGTCCGCTCGAGCCGCCGTCAGGGCGGCTTCCATCACGTCGAGCGGCGCCGGCTGGCCCGTCCACAGGCTGAACGCGGCGGCGCCCTGGTGGAGCAGCATCGTCGCCCCGTCGGCCACGGTCGCGCCGTTCGCGGCAGCGTCGCGCAGGAGGCGCGTACGACGGTAGATCAGGTCGAGCACGAGGAGCTCGGGCGGGATGATCTCGGCCGGGATGGGCGACTCGTCGCCGTGCAGACCGATCGAGGTGGCGTTGACCAGGACCCGGGTCTTGGCCAGCTCGGCCTCGATGATCGACTCGTGCCAGGGCATCGCCCGAAGCTCCATGTGGGCCGCGCTCTTGCCGAAGAAGCGGACGAGCGCCTCGGCCCGGTGGAGGTGCCGGTTGAAGACGACGATCCGCAGGAAACCGGCGGTGATCAGGCCGTGGATCACGGCCCGGCTGCCACCGCCGGCTCCGAACACTACCGCCTGGCGGGGCATCTTCTGGCGGCCCACGAGCTTGTCGATCGCCTGCTTGAATCCGGGCACGTCGGTGTTATGGCCGACCAGGCGGCGGCCCTCGCTGGTGATCGTATTGACGGCCCCCGTTGCGTGGGCATCCTCGGTCAGCCGGTCGACCATGGGCACGACCCGTTCCTTGTGGGGGATCGTGACGTTGGCTCCGAGGAAGTCGTCCGAGCGAAGCTCGGCAACGGCGTCGGCCAGGGCGATCGGGGCCCGATCCCACATCTCGTAGGAGGCATCGATTCCGAGCGAATCGAAGGCCGCCTGTTGCATCGCACCGGACAGCGAGTGGCTGACCGGATGGCCGATGAGGACGACGCGCTTCGTCATGCTCGCACCCCTTCGAGTACCGCGAAGAACCCGGGATAGGAGATCGACGCACAGCCCGGATCGCTGATCGTCGTGGCGCCGCCGGCGACAAGGCCGGCAATCGCGAAGGTCATCGCCAGGCGGTGATCGGAACGGCTGTCGGTGGCGGCGCCGACGAGTGGCGTCGGACCGCTGATCGAAATCTCGTCGCCATCGACGGTGATCCGGGCGCCCAGGGCATTCAGGCCGGTCATGATCCCCTCGATCCGATCGGACTCTTTGGCCCGCAGCTCGCCCGCACCGCGAATTGTGGTCGTTCCGTGGGCCTGGCTGGCGGCCAGGCACAGGATCGGGATCTCGTCGATCGACCGGGCGACCTCAACTGGCGAGACGTCGGTTGCCCGCAGCTCGCTCGAGTGGACAACCAGGTCGGCCAGCGGCTCGCCCTGCGAGTCGCCGGTGCCCGTGCCTGCGCTCGGATGCTCTTCGATCCGGGCGCCCATTCGGGCCAGGATGTCGATCACGGCGCGGCGAGTTGGGTTCACGCCGACCGCCGGCAGGTGCAGCTCGGCGTCCGGGTGGATCGCGCCGGCCACGAGCCAGAAGGCGGCCGCCGACGGATCGGCGGGCACGATCTCGCTGACTGCCTGCACGGGAATCCCGCCCTCCAGACTGATCGCCACTTCGCCATTCCCGCCTGTCTCGCTGACCACTGCGATCCCCCGCGCTCGGAGCATCCGCTCCGTGTGGTCACGCGTCGCCACCGACTCCCGAACCGTCGTCCGACCCCCGGCCCGCAACCCGGCCAGCAGGATCGCCGACTTCACCTGGGCGCTCGGCACGGCCGTCCGGACCTCGATCGCCCTGAGGGGAGTGTGACCGACCACGGTCATCGGCAAGAGCGAGTTGCCTCGCCGCGCATGGACTTCGGCGCCCATCTCGCGCAGTGGCTCGATGATACGAGCGAGGGGACGACGGCGCAACGAATTGTCGCCATCGAGGACGTGGTAGCCGGGCAGTCCCGCGAGGATCCCCGCCAGCAGCCGGGTCGACGTCCCGGAGTTGCCGCAGTCGAGAACCTGGTCGGCTTCGTGGAGCCCGTCGATCCCCGGCGAGACGACCCGGTAGTCGACCCGTAACCCGTCGTGGCGGCCACGCTCGACGACCGCTCCCAACTGCTCGATGAGCCGGGCCGTGGTCTGGACGTCGGCTCCGTCGCCGGCGCCGGTGATCAGCGACTCGCCCCTGGCCAGGGCGGCCAGGAGCAGGGCGCGGTGGCTGATCGACTTGTCACCGGGCAGGCTGGGCGTGCCCCGCAGGCGCGCCGCCGGACGCACCCCGGCGACGTCGGCGGTGGCCCCACCGGCCAGGTTCGGGCGAGCCTCGATCGTCACGACTTGCCGCCCACCTTGAGCACGGCACCGGGCAGGACCGGGTCGCCGTGCAGGTCGCCGACCTGGGCGTGGACGGCTCGCAGCCCGGTCATCATGTCGGCGAACTGGGCGATCGTGATCGACTGCTCGCCGTCGGACAGGGCCTCGTCCGGGCGGGGGTGGACCTCGACCATGATCCCGTCGGCGCCGGCTGCAACGCCGGCCAGCGACATCGGCTTGATCAACCAGCGCTTGCCGGTGGCGTGCGACGGATCGACGATCACGGGCAGGTGGGTCAGGTGGTGGAGAAGGGGCACGGCGGCCAGGTCGAGCGTGTTCCGGGTGTATGTCTCGAACGTCCGGATGCCGCGCTCGCACAGGATCACCTCGGGATTGCCCGAGCTGACGATGTACTCGGCCGCCATGAGCCATTCCTCGATCGTGGCTCCATAGCCGCGCTTGAGCATGACTGGCCGGCTGACCCTGCCGACCGCGGTCAGGAGCGAGTAGTTCTGCATGTTCCGGGTCCCGACCTGGAGGATGTCGGCGTACTCGGCCACGATGTCGACCTGGTTCGGCTCCATGACCTCGGTGATCACGGGCAGGCCCGTCCGGTCGCGCTCCTCGGCCAGGTAGCGCAGGCCTTCGACGCCAAGGCCCTGGAACGAGTAGGGGCTGGTCCGTGGCTTGAACGCGCCGCCCCGGATGATCGTCGCGCCGGCCGCCGCGACGCCGTCGACCGTCTCGCGCAGCTGGTCGCGGCTCTCGATCGAGCAGGGCCCGGCCATGACCGTCAGGCTGCCGTCGCCGATCACCGCATCGAGGACCTGGATCACGCTGTCCTCGGGGTGGAACTCGCGCGAGGTGAGCTTGAACGGCCGGCTGATCGGGGTCACGGTCTCGACCCCGCTGAGGGCCTCGAGGCGGCTCATCAGGACCGGCTTGCGGGTGCCGATCTCGCCGACCACGGCGATCACGGAGCGTTCGATGCCGACATGGTCGTACGGCGTGAGCCCTTCGGCCAGGATCAGGCTCTTGACCGCATTCGCCTCGGCCGGAGTGGCCGTGGGCCTCATCACCACGAACATCGGTGCTGCGCGTCCTTTCGCGTCGGAGTCGGAGTAGCTTGCTGTCTGTCGTCCTGGCCCCGCCCGGCCAACAAAAAAAGCAGAGGTCTGACCTCTGCTCATCCCGGCACGACCCGTGCTCCCGGGTCCCTAATCTCCGGGTTCGGTCATGCCGGGCGTTGGTAGGCGAAAAAGAAGGTGTGCATGTGCGTCCCCGAACGGTAGTCGAGCGCCCGCGCCGCTGTCAACGAGCGGGGTGGCTGTCGGCGGTCGTGCCTGGTGTGGACCGCCTCGGCCGAGGCCGACGTTCTGGCGGATATCAGCCCGGGTAGTGGCTCCCGGAGCGACCCGGGGCCCGTGCTATTCTGGCGCCCGCGGTTCCGCGGAGAGGTCGCATAGAGGCCTAGTGCAGCGGTTTGCTAAACCGCCAAGTGGGGTAACCTGCTTCGAGGGTTCGAATCCCTCCCTCTCCGCCACTCCCGCATTGCGCCCGTAGCTCAGCGGATAGAGCGTTAGGTTGCGGACCTAAAGGTCGTGGGTTCGAGTCCCGCCGGGCGCGCCAACCGTCGCCTTGCTCCGACGCCGAGGTCGCGGCACGAGGTAGTTGCACGATCAACCAACTGCCCGTACGATGGACGGCGTGAGCACCATGTCAGGCGATGCCGCCACCGAGCCGGTCGCGGACCGGCTCCATGTCGAGATCTGGAGCGACCTGGTCTGCCCCTGGTGCTACGTCGGGCGGGCACGCTTCGGGCTGGCACTCGGCCAGTTTGCCCAACGCGACTCGGTCGACGTGACTTACCGATCGTTCGAGCTCGACCCGGACGCCCCGGCCGGCAGCACGACCACCGTGGCCGAGATGCTTGCCTCGAAGTACGGCGGCCGGACCGAGGCAATCCGGGTGGGGGAGCAACGACTGGTCGAAATGGCCGCTGAGCTCGGCCTCGGCTACCGGGTCGATCGCCTCCATGGCAATACCCTCGACGCTCACCGGCTGGTCCAGCTCGGCATCGATCGCGGCCTGGGCGACGTCCTGGTCGACCGCCTCTTCCGGGCCAACTTTGCCGAGGGCCGCTCGATCTTCGACGCGGAAGCGCTGGCCGAGATCGGCACGGAGGCTGGCCTCGATCCAGCGGAATCGGCCGCGGTCGTCGGGGCCACGACCTACACAGACCGGGTCCGGGCGGACGAGCGGCTGGCCGCCGAGATCGGGATCAGCGGCGTCCCGTTCTACGTCCTCGATCGTGCCTATGGCGTCAGTGGCGCCCAGGCCACCGAGACCTTTGCAGCCGTGCTCGACCAGGTCTGGCGGGAGCGCCATGCGGGACCGAGCGCCGGACCGGCTGTCCCGGACGGGGCCAACGCCTGATCAGGTCGCCGCGAGCATGATCCGGGCGACCGAGCCCACCCGCAGCCCGTCCCGCCGGCCGGCAAAGTAGCGCGCGTTGATGGCCGTCCCGTCAAGGTCGAGGACGTCCCTCGCGCCGGCTTCGATGAGGCCCCGGGACAAGGCGTCGGGGTCGAATGATGCGATCCAGGGCTCGCCGGCCCGGCTGACCCGGTCGGCGAAGCGCGACACGACCATTCGCTCGATCGGGTTGAGGCGATTCGCCGAGAGCGCATAGTCGAACACGATCGACGTGCCGGCCGGGCGGCTCAGGACGTAGCGCAGCACGCTCCACACCGACGCCTCCGCCAGGTACATCGTGACTCCCAGCCAGGCGAAGACCGCCGGCGCATCGGCCCGGAAGCCAGCCGCCGGCAGGGCAAGATCGAGGCGCTCCCGCTCGAAGTCGACGGGCACGAAGGTCACCTCCGAGGCTCCTTCCGGGAGGGCGATCCCGGCTTCGGACAGGCAAGTCCGCTTCCATGCCTGGGTCGCCGGGTGATCGACTTCGAACACGTGCACGCCGTTCAGCGGGTTGCGGTAGGCGTACGTGTCCAGCCCGGCACCGAGGACCACGTACTGGCGCGTGCCGGCCGCCGCGGCCGCGGCCAGCGTCTCCTCGGCAACTCGGCTGCGGGCGACCAGGAAGGCGCGCAGGGCTCGCGAGAACGGGCCTTGTTCGGGGCTCGGCGGGAACCGGCGATGGACCCGTTCCTCGAGGGCGGCTCGCTCGGCCGAGCCGATGATCCGGAGGGCCAGCGGATCCTCGAGGACGAGCGGGCGATCGAGCAGCTGATGGGCGGCCCGGCGGCGGGCGACGCCCAGGGCCGTTCGGCTGGCACGGGCGGGAACCATGGCTGGAGCCTACATGCAGCGAGCAACGCTGCCCGCCATCACCGGCCGAGCCGACCCTCGCTGGTCAGGGGTTGGGCGACGTCCGGGCTGGGCTGCGCCGGCGCGTTCGCGGCCGGTCGGCGGTCTTCGGTGTCGCCACTGGATCAGCCTCGGGAACCACCTCGTCGGCGCTCGTGCTCGGCTCGGCGGTGACCGGCGTCGGTCGGACGGCAGCGGCCTCGAGCTCTCGTTCCCGGGCCGCCTTTGCGGCAGCCGCTGCAAAGGCGCCGATCGCGACGTCCGACTCGATCGATCCGGGCTCGTCCGCGGGCGGTGGGGCGGGCTCGTCGATCACCCTCGGCGGCGGCGGCGCAACGGGCCGGGGCGCCAACGTCGCCGGCACCGTATCGGGTGATTGGAGGGTGGTTCGATGGATCCAGCCCTCGGCTCCGAGAGGCGTGCGGACCTGGACCCAGGCGCCCCGCCGCTCGAGCAGCTCGACCTCGTCGTTGGCTTGCAGCTGGCCGACCGGGACGCCCCGAATCTCATCGGGGATGTCGGTCAGGGCAACCAGGTCATAGCGCACGATCCGTCGCTCGAGCCCCGAGCTGGTGGCCCGGGCGAAGGTCATGGCCGGGGCGGGCAAGGCCGCGATCTTGGGTGTCTCGTAGCGGGCCGTCTTGAGCGAGGGCCGCCGCCAGCGGGGCATCAGGGCCTCGCCGTAGGGTTCGTCGAGCGCCGCGCTCGGTGCCGGAGGGGATGCCGCTGCCGAGGTCGCCAGCGCGGCCGCAACGACCGGAGCGGGTGGGGCGATTGGCTCGGCCTTGGGCGCCTTGACCTTCTTCTCCTTGCCGGGCTTGGCCGCCACGGCCACGGCCGCGGCCGCCGGGAAGGGAGGTCGAGGGCCGCCGAACGGCGGGGGCGCGAGCGAAGCCAGGGCGGGCTCGGGTCGACGACGACGGCGACGTGCCACGATCCACAACCATCCTGCCGAGATGGTTGCGGCGGCGAGGAGGATCAGCAGCGGCAATCCGCTGCCGCTGGATGGCGGCTCGAGCAGGAGCGGCCCGGCAGCCGCTGGGTTGTCGGTTGGCGTCGGGCTCGACCCGGAGCCGCCGATCACGCCCAGCAGCCCATCGCTCGGGCTCGGGCTGGGGGTGGCCGTCGCAGCAGGGACAGCCGTTGGTCCAGCGGTGATGGCCAGCGTGGGCTTCGGAGTCGGCCGTGGCCCGAACCGGGTCGTGCTACCAACGGTTGGCGTCGGTGTCGGCGTCCGCCTGGGCGTGGGCTTGGGAGTCGGCTTCGGCGTCGGCTTGGGGGTTGGCTTGGGCGTTGGAGTCGGGGCGGTGACAAGCACTGCTGGTCACGCGTCGGGCCGGCACCGCTAGGCAATTCGCGGCGGCTTGCGGTCGGTGTTCCTGTCCCATTGCAGTCCACTTGTGTGCTGGTCACCGTGGAATACGTAGGTCCATGATCCCGCGCCGAGAGTCATGGGGGAGGAGTCGAACTCAACGCCGGTCTTCAACTTGGGATCAAGGTTTGCCGGCTCGCCACCGACCGGCTTCAGCAGCACCGGAGGAAGTCGAGGCACTGGTGCTCGTGTTGGTGAGGGTCACCGTCGCGCAGGCCCCGCCGCGTGCCTTCTGGTCGGAGTAGATGACCGAGAACGTGAAAGTCGTCGACGTCGTGCCAGTCGTCGGAGTCGACGGTGCCCGCGCACAGATCTTCTTGGTGGAGTGGTTGTCGTCGAGCAGCCACCGCAGCCATCGTCGGGCGCGCTGGAGCGGTGACCGTCAGGCCGACGGCCAGCAGGAGCGCAGCCAGCGTTGCGACAATGGCCCGGGACACGTTCGTCTAGGAATCTCCGTGGTGATGATTGGCCGAGCCTAGAGCCGTGCAGGACCAATGTCCGTGGCCTATCCGTCCCGTTCAGGCGTGACCCTTTCGGTGAGCAAGTGGGTCCTGAACGCACCACCCACGCGGGTCCCGACCTGGCTCTGCGATCCTCGCCGGACGCACTCGCCGATGTTTCCTCTGGCGGGACAAATCGGGGGTTTCGCGGGCTCCGGACAGGTCGGGCACGTCGCTCGGCGCGCATTCGTACCGGGCTGAGCGTGCCCCGGGACTGAATTTCGGGTCGGCTCCGCCGGCGCGGAGCGGGTCCACTTTCGAAACCGCGGTTTTGTCGCGCCGGGCGAAACGCTGGCCCGTCATCGCTTCGGCCTCCCCGCGCCCAGCCCCGGCGCCCGCGGCCCGGCCAAGCGACGCAAGCCCGGCCCCCGACCCAGCCGCCGCGCCGACGCCTTCGCGAGGGAGCGCCACGCGCGGCTCGCTCGGTCAACCTAGAATCCGGCGATGGAACGGATCGGATTTCTCGGCCTGGGCACGATGGGCTCGGCCATGGCCGCCCACCTCGTGCGCTCCGGCAGGCCCGTCACCGTCTGGAACCGAAGCCAGGGGCGGGCCACCGAGCTCGTCGACCTTGGCGCGACCGAGGCGGCCTCACCGGGCGAAGCGGCGGCCGCCAGTGACGTGGTCGTGGTGTGCGTGTCGGACACGCCTGACGTCGAGGCGGTCCTGTTCGGGCCCGACGGGGTCGCCGGCCGGATCGCTCCGGGCAGCCTCGTCATCGACTGCTCGACGATCGCGCCGGGCGCTACCCGGGACATGGCCGGCCGCCTGGCCGCGCAGGGCGTCGACTTCGCCGATGCCCCGGTGTCGGGCGGCTCAGAGGGTGCCCAGAAGGCGACCCTGACGATCTTCGTCGGCGCACAGCCGGCCGTCTTCGAACGGGCCCGGCCGATCCTCGAGGTGATCGGCAAGACGATCACCCACGTCGGACCGATTGGCAGTGGCCAGGCGGTCAAGGCCGTCAACCAGGTGATCCTGGCCGGGGCGTACCTGGGCGTCGCCGAGGGAATCGTCCTGGCGATCAAGTCCGGCCTGGACGTGGAGCAGGTGGTCGGGGCACTCAGCGGGGGAGCGGCCCAGAGCTGGGTCCTGGCCAACCGGAGTGGCCGGATGCTGGCCAACGACTATCCCCTCGGGTTCAAGGTCGAGCTCCACCTCAAGGACCTCGGCATCGCCCTGGGCATGGCCCGCGAGTCGGGCGCCGACCTGCCGGTCACCGAGCTGTGCGCCGAGATCGAGCGCGGCCTGGTCGCCTCCGGTCACGGCAGCGAGGACCTCTCCGCGGTGGCCCGCCGGATCCGGGCCCTGGCCGGGCTGCCGAGCTAGCTGCCCGGCGATCCCAGGAGCAGCAGCGGCTCGCCCAGCTTGCCCGAGTAGATCGGCCGGAAGCGCTCAACGTCGTACATCGTCGCGACGTCCACCGAGCGCGGCGGGATGCCCGGCTCGGGCAGGTGGGTCTGGGCGTAGCGTCCATCCCGGATCGCGACCATGCGGCCGCTCACCCCGTCCCGAATCAGGTCCATCGCCACGTTGGCGAAGGTGATCGCGACCGTCTGGTCGAGCTGGTCGGCTTCGCCGCTGCGAAGGTCGTAGGTCAGCTCGCTGGCAACCGACTCGATGCCGGTCCGCTTGCGCAGCTCGTCGGCCAGGACCTCGCCGATGTTGACCTTGTGGCGGTGGCCGAACGAGTCGGCCTCGCCCCATTCGGTCAGCGTCGCGCCCTGCCAGATCGCACCCTCGGCCGTGATCACGAAGGCGTACCGGCTGGGGTTGTTGTGCCAGTCGGCCTTGACCAGCTCGGCCAGGGCGTCGAGGTCGAACGGGGCTTCGGGGATCACGCACCGGCCGGAGGCGACATACGCGGTGAACAGGGCGGTAAAGCCGCAGTCTCGCCCGAAGATCCGGAAGACCCCGATCCGCTCGTGCGAGCCGAGGGTCGTTCGCTGGCGGTTGATCAGGTCCTTGGCCCGGGTGATCGCGGTCGAGAACCCGATGCAGTACTCGGTCCCCTGGACATCGTTGTCCATCGTCTTGGGGATACCGGTCAGGGCAATGCCCGCATCGACCAGCACCCGGGCGAAGCTCAGCGTGTCGTCGCCGCCGATCGCGACAAGGTGATCGATCCCGAGCGCGGCGATGTGGTCGAGGACGAGCGGAGTCAGATCGAACGTGTCCTCGCCGGCGCGATAGCGCTCGGCCACGGACGGTTCCAGCCAGGCCGGCAGATTCCGGGTGGCGATCTTGCGCGGGTTGGTCCGCGACGTATGCAGCCACGTCCCGCCGGTCCGGTCGATGGTCCGGGTATTGGTCCGGTCCAGCCGTCGGACGTACGCGGCATCGAGGTCGTTGCCGGGCTGCATGTGGGTCAGGCCTTCCCAGCCCCGTCGGATTCCCAGGACGTCGTAGCCCAGCTCGGTCGAGCGATAGACCACGCTCTTGATCACCGAGTTCAGGCCGGGCACGTCGCCGCCGCCCGTGAGAATCCCGATCCGCCGGGTCCGGGTCATTCGCTGCTCCTTCAATCCATGCGTCGCTCGAATCGTACTCGGCTACCATCAACCCATGAACTACGAGCTGTTCATGGGCGAAGCACTGGCCGAGGCCGAGCTGGCCCTCGAGGCGGGGGAGCGGCCGGTTGCCGCGGTCGCCGTGGTCAACGATGCCATGGTTGCCCGCGCTCGCGACCGGGTCCGGGCGGGCCAGGATCCCACCGCCCATGCCGTGGTGACCGCTCTGCGCGAGGCAGCCCGGCGCCTGGGACCCGGAGCCCTGGCCGATGCGACCGTCTTCTGCACCCGGGAGCCCTGCCCGATGTGCGTCGGTGCGCTCCTCGAGAGCGATGTCGGCGCCCTCGTCTACGCCTTGCCGAACATCGTCGACGGGGCCGCCGGGACCGTGATTCAGCTGGCCCAGCATCCCGGCCTGCGCCGGCGCCTCCAGGTCGTCAGTGGCATCCGCCAGGCAGAGGCCGAGGAGCTCTTCGCCCGGCACCGGTTGGCGATCGCGGATCTCGACGAGCCATCGGCCGGACTGGCCGGCGAGGGGCTGGCGGCCCGGGCCTGAGCCGCTTTGGTATCCTCCCCCGCGGAGAGGTGTCCGAGTGGTTGAAGGTGCCGCTCTCGAAAAGCGGTGTGCGCAAGCACCGTGGGTTCGAATCCCACCCTCTCCGCCAAATTCCCTCGGACCGGTCGACTCCCGGAGAGGTCGCCTAGTGGCCTATGGCGCCGCATTGGAAATGCGGTTCGGGGCAACCCGTCGGGGGTTCGAATCCCCCCCTCTCCGCCAGCATCGCCTCCCCCGCCAGGGCCACGCCCGGATCGGGACAGGCCGGCCGGCGCCGTTGCCCTGCTATGATTCGGCAGCCGTGCTAGGCGGGGAACTAGCGGTGCCCTGTACCTGCAATCCGCTCCAGCAGGGCTGAATTCCCTCCCGAGGTCTCCGTTCTCGAAAGCCGCTGTCACGAGCGACGTTGAGGGCCGGGTCCCGCGCAGCGGCGACTCGTGAACCGTGTCAGGTCCGGAAGGAAGCAGCACTAAGCGATCTTCGCCGGGTGCCGCGGAACGGCCTGGTCCGAGCCGCTTGTGATGGAGGGCGCGGGGGCGTTCTGGTCGACGGAGGGTGCACGGCATTTTGAAACCAGTGGATGGGCAGTTGAACCCGGGCGATCCGGAGCCGGGCGGCGCCTCCCAGGCGGCAGGCCCGGCGGGGCCGCACCGTGCCCTGTACCGCCGCTGGCGGGCCCAGACGTTCGGTGAGATCGTCGGCCAGGAAGCGGTCGTCACGACCCTCCGGAACGCCGTTCGGACGAACCGCCTGGGCCACGGCTTGTTGTTCGTCGGTCCGCGCGGGACCGGCAAGACGTCGCTGGCCCGGATCGTGGCCAAGGCGATCAACTGTCCCAACGTCCGTGACGGCGAGCCGGATGACACGTGCGAGGCGTGCCTGGCGATCCGGGATGGCCGCGCCCTCGACGTGATCGAGATGGACGCCGCCTCCAACAACAAGGTCGACGACATGCGCGACCTGCTCGAGCGAACCTGGACGGCCCCCTCCGATCTCGCCCGCAAGGTCTACATCGTGGACGAGGTCCAGCGAATCAAGGAGGGCTGGGACGTCCTGCTCAAGACCCTCGAGGAGCCGCCCGACCACGTCGTGTTCATCTTCTGCACGACCGACGCGAGCCAGATCAGGCCGGCGGTCCTGTCGCGCGTCCAGCGCTTCGACTTCACCCGGCTGAGCGTCGAACAGATCGCGGGCAAGCTCGACCGGATCCTGGCCGCCGATGGCCGGACGGCCGAGCCGGCTGCGGTCCAGCTCGTCGCCCGCCTGGCCGCGGGCGGAATGCGCGACGCCGAGTCGATCCTCGACCAGGTGCTCGCGTCGGGCGACGACGTCCTGACCGAGGCCCACGTCGGGGAGCTGCTCGGGCTGGTCGACGCGGAGACCGTCCGAGGCTTCCTGGCCGCCCTGGTCTGGGGGGATGCCCTGGCCGGGCTGGCCGCGATCGATGGCCTCGAGGAGCGCGGCCGTGACCTGCACATCTTCCTCGACCAGGTGGTTGACGCGGTCCGGCTGGCCCTGGCCGACCGGCTGGGCAGCACGGCCGGGGCGCCCACGGCATCGTCTGGCCCGGGCGAGCCGGACGGCTGGCCGCTCGATCGACTGCTCGCGGCGGCCCGTCGGCTGGCCGCGATCGACCCGAGCCGGGCCTCGATCGGGGGCCTCCGATTCCAGCTCGAGCTGGCCCTCCTCGGAGCGCTCCCGGCGGCCGGCGCACCGTCGCTCGCGGCGTCCCCGGCCGCCGCGCAGCCGGTCGTGGCTGCCTCCGCCCCGCCTGCCGCTGCCAGGCCGCCAGAGCCGAAGCTCCCGGCCAGGGCGACCCCTCCCGGCGCGGCCGGTCGACTCCGCGCCGCCGGATCCGCCCGCCCGAACAGATCCGATCGAAGCCCGGCCGGCAGTTGCCGCCACCCCGAGTGCGATCCCGATCGAGCCGGGCAGCGCCCCGGCCGAGCCGAGCGCCGGCCTGGTCGAGCTCATCGATGCGTGGCCCCGGATCGTCGCAGAGTTGAGCAGCAGCCCGCCGATGAAGCCCCTCGTCGAAGCCTGCCGGCCGATCGAGATGAGCGGCAACCAGGTGGTCCTCGGGTTCCCGGAGGGCAAGGCCTTCCTGCGCGACGTGGCCGAGCGCCGGCGGACCCAGCTCGAGGACGGCATCGGCCGGATCCTTGGCCGGGCCGTCGCAGTCAGGCTCGTCGCGACCAACCTCGATCTCCTGCCGGTCCCGGCAACCGACGACGCCGACCTGCTGACGATGGCCCGCCGGATCTTCGCCGATGATCTGGTCGATGCCGACGAGGTTCGCTGAGGTTCGGCCTGCACCAGGCGGCGTCATCCGCCAGACTGTCGAGCGCATACCGATCACGGAGGGACGACCCGAATGAGCATGGCCAACCTGCAACGGATGGCACAGCAGATGCAGCAGGAGATGCTGCGCGTCCAGGGCGAGCTGGCCAGCCTGACCGTCGACGGCTCGGCCGGTGGTGGCGTGGTCAAGGCGACGGTGACCGGCAAGCAGGAGCTGGTCAGCGTCACGATCGATCCCTCGGCGGTTGATCCCAATCGACGTCGAGATGCTCCAGGACCTGGTCACGGCTGCGGTCAACGATGCCCTGAACGCTTCGCGCGAGATCGCCGATTCGAAGATGGCCGCGGTGACCGGCGGCATGCGCCTGCCAGGGATGTAGGCAGCACCAGCTCGTGTCCAGCCCTGTCATCGAGCCCGTCGCCCGCCTGATCGAGGCGTTCTCGCGGCTGCCCGGAATCGGCCCGAAGACGGCCCAGCGGCTCACCTTCCACCTGCTCCGCGCGCCGGATGCCGAGGCGCGCCAGCTGGCCACGGCCCTCGTCGCCGTCCGGGACGAGGTTGTCTTCTGCGAGCGCTGCTTCAACATCAGCGATGCGCCCCTCTGCCCCCTGTGTCGTGACCCTGCCCGCGACGGGCGCCGGCTGTGCGTGGTCGAGGAGCCCCTCGACGTCCTGGCCCTGGAGCGGACCGGCGAGTTCAAGGGCCTCTACCACGTCCTCCATGGCGCGATCTCACCGATCGACGGGATCGGCCCGGAGCGGCTTCGGATCCAGGAGCTGCTGACCCGGGTCGAGGCGGCGTTCGCCGCGGGCGAGCCGTTCGAGGAGGTGATCCTCGCCACCAATCCGACCCTCGAGGGTGAGGCAACTGCGATGTTCCTGGACGAGCGGCTCGACGGCCGGGTCGGCACCGTCAGCCGGATTGCCCGGGGGATACCGGTCGGCGGGGACCTCGAATATGCCGACGAGGTGACCCTGATCCGGGCCCTCCAGGGCCGCCGGGCCATCCGGGCCTAAGGGCGGATCTCGGATGAGCAACCTGGTCAACGAGATCCTGCTGCGCCTGGCCAAGGCCCTGGGCGCCGCCCTGGTCGGGCTCCTGGTCTACCTGTTCGCGATCGGACCGGGCGGGGCAACGGCCTCGATCGAGCTCGCCCTGCTGTGCTGGCTGTCAGGGGCCGCCTTCGTCCTGCTGGTCGAGTCCTCGCCCTTCTGAGACAGCGCCCGTCGGAGGGCCGGCGCCGATCGGTTTCGAGCGTAGCGTGGGCCGTGCCCGCCTACCATTCGGCGTCGCGCCCCTGGAATTTCCAGGGTGACCGCTCGGGCCGGATCACCGGTCCACCCGATCCACGTCGTTTGACAGGGCGGGTCCCGATGCGTCAACATGGACGCTTGCGCCCGGTGCACTCGTGCCCCGGACCGCTGCACCTTAACAATTGAAGAGTGACAGGAAATCCGGGTAAGGAAATGTGCGAGCGGTCAAACCCTCGAAATTGAAGTCCCGGCCGCAAGGTCGGGCCTTTTTGTCGGAGAGTTTGATCCTGGCTCAGGATAAACGCTGGCGGCGTGCATGAGACATGCAAGTCAAACGGACGATCAGGGCTTGCTCTGGTCGTTAGTGGCGGACGGCTGAGTAACGCGTGGGTGACCTGCCCCGAAGTGGGGAATAACTGCCCGAAAGGGTGGCTAATACCGCATGTGGTGGTGCGTTCATTCGCACCAGTAAAGCCGCAAGGCGCTTCGGGAGGGGCCTGCGTCCGATTAGCTCGTTGGTGGGGTAACGGCTCACCAAGGCGACGATCGGTAGGTGGTCTGAGAGGACGATCACCCAGACTGGGACTGAGACACGGCCCAGACTCCTACGGGAGGCAGCAGTCGGGAATTTTGCTCAATGGACGAAAGTCTGAAGCAGCAACGCCGCGTGAGGGATGAAGGCCTTCGGGTTGTAAACCTCTTTTATCAGGGACGATAATGACGGTACCTGGTGAATAAGTCACGGCTAACTACGTGCCAGCAGCCGCGGTAATACGTAGGTGACAAGCGTTGTCCGGATTTACTGGGCGTAAAGAGCGCGCAGGCGGTCGATTTAGTCGAGTGTGAAAGCCCCCGGCTCAACTGGGGAGGGTCACTCGATACTGATCGACTCGAAGGCGGGAGAGGGAAGCGGAATTCCCGGTGTAGTGGTGAAATGCGTAGATATCGGGAGGAACACCAGTGGCGAAGGCGGCTTCCTGGCCCGTTCTTGACGCTGAGGCGCGAAAGCTAGGGGAGCAAACGGGATTAGATACCCCGGTAGTCCTAGCCGTAAACGATGGACACTAGGTGTTGGTGGTATCAACCCCGCCAGTGCCGAAGCTAACGCATTAAGTGTCCCGCCTGGGGAGTACGGCCGCAAGGCTAAAACTCAAAGGAATTGACGGGGGCCCGCACAAGCAGCGGAGCGTGGGGTTTAATTCGATGCGACGCGAAGAACCTTACCAGGACTTGACATGACCAGGACCACGGCGGAAACGTCGTCTCCCCGCAAGGGGCCTGGCCACAGGTGTTGCATGGCTGTCGTCAGCTCGTGTCGTGAGATGTTGGGTTAAGTCCCGCAACGAGCGCAACCCCTACTGTGTGTTGTATCACTCACACGGGACTGCCGAGAGAAACTCGGAGGAAGGTGGGGATGACGTCAAGTCAGCATGGCCCTTACGTCCTGGGCTACACCCACGCTACAATGGCCGGTACAACGGGCGGCGAAACCGCGAGGTGGAGCAAATCCCTTAAAGCCGGTCTCAGTTCGGATTGTAGGCTGCAACTCGCCTACATGAAGCCGGAGTTGCTAGTAACCGCCGGTCAGCATACGGCGGTGAATATGTTCCCGGGCCTTGTACACACCGCCCGTCACGTCATGAAAGCTGGCAACACCCGAAGCCGGTGGGCCAACCGCAAGGAGGCAGCCGTCGAAGGTGGGGTTGGTGATTGGGACGAAGTCGTAACAAGGTAGCCGTACCGGAAGGTGCGGCTGGATCACCTCCTTTCTAGGGAGATCCGAGTCGAAGACGTTTGGTGGGTCTTCGGCGTTGATGGCTCCCAGGGTTGATCGCAGGGTCGCTCGCGTCTTCCGCCAGGTGGGACGCGCCGGCCGGATCCTTCGGGGTTCGGACGGAGGCCAATCTGCGAACGTGGTAAGAAACACCGAAACCCGTTCAATCATTCCCAAGCCCGAGATTTCCTGTCACTCTTCAATCGTTAAGGGTGCAGCCGCCGGCCGACAACGTGTCGACCCGAGTCGGCACGACCCCGGCGGGCGTTTAGCTCAGCTGGTTAGAGCACTGCCCTGATAAGGCAGAGGTCTCTGGTTCGAGTCCAGAAACGCCCACCACTCCTACCGGCGAGGGGACGTAGCTCAGTTGGCAGAGCATCTCCTTTGCAAGGAGAGGGTCAGGAGTTCGAGTCTCCTCGTCTCCACCAACACTGCCGGATCGCCGATCACCCTTTTGTCTTAATCGAATAGCACCGCTCGAGCCTGGAACCGGAATCGCCGGTCGGTCTCGAGCAATAGTTTGTCGGCACATCGAGCCATTGATCGATGCCCTCGAGATCTCGAGGCCATCGACCAGCGGTTCGCTGGGCACGGTCCCGGTCCCGTACCGGTGTCGTGGGCTCGCTTCGGCGGGCAGCACCTTTACAACTGGAAGATGTCGTTCGGTAGTAAATCGAATCTTCGATTTCGCCGAGTTAATTTCAAGGTGTAATCCCAAACAAATGGAGCCCCTTCGCGGCTGATCGCTTGATCAGAGGCTGAAGGGGGTCAAGCTACAAAGGGCACGGGGTGGATGCCTTGGCGCCAAGAGCCGATGAAGGACGCGGTAGGCTGCGAAAAGCTTCGGGGAGTCGCGAGCAGACGTTGATCCGGAGATGTCCGAATGGGGAAACCCGGCTGGGGTAACGCCCAGTCACTCCTGGTTGAACCAAATAGACCAGGTGGAGGTAAGCCAGCGAACTGAAACATCTCAGTAGCTGGAGGAAAAGAGAACATTCCCTTAGTAGTGGCGAGCGAAACGGGAAGAGCCCAAACTCACTCAGCGCGATAGGTTGCGGCCGTTTCTGAGTGGGGGTTGTAGGAGTTGATCATCGGGGTCCCGCACGACCCCGGCGGAGTTACCAAGCCATTCGCTAGTCGAACCTGTCAGGAAAGGCAGGCCAGAGAGGGTGACAGCCCCGTAGGCGAAAGCGAAATGGCCTCCGTGATCGACCACCTGAGTACCACGTGGAAGGTCTCTCATGTGGGAAACTGGGCGGACCACCGTCCAAGGCTAAATACTCTTGGCGACCGATAGTGAACGAGTACCGTGAGGGAAAGGTGAAAAGCACCCCGGAAGGGGAGTGAAATAGTACCTGAAACCTCGTGCCTACAAGCAGTCAAAGGGTGTTGCCGGTCGCAAGGCCGGTAGCCTGATGGCGTGCCTTTTGAAGAATGAGCCGACGAGTTACGCGCACGTGGCGAGGTTAAGTCCGAGAAGGATGGAGCCGGAGCGAAAGCGAGTCTGAATAGGGCGATTTGAGTCGCGTGCGGTAGACCCGAAACCGAGTGACCTATCCATGGCCAGGGTGAAGCGGGAGTAATGTCCCGTGGAGGCCCGAACTCACTAGCGTTGAAAAGCTAGGGGATGAGCTGTGGATAGAGGTGAAATGCCAATCGAACTCGGAGATAGCTGGTTCTCCCCGAAATAGCTTTAGGGCTAGCCTCGGGCGTTCAATCTTGGGGGTAGAGCACTGGATGGGCTAGGGGGCTTCCCGCTTACCAAACCCAACCAAACTCCGAATCCCAGGATTTCATAGCCCGGGAGTCAGACTGCGAGGGCTAAGCTTCGTGGTCAAAAGGAAAACAGTCCGGACCGTCAGCTAAGGTCCCTAAATCCAGGCTAAGTGGTAAAGGATGTGGATTCGCACAGACAACCAGGATGTTGGCTCAGAAGCAGCCACCATTGAAAGAGTGCGTAACAGCTCACTGGTCAAGTGGATCCGCGCCGAAAATTCAACGGGGCTCAAGCCTGGTACCGAAGCTACGGATGTGTCTGCCGGTTCGCCGGCGGACGTATGGTAGGGGAGCGTTCCGTTCTGCTGTGAAGGTCGACCGTGAGGACGGCTGGAGCGTACGGAAGTGCGAATGTCGGCATGAGTAGCGAATTGTGAGTGAGAATCTCACACGCCGTATGCCTAAGGTTTCCTGAGGAAGGCTTGTCCGCTCAGGGTTAGTCGGGCCTAAGCCGAGGACAAATGTCGTAGGCGATGGACATCCGGTTGATATTCCGGAACCACCAGAGATCGTTTGCACCGCAAGGTGTCGCCTGGGGGTAGGTGAACGGAGGTTGGTCGGCGAAAGTCGGTCGAGTCCGGGAGCTGATCCCAGGTGAGAGCAAGGGCATGACACGGCACGGTAGTTCGAGCGCGTTTTGGCTATACGCGTCCAAGCCGGTAGGGGGAGGAGACAGGCAAATCCGTCTCCTCAGTTTCAACCCCGAGAAGCGATGGAAAGTGGCATCTGCTGCAATTCGAGTGAGCCGAGCTGGCAAGAAAAGTGTCTAGCGAGATCAAAGGTGTCCGTACCGCAATCCGACACAGGTAGGCGGGTAGAGAATACCAAGGCGATCGGGAGAACCCTCGTTAAGGAACTCGGCAACATGGCCCCGTAACTTCGGGATAAGGGGCGCTTCGCGGCTGCTGCTTGCAGTGGTCGATCGAAGCCGCAGTGAAAAGGCCCAGGCGACTGTTTAGCAAAAACACAGGTCTCTGCGAAAGCGAAAGCTGACGTATAGGGGCTGACGCCTGCCCAGTGCCGGAAGGTTAAGAGGAGGGGTGCAAGCTCTGAATCGAAGCCCCGGTAAACGGCGGCCGTAACTATAACGGTCCTAAGGTAGCGAAATTCCTTGTCGGGTAAGTTCCGACCCGCACGAATGGCGTAACGATCTGGGCGCTGTCTCAACGAGGGATCCGGCGAAATTGAAGTACCTGTGAAGATGCAGGTTACCCGCGATAGGGCAAAAAGACCCCGTGGAGCTTTACTACACCCTGACATTGGATCGGGATTGAGTTTGTGTAGGATAGGTGGGAGGCTGTGAAATTGGGGCGCTAGCCTCGATGGAGCCAACGTTGAAATACCACCCTTGCTGAATTTTGGTTCTAACCGCGACCCGTAATCCGGGCGCAGGACAGTGTCAGGCGGGTAGTTTGACTGGGGCGGTCGCCTCCTAAAGTGTAACGGAGGCGCCCAAAGGTTCCCTCAGGCTGAATGGAAACCAGCCGTAGAGTGCAAAGGCATAAGGGAGCTTGACTGCGAGACCTACAAGTCGAGCAGAGACGAAAGTCGGGCTTAGTGATCTGGTACCTCCGAGTGGAAGGGGTATCACTCAACGGATAAAAGCTACCCCGGGGATAACAGGCTGATGGTGCCCAAGAGTTCACATCGACGGCACCGTTTGGCACCTCGATGTCGGCTCGTCGCATCCTGGGGCGGAAGTACGTCCCAAGGGTTTGGCTGTTCGCCAATTAAAGCGGCACGCGAGCTGGGTTCAGAACGTCGTGAGACAGTTCGGTCTCTATCCATCGTGGGCGTAGGGAACTTGAGAGGAGCTGCTCCTAGTACGAGAGGACCGGAGTGGACGAACCGCTGGTGTGCCAGTTGTCCTGCCAAGGGCACCGCTGGGTAGCTATGTTCGGTTGGGATAAGCGCTGAAAGCATCTAAGTGCGAAGCTCGCCTCGAGATGAGGTTCCCCACTGGGTTAACCAGGTAAGACCGCAGGGAGACCACCTGTTTGATAGGCGGCATGTGGAAGTCCGGTGACGGATGAAGCTGAGCCGTACTAATGGTCGAGGGCTTGACCTCTTCAGCTACTGATCAAGGATCAGCGGCTGGCTCCGAGGGATTCACCGCGCGCCAATGGCGTGCAGGAATGACCTCGTCGAGATCGAAGATTCAGACCGCCGAACGACATCGTCCAGACGCATGAAATCCTGGTGACTCTAGCGGAGAGGCCACACCCGTTCCCATCCCGAACACGGAAGTTAAGCTCTCCAGCGCCGAAGATACTGAGAGGGCAGCCTTTCGGGAACATAGGTCGTCGCCAGGATTTTTGCGTTCTCGGGCCGACTACCGGATTGGTGGGGCGCTGCGCGGCTGCATCAGCCCCGAGCCGCAGGCCGACCTGCATCAGATGAATGTTCGCGACCATATTCCGGCTGAGTCGGCCGGATTCCTGCATGGCCTGAGCAGAAACGACCGCGAGCCCCGCTGAGAGGTCGCTGTCCGGCACCCGGTGCAGGATTGAAGCAGCTCCGGGTCGGCGGCTTGTCGCGAATATTCATTTGATGCAGACCACGCCCAGCGCCGGCCGCGCAACGCCGGCCACGCCCCGGACATCCTCGGCGACGAGGCTATCCTTGGCCGGATGACCGATCCGAATGACGACACGCCGCCGCTGGGCTCCGTCGACGCCGAGCCGTTGGAGGCCAAATCCCGAGCCCCCGAGCCCGAAGGCACTGAGTCAGCGGCATCAATCGCGGCGGGTGAACGCAGTGGACCGGCGCGCGACCCCGGGCCCGCATCCGAGCAAATCAGCGCGCCTCAGACCACCTCCCCAGCTGCGGTCCGGACTCCCCCACCCGCCGCCGTGCCGATGCTCGTCGGGCGGCGCCAGTTCGCTCGAACCACCCCCGTCGTCGTCGATCGTGGCCGGGCCTCGTTCGGGCTGCCCTCGATCGGGGATCGGCGGCAGGCCGGCCAGGTCGGGCTGGTCATCCTCATGATCGCGGCCCTCGGGGCCATCCTCCTGGCCCGGGGCGGGACTCCGCCAACCTCGGGCATCGTCGGCGGTGGGGGGCCCAGCCCGGCGGGTTCGATCTCGGCGAGCCCAGCCACGACACCCCAGCCGTCCCCGTCCGTCGCCAACAGTCCCGCACCGAGCGCGAGCGCCCCGGCGCGGACGCCGAAGCCTTCCCCTACCGTCAAGCCGAAGACGTACGTCGTCAAGTCGGGTGACACCCTGTCCGGGATCGCGGCGCGCAACCACACCACCGTGAGGGCGATCATCAAGTTGAACGGGCTCAAGTCACCCTATGTCATCCACCCCGGCCAGGTCCTCAAGCTGCCCTCCTGAAGCCAAACTCCTCCCGGAGGCCCGCGACGGCATCGCCGGCTGAGGCGGGCTCAGCGCTGGCAGCCCCGGCAGAACGACGTCACGAAGCCGCCTGGGCTGACCTCGCTGATCCGCGTTCCGCAGCGCGGGCACGGTTGGCCACCCTTGTTGTGGACCGCCAGGAAGTCGCGAACCTGGGTCTCGAAGGTGGGCGGGACTCGATGCCGCAGGACCTCGATCGCCGTGTCCATCGTGGCGCGCGTCGCATCATGGAGCGCGGCGGTCTCTTCGGCCGCCAGGCTGGCCCGGCGGCGGAACGGGAGCAACCGTGCCGCGTGCAGGATCTCGTCGCTGTAGGCATTGCCGACGCCCGCGATGAATGCCTGGTTCTTGAGCAGGTTCTTGAGCTCGCCCGGGTGGCGCCGGATGCGCTCCTGCCAGACCGGCAGGGTCAGGCCCGGATCGTCGGCGTCGGGGCCGAGCTCCTCATCGAGGCCGGCGATCGGTCGATCGAGGCCCTCAGGCGCCAGGTACACCTTGCCCATCTGGGTCGGGTCGCGGTAGCGGACCTCAACACTGGCTTCGTCGGCGGGCAGCCAGGCAGCGGCCCGGGTCCAGCGAGCGAACCCCCGGGCGGGCTGCGCCGGCCGGGCGCCGAAGCCCAGGACGAGGGCCGTCTTCGTCGGCAGGCGCTCGCCCGGAGCCGCCAGCTGGAACCGGCCGGTGAGCATCGGATTGAACACGATCCGATCGTGATCAAGGTCGACCAGCAGGAACTTGCCGCGCTGGCTGACCGCTTCGACCCGCCGGCCGACGAGCGCGCCGAGCTCGGTCGGCGTGCCTCGCACCGCGAGTGGGGCCAGTGCCACGGCCGTGCTGATCGGGCGGCCCACGAGAGCCGCATGGAACGCCTCGGCGACGATGGTCAGGTCGGGTAGCTCAGGCACGCGGCCACGATTGTAGGCCGCGAAAACCGTGTGCTAGACTCTCCCGGCCCCAAGAGGCAGGACAGCAGAAGATCGTCGCCTGCGGCCATCGATCACGAAGGAGCGAACTGAGGCCCGACCGGACCTGACTCGCCACATCGTTTGTCAACGGCTCGAGCGGCGCTCGGGCCGTTCCTGTTTCCGGAGGGTAATCCCCGACAAGGAGAGACCACCAAATTGACTGAACAGCAGCAGGCCGGACCGGCGCCGGACGTCGAGGCAATCGCCCCGACCGACCATCAGGTCGCCGAAGACAGCGCGGCGGCAGTAGCCGTCGCCGACGAACCGGCCAACGCGACCGAACCGGCCGACGCGGCCAACGCCACAGACGCATCCGCCCCCCAGCCGACCGACGAAGCCGCCCCAGCGGCCGAGTCCGAGCCGACGGCCGAGACGGAGCCCACCGCCCAGGCCGAGACTGAGCCCACTGCCCAGGCCGAGACTGCACCGGCTGAGACATCGGCGCCGGCCGAGCCGGCCGAGGGCTCCTCGACGGAACCCGAGGCAGCCATCGCCGACGCAGGTGCGATCGACGGTCTCGGCTCCGGCGTTGACTCGGCGGAGCTCGCTGCCGAATTGGCCGATGCCCCGGCGGCGGCCGAAGAAGAGGAGCCGGAGCCCGTCCGTGACCTCGGTCCCGAGCCGACGACGATGGAAGAGCTGCTGGCCGAGCAGGACTCCGACATCAAGAGCTTCAAGCACGGGGATGTGGTCGAGGGAACCGTCGTCCGGATCGACAAGGACGAGATCCTGGTCGACATCGGAGCGAAGAGCGAAGGCGTCGTCTCGAATCGCGAGCTGTACGGTCGCAATGCCGAGAGCTCACCCCAGCTGGCCATTGGCGACACGGTCCTGGTCTATGTCCTCCAGCCTGAATCGCAGGAAGGCCACGTGGTCCTGTCCCTGCGCCGGGCCGGCCTCGAACGCAAGTGGCGGTCGATGCAGGAGCAGTTCGAATCAGGCGTGATCATCGAAGCCCCGGTGATCGACCACAACAAGGGTGGCCTGATCGTGGACTGCGGCATTCGCGGCTTCGTTCCGATCAGCCAGATCGTCGACTTCCCGCGCCGGCCCCAGAACGACCAGCCGCGTGACGCCGCCCAGGAGATCGCCGAGAAGCTCCAGCCGTTCGTTGGCCGCAAGCTCCGGCTCAAGATCCTCGAGGTCAACCGCAAGGCCAACCGCCTGATCCTGTCGGAGAAGGTCGCCCTGTACGAAGAGCGCCGCGAGAAGCGCGACGAGCTGTTCAGCAGCCTCCAGGTTGGCCAGAAGGTCACCGGTTCGGTCCGCTCGATTGCACCGTTCGGGGTGTTCATCGACCTGGGCGGGATCGATGGGCTCGTCCACAAGAGCGAGCTCTCCTGGAACAAGGTCAACAACCCCGAGTCCGGCTACAAGGTCGGCGAGGAGGTCGAGGCCGAGGTCATCGACATCAACCACGAGCGGGGCCGGATCAGCCTGTCGATCCGACGGCTCCAGCCGGACCCGTGGCATTCCACGGTCGCCGATTTCAAGGTCGGCGACATCATCGACGGCACCGTCACCAAGCTCGTCAACTTTGGCGCCTTCGTGCGGGTCCGCGACGGCCTCGAAGGCCTGATCCACATCAGCGAGCTGTCCCAGCAGCGGGTTGCCCACCCGGGTGACGTGGTCCACGAGGGCCAGACGCTCAAGCTCAAGATCATCAGCCTCGACTCCGAGCGGCACCGCCTGGGCCTCAGCCTGAAGCAGGCCGAGGAAGCTCCCGCCCGACCCGCCCCGACCGAGTCCGAGGCACCGTCCGCCGCCCCCGCTCGCGAGGCGCGTCCGGAACGGCGGCCGAGGTCCGATCGGCCCGAACGGGGCTACTCGATGGCCGACGCCGTCCAGGAGCCCGAGGGCGGCATCGACAACACCCTCGCCGCCGCGTTTGCCCAGGTTCGCCAGCAGATGGCCGCGGCCGAAGCCGAGGATGTCGTGTCGACCGTCGCGACCGACGAGGCGAACGAGGAAGCCGTGGCCGCCGAGGCGATCGAGGAGATCGTCGAGACCGTCGCGGCCGACGAAGCCGATCTCGAGGCCGCCGCCTCGGACGAGCTCGTTCGGATCGAGGATGCCCGGGACGCCAATGACGCCAATGAGGCGCCCGCGGTCGATGCCGCCGCTGACGTGATCGAGACCGTCGCCGATCTCGAGGCCAGCGAGGAGTCGGCCGCGTCCGAGGCAATCGCCGAGATCGTCGAAGCCGTGGCCGCCGATGAAGCCAGCGAGGAGGCTGCCGCCTCCGAAGCGATCCACGAGATCGCCCGGGAGACGATGGAGGCCAACACCGAGGGCTGATCCGAGGCCGGGCCGCCCGGCACCGCGAAGCTGACGACCTGCCGGACCGCCCGGCGGGTCGTTCGATTCCGGGCCCCTGCCGGGGCGACGATCCCGAACTCGCCGGCCGGCACCGGGCGCCGGTCCGGACCAACCCGAAGCGGGTCCGGTTGCGCGCCGGGGTCAAGGTGCTAGCATGGCCTGACGAGCGTCCTCAGGACGCTGGAAGAGGAACAGGCGTTCGAACTCGATGGATCGTTTTGACAAGTTCACGGACCGTGCCCGGAAGGTACTGACGCTCGCCCAGGACGAGGCGCAGCGCTTCAACCACAACTACATCGGCACGGAGCACCTCCTCCTTGGCCTGGTCCGCGAGGGCGAGGGTGTGGCGGCGCGCGTCCTCGAGAACATGAACGTCGAGCTGGCCAAGGTCCGGACCGCGGTCGAGTTCATCATCGGACGGGGCGATCGCCCGGTCGTCGGCGAGGTCGGGCTGACACCGCGAGCGAAACGGGTCATCGAGCTGGCGATCGATGAAGCCCGCCGCCTCGGCCACAACTACATCGGCACGGAGCACCTCCTGCTCGGCCTCGTGCGCGAGGGAGAGGGGATTGCCGCCGGCGTCCTCGAGTCGCTCGGGGTCAACCTTGACAAGGTTCGCCACGAGGTGATCCGGGTCCTGTCCCAGTCGTCCTCCGCCGGGCCGTCGGCCCAGGAGACGAAGCGGGCCAGCAAGACCCCCACGGTCGACCAGCTCGGGATCAACCTGACCGAGGCTGCCCGGGCCGGCAAGCTCGATCCAGTCATCGGCCGCGAAAAGGAGATCGAGCGAGTCATCCAGATCCTGTCCCGCCGGACGAAGAACAATCCCGCCCTGATCGGCGAGCCGGGCGTCGGCAAGACCGCCATCGCCGAAGGCCTTGCCCATCGGATCGTTGCCGGCGACGTGCCCGAGACGCTCCTGAACAAGCGCGTCCTGACCCTGGACATCGGATCGCTCGTGGCGGGCACGAAGTACCGCGGCGAATTCGAGGAGCGCCTCAAGAAGATCATCGAGGAGCTCCGCAACACGAACGATGCGGTCCTCTTCATCGACGAGCTCCATACCCTGGTCGGGGCCGGTGCAGCCGAAGGCGCGATCGATGCCGCCAACATCCTCAAGCCCCCGCTCGCCCGGGGCGAGCTCCAGTGCATCGGCGCGACGACCCTCGATGAGTACCGCAAGTACATCGAACGGGATGCCGCCCTCGAGCGGCGCTTCCAGCCGGTCATGGTCGAGGAACCCACCCTCGAGCAGACGGTCGAGATCCTCAAGGGAATCCGGGAGCGCTACGAGCAGCACCACAAGGTCACGATCACCGACGAGGCGGTCAAGGCCGCAGCCGAGCTGTCGGTCCGCTACATCACCGACCGCCACCTGCCGGACAAGGCGATCGACCTGATCGATGAGGCAGCCAGCCGGGTCCGCCTGCGCTACGCCTCCGCGCCGCCGGCCCTGCGCGAGGCCCAGCGCGAGCTGGACCGCGTGACCAAGGAGAAAGATTCGGCGATCAACGCCCAGGAGTACGAAGAGGCCGCCCGCCTGCGCGAGGCCGAGGCAACGCAGAAGGACCTGGTCGACGGCTTGCGCACCGAATGGCAGTCGAAGGTCACCGCCGAGCAGCCGACGGTCGGCGAGGAAGAGATTGCCCAGGTCGTCGCGATGTGGACCGGGATCCCGGTCACCCGGATCGCCCAGGAGGAGTCGGACCGCCTGCTCCACATGGAGGACGCGCTGCACAAGCGGGTCATCGGCCAGCAGGAAGCGATCGACATCGTGTCGAAGGCCGTCCGCCGCGCCCGCGCGGGACTCAAGGATCCCAAGCGCCCGATCGGCTCGTTCATCTTCCTGGGCCCCACCGGCGTGGGCAAGACCGAGCTGGCCAAGGCCCTCGCCGAGTTCATGTTCGGCAGCGAGGATGCCCTGATCAAGATCGACATGAGCGAGTTCATGGAGCGCCACAACGTCAGCCGGCTGGTCGGGGCGCCTCCGGGCTACGTCGGCTTCGACGAAGGCGGCCAGCTGACCGAGGCCGTCCGGCGCAAGAGCTACGCGGTCGTCCTGCTCGACGAGGTCGAGAAGGCCCACCCGGAGGTCTTCAACATTCTCCTCCAGATCCTGGAGGACGGCCACCTGTCCGACGCCAAGGGCCGCCGGGTGGACTTCCGCAACTGCATCATCATCATGACCAGCAACCTCGGCGCCAAGCAGCTCCAGACGAACTCGTCGCTGGGCTTCCGCAAGCAGGGCGACTCGGACTCCGCGCGAGCCGAGGCCTCCTACGAGCTGATGCGCGAGAAGGTCGCGGCCGAGCTCAAGCAGAGCTTCCGGCCGGAGTTCCTGAACCGGATCGACGCCACCGTCGTCTTCCGCAGCCTGACCGTCGAGGAGATCGGCGAGGTCGTCGACATCCTCCTCGCCCGGGTCCGTGACCAGCTCCGGGCCCAGCAGATGCAGCTCGAGGTCACGGCGGCGGCCAAGGCTCACATCATCAAGATCGGCTACGACGCGGCCTATGGGGCGCGACCCCTCCGGCGGGTGATCCAGAACATGATCGAGGACGTCCTCGCCGAGCATCTCCTCCTGGGCCGTTACGAGCCGGGCACCACGATCGTGGTCGACAAGGACCCCGAGGCCGGCCTCGACATTCACGCCGCCACCGAGAAGACCCCCGTCGAAGCCGTCTAGCGGTCGGCGCGGGCAGGATGGCCAGGGCCCAGAGCCGTTACATCTGCCAGCAGTGTGGCGAGGCGTACCTGCGCTGGGAAGGCCAGTGCCGCAACTGCGGCGGCTGGAACAGCCTGGTCGAAACGCTCGTCCGCGAGCCCTCGAAGTCGGCCCGGGCCGGGCGTCCGACGACGGCCGGCGGCGCGATCGCCGGGCGCAATGAGCCCGAGGCGCTGGCCCGGGTCAGCGACGCCGACCTGCCCCGGCTGACGGTCGGAATCGCCGAGCTCGACCGGGTCCTTGGCGGTGGCCTGGTGCCCGGATCCGTCGTCCTGGTCGGCGGCGAGCCCGGCATCGGTAAGTCGACCCTCCTGCTCCAGGCCGCTGCCGGGGTTGCCGCGACCGGCTCCGTGATCTATGCCAGTGGCGAGGAGTCGGCCTCGCAGGTCCGGCTGCGGGCCACCCGGCTGGGCCTGGTCGACGGTCCGGCCGGCGAACGCGTCAGGGTCGTGTCCGAGTCCTCCATTGACCGTATCGTCGACCTGGCCCTGGTCGAGCGCCCCTCCTTGCTGATCGTCGACTCGATCCAGACGGCGACGGTCGATGAGCTCGACGGCGCGGCCGGCAGCGTTGGCCAGGTCCGCGAGTCGGCCCTCCGTCTGATGGAGCTGGCCAAGGGCAACAGCGGCGGCTCCGGCGGGTCTGGTGCGATCGCCGTGGTGCTCGTCGGCCACGTCACCAAGGACGGCTCGCTGGCCGGCCCGAAGACGCTCGAACACCTCGTCGACGCGGTCGTGGGCCTCGAAGGCGAGCGCTACTCCAGCCTGCGCCTGCTGCGCGCGACCAAGAACCGCTTCGGCTCGACCGAAGAGGTCGGTGTCCTGGAAATGGGCGAGGCCGGCCTGTCGGCCCTCGGCGATCCAGCCCGGGCATTCCTGACCGAACATGAAGGCAGCGCCCCGGGCAGCGTCGTGGCCCCGACGCTGGAAGGATCCCGGCCGCTGATGGTCGAGGTCCAGGCCTTGACCGCATCGACGGCCTACGGCACGCCTCGCCGGACCGCCAGCGGGGTCGACCAGAACCGGCTGGCCCTGCTCGTGGCGGTGCTTGGCCGGCGGGCCGGCATCGGGCTGGGCAGCCACGATGTCTACGCCAACCTCGCCGGCGGCCTGTCCCTCGACGAACCCGCCCTGGACCTGCCCCTCGCCCTGGCCCTGGCCAGCTCATTCCGCGATCGGCCGGTGCATCCGGGCACCGTCGCGATCGGCGAAGTCGGCCTGCTTGGCGAGCTTCGATCGGTCACCGGCCTGGAGCGCCGGCTGCGTGAAGCGGCCCGTCTCGGTTTCGCCCGGGCGATCGTGCCCCGGGCCGGCCGGAGCGGGTCGACCCCCTCGATCGACGGCTTTGACGTGGTCGCGGTGGCCACCCTGCGCGAAGCCGTCGAGCGAGCGCTGGCCTGATGATTCACGCCGGACGATCGCGCTCCGGCGATGCTAGGCTGACCGCTCATCGGGGCACGCCGCTGGCCGCGGTCACGATCGGCCGTTACCCGCACCTTGAGGGACCGTGATCCGCATCATTCGCCTTGTGGGCGCCGCGCTCGGGGCGTTCATCGGGCTGGGCCTGGCGACAGCGAGCGGCATCTTCCAGGATACCGGCAGCTCCTACGGCCTGATCCTGGCCGCGTGGACCGTTGCCTGGCTGATCGTGGGCTTTGCCATCCTGCCCTACCTCACGATCGTGCCCGCGACATGGATCGTGCGCAGCGTCCAGGCGCTGTCGACGGCCGAGTTCGTCACCGCGGTCGTGGGCCTGATCATCGGGCTGCTGATGGGCCTTCTGCTGGGTGCCCCGCTGTCGAATTTTCCGGACCCGCTGGGGCGCTGGCTGCCGCTCGCCACCTCGATCGGCTTTGGCCTCGGGATGGTCGGCCTGACAGTGGCCAAGCGCCAGGACCTGATCGTGGCCGCCGAGGCGATCGGCGTCTTCCGGCGGCCCGAGCCGGCCGATGCTGCGACCGCGCGCAAGGGCGATCCCCACATCATCGTCGACACGAGCGCGATCATCGACGGCCGGATCAAGGAGATCGTGGAGTCCGGCTTCATCTACGGCACCCTGGTGATCCCGCGCTTCGTCCTCGAGGAGCTCCAGCACATCGCCGACAGCTCCGACACGCTCCGGCGCAATCGTGGCCGGCGCGGCCTGGAGATCCTGGCCCAGATGCAGAAGGATTCGCCGACGCCGGTCGAGATCATCGAGGACGAGGTCCGCGACGTGAGCGAGGTCGATGCCAAGCTGGTCGCGCTCGCCAAGCGCTACAGCGGGGCGATCCTGACCAACGACTTCAACCTCAACCGGGTGGCCGAGCTGCAGGGCCTGCGCGTCCTCAACATCAACTCGCTGGCGAACGCCGTGAAGCCGGCCGTGCTGCCGGGCGAAGGGCTCCACGTCAAGGTGATCCAGGACGGCAAGGAGGCGGGCCAGGGCGTGGGCTTCCTCGACGACGGCACGATGATCGTGGTCGAAGGCGGGTCGCGCTTCATCGACCGCGAGCTCGAGGTAACGGTCACCCGAGTCCTCCAGACGGTGGCCGGGCGGATGGTCTTCGCCCAGCCCAGGACGGAATGACCGGTGCCGCCGGCCGGCCGGCGACGGGCTCGGTCGACGTGGTGGTCGTCGCCGCCGGGGCGAGCCGGCGGATGGCCGGCCAGGACAAGCTCGAGGCCAGGATCGGAGATCGCCCGCTGCTGGCCTGGACGCTCGACGGACTGGCCGCGGCGCCCGAGGTGGACAGGATCGTGGTCGTAACGGCGGCCGATCGCGTCGAGCACCTGCGCGGGGCGAGATGGCTGCCCGGATCCGTCGTGGACGTGGTCGCCGGAGGTGTCCGCCGGCAGGAGTCGGTCGCGGCCGGCATCGAGCGCCTCGACCGCGAGCCCGGCGACGCCGGTCCGGATCGGGTGATCCTCGTCCATGACGGTGCCCGGCCGGTGGTCGCGGCCGGGCTCGTCGCGGCCGTGGTTGCGGCCGCCGAACGATTCGGTGCGGCGATCCCGGTCCTGGCCCTCGCCGAGACCGTCAAGCGGGTCGACGGCGACCGGGTGGTCGAGACCCTCGACCGGTCGGAGCTGGGCACCGCCCAGACGCCCCAGGGCATTCGGCGCAGCCTGCTCGAGCGAGCCTGGCTGGCCTACCCGCCCGATGGCCCGGTCACGTTCACCGACGAGGCCGCCCTGCTGGAGGCTTGTACGATCCCGGTCCGCGCCGTTCCCGGAGATCCGATGAACCTCAAGGTGACCGTTCCGGCGGACCTCGACCGCGCCGCGGTCGCCCTTCTCGGCCGGACTGCCTCGAGCACGATGCGGGTCGGCTTCGGCACGGACGGCCATCCGTTCGGGTCGGCCGAGCCGCTCGTCCTTGGCGGGATCACGATCACGGGGGCCGCCCGCCTGCACGGCCACTCCGACGGCGACGTTGCCCTCCACGCGGTCGCCGATGCGCTCCTGGGCGCCTGCGGGCTGGGTGACCTTGGACGCCAGTTCCCGGCCGGGCCGGACACGCCGGCCGGCCTCGCCAGCACGCTGATCCTGGCGTCGATCGTCGAGCGGATCGGCGCCGCCGGCTATCGGCCCTCGTCGTTGGACCTGACCATCGTCGGCGCCCGGCCACGGCTGGCCGATCACCTCGAGCCGATGCGCGAGGCGATCGCCGGGCTGCTCGGACTCGCCCCCGACCGGGTCAACGTCAAGGCCTCGACGGGCAACCTGGAAGGATGGGAGGGCGCCGGGCGCGGGATCAGCGCGTCCGCCGTGGCCATGGTCGAATGGATCCGGGCCGGGGCGTGAGCGCAGTCCGGTTGCTCGACACGCTCAGTGGTGAGCAGCGCGAGCTGGTGCCCCTCGAAGCCGGCCACGTCCGGATCTATTCGTGCGGTCCGACGGTCTACGGGCCCGCCCACATCGGCAACTTCCGCTCGTTCCTGTTTGCCGACCTGCTCGTCCGCTACCTGCGCTACCGCGGCCTGCGGGTGACCTGGGTCATGAACATCACCGACATCGATGACAAGATCATCAAGGGTGCGGCGGCCCAGGGCATCACCATCGGCGAGCTGGCCGGACGCTGGACGGATCGCTTCCAGGCCGATGCCTCGTCGCTGCGGATGACGCCCCCGGACGTCCTCCCCCGGGCGACCGACCACATCGCCGAGATGAGCGACCTGATTGCCCGGCTCCTCGAAGAGGACCACGCCTACCGCACGACCGACGGCTCGATCTTCTTCCGGATTGCTTCCTGGCCGGCCTATGGGCGGCTGGCGCGGCTCGACCCGGAGCAGCTCCGGGTGGGGGAGCGGGTCGAGGCGGACGAGTACGCCAAGGACGACATCCGCGATTTCGCCCTGTGGAAGGGCCCCAAGCCGGGCGAGCCGGCGTACGCGCCGCCAATCGGGCCGGGCCGGCCAGGCTGGCACATCGAGTGCTCCGCGATGAGCATGAAGCACCTCGGCCCGTCGTTCGACATCCATACCGGGGCGGTCGACCTGATCTTCCCCCATCACGAGGACGAGCTGGCCCAGAGCGAAGCCGCGACCGGCCTGCCCTTCGTCCAGACGTGGCTGCACTGCGCCCACCTCCAGATGGCCGGGTCGAAGATGGCCAAGTCGACCGGTAACATCGAGCGGGTGGGCGACCTGCTCGAACGTGGCGTCTCGGCCCGAGCCCTGCGCTACGTCCTGATCTCGGTCCACTACCGGGCAGCTCTGAACTACACCGAGGCTTCCCTCGGCGCGGCCGGATCAGCCCTCGACCGCCTCGACGCGCTCCTGGCGGCCCTCGCCGCCTACCGCCACGATGGACCGGACGATGACGGCCTGGCCGGCCTGATCGGGGCCACCCGCGCGGGGTTCGAGGACGCCCTCGACGATGACCTGAACATCGCACCGGCCCTGGGCGCGTTGTTCGACTTCATCCGGGACGTCAACCGCCGGATCGATGCACGGGCACTGTCCACCGCCGACGCCGCAACCGTGACATCCTTCCTGCACGATCTCGACCGCGTGCTGGGGATCGGGCCGGATGCCGTCGAGGACGGGCTTGCGCCCGAGTTCGAGACGCTCCTCGAGGCGCGCGCGGCAGCCCGGACGGCCCGTGACTGGACTGAATCAGATCGCCTCCGGGATGAGCTCGCCGCAAGCGGGATCGTCGTCGAGGACACACGCGACGGCCAGCGCTGGCGTCGACTGGAGGCAAGCCATGGCTGACGGACAGAGCCCCAAGCCTCGTCCCAAGCGGGTCAAGCCCGATCGTCCGCGGCCGGTCACCGGCTCGTTCCGGCCGACCAATCCGCCCGCCCGGCCGGGCGGCGAAGCCCGCCCCCACGGGGGTCCCGGCGGAACTCGGCCGAGCGGGCCGCGGCCGGGCGGGCCACGACCGGGCGGATCCCGGCCGGAGGGGTTCGGCTCCGGCAGCTCGCGTTCGGGCGGGCCGCGCTCCGATGGCGGCCCTCCCGCCGGCCGGTTCGATCCGCGCATCCCGCGAGGGCCGGACGATCGCCCTCCGGGTCGACCGACCGGCGGCGATGACCGGCCCAATCGATCCGGCTTCGGGTTCCGGGCGGGCGCCGACCGACCCCAGCGGTCCGGCCTGGATCGACCTCGGCCGGGCGGCTTCAACGATCGGCCCCGGCCCGCCGGCGATCGGCGCGGACCGGCCACCGGCCGTCCCCCGGGCCGCCCGTTCGTCCGCCCGGATTCGGTCCGGGAGCGCATCTTCGAACGGACCGAGGCGGCTTCGGAGCGTGAGCCC
>CAVRHD010000007.1:0-270175 GCA_963720965.1 uncultured Chloroflexia bacterium | reverse complement strand
GTCCATTGCTGGGCCACGCCGTCGGGATCCGTCTCCCGCTCCAGCCGGCCCGCCGGGTCGTCGGCGAATCGGGTCGTGCCGCCCATCGGATCCGTCTCGGAGCCGACCAGGCTGTTGCCCGTCCAGGTCAGGCTCGTCGTGCCGCCGGCCGGATCGCGGACGGCGGCCAGCCGCCCAGGACGAAATCGAGATCGAGCCCGGTCGATCCACCGTCCATGCCGACGAGCGCGGTCGGGGTGCCATCACTGCCTCGCTTGACCGTGAGATGGGCCGGCTGGCCGTCCACGACCCCATCGACGTTGGCCAGGCGGCCAGGGTGGTCGATCACCCCGGAGCCGAGCAGCGTCGTCCCGAGTCGCCCATCGACCTGCTTCGTCTCGCGCCCGGCGGAATCCAACAGGTAGGCGGATCGGAGCCGTCGTAGCTCGGGATCGCCTGCCCTCCCGACGGCGGGCTGACCGGGTCGACAAATCGCCACGAGCCATCGCCGCCGAGCAGGACCTTGCCCGCTGGTTCATAGCGCTGCAGGACGTTGATCGACCAGCCCCCCAGCCCCAGGGCATCCGCGTTCCAGTCGGGGTGGTCCGATCGCATCCGGCGACCATTGGCTCGACCATGATGAGCGACAGGCCGCTGTCGGCGATCGGGATCGAGATGAAGGCGGCCTGCTGGTCGCGGCTGCTGATGAGCCCGGCCGGGTCGCACGCCTCGAGGGCTGTGGGACCGGCCACCTGATCGCCCGCGGCTGTCGGGGAAGGTCTCGGCGATCCAACCGCGGGTGTCGGCGTGGCCGTGCCGCAGGCCTCCACGATGCACAGCAGGACGCACCACGCTACTGGGGAGATTGAGCGGAACCTCATACTTGGGACCCTAGGCCCTGGGTCCCCGGCTAGGAAAGGGGCATCCACCCCGATCTGATCCGGTGCGTGCGGACAAGGAGTCGTCACTCTCCGCCGGGGATGGTTGGCGTCAACCCCGCGGCTGAAAGCCGGCCTGGTTGTCTGAGCGATCGTCCCCCTGTCGATCAACGCCTGGAGCTCGGCTAATCCAAGCCGGGCAAGATGCGGTCAGGGGTCGAATTGCTCAATTCAGCGTCGGCCTCCGGAGCCGAAGGGCGTTAGCGCAGGGCCCACTGCAGCTTCCCGAGATCCTTGGCTGGGCAGGGGTGCCATCGACGATGCGCTGCGCGGCTGAAATGCTGGCTCGCCGGGTCAATCCGCGTCGCCACTCTTTCCGTGGACCATCAAGATGGCCGTGTCGAACCTACCCTCGTACACCGAGACGACGATGTGCGGGCCGCCCTTGAGTGGCCGTGCAACTTGAGCCCGAGCACGTTCCCGCCCCGCGCGATCGACAGCCGGGCAGACGCGGACACATCGCCAATCGCGTTCTCGGCAGCGTCGTAGGCGATCGTGGTGAACACCTGTGAGCCACCGGATGCAATCACGGCGAAGCCCGGTGACAGGATTACATGGTCGAGCGCGCCGGCCACGACGGTGAAGCTCAGCTTCGTGCTGATTGAGTCAGCCTGGACCGTGACCGTGATCGAACCGGCCCGACCGCCCACGAGCCTGGTGGTCGCCACCCCGATGCTGTCGCTCAGAGCCGTGCCGAGCCCGGTGACGGTGCCCGTCCCGGCCACTTGCGTAAAGCTGACCTTCTGGCCGGCAACCGGGCGGTTCAACGCATTCCTGACCGTGGCCGTCAGGGTCTGAGCGGTGGCGCCGGAGGACAGATCGGCGATCGACCCAGACAGGTAAATCGTGGCCACCTCGGTCGGGCTGGGCGTCGGCGCCGGCGGAGGGTTATGGGTGCCAGGAGGCGTGGGTGCGGGCGTCCGCCCGGTTCGCGGAGCCGGCGCTGGGGTCGGTGTGCTAGGAGCGCGCGCTGGCACGGGCGTGGCCACGGGCCGCACCGGCACGGTCAACGAGGTGCCGGGGGCGTCGGACGGCGCTAGGCTGGCCGTCACTAATGGGCCAAGCTCCATGCTGGAGGGCGACGGCGACGCGGGCTCCACAGCGCCGACTGCAGTCGCAGACCCGCTCGCTGGCGGACCGCCTCTGGCCGGCGGCGAAAACTGCGGCTGGATGAGCGTGACCAAGAGCGTGAGGACCCCACCACCAACGAGGAGGACGTCGAGGCGCGGGCAAATCGGCGAATACATCAGCCGGTGCATGGACTGCGACTGCGGTCGGATCCGATCCTAATCGCGGGTTACCCGCACCAGACCGGACCAAAAGGTCCTGGACCCCACTCGGCAAAGGTCGTGGGAGGGAACTCACTGAGCACTCGGCGGCGGCGCGGCGACCCGCCGTTCAGGTAGATCGGCGTCCCAGCGGGGCCTTACTCGTCTGGGACAGCCTTCTGCTCAGCCAGGACTCGACGGACGGCCGCCTCGGAGAGGCAGGTCGATCAGGGCTTCGAGTTCCGGATCGGTGAATACCCAGGTGCGTCCGCTCGAGCCCTTCGTAGGCCGAGACAAGCTCCGTCGTCTCCACTCCGAGTGCTTCCGCGAGCAAGCGGAGGCTTCCCCATCCGGACGGCTCCTCGGCTCCACCAGGCCGACACGGTGCTGGGGCGTAGGCCGGCCTTACGCGCTAGGCCGCTCACCAATCAACGCCCGGAATGGGAAGCCTCGACTGGAGGCTTCGTCTAATTGCTTCGCCGCGGACCTTGGCTTCGTCGCGTTCCATGCCATTACAACGATATTGACTTTGCGCTCTGTTGTGCCTCCGTTCTCGAAGAATCGGCACGATTAAAACGGTAAGGCACATAGTGAGCTCCAGGTCGCCACTCCCCCTCCCAGCGGCTAAGCGCACTGGGGCGACCTTCGGAATGGGTTGACGCAACTTAACGGTTGCTATATCGTGCATAGCAACGTAATGGTTGCTATTCAGGAGGCTGTCATGGGTTTTCCGGATCGAATTGAGCGGACGGTCGATATCGCTCATCCGCCGGCCAAGGTGTGGGCCGCACTGACCACCGCCGAGGGCCTCGGCACCTGGTTCGGTAATGAGGCGACGATCGATCTGCGGATTGGCGGTGAGGCCGAGATGACGTGGACGAGCGGCGAAAAAGCGTCGATGCGCATCGAACGGGTGGAGGAGCCGACGGTATTCGGCTTCACTTGGGGCATCAACGGCCTGCCCGACGACGATCCGCGCCACACCTATGTCGAGTTCACGCTGGAGCCGGCCGGCACCGGCACCCGGTTGACCGTTGTCGAATCCGGCTTCGCCCAACTGCCGGAGGACAGCTACCACAAGGCATTCGACGGCAACACCGATGGCTGGGCCAGTGAGCTGGGCGAGCTCGTCGAGTACCTCGATGGCAACGCGGCCTGACATCGAGGCTGTTGCCGAGGAGGTCTTCAGCGCCCTGGCCGACCCGAGCCGGCGGGGGATCCTGTCCGCACTCGCGGCCAGCGGGCCCGCCACGGCTACGGATCTGGCCACCCGCCTGCCGATCACCCGCCAGGCGATCGCCAAACACCTGGCGCTGCTGGCCGAGGCCGGGCTCGTGGCGGCCGAACTGGGGGAGCGGCGCCGGGTGCGCTACCGGCTTCGCTCGGCTCCTATGCAGGTGGCGCAACAGTTCCTGGCCGCCCTGGCCCGGGACTGGGACCGCCAGCTCGATGCGCTCCAGGACCACCTCAACGCCGTCGTGGCGGCTCAGCCGACGAGCAAAACAGGAAGGGAAGAGTCATGACGAACAAGAACGACGAGATCGCCGCGCCGAGTGCCTGGGTGCGCCCTCCGGAATGGCTGCCAAGAGGGACCAATGCCCTGGCTGACCACAGGATCGGAACGCGAGAAGAGTGGGCGGCCGCGCGGGATGAGCTGCTCACCCGCGAGAAGGAGCACACCAGGCTGGGCGACGAGCTAGCGCGCTCGCGACGCGAGCTGCCGTGGGTCCGTATCGAGAAGGAGTACTGCCTCGACACCGACGACGGCCCGCGCCCGCTTGCGGAGCTCTTTGATGGCCGCAGTCAGCTGCTCATCTACCACTTTATGTTCGGCCCGAGCTACGAGGCTGGTTGCCCGATCAACTCATCGATCGCGGACGGCGTCAACAGCCTGATCCCTCACCTGAATGCCCGCGACGTGACGATGCTCTTCGTGTCGCAGGCGCCACTCGAGAAGTTGCAGGCGTACAAGCGGCGCATGGCCTGGAGCTTTTCCTGGGCGTCATCGGCCAGCAGCGAGTTCAACGCCGACCTTGGGTACTCGAGCACCGAGGAACATTCGCGTGCGTGGGTTGCGCAGAACCTAGGGTCCCTGCCGCCCATCGTCGATCGCAATGCCAGCGCGAGCGGCACCGACGTCGTCGGATACCTGACTGAGAGCCCCGGCTTCAGCGCCTTCGTCCTCGATGGCGGGGCCGTCTACCAGACCTATCAGACCTGGTGGCGCGGACTCGAGTTCCTGATGGGCTACTACCCGATCCTCGACCGGGCGCCCAAAGGCCGCGACGAGGGGGATGGGTGGCAGCTCTGGATCCGCCGCCATGACGAGTACAACAGCTAGTGAAACCGCTACGCGGATCAACCATGAGTCTTCGAGTCGGAGGTGCGGTGCATTCGATCGCCGTAGACGTTGAGGTAGGCGAGGACCGCGAGGATTCGGCGGTGCTCCCTCGTCCTCGGTCGGCGGACGAGCTTTGCCGTCAACTTGCCGACGTGGGTCTCGACGGTCCGATCACTCAACCACAGACGACGCGCGATCCAGGGTCGGTTTGGACGTTCGCGGCCCGCAGCGGCGATCCTGGACGGTTATCCCCGAAACGAAGAGCTGATAACTGTGCCCGTCCGGCACAGGACACCGTCTGACATCAAAGCGCCATAGGCTGACGCGTTCGGGCGAAGAAACAAGACCAAGCTCCTGACGCACATCGAGAAAGGGAACCATGACGATCGAAGCCAACAAGGCGCTCGTGCGGCGCTTCGTGGACGAGATCTTCGTCCAGGGTCGGCCCGAGGCCGTCGACGAACTCCTCGCCGACGACTTCGTCCCGCATACGTGGCCGTTCAGCGGTGATGGGAAGGCCGACCTCAAGGCCGCGATCGAGCGGGTCTCGAAGGGGCTCTCGGACCCCGTCTTCACGATCGAGGACATGATCGCCGAAGACGACCGCGTCGCCGTCCGCCTCACCGCCAGCGCCCGGCAGACCGGCCCGTTCATGAGCATGCCACCGAGCGACCGGTCCTATTCGATCGGCGAGATCCACATCTTCCGGATCCGCGAGGGCAAGGTGACCGAACACTGGCATCAGTTCGACGCAATGGGCATGATGCGTCAGTTGGCCCCACCGGAGGCGAAGCCTTGACGCTGAAGCAAGCGTCGAGGAGGGTCTCCGTACCCGATTTGCACCGCCCGCGGGCGGCGCGATCTAGCCGAATCCCAAGCGGGTTCGCTGTCGACGTGCAAAGCGAGGGCCACGGACATCCTAGTCCTCCCGGACATGATTGCTAGTCGACATTGGTGTCTCGTCGAACCCATGCAACGGGCCGATGACCTCACCGACGCGAATGTTCGATTCCGGCTAGGACCGCGCACTGGATCTAGGGTCGATAGAGCGGGTGTTGAGCCGATCCGCGGCGAGTGGTTCGCTACGGCAGTGCGTCCAGGCAGGGCCCAGCTCAGTCGGCCATCGTCGCTGTCATCAAAGCGTCATCGCCCTGTCATCTTCAGGGTCGAAGGTGGGGCCTTGGGCCACAACTCGCTAGGTGACAAGCAGATGCGACGTTCTCCGACCCTACGCCGCTGGATGGCTCCATTGGCACTCTTCAGGCTGCCCTCGGCGTTGCCGCCTGCACAGCTCCGGCGGGCGCCACCACCGTCCCAACGACTCCGACTCCAGCGGCCAGCGAGATGATGGAGGCCAGCCCGAGTCCCGCTGGGAGCGGCATGATGGAAGCGAGCCCTGGGGCCAGCGAGATGATGGAAGCCAGCCCGAGTCCCGCAGGGAGCGGGATGATGGAGGAGAGTCCGAGCCCCGCGGGTAGCGGCATGATGGAAGCGAGTCCGTCGCCCTCGACACCCTAGATGCTCGCGGTCCTCGCCTTTGCCGTCGTCGCCGGCGTCCTGACCATCCTGGCGCCGTGCACGCTCCCGGTTGTCCCGCTCGTCCTGGGGGTCGGATCGATGGCCGGTCGGCGGCGCGCGCTCGGCCTGCTGATCGGGTTCGGTCTCACCTTCGTCGCTGTCACGGTCCTGTTCGCATCGCTTCTCGCGGCGCTCGGTCTCACGACCTCGACCCTTCGCCTTATGAGTGCTGTTCTCCTCGGCGCCGTCGGCGTGAGCCTGGCCCTGCCCTGGCTCGGGGCACGGATCGACGTCGCCCTCGGGTCGCTCGGTCGCGCGGGGAATCGCGTCACCGGCAAAGGGACTGGCTCAGGCCTCGTAGGAGGATTGATCCTCGGCGGGGCGATCGGACTCATCTGGGCGCCATGTGTCGGACCGATCATGGCGGCGGTGATCGCGATCGCCGCGAGCCACGGCCCGACGCCTGAAGCAGTTGCGATCGCGGCGGCTTACGTCGTCGGCGCGGCGATCCCGATGGGCCTGATCGCCGGCTGGGGTCGTCGGGCCACTGACTCGATGCGGATGATCCCGGCGGCCCGGCTCCAGCGTTCATTTGGACTGGCGATGATCTTGAGCGCGGTCCTGATCGTGAGCGGCCTCGATCTCTCGATCGAGAACGGGGTAGCTGGCGTCTTGCCGGCGGGCTGGAGCGGCGCGCTCGTCAGCGTCGAGGAGCAGCCTTCGGTCCAGGACGAGCTCGCAGGGATGGAGGCAACCGGCATGGATCCTCGAGCGGGAGACCCGGCGGCGTCGTCGGCGTCCTCGGGTTCAGTGGCTCAGGTCGGTCCGCTACCGGTACCGATTGCGAGCTCGCTGCCCGCCAGCGTCACCCTCGAGAACCTCGGTCCGGCGCCCGACTTCACCGGAATCACGGCATGGATCAACTCGGATCCCCTGACGATCGGATCGCTGCGGGGCAAAGTGGTGCTCGTCGAGTTCTGGACCTTTGAGTGCATCAACTGCATTCACGTCCAGCCGTACGTCAAGGCCTGGTACGCCCGCTACGCCTCAGCCGGGTTGGTGATCGTCGGCGTCCATACTCCCGAGCTCTCGTTCGAACGCGACATCGCCAACGTTCGAACCGCGGTCACCCAGGATGGCCTGCACTTTCCGATCGCATTCGACCCAAGTTTCACGACCTGGAACGCCTACCGGAACAGCTACTGGCCGGCGTTCTACTTCGTCGACCGGAGCGGCCAGATCCGCCATACCCACTTCGGCGAGGGTGACTACGCCGGCTCCGAGCAGGTGCTACGAGAGCTGCTCGGTCAGCCTGGGTAAAGCCGGGTCCGTGATCCTTTCCTTCGTCCCCTCGGCATCCCAGCGATGCCAACCTATCAAGAGCGCCCGAGAGCCCCGGTTCGATGACGCCGCGGCAAACCGATCGGTTTTGCGGACCTCCGAAAACCGAGCACAGACGCTGTCTGGAGATCGACATCGCGACGGTGCGCTGGCTGACCTGGGATTGCGGGAGCCTGGGCGCATAGTCCTGACACAGGGATGGTCATAGTCGAAGGAGACGACCAATGGGAAGCCTCGCGATCTCTCGGATGGACTTCGACGTCGCAGGACATTCGCTTCTCGGACTCGAGCTGGGTCGGACGATGAACCAGGATCGAGAGCGGGAGACCGCGAAGCTGGTCCGCGACCGTGCCCGATCACGTGAGGTCCAGGCCGGGCAGCCGGGTGGGATCCTCAGCTGGTTCGGCCGATGGCGCGCCGGCACCTCAACTTCCGAGGTGCCGACCGCAACCGATGGACAGCATGCGGATGTGATGATCGGCAGCCAAGGCTCCCTGCAGGCCAGCGGCGCACGATCGAGCAAGTGATCGTTCGACCCTGACGACGATTCTTCACAGGGTCCGCGGGCGGCAGGCAGGCGAATTTCGGGTCTGATTGCGAGACGGCCAACGCGGCGAAGGCAGGCCCGCCCGTCGCGAGCCGTCGTACGCTGCAACGATGCGATCGTGCTCGACCTGCGGGCGTCCCACGCCGGACGACGCCCGTTTCTGCGCCTACTGCGGCAGGCCGGTGGCTGCAGTGGTTCCACACGAGGCCCGCAAGATCGTCACGATCCTGTTCGCCGACATCGCTGGCTCGACGTCGCTCGGCGAGCAGCTCGATCCAGAGTCTTTTCGAGTGGTCATGAGCCGCTACTTCGTCATCGCCAAGGACTGCCTCGAGGGCCTCGGCGCATCGGTCGAGAAGTTCATCGGCGATGCTGTCATGGCCGTCTTCGGCGTGCCGAATGCCCACGACGATGATGCACTCCGTGCCCTCCGCGGGGCGACCGATCTGAGGGCGGCTGTTCTGGCCCTCAATGACGAGCTCGAGGCCACCTACGGCGCAACGATCCATCTCCGGATCGGGGTCAACACAGGCGAGGTCGTCGTCGGCACCGATGAGCGTCTGGCGACGGGCGACGCGGTCAATGTCGCCGCCCGCCTCGAGCAGGCGGCGGGGCGCGACGAGATCCTTCTGGGCGAGTCCACCCTGCGATTGGCGCGAGATGCGGTCCAGGTTGAATTGGTGGGAGGGTTAGCGCTTCGGGGCAGGTCCGAGCCGGTGCCCGCTCACCGCCTACTCGGGATCATCGAAGGCGCCGCGGGGTTCAATCGTCGATTGGACGCCCCGCTGATCGGCCGGATCCAGGAGCTCGAGGTAGTCCGTTCGGCATTTGAGCGCGCCCTGGCTGCCCGCAACTGCCAACTGGTCACCGTGTACGGGCCGCCCGGCATCGGCAAGTCGCGCTTGGCTCGAGAGGTCGCGACGGAGCTCGGTGCTCGCGCTGAGGTACTCGTCGGGCGCTGCCTGCCGTATGGCGATGGCATCACCTTCTGGCCGCTTCGCGAGATCTTCGCGGCCGCGGCGAGTGAAGCCGAGTTCGACGCGGCCTTGCGGGTCGGTGCGGCCGAGGAGATCTTCCTGGCCGTCCGCCGGCTCGTTGAACGCCGGGCGCGCGAGCGGCCCGTGATCCTCATTGTCGAGGACATTCACTGGGCTGAGCCGACCCTCCTGGGCCTGCTGGAGCACCTGGTCGACTGGGCCCGGGATGCTCCGATCCTGCTCCTCTGCCTGGCCCGCCCCGAGCTACTCGACGAACGCCCAACCTGGGCCGCCAGCCGATCAAACGCGCAGTCCCTCTCGCTCGAGCCTCTGGGGGCCGCTGAGAGCACCGTGTTGATCGATGGGCTGATCGGCAATGGAACGATCGACGAGGGTGCCCGTGCCCGCATTCGTGACGTGGCGGAAGGCAATCCGCTCTTCGTCGAGCAGCTCGTGGCGACGATCGCCGACGGCGGGCAGCTCGACCGGATTCCCACGACGATCCAGGCGCTCCTCGCCGCTCGACTCGACACGCTCTCAGAGACCGAGCGGGACGTTCTCGAGCGCGCCTCCGTGGTCGGCGTGGAGTTCGACTGGGAGGCGCTGGCACGGCTGGATCCGGCTGGCAGCCGTCCGTCCGGGGCGATCCTGGCGGGGCTGACCCGCAAGGAGCTGATTCGACCGAACGAGGCGATCGAAGACGGCTTCCGATTTCGCCACCTTCTGATTCGCGACACGGCCTACGAACAGATCTCAAAGGCGCGGCGCGCCGACTTGCACGAGCGGGTCGCGGACTGGCTCGGCGATCAGGGCGAGGAGCTCGACGAGGTCGTTGGCTACCATCTCGAGGCGGCCTATCGGTGTCTCGCGGACCTCGGTCGGCCAGGCGACCGCGCGACCGAGCTCGCCCGGCGGGGAGCCGGACGCCTTGCCGGAGCGGGCCTGCGAGCGTATGCGCGGGGCGACATCCAGGGTGCGGTGAACCTGCTCGAGCGAGCTGTCGGCCTGCTCCAGGCGGACGACCTCGATCGATTAAGACTCCTGCCGGTCCTGGGGCGGGCTCTTCGGTCCGAGGGTCAGATGGAACAAGCGGAGGTGACGTTGGCCGAGGCGGTCGCACTGGGCGAACTGGGCGGCGAGCGAGCGATCGCAGCCGACGCCGCCGTGGCCCTCTCGGACCTGCGGTTCCACCGAGCCGCGTACACCGGGGTCGGCCGCGAGGACGTTCTTCGCCAAGTCGAGCTCGCTGTTCGAACGTTCGAGGAGCTCGGCGATGAGGCGGGTCTAGGTCGGGCGCTGTGCCTCGGCGGGAAGCTCCGATTCTGGGCGGGCGACGCAGAAGCAGCAGTCATTGACTTCGAGCGGGCGGGCCGCCACTCGCGCGTCGCAGGCGACCGTGCCGAAGAAGCTGAGAGCCTTCAGGGAGTCGTCTCGGCCATGCTTCGAGGTCCGATGGCCGTCGAAGAGGCACTCGTGAAGGTAGCCGCCGTCCGGCCTCGGGCCGAGGGCAATCTGCTCCTTCTGGGATTCGTCCGCGAGGCGGAGGCCCAGCTTGAGGCGATGCAAGGCGACTTCAACACCGCCCGAGCATTGCTGGCCGAGGATGCCGAGGACGGATCCGGAGTCGTCCGGTCTAGGCAGCAGGCCCTGCGCACCCTGCCTGCGCGGGGCTATGTCGAACTCGCCGCGGGAAACCCGAGTGCCGCCGAACCGGTCCTGCGGGCAGCCTGCGAGGCGATGGAGCAAAGCGGCGAGCTCGGCTACCTGTCCAGCGTGGTCCCCATGCTCGTCGATGCGCTCTACCGGCAGGGTCGCGACGGCGACGCACTGGCGGCGTCGGATCGCTGGCAGGTCGATCGGCTGACGGTCAAGGAGGATGCCGACGCCCAAGCCGGTTGGCGCAGGACGCGGGCCAAGGTCCTGGCACGTCGGGGCGACCACGCCGAGGCTCTGCGACTCGGGCGCGAAGCCGTTTCGATCAGCGCCGGGACGGACTTCGTGGAGGTTCGCGCAGACAGCCTCGCCGATCTCGCCGAGGTGCTCGAGTACGTCGGACAGCCCGAAGAAGCCAAGCGGACCGTCCAGGCAGCGTTACAGCTCTACCTGGCGAAAGGCAACGTCGCCGCCGCTGCACGCGTCCGCTCCCGGGTTGGCGTGGTGCCAGGAGCGTCGCAGGATGGCGCTGAGTAAGATCGCCATCCGTGGGGTCGACCTTGCGGTCTCGATGATCTCAAGTGGAAGGCGGCTTCGAGCGGGTATCACGAGGGCTGCTCGCGCCACGTCCTGGCTCGGCACGCCGTAACCGCCCAGGCGTGAGATCGAGGTCGCGAGCCTAAACGACCAGGCAATGGAACGCCGGTCAGCCGCTGCGCTGCTGCGAGGATCTGGGAGCCAATCGGCGCGGCTTGACGCAAACCGCTCACCTCGCGGAGGATAGTCGCGAGGCCCGCCCAGGCCTCCGGACCTGACGCTGCGCCCCTGGCGACCATCGTGGTTCGACCACCGCCAGGCGAGGACAACCCGATGGCCCAGGTGAAGTCGGCCCAACAGGCCGCGCTCGAGCTCGACCCTCGAGCCAAGCTCGAGATCCTCGGGGCGATCCTGCTCGCCCTGTTCCTGTTCGCCCTCGACCAGACGGTTGTCGGCACCGCCCTGCCGGTCATCGTGACCGACCTGAACGGCAACAACCTGTACGTCTGGGTCGTCACGATCTACCTGCTGACCTCGACGATCAGCGGCCCGATCTACGGCAAGCTGTCGGACCTGTTCGGGCGGCGCCCGATCATCATCTTCGCGGTCAGCCTGTTCCTGATCGGGTCGGTCCTGTCCGGGCTCAGCCAGACGATGGAGCAGCTGATCCTGTTCCGCGGCCTCCAGGGCCTCGGCGGCGGGGCGATCTTCCCGGTGGCGCTGGCCGTGGTCGCCGACCTGTACACGCCCTCCGAGCGGGGCAAGTACATCGGCCTGTTCGGGGCCGTCTTCGGGGTCTCATTCCTGATCGGGCCGGCGATCGGCGGGCTGATCACCGACACGGTTGGCTGGCACTGGATCTTCTTCGTGAACGTGCCGATCGGCCTGGTCTCGCTGGTCATCATCTGGCGGCTCCTGCCGGCGATCAAGCGGCCGGACGCGGCCCGCAACATCGACTACCTGGGGGCGGCGGTCTTCGCCGTGGCGATCAGCCTGATCCTGATCGGCCTGACCAACAAGGGCACCGGCGACTGGACCGACCCGGCCGTCGGCGGCCTGATCCTGGCCGGCCTCCTGATCACCGGCGTCTTCATCTGGATCGAGTCGCGGGCAGCGGATCCGATCGTGCCGCTCGGCCTGTTCCGGATCCGCAACTTCTCGGTCTCGGTGACCGCGATGTTCTTCGCCGCCTTCGGCTTCTTCGGGGCGGTCATCTTCCTGCCGCGCTGGTTCCAGACGGTCGGCGGGGCGAGCGCCACGATCTCGGGCTACAACCTCCTGCCCCTCGTCGGCGGCCTGATCGTGAGCGCCACGATGTCGGGCCAGATCGTGGCCCGGACCGGGAAGTACAAGATCCTGATGCTCGTCTCGCTGGTCATGCTCGCGGCTGGCCTCGTGCTCATGACCCAGCTCACCGCCGAGACGCCCCGGCCGGTGCTCTGGTTCTGGATGGTGATCGCCGGCCTGGGCATCGGTCCGTCCTTCGCCGTCTTCACCCTCGTCGTCCAGAACTCGGTCAATGCCGCCCGGATCGGGGTGGCCACGGCCAGCCTGACGTTCTTCCAGCAGATCGGCGGCACGATCGGGCTGACCCTCGCGGGATCGCTCCTGGCGACCCGCCTCGTGACCGAGATCCCGAAGCAGCTCGTGGCGGCCGGCGTGCCCCAGCCGGTCGTGGACGGGTTCGCCGGAGGCGGCGCGGTGGACCTGACCGGGACGGGCGATCTCGGCCAGCGGATCCTGGCCAGCGTCCCGGCCGCTCAGCAGCCCCAGATCGCGCCGTTGATCCCGGCGATCGTCCACGGCATCTACGAGGCGTTCTCGATCGCGATCGCGGCGACGTTCTGGGTCGGCGTCATCGGGGCGGTCATCGCGGTCATCGCGGTGGCCTTCATGCACGAGGAGCCGATGCGCACGACCTTCGACGTCGTCGAGACGGCGGACTCAGCGGAGCCGGCCACCGCCTGAGTGCGGGCCGGCGGCGGCAGAGACGACATCCTTCGCCAAGACGGCGGCGGCGGAGGATATCCGAGGGATTTCCGCCCGGACAAGGTGCGTCGGGCAGCGTTCCATCCGCCCGAGGTCCCCGAAGTCAGATTTGACGTCTGCATCCTGTGCCGTATCATTGCTGATACATCAGGAGATGCACAGCATGCACACGAAGCAGTTTGTCTCGCCGGCCGAGGTCGCCGCCGAGCTCGAGATCAGCAGTGCCACCGTGCTCCGGCTGATCCATTCGGGGACCCTGCCCGCAATTCGGGTCTCTGAGCGCATCTACCGAATCCCCGTCGCGACCTTCGAGATGTACAAGTCCGGGACACTCCGGAGTCGACCCGAGATTCAGCTCCGCCGAATGGCTCACCAGCCGCGGCTCGGCAAGGGCGAAGAGCTACCGAGGCCGAGTCGGACGGCTGCCAGCGCCGCTCGCTGATGGCGACCGTCCAGGATCTTCAGGACCACCTGGGCACGCTCGCGGTGATCCTCTGGAACTACGGCGCCGAGTTTCCTGTCCCAACGCTCGACGAGTACTCCGACACGGGCAACGTCGGATTCTCGCTCTCGGCAAGCCTCCCAGGGCCCGATCTACCCGCGCCCGCCACGATCGAGCTGTCCGAGATTTGGGAGCCGTCGGGCAGCCCTGGCGAATTCGACCGGACCGAGTATGAATACGACTTCGTCGAGCATCCCAGGAACCGCCGGCGAGCCTTCCATTCGACCCAGCGTGACTTCTACGCTCGGCACTTCGGCGTGCTGGTCCACGAGCACTGCGAGGAGATCCTCGGAGCCCCAACGTGCCGTCACTACTACGGGCTGCCAGTCACCGCCTACGAGGCGATTGGCCGCTTCACCACGATCTGGGGCCAGCCGGGCCCACTCGGCTGCGCAGACCTACGCTGCATGTGACGGCCCGCCCAAGGCGGCGGCGACGTCGTGGCGTTCGTCCGGTGAAACTTCACATCTAGCTCGGGTCGAGGCACCCGGTGGGCGAACCAGCGCCCAGGGATTGGGCGCGTCTTGAAGCAACGTCGTCGCCCTCGGCTCATAAGACGTCGGGTCAGTCTGTGCTCTCGTCGCGTTTGGCCCCGACATACACAAGCTCGGTCGCACCGTGGATCCCGACCGTCCGCAACTGGTCTCGAATCGCCCCGCCCCACGTTTCAAGCTCTCGATTGCCGGCAGCGCGCACAAGGTAACGATCGATGATTGGCTCGTGTGCCGCGAGGGTGCCCGCGTCCTTGGGATCGCTCGTGAGATCCACGCGATCGAATGTCCGGACCTCGGTGAGGTCGAGCGCAGCCAGCAAGCGGACGAGCTCAGCTCGACGCATAGGTTTGCCGATGGACGATCCCTTCGGTTTGATTGATCGCAGCCGCCCAGTGGTGTAGCTCGACATGAGTGGTCTGAGCTGCTGTCTGCCCGTCGCGGTACATCTCGGCGACGATCAGGTGCCCGGCCGGTCGAAGGACACGGAGCATTTCGCGGAGGACGACCGTCGGATCCTCGAAATGATGGAGGGAGTCGGAAATCGCCACGGTGTCGAATGATGCCGCCGAATAGGTCAGCGCGCGAGCGTCCATGACCTCGAATTGGACGTCTGGATGATCGGCGAACGCCTCCTCAAAAGCGGTGCGGCCGTCGTCGGCCACGTCGATGCCGGTGATCTCGACGAAGTCGGGCAGGCCTTCGATGAGGAAGGACACGAATCCGCCGGCTCCGGTCGCAACATCGAGAACGCGTCCACCGTTGATGCCCCGCAGGACTTCCAGGGGTCCGGCCTCGTCCGCGTTCCTGCCAGCGGCACCGTCATTGGTGTCGCCCCGAGCCTCGTTGGTCATCCCCTGATCATAAGAGCGGGCTGTCGCCGCAGCGGGTCCCCTTGGCGCGTGGCAGAGCTTCGCATCTAAGTCAGTCAAGCTTAGGCTGCGATGGGGCGTGACTCCAGGTCGACCATGGAGCATCCTCTGGCGATGCGGGCCGATTTGCCGTCGGGGACCGTCACGTTCGTGTTCACCGACATCGAAGGGTCGACACGACTCCTGGACGAGCTCGGCCCGGAGGGCTATGCCGAGGCGCTCGCCAGCCATCGGCGGGTCGTTCGCGAGGCTTGTGCTGCCTTCGGGGGCGCGGAGGTCGACACGCAGGGCGATGCCTTCTTCCTTGCCTTCGGCCGGGCAGCCGATGGGCTGGCCGCGGCCCAGCAGATCACCGAGCGACTTGGGCGCCGGACCGATCCGGCTGCGAATCGGCGTGCATACCGGCTCGCCCCTGCTGACCGACGAGGGGTATGTCGGGGCGGACGTCCATCGCGCGGCGCGGATCGCCGCGGCCGGGCACGGTGGCCAGGTGCTCGTCAGTGCGTCGACGGCAGCGCTGATCGACGTGCCGCTGCGCGCCCTGGGTGAGCACCGCTTCCGGGATCTCGCCGCACCCGAACGAGTCTTCCAGCTCGGCGAGGGCGACTTTCCGCCGCTCAAGTCTCTCTACCGTTCGAACCTGCCCGTGCCGGCGACCCCGTTCCTTGGGCGCGAAACGGAGCTGGAGGCGGTCGGAGCGTTGCTCGCGGCGCCCTGGGGCTCGTCTCGTGTCGCTCATTGGCCCTGGCGGGACGGGCAAGTCACGGCTTGCCTTGCAGGCCGCAGCCGACGTCTCGGCCTCATACCCCGGTGGGGTCTTCTGGGTGGCGTTGGCATCGCTACGGGATCCGGCACGTGTCCTGCCGGCGGTTGCGGCAGCGCTCGGTGTCAGCGAGGGCCCTGGAGGCTCGTCTATCGATGACCTCGCGCGCGGCCTCGCCGGTCGCCGATTGCTCCTGTTGCTCGACAACGCCGAGCATCTCCTGCCGGATGCCGCCGACGCGATCGCAAACTTCGTTGCCGCGTGTCCGACCGTGACCACGATGGTGACCTCGAGGGAGCGCCTGCGCCTCCCCGGCGAGCAGGTCTACGCGGTGCCGCCGATGAGCCCATCCGACGGCCAGGCACTCTTCCGCAGTCGGGCAGCTGCGGCCGGCGTGACGGTCGCGGATTCGGACGTGGTGCGAGCGTTGTGCGCTCGCCTCGACGATCTGCCGCTCGCGCTCGAGCTCGCGGCGGCTCGGACGGTCGTGTTCAGCCCAGCCCAGCTGCTCGAACGTTTGTCGCAGCGGTTTGACCTCCTCCGGGCCGGCCGGGGCGTCGATGCCCGGCAGGCGACCCTCAAGGCAACGATCGCCTGGAGCCATGACCTGCTCGACCCCGGAGGAGCAGGCACTGTTTCGGCGGCTGAGCGTCTTCGTCGGAGGCTGCAGCCTGGAGTCGGCGGAGCAGGTCGCCGAAGCCGACCCGGACACCCTCCAATCGCTGCTCGACAAGAGTCTCCTGCGCCGGAGTCGATGCCACCAGGTGGCTCGCGATTCCTGATGCTCGAAACAATCCGCGAGTTTGCCTCAGAGCAGCTCACCGCGGCTGGGGAACGCGACGCCCTCGAGCGACGACATCTCGAGCACTTCGCCGCCCTGATCGCGAGAAGCTTCGATGAAACGCTCCGTGGACATAACGATCTCGGCGCCCTCGAAGCAGAGCGCGACAACATCCGCGCTGCCCTGGATCTCGCGATGCGCACGGATCCGGCCCTGGCGCTCGAGATGGCTCCGAAGCTCATTGCCCTCTGGGTCCACGCAGACACCCTGCGCGAGGGCCAGGAACGGATCGCCGCTGCCCTTGCCGGCTCCCCCGACGCACCCACGGCAGCGCGGGCGGCTGCCCTGTACTGCGCAGCGATGCTCGCCCACTATCAGAACGACCTGGAGGCGGGAGACGCGTTCGCCGGGGCTGCCCTGACCCTCTATCGCGAGCTCGGTGACCAGCGCGGGATCGGCGGGATGCTGGGCGTGCTCGGCTTCGACTCGCTGTGGAGGGGCGATCCACGGGGCGCCAGGCGACACTTCGAGGCGAGCGGCGAGGCCTATGCGTCGCTCGGCGACGAGGAGGTACGGCTGGTTCAGCTCGGGTTCATGGGGATGGCCGTGCTCGAGGACGGGGAACCGGACCTTGCCCTGGCGTTGCACCGGGAGGGCGTTGCCGGCCTCCGCCGAGCTGGCACGCCCTACGAGCTCGCCACGGCACTCGCCAATCTTGGTTCGGCCGAGCGGCTCGCGGGTGAGATGGAGCGAGCGAGGCGGACGACCGAGGAGAGCCTGGCGCTGTGGCGGCAGATCGTCGACCGCGCCGGCATCGTCGACGCGCTCTATGAGCTCGGCGAGCTCAGCCGGTCGACCGCACCTTCCGCCGCGCTGGATTATTTCGCCGAGGGCTTGCGGGTAAGTCGCGAGATGGAGCAGCCGCAGTTCATCGCCATCTGTCTATTCGGCGCGTCCGCGACGCTGGCCGAACACGGTGACGCGGCCTCCGCGGCGACATTGCTCGGCGCGTCCACGGCGATCTTTCGCCGGACCGGCCTGGCGAGGAGGGTCGTCGAACAGGCGGGCGCGGCCGAGATCAAAGCACGCTGCCTGGCCCGGCTCTCGCCCGAGGCGTTCGCGGCGGCGCTGGACGCAGGAGCCGCCATGGACGCTGAGGCCGCCGCCGAATGGGCCCTGAACTTCCTGGAGGATGCCGCCGAGACGGCCAGCTGACAACCTTCCAAGGCCGCGGTGGACCCGGAGCGAGTCCACCGCGGGTCTCGCCGGTCGTCAGGGCGAGGGCGAAGCGCCGGCCGGCGCCGGACTCGTCGACGGTGCGGCGATGTTGACCGAAGCCACGATCGCGTTGAGCTGGGTCAGGTCGGCTGGAGTGGCACCAGCAGCCTGGCGGGTCAGGACAACGAGGAGCTTGCCGCCGTCATTGACGACGTAGACGAGATCGGTCGAACCGACCGGACTGCAGCAGATGCCGCCGTCCGACGTTCCGTCCGGGTCCGGCCAGAAATGGAGCAGTCCGACTCCGCTGTCGCACGATTCCACACCGACACTGGCGGGCACCGTGAACTGGATCCGTTTGGCTGGGAATCCTCCCAAGGTGACGTTCGTGGGGGCTGAAGCAACTCGACCACCCTTCTGGGCCACCAGCAGGTTCGTCAGTTGATCGACGGTCGTCCCGGCGCTGACCATCGTCTTGGTCCAATGGCAGGCGTCGCTGAAGACGTTGGTGATTCGGAAGGTCGCGAAGAACACCTCGTTCGGCCCAAGGTGTTCCAGATCGCTCTGCCCGGTGGGGGCGTTCTTACTGATGTACCCCCCGCTGGTCGTCCACCCAGCCGGAATGGTGAAGGTGAGACTTGCCGGGGGCTCGATTGAGCCGCCGGCAAATGAGTACGTCCCAGCCTCGAGCGTGCCGGTCAGACAGGTAGTCGCTGCGCAGAGCAGGCCCGGGCTGATGGCCGATGGTGACGAGGATGGCGTCGGACTCGACGTCGGACTCGGTATTGGGCTCGGACTGGCGCTCGCAGTGGGTGTCGAGCTGGGCGTCGGCGGAGGCCCGAGCCCGCTCACGCCGACCAGGTTTCGGAATGAGGATGATGCCGAGCACGGCGACGATGACGGCAATCGCCGCCAACCCGCCGATGAGGCGAATCTGCGAGTTCATGCAGGGCAACCTCCACGCCGGCCACCAGGAGCGGCGCTGATGGGTCGATTGGATCCGGGCGCGCGACGACGTGAGCAGGTGCTCCGGCGCGCGGACGGGGGCTTCGTCGTGGAGCCAGGCCGCGATTTCGGGATCTTGATCGGGTCGGCTGGTCATGCCAGAACCTTTCCGGCGAGGTGGCCTCGCGCATCCGCCTCGAGTGCGGCGCGGAGGGCCTCGGTCGCGTAGTGCAGCCGCGACTTGGCCGTGCCGACCGGGATCCCGATCGTCGTGGCGGCCTCGTCCACGGTGTATCCGAGGTAGTGATGGAGAACGACGATCGTTCGATGTTCAATCGAGAGCCGGTCGAAGACGCGGGCCAGCTCATCCCGGTTGGCGAGCGCGTTCGCGCCATCCGGTTGGGAGGGTTCGATGCGGAGGATGGTCAGGCTCGTGCCGGCACGACGTCGGCGCCGAGCTTCGTCGGTCACGGAATGGAGGAGCAACCGATTCAGCCAGGCATCGAACCGGTCGGGATCGCGGAGTCCGGGAAGATCACGCCAGCAGTGGACGAGCGCCTCCTGAACGGCGTCCTCCGCACTGTCGAAATCCCGAAGGATCAGACGGGCGATCCGGTACAGGTGGTCGATCGCCGCGGTCATGAGGAGTCGAACGCGTCTCGATCGCCGTCTCGCGCCAATCGCACCATGTCCGACTTCGTCACTTGACCCCTCGCCTCCGTCCTTGATCACCGGTGCAGGCCGGCGATCTACGTATTGGCGGGATTCGCGTGCGGATGGTTCAAAGAATGCGCGTTCGGCGGGCGGATACGATCCACGATTCTCGCAGCATCGGCCCGCGCGCCCTTCTCGCGCCCATCGAAAATTAGCGTCCGGCGGGTTGCAGTGATCGTGCCGACCTGCCAGACAGGTGAACGCCTGGGCCGCAACCAGGTCTGTCTCGCGTCCGGTTGAGGGTCGGAGTTTTCGTGGCCTCGCGATGGGTGAAGTGTGCCGTCCTGCCCCAGTTATTCGGCGATAGCGAGGCTCCCATGGCCGTCTCATCTCGGCGCGTACGATGTTGCCATGGACCTTGACGCGTTGAAATTCCTGGAGGATGAGAGTGCGGCCTGGCGCCCGTTCGAAGTGCTGCTCGAGCTGAGCGACGCGGGCCTCTCGGTTCCCCTCGGGACGGCCCACGGTTGGTCCGGTCGTGACCTGATGGCCCACCTGACCCACTGGCAGGACGTGGGCCGGGCGGTTGCCCGCGAGCTGGCCCTGCGCGAGACGAGCGAGACGAAGGTCCAGTCCGACATGGACTGGGACGCCCGCGGTGACGCGATCAATGAGGAGGTCCGCCGGGCGGGTCAGGCGTTAGCGATCGATGAGGTCCGGTCGCGCTTCCGGCTGATCCCGAGCGAGCTGCGCGGCTACCTGGCCGTCGTACCCGAGACGCGTTGGCTGAAGAACGGCGACTACGCGTCGTTCTTTCTCAACCAGACGACCGATCACTACGCTGCTCACATGGCCGACCTGGCCGCCGTGCGGGCGGCGGCCGAGTCGGTCACGCCGGGCTGATCGACTGCGGTCGAGCGCGGCTTCCCGCCTCGGCTGGCTGTCTCCCGGTTTGGGGTGCTCACCCTCCGCCTGCCCGCCCGACCGACGCGACCGTCAGTTAGCCGCGAACGCGCTCAGCTTCCGAGTTCAAGCGGGCCCGAGGCGGCGCTTCTTGATCCGACCTGCGTCGGCCGCAAATGGACCGCCCCCGATCGAATAGGTCTGCCGGCGTCGGGTCAGCGCCCGGCGCCCACATTTCAGTGTGTGATCTTGACCGCGGTCAGGCCGGTGTCCCCCTGATCGATTGGCCCGGAACAACACACGGTCAGGTCCTGGATGAATGTCGTGGCATCCATGACGGCTGCACCTCGGGTGAACGGCACCGTTCCCGCGGCCGGCACGACGTCGATCTTGTAGTGCGAGATCGTCGTGCCATCGCAAGTGATCGTGGTGTTGGATCCGTCGAACGTGCCCCCGGCCGAGGCGACCGTCTTGCCGACGCGCTCGGTAACCGTCACCGAAAGGTCGGTCATGCCCGCACCATAGCCAAGGGTCAGCTGGGTGTTCCCATTGATCGGCTGACAGGTCACCGCTACGTCGACGACGACGGCCACGTTCGCGAGCACGTGGGCCCCGGTGATCCTGATCGTGGCACCGCTGTCAGTGCCTGCGCCGCCCCCGGTCGATGCCGCCACCGGAACGGCCGAGAGCGCGAGCAGCGCAACGATGCCTGCGACTGACGTGAACTTGCGCATCGGATACCTCCGGAACCCTTGCGCGGGTCGGGCTCGCCAGTGGCTCGGCGCGGCTCGGGCGACCGTAACAAGGGCCGCGCGTCGGTGCTTCCCGCGTGTTTCCCGTCAGACGCGCTCGGACCCGGGGTGTTACACCGAACCAGCCTTGAGCGACCCGGATCGCTCCTCGGTCTGGCGAGGGCGCTCCGAATTGCGCTCGATCCCTCCAGGGTCGCGGACCGAAAGCAGCTCGAGCTGGGGGCAATGAGCCTCGATGTAATGATCGAGACGCACTCGCGTCTGACATGCGGGCGGTCGACGAAGCCGCTACGTCCGACACAGGAGGTGGTCCAGCACGATGACACTCAACAGGAGTCCTCAGCTTGGATTCGTTGGCGGTCTCCTTCTGATCAGCAGCGCTATCGCCTTGGCGTTCTACCTGATCATCGAAGGCCTTGGCGTGCTGGTCGGCGCGGGGGGTGCCATCGTCAGCTCGATATTGTCGGCTTCCTTTCTATGCGAAGGTATCGGTGCTGCGCTGGTTGGCCTCGCCGCACCGCCACCCCTTGACGGTCGCGCCAGCCGGGTTGGTCTGGGGCTGCTGGCCATCGGGCTGCTCGGGGCGGTACTGGCCGGGTTCCAGGCATTCGGGAGCTCGGTCCTCGCTGGTCAGGCGATTTGGGCCGTCGCGAGTGCTGTCTTCCTTGGGTCGACGGTCGGGACCCTGATCATCGGCTTGAGCCTCGTCCGTCTGCGGGGCCTACCGAGTGGGATCGGGTTTTGCCTTTTGGCGTCGATCGTGCCGATTGTCGTCGGACCGATCGGCGACGCAATTGGGCTGGCCGGCCCGCTGTGGGCCGCCGTCCACGTGGCGGGCGTCGTGACGTCCGTCGTCGGTGTCGCTGGGCTGGGCATCCTCGCAATCAACGGCGTCCGGCTTACCCGTGAATCGCGCACGTACGAACGAAGTTAACGATGCCCTTGTGAGCCCGCGACAGCCTGGTTGGGTCCGCCCTGAGCATCGCCTCCCACCTTCAGGTGCCGCTCATCTTCTTGTCGATACTTCGAGGTCCGCCGACCGGCCAATCCGCGGTGGGCGGGCAATCGCGCAGCGAGCATCGCGATCGCGGTGCTATTCGCCCCGTCGGGCATCCGGTGCTGAGCGTCGTCCTCTCAGTGGAAGAGATCGAGGGTGTTCGTCCCGTCGTCGACGAAGTCGATCCCGTGGCCATCTGGTCGCACCGCGAGGCCGAAGAGCAGGCCCGCTCCGCCGCCCGTCCCGTCGAGCGTCGCGCTCGCCACCTGCGTCCCCCACGGCGTCGTCTCGACGATATTGCCGTCGCCACCATTGACCGTGAGGATGTTCCCGTTCGGGGCGATCACCAGGCCGAGCGGCTGGTTGAGAGCGCCGGCGTGGCTGACGGTCCGACCGGTCCCATCGCTGCTGGTGCGGAATGCGGCATTCGGGATCGCGGCGATCCGCGAGCTGAGGGTGTCGGCGACATAGAGCGTTCCGTCCCGGCCCAGGCCGACGCCCGTCGGCCCGAGGATGAGGGCCGCCGGGTCGGATCGCTGTCGGAAGCCGGAGCCGATCGTTGTCTCTTCGAGCACGAGCGGCTTGCTGACGAACGCCGTCAGCAGGGTAAGACGGACAATCGTGCCGCGGTGGACGACGGCGCCGTTGGCGGCCACCGTACCGTGCAGGACGTTCGTCACGAAGAGCTGAGCGATGAACCCGTCATCGCTGGCGGCCATGTCCCATGGCCCATCGATCGCGCTGCCGTGGATCGTCTCGCTGACGTGGCCCCACGGGTCGAGGACGATCAGGCAGCCGGCCTTGGCCGTCGCCGCACTCCCGTCGCTGGTCGGCAAGCTGCCGACGATGACCCAGCCGCTGCGCAGCGCGACCAGGGCTGTCGAAAGGCCGACGCCACCGGGACACCGCCCAGTGACGTCGTGGTTGGTGATCGTCGCGAAGAGCGACACCGAGCCACCCGGCGCCACCTCGATGATGGTCGTCCCGGTTCCCTGCAGGTTCCCGCCGTCGTTGAAGTTGCTGACCAATGTGTTCCCACGGTGGAGCCTGCCGACCGAGCGGGGCACGACGGCGACGCCGTAGGGGTTGATGTCGCCATTGGCGGGGACGGTCGAAGCGATCGTCGATACCGTGTGGAACTGGCCGATAAAGGAGCTCGATGCGGCGACCGGCGAAGCTGCCAGGAGAACAACGCCCAAGCCAACAAGCAGTGTCGCTGCTCGCCGGCGACCCTTGATCCGCATGGCGTGCCTCCATCGACTCCGGGCCCTCATGCGGGCCGCTTAAGGGCACTACGTCCGGGAGCCTTCGGCGGTTCTCGCACGATGACGATCCGGGGAGTCCTGGTGATCGCCGAGGGCCCGCCTCGCCCACTCGGTGACGCCCGCCTACCGCGTCTCCGCCGCTGTGCTCGCGCGCGATCGTTTCGCGTGACTCATTTGGAATCGGCCTCCGACGTCGGAGAGGCGTGGTCCATGGCGCCCGGATCCGTCGCGGCGAGCCGGGGTGGCTGGAAGCGCTGCCAGAGGCCGGCGCTGAGGAGCAGGATCAAGCCGAGGGCGATCAGCGAAATGACCCGATAGGCCACATCGAGGTCGGAGAAGTCGAACAGGAAGACCTTGGCTGTCGCCACTGCCAAGAGGACGAGGCCGGCTTGCCGAATCTCGGTCCGGCGAAGCCGGAGCCCGGCAACGAAGGCGACGATTCCACTGATCGCCCAGGTGACGCTCAGGGCAACCTGGGCCTGCTTCTGGAGCTCCTCGGTGGCGATCCGGCCACCGACCCGGATGGCAAAGGTATCGACGACCGCAACCGACACGAGATAGACGACGACAGCGAGGGTCGCCATCTCAGCCCAGCGAGCCCAAGGTCTCGTGCGATTGAGCCAGGCGAGTGAGCCCGCAACGATGGCCAGGGCGGCCAACGATGCGGTCGACTGGAACGCGACGATCGGCGTGACCGGGCTCCCGGACACGATCAACCGCGAGGGCGGTACCACGATCAGGAGCGCGACCGCGGCGGCTCCACCCAGCATCCCGACCCCGGCCAACAGGTATTCCTGCTCGCCGTGAAGGTCCAGGCGAGCCGCGCTGAGCGCCCCAATCGCGATCGCAGCCCAGAGGACGACGACGGCCCAGGCGTAGACCTCGAAGGGCACCGTATACGCAGCGAGCGCCCCGGCGCCGAGGATCGAGCATCTCCGCGCGGCCGGGCCGCCGATGATGTAACCGGCCAGGAGCGTGGCGAGCACCAGGATCGCCGCGCTGGCGGCGCCGGTGTCGCTGAACGGGATCGCCGGTGGAGTGACCTGGCCGAACGAACCCAGGGGCAGCTCGACCACGAGGACGTGGAGCAGGGCCAGGCCACCGGTCACGCCCGCGGCGGCGGGCAGGGACCAGCGCCGCCATTCGCGCCGGAGGTTGAGGGAGGTCCTCGGGTTGGCCTTCACCTCGCGGGCGACCGCTGCGTCATCGGGCTGCGGTAGCAACGACCAGACCGCGAGATCACCCAGTGCGAGCAGGGTCCAGCCGACGACAAGGCCCAGGCCAGACAGCTCGAACACGCACGCCCAGGCCACGACGAGCGAGCCCAGTGCGACCAGCATCTCCCCTCGGCGCCGATCGCGATCGAGGGCGATGACCAGGGCGAGGCTCACGAGGTAGCACACCAATGCCACGCCAGCGGGATCCGCGAATGGCACACCGCGCGGGGATCCAACCCATCCGAAGCCGTAGTCGGCGGCGACGAGATGTGCCGTCGCGGCGGTCCCAACCAGGATGATCGCCGCCGGCAAGGCGCGATCCAGGCGGCGTCGAATCGGTTCCTCCGCGAGCATCTTCTGAAGGTCCCGAGGGATCAGCCCACTCACCCGCCACGCAACCGGTCGCTCGGTCAGCTTCGGCAGGGTCCAGCGGACTGCCGCCCCCGCCACCACCAGGATTGCGAGGGCGATCGTGATCGACGGTCCGGCAAGCTCGACGATCGCGCACCAGGCCGCCAACAGGAGGCCCAGGGCGCCCAGCGCCGACTGGGCGCTGCGGTCCCTGACGACCCAGACGCCGAGCGCAACGGCGGCAAGGAAGAAGGCGAGCGAACCGCCCGGTCCGTTGATGAACGGAATGCCCCCGACGGCTGCCTGGTCGTATGGGAACAACGCCACCACGCCATAGGCTGCCAGGGCGTACAGCAGGGCCGAACCGATCGCCGCCTGGATATGGGCGCGCCGAACGGCGACCCAGGCGAGAGCGACCGCTTCGGCCGACCACGCCACCGGGACCCACGATGCGCCGAGCTGCACGGGCACCGCCATCGTCAGGGCGGCCGTCCCCGTCCCGAGCACGAGCAGCCCGAACAGGTTCTCATCGCCATCCCGGGCGATGAAGTAACCACCAACCGCGAGGTGGGCGAGCGCAACGCACAGCAGGAAGGCGCCGCGATACGGGGTCAAGCTGCCGTCCAGGACGACGAATCCGGCCCAGACGAGGAATGCGGCGTTGACGACCAGGAGGCTCGCCGAGGACGGACTCAGCTCGTGGCGCCGCCGACGAAACTCCTCGCCGCCGGCCGCGATCACGTTGAGGGCCCAGAAGATCGCGATGGCGAAGAGCGCGGTGGAGGCAGTCGGCCCCGAGACGATCCAGCTTGCGGCCTGCGGGGCGGTGAGCAGGAACGCCAGGGGCGGCAGCCATGGCCAGGTCCGCCAGAGCGCGACGGCAGTCGTACCGGCGAGTGCGATCGCGACGAACGCGACGGTCGTCAGCGTCGGTTCGGCGCCAAGCAGGGGCGGCGCCGCCAGGACGCTGACGAGGCCGAACCCCGCCACGACCTGCGAGTTTGCCCGGACTGCGATCGCCGCCGCGAGACCGGCGCTGACGAGCGCGATGAACAGTCCGAGCTCGACCGGGATGACGTTGTACAGACGCGTTGCGCCGACCAGGCTGATCGAGATGACCGCCAGGCCGATCGGAGCAACGACCTCGCCGAGGAGCCGATTACCCCGCTCGAGGAGCACGGCGCCAGCGCCGAGGGCGAAGGCACCGGCGCCGAGACCGATCAGGACACGACCCTCCGGACCGATCCAGTTTCGGCTGAACGCGAGGCTGAGGAAGAAGATTGCACCCAGGACCAGCGCGAACCCGCCAACCCAGGCCAGCGCACGACCGGTCAGTCGTTCCTCGAGGTCGGCGATCCTGCGGCCAAGGTCGAGATCGGCCAGCGTTGGGGACCTGCCGACCCCTGCGGCGGCAGGAACCGGCAGGGCGCTCTGGCCTGCCCCGCGTGCGTCTCGCGGAAGCGCTATGCCGGCGAGCTCGTTGGTTGCCGTGGGTTGTGGTTTCGCCGGCTCTCCGACCGGCCACCGGGCAGCAGGCGCCGGCGGTGCGCTGGGCCAATCGGCGGCCAGCGCCTTGATCGCGGCATCGACCGCGGCATCCGACCTGGCCAGCACTCGGTTCTCAACGAGCGCGTTTTCGAGGTCGCCCAGCCGTACCTCGAGCGCGGCCAGACGTTCTTCGAGCGTCTGCTCGCCGGGATCAGTCGATCCGCCGCCTGGTGTCACGCCGGTACTCCTGCTCGACCGCCGCTGGGTCGCTCCTGGAGATAGGACGCTCTGACAGGGCCCACGTTACACCTCGCCTTCAGGCTGGCGATAGCTGATCGATGCCATGCGCAGGTGCATCCGGGCCCGGCACAGGAGGGTCCGGGTCGCCCCGGGGCTCCGCCCCAGGTCTCGGGCCAGCTCGGCACCCGTCGCCCCTCGGGCGGCAGCGGCGAGGACGGCCTGGTCGGCGCCCGAAAGTGAGGCCAGCGCGCCAATGACCGCGCGGTGCTCCTCCCTGACCGCGACCATGGCATCCGGCCCGATCGGTTCATCCGGCCGTGCCAGATTGGGTGCCCAGCGGCGTTCAACGGCGCTGTGGCGGGCATGACTGGCGATGAGGTTTGCGCTCGTCCGATAGAGCCAGCCACCGACGTTGTCCGGAAAGCGACCCTCGCGAGCTTCGAGCAACAGGCGCAGGAACGCCTCCTGGGTGACATCGGCGGCCAGCTCAGGGTCGCGGGTCGAGCGCAACGCGAGGCGCTCGATCGATGCTGAATGGTCGCGAAAGGCGGTCGCGACCCCGTCCTCGAATGGTGCTGCCATCGGTTCAACCCCGATCTGCGGTTGATGGATGGCGCCACCTTGCAAGTCGATGACTGCGGATTGACCTCGGCCCGACTGCGGCCGGTCAGCGGTGGCCCGTAGACGGGGCTTGACGTTGGTGCAACGATGCCCGCCTCGGCGGGTTCGCCTGGAGGGACGAGATGCTCAGTTCGGAGCATCTGGAGCTAGCGGCACAGAGCCTGACCGCGGTCCTCAGCGCGTGGCTTGGGCTGACCGTGGTCACTCGAACGCGCGCTCCGGCCGCCCGGTTGTTCGGTGCGATCTGCCTGGCGCTCGTTGTCTGGAGCGGCAGCATCATCGTCGAGCACCTGACGATCTCGACCTTAGTCGTGCCCTACGTCCACGCGATCGAGCAACTGGCCGCAGCATTGCTCGTCCCGATGACCGCCCACTTCTCGCTGATCATCGCGACCGAAGGGCGGCCATCCCCCCGGCGCATGCGCCTGCTCGCCCTTGCCTATGTCCTCAACCTGCTCTTCGCCGTGCCGGGTGCCCTGAATAGCTCCGCGCCGATCGCGATCGTTCCGCCGCAGCTGTCGATCGGCCCAATTCCGGCGCCCGTACTCGGCTGGGCGTGGGTCTTGGTCCGCCTCGGTACGCTGGTCACGGCCGCCTGGTGGCTCCTGATGGCCTACGGCAAGACCCGGCCCGGTGACCCGCGTCGTTGGCAAGTGCGGGGCACCCTCGCCACGGTCGTCGTGGCGTCACTCGGAGGGGCGATCCAGATTCTCTCGGTCGTCGGACCGGCGCCGAACTGGGTCGGCGTCTCCCTGGTGACGCTGGCCATGGTGATGTCTGCTTCCGTCGTCTTTTCGGCTGGGCTCTTCTTTGCCCGCGACGTCGCCAGCCGGGCCTTTTGGCGGGCCCTCGGGCTCGGGTTGGTCCTGTGCATCGCGATCGGCGTCGTTGTCGCGGCGGACGCTGCAAGTCGAGCATTCCTGGGCCTCGACGTCCCGCTGTTCACGATCATGGCCCTGGTCGTTGTGATCGCAATCTACGAGCCGGCAATGTCCTGGATCAGGGATCGAACCGGCGGAGAACCGGCTGCGGAGATGGCCCGGGACAGGTTGATGGCTGTCCTCGGCCAGCGCGATCTTGCGGCCCAGGCGGCCGATGCCGGGGTTCAGCCGGCCCTGACCCGTGTCGCCCAGGCCCTCGACCTCGAGGGCGCGGTGGTCCTCCGCGACGATGGTTCAGTCGCCGCAGCCGAAGGTTCGGCACCAGATCCTGCGACTGCCCCGACGATCACCCTCGTCGCCCAGGATGAGGTCGTCGGAGAGCTCCGGCTGGGCAAGCCGGTTTCGGGGGATCCGCTCAATACCGTGGACCAAGAGCTGCTTCGCCTCTCGGCCGAATACGTTGCCGCCGCCCTCCGAACGGGGCGAATCGAGGTTCAGCAAGCGGAGGCCCTGACGGGCCTAACTCGAGATCGGGCCGAGGTGGAGGCGAGTGCCCAGGCCCTGCACGACGCGCTCGTCCGGCGCTCGGAGGGCCCGGCCGGCCTGCGCGTCTTCGCCCTTGGATCGTTGCGCGTGGAACGCAGGGACGAGGTCATCGAACACTGGGGGGGCGACAAGGCCGGCACGCGACAGGCCGAAGGGCTCTTTGCTTTCCTGATCGATCGCGGCGAGCGAGGGCTGGCCAAGGACGAAGCCCTGGAGCTGATCTGGCCGGACGTAGACATCGAGCGGGCCGACCTCGCCTTTCATCGCACGCTGGGGGGTCTGCGTCGCACCCTCGATCCGGATGGACGAAGCGGCAAGCATGGGATCCGGTTCCACAACGATCGGTATCGACTCGATCCGTTGGTCGTCGGCTGGTCCGACGTCGCCGCCTTCCAGGCTCGACTGGATCAGGCGCGTGATGCGACCGCCGGGCCGGAGCACCTTCGACTGCTGGAAGAGGCGCGGTCGCTCTATCGAGGCGACTACCTCGACGACTGCCCGTTCTACGGCGACAGCGCGTTCGTCGAGGAGCGCCGATCTTCGCTTCGCGGGCGTTGGATCGACCTGCTCGTCGCGCTCGGCGAGGGGTATGAGACGGCCGGTGATCGGGTGTCGGCGGCCGCGTCGTATCGCGATGCGCTCGGCTGGGCCGCGGACGGCTGCCCGCCTGCTGCTGCGGGCTTGGCGCGACTGGCCGGCGGAGATCACCTGACTGGCCAGGCGATTTCCGCGAACTGACCGCAGTCCCGCCGGATGGTTCCCGCAGGGGCGTGCGGCGATGGTGGAGCTCGGCCGCCGCTCCTGGCGCCCGACGCATGGACCACCGAGGATCAGTCATGAGGCTCGAACGGATCGGGATCGCGCTCGCGCTGGCGGGTGGTCTACTGCTCGTCACCGCGGTTGCCGCGAAGTCGAGCTCGGTTGGCGTCGGGGCGATCGCCCTGGCCAACCTGGGCATTGCGATGACCGCGCTGTCCGGCGCCGCGCCGCTCGGGGGGCGCCTTGCCCGGACGGGTCTCGCGATTGCCGGCCTTGGCCTCGCCACTTTCGCCGTCGCCGCGATCTTGATCGACGAGGTGCATCCGGGCGTCGATGCGCTCCAGATCGGGCTGCTCGTCACCGTGTTGCTGGGCATTACCGCAACTGCGATCGGCAGCATGGTCCTCGTCGTTGCGTCAGTCCGGACGATCCGGGCTCATCGCGCCATGTGCGGTATCGCGGCGCTGCTGGCCTCGCTCGTCCTGGTTGGCCTCGCCAGCTACACGATGTACGTCGGAGCGGTCGGTTCGGACGAGCTCGCCCATCCGGTCGGTAATACGGACTGTCGCACGCCCATGAGCCGTTTCGGCTGGACCTATGAAGCGATCAACTACGACATCGCCGATGACGCTAACCTCGCCCAATCGAACCCGGACATGACGAACTGCGCGAACCAGGGGATGCGCGCAGGGCAGGCGGTGACCACGTCCGACGGGATTCCAATCGCGGGCTGGTACATTCCGGCGGCCGACGGCATTGGGCCGACTGGGCCAACCGTCGTGCTCGCGCACGGCTGGGGCGCCAACAAGAGCGAGGTCCTCAAGTACGCCGTCCCGTTCCACCCATCATTCAACGTCGTGGCGTTCGATGAACGCGACAGCGGCCGGAGCGGGGTTGCCGACAGTACGTTCGGGATGCGCGAGCAACTCGATCTCGAGGCCGTGATCAACTGGGTCGAGCGGACCAAGCATCCAGTCCATCTGGCGGTCATGGGCAACTCGATGGGCGGGGGCGCATCGACTCTGGCGGCAGCCGGCGATCCCCGAATCGAGGCGCTGATCCTCGACTCGACCCATGCCCACGTGTCGAACGTGCTCGAGACGCGGCTGGAGGTCGATGCCGGTGGCCATCCGGGGATTCCCGGGGCGCCGGCGATCCTGGCCGGGTTCTGGCTGCGCACGGGCGTCGACTTGATGCAGGCCGATCCGATCTCGAAGATCGCGGCCCTGGGCAAGCGTCCACTGCTGCTGATCCACGGGACCGCGGATGTGAACGACGTTCCAGCCCTAAGCGTCGAGCTGATTGACAAGCATGCAGTCGCGTTGGGTGTCCCTGTCGAGATCCATCTCTGCCCTGGGGCGACCCACGGCAAGGTGATCGACACGTGCCCGACCGCCTGGGGCACCTGGGCGGTCGGCTTCCTGGACCGCGTCTTTGATCTGCCGAACTGATCGCCCGGGCTCCGCCCGAGGTAGGTCGAGGCCCTGCAGCGGATCCTGGCCAGCGTGCCGGCCGCTCAGCAGCCCCAGATCGCGCCGTTGATCCCGTCGATCGTCCACGGCATCTACGAAGCCTTCTCGATTGCGATCGCGGCGACGTTCTGGGTTGGCGTCATCGGGCGGTCATCGCGGTCGCCTTCATGCACGAGGAGCCGATGCGCACGACCTTCGACGTCGTCGAGACGGCGGACTCAGCGGAGCCGGTCACGGCCTGAGGCGGTCCGGCTCATTTGAGCCTTCCCAGTCACAGGGCATTGTCAGGTCCGGGCGCCCGTTCGTTCAATTCAATTCGCCCACGATCTACTCGAAGGCCTAGGCCGTCTTGGCGGCCGCCATCACCGCGGTTGCGGCGCTGATCGGGACGGCGAACCCGATGCCCTGGGCCGAGGAGGAGCCTGCATTGATGATCCCGATCACCGCACCCGAGCTATCGACGAGCGGGCCGCCGCTGTTGCCCGGATTGATCGCGGCATCGGTCTGGATGAGCCCGGTCAGGTCGTGCGGCTGACCGGTTAGGTCGTCGGCGACGGTGATCGATCGATTCGTGCCCGACACCACCCCAATCGTCACCGAGCCCGGGAACTCACCGAGTGGATCGCCGATCGCCATGACCGTCTCGCCGAGCTGAAGGGTGCTCGTTCCGAGCGAGATCGTCGGCAAGCCGGTCGCGGCGATCTTGACAACCGCGAGATCGAGGCTCGAGTCGGTCGACGCGACGGTACCCGCAAAGGTCCGCCCGTCGGCCAAGGACACCGTGATCGTCGAAGCGCCCTCGACAACGTGGGCCGCCGTGAGGATGTAGCCGGCAGAGTCGTAGATGAAGCCCGACCCCACCCCACTACCGGAGCTGCCGGCCGATCGGGCGCCCGCCTGATCGACCGTGGTCTGGATCGTGACTACCGCCGGGCTGTCGGCCGCCACGACCGAGGTCACCGACGAGCCGGTGTTCGCCAACACCGTCTTGATGGCGGTGCTCGGTGTCGTCGCCAGGCTGGCCGTCGCCGCCACTGGCGAGCTCGGTCGCGGGACAAGCGCGAATGTTACGCCCGACGCGAGGGCCGCCGACAGGAGCGACGCGGCGAACAGGGCGCCCAGGTCACGGTTTCGCCGGCCACGAGATCGAATAGGCGCCGGCGACTCGATTTCGGGCTCACCCTCGCCGGGCTCGCCCGCGGGTGCCGCTGGCATTGACTCTGGCATCGGTTCCGTCGGCTCTGGAACAACTGGTTCGAACATCGGAGCGGTCCTTTCCCCGGTCTCACAGGCCCAAACCTTCCGGCCTGCTGGAATCGCATTCCTGCGCCTCACCACCCTGCGCGCCGCTGGCTTGCACTTGGATTACGGCGAGCTGACAGCGGGCTCATGTTCGAGACTGGCCAGCGACCCGAGGATTTCCGATTCGTGGGACCGTTGCACAGGCAATCGCTTCGCACGCTCCGGGCAGAGGAGGTCCAGATGGCCAACTGGGATCCAGCCGCATTTACCAAGGCGTTGATCGCTGACATGCGCGAGCACGGGGGCGAGGTCAGCAGCGGACCGATGGCCGGCCGAACCCTGGCCGTCCTGACGACGACCGGGGCGCAGACCGGCCTACCTCGGGTGGCGATCGTGACCTACACCCGCGATGGCGATGCCTACGTGATCGCCGCCTCCAAGAGCGGCATGCCGACCAATCCGTCGTGGTTCGCGAACCTGGTCGCGCATCCCACGGTCACCCTCGAAGCCGAAGGCAACACGAGCGAGGCAACGGCCGTGGTCGCCGAAGGTGCCGATCGGGATGAGCTCTGGGACCGGCACGTCGCGGCACATCCCGAGTTCGCCAGCTATCCGGAGAAGACGGGCGGTCGGGTCATCCCGATGATTCGCCTGACCCCGATCAGCTAGGCCATCGCCGCATGTAGCAGCCTTCCCGGGCGGATACGATCCGTGACATGAGTGAGGGGGTTCGCGAGGAGACGCGCGGCGAGGCCGCCGAACGCCTCGTGTACGAACGCCTTCGATCGATCCTGCCCGCGGGTGTCGTCGTCCTGGCGAATGTTCGCTGGCTCATGCGTGAATACGGTCAGGTTCGCGAAGGCGAAGCCGACATCGTGATTGGCGATCCCGAGCGCGGGATCCTGACGATCGAGGTCAAGGCCGGCGAGATCCGCCGCGACTCGAGCGGGACGTGGTGGGCGGGCCCGCACGACTTGGCACGGAGCCCGTTCGAACAGGCCAGCGACAGCCGCCACTCGCTCGTCGACAAGTTGCTAGAGCTGCCGGGCTGGCCGGCCCGAATGGTCCCGATCGCCGGCCAGGCGGTCGCGTTTCCCGACGTCGAACTGGACACGATGCGTGGCCGGCTCGGATTGCTCGGGCCGGACGTCGACGCTGACCTGATCGCCGACCAGTCGATGTTCGTCGACACCGATGCTGGACGAGCCGAGCTCGCCGCATTTATCGACCGAGCCTTTCAGGCCTGGAGCGGTGGATCCAAGACGAGGCCGCCCGGCAAGACGGCGATCGACCTCCTCATCGCGACGATGAGCGAGCCGTTCGAGATCACCCCGATGCTCCGCAACGAGATCGCGGCCGGCGAGTCCAGCGTGGTCAAGCTGACCGCCGAGCAGTTCGGCCTGCTGACGACCCTGCGGAGCATCCGCCGGGCATCGATCGTCGGCGGGGCTGGCACGGGCAAGACGATGATCGCCGCCGAGAAGGCCCGGCGGCTCGCCCGCGAGGGCTTTCGAACCCTGCTCGTCTGCTTCAACTCACCGTTGGCCGGGATGCTCGCCGAGGAGGTCGCCCGGGTCGCCGCCGACACGGGCCTGCTAGAGGTCAAGACGTTCCACCAGCTGTGCGAGGACTTCGGCCGAGAAGCCGGCGTGCTCGGCCCGCGACCGTCTCCCGCCGGCCAACCCTGGTTCGACACGACCCTCCCGCGGGCGCTCGACGACGCGATCGCCAAGCTCGGCCCGCGCTACCACGCGATCGTGGTCGACGAGGGCCAGGACTTCGCCGACGACTGGCTGCTCTCGCTCGAGAGCCTCCTGTTCGATGGTCGCGAGGACGTCCTGTACGTCTTCCACGACCCGGCCCAGGCGCTGTTCCGCGAAGACGTCGTCGGAGGCCTCGGGATGCCCGAGTTCGCGCTCGCGATGAACTGCCGGAACGCCCAGCCGATCCACGCCCTGATCCAGCGGTTCGCGGGGCAGGGGCTGTCGGCCAACGCGATGCGCCAGGATGGCCGACGGCCCGAGCTGATCGAGGCCGAGGGGCCCGAGGCCACGGCCAGGGCGCTCCGGGCGGTGCTCCATCGGCTGCGGGTCGACGAGGGCGTCAAACCCTGGGACATCGCCGTGTTGACCGGCGCCCGGCTCGAGGACTCGGCAATCTGGCATGTGCCGGGACGCCAGTTCGGCAACGAGGTCCTGGGCAACCCGGCCGTGGATGACAAAGGCCGGAGCCTCGGGCTGGCCGCCGGGGACGTCCCGGAGCTCCCGTCCGACATGATCCTGTGCGACACGATCCGACGCTTCAAGGGTCTTGAGCGGCCGGTGATCATCCTCGTTGAGCTCGGCGCTAAGGACGCGAAGATGCTCGATCGGCTGCTCTACGTCGGGGGTTCGAGAGCAAGGCAGCACCTCGTCGTGATTGGGCCCGCAGGAGTCCTCGCTCGCCTTCACTGACCCTGCGGGTGTGCGCCGAGATCCCCCTTCTCGAAGCCCAAGACAAGACGACCAAGGCGATGGCCGTGGTCGCCGGGTGCCTCGGCGATACCTGCCCCCACTCGTCCGCCGGGCGATCTCGAGACAGTGGCTTCCTTCATATTCGTCTCAGGTTGATCGGACAGGATGCCTCAGTTCCAGCCTGGCCTTTTCGCATTCGCCAGGCAGAGCGGCTTCCAGGTCGCACTCATCATCGTCTGGAGCTAGCGCCCCCGGCCAGCGGTCATGTGCGGGTCGGGGGCGCCTTCATCTCTGGCTCATGTCCACGGCTAGTGTTCTGCCAGCCTGACCCGCGGTCAGCCTCATCGGGGCCGGGCCTCCGCAGGCATCGTCCCGACGGTCGGCGACCCAGCTCGAGCGATCGGATCGCGTGAGCGGCTGCCGACGATTGACACCCGTTTGACACACGTTCCAGACCATCCGGCCTATTGCCAGTCCAGCCCATCAGCCTATCGTGAGCACGGCCGGAAACCTGACGGCGGCGTCCGATCGGCGTTAGAACCGACTGCTCTCAGGCCTTTCTCATCGTCGACCACGATCATTGGATTTGTCCGTAGGCCGGACGCGCATCGCAATACTGGAACCGCACAATGCGAAGCAGTCTCGCTCGCCGTCAACGACGGCGTCGTAACCGCAGCGCTCAAGGCTCGGGTGGCGGCCACGCAGCTTCGGGGGCTGCGCTCGCACTTCCGCTCTTCCTGTTCGGAACCCTCGCGCTGCTGGCGATCGTGGGCTTCGGGTCGGCCGTTGCCGCCTATTCCTATTACAACCAGGGCCTGCCCGACCCATTGCCCTTGCTGACGAACATTACGTTCAGCCAGGAAACGGTCGTGTACGACCGGACCGGCACGATCGAGCTGGCCCGTTTCGGGGCGATCAAGCGGACGGTTACTCCGTACGCGCAGATCCCCCCGGTCCTCATCGACGCAACGACCAGCACCGAGGACAAGACGTTCTGGCAGAACGCCGGCTTCGATCCGATCGGGATCCTGTCGGCGGCGGTGGCGACCGTCACCGGCCAACCGCGTGGCGCCTCGACGATCACCCAGCAGCTCGTCCGGGCGCGGCTCCTGCCCGCGAACGTTCTGAACGAAACCACCTACGAGCGCAAGATCCGCGAGATCATCCAGTCGATCCGGCTGACCCAGGAGCTGCCGCCGGGGGTGGCCGGCAAGCAGCAGATCATGGCCGCCTATCTGAACGATAACTTCTACGGCAACCAGAGCTACGGGATCGCCGCGGCGGCCGAGAGCTACTTCGGGATCACCGACCTGTCCAAGCTCGACCTCGCCCAGGCGGCGATCCTGGCCGGCATCCCCCAGTCGCCATCGAACTACGACCTGGTCCAGAACGCCGTCGAGACGTGCACGGTCCCAACGGCAAAAGGCGTTGCCTGCCCCGCCGGCAAAACCGCCCTCGAAGTGCCTTCGAACACGCTCATCTACGCGCGCCGCAATCACATCCTGGAGTTGATGAAGACCAACAGCGTCCTGACGGCGGGCAAGTACACCGAGGCCGACTTCACCGCGGCCGAGAACGAGCCGGTCATCCTGACCCCGCCGCCAGCCCAGAACTGGCTGGCCCCGCAATTCGTGTGGCAGGTCCGCCACGAGCTCGGGACGATCCTGTGCCCGACCACGCCGGACGCCTGCGAGCAGGTCGACACCGGCGGCTACAAGGTCATCTCGACCCTTGACTACGGGCTCCAGGCAAAAGCCGAGAAGTGGGTCAAGGCGGCGGGCATCGCGCCGAACCAGAAGAACACGGCGGCCTACCTCAAGTCGATCAACGTGCCCTACCAGCAGTGGATCCGGAACCTGAAAGGTCGCGGGATCTACAACGCCGCCCTGGGCGCGATCGACTACCGCACCGGTGACGTGGTCGCCTATGTCGGCTCGGCGGATTACTACGCCGCGCCCCGCGGGGCGAAGTTCCAACCCCAGTTCGACGTGCTCGCCAACGGCTGGCGCCAGCCGGGATCGTCGTTCAAGGGAGTCGGCTACCTGGCCGGGATCGAGGACCACGTGACCACCGCGGCGACGATGTTCATGGACGTCGTGACCAACTTCGGCGGCGGCTATGCGCCGGCCGACGCCGACCTCACGGAGCGCGGCCCGGTCCGGATGCGCGAGGCGATCGAACTCTCGCTCAACATCCCGGCGATCAAGGCCGCGATCCTCGAGGGTCCCGACAAGGTCTTCAACTTCGCCAAGCAGATGGGCATCGTCTGGCAGCAGAAGTCCAATCCGGGCGGGGCTTCGATCGCGATTGGAACCGTCGAGGTCCATTTCATCGACCTGATCGGCGCGTACGGGGCGATCGCCAATTCGGGCAAGCTGATGCCGCGCACGACGATCCTGTCGGTCACCCAGCCAAACGGGACGGTCGTCTGGCCGCCGGCCAGCGGCCTGCCGCCCGGGCGCCAGGCGGTCAGCCCGCAGGCCGCCTTCATCATGGCGGACATCCTGGCCTCGAACACCGACCCGAAGGCGAACCCGTTCTGGTCGATCCGGGCCATCTACAGCGGCAAGGTCCGCCGGCCGGCCGCGCTCAAGACGGGGACGTCGACCGACGAGATCGACCTTGCCGCGATGGGCTTCCTGCCCCCGCCCAAGGACCCCAAGGCAGAGGCCCTCGCGGTCGGCGCGTGGATGGGCAACTCGGACAACAGTGCACCGCCCCACGGCACGGTCGCCCTCGAAACTGCCGCGAGCCTGTGGCAGGCGTTCCTCGAGGACGCCGTGAAGGGCACGCCAGTGGCGACCTTTGCCAAGCCACCCCCCGGCGTCGTCCAGGCCACCGTCGATGCCTACAGCGGCATGTTGCCCGGGCCCTACACAAGGCGAACGATCAAGGAATACTTCATCGACGGCACCGTCCCGAAACAGCGAGACAACACCAAGGTCGGGGTCCAGATCGACGCGGCGACCGGGCTTCGTTGGCAGGCAGGCTGCCTCGGACCCGAGGTGACCGAGGGCTTCCTCAACTTCTCGAACGTCGAACCGAGCGAGCCTAGCTGGGCCAGGTACACCCAGGGCTGGGTCGCGCGCGCGGCGCGCGGGCCTGGCGTGCGAGGCGGCCCGAAACACACCCCCACGGACTACTTCCACTTCGGCCACGTCTTTCCATTCGGCGCGACCTGGGGAGCGCCCTTCCCGCCGTCGAGGATGTGCCCAGTCGGCGGCCCGCCGCCCAGCCCTTCGCCGCCGCCCGGAAGTCCAAGCCCGTCGCCGTTGCCCTAGCGTCTGGGGCTTGCCGAGTGCGTCTGATTGCCAGCCGACATCAGGCGAGTCGTCCGACCTGAGCCGGACGCATCGAGGCAGCACAAGGGCGTCCGTCTTGTACCCTCCCGGGTATGCCGACGATCGGAGAGCGGCTGGCTGATCGCTACCGCCTCGACGCCTTGATCGGGTCCGGTGGCTTTGCCGCGGTGTTTCGAGCCCACGACCTGCGCCTCGATCGAGATGTTGCAGTCAAGGTTCTCCTCGCGAACCACGCAACCGACGAGATCGTTGCGGCTCGATTTGAACGAGAGGCGCGAGTTCTCGCGGCCATCAACCATCCCAATGTCGTGGCGATCCACGATGTCGCCGCGGGCGGTCACGAGGCGGGAACCGAGCCATTCCTGGTAATGGAACTATGCGATGGAGGTTCGCTCGCGGATCTTCTGGCTGCATCGCGGCATGGCTCATTCCCTGCGGACACCCTCATCCCGATTCTGATCGACACAGCGGCCGGCCTTGCCGCCTTGCACGGCGCCGGGATCGTCCATCGAGACCTCAAACCATCCAATGTCCTGCTATCCGGCGGTCGGGCTCGGATCGCAGATCTCGGAATCGCCGTCGCCGGACCGAGCGACCTGACGGCCACGGGAACGACGGTTGGCACCCTCTCTTACCTGGCCCCTGAGCAGCTTGGGGGCGCGCCAGCGAGCCCGGCCAGCGACGTGCATGCCCTTGGCGTCATCGCGTTCCTCGGCCTTACCGGCAGGCTGCCGAACCCGGCGGAAAGCGTTGCCGCAGTCGTCGCGGCCAGCGCCCGGCCGGCCGATCCCGTGTCGGCGCTTGCACCCGGCCTCGGAACGGCCTTCGATCGACCGATCGCGCGGGCCCTCGCGCCGGATCCGTCCCTGCGGCCGACGGCGGCCGAGCTCGGAACGGACCTCGTGGCGGCTCTCGAAGTCTGGCGAACGCAGCCAGGACCACCGCTGGCGCGACTCGCTCCGGCCGTCGCCGGGCTGGACTCGGCCTACGACCCCACGACCCTGGTGGACATCCCCATCGTCGAGGAATCCACTGCTCCCACCGCGAATGCCGCTCAGCGGCAAAGGCAGCTCGGCGCGATCGCAGCGCTGGTCGCGATCGTCGGACTTGGTGCCTTGGCTTTGCTGGTCGCCCATGGATTGGGCAACGGGACTTCGCTGCCGCCCGCGAGTGTCTTCGATACGAGTCCGCCTTCGCCATCGATCGCGACCCCGACCGCGTCCGCGGCACCGTCGGCCCCCCCGTCCCTGGGTCCTTCGCCGACACCCACGCCGACGCCCAGCGTGACCGTGGATCCCTTCGCCAAGGCCCGGTCGGCGAGCCAGATGATGCGATCGGCCATCGCGGCCGCCCGTGGGCCGCACGGTTTGAAGGGCAAGGACGCAAATGCCCTGGCGGCCCAGCTCGACAAGTTCGACCAGGCGCTCGACGATCAAGATTCAGGCGAAGCGCAGGACACCGCGAACAAGCTGGCCGGGCAGGTCGCGGATCTTGTCAACCACGGCGATCTGGACGCCCAGGCAGCGGCTGCACTCAAGGCCGCCGCCAGTCGTCTCGTCGCCGCGGCGAATGCGCTCCCCGATTGAGTCTCAGCCAGCGCTCGAAGTCAGCTCGAAGACCGGCCGCGTCCTGGCCGCCCGTTCCGGATCGTCGAGAATCTGCGGCACGAACGCCGGAGTTCGTTCTGTCAGGTTCGCGTCGGTGCAACGTGGAATCTAGTGGTGCACCTGTGCACCGGCGGTGGACAACCGCGGAGCGGCGAAACGCCAACGCTGGGCGAGACCCTGGCGACTGGTCGGCTCCTGGACGTCGATTCCATCGAGGTGGCCGGGCGTCTGGCGCCGGCCCGATCTAGATCGGAGGTTCCCATGTCCCTGCGAGCCCGGCGGACAAAGTGGATCGCGGTCGCTTCGGCCGGAGCGCTATCCCTGGCGCTGAGCGGAGCCTTGGTCGCCAGTACCGCGGCTGACCAGGGTGGCAACGGAGGCGGCGACCACGGCGTAAATCTCGACCACGTCTACGTGATCATGCTCGAGAACCACGGTCTGAATAGCGTCATCGGCGACCCCAGCGCGCCGTACATCACGTCGCTCGCGAACACCTACGCTCAGGCCTCCAACTATTACGGGGTGACCCACCCAAGCGAGCCGAACTACGTCGCCATGATCAGCGGCTCGAACTGGTACACCAATAACGACAATCCGGCCAACACGTTCGACCACACCAACCTCGTCGACGAGCTGAGCGCCGACCACATCAGCTGGGGCGCGTACATGGAGGCCCTGCCCGCAGCCGGCTCGACGGTCTCGTTCTGGCCGTCGAGCGGCAATCCGCTGTATGCCTCCAAGCACAATCCCTTCGTGCTGTTCAGCGACATTCTCGCCAGCCCCTCTCGATTGGCCAACGTCAAGCCGTACACCTCGATGGCGGCTGATCTCAACAGCCCGAAGGCCCCGCGTTTCGTGTTCATCACTCCCGACCAGTGCAACGACATGCACGGTGGGGTCTACGGAGCGGTTCCGGGTCACGCCGAAACCCCATGCCCGTTCAGCAATACCCTCGGGGACGCGTTCGATGAGCAGCTGAAGGCGAACGCCGATGCCTTCGTGAAGACCGCGGTCAACACGATCACGACCAGCCGAGCGTGGACCCGACACAGCGCGATCTTCATCGTCGCCGACGAAGGCGACTACACGGGCGTCACCGAGAACGGCGGCTGGGATTCGCCCGCCGGCTGCTGCGACTCACCGGTCCTGCCAGCTGGCGACCCGGACATCAACGCTGCCTGGCCAGGGGGCCTGTATGGCGGCGGCTTGGTGCCGGCGATTGTCATCGATCCAAGTGGCCCGCACCATTACGTCAGCAGCGTCGCGTACAACCACTACTCGTTGCTGCGGACGATCGAGGACGCCTGGGGACTGCCGGAGCTCGGCTTCACCAGCGACCACATCCAAGTCCACACGATGAACGAATTCCTGGCCCACTAGAAGGCCCGGAAGGAGAGCCGGCGCGAGCCCACGGTGGGGCAGACGCCGGCTCTCGGCGTGGCGGGGACAAGCGGAGGGGTAGCCAAGCCTCTGCCTCGAGCTTCGCTGGTCCCATCGCGTACAGGCTCAAACTGGGCACGTTGCCGAGGCGATGATAGTGAGGTGGAAAATGCCTCCGCGCCCGGCTCAGGCGGTCCCGATCTCGTGACCCGAGGGGCCTCGATCGATCTGAATGCCGACGTTGGCGAGAGCTTCGGGCCGTGGCCGATGGGCCATGACGAGGCGCTGATGTCGGTCGCCACGAGCGTCAATATCGCCTGTGGCTTCCACGCCGGGGACCCGGTCGTCATCTCGAGGACGATCGATCTCGCGCTGCAGCTCGGGACTCGCCATCGGGGCGCATCCGGGATTCCCGGATCGTGAAGGCTTCGGTCGGCGGGAGCTCGTCATGAGCTCGGCCGAGCTCGAAGCCTCGGTCCTCTACCAGGTCGCCGCGGTGGCCGGGCATGGTCCAGGCCGCCGGCGGCAAGCTCGCCCATGTCAAGGCGCATGGAGCGCTCTACAACCGGGCCGCCGTCGACGCCGGGATGGCCGCAGCGATCGCGCGGGCCGTCTGGCGGATCTCTCGAGAGCTCATCCTGGTCGGGCCGCCCGGGTCCAAGCTTCTCGCGGCCGCCGAAGCGATCGGCCTGCGCAGCGCGGCCGAAGGCTTTGCCGATCGGGCCTACGAGGCCGATGGCAGCCTCAGATCCCGCCGGCTTGAGGGCGCCCTCCTGACCGACCCCGCGCTCGCAGCGGCCCAGGCGGTCGCGCTTGCCAAGGCCGGCCAAGTCCAGACCCTGTGCGTGCACTCGGATACCCCGGGTGCTCCGGAGATCGCCCGAGCCGTGCGCTCGGCGCTCGAGGCCGCCGGCTTCACCGTCCAACGCGTGACGGCACATGACCGGCGATGATCGACCGCGCCAATGATCGAACCGTTCGGAGACCGGGCGTTCCTCGTCGTCCTCGGTGGCGGAATCAGCCCACGGGTGAACCGACATGTCCATGCGTTCGCCGAGGCCGTCCGGACTGAAGCCTCCCAGGGCGTCGCCTGGGGCAATCCCGTCCCGTCGTATGAGTCGGTCGTCGTGCCGTTCGATCCGCTCCTGCTCGATCCGGCGGTGGCCCAGGACCCGCTTAGGCGACCTCCTCGCGGCGACGCAAGGGAAGCCGACGATCGGGCCAAAGGTGGCCCCCACCGTGGAGATCCCAACTCGATACGGCGGTGAATCGGGACCCGACTTGGCCGAGGTCGCCAGCCGCCTGGGGATCACCGAGCAGGAGGTCGTTGCTCGCCATGCCGGGCGCGAGTACCTCGTGTACATGATGGGGTTCACGCCCGGTTACGCGTACCTTGGCCTCCTGCCGAAGTCGCTGGAGCTGCCGCGGCGCGACGTGCCCCGGGTCAGGGTCGCCAGCGGCAGCGTCGGGATCGCGGGCCGGCAGACGGGGGTCTACCCGACCGAGTCGCCCGGCGGGTTCCACATCATCGGGCGGACCGATCTCGTGCTGTGGGATCCCGCCCGCGAACCTCCCTGCCTGCTGGAGCCGGGACGTCGCGTCCGGTTCGTCGAGATCGCCGACTGATGCTGGAGGTGGTCGAGGCCGGGCTGGAGACGACGATCCAGGACGGCGTGCCGCGCCAGCTGGCCCACCTGGGCATTCCCGTCCGGAGGGGCGAGCGATTGGTGGTCGCTGGCGGTCGCCAATCTTCTCGTCGGCAATCAGGCCGACGATGCCGCCGTCGAGGTGACGCTCGTCGGACCGCGGTTCGCAGTGCTCCGGACGTGCGTCGTCGGGATCGCCGGCGCGGATCTCGGCGCTGTCGTCCCCGAAGAGGGCCGGCGACTCGCCCCCGGCTCGAGCTACCTCCTGCACGCCGGCACGAGCCTGCGCTTCGAGGGCGGGATCGACGGGGCTCGGGCGTACCTCGCGCTGGCCGGCGCGGTCGACGTGCCGGAGATCCTCGGCTCGCGCGGAACGTGTTTGCCCGGTCGGTTCGGCGGCATCGAGGGACGGGCGCTCCAGGCCGGCGATGTCCTCGCGCCGTTGCGTGCCTGGGACTCGTCGACGGCCGGACGGCAGTGGCCCGATCGGGCCTGGTGGCGAGGCAGGGGACCGATCCGGCTCCTGCCCGGGCCACCAACCGTGAGCCGAGCCGCGAAGGGGGCCTTCGAGGCCCTGGTCGACACGCCGTGGGTGGTCGCGCCGAGCTCGAACCGGGTGGGCATCCGCTTAGAGGGCCCATCGATCGAGGTTGATCCGCAGACGGCCGGCCGGCTGGTTTCCAGGGGCACGGTGCCGGGCGCGGTTCAGATCGTGCCGGGTGGCCAACCGATCATCCTGTTCGTCGATGCGCCGACGACAGGCGGCTATCCGATCGGTGGGGTCGTCGCGACCGCGGACCTGCCGCTCGTCGGCCAGCTCGGCCCGGGTGATCCTGCCCAGTTCGTGGCCACGTCACTGAAAGACGCCCGCGCCGCTCTAGCCAGCCAGCAGCGGATGCTCGATCGGGCGGCGCACACCTTCGACTGAGCGCGTTTGTTCGGCATCCTCCGCTGCCGTTCGCGCTATCTTCCGGTCATGGGACTGAAGACAACCGGCACGGGACCGTTCACGTTTCGGGCTCGACCGATCAAGCTCCCCTCGCCGATCGAGCAGCACCTGGAAGCGGCCCACAGCTCCTTCGTGCCCGATCGTGTGATCGACGGCGGAGATGACTCGACCTGGTTCAGCCTCAAAGGTGTCGGCCTCCTCCGCCTCACTCCCGAGCTCGACCGGATCGACGTGATCGGCGGCGATGCGGCGATCGTGCGGTCCAATGTCCACGGGGCCACGGTCATCCACCACGAAGGCGAGACGTACCTGGCGCTCGCGTCCGATGAGGCGGAGCGCGTCTGGCTAACGGATACGGACGGTCGGATCGTGCGGACCTTCGGCAACCCGAACGGGCCGGGTGGGTCGCCCTTCAACGTGTGCGACGTCGCCTACTCTGACGAACTCCTGTTCGCGGCAGCCGGATATTCCGACGACTTCTGTTCGAGCTGCGATCCGTTTCAGGCTGGGAGCGACGGGGCCGGACCAGCAGAATGGGGACCCCTGCGTTTCGGCGGCAGCGGGACCGACCATGGGCGGTTCCAGGTTGCCCATGGGATCACCCGCGTGCCGGGCACGACGGTGCTCACGGTCGCCGATCGAGAGAACGCCCGCCTCGAGTCGTTCACGTCACAGGGACGTTACGTCGGCGGCCTGGCCCTGCCTCCCGGTGCGAGGCCGTGCAGCGTCGACTACTACGATCGGTTTGCGCTCGTCGCTTGCCTCGAGGGTCCCGGCGGCAGCACGCCGGCGCCGATCTACGTCTTCGACGACGGCAACCTCGTGTCCGAGATCAACATCGGCCGCGACCTCGGACTGCCCGGGTTTACGCACATCCACAACGCCGCGTTTCGCGTTATCGAGAACGGCGACGGATCGCGCAGCTTCTTCGTTCTCGCCTATGCCTGGGAACCGGGCAATCTTGCAATCCTGGAGCCGGCGTGATGTGTGCTGGGTCAGCGCGAAGGAGAAGCCGATGACTGCCCCGATCATCCTGGTCCCTGGGTTCTGGCTCGGAGCGTGGGCGTGGGACGAGGTTGCCGAGAAGCTCCGGGCCGATGGCCATGCCGTGACCGCGCTTACGCTGCCTGGCCTCGAGTCGGTCGACACCGACCGATCCTCGATCCATTTCGCCGACCACGTCGAAGCGATCGTCCGGGCGATCGAGGCGACCGACACGCCGGTCGTCCTGGCTGTCCACAGTGCCAGCGGGTTCGCGGGCTACGCCGCGAGTGACCTCGTGCCCGAGCAAATCGCCGCGATGGTCTACGTCGATACCGCGCCCGGGAAGCCGCCGCTCGATCCCGACTTCGCCGAAGCCGAGAAGCCGCTCGTCTGGGACGAGCTAGTCGCCGAGGAGAACCTCACCGGCCTGACCGAGGCGCAGCTGGCCGAGTTCCGGGATCGGGCTGTCCCGGTCCCAGGTGCCTTGCTGCGCGAGGACTACGCCTTCACCAATGACGCCCGTCGTGACATCCCCTCGACGATCATCGCGACCGGATACACCGCGGCCGAGTACCAGACGTACGCGAAAGAGCACCCCGAGTGGGCGTTCCTCGCCGGGATCCCCGAACTCCACGACATCACCTGGATCGACCTGCCGACGAGCCACTGGCCGATGTGGTCCCGCCCGACCGAGCTCGCCGCCATCATCGGCGAGGTGGCCACCAACGTCGGCGCCGCGCACCCTGCAGGGACATCGCTGTAACGAGTCGCCTCTTCCACGCTCGTCTCCGCGATCACCGAGTGGCAGGCGTCCCGTTGAAGGCGTACTCGAGCTCGCTCAAGTCGATCTTGGTCATCTTGAGCATGGCCTCCATGGCCCGACCTGCCGCCTCGCGGTCCGGGCTCTGGAGCATCTCCGGCAGCTGCCGCGGGATGACCTGCCAGGACACGCCGAAGCGGTCCTTTAACCAGCCACACACGCTCGGCTCGCCGCCGCCATAGATGAGGGCATCCCAATAGCGATCGACCTCGGCCTGGTCGTCGCAGTCGATCGAGAAGGAGATCGACTCGTTGAACTTGAAATTCGACCCGCCGTTGAGCCCGATGAAGGTCTGGCCGGCGATCGAGAAGGTCACCGTCAGGACCATGTCCTTTGGTCCGCTCGGGGTATCCGCCGGGGAGCGATCGACGCTCAAGATGCGGCTGTTCGGAAAGATGGTCGTGTACTGCTTCGCTGCGTCCTCGGCCTCGCCGTTGAACCACAGGCACGGGCTGATCTTCGAGATGGTGGGCATGCTCAACCTCCAGGGTTGCGAGCTTCGGAATGTATGACAGAGTGTGTGGGTCGTCGCCCCGAAGAGCGACTGTAACCCGGGACCCGCGGATTACAGGTACCTCTCAGGTTCATCGTGGCCGAGACCGCGAAATGGTCGTACCACGCCGGATCGCGACGCACGAGCCCGTCGCCGAGATCGCGGGGCCTGGTCCACAGGCTTTCATCGAGCGATCCGTATACTCGTAGTGCCCAGGAGGTTGACATGGCCGATGGCGGGTATCTGCGAACCTGTACACGCTGCCAGCACACCTGGCTCGTCCCGACGGAGATCGCCGAGGAACGGCCGAACGTCCAGGCGATCACCAGTCAGCTCGGTTCGCTGATCGGCGGCAAGTTCGCGGACCAGGTCGCGCTCAAGGCGCACTACCAACAGCTCGGGGCTGCCGCGAAGTGCCCCGCGTGCGGCGCCACGGCCTTCACCCAGGCGAAGGCCCCCGAATCGCCGACCTCGCCCGAGCCGCCTGCTGCCGAGCCGGCCAGCGTTCCGCAGCCGGTATCGGCGCCTATCAGCGCTCCGCCGGCGTCGCCGGCGCCGGATGGCCAGCCCCTGATCTACGTCCTCAACCAGAAGCTGCTGTCGCTGACGGGCGACCTGTGGATCGAAGACGGCCAGGGCAACCACACCTTCGAAGTCGACGGCTCGCTCTTCACCCTGCGCGGCACGCACGTCCTCAAGGACCTCAATGGCCAGGCGCTCTACGAGATCTCGAAGCCGCTCACCCCCCACATGCACAAGACCATCAGCATCTCGAAAGGCGGCCAGGCGGTGGCGACCGTCCAGGAGGCGATCTTCCACATGGGCGGCGACAAGTTCAAGATCAGCCTCGCCGGCGGTCAGGAGCTGACGATCCAGGGCGACTGGATGAACCGCGAGTTCCAGGTCAAGGACCAGGCTGGCCAGGTGGTCGATCGCTGTGTCCCGAGCCTGGTTCAGCATTCATGACGGGTACGGGATCCAGATCACGCCCGGCTTCGAAGTGCCGCTCGGCCTGGCGATCGTCATCGCCCTCGAGCGCGTCGAAGCCCAGGAGCTCGGTGAGCAGTCACCCCTCCAGAACCTGCTCGGCGGGATCGGCCCGTTCTGAGCGCGGCGCGACTCACGGCCACCCTGTTGCCTACGAGCGATCTATCGCATACTCTTCCCGTTATGCACCGTCAGCTCGCATCGTTCGAGGCGAAGCAGAAGCTCTGGCGGCCCAGCCGATTGGCTCGGGCCCTGGGGCTCTAACGGCGCGTACCACCGCCGACCAAGGGCCTCCAGGGACGGGAGGCATCGAGGGCCGCGACACCATCGGGTGACGCGGCTCTTTCTTTTTGCCCAGCGGGCAAGGCCTCCCCCTCCGGATCCAGCCAACAGGGAGACCTGGCATGAATATCGCGATCCTTGGGGACGGCCGGCTCGGCAACGAGATCGGCGACCTGCTCGGTGCCCGGACCGGGATCCGCCCGACGATCCTCGGCCGACCCGCAAACGGCCGACACCCAGTCGCCACGCTGGCCGGCGTCGACCTGGTGTTCGAGGCCAGTGCGGGCTCGTCGGTCCAGGCCAATGTCGAATCAGCCTTGTCGGCGGGAGTCCGCCGCCTGGTCATCGCCACGACCGCCTGGTCGAGTGCCAGGTCAGCCGTGGACCGGGCACTCCAGCGTTCCGATGCGGCCGCCGTCGTCGCGCCGAATTTCAGCGTCGCGGTGACCCTGTTCTTCCGGCTGGTCGACGCAGCCGTCGGCCTGTATGGCCCGCTCGACGCGTTCGATCCGTATGTCGTCGAATGGCATCACGCCGCGAAGGCCGACCGGCCGTCGGGCACGGCCCAGGAGATTGCGCGCCGCCTCGTTGCGGCGCACCCCAGGAAGCGCGGCATCCGGGCACTCGACACGGATCCTGGCGGACCGGCAGATCCAGCCCTGCTTGAGGTCGCCGTCCTGCGGGCGGGCGCGAGCCCGGGCATGCATCTCGTCGGCTTCGATGCCCCCGGCGAGACGGTCGAGCTGCGGCTGACGGCACGCGATCGATCGGCCTATGCCGGTGGCGCGATCGCGGCGGGGGACTGGCTCCTCAACTATCCGCGGGCGCCCGGGATCCATTCCTTTGACGAAGTCGTCGACGACCTCCTCGCCGCCAACCGCAATTGACCACTCACCCACCCGAAAAAGAGGTACCCAAATGTCCAGCTACCAGCGCACCAACCGGACCACCCGACCACGCCTGCGCGGCGCCCTGACCGCGCTCGTCACGCCATTTACCACCGACGGAGCCGTCGACGAGGCCGCCTTCCGACGGCTCGTGACGTGGCAGATCCTGGCCGGGATCGACGGCCTTGTCCCATGTGGCACGACCGGCGAGGCCCCGACCTTGAGCGCGGACGAACGTGACCGTCTGATCGAGATCACCCTCGAGATCGCCAGCGCCCGCCCTTCGCGTTCCCGGATCGCCGTCGTGGCCGGCACCGGCACGAACGACACGAGGGCGACGATCGCGGCCACTCGCCGGGCGGCGGCCCTCGGCGCCGATGCAGCGCTCGTCGTCGCGCCCTACTACAACCGTCCCGACCAGCGCATGCTCGAGGCGCACTTCCGGGCGATCGCCGACGAAGGCGACCTGCCGATCGTCGTCTACAACGTGCCCTCGCGAACCGGCTCGAATGTCGAGGCCGACACGTTCCTGCGCCTGGCCGACCATCCCCGGGTGATCGCGATCAAGGAGGCCTCGGGCAACCTCGAGCAGATCGCCCGGATCTGTCGGGAGCGGCCCGCCGATGTGGCCGTCCTGGCCGGCGATGACGCCTGGACCCTGCCGGTGCTCGCGTTGGGCGGCGACGGCGTCGTCTCGGTCGCCAGCAACGAGATCCCGGGCGACATGGCGGCCCTGTGCGCGGCAGCCCGGGCGGGTGACTGGACCGAGGCCCGGCGTCTCCACGAGCGCTGGCTGCCCTTGATGCTGGCGAACTTCCGGGGTGGACCGAACCCGGTCCCGGCCAAGGCCGCGCTGCTGGCCATGGGCCTGATCCCATCCGACGCGTGCCGCCGGCCGCTGCTGTCACTGGACGCCGGACCACGCGAGGCCCTGACCACGCTCCTGCGCGGCCTCGGCCTCGTCGAGCTGCCGGCGGGTCGATCCGTGGCCTCGCTCGGTCCGATCGAGGAGGCGATCGCATGATCGAGATCGACGAATCCACGCTGATCGAGCTCGAACGGGGGAGGCTCCGCGCGGCCGAACCGGACCCGGCCGCCGCCCAACGGCTGGCGGGTGAACCCCGAGGCCAAGGCGGCGATCCTGGCCTGTTTCGCGGACCGCCGGACCGAGGGCTGGGCGATCGGGCCGTTCGCCTTCCAGGACCGGGTCGGCGTCCCGCCCAAGCAGCTCTTTGCTTCGCCCGACGCGCTGCTGGCAGAGGCTGCCGGGCGGCCCTGGCGGATCGTGCCCGGCGGGACGAGCATCCGGGCGGGCGTCCACCTCGAGCCGGGGGTCGTGGTCATGCCTCCGGCCTTCCTGAATATCGGGGCCTGGATCGGCGAGGACGCGATGATCGATTCGCATGTCCTCGTCGGGTCCTGTGCCCAGATCGGCGCCCGGGTCCATCTAGCCGCGGCTGTCCAGGTCGGCGGGGTCCTCGAGCCGGCCGGCGCCCGGCCGGTGATTGTCGAGGACGACGCGTTCGTCGGCGCAGGTGCCTGCCTCCTGGAGGGGGTCCAAGTCCAGGCGGGCGCGGTGATCGCGGCGGGGGTGATCCTGACCGGGACCTCGACGATCTACGACCTCGTCGGTCAGCGGATTCTCGCCGGCACCAGGGACGAGCCGCTTGTCGTGCCTCCCGGTGCCGTCGTCGTCCCGGGCGTGCGGCCGGCCCGAGGGGCATTTGCCGAGCGGCATGGCCTGGGGATGGCGACGGCACTGATCGTGAAGTACCGCGACGCCGGGACAAGTGCCCGGGTTGCCCTCGAAACGGCCCTCCGATGAGCCTGGCGATGTCACCCCGTCCGACCGCCGCGGACCTCCTGGCGATCGACCTTGATGCGATCGACCTCGAGGCACTCGCCGAGGCCCACGACACGCCGTTCTACCTGTACGACCTCGAGGTGGTCGAGCGACGGGTCGCGGCGCTCCGGGCCGCCCTCCCGGACGGCTTCGATCTTGCCTATGCCGTCAAGGCGAACCCGAACTCGGCCGTCCTCGCCCGGATGGCCGAGCTGGGAATCGGCGCTGACGTTGCCTCGGGCGGCGAGCTCGATCGCGTCCTCACGGCCGGCATCGATCCGGCCAAGATCGTGTTCACCGGGCCAGGCAAGCGTGACGACGAGCTGGCTGCCGCTGTTGCCGCGGAGATCGGCCTGATCACGGTGGAATCACCGGGCGAATTGCGCCGGCTCGCCTCGATCGCCGGATCGGCCGGCGGCGAGTCCCGATCCTGCTGCGTCGCTCGATCGACCCAGCCGATGCAGCCCCGCTCGAGGCGAACCGGATCATCGGCGACCTCGACGCAGGCAAGTTCGGGATGGACGATGACGATCTCCGCGTCGCGGCGCGGGCGGCGCTCGACTCGCCGTGGCTCGAGCTCCGCGGGATTCACGCCTTCGGCGCCTCGAACGTCCTCGATGCCGCCGCGCTGGTCCGCCATGTCGAGGCAGACGTTGGCCTTCGGTCGTGCGCTCGCGGCCGAGCTTGGCTTCGCACTCCGGACGATCGACGTTGGCGGGGGGCTCGGGATCCCGTACGCCGATGGTGAACCGCCGCTCGACCTCGAGGCCCTTGGCGTCGGTCTTGCCGAGGCTCCGCCAGGCTGGGCGGCGGACCCTTACACGGCCGAGACGAGGATCCTGATCGAGCCCGGTCGGTTCCTCGTTGGGCCCGCGGGCGCCTATGTCGCCCGAGTCGTCGACACGAAGCGGGTTCGCGGACGGGCGATCGCGATCCTCGATGGCGGGATCAACCACCTGCTGCGACCGGCGCTTGTCGGTCAACCCCAGCGAATTCGGCGTCTCGTTCCTGGTGCCATCGTTGGCGACCTTGAGCCTGTCACGATTGCTGGCCCGCTGTGCACCGGCCTGGACATCCTCGCCCGGGACACCCCGATCGGATTGCCCGAGGTCGGTGAGCTGCCTCGCCGTCCTCGACGCCGGTGCCTACGGCTACACGGAATCGATGCCGCTGTTTCTGTCGCGTGCGCTGCCAGCAGAGGTCGTGCTCTAGGTGTCGAGCAGGTCTAGATGAGGGTCACCGACGTACCGCGCGCCAGCTCGACGTACTGGCGCGACAGCTGCTCGTCGATCGAGCGCGGGACCGGCACGACGCATGACTCTGCGCCGACCGATTTGTTTGCGACTGCCTCGAGGGAGCGAGCCTGGAGGCTGAAGCCGAGGTCCATCGACTCGATCGAGTTGCCGATCGGGCGTGGCCCCGCCAGGTTGACCATGTGGCCCTCGCCCAGGATGTGGATCTGCCGCCCGTCGAGCAGTCGAACCGTCGTGATCCCCTCGTCGCCTGAATGGCCCTGGACGCTCGGATCGGCCAACAGGTCGGCCACGTCGATCTCCATCGGGAAGTGGCCGGCATTGGCCATCACGACGTCGTCCGCCAGCAGCGCCAAATCAGGAGCCGTGACCACTCGCCGGGCGCCGGTGACGGTGATGAGGATCTGGGCGCTGGCCAGGGCCTCCTCGCGCGGTGGGACATTGAACCCGTCGAACATCGCCTCCAGCCGGAGGACCGGATCGATCTCGACGACCGACACGATCGCGTGGTTGTTCCGGAAGTTGAGTGCGACGCCCTTGCCGCACGCGCCATATCCGAAGACCGTCACTCGCCGGCCGTTCGTGGCCCGGTTGGTGATCCGCAGGAACGACTCGACCACGGCCTGGCCGACCGAGTGGCGGTTCTCGGCGAACTGCTTGATCGGGCTGTCGTTGATCACCAGGACCGGCTTGGCGATCTCGTCGCGCAGTTCGGCCAGTCGCATCCGGCCCGAGGTCGTCTCCTCGGTCCCGCCGAGCAGGCGCTCGTAGGGGTGGTCGAGGTAGCGCACGAACAGGTCACCGCCGTTGTCGAGCAGGAGGTGCGGTTCGGCGGCCAGGACCTCGTCGAGATGGCCGGCCCTCTCGACGGGATCCCGAGTCGGCCCGCCGAACACGGTCACGCCGTGGTCGCGGAGGTAGTCAACGGCGCTCGGCTGGGTCGAATTGAGGTTGCCGGTCGATACGACCTTCGCTCCGCCGGCCTGCAGGGTCAGCAGCAACGCGACGGTCTTCGGCTCGAGGTGGATCCCCGTCCCGATGGTCATCCCGGCGAACGGCTGGCTCCGCTCGAACTCGGCGCTGATCTCGTTGAGCATCCGGCACGAGCTGCGGACCCATTCGATGCGATACGTCACGGATATGGCTCCTCAGAGGTGTCCCGACCGATGGACCCGCAGGCCGGGGACTTCCGAGGATAGCCGTCGCCCAAGGCCCAAATCAGCCCACGTCAATCCCCGCAGCCGACGACCGGGACCGACTTCTGGCTGGGCACCGGCGTCGGCCCGGCAGCGATGCTGGTCGCCGGCAGCGGGGCCGTCCAAACCACGGAGCCGGACGCCTTCGGGTTCCAGTCGAGGCCGATGCCGATGAGGGTGCGGTCCCGGATCAGCATCGTCTGGATGGCGGCGCCCTTGAACTGGGGATCTTCTGGCATCTGGCGCCAGAGCCGGCCGTCGGATGACGTCCAGGTCTCGCCGATGTTGTCCTTTTCCTCCGCAACGCAGCCTTGCGACGTATTCCGAAAGCCGGTCGCGATGAACCCGGACGAATCGACAACGAGCCCGCCCTCGGAACCGACCGGCGTTGGCTCGGCCACCGCCGCCCACGTCGCGCCATCGGGTGACAGCCAGGTAACGCTTGCGTTCTTTGCTCCGAAGCCGGTCGCGATCCATCCGAGCGGACCTTGGGCGACGTGGACCTCCGGACTCGTGGATCCGGGCAGCGTTCCCACCTGCTGCCAGGTGCCGACATCGGTCGCACGCCAGACCTCGATCGACTTGCCGTTGACGAAGTTGTCGTTCGTATCGGTCGGCGGTCCGACGAACGCAGTCAGCGCGCCGTTCGCCGACTCGAGGTCGATCAGGCCGTCGGCGACCTGAGCAGCCGAGGCGCTCCTGCCGACCTGCCAATGGAGGCCATCCGAGGATGTCCAGTCCTGGGCGGCATTGACGCCACCGTTCGACACGGCACCGAAGGCGATCAAGGTGCCGCCGACTGACCCAACCCATTGCAGACCGAGGCCTTGGGCGATCGCCGGATCGTCGACGACGTTCCACGAACGCCCGTCGGTCGAAGCCCAGACGACCGACGTCGACGTGTCGTCGAGCGTGTCATCGAACTCACCGACGGCCACGAGGCCAGGCCCACCGACCGCGATCGATCTCAAGGTCAGCAAGTCATTGCTGGGCGTTGTCTTGCGCAGATCCTGCACCGCTGCGGCTCCCCAATGCAGGCCGTCCACGGAGATCCAGACCTGGGGACCGTCACCATCGGTGTCGACGTTCAGGATCGCCGACCCGTGAACGTCCAGGAGGGTCGCGCCGACCATCAGGCCCCAGCCATCGGTCGTCGACGTGGTTGGTCCGGACTGGCGATGCCAGCTGATCACCAACGGTCCGGGAGTTGCCGTCGGCAAGGCTGTTGGCGTCGGCAACGCCCTCGGCGTCGGGCTTGCCTGGCTCGTCGCGCTCGGCTGCGAGGATGGGCTCGAAATCGAGGCGGTGATCGGGCTCGATCCCGCCGATTCCTCAGAGACGGGGCTCGGCGAGGGTGAGCTCGAGCAGGCCCCGAGCAACGCCGCCGTGCACACGACCGCCGTCCCAACGGTCAATCGACCACGGGTCAATCGACGCGACATCCTCTGTCGGCCCACGGCCACGACCCCCACTCTCGCGCGCTCCCGCCCAGCCTACTCCGTGGCTCCCAGCCGGTACAGCCACAGTCGGCGCAAGCTGAAGTCGGCGCCCCTGAGCTCCCACGGTGGCGCTCCAAGGTGACATGAGAGGACGTGAAAAGCTGTGGACCAGATCCGGATCCTGGGGTTCGCCGGAAGCCTCCGGCGCCATTCCTTCAACCGCGGACTGATTTGGGCGGCCGCGGAGTTTGCGCCGGCTGGGATCTCGTTCGAGATCTTCGACCTGGGTGATATCCCGCTCTATAACCAGGACGTCGAGGATGCCGGCGAACCACTGTCGGTCGTTGCCTTAAAACGAGCGATGGCCGAAGCAGACGGCCTGCTGATCGCAACGCCGGAGTACAACCATGGCGTTCCGGGCGTGCTCAAGAACGCCCTCGACTGGGCGTCGCGCCCGCGCTCGACGAGCCCACTTCGCGACAAGCCGATTGCGATCACGGGAGCCAGCCCGGGGCAGGGCTCGACGGCTCGCGCCCAGGCCGAGCTTCGAGAAGCCTGCGTCTTCACGGGGGCGTGCGTGATGCCCCAGCCCGAGCTCCTGGTGGGGGCGGCGGCATCCCACTTCGACACGGCGGGGAACCTTGTCGATGAGGAAATCCGAGCGTCGCTCATCGAGCTGGTCGAAGCACTGCGCGCCTGGACGGTCCGGCTGCGGATCGCCGAAGCTGCGTAGTGGCTAAGCCCACGAACGGGATCCGTCGACGGTTGCAGGTCAAACCGGGTGCGCCCTCGTTCTAAGATCTCTCGATGGAGCGAATCACCGGGATCGGCGGGGTCTTCTTTCGCGCCCAGGAGCCCGACCGGCTGCGTCAGTGGTACGAGGACCACCTCGGACTGCCACCGGGCGAGGGCGACGATGCGACGGTCGTGATTCCGTGGCGCGAGCGCGAGGACCCTGATCGATTGGGCCAGACGGTGTGGGCCCCGTTCGATGCCGAGACAACCTACTTCGGAAAGCGCGAGAACCAGTGGATGGTGAACTTCCGCGTTCGGGATCTCGATGCCATGCTGGCCCAGCTGCGCGCCGCCGGCGCTCACGTCGATGACCAGGTCGAGAGCTTCGGTGGATTGGGCCGCTTCGGCTGGTTCGAAGACCCCGAGGGCAACCGGGTCGAGCTATGGGAGCCTGCCGACGGGCTGTGAGGATCGCAACGATTACCGCTTACCGGCAATTCATCTGAAGGGACGAGCATGAGTTCGGCAGGCCAGCCGCCACCGCAGGTCCAGGTCCGGACCTATTCCGGCAAGAGTGCTCAACACAGCTTCCAGCTCGACGCGGCACGGATGTCGCAGGCGGGCTGGTTCCCGATCGCCCAGACCTGGGTCGAAGGCGATCGCTCAACCGCGCTGCTCATCGCCGGCGTGATCGGACTCCTCTTCGTGCTCGTGCCGGGGATCCTGATCCTCATCGGCTGGGCCGTCTATCGAGGCCCAGGTTCGCTGACGGTGACGTACCAGTTCCGACCGACATCGGCGTGAGCCGCTGCCTTTGGCACATCACGCTCTACGCGGGCTCCACGGCCTGAACTCTGGCCGTTTGGATGTGCAACAAAGCGATCACTCGTGGCGGACACGCATGGTCGCCGTCGCGACGAGGCCCGAGTAGCTCGCCGTAACGGTGTAAAACCCGCGCTTGAATGCCGTGCACGTCCCTGTCCCGCAGGTGCCGTCGGGACTGATCTGCAGGATCGCAGTAGCCGACACGTCGCCGATCAGGTTGCCCGCCGCGTCGTAGGCACGAGTCGCGAAGGCCTGCGCCTGGCCGGCAAAGGCCGAGATCGAGCTCGGCGTCAACGTGATGTGGTCGAGCGCCCCGGCTACCACGGTCAGCGTCAGCGTCGCGCGCACACCGGCTGTGCGGGCTTCGATGGTGATTGCCCCGGCCAGGCTCCCGACCACCTCGTCGATGGCAACGCCTGAGCCGTTGGTCGTGACGCCGCCCAGACCGGTCACGGTGCCTGGGCCGGCCACCGCGCTGAAGCTGACCACCTGTCCCGCCAGGAGATCGCCCAGCGCGTCGCGGACGGACGCGGTAATGGTCCGGGCTGAGCCGCCCGATGGGAGATCGCCGGCGCTCCCGGTCAGGGTCAGGCTCGCAGGCGGGCCCGGAGTCGGCACCGGCGTCGGAACGGGGGTCGGCACCGGCGTTGGCACGAGCGTCGGAGGGGGAGTGGGCGCCGGCGTTGGGAGCGGCGTTCGAACGGGGGTGGGCACCGGCGTGGGCACCGGCGTGGGCCGTGGTGTCGGGATCCCGGTTGGGACCGCGGGAACCGGCGACGGCGACGGCGCGAGAGATGGCGCAGATGGCGGGAGGCTGTCAGATGGCGACGGGCCGAGGCTCGGCGCCTCGGTCGACGAAGGGGTTTCGCTGGGGAGCGGCGGGAAGGTAATTTCGCCGAGCACCGGCCCGTCGCCAACCGCCGAGCTATCCGAGAACAGCCAGAGTCGCGGATGGAGCGAGACAACCGCGCCGACCACGAGGGCGCCAGCCGCCACCAGGGCAACGACGCTGTTCAGCGCGAGCCGGGTTCGCCTGGACCCGGGCGATCTCACCTGGCTACCGGCAGGATCGTGACGCAGATGGGCATCGTCGGCAGGCCGCCTAGTTGCTGAAGTAGCCGGTCACGTCGAACAGGAGATTGGTCGTGGCGGACAAGCTCGAGCCCACGTAGGTCGCCCACAGGTGGCCACTAGCCAGGGCCACCGTGACCCCGTTGGCCCGGCTGTCGCCGAGCGGGAAGTTGAGGGTCGAGGTGGCCGGGTGGCTCTGGGCACTGGTCGTCAGCGCGACGAAGCCCGCCCGGGTCTGGCCGGTCACGGTCAGGTTGCCGGTGACCGCGATCGCCCCGCTCGGAATGCCCCCGGCACCGGCCACCGCAAACGAGCGTGGGACGTTGCTCACGAACCGGCCCGACAGGCCGGTCCCCGAGCGGGTGTCGAGGACCCGGGTCGGGGCCAGGGTGTGGTACGTGGCGCCCTTCAGGTCCGGCGTGAAGTAGCCGGTCACGTCGAACAGGAGATTGGTCGTGGCGGACAAGCTCGAGCCCACGTAGGTCGCCCACAGGTGGCCACTAGCCAGGGCCACCGTGACCCCGTTGGCCCGGCTGTCGCCGAGCGGGAAGTTGAGGGTCGAGGTGGCCGGGTGGCTCTGGGCACTGGTCGTCAGCGCGACGAAGCCCGCCTGGGTCTGGCCGGTCACGGTCAGGTTGCCGGTGACCGCGATCGCCCCGCTCGGAATGCCCCCGGCACCGGCCACCGCAAACGAGCGTGGGACGTTGCTCACGAACCGGCCCGACAGGCCGGTCCCCGAGCGGGTGTCGAGGACCCGGGTCGGGGCCAGGGTGTGGTACGTGGCGCCCTTCAGGTCCGGCGTGAAGTAGCCGGTCACGTCGAACAGGAGATTGGTCGTGGCGGACAAGCTCGAGCCCACGTAGGTCGCCCACAGGTGGCCACTAGCCAGGGCCACCGTGACCCCGTTGGCCCGGCTGTCGCCGAGCGGGAAGTTGAGGGTCGAGGTGGCCGGGTGGCTCTGGGCACTGGTCGTCAGCGCGACGAAGCCCGCCTGGGTCTGGCCGGTCACGGTCAGGTTGCCGGTGACCGCGATCGCCCCGCTCGGAATGCCCCCGGCACCGGCCACCGCAAACGAGCGTGGGACCGTTGCTCACGAACCGGCCCGACAGGCCGGTCCCCGAGCGGGTGTCGAGGACCCGGGTCGGGGCCAGGGTGTGGTACGTGGCGCGCGGGCCGGGCGGGGGATTGACGATCACCGTGCTGGTCTTCGAGGTGAAGCCGCCATTGTTCGTGGCGATCAACTTGACCTGGTAGCTACCCGTCGCGGAGTACGTGTGAGTCGGGTTCTGGCTGGTCGACCCGGAGCCATCGCCGAAGTCCCAGAACCAGGACGTCGCCGCCCCGCCGGTCGAGGTGTCGGTGAACTTCACTGCGAGGGTCCCGGCGGTCTGGACCGCGCTGAAGTTGGCGATCGGGGCGATGGCGACGGTGCCGCTGATCGGCGAGGTCACGTTGAAGTCGTCAAAGCTGACCGTGATCGGGCCCTGGTTCCAGGCCGGTGCCAGCCAGGCCAGCAGACCGGCCGCCCCCGGCGCCTGGAGGACGCCGGTGGAGTCGGTCGTCGTGTAATCCCAGGCGCTCGGCTCAGGGGTCCCGTCGTTCCAGGCCTTCAGCTTGATCGTCGTGGGGTTTGTCCCGGTGACCTGGCCCCGGACCCAGATGAATGAGTTGGCGGTGACGCTCGCCGCATGGGCTCGCAGGCTCGTCCCGAGGGGGGTCATGTTGTCGTTCAAGACCGCGTCGGCCTGGAGCCAGACCTGGTTCGTCGGCGTGAGCCGGACCTGTCCGCGGTACGAGGTGAAGCCCGAGACTCGGCGCACGTCGAAGCCGACGTTGATGTTGTCCGAGGTTGCCAGGGTGGCCGTCGCCACCCGGAACCGGACGTCGACGTTCTCGGCACTGACGTTGGTCAGGTAGCCGCCCCGATAGTTCGTATTGACGGTGACCGGATCGGTGCAGCTCGTCGGGTGGTGCGGGTCGGGGACGAGAACGGTGGCGGCCGTGCCCGTGACGTTCATGTCGGCGTTGGTGCAGTAGAAGCCGGCGTAGTTGCCGCCGATGTCCGCGCGGCCCCACGTGCTCGTCAGGCTTCGGGTGAAGGTGTCGGCCGCGTACGTCGTGAGCGTCGGCTTGGGGGTCGGCAGTGGCGTCGGCGGAGGGGTCGGCGCGGGGATCGAGGCTGCGGCCACGTTCGTGCTGAACTGGGACGTCTCGCCGGCCGCGTCGGTGACCGTGGCGGTGACCTTCGTCCCGGCGGCCAACGCCGGCTTGAGGCCAACCGTGAAGGCACCGCTGGCGGGCACGATCGTGCTGCCGAGGAAGACCTTGCCCTGGCCGGCCAGCCCGGTGCTCGCGTCGGCGGCATCCGGGGCGGCCAGGAAGGCCTCCACCGTGCAGCCGGCGCAGGCCGTTCCCGTCGCCGCCGTCAGCGACACGCCCGACGGGCTCAGGACCGGCGGCGTGACCGAATGGTTCGAGTGGTTGAGCAGCTGGATGCCCAGGCCTGTCTTGCCCGATCCGTTGTTGTAGATCGCGTTGTGGGTGATCGTGTTGAAGACATCGCTCGCATCGCTGACGATGACGCCGCTCGGGTTGTTGGCGATCACGTTGTTCGGGCCGACCGTCATCCAGCTCGCGTTGAAATGGATGTCGACGCCGAAGAACTTGTTGGGCAGCGGCGTTACACCGTCGCGTCCCACCCCGATCATGTTGTCGTGGATCGAGGCGCCGGCGGCATAGAAGCCCTCGACCCCGATCCCGCCCATGACCTCCGAGCCGTCCGCCCGCTGGCCGTTATTGACGACGACGTTGAAGGCGACCGTATCGTCGGTCACCGCGTCCTGCAGGTGAATGCCGTTCAGGCCGTTGCCGAACTTGTTGGCCGCGCCGGCATTGCCCGTGACATCGGTACCGATGTAGTTGCCCACGGCCTGGTTGCTGTCGGTCGTGGAGCCATGGGAGAACTCGATGCCCTCGCCGTGGTTGTTGGAGATGACATTGCGCTGGCCGGCGCCGGTCCCGCCGATCAGGTTGTAGGACGAGCCGCTGTTGATATCGACGCCGTGGGCAACATTGCCGTAGCACTGGAGGCTGCACGTCCGGATCGAAAGGCCGTTGGGCGCCAGGCCGATGAGGTTGCCGTAGACGACGTTGTGGTCGCTCTGCTCGTTATAGGTCGAGAATCCGTTCGCCGAGTTGCCCGTGAGCACGTCCCGGCTGGCCGGGTCGGTGCCACCCACGGTGGTGTAGCTGGCACCCGTCGTGACGTTGACCCCGTTGCCGCCGCTCACGAACGTTGGCGAGAAGTAGGTGCCCGCCGCATTCGTGCCGATGAAGCTGCCGATCACGCTGTTGTCATGGGCACTCGATGTCTCGAATGAGATCGATCGGCGGAAGTTGTACATCGACAGTCCGCGGATCACGTTGTTGGCCGAGCTGACGAAGATCGCGTCCAGGTTCGGATTGGCGGCCGAGGTCAGCTGGATCATGAGCTTGGCGTTGTCGATGACCGGGTCGGTGTTGGGACTTGCGCCGGGCTGGCTGTAGCCGTCGATCGTCACGCCGCCGGTCGTGTCGCTGATGATCGGCAGCGTGCTGCCGATGGTGATCGTGTGGACGCCAGCTCCCCGGGATGTCGAACAGGATCGTGTCCGGACCGGCATGGAGGTTGGCCTCGGTGATCGCGGCGCGCAGCGAGCAAACGGCCGCGGCGGTCGCGCAGGTCCCGTCGCCGGGCTTCGCATCGGGAGCATCCGAGGTGGAGTTGACCGTGAGGTCCAGGGCGACCAAAGGCTCGGCCAGGCGGCCGGCGAGCGGCGCCGGGCGGGGGGCAACCCGGGCGGCGATCAGCTGCAGATCCTGGACATCGAGGCAACCGTCGTGATTGACGTCGGCCGGTTCGTCGACGAGGCCGCAGCTCTGGCCCGACTCGCGCGCGAGGCCCCAGGCGATGGCCGCGATATTGAGGTCGGCCGGGCCGACGAAGCCGTCGCCGCTGATATCGGCGCTCGTGACCGCGCGGGCCGGGCCGGGCCGAAGGGCGGGCGCAAGCGGCGCCGCGTAGGCGGTGGAGCCGGTGCCCACCTGGACGCTGATCGTTCCTGGCAGCGCGACCGTCATGAGCTTGCCGCTGGCATCGACGAAGCGCATCGAGCCGAGGGCGATCGCGAGCCGGCCGGCGGCCGTCGGCACCAGGGTCAGCTTGGCCAGGCTGACCGAGCCGGTCGCTCCCGGGTGGCTGGCCGTGCTCTGCGCTCCACCGCAGCCGAGCAGGCTGCACGAGTAGAGCCCGAACGCGAGCCCCGACGGGATGCTGACCGGTCCGAGCGGCTCGACGTCACGGCCGAGTCCGGCCAGGGCGATCGAACGCTGGGACAGGCCATCGAACTCGGCGGCCGTCGGGTCGAACCGAAGCACCCCCTCGTAGCCCGCGAGGTTCTTCACGCCGATGGCCTTGAGCGCGATCGTGATCGTCTGGCCGACCGCGACCTGCTTCGGGGCGCTGATCACCAGCCGGGCACCGGTGCCGGCCGCCGTGACGGCGACCAGCGGCACCTGGTCCGGGTTGGGCAGCGCAGCCGGGTTAGGTGGCGCAGCCGGCTCGATCGCCGGGTCAGTGGAGGTCGTCGGCTGTGCTGCCGAGTCGACCGTGGCCGTCGATGGCGGAGTGGCCCCGAGGCTGGCCCCAATTGTGGTGAGCGGCACCACCCCGAGCAGGGCGGTGATCGCCACCGCGATCAGGAATCGGCTGGAACGGCCGTCAGTTGAGATAGCGTTGCGTCGTGGCACCGGGAACGTCACCCCTAGGCTGGGCGACGCCCTTGACCCTGTCTCGAGAGGGACCGATCGAGCGTCGCAAACGGCCGATTTCGGCCGGAACGTGCGTAAGCGCTTCGGGAACCACTCTTATCTAGCCCGGACCAGACATGCTTGCACCAGGTCACCCGCGCGTCAATCGTTTGTACCCCCGCGCGTGGCCATTCGTACTGTTCGGATCTTCGTGCGCGCGCCCTGGCAGAGCTCTGTCATCAGGACCCAATCGGCCTACGCCGACAGGCATTGGCGAGGCACGGCAGCTCGAGGATCGTCTCGGTCGAGCGGAGGAGGCTCCAGTGATCGGCGTAGGTCCGGTCGCGATAGCCCGGCGCCAGGTCCGGCGCGACGATCAGGGTCGCGATGTGCCCGCCTGTGTCGCCAAGCGAGCCGGCGTTCGAGCTTCCCTCGTCGAACGTGATGAACAGGACGCCCCCTGCGCGGAAGGCGGCGCTGCCGACAATCGTTGGCACGAACGCCCGCAGAAATGCGTCGCCCTGGGCGGTCGTGCCATCGTGCATGTCGTTGATCAGGTTGGGCACGATCATCTCGAACTCGCCGGCGGCCGGATCGAAGTCGCGCAACGGCTGGATGTTCCGACACTGGGCGGCGCTGCCGGCCACGCTGGTGAAGCTGATCGCGGGATTGTGCTTGCGGGCGTAGGTCCCGGGCGCCCCCGGTCCGTCTGACCCGCCTCCGGCGCTCGTTCCGGTGAAACAGCCTGTCGGATCGTCCTGGGCGAAGACCCGCCAGGATCGCCCGGCCGCCTCGAGCTGAGCGAACAGGCTGCCCTGGCCGAGATGGTAGACGCCGTCCGAAACGACGCCGAGGGTGGAACCCGCGACCATGGAGACGTAGTTCGGCTCCGAGGGGTGGGACGTCGCGTAGTAGTTCGTCGCGAGACCATACCGAGCCGCCAGGGCATTGAAGTACGGCGCCTGGTCATTGCCCATGATCGACCCGTATTCGTGGTTCTCGAGAACGATCCACCAGACGTGCCGAATGGCGGCAGGCGAGGGTAGTGACGCATCCGGCGACGCAGTCCCCACTGCGGAGCTGATCGGTTGGGTCGCCGCCGATGGCCTGCCTGACCCTTGGGCCGACGGCGTGAGCTCGATTGACGCAGTGGCTCCGAGTGAGCCCGTTGGGCTCGACAACGCGCCGGTCGACGGGGACGCGCCCGAGGAGGATCGAACGAACGAGATCGCGATCAAGGTGCCAAGCAGAGCGACCAGGACGATCAACGCGACGCCAACGCTCCGGCGGCCCATGGCGCGACGCTCAGGCATGGACCCATTATCCCGATCGATCCGCCCCATGCTCGAAACGACGCCCTGGGGATCGAGGGGCGTTGTCGGGCCTTTATCCCAAGCGTGGCTAGGATGGGCCGGTGGCGCGCATGAACCGTCTGGGCCTCGCGCATCCCCCGCGCTCACGCAAGCGCTTCTGGCTGATCCTGCTTGTCGGAGCACTCGTCATGGCCTGCGCCGGGCCCACGCCTCGGCCATCGCCGACCGGCGGCCCATCGCCACGACCCAGCCCGACGGGGCGTCCGCGGAGTCACGCCGACGCCGTCAACCGCGTGCCAGGCGGGTTGCGTCGCGCCGGCGACCTTCGTCCACCACGGTTCGCGAACGAGCAGCCCAAAGGTCGTGGCCTTGACCTTCGACGATGGCTTCAACATTCCCGCCTGCATCTCGATCGTCCACACCCTGCTCGAAAAGGGCGTGACGGCGACGTTCTTTCCGAACGGCCAGTACGTTCGCGAGAATCCCGGTTTCTGGCATTGGGTCGCCACGCTCGGCTTCCCGCTTGGCAATCACACGACGACCCACCACGACCCGACGAGCCTGTCGGCCCACGACCTCGAGCTCAACCTCGAGTCCGATCGCCGGATCCTCGACGAAACGACGGGCCGGCCATCGATCAACGCCTTCCGCCCGCCCTATGGCAGCTCCAATACGCTCGTCCAACAAGTCGCGGCCAACGCCGGCTATCCGCTGATGGTCGGCTGGGACGTCGATTCAGGGGATCAGACCAGCGCGCGCACCGTTGCGGCGGAGATCGCCAACGCGACCAAGGGCACGAATGGCTCGATCGTCCTGATGCACTGCGGTTCGCCACTCACGCCGCTCGCCCTGCCGGCGATCATCGACTCGTATGCCGCCCGGGGCTTCTCGTTCGTCACGATCCCCCAGATGTTCAGCCTCCCGAAGCCGGGCACTGGCTGGGCACCGCCGGCCCATCCCGATGCGGAACCTGCCGCGCAGCTCGCGCCGGGCGATCCGCAGTCGAGCTGGAATGCCAGCCCGGCGTTCGACGCCGCGGGCCACCTGCACGTGGCCTACGAATCGCCGTACGGCATCACCTACGGCGATGACACCTCCGGAACCTGGCAAGCCTCGACGATTGCGCTGAGCACAGGCTCGACCTTCGTGTCCCGGCCCTCGATCGCGCTCGACTCGGCTGGTGGGGTCGACCTGGTCTACGTGGCCTCGACGACCGCGGGCACCCAGCTCGTCTATCAACAGAAACCCATCGGTGGCGCCTGGACGAGCCCGGAGACGGTCGCCAAGCTCGCAGCCCCGGCGTCAACGGCGACGATCACGACGGAGCGGTCGGGCGAACCCGTGGTTGCCTTTGCCCAGCTGGCCGGCTCGCGGCAAGGAATCACGCTGGCCTGGCGGACCACCACCGGTTGGGACCAAAAGCACGTCCCGACCACGAATGGCACGTTCATTGCTCCCTCGATCGCGTTCGATCCGGGCGGCGCGATCCACCTGATCGAGCGTCGCAACGGCTACTCAGAGGTCGACCAGACCACCAATGCGTCTGGCGCCTGGGTGACGAGCCGGCTGCTGGCCGTCCCGGCGAGCGCCGTGCCGTACGCGGCATTCGACCCGGACGGCAAGCTCGTCGTGGCCGTCCAGCCCTTGTTCGAGTCGGTCATCAACCTTGGAATGGGCTTGCCCGGCGGCCCGCTCAGCTGGACGACGGTGACGAGTGCCGGGGACCTGTCGGGGCTGGCGATCGGACCGGACGGCAGCCCAAAGGTCGCCTTCAGCCGGATTGCCCAGTCCGGCGGCCCGAGCCGGATCTGGCTGGGATCGGTTGCGCCGGCGGCCAGCCCGCCGCCTTGAGGCGGGGCCTCGCCGTCATGCCTGCCATCCCCGGCGGAGCGTGTCCAGGGCCTCATGGAGCAGCCCGTCGATGCTGCCGGGAACGGAGCTAGGGATCTGCTCGAGAGCGCTCAGTCGAGCGATTCCATAGACGGTGCCCCAAGCCGCGGTGCAGCGGCGCAGAACCTCCTGTTCCGGGGTGCCGGCGGGCTGACAAGCCTCGACGCAATCGTGGAGGAGGTCCCAGTACTTGATCGCCGCCTGCTGGAGGCTGGGGTGGTCTGACTTTGCGACCAATGGCCCATAGGCGAGATCGTGGACGTGGGGACTGTCCCGGATGAACGAGATATAGGCATCCATCAGGGCATGAAGGCGCCTGGTTGGATCGCCGCCCACGGCGGTCAACGCGGCGGCGGCCTGGTCTGCCGCGGCCTGGAGGCCGGCTCCAGCGACCGCGGCCAGGAACGAGCGCTTGTTACCGAAGTGAACATAGGGCGCCTGGTGGCTGACTCCGACGGCGTGGGCAACGCGGCGGAGGCTCAGCGCTTCCGCGGGCTCGTTGATCAGCAGCCGGAGTGCGGCCTCGATCAGCTGATCCTCGAGCTGCCCGCTGGCGACGCGCGTGACCTCGGGGGCGGCATCCGCATCTTGCATGTTGACAGTGTCAACCTAACGTGCGCAGAATGCCAGTTGACACTGTCAACCCATCGCTACGAGGCTGGAATGGCGGACATCGGTGAGCGGCGCACGATCGAAACGCGGGTGGGTCCGCTCGCAGTTCGCGTTCGCGGACAGGGGCCCAGCGTTGTTCTATGGCACAGCCTGTTCGTTGACGAGCGGTCCTGGGGAAGGGTCGAGGACGAGCTCGCCGCTGGGCGACGGCTGGTGATCATCAACGGTCCGGGACATGGACCGAGTGGCGACCCCGGCCGGCGATACACGCTCGACGATTGCGCGGAGGCCGCCGCGACGGTATTGGACGGCCTTGGAATCGAGGAGCCGGTGGACTGGGTCGGCAATGCCTGGGGCGGCCATGTTGCACTCGTCTTCGCCGCGAAATGGCCCGAGCGATGCAGGACGCTGGTCACATTCGGGAACCCGATCCAGGCCTTGAGGCGGGTGGAGCGCGCCCGGACGATCAGCCTTTTGATGGCCCATCGCTTGCTAGGGCCGGTGGGCTTCATCCGCAAAGGGGTGGTCGACACGATGCTGTCTGCGCGGACCCGCGCGCAGGACCCGGCCGCGATCGCCCTGCTCGACGAGTTCCTGATCCATGCCAAGCGCGGTCCACTCCGAAACGCGATCGTGTCGATCTCCCTGGACCGGCCGGATCTGACGAGCCTCCTCGCGACGATCTCGGTGCCCACGCTTCTCGTCACGGGGACCGACCACAAGGGCTGGTCGCCAGAGCAGGCGACGGCTGCCAGCAAGCTCCTGCCCAATGGTTCCGCTGCGACCGTCGCGGGCACGTCGTATCTCGTCCCCTTCGAGGACCCGGCAATGAGCATCGAGCTGGTTCGGAAGTTCTGGGTCGATCATGGGTCACCCGTCGGAGCCGAGCCGGCAGCCTCGATGGTCGCCTAGGTGTCGGGCGTGACCACACCCACGATCGACGCGATCGGCCAAGTCCCGGCGCGACCAGTCCGGCTCGTGGCTGCCCTGACGGCGCTGGCCTGGTTCGGGATGTTTCTCCACGACTGGATCTCCCTCCCGGAGCTGAACTTCATGGCTCCCGAGATCCTTGTTCCCACGGTCGTGGCCGTCGCGCTATTCGGCGCCTGGTGGGCCTGGCCGGGAAGGCTGTCCTCGGGCCTGTTGTTCAGCTGGACGCTGCTCAATCTCGCGGTCGGCGGGATCCTGTCCGTCCTACCCCTCCCGTTCTGGCCGTTCGTGCCGGAACAGACCGTTCGCCATTACGCTGCCCACGTCCTCTACGTGGCTTGTCAGCTGCCGCTCCTGTACGTCCTGATCCGCGCCCGTCCAGGGCCCGCGGAGAGTGCGCCTTCGATCCCGACCCAAGGCGATTAGTCTGGACGAGGTCGGTCAGGTCGTTGATCGACAGCTGAAGGAGCACGCATGAGCGCCCAGATGCAGCGACTGCTCCGCAAACTATCGACCGGGCTGGTGGTCTACGGCGTCATCGGGATCGTCCTCACGGTGGTCATGCTCGGCGCGATCGTCGTGCTCACAGGACGGCTCGATACCGTCGTCAGCCGGGTCTCGGACAACCTCGATACCGTCTCCGCCACCGTCGACAAGACGGCAACCGCGCTCGACCGGGCGAGCGCCACCTCGGCGAGCTTCGCCGCGACGATCGGCCAGGCGGGACCGACGTTGCAAAAGGTCGACGACACCCTCGCTGAGGTGATCGGCACCTTGCATGACCTCGAGACGACGGCCGGGACCGTGAGCATCCTTGGCCAGACGCCGTTGGCGTCGCTGGCCGGACGATTCGGCGCCGTCGCCGACCAGCTCGCGACGCTCCAAGGCGAGGTTTCGACCCTCCACGACAACCTGGCCGACAACCAGGCCAACCTCGCCGCGCTCGGATCGAGCCTGTCCGACGTCGCCGCTCAACTCCGCGAGGTCGACGCGGTTCTCGGCTCGGGCGAGATCCAGGGCAGTCTCACCGACATCGTCGCCGTCATTCGCTGGATGATGGCGCTCCTCGCGATCATGTTCGCGGTGCCGGCAGTCGCGGCCCTCGGGTTCGGCATCTGGATCCGTCGGCTGCTTGGCGCAGCTGGTCCTGTTACCGATTCGACCGGGACGACGGCCTGACGATCCCGGTCCTGGAGACTCTCCGAAACCGCCCGGGACGGATCCGGCGTACTGGCTCGTGCCCCCTTGGCGCGTACCAGCTCGGCCACCTTCGGAGGATGGATCATGCACCCAACCAAGGCATTCCTTGTCGGCGGAATCCTCGCCGTCGCCACGATTCTCGCCGCCTGCTCAAGCAGCTCCACCGCGGCCGGCAGCCCTACGATCACGACCGCCACCGTTGGATCGAACGGGACCCTGATCGTCGATGGATCGACCTCGATGACGCTGTACACATTCTCGAAGGACACCGCCAACAGCGGGACGAGCGCTTGCACGTCGGCGGGCGGCTGCATCACGACCTGGCCGGCCCTGACCGTGCCCGCCGGGACGACGCCGACCGCGGGGGCCGGCGCAACCGGAACGATCGGCACGATCAGCCGAACCGACTCCAACGGAGCGCTCCAGGTTACGTACAACGGCCTGCCGCTGTACTACTTCTCGGGTGACAAGGCCGTCGGCGACTCCAAAGGGATCTACAAGAACTGGAACGCCGTCAAGCCATAGGGCGGACAACCGTTGAGCACCCGTCGACCCGGACCGCTTTGGCTCGCGGTCCTGGTCGGTGGGGCGCTCGTCGCCGGGGCCTTCGCGGTCGGCCGCTCTCAGGACTCGAACGGATCGGGCGACGCTCGAGCGGATGTCGCGACGGTCGCGGACGCCGGTGCGCTGCCGGGCCTGCCCGCCGGCTCTGACCCGATCGCCTACGGCGTCGCCGAGCCGGCCGGCTCGCTGCCCGGCGTCGAGACCGCAGCCGACGTCGCTAGCTGGTCGGCGATCCGGTCGGACGTGATCGATAGTGGCGCGTGCTGGTTGCGGAGCGATCTTGACCGCTGGCTCGCCCATGCAATCGAGGCCTTCAACTGGCTGGGCAGCCCGCTGAGCTGCACCGCGTCGACTGCCTCGCCGATCAAGGTCCTGGCCATTCTCGACCAACAGACGGTCTGGGACGCGACCCGACTCTGTCCGGCCGTGACGTTCTCGACGGCCTTTCGGGGCCGCCGGAGCGCCTTCACGCTCGACGATTGGGGACTCCTCGTCCACTGCATCGCGACCCAGTTTGCCGGGCGTATCTCCGCCTACGAGATCTGGAATGAGCCACTGCTGTCCAACTCGATGCTGGGCTACGAGGACGGCTCGGCTGCGCATTATTTCGAGCTGCTCCGGGTCGCCGACACCGAGATCAAGAGCGTCGACCCGAACGCGACGGTCATCGCGCTTGGTGGCTCGGACCTCTTCGCCGGAGGCGATCTGGCCCGGCTTGCCCTGATGCGCTCCTTCAGCACCGACCTCCTCGCCCTCGGCGCCGCCAGGTACGCGGATGCCATCTCGCTCCACGCCTACTCCTGGGACGTCGACGACGAGGCGGTGTGGACGTCGTACGAGGAGGAATTGAGCTTCGAGGGGCAGGCCTGGGCGAAACCGGTCTGGATCACCGAGACCGGTCAACGGGCCACCGACGCCGAATCCCAGGCCGCCTACATGGCCATGGCCTACCGCCTATTCGTGTCCGCCGGCGTCGGCCACATCTTCTGGTTCTCGATCACCGACCAGCCCGATGGTGAATTCGGATTGCGTGGGCGGCCGGTCGAATCGGCGCTGCGCCTCTTTGCCCTGAAGAACCCGACCGGCGCTGTGCCGCCGGACGGGCAGGTGCCGGCCCGGGTCCCCTGAACAGCACGGACCGTCCCTATCGGCCCTCGAACGCCAGGACGACGAAGACCGTACGGATCAGGATCCGCAGGTCGAGCAACAGGGACCAGCGGTCGATGTAGGCGAGGTCGAAGGCGACCCAGCGGTCGAAGTCGTCGTCGCGACGGGCACTGATCTGCCACAGCCCGGTGAGCCCCGGCTTGACGGTCAGGCGACGCCGGTGCCACGGCGCGTAGTCGGCGACTTCGCTGGGCAGTGGCGGCCTCGGGCCGACGAGGCTCATCTCGCCCTTCAGGACGTTCCACAGCTGGGGCAGCTCGTCCAGGCTGGACCGCCGCAGGAAGGAGCCGGTCCGGGTCAGGCGGGGGTCCTCGGTCATCTTGAAGCTGGGTCCGCGGACCTCGTTGCTGGACCCGAGGGCCGCCTGGCGGGCCTCGGCGTCGGGCACCATCGTCCGGAACTTGGAGACGGTGAAGCACCGCCCGCCCATCCGGACGCGCTCCTGGCGGAACAGGATCGGCCGGCCGTCGACGACCAGGATCAGGACGGCAACCGCGCCAAAGACCGGCCAGAGCAGGATCAGCCCAAGGGCGGCGCCGACCACATCGATCAGGCGCTTGGCCAAGCGCTGGACCGGACGTTCCGAGATCCGGGTACAGAACCAGTCGGCCGTTTCCGGCGTTCCTTTCCTTACAGATGGACGTCGCCGATGGTCTGCGCGTGATCGCCCGGTTCGCTTTCGAGCTGCTCGCGGACCGGTCCGATGGCTGATCCGCCGGCCAACGCGGGGGCTCGGCTCGACGGAGGGATCGTCGAGGCCCTCACCTATGCCGATCTGTTCGATTGGCCGCTGACTCCAACCGAGGTCCACCGCTACCTCCCGATCTCGGCTGGCCTGGACGAGGTCGAAGCGGCCCTCGTGTCGCTCCGCCTGGCCGGGCGGATCACGTCCGACGAGGGCCTGTTCGCCCTGGCCGGGCGACGCGACCTGGCCGGCCGTCGGCGCCGGCGTGCAGCCCTTTCAGCGCGGATGAGGCCGCAGGCTGTGCGCTACGCGAGAGCCGTCGCTTCACTCTCCTCAGTACGACTCGTTGCGCTGACCGGTTCCCTGGCCGTCGGTGCGGCCGACGACGAGGCTGACGTGGACCTGCTGGTCATCACCGACGACGGCCGCGTGTGGCTGAGCCGGGCCCTGACGATCGCTTTCGCCCGGCTCGCTGCCACTCGGGGTGTCCATCTCTGCCCGAACTACTTCATCGCGGATTCGGCCGTTGAGCTGGCCGAACGAGACGTATTCACCGCTCACGAGCTGGCTCAGCTCGTGCCGATCTGGGGGGCGGACGCGTACCGAGATCTGCTCGAGCGAAACGCCTGGTACCGCGAATTCCTGCCGAATCACCCGGGCTACACCGGCTCGATCCGGCAGCCCGGCCCAGGCCTCGTGCGCCGGTTGCTCCGGCCGCTCCTCGGACTCGCGCTCGTGGACCGCGTGGAACGCTGGGAGATGCAGCGCAAGGTTGCCCGCCTGACCGGGACGATGCCCGAGGCCGTCCTGCGGGGCGAAGCACGGTTCGACGCGACGGCCTGCAAGGGCCACGCGGGCGAGCACCGTCGGCATGTCCTGGACCGCCTCCAGCTGGCTCGCACCGGATCAGAGGAAGCCGCCGCATGACCCGCGTCCTGCTCGGCCAGTCGTATTACCTGCGCTTCGACCCGAAGCTTTGGGCCGCGATGCAGCCCTACCCGCCGCTTGGGGCGCTCTATGCGGCGGCCGACCTCCGGCGGCACGGGCACGAGGTCGCCCTCTTCGATGCGATGCTCGAGGACTCCGAGGAGCACTGGGCGGAATCGCTCGACGTCCACCAACCCAGCGTGGCGATCCTGTTCGAGGACAACTTCAACTACCTCTCGAAAATGTGCCTCCTGCGGATGCGCGAGGCCGCCTTCCGGATGATCGCCATGGCCCGGGCGCGGGGCGCCACGATGATCGTGTGCGGCAGCGATGCCTCCGACAACGCCGAGCGCTACCTGGACGCGGGCGCCCAGTACGTCGTGCGGGGCGAGGGTGAAGTCACCCTGGCGGAGCTGCTCGACCGGCTGGCCGCCCCGGACGAGCCGGCCGAACCGGCGGACCTGGCCGGGATCACCTTCCGAGGTGCTGCCGGGGAGCTGGTCACGACCGGCCGGCGCGAGAACCTCAAGGACCTCGACGCCCTCGCCTTCCCGGCCTGGGACCTGGTCGAGATCGATCGCTATCGGCAGGCATGGGCGCGCCACGGTCGATTCTCGATGAACATGTCGACGACTCGGGGCTGCCCGTTCCACTGCAACTGGTGCGCCAAGCCGATCTGGGGCCAGCGCTACGCCGTTCGCAGCCCGGATAACGTGGTCGCCGAGCTCGAGTGGTTGCGGACGGCATTCGAGCCGGGTCACATCTCGTTCGTGGACGACATCTTCGGGCTGAAGCCCGGCTGGACCCGCGCCTTCGCCGATCTCGTCCGCCAGCGCCAGGTCGTAACCCCCTTCAAGTGCCTCAGCCGGGCGGACCTGCTCCTGCGCGAGGGTGAAGTCGAGGCCCTCCGCGACGCCGGCTGCGAGACCGTCTGGATGGGGGCCGAATCGGGTTCCCAGAAGGTGCTCGATGCGATGGACAAGGGCACCCGCGTCGAGCAGATCGAGGAAGCCGCGCGGCGCCTCCGACGGGCGGGCATCCGCTTCGGGTTCTTCCTCCAGTTCGGCTATCCGGGGGAGACGCGCGAGGATATCGAAGCGACGCGCCGGCTCGTCCGGGCATGCCAGCCCGACGACATCGGAATCTCCGTCTCCTATCCATTGCCCGGCACGAAGTTCTACGAGCAGGTCCGGTCCGGCCTGGGCGATCGCCGCAACTGGGTCGCCTCGGATGACCTGGCGATGCTCTACCAGGGCCCGTTCTCGACCCGCTACTACCGCCGCCTCCACGGCCTGGTCCACAAGGAATTCCGGCTGCGCCAGGCCGGTGGCACGGTCTCGCCGGCCACCCACGTCGGGCGAGCGATCCGCGGGATGGGCTCGCGCGAACGACTCGGCCGGGCGCGCGATGCGCTGACCCTGCCGATCGATCAGCTCGTCCTCGACGGCATCCAGCGGTTCGAACAGCGACGCGCGGGCGCCCGTTGAAGGGCCCCTCGACGGCCGGCGGGCCAGCAACGCGGGCGGCTGGGTCGGCCCGCCTGGCGACGATCGCCGACGCGTTCTCCGAGACTGCCCCGAAGTACGACGCGTTCGCCGAGGGTCACCCCCACCTGGATCGGTTGCGGGCCAAGGTCTACGCGCATTTCGAGCGCTTCGTCGAGCCCGGAGCCAACGTCCTGGAGCTCAACGCGGGCACCGGCACCGACGCGGTCGCCCTGGCCGGGCGCGGCTACCGGGTGCACGCGACCGACATTGCGCCGGGGATGCTCGAGCGCTTGGCCGAAAAGGTCACCCGACTCGGCCTCGAAGAGCGGGTGACGGTCCAGGCCTGCTCGTTCCTCGACCTGGAGGCAGTGACGGGCGGGCCCTACGACGCGGTCTTCTCCGACCTCGGCGGACTCAACTGTGCGGCCGACCTGGGGCGTGTCGTGCGCGGGCTGGACGGACTCCTGCGGCCCGGCGGGATCGCCGTCTGGGTGGTCATGCCGCCGATCTGCCTGTGGGAGCTCGCCTACGCCCTGACCGGCCAGGTTGGCTTCGCCTTCCGGAGGCTATCGCGGCGCGGCACGCGGGCCCACCTCGAGGGTCGCCAGTTCGACGTGTACTACTACAGCCCTCGCCGGGTCGTGGCCGCTTTCGGGCCGGGCTACGAGTCCCTGGCGATCGAGGGCCTGTCGGTGATCACGCCCACCGCCGAGAGCAAGAACCTGGCCAGGCGGCATCCGACGCTCTATCGCGGCCTGGCCTGGCTCGATGACCGGGTCTCACCCCATGCGCCGGCTTCAGGCTGGGGCGACTTCTGCATCGTGACGATGCGCCGGCGGCCTGCCGTCCTGGCAAGCCCACTTCCTTGACCCGGGTCGCCGCACTCGGTCGCGATACGGCCTGGCTGCTGTCGGGACGCCTGCTCGGGACGGCGTTGCTGGTCGTGGTGACGGTGCTCGTCGCCGCCCGCCTCGGCGTCGTCGGCCTCGGTCAGTACGCCTTCGTCGGAGCCGTGATCGCCCTGGCCAACGTGGTCACGACATTCGGCACGGACATGGTCCTGATCCGCGAGATCGCCGGCGGGGGCCGGGTCGATCGCTGGCCGGCCGCCCTTGGGGTCCAGCTTGGCCTGACCGCCGGGGCGATCGCCCTGATCTGGATCGCTGCGCCCCTGTTGCCGGGCCAGGACGTTGTGGTAGCCGCCGCCCTCCGGGTGCTGTCCCTGTCGTTGATCCCGGCAGCCGTATTCAGCGTTTCGACGGCTGCCCTGCGCGGAGCCGGCCGAATGGGCTGGTACGCGACGGGCGGCGTGGTCGGTTCGGCCATCCAGCTTGGGGCCGTGTGGGCCTTCCTGCCGGCAGATGCCGGCGTGGTCGGCGCGGTGATCGTCCTGCTCGCCGTCCAGTCCGTCGTAGCCGCTGGCACGTTCGTCCTGTGCGTGGCCACGATTCCCGGGTTCAGCCGTCCTGGTCGGGTCAGCCCCGCCGACGTGCTCGGGATGGCGCGGACCAGTGCCGCGATCGGAGCTCTCGGGCTCCTCGGCGTGGTCTACCAGCGGGCCGGGGTGATCGCGCTGTCGATCTTCATCGGGCCCGCTGCGACAGGCTGGTTCGCCGGCGCTGCCCGGATCGTGGAGGCGTCCAAGAGTGGCCACGTGGCGCTGTTCGCGTCGCTCTACCCACGACTCGCGAAGGCCCATGTCCACGAGGCCCTGCCGGGCGCTGGACGGTGGTCAGGTTCGTGGCGCTGGTCGATCGCCCTGGCCGGGGTGATCACAGCCGGCCTGCTGGTGGTCGGCCCGGCCATGGTCGGACGACTGTACGGCCCCGCGTTCGCTCCGGCGAGTGGCGCGCTGGCAGTCCTCGCCCTGAGCATCGTGCCGTCCACCCTGTCAACCTTCCAGTCGCTGGTCCTGCTCGCATCCCACAGGGAGTCGATCACCCTGCGAGTCGTCGCAATCAGCCTGGTCGTCCTCGCCGCGCTGCTCGCCCTGCTGTTGCCGGCGGTGGGCTGGATCGGGGCCTGCTGGGCGGTGGTTGGGGCCGAGACGGTCCAGGCGGCCCTGATGCTGGGCGCTGGCCCGAGGACGGCGGAGGCGGTCTTCGGCCGGCGCAGGATCGCCCCAGCGAGAGCCGTTGGACGGCCGTCGTGAGCTTCCCGAACTTTCCTGACAAGCACGAGCTGGACGCAATCGTCGAGCCAGAAGCGATGCTCGCGCATCGTCGGCGGGGCGGTCGTCTCAAGGCGATTGAGCCGCTCGAGGGGGTGATCATGTGCCTCCAGCGCGGGCTACCTGAGCGGCTCCGCTGGAGAATCGGGATTCGGCGCGTCGGCCGGCTCATGGGCGACCTGTATGCCGTGCGTTCGACCGGCGGACGCGTCGCCGTCCTGACGAACTTCGGCCTGGGCGCCCCGATCGTGGCCGCCCAGGCGGAGGAGCTGATCGCGCTCGGCGCGAAGCGCATCGTCTCGGTGGCGCTGTCAGGCGGGCTCCAACCCGATCTTGTGGCGGGCGACTGCATCGTCGTGGATGCGGCGATCCGGGACGAGGGAACCTCCCACCATTACCTGCCCGCAGGCCGCCAGGTTGCCGGGGATCACGCCCTCGCCAGCGCCCTCGCCGATGCGTTGACCCAGGGCGATTCAGCCGCCCGGCGGGGCACCTCCTGGTCAACCGATGCGCCCTATCGCGAGACGCGCGAGGAGGTCGTGCGCTATCAGGGCGAGGGTGTGCTGGCGGTCGACATGGAGCTGGCCGCCCTGTTCGCGGTGGCCCAGGTCCGGGGCGTTGCGGCGGCCGGCGTGCTCGTCGTCGGCGACAGCCTGGCCGATGGCCGCTGGCAGCCGCCAGCCGAGCTTGGCGCGATGGAGCGAACCCTCGAGCGCGCCTACCGGGCTGCGATCGACGTGCTCAGCCATGGCTGAGCTCACGCAATGGTCGGAGGCCTACCTTCGCGTCCGGGGCCTCGAGGGTCGTCTCGACTCGGACTCCATGGTCGCCCTCCTGCCGAAGGTGGCGCGGACCCACCCGCTCTGGCTGGAGTGGCGGATGCGCAATGATTCCGCGGCGCGCCTTGTCGCTGATCTCGCTCGCCGACGCCCGCCGTTCAACGTGCTCGACGTGGGCTGCGGCAACGGCTGGCTGGCGAACAGGATCGCCGGCGTGCCTGGGGCACGGGTGACCGGGATCGACCTGAACGAGGTCGAGCTTGAGCAGGCCCGCCGCGTGTTCCACCGGACCAATCTCGACTTCGTGCTCGGCGATGTCTCGACTGTGCCGCCGCCGCCCGCGCCGCCTGACGTGATCGTCCTGGCCAGCATGATCCAGTACGTTGCCGACCTGCCGGCCCTGGTCGCGCGCCTGCTCGGCTGGCTCGCCCGGGACGGCGAGCTCGAGATCCTGGACAGCCCCTTCTACCAGGCCGCCGAGCTGCCGGGGGCCGTTGAGCGAAGTCGTCGGCACTACGCTGAGCTTGGGGTCGCGGAGATGGCCGACGCCTACCATCATCACCAGTGGCACGAGCTCGACGGGTTCGACGTCACGGTGGCCTACCGGCCCGACCGTGCGGACCACCGCCTTGAGCGCCGGCTATTCGGGACACCTCGTTCGCCGTTCCCCTGGATCAGGGTTCGACCCGGGCGCGCCCGGTGACGCTGGGAGCCGGACGGGCGGATGCCGCCCCGATCGCGATCGTCCACGACTACTTCACCCAGCGGGGAGGTGCCGAGCGGGTCGCCGCACGCCTGGCCCGGAACTATCCCGGGGCGCCCGTATTCGCCGCGGTCGTCGCCCCCGATACGCTGCTCGAACCGCTCGATCGGGCAACGATCCGGACGACAGAGCTCCAGCGTCTGGGCGGGGCCGGCTTGCCGCTCCAGTCCCTCGCGCCGCTTCTGCCGTCCGCGTTCGGCCGGCTGGACATTGGCCGGCCGCGGGTGGTCATATCCAGCTCGTCCGCCTTCGCCCACCACATCCGACCCGCCGCGGGGACGGTCCACGTCTGTTATTGCCACACGCCCCCACGGTTCCTGTGGAGTCGCTCCGAGTACTTCCGGGACCGGGCCGGGCGGGCCACCGTGCTGGCCCCAGCCCTCGACCTCCTCCGGCGTTGGGACATCCAGGCGGCCGGCCGGGTCGACATCTACCTGGCCAACTCGAGCTACACGGCCGGCCGGATCCTGGCTGCCTACGATCGCGAGGCCCGGGTCGTCTACCCGCCGATCGAGACGGCCGCCTTCGTGCCCTCGACCAAACGCAGCGGCCGGTTCCTGGTGGTCGCCCGCCTCCGCCGTCACAAGCGGATCGACCTCGCGATCCGCGCGGCGAACGCCCTGGCCGTGCCGCTCGACATCATCGGCGAGGGCAGCGAACGGGCGAAGCTCGCGGCCCTGGCCGGACCAACAGTCCGCCTCCTCGGCCGGCGGAGCGGGTCGCAGGTCGCTGCCGCGATGGCGAGCTGTGCCGGCCTGGTCGTTCCCGGGATCGAAGACTTCGGGATGACGATGGCCGAGGTCCAGGCTGCCGGCCGGCCGCCGATCGCCTTCGCCCAGGGCGGCGCGCCCGAGCTGGTCGACGACGGACGAACCGGATTCCTGTTCGACGAGCCGACGCCGGCGGCGCTCGGCGCGGCGATGGAGCGGGCGCTCGACGTTTCGCTCGAGACCGACGCGCTCGTCGCGTCGGCCGCACGTTTCGATGCGGCCGTCTTCGATACGGCCATCCGGGCGATTGTCGACGAGGCGATCCTGGCCAGCCGTGCTTGAGCTGGAACTCAAGTCGGTACTGGCGCTGCCAGACTCACGAGCGCGCCTGGCCGCTCGGCTGAGGACCCTGGCCTGGCTGGCGTTCGCGGGGGTGATCGTGCTCAGCCCCTTCCGCGCCCGGATCGATCTGATCGCGCGGCCCGTGATCCCGGTCTACGGCGACTTCACCGACATCCTCCTGTTCTGGAGCGACATCGCGATCGTCCTCACGCTCGGCCTGTGGCTCGCCAGCCTGCTTGCCCAGCCTCGGCCGCTGACCGTCGGCCCCCGTTTACTGGCGTGGCCGATCGCCGGCCTGATCGGCGTGGCCTGCCTGGGTGTGCCGTTCGCGGGGGACGTCGCGCTGGCCGCGGACAACGCGATCCGACTCCTGGTCCTTGCCGTACTTGGCCTGTATGAGGTCAACGAGATTGGCTCGCTCCGACGCCTGTGGGCTCCGGTCGCGATCATGGTCGCGATCCAGGCGATCATCGGGATCGGCCAGGTGCTCGGCCAGCATTCGCTCGGCCTGGCCGGCCTGGGCGAGTGGCTCCTCGCGCCCAATCTCGGCGTGAGCGTCGTCACGACCATCGACGGGACCCGGATCCTGCGCGCCTTCGGGCTGAGCGATCATCCCAACATCCTGGGCGGGCTCCTGGCGGCCGGCCTGATCCTGCTCGCGGCGGTACGCCCGGGCGGATCAGCGCGCGTTCGGCTGCTCCAGCTGGGGATCGTCGGCATGGCTGCCGTGGCCTTGCTGCTGACCTTCTCGCGAGGCGCCTGGCTGGCCTTGATCGTCGGCGCGGCAGTGGTCGTGGCGATGCTGAGCTGGAGCGGATCACGATCCGCGTTGCGCAACCTGGCGCTTGCCGGCGTCGTCGGAGCGCTCAGCGTGGCGCCGTTCGCGCTGGCGTACCTGCCGGCTCTCGCCGCCAGGACGGATGCGGTCGGCCCAATCTCGACGGAGGTCCGTTCGATTGCCGAACGTGGTGCGACCGCCGAGCTGACCACCCAGGTCTTCGCCGCTCACCCGATCACGGGCGTCGGGCTGGGCGGCCTGCCGCTCGCGCAGCATGCGCTCGAGCCGGCGTTCGCGGACGCCTACCAGCCGGCCAGCTTCGTCCTGCTCGATGCTGCCGCCGAAACTGGGATCGTGGGCGGGGCCCTGTACCTCGTGATTCTCAGCGTCCCCTGGCTCGCGACCTGGCGAGCACGAACGCGCTGGACGCCGGACCTGGCGGTGGCCTCGGGCGTCCTCGCCGTGATCACCGTCGTCGGGTTCTTCGACTACTACACCTGGACGTACCCCGCGGGCCGGATCTGGGCCTGGCTGGCGCTGGCGCTGTGGGCAGTGGCCTATCAATCGGCAACCGCGAGGCGGATCGATGCACCCGGCTGACGTTCTCTTCGGGTCGATCCTGGTCGTCTACCTGCTGATCCTGCTGGTCCTGTTCGCGTACGGAGCCAACTTCGCCTACCTCACCTGGCTGGCCCTTCGGAACCGGACCCGACGACCAGCGTCCAAGGTGCCAGCCACCTGGCCGGCAGTCACGATCCAGCTGCCGATCTACAACGAGCTGTACGTAGCCGAGCGGCTGATCAGCGAGGTTGCCCGGATGGACTACCCGGCCGATCGCCTTGAGATCCAGGTGCTTGACGATTCCTCGGACGAGACAACGGCGATCGTGTCCGGCCTCGTGGCTCGCTGGCGGGCACTCGGCGTGGACATTCAGCACGTCCGCCGTCCGGACCGGGTGGGCTTCAAGGCTGGCGCGCTGGCCTTCGGCCTGGATCACGCACGGGGCGAGCTGATCGCGATCTTCGATGCAGACTTCCTGCCCCGCCCGGACTTCCTGCGCAGGACGGTGCCGGTCATCCTGGCCGCGCCGGACCTCGCCTTCGTCCAGGCGCGCTGGGGCCACGTAAACCGGGACAGCTCGCTCCTGACAAGGCTGCAGGCGCTCGCGATCGACGGCCATTTCGGGGTGGAGCAGGCTGCCCGCTCGGGTAGCGGACAGTGGTTCAACTTCAACGGCACGGCCGGGCTGTGGCGGCGCAAGGCGCTCCTGGATGCTGGCGGTTGGCAGCACGACACGCTGACCGAGGACCTGGACATCTCGTATCGCGCCTTCCTGGCCGGCTGGCGCGCCGAGTACCTTGTCGACCTCGAGGTGCCGGCGGAGCTGCCGGTGAGCTACAACGCCTTCCGTCGCCAGCAACACCGCTGGGCACGTGGCAGCTTCGAGTGTGTGATGAAGCTCCTGCCTGCGATCTGGCACTCCAGCGCGCCGATCTCCCGCAAGGTTTCGGCGACCCTTCACTTGACCGGTTACTCGATCCACCTGCTGCTGCTGGCCCTGTCGCTGCTCTATCCGCTCCTGCTGCTCACCTCGGGGCCACGCCCTGACGTGTTCGCCCTGTTCGGGATCGTCGCCCTGTTCAACCTCACGACGTTTACGCCGACCCTGCTCTTTGCGGTCGGCCAGCGCCAGGTTGGGCGACGCTGGACGGCGGAACTTCCGGAAATCCTGCTGTTGAGCGTCTTTGGGGCGGGCATGATGATGAACACGGCGCGGGCCGCCTGGCAGGCGCTCCGAAGACATCCGGCCAGCTTCGAGCGGACGCCCAAGTTCGGCCTGAACGGCCGGCGCGACGATTGGCGGGGGCTGCGCTATCAGCTCGGATTCGACCGGATCGTCTTCGTCGAGCTGGCATTGGCCGGCCTGAACGGGGCGACGGTCATCGCGGCAGTGCAGCGCGGCTCCTGGGCGATCGCCCTGTACGCGGGGATCTTCGCCGCCGGCCTGGCCTGGGCCGGTGCGCTCACGGTCGGCCAGTCACTGCGGACCAACCTCGCCGCGCGCCGAGCCCCAGCGCCAATCGTCGGCAAAGAGGCGTCCTGACCATTCCGTGAGGCGGCCGGGCCACTCGCGACCGGAACTGACGCGCGGCGCGCGTCCAAATCCTTGCGAGACTGTCGGATTCGGCGATGCTTGATCGTCGTAGGGTCGTCAGAGGTAGCCTGCAACTGGAGATCCAATGAGATACCTGATGTTCGTCGCCGCGGATCCCGATCACTCCGCCGAGGACGAGGCCCGAGCCCCCGCGATCGACGCCTGGTTCGAGCAGGTGACCGCCAGCGGTGCCTGGGTCATGGGCGAGCGGCTGCGCCCGACGGCCGATGCCACGACGGTCCGCGTCCGGGGCGGCGAGCTCCTGGTCACTGACGGTCCGTTCACCGAATCCAAGGAGTGGATCGCCGGGTTCGACATCCTCGAATGCGCCGACCTTGATGCCGCGATCGAGATTGCCGCGAGCCACCCGATGGCGTACACCGGCCGCCTGGAGCTCCGTCCGTTCTGGCCAATCGACGAGAGCTGAGAGACACTCGATTGGTGGCCCGAACGACTGATGGCTGACGTGGCGGCCGCCCTGACTGAGGCGCTCTCTACAGAGCGCCTGCGGATCGTGGCCGGCCTCATTCGGGTTACGCGGGACTGGGAGCTCGCCGAGGACTCCGTCCAGGATGCCGCCGAGCGTGCGCTCGCCCGCTGGCCAGAGGATGGGATTCCGGCGAACCCCGCCGCTTGGCTGACTACGACGGCACGCCGCCGGGCGCTCGATGTCCTCCATCGGCGCCGGGTCGAGGTGGAGAAGCTGCGCGAGCTCGAAGCGCTCGCTGGATCAGGGTCGAACCCGACGGAGCCCGAGGACGCAGGGCCTTATGGCGACGATCGCCTGCGGCTCCTGTTTGCGTGTTGCCACCCGGCGTTGCCGCTGGCCGGCCGGGTGGCCCTCACCCTCAAGACCGTCGGCGGCCTGTCGACCCGCGAGATCGCCCGCGCCTTCCTGGTCAGCGAGGCAACGATGAGCCAGCGTCTGTTGCGAACGCGGGCCAAGATCGAGCACGCCGGGATTGGCTTTCGGATCCCCGAGGCGCACCGATTGCGCGATCGGGTAAGCGGAGTCCTGGCCGTCGTCTATCTGATCTTCAACGAAGGCTACGCGGCGACCGAGGGCGCCTACCTGCGCGACGAGCTGGCCGTGGAAGCGATCCGCCTGGCTGACCTGCTCGCCCAGTTGCTGCCCGATGACGACGAGGTCCTCGCGTTGCGCGCGCTGCTCCTGCTCCAGCACTCCCGACGGGCGGCCCGGATGACAGCCACGGGCGAGCTCCTGACGATGGACGAGCAGGACCGGCGGCTCTGGAACCAGGAGCTGATCACCGCTGGCCTCGCCGGCCTTGCGACGGCACGCTCGACGGGCCGACCGCCAGGTTTCTATCGCTGGCAGGCCGAAATTGCCGCGCTCCATGCGACGGCGCCCGAGTCCCGGCGGCCACCGACTGGGCGCGGATCGTGGCCGCCTACGACGCGCTCCTTGAGCTGCGTCCATCGCCCGTCATCGCGCTCAACCGGGCGGTCGCGGTCGGCTTCCGCGACGGACCCGATGCCGGTCTTGCGGCTCTCGAGGCAGCCGGCTCCGATTCGCCGCTCGTGCCTGCCGTCCGAGCCGACCTGCTCCGGCGATCAGGGCGATGGACTCGACTCTGCCTCGGCCTACCGCGAGGCGATCGAGCGGGCCGGAACCGAAGCGCGAGCAACGGCAGCTCGCAGCGACGCCTCGCCGAGCTCAACGAATTGGCCAACCCGGCGTAGTCAGGAGGAGTAACGATGTCGAAGGTCCGCGTCCACAACTTCGTTGTCACGCTCGACGGCTATTCGACGGGCGAAGGCCAGAGCCTGGAGGCCCCCTTCGGCCACGCCCAGGACCGGTTCAACCCCTGGTTCGGGGCCACCCATACCTGGCGCCAGGAGCTGGGCGGGGCCCCGGGTAGTGGCGGATTCGAGGAGGCCGTCGCGTCGACCTGGGAGCAGGGCATCGGTGCCGAGATCATGGGCCGCAACAAGTTCGGCCCCCAGCGCGGTCCATGGGAGAACCACGACTGGCGGGGTTGGTGGGGCGAGAACCCCGTCTACCACACGCCCTGCTTCATCCTGACCCACTACCCGCGGCCGTCGATCACGCTCGAGGGCGGGACGACCTTCCACTTCCTCGATGCGATCACCGGCCGAAGCCCTGGCCGTGGCCCGCGAGGCGGCCGGCGATCTCGATGTTCGGATCGGCGGCGGGCCGTCGACGCTGCGCGCGTTCCTGGAGGCCGACCTGGTTGACTACCTCGATCTCGTCATCATCCCGATCGTGATTGGCCGAGGCATCCGCCTGTGGGAGGGGCTCGATCGGCTCGAGGAGCGCTTCCACGTGGAGTCGCTGACGATGCCCAGCGGCGCCACCCACGTGACGCTCAGCCGCTAGCTCGCCGGATCCTCGGTCATCCCTTTCCGACGGGCCACAAGCTCGATCAGGTGGTAGTGGTGGGGCTCGCCGAGGGCGGTCCTGGTGTCCTCCTCACGCTCGGACCAGTGCTCGAGCTCGAAGCCAGCTAGCGCGCCTCGGATCGCCTCGGGCGTCGGGCAGGTCATCGCTGGATCTGTGCTCGAGCCGTCGCGATCTCCGAAGAGCAGGGCCGCGAACCGACCACCTACCGGCAGGGCGATGAGGATTCGAGCCACAGTGGTCCAATACGCCTCGGGCGTTAGGAACGGCAGGCACAGGCTCGCGTTGATCAGATCGCATGTCGGGATCGTGACATCGACGAGGTCGGCGACCTGACCCGTCAGCGCGGGCCGCAAGTCTGGGGCCGTCGCGGCCTCGAGCGCGGCGATCGCCCCCGGCTCGCGATCGACCGCCAGCACCCGCCAGCCGGCGCTGAGCAGCTCACGTGCATCCCGGCCGGCACCGCAACCGAGGTCGACCGCGAAGTGCGAGCCGTGCCGCGGCTCGGCGCTCGCCTCAGCCGCGAAGCGCTCGATGGCGAATCTGACGGTCGGCCAGGCGGGCCGATCGACGGTCACGGCGTAGTAGCGCGCCCAGTACTCGGCGTCAATCACCGGTGGATCGTAGCGAGTGGCTACGTCGCGAGCGCCGACTTACAACGGGCGGCCAAGCAGGCGGAGTGCAGCACGGGCCAGCCATACGAGGGCGGCAACGGCCGTGCCAACGACCAAGGCAGCTCGAACGTCGCCGGCCGTGCTGGCACGCGCAAGCAGCCCGCGATCCAGCGACTCGCTGACCTCGGGCTCCTGGGACTCCGGCGTACCGTCCATTCGCTCATCCTAGCCGCCGCGGCGTAACAGCCCGTTTCTTCTTGCGTCTAAGGCGCAGGATCCTCTGATACACGGGCCGGCCCGGTGACTCCCCGGGGAGGGTTGGATGCCATCGTTCGGAATCTGGCTCAGGCGGCAAAGCCGGTGATCGATCAGGGCTCGGGGCGGCCAACCGGGTCGCTCCCGAACCGCGAGCTCGTACGCATCTCGGTCTATTGGCTTGGCCTGTCGTCGATCTTCGCCGGCCTCTCGACGATCCTGTCCGGTCGCCTCGAGTTCACCGGGCTCGTCGCCAAGGGTGAGGCAGGGCGGGCCCTGTTCCTGGTGTCGATCAGTGGCGCGATCATCGCCATGATCGTCCAGCCGACGATTGGCTCGATCTCCGACTACACGGTCTCGCGCTGGGGGCGACGCAAGCCGTACATCTTCATCGGCTCGCTGCTCGACCTCGTGTTCCTGGTTGGCATCGCCTCATCCAACACGCTCCTCGCGATCGGCGCCTTCATCGCCCTGCTCCAGTTCAGCTCGAACTTCGCCCAGGGTCCGTTCCAGGGCTACGTCCCCGACCTCGTGCCAGGGCCGCAGGTGGGCACGGCCAGCGCCCTCGTCGGACTGATGCAGGTCCTCGGCGTGGTGTCGGGCTTCATCATCGGCTCGCTCGCGGTGGCGACCGGCGCCTTCAGCCTCGGCCTCGTCGCGCTCGGCATTCTCGAAGTCACGACGATGTTGTCCGTCGTCGTCCGCGTCCGAGTCGGCCCGCCGGCAAAGTCCAGGGCTGGGCGCGCGTGGCCGACCATCGCGGCGGAGGCCTGGGGCACCGACATCCTGCGCGAGCGGAGCTTCCTGTGGTTCGTGGCATCGCGCCTGGCCATCCTGATGGCGGGCTCGATCCTGACCCAGCTCGCCGTGTTCTACCTCGCCCGCTCGATGGGCCTCGACCAGACCGACACCGGGCTCGTCGAGATCCCGTTGGTCGCGCTGGTAGCCCTCGGGACCGTGGCATCGGTCGTGCCTGCTGCCCGGATCTCCGATCGGGTCGGGCGAAAGAAGGTCATCTGGGCGAGCTGCGCCATCGGCGCGCTGGGCCTGGCAGTCGTCGCGGCGGCCCCAGCTCTGCCGATCGCCTTCGTCGGCGCGCTGCTCTACGGGATCTCGGCCGGGACCTTCCTCGCCGTGGACTGGGCGCTCATGACCGACATCATCCCGAAGGCATCATCGGGCCGGTACATGGGCCTGTCGAACGTGGCAACGGCGTCGGCCGGGGTTCTCGCCCTTGCCGTCGGCGGGACCCTGATGGACGTGGTCGGCGGCGGCGATGGTCCACGCGCCGCGCTGTGGCTGGCAGTCGTCCTGTTCGGCGTCGGGGCGATCCTGCTGCGGCCAGTCGACGAGCGACGACGAGAGGACGTCTCCGAAATCGTTGGCGCGGCCGTCGTGGCTTAGCTCGAAAGGGCGACAGCCACGAGCTGCTTCTTCAGAAGGGTGCGAACGCGGCGCACAATCGGGCAGTGAGAACTCGGTCGGTCCTTTGGCAGCGTTCTGACGCACCGGGCTACGAGTGGTGCCGGTTCGTGGTCGAGCCGGCGAGCGCGAAACTGTCCGGCACCGCCGTCGTCGCCTGGGACGGCGCACCCTGGCGGATCGACTACGACATAGCGCTCGATGAGCATGGCCGGACACGACGCCTGACGATCGGCGCCGACGGAGTCGAAGCCGCCAGCGGGGGAGCAGTCAGGGTCGATCTCGTCCTCGAAGCCGACGGCAACGGCCGCTGGAGCCGCGATGGCACGATCGTCATCGACGATCTCGAGGCGATTGACTGCGACCTGGGCTTCTCGCCGTCGACGAACACCCTGCCGATCCGCCGGCTCGGCCTGGCGATCGGCGAGCAACGCGAGATCGGGGTCGCGTGGATCCTGTTCCCGTCGTTCGAGTTCGTCCTCGGCCGGCAGAGCTACGAACGACTCGCGGAGCGGAGGTGGCGCTATCGCTCCGGTTCGTTCGATGCCGAGCTGACCGTCGACGAGGACGGGCTGGTCGACGCGTACTACGAGTGGCGCACGATCGCCCGATCCTGATTCGTCGAGCCGCCTTCGGCTGGCCCTTGGGGCGGGCATCCAGTACGCTCCATCCTTCGTGGTTGTGTCGGCGAGGGCGCGGTGAACTGCTCGACCTGCGGAGTGGAGAACGAGGTCGGCCGGAAGTTCTGCAAGGAGTGCGGAACGCGGCTGGCCGTGGCATGTCCGGTATGCGCTGCCTCGAACGTCGCCGATGCGAAGTTCTGCGGCGAATGCGGGACGCCCTTCGCGCCGGCGCCCGTCGAAGAGCGGAAGATTTCTGCACCCAGCGTTCCCACACCAGCCCCCGCTCCCGTCGCCGAACGCCGGGTCGTCTCGATCCTGTTCGCGGACCTGGTCGGCTTCACGACCCTGGCCGAGGGTCGTGACGCGGAGGACACCCGAGAGCTGCTGAGCCGCTACTTCGAGCTGTCCCGCGACGTGGTCGCCCGCTACGGCGGCACCGTCGAGAAATTCATCGGCGATGCCGTCATGGCCGTCTGGGGCGCCCCGACGGCCCACGAGGATGACGCCGAACGGGCCGTTCGGGCCGCCCTCGAGCTGGTCGACGCAGTCAAGGGCCTCGGGCCGCAGATCCAGGCCCGAGCGGGGGTCCTGACCGGCGAAGCCGCGGTCACGATCGGGGCGACAAACGAGGGGATGGTTGCGGGCGATCTCGTCAACACGGCCTCTCGGCTCCAGAGCGTTGCACAGCCGGGCACCGTCCTCGTCGGCGAAGCGACGCAGCGTGCCGCCAGCAAGGCGATCGCATTCGAGGAGGCTGGCGAGCAAATCCTCAAGGGCAAGGCGGTGCCGGTGGAAGCCTGGCGGGCCCTCCGGGTCGTTGCCGAGGTCGGCGGCCGGAACCGGGCCGAGACGCTCGAGGCCCCATTCGTCGGCCGGGACGATGAGCTGCGCCAGCTGAAGGATCTCTTCCATTCGACGAGTCGCGATGGCCGGGCGCGGCTCGTGTCGGTCATCGGGCCGGCCGGGATCGGCAAGACTCGGCTGGCATGGGAGCTGCTGAAATACATCGACGGCCTGGTCGAGACGGTCTGGTACCACGACGGTCGCTCACCCGCCTACGGCGAGGGGATCAGCTTCTGGGCCCTGGGCGAGATGGTCCGCGAACGCTGCCGCCTGTTCGAGACGGACGACGCGCCGACGACGCGGGCAAAGATTGCCGAGACCCTCGTCACCCATGTTCCCGATCCCGAGGAGCGGCGCTGGATCGAGCCGGCCCTGCTCGCTCTGCTCGGAGTCGAGACGGCCGCGAGCGGATCGGAGCAGCTCTTCGCCGCCTGGCGGACCTTCTTCGAACGGCTGGCCGCGACGGCTCCGGTCGTGATGGTCTTCGAGGACTTCCATTTCGCCGATGCCGGGTTGATCGACTTCGTCGACCATGTGATGGAGTGGAGCCGGAATGTCCCGATCTACGTCGTCACCCTTTCGAGGCCGGAGCTCCTGGACAAGCGGCCGGACTGGGGCGCGGGCAAGCGCAACTTCACGTCGCTCTACCTCGAGCCGCTGTCCGCGATCGCAATGCGCGAGCTCCTCGCCGGGCTCGTCCCCGGCCTCCCAGCCGCGGCCGTCCGGGCCATTGTCGAGCGAGCGGATGGGATGCCGCTGTATGCGGTCGAGACGGTTCGGATGCTGCTGGCCGAGGGCAAGCTCAGCCTCGAAGACGGCAGGTACGTGCCAGTCGGCGACCTGGCGAACCTGGCCGTCCCGGAGACCCTCACGGCGCTGATCGCGTCGCGGCTCGACGGCCTGGCGCCTGAGGATCGGACACTCGTATCGGACGCCGCGGTCCTCGGCCAGAGCTTCACCCTGGCCGGGCTGTCCGCCGTGTCCGGGATGGGTGAGTCCGAGCTGGAGACGCGCCTGCGGGCGCTCGTGCGCCGCGAGCTCCTCACCCGCGAGACCGATCCCCGGTCTCCGGAGCACGGCCAGTACGCGTTCGTCCAGGCCCTGATCCGCGAAGTCGCCTACAACTCCCTGGCGAAGAAGGATCGCAAGGTTCGCCATCTCGCCGCAGCGCGTTTCTTCGAGAGCCTCGGATCGGACGAGATCGCCGGAGGGCTCGCCGGGCACTACCTTGCGGCCCACGCCAACGCACCGGAGGGAGCTGAGGCAGACGCGCTCGCCGGCCAGGCCCGGATCGCCCTGCGGGCCGCCGCCGAGCGCGCCATCGCCCTCGGGGCCAACGACCAGGCGGTCACGTTCCTCCGCCAGGCGCTCACGGTCACGAACGATCCAGGCGAGGAGGCGGAGCTCCTGGAGCGGGCGGGCGAGATCGCCTCGTCGGCGGCCCGTCACGACGAGGCCGACGCATTCCTGCTGCGAGCGACCGAGCTCAACCGGGAGCTGGGCGACCGGAGCTCAACGGCTCGAACGATCGCTGCCCTCGGACGGGCTCGTCTGACGGCCCACCGAAGCGCCGAGGCGTTCGCCATCCTCGAGCCCGCCGTCGAAGAGTTCGGCGACCTCGGCAACGACCCGGCCCTCGTCGCCCTGCACAGCCAGCTTGCCCGCGCCTACATGCTGGCGGGAGACAATCGCCGGGCGATCGAAATGGTCGACCGCGCCCTCGAGGCGGCCGAGCACGGCGACCTGATCCCGCTCCTGGCTGACATGCTCGTCACGAAGGGCAGCGCCCTGACCGGCCTCGGGCGGCTCCGGGAAGGGATTGGCGTCATCGAGACCGGTGAGAGCGTCGCCCGCTCGGCCGGCCTTATCGCGACGCTCCTCCGAGGACTCAACAACCGAGCGATCCCCCAGGGCGAGATGGACCCGGTGGCGACCCTCGCGGCGGAGGAGGAGGGCCTCGCCCTGGCCCGTCGGGTGGGCCTGCGCCAGTGGGTCCTCGCGTTCTCCGCGAGCGTGGGCTTCGGCAACTTCCGGGTCGGCGACTGGGACCGGGCAGCGGCGATCGTGGCTGCCGCTCTGGCCGATGAGCCACCGGCCGAGAATTGCGCATCGCTGCTCAACACCGGCCTTCTCGTGTCATCGCTGCGCGGCGAGGAGGTCGCCGGTACGCTCGCGGAGATCGAGTGGCTGATCGGATCGAGCACCGACCTCCGGCTGATGGCCAACCTCGCCAATGCCCGCGGGGCGGTGGCCTTCGCGGCAGGCGACCTCGTCGAGGCCCAGGCTCAATTCGAGCGCGCCGCCGATGTGGATGAGACCGACACGGACGCGCGCTTGGACGCCGCACACGCAGCGCTGTGGTTGGGCGATCTGGCGGGCGCTGCTGCTGCACTGTCGGCGCTTGACGCGTCTGCCTTCCGGACTCCAGCCGTCGAGGCGCGCCGAGTCACGATCCGGGCAGGGCTTGCCGCCGGCGAGGGTCGTCCGTCCGAGGCCATCGGCCTCTTTCGCGACGCGCTCCGCCGCTGGCGGGACTTGCACTTCGTCTTCGATGAGACGTTGTGCGCGATCGGCATGGCGATACTCCTCGACCCCGCCGAGCCCGAGGTCCGTGCCGCGGCGGAGGCGGCACGCGAGATCCTGGTCCGGCTTAAGGCGAAGCCATTGCTCGCCAGGCTCGACGCCGCGATGGATCGCAAGCCGGAGCCGGCAGCTCCCGAGCCGGCACGATCGCTAGATCACTCGACCGTCTGAAGGCAATCCAGACTTCGGCCTCAGCCAGCGCTCGACGTCAGCTCGAAGACCGGCCGCGTCCTGGCCGCTCGTTCCGGGTCGTCGAGGACCTCCGGGCCCGCGAGGCCGAAGAGCAGGCGTGCGAAGGCCCGCCCGAACCACGGGAACCGGGCCACGTAGCCGGGCAGGGTCACGGCGTAGAACTCGACGGCCTCGGCCCCTTCGAGCTCGCGAGCGGTCACGGTCACGTCCCGGCCGTGCTCGCGGATCGTGCCCGCGCCGGCGGCCCGCAGGTTGCGCACCCAATGGACGTCTCCGTAGGCCCCGATCACGTAGCGGTGACCGCCGACGTTCATGATCGCGACGGGCGCCGAGCGAGGCTCGCCACTCTTCCGCCCGCGCACGGTCAGGAGGGTGTTCGGGCCCATCGGCATGCCGGCTCGAAGCAGCCGGCTGGTGAGCGGGTTCGAGCCGCGGACGAACCGCGGGGCACGAACGCCGGAGCTCGTGGTGTCAGGTTCAGGGCCATCATGGTCGGCATGAGGAACGGTTGGGGTCATCATCGGGATCCTCGTCTCGCGTTGGTCGGTCACGTGTGGTGCCGTGGGTGCGTCACATCAATGACGGATCCAATCGAGGCAACGTGACCGAAAAGTGACGAACCTGCCCCTGAATACGAACGGCGACGAGCTGGCGAGCCGCTTCGAGGCGCATCGACTGCACCTGCGCGGGACCGCCTATCGCCTGCTTGGTTCGCTGTCCGAGGCGGACGACGTCGTCCAGGACGCCTGGCTGCGGGCGAGTCGCGCCGATACGAGCAAGGTCGACAACCTCGGCGCCTGGCTGACGACCATCGTCGCTCGCCTGTGCCTTGATCGGTTGCGCAGCCGGACCTCTCGTCGCGAGGATTCGCTGGAGCTCTTCACGCCGGATCCAATCATCTCCGACCCGGCGGCGTCCGACCCGGAACAGGAAGCGCTCCTGGCCGACTCGGTCGGACTCGCCCTGCTGATCGTCCTCGAGGCCCTGACTCCTGCCGAGCGCCTGGCCTTCGTGCTGCACGACACGCTGGGCTTGCCGTTCGAGGAGATTGCCCCGATCGTCGGACGCAGCGTCGAGGCCACCCGCCAGCTGGCCAGCCGGGCGAGGCGCCGTGTCCGCGGTGCCCGGCCGTCGGTCGACGTCCCAATCGAACGGCAGTGGGAGCTGGTCGACGCATTCCTTGCCGCAGCCCGGGACGGCGACCTCGACGCGATCGTGCGTGTACTCGACCCGAATGTCGTGGCCCGGGCTGACTTCGGTCCAGAGCCTGCCGCGCTCGGCCGCAGCCGGGTCACCCACGGGGCTCGCGAGGTGGCCGCGCAGGCCCTCTTGTTCCGCAACCTGGCGCCCGGGGCCCGAAAGGTCCTCGTGAATGGCGGGCCCGGCTTCGTCGTGACGGCCGGCGGCAAGCCGTTCGCCATCCTCGGGATGGCCTTTGGACCCGACGGGATCACCGAGATCGACATCCTGCTCGATCCAGACCGACTCGCCAAGCTCCTGCCTCCTGCCTGAGGCGGTGTCGTTGCCGAGCCCGGGAAGTCGAGCGTCGGTCATCATCTGTTGATGGCAAGCCCGCTCGAACTTCGCGATCCCGGCTTCGAGGCGCGAGTCCGGGCCAGCTTCGGGCGGCAAGGCCTGATGGTGACGATCGGCGCGCACCTGACCCGGCTGTCACCCGGGGAGGTGGAGATCGAGGCGCCGTTCGGGCAAGGCCTGACCCAGCAGCACGGCTTCGTCCACGCCGGGATCATCACGGCCCTGGTCGATACGGCCTGTGGCTACGCCGCCCTTAGCCTCAGCCCGCCCGACACCGAGGCCCTGACCGTCGAGTACAAGGTCAACTTCCTCGCTCCGGCGGTCGGCCAGCGGCTGATCGCCCGGGGCCGCGTGATCCGCGCCGGCCGGATGATCACGGTCTGCTCGGGTGAGGTCGTGGCGATCTCCGGGGCGGACGAGAAGCAAGTGGCTGTCATGCAGGCCACGATGATCTCGGTCCCGGCGGACCGGGAGCCACGCGCCAGCTGATCCGAGACCCGTCCGCCGAGGCGCATCCGCCGCGGCTGGCCCCCCGGGCGTGCATCCGCTACGCTCCATTCTCTCGATAGCGAAGCTGGCGAGGACGCCTTGACCTGCTCGAATTGCGGCGCGACGAACGACCCGGGTCAGAGGTTCTGCGGCGAGTGCGGAACGCGCCTCGTGGTGGCCTGTCCCACGTGCGGGGCTGCGAATGCGCCCGGCAACAAGTTCTGCGGCGACTGCGGTTCGAGCCTTGCCGCCGCGCCGCCGAACGACATTCGGGCCGTGCCCGTGCCGAGCTCGCCGGCACCGATCGCCGAGCGTCGCGTCGTGTCCGTCCTGTTCGCCGATCTCGTCGGCTTCACGACGATCGCCGAGGGCCGCGACGCGGAGGAGACCCGCGAGCTCCTCAGCAGTTATTTCGATCTCGCGCGGGACGTCATCGGCCGCTACGGCGGCATTGTCGAGAAGTTCATCGGCGATGCTGTGATGGCGGTGTGGGGAGCCCCGACCGCTCACGAGGACGATGCCGAGCGAGCCGTGCGGGCGGCGCTGGACCTCGTCGATGCGGTTCGGTCGTTGGGACCGGCGATCCAGGCCCGGGCTGGCGTCCTCACCGGTGAAGCGGCCGTGACCATCGGCGCCACGAACGAGGGCATGGTCGCCGGCGATCTGGTGAACACTGCCTCGCGCCTGCAATCAGTAGCTGCACCCGGCGCGGTCCTGGTCGGCGAAGCTACCCAGCGGGCAGCATCCAAGGCGATTGCGTTCGAGGAGGCAGGCGAGCAGAGCCTCAAGGGCAAGCAGGCTCCGGTTCGGGCGTGGCGAGCACTCCGCGTCGTAGGTGAGCGGGGTGGTCGGAATCGCTCCGAGACCCTTGAGGCGCCCTTCGTGGGGCGGGATGACGAACTACGCCAGCTGAAGGACCTTTTCCATTCGACCAGCCGCGATCGGCGGGCCCGGCTTGTCAGCGTCATCGGACCCGCCGGGATCGGCAAGACCCGTCTCGCGTGGGAGTTCCTCAAGTACATCGATGGCCTGGTCGAGACGGTCTGGTACCACGACGGACGGTCGCCGGCATACGGCGAGGGGATCAGCTTCTGGGCCCTCGGCGAGATGGTCCGTCGCCGGGCGGGCCTGCTCGAGACCGATGACGCCCCAACGACCCGGGCCAAGATCGCCGAGACGCTCGGCACCCACGTCCCCAACGAGACGGAACGGACGTGGATCGAGCCGGCGCTGCTGGTCCTCCTTGGGATCGACAGCCCGAAAGGCGGTTCGGAGCAGCTCTTCGCGGCTTGGCGAACCTTCTTCGAGCGCCTTGCGGCGACGGCCCCGGTCGTGATGGTGTTCGAGGACTTTCACTTTGCTGATGCTGGGCTGATCGATTTTGTCGACCATGTCATGGAGTGGAGCCGCAACGTTCCGATCTACGTCGTGACCCTGTCGCGCCCGGAGCTGATCGAGAAGCGCCCCGATTGGGGAGCCGGCAAGCGCAACTTCACGTCGCTCTACCTCGAGCCGCTCTCTGAAGCGGCGATGCGTGAGCTTCTCGCCGGGTTGGTGCCCGGTCTTCCGGCCGCAGCCGTCAAATCGATCGTCGCGCGGGCCGACGGGATGCCGTTGTACGCGGTCGAGACCGTTCGAATGCTCCTGGCCGAAGGCAAGCTCGCACTCGAGGACGGCATTTATCGGCCGATTGGAGACCTCGCGAGCCTGGCGGTCCCCGAGACCCTGACCGCGCTGATCGCGTCTCGCCTCGATGGACTCTCGGCAGACGAACGAGCCGTCGTCTCGGATGCCGCCGTCCTGGGCCAGAGCTTCACGCTCGCCGGACTTTCGGCCGTGTCCGGGATCAAGGAAGCGGAGCTCGCGCCACGCCTTGGGGCCCTCGTCCGGCGGGAGCTGCTCGCCCGCGAGACCGATCCGCGCTCGCCCGAGCACGGCCAGTACGCCTTCGTCCAGGCATTGATCCGAGAGGTCGCTTATAACACCCTCGCGCGGAACGATCGCAAGGTTCGCCACCTTGCCGCCGCCCGATTCCTGGAGAGTCTCGGCTCCGATGAGATCGCTGGTGGTCTTGCCGGGCACTACCTCGCGGCGCACGCGAATGCTGCCGAGGGTCCCGAGGCGGACGCCCTGGCGGGCCAGGCTCGGATTGCGCTCAAAGGGGCCGCCGAGCGAGCGATCTCGCTCGGATCGCGCGAGCAGGCCCTCACGTTCCTGCGCCAGGCGCTGACCGTCACCACCGACCCAGCCGAGGAAGCCGATCTCCTCGAGCGAGCCGGCGAGATCGCTTCATCCGCGGCCCGCCACGACGAAGCGGATACGCTGCTTCTTCGCGCGGTCGAGCTCGACCGGGAGCGCAACGACCGGACAGCGACCGCCCGGGCGACCGCCGCGTTGGCCAAGGCCCGCCTGTCGGCCCGGCGATCGCCCGAGACCCTCGCCCTGCTCGTGGCCGCGGCCGACGAGTTCGCCGACCTGGGCGACGATCCAGCCCTCGTCGCTCTCCACAGCCAGCTCGCCCGCGCATTCAACTTCACCGGCGAAAACCGACGGGCCGTTGAGATGGCCGACCGAGCCCTCGAGGTCGCCGAGCATGGTGGGCTCACAGAGCTCATGGCGGACACCCTGATCACGAAGGGAACCGCCCTCGGCTACCTCGGGCGGGCCCAGGAGGGAATTGGCGTGATCGAGATCGGTGAGCGACTGGCGCGATCGGCCGGTCTCGTCTCGACCCTGATGCGCGGCCTGAACAATCGGTCCGTCCTCCAGGGGGAGGTCGACCCGTCTGCGACGGTGGAGGCTCAAAGCGAGGGCCTCGCCCTCGCCCGCCGAATGGGGGTGCGATTCTGGGTCTTTGGGTTTTCGGTCGGGATCGGCTACATGAGCTTCCGGCTCGGCGACTGGGATCGGGCGGCGGCGGTTCTTGGTGAGGCACTCGCCGACGAACCGCCGGCCGAGGAACGGATCATGCTCCTGGACAATGCCGCGTTGGTGCCGGCTTTCCGGGGTGAGGATGTGGCTGGCATCATCGACGAGCTCGAGCAGCTCCTCGGAGCGAGCACCGACTCCACTCTCGGGAGCAACGTCCACGAGGTGGCCGGCGCAGGGGCGCTTGCGGCCGGGCGGCTGGTGGATGCCTATCACGAATATGAGCTGGTCTCCGAGCGGATCAGTCCTGTGACGGGCGCTGCGCTCCGATTGCTGGGTGCGCACGCGGCGCTGTGGGGCTCCGACGCAGGCGGGGCCGCCACCCAGCTCGCGGCCCTCGACTCGACCGGCTTGCGGCTCCCGACGGTTGAAGCCGCCCGGGTCACCATCCGGGCGGGCCTGGCCGCCGTCGATGGACGCCCGGGCGAGGCACTCGGCCTGTACCGCGACGCGCTTCGGCGATGGCGCGAGCTGCGGCTTGTCGTTGACGAGGCACTTTGCGCAGTCGACATGGCGACGCCTGCTCAATCCGGCCGACCCCGAGGTCCGAGCTGCGGCTGAGTCGGCCCGCGAGATCCTGACAAGGCTGGGGGCAAAGCCGTTCCTTGACCGGCTCAATGCTGCGATGGATCGAGAGCCGTCCGGATCCCCGGCCGAGCCGGCGCGATCGCAGGATCCAACGACCGTCTGAATGTCTCCGCGAAGGCGGGGCCAGGGCAACCGGAGGCCGCAAATGTCCACTTCGATCCAGCTCGTCTTCGACACCGCCGATCCGGACCTGGAGGCCCGATTCTGGGCCGAGGCACTTGGCTACAACCTTCAGACGCCACCAGCAGGTTTCGACAGCTGGTCTGCGTTCCTGCGCCACCAGGGCATTCCCGAGGAACGTTGGAACGACGCTTCAGCGATCGTCGATCCCGATGGCAAGGGCCCCCGGATCTTCTTCCAGCGCGTGCCCGAGGGCAAGACGGCGAAGAACCGGATGCACATGGACCTCAATGTCTCGGGCGGCCATGGTATCGAGCTCGAGGAGCGCAGGCGCCGCGTGGGCCGGGAGGTTACGAGGCTGCGGACCCTCGGCGCGACCGATTCCCGGGGCGCAATCGAGCGCGACGGGGAGTACTGGGTTCGAATGAACGATCCGGAAGGTAACGAATTCTGCGTGCAGTAGCGCGTATCAGGAGATCGTCCGAAGCTCGGGCCAGATGACGGCCCAGGGAGAGCGCAGGCCGGTACACACCGTGACCGGTTCGCCCTGCTCGCCGTTGTCGATCCCGAGCCCATTGTCGATGTGTGTCACGACCTGGCAGCCGGTAAAGAACTGACCGTAGTCCGCCGGCCGCCAGTCGCCCACGTGGATCACGACGGTACGATCGGCCGCCGGCGGCCCCCAGGCCCAAAACGCGTTATGCCCCGAGTAGACCGGCGGCAGGTTCGTGCCGAGGAGGATGAGCGGGCTCGCCTCGCTGTAGTCGTTGGTCAGGATGACCGCGTGGGCACGCTGGTCCGCGGGAAGCGAGGCGACGACTTCCTCGACAGTCGTCACGAACCGCGGCCACCCGACCTGGTTGGCCGTATCGGGGATGGTCGACGGCAGCGATGACGTCGCGAACGCAGCGACCGGCAGGATCGGCAGGGTCAATAGCGCGATCAGCGCGCCGGAGAGGACAGCCGCGATCACGAAGCTGCTCGCCTTTAAGCGCGAGTGGCCACGAGCCAGCCAACGGTCGACGACGGTCGCGCCCGCCGCCATGAATACGGGCACGCTGCCAATCGCGTAATAGGCCTTGCCGCCGGTCACGTACACCAGGACGATCGCGACAACGGCTGCGATTCCGATCGCTCGCCACGGCACGGCGGCGGTGGATCGAAGGACCCAGACGAGGCCCGCGGCACTGACCACGAAGAGCAGCGGCCCGGTGAAGAGCCAGAGGAGGGGCACGAACTGTCCGCGGTTATCGGCGGCGTATCCCGAGATCGCCTGGGCCATCGCGAGCTGGGGCCAGCCGTTCGCCGCCTGCCAAGCCAGGTTCGGAGCCCAGAGCAGTAGCGCAATCGCGATCGCAGACCATGCCCACGGTGAGCGGATCACGTCCCAGCGTCGGGCGAGCACGAGCCCGACGGCCAATCCGGCGCCCAGGAACAGGGGTGTGTCCTTGTTTTCGAGCCCGATCCCGGCGACGACCCCCACCGCCAGCCACAAGCGTCGATCCCCATCAGCCAGCAGTTTGACGAGCAGCCATAGGATGATCGCCCAGGCAAGCAGATCAGGGTCGGTGGTGGTGTCGAGGTGGCCAGCGCCGAGGTATCCCGACACCGCGGCCGTGCTTGCTGCGAGGATCTGGGCCCGTCGCGGTCCGCCAAGGTCGCGGGCGATCAGGGCGACCAGGAGCACGATGAGGCCCATCTCGATGGCTGGTAGGAGGCGCACTGCCGTCGGCGACACGCCGAGCAAGGCGACCGACGCCGCCGAGAGCAACGGGGTCAGGGGCGGTTGGTCGACATAGCCGAAGGCCGGGTGCTGGCCCGCAACGACGTAATACATCTCATCGGGGTGGAAGCCGTACGCGCTCGACAACCCAACCAGCCCGGCGACCATCAGGGTGGCGATCAGGAGGACGGGCCAGGGAGCGATGAATGTCGGCGCCCGACGGATTTCTGCCGGTGCTGTGGTCACGGTCAGGTCATTCTAGGCGCGGGGCTTTGGGCCGCCGTTCTTGAGCGAGGGTCGCTCAGGGGTCTCGGGCTACGAGGAACCAGATGAGCTCGCTCGTGCCTGCGATGGCAATCGCGAGGATGGTCACGATGGCCCCGCCGATCCTGAACCCGAGCAGGGCGATCCCGAGGTAGGTCATCCAGCGATCTCCGACGATCGATAAGTGCCCCCGACCTACGCCCAAGGAAGGCCGGGGGCGCTTGGGCCCGGACCGACGATTGGAGCCGCGGACGGGCGTGGGCCACGATCGTCCGCGTAGATGAGCCGGAAATGAACAAAGAGCCCCGCGGCCCGTCGACTGGTCGGACGCGTCCCAGATCTCGGCGCATCGCCGTCAGTGACTGGCTGGGAACACTCCGGCCCAGGCGAGGATGTCGGCGGTCAGGTCCTCGAAGGCGATGGCCGGAAACCCGGGCAGCGCGGAGGCGTAGCGCGGGTCGAGGCCCCACGACCAATCGAATGTGCCGGCGTCGAAGACATGGGCGCCGCTTGGGCTGATCCAGGTCGCAGCCCCGGCCTGACCGTCACCCTTGCCCCGCAGGTGGACGAGTGTCGAAGCGAGGATCAGGGCCCCAGGTTGCGTCGACGCTCGATCGACCTCGGCGCCGATGAGGCCGGGCAGGTCCTGCCCCGCCACGAGACCGCTGGTCGGAGCGAACTTGGCGATGTCGGGTCCGAGGTCCATCGCGCTGAGCCCGGCCACGATCCCCCCGTAGTCCTCGCCGAACAGGTCGCGAGCGGGGCGCGGATCAGGAAGCTGGGTGAACCGTGTCGTCGCCCCTTCTGGGTCGCCGGCGGCAAGGGGATCGAGCGCGGCGTCCTTGTACTCGACGATCGTCCGATCCGGAGAGTCCGAGCGGTCCGGAGTCAGGCGCGCCTGCCACCAGCCCGTGTTCGCGCCGAAATTGAGGACGCTCACGCCGGCCGCCGCGGCTGCGTCGAACGTGTCGTGCATGCCCGCTGTCCAGTATTCGCTGTGGCCGCTGAAGATCACCGCCTTCGCACCAGTGACGAGGCCTGGATCCGCCGCGACATCCGAATCGGTCGCGTAGGCGGGTGCGTAGCCGTGATCCTCGAGCCACACGATCAACGGGAAATCAAGGCGGAACAGATAGCCCGCTCCGTCCTCGAGAGCGTAGGGACGGTCGAAGCTCACGACGTATGCACGATCGTGGGGGCCGCCTGGCCAGCCATACAGGTCCGGACCGCCGAAGGGGTTGTAGGCCTGGTAGGTCATCACCGGCAGGATCACCAGGACCGGCTGGGGCGACGCGGGTCGGACCACGAACGGCACGTAGCCCTGGGCTCCGGACGCCGCCGTCAGCTTGACCAGGTAGACGCCGCTCGCCCACGCGGCCGGCACGACGACGGTGGTCGAGACCGGCCAGTGCTCCTCGACGAGGCCCGTCGCCGGGTCTGGGCGGGCGAGTGGTTCTGATGTGGCCGGGATGCCGGGAAAGGACTCGAGATAGGTGGCGTCGTTCCGCCCCATCCGGAAGATGTCGAGATGGACTGGACCACCGAGCGACCGGAGGTGGAGCTGCAGCTGGCCGCCGGCGACGACACTCGCGGTCCCGGCGTAGCCCTCGACGGCAGTACTCGGATGGGCGAGACGCCAGTCGTGCGGACCGGCGCCGGGGTCGTGCGACACCGGGGGCGTGCCGTCCTGGTAGTCGTGCAGGAGCATCGCCAGGGTCGGCCGAGGGCCGGTAAGTGGAACGGATCGGTAGCTCGGAAGGTCGGATGCTGCGACGCCGGCGGGAGCGCCACTCGGGGCTGGGCCGGTCGGCGACGGAGAAGGCGACGCGACGGGCCGGCTCGGCGGTTTGGGCGAGCCACAGGCAGCGGCGAGAACGGCGAGCACGGACACGAATACCCGGATCCGTCCGCTGGGAGCCGACGCTCGCTGGTCCTGCCTGCCTCGCATGGTCCCATGATTGGGCCGACATCACCAACATGCCGGCTAAGAACGCGTTCTCGAATCGCAACGCTGTAGAAGGCGGTCGCCTACCCGGACCAATCAGTGCTCGACGACGCGCTCGAGCTTGCCCGCGTCCTCGATCCAGCGCGCGATCTCGGCCTCGTTCGGAACGCGCCGGACCATGCCCGGCCGGGCGGCGACGACCTCCTGGACCGTGACCGCGAGATTGGCCGGGTTGCGCTCGGCCAGCTCGGCCGGTGAACCGACACCGGCGGCCTCGAGCAGGTCGCTGTACTGCGGCCCGACTCCCGGGACCCGCATGAGATCGACCTTGTCGACCCAGGCGAGGATGAGCTTGCTGCTGATTCCGGTTTGCTCCGCGATCCGTTCGCGATCGTTCGGCTTTGCCCCGGCGGCCAGCAGATCGTCCGTCGTCCTGATCCCGATTGCGGCAAGCTTCTCGCCCGAGGCCGGACCGATCCCCTCGACGTGCTCGACCCGCGGACTCGCTGCACCCGCTGGATCCTCGACCGGCGCCGCCGCCGGGGCCGCAGCCACGACCGGCGCTGAAGGCGGTGCAACGGGTGCCGCTGCCACGACCGGCGCGGCGGCGGGTGCCACGGCCGGCTGCTGAGCAGCTGGTTGCGCCATCACGGCTGCCGCTACCACCGGTGCGGCCGCGACCGGTGCAGCTGGAGCCGGCGCCGCGACGGGCGCCGCCGCAACCGCTTCGGCGGCCACCGGCTCTCCCTCGCCGAAGGCCCGCTTGACCTCGCCCGTGCTCAGGTACCACAGGATGAAGGCCGGCATGATCGCCATCCCGAAGCCGAGGCCGCTACCGGGGAACTGGAAGAACGCGAGGACCGCCTCGAACAGGGCGAAGCCGGCGATGATCTGGGCGAAGAGGCGGGCCCAGGGCTGGAGCGCCCAGAGGCCGAGCGCCGCAAGGATCCAGATGATCCCGGTGAGGATCGCGAACCAGCCCCACAGGCCCACGTGCTCCAGGGCGGGCAGGTCGCCGAACGCCCCGAACCAGTCGAAGCCGAGCGCCCACAACCCGTAGAACAGGAAGCCGAGGCCGGCCAGCACCGCGAAGAAGCCGATAACGGCGATCAGGATCGGCGGGTTTTTCATGCCTGGATCTACCTCCATTGGTGCGACGCGGCGGCAGAGCACGGTCGACCGAGCCTAGACTTGGACATCCGCCGGCTCCGCGGGCGAGCCAATCATAGAGTCCTGAAATGCCCCCGATGGGCGGCAATTGGCCTGTGTGCGTCAACTTGAGCGGTGGGAGCGAGCTGAGAGGCCTGTCATGACGGATGCGCCATACCGGCGGGTGCACGTAGTGATCAACCCGGCGTCCGGGAAGGATGAGCCCATCCTGAACGTCCTCAACGACGTCTTTGGGGAGCACGGCGTCGAGTGGGACGTCAGCGTGACCCACAAGTACGGCGATGCCACGGCGCAGGCTCTCGCGGCAATTGCCGATGGCGCCGACCTGGTCGCTGGCTACGGTGGTGATGGAACCCAGCACGAGATCGCGAACGCGGTCTTGCAAGCGCGTGCCGAAACGGGCCGGCAGACGGCGATGGGGATCCTTCCGGGTGGCACGGGCAACGGCTTTGCCCGGGAGATGGGCGTCCCTGGAACGCTCCGCGAGGCAGTAGAGGTCCTGTCCTCGAGCACAAAGACGCGGGCGATCGACGTGGGCAGGCTGGTGAGCGTCGCCCAGGCACCGGCCGCGGACCGTTGGTTCATCCAGCGGCTGTATATCGGCGTCGAGCCGGAGCAGCAGACGAGCCGCGAGCTCAAGGACAAGTACGGCGTCTTCGCCTATGCGGTGTCCCTGGCCGGCCGGGCGACGGGCGGCACGCGCAGCCACTATGTCGCCGACCTCGACGGCGAGCGCTTTGAATTCGAAGCTTCGACGATCTACTTCGTGAACTCGGGGATGATGGGCACGGGCCTGAAGATCACCCACTCGTACGCCGTCGATGACGGTTTGCTGGACTGCTTCGCGCTCGACGTTCGGAACCTCGACAGCGTTGCCGCTGCCGCGGCGAGGCTCCTGGACATCCCCGCGTTGAACCAGTCGCACTACTACCGGCAGGCCCGCGCCATCACCCTCGAGGCGGAGCCCGACCAGCCGGTCTGGACGGACGGCGAGTACGTCGGCCGGACGCCGGTCAAGATCGAGGCCCTTCAATCGGCCCTGACGATTGTCGTCCCCTGAGGAGCCCGGCCGGCTCGACGCGTTCCACTGGGCATTCGACAAGCTGTATCCGGCGATCCGGTTCGGCCACGAACGCATCTTCCGGAACCCCTGGTTTTCGCAGGTAACGCCTCGCATCTGGCTCGGCGGAGCGCCGACCTACGGGCGGGACTACGACGCGATGCTCGCCGACGGGATCACGGCGGTCCTCGACGTCCGCGCTGAGCGCGCAGCGAACCTCGCGTTCTACGAGGCCCACGACATTTCATACCGGCGTTTTCGCGTGCCCGATATCGACATCCCGAACGAGGTGGTGCTGACCGAGGCGGTCGACTGGATCGACGCTCAGCTGGCCGACGGCCGGACGGTGCTCGCCCATTGCGCCAAGGGACGCGGCCGCTCGGCGACGATCGTCGCCGCCTACCTGATGCGGGCCGACGGGCTGAGCTTCGACGAGGCCAACCAGCTGCTCCGCTCGAAGCGGACCCTGGTCAAGCTCGAGGCGCGCCACCGGCGCGTGCTCGAGTCGTGGATCGCGACCCAGGTGGTTGCTCGGGTGCATCGTGAGTGACGCCAAACCAGCGCCGCCGACGCTGACGCCCGCGCAACGGGCCATCGCCCTGATCCCGCGCTACGTCCCGATCACGAGCTGGCTGCCGTCGTACTCGCGGGACTGGCTGCGGCCGGATCTCGTGGCCGGAGTCACCTCGTGGGCCGTGATGGTGCCCGTCGCGCTCGCCTACGCGGCCCTGGCGGGTGTCCCGGCGCAGGTCGGTCTGACGACCGCCTTTGCTGCCTTGGCCGCCTACGCCGTCTTCGGCACCAGCCGCCATTTGAAGGTCACGACCAGCTCGACGATGGCGATCATGTCGGCGTCCGTGGTCGGTGGGATCGCCTCCGGCGGCGCTATCTCGTACGTGGCGCTGTCGGCCGCCCTGGCCCTCATCGTCGGGGTCATCCTGGTCGCCGCTGGAATCGCCAAGCTGGGGTTCATCTCCGACTTCCTGACCAAGTCGGTGGTCACCGGGTTCATCATCGGCCTGTCGATCACGATCATCGTGGGCCAGCTGCCCAAGATCTTCGGTGTCCCGGGCGGCAGCGGCTCAGTCATCGACCAGGTCGAGCAGCTGATCGACAACCTGCCGGAGACCAACTGGTATGCGTTTGCCCTCGGCGTTAGCTCGCTCGTGATCATCCTCAGCCTCAAGCGCGTCTCGAACCGGATCCCCGGATCGCTCGTGGCGCTCGTCGTGGGCATCGTGGCCGTGTCGGTCTTCGATCTCAAGGACAAGGGGGTGAGCGTGGTCGGGGTGGTGCCGACCGGCATCGCGCTGCCCGGCCTGCCAAACGTGCCTCTTACCTCGATCCCGTTCCTCGTGCTCGGCGCCGCGGGGATCGTCTTCCTGGCCGTGGGCGAGTCGATTGGCGCGGGTCGTTCGTACGCGACCCGCTACCACTACGAGATCGATCCTGACCAGGAGCTCATCGGGTTGGGTGCCGCCAACCTGTTGTCGGGGCTGTTTGGCGGTTTCACGGTCGATGCCAGCCTGTCCCAGACGGCGACCGGTGAAGCGGCCGGCTCGAAGTCCCAGCTCTCGTCGCTCCTCACCGCGGTGCTGGTCCTGCTGACCGCCTTGCTGCTCGCACCGCTGTTCAAGAACTTGCCGAACGCGGTGCTCGGGGCCGTCGTCATCGCCGCCGTCCTCGGCTTGATGGACATCGGCGAGATGCGCCGCTACTGGGCCTGGCGAAGGACCGACCTGTTGATTGCGCTTGTGGCGATGATCAGCGTGATTCTGACCTCGGTTCTGATCGGCCTGGTCGCCGCGGTCATGGTTTCCCTAGTGTTGCTGCTCTACCGGGCGAGCCGGCCGCACATCGCCTCGATGGGCCTCCTGGCCGGCTACCAGAACACCTACGGCGACCTCACGCGGCACGATGACGCAACAGCGATCGAGGGCCTCGTGATGATCCGGCTCGACGCCCCGCTCTACTTCTTCAACGCCAATGTCGCCCAGACCCAGATCCGCGCCCTGGTCGACGCCGAATCGCCTGCGCCACGGGGCGTCCTGATCGACATGGCGGCCACGGCCGACCTGGACGTCACGACAGCCGACATGCTGTTCGAGCTATCCGGGGATCTCCGGGCAAGGTCGATCGAGCTGCTGCTCGCCCAGGTCAAGGGCGGCGTTCGGGATCGGATGCGGCGGACCGGCCTGATCGATGCCATCGGCGAGGACCGGATCTACCTGTCGCTGAGCTCGGCGGTGGAGGATTTCAGCAGGCGACAGGCGCAGTTGTAGACGAGGCAAAAAAGCTGCAAGCGGTGGAACCTGCGGCGTGATCCCGACGTCCTCTGACCATCCGGCCGGATATGCCGATCGTCACGGACTTCAGGAGCTGCTTCGATGGACCGCCTCGGACTACCTCGATCGATCTTCGCGCCCCGCCGCGCCGGCCTGCTCGCGCCCGTGCTTGTAATCATGCTGGCCGGCTGCTCGGCCGCGGCAGCACCTTCGACCGAGGCACCGGCGAACGGTGCCCCGGCATCGACCGAGGTTGGGCCGGCCCTGGCGCCGATCCTCGACGGGGCGACGACGAGCGTCGGGAACGGCTCGACGGTCTCCGCGGGCGGGGCGGCCGCGAACATGGCGATCGCCTATCCGTACCCGGGTCTCGGCGGAAGCGCCGGCCTGGCGCCCGATCATGAGCTCGTCGTCAATGGAACAGGCTGGTCGACGGTGAAGGTCGACCTGAGCAACCGAATTACTGCTCAGCGCTCGGCGCTGGAAGCTGCCCTCGCCGATGCGAAGGCGCAGGCTCAGGCCGCGGCCTCGGATGCCGGCGTCACGCTCGGCGGCGTCGTCTCGATGAGCGTCTCGGTCAACGGGAACTACGCGTATCCACTCGGCGTCCTGGAACCATCGCAGACCGGGCCCTCAACTGGCGTCGGTGCGCCCGTTCCACCCGCCGCGACCGAATCGGCTCCGGCTGCACCAACGACCGAGCAGCTCGAGGTCACGGTCACCGTCGCGTACGGGATCGGCTAGACGCCCAGGCTCTCGCAGGGCATCCCCGGGTCGGTCTTTCAGGGGATTGGATCAGCCCGGTCCCCAGCCAGCAGCAGCTGGGGCACTTGTCGAAGCCGATACGTCGGCTCACCCGCGATGGGTTCGAACATCCACACGAGATCGAACCGGTCGTCGGGCCAGACCCGGGGCACCTGGGCTGGGGTACTGACGAGGCGGTCGGCGATCAGCGGGATCCGCTTGTGCTCCCAGGCGACAAGGACATGGCCCTCGTAGCCCTTGATCGCGGCGACCAGCTGATCCAGCTCGTCCTGGAGGAACGGATCATCGAGGGTCACGCCCAATCGCTGGCTCAGTGGCTCGAGGGTCTCGATCGGCCGTCGGCTGTGGCTGTGCGGCCCGAGCTCGGAGGCGAACAGTCGCGCCGGCGTCGGCAGTGGAGCGCCGCCCGTTGCACCAGCGCGCCCGACGAACAGGCTGATCAAGGCGCCAGCCCGCTGCCAGCCGCGAGGCGTCAACGATTCCGGATCGGGTGCTCCCGCGATCGACACCCCGAGGGGCGGAGCCGCACCGAGTTGCTTCTCCGCGTGGCGAATGATGCAGATCGAAGCGGGCAAGTTGATCCTCCGGGGCGATGGGGGCGGTCTAGGTCGCTTGCGCGGGCTCGTGGATGCGGGCCAACGTCTCGAATGCAAGGGTTACGGCGAAGGCTGCCACGGCAGCCAGGACCAAGAGGCGGTCTAGGTCGGCGATGCTGGCCACGCTCGATGAGCTGACGATGAGACTCCACAGGAAGTCCCGGAACGCCAACGCGATCGGGACGCACGCGCAACCAACAAGCGTAGCGTCGAGCAGCCGCCGCCTAGCGCCCGGCAGGCGAGCGGGCGACCGTACGAGTCCCAGGTACGCGCCGGCGGCGACCAGGAAGGCGAACATTCCGCACCAGGCCACGACAAGGACGAAGACCAGGAGCGGCGGCGAGTAGTCCTCCCGGAACGCCCCAACGGCAAAGAGGGCGGCGAACCCGACGGCTGCGAGCACGGCCGAGCTGACGGGTCGGCGGCGGACCCACACCCAGGCCCGGCGATCGATGGTTTGAACGAGGCTCATTGCGGTCGGGTGGAGCGGCCCCAGACGCCGGCTCATGCGGCCTGCCAGGTCAGTCGCGTCGGCAAGCCAGTCAGGCGCCGTTGGATCGGTATGGTAGAACGTGGGCGTCCGGCGGATCTCGCCGAGCAGGCCAGCCGCCGCGAATACCAGGCCTGCGGTGAGCACGCCCAGTGTGACGACCAGCTCCAGGGTCACCGGGCTCCACGATCCGCGATCGGCGCCGACGATGACCGCAATCCAATCCGAGGCCGCGATGGCCATGGCGATCACGAGGAGCACGATGCAGCCGTGGACGAGGTCGGCGAGGCGGCCCAACGGCAAGGGCTCGAAGCGCCGGCAAAGCGCCAGCCGAACTGCGGAAAGGGCGCCGATGATCGGCAGGAAGAAGATGGCGAATGAGGTCACGACATCGAATGGATCGTCCATCCACGGCGCGTGGTCGCCGAGTGGCCGGAACTCCTTTGCTCCGAGCGCGAAGATCTCGAACAGCCCGGCCACAAGCATCGTCCCGAGGATTGCGCGACCGATCCGCGGCCGTCGTGCGTCGCTGGCGGGCAGGAATGCGGGCGGCGCGGTGAGCGCATGCATCGCCGCCGATGATCCCACGACTGGCGGATGGGCCCCGACTGCCCTAGGCCAGCCGGCGGTTGAACAGCTCGATGATCTCGCCCACCTCATCCCCCGGGCTGTCGATCGAGTCCTGATCGTGAGCTTGGTCGGGTCCCTTGGGGCGCAGGGCTGCGGCATGCTGTAGGGCGAACCGGGGGCATCCTCTTCCTGGACGCCGGAGGGCCACTCGGGCCGACCCGGCGGCGAGAACATGCCTGAGAACAGCTGCGCAGGTCCGCCGCCCCGATCGCCTCTAGCCGAAGTGAATGCCCCGATCACGGCTGCTGCGAGTCCCTGCACGGCTCGATCGTAGGCTCAGCGTCAAGAAGCCGACGTGCTCTGGTGCACCGACGCACCACAGGTTTCCTGACCAAAACCTGAAGGAGATAGACGGACCGAGACGACCGTGCTACACCACACCTAACCGCACCGACCGGCAGTGCTCGTGCCTGGCATGTGTCTCGGGGCTTCGGAGAGGGTGTCCCAATGCGTCTCCGCCTCATTGGTTCGATCGCTGGAGCGGGAGCCCTGCTTCTTGGTCAGGCAGCGATGGTGGTCGCGCCGGTAGCCGCCTCGTCACCGTTGACCATTTCCGCAGACATGCCGGCGGCCGTGCCTGCAGGCCACAACTGGGCCTTCAACGACTTCTTTCCGCGATCGCTCAAGGTTGCGACTGGCTCGACTGTCCAGTTCGCCATCGAAGGCTTCCATACCGCAACCCTCCTGCCAGCCGGCGTGACGGCCGCGCGAGACCAGAAGGTCAACGGGATCGTGAAGACCGATGGCGATCCCGTGCGCAACGCAAATGGCACGACACACACCCAGCTGAACCTGCCGGGTCTGAGCCCCTCGAACCCTGCGTGCGGAACCGCGAAGGCACCATGCACGTTCAACGGCACCTCCGTGGTCAGTAGCGGAGCGCCCTTCGGGCCACCGAGCGGGCCCTTCGTCGTGCATATCACGGCGGCCCCAGGCACCTACGCCTTCGACTGTCGCATCCACCCCGGCATGAAGGGCCTGATCACTGTCCTGCCGAGTGGCGCCACCGGCACCACCCCGACCGAGATTGCCAAGGCCGTCCACGACCAGGTCAAGTCCGACGTCAAGGCCGGTTTCGCCGCGGAGGAGAAGGTCGAGCATTCCTCGCACGTCAAGAACGCGAATGGCACCACCACCTGGTACATGACCGCCGGAACCGGCAGCCCGGATGGTCATGTCGCCGTCCTCGAATTCCTGCCGCTGGTCCTCGGCGTGCATCCAGGCGACACCGTCGTCTGGCGCCCCCAATCCGTCAACGAGCCTCACACCGTCACGTTCCCGGGCGAGCTGAACTCGGACATGCTGCCATTGTGTGAAGGCAAGGGCGGAGACACGCCGGCTGTCCCCAAGGAGATTCCACCCAACGGGCCGACCGACTTCAGCTGCGGCAGTCAGCCATTTCCCGATGAGGTCGAATTCGGTGGCGGGAACGGGGTACGAAACCTGACAGTCCCTGGCCAGATCTCCGACTCCGGTGTCTTCGCCACCCGGGCCGAGCGGCACGCCCTCGGCCTGCCCCAGGGCTCGTTCTTCTCGCGCTGGTCGGTCAGCTTCGTCGGCGCAAAGCCGGGAACGTATACCTACATCTGCCAGATCCACGCCGGCATGGTGGGCACGATCACCGTTCACTGATTCGGGCTCGCTTGCTCAGTCCGAGGATTCCTGATCACCGACGTCCGCGGCTAGTCCGCGTGCACCGAACCGCCCGCAACGAGGCGACGGTCTAGACCCGGATCGAAGCGCAGTCCTCAGTCTGGATTTATGTCCGCGCGTTAGAACCGTGACTTGGATCCTCCGCCGACGATCAAGGACGAGACTTCGATCTCGACGTTCGGCATGCCGTGATCGGCCACCCCGACGGTCCTATGGGTCGCCTCGCCATGGTGGTCGTGCTTGCGGCAGCGCTGGCGATCGGGTTGACCGGGTGCGGCCAGGCGTCAGTTCCTGGCAGTCCAGTCGCGCGCATGGACGCGACGGCTGGGGTGGCACCCGAGCGGAGCCCAAGCGGTCCGCCTGCTTCGCCCCAAGGAAGTCCGGCCACTCCAGGTTCGACGCTCACAGCAAGCCCCAGATTTGAGGCCCGCCGTTCCGGGCTTCGCTTGCCCGCAGGAGTCAGCCGTGCTGTTGCCCTCGGATTGGCTCGACGATCTACCTGTGCGGAGGCCTGACCAGCTCCGGATCCACGACGGGATCGATCGTCGAGATCGACCTTGGATCGGGGACGATGAACCGGATCGGCATGCTCGTCGCGCCGGTTCACGATGCGGGCGGAGCGACGCTCAACGGCGTCGGCTACGTCTTCGGGGGCGGCCGATTTGGCCCAGGCGTCTTGGTCCAACGGGTCGGCGCGACGGGCTCTGGCCATGTCGTCGGCAGCCTGCCGGCGGTCCGTGCCGACCTGGCCGCGGTCGTCGTTGGCAACGAGATCGTCGTCGTCGGCGGAGGTACGCCGTCGAGCCCGGATCGCCGGGTGCTGTCGACCACCGACGGGCGACACTTCCGTGAGATCGCCCAGCTCCTCGTCGGCGTCCGCTACCCGGCGGTCGCGAGTCTCGGTGGTCTGGTCTACGTCATCGGCGGAAGCACGCCAGCGGGCGATACCAACGTCGTCCAGGTCGTGGATCCGGCGACGGGCAAGGTCCGCGTCGCGGGGCACCTGGCGCGCAGCCTGTCCCATGCGTCAGCCGTTGTTCTGGCCGGCCGCATCCTGGTCGCGGGCGGCCAATCGGCCGGCCGGGCCCAGAGCACGCTGTGGCTGCTCGACGCCAGCACTGGCTCAACGAAACAGGTGAGCCGACTGCCGTATGCGGTCTCGGATTCGGCAGCAATCGTGGTCGGCGACGTGGCCTACCTCATCGGTGGCGAAGGACCTGGCCCGCTCGAGTCGATCATCTCAATCTCGGTGCGGTAGGCCCCATGACTGCAGACGGACGCCCCCGCCGAAGCGCGATTCGACAGGCGCACCGGCGATCTGGCCGGCGCTTCCCGGCCTGGCTGATCCTGGCGGCCCTGGCTGCCGGATCCGCGCTCGTGATCTGGCTCGGGCCGGTTCGCTCGAGCACGCCCCGGTCGGTGCCACCGCCGGCTGGGCTCGTACTTGCAACCGGCGCACCGACCTCGACGCTGGGCGAGGCGAGTGGAGTCGCCCCTTCCGAGAGCCCGAATCCGCCTTCACTCTTAACCCCACCGAGCACGTCACCCCCGGAGGCCCAGGCGGTGGCGACGGCCAATGTCTACGCCCATGCCGGAATTGGAATGTTCTCAGCCTCGGTCGCGAGGTTTCCGCCTCGGGTCTACGTGCCTGATGAGCTCAACGGCACGGTCACGGTCATCGACCCGCGGACCTTCAAGATCCTGTTTCGCTATTCGGTCGGGCTGTCGCCGGAACACGTCACGCCGGACTGGGACCTCCAACGCCTGTACGTGGAAGCGTCCTTCAGCAACCGTCTGACCGTGATCGACCCACTCACAGGGCGGCCGACCGGACACCACACGGTCCCGGGACCCTACAACCTGTACTTCACCCCGAACGGGAAGTACGCGATCGTGGTCCGCGACGCCGCCCGGACGTATGGCGGCCAGGAGCAGCTCTACTTCTATGACCGATTGACGTGGCGGCTGGTCCGCGCCGTTCGGATTCCGTGGGCCGGCGCCGATCATCTCGACTTCTCGGCCGATGGCAGCTACTTCCTGATCAGCACGGAGTACTCGGGCTGGGTCGCCAAGGTCAGCGTCGCCAAGATGGCCGTGGTGGGCGCGGTCAATGTCGGTGGCCTGCCCGTAGATGTGCGGCTCGCGCCCGACGGGCAGGTGTTCTATGTCGCCAACCAGGGCACCAATGGCGTCTCGATCGTCGACCCGGTCACGATGCACGTGATCGGATTTCATCAAGACCGGCATTGGCGCCCACGGTCTCGGCATCAGCCGCGATGCACGGCGTCTCTACGTGACCAATCGCGAAGCCGGGACGCTGTCGGTCATTGACCTGGCGACCAACCGGGTCTCGGCGACGTGGCATATCGGCGGGACGCCCGACATGATTGCCGTGTCACCGGATGGCAGCCAGCTATGGATCTCGAACCGATACAGCGGGAGCGTCTCGGTGGTCAGCGCGCGGACCGGCCGAGTGATCGCGCTGATCCACGTCGGCGGCCACCCTCACGGCCTCTGCTACTTCCCCGAACCGGGCCGATACAGCCTTGGCCACAACGGGATCTATCGCTGATTGGCGCGTTCATCTGGCGCTCAGCATCGCGAGAGATCGTTTGGCCGCCCCGCCGGCCTGCCGCCAACTCCGTCAGCCGGCGGGACGCCCTGTTTCCCGGGCGTCGATCACGCTCAAGTAGCCGACGATAACGACGATAACGATCGTCAGCCCCAGACTGACCAATCCGGTCCCGACGCCGAGGCCGCCGAGATCGCGAGGCTTGCCGACCCAGTCGGCAAACGACGCGCCGAGCGGGCGGGTCAGGATGTAAGCGGTCCAGAAAGCCAGGATCGCGTTCATCGAGAACCATCGGTAACCGATTGCGGGGATCGCGATCAGGACCGTGAAGAGGATCCCCGACACGAGATATCCGAGGCCGAGGGTACTTGCGGTCATGTCGCCGACCGCGGTCCCGAGGGCAAACGTGGCCAGCACGGCCGCCCAGTAGAAGAGCTCGCGTCGCTGCGTGTCGATGCTGTGGATCGACAGCGTCTGCTCGCTCGAGTACCAGGCTAAGAAGATCCCGGCCAGGATCAGCGCGAAGACCGTGGTCGAGACGAGGTACGGGACCCCGAGCTCGATATGGAGGACATCCGCGGCCATCGTCCCGAAGACGGCGACCATCACGACTGCCAGCCAGTAGGTCCATGGGATGTAGCGGCGAGCCTGCAGCTGGATAACCAACGCGCCGAGGAGCACCACGCCGGCGAGCGGAACGACCAGGAACGGGTTGAAGGACCGGACGAAGTAGTCGGAGGTCACCTCACCCATCGCGGTCGTCAGGATCTTGAGGACCCAGAACAGCACGCCGATCGCGGGAACCTTGCGGGCCATGGCAGCCGGGTCCACACGCCCCTGGCCGGGCGTGTCGCTGGCGGCGTCGTGTCGAGCTTGAACCTGGCGCAGCTGCCGATCAGACCTCGAGTATCCGCTTCAGGTTGTCGAGGTTCCTGACCTCGGACTCCATGGTCCTCTGGACCATCCGGCCCATGACCAATCGGTTGAGCCCGGACAGCTTCGCATCGAGGGCGAACGTCACCCGCGTGCCGCTGACCATGTCGAGAAACTCGTATCGACCATGCGGGCGAACGGGGCCTGCTGTCGTCTGGAATTCGAGCATCCGGTCAGGATCGTAGACCGTCACGGTGTAATCGGCTGCCACCGGGCGGCCCATGGGACCTCGAACGCGCTGAGCGTACCGGGCACCGATGCCGTCTCCGGACAGGAGGCGGATGTCCACGACCCCAGGGCGCCACTTCGGGCAGTTCTGCCCGTCAGCCAGAAAACTGAAGACGTCTCGGGCGGATCGCCCGATCGTTACCGAGTAGCTGGCTTGGGTCATGCGCCTCGACCATCGAGCCCGAACATGAATCTCACCTGAAATCGAGCTCGGGTGCTTGACTGCACGCAGCGGACTACCATCACCAGCGCGAGCCGGCTTGCAGGATCGATGCCGTCAGGGAGGTTGAGCGGGTGCGTATCCTCGCGGTCGAGGACGAGATCGCGATCGCCAACGCGGTCAAGGCCGCCCTGCAGGCCGATGGCCACGCCGTTGATGTGGTCGGCGACGGGCTCGAAGCGCTCGAGTGGGCCAAGGCCTATCCGTACAACCTGGCGATCCTCGACGTGATCCTGCCTGGGCTGGACGGATTCGCCGTGTGCGATCGCCTCCGCTCGTCCGGATTCCAGGCGCCAATCCTGATCCTGACCGCGCTCGACGGAGTCGAGGATCGCGTGGCCGGCCTCGACCGGGGCGCGGACGACTATCTCGCCAAGCCATTTGCCATGGCCGAGCTGCGCGCTCGAGTTCGGGCGCTTGGTCGTCGGGTTGGTCCGGACCGGGTCGCAACGATCCGGGTGGGCGACCTTGAGCTCGACCCGGCGACCCTGGAGGTGAACCGGGCGGGCCGTCCTATCCGGTTGACGACACGAGAGTTCGCCCTGTTGGAGCTCCTGGCGAGAAACCCCGGGCAGCTATTTCATCGAGACCGCCTGCTCGATACGCTGTGGGATGCGGACTTTGTCGCCGAATTGAACATCGTCGAGGTGTACGTCCGCAGTCTTCGCCGCAAGATCGATGACGGCCAGCGCGACGGGCTCATCCAGACGGTGCGCGGAGCGGGCTATCGGATCCGCTCCGGCGTTGCCCTTGGCGGCTGATGTTCCAGCGTGCCCGGCGGCGCCTGACAATCCAGTACATCGTCATCTTCGCGCTCGTCCTGGCCCTCTTCAGCATCGTGTTCTACGTCGCATTTCGGGCCGTCCTGGGGCCGGCATTCGACATCGCGCCGGACCTGTCGACGGCCCAGGCGGCACAACAGGCCTACCGTCTGACCCTTGAACGAGTGGCCATCGCGCTCCTCGTTGCCAACCTGGTCACGGTCGGGGCGGTCGGCTCGGTTGCCTGGGTGCTCGCAAACCGAACCCTTCAGCCGATCCGCGAGGCGCTCATGCGGCAGCGCCGTTTCGTGGCTGACGCCTCGCACGAGATGCGCACGCCATTGGCGGCGATTTGCGCGACGGCCGAGACCAGCCTGGGAGAGACGTCTGATCCAATCGCCCTTCGGTCGAGCGTCGCCGCGATCCTGAGCTCGGCCGAACAGCTGACCGCGATCACAAATGACCTGCTTCTGCTGGCTCGGGCGGACGATCGAATCCTGGATCCGCCGAGCGAGTCATTCGACCTCTCGGTCGCCGTCGCCGAGGCGATCGCGACGTTCCGGCTCGCAAACCCAAATTGGCGCGTCCGTGAGATCAGCCTTGCGCCGGACTTGCGCGTCTCGGGCGTCTCGTCGAGCGCAGAGCGAATTGTGACGAACCTGCTCGACAACGCCTTCCGCTACGGCGGACCTACGGTTCTGGTCACCGTAATCACGGTGGCGACCGAACGCGAAGCCGTCGTCGAGGTGGGCGACGACGGACCAGGCATCGAGCCGGCGAATCTCGAGCGCATCTTCGAACCGTTTCATCGGGTCCGGGCCGACTCCGAGAGCCCACCAGGTAACGGCCTTGGCCTGGCGATTGCCCGCAGCCTCGCCGAGCGGGACGGCGGTCGCCTGACCGTCACCAGCGAGGTGGGGAGCGGCTCGACGTTCCGATTGACGATGCCCCGCCTGCGCTGAGTGCTCGGCCGGATCAGGGCCGGACCAGACGGGGGAATAGAGGTGCCAAGGGGCACCTCGGCAAGGTCGGAATCAATGTCCGCCTGCCACCATTGGATAGCCCTTCGCCCGCGTCGCCCGCGCGAGCGTCGCTTGGCACGTTTGGCTCTAATCGTAACGGCGGGTGCCCTGGAGTCGTTCCTGCATGCATGAGACCGCGATCGATCGGATTGTGGCGAAAGCCAGGACGGGCGACCCTGCCTCGATCGCGGCGCTCTACGACCTGTTCTCCGTTCGGGTCTACCGCTTCGTCCTCGTCCGGGTCCGATCTGACCAGGATGCCGAGGACCTCCTCCAGCGAACCTTCCTCAAGGTGATCGAAGCGCTGCCACGCTACGAGTCACGCGGCCTTCCGTTCGCGGCCTGGCTGTTCAGGATCGCCCGCAACACGGTCATCGACCACGAGCGCACGCGCCATGAGGAGGCCCGCCTCGACGACGCAGCGGAGCGGGTGGACGAGCGCTCGAACCCAGCCGAGCTGGCGGAAGCAGCGATGGAACGAGATGCCGTCCGATCGGCCATGGACTTGCTCACCCCCGAGCAACGCGAGGTCATCGCGTATCGGTTCTTCGCGGGGCTGTCGCCACGCGAGATCGGGTTGCTGATGGATCGGCGCGAAGGCGCCGTGCGAGCGCTCCAGTTCAGGGCGATCCAAACGCTTCGCGAGAGCCTCGGCTCGGACGCGGCACTGCTGGCGTCCGGGGTGAGCGCATGAACCAGAACCCGGTGACGGTCCGCCCCTCGATCTTCGGTCGCCTTGCGAACCGGCGTGCCGAGCAGGCCCTCCAGGTTCGCGTGGAGCGAGCTTTCGCCCCCGATGCCGATGCGCTCGCCCGCGTTCGCGCGTCGATCCTGGCTCAGGCATCCGTCGTGGTCCAGCCCACGTCCGAGCTCGCGCCGACCGCTCGCCGACGACGGAAGGTCTGGTACGCAGTGCCGATGGGTCTCGGCGTCGCACTCGCACTCGCGGCCGCCCTGGCGTTCCTCGGGCCGCGGTTGAGCTCCATCGGCCAACAGTCGGCCACGCGTCCGGCTTCACCCGGAGCTTCAGTCTCGGCTCGGACCTCCGGCGCAGACCTTGACCAGTCCGACGCCTCCATCCAGGTGATCCTGACCACGGCTCAGGCCGGAGATGCCTCTGGCCTCACGGCCGTGCTGATCGCATACCAGGCGGATCTCGTCTCGATCGAGGCGGATCTCAGGGCCCCGGGCACAGACGTCGCTGAGACTGTCGCCAGGCTGCGCGTCCAGGCGGCCGATTTGCACGAGATCGCGGGTTCGGTCACGCCGGCCAACGCCAGCCTGTACAGCAGCGTTACGGCCGATCTGGACCGGGTGATCGCCAGCCTGCCAGTCGTCGTGACGCCCGTCCCGGCGACCCCATCGCCGACTGGGCATCCTGCGGCCACCGCCAAGCCGGCCCCGACGCCAGGGACCGGATCGTCCAATGCGGGCGGAAATGGCAAGGGCAACGGGAACGCCGGCGGCAACGGCAATGGCAACGGGAACGCCGCCGGAAACGGCAAGGCCAACGGCAAGGGCAACGGCAACGCCGGCGGCAACGGCAAGGGCAACGGGAACGCCGGCGGCAACGGCAACGGGAAGGACAAGGGCAAGGACAAGTAGCGCGTCGGCGTGAGCGCCGATTCCGCTCCTTGGGCTCCTGGACCACCGATCCGACACGTGGTCGCGACGGGTTCGGCGCGCTCGGCTAGCTCCGGCGGCAGTACTTTCGTAACAGCCCGACGGGACGTTCGTTCCTACGAATGAACTTATCTGCACCCGTCCCGGAGCCATGGTCATCGGCCGCTTGTACCCCCGCCGCCCCTCGACCGCCGACGTCGGTTTGGGCCAGCACAGGGCGTCCCCCCAGGGCCCCCTCACGGTCCTTCGCGCCCTTCGGCGACCGTCCGGGCAGTCGCTTGTCGAATTTGCCATCGTCCTGCCGGTCTTCGTCTTCCTGATCCTGATCGCGATCGACTTTGGGCGCCTGTACTTCTCTAACATCGAAGTCACGAACGCGTCTCGGGAGGGCGCCGCGTACGCCGCCGCGAACCCCGGCGACTCCTCAGGGATTCGGGTCGACGCCCTCCAGGAAACGAGCTCGCAGTCGCAAGCGGGCGAGTCTGCCCTGGCGGTTTCGACCACTTGCGCGAACAGTGCAGGGACGACCATTGCCTGTTCGGCGGCGTCGGGTGGAGCTGGTACCGGCAACACGATCACGGTCAAGGCCAGCGAGGGATTCAGCTTCCTGACGCCGTTCATCAACACGTTCTTCGGGGGCAACCTCCAGATGAGCGCCTCGACGAGCGCCGTCGTTCTGGGCTTCGCACCGGGCGCAGGGGGCAGTCCGCCGCCGTCATGTGGCGTTCCCAGCGCAGCCTTCACGCCGACGTCCAACGGCCTGACAGTGAACCTCGATGCTTCGACATCGACCCCGAACACCGGCCCCTGCGCGATCGCCGGCTACAACTGGGATATGGGTGACGGCCTGAATCCAAACCCGCCGGTCACCGGACGCACTGCGACCTACACATACGCCCAGGCCGGCACGTACACGATCACGCTGACCGTGGCCAACTCGAATCCGACTGGTGGCACGGTCATGCAGACGGTCACGGTCCCTGCGGCTGGCCCCACCCCGACGCCCACACCCACGCCGACACCGACCCCCACGCCAACGCCGACAGCGACGCCAACGTGCACGGTTCCCACGTTCACCTCGGCGTTCACCGGCAACGGGAATGGGAAGAAGGCCCACGAGATGACCTTCTATGGGGCGTATTCCAATGCGCCCGCGCCAACGTCATGGACCTGGACGTTCGGCGATGGCCAAGCGGACACTGGCCAGACGGTCTCGAATGACTACAACAACGCGGGCAACTACTCCGTGAAGCTCACCACGACGAGTGGTTCGTGTGTCACATCCGTGACCCAGACCGTGACGGCACCCTGATGCGCGGGACACGCGTCCGGGGTCGGCCCAAGGGTCAGGGTCTGGTGGAATTCGCCTTGATCATCCCGATCTTCCTGCTGCTGCTGGTCGGGTTGATCGACGTCGGCCGGCTCGTGTACATGAACTCCGTCCTGTCGCAAGCGGCCCGTGAAGGCGCCCGGCTCGCGTCGGTCGAGGCTAGCTGGATGGGCTCAAGCGATCCAAGCTGCGGAACCGCAGGCGGGCCGGTTTGTCCCGCGAACCTGGCCGCGCTCAAAGCCGATGTGACAGCCGCCGCGAACCGGATGGTGGCGCCGTTTGCCACGGTGGCCAGCGTGTACATCAGCTGCGATCCGCAGGGCAGCGCACCCACTGGCAAGTGGACCGGTGCTTCGTGCGTCAGCAACACTCCCGGCCCGCCCGGCAATGACGTGGTTTCGGTCCGGGTCACCCTGACGTTCAACCCGATCACCCCAATCGTGAGCTCCATCGTCCCCTCGGTCACGACCGCCGGGGGAGCAACCATGGTCATTAACTAGGTGAGATTAATGAGACGAGAACGCCAACGCCGCGGTGCCCGTGGCCAGATCCTGGCCTTGTTCGTGCTCAGCCTGCCAGTCGTCATCCTCGCGGTCGGGCTGGTGGTGGACGGCGGCACGGCGCTCGTTCAGCGCCGGGGCTCGCAGAATGCCTCCGACTTTGCCGCGCTGGCCGGCGCCCGGGTGGTCGCTGAGTGGATCGGCGGCGACTCGGCCAACGGCACCGACGCTACGGTACAGGCGACGATCAGCGACACCGTGACTGCCAACGGTGGGTCGGCGTTGACCTTCGGGGCGCCGAACGGTCCGGTCTACGTCAATGCCGCGGGGAACTCCGTTGGCTACGTCGGATCAGGCACGATCCCGGCCGGCACGGTTGGAGTGACGGTCAACTCCACCCGGACCTGGAGCCCGTACTTCCTGCGCATCATCGGGATGAACAGCTGGAGTGCCAGTGCGGTGGCAACAGCTCGAGGCGGCTTCGCCGCCGGTGGACCAAGTGGACCCGTCTTTCCGGCCGGCATCGCCGAGGCGTTCTTCAATGGCCGGACCCCATGCGACGGGGCCGTCAACAGCGACCCGGACTGCGTTCCCCAGCACTTGACGCCCGGAGACCTCAATGTTCCCGGCGGTTTTGGCTGGCTCAAGTTCGGCTGCGCCGGCTACGGTCTCGGCCAGGGCAGCAACGGTGGCTGCGACAACAGCAAGCCGTTCCTCCAGAGCGAGATCGGCCCACCCGCCGACAGCTACGGCTGCTGTACGAAGGTTGGCCTGCCCGGAAGCGCCGACAAGATCGGGAGTCTGCCCGGCAACAAGGCCAGCGCTGACTGCTCGTACTACATCACGAATCAGATCGTGGTCACGATCCCAGTCTGGGATGCGGCAGGCGGTACAGGCTCCAACGCCTGGTACCACATCGTCGGATTCACCGGTTTTCAGCTCACCGCCTGCGACGGCGGGAAGGACATTGAGGGGGTATGGAGGGTGCCGTTCTTTACCGGGCCCACGACAACCACGCCAGGTTTTGCGGGAGCGGCGCTGGCTGTCCAGCTAATCCGCTAGAGGGGCGTCGAGCACCGATGGGTCAGGAGTCCGCATCCTTCGATGCCTGGCTCGCCGCCGAGCTTGACCGGGTCGGCCTGAGCCCGCTCCGCCTGGCCCGCCTGTCCGGGGTCCATCGATCAACGATCTCGAGGCTGCTCCACGGGCAACGCCGGCCGACTGTCGAAACTGCGACCCGGATCGCGGTGGCTATCGCCAGCCTGCGTCCGCACGAGGGCGATGAGCGCCGGACCAACGTGGTCGCCCGGGTCCGCCATGAGCTCGCTGCAGACCCGACCCTGCGACCGACGGACGTCGAGCGGGTGATGAGCCGCTACGTCCGGCAACGGAGAACTATTGAACCTCCCCGTACGATGGATCCGTGATCGAATTCCTCGATGGGGATGCAGCGCAACCCGAAGTGACGAACGAAGTCGAGTTCGTCGGCGGCCCTCGCTCGGGCGATAGGATCTTCACGTCGGATCGCCCCGAGACCATTCCGTCCGCCGGGGGTGCGTATCGCCGAGGCGTTGCCTGTGCGGAGGATGGCGTTCAGCGGTACGTTTGGCAGCCGGCGTCCGAGTTGACGCCCGACTGGTTCGAGGAGCATGCCGATGAACCCCGATGACTTCCCGGCCCCGAAGACCGGCTTCGTGATCACGCACTTCCTCGTCGTGTCCGATCAGGACCGGTCCCGCGAATTCTATCGGTCAATATTCGACGGCCAGGTCCTGATCGAGCGTGACCCGGTGATCATGAAGGTCGCGAACACGTGGCTGATACTGAATGAGGGCGGTGGTCCAACCGACGACAAGCCCACGGTGACCCTGGCAACACCGACTGATCCCGACCGTACGAGCGCGTTCCTCAACGTTCGGGTCGCCGACATCCAGCAGGTCTACGAGGACTGGTCGGCCAAGGGAGCCCACTTCCTCACCGAGCCGAAGGATCATGGTCGCGAGATCCGGGCATATGTCCGCGACCCCGACGGCCACCTGATCGAGGTCGGCCAGTCGGTGGGCATGGGCTAGAAGGTCCGCCGCCGAGTCCGGCGATGTATCGTCAGGGCCTGTCGATTTCAGGCTGGTTCATTCGTCGTTAAAGGTGACCGGCAAGACTGCCGGGGTCCGCGGCAGATGCCCGCGGGCTGGGGAACCCCTCAGGCGTGGAGGTCCATCGAGATGGCGAACTTTCTGCTCACGTTCTATGGCGGCAGCATGCCCGAGTCCCAGGAGGAAGGGGCCAAGGTCATGCAGGCCTGGACGAACTGGTTCGGGGAGCTCGGCGACAGGCTCGTCGACGGCGGGAACCCGATCTCATCGTCGAAGGCGATCTCGCCCGATGGCTCGGTGATGGACGCAACTTCGGCGCCGTCCGGCTATTCGATCATCAAGGCCGACAGCCTCGACGCGGCGGTCGAAACCGCCAAGGGCTGCCCGGTCCTGGCCGGCGGGGCTTCGCTCGTCGTCTCGGAGACATTCCCCGCCATGTGACCCGAGCGGGGGAACGGCCCGACCGAAACCGCGGGTTGACATCGAACTTAGTGAGCGCTAAGTTAGCGCCGATGTCAACCGCCACTTCCTCGAGCCGCCCGGTCCGTTCCCCCGGCTCCGCCCGCGGCGTTCGGATGACCGCCGATGAGCGGCGCATCGCCATCGTTGCGGCGGCGACCGATGAGTTCGCAACTGGCGGGCTCGTCGGGGCATCCACCGAGGCGATCGCCCGGCGGGTCGGCGTCTCACAGCCGTACGTCTTCCAACTGTTCGGGACGAAGAAAGACCTCTTCCTGGCGGTCGTCGGGAGCTGCTTCGCGCGGATCATCCAGGTGTTCGAGGACGCCGCATCGCGCTGGACGCCCGACACCGACGAGTGCGATACGGCCCTGGGCGCAATGGGCCTCGCCTACAAGCGGCTCCTCGCCGACCGGACCCTGCTCCTCATGCAGCTCCAGGCCTATGCGGCCTGTTCCGACCCCGACGTCCGGACCGCCGTGCGGACCGGCTGGGCCCGGCTCTACCGCCGGGTGGTCGAAATGTCCGGCGCGTCGAGCGCCGAGATCCACGAGTTCTTCGCCGAGGGCATGCTCCTCAACCTTGGCGCAGCCATCGACCTGCCCGGCGCGGCCCAGGATTGGACGCTTGAGATGTTCGAGGAGGGTTCTTGAGCCCAACCCCGGATCGATGCCTTTGGAGCCCTTTTCGACTGCGCACTCAGTACTGACTGACACGGAAGGAGACCGGTAGATGCCTCGCCAGACCCGAGTTGGGTGGACGTTTGCGATCAGCTCGATCGCCCTGTTCATGGCCGCCCTGGACAACCTCGTCGTGACCACGGCGCTGCCGGTGATTCGGGCCAGCTTCCAGGCCGACCTGGCCGAGCTCGAGTGGATCGTCAATGCCTACACGCTGACGTTCGCCGTGCTCCTCCTGACCGGCGCCGCCCTGGGTGATCGCTTCGGCCGGAAGAAGGTGTTCATCATCGGCCTGGCGATCTTCACCGGCGGCTCGGTCATTGCGGCCCTGTCGACGAACGTCACGACCCTGATCGTGGCCCGCGCCATCGAGGGCGTCGGCGGCGCAATCGTGACCCCACTGAGCCTGACGATCCTGTCGGCCGCAGTCCCGCGGGAGCGGCGCGCCGTTGCCCTCGGAGCCTGGGGGGGGATCGCCGGCCTGGCGATCGCGATCGGTCCGGTCATCGGCGGAGCGATCGCCCAGGGGCTGGCCTGGCAGTTCATCTTCTGGATCAACGTGCCAATCGGGCTCATCGTCATGCCGATGGCCGCCTACGGGCTGACCGAGACGTACGGACCGCCTGCCAAACTCGACCTGGCCGGCCTGGGGTTGGCCAGTGGCGGGCTGTTTGCGATCGTGTGGGGCTTCGTTCGAGCGAACGAGCTCGGCTGGACCAGCCCAACGATCATCGGCGCGTTCATCCTCGGCGCAGTGCTCCTGGCCGGTTTCGTGGCCTGGGAGGCCCGCACTCCCGCCCCGATGCTGCCCCTCCGTCTCTTCCGCTCGCGGACGTTCAGCGCGGCCAACATCGTCTCGATGCTGATGTCGTTCGGGATGTTCGGCTCGATCTTCCTGCTCGCCCAGTTCTTCCAGATCGTGCAGCACTACAGCCCGCTCGGAGCGGGCCTGCGGACCCTGCCCTGGACGCTCATGCCCATCTTCGTGGCGCCGATCGCCGGCCTCGTGTCCGGGCGAACCGGCACCCGGCCGCTGCTGGTCCTGGGGATGAGCCTGATGGCGATCGCGCTGGCCTGGATGTCCGTGGTGACCACGCCGACGGTCGAGTATGTCGTCCTCGTCCCGTCGTTCATCATCGCGGGCATCGGGATGGGCCTGTTCTTCGCCCCGATCGCCAACGTCGTCCTGTCGGCCGTCCGGCCGGAGGAGGAGGGCAAGGCGTCCGGCGCGAACAACGCGATCCGCGAGCTCGGCGGCGTCTTCGGGGTGGCCGTCCTGGCGTCGGTCTTCGCGACGTACGGCTCGTACGCCACTGGCCAGACGTTCGTCGACGGGCTCGTCCCGGCGATGCGCGTTGGAGCAGTCGTGGTTGGGATAGGCGCGTTCGTGGCCCTGGCCCTGGGCGGACGGACCAATGCCGTGGCTACGGAGACCGAACCGGAGGCGCCGCGCGGCGAGATGGGCGAGGCGACCGCCTAGCGCGACGTCCCGGCGGCACCGGCCCCATTTACTGTTCGCGTCCGCGCGGCGGGTAGTTGCCGCTATCGGTCGTTCGAGCTCGCCCCAAGTCGGATCGTTTGCCGTGGACGACCAAATCGGCCGTTTGGCGCTGCGCCAACCCCTCCACGAGGCGGCCGGCACCAATCGCGCGGATGCCCGCTCAGGCTGGGCCCGGTTGGGCCGCTAGCTGATGTGGCGAATGAAGCCCAGGACGAGCAAGCCGAGGAGCCAGGGCAGGCCGAGCACGAGGCCCACGCCGGCGCCGACGAGCCAGCCAATCGGCCCTAACCCGGTCAACAGGAGGAGGAGCACCGGTAGGGCGATGCCCCACAAGGCGAGCAGGATCGTGAGCGGTCCGTGTAGGAAGCCATGGTGTGGCTCGACGTAGATGACATCTGGCTGAGACTGAAACACCGAGAAATTCCCTTCGATCAGGGCGACCGTCGCCCATCTTGGGGATTATCCCAGACAACTCGTCGAGACGCCGAATTCGGCGCCGTTGTAGCCCGGCCTGCATCGAAGTTGCAAGGCCTCGTTCCGGGCCTGCAATCAGCCGCGAGGGCGGGCGTGCGTAGCGTTCCGCCAATGATTACTTCGATCCGTGGGCGTTCCCGATGACGACCGTCCTGTCGCTGGTCGGACTGGTTGGTCGCTTCGCCGGAGATCTCATGATCGCGGCGTTCGGTTGGGCCGCCAGCCTGATGTTCGGGCGGGTGCCCCGCAGCCACCAGATCTACCTGACCTCGATGGTCTTCGGGTCGGTCCTGTGGAGCGTCATGCTCATCGGGCTCGTGGTTCCGAGCCTGGCCGCGTTGGCCCTGTCGACCACCCCCCACCCGGGCTTCCTCAGTCAGTCCAGGCTGGCCACGGCGCTGTTGATCGGCGTCATCGTCCTGCCAGCGTGCGTTGGTATCGCCGGGTGGCTCGTGCCGGCTGAAGGTGGCCGGGCCGGTGGCCTCGGCGCGCTGCGCGAGGTGCTGCGCGGCTACATCACGACGCCAGTGATCTCGGGGCTTCTCGTCTTCCTGGCCGGCGTCGGGCTCGCCCGCAAGCTGCGCAGCCGGCGTCACGGCTGGGCCGACAGCCACGTACCGGTCGTGATCGAGGCCGGGGACTATGACCAAACGGTCGCGAGCGTCCACGCCGGACTCAGTTCGGCCGGCCTGACCGCACAGGCGCGACCGGCTCCACGCATCCTCAGCTTGCCCGGGTGGGTCCTGACGCGCATCGGTGGACCCAACGGCACGAAGGAATCGCCGGAGCGGCTGCGCGAGCTGTGCGGCCCCGACCTGCGAATCGGGATCTATCCGTCGGATATCGCGATCTCGATTGCGCCTGCGAACCGGATGGTGGCTCGGGCTTCCGTCTTCGACGCGCTGGAAGCGACGAAGGCCCATCTCACAACGAGCGCCGAGTCGCAGAAGGTCGAGGACATGCTCAAGAGGATCGCCCAGGCCCGTTCCGCTATGTATGCGCCCGGGTTCGAGACATTCGGGAGGGTCGACGCCGCCATGAAGGAACTGGACGTCCCAGAATCCGAGTGGGACACGCTCTATCGCATCCGGATGCAGGTTGAGGCCAGCCTGCTTCGCCCGGCGCCAACTCCGGGTCTCGCCCCACCGCTCGAGCGCGGCGAGACCGCCCCGGCGACTCCGGCGCTTCATCCGGTCGATCTGCCTGCGCTGGGCGTCCGATGAACGTCACGAGCAGCCCGATCCCGGCTGTCGGCACAGCGGCGGCGCCGCGCGCCGAGGGCAAGTCGCCGGCACTGCTGATCACCGCAGCACTGAGCGTCGTGCTGTTCCTGGGACTCGCCCTGGCCCTGGCCAACCACGTCGTCTTCCCGTTCGACCAGCCGATCCTCGCGTGGGCCCGGACCTTTGACGGTAGCGCCTGGATCTGGAACGACCTGTCCCAATCGGCCAACTTCCCGCTGATCGCGATCGGCGTGGGATTCGTCCTGTGGCTCATCTGGAGCCAGCGCTATCGCGAAGCCCTCGTCGTTATCGTCATGCTTGTGGCAGTGACCGCCGGCAGCGAGGGAGTCAAGGAGCTCACAGCCCGGCCACGCCCATCGGGCAACGGTGACGGCATCCCGGGGGTCGTGTACAGCTTCCCGTCCGGCCACATCCTCGAGTGCTCGGTCATCCTGGGCGCGATCGCCATCCGCGTCTGGCGGACGTCGGGCCACCGTCTCCTGCGCTGGTTCCTTGTCGCAGCGGTCCTCATCGAGGTCGTCCTCGTTGGCGTGGCCAGGATGGCCCTCAACGAGCACTACCCGACCGACCTTTTGGGTGGCCTGTTGGGCGCGACCGCGGCCCTGACCCTGTACGCCTGGTTCACTCGACCCGGTGGCTGGGCAGACGTCCGGAAACCGACGAAGAAAGACCTCAAGAAAGCTGCTCGCCGAGAGGCGCCAGGGTGACCGGCCCGACGGAAGGGCAGCTCGGGGAGCACGGTCCGCTCGGCCCTTCAAAGCCGGCGCCTGAACCGGCCGCGGCACCGCCGCCCCCGCAGCTCGGCCTGGCCACGATGACCGTCGTGGTCGGTTTCGTCGGGCTCGTCGCCAGCCTCATCGTTCTCGGGTTCGTCGCCGAGGGGGTGCGCGACCAGGAGGTCTTCGCGCTCGACACGTGGGCCACCCCGTTCCTGCACGGAATCGCCTCGCCCGGCCTTGACGCGTTCATGAACGGCCTGACCGACATCGGCTCGATCTACGTGGTGCCGATCCTGTTCGTCGCCGTCGTCGGCTGGCTGATCTGGCGCCGGCAGTTCCGGGCCGCTGCGTTCATCACGGTGGCGACAGTCGGCAGCCTGGTCCTGCAGGGGGCGATGAAGCCGTTCTTCGCCCGGCCGCGACCGCAGCTGCCCTGGGCGCAGGTCCTGCCCGACTACAGCTTTCCCAGCGGGCACACGATGAACACGGTGATCTTCTACGGCGCGGTGGCTCTCGTGATCTGGTCGATCATGGGCCGGCGGGCGGGGCTCCTCGCCGTCGGCGTGGCAGCGATCCTGGCGTTCGGCGTGGGCGTCAGCCGGATCTACCTGGGCTATCACTACCTGACCGACGTCGTCGGCGGGATCCTCGCCGGCATCGCCTGGCTCCTTGTTGTTGGCGCCGCCTTCCGGGCCCGGCCGACGTGGCGACGCTGGCATTCGCCCCGCCCTCGCGCCGCGGGGACCAGCGACCATCCGAGCCCGACGGCGCTCCGGTGACCCAGGCGCTGGTCATCGGTCGGCGCCGCAAGGGTCGTCACATCGGGTCGACCATTCGAGACGTGCGGGCCACCCTGCGGGCCGCCGGATGGAACGTCGACACGGCGCTCGTGACCCGCAAGCGGACGCTTGAATCCCGGGCGGGCAAGGCAATCCGCGACGGCTGCGACGTGGTCGTTGCCGTGGGCGGTGATGGCGCCGTGGTGCGCGTCGCGTCGGCCGTGGCCGAGACCGATGCAGCCCTTGGGATCATCCCGACCGGGACCGGCAATCTGCTGGCGGCCAACCTGGGCGTGCCCCACCACGTGGGGAGGGCGACCCGGGTCATCCTGCACGGCCGGAAGCGGCGAATTGACATGGGCCGGGCGATCACCGACGACGGCACGAAACGTGATTTCGCCGTCGCCTGTGGGATCGGCTTCGACGCCGAGGTCATCGATGCGACGGGAGCGGGCCAGAAGCTGCGCTGGGGCAAGCTGGCCTACATCGCCAACGCGATCGGTCAGACGGGGACGATCCGAAACGTGGCCCACACGATCACCCTCGACGGTGTGGCAACCGAGTTCGAAGCGGCCCAGGTCTTCGTCGCCAACTTCGGCAAGATGCTGCCGCTGGTCGAACCCCGCGAGCCTATCCGGCCCGACGATGGCCTGCTCGACGTCATCGTCGTACGTGCCGGTGGACCGCTGCCCGGCCTCCTCGCGAGCTGGGAGGCGATCCGCCAGAAGGGGTTGGGTGAGTCCGAGGGTGGCCACGTCTTCCGAGCTCAAGCCCGGGAGATCCGGATCGAGACCAAGCCAGCCCGCCTGGTCGAATTGGATGGCAACGCGCTGGGCAAGACCCCGATCACGATCTCGGTCCGGCCACGATCGCTGAGGGTCCTGGCGCCGCCTCGCAAGGGCCGTTAGAACGAGGCTCGTCCGCTCACTGACGGGGCTCTGGTCGGGATCCGGTAAGGTCCCGCGATGCCTCGGGGATTGGAGTGGCCTTGGTGACGGGACCATCGAAGGCGGATTTCTCGAGGGCGAACTCGGCCTTGCGCCCGTCGATGGCGAGCAGGGCGAGGTGGTTGCCGAAGAAGGGGCCGGCGGTCGTACGCCAGTCCATGGTCACCGCTGGTACGCGCCCCAAACGGGCGAGGCCGGACGTGAGCCGCTGGGCATTCCGGCTCCACGAGGCCTTGAACACGAGTCGCATCGGGAGCGGGATGGAATTGTGGAACGGGGAGCAGGTCAGCTGGTAGATGCGGGACTGGACGGCTTCCGGAAAGGTTGCCTCTGAAACATAGGTGTGATGGACGTCGCCCGACAGGACGCAGATCGTGGCCGGCGCGCGCCTGGTCGGGCTGTCCCGACCAACCCGCTCGAATCAGCCGTTGGAGGCGATCGAACGAGAGCCGGAAGGCGGCCCAATGCTCCAGGTCCACCGAACGCCGCAGGCGCTCGCCCAGGCGGGCCGCCCGGCGACCCCGCGAGCCGGCCGTGACCGCCTCGTCGAACGACTCGACATCGTGCAGCGCACGAGGCAACAGCCACGGCACGGAGGTACCGATGATCAGGTGGTCGAACGAGCCGTCCTCGACCTGCCGTTCGACCCACTCGAACTCGGCGTCGCCGATCATCGATCGCCGGCCTTCGATCAGGACCCGGCCGGCGCGCGAATTGATGACCAGGAGGCGAACGGGCCCGAAATCACGGCGGTACGACCACATGATCCCCGGACCGCCATCCGCCTCGCCGTCGGCCCGTTCGGCGAAGGTCCGCAAGGCGACGGCGGCATCAGGCTGCCCGATCGCCGCCTGGTACATGGCGTCCTCGGCCAATCCCGTTGGGGACAGGTTGCCGATGTGCTGGTAGACCCAGTAGGACATGAACGCGCCGTTGATCCGGTCTCGCCACCAGCTGGTCTCCAGCATCTCGGCGCGCCAGGCCGCCGAGGTATTCCAGTCGTCGAGGACATCGTGGTCGTCGAAGATCATCGAGCTTGGCATCGTCGAAAGGAGCCAGCGCACGTCCGGATCGCCCCAGGCCTCGGCGTAGAGGCGGGTGTATTCCTCGAAGTTGGCGACCTGTTCGAACGGCGGCTGGTGGACGTCGCGTCGACTGCGAATGAAGTCTCGCATTGGCACGGACGTCTCGTCGGCATAGACCTGGTCGCCGAGCATCAGGAGGGCCTGGGGCCAGTCGGCCGGTGGGATGCCGACCATCCGGCGGGCGTAGGCTCCGAGGACGTCCTGGCCGGATCCGGTCGGGTCCTTCACCTTGACCGTGACCGGCGAGCGGCACGATCCGAACAGGAGCCGGACCGGCGCGTTCGCCACAAACGTCCGGATCAGGCTCGGCGGATAGTCCGAGTCGGCCGGTGGCCAGACGAGACTGCCGTCGAGCCGTACCTCGTAGGAGGCGATGCTCCCGGGCTCGAGCCCGTCCACCACCACGAGCGCGTAGAAGTGGCCGGCCACCTGGAAGGTCGGCGCGGAGGCGATCAAGCCGCCGCATCTGACCTCAACAGTGGAGCGGGCATCCGTTTCGACCCAGATCGTCGCATCACGAGCGCCGACGTGGCGAAGGAGCGGCCCGAGTACGAGCCTGGGACCCGACATCGACGCTCCCTCAGGTTAACCGGCCTGCCCAGCGAATTGGCCGGCACCGGAAGACACGGATCACGGGCGGGTCGCTCACCGGTGTGACCTCGTGACACGCAGTTGACTCGCTGTGGGCTCTCAACGTATCCGATTCAGGGGCGTTCGCGACGCTGGCTGAGCGGTCAGGCGCCGTCGTGCTCTCGATTATCGCCAGGCGGGCGCCGGGCTGTCCGGACCGCGGCGATGAAATCGGAGCTCCGCCACACGTTGACGACCAATGCCACCAGCCCGATCACGAGCGCCACCAGGCTGAGCGACCCCTGGGGCAGCCAATAGACATCCTTCAGGAAGACCACCAGGGCGAACTCGTCGAGCACCAGCGCGGCGCCGATTCCGAACAGGATCGAGCGCGGCAGGCGGAAGACCTCGTCCAGGGAGAGGACGCCGGCCAGCAGCAGGGCGAGAATGCCGAAGACGACGTGATGGACGTGGGTCGCGCCGACCACGATGTCATCGCCCGTCCCGGCGTGCGTCGCCGTGGTGAACAGCCGCACGGCGAGAAGCGTCAGGAGATAGGCGAACGTCGCCAGCAAGGAGGCCTCCACCGGGCGGCCGCGCAGGTGCTGTTCATAAGCGCTTCGAACCGGGCCGGTCAGGCCACTGTCGGCCGCCTGGGTGCGAGCATCGACTTCCACGCTACCGAGTCTGGGGCGGCTGGGGCATCGGGCCGATATCCGGCGGACGAGATCCATGACATTCGCATTGCGAATCCATGCCGACCCGCCGGCGGCGATGGGCGTCGACCCCGAATCAGCCCAGGACGAGGCCCTCGATGGCGGCCGTTGGGGCGACCTCCGGGATTCGCATCATCCGGAACGAGTTGATCAGGCCGAGGAGACCGGCGAGGAGGGGCACCAGGAGGGCCACCTGCAGGGCGATGTGCCGCGCGTCGGTATTGATCCGGATGATCTCGGCCTGGACGTCGGCCGGCTGACCGGCCAGCTGCTCCGTCAGCTGGGTGTTGGTCATGACCTGGGCGTCCTGATCGAGGGCCGTCGCAACCTGCTGCTGCTCGGCCGGATCGAGGACCAGGCTCGCTGCGCTCATGTTGGTGAAGGAAAAGGCGAGCGTCGCCATCATCACCCCGCCGGCCAGGGCGAGGCCAAACGAGAGCCCGAACGAACCGGCGGCCGAATTGACCCCGGCGGCCTCGCTGATCCGCTCCTCGGAGATCGGGGCCAGGGTGTAGTTGTTGAGCTGCGACACGAGCAGGCCAAGACCTGATCCGGCGATCAGCAGCGGGATGGCCAGCCACAGGCCCGAATTGGCTCGAGGCACGAGCGGGATCAGGACGGCCATGCCAATCGTCAGCAGCGCGAATCCGATCCGGACGATGCTGCTCGCCCGGCGCTTGGTGCCCCGGCGCCCGGCCAGGATCGCGACCGCGAACATGCTCAGCGACAAGGGAGCCAGCGACAGGCCGGCTTGCAGCGCGTTGTACTCCAGGACCATCTGGAGGTAGATCGGGAGGGCGATCATCGCGCCGCCCAGGGCGACCTGCTGGAGCCCCTGCTGGGAGATGCCGAGCCGGAAGATCGCTGACTTGAACAGGTCCGGGTCGATCAGCGGGAGCTTGCCCTCGCGCTTCTGACGGACCAGCCAGCGTGCCAGCGACACGAGCGCGAGCGCGCCGACGACAATGAACGCGAGGACCGCCTCGCCACCTTCCTGCCAGACCAGGATCCCGAGCACGAGGCCGCCCATTCCGACCACGGACAGGACCGCCCCGACGGCATCGATCCCGCGGGTCCCCGTATAGGGCACGTCCTTGAGCGGCCGGATGCCGATGAGGACGATCACGATCACCACGATCTCGAGGGCGAATCCGACCCGCCAGGAAAGGAACGTCGTGATGAAGCCGCCCAGCAACGGCCCGACTGCGGCGGCGATTGCGGCGGATGCCCCGACCAGGGCATAGGCCTTCTTCTGGGCCGCACCCTCGAAGTTGCCGTGGATCAGGGACTGCATGGCGGGGAGCAGGAGCGAGGCGCCCAGCCCGCCCAGGATCGCCCAGAAGATGATGATCGCGCGGAGGTCCTGGGCGAGGGTCATCGCCAGGGCGCCGATCCCGTAGCCGAGGAGGCCCAGGATGTAGGCCTTCTTGCGTCCGATCAGGTCGCCGATCTTGCTGCTGATCAAGATGAACGCGGCCGAGACGAGCGCCTCGAGGGCAATGGCCGATTGGACGCCGCTGACGGTCGTATCCAGGTCGCGCACGACCGCCGAGATCGACACGTTCATCAGGGAGGTATCGACGACGAGGATGAACATGGCCATGGCCAGGATCACGGCGAGTTGCGGGCTGCCCTGGGGCGCCTCTGCCTCGCCGACCGCTGCCTGACTGGTCAAGGTGCCGCCTCCAACGCCGCGCGCCTCGCGCGCTCGTCGCCGACCTTAGCACAAGACAAAACCGGCCCGGGGCAGTCGCCGCCGAGGGGTTTCGACCTTCGGCTTACCACTCGACGAGCTTCCAGACCTCGGGCTCCAGCTCGCCCGGGCTCGTGCCAATCTGGGCGAACAGGACCACCGCACGCTTGAGGTGGTCCATTGCCTCGTCAGCCCGACCCTCCGCATGGAACAGGTCAGCCAGGTTGTTCTCGAGGGCGGCCTGGCGGTGGAGGTCGCCCTGGCGCTCGCACAGACCCAGCGCCTCGCGGGTGAGCTCGATCGCCTTCGCCCGATCGCCGGTGGCCGAACAGACGAGGGCAAGGGTATTGAGCGCGGCGATCCGAACCCCGGGGTCTGCCGGGCGACGCTCGTCTCCTGATCGGTCCGCAGACCCGGAGTCGGCGAGATCGGCGGCGGCTATGGCGCGTTCCAGGTGCTCCCGGGCCGCCGCCATGTCGCCCCGATTTCGGGCCACGATGCCGAGGAGGTCCTCGGCGCGTGCGATGGCCGATGGATCGCCGGCCACCTCGCCCAGGCCAAGCGCCTCTCGGGCCACCGCCTCCGCACGTTCGGAGTCACCATTCCGCTCGGCGATTGCGCCTCGCTCGACCAAAATCTGGGCTCGGGTGCCCGGGTCGCCATCGGGCCCAGTCGCGGCCAGCGCCGAGACCAGGTAACGATCGGCACGGTCACGGTCGCCGGCGCGGGCCAGCACGATCGCAAGGCCGTGGTCGAGCTCCGCTTCCCGTTCCGGGCCGGCGAGACCGATGGCGGTCTCCAGGTGGTTCACGGCGCCGTCGTAGTCGCCGAGGAGGGTCAGGACGGCGCCGAGGGCTCCGTGAATCTGGGCAACGTCAGGGTGGCCCAGGGCCAGGGCGGCCTCCAGGTGGCCACGTGCCTCGCCGTTGGCGAAGACCTGTCGAGCGGCCTCGCCGGCCAGCCGGTGCGCCTCCGCGGCCTGGATCGATCGGCCGGCCAGCTCCTCGTGGTAGGCAATCAATGACCAGCGACCGACATCGGATTGGTCGAGCGTTGGCCGGCCCAGAACGTCGGCGACCCGGGCATGCAGCAATCGTCGCCGGGCCAGGCTGAGCCGCTCGTAGGCAACGTCGCGCAGCCGACCGTGCGTAAAGTCGTAGCGAAGGGCGCCCGACTCGTCAACTGCCGCCTCAAGAACCAGGCGCCGGCGGACCAGCTCGTCCAGGCCGTCGACCGTCTCAGTGTCCGTGCGGCCACTTGCCAGCCGAACCGTGTCGAGGTCGAATGACCGGCCGATCACGGCCGCGGCCGACAGGACCTGGCGAGCCACAGGGCCTACCGCATCGATGCGCGCCTGGAGGAGGGCAACAACCCCGTCCGGCATCCGGGCCTGATCAAGCGTTGGCGCGGCGAGCGCTTCGGCTACATACAGCGGCAGGCCCTCCGAGCGATCAAACAGAGCGTCCGCGAGCGCGGCCTCGACCGGGTGGCCGAGGGTCGAGGTCACGAGCGCAGCGACCTGGGGTCGTTCGAAACGGGCCAGTTCCAGCGGGACGGCCAGGCCATCGCCCTCGGGCGCCGAGAAGATCTGGTCACGAACGCCCGGCCCCAGCTCCTCTGGCCGCCAGGTCACGAGTAGTGCGATCGGCCGGCCACGGAGCCGTCGGGCAAGGTAGCCGACGAACTCGAGCGTCGAGGAATTGGCCCTGTGCAGATCGTCCACCCAGAGCAGCCCGCGCCCCGGCCCGCCGGCCAGGGCGACCAGGATCTCGGCGAGCGCCTCGAACAGGCGCGTCCGCCCAAATGGATCTCCTGGCGCGAGGATCAGCGGCGCGCGGGATGCCCGCAGCTGGGGCATGAGGCGAGCCGCCTCGTCCCGGAGGTCCGGCCGCATGGCTGCCAACCGGCCGGATCCGCCGGGCCGGGCGACGCCGGCTCGAATGAGCTCGACAATTGGCGCGAAGGCGATCTCGGTCTCGCCGGCGTAGCTGTGCGCCGTCAGGGCAAGTCCGCCTCGTGCCTGGACGTATTCGGCCAGGCCGATCCCCAGCCTGGTCTTGCCGATTCCGGCCTCGCCCTCTACGAGCAGGAGCCGGCCATCAGGCCCTGTTGCCTCGTAACCGCCACCCAGGGTGGCGAGCTCGGCGTCTCGGCCAATCAACGGACCGTGGTGCAGCGCAGGCGACCGCGAGACCTCGCCGTCGACCGGCCGGCCCGTTCCCTCGGGGTCCTTGAGCGGCGGCGTCGATGCGAATTGACCGTCCCGGATGGCCTCCGCCAGGGCGGTCGTTTCGGCGAGCGGCGCCACCCCTAGCTCGCGATCGAGGACACGCACGCATTCGCGGTACTGCAGGAGTGCAGCGGCGGGCTCGCCCGCGGCTGCGAGCGCGGAAATCAACACGACGTGGGCCGGCTCGTGGAGCTCGTCGAGCAGCAGCCACCGCCGGGCGGCGCTGATCGCTGCCTCCCAGCGACGTTGTGCGGCCCGACCACGAGCAAGCCGCTCGAGCGCACCCGTCAGCTCGCGTCCGTAGGCCTGGGCCTCCGCCGCCTGCCAGACGTCGAACACCTCACTGGAACGCAGGGTGAAGCCGGCCATGAACTCGCCCCGGTCGAGGGCGACTGCCTGTTCGAGTTCGTCCAGGCAGGAAGCGCATCGACCATCGGCCGGGTGGGCGTGACCACGCACGCGGGCGAGTGCCTCACTGAACCGCCATGCGTCGACATCGCAATCCTCGGGACGAAGCGCGACTGACCCTCGCTCGATCGTCAGGCCGGCTCCGCCGAGCGCGGCCTTGAGAACCGACAGGGTTCGGCGCAAGGCACCGTGCGCGCCCGCCTCGTCCGACTCGGGCCAGAGCATTGCGGCGATCGCCTCGCGGCTGGCTGGGCGCCCGCTGACCGCCAGGAACGCCAGGAGCGCGGTCGCCTTGCGCGTGTCGACCACGAGGGGTGCGCCGTCGACCTCGATCCGGACCGGGCCGAGGAGCTCGATGCGGAGTCGAGGCGCCATTGCGATACGGTACAGCGGCGTTTATACGGCCGTAACGTTTCTACCTGTAAGGTTCGCCTCGATCCGTAACGGTTTCCGGACGATGAGGGAGTAGAACTGGCCCATGGCATTGCTCGCGTCGCTCCGCCGATCGCTCCGACTCGAGTCTTCGGCACCCACCTCCGCGACCGTGCCCGCCGTGCCGATTGATGTCCCGCGGGCCGTTGAGCCACCCCTCAGAGCCGGCCCCGAGGTCGCCATCGGCAGCAGCGATCCCCTCCTGGCGTACCTCCAGTCGGCCCCCGGCCCGGTCGTGCTCGATGGCCTTGAGCTCGACTCGCAGGCAGTCCGAGACCTTCGGGCGGCCGGTGTCAACCTGGTCGTGCCCCTGGTCAGCCAAGGCGAGCTGATCGGGACGCTCAACCTCGGTCCACGGCTGTCCGAACAGGAGTACTCGACGGACGACCGCCGGCTGCTGGCCAGCCTGGCGACCCAGGCGGCCCCAGCAGTCCGCGTTGCCGAGCTCGTCCGGGAGCGCGCCGGCGAGATCCAGGCTCGAGAGCGACTCGAGCAGGAGATGCGCGTCGCGACGCTGATCCAGCAGCAGTTCCTGCCGCACGAGCTGCCCAAGCTGCCCGGCTGGCAGGTGGCGGCGTACTACGGGCCGGCCAGGGCCGTGGGCGGCGACTTCTACGACTTCATCGAGCTGCCCGAGGGGCGGATCGGGATTGTGGTCGGGGACGTGACCGACAAGGGAGTGCCGGCTGCGCTCGTGATGGCCCGCACCCAGTCCGTCCTGCGCGGCGAAGCGCCTCGGTTCGGCTCGCCCGGCGAGGTGCTCCGCCGGGCCAACGAGATCCTCCTGCCCGAGATGCCGGCCCGGATGTTCGTGACCTGTCTCTACCTCGTCCTCGAACCCGCGACCGGTCGGGTCGTCTACGCCAATGCCGGCCACCTGCCTCCGTATGTCCGAACGGTCAGTGGTGTCATCGAGCTGCGGGCCACGGGGATGCCCCTGGGCCTCCTGCCGAGCATGACCTACGAGGAGAAGGAGACGACGATCGACCCGCACCAGGGTGTCCTGCTCTACAGCGACGGCGTCATCGAGGCCCATGGTCCGGACGGCACGATGTTCGGCTTTCCCCGACTTCGCGAGCTGATGGCCCGCGAGCGTCCCACCAGTGAGCTGCTCAACTACGTCCTCGAGCAGCTCCACGACTTCACAGGACGTGGCTGGGACCAGGAGGATGACATCACCATGGTCGCGCTCGAGCGGACCGGCGGTGGCGACTACACCCTCCTCAGCGAACCCGAGCCGACCGTCGCCAGAGACCGGCGAGTCCTGCTCGAGCTCTCGTTGCCGGGGGAGCCGGGCAACGAACGGATCGCGATGAACCGGGTCGCCGAAGCTGTGGCGACCCTCGACCTCGATGGGCCTCGCCTGGAGCGGCTGAAGACCGCCGTGAGCGAGGCAGCCATGAACGCGATCGAGTACGGCAGTCAGAACGATCCGACGATCCCGGTCGAGATCGCCGTCTGGGTTGCCCAGGGCGATCTGGTCGTCAGCGTCACGGATCAGGGCCGGAGCGGCCCGATCCCGGACACCGACGAGCCGAACCTCGAGGCCAAGCTGGCGGGCGAGCAGAAGCCTCGTGGCTGGGGCCTGTTCCTGATCAAGCACATGGTCGACGCGATGGAGGTGGTCACCGACGGCACCGCCCAGACCGTGATCCTGACCGTGCACCTGGAAGGAGTCGACGATGGCGCCCCGGCGGTTTGAAGCAGAGGTCCGCCGCGAAGGCGAACTCGCGGTCGTCGCCCTGTCTGGGGACATCGACCGAGACGCCGAGTCGGGGCTCGCGGATGCCTACGAGACCACGACCGGTGCTCCCGGAATCCTCCTGGACTTCACAGCCGTCGGCTACATCAACAGCACCGGGATCGCCCTGATCGTGCGCTTCCTGGCCGAGGGGCGGCGAGACCACCGCGAGATCCGGGCCTGCGGCCTGAGTCCCCACTACGTCGAAATCTTCGAGCTCACTCGGCTTTCGGACTACATGCGGATCTTCGACGACGCCGCGAGCGCGACGGCAGCGGCAGTGGCCAATGGCACGGGAGGCAGCAGATGACCAGTGGCACGACGACCATCGAGGTCCACCGGCGCTCGGCTTCGGCGAGCACGATCACGATCAAAGGGGACATCACCTCCGCCACGGAGGCTCCGCTGATGGATGCCTACGCCGGGGCGAGCGACGGCGCGACCCGATCGATCGTGCTCGACTTCAGCGGCCTCGACTACATGAACAGCGGCGGGATCGGCTTGCTCGTCACGCTCCTGGTGCGGGTCCAGCGCCAGGGCCAGCGACTCCTGGCCTTTGGCCTGACCGAACACTACCGACAGATCTTCGAACTGACCCGCCTCGATGAGGCGATCGGCATCTATGACACCGAGGCTGCGGCCCTGGCCGCCGCCGACGCATAGGAAACCCGTGGAAGGTGTGCGATGACAACCGAGACTGACCGGCCGGGCAATGACGAGGCTCCGGGGCCCTCCGCCGGACTGACGAGGACCTCGAACTGGGCGGCTCCCGTGGGCCGCCTCGAGGTAGGCACCGTGCCAACGGCCGCGCTCAACCTCAATGTCGCCGGTCGCCGATTGGCCGGTCCGGTCCAGGGTTTCGGCCAGCTCTGGCAGAAGACCTACCGCATCGCGCTCAGCAGCGGCGACGTGACCCCGGAGCAGATCATCCGGACGTGGAAGGGCCACTTCGCTGAGTTCTGGCCCAAGGGCAATCGCTTCTATGGGCCCCTGACCAGCCTCGAGCCGGGCGAGGTCGCGGTGCTCAACCTGGCAATGCCCGGCAAGATGACCCTGTCCACCGGGGTCCTCGTCATCTACGCCGATGATGAATCATTCGCGTTCATGACCCCGGAGGGCCACCAGTTCGCGGCGTGGATCACGTTCTCCGCGTATCGCGACGATCCGGCCCCCGTGATCCAGGTCCAGTCCCTGATGCGGGCCAGCGATCCGCTCTACGAGCTGTCGATGCCGATCGTCGGCCATCGCATGGAGGACCGCTTCTGGGTCGCGACGCTCCAGGCACTGGCCGCCCGGTTCGGGGATGCCGATGCAAGGGTCGACATGCAACGGGTCTGCGTCGATCGGCGGCGCCAGTGGCGCTATGCCCGGAACATTCGCCAGAACGCCGCGATCCGGACGACGATCTATCGACTGACCCATCCGGGCGCCTGGTTTCGGCACACGCCGTGAGCCTAGACGCTCCCGACGCGGTCGTGGTCGGATCCGGGCCGAATGGCCTCGCGGCGGCAATCACCCTGGCCCGGGCGGGTCGATCGGTGGTCGTCTACGAGGGGGCCGAAACGGTCGGTGGAGGCATGCGCAGCGCACAGCTGACTCTGCCCGGATACGTCCATGACGTGTGCTCGACCGTCCAGGGGACTTCCGTGGCCTCGCCGTTCTTCGCGGGGATGGACCTCGGCAAACACGGGGTCGAGCTCGTCCACCCAGCGACTCCGCTGGCTCATCCCCTGGACGACGGCCGGGTCGCCTTCCTGGAGCGGTCGGTGCAGGCCACGGCGGCTGGCCTGGGGACCGACGAGCGGGCCTATGGGCGCCTTCTCGGGCCACTCGTCCGCGAGGCTGGCAAGACCTTGCCGTTCATTCTTGGCCCGAGCCTGCGCATCCCGCGCGATCCAGTCGCCGTCGCCCGCTTCGGCCGCGAGGCGCTCTGGCCCGCGGCGCCGTTCGCCCGCCGCCACTTCCGCGACGATCCGGCCCAGGCGTTGTTCGGGGGCCTGTGCTCGCATTCGATGGTGGCGCTCGACCGTCCCGCGACGGCCTCGTTCGGCCTGGTCCTGGCCATGACCGCCCATGCGTTCGGCTGGCCAGTCGTTCGCGGCGGCACGCAACGGCTGGCTGACGCGCTCGCGGCCGAGCTTCGGGCACTCGGCGGCGAGATCGTCACCAGACGGTCCATCTCCAGCCTGGCGGAGCTTCCAGCCGCTCGGGCGATCCTTTTCGACACCACGCCCCAGGCGCTCGTCTCGATCGCCGGAACGGCGCTTGGCGATCGCTACCGCCGTCGCCTCGGTGGCTTCCGGTACGGCCCCGGCGTGGTCAAGGTCGACTGGGCGCTCGACGCGCCGATTCCGTGGCGCGGGGAGGGTGTCGATCGCGCTGGAACGGTGCACCTTGGTGGAACCCTGGCCGAGATCGCCGCGGCAGAAGCCGAGGTCGCCCGCGGCGGCCACCCGCAACGGCCGTTTGTGATTGTCGTGCAGGCGAGTCGCTTCGACCCCAGCCGTGCACCTTCGGGCAAGCACACTGGCTGGGCGTACGCCCATGTCCCGAACGGGTCCACGCTCGACATCTCGGATCGAATCGAATCCCAGGTCGAACGCTTCGCGCCGGGCTTCGGGAACCTGATCCTGGCCAGATCTGTGCGCCTCCCGGCCGATCTCGAGGCAGACAACCCGAACTACGTTGGGGGTGACATCAATGCCGGGATCGAGGACCTTCGCCAGCTCTTCACCCGCCCGGTCGCGAGGCTCGATCCATATTCGACCCCGACCCGCGGTATCTACCTATGCTCGTCATCGACTCCGCCCGGTGGCGGTGTCCACGGGATGTGCGGGGTGTGGGCCGCGCGATCCGCGCTCCGGCGCGAGTTCGGGATCCGATCGTGACCCTGACGCCGGAAACTTCGGCGGCCGCGCAGGGCAACCGGACCCGGGTGATCGCCCTGTCGGTCGTCTGGATCAGCGCCGTCGCATTCGTCCTGATCGCGTTCGTCGAGGCGCTGCCCCTTGGGCCGGGCGCCGCCACAGCCGCCTTCGTGGACATGGCCCTCGTGACTCCGAGCATCAGCGTGGGCGTGCTGCTCGTGCATCGTCTGCCGCGCCACATCATCGGTTGGCTGCTGTTATTTGGGAGCTACTCGCTGGCCGTCACGGCCGTCGCCGCTGCCCTCGCCGACTACGGCCTCAATCAGCATCCCGGCAGCGTCCCGGGGGCGATCTGGTGGGCGATCCTGGCGAGCGCGGCCGGGGGGATCTTCATCGGCCTCCTGGGCGGATTCGTGCCGCTTTACTTTCCGACCGGCCGGTTGCTCTCGGACCGTTGGCGGATCGTGGTCCCAATCGCTGTCGTCGCGACGTTCATGCCCGTGGTCACGAGCGTATTCGGTCCATTGCCTCCCGATACGTACCCACCGAGTGTGGTGAACCCGCTCGTGCTCGACGGGATCGGCGGTCAGGTCATCGCATTCCTGGGCGGGGTTTCGTACCTCACCGGAGTGGTCGCCCTCGTATGTGTCGTTGCCTCCGTTGTCGTCCGTTACCGGCGCGCCCGGGGGGTCGAACGTGCCCAGATCAAGTGGTTCGCCTACCTGGGTCTCGTGTTCGTGCCGATGCTCCTGATCGCGTTCTCGGTCGAGGGCGCCCCGGCTGGACCGTTGACCACGGTTTCCGATGTGGCCTGGATCATTGGCCTCCTCGCCCTGACGCTGCTGCCGGTAACGATCGGGATCGCCATCCTGCGCTATCGGCTGTACGAGATCGACCGGCTGGTTAGCCGGACGATCAGCTGGGCGGTGATCACCGTGATCCTGGGATCGAGCTTTGTGCTGGTTGTCCTCATCGCTCAGGTTCTGATCGCCCCAGTCACCGGATCCAGCGAGCTCGCTGTGGCCGGCTCCACGTTGTTCGTGTTCGCCCTCTTCCAGCCGGTCCGGCGGCGCGTCCAGCGGGTCGTGGATCGGCGCTTCAACCGGGCGCGCTATGACGCCGATCGGACGGTCTCCGCCTTTGCCGCTCGACTTCGCGACGAGGTCGATCTCGAGCACCTGCGGACGGAGATCCTGGCCACGGTCACCGAGACGGTCGAGCCCAGCCGCATCTCGTTGTGGCTGCGCCAGTGACCGTCCACCGCGCTCGCGCCGGCCTGGGCAGCGCTCGATCTCGCGGGCGGGTTCTTGCCCTGTCGATGGCGTCGATCGCTGCCGTCGCGCTCATGCTCGGTGCGCTGGTCGAGGCGTTGCCCAAGGGGTTCGTCAACGCTGCCTATGTCGGGCTGGCGACCGTTCTCGTTATCTCGACCGTCGGGGTGGGATCCGTTCTCGTCAGCCGGCTGCCGCGCCACATCATCGGCTGGTTGTTGCTCCTTGGGGGCCTGTCGATCGCCGTCTCCACGGCCGCCCAGGCACTGGCCGACTACGGCCTCAACGAATACCCGGGGAGTGTCCCCGGCGCCGTCTGGTTTGCCCTCCTGTCGGGCGTGACATCGAGCCTGTTCGTCGGCATGATCGGCGGATTCGTGCCGCTCTACTTTCCCACTGGGCGGTTGCCCTCGCCGCGCTGGCGGCCGGTACTCCTGATCGGGGTCCTCTCGACGGTGATGCTCGTCATCACGAGCGTCCTTGGGCCGTTCCCGGCCGGTGATTACCCGCCCGGCGTCACGAACCCGCTCGCCCTGGGCGGGATCGCGGGCCAGTTCATCGCGTTCCTGACCACCGTTGGGAATCTTCTCGGGGTCGTGGCCCTGGTAGGCGCCATCGCCTCGCTCGTTGGCCGGTATCGGCGCGCGCATGGAGTCGAGCGAGCCCAGCTCAAGTGGTTTGCCTATGTCGGGCTGATCGTTGTGCCGGCGTTGCTGGTTGCGATCCTGGGCACCAGCCTCCCGCCCGGGCCGTTCGCGACGATCGCCGAACTTGCCTGGGTCATCGCGGTCGGCGCCCTCGCGCTGCTGCCCGTCACGATCGGGATCGCCGTCCTGCGCTACCGCCTGTACGACATCGACCGGCTGGTCAGCCGGACGATCAGTTGGGCCGTGGTGACCGTGATCCTGGGGGCGTGCTTCGTTGCGATCATCCTCGTATCGCAGGCGCTCCTCGCCCCGGTAACGGGATCGAACGTGCTCGCCGTGGCCGGCTCGACCCTGGTCGTCGCCGCGCTGTTCCAGCCAATCCGCCGGCGGGTCCAGCGGCTCGTCGACCGGCGCTTCAACCGGGCCGGCTACGACGCCGATCGGACGATCGGCCTGTTTGCCGGCCGGCTACGCGACGAGGTCGATCTCGAGCAGCTGCGAACCGAGATCTTGGCCACAGTCGTCCGGACGGTCGAGCCCAGCAGCGTGTCGCTATGGCTACGCGAGTGACCGCCAATGCGCTCCCGCCGATCGCGCCTCCAGCCGGCGACTAAGCGGCGACCGGGTTCCGCTGGGACCGCGCCCTGCGAATGAGGAAGACGCTGGCGACGGCCACCCAGGCCGGGAAGAGCAGGATGATCCAGTCCCAGAACGTCACGACGAGCAGGAGGATGAGCCCGATCAGGTAGCCGATCAGCGCCAACCAGCGGGGGAGGGCCCCGCTGCGCAAGCCAAGCGTGGCCGTCGAGAACAGGAAGACGGCCGCAGCCCGGGTCGCGAATCCGAAGAGGAGCGTGTACGCGATCGCCCGCACGAGCTCCACCTCGGGCACGGTCGGGGCGTCGAGCCCGAGCTCACGAACGGCAACAGCGACCGTGCTCGCGACGGCGGCCGCGGCGAATACGAGTGCCACGAAGATCAGCCCGCTGCCGAGGAACACCGTGGCGAAGAAGCGGTCCTCTCGCTCGCCGACCTGATCGCGGACGACGGCGATGAACCACAGGAACATGATCCCGGCGAACGGCGCCAGGTACAGCCCGCCGATCAGGAGCCACTGGTCGCGCCCCTGGGCAAACAGCTGGACCAGCTGGGCGTTGCTTGCCGCCGTGAGCGGCGAGCTTCGAATCAGGAGAAGCGCCCCTGTGAACAGGACCGCAAACAGGATCCCGGCCAGGCCCGCGGCCCACGGCGCCCGGAGCTGCCGCCCGGCTTCGTCGACCAACGGATCGGCGGAATGTTCAGTCAGGGTCCCGCGGTCGAGCAAGGGCTGAGGCTCGACTCCCGCCTCGTCCATCTGCCTCCTCCTGCCCGTGCGTGCCCCGAGTATGCTCGCTTACCGGCGATTCCTGCCCCAATTCGGCGTGCACGGGCCGCCGGCAGATTCGCGAAGTCGTAGGCTGACGCGATGACCGAGCCGATCGGCGCCCAGTCCTTCCTCGAGCAGGTGGTCTCGCGGCGCGAGGCAAGGCTCGTGTTCTGGCTCGTCCTGCTCACGCTCATCCTCGTAATCGTCCAGCTGGCGTCGGGCTTCTTCGAGCTGATCGCCACGCCGGCAATCATTCTCTTCGTCGCCTGGCTCATGGCCTACGTGCTCGAGCCGCTCGTTTCGTGGCTCGAACGCCACCTGACGTTCCGTCGGCGGGGCATCGCCGTGGCGATCACCTATCTCGTGACCGCCATCATCGCGATCGTCGTGATCGGCGCCGCGTTCATCGCGATCGTCAATGCCGGGATTGCCTTCGTCGACCGCCTGCCGTCAATCCTGGACCGGGTCCGGGAGATCATCCGGCCGATCGTCGAGGCTCTCGGAATCACGCCGCCCAGCGACGGCAGCGTCGTCGCCTCGATCGTCGACTGGTTCCGCCAGAACGCCGACCAGCTGTCGTCCGCCCTGCAGCTCGCGATCGGGAATGCCCTCGGCCTGGCGGCCGCCCTGGTTACCGCGGTGATCATCTCGGTCGGGTTCGCGGCGGGCCAGGTCTCACTCCTGGGCTGGCTGCGCCGGTTCCTGCCATCGACCACCTATCGCGATCTCAGCCAGCTGGAGCTGGCGATCGCGATCTCGTTCGGGGGCTTCGTCCGCGGCCGGCTCCTGGTCGGCGCGATCTACGGCCTGTTCGTGTGCATCGCGGCGTTCCTGTTGGGGATCCCGTTCGGCCCGCTGATCGGGGTGATCGCGGGATTGATCGTGTTCATCCCCTGGATCGGGCCGCTGCTCGGCTGGATCGTCCTGCCGGCCTTCGCGCTGATCCTCGAGCCGGACGCGGTCGCAGCGGCCGCCCTCGTCAGCATCGTCGGCGCGGTCGCGGTCCAGCTCGTCGTGACCCAGCTGGTCATGGGCGCCGCGGTCAAGATGAGCCCGGTCGCGGTCTTCGTGGTGGTGATGCTGGGTGGAGCCCTGGCCGGCGTCCTGGGGGCCGTCTTCGCAATCCCTGTCGCCGCGGCAATCCTCGCGATCACCGACTACCTGCGCCAGCGCGACGTGCTGATCCGGCCGGCTGAGGCCGAGCCCGCATGACAGTCGACGATCGGCCTGGACCGGCAGAACCTGGGCCGCGGCTCATTCCTGCCTGGCTGAGCAATCTCGAGGGGTTCGGCTGGCGCATCCTGGTCGTCGTCGGGCTCGGCGTCGTGGTCGCCTGGATCGCCCTCGTCCTGGTTGCCGAGACGGCCTCGATCGTGCTCTCTGCGGTCATCGCCGCCGCCGCGGCGCCGCTCGTGATCTCGCTGCGAGCGAAGGGTTGGTCGCGAGTCCGCGCGGCGCTCGCCGCCTGGGCGCTCGTCGGCGCGATCATCGTCGGTGCGCTGGTCCTCGCCGCGATCGCCTTCGTGCCCCTGATCGCGAAGCTCCTCGACGCGCTCCAGCACGGCCTCGACGTCATCGGATCGGGCTCGGTCGGGGTTACCCTTCCGCCGGAGGCCGCCGCCTCGATCGAGCGAGCGGCATCGGTCATCACGGCGTTCTTCAAGGACCAGATCGGGGAACTCGCCGGGCGCGTCGTCACGACCGCGACGATTGCGATCCTGAGCACGTTCCTGACGTTCTTCTTCCTCCTCGACGCGGACCACGGCGCTGACTGGGCGCTCCAGGGCCTGCCCGAATTGAACCGCTCGGCCCTCCGGGACCGAGGCCGCGACGCCGCCCTCAAGGTTGGCAGCATGGTCCGCGTATCGGCGGCCACCTCCGCGGTTCGAGCCGCTGCGATGCTCGTGGTCATGACCATCCTCGGCACACCGCTCGCCGGTCCACTTGCGGCTGTCCTGCTCGTGGCCGGCCTGATTCCGTACCTTGGCGTTCTCGTCACGACGCTGGCCATCGTGGTGGTGGCGATCGGCGGCCAGGGCACCGGTCCGGCCCTGCTCGTCCTCGCCGCCGCTGCGGCCATCGAAATCGCGATCACGCGGGAGCGACGTCGCTTCGAGGGACCGGGCAGCCTGCGCGTCCATCCGGCCGTGGCGCTCCTCGCCCTGCCCATCGGCGCGGTCACGGCCGGCCTGATCGGGATGATCGTCGCGGTTCCGGTCGCCGGCTTCGTCCAACTCATGACCGGCTCGGCGATCGCGGCGTTCCAGCCGCGCCTCCCGGCGATCTCGTCGGGCGGCCCGGTCATGCCTCCCTGGCTCGACCGGCTCGCCTATTGGAGTCGCGGACTGCTCGTGGCGGTGGCCCTGGTCGTCGGCCTGGTCCTGCTGGCCATCCAGTTGGCCGGTCCGGTCCTTGCCGTGATCCTTGCCGCCGTGATCGCCGCCACCCTCGCACCGGCGACCGCAGCCCTCCGCCGCCGCGGCGCGGGTCCGACCGCCGCTGCGTTCGGGGCGACGATCGGCCTGGTCGCAGGCACCGCGATCATCGTCGTCCTGACGATCATCTCGCTTGCGGCGAACGCGAGCCAGATCGTGGCCGAGGCGGGCGCCGGCGGATCGGACATCGACCACAATGCCGGCGGCGTGCTCGGCTGGCTGCCCGATATCGTGTCGAAGGTCTCAGGCGGCGCGCTTGACACGGTGCTCGCGTTCGCCCTGCTCCCGGCAGGCCTCCTGTTCGGGATCACCCTGACCGTCTTCCTCACCTTCTTCATGCTGCGCGATGGCGAGAAGGCCTGGCGCTGGGCGACCCGGATGATCAGCGGCTGGCGACGGCGCGAGGTCGACGCGGCCGGCGCCCGCGCCGCCGGCGTGCTCGGCGGCTACATGATCGCGACGGGCGTCATCTCGGCCTTCGGCGCGGCCACCCAGCTCGTGATCATGCTCATCCTCGGGATCCCGCTGGCCCTGCCCCTGGCGGTCCTGTCCTTCTTCGGCGGGTTCATCCCGTACATCGGCTCGTTCATCACGACCGGAATCGCCTTCCTGGTGACCGTTGCCGTGGGCAGCCCCACCGATATCGCGGTGATGGCGGTCTTCACCCTCGTCTTCAACATCGTCCAGGGCAACTTTGTCGCGCCGCTCGTGTACGGGAAGGCGGTCAGCATCCACCCGGCAGTCGTGCTCCTGGCCATCCCGGCCGGCTCCACGATCGCCGGTGTATTCGGGATGTTCATGATCGTGCCGTTCATCGGCGTAATCGTCGCGACCTGGCGGACGGTCCTGCTCGTCCTCGGCGACGATCCGTCGCCTGGAGCTGGGCCAGAGGCCGTGACCCGACTTGACCAGCAGGAGCACCTGCCATGAGCTCGGATCCGAAGACCCTGAAGGACGTCTGGACCATCTTCGACGGCCTGCCCATGCTCTACCGCACGAACGTCTCGCCCCTGCCTGACGGCGCGCGCACGATCATCCACATCCACGGCTTCGCCATCTCGGGCCGCTACCTGCTGCCGACCGCGTCGCGTCTGGCAACGGACTACGTCACGTACGTGCCCGACCTACCCGGCTTCGGCCGCAGCCATAATCCGCCGAAGCCGTTGACGATCGACCAGCTGGGCGATGCCGTCGTGCGCTTCATGGACCAGCACGAGATCGAGCGCGCCGTGCTGCTGGGCAACTCGCTGGGCTGCCCAATCATCGCATCGACCCTGGACCAGCACGCCGATCGGGTCGAGGCCACGGTATGGGTCTCGCCTGCCGGCGGCCGCTACAACCTGCCGATGTACCGGGGCAGCCTGCAGATGGCCCTGGCCGGACTGCGCGAACCACCGCGGATGGTCCCGATCGCCCTGGCCGACTACGCTCACTACGGCCTGATCCCGTCGATCAACCTGCTCTGGTCGATGCTCCACTACCCGACGGTCCAGCGGCTGCATGGGCTTGTCGTGCCCACGCTCGTGGTCATCGGGTCGCGCGACCCGCTGGTCAGCGAAGCATTCATCGCGGCACGAGCCGTCGAGCTCCCGCATGTCACCGCGGCCGTCATCAGCGGAGCGGCCCACGCGATCAATTTTTCGCACCCCGACCAGCTCGCCCATCTCGTCCGGTGCTTCCTCGAGGGCCGGCCGATCGTCGGCGACCCGTCCGCGAAGGGCAGCGTGCGCGTCTTCGAGACCCCGGTCGAGGTCATCGGAGAGGTCGGTCCGGCGACCTGAGGTGCCCGAGGAGACCCAGAAGACGACCGGGCGCACGAGCGGGCGGCGCGGCCCGCCGGTCGTCGCCGAGGACCTGGGCAGCGGCCCGCCCCTGATCCTCCTGCATGGCCTGGCGGGCTCGGCGCGCTGGTGGTCGCGAAACGTGCCCGCCCTATCGCGGACCTTCCGGGTCGTCACGATCGACCTGCCCGGCTTCGGGGCCACGCACCGGGGCCACCGGCTCGATCTCGACGAGGTGGCCGACCAGCTCGCCGCGATCATGGACCAGCTTGGGCTCGAACGAGCGAGCGTGATCGGGCACTCGATGGGCGGCCTGATTGCCGGGGGGCTGGCCGCCGAGCGACCCGAACGGGTCGATCGATTGATCCTGGTCGATGCCGCGTTCCTGTCCCTGGACCGGGCCGCCGGCCGCTCGGTCAGTGGCTCGGCGGCCACCCTCCGCTGGACGGCGCCGAGCCTGCTGCCGGTGCTGATCGCGGACGGACTTCGTTCTGGGCCGATCCGCCTGACCGACGCGGCGATGCAGCTCCTGCGGGCCGACTGGCGGGCGAAGCTGCCGATGATTACGGCGCCGACCCTCGTGATCTGGGGCGAGCACGACACGATCTGCCCGGTCACGATCGGCCGCGGAATTGTCGCCGGGATCCCCGGTTCCCGGCTTGTCGTGATCGACGGCGCGGCCCACAACCCGATGTGGGAGCGACCGGAGATGTTCAACCGGCAGGTGCTGGACTTCCTGGCCGAGTAGGTCGCCGACGCTAGCGCCTGCCTGCTGCCGAGTCCGCGGGCCAGCTCTGCGGTCACGGCCGCGTTCACGTCGGGGTGGATATGGTCGGCGCCGATTTGATCGAGGGTTCCATCGAGGGCCAGTACTTCCGCGACCGACGGCTTGACCCGGGCGAGCCGGAACGAGATGTTTCTCGCTCCGGCCACCCTCGCCAGCTCGGCAAGCTTGGCTGAACCCTGGGAGTCAATGAAGTCGAGGCCCTGGCAATCGAGGACGACCGCCGTTACGGGCGGGTCTGCGCTGATGACCAGCTCGCGGATCCGATCACCCAGGGCATCGGCGGTCACGAAGAACAGGCCGCCGTCGAGGCGCAGCGCGAGGATCCCCGGGAACCGCTCATCGTCGGGGAATGCGTCGAGCGGGCGGAAGACGTGGGTGCCCTTGGCGCGACCGAGGGCTGGCATCTCCGGCGTCGCCGTCACGTACACGATCCAGCCGAGCGACAGGGCGACTCCCGACCACAATCCCGCCCAGCACGCCGAAGGTGAGCACACCCAGGAGGGCCGCGACGGCGACCCCGAAGTCGAACGGCTTCACCCGATACAAGCGGCGCATTTCCGGGAGATCGATCATGCCGATGATCACCGCATCGATGATCACCGCTCCGAGGACGGCCTTCGGAAGGTTCGAGAAAAGCGGTGCGAAGACGATCAGGGTCAGGACCACGACTGCGCCGGTCGCCAGCGACGCGACCCCGCTGCGGGCGCCGCTGTTGTCGTTCAGGGAGCTCGCCGACAGGCTGGTCGATACGGGGATTCCCTGCAACAGGCCAGAGCCCAGGTTGGCAATCCCCTCGGCCACGATCTCCTGGTTGATATCGATCCGGTAGCCGTGCCGGGCGGCGAAGAAGCGAGCATCGCCGGCCGTCTGCGAGAAGCCGATCGCCACGATGCCGATGGCGGCGACGAACACGACCAACAGGTTCGCCGACACGAGCTGGAGGTCGGGAATGACCGGCAGCGGCAGCCCCCGCGGCACGTCGCCGATGACGGCGACTCCGTGCGCCTCGAGGTTGAAGACGGCCGACGCGACGAGCCCGCCGATCACCACGACCAGCGTGCCGGGAAACGCCGGGCCCAGGCGGTGCAGCCCGAAGAGGGCAACGAGGGCGACCAGCCCCACGACCAGGGTGGCTCCCTGGAGTTGGCCCAGGCCGCCCAGCCACGAGGCGAACTCCTGCCACACGCTGCTGCCGGTTGTGCTGGTCCCGGTGAGCTTGGGCAGCTCGCCGACGGTGACGTCGAGTGCCGCCCCGAAGAGGAAGCCGGTGATCACGGCCTTCGACATGAACTGGGAGATCCAGCCCATTCGCAGGACCGCCATCACGAGGAAGATCGCGCCCGTGACCAGGGCGACCGCCGAGACCAGCGACGTCGCCGCAGCGGTGCCGGTGACGCCGGTCAGGATGACGGCGCTGCCGGCCACCGCCGAGAGAGCCGAGCTCGGGCCCGTCGAGAGCTGTCTTGAAGTCCCGAACAGGGCGTACAGGATCGTGCCAGCAGCGGCCGCGTATAGGCCGTTCTCGATCGGAACGTTGGCGATGCCCGCGTAGCCGAGGGCCTTCGGGATGACCAGCGCGGCCACGGTGATCCCAGCCAGCACGTCTGTCCGCAGCCAGCCCCGGTCGTAGGTCCGACCCCAGCCCAGGATCGGCAGGTGGCGGGTAAGCCAGCCCTGCTGGCCTACGCTGGAGCCTGCCATCAGCGACGCCGCAGGATCGTTGGGGCTGGTTGCACCCTGAGCGGCATCTGACCTACCTCATCAACCGACTGGCGCCGGGCAGCGCATCCAATGGGGTCACTGCTAGGCGCGATTTCCGGAGGGTCATCGTAGTCGCCGCGGCGATGCGGGCGCGACCGTGGCGCTACTCTCTCGTTGAATGCGCGAGCCACGCCAACGACCCAATTGACGGCGAGCGCCCCGCTTATCGATCGGAGGCGACCATGTCCGAATCATCGGACGAATCGACCGGCGTACCCCGCCTGGTGGCGTGGGTGATGATCGCCCTGATTGCGGCGATCGGACTGTGGGTCCTCAAGAACAAGCGGTCCGGGACGGCCTGAAGCCGGCATTCCTGGCGACGGACCGTCATAGATCTTGGCGCCGCGCGTAACGGTCCGGCCGTGGGTAACCCCGGAGCGCCCCGTTAGCCGAGCACCGAGTGTCAGGCGGCGTCGACGGGGACTGCGACCTCGTCGGTGGCGGCCAGCGCGATCGCGGCCTGGGCCGGCTGGGCTCGGACCATCACCGTGGCCGCACCAGCGCAAGCCAGAAGCGCGATCACGATGAGCCACAGCGTCTGGGTCATGGCGTCCGCCGTCGGGTGGGGTCCGGGCACGGCCGCCTGGGTCAGGAAGACGCTCCCGAAGGTGGCCACGCCGAGGACCAGGCCGAGCTGGATCACGGTGGTCAGGACGCCGCTCGCATCGGGCGCGTCCTGCGGGTCGAACCTTCGACAGGGCGACGGTCAGGATCGGGCTCGCGGCCATGCCCTGGCCGAACCCGGCGATGAACAGCGCCACGGGCAGGACCAGGCCACCGGTTCCGCCGCCGGAGATCGACAAGCCGGTGAGCAGGTAGCCGCCCGCGGCGATCAGGCAACCCGCCGGGATCACGGCCTGGTGCCAGCGCGGTGGCAGGCGCCGCCAGTTCAGGCTCGAGAGGGCAAAGCCGACGGCCAGCGGCACGAACGTCAGGCCGGCCTGCAGGGCCGAGTCGCCCAGGCCGCCCTGCAGATGCTGGGTGAACGTGAACAGGAAGCCGCCGTAGGCCGCCAGGGCGAGGACGATCGCAACCAGGGCGGCGGGGAAGCCCGGGGCCCGCACGACTCGCTCGGCGATCAGCGGCTCGCCGCCGTGGCGTTCGACATAGCGCTCGATCAGGGCGAAGACGATGATCGCCACGACGCTCAGGACGAGTGACCAGATGGTCCAGGCGGGCCAGCCGAGCTGGTGACCGAGGACGAGCGGCACGACCAGCAGGAGCACTGCGGCAGCAAGGGACACCAGCCCGGCGAGATCGAGCGATCGGGACTTGTCCGGCGCGTTGACCGGGAGGTACCGGTAGGACGCCACGAGGAGGACGATGCCGATCGGGACGTTGACCAGGAAGACCGGTCGCCAACCGAGGCCGGCGATGTCCAGGCTGACGAGCACCCCGCCCAGGACCTGGCCGACGAGGCCGCCCAGGGCCAGCGTCGCGGCCCAGAAGCTCAGGGCCTGGGCCCGGGCGCCGCCGCTGAAGTTGCGCTGGATCAGGCTGAAGACCTGCGGGACCATGAATGCGGCGCCAGCACCCTGGATCGCTCGGACGATGATCAGGATCTCGCTGGTTGGCGCCAGGCCGCAGGCGAGCGATGCCAGGGTGAACAGCGCCAGGCCCCACATGAACACGGTGCGATAGCCGAAGCGCATGCCCAGTCGCGCCCCGGTGATCAGGAGCACGGCGTACGAGATCACGTAGCCGGCCACGATCAGCTGGAGATCGGAGCCCGAGGCGTTGAGATCCTTGCGGATCGTGGGGATCGCCACGTTCACGATCGACGCGTCCAGGACCGCCATGAACTGGCCGGTCAGGATCAGGGCGAGAAGGATCTTGAGTCGGGTCGAGAAGCCCGGCTCGGTCTGGGTCATGGCGGCGGTCGCTTGCATGTCGCGAACGATACGTTGGAACCCAACGCCGTGCTTGGCCGGGGACCGATGTCGTCGCCCGAGCTCTTCGCGTTCACCGCAGGCGAATCAAAACGGGCCGGTCCCGCCGTCAGAGATGGCCACGCAGCCGTGACTGTAGCGTGCCATCGGCGGCGGTTAGCACGGCCACATCGCGCTCGGTGACCACGTAGACGGCGAGCTGCTCCCAGCGCCGGGCGAGGGCCAGGGATTCATCGCCGCCGAGGCCGCCGACGGCGAAGCCGGTCTCGGCCCAGCTCCCGTCCGCGGCCCGGCCAATCGCGACCACCGGCTCGTGCCCGGCATCACTGAGCTCCCGCCACAGGCGCCGATTGGCGATCCGATTCTCGCTCCGGCTGCGCGCCTGGCCATGCGGATTCCAGGCGGTGACCACCGTCAGTGGTAGCCCAAGCGGGTGGATGGCCGGCGCCAGCGAGCCGGCGGGAACCCGGTCGACATCGACGGTTCGGCCGCCAATCCGGATCAGGATCCGGGTCCGGAACCAGGCAGCCCGAAGCGCAGCATCGATCAACGCTGGCGAGCTCAGCAGGTGGCCCAGCGGCCGACATGATGGGCCTGGGCGATCCGCTCGGCCGCGGCGTAGTTGGCCTCGTATCGAACATCGGGCGGGAACGTGTCGATTCGGGCGTCACCGCGAACCACGAGCTCGTAGTCGAGCTGGAACCAGGAATTGCCCGAGCGGATCCAGACGAATCGGAGGAGGCGGCCGTAGTAGTCGGTGTTCGAGACGTCCTTCTCGAGGACGACGCTGCTGCGTCCAGCGAGCATCCGCTTCAGGTCCGCGCTCGCCTGCGGGCCATAGGGCTGGACGGGGGTGCCCGGCTTGACGGTCTCCGGCGTGTCCATTCCGATCAGCCGGACGTAGTCGCCATTCGACAGCCGGATCGTGTCGCCGTCCACGACGTACCACAGCGACGCGGTCGTGGTCGGGCCGACAGGATGGTGGAGCGGGCCCTGGAGCGCGGCGAACGAGGTTGGGATGACGCCGCGGCAGGCGGTTGGCTTCGGCTTCGGCGCCGGCGTCGGTTTCGCGGTCGGCCGAGGCGTCGAGGTGGGCATCGATCCGGGACCGGTCGATGGCACACCCGCGACGGGAGCGTTGCTCGGCGCACCGAACCCGCCCGAGCCATCACCGGATGGTTGACCGCCCGCCCCATCGCCGGTCCCGCCCTGTCCGGTGATCCCGATCAGGCCGGTCGGCTCGGCCGCCGCGCTCGAACCGCAGGCAGCCACTACGATCGCGACAACGACGATCGCTGCGCTCGACCACCGGCCCAGGCGTGCCCCGGATGTGCCCATCGCCACGCATCATGCGCCCTCCCCGCGACAGCTTGGCTGTCAGCGCTTGGATGGCGCGGCTTCGTTCAGCCGGCCCGTTCGGATGCGGACACGAAGCGGCCCAGGCCGGGGTCGTAGACCCTGAGCGCGGCGCGGCCGATATCGAAGACCCAGCCATGGAGGCGGATCGTGCCGCCACCGCCCGGCACGTCGGACCAGCGAGCGGCGAGCGTGGCCAGGCCGGCCAGGACGTTGTCCTCCACGGCCTGGGCGAGCAGGTCATCCGGATCGGCCGCCGCCGAGCGGGCCCGCGCGACGACCGGGCGCAAGCCAGTCAGCCACGACCCGAGGTCCGAGTCCGGGTCGAGCCCGTCGGGGTCGGCGAGGGCGGCCTTCACTCCACCGCAGCCGTCATGGCCGCACACGATGATGTCGGCGACACCCAGCTGGCCGACGGCGAATTCGATCGCCGCGCCGACGCTCCGGTCCCGGTCTGACGGGCCGGGGACGCGGTTCGCGACGTTGCGCACGACGAACAATCGGCCCGGACCGGAGTCGGTCAGCTGTTCGGGGATGACCCGGGAATCCGAGCAGCCGATGAAGACGGCGGCGGGTCGCTGCCCGCCGGTCGCCAGGGCCGCCAGCAACTCCCGCTCCGGCATGCCCAGATTTGCGCGGAATCGAGCGTTTCCGGTAAGCAGCTCGTCGACCATCGCCAGACGATAGCGTGGCTGATCGCCGCTGGCCTGATCCGGCCGCCGTTTGGGGGATCTGGGCCGATTCCGCCCGCGCTAGACTGCCCGGCAGCAGTCCTCGTTCCAGAAGGGTGGGCGGTTCGTGAGCGTCGCAGGCGCGGTGCCGGCGTTCGATCCGAAGCAATCGTGGCGTGTCGTGAGCGGCGATGTTCCGGACTGCCCGGTCGGGACGGTCGTCACCCTCTCGACCCACGGCTGGATCTTTGACGTGACCCGGCCCTGGGCAGGCGTGGCGGCCTCGCTCGACATGCGGACGACAACCATCCTGGTTTCGCCCGACGGCCGCGAGTGCCTGGTCCGGCTCAAGGACGGGGAGGCACGATTCGCCATGGTCGACCCCAACGCCGCAGCACCGACAACTCAGGTAGCGACTGCAGCGCCACGGCCCGTGCCCGGCGAGTTCGGCGCCGCACATCCACTCAAGTACCTCGAGGGCACCTGGCGCTCGCCCGGCTACCGGAGTGGCCGGATGCGCGCGCGAATCACCCTCGGGCTGTTCGTGGTGGTCCTGGTCGGAGCCTTCTGGGAGCTCCTGCTCGGCATCCAAGCGGTCGTCATCTCGACCCGGGCGGTAGGTGGCAACCTGCCAACCGTGTCGCAGCAGGACGCGTTCAACCGGGCCGCCGACATCGCCGGCAGCCTGTACGGCCTGGCCATCATCGTGCTCGCGATCGCCTACTTCTGCTGGGTCAGCCGGACTGTTGACAATGTCCCGCCGCTCGGCGGGGGAACGCCCCACGACAGCCCCAGATGGAGCGTCGGTTGGTGGTTCATCCCAGTCGCCGACCTGTGGCGGCCGTTCATGCTGGTGCGCGAAGCCTGGGATCGCCTCTCGGTCCCCGCGCGGCCGGCCGGAGGGCGGATCGTCGAAACCTGGTGGGTCACCCTGCTCGGTGGCTTCTTCCTCGGCAAGGCAGCCCAGCTCATCGAGTCGAATGCCGACGACTGGAAGACCATCCAGATCGGCGACGTGGTGGCAGTCATTGGGCTGGTCCTGTACGTGATCGCTGCCGTGTTCGGGTTTCTGGTGGTCCGCGAGATCCAGGCTCGAGCCGATCTGCGGGCGCGGGCCCTGGGCTTCGACGGCCGTCCGGCGACGTTCCCGTTCGAGCCGGTCGTCGCGACCGCTACCGCCCCGGCCGCCGACCAGGCGGCTGTCGTGCCGCCGATCACCCCCCGGGTCCAGCCCAGGGAGACGGCCGACGCGCTGCGCAGCCTGATCGAGCTCAAGGACCAGGGCCTCGTCACTGACGAGGAATACGCGGCGAAGCGGATCGAGATCCTCAGCCGGCTCTAGGCCGGCGGACCAACGGGCCCGATTCCCCCGTCTTGTCCGCCACCGGCGAACCCCGGTCCCCGCGCGGCGGCCGCGACGGAGTGTCGCAGGGTGACGAACACGAGGACCGCGCCCCCGAGCGTCACGCCGCCGGCGACGATGAAGAACGTGCTCGACCCCAGGGCGCCGTAGATCAGGCCGCCGCAGATCGAGCCGATGACGGTCCCCAGCCCGCCCGTCGCGGCCAGCATCAGGCCCTGGCCGGTCGACTGAAGGTCCGTCGGCAGGAGCTGGGCGATGACCAGCACCAGCCCGCCGGTGAGCGCGCCGAAGCCGACCCCTGTGATGACCCGTGTCGCGATGATCGCGTCCGGGCTGGGCAGCACAGCCCAGGTCAGAATCGCGCCGCCGAACGCAGCACTGGCCAGGAGCAACAGCCAACGCAGGCCGATCCGCTGGCTCAGCCAGGCCACCAGCAGCAGGCCCGGGATCTCGAACAGCGATGACACGCCGAAGGACAGGCCAACGTCCGACGGTTGGCCGCCCAGCTCGACGATCCGGATCCCGACGAACAGGATGGCCCCTTCGATGCCGGCAAAGGTCAATGTCAGGGCGGGCAGCAGGACGTACAACCGGGGCTCCGCGGCGAAGGCCAGACTGACCGACCCAAAGCGCCCGGTGTGGGGTTGGGCGTCTCGTCTGCGCGCAATCCGGGCCGCTCGATCGCGCGTACGGTCGGGGACGCGACCGACGACGACCCAGGCCGCCGCCGACCAGGCCAGGGCCACGATGGGGACCGCAGCATAGCCGGCCTGGTCGTAGATGAGTCCGGCCAGCACCACCCCGATGGCGAACGACAGGCTGGCCAGCGCACGGATCGCACCGTATTGGCGATCGGGGTTCGACAGCGAGCCCACCGCGAGCGAATCGCCGAGCGCCAGGAGCACCCAGGCGAACACGCCGAACGACGCGATGACCGGCGCGAACAGGATCGGCGGAACCGGCAGGACCAGGATGACCGCCCCGGCCGAGGCGATGGCCAGGGCGAGGCGGAAGGCTGCGGTCCGACCCATGACGACATCCCCGAGGTGGCCCCAGGCCGGCCCGACGCCGGTGGCCACGATCGCGGCGATCGCAGAGAGCAGGCCGATCGTGGCCGGATCGAAGCCATGGAGCTTGAGGATGACCGCCGCGAACGGGCCGATTGCGGCCGACCAGCCGCCGATCACCAGGTACAGCCCACGCAGCGCGGCCGGCGGTGGGTGGGTCGGGCCGGTCACTGCGCCATTCTGGCGGATGGGCCGTCAGGTATCGACTACTTGACAGTCGCACGGTGCACTGTATAGTTACGTCATGCCAACCGACAACGAATACACGCTCCAGGACCTCGCCGACCTGGCCGAGGTGACGCCAAGGACGATCCGCTACTACGTCGCCCAGGGGTTGCTGCCCTCGCCGGATCGGGTCGGTCCGGGAGCCCTGTACGGACCGGGCCACCTGGCCCGGCTGCGCCTGATCCGTCGGCTCCAGCGCGAGCACCTGCCGCTGGCGGAGATCCGGTCCCGGCTGGTGCTCGCTCGATGACAAGGCGGTCCTCGATCTGGTCGACGCCGGGCCGGGCGAGCCGCCATCGAGCTCGGCGGCCGACTACATCCGCAACGTCCTGGCCGGCCCACCGCTCGCCCGGCGCATGAGCGCAGCCGCGGCACCGGCGATGCACCAGGCCATGGTGCCTGCCGCGCCGAATGGCGCCCTCGCTGTCTGCGCCGGCTGCGCAGGCGACCGACCCGACGGCCCTGATCCCGAGATCCCCACCAGCCGATCGGTCCCAGTGGGATCGCATCGTCCTCGTTCCCGACGTCGAGCTCCACGTTCGCCGCCCGCTCACCCGTCATCTCAACAAGCAGGTCGAACGCCTCATCGCGATCGCCCGCCAGCTCCTCGAGGAGGACCCGTCATGACCTTCACCGTTCGCACCGATCGCACCCTGATCCGTCCGACCAACCAGAGCAACCGCTTCGTTCTGGCCGAGATCACTGCTCCGGCCGCGCGCCGGGAGCGGCCCCGGGCCGCCGTCAACCTGGCCTTCGTGCTCGATCGATCCGGATCGATGGGCGGCGAGAAGCTGCGCCTGGCCAAGCAGGCCGTCGAGCTCTCGATTGGCCGGCTGCACGACGACGACCGGTTTGCCGTCGTGGTCTACGACGACCGGATCGATGTCGTCGTCGGCAGCACGCCGGCAACGGCCGAGGCACGCCGCCTGGCCGTTGACGCGCTCCGTGGAATCGAGGCTCGCGGCAGCACGAACCTGGCCGAGGGCTGGCTGCGGGGCTGCCAGCAGGTCGCGGATGCCCTCGCCGCCGAGGGCGTCAATCGTTGCCTCCTGCTGACCGACGGCCTCGCCAACCAGGGCATCACCGATCATGACGAGCTTGTTCGTCACGCCGACTGAGCTCCGGGCGAGGGGCGTGACCACGACAACGTTCGGCGTGGGCAACGACTTCGACGAAGTCCTGCTTGCAGCGACCTGGCCACGGCCGGCGGCGGCCATTTCTATTACATCGCGAACGCTGGTGCAATCGCCGGACCTGATCGCGAGCGAGGTCGGCGAGACGCTCGAGATCGTCGCTCGCGACGTCGTGATCGAGGTCAGCGCGCCCGAAGGCGTGGCGGTCGAGGCGCTCGGTCCAAACCCGGTCCGACGCCGACGCGGGGCACGACCGAGAGTCATCCTCGGCGACCTGGCCTCGGAGCAGCAAGTCGCCGTCGTCCTCCGGCTGACATTTCCATTCGGCCAGCTCGGCTATCTCGACCGGCGCAGTCATTCGCCTCATCGATCGCGACGACGTGCTGGAGGCTCGGACCGCTCGGCTCACCTGGGAGTACGGGACCGACCGGGCAAACGACGATCAACCGCGCGACCCTGATGTCGACCGGGCCGTCGGCCTCGTATTTGCGGCGCGCGCCCGGCAGGAAGCCCTGGCCAGGAATCGGGCCGGCGACTATGACGGGGCGAAGCGGGTCGTCACGGGGACGGCGCGACCGGATCCGCCGCTATGCCGGCAAGGACCCCGTGCTTCTCCAGGCCGTCTCGTCGCTCGAGGCCGAGGAGCCGACCGTGGCCGGATGATGGCCGCGCCTGCGATGAAGGCGGCCTACGCAGCGAGCTCGTATGCGCTTCAGTCGCGCTCGGCCGAGGGCAAGGCTCGCAAGCGCGCCAAGCACGAACCGGTCTGAGCTGCCTTGCGATGGCGGCGTCGGTGGTCGGCGTCGGTGGTTGCGGCCGGGTCATGGGTCTTTCGGCCTGGTGCGGTCGGCCACCAATTTCGGCGGAATTGGCCCGATCGCCATCGCCATCGTGGCTGGCTCCTCCTACAGTCGAGCTAGCCGGCCCGGCGGGCACCTCCGAGGCCCTGGCCACCGGTTGTCGCTTGACGAGGAGGGGTATCCGTGGTGCGACTCCCGCGCGATCTTGCGTGGTCGCGGTTCGAAGGCGGCCGGCGCCCGAGGGTAGCCTCAGCGGCACTCGGCGTCTTCGCCGCGCTGGTCCTGGCGGCATCGCCCGTCCTTGCCGCTCCGCAGACCCAATCGACGACCTTGTCCTTCACTGGATCGACCAATCCGTCCGCGACCTACAACTTGACCGGCACGTGCGACGCATGCGTCCCGGATGACCTGGCCCAGTTCTTCACAGGGGACCCGGGCAGCTTTGCCTTCGGAGCGACCGCGACCACGGCCGTCACCCACCTGGATTGGTCCGACACCGCGAATGTCGACGTCAACTACGACGACAGCTTGCTGCGCCAGGGCCAGACGCTCGGCCTGTCAGACGTCCTGACGGCGGGCGTCGGGCACATCCATGCCAGTGGCACCATCGGCGGCAACTACGGCCTGTACAACGACCCGACCGGCGGCACGAACTTCGCTCCCGTACGGAACCCAACAGGGAATCTCGAAGACCGCGAGCTGGGACTTCAACTGCTCGATCCCGCTCCCGGGCGAGAGCCCCAGGTCGTGCTCGTCTGGCGCGCAGACATTCGACATCGCCAGCTTCACCCTGTTCGTCGTGCCATTCGTCGACCCGATCTCGATCAACGTCGACTTCAGCGTCGCTGTCAGCCTGGACCTGTCCGTAAGCAGCAGCGGAATCCCGACCCTCCGCCAGATCGCCGTGACGGGTGGCGGCGGTCCCCAGACCGCGCCCTTGACCTGGCTCGGATCCTCGCCCTCGACTGTTTCAGATTCCCAGCATATGTCCTGCACGGACCCGGCCAACGCCCCGGTGACCTACGCCTTCACGAACAACGAAGTTTCGCCGAACGACGAGCTGTCCAACACATCGGCCCTGGTCGCCAAGGTTGTCGGCAGTCCGGCCATCGGCCCTGATTTCGACATCTTCTCCCTGGGAACATTTGCCTCGCAGACGAACGGTCCCGCCGACGTCTCGTTCGCGATGGACGCCCCGGACGCCTCGGTGACGCTGGGGACCCTCGCCGCCAACAACGTCCCGCCGGTCGTCGACGCGGGTCCTTCTCCGTACGCCGGCCTGGAAGGACTGCCGATCCAGTTCGACGGCAGCGGCAGCAGCTCGGTGTGCGGTTTTCCGGCGCTGAAGCTGGGACTTCTCGGACGGCGGGTCCGCCACCGGGCCGAAGCCGACCCACACGTTCGCCGAAGAAGGAACGTACACGGGAACCTTGACCGCCACCGATTCGAGCGGCTTGTCGAGCACGACGACGTTCAACGTGAACGTGGCCGATGCGCCGCTGACCTCGGCCTGTGCGATGTCCTCGTTCACCCTCCAGTCGTTCAGCGGCCCGACCGCCACGTTCAACGACGCGGCCCCGACCGGCCTCCTGAGCGACTTCTCGGCCTCCATCGACTGGGGCGATGGCTCGAGCTCGACCGGCACGATCAGTGGTGGTCCCGGTACGGCCCCGTATACCGTCAAGGGCAGCCACACCTACACGACGACAGGGTTCTTCGACGTGAAGACGATGATCGACGATGACGGCGGGAGCTCGACCAAGGCGACCTGCTCGAACGTGCTGGTCTTCGCGTTCGCTCCCGGCGGCGGGGCGTTCACGATCGGCGACAAGGAAAACGTGGTCGGTACGACGGTCGACTTCTGGGGCGCCCAGTGGTCGAAGGACAATCCAACGATCGGCGGCGCCAGCGCCGCGAGCTTCAAGGGCTTCGCTCCACAGCCCTCGACCCCCACCTGCCTCGCAACCTGGAATGCGGGTCCGGGCAATAGCGCATCGCCTCCGTCCGGACCGCTACCAAGCTATATGGGCGTCATCGTCACGAGCAGCTATGGCAAGTCGGGCTCGACGATCTCGGGCGACGTCGCTCATATCACCGTGGTCAAGACGGACCCCCGGCTACGGGCCGAACCCCGGTCACGGAGGCAGCGGCACGGTCATCGCCCAGGTCTGTTGAGGCAACGGGCCAGACAAAGCAGCTCCTCTGACCCGTGGCGGCGACCACCGCTCGGGTCAGGCCGCGCCATCGACGACGGCGGGCAGATCGAGTCCCAGGTGGTGGGCAAGCGCCGAGCGGACTGACCTACGGACCGACGGGTCCGAAACGTGCTGTGGCTGCCCTGCCAGCTCGAATGTCGTGACCCGGGTCAGGTCGATCGTGCGAAGCTGGTGGCAGAGGATCACGCCGTCCTTTGTCTGGCCGGCCTCTCCGATCGGGATCGGCACCTCGCCGGGATACTTCGGGTCGCGTGCCGAGATCGGACAGACCGCGGCCATCCCGGACGAGTGAAACGCCTCGTAGGACACGACGAGTGCCCGCCGTTGACCGGACTGCTCGTGCCCGGTCGACGGGTCGAAGTCGACGATCACGACCGCCCATCGAATGGGCCTCACTCGGCCGGCCAGCTCTCGCGATCACGGTAGTCGGCTGCCAGCCCGAGCATCTCACTTCGGAAAGCGGGATCCTCGCCTGCGCGCGTCCACTGAGCCGCCTCGATGTGTTCGCGCGCCTCGCGATACAGCCGGTCGATCGCGACCTCGACGATCCTGTCCTGGCTCGTTCCCGGACTGCCTTGCTCTGCGAGCTCACGCACGTGGGCGACTGCCTCCAGACTCAGGTTGTAGGTCCGCTTGGTCCGAGTGCCCATGGGTCCAGTATCGACACGTGAGATCCGGACGTCAAGGCGGGCCACTACTGTCAGCCGTGGCCGCCCGTGGCGGCGACGACCGCCCGGGTGAGGCGATCGGTCTTGAGGGCGTCGGCGTAGCTCGACAGCACGAGGGCCGGATCGGCGGCCTCGACCGCATCGAGGAAGGCCTCGGCCTGGACCTCGTACGGGTCGCGTCCCGGCGGAATCGTCGCGGGTGGTCCGCCCGTCGTCGAAGACAACCTCCCACGTCGTCTGCGCCTCGGGCAGCTTGCGGATCGTGATCAGCAGGTCAGCGCTGCGATCTCCACTTCGACCACTGCCGCTGAGGCCAGCCGGCGGCTGTTGGCGAAGCTGCCGATTGCGCCCGACTCGAAGCGGAGGACGGCCGCCGTGGCATCCACGAGGTCGACACCGTCCGGCACGAACGGATTCTCCTGGACCGAGGCCGCGCCGACGACGCCGGCCTCGCCGAGCAGGGAGCGGGCGAGGTCGTAGAAGTGGGTGGCCTGCTCGACCACCTGGCCGCCACCCGTCGCCTCGGCTCGCCACCATGCCGGCGGAGGCGTCTCGCTCAGCCAGCGTGCGGTGAGGAGGTGGGCGGGCGTGGCGGCGAGTCGCGCACGAACCTCGGCGAGCGCGTCGAGCCCACGCAGGTGGTAGCCGACGGCGGCGACCAGGCCCCGTGCCGCGACCGACGCAGCGATCCGAGCCGGACCTTCGGGATCAAGGGCGGCCAGCGGCTTCTCGGTCAAGAACGGAATCCCGCGCTCAACCAGCTGATTGAGGACACTGACGGCCTGGGCCGGCGGTACGGCCACGAAGGCGACACTGGGGCGCTCGCTGTCGAGCATTGATTCGAGCTCGGTCAGTCGGTAGGCAGTCGCGCCGCGAGGCTCGGCCACGGCCCGGGCGGTCGACTCGCGGCCCGAGACCACGGCCACGAGCCGGGTCCGATCCAGGCGATCGAGCGCCGCCAGGTGGTAGCCGCTGATCCAGCCCGCGCCGACCAGGGCCAGGCGGAGCTGGGTGGCGGATCCAGGCGGTTCGGCATGCGACCATCGTGCCACGGCGCGGGCGTGCCAAACGGCGCTGATGCGTAGCCGAGTGTCAGCTCCCGGCGCGCTGGTGTTGCTACGTGCGCGACAAATGACGGGTTTCGGGCCCACGCCGGAGTCCAGGGTCAGCGTTGGGCCGCCGAAAGTTGCACCGCCTGAGCGTGGATCGGGACGAATTGGATGCTCGGCGAGGGTTCCGGACTCGGCCGGGGTGGCAAAAAGGCCGTTTTGTCCTGCTGCACGCAACGTCGACGCGCGGCCCGCGAGCGCCGGCTTCCGGTGCGAAGGGCCTAGGAGCGCACCTGGCGTGACGGGCGGGCCCGGATCATGGCCATTGCCAGCACGACCGCGATCCCAACGCCGACCAGGACGTCACCGATGCTGAAGACGTTGGCGAACGGCAGGCCGGCCGGCATCGCGAACACGTCGGTCAGCGGTTGGAGGGCGGGATGGGCGACCACCGTGCTGTTCGAATAGTCGAGCCCATCGTGCAGCCCGAGCGAGGCCAGGGCGCCGGGCGACGCCGGCATGTAGCCGCCATTTGCGGCGATCGCGGCCATGTTCGAGAGCGCGCCGAGGGCGACGATCCAGATCCCCGGCAGTGCCGCGTTCCGCAACAGTGCGGCAAGGACCAGCGCCGTGGAGCCGACGTACAGCGGCACGCCGAGGTTCCCGATCCGGTCTGCGACGGGTCCTGCGAACAGGACAACCTGGACGAGCAGGCCGATCGCGGCCAGGCCGGCCCAGCGAAAGCGGATTTCGCCAATACCCGACACCTGACCGCCGGCCAGCAACCCAACGCCGATCCCGATCACCAGGGCGTACAGGATGAACATCAGCGGGCGGCGGGCAGCAAGACAGAAGGACGTGAAGTCACCTGCCCATTGTTGAGCCGACGTCGGAGCCTGACCGCAGCGCAGTCGTACCGGCCGAGGGGGTACGACCGGCCGGCCGGGAACGACTCCAGTACGGGCTGGTCGCTGGCTGTCGGCCAGGTGACAGGCAGGAGGTCTCGGGAGGGATAGACCGGGCCCTCGCGGCCCAACGATAATCTGCTCCAGTCGGGGATCAGGACCTGTCGTCGTGGTCCCGCACCACTGGAGAACTCTGATGGATGTCCAGCCCAAGGAAGAGATCGTCGAGGAGCCAGCGGCCGACGAGGATGACGTCGAGGGACATTCGGTCCTTTCGTCGATCGCGGTCTCGGGCGCGCTCCGGGCACCGGCGCCTCGCGATGACAAGGCTCGCAACAAGGCCGACGAGAACCTGCCGCCGCTGACCAAGCCCTTCCCCTCGATGCGCGAGGATCGCCGCAAGTAAGGGCGGTGACCAGGCCCCGCAACGTTGATGCGGGGCCCCAGCGCTCGCGGACGAGTCAATCACAGGGCTGGCACGCGGTAGCATCTGGCCGGTGACCCGCCAACGGAAGCTCCCGTCGTTCATCGGCGACCTGTTCGTCGATCCCGTTGCGAAGGGCGCGCTGCTGGCCGGATCGGTCGCTCTGTTCGCGGCGGCCCTGGATCCCCAGGCCTGGAGTCCCGGCCCTGCCCTCGATCCAGGCTGCCGTCCGGGAAAATCCCCAGCTCGAGACGGTCGTCCTGCTGGCTTCGCTCAGCGCGTCCGGCCTGATCCTGCTGGGCGGCGCAATCGGAGACTCCAGACGAGCCACCCCGATCATCCTGGGCGGATTGGCTGGCGAGCTGCTCGGCAGCCTGGTCGCCATGTTCGTGCCGGTCGGACCGCTCTTCCTGATCGCCCGACTCGTAGGGCACGCGAGTGCCGCCTTCGTCATTCCCGTGTCGCTTGCCCTCGTTGCGACGAGCTATCGCGGTCCCGTCCGGGCCACCGCGATCGGGATCGCCTATGGCGCCTACGGTGCAGCCGGTGCCGCCGCCCCGATCCTGCTCCAGCTGATCCCGGGCCAGGACTGGCCGGCCTTCGTTGCCGCGATCTTGGCCTGCCTGGTCGCCATTCGGCTGGCCTCGAGGCGAGTCCTCGAGCTGCGACGGCCTTCGCTGGCTGAGCGTCCGCTCGTCATCGGCGTCGCGGTCTGGGCGTTCGGGATCATCACCCTCACCGTCGGACTGACCTGGTTCGGCGACGGCGTGAACACGCCGCTCCGGTTGGCCCTGATCATCGGGGGACCGGTCCTCGCGATTGGCTACTCGCGCCTGGGACGGGCGCGGGCAGCATCGACAGCCGGTATCGTCCGCCGACGCGTCTCGGTCGCCCTGTTCGTGGGCGTCGTCATCGCGATCTCGCAGACCGCGGCGATGCTCAACCTGCCGCTCTACTTCCGGCTCGTCCTTGGCTATGGTCCGGTGGCCGCCGTGGCAGCCCTCGCTCCGCTCTTCGCCGCACTCGTGCTGGCCGGCCCGGTTGCCGGCTTCCTGCTCGGCCGGGTAACGCCACGCTGGCTGGTTGGCGGCGGGGTGATCTTCGTTGGACTGGGCAACTTCGTCCTGTGGTCGGTGACCGGCGAATCGTCGTCCTACGTCGGATTCGTCCTGCCCTGCCTGGTCATCGGAGCCGGCTTCGTGGTCGCCACGACCGTGCGCACGGCGATCATCTTCGCCAGCGTGCCCCAGGGACTGCCGGCCACGGCCGCGGCATTGAACGAAGCCTCGATCTCGGTTGGGTCGCGGATCGGGGTCGTGATCGTTACCGTGGTCGTGGCCCAGATCGCGATCACGACCTACTCGGCGTCGGTAGCCGGCCTGCCGGCCGCCGAGGCCACGGCGGCCATCAATGCATTCCGAGCGGTCCTTGTTGCCGTGGGCACGCCATCGTTCGCCGACGTGGCCACGACGATCGGCAGCGCCGATGTCCGACCGTACATCGACGCCTACCTGGCCGGCCTGCACGGCGCATTCCTGTTGTGCGGCTTCGTCGGCGTGATCGGCGGGGCGATCGCGCTGTTCGCGCTTGGCCAGCAGGATCCGCTCAAGACGGTATGGGACAGCCTCGACGAACGGGCGCCGGCCGGGGCGGCGGCTGATCGAAGTCGTCGACTGAGCACGCCGGCGCAGGCAGACGACGTCCGGACACTCCTCCACGAGTACCTCGGCTGGGCCCTGGCCATCGACGGCGACGCCGAGGACGCCCCAACATTCAGGGTGTCGAAGAGGAGCTGGCCGGACGCTACCGGGCGTCTACGCCCCGCCGGGCGGGCGCCTGCTGCTCGCCCTGTCCGACGGCCAGCCGGCCGGCTGTGTCGCGCTCAAGCCGGTCAGCGCGACGACGGGCGAGCTCAAGCGGATGTACGTCCGGCCGGTCTTCCGCGGGCAGGGGGTCGGCTCAAGGTTGGTCGAGGCGCTGGTCAAGTCCGCCCGGGCGGCGGGCTACCGGCGGATCATCCTCGACAGCCACCACACGATGACCGGCGCCCATCGGATCTACCAGGCGGCCGGCTTCGAGTTCGTCGACCCGCCGGAGGGATTTCCCGGAGGCACTCATTCCCGTGGTCGTGTTCATGGCCATGGATCTCGCTCGGCCGGGCGGCTAGGCCTGGTCCGCCACCTCCGCGTCGATCAGCTCGGCCAGGCGGGCCAGCCAGACGGCAAAAAGCTCGCGGTAGTCGCCCTCGAGGCCGGCGACGATCGTCCGCTCCCGGGCCGAGGTCGGCGGGGCATATCGGAACTGGATCCTCGTCCCTTCGGCGGTCGGCTCGAGCTCGATCGTCTCGAGCATCTTGACCGGCCCTCCGGGCGTCGGGTGGGTTCCCCGATCGGTCAGGTAGTCATACGGCCGCCAGTCCACGATCTCCTCGGTCACCCCGCCATTCGCGCCGTGGACACAGTGGTTCGTGGCGCCCACGGCGCGCCGACCGCCGGGGCTGTCGACGAGGAGCACCTGGGTCACGCCGACCTGCCAGCTCGGGCGCCGGCCGGGCGCCGTGATGAATTCCCAGGCGAGCTGGGGCGGGGCCTTGGTGTCCACGCTGAAGGTCAACCAGGCGGCCTTGGGCGTGACCAGGATCCGCCGCCTGGTCTCCTCCTCCTGCCAGCGCCGCTCGAGGTCGAGGACCCACGTCCCGATCTCGCCCACGAACTCGTAGGTCTCGGCCAGGGGCACCATCCCGAGCGCGGCGGGATCGACGGCGACAGCGTCGAGGCTGGCCTGGGTGAACAGGGCATAGGCGTGGATGCCCAGCCGCTCGACCACCTCGTTCTTCAGCAGCCGGTGGACGATGATCACGTCCGGCCCCAGGAGCTCATCGCGGCCGGCAATCCGGTGCCGGAGCGCCTCACCCTGGTGGACCACGAACTTCAGGTTCAGGTCGGGGATCCGCACGCATGCGTTGCAGGTGCACGACGTGGCCTGGCTCACGTCGCGCCGCCGGCGGCGAAAGCCGAAGTAGCAGCGCTCCACCGTATCGAGCAGGATCGAGGCGTCGAGCTTGCCTGCCGGCGCGAAGACGAAGGCGGCATCGCCCTCGAGCTTGGCCAGCCGGAACGTCGGCCGGAGCGCGGTCACGATCGTGCCGACGAGGTCGGCCAGGATGTCCTGGGAGTGATCGAGCTCGACCCCGGCGAGGTAGCTCGTGTAGCCCGAGATGTCGGCGATCAGCAGGACGACCGGCTCAGGCTGGAGCATGACCGGACCCGACCTCAGCCGCGGATCTGTGACGAGGTTGCTATTGGGCTCGACTCGGGCACGGGCAGCGGGCGCTCGGACGAAGCGCGAGCGCGGACGGCCTCCAGCCGCGCGACGAACGGCGCCGCCTCCAGCCGGGTGAGGATCTCCATCGCAGTATCGGCAGCCGCCTTGACTTCCGGGAGGTCCGGGTCGAGGAGGGTCGCCATGTCGATCCCGCACAGGGCCTCATCCCAGGGCAGGCCCAGGTCGCGCCATGCACGCAACGACTCGCGATACAAGGCGAGCGCCTCGGTGGTCCGGCCGTCGATGCGCGGCGATGCCGGCCCGGATCGTGCGCCGATCAGCCTCCACGGCCGGCCCGTGAAGTCCGGCTTCATCGAGAGCCTCGAGATCGGCACTGGCTCCGGCACGGTCGCCCGCCCACAGCGCCGCCCGGGCTGCGCGCGGCCCGGCATACAGGAGCTGCCCGATGGAGAGCGAGGTGGCCCGGTGCCAGGACGCCCGGGCCGCCACGAAGTCTCCCCGTGCGAGCTCGACAAACCCGGCCGCGTGCGCCGCATTGGCCAGGGTCTGCTGATCGTCCGAGTCCCTGACCAGGGCCGACAGCTCGTCAAGCCGGTCATCGAGGGCATCGCCCCGCACCGCCCAGTGGATCGTCGCATCGATCAAGAACCAGGCTCGGTCGACCGGTTCCCAATCGTCGTCGAGAGCATCGATGATCTCAGCCAGCGCCTGCGCCCATTCGCCTGTACGCAGGCCTCCTTCGGCGACGCCGTCGATCAGACCCGGGACCCATGTCCGCTGGCCGAGCCGCCGGGCGATGGCGATCCCCTCCCGGCACAGCGCCAGGGCCGACCGGGGATCCCGAGGTCCGCCGACGAACACGATGTTGTTGATCGCCCGCAGGACGGTCGTGTTGAGCCCAATCGACTCAGCCAGTTCGCGGCCCGCCTTGATCACCCCGAGGCCTTCGTAGGCCCGGCCGACGAGAGCCAGCGCGGTTCCCCGGGTAACGAGGGTGTCGGCGATGATCGCCTGGAGGTTGGCCCGTTCGGCCAGGTTGAGGACCCGTTCAGCGACCTCGAGCGCGCGGGTGGTCTCGTCCAACAGGAACAATGCCCGGGCAAGCTGGCTGAGCAGGTCAACGCCCACCGGTTCGGTCTCGAGATCGGCGAACTCCAGCGAGGCAGGCTCGAGCAGGGCCAACGCGTCCGCCACCCGGAACACGGCGATCAACTCCCGGCCCAGGGCGGTCGTGGCGCGGGCGACGCCGGGACGATCCGCCAGGGCATGGCGCGCTTCGATCGCCCGCCGAAGCTCGTCCTCGGCGATCTCGTGGCGGCCGGCGATGGTGGCTGCCTCACCCACCCGCTCGTGCAGCTCCGCGACCTCGATCGGGTCGGTTGCGACGGTGAGGGCCTGCTCATAGAAGCGAAGGGCCTGGCCGTAGCTGCCCAGGGCGATGGCTCGTTCGGCCGCCGCTCGGAGGGCAATCCGGGCCTGGCCGGCCAGGGCTTCGGCTTCCGGCCCATCGGTTGCGTTTCCGTGGGCAGCCAGGTAGTGGCCGGCCAGGACGCCGGCAATCTCGTCTGTGCCGAGCGATTCGAAGAACCGGGCCGCGGCGAGATGGCGCGACTTCCGGTCACGCTTGGCCAGAGTGTTGTAGGCGACCTCACGGATCAGCGCCTGGACGAACGAGTACTGGCCGCGCTCAGGGCTGCGGGGATCGGTCTCGACTGTCAGGAGCTCCCGGCGGACGAGGGCCAGGAGGCGTGGCTCGAGCTCGCCCTGGTCGATCCCGGAGACGGCCGACAGGCCGGCGATCGTGAAGCTCTGGCCGAGAACGGCCGCGTCCGAGACCAGGGCCCGATCGTCGGCCGGTAGCCGGTCGAGGCGGCTGGCAATCAGTGCCGTCAGCGTCTCGGGCACGGCCAGGTTGGTCAGGTCGCCGATCGGGACATAGCAATCTCCCTCGAGGCTCAGGCGGCCCTCGGACACAAGCATCCGGACGGTTTCCACGGCGTACAGCGGGATCCCGCCGGCCCGCTCGACGATTGCCTTGACGGCGGAACTGGGCAACCCGGGCACGAGCCCGGCCAGGAGCTCGCGCATGGCCGGCTCTGGCAGCGGCTCGAGATAGAGCGCGATGAAGCTCCGCTTGCCGGCGCCCCAGTCGGGTCGGCGCTCGAGGAGCTCGGGCCGAGCCAGCGTGACGACGTAGATCGGGACGTTCCGGCTCCATTCGAGGAGGTGGTCGACGAAGTCGATCAGGCCGGTGTCGGCGTGATGGAAGTCCTCGAAGACCAGGACGACTGGCGCCGTCGTCGCAAGACGTTCGAAAAAGGTCCGCCAGGCCGCGAAGAGCTGCTCCGAAACGGTCGTGGATGGTTCGACCCCCAGGAGGGTCAGCAGCGCCGATTCGATCCAGCGCCGCTCGGCCGGATCGGGAACGTGGAGAGCCAGGGTCTCGGCGACCTTGGTCCGGGTAGTGTCCTCGTCGTCGGTCTCCACGAGCCCGGCCCGCCGCCGGACCATCTCGCCCAGCGCCCAGAAGCTGATCCCCTCGCCGTACGCTGGGGAGCGACCGTCGTGAAACCAGACACGTTCGACCAGGCCGTCCTCATATTTGCGGAACTCCCAGGCGAGGCGGCTCTTGCCGATCCCGGCAGGTCCGGTGACCGAGATCAGCCGGGCGTGGCGATCCCGGCTCGTGGCATGGAAGAGGTCCTTCAGCAGGCGAAGCTGGTCGTCCCGGCCGACGAATGGAGCCTCGAGCGTCTCCGAGCGGTTGCGACCGCCGACCTGGGCAACGACCCGCAACGCACGCCAGGCCGGGACAGGGGCGGTCTTGCCCTTGACCACCTGGTCGCCGGCCTGCTCGAAGGCGATCGCGGCCGACGCAGCCCGCTGGGTCGCCTCGCCGACGAGCACGGTTCCCGGCTGGGCGACGCTCTGGAGCCGCGACGCCGTGTTGACCAGATCGCCCGCGACCATGCCCTCGTTCGTCGCCCCGATCGTGACCGCCGCCTCGCCGGTCAGGACGCCCGCCCGCGCCTCGATCTCCGGGCCAAGCGACTTGACCGCGTGGATCAGCTCGAGCGCCGCTCGGACTGCTCGCTCGGCGTCATCCTCGTGGGCCGTCGGTGCTCCCCAGACCGCCATGACGGCATCGCCGATGAACTTCTCGACCGTGCCGCCATAGCGGGCGATGACGTCGCGCGAAAGCTCGAAGTAGCGGCTCAGCAGCTCGCGGGTGTCCTCGGCGTCGCGGCCTTCGGCCAGGGAGGTGAAGCCGACGAGATCGGCGAACAGGATCGAGACGAGGCGGCGCTCGGCAACTGGAGCCTGGGCTTGGTCGTGATCCGGGTGCGCAGCTGAAGCCGGCGCTGCCGACGCCGCCGCAGCCCCGCATTCACCGCAGAACTTGGCGCTCGAACTCAGCGCGGCGCCGCACGAGGCGCAAGTCGTCCCGAGCCGCGAGCCGCACTCCTCGCAGAACTTGACCCCCGGCGGATTGAGCGATCCGCAGATCGAGCAGTTCACCGGTTTCCTCGGGACGGTTGATCAGATCGCAGGGTACAACGGGCCCCATTTCGACGGGATCCAGGCTGGTCGTATGTCTCCACGAGCCGTACTCTAGCCGTGGGGGTGCGCACCGGGAAGGCAGGAGCGTCCGTGGACCAGGCCGATCGATCCGTGGCACCGGCCGCCGAGCCATCGGCTGGGGAGCGCTACCTGCTGCTCGCCGACATCTCCGGCTACACCGGCTTCATGACCGGCGTCGAGCACGAGCATGGCGTGGACTTCAGCGCTGGCATTCCGGCCGCGTACGGGGTCCTCGGCGCGCTGCTCGACGCGGTGATCGAGGGCGTCGAGCCCGATTTCAGCCTGGTCAAGCTCGAAGGCGACGCAGTCTTCGCCGCGGCTCCGGCGGGCAGCCTCGACGGGCAGGGCGAAGAGGTGCTCGATCGAATCGGGGCGATGTACCAGTCGTTCATCGATCGACGGACGGCCGCCATCCCGGCGAATGACCATGTCTGCATCGCCTGTCCCGCCGTCGCCCACCTCGACCTGAAGGTGATCCTGCATCGCGGACTGGCCGTGCGCCAGAGCGTCGGCTCCGGGAGCGACCTGCTCGGGCCGACCGTGACCGTCGCCCACCGACTGCTCAAGAACACGATCCGCGACACCATCGGCTACAAGCCGTACCTGTTCATCACCGACTCGGCGGCCATGGGGCTGGGCCTGTCGGACGTCGGCCTCGCCCATCGCGAGGAGTACCCGGACGCCGTCCCGATCGGTGGCCGGATCGTGCAGCTGAGCGCCACCATTCCGGAGATCGTCGGCCACTAGGCGTGGCTCGCTCTTCGTCCGGGTCCGCCGTCCGCGGGTCCGGCCGGGTCCGGCCGAACGTGTCAAATCGTTCGCCGATCGAGGCTTAGGCCACACTCCAGCCAATTCCCGGGGTCGATCCTGCCCCTGGCTTGTCGGTCCGTGCACGAATTGATGGGCGACCAGTCGAGCCGGGCCTGATCGCGTGGCTGAGCGTCGCCTAAGCGTTCATTGACCTCGTTTCTGGCAGGAAGCGTGGACCATCGGCCCGCATACGGGCTCAATTCGGCCGGATCGTCCAGCAGGAAGGATTCCGATCGCGCTTGCGAGCGATCACAGGCTGACGGTCAGCTCCACGGTCGGGCGGTCGCCAAGGGCCAGGTCTTCGGCCGCGCGTGCGCTGTCCTTGACGGGCACGACGTACCGTCCGTCCTTCGGGAACAACGCCGTGGTCCACTCGGTCTGACCGATTCGGACGCTGACCGGGATCATCCCCCAGCCGTAGCTGACGGCCCGCGAGATGGCCCGCAGTTGGGCGCTCTCTGCGTGGGCACGGTGATGAAGTGGAACGGCGCCGGACCCCGCCAGTACCAGAGCTCATTGGCGAACTCGAGGTGCATCGTGCCATCCTGAACCAGCGACGGTCATCCTGGACAGCGGAGCTCCTCTACGGCGCCTGACCACCTTCCACGGCTCGCGGCTCTCGGCCGGACGCCATCCGACCGCGAGGCCCTCGGCCGTGCTCTCCACGAGCTCGACGCCCGCCATCATCTGGGCGCGAAGATCGGGGCGGAACCGCGACTCGGCAAGATCATGACCGAGCTCATCGGCCGCCTGGCAAATGCCTTCGACCCCTTCTCGGCGGTCCGTGGCAAGTCGGTCCTCGATATCGCCTGCGGGTCGAACTCCAGCCGCTCGCCGATCACCGGCGCGCGGACCGCCGAGTTCGAGCCGTGGATGTGCCGGCTCCTCCTGGAGCTCGGGGCGGAACCGGTCGGGATCGATGTTGGCGACCTGGACGGCGAGGCGTTCGTCCATCATCTGGTCGACCTTGGCGTCCCGGGTTCGCTCGACTTCCTCGCAACAGGTTCCTTCGACGCGGTCCACGAGAGCCGCCTATTCGGTTCGCCTGAGTTCCGCGCCGCCTATCGGCCCGCGACGGAACGCATCCGCCGCGAGATCCACGAGCAGGAGCGCCGTTTGCTACGCCCAGGCGGGGTCCTGATCCACAGCGACGGCCGGCAGGGGCCGCGCGGTGATCGGCCCTCCGGCTGAAGAAGTGCGGCCGTGGCAATGTGCCGGCCGCCCGCCCGTGGGTCAGCCGAATGTCGGGCTGGCCACGGCCGCGAGCCGCTCAAGCTCGAACGCCGCGCCCTCGACGCCGGGCGCGGCCCGAATCGCCAGGGCCAACCTGCCGGCGGCCGCGGCGTAGGAACGCTCGGCCATGACGTCCCGCGCTGCTTCTCGGATCCTGGCCGGACCAGACTCGCCGTCCAGCGCCAGGCCGGCCCCGAGCTGCTGGATTCGGGCTGCGAGAAATGGCTGATCGGCTGCCTGGTTTGGCAGGGCGACGATGGGCACGCCATGAGCGAGCGACGCCGCGACCGTTCCATGGCCGGCATGGGTGACGGTAAGCACTGCCGCTTCCAATACCTTGTGGTGGGGCACAAATGGACGAATCGCTGCGTTGTCCGGGATCGGCCCTAGGTCCATTGCCTGCGCGGCAGAGACCAGGACTCGGACGGGTTCGTCGGCGAGGGCCTCGAGGGTGTTTCGAATGCGCCCACTCTGGTCCCACAGGCCGGTCGTGCTGAAGCTGACCAGCACCAGCGGACGGTCGTCACCAGGCGGCCAGGGCGATTCCCAGGGTTCGTCGCCAAGCGCTTCGAAGATCGGCCCGAGGTAGTGAACGGAGCCGTCTGCCACAAGGGCGGCAGGATCGAGCTCAGGGATGGTGGTCACGAGTGTCGTGTAGCCCAGCCAGCCATCGGCCAAGCCGGCGATCTGCGGCAGGCGGGCCTCCTCCCGCAACCGGTTCGTCGCGTTGAGCCGGGCCGCACCCATCGGCGTCTCGGGACCCGGGGTGAGCCCGGTGATGGCAGAGTGGGCCAGGACAGCCACTGGCGCGCCACATCGAGCCGCTGCCGCGAGTGCACCCTGCATCGAGAAGTCGACGACAAGCACGTCCGACGAGGTGTCGGCGACGGCCGCAGGAATATCGTCCAGGTGCTCCGGGCTGGCCCACACGTTGGCCATCAGCCCCGCGATGCGCTGGCCAGGGTCGGCCGCGGCATAGATGTCGAAGCCACCGGTGCGGGGGAGTGCGAAGAACGGCAACCGCCGCGCCGCGAAGCTCGCTCGCTGCACCTCGTAGCCGATGAACACCACTTCATGGCCACGGGCGGCCAGCCCCTGGGCGATGCCCACGGCCGGCGGCACGTTGCCGCCGCCGTCCCAGGTAACGAATCCAAATCGGGTCATGTCATCCAACCTCCAGGAGCCGGCGAACCATGAATCGGACCGATGCTTCGGCGTCGTCCCGGCCCTTGCCGGCGTCACGTCGGAGCAGCTTCCAGGTGTAGACATCACACGCGACGACCAGGGCCTCGAGGACCAGGTCGTGGTCAGTTCGCCGAGCGAGCTGGGGCGCGAACTGGCGTTCGACCGACTCCCGGTGCGCCTGGCGGCCCATCGCGAGCCAGACCTGGAGATCGGGTTGGGCCTCTTCGTCTGCCAGGTTGCGGATCACGAAGTCGCCCATGTCCTCGTAGTGGTCGAAGAGCGCCGCGATCGTTCCGCCGATATCGCCCGGCGTTGCCGACTCCCGCTGGGCGAGGATGCGATCGCGGAACTCGGTCGACGCGCACGAAAGCAGGTCGGACTTCCGGCCGAAGATGCGGAGCACGGTCTGGACCGTGACGCCGGCGGCGGTCGCCACGTCCTCGAGGCGGATCTCGGAGGCCCGCCGGCGCTCCAAGGCATCCACCGCGGCATCCAGGATCCGCCGGCGTGTCGCGTCACTCGAGTCGGCCCGGGCTTGCAGCCGGTAGGGTCGCCTGGTGGATTTCATATTAGTGAAGCCTAACATGAAATAGCTGCTTGGGCAGCGGCTTAACGATGGACGAGGTCGCCTACACGGAGACGGCGAGCGCCACGGCCTGATCCGAGGTCAGCCGCCGGCCATCGGCCCAGGCGTCGGCCAGGTCCGGCGGGTCGAGGAGCCCGCGCAGGCGGTCCACCTCCGCGTCGTACTCCCCGCGCTCGTCGACCGTCATCGGATCCCCCGAGGCCTCGCGCAACGCTTCGGCGGCCCCCAACAGCCGCGCCGCCCTCGCCCCGGAGCCCCGCGCGATCGCGGTGAAGGCCATCGATTCCAGCTGATTGGCCACGGCCCCGCGGTTGCCGATGCGCTGCCAGCCCATGATCGTCTGGCGGTACTCCGCGTCGGCCTCGTCGATAGCGCCGGCTCGGCGCATGGCGTGGGCGAGCTCGCTCTGGGAGGACATCGTGAACCGGATGTCGCCAACGGCCCCATAGCGCTCGGCCGCTTCCCGGAACCAGCGTTGGGCTTCGACCTCTCGACCGGCGCGACTGGCGACCCGGCCGCGCATCTGGAAGATGCCTGCGATCGCGGCTGGATTGCCACTCCGTTCGGCGGCAGCAGCCGCCCGCTCGAGCCATCCCTCCGCGGCGTCGGGATCAACCTGGGCATCGATCATCGCCAGGCCGGTCAGGACCGTGGACTGCCGGAGTGGGTCGTCGAGATTCGTGGCGAGCTGGAGCGCCTCCAGGGCGGCGGCCCGAAGTCCTTCGGTGTTACGTCCACCACGGGTCATGATCTCCGTCTGAAGGGCCAGGACCTGGGCATCGACGATCGCCGCCGGATCACCCGAGGCGCGTGCGACCGCCATAGTCTCGTCGCCGATCGAGCCAACGGCACTCCAGCCTGCGTAGCCGGACATGTTGAACGCCGCGACCATCACCCGCGCAGCGAGGAGGGTCCGCTCAGCCTCGGGCATCGTCCGACGGCTCCGATCGCCAGCGCCGAAGGACGTCGATCGCCTCGGCCATCCGGTCGACGCCCTCCGAGCCGAGGCCGCGCAGTCGCCAGTAGGCGCCGAGGCCGACGTACATCTCGGAGCGCTATTGGCACGTCGGTCTCGTAGGCCCAATCCAGCGCGGTCCGCAGGTTGTCGAGGTCGACTTCGACCCGGCCCAGCCAGGTCGCCATGTCGGGGCCGGCGATGCCGGTCGACGCGTCGGCCGCCAGGCGCCGGAACCAGGCGAGGTGCCGGGTCCGCCGGGCGGCCGCCTCGCCGCTGGCGACCAGCCGGTCGTTTGCGTACTGGCGGATCGTCTCGAGCATGCCGTAGCGGGTGGTCTCGGCGGGGGTCACGACGACGAGGGAGCGATCGACGAGGCGGCCCAGGCCGTCGAGCGTTTCGAGACGGGCTGCGCCGGACGGCGCCGCCGCCGGATCATCCTGGTCGCCGGCCACCCCGGCCGCGGCGTCCAGCGTCCAGCCGCCGGTGAAGACGGACAGCCGGCCGAGGAGCCGCTGGTCGGCCTCGGTCAGCAGGTCCCAGCTCCAGTCGATGAGCGCCTGGAGGGTTTGTTGCCTGGGCACGGCGGTCCGCCGGCCGCCGGTCAGGAGGCGGAATCGATCGCCCAGGCCCTGGGCGATCTCGGCCGCCGACAGGACGTTGACCCGGGCGGCGGCCAGCTCCAGGGCCAGCGGGATGCCGTCCAGCCGCCGGCAGATCTCGACCACGCTGGCCGCGTTGGAGTCATCGAGCCGGAACGAGGGCAACGTGGTCGTGGCCCGTTCGACGAAGAGGCTCACGGCCTCGGTCGCCGCGATCGCCTCGAGGTCGAGCTGGTCCATCGTCTCGGGCAGGGCCAACGAGGGCACCGGATAGGTGGCCTCACCCGGGACCCCGAGTGCTTCGCGGCTTGTCGCCAGCACCCGCACGGTGCGGCATGCTCGCAAGAAGATGCTCGACGAGGCCGGCTGCTGCCTCGATCAGGTGCTCGCAGTTATCGAGCAGCAGGATCAGGTCCTTGCTCCGAAGGAAGTCAGTGAGCGCGACGATGGCCGGCTGGGCCGGGCGAAACCTGGACACCCAGGGCCCGGGCGACCTCGGAGGCGACGAGCTCGGGCTCGCGCAGCGGAGCGAGCTCGACCAGCCACGCCCCATCGACGTGTTGGTCAGACAGCTCGCCGGCGACGTGGAGCATGAGACGCGTCTTGCCGGTGCCGCCAACCCCGACGAGCGTCGCGAACCTGTGGGTTGCGAGGATGCCCCGGATCTCGGCCGCTTCCCGGCTCCGACCGATGAAGGTGGTCAGGTCGGCCGGCAGGTTCGTGGGTGCCGCGCCTGAGCGAAGCGCTGGAAAGTCGGTGGTGAGGCCGGGTGCGGTCAGCTGGTAGACGTGCTCGGACCGGGTGAGGTCCCTGAGATGGTGCTCGCCGCGGTCGAACAGCGCCGCGCCCGCCGGCAGGTCGTCGGCGACGAGCGCCGCGGCCGCCGCGGACACGAGGACTTGCCCGCCGTGGCCGATCGCGAGCACCCGGGCCACGCGGTTGAGCGACGGTCCGAAGTAGTCGTCGTTGCGGAGCTCGGCATCGCCGGCGTGGATCGCCATCCGGACCAGGAGCGGGGTGGTGGTAGGCCAGGGGTGATCCTGCAGGGCTTGCTGTCCCGCAATGGCCGCCCGGACGGCAGCTCCGGGGCGCTCGAAGGCCGCAAGGAGCCCATCCCCGGTCGTCTTGAAGACGGTGCCGCCGGCCTCCTCGACGGCGGCTCGCAGCAAGTCGTCGTGGGCCGCCAGGGCGAGGACCATCGCCTCGCGCTGCTCCTCCCACAGGCGCGTGCTCCCCGCGATGTCGGTCATCAGGAACGTCGCGGTGTGGGTCGCCCCTGGCTGGGTCACGTCGGCAGCCTACGCGCCTTGGCCTGGGCCGAGACGGCCAAGCCGTCCTATCGCCAGCCGAGCTCCGGCGCGACGAACTTGAGGATGCTCTCGATCGCGTGGGCGTTGTACTCGACGCCGAGCTGGTTCGGGACGGTCAGCAGGATCGTGTCCGCCGCCTGGATCGCTGTGTCCCCGGCGAGCTCCCTGACCAGGACGTCCGGCTCCGCGGCGTACGAACGCCCGAAGATCGCCTTGGTCTGGGCGTCGATGTAGCCGACCTGGTCCGCGTCCTGGTTGCCGTGACCGAAGTAGGCGCGATCCCGGTCGTCGACCAGGGCGAAGATGCTCCGGCTGACCGAGACCCGCGGCTCGCGCTGATGCCCAGCCGCCGCCCACGCCTCCCGGAACAGGCGGATCTGCTCCGCCTGGAGCTCGTGGAACGGCACGCCGGCATCCTCGGTCAGGAGCGTCGACGACATCAGGTTCATGCCCTGCTGGCCAGTCCATTGGGCCGTCGCGCGTGACCCGGCTCCCCACCAGATCCGGTCGCGCAGCCCGGCCGAGTGCGGCTCCGGGCGAAGCAGCCCGGGCGGGTTCGCGAACATCGGCGTGGGGTTCGGCTGCGGCGAAGCCGGCTCCAGTCAGGGCCTGCAGGAAGACCTCGGTGTGCTCGCGGGCCATGTCGGCGTCGGTCTGCCCCCTCGGCCGGCGCGTACCCGAAGTAGCGGAAGCCGTCGATGACCTGCTCGGGTGAGCCGCGGCTGATGCCGAGCTGCAGGCGGCCGCCGGCGATGAGGTCGGCCGCGCCGGCGTCCTCGACCATGTACAGCGGGTTCTCGTAGCGCATGTCGATGACGGCCGTCCCGATCTCGATCCGCTTGGTCCGCGCGCCGATCGCCGCGAGGAGCGGGAACGGCGACGCCAGCTGCCGGGCGAAGTGATGGACCCGGAAGTAGGCGCCGTCGGCTCCCAGGTCCTCGACCGCCTCCGCCAGCTCGATCGACTGGATGAGCGCGTCCGACGCCGGAGCGCACCTGCGAGTAGGGTGATGTCCGACCAGTGGCCGAAGGAGAGGAACCCGATCTTCTTCATCCGCGAATTCTATGGATGACCGCTGTCAGCCGCGCACGGTCACCAACTCGTAGGTCGTGTCTCACGAACGCCCGAGCACTACGTCGATCCCGGCCAGCACGAGCTCCAGGCTCGATGCTGACAGCGCGCCGGTGCGCTCGGTGAGGGCGTCCCGGTCGAGCTTCACGAGCTGCGACACGTTGGCCACGGAGTCCCTCGGCAGGCCGGTTGCACGAGCGAGCAGGAGCACGTTGCCCGGAGCATCCGCCCAATGGACGTTGCTCGTCAGGCTGACGCATACGACCGTGCGAAGTGAGCTGCGGTTGAAGGCGTCACCCTGGACTACGACCACCGGCCGCCTGAACCCGGGCCCTGACCCAGCCGGCTCCCCGAGGTCGGCCCACCACACCTCGCCCTGGGCGATCACCACTCGGTCGAGCCGAGAGTCCCCTGGGCGGCCGCGGCAATGAACTGGTCACCGTCTGGCTGGCCGACCTCCGAGATGACGCGATCGAGTCCCGCCGTCACCTCATCGGGCGCGTGCCGGGCGACGTACTCCCGTAGCGCGGCACTGTAGAGCTCGCTGCGGGACCTGCGCGAGCGTCGGGCGAGACGGTCGACCTGAGCGAACAGGTCGTCGGGAACGGAGACAGCCGTCTTCATACCGCGAGTATAACTGTTCGAGCGCTCCGCGATCGTGTCGGGCTGTCACGCGAGCCATGCGCGGCTGAGCCTATGAGCGGCACCCTGGGCCGTTGCGCGGCGTGTTCGGCGGGTTGGCTGGCGGGACTAGGATGGACGGGTGATCGAGTTCAACGCGTACGCGGTCGACTGCCGCCTGTTCGGTCGCCTGGAGCCCGGCGACGGTCGGCTGAGCGACCTGCTCAACGCACTCAGCTGAGCTCCAGATCAGCGATGCCCGGATCGAGAGCATCGTGGACGACCGGGTCGTCAGCCACCCGGACCTGGGTGTACCGCTCAACGAGCTGTATGCGGTGGTGGCGACGGGCATCCGGGGCGACCCGACTCGCCGGATCCGGACCCGCACGATCGAGGTCATCGCCGAGCTCGGGCCGTACGAGGTGATCGGCGAGATCCACGGCACGCCGGCCTCGAACCCGCTCGTCATGGTCGTTCGCCGGCCGCCCTGGGTGCCTCTCACCAAGGCCCAGATTTCGTATCGGCGAGGGACCGAGGTGGTCACCGACGAGCGGCTTACCCTGATCATCAACCGGACGCTGGCCAGATCGCTGCACGCTCTGGACGAGGACGCCGAGCGGATGATGTTCGACACTCGGGAAGCGATGCCGCGATTGAGCCGGCGCAGGCTCGACCCGTCGGAGGACGACGAAGAGGATCTCCTCGCGGACGAGGAACCGAGCTAGCCGGCCGATCGCGCCGCAGCCCGGTCCGACGCGGCGCGGGAGACGGAATTCGACCCCGCGACGTGCTTCCTGGCACGGAAGCCGACGGGCTACGCGTTGGCAGCCCTCATGAATACGTATGAGTGCATGGCAGCGTGCTACGATCCAGCGAAGATTCGCACGGGACGGATGCCGATGCCCAGGGACTCGCCACAGGAGCCAGCCGCCCGCCCACCTGGACTCCGGCAGGTTGTCCAGATCACGACGATGCGCGATATTGCCGAACTCGCCGGTGTCTCCCAGAGCACCGTTTCGCGGGTCCTCAACGACGCCCCGACCCGGGTGCCCATCGCGCCCGAGACACGCGAGCGGGTGCGGGCCGCCGCCGAGCGGCTGCACTACCGACCGAATCCGTTTGCCCGCGGCCTGCGCGGCGCCCCGACGATGCTCGTCGGCGCCGTCGTGCGTGACTTCAGCGACCCTTTCTTCGCCTCGGCGATCGCCACCCTTGTCGTCGAGGCCATGTCACGGGGCTACAACATCGTGCTCGGCCACGCCCACGGACGGCTCGACGAAGCGCTCGCCCTGACGGCCGTCCTCGAGCCCCGGCATTGCGACGCGATCGTCCTGCTCGGCGATATCCAGCATCAGCCGCGCCTGCTCGAAGACCTGCGCGAAACGCCCGTGCCTGTTGTCGCCCTGTGGCAGGGTTCGAGCCCGATCGACTTCCCGACCGTGGAAAGTGACGACCGGGCTGGCGTGATGGCCGGCCTCGAGCACCTGATCGGCCTGGGCCACGAGCGGATCGCGTTCGTCAGCGCGGAGCTGCCCGGCGGCAACCCGCATCGCGAGGACGCCTTCGTCGAGTTCATGCGGGTCCGTTTCGGCCGGCTACCCGAGGGCTACGTTCAGCGTGTCCCGAACAGTCTGGCGGGCGGCGAGGCGGCCCTTCGGGCCCTGCTCGAGCTGTCCGAACCGCCGACGGCGATCGCGACCTCGACCGACTACGTCGCTCTCGGGGCGCTCCATGCTGCCTCCCTGCGCGGGTTGTCGATTCCGAACGACCTGTCGGTCGTGGGCTTCGACGACCTCCAGCTGGCCGCCTACACCGTTCCCGCGCTGACGACGATGCGCATGCCGATCACCGAGATCGTGGGTGAGGGAGTTCGGCAGGCGATCGAGTTTGCCCGGGATCCGTCGCTGCCGCGCGAGCCGCGGGTCACGATGTTCGAGCCGACCCTGGTCGTTCGCAATTCGACCGCGTCCTGGGTCCGCCGGACCACCTAGCGCCGCGCAGCCGTCTCCGGAAGGTTCGCGCGGCCCTCAGCGATCAGGCCCGGACGGGTATCCACACTCGCATTGCGCCGTCCGCGCGGTTCGCCCAGGCGAAGTAGGGGATCGCCCCGGCGTCGATCGGCCGGGCCTCGACCGCGCGATGGCCGCCACCACCGCTGCGCCGGTAGGGCCACTCGGTCGGATTCGGCGTTGGTCGATGGATCGCGGGCACGATCAAGCCGACCATCGACTCGGCGATGTCGGGCCGGGCGGTCGTGCGCGGCCGCACGGTCGGTTCGAGGACGACGTCCTCGAGGATCACGCCGTCGGGCAGGTCGGCGCTCTCGATGCAGTAGACGAGCGGGCCGCGCTCCAAAGCGAGGCAGCCCCGGATCTCGTCGATCCGCGGATCGGGCTGGGTAACCCGGACCGGCATGTCCATCGTGAGCACGACCTCGTCGCCCCGGCGCCAGGCCTGGGTCGGCGAGGCCCAGCGAGTCCCCCCGTGGCCGGCCTGGCTCTCGCCTGAGTTAACTCGGACGGAGGCCGACTGGCACCAGCCGGGGACCCTCAGGGACAGCGACCACGGCTCGGACGGACTCTCGACGATCCGGACGACGACGCGCCCATCCCACGGGTAGTCGGTCTCGACGGCTACCCGAACGACCCCGCCTCCGACCGTTGCCCGGACTTCGCCCGTCGCGTACTGATGGATCTGGACCCCGCCCCGATCGCTCGTGGCGAGGTACTGCTCCCACGAACTGAGCAGGCGCATCAGGTTTGGTGGACAGCAGGCGCAGGCCTGCCAGCGCGCTCGACGACCAGAACCCGGCTCGGCGGCGGCTCGCTCGGTCCGGCGCTGGAGCGGGTTCGTGTAGAAGAACTCGGTCCCCTCGAGCGACGAGCCAGCCAGGACTCCGTTGAAGATCGTTCGCTCGATCAGGTCGGCACAAGCCGGATCGCCTGTTGCCAGGAGGAGGCGCCAGGCCAGCATCACGCTGGCCACGCCCGCGCAGGTCTCGGCGTAGGCCTGATCGGGCGGTAGCTCGAACGGGTCGCCGAACGCCTCGTCGCGGGCCCGGCTGCCCATCCCGCCGGTGAGATACGTCCGGGTCGCGACGAGGTCTTGCCAGCGCCGCTGGACGGCGTCGAGAAGGCGCTGATCGCCGACCTCGGCGGCCACGTCCACGGCTCCGGCGTCCAGGTACAGCTGGCGGACGGCGTGTCCGGCGACCGAGCGTGCCTCATGGACCGGTTCCAGGTCCTGCCAGTAGGCCGAGCCGAAGCGACCCTCGCCGATCAGCCCGTGGCCGCGCTGGTCGATCATCCGGGCAGCCAGGTCCAGGAACCGCTCGTCACCGATCGCTCGGTAGAGCTCGACCAGGGCCGTCTCGAACACGGGATGACCGTCGAGGGGCGGCCGATCGGCCGAGCCGAACTCGCGCTCGACCGACTCGATCGCCCGGAGCGCGACGTTCAGGAGCCGGTCGTCGCCCAGGACCGAGTGCCAGGCGACGGCCGCCTGGGTCAGATGGCCGTACGAGTACAGCTCGTGGCCCCACTGGAGGTCCGCGTAGGGCTTCGTCTCGCCCAGGACCTGGACGTAGCTGTTGAGATAGCCGTCCGCGCGCTGGGCCCCGGCCACGGCCGTGATGGCCTCGTCGGCAGCCCGGCTCAGGTCGGCCGACGGAGCGCGGCCGAGCTCCCAGGCGACCGCCTCGAGCCACTTGTAGACGTCGGTGTCGAGAAATGGAAAGACGAGGCCGCTGGCCAGGCCGACGGCCCGGTAGGTTCCGCTCGCCCCGGCGGCCAGGCGCAGGTTGTTCAGATTGCCGGCTCGCTCCAGCTCGCCGAAGCCGTGGGCCAGGGAGCGCTCGCGATTCAGGCGCTGGCGGGTCGCCCAGAAGCCGCCGCTGATCGTGGCATCGCCGGCCTGAAGCGGCCTGAGCGCGCTCAGGGCATGGTCGGTCGGGGCAACGGTTGCGACTGGAACCCTGGCCGGAGATGCCACCTGTTCAATCCTCAGTTCTGCCCGAGCCGGCCCGCAGCCCGGCCGGTCATGACGGCCTCACGAGGCGCCTGGAGGGCCCACCGTGTTGGCGCACAGAGTAACGTACGCGCGCATACGATTGCGTGCAGGTTTCGCCGATCTGCCCGGGCGAATGAATACGATTGTACGCACAGGATTGCTCATGGTAGTCTGGCGCGGGCCAAGGGCAGGCACCCGACGTATTGGACGGCCGGGAATCCTCGCCGGCCGGTTGTACTGGAGGAGCAAGGGATGAGGCACCGCTTGGGGATGACCACCCTGGCGACACTGGCCGTTGTCTCGCTGGTCGGCTGCTCGGGGTCGGCCACGCCGGCCCCCACCGCGGCTCCGACTGCAGCAGCAACGGCCGCACCGCCGGCGTCATCGGCACCATCGAGCGCGGCCGGGTCGCCAGCGCCGAGTTCGTTCTCGGCGGGTATCGACGACGGCAGCAAGATCACGATGTGGACGCGAGCCGCCACCCAGACACAGGCACAGGAGCTCGTGGCCGCCTATAACGCGACCCACAAGAACCAGGTCGATCTGACGATCGTGCCGACCGACGACATGCAGACCAAGGTCGGGGCCGCGGCCGGCGCCGGTTCGCTGCCCGACATCATCTCGGGCGACGTGGTGTTCATGCCGAACTGGACCTCCCAGGGCCTGTTCACCGACATCACCAGCGACATCAGCGCGCTGCCGTTCGCGAGCACCCTGGCGCAAGGCCCGATCGCGGCCTCGACCACAGGCGGCAAGGAGTACGGCGTCCCATTCATCATGGACCTCTCGGTCTGGGTCTATAACAAGGACCTGTTCACGAAGGCCGGGCTAGATCCGAACACGCCGCCGGCGACCCTCAAGGACTACGACACCGATGCCCGGGCGATCCAGAAGCTCGGCGGCGGAGTCAGCGGTACGTTCTTCGGCGGCGCCTGCGGCGGCTGCCAGGTCTTTACCTGGTGGCCGAGCATCTGGGCCGACGGTTCGCAGGTCATGAACGCCGACGGCACGGCCTCGATGCTGAACAGCGACGAGGCGAAGTCCGTCTACGCGATCTTCGCCGGCGAGGTCAAGGACGGGATCGTCGCGACGGGCACGAAGACCGAGTCGGGCCCGACCTGGACCAGCTTCTTTCCGAAGGGCAACATCGGGATCATGCCCTTCCCGGGCAGCGCCCTCAGCTCGATCCCGTCGACGGTCAACTATGGCGTGGCGCCGATCGGCGGCCTGAACGGCGGCCAGTCGACCTTCGTCGGTGGCGACGCGGTCGGGATCACGGCCAACAGCAAGGTCAGCCAGCAGGCCTGGAACTTCCTGGCCTGGACGCTCGGCGACTATGCCCAGGTCGAGATCGTGGCCAAGGGTGGCAACATCGTGGCCCGTTCGGACCTGGCCAACAACAAGTACTCCGCGGCCGACCCACGGGTCGTCATCGTGAACCAGGTTGCCTCGAAGGGCCAGACACCCCTGGCCAAGAACTTCGGCCAGACGTTCAACGACCCGAACGGGCCGTGGCTCGTCCTGACCCGGGACGCCGTCTTCAATGGGGCCTCCTCGGCCCAGATCGACAAGGACAACGACGCGATCACCGCCTCGTTGGTCGGCCAATAAGCGCACACCCGTTTCTGCCAAGGTAGCTGTACACAGCGTGGGGCGGCCCGGCCGTCCGAAGCCGCCCCACGCGAGCTGTTGAACCGGCAGGGAGAGCCGCTTTCGCAATGACCACCGCGTCATCGATCGCCCCGCCTACCGGTTCGGTCCGCCGCCGCAGCCGGCGTGACCTGTCCCAGCGCCGACGGCGCCAGCTGATCGGCTTGCTCTACGTCGCGCCGACGTTCCTGTTCACCGTCGTCTTCTTCATCGCCCCGCTCGTCCTGGTCGGCCGTATGTCGATCACCCGCTGGCCCCTCCTGGGCGGCGCCCAGGGGGTGAACTTCCCGGCCAACTACAGCGCGATCTCGACGAACTCGCTGTTCTGGCCGGCCGTCGGGTTCACGATCGAGTACACCGTGCTCGTCACGATCTGCCTGATCGGGCTGGGCCTGGGCCTGGCCCTGTTGATCGATCGCGGCGGCAAGTGGCGGGGATTCCTGCGAACTTCGTTCCTGCTGCCGAGCGCGATGGGTCTTGCCTCGGCCTCCCTGCTGTTCTGGGGCCTGTACTCGCCGAGCATCGGACCGATCAACCCGATCCTCCAGGCGATGGGCGTTACCTCGAGCCCGATCGAATTCCTGGGCGATCCGCTGAGCGCTCTCCTGTCGACGACCTTCCTGGTGGTCTGGAAGTTCGCCGGGTTCTACATGCTCATCCTGCTCGTCGGCCTGCAGGCCATCCCGCGAGACCTGACCGAAGCAGCGGCGATCGACGGCGCCTCGAGCTGGGCCGCCTTCCGCTACGTGACCCTGCCGCTCCTGCGCCGGTCGCTGGCCCTGGCCCTGATCCTGTGCATCACCGGGTCCCTGCTGGCTTTCGATCAGTTCTACATCCTTACCAAGGGCGGTCCGGACAACTCGACGATCACGGTCGTCCAGCTGATCTACCGCGAGGCGTTCCAGCGCGAGAACCTGGGCACCGCAGCGGCCCTCTCGATCGTGGTCCTGCTCGTCCTGCTTGTCCTGAACGGTGGCCAGTTCCGGGCCCTGCGCCGGGCTGAGGCAGGCTGACATGATCTCGCGGCCGCCGCGCGTCCCGGCCTTCCTGAGCCGGACCTCGTTCTACGTCCTGACTGGTGGCCTGGCGATCCTGTTCCTGTTCCCGCTGATCTGGGCTGCGTTCGCCTCGGTCTCCGGCCAGCCGGGCTCCGGCCAGCCAACGGGGATCGGCCTGGGCAACTACGCCCGGTTGATGAACTACGCCGACGGGTTGCCCCAGTACCTGTTCAACAGCATCGTCATCTCGGTCGCGACGGTGGTCTTCACCCTGTCGGTGTCGTTGCTTGGCGGCTACGGCTTTGCCCGGTTCAGTTTTCCGGGCAAGGACGTCCTGTTCCTGGTAACCCTCGGGATCCTGATGGTCCCGTACGCGACCCTGCTGATCCCGTTGTTCGTCCTGCTCAAAGTGATCGGGCTGAATGACTCGCTGATCGGCCTGGCCCTGGTCATGACGATGTTCCAGCTGCCATTCGCAACGTTCATGATGCGAATCTCGATCGAAGCGGTACCGAGGGAGCTGGAGGACGCGGCCCAGGTGGATGGCGCCGGCACGTTCGGAGTGTTTCGGAGGGTGATGCTGCCCTCGGTCCGGCCGGGCATCGTGACGGTCGCCCTGTTCGCCTTCCTGGCCGCCTGGAACGACTTCATCACACCCCTGATCCTGATCAGCAGCTCGAGCAAGGCACCGCTGTCGCTGGCGATCACGAGCCTCCGCCAGCAGACGATGGGCGTGATCGACTACGGCTCGCTCGAGGCCGGGGTCGTGGTCATGGCGCTGCCCTGCCTGATCCTCTTCTTCGCCCTCCAGGGCCAGTACGTCCGCGGCTTCATGTCCGGGGCGATCAAGGGATGAAGCCGCTGGGCGAGTTCGAGGTCTGGTTCCTGACCGGCAGCCAGGACCTGTATGGCGACGAGGTCCTGCGCCAGGTCGCCGCCAATGCGGGCGTGATCGCGGGCGCCCTGGACAGCTCGGACTCGATCCCCGTCCGGGTCGTGTTCAAGCCGATCGTCAAGTCGCCCGAGAGCATCGCGGCCGCCTGCCGGGCGGCCAGCGCCTCGGACGAATGCGTCGGGGTGATCGCCTGGATGCACACGTTCTCGCCGGCCCGGATGTGGATCGGCGGCCTACAAGCGCTGCAGAAGCCGCTCCTGCACCTGCACACCCAGTTCAACCGCGATCTCCCCTGGGCCGAGATCGACATGAACTTCATGAACCTGAACCAGGCCGCCCACGGCGACCGCGAGTTCGGCCACATCGAGGACCGAGTTGGGACCGCCCGCAAGACGGTGGCCGGTCATTGGTCCGATCCGGCCGTCCAGGACCGAATTGGCTGGTGGACCCGGGCCGCCTGCGCCTGGCGCGACGCACACGGCCTCAAGGTCGCGCGCTTCGGCGACAACATGCGCGATGTCGCAGTGACCGAGGGCGACAAGGTCGAGGCCCAGATCCGGCTCGGCGCCTCGATCAACGGCTACAGCGTGAGCGAGCTCGGCGACGCCGTCCAGGCGGTGGCCGAGGCCGAGGTCGATCGCCTGGTCGAGGAGTATGGATCGAGCTATCGGGTTGCCCCGAGCCTGCTCGCCGGAGGCACCGACCATGACTCCCTGCGCGAAGCCGCGCGGATCGAGGCCGCTTTGCGCGGATTCCTGGGGGCGACCGGCTGCACGGCCTTCACCGACACGTTCGAGAACCTCGACGGGCTCCGGCAGCTGCCCGGCATTGCCTGTCAGCGCCTGATGGCAGAGGGCTTTGGCTTTGGCGCCGAGGGCGATTGGAAGACGGCGATCATGGTCCGCCTGGTCAAGACGATGGCCCGGGGGCTGCCGGGTGGGACGTCGTTCATGGAGGACTACACGTATCACCTCGATCCGGCCGGGCCGAAGGTCCTCGGCGCCCACATGCTCGAGGTCTGCCCGACGATCGCCGATCAAACGGTCTCATGCGAGATTCATCCTCTCTCGATCGGCGGCCGGCACGATCCGGTTCGGCTCGTCTTCGATGCAGGCACCGGACCGGCCGTGATCGTGGCCCTGATGGACATGGGCGACCGGTTCCGGCTCCTGGCCAACGAGGTTGACCTCGTCCCGCCGGACGAGCCGATGCCGCGCCTGCCGGTTGGCCGGGCGGTCTGGCAGCCACGCCCGGGCCTGGTCACGGCGGCCGAGGCCTGGCTGATGGCCGGCGGCTCGCACCACACGGTCCTGAGCCGGGCGGTCGGGCTCGAGCCGCTGGCCGACTTCGCCGAGATCGCCGGGCTCGAGTTCCTCGCGATCGGGGCGCGGACCACGATCCCGGAGTTCAGCCGGGAGCTCCGCTGGAACTCGGTGTACTACCGCCTTGCCCGCGGGCTTTAGGGAGCCGTGGCTGTGACCGGCCGTCACGGACTGTCGTTCCCGGACCTGCGCCAGGAGGTCCTTCGAGCGAACCTGGCCCTGGTCGAGGCCGGCCTGGTTCGGCTGACCTTCGGCAATGCGAGCGGAGCGGATCGCGACGCCGGCATCCTGATCATCAAGCCGAGCGGCGTGCCCTACGGCGAGCTTCGGGCCGAGGGGCTCGTCGTTGTCTCCCTGGCGGACGGCAGCGTCCTCGACGGGGATGCCCGGCCCTCCTCGGACACCCCGACGCATCTCCGCCTGTACCGCGACCTTGGCACGATCGGCGGCGTCGTCCATACCCATTCGAGCGCGGCCAGCGCCTGGGCCCAGGCCGGCCGCTCGATCCCGCCCCTCGGCACGACCCACGCCGATCACTTCCACGGCCCGATCCCGGTCACCCGCCAGCTGACGCCCGCCGAAGTCGACGGCAGCTACGAGGCCGAGACGGGCGCCGTGATCGTGGACACGCTCGCCAGCCTCGGGCTTCGGGCGGACGAGATGCCGGGCGTGCTCGTCGCGTCGCATGGGCCGTTCACCTGGGGCCGGAGCGCAGCCGAGGCCGCGGACCACGCGATCCTCCTCGAGACGGTCGCCCTGATGGCGATCCAGACCCTTGGCCTGAATCCAGACGCCCCTGAGCTCCCTTCGTTCCTGGCCGAGAAGCACCACCAGCGCAAGCACGGCCCGGCCGCGTATTACGGGCAGAAGAACCGCTGAGCGCCGGGCTGATCCAATCGGGTCAGGCGATCCTCGGGATCGAGCTGGGTTCAACCCGGATCAAGGCCTCGCTGATCGCGCCCGACTCGACGCCGCTGGCCTCAGGCGCCCATGCCTGGGAGAACCAGCTCCGCGACGGGTTGTGGACCTACGACATGGCGGACGTTCGGACCGGCCTGGCCGACGCGTTTGCCGCGCTTGCCGAGGACGTTCAGGTGCGCCATGGGACGGGGCTGGAGCGGGTCGCCGCCATCGGGATCAGCGGGATGATGCACGGCTATCTGGCCCTGGATGCGGCCGGCAAGCTCCTCGTGCCGTTCCGGACGTGGCGCAACACGAACACCGGGCAGGCCTGTGCCGAACTGACGGCCGCGCTGGACTTCGGCGTGCCCCAGCGCTGGAGCATCGCCCACCTGTACCAGTCGATCCTCGAGGGCCAGGCCCACGTTGCCCGGATCGCCCGGCTCACCACCCTGGCCGGTTACGTTCACGGGCTGCTGACCGGCGAGCATGTCGTGGGCGTGGGCGAGGCCTCGGGCATGTTCCCGATCGATCCGCTTACCGGCGACTGGGACACTGCCCGGATCGCCGTCTTTGACGCCCTGATCGCCTCCCGCAGGCTGGCCTGGCAGCTTAGGGACATCCTGCCTTCGGTCCTGCCGGCCGGGCGTTCGGCCGGAACCCTGAGCGAAGCCGGATCGACGTTGCTCGACTCGCAGGGCCGACTCCAGCCAGGCATCCCGTTGTGCCCGCCGGAAGGCGACGCGGGGACCGGGATGGTCGCCACGAACGCGGTCCGACCGCGCTCCGGCAACGTTTCGGCGGGCACGTCGGTCTTCGCCATGTTCGTCCTCGAGCGGAGCCTCGGCCGGGTCCACGAGGCGATCGACGTCGTGGTCACGCCCGACGCGAAGCCGGTGGCGATGGTCCATTCGAATAACGGCTCTTCGGACCTCGACGCGTGGATCGCGGTCTTCGGGCAGGCGGCCAAGGTGCTCGGCGCCGAAGTGACGCTCGACGAGCTCTACGGCCGGCTCCTGCCCCTGGCCGCCCTGGGCGATCCGGACGCAGGCGGGCTCCTGGCGATCAACTACGTCTCGGGCGAGCATGCGACTGGCTTCACTGAAGGCCGGCCGCTGATCGCGCGGAATCCGGACAGCCGGCTCACCATCGAAAACCTGATCAGGGCGCTCACCTTTGCCTCGCTGTGTGCCCTGCGGACCGGGATGGACATCCTGACGGGCGAAGAAGGCGTGGTCGTCGAGGAGCTCCGGGGGCACGGCGGCTTCTTCAAGGGCGGCGACACCGGGCAGCGGATGATGGCTGCCGCGCTGAACGTCCCAGTCAGCATCCCGACCACGGCAGGGGAGGGTGGGGCGTGGGGAATGGCCCTGCTTGCTGGCTACCTCCTCCGCGCCGACCGGGACCAGTCGCTCCCGGACTACCTCGACGGACACATCAGCAAGAGCATCGGCCGGCCGCGCCAGCCCGACCCGCGAGATGTCCAGGGCTTCGCCGAGTTCTACGAGCGCCACCGGCGTGGTCTCGCGATCGAGCGCGAAGCCGTCCGCTCCCTGCCCCCGCGAGGCGCTCCGGACTGAGGGCGAGGGAGTCGCGGCCCGACGCCGCGGTCATCGCTCAACGCCACTCGACGTTCACGACCTCGATTGGCTCGGACAGGCCCTTGAGCGTCGCGCTTCGGAGACCAGAGGCCTCGCTCCGCCCGATGACCGCGCCGGTCGCCCCGCACCGGTACCGCTGGCGAGCACTGGGCTCCGACGAGAGAGTCGAGTCAAGAAGGCGGGTTCAGCTGGTCGACTCCGATCGGCGCAATCGAACCGACAGCAGCGCGAGCAGCCCAACGACGCTAAGGATGATCAAGATCCCGCCATCGAGCGTCCGCGAGTCGGTCGCCAGCGCGGCAGTGCTGGTCGCCGGCGGAGTCGTCGTCGGCTTAGGGGTCGGGGTCGGGGCCTGCGCCGGGAGCTCGAAGTCCCAGCTCTCGGTGACCGGGACCTCGCCGAGGGTCAGGGAGATGCCATCGACGTACGAGCTGGTCGCGCCGGTACCTGGCCCAACCGCCACCTGGACGCTGGTGAAATGGGCAGACCCTCCGTACTCGGTCTTGAATCGCCGAACGTGCATGGCGCTGCCTGGAGGCAGAAGTTACCGAGCGCGTTGGTCTGCCAGACCACGGTACTGTCGGACATCGTCGTTGTCTGCCAGACCCCGGGGGTCACCGTCGCATTCAGAGACCGCTCGACCACCAGGGTCGTGAACACCGACGTACCGCTCGTCCGGTACAACCCGAACCTGAGGGCGGCGGGCTCGGCGTTGGTGTCACCGGTATTGCCCGCCACGTACGTCATCCATGAGGCACCGGTGAGACCGACCACGGGATCGGGGATCACCCGGCCGATGCCGACGACATCGGACGTGCCGGTGCTCGTCAGCTTGACGCTGTCCTTGCCAAGACCGGCCACCGGGCTGGCGGCGATGACGGCCGTGCGGCCGGCGGTGTTGTCTGGCCCCTGGATCCAGCCAGCGCCCGGGATCGAGGGCACCGTGATGTTCGAAGCGGCTTGAGCGGGTACACCGAAGGCGAGGACCGCGAATGCGACTCCCAGACTCGCGGCGGCAGAACGGATGCGCGTACGACGCGAATACATCGCAACCCCCAGCTACGTGGCGACACGATACCCCGGGCTTCACCGGAGCGGGTTCGCGAGACCGGCACAATCAGCATGACTACGGCCGCAATCGGGCCGGGCAACCAAATCCTGTTGCCGGCGAGCACCGAATGATGCGTTGAACCCCCAGATTCACCAGGAGCGCGCTCAGGAACCCCATCGGTCCATGAACTCCGATGGCGAGACAATCTCGATGTCACTCCACGTCCCCACATCCAGGAGGTGCCGGTCACCGCTGACGATCACGTGTGCGCCGAAGGCGCGGGCTGCCTCCAGGACACGGTCGTCGTCCGGATCTGCCCTGACCACCTGAACCGTCTCAGACGGCTCGACCACCCTGGCGATCCGCGTCATCTGGGCGACCGCCGCCTCGACTCGATCAGGCATCCAGCCGAACTTCAGGCCGAGAACGCGTCCGAATTCGGCGAGCAGGGGCAGTGACGTCCCGATCTCCAGGCGCCGCTCCAGCGCCAGGCGGTAGACCGCTTCCGGCTTGCCGCCGGGAAATACGTAGGCCGAAATGAGGACGTTCGTGTCGAGAATGGCCCTCACCCGAGCGACCGACGAGGGGATGTCCGACCGGGACCTACGGTACCCCCGCGGTTCACTGCTCTCGCGACTCCTGGATCAAACGCTCGACGTCGCTCTCGTCTCGTACGCCGGCGCGTCGGGCCGCGGACGCCCCGTATCGCTGCAGCGATTCGAATGTTTGCGTTTCCTGGTACGTGAGATAGACGGCCAGCATCTCCCGGAACAGCTCGCTCTTGTTGCGCCCCTCCCGTTCGGCCAAACGCTCGAATTCCCGGGCCGATTCCGGTGGTAGTGACACCGACAGAACGGCGGATGATCGCTTCATGTCATACACTGTATGACACGCAACACGGCGAGTCAATCCTCGAACAAAGCTACCTGGAGCGGGAGGTGGAGCGGGAGACGGGATTCGAACCCGCGACATTCTGCTTGGGAAGCAGACACTCTGCCAGCTGAGTTACTCCCGCTCGGGAGGCCGCCATTCTATCAAGCGCATACGAGCGCCGGTCCTCCGGACCGTGCTCGCAGCTTTGCCGTGCGGGAGTACCTGGCAAGAATTTTGCCGCCTAGCGCGGGCAGTGCTACTCAGCAAGGATCAGAGCCTGAGCGACGCGATCCGAGCCGTGCAGGGTGCACCGCCCACGCTCGGGGGCGGTGGCCCTCCGCCCCAACCGAGCGTTCTTGACCCGCGACTCGTGCCGAGTAGCAGTGCGGATGCTATCTGGCACAAGCCCCATCGAACTGCAAGACGTGAGCTAGACCGGACTAGGAGTCCGGACCACTGCCGCTGCCGATCTCACCCGAGGCACCACTCTCGGCTGGACCGCCGCCACCTTCGCCGCCGGCCCCGCCCTCGGTCGCGGGACCACCACCGCCCTCGCCCCAGGTCGCACCGCCGTCGGCCGGACCGCCGCCGCCCTCGCCGGCAGACCCGGCACCACTCTCGGCTGGACCGCCGCCACCTTCGCCGCCGCCCCGCTCGCCCGCCGGACCACCGCCGCCCTCGCCTCCGGCACCGAACGCACCCCCGCCTTCGGCCGGACCGCCGCCGCCCTCGCCTCCGGCACCGAACGCACCCCCGCCGTCGGCCGGACCGCCGCCGCCCTCGCCTCCGGCACCGAACGCACCCCCGCCGTCGGCCGGACCGCCGCCGCCCTCGCCTCCGGCACCGAACGCACCCCCGCCGTCCGCCGGACCGCCGCCGCCCTCGCCTCCGGCACCGAACGCACCCCCGCCGTCCGCCGGACCGCCGCCGCCCTCGCCTCCGGCACCGAACGCACCCCCGCCGTCCGCCGGACCGCCGCCGCCCTCGCCTCCGGCACCGAACGCACCCCCGCCTTCGGCCGGACCGCCGCCGCCCTCGCCGGCAGACCCGGCACCACTCTCGGCTCGGACCGCCGCCGCCCTCGCCGCCGGCACCGAACTCGCCCCCGCCGTCGCCGGACCACCGCCGCCCTCGCCTCCGGCACCCGCACCCCCGTCGGCTGGACCGCCGCCGCCCTCGCCTCCGGCACCGAACGCACCCCCGCCTTCGGCCGGACCGCCGCCGCCCTCGCCGGCAGACCCGGCACCACTCTCGGCTGGACCGCCGCCACCTTCGCCGCCGGCCCCGAACTCGCCCGCCGGACCACCGCCGCCCTCGCCGGCAGACCCGGCACCACTCTCGGCTGGACCGCCGCCGCCCTCGCCTCCGGCACCGAACGCACCCCCGCCCGCTATCAGCACGGTCGCACCGATGAGCGCACCGATGCCAAGTACGACGACCGCAGCAATCGCCCAGACGGGCACGCCGTCTCCTGTCGGAGAAGGTGTTTCATCAGTCGTTGGAGAAGATGCTGCCCCAGCCACTGGAGGCGTTGGGCCGGACCGCGTTGCTGTCCAGGTGCCCGATTGATTTCCGTTACTGACCCACGTACCAGACATCGTGCTCCCGTCCGCTGAGACAGTCCCAGTGAACGTCGCCACATACCCAGGCGCGAAGCTGTTATAGGTGGTCACGATTGTCACCGCGCCGCCACTCTCACTGCCAGTAATCGACGCGTAAACAACCCCTGAAGGCAGCACCCCCGTTCCAGCAAGCGAACCGGATCCGGAGGTGATGACAAAGTCCTGCGGGGCTGCGCCACCAGCACCACAACAATCCCACGTGCCCGTGATGTTGTAGTCAGGCGACGCGGCGGCAATGGGAACAGCGAAGATGCTGTACCCAAACAATGCCGCGAGCAATCCAGACGCGGCGATGAGTCCGGCTCTCGCCCGCAACTGATCCTCCCGAACGTGGTCGGCCCGTTGCGCCGGGCCGCCGAAATCACTTCAGCTTGAAGTTCGCCTTGTACGAGGTCCCGTCGGCGAGGCCGATCGTGAGGACGTAGCAACCTGCCGCGCTGGGCGTCTTCCAGGTGTAGACGTACTGGTTTGCCTTGCTGTCGTAGGCCAGGCCGGTCGAGGCTCCGGTGCCGGTCGGGAGTGCACTGGTCGTGGTCCCGAACGTCGTGCACGAGACACTCTGGTAGGTCGTCGAGGTGATCGCCGGGAGGGCGCTGATGAACGCCCCGCCCGCGTCGCGCAGCTGGAACTTGACCGGGTAGGCCTTGCTCACGCTGCCCGTGTTTACCGTCGGCTGCCCGACGACCGGGGCCTGGAAACCCGAGAAGGTGATCGGCGCCACGTAGGTCCGGACGACCGGCAGCGCCAGGTTGCCGGCCACGTCCAGCGCCCCCAGGCACGTAGCCACCGTCACCGGGACTCCGGCGACGCGGGCGGTTGCACTGAGCAGGCTCGCCGCGATCTTGACGCCCGACAGGGCGTCGGTCGTCGTGCACACGGGGTGAATGGGGTAGCCGGTCAGGCTGACGACCGGGGCGGTCCGGTCGATCCGGACGGTGGCCGTGGCCGAACCCGTATTGCCGGCGACATCGGTGACCGAGCGGGTGACCGCTGTGATCCCCTCCGTCGACACGAGGACCGCCGCCGGGCAGGCTCCCGAAGCCAGGCCGCTGCCGCCGTCGGAGCAGGTAAAGGTCACCTTGGCCACCGGCAGGTTGAGCCAGCCGGCGGAGTTCGGGCTGGGCGAGATGGCCGCGCTGATCGTCGGTGGCGTCCGGTCGATCTTGACCACGACACTTTTCGTGGCGCTATTCCCGGCCAGGTCGAGGACCGTGCCGCTGACCGTGGTCGAGCCCTGTGCAGTCACGGTCTGCGCCGTGGGGCACGCGCTTGTGGCGAGGCCTGAGCCCGTGTCGCCGCAGGTGAACGTGACGGTCTCCGAGGCCGCGTTGCTCCAGCCTGATGCATTCGGGGCCGGGGTCACGACGGCGCTGATCGTCGGCACCGTCCGATCGATCCGTACGGTGGCGACGATCGTGGCCAAATTGCCGGCCTGGTCGGTCGCGCTGCCATTGACCGAGGCGATTCCCTCGGCCGAGACCGTGACCGGTGATGGACACCCGGCGATCCCGGAGCCGGTGTCGGTGCAGCTGAACGTCACCTGGGCCGACGCCCCGTTGTTCCAGCCGTTCGCGTTCGGGACCGGGGCAACGGAGGCGCTGATCGTCGGTGCTGTCCTGTCCAGCTCGACCGAGACGCTGGTCGACGCGGTGTTACCGGCGACATCGGTCACGCTCCCGCTCACCGGGGTCGTGCCTTCATTGCTGACCGTCACCGGCGCGGGGCAGGCGGTGGCGAGACCGCTCCCGCCGTCCGAGCAGCTGAACGTGACCGTCTCCGACGTGGCCGAGCTCCAGCCCGAGGCGTTCGGTGGTGGGCTGATCGCGGCGCTGATCGACGGAGCGGTCTGGTCGATCTGGACGACGGCCGTGGCCGAGGCGGTATTGCCGGCCCGGTCGGACACGCTCTGGGTGACCGTCGTGCTCCCGTCGGCGCTGATGCCAACCGGAGCGGGGCAGGTGCCCGGGGCAATCCCCGAGCCGCTGTCCGAGCAGGTGAATGTGACGGTCTCGGCGGTCTTGCTCCAGCCGGCCGCGTTCGGGGTCGGGCTCACATTGGCCGTGATCGTCGGTGGGGTGATATCGGTGCTCGCGTCGAAATTGGCGGCCTTGTTCGAGGCGGTGCTGACGTTGCCCGCCGCATCGACGGCCTGGATGAAGTACTCGATCCCGTCGGTTGGGCCAAGGGTGCGACTGGCGGTGCCGATACCGGACCACGAGCCGTCGGATTGCAGGCTGAGGTCGACGAACTTCCAGCTGCCGTCGAAGTCGTGGAATCCGGCCAGGACCCGTGCCACCGGGCCCTCCCCGTCCGCGGCCGAGACCTTGAACGTGATCGAGCTCCCGGTAGCCCCGGCCGAGGAGGTCGCGATCGTCGGCGCGTTGAAGTCGATCGAGGAGGTCGAGCCGTACAGGACGCTCACGCCGACGCTGTCGAACAGGCGCTGCCGGCCGGTGCCATCCGAGGTCGAGCCGAGGAACTGGCCCGGCACCAGGACCAGGCTTTGCGCCCGGCCGTAGGGTGCCTTCGAATTCGTGATCGAGGCGATGCTGGCTGGCCAGGCGGCGTCACCGCTCTTCACCTCGGGCGAGGAGGCCGACAGGTCGATCGTCGGCGTGTTGAGGACGGGATTGACGTTCGACATGTCGTGCGAGGTCAGGGCCGTGATCAATGCACCGTGGGCGGTCAAGCCAGGGGCCACGACCGATTCGCTCGTGGCCGGCTGGATCGGCTCGTACTGGGTGACCTGCGGATCGAGCGTCGTGCCGCCCGGGCCGTTCACGACCCAGAAGCTGCCACGCCCGGTGACATTCTTCTGGGTGAAGGTCGAGGACACGGTCAGCGAGGCCGACTGAAGCCCGGAGATGACCGGATCAGGCCCGATCGTTCCCGGGGGCGCCGGGGCGGTCGGCGGAGGTGGTGGTGTGCTGCCGGTCGGGGCCGCTCCGACATACCAGAACGGCAGGCCGTAGAAGGCCACCTGCTGGAGCACCTTGAGGTCGTACACGCCGACCGCGCCGAGGCTGCCGAAGTAGGCCTGCTTGGCGTAGACGAGCGCCTGGCCGGCCGTCAGCGATCCGTCGAGCTCCTTGGCGTAGAGGGCCATGATTCGCTCGGAGTAGGCGACCGATGTCGTGTCGCCGATGCCATAGCCGGTATTCGCAACATAGATTGAGACGCCCGCCTGTGACAGGGCCTGGGCCCAGTCGAGCTTGGTGGCGGTGTCGGCCGCGGTCGTGCCCGGCACGTAGGCATCGGGCACCGACAGGCCGGCGTGGCAGCCCATCGTGAACAGGACGTGGCCGGCGAGCTGGCCGGCTGCGCTGGCCACGAGGTCGGAGTCGGCTTCGAGCTGGCTCGAGGTGCCGGCGTTGACCGCCGACGGCTCGAGCGCCGTGTGGTCGTAGTGGGCGTTGATCGAATCGACGAGAGGCGATGCGCCACCCGTTCGGGAAGAGCTTGCTGAGCAGGTCGGCCTGGCTCCAGCCGGGTGTCGCCCCAGGCTGGTCGATCAGGCTGTCGTCAATCGTCCGCCCGCCGTCGCCGGCTGCCAGCCGGTCCGCCACGGCCTGGGCACCATCGGCCAGGAAGTCGTAGCCCGCGACGAGCCCCGTCTTCGTGTCCAGGGCGCCCTTGTTCGTGACATACGACTCGAGCTGGCTGCCGATGTCCGTCGGCGACTCGACCAGCCGGCCGACGGCCATCTGGGGCACGAACAGGCTGTTGCCGTCGCCGGTCGGGGTCGGGTTCGGATCGCCATAGACGTCGTCGGTCAGGGTCTCCGAGGCGGCCTCGGCCGCCGAGATCGGGTTCGTCGCCGTGAACGTCGAGGCGTATTCCGACTCGTTGCTGACCCGGGTGAGGTCCGGCGTGCGGCCCATCGGGATGATGTCGTCGCCGCCGAGGATCGTGATGTAGGAGATGCCCGGGGCGCCCGCCCGGATCGAGTGGATGACGCCGGTGATCTGGGCGGCCACGGCGTTGGCGGCCGCGACGCTACAGGGGCTCTGATCCCAGGCGTGGTAGGCGCCCGCAACTCCCGGATAGGCCTCCAGCGGGATGACCGCCGGGACGACGCCGAGCTGCGGGTTCGCATTGAGGTAGTTGACGAGGTCGGTCAGCTGCCCGGACAGGGTGTCCTCGGCCGCCTGGCCGTAGGTCGCCACGATCCGGCCCGGGTCGGTCAGGAACAGGGCATTGACGTTGGCCGGGATCGTCGGGATCGCGCCGGCCGAGCCGTAGGTGGCGAACGAGCGGGCGGGGCAGGTCGCCTCGGCCGGCGGGGCCGTCACCCGGGCCCGCAGGAGGTACGGGTCATTCGAGGTGGCCCCGTTGTAGCCGGTCACGGCGACGACGTAGTCGCCGTCCACCGGGGCGATCGCGCCGACGCTCTCCGGGTCGGTCCCGCGATGCTGCGAGATCGAGATCGGCGTCATCGGCGGGACCTGCACGGGCGGCGACTCCAGGGTCTCCGTGTAGCCCTTGTCGAGCTGGAGGTCACCGAGGGCCTGGGTGGCGATCGAATGGGCCGCCTGGCCGACCCCGAGCCCCGGGTCCTCGACGAGCAGGCCGGGCAGCTTGCTGGTCGACGGCGGGAAGAGCGTCGGCGAGGTCGCGATACCCGGGCGGTCCGTACAGGACGAGGTCGGCATCGAGGGGCAGGTTCGTCAGGTCGGCGCTGATCCGGCTGCCCGCCCGAACGTTCGGCAGGTAGTACCAGTCGAGGTCGCCGGGGTAGCTGATGTAGCCGGCGACCATCGCGTCGATGTAGGTCGAGCCAAGGCCAGCGCATGTCGACGAGCTTGCCGAGCAGCCGTCGGGATCGATCGGAAAGACGATCTTGTCGCTACGCCCGGAGTTCTGGATGGATGGATCCTCGATCGGCGAGTTCGGCTCGGCGGCATCCAGGACATTTGGCGCATCCTCGCTGTCGGAGGCGATCAGGGTGCCGTCCAGCGCCCGCATCTCGAAGTCGACGTGGTTCGTCCCGAGGTGCAGGCTGTTCTCGTAGGTGAGCTCGAACGAAACGAGCGCTCCGGCCGTGATCGACGGGAACTCGAATGCGACGCGCTGGCGCCCGTCGGGGTCGGTCGAGGTCTGGGCCACACCGAGCGCGGGCGTGTTGCCACCCGGGCTGACGGCCAGGAACTGGGCGCCCAACGGCAGGATGGCGTCGATCATCACCGGCGGGCTTGACTGCATATCCGGCTCCTCGGGGCCGAGGAGCCGGCGGGTGAAGCAGGTCGGCAGGTTCGCGAGGAAGCCCGACCCGATCGAAGTCCCGGTTGCGCCGCAGCCGGGGCCATAGCCGGCCATGAACCCGCTCGTGGGCTGAATCATCGAGCGCCCGGGCGTGTTCAGACCCAGGCTGGCGATCGGGAAGTTCTCGAACGGGAACTGGGCCGGCGGGACGAGGCCGAGGAGGACGTCGGCGAGGGAGACCGAGTCGTCGAGGTACTGGGCGAGCTCACCCAGGGTGATGTCCGCGCCGGTGTTGTCGGTCCAGATGCCGAGCTCACCCAGGGTGATCTCGTGGCCGGTGTTGTCGGTATACGTGCCGATGTCGCCGAGCAGGTAGGCGTCGAACGTGGCCGGGTCTGAGAGGTAGTCCGACAGGTCGCCCAGGACAAGGGCGTTCGCTCCGGTCGCTTCGTCGAGGCGCAGGTCGCCCAGCTTGATCACTGGGGCCGGCGAGCCGATGAGGGCGTTCTCGAGCCCGGCCACGGTCAGCGGCGGGGCGCCCGCGCCAGCGAGGTCGAGGCGCAGGTCGCCAAGCGTCGGGGTGAGCGACGACCCGGCCAGGAGCTGGCCGAGGGTGACGCTGCCGAAGGCCGTCGCGCCGATGTCGGCGAGAGTCGCGGTGCCCAGGATCTCGTGGTTCGATTCCGCCTGGCCGAGGGTCTTGCCGGCCGGGCAGGTCGTGGCACAGGCGGCATCGATGTTGGCCGGGTTCGCCGTCGCGCTGAGGAGGATTGGGTCGAGGGGTCCGCCGGCAATCGACAGCTGGCTGAGCAGCGTCGTCCCGATCGTCGCCGTTCCCCAGGCAATCGCGGTGAGCGGCATGGCGCCGAGGCCGGACGCGAGGAGATCGATGTTGTGCAGCGGGATGTTGTGGAGCGGCGCATCGGCGAAGGCGATGTTGTGGAGCGGGATCGCGCCGACCGGCGAAGTGGCCAAGTTGATGTTGTGGAGCGGGATGTTGTGGAGCGGCGAGGCGACCCAGTCGATGTTGTGGAGGGGGATGTTGTGGAGCGGCGACGTGGCCAGGTTGATGTTGTGCAGCGGGATGTTGTGCAGCGGCGAATTGACCATGTCGATGTTGTGCAGGGGCAGGTTCTTGAGCGACGAGACCTCGAGCACGATGTTGTGCAGCGGGATGTTGTGGAGCGGCGAATTGAGCAGGTCGATGTTGTGCAGCGGGATGTTGTGGAGCGGCAGGTCCTGGAGGGAGGCGCCCTGGATGCTGACCCCCAGGAGCGACTTGCCGGCCAGGCTGGCCGCGCTCGGGCAGCTGCCTGCCTGGGCCTGGTTGAGGGCGTAGCACCAGCGATCGGCCGCGGACGTATCCGTGCTCGGCTCGCCTGGCTGGAGGGGGATCTGGATCGTGGTGATGTCCGTTCCCCCGAAGGTGAACGCGGCGAGGGGCAGGTTCGCCAACACGCTGCCCGACCAGTCCACGTCGCCCATATCGATCGAGTGGAGGCCGGCCGGGGCGGGCGCCAGCTGGCGGACCTGCTGCCAGGTGACGTTCTGCAGGGGCACGCCGGCGAGCACGGTCGAGCTGAGCAGGTCCTGCCAGCTCTTCGGTGAGGTTGACCGGCTGAATGGGAGCGTCGACAAGGGAATCTGGACGGGCAGGTTCTCGAGGCCCAGCGAGTCGATTGGCGTCGTGGCCAGGGTCGACCCAGTCAGGTCGGACTGGAGGATTGCGGCGCCCTGGATGCCTGCCGTCCCCGCCGTCGCCGTGACCGAGGCCGGGTCCGGGTTGGCCGGCTGTTCGCCGGCGACCGCGGGGACCGCGAGGTTGACGACGCCGGCCGGGGCGGCGGCGTAGGACGAACCCCCGTTGAAGCCGCCGGCCCAGGTGGGGTACTCGGGGCTGTCGGCTCGGACGACCTGGGCAGGGACGACCGCAGCCAGCCCGGTGCCGGCTGGAAGTGCCGCGAGCAGGCCCGAGACGACCAGGACGAGGGCGCGCGGGAACAGGCGATGGGACGCCACGATGATCGAACCTCCAACCGCGGCGCCTGGGCGGCCGCGCTGACGATGATGTGCGGCTGACCTCGGCGGGCGTCCCCACTTTCACGCACGTCCCGGGACCGGCCCGCGCCCGTGGCCGGTCCCGGAACCGTACGGTCCGGATGGGACGTTTGTCCAGCGGTGTTTTGGTGCACCGGTTGTCATCTTTGCGACACTGCATCGGTGAGGGACGAGATACCGGTGCCGGAAGGCACCAGACCGCACCGATCCGCCCAGCCAGGAGAGGTTGAGGTCGGGCCGTACGCGCCGCGCATGGCGGTCGAGTGGCTGGGCGCCGATCCGCTGGCGACGCACAGGCGGGTCGAGGGCACCCTCCTGTTCGCCGACATTGCCGGCTTCACCCGCTTGTCCGAGCGACTGGCCAGTCGGGGTCGGGCCGGTGCGGAAGAGGTAGCGGGCCTCATTGGCGGAGTCCTGACGGCGCTGGTCGCCGAGCTCGAGGCGCGTGGCGGAGACGTCCTGATCTTTGCCGGCGACGCCCTGGTCGTCATGTTCGATGGCCAGGCGTCCGCGTCGCGGGCCGTTCAGGCCGCGGCGGCGGTCCGCCAGTGGTTCGCTGCCCGCGGCTCGATCGCCACCTCTGCCGGTGCAGTGACGCTGCGGGTCTCGATCGGGCTCGCCAGTGGGCCAGTCGACCTGGTGCTCGCCGGTACCGGGACACGCGGCCTGTTCGTGGCCGGCCCGACAACGACCGAGATGGTCCGGCTCGAGCGAGCCGCCGAGGCCGGCCAGATTCTGCTCGACCAGCGGACGGCCAATTCGATCGACCAGGGCTGGCTCGGAGCGGTCCATCCGGCCGGCCGGCTCCTGCGCCACATCCGTCCCGGCCCGGTGGTGCCCCCGACCCGGGTCGCCCCGCCGAAGGTCGACCTGAGCAGTCTCCTGCCTGCCCCGCTGCGCCCATTCCTGGGCGGAGCAGGAGGCGGGCTGGAAGGGGAAAATCGTCTGGCCACGATCGCCTTCGTCCTCGCTGGCAGCCTTGACGCCCGGCTCGCTGATGAACCGGACGCTGTCGTGGCCGATCTCGACGCGCTCTATCGAACCGTGGCGGAGGCGGCCGATCGCCATCGCGTAACCCTCCTCGGCACGGACGCGACCGAGGACGGAGTAACCCTGTTCCTGGCGGCGGGCGCTCCAGTGGCCACCGGCCAGGACGAGGAGCGGATGCTCCGGGTCCTGCGCGAGATTCTCGACTCACCCGAGGCAGCGGGCCTCCGGCTGCGGGCCGGGGTGAACCGCGGACCGGTCTTCGCCGGGGATCTCGGGGCGCCGTCTCGCCGGACGTACACGGCGATGGGCGATACGACCAACCTGGCCGCCCGGATCGCCGCCCGGGCCGCGCCCGGCGAGCTGCTCGCGACGGCCGACGTGCTGTCCCGCTCGGCGGTCGAGTTCGAGACTGAGCCGCTGCCCGCGTTCACCCCGAAGGGCAAGCGCGACCCGGTCGTGCCGTACCGGATCGGCCGCCTCGTGGGCCGGCATGCTCGGACCCCCGCCCGCCTGCCTCTCGCCGGGCGGGATGCCGAGCTGCGGCTGCTCACCGGCGCCCTCGGCGAGGCGGCCCTCGGCAACGGCCGGGTGGTCTCGATCGCGGGCGACCCGGGCGCCGGCAAATCTCGTCTCGTTCAGGAGCTGATGGCGGACGATCGGATCGCCTCGCACCTTGTCGTGCGGTTCACCCCAGCCGAGGAAGGAACGCCCTACGCCGGGGTGCAGGCCGGCTTGCGCGACCTGGCCGGGATCGCCGACGAGACGGAGCCTCCGGCCGCCGGCGAGCAGCTCGGCCAATGGGTCGAGGGCCTGGCGCCCGGACTGATCGGCTGGTTGCCCTTGATCGCGATCCCCATCGGGGCCTCGGTTCCCGAATCCGTTGAAGTGACCCATCTCGCGCCTGCCTTCCGACGTCGCCAGCTCCATGCCGCGATCGTCGAGCTGCTCGGGCAGACCCTCCGGGCGCCGGCCGTGGTGGTCCTCGAGGACCTTCACTGGGCCGACGAGGCATCGTTCGCCCTGCTCGAAGCGCTGGCCGAGGCCGCACCCTCTAAACCGTGGCTACTGATCGGGCTCCAGCGTCCCGACGGACGTCCGTTCGGCGGAGCCGGGGCCACCCAGATCGACCTGCCGGCGCTCGAGCCGGAGGCGGTAGTCCGGGTGGCACTCGCGGCCTCCGGTACGAACGCCCTGTCCGACGCCGACCTCGCCTCGATTATCGAGCGGGCGGCCGGCAACCCGCTCTTCGCCCGCGAGCTGGCCACCGCCGCAGCGGAGCAGGGCAGCCTGGAGAACCTGCCCGATCGGCTCGAAACCCTGCTTGCGAGCAGGATCGATCGTCTCGACGGCCGGGGCCGGGCCCTCCTCCGACGGGCCGCGGTGCTGGGCCGGACAGTCGACCTGGAGCTGCTCGGCGAGGTCCTCGACGACGACGACGTCGCGTACGACATCGGTGCGTGGAGCGAGCTCGACGACTTTGTTGCCCGGGTCGACTCGACCCGAGTTCGATTCCGCCACGACCTGGTCCGGGTGGCCGCCTATGAGGGCCTCTCTAACGCCAGCCGGCGAACGCTCCATGCCCGGCTGGCCACGGCGATCGAGCGCCGGGCGGGCTCGGACACGGACGTGGTCGCGAGCGCCCTGGCGGTCCATTTCGAGCGCGGCGGCCTGCCTGATCCGGCGTTCCGCTATGCCCGCCGGGCCGGTGACATGGCCCGTGACCGGTACGCCAACGTCGATGCGGCAGCCCTCTACGGGCGGGCGCTGGCCTGCGCCACGCTCAGCCGGGCAATCGCCCCCGCCGACGTCGCCTCGGTCGCCGAGGCCCGTGGTGACGTGGCCGAGCTGGCCGGCCGCTACGACGAATCGCTCGCCGGCTATGCCCGGGCCCGCGGCCTGCGCCGCCTCCTGGCCACGAGCCCTGCCCCGCAAGCCGTCGGCGGGCCGGAGGCCGCCTTCGTCCAGGCCCAGCTTGCCCGCAAGACGGGGATCGTCTGCGAGCGGGCCGGGCACTATGGCCGGGCCCTCGCCTGGTACACCCGGGGCCAGCACCGGCTCGATGGGGCGCAGGGCGACGGCGTCGAGTCGCTGCGCATCCGGCTCATGCTCGATCGGGCCGGGATCCGCTTTCGCCAGGGTCGCTGGGCCGACTGCGTCCGGGTCTGTATTCCGGCTGCGGCCACCGCGGACCGGGTCGGTGACCGAGCCCTCCTGGCCCACGCGTACTACCTCCTTCACGCGGCCTACGGCGTCCTGGGCAATGCCGAGGCAGCGGCCCGCTATCGCGACCTTCCCCTGCCGATCTACGAGGAGCTGGGTGACCTCGTCGGCCAGGGAAACGTCCTGAACAATCTCGGGATCGAAGCCTATTTCGAAGGCCGCTGGGATGAGGCCCTGGCCCTGTACGGCCGGAGCAAGGAGGCGAAGACGCGGGCCGGCGACGTGGCAAACGCTGCGGTCCAGTCGAACAACGAGGCCGAGATCCTGTCCGACCAGGGCCACTACGAGGCAGCGGAGGCGCTCCTGGGAGATGCCCTCCGAGTGTGGCGGGCGGCCGGCTACGAGATCGGGATCGCCCTGGCCACGAGCAATCTCGGGCGGGTTGCCGCCCGGGCCGGCCGGCACGACGAAGGCCTCGTCATCCTGGCTGAAGCAGTCGAGCGTTTCGGGCGGATCGGGGCCGCCGGGTACGTCGACGAGACCCGGACCCGGGTCGCCGAGTGCCTGGCCCTGGCCGGCCGGCCGGCCGAAGCTGAAATCGGTCGCCCGGGAGACGCTCGATCGAGTGCGTCTGTCGGATGCGGGCCTGCAGGAAACCCAGCTCGAGCGGACGCTCGGCTGGTGTGCCCTCGAGCTCGGCGAGACCGAGGCGGCCCGGGCTCACCTCGAGGCGAGCCTGGGCATCGCCCGCGGGCTCGGCGCGAGCTTCGAGGTCGCCACGACCTTGCGGTCGAGACAGATCCTCCTCGCGCCTGATGACGTCCAAGCCGTCGAGGAGGCTCATGAAGCCGCGACGATCCTGGCCGGCCTCGGGGCGATTGCCGTGCCCTTGCCGGAGGCCGTGGCGGGCGCCAGCTGAGTGGCGCCTTTCGCGAGTGGTCAGTGTCCCTCGGCCTGGCCGAACCAGGTGGTCGTGCCGTTCGAGAGCAGGACCCCGCCGGGCAGCAGTGTCGCCTGCGTCGCCTGCGCATCCGGGACGTCGCCCGAGAAGCTGAGCGCCGCCCACCGCTCGCCATCATTCGACACCCAGCCCACTCCATCGGCGCCGGTGCGGAGAGCGACCAGCCGATGCCCGTCCCCGAACAGCGTGCCGTTCGGCTGGAGGCCGCAGCTCGCGCCGCCACACTTCGTGACCCCAATGGGCGGGAACCCCGGGAGCGCCTGCCAGTGCTGGCCGTCCGCGGAACGCCACCACAGCGCTCCGGCCAGGGTGCCGCCGATCCCGGCAGCGATCATGCCCTGGTCGCCGACCGTGAGCGTCAGCGCGTTCGAGAACGCCGCCGATCCGGAGCCCGGTGCTGATGTGGGCAGGAGGGTCGGCGTCTTCGGCCAGTGACGGCCGTCGGCCGACCAGAGCGCGGCCGCCCGGCTCGGACCGGCGCCCCTTGTCGAGCTCCCGATCGCAATGTAGCCCGTCGCACTGCCCTCGAGGTCGTCGAGGGCGAAGCCGGCCGGTAAGACGTTCGGTGGCGAGAGGACCCAATTCGAACCATCGGGCGAGGTGGCGAGACGTGCGTCGGGTCCGGTCGTCGCCACGACCAGGCCGTTCGGTCCGGCGGCAACGAGTGTTGCGGAATTGGCCGGGATCGAGAGTGGGTCGACCGGCAGGGCCTCCGTCGGTGTCCAGCTCCGGCCGTCGGTCGAGGCCCAGGCCACGACCGGCGGGAGATCGCGCATCAGGTAGTCGTTCATCTCGCTGACGGCGACGAACCTGCCCGTGACGGCCGCCAGGCCGATGATCGAGAGGTTCGGCCAGAAGGTGGTCGGGGTGTTGGCCTCGATCGGATCCCAGTGCGTCGCGTCGGTCGAGGACCAGACCGTCGTCGAGGTCGTCCCCGGGATGTCGCCGATCGCGATGGACGTTCCGCCGGCGGTCACCTCGGTCAGGACGGCGCCGAGCGGGTCGTCCGGCGCCAGGCGGCGCCAGGTGAGGCCGGCCCAGGCCGACGATCCCTGCGGCGCCGGAGCCGTGAATGCAACCGGCAGCCGGTGAGGCTGGGGCGTCGCCAGGGCGATCGGCGGGGCGCTTGCCGACGCCCCAGATGGGCTCGCCGCGGCGACGCCGGGCTCGGCCGAAGCCGCAGGCCTTGGGGTGTCCCCCCACGGCTTGACGATGGCCAGTCCGATCCCGGCCACGACCAGGACGAAGGCCAGGCCGACGAGCAGGTCCCGCCGGCCGCTGGCGCGCGGCGCGCCGTGGAACGATTGGCCCTCAGTCATCAGGCACGAAGCTCCATCATTTGGTCCATTGCTAGCCTGCCCTCATCCCGCCGTTTGTCAATTCGGGCGGCGCGACGACCAGATCCCGCTGAGAGCCGGGTGCGATCATCTCCCGGATGACAATCATGGCCGAGGAGATTCGAGAGATCCCCAAGGTGGTCGAAGACCAGCTGGTCCTCGACTCGCCTGCACTGGCGGCCGTGGTCGATGCCGTTCGGGCGGCCCAGCCTCGCTGGGTCTCGATCGTTGCTCGTGGAACCTCGGACCACGCAGCCATCTACGCTCGATACCTGATCGAGACCCAGCTCGGCTGGCCGGTGTCCCTGGCCTCGCCGTCGGTCACGACGATCTACGGTGCGACGACCAACTGGTCGGACAGCTTGCTCCTCGCGTTCTCGCAGTCCGGCCGCAGCCCCGATCTTGTCGCGGTCCTCGAGGCCGCCCGGCGGGGCGGAGCGCTGACCGTGGCGATCACGAACACGGCCGATTCGCCGCTCGAGGCCGCCGCCCAGCTCACGGTTCCCTGTCGGGCGGGACCCGAGCTCGCGGTCGCGGCCACCAAGAGCTATGTCGCCGAGCTCGCGGCGGTGGCCGGAATCGTCGCTGCCCTGCTCCCGGACTCCGCGCTCGCCTCGAACCTGCCACGCGTCCCGGAGGTGCTCCGCCAAACGCTGGAGGCGACGCTGGCCTGGCGTGGCGGTCCCGGTGCCGATCTCGTCGGAGCGATCGCCGGGTCGGGCCGGGCGCTCGTCATCTCGCGCGGCTTCAACCTGGCCACGGCCCTCGAGACCGCCCTGAAGCTGAAGGAGACCGGGCACGTCTTCGCCGAGGGCTATTCGAGCGCCGACTTCGAGCATGGTCCGATCGCCCTGGCCGCCTCCGACATCCCGGCGCTGGTGTTTCGACCGGATGGCCCGATGGGGTCCGCGATCGATCCCGGCGATCGACCGGGCTCGCGCGGCGGGAGCCAAGCCGTGGACCATCGGTGGGCCCGAGCTGGGCGCTTCGCATTCCGGCGACTCCGGGACGATGCTGGTGCTGGCGGCCCTGGCGGACCTGCCCGAGTGCCTCACCCCACTCGCGCTCGTCCTCCCCGGACAGCTCCTGGCCGAGGCCGTGGCAGTCAGCCTGGGCTTGAGTCCGGACCGACCCGAGGGGCTGAGCAAGGTGACCCTCACCCGCTGAGGGGCGCCCGCTCAGCCAGCCACTCGCCGTCGATCATCGTTCGCTGGACGCGCCCAGCCGGGTCCAGGACCACGAGATCGGCCCGCGCGCCGACCCTGATCCGACCGAGGTCCCGACGACCGAGCAGCGTGGCCGGCGTGACCGTGGCGGCGGCGACGGCCCGCGGCAGCGAAAGCCCGGCCTCGACCAGGTTCACCACGGCGTCGCCCACGTTGATCGTGCTCCCGGCCAGTGATCCGGCGGCGGTCCGGGCTCGACCGTCGCTGACCGACACTGCCAGGCTCCCGAGGCGGTACGTCCCGTCGCCGAGCCCCGCAGCCGGCATCGCGTCGGAGACCAGCAGGAGCCGTCGTCCGAGCACGCTCCAGAGGACCGGCCACAGGCCGGGATCAACGTGGACACCGTCCGCGATCAGCTCGACGGTCGCCCGCGGATCGGCCAGCGCGGCACCGGCGAGGCCCGGGGTACGGGCCCCGATGCCGGTCATCGCATTGAGCAGGTGGGTCGTCGACCGGGCGCCCGCCTGGAATGCCGCCCGAGCCTCGTCGAAGGTTGCGCCACTGTGCCCCAGGCTCGCAATGACCCGGAGCTGGGCCAGCTGACGGACGAGCGCCAGCCCACCCGGACGCTCGGGGGCCAGGGTGACGATCCGCACCTCTGCCCAATCGGTCGGCCTGGCTCGCCATGCCGCCAGCAGCGTGGCCGGATCGATGATCGTCGCCGGGTCGTGTGCGCCGTGATGGGCTGGGTCGATCGCCGGGCCCTCGAGGCTGGCTCCGAGGATTCGAGCCCGCGCCGGTCGTCGGTCCGTGACCGATCCAGGACCCTCCTGCTCGATCCGGGCGGCCCGCACATCGGCGACGAATTCGAGCGAGCTCGGGGAGCGGGGCCGAGACTGACGTCGGCAGGAAGGACGTGACCCCGCGGACAGCGAGGAAGCTGGCCAGCCGGTCGAGCTGCGCCAGTCCGTCCATCGCACTGGCCCCGCCGCCGCCGTGAACGTGGACGTCGATGAAGCCGGGGGCGACGACGAACGGCGCGGCCACAGCTTCGCGAACGATCCTGCCACTGCGCTCGCAGTCGGGTCGGACCTGGTCGAGGCGTCGCCGACTCGCCGACCACCAGCCGGTGATCCGTCCGGCGCTGATCGCGATCTCGCCCGGCACGACACGATCACCCACCACGAACGTCCCTGCGAGGCGTCGCTCGGACTCGATCGGGGGATGCCATCCCGGGATTGTGCCTCGCCGGATCGAGCGACGTGCGCCTACTTCGTAAGGGCTCTTGACAAAGGTCGTACGCTCCGTTTGTCCAGTGTCTTGACAAAGACCGACACGGCGGTGAGGGCCGGCATTCGCGTGATCGAACGTTCGGGCAAGGCCACCCACCAGGAAACACGAGCCCACAACTCGCGGCTTGTCCTGGGCACGATCTATGACCGCGGGCCGATCAGCCGTGCGGCAGTGGCTCGCTCCACCGGTCTCACCCGGACCACGGTCTCGGACGTCGTCTCCGACTTGATCCGCGACGGCCTCACCCGCGAAATCGGGCGCGGCCCGTCGACGGGTGGCAAGGCCCCGATCCTCCTCGCCGTTCACCGATGACGCCCGTCACCTCGTCGGGCTCGACCTCGGCGAGAACGTCTTCCGCGGGGCGATCGTCGACCTGCGCGGGCGAGATCGTTTCGGCCATCGAGGTGGTCGTCGACGACCGCGATGGCGACGAGGCGCTCGAACGCGTCTTCGGCCTGGTCGACCGGCTGCTCGCCCGAACCCACCGGCCGATCCTCGGGATCGGGATCGGAACCGCCGGGCTGATCGACACGACCGTCGGGACGGTCCTCGAGGCGGTCAACCTCGACTGGCACGGGCTGCCCCTTGGGCGCGCTCCTCCAGGCCCGGACCGGCCTGCCGGTCTACGTCGCGAACGACAGCCAGGCGACCGCCCTCGCCGAACACGTATTCGGCGGGCCGCGGGTCTCGAATCTCGTCGTCGTCAAGGTCGGCGAAGGGATCGGCGCCGGGCTGATCCTGGGCGGGAGGCTGTTCCAGGGCGACGGCTTCGGCGCCGGTGAGATCGGCCACATGACGGTCCAGCCCGGCGGCGACGCCTGTCGCTGCGGCCGGCGGGGCTGCCTCGAGACGATCGCCAGCACCCGGGCCATCCTGGGCCGGCTGGCCGGTCATGGCATCAGCCGGCTGCCCGACGCCATTGCCGCACTCGAGGCCGGCGACCCGCTCGTGCGCGACGTCGTCGTCGCCGCCGGACGTCAGCTGGGGGTGGCCGTCGCCTGGCTGATCGGCGTCCTGAATGTCGAGCGGATCGTGCTGGTCGGCAGCGCGGCCGAGTTTGGCGAGCCCTGGCTCAACGCCGTCCGCGAGACGATGGCAGGCGAGCGCCCTCGGGCTCCTGGCCAGGGACACCACGATCGAGATCGGCCGGCTGCACGCCGATGGCGTGGTCCTCGGAGCCACCGCGCTGTTGATGACGCGGGAGCTGGGACTGAGCCTGGCCGGACTGCCGCCGGATGCCGTTGACGAGGCCCCGCTCGCGGGCGAGCCCGGTCCGGCCGACCTGGCGATCCCGGCGTGAGCGGTTCCCTCGTTGCCGGGCTCGACATTGGCGGCACGAAAGTCGCGGCGCTCGTCGTTGACGAGGCCGGCCAGACCCGGGGTCGCGCCGTCCAGCCGATGGCCGGTCGCTCCGAGACCGGGATCGAGCCGATCGTCGCTGCGGTCCGCGCGGCCCTCAAGGAGGCCGGCGCCAGGCGCCACTGACCTCGCCGCGATCGGCGTCGGTGTTCCGGGCCGGATCGACTCGGTGGCCGGGATCGTCGTCCTGGCAACCAACCTGGGTTGGCAGGACCTGCCCCTCGCCCTGCTGATCCGGGACGAGTTCGGGGTGCCCTGCGGCGTCGCGAACGACGTCGGCCTGGCGGCCTCCGGGCTGGTCGGCCACGAGATCGCCCGGGGCGCTCGCAGCCTGGCCTACGTCGCGGTCGGGACCGGCATCGGGGCCGGCCTGGTGCTCAACGGCCGGCTCCACCAGGGCGATCGAGGGATGGCCGGCGAGATCGGTCACGCGATCGTCGAACCGGATGGTGCGGTCTGTCGGTGCGGCCAGCGGGGCTGCATCGAAACGGTCGCGTCGGGGCCGTTCATCGCCCGGCGAGCCGCGGCTGCCCTGGCGTCTGCGCTGGCGACGGGGACGCCGGCGGCGGCCCATCCCATGCTCACGTCCATCCCCACGATCACGGCCAAGACAGTCTATGAAGCGGCGGCCGCAGGCGATACGATTGCCCTGGCGGTTGCCCATGAAGCCGGCCGGACGCTGGCTCACGCCATCGAGGCCTTGATGCTCACCTGCGACCTCGAGTTGGTCCTGCTTGGTGGCGGCGTGGCCGCTGCCGGTGCGCCCTTCCTCGACCCGATTGCGGCCGAGCTCGATCGAGCGCGCTCCGCGTCGGCCCTGGTCGCGCTGATGATCCCGCCCGGCTCGGTCCGGGCACTCCCGGCGCAGTTCGACGCTGTCGCCCGGGGCGGCGTCGCCCTGGCGCGAAGCCTGATCCTGACTGAAACGCCCAAACCGCAGCATGAAGACATCGAGGAGGAGGTGGTCGCACGCGCGTCCTTGGCCTGAAGCCCAAAGGATGGAGCCCAATCGTCACGCAACGTCAGAGTCGTTCGAAGGAGGAGGAATTGATGAATCGGAGATTACGGAGGACGTCCGGCCTGGTGGCCGTCGTCATGGTGCTCGTCGGCGCATGCTCGGCCAGCACGACGCCGGTGCCGGCCGCGTCGGCCACGACGCCGCCCGCGTCGGCCGCCGCGCCCAGCACAGCGGCGTCGGCCGCGGCGCCCAGCGCAGCAGCCTCAGCCGCGCCCGCGGCAGCCATTCCGGCGGTCCCGACCGGCTTCACCGAGCTCGACAACGCGCTCGGTTCGAGCCAGCCCTACAAGGGCAAGACGGTCTCGATCCAGGTCCAGTGGACCCAGGGCGAGCTGACCAACTTCCAGAACTCGCTGGCCGACTTCCAGAAGGCCACCGGGATCACCATCCAGGTCGACAGCGTCCCGACCAGCCACGAGACGGTCCTCAAGGCCCGGATCGAGGGCGGCGCGCCGCCTGATATCGCCCAGCTTGCCCAGCCGACCGGGATCCTCGCCTATGGGGCCGAGGGCAAGGTGATCGACCTCGCCACGTTCATGGACCCGGCCAAGCTCAAGACCAACTATCCGGCGACGATCGGCCTGTACACCTCGGGCGCCCACATCTGGGGCCTCCCGTACAAGGCCGACGTCAAGTCGACGATCTGGTATCCGATCAAGGCGTTCGCCGCCGCGGGCTACCAGGTGCCGAAGACGTGGGATGACCTGATCGCGTTGTCCGACAAGATCGTCGCGGCCGGCAGCAACCCATGGTGCATCAGCGCCGGCGGCCCCGGCGACGCGACCGGCTGGCAGATCACCGACTGGGTCGAGGAAGTCGTCCTGAAGACCAAGGGCCTCCAGTACTACAACGACTGGATCAGCCACAAGGTCACCTTCGAAGATCCAGGCATCAAGGATGCCTTCGACAAGTACGTCGGCAAGATCTTCTTCACCCCGAACTACGTCTACGGCGGCGCGCAGGCGATCGTCAATACCGACCAGAAGACGACCATGGATCCCATGTTCAACAACAACATGGCCGCCCCGAAGTGCTGGATGCAGAAGGTCCCGACCTGGTACGGCCCGGACTTCTTCCCGGACGAGCGAGCCAGCGGCAACCCCTCCCAGTACGTCGTGGGCCAGGACGTCGGGATCTTCCCGTTCCCGACCATCGACCCCAGCCAGGCCAACGTTGAAGGCTCGGCTGACGCCATGTTCATGCTCGCCGACCGGCCCGAAGTCCGTGCCGTCGAGGAGTTCCTGGGCACGCCCCAGGGTCTCCAGCGCTGGATCGAGGCCGGCAGCGCAATCTCCCCGAACACCACCACCCCAGCCAGTTGGTACGCCGGGGCCTACAAGCTCCAGGTCGCCAATACGGTCCTCAGCACGGCTTCCGGGATCGGCTTCGACGCATCGGACTCGATGCCCGCGGCCGTCGGCGCCGGAACGTTCTGGACCAAGTCAGTCGACTGGGTGACCAACAACGGGTCGAACACCGACTCGATCCTGAAGGCCATCGACGACAGCTGGCCCGCCCAGTAGTCGTCGGCTAGCTCGCGAGGCGCCTGCCCAACCGGGTAGGCGCCCCGCTACCATCACGAATCGGAGAGGAGGAGGGAGTTGGCAGCAGGCCCGCGCATCGGAAACCCGCCGCCGTCTCGGTTCATCCTGCCGATCCTGGGCCTGGTCGCGCTCGGCCTGTGCGTGGGCGGCATCCTCGTCCTGATCGACCATCACGGCGCGCAGAACCTGCTCGCCTCGATCTACGACGCGCTGGGCAACAGCTCCGGCGCGAACGACCTGCGCAACGGCAGCGGCGACGTGGTGATCGCCCGGATCCTCCTGGCCGTGATCGCCCTGGGCGTGGGCGTCGGCGGGATCTGGCTGCTGTTCCTCGGGCGTCGGCGGCCTGGTCAGCATGCTCCGGCCGGTCTGGCGGGACCGGATCCTGCCCTGGGTCTTCGTCGGCCCGGCGCTCGTCTTCCTGGCGACCTACCTGCTCTATCCCGGGCTGGCCACGTTCGCGCGCAGCTTCTTCAATGACAAGGGAGCGCTCACCCTCGACAACTACGCCGTGATGACGACTCCCGACTTCATCTCGACCCTGGGCAACAACCTCATCTGGCTGCTCGTCGCCACGGCCGGCAGCGTGGTCCTTGGCCTGGTGATCGCCGGCCTGTTCGATCGGATCCGGCGCGAGTCCCTGGCCAAGACGTTCATCTTCATGCCGGTGGCGATCTCGCTCATCGGCGCCTCCGTGATCTGGGGCTTCATGTATGCCTGGGAGCCGGCCGGCCAGCCCCAGATCGGGCTCCTGAACGCGATCGTCGTCGGGTTCGGCGGCCAGGCGATCCCGTTCTTCACGACCAATCCGCTCAACGTCTTTGCCGAGATCGTGATCATGATCTGGCTCCAGACGGGCTTCGCGATGGTCGTCCTGTCGGCCGCCATCAAGGGCGTCTCAACGGACCTGATCGAGGCCGCCCGGCTCGACGGCGCCAACGAGCGCCAGCTGTTCTTCGGGATCGTCGTGCCGCTGATCCGCGGCTCGATCGTCACGGTCGCCACGACGATCGCCATCGTCACGCTCAAGGTCTTCGACATCGTGTACGTGACGACGGGCGGCCGCTTCGGCGATGACGTCGTGGCCAACCGGATGTTCCACGAGATGTTCCAGTTCTTCAACGACGGCCGGGCCGCGGCACTGGCCACGCTGCTCTTCATCGGGGTCCTGCCGATCATGTACTTCAACCTCCGCAACTTCCGCCAACAGCAGGCCCAGCGATGACCGGGCAGGCGCAACCAGCCAGCCGGGACGTGGCGCCCGTCTCGTCGTGGCGCCCGGCGCTCCTGCGCAGCCTGCCGTTGCGACTGGCGGTCCTCGTGATCTGCTTCCTGTGGACCATCCCCACCCTGGGCCTGCTGGTCACGTCGGTGCGCAACCCGGACCTGATCAGCAGCACCGGCTGGTGGACGTCGCTGCTCAACCCCCTGGCAGCCGGCCAGTGGACCTTGGCGAACTACCAGGAGGTCCTGACCAGCGGGGGCATGGCCCCCGCCTTCCTGAACAGCCTGATCGTGACCATCCCGGCGACCGTCATCCCGATCACGATCGCCGCGTTCGCTGCGTACGCGTTCGCCTGGATCCCGTTCCGGGGCCGGGCCATCCTGTTCACGATCGTGGTGGGGCTGCTCGTCGTGCCCATCCAGATGTCGCTGATCCCGGTCCTGAAGCTGTACAGCGGCGCAGGGCTGTACGGCACGTTCCTCGGCATCTGGCTGGCCCACACGGGGTTCGGCCTGCCATTGGCGATCTTCCTGCTCTATAACTTCATCTCGCAGCTGCCCCGCGACCTGTTCGAATTGGCCGCGATCGACGGCGCGTCGCACCTCCAGGCCTTCACCCGAATCGTCCTCCCGCTGTCGATTCCGGCCCTGGGTGCGTTTGCCATCTTCCAGTTCCTGTGGGTCTGGAACGACCTGCTTGTCGCGCTGGTGTTCCTGGGTCCATCCAACGACCTTCGGGTCATGCCCACGGCCCTGTATGCCCTGCTCGGAAGCCGCGGTGGGCAGTGGCAGCTCCTGACCGCGGGCGCGTTCGTCACGATGGCCCTGCCCCTGCTCGTCTTCATCGTCCTCCAGCGGGCATTCGTGAGAGGGATCCTGGCCGGCTCCGTCAAGTCGTGACCCTGGCTCGGCTCATGATCGCCTTCGCCGGCAGCGAGCTGCCGCGTTCGGCGGCGAAGAGGATCCACGAGGACGGAGTCGCGGGTGTGACGCTCTTCCGCGCCCACAACATCGTTGACCCGCCCCAGATCAGGACGCTGACGGCGGCCATCCAGGAGGCCCGTCCGGCCGGGGCACCAGCGTTGCTCGATTGCCGCCGACCAGGAGGGCGGCCAGCTGATCGGCCTGGGCGACGGCGACGACCCAGTTCGCCGGCGCGATGGCGCTTGGCGCGACCGGCGACGAGGAGCTGGCCGAGCGCGTCGCCGGCGCGACGGCGCGCGAGCTGCGTGCGCTCGGGGTCAACGTGAACTACGCGCCGGTGTGCGACGTTGCCAACAACCCGGCCAATCCGGCCCTCGGGATCCGCAGCTTTGGCGACGATCCCGAGGCGGTCGGACGGCTCGCGGCGGCGACCGTCCGGGGCCTCCAACGCGAGGGCGTGGCCGCGACGGCCAAGCACTTCCCGGGAGCCGGCGACACCACCGCCGATCCCCACCACGAGCTGCCGCTCGTCCGGCGGACGAATGCCGAGTTGGCTGAGCGGGAGCTGGTCCCGTTTCGAGCGGCATTGGCAGCGGGCGCGCGGATGGTCATGGCCGGCCACGTCGTGCTGCCCGGCCAGAACGACGACCTGCCGAGCAGCCTGTCCGCGGCGGTGCTGCGCGACCTGCTGCGCGGGCAGCTCCAGTTCGCTGGCGTGACCGTCAGCGACGCCCTGGACATGAGGGCCCTGGCCCAGGGATCGGCCCAGATCGTCGATGCGGTCGTGGCCCTCCGGGCCGGCGAGGACGTGCTCCTCGGAACCGCCGACGAGCCCGCCCTGGAACGGCTGGCGGAGGGCCTCGCGCAGGCGCACTGGCGAGGCCTGATCGAGCCTGATGAGGACGCCGCGGCGAGGCGCAGGCTGGGCGACCTGCGTCGCTGGATCGGACGCTTCGAGCAGCCAGCGCTCGACGTCGTCGGCTGCGCCGAGCACCAGGCCCTCGCCGCCGAGCTGGCCCAGCGTTCGATCACGCTCGTCCGCAACGACGACCGACTGCTGCCGTTGAAGCTCGCCGCCGACGCGCGGGTCGCCGTCGTCCAGTCGATGCCCGCCGACCTCACCCCGGCCGATACGTCCTCCACGGTGCCGCCGACGCTGGCGGCGGCGCTCCGGCGCCGGCTCGCGGGCGTCGAGGAGATCCTCCTGCCGGCGGAGCTCCGGGAGGCTGACCTTGGCGGCCTTGGCGAGCGGCTCGCGACCTTCGACCTCGTCGTGGTCGGGACGATACTCCGCGCACCTCCAGGCGGCGCAGGCCGGCCTCGCCGCGGCGGTCCTCGCGTCCGGCCGGCCGACCGTCACCGTCGCCCTGCGCACGCCGTGGGACCTGCTCGCGTACCCGTCAGCTCGAAGCCATGTCTGCAGCTACGGCATCCTGCCACCGACGATGGAGGCGCTGGCGGCCGCGCTGCTGGGCGAGGCGCCCTTCGTCGGCCGCTTGCCGGTGGACATCGCCGGCCTGTATCCGCGCGGTCATTCGCTCCCGGCCATGAGTCGCTGATACCAGCGGGCGCTGTCCTTCGGGGTGCGCCGCTGGCTGGCGAAGTCGACGTGGACCAGGCCGAACCGCCGGGTATAGCCGAGGCTCCACTCGTAGTTGTCGAGGAGCGACCAGACGTAGTAGCCGGTCAGCGGCACGCCCGCGCGAAGCGCCTCGGCTGCCGCCGCGACATGGCGGGCCAGGTAGCCAAGGCGGGCCTCGTCGCGCACCCGGCCGTCCGGATCGACGACATCGGGATATGCCGCGCCGTTCTCGGTGATCACGATCTCCGCCGGAGCGTACGTCCGGTTGAGCTCGATCAACACGTCGCGCAGGCCATCGGGCGCGACATGCCAGCCCATCTGGGTCTGCTCCGAGCCGGGCTGGGCGCCGATCTCCCAGTCGAATGGTCGGTCCGACCTGCTGCTGACCGAGTCGCGCCGGTAGTAGTTCAGGCCCAGGTAGTCGAGATCGCCGGCCGGCGGCTCGGCGAGGTCGACGCCTTCGAGGTGACCAGCCTCGCGATGAGCCGCGAGCCCGAGCGCCGGGTAGCCACGACCGAAGAGTGGATCGAGGAACCACGCGTCGCGGGCCGAGCTCCACTGGTCGGCGGCGACTCGATCCCGCTCGGAATCCGTCGCCGGCGCGACCTGGTTGACGTCCATCGCCAGCCCGATCCTGGCGACGTCCGACCTGGGCGCGGATCGCCTGGACGGCGCTGGCGTGAGCGCGCAATTCGTTGTCGGCGACACGGATCGCCGTCGGCCAGTCGCGCAGCCCCGGCGCGTGAATGCCGTCGGCATGGCCGAGGAAGGCGAACACGGCCGGCTCGTTGAACGTCATCCAATCCTTGACCCGGTCGCCCAGCTTCGACGCGAGCAGGTGCGGCATAGTCGGTGAACCAGCCCACGACCTCCGGGTTGGCGAAGCCCCCGCGGTCCTGTAACGCCTGGGGCAGGTCCCAATGGAAGAGATTGATCAGCGGCTGGACGCCCGCGTCCGAGCAGGGCGTCGACGAGGCGCTCGTAGAAATCCAGGCCGCGCTGGTTGATGGCCCCCGTCCCGGTGGGCAGGACCCGCGACCAGCTGATGCTGAAGCGATAGGCGCGGGCCCCCAGCTCGGCCATCAGCTGGATGTCGTCCGGGTAGCGGTGATAGTGGTCGCAGGCGACGTCGCCCGAGCTGCCATCGGCGATCGCACCCGGCCGGCGGGCGAAGGTGTCCCAGATCGATGGTCCGCGGCCGTCCTCCGCCGCACCACCCTCGATCTGGTAGGCGGAGGCGGCGAAGCCCCAGGCGAAGTCGGCCGGGAACGGGCTGGCGAGCCGGACAGGGTCGGTCTCGAAGGTCGGCAGGCTCACCCGTGCATCGTACGGCTCAGGACAGCAGGACGATCGCCTCGAGCGGTCGCAGCGGCACGCGCGACCCGACCGTTGGCGTGGCCAGGTCGTGGCTTGAGAGCGCGACCCGCCACGGACCGGCGGCGGAGGGTAGCTCGATCTCGCCACCTCGAAGACCAAAGCGGACCACCACCAGGGCGACCTCGTCGCCTGACCGGCGGAGATAGGCGAGGACGTCGGGGTCGCCCACGTCGACCAGGGCGAGCTCACCGGTCCGAAGTGCGGCAGTCCCTCGCCGAAGCGCCAGGAGCCGCCGGTAGTGGGCCAGGACGGAGCTGTGCGACGCCCGCTGGCGCTCGACGTTCCGCGACGCCGCATCGGGTGGAACCGGCAACCATGGCAAGCCGCCCGTGAAGCCGGCGTTCGTGTCGCCGGACCAGGCCATCGGCGCGCGGCAGCCATCGCGGTTCCACCAGTCGGGCATGCGCACTGCCGCCCGATCCCGGGCGCCCGCACGGGGCACCGCGATGTCCTGGGCGCCGATCTCCTCGCCGTAGTAGAGGAAGGGCGTGCCCCGGAGCGTCAGCTCGATCGTCGCGGCGGCCTTCGCGACGGCATCTGCTGTCGCTGGATCGCGACGACCGAGCGTGTCCAGATAGCGCGAGACGTGTCGGGAGTGATCATGGTTGGACAACGCGATCGCCGGCCAGCGATCGGACCAGGCCGCCTCGCGGGCAGCGATCGCCGCGCGGAAGGACGCCGCCGACCAGGTGGTCTCGAGGAGGACCCAGTCGAACACGAGGTGACGCGGTGCCCAAAACGAGACGGCGGTCTCGATCCCGCTCGTGAACAGCTCGCCGACCGTGGCGGTGCCTGGCCGCGAGTCGACGATGCCTCGGAGCTCGGCCAGGAGATCGTGCAGATCGGGCTGGTCCTTGTCGTAGCGATGCTCCTGGCTGTCCCAGGGGATCGAACCGCCGGTCGCGACCTCGGGGTTCGATGGCATCTCCGCCGCCTTGAGGAACGCATTGAACACGTCGAGCCGGAACCCATCGACGCCGCGGTCGAGCCAGCCCCGGACCATCGACCACATGGACGTGCGCAGAGCGGGGGACCGCCAATTCACGTCGGGCTGCTCGGGCAGGAACGTGTGGAGGTAGAACTGCTTTCGCAGGGGCTCCCACTCCCAGGCCGACCCTCCGAACCATGACAGCCAGTTGTTCGGCGGCTCCGGCCGACCATCCTGGTCCCACCCAGACGGATCCCGCCACAGATAGAAGTCGGCGAATGGCCCGGTCCTCGACCGACGCGACTGGCTGAACCACGGATGCAGGCTGCTGGTGTGATTCATCACCAGGTCGAGGATCAGCCGGATACCCCGGCGATGGCATTCCTGGATCAGCCGGTCAAGGTCGGCCAGCGTACCGAAGACAGGATCGACCGCCGTGTAATCGGTGACGTCATAGCCGCCGTCGAGCATGGGCGACGGGTAGATCGGCGAAAGCCAGATGGCGTCGATGCCGAGCGAGCTCGGTCCGCCGGCGAGGTGGTCCAGGTGGTCGATCAGCCCCGGCAGATCACCGACCCCATCGCCGTTCGAGTCGGCGAAGCTCCGCGGGTACACCTGGTAGACGACCCCGTCCTGCCACCATCGACTGGCGTCGTCCTTGTCGGCGGCGGACGCTGAATGGTCGATCGCCATCAGGGCTCCTGCTCCGCCAATTGGGTGGCTCCCGCCTCTGGGCCCCGATTCTAGCAATCGCAATGCACGGCCGGTTGGCGCTCCTAGCTCTGGTCCAGGATTTCGTCGGCCTTCCTGTCGATCTTCTTCTCGTCGGCCTTGGACAGGTTGCCTTCGTGCACCTGCTGGGAGGCTCTGGCCTTGGCGTTCCGGGCGTGTGACTCGTCGGGCATCGGGTACTTGCGCACATCGGGTAGCCCGAAGTCGGACTTGGGCTCCGCGTTCCGCTTCTTCGTCGTCAGCTCGGCCATCACGAAACCTCCTTGCTCGGTCTGTTCAGGGTTTGGAGGCCAACGGTCTCGCCGCCGGCCTCGCAGGAGTGACGGCGGCCGGCCGATTCTCATTTCGGGGACATGACGATCCGGTCCGACCCACGAGCTGGCGGCCTCGAGATCGGGCCTCGAAGTCCGCAACTTGTCTCATCGCTGCAATGGATTCGGGCCGCCTGGTTCGGTGTCGCCAATGGCGTTGAAGCGAATGTGTGCAACGGGGACAGGAAGCGCTTGTCCGAGCCATGCACCGGAAGGAGCAAGAATGTCGACCAATGGTGGAGTCGGGATCGTCGGCGTGATCGTGATCGTCGTGATCGTCCTCCTCGTCCTCGGCGTGGTCAGGATCTAGGGCCGCGGGTCCGACGATTGAGCAATCGAGCCGAGGCCTCGGCCTGGTTCCCTCGTGGGATCGGGTTCGCTGCGGGAGCCCTCGTTGTTGTCGTGGTCGCCGAAGCCGCCGTCGGTGCGGCCAAGGTGATGCTGCTCGTATTCCTGGCCGTCCTCCTCGGATCCGCGTTGAGCCCGCTGGTGGACCGCATCCGGAACGGCCTGCCCGTGGGGCGAAAGGTCGCGATCCTGCTGGTCTATGCGAGCTTCTTCGCGGCGGTCGTCATCGGCGCATTCATCGTCGTACCGCTCCTGGTTGACCAGGCCACCAGGATCGCCGACCAGGTTCCGGCTGTCTTCGTTCGACTGAAGGAATGGAGCGCAGGACTCCGCCCGCACGAGCTCGCGGCTAGCGTCGGCAGCTTCGTCACATCTGCCCAGGGCCTGGTCGAAAGCGGGCAGGTCGGTGAGTCGGGGATCCTGGTCAACGCCGGGTTGACCGTGGCCGATGTCGTCTTCTCCGCCACGACCATCCTGGCCCTGGTGTTCTTCTGGCTGACCGAGCGTCAGCGGATCCAGCGCTTTGCCCTGAGCTACCTCCCACCCGCGCGCCGATCCGGCGTCCGCGAAGGATGGAACATCGTCGAGCTCCGATTGGGCGCCTGGGTGCGCGGACAGCTCATCCTGATGGCAGCCCTCGGGGTAGCCACCGGGGTCTCCTACACGATCATGGGCCTGCCCGCGGCGCCGCTCCTTGGCTTGATCGCCGCCCTGGCCGAGGTGATCCCGCTCGTCGGTCCGGCGATCGGGGTGGCACCAGCGCTGATCGTCGCGGCCGCGTTCCGACCCGACCTGATCGTTGTCGTGCTCGTCGCCTACGTGATCATCCAGCTCGTCGAGAGCAACGTCCTCGTACCGATCGTGATGCGCAACGCCGTGGGCGTATCGCCGTTCCTCCTGACCGTGAGCCTGTTGATCGGGGCTGCCCTCGGCGGCCTGATCGGGGCGTTGGTCGCGGTGCCAGTCGTGGCTGCGACCGAGGCGATCCTTGAACGCCTGCAGGACCGGGACGTCCCGGTGACACAGGATGCGACCAGCGCTCCGGCGACCGCCCTGATCGCCACGGCAGAGGTCGAGGCCGCGAACGCCAGCTAACAGTCGACGTCGGCGGCCCGGGATGCCGGTCAGGCAGGCTGAGCTGCCTCGCCGATGTCAAGGCTGGCCAGCAGGGCCTCCGCCTCGACCAGATCCGGGAACGAGAAGCCTTCGGTGAACGCGTCATAGACCGGACGAAGGAGATCAAGCCCAGCCTTGCTGTTGCCGCTGGCCTGGCGGCTTCGGGCCAGCCTCGAGGCCGCCCTGAGTTGCGCGGTGCGGGCACCAAGCCGGAGAGCCCGGTCGAGCGCATGGGCGTACCACTCGTCGGCCGGCGCGGTGTCCATCCCGTCGCGGGCCGCCACCGTAGCCAGCAGATCGCCCTTCACGATCTCGACCTCGGACAGCAGGGACGAGCCCTGGCCCTGGCTAAGGAAGTCGATGGCCGACTCGACCGCAGCCAGTCCGACGGCTGGGTCGCCCGCCCGGAGGCTGGCGCGAGCGTTGAGGAATAGCAGGAACGGCCAGAAGATCGGCGGAGACCGAAGCTCCCGGTAGCGCTCGATGCCGTCGTGGAGGCTGTGCAGGCCCTCGTCGAGCCGGCCGAGCTCGATTTGCGCGGCCCCCAGCAGGCAACCGCCGGCCGCGAGCCAGATCCGGAACTCGTGGTCCCCCGACAGCTCGAGCAGCTCGGTCGCAAGATCGAGTGCACCCTCGCCGTCGCGCATCAGCAGGCGTAGCAGGCCGGCATGGAACTGGGCGTATGCCGTCGAGTACGGGTGCTCCAGCTCGGCCGCGAGGGCAAGGGCCGCGTGCATTCGGCCGGCTGCCTGATCGAGCGAGCCCATGAGCCACAGGGTGATCCCCGAGGTGGTCAGGCACGAAATCCGGGGGTCGTTGCCGACCCGCCCGCCAAGCAGGCGGGTCCGTTCGGGTGGGAACAAGGCGATGGCCTGGTCGAGGTGCGCCAGACCGCCGTGGAGGTCGTCGAAGGACATCTGCCGGACGCCGATCAGAAGGTGGCCGTCGATCAGCATCCCGGCGTTGCCCTCACGTTCGCCGAGGGCCAGGATTTCGCCGCCGAGCCTGGCGGACTCATCGAATTGAGCCCGGAACAGGTAGAGGCTGGCCATCCCGCGCAGGACGCCGTACTGCTGATGGACGTCGCCGCCCCTCTCGAACAGCTCGACCGCGCTGGCGAAGGCGGCCTCGACTTCCGGTGTGACGCCCTTCGCCGTCATCAGCGCTCGCGCCAGGTTAGCCCGCAGCGCAATCTCCTGGCCGACCCGGTCCGGCGAGGAGGGCACGACCGCAAGCACGGACAGCATGTCCTGCGACAGCCCAACCGTGTCGAGGTACCAGCCCCGGGCGTCATCAAGGATCAGGAGCGGGTCCACGAGCTGGCTGAGCCGCTCGAGATCGCGCTCTGCCACCCAGTAGGCCCAGGCCAGCCGGAGGTTGCCGACATCGGCGCCCATCTCGGTCAGGGCGATCTCGCGACGAGCGCCGGTCAGCTGGGCCCGCACGCGGCCTGCCCACTCGGCGAAGTAGACAGCCTGTCCGCGACGTGCGCGCGCCGCGATCTCGGGCTGGGCGTCGAGCCGGTCGGCTGCGAACTCACGAATCGTCTCGAGCATGACGACCCGGGGCTCGCCGCCGTCCCCATCGACGAGGCGGACGAGGCTCTTTTCGGCAAGCCCGGCCAGCCCGCCAAGGACGTCGAGCGTCGGACCGGCGGCCTCGCCTGACCCGGCGGCGACGGCTTCGACCGCGGCGACGAGGGCACCGGCGAAGACGGCCATCAGCTCGAACAGGCGCTGTTCGCCCGGCTCGAGCAGGTCGTAGCTCCAGTCCATCGTTGCCCGGAGCGTCTGCTGGCGCTCCGGGAGGTCGCGCGGGCCACTCTTCAGGAGGGCCAGGCGGTTGCCCAGGCGGTCCCGGAGGACCTCGACCGAGAACAACCGAAGGTGGGCCGCCGCAAGCTCGATCGCCAGCGGCAGGCCGTCCAGCCGGCGGCAGATCTCGGCCACGTCCGACGCATTCTCATCGGTCAGCTCGAAGTTGGGTCGGACGATCCTGGCCCGGTCGACGAAAAGCTGGACCGCCTCGGACTGAGCGATCCCTCGGGCTGTCGTCTGTGCCCGGTCGCTCGGTGGCAGTCCCAGCGGCAGGACCGGAAAGACCCGCTCGGCGCGGACGTGGAGGGTCTCGCGGCTGGTGGCGATGACCGTGAGCCGCGGACACTCGGCAAGGAGTCGGGCGACGACCCCGGCCGCCTCGGTCACTTGCTCGAAGTTGTCGAGCACGAGCAGCACCTGACGCTCGCGGAGGTAGTCGAACAGCTCGACCTCCAGCGGTCGGTCGATAATCTCGCCCAGGCCCACGGTCCGGGCGATCGCGACAAGCACGGAATTGGTGTCACGGGCGCCCGATAGGTCGACGAAGCAGGCGCCGTCCTCGAAGCGTGCTGCGAGGTCCTCGGCGATCTTGATCGCCAGCGTGGTCTTGCCGCTGCCGCCGGGTCCGGTGAGCGTCAGCAGTCGAACGCCGCCCTCGACCAGGCGATCCCGAATGTCGATCAGCATGTCGTGGCGCCCGATCAGCTCGGCAGCCCGGGTCGGCAGCCCGGTCCCTGCCTGGTGGACGGTGATCAGCGGCGGGTAGCTCGAGGGCAGGTCGGGATGGCCCAGCTGGTAGAGGTGTTCGGGGCGGCCGATGTCCTTCAGGCGGTGGGCGCCGAGGTCGACAAGGCTAGCGCCGTCGGGCAGGGCATCGCGAGCCAGGGCAGCGGCCGACTCGGACAGGAGGACCTGGCCACCGTGGCCGGCGGCCATGATCCGGGCGGTCCGGTTGACAGTCGGCCCGAAGAAGTCACCGCCGCGCTCTTCGGCTTGTCCGGTATGGATGCCCATCCGGACCATGAGAGGGCCGGTTTCGGCCCACGGTTCCAGGGCTAGCACGAGCTGGGTCGTCAGGCTCGCCTGGACCGCGTCTGCCGCGCTGCCGAACACGGCCATCACCCCGTCGCCGGTGGTCTTGACGACTCGTCCACGCGACTCGGTGATCGTCCTCCCGAGGATCGCGTCGTGCCGGCCGAGGGCAGCCTTCATCGCCTCGGGGAACCGCTCCCAGAGGCGGGTGCTGCCCTCCAGGTCAGTGAACATGAAGGTCAGAGTGCGGGTCGCCGGAAGATCCATCTGGCCTACGGCTGCGGGAGACCGAGGATGGCCCGGATCACGGCCGAGAGCTCGGCCTGGACGACATCGGGAGGCGCCGCGGAGAGAAGGCGGGGCGCCCAATCGTCGAACGCGGTGACAGCACCGAGTGCCGCCAGCATCCGGATCTCCTCGGGCAGGTCCGCGGCCGTCGCGAGAGCCGCCGCCTCAACGCGCTCGCGCACGCGCGGATAATCCCCCAGCTCGTCGAAGGTCGCGTCCATCTGCTCGACCGAGTGGCGATTGCGCTCGACCAACCGGAAGAAGTCCAGGTGTCCGGCCATCATCTCGACGAGCCAGGTGAGGGCATCTGCCCACTCGTCGATCGTGCGGGCCGCCTCGAGCCGCTCGACGAGCTGGCCGATGATGTCGCGGATCGGCTCCATGATCGCCCGCAGGATGTCGTCCTTGCTGGCGAAGTGGTAGTACAGCGCGGCTTTGGTGATCCCCAGCCTGACGGCAATTTCGCGCAACGAGGTCGCTTCGAAGCCCCGTTCGGTGAACAGCTCCGCAGCGACCACGAGGATCTCGGCCCGTGTGTCGCGGCGCGGTTCAGGTTTGGCGCTCATGCGAGGCATTCTACTTGACGGCCGGTAGGTTCGTAACTTACTGTACGGCAAGTAAGTAGAACCTTCGAGCCGAGGACTGGCCAGTGACGAATCCAATGATCGAGGCCGCCGGCCTCACCAAGCGCTACGGGCAGACGCAGGCCCTGGCCGGGGTCGACCTGCATGTTGACCAAGGCACCCTCGTGGGCGTCCTCGGCCCGAACGGGGCAGGGAAGTCGACGGCCGTGCGAATCCTCACGACCCTCGCCGTGCCCGATGGCGGAAGTGCCCGCGTCGCGGGCTTCGACGTGGTGACGGAGGCCGCCGCGGTGCGCCGCCACATCGGTGTCGCGGCCCAGGACGCGACCGTCGATATCGCCCTCACCGGCCGCCAGAACCTGGTGATGATCGGCGAGCTCAGCCGGCTGGACCGGCTCGAATCCAGGCACCGTGCCGCCGGCCTGCTCGAGCGCTTCGACCTCGTCGACGCCGCCGATCGGGTGGTCAAGGGTTACTCGGGTGGCATGCGCCGCCGGCTGGACCTCGCCGCCAGCCTGGTCACCAGCCCGCCGATCCTGTTCCTCGACGAGCCGACGACCGGGCTCGACCCCGCCAGCCGGGGAGCGATGTGGAACGTGATCCGAAGCCTGCTCGATGGCGGCGTCACGATCCTGCTGACCACCCAGTACCTCGACGAAGCCGACCAGCTCGCCGATCGGATCGTGGTCATCGACCACGGCCTGGTGATCGCCGAAGGGACACCAGCCGAGCTCAAGGCGCAGACGGGTCGTCAGCGTGTCGAGGTCCGCCTGTCCCGCCCGGCCGCCGGCGCCGTCGCCGCGCTCGCGGCGCTGTCGACCGCGCCGCCGATCGTGGGTGACGGAGGCCTCACCCTCAGCCTGGCCGTCGATGACGCCCCCGGTCTCGGCTCACGAGTTGTCGAGGCGCTCGGCGTGATCGGCGTGACGGTCGACGAGGTGACTGTCCACCGCCCGTCGCTCGACGACGTGTTCTTCCACCTGACGGGCCACCCGGCGGCTGCCGAACAGCAAGGACAGGAGGCAGCATGAGCGCCCTCGACCTGACCCAGCCGATCCCGGCACCGTCCGCCCCGCGACTCGCCCAGTGGGTCCACGACGCGCGGGTCCTGACCGTCCGCAACCTCATCCACGTCCGCCGCGAGCCGGCCCAGCTCTCGGATGTAACCGTCCAGCCGATCCTGTTCACGCTGCTGTTTACCCAGCTCTTCGGCGCCGCGATGGTGCTTCCGGGCGGGGGATCCTATGTCAACTTTGCCATCGCCGGCCTGCTCATCATGAATCTCGTCACCTCGGCGCCCATGGGTACCGCCGTCGGACTCGGATCCGACATCAGCACCGGCATCATCGACCGCTTCCGGACCCTGGCGATGCAGCACTCGGCGATCGTGGCCGGCCGCACATTCTCGGACCTGCTCGCCAGCATCATGTGCGCGGTCTTCGTCGCCGGAGCCGGACTGCTGGTGGGCTGGCGGCCGGAGAGTGGCCCGCTCGGGATCCTCGCTGGCTTCGGCGTCGCCCTGCTCTTCGGCTACGCGATGAGCTGGTTCGGAGCGTGCGTCGGCCTTGCGACAAGCTCGCCGGAATCGGCCCAGGGAATCGGGCTCATCATTCTGTTCCCGCTGGCGTTCGTCTCGAACGCATTTGTGCCGACCAACAACCTGCCGGCCTGGCTCGGAACGATCGCGGCGTGGAATCCGGTCAGCGCGGCGGCCGCCGCTGTCCGGGTGCTGTGGGGCAATCCGAACCCGTCGGCCACGATCTCGGCCTGGCCGATGCAGCATCCGGTCGAGGCCGCTGTCATCTGGTCGGTGGCAATCCTGGTGATCTGCTCCGTCACGGCGACCTGGCTGTTCAAGCGCCGGACGACCGAGTAGGCCAGGACGACCGAGTAGCGCCTCCGGCCCGGCCCCAGCCGGAGACAGCGCGGGCTAACGCTCCAGGAGCTTGGCCTTCGCCGCACTGAACTCGGCGTCAGTCAGGATCCCGGCCGCATGGAGGCGGGCGAGGTTCGCGAGGTGCTCGGCCAGGGACGCCTCACCTGGGCCGATGGCGCCTGCTGGCGGCGGCCCGCCGGCCAGGGCGTTCGGCGGTGCAGTGACAGCCAGGGGGGCTGCCGGCAGGGCTACGCCCATCGACCGCCAGAAGCCGTCGATCCGGGCCTGGTAGGCGGGTTCGGGCAGCCTGTGTGCGCGAAACGACGCCGTGGCGGCCCGCATCGCGTCGACGGCTCCGCGCTGCTCTGGCCGGATCTGGAGACCTGTGCCGCAGATCGGACAGGCCAGGTATTCGTCCGTGCCATAGGGCACGACCGGCACGAAGAAGAGGCTGATCTGCTTCTTCGAACGGATCTGGTGGAGGACGACGTTGTTGTGGCAGTTGGGACAGCGCGTGGGCACGACCTCGCCCTGGTCCTCGGCCCGGCCCTTGCCCCATCCAAAGATCAGGACCACGGAGGATCGTCGATCGGCTAGCTGGTCGTCGGAATGAACGTCGAGAGCACGGTCATCAGCCACACGGCGCCAGCCTTCGTGAGGTAGGCCGGATCGCCCGCGGTTCCCGTGGCCCAGATCGAGACCGTGCCGGCCTTGCCGACGTCGGCCAGGCACACGAACCTGGCGGTGCCAACGGGCACGCCGCCTGTATCGGTCAGCGCCGTCTCGTCCAGGCAGGTGGCCTTGGACCCTCGCACGGCGATCTCGCCCTGCCGGGTGACAGTCCAGTTCAGGGGATCAGTGGCGGCCGTGACAGCGTCCGCGTAGGCGGTCGCGCTCGAGCTGGCCATGATCGCGGTCTGGAGCGTCGTCGGGTCGCTCGGGACAGTGATCGCGGCCGGGTCGAAGTAGCGGCAGACCAGGTCGGCCGGCTCGGTGACGGTGAACCAGGTGCCTGGGTAGATGATCTTGGCCACGACCGGAGCGCCGCTCGCGGCCGGCAGGTCGCACGTCGCGGTCGAAGGGATGACGATCGGTGGTGGAGCCGATGGCCGCAGGCTGGGCGGCAGGACGGCGCTGGCGTTAGGGCTCTCGGTCGGGGCCGGCGTCGTCGAAGGGACAGGCGTGGCCGTTGCCGCTGGGGTGGCCGTTGGTGCCGGGCTGGCGGTTGGTGCCGAGCTTGCTCCGGCTGGGACGGACGCCGCGGGCGAGGCCCCCGGCTCGGGCACCGGCCGGGTCAGGGCGACCACGAGCGAACCCTTCCGGTCGGTCAGGTTGACCCCGGTCCCGACGATGTCGATGAAGGAGACGCCCTGGAATGCAGACAGGAACTGGCCCTCCTGGTCCAGCACGTCCTGCGGGCAGGCGATCTGGGTGCTCGCGAGCCGGCTGATCCGGACGGCGTTGCCGTTGATTCCGTAGGAGCCATTGAACGAGTTACAACCAGATGACCCGCCCACGCTGGCCAGGCCGAAGACGACATTGAGGGTGGTGCCGGCGAGGGGCGCCTTGACCGTGCTGGGAGGGACCGCGAAGGCTGCCACGTCCCAGCGGCCCAGGAGTGGGTTCGTCGGTGCGGCATCGAACACCAGCGCCGGGTGGTTGAGGCTGTCGTTGATGGTCAGGGTGTCGTTGCGGATCGCGTAGAACCGACCGGCCTGGAGCAGGGTGAGGAAGGTCTGCTCGAAGGTCATCGTGGCCGGATCGCAGGCCATCAGGGTCCCGCTCGTGGCACCGATCAGGATGGTCCGGGCGCCGGCCTGGTAGGTGGCCTGGAACTGGTTGCAGCCGGAGTTGCCGGTCACCCGCCGGCCGTCGAACTCGGCGTCGGCAAAGAGCGTCTCGGGCACGATCGTCAGGGCGCCGGCCTGGTCGTACGCGCTGAGGATCCACTCGGTGCCTTCCAGCTGCCCGCTGGTCGATGAGCTGGCCGAACACGCGGCGAGGACCAGTCCCAGCGTCACCAGGATCGACGCGAACGCGCCGGCTCGTCTTGTACCCAAGTTCACGTTCGGGTGGCCCTCCGGTGATCGGAGCCGGTAGTCCGGCCTCCTGAGCCTACCCCATCGAGAGGCGTCGCCACAAGGCAAGTCAGGCCGGGCCGGGCGTCGCCGTAGGTACTTGCATCCTGCGAGGATATACGTATACTCCTACGTATAGTTACCTCGCTCGATGGGAGTTACGATGTCCACGTGCCGAACAAGACGATCTATGTCTCAGACGCCGACCTGCCTGTCTACCAGCGTGCCCAGGAGCTTGCCGGCGACAACCTCTCGGCCGCCATCTCCGCCGCCCTGCGACGCTACGTCGATGTCGAAGAGGGCCGCCTGGAAGGGTTCGACGAGATCACCGTCCGGGTTGGCCCGAGTCCGGGCCGCAAGGTCCGATTCACCGGCGTCCTCCTGGGCACATGGGCAAACACCGCCCATGGCCGCGGCGAAACATTCCAGGTCTACCAGGGCCGGACGGGCAAGTTCGTGGTCCACGTCGAACGCAGCGCCGACTGGTCGATGGTCGATGAGGCTGGCAAGCCGGCGGGCTGGCGTGGTTACCTGGGCATCGGCAACGTCAGCTACGGGACCCGGCCGGGAGAGTCGACCCTCGATGTCTTCGCGACGCTCGACGAGCTGCGCGAGCACGTCCCGCCACAGCTCTTCGACATGGTCGCCGGCTCGGCCAGGCAGTCGACCGTGGAGAATCTCGAGATCTGACCCGTCGTCCCCGTTGCCGGCCTGTGGGGAGGCGCGGCATGACGGCGATCCAGGCGGGGCCGGCGGCGATCCGTGTGCGTGGGTTGCGCAAGTCGTTCGGCGACCAGGTGGTGCTCGACGGGATTGACCTCGAGGTCGCCGAGGGATCGGTCTTCGCACTCCTCGGCCCCAACGGTGCCGGCAAGACGACGATGGTCAGGATCCTGTCGACCCTGATCAGCGCCGATGGTGGCGAAGTCCTGATCGCCGGCCATGATGTCGTCCGGGACTCCTCGGCGGTTCGCGCCACGATCGGCGTCACCGGTCAGTTTTCGGCCGTCGACGGCCTGTTCAGCGGCCGCGAGAACCTGCAGCTGATGGCAGACCTCCGGCACCTCGGCGAGGCCGGCGGGCGCCGTCGAGTCGACGAGCTGCTCGAGCGATTCGACCTCGTCGAGGCGGCCGGCAAGCCCGTGATGACCTACTCCGGCGGCATGCGCCGCCGGCTCGACCTGGCGATGACCCTGATCGGCGATCCGCGGATCATCTTCCTCGATGAGCCCACGTCGGGGCTCGATCCGCGCAGCCGGCGAGGCATGTGGCAGACCATCGAAGAGCTGGTCGCCGGCGGCGTGACGATCTTCCTGACGACCCAGCACCTCGAGGAGGCGGATCGCCTGGCCGACCGGATCGGCGTCCTCGACCGGGGCGTGCTGGTGGCGGAAGGCACGCCGGCCGAGCTGAAGCGGCTCGTCGCCGGTGGCCATATCCAGCTTTCGTTCAGCGACGCCGCCGAGCTCGACCGGGCGGCTGGTGCGTTCGAGGGTGCCTCCCGCGACGACGACGCACTGACCCTGCAGGTCCCCAGCGACGGCGGGGTCGTCTCGCTGCGGACGATGCTCGACAAGCTCGAGGCGGGTTCGATCGAGGTCGCCTCACTCTCGTTCCAGACCCCCGACCTCGACGATGTCTTCCTGTCGCTGACCGGTGAGCGCGACGAACCAAAGGTGGCAATCCGATGATCACGTATCCGCTTGTCCTGGCCGATTCGGCCACGATGCTCCGGCGCAACCTGCGCCGGATGCGCCGCTATCCGTCGCTGACGGTCTTCATCATCGGCGCCCCGGTCGTCTTCCTGCTGCTCTTCGTGTACGTCTTCGGAGGGACGCTCGGAGCCGGCCTGGGGGAGGTCTCCGGCGGCCGCGCCGCCTATGTCGCCTACGTCGTGCCCGGGATCCTCCTGATCACCGTGGCCGGCGCCGCCCAGGGTACGGCGATCTCGGTCGCGATGGACATGACCGAGGGGATCATCGCCCGCTTCCGGACGATGGACATCGCCCGGGCGGCGGTCCTGACCGGCCACGTCGTCGGCAGCGTGATCCAGACGGTTCTGGCCCTCGTCGTGGTCATGCTGGTCGCACTGCTGGTTGGCTTCCGCTCGACCACCGGCCCGGTCGAGTGGCTGACGGCAGCGGGCCTGCTCGTGCTCGCCGCGCTTGCGATCTCGTGGCTGTCGGTCGCCCTGGGGATGGTCGCAAGAGCGTCGAGACCGCCAGCAACCTGCCGATCTTCCTCATCCTCCTGCCCTTCTTCAGCAGTGGCTTCGTACCGACCGGCTCGATGCCCGGTCCCCTCGCCTGGTTCGCCGAGCACCAGCCGTTCACGCCGCTGATCGAGACGGTCAGGGGCCTCCTCCTGGGCACGCCGATCGGCAGCAGCGGCATCATCGCCGTCGCCTGGTGTGTCGGGATCGGCATCGCGAGCTACGTCTGGGCGCTCCGCCTGTACAACCGCGACCCGCGAACCTAGCCGGGCTGGCGCCTTACCCCTTGGCGCCCTGGACCCTCGTCCTGCCGGGCAGCTCGCCCAGCTCGGCCGGGAAGAATTCGTGCATCGCGACGTTGATCGCCGCGGCAATCGGCACGGCCAGGAACGTGCCCAGGATGCCGAACGCGGTCGTGCCGACGACGACCGCGAACATCGCCACCAACGGGTGGAGATGGACCGCCCGGCCCAGGACGTTGGGCACCACCACCGTATCCTCGACCTGGCGCAGGACGAACAGGAACACGACCACCGTGATCGCCAGTGAGATCCCGCCGCTCGACAGCGCCACGACAGCCACGACCGTCCCGGCCACGAGTGGTCCGATGAGCGGGATCACCTCGAGCAGGCCGGTCATGACGCCCAGGGCGGTCGCGTAGGGCAGGTGCAGGATCGGCCCGAGCACGATGGCCACGACGACGGTGACAAGGACGATCAGGACCAGCTGGCCGCGCAGCCAATGGCCCAGGACGACGTGGATCCGGCCGGCGATCCGGGTCGTCTGGGCCCGATCCTCGGCATCGAGGAAGCGCAGGGCGGTGGCGCCGAACCGATTTCCATCGAGCAGCAGGTAGAACGTCACGATCACCGTCAGGGCGACGTTCAGGACCGTCCGCAGGACATCCTCGGCCGTCCGCAGGGCGGTGTCCGGCGTCTGGGTGAACGCGGCGATTGCGGCCTGGATCTGGGCGGCCAGCTCCTCGACCGTGATCGTGCGGTCCCCGACCGTGATCGAGTCCGAGCCCAGCAGCTGTCGGAGGGCCGTGGTCAGCGCATCGGGACCGCTCTTCAGGAGCAGCTCGAGCTCGCGGTAGACCAGGCCGCCGACGATGAACCCGACGACACGATCGCGATCAGCGCCAGCATGGACACGGCCGCCACGATGAACGTCCTCGAGCGACCTGTGCGGGCCTGGGCGGCGTCGATGAACGGCGTGAAGGCATAGGCGATGAACGCTCCGACAACGAACGGAGCCAGGACCGGCCGGGCGAACCAGACCAGGATCGGCGGCCCCGATCAGGAGCCCGATGATCCGCCGACCCGGGATGTGGAAGCGGGGATCGAGCGACGGGCCCCCAGGCTCCGGCACGGGCGGCTCCGGCACGGGCGGCTCAGTCATGGGCCAGCAGGTCCGCCACCCAGCGAGTGCGTTCCCGATCACGGAGGACGAGGACGAGCAGGACCGTGATCGGCATCGACAGGAGGGCTCCAACCGGTCCGATGAGCCAGACCCAGAAGAAGAACATCGTGAACACGACCCAGGTCGACAGCGACAGCGCCCGGCCGGTGAGCGTCGGTTCGAGCACGTTCTCGGCGATGACATTGAGGATGAGGCCGCCGGCCACCATGACCCCGGCGGCAAGCGGTCCCGATTCGGCAAAGGCCAGGATCGTCGGCGGGATGAGCGCCAGGGTCAGCCCCAGGTAGGGCACGAAGCTGAGGAAGAACGCTCCGGCCGCCCACAGGAGCGGGTCATCCACCCCCAGCACGAGCATCAGGACGAGCAGGCCCACGGCGGTCACGGCGTTGATCCGGATTCGGACGATGAAGTAGGTCACGGCCGCCCGGGCCAGGCTGGGCAGCTCACGGAACACCGGGTTCCATTGGCCGGCCCCGCCGGATTGCAGGCGAGCCAGGCGCCGGCTGTCGAGGAGCAGCAATGCCGCGACCATGATGGCAAAGGCGGCGCTACCGCCAACCTGGACGAGGATGTCGATGATCGAGCGCAGGGCGGACACCAGGGTCGCTGGCGAGACGAGCTCGCCCAGCGTCGCCAGGACGCCGGTCGACCCAAGGCTGCCCGTCAGATCGGCGTGGCGCGATTCGAGGTCGGTGGTGTAGCGGGCGAGCGAGTCGGACAGTGACTGGGCCGAGACCAGGGCCAGCAGGACCATTGCTCCGCCAACGATGAGGACGAGCCCGATCGTGACGGTCAGCGCGACCGGCGACGAAAGTCCCCGGCGTTCGAGCCAGCCGAACAACGGAGCCGCCAGGGCCGCCAGGAACAGGCCCAGGCCGAGGGGCGCGACGACCGGCGAGGCCCAGCCGATCGCGAACAGCAGGACGCCACCCGCTGCTGCGGCGATCACCATCGCGAACGGGGCGGTGGTTGCGCTGAGCTGCGCGCTCGCCTCGACCGTTGCATCAGACGCCGCTGGCGGGCTCCATGCCGAGAGGGTACCCCGCCGGCAGCGCCCGAGAGCGGGCGGCGCGCGCCGGGCCGAACGGCCCGCCAATCGCCTTTCGACACCGAACCGCAACCCCACGGGCCGGTTCGAGCGGCCCGAGGTTTCACGATACTGGGACCGTACGCGTCGATGCCCGGGGAGAGGCCTCGTGACGTGGGGCCTCACCGCCTGCGGCCGCAGCCGGGCATCCCTGGAGAGACACCTACAGGAGACCCATGACTGCACGCCAGGCTGCCATCGCCAAGATCGCCGATCACCGGATCGCATCGACCCAGGACTACCTCGAGAACGCGGGCGAGGCCATCTACGGCCAGTACGTGTTCCACGAGGAAGCCCAGCGCGAATACCTGGCCAAGCCGGTATTCAAGAAGCTGCGCCGGACGATCGACGGCCACGAGCCCTTCGACCCGGCGATCATGGATGCGGTCGCCCAGGGCGTGAAGGAATGGGCGATGGCCCACGGCGCCACCCACTACACCCACTGGTTCGTGCCGATGACCGGATCGACGGCCGAGAAGCACGACTCGTTCCTGAGCCCGACCGGCGACGGCCGGACGCTGGCCGAGTTCTCGGGCAAGACCCTGGTCCAGGGCGAGCCGGACGCAAGCTCGTTTCCGTCCGGCGGCATCCGGGCGACGTTCGAGGCACGCGGCTATACCGCCTGGGACGTTACCAGCCCGATCTTCCTGCAGGTCGAGCCGAACGGCGTCACCCTGACCATCCCGACCGCCTTCGTGTCGTACACCGGCGAGGCGCTCGACCACAAGATCCCGCTCCTCCGGTCGCAGGAGGCGCTGGGCAAGCAGGCCCTCCGGGTCCTGCGCTGGTTCGACAACGTGACCGCCGAGCGGGTCTTCACGAACATCGGCCCGGAGCAGGAGTACTTCCTGGTCGACCGGCGCCTGGCCGAGCAGCGGCCCGACCTGATCCTGACCGGCCGGACTCTCTTCGGCGCTCCGTCGCCCAAGGGCCAGGAGCTCGAGGACCAGTACTTCGGCTCGATCCGCGAGCGGATCCTGGCCTTCATGATGGATCTCGATCGGGAGCTGTGGCGCCTCGGCATCCCGGCCAAGACGCGCCACAACGAGGTGGCCCCCGGCCAGTTCGAGATGGCCCCGGTGTACGAACCGACGTCGGTCGGCTCCGACCACAACATGGTCGTCATGAGCATGATGCGGCGCCTCGCGCCGCGCCACGAGCTGATGTTCCTGATCCACGAGAAGCCGTTCGCCGGGATCAACGGGTCGGGCAAGCACAACAACTGGTCGATGGCCACCGACGAGGGCGAGAACCTCCTCGATCCGGGCAATGACCCGCACGCCAACGCCCAGTTCCTGGCCTTCCTCGTGGCGGTCATCCGGGCGGTCAATGTCCACGCCGACCTGCTCCGGGCGAGCATCGCCGACGCCGGCCAGGACCACCGCCTGGGCGCCAACGAGGCGCCTCCGGCGATCATGTCGATCTTCCTCGGCTCGCAGCTCGCCGACGTGATCGAGCAGCTCGGCAAGGGCAAGACGTCAAGCTCCAAGAAGGGCGGCTCGGCCGACCTCGGGGTCGACCTCGCTGCCGGTCCTGCCCAAGGACGCAACCGATCGCAACCGGACCTCGCCGTTCGCCTTCACCGGCAACAAGTTCGAGTTCCGGGCGGTCGGCTCGTCGGCCCCGATCTACTGGCCGCAGACCGTCCTCAACACGGCCGTGGCCGACTCGCTGGCGCAGCTTGCCGACGAGCTCGAGAAGCTCGACCACGGCGACTTCGGCGGCCTGACCAAGATCCTGTCGACGATCGTCAAGGCCAATCAAGCAGGTCCTGTTCGAGGGCAACGGCTACTCCGAGGAGTGGCATGCCGAGGCGGCCCGCCGCGGGCTGCCCAACAACCGGACCACGGTCGACGCGCTGCCGGCCCTGACCAGCCGCCAAGGCCAAGGCCCTGTTCGCCGAGTTCGGCGTCCTGTCCGAGCGCGAGCTGGCGTCGCGGGTCGAGATCAACTGGGAGCGCTACGTCAAGGTCCAGAACATCGAGGCCAACTGCGCGATCGACATCGCCTCGACGATGATCCTGCCGGCCACGGCCAAGTACCTCGGCCAGCTCGGCGGAGCCTCCTCGTCGCGCGGGATCAACGCCGTGTGCGAGCGGATCTCGGGCCTTGCCGACCAGCTCGTCGATGCCATCGGTGCGCTCGAGCACGCCCAGCACGAGGCCCACGAGGCGGGCTCGGTCGAGGCCGAGGCGCGCGTCTTCTGCGACGCCGTCATCCCGGCCCAGGGCCACCTCCGGGAGGTCGCCGACGAGCTCGAGACGCTGGTCGACGATGACCTGTGGCCGCTGCCCAAGTACCGCGAGCTGCTCTTCCAGTACTGAGGTCCCCCGGTCGCGGCCCGTCCGCTTGTCAGTGGCGAAGTGGCCTCGGCGCTTGTTGCGCCGGGCGGCCCCGTGTCATCACCTTCAGATCCGCCGGGTGCCGTTATCTGCGCAGGAGATCAATCCGGCCGACTGAGCGGTCCTTCGCGGGTTGGGTGACGACGATTCCCGCGATTTGATCTCCACCCACGACGACATGGCCGGTTGCCGACCCCGACCGGGTGGCGGACCGTGGCGATTCCCGCGTTCTCATCTCCAGGCGAGATAACCCGGCCATGTGACCCGGAGGTGATGACACTCGTTGCAACGGCCCATCTGTCACGCCGGCGTTGGCCGGGCCACGCCGGCGCCGAGCGCCCCCGCCGTCACTTGCACCCGTGGCATGCTTGGCCGATGCCAGGCCGCTCGCGAGCAAGACGCTGATGCGGGCGTTCGTGATCGAAGGGCCGGGCCGGACGACCGTGATGGACGTGCCGCCACCGAGCGCCGGGCCGGGCGATGTCGTCGTCGATGTCGCGCGGGTCGGTCTGTGCGGGACGGACGCCGAGTTCCTGAGCGGCGAGATGGCCTACCTGCACGAGGGCAAGGCCAGCTACCCGATCCGGATCGGCCACGAATGGTCCGGCCGGGTCGTGGCCGTGGGTCCCGGCGTGGAGCCGTCCTGGCTGGGCCGGCGGGTCACCGGCGACACGATGATCGGCTGTGGCGCCTGCGCACGCTGCCGGGGCGGCCGCCAGCATGTCTGCGCGGATCGCCGCGAAATCGGCATTCGAGGTGGCTTTCCGGGTGCCCTGGCGGAGCAGCTGGCCGTGCCCGCCAGTGCCCTCCTCGGGCTACCCGAACAGGTCGAGGACGTCGCCGGAGCGCTCGTCGAGCCTGGCGGGAACGCCCTGCGAGCCGTCGACGCTGCCGGGCTGGGCGCCGGCGACCGGCTCCTCGTCGTCGGCGCGGGATCGATCGGGATGCTCGCCGCCCTGTTCGCGCGCTCGCTGGGCGTCGAGGTCCAGCTCGTTGGTCGCTCTCGTCGCTCCCTCGACTTCGCCGCGTCCCTCGGCTTCGGCGACGCCTGCCCAATGAGCGAGATCCCATCGATCTCCTGGGATGCCGCCATCGACGCTTCGAACGATCCTGCCGTGCCGGCCCGCTTGCTGGATCTGGTGGAGCCCGGCAAGCGGCTGGTGTACATCGGCCTGGCCGGAACCGCCAGCCCGATCGATACGCGGGCCCTGGTCCTCAAGGACGTGACCGCGGTCGGGATCCTGAGCGGCTCGGGCGGCCTGGCCGGCACGATCGAGCTGTACGCCAGCGGGCAGGTGGACCCGCGTCCGCTCGTGGGGGCAACCGTCAGCCTCGAGCAGGTTGGCGAGGTCCTGGCGGGCTGGCGGCCGAACGGTGCGGGCAGCGGTCCGAAGCTCCAGGTCGACCCGCACGGCTAAACGCGCGTGGCCGCCTTGATCCGCTGACCCAGGACTGACCAATCCCTGACCCGAACCTGACCCGGCGCTGGTTGCGCCAATCGCGCCGGGCATTAGCCGGGCCTTAACGATCGCCCGCTAGGATCAGGAGCATCCCACGAGACATGGTTGGAGTGTTCCTGTGCGCCTGTTGATCGTCGAAGATGAAGCGGACCTGGCTGCCGCGCTGCGGGTCGGCCTGCGCCGCGATGGCTATGCGGTCGACATCGCCGCCGGACGGCGCCACCGCCCTCGAGCGGCTCAGCGAGAACGCGTACGACCTGGTCTGCCTCGACCTGGGCCTGCCCGACATGGACGGCCGCACGATCTGCCGCGAGATCCGGGCCGGGACCGCGGCCGTGCCCGGAGAGCCTCCGCCCCGGATCCTGATGCTCACCGCCCGCAACGGCCTGGACGATCGGGTCGGCGGGCTCGACGACGGCGCGGACGACTACCTCGCCAAGCCGTACAGCTTCTCGGAGCTGAGCGCCCGGATCCGGGCCCTCATGCGGCGCGACTCGATCAACCCTGGGGCGGTGATCCGGCTCGGATCGCTCGAGCTTGACGCGGCCCGGTTCGAGGCTCGACGGGCCGGCCGGCCGGTCGACCTCACCCCCAAGGAGTTCGCCCTGCTGCGCTACCTCATGCTCCATCCCGGCCAGGTCCTGACCCCCGAGCGGCTGCTCGAGCACGTCTGGGACGAGCAGGCCGACCCGTTCACGAACACCGTCCGGGTGACCGTCAGCAACCTCCGCCGGAAGCTGACCCGGCCCGGATCGCCCCAGCCGATCGCCACCGTGACCGGAGTCGGCTACCGCCTCCAGGAGGCCGGCTGAGCGGTGACCTGGCCGCCTCCCCTGCGCTCGGTCCGGGCGCGGATCGCCACCCAGTACTCGCTCGCCCTGTTCGGGGTGACGGCGCTGCTCATCGTCGCCGTCAATATCGCGCTTGGCCAGATGCTGGCCAGCCCGCAAGTCGTGTCGACCACGATCATCACTGACCCGAGCCTGCTGGCCCTCGGCCTGCCGCCGGAGATCCGGATCGACCAGGCGATCACCGACGCGGCGGCGCTGATCAACCAGGCGACGCTCCATAACCTGCATGTCATCTCGCTGGTCGGGATGGCCGCCCTGCTGCCGCTCAGCTTCATCGTCGGCTGGATCATCGCCGGCCGGGTCCTGCGCCCGATCGATCGAATCAGCGCGATCGTTCGCCAGATCGGGGCGACCGACCTGTCCCGCCGGATCGGCCTCGGGAGGCCCCGACGATGAGCTGCGCCGGATGGCCGACACGTTCGATGACATGCTCGACCGGCTCGAACGGAGTGCGGTCGCCCAGCGTCGGTTCGTCGAGGATGCCTCCCACGAGCTGCGCAACCCGCTGGCCACGACGCGGACGAGCCTTGACGTGGCCCTGGCCGACCCAGCCGATACCGACGGGTTGCGCACAGCCGCCGAGGTCTCCCGCCGGGCAACCGAGCGGATGGCCCGGACGGTCGAGGAGCTCCTCGCATTTACCCGGCACGAGGCATTCCAGTACGACAGCGCGCCCGCTCGACGTGTCCGCCCTCGTCCTCGAGACCGCCCAGGAGTACCGCGCCAGCGCAGCCGCGAAGGGCGTCACGATCGAGGCGATCGGCCCGAATCGGCCTCATCGTCAAGGCCGATCGCGAGGCGCTCCGGCGCGGCCTGGCCAACCTCGTTGCGAACGCCCTGCGGGTCTGCGCCGGGCGGCACCCCGATCATCATTGCGGCCGGGCGCGTGCGCGGCTGGATCTGGTTCGGCGTCCGCGACTTCGGGCCGGGCATCGCGCTCGATGACCAGCCCCTTGTCTTCCGGCGGGCCTGGCGCAACGGCGCTCCGGCAGTTCCGGGCGCCGGGCGAGGGCCTTGGCCTGACCCTCGTCCGCCAGCTGGCCGAAGCACACGGCGGCCGGATCGCCCTGTCGTCCGAGCCGGGCGCCGGCGCCAGCTTCGTGGTCTGGCTGCCGACCTGGAGCCCGGACGCGATGTCGATCGAGGAGCTGGTCGCGACGCCGGATCCACTCTGGCGCGCCACGCTCGGCCCGGCCGACGCCTGTCCCGCCGAGCGGCCGTCCCGGCGGACCCACCCGTTACCGGCGTGCCCGCTCTTTATCCCGCCTTTATGTCGACCGAAGGCCCGCGTTAGCCGCTCATCGATACGGTCCCTCCAGGAATCACCCGATGCCCCTGGAGGCTCACTCAATGGACGACTCGATCACGGGCGGCGAACGCCCTCACCTGACCTGGCAGGACCTGCCGGCCGCTCCACCGCTGGGGCCGATCCCGGCTCCCGCTGCTCCGGCCAGCGCCATGTATGACGCGCCGGCGCCCAGCGCTCCGACGGCAACGGCCCGGTCGACCAGCAATCGTCGCCGGATGATCGCCGTGTTCGGCGCCGGGGCGCTGGTCAGTGCCCTCCTCGTCGGCGGCGCTGGAATCGCCCTCGGCGGCAATCACAACCGGCCCGCCGGCGGCCCCGGCCAGTTCGGCCAGCGCACCCCGGCCCCCACCCCGGCCCCCACGGCCGCCACCGGCGGCACCCAGCCGGCCCCCACGGCCGCGCCCCAGCAGGACGGCTCCGAGCCGATCGCTGACACGGCGGCCAAGCTCCTTCCCGGAGTCGTCCAGATCTCGACGAGCGAGGGCCTCGGCTCAGGCTTCGTGGTCGACACCTCCGGCCTGATCCTGACCGCCGGGCACGTTGTCGGGTCGGCCAGCCAGGTCACCGTCACGCTGCCCGATGGCTCGACGACCCCGGGGACGGTGGTCGCGGTCGACACCTCGATCGACACCGCCGTCGTCAGCATCCAGTCCAGCAATCTGACCGCCCTGCCTCTCGGCGACAGCGACAAGCTGCGCGTCGGCCAGGTCGTGGTCGCCGTCGGCAGCCCGTTCGGCCTCGACTCGACGGTCACCAGCGGGATCGTCAGCGCGCTCGGGCGGTCGATCACCGACGAAGCCGGCCAGCTGAGCAACCTGATCCAGACCGATGCCCCGATCAACCCCGGCAACAGCGGCGGGCCGCTGGCCGACCAGAGCGGCGCGGTCATCGGGATCAACACGGCGATCGCCAGCCAGGATGGCGGCAGCAACGGCGTCGGCTTCGCCGTTCCGATCAATGAAGCCGCAACGCTCCTCCAGTCGGCCAAGAACGGCACCGCGCCCCAGCCCCAGCAGCAGGGTGGCACCCAGACGACCCCCAACGGGACCGGCCCGAACGGCCTGGGCAATGGACTTGGCAACGGCACCGATCCGAACGGCCTCGGCAACGGCGGCCAGACCGACCCGACCGATCCGTTCGGCCTGGGTGGCGGCAGCGGCAGCCAGACCAACCCGACCGATCCGTTCGGCCTGGGTGGCGGCAGCGGCAGCCAGACCGACCCCTTCGGGCTCGGTGGCGGCTCGAGTGACCCGAGCTTCCAGCAGCTCTGGCAGCTCCTCCAGCAGTACCTCGGCCCGCAGCTCCAGCAGCCGGGCGCAACCGGGAGCGGACAGTGAACGAGCGCGACCTTCCCCACGTCCGGCTCCAGCAGGTCCGGCTCGAGCTCCAGCAGGTCATCGTCGGCCAGGAGCGGATGATCGATCGGCTCCTGACCGCTGTCCTGGCCGAGGGCCATTGCCTCCTCGAAGGCGTCCCCGGCCTGGGCAAGACCCTCGCCCTGGCCACCCTCGCCCGGGTCATCGGCGGATCGTTCTCACGGATCCAGTTCACCGCCGACCTGATCCCGGCCGACATCGTCGGGACCCGGATCTACCGGCCCTCGCGCGAGGCGTTCGATGTCGAGCCGGGGCCGATCCTCGCCAATATCGTCCTGGCCGATGAGATCAACCGGGCACCGGCCAAGGTCCAGTCCGCGCTGCTCGAAGTGATGCAGGAGCGGCAGGTCACCGTCGGCGGCAAGACCATGCCGGCACCCCGCCCGTTCCTGGTCGTGGCCACCCAGAACCCGATCGAGTCGGAGGGCGTCTATCCGCTCCCCGAAGCGCAGCGGGACCGCTTCCTCATGCGCATCCCGGTCGCCTATCCGACGCCGACCGAGGAGCGTGAGATCGTCAATCGCTTCGAGGACCAGGCGCCGATCGTCACCCGCCTGCTCGATCCGGACGAAGTCATCGCCCTCCAGGCGTCGGCCCGCGCCGTCGAGATGGACGAGGCGACGACGAACTACGCGATCCGCCTGGTCCTCGCGACGCGCGACCCGGTCGCTCACGGCCTGCCCCACCTGGCCGGCCTGCTCGAGTACGGCGCGAGCCCTCGGGCGAGCCTCGGCCTGGTCCGTGCCGCCAAGGCCCTGGCCCTCCTGCGGGGCCGCGACCGGGCGGTCCCCCAGGACGTCTATGACGTCGCCTACGACGTGTTGAACCTGCGGCTGGTCCTGTCCTACCGGGCCCTGGCCGAAGGCATGACCGTGGACGATGTGCTCGTGGCCCTGCTGTCGCAGGTCTGGGCCCCGGTTGTCGCGGTCGCCTGGACCCCGACGGCCCCGGTCGAGCAGCCGGCCGTGCCCAGCTGCGCTTGCACCGGAGCCACCGGTGTGGGTCGCCGCACCTTCGGCCTGATCCGCCCGATGGACCAGCCACGCCCCGGAGCGACGGCCGGGCTTCTCCGTCGCGTCGAGCTGGCCGTCGGCCGACGGGTCCATGGGCTGCGCGAGGGCGACCATCTCGCACTCCTGGCCGGCCACGGGATCGAGGCCGGCGACGCCCGTCCGTACAGTCCCGGCGACGATGTCCGCCGGATCGACTGGACGGTCACCGCGCGGACCGAGGTGGCCCACGTCCGGGACGCTGTCGCCGAGCGCGAGCTGGACGTCGTGGTCCTGGTCGACCTGACCGGCAGCCTCGATTTCGGCACGGCAGCGTGGCGCAAGATCGACCTGGCCCAGGCCGTCCTGGCCGCCCTGGGGACGCTGGCCACCCGCGGCCACGACCGGCTCGGGGTCGAGTTCCTGACCGGCGACGGTCCAGTCACGGTGCCCATTCGGGCCGGCCGGGCCCACCTGGCCGCGGTCCTGCTCCGAGCTGAGCAGCTGTCCCGGATTGGCGGCAGCGCCGACCTCGCGCTGGGGATCGACCGGATCGGGCATCTTGCCCGGCGGCGGGGACTGGCCATCGTCATCAGCGACTTCATCGGCCCAACCACCTGGGAGCGGCCCCTGGCTCGCCTCGCCCAGCGTCACGACGTCGTCGCGATCGAGCTCGTCGACCGTCGTGAGGTCCGCCTGCCCGATGCCGGCTACCTGACCCTCGTCGACGCGGAGTCCGGCCGGCGCCGCTCGGTCGATACCGCCCGGCCCGAGATCCGGGCCGCGTTCGCGCCGGGCCGCCGATCGCGACCGGGCGGCCATCGCGGCCGGGATCGGCCGGGCCGGCGCCGCTCACCTCCGCCTATGGACCGACCGGCCATGGGTCGATCCCCTCATCCGATTCCTCGAACAGCGCCGCCGGGCGCGGGTTGGCGGACGAACCGCCCCATCTCTCGTTGGAGGTCCGCTGTGACCCTGTTGGCGCCCGAGCGCCTGGCGCTCGTCTTCGTTCCGATTGCCCTGCTGATCGCCTACCTCGTCATCCAGCGCCGGCGGAGCCGCTACGCGCTGCGGTTCACGGCGACCGAGCTGCTCGACAGCGTCGCCCCGGACCGGCCCGGCTGGCGTCGACACCTGCCCGCGGCGGCCTACTTGCTGGCGGTCTTCCTGCTCGTCTTCGGCGCCGCCCGACCGGCCCTGGCGATGGATGTCCCGGACCAGCCGACGATCATGCTGGCGATCGACGTGTCGTACTCCATGAACGCGACCGACGTCTCGCCGAGCCGGATCCAGGCCGCCCAGGCCGCGGCCACCCAATTCGTGGATCTCGTCCCGAGCGGTACCAAGATCGGCCTCGTCGCGTTCTCGGGAACGGCCCGCGTCGCGATCACGCCAACGACCGATCGGGAAGCCGTCGACCAGGCCATCGCCCAGCTCCAGCTTGGACCGGGGACCGCCATCGGTGAGGCTATCTACGCCAGCCTCGAGGAGCTGCCCAAGGTTGCCCCGGCCCCGGTCGCGTCGCCTGACGCCGCCGGATCCAGCGCGCCGGACGCCTCGGTCGCCCCCCAGGCGGCCGGCAGCATCGTCCTGCTGTCCGATGGCATGACCACCGAGGGACGGCCGAATGCCGACGCGGCCGACGCCGCCAAGGCGGCCGGTGTTCCGGTCTCGACGATCGCCTTCGGGACGGCCTCCGGCACGGTGGTCGTACAGGGCCAGTCGATCCCGGTCCCGGTTGACGCGGCCGCGCTGCAGGCCGTGGCCAACACAACCGGCGGCAAGTTCTTCGCCGCCGCTTCGGCCGAGCAGCTGCAGGCGGCCTACGCCGACCTCGGTTCGTCCGTTGGGACGACCCACGAGCAGCGCGAGGTGACCGACTGGCTCGTCGGCGCAGCACTCCTGGCGGCCGTCCTGGCCGGGGCCGGTTCGCTGGCCTGGTTCTCGCGCCTGCCCTGACCTGGAGTCAGCCGGCTGGATCGAGCTCGAGGCGGTAGTACCGGCCGGTGGCCTGGACATGCCGGCGAGCCAGCCCATAGATGAGGTTGCCCGGGAACGGATGCTGGCTGGTCGCCTCGATCGCTCGATCGCGCTCCGGACCGGGACCGAGCAGAATCGCCTCGAAGGCGACGGGCGGCTGGCCGGGCCAGGTCAGGTGCAACCGGCCGCCCGCGGCATCAAGGTTCCGGGTCCACTGGGCCGGGCCGTTGGGATGGCCCAGGTACCACTGTCCGCCCGCGACGAGCAGGCCCAGGAGCGCCTGACGTGGCTTGCCGCTGCGCCGGCCGACAACCGTGATCTGGACGACGTTGCCCAGCCCATACGCCAGCCAGGCGTAGCGCAGCAGGGGATCGACCAGGCCGAGGAAACGGTACAGGGCACGGAAGCCGAATCGCCAGGTGCTGGCGGGTTGGACCGGCTCGATGACGTCCACGTGACGGATACGCAGTCGGGCGCCGACCAGATCGGTCGGGCCGGACGGATGTCCTAGGGACAGGTCCCGACCGCAGGGGCGATCCTGCGGCGGTGCCCCGAGCGATCTCGCGCCGTTACGCCGCCCTGCTGGCCTTCGTGGTCCTGGCCCAGGTCCTCGACCTGCTCACCTTCATCCCGGCGGTCGCCCGGGTTGGCATCGGCGCCGAGAGCAATCCACTGGCCCACAGCCTGTACCTCTCGGCCGGCCCGATCGGCCCGGCCCTGCTCAAGGTCGCGGCGATCGTCGTGATGATCCTGGCCATGAGCCGGGTCGTCCGGCGCTTCCCACGCTATGCCCTGCCGTCGGCCGCGCTGCTGGTCGGGATCGGGCTGCTCGGCGCGTCCTCGAACCTGCTCAACGGCCTGGTCCACTGACGATCGTTTGAGGGCAAGAAGAAGCCGGCTCGATCGAGCCGGCTTCCGGATCAGGCAAGGGCTCGATGAATGGGCGATGAACTAGACCGAGCTGCCGACGTTGCTCAGGATCGAGCTGACCTGGCCGCCCAGGAAGAGCAGGGCAACGATCGCCACGATGGCGATGAGGGCGAGGATCAGGGCGTACTCGGCAAGCCCCTGGCCATCCTCGGTCGATAAGCGTTTCCACAGGTCCTGAAACATCTTCACGTGTCCTTCTTGTTTCCTCGCGGTCATCGACCAGGCACAGTCGCTGAAGCCGCCGAGGCTCGGGCCAGAAGTACTACCACAGGCTCGCGAAAAGTCCTACGGATTCGGTGTGCCGGCGCACCGGATTAGTGCGCCGGGGGAGTTTTGCGGATGGCTCGTCGCAGGCCGAGCACGAAGCCACTGGCTCCGGCCAGGACGGCCAGGAGAACGAGCGCTCCCGGACCCGAGCCGCCCGCAGGACCGGCCATGGTGGTCACCGGCGGCGTTGCCTGGATCGTGGGTTCGACGCCTCCACTCGGGCTGGGGCTCATGCTCGGGCTCGGGCTGGGCGAAGGCGGCGTCGCGATCTGGAAGGCCACCGCATCGAGGAAGTTGCCGATCGACGGGTTGCCGCCGGCAGCACTCACCGCGCGAAACGCGAAACGGGTGCAGGTCTGGCCGGCCGGTACGACATAGGGCGCGGTGTGCAGCCCCCAGCCACTCGTATCGTCGGTCAGGTCGCCCGAGATGAAGTTCCAGCCGGTGTCGCTGGTGACGTCGGCCGTTGCGGCGTCACCGATCAGGACCTTCATCGTGTCGCTGCCCAGTCGGCCGCGATGCTCGAGCGTCCAGGTCATCATGTCGCCCGGCGTCGTGACGACGTCCTGGTAGAGCGTTCCCGGCGAGTTCGCATTGAGCTCGGCAAACTGGTTGCCCTCGTCCGACGGCACGCCCCTGAACCCGGTGCTCCAGATCTCGATCTCGTTCTGGCTGTCGGTCGTCTGCCAGGGCGGGACGAGCGACGCGTCGAGCTGGCTGAACGAGCTCGGGTCAATGACGGGTGCCTCGAACCCTCCGTCCTGGAGGGTCGGCGAATTCGACCCGCAGCTGGCGGCGAGGGTCGGCGCGACGGCGACCACCGACAGTCCGACCAGGCTGAGAGCGGCCGGAACAACGGCCAGGGCGATACGGATCCGGTGCATCCATTGCTCCCCGATGCTCGGTTCGTCCGGGCGGGCACGCCCGGATCGCCACCTCGTACGCTACCACCCTTATCCGCCCACCCGAGGGGTTCCGAACGAGATGGCTGAGGGCGACACGATCTACCTCCTGGCCGCGGAGCTCCGACCGTACCTCGTCGGCCGGACCGTGCTGGCGGCGCGGACCCGAAGCCGGGCGCAGGTCGGCCGGCTTGTGGGGACCTCGGTCAGCTCGATCGATACGGCCGGCAAGAACCTGTTGATCCAGTTCTCCAGCGGCCTGTCGCTGCGGACTCACCTGCGCATGACCGGGACGTGGCACCTCTACCGAGCTGGCGAGCCATGGCGGCGTTCCGCCAGCCGGGCGGCGCTCGTCCTCGAGCTCGAAGGCACGGTCGCGGTGTGCTTCGATGCGCCGATCGTCGAGCTATTCGAGACCCGGGCGATCCGACTGCACCCTGCCTTGTCACGACTCGGCCCGGACCTGCTCACTCCCGATTTCGATGACCGCGCTGTCCTCGAGCGCTTCCGCCGCCCGGCGAGCGCCGACGTGACCATCGGCGAGGCGCTGCTTGACCAGGGGATCATGGCCGGCGTCGGCAACGTCTACCGGAGCGAGATCCTGTTCCTCGATCGGGTTGACCCGTTCGCCGCGATTGGGTCCCTCGATGACGCCACGATCGAGCGCCTGGTCGCCACCGCCCGGCGCCTGCTCGTCTCGAACGTCGGGGTCCGGCGGGGTCCGACCCGATCCACCACCGGCGGTGCGCCCGAGGCGGCCGGGGCGCCGCTGTGGGTGTACCGGCGAACCGGCCGGGCCTGCCGTCGCTGTGGCACGGAGATCCGGGTCGCCAGCCTCGGTCGCGAGCTGCCCCGGCCGGTGTGGTGGTGCCCGCGCTGCCAGCCCGGCCAGCAGCCGGCGGGGAAACCGGGGCCGGATCGGCCGGCGTAGTGGTTATCGCGGGCCGACGGGGTTCGCCGGCGGTGACGGCCGCTCGTCCAACGATGGAGAAATCACCATGCGTCAGTTGTCCACTCCTGCGACCGGTCGCATCTTCGGCGGCCTGATCGCGATCGCGTTCGTGGCGGCGGCTTGTTCGTCCGCCGCCACCGCTGTCCCGGTGACCGCGCTGCCCGCCTCGATCGCGCCAGTGCCGACCGCCGCCCCGGCGTCCGCCGCCCCGGCTTCGGCCGCCCCGGCGTCCGCTGCACCGGCCTCGGCCGCCGCGTCTGGCCTGGTCGTTGGCCTCGCCACGACCAGCCTCGGGCCGGTCCTGGTCGGGCCCAACGGGCTGACCCTGTACACCAAGTCGGGCGACACGGCGACGTCGTCGACGTGCACCGGCGGGTGCGCGACGGCGTGGCCTCCGGTTACCGTTCCGGCGGGTTTGGCCGCGATTGCCGGGACCGGCGTGACCGGGAAGTTCGGCACGCTCACCCGGGCCGATGGCACCATCCAGGTGACGTACAACGGGCTGCCGCTCTATGGCTGGATGAATGACCATGCGGCCGGAGACACCACCGGACAGGGGATCAACGGCTTTTCGGTCGCGAAGCCCTAGTCCGAGACTACTTGGGGCGGGCCTGCAGGTAGGCGACGATCGCCGGTACGAGCGTGCCAAGCTGCGGGCTGCCCCAGCCGGTTGCGTAGTCCCATCCGGCCGTAGCCGGATAGAGGAGGTTCGAGCCGACGGTCACGTCGTGGAACAGCGAGCCTGCCTGGCTCGTCGTTGCCAGGGCGTACAGGACCGGGTCGAGGAAGCCGAGCCGGCTGACGCCATCCTGGGCCGCCAGCTGGGCGGCCAGGACCATCGAGCCGGCCCAGAATGGCGTCGCGGCGCTCGTCCCGCCGACGGTTTCGGCCTGGCCGCCCGCCACGACGAACATGCCGCTGGCCGGATCGGCCGGCCCGGCCACGTCGGGCACCTGGCGCTTGCCATCCGAGTCGGAGTTCGCCACCCCCGGCCCGACCTGCCATGACGGCCGCGGAAAGACCGAGCTGAGGCCGCCGCCGGAGCCCGACTGGCCGAGCGGGTCCTGCCAGGCGGCTTCGCCCAGGTAGCTCCCGTCGTTGTGGATCGACAGGTACGTCCCGCCGACCGCGATCACGTGCGGACTGGCCGAGGGATAGTCGACCGCCACCTCGAAGTCGCGCTGCTGCCCGTCAGCCCTCGTCGAGGCAGTCGTAGGCGCCGGCATCGCCGCTCGACACGAAGATGCTCAACCCGCTCAGCTCCGCGCTGGCCAGGGCGACGTCGTCCGGATCGCCGACGCTGGGGCCGACGGTCGGTTCGCACAGGCCCCAGCTGACCGACACGATCTGGACCTTATGGTCCTCGACGATCCGGTCGATGATGTCGCTCCAGTCGGCGCTCTGGGACGCCTCGTAGTCGTAGATCTGGGCCTTCGGTGCGATCGCCCGGATCGTCTCGAGGTCAAGCGAGACCTCGGCCTGGCCGTCGCCCGGCTTCTTCGGCGCTCCCGGCAGCCGGATCGCCTGGACCGGCGGCCCGCTGATCCCGGTCGCCCGGTCGAAGGCGGCGATGTCCTTCGGGTCGAACGTGTCGAACGAGACGACCGCGACCGATTGGCCCGACCCGTCCAGTCCCTCGGCCCGGAGGGCCTCGATCCCGTAGGCCTTGACCAGGTCGGCCGGATGCAACCCGTTGGCCGGCCCGAAGTGGGGCTGGGGTCGCGTCGCCGGCGAAGTGTCGAGGCCGCTGAGCGCGGTCACCTCGGGCCGCAGGTCCGGCGGCACCACGGCTGCCCCGAGCGGGACATGGTAGGCCACGCCGGCCGGGTCGACCCGGGTTGCGAGCTCGACCCCAAATGCCTGGCGGAGCTGGGCCGCCGTCCCGCGCAGGCCGATCTCGCTCCGGTTCTGGCCGGACGGCCCGTGACCTGGAAGCCATGCCCGGTGAACCAGTCAACGACGCGCTCGATTGCCGCCGTGGACAGGCCGAAGCGCGCTCCGAATTCGGCCGCAGTCAGGAAGTGGCGGTAGTCCGGACTGGCCGGGTCGGCGATCGCCGCGGCGACCGCCGGGACCTGGGCGTAACCAGGCAGCGCCAGGTCGGCATCGAAATCGATGACCGCCCGGCCGACGTCGCTGGTGACGCGGCTGACAGCAGGGGGCCGGCGACGAGGAGCAGGACGAGAGCGCCGCCGCGCAGGCGGCCGGTTCCTAGGGTGCGGCCGGCCATCGGAAATCCTCGAGGAGGACGTCGGCCAGCTGACGCGAGTACATGTGCCAGGTGAGGACCGGCGGGCCATGGTCGGCAATTTCGTCGGGGTTGAGGGTCCGGACCGTCAGGGCGACGGTGACCTGCCCATTCGAGGCGGCCACGATCGAGTAGCGCACCGGGGCGACCGGTGTCCCGTCGGTATCGTCGAGCGTCCCGACGTAGACCGCGGCCACGCCGGCCACGTCACCGATCTCCGCTCCGTTCACCCGGTAGTAGGGGTCGGATCGGCGGCCAGGTCGGGCACCGACTTGGCCAGCGACGCGACCCGCGCATCGATCAGCTGCTGGGGCGTCGCCGAGGCTGCCGGGACGCCTTCGATAATGACCCAGTCGTCACGCTCGGAGCCGCTCGAATCCGAGGGTGAGATCAGCTGGAGCAGGTCCTTGTCGTTCTCCTGGATAACCCAGTCGTCGCTGTCGTAGTGGACGGAAAAGCCGAACTCCGAGCTCGCTCCAGTCCGGGTCCATTGACCAGCTCGGCCGTGGCGGACAGGGCGCCCTGGCCACCCGCCGGAGTCGACGGCATGCCGCCGGGAGGCGCGGGCGGCACGCTGCACGGCGCCGGGGCGGCGGGGCACTCCGCCGGCGGGGTGACCGGCGCGATCGCGCCGACGATCAGCACGGCCACAACGATCACGACGGCCATGACCACGCCCAGGCGAATGAAGGCGCTGCTCGAATGCGACTCCTGCTGCGACCAGCCCGCCCGGTCGCCGGGCTGCCACGATCCGCCGCTCATTGCCCGGGCGCCGCCGGCTCAGCCGGCGCTCCGGCGATCGGCTTCGAGCGAGGTGCTGCCTGGAGTGAGATCCCACACCAGCCACAGAACGTGTGACCGGGGGTCATCCGGCCGCAGTTGGGGCAGCGTAATGGTGGGCCGATGTCTGCCTCGTTGGCCTCTTCGAGCAGGCCGAGATGGATCGTCGCCCGCAGCCAGACCAGCCCGATCGCCGCCGCGATCAGGGTGGCTCCGAGACCGGCGGTCACCTCGAGGAGCGCCCGGGCCGCGGCCGTGGCTGCGATGAGCAGCGCCCCGCCAAGGACGGCCAGCACGGGCGTTCCCAGCCGGCCCAGCGCGTTGCGATCCCGCACGGGCGCCCGAAATCGAAGCCAGAACGCTCCACAAACCGAGCCCGACACGGCCGCGACGAGGATGGGCTGGGCCACGCCCAGCGTCGCCAGCCGGATCAACCAGGGCAGCGGGTCGCCGCCCGGTCGGAGGCCGGCCGTCAGCAGCCCGCCGGCCCGGACGAGGCCGAACGTCGAGGCGTAGGCGGCGCCCGCGATCGCGCCGAACGTGGCCCCATCGAGGACGTCGTTGAAAGCCCGGTGGCGGATCAGCGACAGCGGCCCGACGTCGCCAGGGCGCACCGAGCAGGGCCACGCCGACCGTGCCCGGCACGGCCGCCACGAGGTCGGATGAGCTGTCGGCCAGGCCGTTGCCGCCGAGCAGCCGGACGGCCCCGCCGAGGATGAGCCCCGACCAGGATGCCCCAGGCGAGGGTCGCCGCGATGCTCGCGGCGGGGCCCGTTCGTACAGGTCGACCTCGATGAAATACAGGACGAACAGGACCGGCACCAGGAGCGCCGCAACGACCAGGCCGACCGGATAGAACCCGGCGACGACCAGCACGGCGATGACCGCGACGCCGAGGGCGAAGGCATGCCGGAACGAGTCGTAGCCCGCCTGCGGCAGGTGCGGAAACAATGTCGAGAAGAGCCGCAGGGCGCGAGCCGGCTCGCCCGGCTGGGCGGCGTATTCGTGCCGGCGAATCGTCCGGTCGAAGGCGGAGCCGCAGCGAACGCAGAAGGGCAGGGGAGGCACCGTCTGGCCGCAATGCGGGCAGACTCGGTCGCCCGCTGGGTTCAGCGCCTGGGCTGTCCTCCGTTCGCTCCATCGGCCCATCGTAGCCGGGCCGGCCGCTAGTCGGCCCTTCGAATCGCGTCTATTCGACGCCGAGGTCGGCCTCCAGGCGGGCACGCTCCCAGGCACCGGGCTCCCACGCTGGCAGGAGGTCGACGAGGTCGGCCAGCTCATCGATCAGAGTCTCGAGCGCGACTTCGGTCGCTGCCGAGATCGGCTCGTCGAGGGCGTCCTGCAGATGGGGCAGGGAATCGGCCGCCCGGGATCAGGAACGCCTCGGCGACGACCTCGGCCAGGCCACGGGCGACCTGTTCGCGGGCCCGCGGCACCGCGAAGTCGGGCGATCGACCCGGTCCTGCAGCATTGCGCCGGCCTTATCCTCGTTGGAGAGGCGCGCTGCCAGGCCGGGACGTTCCGGGCGAACGAGCGTTCGCTGTCTTCCATCTCGGCTCCTTCCGGCCCGACAGTGCCTCTCCCCAAATGGATGGTGATCGCTCCGACCCGCCCGCACCAGTGCCGAACGGCCCTTCGAGGATTCGGATCCGTGTGGCCCGGTGCCCATGAGTCGATGCGGCACTGGGCCGAGCCGGTAGGGCAGCCACGATCGACCACAGAAACAGGAGGCTGCGCATGCGCGTGATTGTTGCAATTGATGGGTCGGCCGGGTCGACGAAGGGCCTCGAGCTGGTCAAGGGAGCGGGCCTCCCGAGCGACACCGAATTCCGCATTGTTGCGGTTGGCCATGGTGCTCGGGACGGTTCAGAGCTCGCGATGCAGCAATACGCAGTGGGTTCGCCATACGGCCTCGACCTGCGCTCCGGCGCAGCTGATGACGGACGCTCGAGACGGCAACTCGAGTCTCGAGGGCGCCGGATATGCCCACGTCGACCCGATCCTGCTCGACGGAAGGCCGGCCCGGGCGATCGTGGAGGAGGCCCGCGCGTTCGACGCCGACCTGATCGTCGTCGGCCATCGGGGTCGGGGAGCCGTTGCCTCACGCCTGCTCGGTTCAACCTCCGCCGAGGTGATCGAGCATGCACCATGCGCGGTCCTCGTAGCGCGGAGCTCGCATCTCGGGCCGATGATCGTCGCGACCGACGGCTCGGACCCCAGCCGGAGATCGGTCGACGCTCTCGCTCGCTGGCCGATGTTCGAGGGCCTCCCGATCACGATCGTCAGCGTGGCCGACGTGCGCATGCCGGTGGCCATCGAAGTCCAGGCCGGGCTCTACGAGCAGATCATGAAGTCCTATCTGGAGTCCGTCGAGGCCGCTCGCTGACCGAGTGCGCCGCCGATCGCGGAGTCGGCGGCCGCCGTCCTGCGTGCCGCCGGCCGGGCCGATCGTACGGGGGTCCTCGAAGGCGACCCATCGACCGCGATCGTCGAGGCGGCGACGAAGGCGAAGGTCGACCTGATCGTCGTCGGAACCCGGGGACTCACCGGGTTCGCCCAGATCGCCCTGGGCAGCACGGCGCGCAAGGTGATGCTCCACGCGCCGTGCTCGGTCCTCGTCATCCCCGTTGGACCGACCGGCCCAGTCGGCCCGGAAATCGACGTGACTTTCGGCCCTCGATGGTGTGCGCGCGGTGTCGCGAAGGTACACACTGCTGGTGCGGTGATGGCCGCGGGTCCCCACGGTTGACCGCGTCGCGCAGCTGAGAGGTCTTGGTCGAGATGTTGGCTCGATATCGGAGCTTGGCGGTGCCGCTGGGCGTGATTGCCGCCGTGATCCTGTTCTACATGGTCAATCCGTGGTTCTATCCCGGCTCCGGGCTCAACGGCGCGAGCGGTCTCGACCGTGGTGTTCTGGGTCCTGATGGTCGCCGTCCTCGTGCTGCTCTTCGAAGATCGGAAGGCGCCGGAGGCAGAGACGATCGAGGTCGAAGGCCCGGCCTTCACCCGCTACCTGTTCAGCAACACCCGGGCCGGCCTGATCTGGCTGCCGATCCGCCTGTTCCTCGGCTTCGAGTGGGCCGTCGCCGGCTGGGAGAAGGTCACCGGTACCGGCTGGACCGACGGCGGGGCGGCTCTCCTCGGCTACTGGAAGAGCGCCGTCGCCATCCCGACCACGGGCCACGCGGCTATCACGTTCGAGTGGTATCGGACCTTCCTGCAGTTCCTGATCGACCACAACGCGCAGACCTGGATGGGTTGGGTCGTGTCGGTCGGCGAGCTCGCGGTCGGCATCGGCCTGCTCCTCGGGATCCTGACCGGCATCGCGGCGTTCTTCGGGGCGACGATGAACATGTCGTACATGCTCGCCGGCTCGACCTCGGTCAACCCGGTGATGTTCGCCTTCACGATCGGCCTGATCCTGGCCTGGAAGGTCGCCGGCTGGTACGGGCTCGACCGGTACCTGCTGCCCTTCCTGGGTGTCCCCTGGCACACAGCCACGAAGCCAAGCGCACCACTACCGGACGCCGTCGCTCCCGGCTGATCCCTCGCGCGCTCGATGGTGGCCTGGCCTGCGGCCGCCGCTGCAGGCCAGGCCCGGCGGCGCCCGGCGACCCCTGGGATCGGGCTCCGGCCCGGGGCAAGAAACAGGCCGAATGGCCCTATCGCGCCCGTCTGCCGAGGACCAATGTGTACGCACTCACTACACATTGTTTCGATCACAGCGCGCGACGACGGAGACCAACCGATGGCGACCCAGACAAGTTCTCCTGCCCAACCCGCGAACGGGGAGGGGCCTACCCTTCTGACCCGACGAGCCTTGCTGCGGAAGACCGGTTTGGTCGCTGGAAGCGTCGGCGTCGGGGCGATCCTGACGGCCTGCGCCCCGGCGGTTGCTCAGTCCTGGACGTTCGCACCATCCAGTCCGGCGCCGTCCGGCGGCGCGCCCGACGCGTCCGCCATGGCGGGCATGTCAATGGGGCCGGCCGCAACCGCGAGTCCGGGCTCGGTTGCGGAGGCCAGCCCGTCGCCACTCGCAGTGGCCGGGGCACACGACCCGAGCCCGGCCGATTTCGCGATCCCACCGACCTATCAGCTGCCCAGGGCCAACCCGATCCCGTTCGCGCTGACCTCGAACGACGGCCCCGACGAGACGATCCTCATCTCCGCCTCGCCGGCGGCGGCCTACCGCTCGATGAACTTCGGTCGCCAGGTGCCCGCACCGACCCTCCGGATGACCGAGGGAGACACTGTCGGGTTCACCCTGACGAACCAGGGCCAGATGCCCCACTCAATCGATTTCCACGCCGCCCAGACCGCCTGGAGCAAGAACTACCAGGAGGTCGCCCCGGGCGCGTCCTTCGCGTTCAACTGGACGGCGACGTATCCCGGCGTGTTCATGTACCACTGCGGGGCAGCCCCGGTCCTGATGCACATGGCCGATGGGATGTACGGCGCGATCATCGTCGACCCCAAGGGTGGCCGGCCGGCGGCCCGCGAATACCTCCTCGTCCAGAGCGAGTTCTATGGTTCGGGCGGCGAGTACGCAAAGATGCTCAACAATCCGCCCGACTTCGTCGTCTTCAACGGCCAGGCGAACCGCTACAAGACGACTCCCTTGACGGCGACGGCCGGGGAGCTCGTCCGGATCTACATCGTCAACGCCGGGCCGAACTCCTCGTCAGCATTTCACGTGATCGGCGCCTTGTTCTCGCACGTCGAGGCCGATGGCAACCCGGTGAACCGGACGGGGATGCGCCAGACGATCGATATCCCGCCCGGAGACGGCGCCATGGTCGAGCTGACCTTCGCCGAGCCGGGCACGTACCCGTTCGTGACCCATCGCTTCTGCGATGCGTCCAAGGGCGCCCTCGGGCTGTTCAAGGTCAGCTAGGTGCGCCTGGAACTCACTCGCCGCGGGGACTACGCGATCCGGGCCATGCTCGCCCTTGGCCGGGCCGACGGCCGGCGGCTGACCACGCCGGCGATCGCTGCGTCGATGACGATCCCGGTCCGCTTCCTTCCCCAGATCATGGGCGACCTGGCCCGAGCCGGCCTCGTGCGCTCGATCGTCGGGCGCCAGGGCGGACACGAACTCGGTCGCCCGCCACAGTCGATTGATCTGCTGGCGATCATCGAGGCGGTCGAGGGAGACACCCGCCGACGGACCTGCATTCTGCGCGGAGGTCCCTGCCAGCGTGAGGGCGTCTGTGATGTGCACGAGCCGTTCCGCGCAGCACAGGACGCATTGCGAAATGAACTCGCAGCGGCATCGCTCGACAGCTTGATCTGAGCTGTCGATCCTCGTCCGGCTGGCGCCGACAGATGGGGACGGGTCTGGTGGACGTCCCCAGCGCAACGCTAGCGAGCGGGCGTCGATCCCGTCCCCGCCGGAACGTCAAACCGCGACGGGCAGACGCGCGGCCACATACGCGATGAGGTCCGCGACGCGACAGCTGTAGCCCCATTCGTTGTCGTACCAGGCGATGACCTTGACCAGATTGCCGCCAATGACCATCGTCGATGCGGCGTCGATGATCGAGCTCCGGCTGTCGCCCTTGAAGTCCATCGATACGAGCGGCTCGTCGGAGACCCCCAGGATGCCCTTGAGCGGGCCGCCTGCCGCCGTCCGGAAGGCGTCGTTCAACTCTTCAACTGAGGTCGGCCGGCTGACGAGCGCGGTAAAGTCCACCACGCTGACGGTCGGCGTAGGCACCCGAAGGCTGAACCCGTCGAACCTGCCCTTGAGGTCCGGGATGACGAGGGCGAGGGCTTTGGCCGCACCCGTCGTCGTCGGGATGATGTTCTGGCCGGCGCTGCGCGCACGGCGCGGATCCCGATGGGCGACGTCGAGGATGTTCTGGTCGTTCGTGTAGCTGTGGATCGTGTTCATCAGGCCGTGCTCGATCCCGACCAGGTCGTGGACGACCTTCGCGGCGGGAGCCAGGCAGTTCGTCGTGCAGCTCGCGTTGCTGATGATGTGGTGCGCGCTCGGGTCGTAGCGATCCTCGTTGACGCCCAGCACGATCGTGATGTCCTCGCCTTTCGCCGGCGCGCTGATGATCACCTTCCTGGCCCCGGCCCGGAGATGGGCCCCGGCCCGTTCGGCCGTCGTGAAGATGCCGGTGGACTCCAGGACGATATCGACACCGAGGTCGCCCCAAGGCAGGTTCTCCGGATCCCGCTCCTTGAGGACCTTGACCTCGTGGCCGTTGATGATCAGGCTGTCGGCCGTGTGCTCGACCGAGCCATCGAACGCTCCATACGTCGAGTCGTGCTTGAACAGCAGGGCGTTCAGCGAGGTGTCGATCAGGTCGTTGACGGCGACGACCTCCACATCGGGGGTTCGCTCGATGAGTGCCTTGAGCGTCTGGCGCCCGATCCGGCCGAAGCCATTGATGCCGACACGGGTGGACATGGAAACAACCTCCTTGGTTTCTGTCGTTGAAGCGGCGGTGAGCTCCTCGCTCGCCGCCGCTTCGGATCTTGTGCCCGGATCAGTCGGGCCCCAGCCCGACCGGCCGATTACCCGAGCACGTAGCGCAGGACGTGGTTCCGGCTGACAACGTCGGTCTTCTCGATCAGCGCATCGACTCCGTAGTACTCGCCGGCGCCGACGAGGCCCAGGAAGGCGGCCACGGCCACATACATGAACTGCTCGTTGAACGGACCGGTCGCAAAGGACCAGTTGGCGATGTAGAAGAGGCCCATCATCAGGACGCCAGCCATGCTTGCGAAGCGGGTGGCGAAGCCAAGGATCAGGGCGATCCCGATCCCGATCTCACCGGCCTGGACGAGGAAGTTGATCGAGCTGACCGCGGCCGCGTTGCCCGCCAGCGAGACCCAGAAGTCGTGGGTCGGATTGACGATCGCGGTGGCGGCCGAGCCGGGCAGGGCACCACCGGTCGCGTGGGTCAGGAAGCCCGCCGCGTTGAACGCGCCGGTTCCGGCGAACTGGAAGACCTTCTCGAGTCCGGCATACAGCAGGCCGGCACCGAGGGCAATCCGCAGACCTGCGATTGCTCGTGCCTTGGTCGGAGTCATGTATTCGTGCCATCCCTTTCGGCTCAGGGCCCCTGTACATCGGGGGCTTCTCTATCAGCACGCTCAACGTACGGCCCGGCCGACCACCCGCGGATGGGCTTATCGGCCCGACCTGACGGGTCGGGTGGCCCCTTCGGCCCGGGACCTTGTGGCCGCGGGCGGCAGACTCCAGGCTCCGATCCGGGCGAAGTCAGCGCGAACGCCGGGCTAGGTCGTTCGGGCTCGGAGCACGAGCACGGAACAATGGGCGCGCTGGACGACCTTGCGGGCGACACTCCCAAGCAGGAGCCGCTCGAGGCCGGTCGTGCCGCGCGTGCCCATCAAGATCAAGTCCGCCTTGAACTGTTCGGCGGCCAGGACGAGCTCATGAGCGGGATCGCCACTCGGAACGAGGCTCTCGGCGAGCAGCCCGGCCGATGAAAGCTCTGCTGCGCCGGCTGTCGCGATGGTCCTGTGCTCGCTCAACGCGGCCTGGATTGCGTCCTCGAGGGCCGCGCTCACGGCCGGGGCTTCGGCTGACCACCCGAACCAGCTTGGCTGCCGTTCCACGACGCTGACGACCCGAACGGGCAAGCCCTGGAAGCCTGGCATCCGACCGAGCAGGCTGCGAGCGGCGGCGGCCGATGCCGACCCATCATCGGCGAGGACGAGCCGACTGATCGAAGTTGTCCGAACGATGAGGACCGGAGTGTCGGCGTACTCCACGACCTCGGCCGCGACCGACCCGAAGACGGCCGAACCGAGCGCCCCCCGGCCGTGGCTGCCGATCACGATCAGGTCCGCTTGGCTGGCGCGGGCCGCATCGACAATCGAACTTGCCGGCCGGCCCTCGATGACCGTTGTCTCGACCGAGCGCCCGGGCCCGGCGAGCCGGCCGGCCACGCCGGCCAACAGCTCTGCTCGATGGTCCCGGTCGAGCTGCAGATCCGCCTCGACCGCCTCGGCCGAAAGAATGACGCCGGGCATCACCGCGTACGCAGCAAGGTGGGCTTCGCCGACATTGACCAGCTGGATCCGGCTGCCGTCCGGCCACGTAGTCGTCGCGACCATCTCGATCGCCCGGTCGGAGGCGGGTGAGCCGTCGATGGCTAAAAGGATCTTCATTTCACTCCTTGCCCTGACGCTTCCACGCGCTGATCAATCAGCGAGTCTCTATCGGCGACGGTCTTGACTTGATTTGTCCGCGCGTACATGGCGCGAGCCTGGTCAAGCGAGCCTCCACTTGCCCGTAGCGTGGGGCCAGTGCCGAAGGTCGAACCGGGGGGAGCCGCTCGTCACCACCGGCTGGCGGAACGTCGCCCCGCCTCGAGTCCTGCCCGAGGACGTCGATCGGCGCTCCAGATGACCAATGGCACTGGCCCGGGTGGGTCAGTCCGTCGATCGTTAGCGGGGCCGGATAACAGCCACGGCGCGGCTGAGTTCGCGCCGATCAAGCAAGCCTTGGAGGCGAGCCATGACGATGATTGTCGAGACCAATCGGACGACGGCCCGAACGGTCGATACGATGCGGGCAACGGTGTTCCACGGGCCGGGTGACGTCCGGGTCGAGGAGGTCCCTCGGCCCCACGCGGGCCCCGGCGAAGCAGTCGTCCGGGTTACCACGACGACCATTTGCGGAACCGACATTCACATTCTCAAGGGCGAGTACGCGGTTCGGCCTGGACTCGTGATCGGTCACGAGCCGGTCGGCGTGATCGACGAGCTCGGTGTCGGAGTAGTCGGCTACGAGGTCGGTCAGCGGGTTCTTGTCGGCGCGATCACCCCGTGCGGCCAGTGCCGTGCCTGCTTGTCTGGCGACCTCAGTCAATGCGGCCATGGCGGAGGCTACGAGGCCATCGGTGGCTGGCGTTTCGGCAACACGATTGATGGGGCTCAGGCCGAATACCTCCTGGTGCCGGCGGCCCAGGCGAACCTGACCCCGATTCCGGACGGGGTATCCGACGAGCAGGTCGTGCTGCTGGCCGATATCGCTTCGACCGGGTTCAGTGGAGCCGAGTCGGGGCAGGTGCGGATCGGCGATGCGGTTGTCGTGTTCGCGCTCGGCCCGATCGGCCTGTGCGCGGTTGCGGGAACCAAGCTTTCCGGCGCTTCGCTCATCATCGGCGTCGATAGCGACCCGGTGCGGCTCGAGATGGCCCGGCGAATGGGGGCGGACGTCGTTCTCGACTTCACCCAGGTCGATGTGATCGCTGAAGTGATGCGACTGACCGGGGGCGGGGCTGACGTGACCATCGAGGCCCTGGGAACCCAGCAGACGTTCGAGAGCGCGTTGCGCTGCCTGCGGCCCGGCGGCACGCTCTCGAGCCTGGGCGTGTACTCGGGCAAGCTCGAGATGCCGTACGACGCCTTCGCCGCCGGCCTGGGTGGACATCGGATCGTGACGACCCTTTGCCCGGGTGGCAAGGAGCGAATGCGGCGCTTGATCGCGACGGTCCAATCCGGTCGCTTCGATCCGCTGCCGCTGATCACCCATCGGTTCGCCCTCGACGACATCGTCGAGGCGTACGACCTTTTCGGCAACCACCGCGACGGCGTGCTGAAGGTGGCAATTCGCCCGTAGGTGGCAAACCAGCGCGCGAGCCGGGAGGACGATCCGCGCCGGCTCGCGCTCACATTCGTCACCGGCCCGGCAGCCGCGGCACGAATTGATCCGATTAGGGGGACCGCACTTGGACCAGCGTCATGAATGCCTGGATGGCAACGAAGCAGCCGCCCGGGTTGCCTATGCCGTGAGCGAGGTGATCTCGATCTATCCGATCACCCCGGCGTCGCCCATGGCTGAACACTGTGACGACTGGTCGGCGGCCGGCCGCCCGAATGTGTGGGGCAAGGTTCCCGACGTGGTCCAGATGCAGTCGGAGGCCGGCGCTGCCGGAGCGCTCCATGGGGCCCTCCAGAAAGGCGCGATGGCGACGACATTCACGGCCTCGCAGGGCCTCCTGCTGATGGTCCCGAACATGTTCAAGATCGCGGGCGAGCTGACGCCGGCGGTGATCCATGTCGCGGCTCGGACCGTGGCCACCCATGCCCTGTCGATCTTCGGCGACCACAGCGACGTGATGCACGCGCGGACCACCGGCTGGGCGATGCTCGCCGCAGGCTCGGTCCAGGAAGCCCACGACTTCGCGCTCTTGGCCCACGCTGCAACATTGCGGGCCCGGGTGCCGTTCATTCACTTCTTCGACGGGTTCCGAACTTCGCACGAGATCAACAAGATCGTCATCCTCGACGACGACGACATCCGGGCCCTGGTTCGCGAAGACGACGTGCTTGCGTTCCGAGCCCGAGGGATGACCCCCGACGCGCCCGTCGTGCGCGGCACGGCCCAGAACCCCGACGTCTTCTTCCAGGCTCGGGAGGCATCCAACCCGTTCCACCAGGCGGTCCCCGCGATCGTCCAGGAGGTGATGGACGAGCTTGCAGCCCGCACCGGCCGGCAGTACGGACTGGTCGACTACCACGGCGCGCCCGACGCCGAGCGGGTGATCGTGGCGATGGGTTCGGCGACCGGCGCCATCGAGGAGACCGTGGACTCCCTGGTGGCCGCCGGCGAGCGAGTTGGGCTCCTCCGGATTCGGCTGTTCCAGCCGTTCCCGGTCGAGCAGATCCTGGCGGCCCTGCCGCCAACGGTGCGCTCGATCGCAGTGCTCGACCGGACCAAGGAGCCTGGCGCGGTCGGCGAACCGCTCTACCTGGCGATCGTGGCCAGCCTGGCCGAAGCGATGGACCAGGAGGTACCGCCGTTCGCGAAGGTTCCTCGGGTCATCGGTGGGCGCTACGGTCTGTCGTCGAAGGAGATGACGCCGGCGATGATCAAGCCGATCTTCGACGGAGCTCGGCTCGACCACGCCCAAGCGCCATTTCACGGTTGGGATCTACGACGACGTGACCCACCTGAGCCTGCCGATCGACTCTGAGTTCCGGCATCCCCGACCAGCCGGCGAGGTCCAGGCGGTCTTCTTCGGACTCGGGTCGGACGGCACGGTCGGGGCCAACAAGGCATCGGTGAAGATCATCGGCGAGAGCACCGACCTGTATGCGCAGGGCTACTTCGTATACGACTCCAAGAAGTCCGGGCTCGATCACCGTGTCCCATCTGCGCTTCGGGCCGGAACCGATCCGCTCGACCTACCTCGTCGAGGAGGCCGACTTCGTCGCCTGCCACCAGTTCGGCCTGCTGGGCAAGGCCAAGGTCCTCGAGTCCGCGCGCCACGGGGCGACGCTGCTGCTCAACGCGCCGTACGGCCCGGACGAGGTCTGGGAGCACCTGCCGGCCCGTGTCCAGCGACTCCTGGTCGACAAGGACATCGACCTGTGGGTGATCGACGCCCTGGCCGTCGCGGCCGAGGCCGGCATGGGCAGCCGGATCAACACGGTGATGCAGCCATGTTTCTTCCACCTTGCCGGGATCCTGCCGGCCGACGAGGCGATCAGGCAGATCAAGGCGTTCGTCGAGAAGACGTACGCCAAGCGTGGCGACGCGATCGTCCAGCGCAACTTTGCCGCGATCGACCGGTCGCTCGAGCGTCTCGCCCATGTCTCGCTCGTCGGGCGAACGATCGACCAGATGGCGCGCCGAGGCCGTGCGTCGATGCCGATCCCGACTTCGTCGCGCGGTTCACCCGTCGCCTGCTGGCGGGCGACGGCGACCTCCTGCCGGTCAGCGCGCTCCCGGTGGACGGGACCTTCCCGACCGGGACCGCGAAGTACGAGAAGCGGGCGATCGCCCAGATGCTCCCGATCTGGGACCCCGACGATCTGCATCGACTGCGGCAAGTGCGCCATGGTCTGCCCGCATGCGACGATCCGGATGAAGGTCTTCCCAGCTGCGGCCGTCGACGGCGCCCCGGCCGGATTCCTGCACAAGGAGTTCCGCTCGCACGACCTCCTCGATCATCGGCTAACGATCCAGGTTGCGCCCGACGACTGCACGGGCTGCGGCGTGTGCGTCGACGTCTGCCCGGCGAAGAGCAAGACCGATGCGAGCCACAAGGCCATCAACATGGCCCCGGTCGCCGAGCACCGCGACGTCGAGCGGCCGCGCTGGGACTTCTTCCAGTCGATCCCGATGCTCGATCGGGGCCTGGTCGCCCACGGCACCGTGAAGGGCAGCCAGATGCTCGAGCCACTGTTCGAGTTCTCGGGCGCCTGCGCCGGGTGCGGCGAGACGCCCTACCTGCGGCTGGTCAGCCAGCTTTTCGGGGACCGGATGATCATCGCCAATGCAACCGGCTGCTCTTCCATCTACGGCGGGAACCTGCCGACGACGCCGTGGACGGTCAACGCGGCCGGGCGAGGTCCGGCCTGGAACAACTCGCTGTTCGAGGACAACGCCGAGTTCGGGCTCGGGATGCGCCTGGCACTCGACGCCCAGACCGACCAGGCTCGCCAGCTCGTTCGTCGGCTCGCGCCGGTACTCGGCGCCGATCTGGTCGCCGGACTCCTCGACTCGAGCCAGGAGACGGAGGCGGACATCGAGCTCCAGCGCGCTCGCGTCGAGCGCTTGCGGGCTGCCCTCCGCCAGATCAACGGTCCGACCGCGGTGGATGCCGGCCATCTGCTCGCACTTGCTGGAGACCTGGTCCGCAAGGGCGTATGGATCATCGGCGGCGACGGCTGGGCTTACGACATCGGGTTCGGCGGCGTCGACCAGGTCCTCTCGTCGGGGCGCAACGTCAACATCCTCGTCCTCGATACCGAGGTTTACTCGAACACCGGCGGCCAGGCCTCAAAGGCAACGCCGCGGGGTGCGGTCGCCAAGTTCGCGGCCGCTGGCAAGGGCACCTGCGAAGAAGGACCTGGGGGCGATCGCCCGATCGTACGGCAACGTCTACGTCGCCCAGATCTCGATGGGCGCCAACGACCAGCAGACGACGAAGGCGCTGCTCGAGGCCGACGCCTGGCCGGGTCCGTCGCTGGTGATCGCCTACAGCACCTGCATCGCTCACGGGATCGACATGACGAAGTCGATGTCCCACCAGAAGGATGCTGTCCGCAGCGGCTACTGGCCGCTCTACCGTTTCCACCCCTCCGAGATCGACACCGGCAAACCGTTCAAGCTCGACTCTGCTGCACCGTCGATCCCGATCGCGGCCTTCGTGGCCAACGAAACCCGCTTCGCGATCCTGCAGCGAACGCACCCCGAACGCGCGGCCGAGCTGGCCCTGCTCGCCCAGTCCGATGCCGACGAGCGCTGGCGCTACTACGAGCAATTGGCCGACATTGAGCGTACCGTCCCCCATGTCCATCGCCCCGATCCGGCCATCCTGCCCGAGGTCGAAACCGACGCCGGCTACCACTACGACCTCGGTGGCGATCAGGAATGAGCGCCGACCTGCGGACGCGCTATCTGGGTCTCGAGCTCCGATCGCCGATTGTCGCGTCAGCGTCGCCTCTGAACACGGACCCGACCTTCGCCCGGCGCCTCGAGCGGGCGGGCGTAGGCGCGATCGTCCTGCCTTCGCTGTTCGAGGAGGACATCCTGGCCGAGGAGCTGGAGCTGAATCGATCACTCGAGCAGGGCACCGAGCACTTCGCCGAGGCCCTCGACTACTTCCCGGCCACCGGGAATGCAGCCGGTACGGCCGATCGATACCTCGCCTCGCTCGAACGGGTCAAGGCGGCGGTAGCGGTGCCGATTATCGCCAGTCTCAACGCCACCACGTCGGGTGGCTGGGTCGACTACGCCCGCCGGATCGAGTCGGCCGGGGCCGACGCCCTCGAGCTGAACGTGTACCGCGTCGCCGCCGACCCGGCCAGCACGGCGAGTGACATGGAGGCGGGTGACCTCGAGCTGATCGCCGCCGTGCGCGCCTCGATCAGGATCCCCCTGGCCGTCAAGCTGAGCCCGTTCTACTCGGCCTTTGCGAATTTCGCCCAGGCGGCCGTCCACGCCGGGGCCGGTGGCCTGGTCCTGTTCAATCGCTTCTACCAGCCCGACCTCGACCTGGATACCCTCGAAGTCGAGCCGAGGCTGGAGTTGAGCCACCCCTGGGAAATGCGCCTGCCGATGCGCTGGATCGCGATCCTGCGACCCCAGCTCGGCCCGCATGTCTCCCTCGCTGCCAGCTCTGGTGTGCACGATGCGATCGACGTCGTCAAGTGTCTCGTCGTCGGCGCGGATGTAGCGATGATGACGTCAGCCGTCCTGCGCCACGGACCCGAGTACATCTCCACGGTGGAAGCCGGCCTGCAGGTCTGGCTGGACGAGAATGACTACGAATCGGTCGCCCAGCTCCGTGGCAGCGCGAGCCGGGCGACTGCCCCGGATCCCGCCGCGTTCGAGCGCGCCAACTACATCCGTGTGCTGCGATCGTGGGCCTCGCCCCACGGACGACTGAGCTGACCCCTCTCGACTGGGACGACCGCCGACATGCTCGATTGCCACAGCTCCTCGCCCGCGAGCACCTGGCCGGGGTCGCTGGTCCTGATTCGCCGCCGCTCGACCTCGAGCGCGTTGAGCACCTCTGGTTCCGCGTCACGCAGGCCTGGACTAGCCCGGAACCTCTTCAGTGCGTCTGACAGGAATGCGGCATATCGAGCGACGGGTTCGGCTGCCGAGACACGTGCCTCGAAACCGGGAATATAGTCGATCGCCCGGAGGAGCCGACCAAAGAACGCGCCGATGGATTCGGCTCCCAGGTCGACCTGCTGGGAGTGCCCGCCGGCCTTGAGCAAGGGCGTGTCACAGGTCAGGACGGCCACGACGACATCGTCGACCATGCTGGCACTGAGCCGCCCGCCAAAGGTCAGGTACTCATTGGCGGTCCCCAGCCGATCGACGATCCGGACGGGCCCCCAGGACACGTCGGCCAGGAGGGGCAGGTCGGTCTGACGGGTGAGCGAGCGACGAGATCCGCGAGTTCGCTCGGTGACCCAGTAGTCGACAGATTCGGGATCGTAGTGGCGCAGCGATGGCGTCGGACGGAGCGCGACGAGGAGGTAGCCGGGCAGCGGCGTGGACAGGCCCGAGCTGGCGAGGAAGCCCAGGTTCTCGAGGCGCGGCACGACCCCGGGCGGGTCGAGCGCGACCGCGGTCAACCCTGGCCCCGCTCGCTGACGACCGGCGCCCGGTCGTCCAGCAATGGGATGAGGAATCGCTCCTCCCGTTCGATGTGGGCGCGCAGCAGGGCCTCGAGGCTGAAGAGGTGGCAACGCGTCGCAGCCTGGTGATCCCCCGGTGAGCGCGTGGCGAGGCCGATCGCGTCGTCCGACAGGAGGGACGCCATCCGGCGAATCTGTTGATGGTCGAAGCGCGCTGCGCGGGTCGCCCATGGGGATCCGATCCGTGCCTCGATCTCGGGATACAGCCAGCCGTCCTCCCAGGCAATGTGCGGCTCCAGCGTGCCGTGGACCCAGCTCATGATGGCGACCACGTCCGTCGACAGGTTCGGCACCGCTCGCAGGCCGACCTCGCACCCAACCTCATGGATCCGGTTGATCCCACGTTGGAGGTCCTGGTGCTCATGCTCGGCGAACGCCCAGATCGCTTCGGTTCCCTCAATCCTGGTTGCCATGGCGTGATCCCTCGTTGGGCCAGGTGTGCCGCTGACCTCCAGACAAGGGTCGATCGTGACGGGGCGAGCCGGCGAGGGCCATGAGTCATCGCGTTGCGGTCGCGATGGCCCACTCGTCGAGACGGCTCGCGTTGGAGGGCCGATAGGCCCGGATCCAGATGACCCGCGGCCGTCGTCTGGCAGTCCGGTCAGGGTCATGCTCGAATTGAGGTTCAGCCCGTCGGGCTCGCCCGTCGGTGGCGATAGGAGCGTAGATATGAAGAAGATCCTGGTGGCATACGACGGCGGCGACGCCTCCCGCCGTGCGCTCGACCTCGCGGCCGAGCTTGCCCAGAAGTTCGAGGCGACGGTTGGCGTTGTCAGTGTGATCCCGGTCCATTCCGATCGGGTGCCGGTTGACCCGTGGGACGACCGGGCGGTACACACGACCGAGCTCGTCGAGGCGGGTCGACTGCTGCGGCAGAGGGGCATCGAGCCGCTCATGCACGAGCCGGCTGGCGACCCGGCGGCGACGATCGAGAAGGTCGCCGAAGAGGGCGGCTACGACATGGTCGTGGTCGGCTCGCGCGGCCTCGGTCTCCTGTCACGCGCCCTCCAGGGCAGCGTCTCGGAGCACGTCGCGACCCATTCGAAGACGACGGTGGTGGTGGCCCGCTAGATCGCCGGGGATGTCGGCCGGCCAGGTCCCGGCCGTCACCCGGGGATGAGGACCGCGGCGCCGTCCACGGAGCCATCGGCCACCCGCCGAAGTGCCTCGTTGCCCGCAGCCATCGGGTGGACCTCCACCTCGGATTCGACCCCGATCACGGCCGCGAGGTCGAGGAACTCCCGCGCATCGGCTCGGGTGACGTTCGCGACGGATCGGATCGAGCGCTCCCACCACAGGTCGTCGTAGTTGAATGCTGGGATCCCGTCGAGGTGGATCGCGTTGACGACGACCGCGCCACCTCGGTCGAGGGCCCGCAGGGCGGACACGACGACCGAGCCAACGGGCGCAAAGGTGATTGCCGCGTCCAGGGGCGTGGGCGGGGGATCGTCGTAGCCACCGACGCTTGTGGCACCGAGGGCCATGGCGCGGTCGAGATCGCGCGGCGAGCGCGACGCGACGTGGATCTCGCAGCCCCAGTGGCGTGCCACCTGGATCGCCTGGCGAGCCGAGGCCCCGAAGCCGTACAGCCCGAGGTGTCCGCCGGGCGCGATCCCACTGATCCGCAGGGCGCGGTAGCCGATCACGCCACCGCACAGCAGAGGCGCTGCCGCCAGGTCGCTGATCCCGGCCGGGATGCGCACGGCGACGTCCGCCCGCACGCTCACGAGCTCGGCAAATCCGCCATCACTGTCCCATCCGGTGAAGACGGCCGAACGGCACAGGTTCTCGCGGCCGGCCAGGCAGAACTGGCAGGTTCCATCGAAACCGGCGAGCCAGGTCGTGCCGGCCCGTTCGCCGATAGTCCAATCATTGACCCCGGGCCCAACCGCCACGACCTCCCCGACGGCCTGGTGGCCGGGAACGACAGGCGACCGGTGCGGCGCGAGATCGCCGGTCGCGATCTGCAGATCCGTCCGGCAGACGGCACAGGCATCAACCCGCACAAGGATCCCTCCGGGGCCCGGCTCCGGATCATCGATTTCGGTGAACTTGAGGGGATTACCGCTGATCGGGCCGGGATGCTCGACGAGGAGTGCGTGCATCATCGGATCGTAGATCGTGCAGCCGGACCTAGCCGAGCCCGAGCCGGCGCGCCTCCGCGCGAAGGCGATCCCGATGGTCAGGATGGGCGATGCCGATGAGGGCTGTGGCTCGTCTCGCGAAGGCTTCGCCCGAACAGCTCGGCGACGCCCCATTCGGTCACGACGGTCCGGACATGGGCGCGGGTGGTCACGACCCCGGCTCCTGCGGCCAGTTCCGGGCTGATCCTGGAGACGGTTCCGCCCGCCGCGGTCGAAGGCAGCGCGATGATCGCCCGGCCCTCGGGCGCCAGCGCCGCACCGCGCATGAAGTCCATCTGGCCGCCGACCCCGCTGTAGATCCGGCTGCCAATCGAGTCTGCCGCGACCTGGCCGCCGAGGTCGACCTCGATCGCCGAATTGATCGCGGTCATCGTCCGAAAGGATCGGATGACGTGGGTGTCGTTGGTGAAATCGACCGAACGCATCTCGACCATCGGGTTGTCGTTGATGAACTTGTACAGGCGACGCGTGCCCATGACGAACGCGGCCACGATCTTGCCCCGATTGCGTTCCTTGGCGGCTCCGGTCACGACTCCCCGTTCGACCAGGTCGACGACGGCGTCGGTGAACATCTCGGTGTGGATGCCAAGGTCCCGATGGTTGACCAGGGCGAGCGCCGTGGCAGCCGGGATCGACCCGATCCCGAGCTGGATGGTCGCCCCGTTCGGCACCAGACCGGCGACATGCTCGCCGATGCGCCTCTCGATGTCGCCGATCAGGCTGACCGGCAGTTCGTACGGTGGGACCTCGACCTCGACCGCGAGATCGATCGCATCGACGTGCATGAAGCTTTCGCCGAGCGTCCGGGGCATCGCTCGATTGAACTGGACGATCACCGTTCGGGCGGCCCCGATCGCGGCATGCATCGCTTCGACCGACACGCCAAGCGAGCAGAAGCCATGCTCGTCGGGTGGCGTGGCATTGACCAGGACGGCGTCGAGGGGCAGGACGCCCCGCTCGAACAGCTGCGGGACTTCAGACAGGAAGACCGGAACGTAATCGGCGCGACCCTCGTTGACTGCTGCCCGGGCGTTGGGGCCCACGAACAAGGCGCGATGCCGGAAATGTCCGGCCATAGCCGGCGCCAGATGGGGGCCGGGCCCCTCGGTGTGGAGGTGGACCATGCCCACGTCGCGCAACTCAGGTGCGCGCGCCACCAGGGCGTCAAGCAACACCGACGGTGTGGCCGCCGCGCATTGAAGGTAGACCTGCTGGCGGCTCTCGATCGCCGAGACTGCTTCGGCTGCTGAGACGATCCGCACCGTCAGGGCTTGATCGGATCGAGCTGGCGGGATCCTACGAGCCGGTCAGGCCGATGGGTCAGCCCAACGAAGGCCCGATCAAAGCCCGTCTGCCGCTCGATGGGACCGGCAACCTTGACCCACTCGGCGTCGAGCACTTCGTCGGCCGTCCTACCCTCAAAGTGCGCTTCGCTTTCAGTCGGCAGGCGGATGAGGACCTCGACCCCGGCCGGACACCCAGCCGAGCTTCGAATGATCACGGCTTGATTCGCTGTCGATCCAGATGCTCGCGTCTTGATCGGGTTGGGACCCGGGAGCAGTGCCTTTGCGTGCTGCCATGGCCGCACCTCCTGCTGGCCGACTGCTGCTCCCGTGGGCGGCTCGCCGGGAGGGTCAAGCGACTCGAATTGGCGTGCCTGTCGGCCTGCTAAGCCAGGTCGCTCGTGGTGGTCAGCTTCCGCCGCCGGTCCGATGGACCTTGGCCATGTACGCGGCGGCCTGGGCCCGGCGCTCGAGATTGAGCTTGCCGAGGATCGAGCTGACGTAGTTCTTGACGGTCTTGTCGGACAGGAAGACCTCGCCGGCGATCTCCTTGTTCGTCTTGCCTTCGGCGACGAGGAGCAGGATCTTCTGCTCCTGGCTCGTGAGCTGGGCGAGCTCGTCGGGCTGGTCGGCGGTGGCGATCCGCCGAACCCGTTCGAGCACCCTGCCGGTGACCGCTGGGTCGAGCAGCGACTCGCCCCGGCCGACGGCCTCGAGGGCGGCCACCAGGTCACGCGCCCGAACCTGCTTGAGCAGGTAACCGCTGGCGCCGGCGATGATCGCCGACAGGACGGCCTCCTCGTCCGGGTAGCTCGTGAGCATGACGACGCGCGTGTCGGGCATCTCGGCACGGATCTCGCGACAGGCCTCGATGCCCGAGCCGTCGGGCAGGCGCACGTCCATGATCACGAGGTCAGGTCTGAACCGCCGCGCGGCCTCGATCGCCTCGGCAACTGTCCCGGCTTCGCCCACGACGTTGAACTCCGGCCTGCGGCCAAGCAGCGATACCAGGCCCTGCCGGACGACCTCGTGATCGTCGACGATCAAGAGGTCCAATCGGCGAGTTGATGGCGGGTCAGACTCGGGCACCAAGACCTCCCTGTGAATCACGAAAGTGGATCACGAGCCGCGTCCCTCGGCCCGGAGCGCTATCGATCGTAATGGTTGCGCCAATCCGGGCGGCCCGCTCGCGCATGTTCGCGAGGCCCTGGTGGCCAAGCTTGCCGACCTTCGCTGGGTCGAACCCCAGGCCGTTGTCCTCGATGACGAGGATGGACAGCTCGTCGTTCGCGACACGAGCCAGGCTGACCGTCGCCCGGCTGGCCCTGGAATGGCGGGTGATGTTGCTGAGCGCTTCGCTGGCAATTCCCAGCAACTGCCCGGTGATCTCGGCGGTCTGGGTCGACATCTTCCTCGCCGGCCTCCAGCTCGAAATCGAGCATCGCGTTGTGACGGTGTTCGTCGATCAGCGCTGTCAGGCCGCCGACCAGGGAGGCGCCTTCGAGCAGGCCCGGACGGAGGCCAAAGATGAAGTTGCGAATGTCCTGGATTGATAGGTGGATCGAGTCGATCGCCCGCTCGATCCGGGCGGCTGCTTCAGGGCGGTCCTCGTCGATGAGGTCGGGCACATCTTCGAGCGACAGCCCGACGGCATAGAGGCTCTGGATGATCCCGTCATGGAGATCCTTCGAGATCCGCTCGCGTTCGTCGATCACGGCAAGGTTCTGGAGTTCCTGGTGGAGTCGGGCGTTGTCCATCGCGATGCCGGCATGCAGGGCGAAGGTCTCAACGAGGGCCTGGTCACGTGGACTGAACTCGTCGGCGCCGATCTTGTTGGTCAGGTACAGCCGGCCGACGGTCGCGCCCTTGACGATGATCGGGACGCCGAGGAAGCTCGACATCGGCGGATGGTTCGGCGGAAAGCCATAACGATGGGAGTCCGCGTTCAAGTCCGCAATCCGGAACGGGCGGTTCTCCTCGATGATCAAGCCAAGCAGGCCGTGCCCCTCCGGCAACGGTCCGATGGCTCGGCGGGTCGCGGCATCCATCCCGCTCGTGATGAAGCGTTCGATCCTGCCCCGAACGTCGACGATGCCCAGGGCCGCGTACTGGGCGTCCACGACCGGTCGGACCTGGTCCACGATGACCTGGAGGACGTCATCGATCGGCGCGAGCTCGGCGACTGCCCGGACCGCCGCGTCGAGGGCCGCCTGCACCCGACTCGTGGTGTCGATCGGCGCGTTTCGTGTTCCTGCCACGAGATCATCGTAGCGATCCGCCGATCTCGGAGGGGCCGTCTGGCCTCCACCAACCGTCCGGAGGTCACTGGCCCTGCCAGCCTGCCGGTCCGACCATCAATCGATGGATACCACGGAGAAGCACGCGGGAATGGTGCGGCCGCGAATTGGAGCGGAGGCCGAGATCCAGCGGATCCTGCTGGCGACCGACCTGGGGCCGGAATCGACGGCTGCGTCCGAACGTGCCATCGCCCTCGCCGTGGAACACGGCGCTGAGTTGATTGTCGTGAGCGTTATCGATCCACTCAGCTTGCGACTGGCGGGTGGGCGCTTCCTGCGGCGCATCGACCAGGAGCGAGCGAACGTTGAGGCTGGTGTCCAGACCCTCGTGAGCCAGGCTCGGGCAGCAGGGGCCAGAGCTACGTTCCTCGTCTGGGAAGGCGACCCGGTTGAGATGATCCTCCTCGCGGCCGCCGCCGAACGGTGCGACCTGATTGTCGTCGGCTCGCATGGTCGGGGCCGCCTCGGCCGCCTCGTCCTGGGCAGCATTTCCAACCGCCTCACCGTGCACGACCCGTACCACGTTGTTGTCGTCCCGGCTTGACCCGCTCGCTGCCGTTCCCGATGAGAGTGAGGTAGCGCCACAACGACGCATCGCCTGCCGAACTACCCTCGGATCCGGGCCGAACGGCTCTGACTGAACGACTCAAATAGGTCCAGCGTCCGCGGTCATGAGCCGCAATATCGGACCGGCCCCTGAAACGACCGGCTCTGTTCACCTCACCGTGGCGACGCGCGGACAGTTCGGCATGGCACTCGCACCGTCCGCGCTCGAGCAGCTCGATTGGCTCGGGGAACCGCTGGAGTTCAAGGCGGGTCACCCTGGCTCGCGACGGGTGAGATCGGTCCTGGCCCTGCCGATCACCGATGGCAGCTCGCCTGGTCCGATCGGCAAGGGTGCGCTGATCGACGTCGGCCCGGTCGCTCCGCTCGACGAGGTCATTCAGGTGGCGATCAGCTGGCAATCGGACTCGATCACGCCGCTCTTTCCAGTCTTCGCCGGCCGGCTCTCGATCAGCCCCGAGCTCCTCGTCCTGGAGGGCGAGTACGCACCACCGCTCGGGCGCCTGGGGCTGCTGATCGACGAACGCCTCCTCCACTTCGTAGCCCGCCGAACCGCCCAGGCGCTCCTCGCTCGGTTCGCCCGACGCCTGGATGGTTCGCATGCCGAGTGATGCCTTGGAATCTGGCCAGTGCGAGGGGCCGAATGGCCCCCCGCAAGGAGCCGCAACGGCACTGTGGCCAGTCAGTTCGAATCGCCACTGTCAGCGCAATCCGCTTGGAGGCGACCGTGGGCTATCTGATCGAGATCGACCATCGGAACTGCATCAATTGCGGGATCTGCATGGACGTCTGTCCAGTCGAGGCCCTGGACATGTCCCGTCCGCAGGCGCCGGGTCCCGAGGCTTCGCCTGGAGAGGGCCCGATTCCGTGGCTGATGGAGCATCCGACCCAGGTTGGCGAGTGCGTCGGCTGCACGATTTGCGTCCGCGAGTGCCCGGTCGCCGTGATCACGCTCACAACCACGGCCGGTCCAACGTCGCTCGCCCCGCGTCAGGGCCCCGTTACCCGACCGGCTGATCACGCTGCCAACGCCTGGATCCCGCTGTCGTCGGTCACTCGCGAGTCGCTCAAGCGGACCAAAGTCTCCCCGTTCGACGGTATCGCGGCCTGGCGAAGCGGGCACCATCGAGCCGGCCCTTCGCAGCCATCTTCCACAGGCCCACGGCTCGGAGGATGCTCCCTGCCAGGCCGCCTGTCCCGCCGGGACGGACGCAGGTCGGTACGTTGGCCTGGTGGCCGCGGGGCGATATGACGATGCCTATGCCGTCGCGGCCGAGGTCAATCCGTTCCCGTCCGTGTGCGGCTGGATCTGCACGGCGCCGTGCGAAGCCGCCTGCCGTCGGGGCGAGCTCGACGAGCCGATCGCGATCCGTGGACTGAAGCGGTTCGCGGTCGAACACGGAATCCTTCCTCCAATCACTCCACCTGCGTGGACACGGGCGGAGCGGGTTGCGATCGTGGGCGGCGGTCCGGCCGGGATGTCGGCCGCCTACTACCTGGCCCGCCTCGGCTATCCGCGTCACGGTTCTCGAAGCGATGCCGGTGCCGGGCGGCATGATGGCCATCGGCATCCCCGCCTACCGTCTCCCGCGGGAGACGTTGCAGGCCGAGATCGCCCGAATCGTCGCGCTCGGGGTCGAGCTCCGCCTCGACGCGGTCATGGGCCGCGACTTCACCCTCGACGACCTCGAACGGGACTACCAGGCGGTCTTCCTGGCGACCGGGGCGCCGAAGAGCCGCCGACTAGACGTCCAGGGCGACAGACTCCGCGGCGTCATCCCGGCGACCCGCTTCCTGAAGGAGGTCAACCTCGGGCCGGTGCCCCGCCTGACGGGCGCTGTCGCCGTCGTCGGCGGAGGCAGCACGGCGATGGATGCCGCTCGGTCGGCGTGGCGCTGTGGCGCGACATC
>CAVRHD010000006.1:0-122453 GCA_963720965.1 uncultured Chloroflexia bacterium | reverse complement strand
TCGACCACCTGGCGGGCGTCCGCCGGGTGATGGCCGACCCCCGGGCCGAGCTCGTCGTCGCCGGTCGGACGTCCGCGGCGACAATCGGCTGGCTCGAACGGCATGTCCGCTGCCGGGTCCGGGCCCTGGTCGAGGAGCGCGGCCTGCGGTCTTCGGGGCGTCTTACCGGTGGTCCCGCCCAGCGGCCCCCGCGATCGATCCTGGGGATGCTCCTCGATCGCGACGGCCCGGCGGCGCTCGGTGCCCGGCTGGCCGAGCTGGGCGACGCGGCGATCGTCGACAGCCGGGTGCTGCTGGCGCACCGGCTGGGAGCCGACGAGTTGGGCTGGCCGGCCGCCGAGGACCGATTCGCATCGGACCTGCTCGAACCGGTCGGGATCGACGATCCCTGGCTGCGCGAGCTGACCACGTCCGCCCGGCAAGCGAAGATCCCTATCCTGCTCGGCGGCCACTCGCTCGTGGGCCCAGGCGTCCGGCTGATCGCCGGCCGATGACTGACCCGCGCGGCCTCTCCGCCGACCTCCGCAGATCGGCCGCCGTGGGCCCCCCGCCGGCCGACAGCGACCCGGCCCTGCTCGAGCAGATCCGGGCCGAGATCGGGGCGCACGGCGCGCTGACCTTCGCCCGGTTCATGGCGATCGCCCTGTACGACCCGGAGCGTGGCTACTACCGGGTCGAGGCGGATCGGCCTGGTCGTAGCGGCGACTTCCTGACCGCGCCGGAGACCCATCCACTGTTCGGCGCAGCTGTCGGCCGTCAGCTCGACGAGGTCTGGCAGCGGCTCGATCGGCCCAGCCGGTTCGTGCTGCGCGAGTACGGAGCCGGCTCGGGCACGCTGGCCGCGACGATCCTGGCCGGGCTCCGCGAGGATGGCTCCGAGCTGGCCGATGCGCTCGAATACGACCCGGTCGAGATCAACGAGCATCGCCGTCGCGAGATCGCCCAGCGCGCCGCACTCCGGCTGCGCCCAGCGACCGACACCGGCGCCAGCTTCGCGGGCGCGGTGATCGCCAACGAGTTCCTCGATGCCCTGCCCGTCCATCGCGTGGAGTACCGCGCCGGGCGGCTGCTCGAGCGCTACGTGGCCTGGGACGAGACGACGGGACGGCCCGTCGAACGAGCCGCCGAACCGTCGACGCCGGCCCTCGCCGAGCGCCTCGAGGCCGACTCGGTGACGCTCGTCGAAGGCCAGGTGGCCGAGATCTGCCTCGGCCTCGAGCCCTGGCTCTCGGGGGTCTCGGACATACTCGAGCGCGGGCTCGTCCTCGTCCTCGACTACGGCCACCATGCTCCGGTGCTGTACGCCAGGACCCGGCTCGGTGGCTCGCTCCGCGCGTACGCCGGCCAGCGCGCCCACGCCGACCCGTTCATCGCGATCGGCCGTCAGGACCTGACCGCCCACGTCGACCTGACCGCCCTCGAGTCGGGGGCCGTGGCGGCCGGCCTGACCGTGCTTGGTGAGGCGGCCCAGTCGGAGTTCCTGCTCGGCTGCGGGCTCGAAGAGCTGGTCGAGCGAATCCGTTCGAATCCGGCCACGACCATGGAAGGCTGGCTCGCCGCTCGATCGGCGGTGGCTCGCTTCCTCGACCCGGCGGCGCTCGGCGCCTTCCGGGCCGTCCTGCTCGGTCGCCGCATCGAGGGTCCGCTTCGAGGGCTGGCCGCGGTAGGGCATTCGCCCTATTGATCCGCCACCCGAGCCGCGGGCAGTCTGTGCCGGGCGCTGGGCACGGCGCCATCGTCGGGGGATCGGCCGCGAACTGCACGCGCGCTCGACGCGGCCGATCCCTCGATCCACCCTCCTCTTGACACGTACCTCGGGCAAGGCTGTGCTCGTGGCGCCTCGGTCGGAGCCGAACGCGCGCCACCCCGGCCGGGCCGTTGGCAGGGTCGATTCAGGCGTTCTTATCGCCAGGAGAGATATCCCGGCCACGTGACCCGGGGGTGATGACTCTGTTCGCCCGAGGTGAACAGAAAGGACGAATCAGCCACCCCGCTGGCCTGCTCGCGGCTCAGATTGGCCACGCGTTGCCGATACGTTCGCCGGAGGCGAACAGAGCGGCTGGATCGATCGGCAGCGACCGGCTGGAACCGCCCGAAGGCGGCTTTTGTTCGCCTGCGGCGAACTGCGACATGGGCGCGGAAGGGGCGCGGAATGGGCGCGGAATGGGACCCGGCCGGGTCCGCGTCCAAGGGGCCGTCGCGCGCTGCCGCCAGGCGAGGCCGCGCCGGGCGGCCCGCCGGGTGGCCGGCCCAAGTCCCGGCCAGGCCGCCAACCTCCCCGCTCCGACGCGCCGCGCTAGAATGGCCGTGCGGGGCCGTGCTGCCAGACCTGCCACGCTCCTGCCGCGTCCCTGCCCCTGACGAGCACGCGAGGATCAGTTGACCGGGATCTGGTACATCATCGGGTTCGCCTTCGCCGGGGTCACCTTTGTGTTCGGCACGATCGGCGCTGCGTGGCTGATCTCACACCGCAACCGGGGCGACGTCCACAAGGGCCTGCCCTACGAGTCGGGGATCGACACCTACGGCGACACCCATGGCCGGTTCGGCCTGTCGTTCTACCTGTACGCCCTGCTGTTCGTCGCGTTCGACATCGAAGTGATCTTCATCTACCTCTGGGCGATCGCGTTCCGGAGCCTGCTCCTGGGCGGCTTCGTGAGCATGCTCCTGTTCGTGGGCATCCTGTCTCCTCGGGCTGGCCTACGCCTGGCGCAAGGGAGTCCTGACGTGGCATTGAAGCCCGAGGCAGGCAATCCGGCCAACCTGCCCGCCGTGATCACCGAATCGCGCGACCTGGTCGAGCCGATCGTCGTGCCCAACACCCTGTGGCAGTCGACCAATCCGATCGCCTACAACGGCGGGCTCGAGTCGGACATCACCCACCTGCGCGAGTTCGAGGCGTCCGGGGCCGGCCGCCGCGACAACGCCCGCTGGGCCGGGCCGCTCGAGATCATCCCGACCAAGGCCGACATCGTCCTTGACCTGATCCGGGCCAACAGCCTGTGGCCGCTCCTGTCGGGGCTGGCCTGCTGCGCGATCGAGATGATGTCGGCCGCAACCAGCAAGAACGACATGGATCGCTGGGGCATGTTCCCGTTCCGGGCATCGCCCCGCCAGGCCGACGTGCTGATCGTGGCCGGAACGTGCACGACCAAGATGGCCGGCCCGCTGGTCCGCCTGTGGGAGCAGATGCCCGAGCCGAAGTGGTGCGTGGCGATGGGCGACTGCACCTGCTCCGGCGGGCGCTACAAGCGGAGCTACAGCACGATCCAGGGCATCGATCGAATCATGCCGGTCGACGTCTACGTGCCCGGCTGCCCGCCCCGGCCGGAAGGCCTGATCTACGGCTTGATGAAGCTGCAGCAGCTGATCAAGGATCGGCGGGGCCACTGGCCGGAGCGGGCGATCGGTCCGACCGTGCCCGAGGACCTGTAGTGGATCGAGCCCTCCGCCAGCGCCTCGAGGCGCGCTTCGGCCAGCGGCTGACCGGGACCGATCCGCCAGCGCAACGACGAGACCGAGATCCGGATCGGACCGGGCGACGTGCCCGATGTCCTGCTCACCCTCCACGACGATCGCGACTTCCGCTTCCAGATGCTGTCGGACCTGTCCGGCGTCGATACCGGCAGCGCGATGCAGGTCGTCTACCACCTGTGGAGCGACTCCACCGCCGACTGGCTCCGGGTCATCGCCGACGGCCTGAGCCGGGACGATCCGCGAGTGCCCTCGGTGACCTTCCTGTGGAAGGGTGCCGAGTGGATGGAGCGCGAGGCCTACGACATGTTCGGGATCACGTTCGAGGGCAACCGCGACCTGCGCCGGATCTACATGCCGCCCGACTACGCCAGCTTCCCGCTGCGCAAGGACTTCTTCCTGCCCGATGATGCTTCCCGGTCACCGGCCGGCGGGGTCCGGCCGATGGAGCAGACCCACGGTCCGACCAACGCCCAGGAAGAGGCCCGAATCCGCCAGGCCAGCGCGGGCTGACGATGACCTCGACCAAATCGCCGTTCGACATCCCCGCCCACGCCTCCTCGGACGATCCCCGGATCACCCTCGACGAGCAGCTCGGCGTGTTCGAGCCGATCCCGCCGTACCCGCCCCGAACCGAGCGCGAGGCCGAGTTCTACACCCTCCGCGACGGCGAGATGTTCGTGAACATGGGCCCCCAGCACCCGTCCACGCACGGCGTCCTGCGGGTCGTCCTGAAGATCGACGGCGAGAAGGTGGTCGACCTCGACCCGGTCCTCGGCTACCTCCACCGGGGCGTCGAGAAGCTGTGCGAGAACGCCGACTATCACCAGGCGATCTGCTACATGGACCCGCTCGAGTACATCAGCTCGCTGTTCTGCGAGTGGTCGCCGGTGATCGCCTTCGAGAAGCTCCACGAGGTCCAGGTGCCCCGCCGGGCGGAATACATCCGGGTCCTGTCGGGCGAGCTCAACCGGATCGCCAGCCACGCCCTGTTCATGGGCTGGTTCGCCCTCGACCTGGGCGGCCTGACCCCGATCCTGTGGAGCTTCATCGAGCGCGATGAGATCGTCGAGATGCTCGCCGCGCTGACCGGCCAGCGGATGCTCTTCAACTACTTTCGGATCGGCGGCGTCAACGGCGACCTGAACCACGAGTTCATGAGCCGCCTGGGCACCTGGATGAGCAAGGCAACCAACCAGATCAACTCGAACCAGGCGCTCCTGAACGAGAACGAGATCTTCGTCCGCCGGGCACGCGGCCTGGGCGTGATCGATACCCAGACCGCGCTCCGGATGTGCATGACCGGACCGAACCTGCGGGCCACCGGGGTGCCCTTCGACATCCGCCGGGCGCATCCCTACAGCGTCTATCCCGAGCTCGACTTCGACATCCCGACCCGGACCGAGGGCGACTGCCTCGCCCGCTACCTGCTGCGCATGGACGAGATCAAGCAGAGCCTCCGGATCATCGACCAGTGCCTTCACGAGATGCCCGACGGCCCGGTCATGGCCAAGCTGCCGCGCCTGATCCGGCCCCGCCCGGGACGGGCCTACGCCGCGATCGAGGGTCCCCGCGGCCAGTACTCGTCGTACGTCATCAGCGACGGCTCGGACCAGCCCTACCGGATGCGGATCCACGACCCGAGCTTCATCCACCTCCAGTCGGTCGGCCTGCTCATGCCCGGCAACCTGATCGCCGACACGATGGCGATCATGGCCTCGCTCGACCCGATCATGGGCGGAGTGGACAAGTAGATGACGGTCGTCGGGCGGACCTGGGATCGGCTGACGTGCCCGGGCAAGGTCCTGGCAGTCGTCGTCCCCCTCGGCGCGGTCCTGACCATCGGCCTGGCCGTCCTGATCGCCCTCCTTGGCGGGATCATCGTCGACTTCCTGGCCGCCAACCTGCCCCTGGTCCGGTTCGTGGTGGCGGTCACCGTGGTCCTCCTGATGACGTCCCCAGCGCCTTCCTGATCATCTTCATGGAGATGAAGGTGATCGCCCTGATGAACCTGCGCTACGGCCCCGACCGGGTCGGCCCGTTCGGCTCGGCGCTGTCGGTGGTCCACGGCCTGAAGGTCCTGATGAAGGAGGACTTCACCCCGACGGGCGTCGACGTGCCGGTCTTCACCCTGGCCCCGGTCGTGGTCTACATGGCCAGCGTGATGTCGCTGCTGGTCCTGCCCTTCGCCCCGGGCCTGTTCGGCCAGGACTTCAACATCAGCCTGCTGTACTTCTTCGCGATGGGCGGCCTGACGGTCGTCGGCCTGCTGATGGCGGGCTGGGCCAGCTTCAACAAGTACTCGCTCCTGGGCGGCCTGCGCTCGGCCGCCCAGATCGTCAGCTACGAGATCCCGCTGACCCTGTCGGTCGTCGGGATCATCCTGCTGGCGGGCACCATGAGCCTGAACCAGATCGTGCTCGGCCAGGCCGGCAACGTGTTCGACTGGTATCTCTGGCGCCAGCCGCTGGCCTTCGTGATCTTCTTCATCGCGGTGACCGCCGAGGCCAACCGGACGCCGTTCGACCTGACCGAGGCGGACTCGGAGATCGTGGCCGGCTTCGCCACCGAGTACTCGGGCATGCGCTTCGGGTTCTTCTTCTTCGCCGAGTACGTCAACGTGTTCATCGCCTCGGGCTTGGCCGTGGCCCTCTTCCTGGGCGGCTGGAACGCGCCGTTCAACTGGCCCTTCCCGGTCACCGTGTCGCTCGATCCGGGCGGCCTGGGCATCGAGCTGCTGCTCCTGCTCGCTGATCGGTCCGCCCCTGGTCGATCGCGATCCTGGGCCTGCCGTTCTACCTGCTCAACAGCCGGGTCAAGTTCTGGCAGGCCCTGGTCATCGGCTTCATCCTGTTCAACCTGCTGGTCGTGGCCGCAATCCTCGGGCTGGCCTTCCTGAGCTTCGACTGGGTCGTCGGCCTGATCTGGTTCATGGGCAAGACCTACGTCCTGGTGTTCACCTTCGTGTGGATGCGGGGCACCCTGCCCCGGGTCCGGATCGACCAGCTGATGGGCTTCGCCTGGAAGTGGCTGTTGCCGGCCTCGCTGGTCAACCTGTTCGTGACGGCCCTGGCCATCCTGGTCGTGAACCGTTGAGGGCCGCGGCATGAGCCTGATCCCCGGCCTCGGCATCGTCGCGCGGCATGGCCCTCACCCTGCGCCGCTTCTTCCAGCCCAAGGTGACCAACCTGTACCCGGAGATCCCGGCCGAGATCTCGCCCAAGTTCCGGGGCCGGCTGCAGCTCCTGTACGACGAGCACGGCACGCTCAAGTGCGAGACCTGCTTCCAGTGCGCCCAGGCCTGCCCGATCGAGTGCATCGACATGGGCGGGGTCGACACGAAGGGCCGCTATGCCGTTCACTGGGGCGCTTCCGAGACCTACGGCGAGCGGCGCGAGGAGTCCGCCCTGCGCCGGGCCGGCCGGACCGTGCCCGACGAGGCCTACCAGCACTGGGCGCCGATCGACATCGGGCCGGTCGATGCGATCCTCCACGACGCCGACCACGACCCCAAGCGGATGCTCGAGATCCTCGAGGCGACCCAGTCCGCCTACGGCTACCTGCCCGTCGCTGCGCTCAAGCGGATCAGCTTCGGGACGGGCGCCTGGTACGCCATGGTCTACGGCACCGCCACCTACTACGACCACCTCCGGTTCGAGCCGCCGGCCCCGGGCTCGGCGCGGCGAGCGAGCCGGCGGCGGTCGGGACCGGACGGGCCCAGTCCACGGCTGGCTACCTGGCCGGCCTCGACCTGGTCGCGGGCGGCCACGCCGCGCCGCCGAAGCGGGCCGGGCGGGCCAATTGAAGCGCGATCCGAGCCGATGACGAGCTTGCTCAAGATCCCCCGGCGCGTGGCCCCAGCCACTCCTCGGCCGGGAGGGGCGGCTCGATCCGACCGATCTCGACGAAGCGGTCCGGACGGGTGCCTTCGAGGGCCTCAAGAAGGCGGTCGGCGGCCTCTCCCCGGCCGGCGTCGTGGCCGAGATCAGGGCGGCCGGCCTGCGCGGCCGGGGCGGTGCCGGCTACCCGACCGCGGACAAGTGGCAGGCCGCGGCGGCCGCGCCGGCCGACCGGCGCTATGTCGTGGCCAACGGATACGGTGCCGACCCGGCGGTCCGGACCGATGCCACCCTCCTCGAGCGGGATCCGTTCGCCGTCATCGAGGGCGTGGCGATCGCGGCCTGGGCGATCGGGGCGGAGACCGGGATCATCGCCGTGCGGGCCACCGAGACGCTGGCGATCAAGGGCCTCGAAGCGGCCCTGGCCGCGGCCGAGGAGGCCGGTTTCGTCGGCGCCGAGCTGCTCGACAGCGGGCGGCCCCTGTTCATCGAGATCCGCCCGGTCCAGGGCGCCTACATGCTCGGCGAGGAGACGGTCCTGCTCAAGGCCCTCGAGGGCAAGCGCGGCCAGCCCGAGCAGCGGCCACCCTTTCCCGCCGAACGCGGCCTGTTCGGCCGGCCCACCATCGTCCAGAACGTCCAGACCCTGGCCCTCGCGGCGTGGATCCTGCGCGAGGGCGCGCCAGCGTTCCGGGCGATCGGCACAGCCGAGGCACCGGGCACGATCCTCGTCCACGTTCGAGGCGGCGGCGGCTCCGGCGTCGCCGAAGTCCCGCTCGGGCACGCCCCTCCGGGCGATCGTGGCGCTGGCCGGCACGATCACCCGATCCGGGCCGGCACCCAAGGCGATCCTCGTCGGCGGTCCCTCGGGCGGAATCCTGCCGGCCGACCTGCTCGACACTCCATATGCCTTCGACGAGCTGCGCGCGGCCGGCGCCCATATCGGGTCCGGCTCGGTCGTGGCAACGGCGGCCGAGGCCGATGTCGTGGACCTGGCTGAGCTGCTCACCCGGTTCTGCGCCGGCGAGGCCTGCGGCAAGACGATCCCGTGCCGGATCGGCACCCGCCGGATGGAGGAGATCGCCACCCGGATCAATGCGGGTACGCCCCGGCCGACCGATGCCGGGCTGCTGGCCGACCTGTCGGCCGACATCGTGGCCAGTGCCCTGTGCGATCACGAGCGCCTGGCGACGCTCCCGCTGACCAGCGTGATGCGATACTTTCAGGCGGATCTGGACGCCAAGCTCCAGCCCGCAGCGCAGCCGGCCGCCGGCCAGCACGAGGTCGCCGTGGCCGACGGCGAATCGGCGCAATGAGGCCCCGCCCACGATGACCGACCTGATCGCGCGCCCCGCCCCAGCCGCCGCCGAGACACTGCCCGAGCGCCTGCTGACGACCCAGGCCCCGCAGCGTCCGCAGGCCACGCCCGCCATCCGGGTCGAGGTCGACGGCCGGTTGGTCGAGGGCCGCGAGGGCCAGACGATCCTGGAGGTCTGCCGGGACAACGGGATCGAGATCCCGACCCTGTGCTACGAGCCGAAGCTGCCCGGCTTCGGCGCCTGCCGGATGTGCGTGGTCGAGGTCGAGGGCGAGGAGCACCCGCCGATCTCGTGCTCCCGGACCGCCGAGGAGGGCATGAAGGTCGCCACCCAGACCGAGGCGGTGCGCCGCCTGCGTGCGACCAACCTGGAGCTGATCTTCAGCGACCACAACGCCTATTGCCTGCCGCCCTGCCAGAACAAGTGCCCCAGCCACATCGACATCCCGGGCTTCCTGAAGCAGAACGCCGAGGGCAACTGGCGCGAGTCGAGCCGGATCTTCAAGCGCACGATCCCGTTCCCGTCCGTCCTCGGGCGGGTCTGCCCGGCACCGTGCGAGGAGCACTGCCGGCGCGACGAGGTCGACGAGGCCATCGCGATCCGGGACAGCCACCGCTACGCCGGTGACCAGGTGATCAAGGCCATGCTCAACGAGGGCATCGATCCGCCGGTCCCGTTCGAGGTCCAGCCGGCGAGCGGGCGCCGGGTGGCCGTCATCGGCTCCGGCCCGGCCGGCATGGCCGCGGCCTACTACCTCCTGATCGCCGGCCACGACGTGACCGTCTTCGAGCGCGACGCCGCACCGGGCGGGATGCTCCGCTACGGGATCCCCCAGTACCGGTTGCCGAAAGTCGAGGTCCTGGAGGCCGAGTACGAGAGCGTGATCCGGCTGGGCGGCAGGATCGAGTGCAACCAGGCGCTCGGCCGGGACTTCAGCCTGGACGACCTCCAGGGCCAGGGCTACGACGCCGTCCTGATCACGATCGGCTGCTACGACACGAACAAGCTGGGCATCCCCAACGAAGATGCCGAAGGCGTCCTCGACGGCCTGGAGTACCTCAAGACGGCGACCCTGGGCCTGCCCTTCCCCGGCCACGCCGGCAAGCGAATCGTGGTCATCGGGGGCGGCTTCACCTCGATGGACTGCACCCGCACGTCGGTCCGCCAGGGCGCCTCGGAAGTGACCCTGGTGTATCGCCGGGACATGAAGGACATGCCCGCCTCGGACGAGGTCCACGAGGCGATCGAGGAAGGCGCCACGGCCATCTTCCAGGCGGCCCCGGTGCGGGTGCTGGTCGATGGTAAAGGCAAGGTCTCAGGCGTCGAGTTCATTCGTCAGCAGCTTGGCGAGGCAGACGCCTCCGGCCGGCGGCGGCCCGAGCCCGCTCCCGGCACGGAGTTCACCCTCGAATGCGACCGGGTCCTCCTGGCGATCGGCCAGGGTCCCGACCTGAGCTGGTTCGGTCCGGGCTCGGATGGGCTCGAGGCAACCAAGCAGCGCCGCCTGAAGGCCGACGCAGTGACCTTCGAGACCGGCCGGCCGGGCGTCTTCGGTTCGGGCGACGTCCGGATCGGCGCGGCGACCGTCGTCGCCGCGATCGCCGAGGGCCGGCGCAGCGCCTACGCCGTGGATGCCTTCGTCAAGGGCCTCGACCTGGGCGCCCTCAAGACCCGCCAGACGCTGGCCGAGCCGCAGCCCGAGTTCCTCTCGATCGTGCCGTTCACGAGCGAGGTCAAGGAACCCCGCTACCGGCTCAAGGCGATGGACCCCGAGCTGCGCAACCGGAGCTACGTCGAGTACGAGATCCCGTACAGCCGGGCCGAGGCCGTGGCCGAGAGCACCCGCTGCCTGCAATGCACCTGCGAGGCGATCGGCTTCTGCGACCTGCGCCGGCTGGGGATCGAATACGGCACCACCCTGCCGACACTCGAGCCGGGCTTCCACCAGGGTGCCGGCTACCGGAGCGTGTCCGAGAACCGCTTCACCGGGATCAATCACGACTACATCCGGGACGACAGCCACGCCTTCATCCTGCGCGAGCCGTCACGCTGCATCGACTGCGGCCGATGCGCCCAGGTCTGCTCGGAGGTCGTCGGGGCGGCCTGCTACGACTTCATGCGGATCGGCTTCGACACGCTGGTCACCACGCCGCTCGACATGAGCCTGAACGACACGCCCTGCGTATCCTGCGGGCGGTGCGCCGAGACCTGTCCGACCGGGGCGCTCATGCCCAAGCCGCGCATCCTCCAGAAGTACGAGGTCGACGAGAGCCGCTGCATCCTGTGCGGCATCTGCGTCGATGCCTGCCCCTACGATGCGCTGCGGGATGGAGCCGACTTCGAGCTGGCCCACGCCAGCCGGGAGGAGCCCACCATCGACCTGATCGCCCTGGCGGCGATCAACCGCGAGACCGAGATGACCTACATCCGGCGCGAGCGCGACTGGCTCGACCGGGCGAGGGCCGACGGCCGGGTCGTCGATCCAGGCCGGCTCCTGCCGGTCCTGCCGGCATCGATCATGGCCGAGCTGGGGAGCTCGCCCGGCGCAGGCAACGGACACGGCAATGGCTCCGGCAACGGTCACTCCGGCGGTGGAGCCGGGGCGGGCCCGGGTCACGCCCACACGAAGTAGCGGATCCCGGCAACGAGCGGCTCGGCAGGGGTGCCGACCCGGTCGCCCGGCGTAGAGGGAGAGACAAGGCGCGTGGCGATACCAGACGCAGTGCCGATCATCAACCTGCCCTGGGACGACGTCCTGTTCATCATCTTCAGCGTCATCCTGGTCGGAGCCGGCCTGCTCGTGGTGACCCTGCGCGACATCATCCGCTGCGGCCTGGCCATGATGGTCTGCTTCGCCGCCCTGGCCGGCCTGTACGTGCTCCTCGGCGCGCCTCTCGTGGCCGCTGCCCAGGTCCTGGTGTACATCGGCGCGATCAGCGTGCTGGTCCTGTTCGCGATCATGCTGACCCAGACGAAGGCGGGGCCGGTTCGGCTCGTCTTCCAGACCCAGGCCGGGCCGGCCGCCATCGCGGCGGTGATCCTGGCGGTCCTGATCACGCTGACGGTGCTGGCCACCAACTGGAACGCGGTCGCGGCGCCGATCCGAACCGGCACGGCGGTCCTGGCCCAGGTCCTGTTCGATCAGTTCCTGCTGCCGTTCGAAGTCGTCAGCGTCCTCCTCCTGGCGGCCGTGATCGGCGGGATCTTCCTGGCCAAGCGCGAGGAGGACCGGCCGGCGTGAGCCATTCGCTCGATGCCTACCTGATCCTGGCCGGAATCCTGTTTGCCATCGGCACCTTCGGCTTCCTTGCCCGGCGCAACGCGATCAGCATGCTGATGTCCATTGAGCTGATGCTCAACGGGGTCAACCTGACGATCGTCGCCTTTGGCGCATTCATCGCCTCGTTGAAGATCCAGGGCTCGGCCATCGCCCTGGTCGTCCTGGCCGTGGCCGCGGCCGAGGCGACCGTTGGCCTGTCGATCGTCATCGCGATCTATCGCAACAAGAAGACGCCCCTCGTCGACGAATACGACACGATGCGCGACTAGGCACCGACGATGCCCTACGCCACGCTCATTCCACTGATCGCGATCCTGCCCATCGCGGGCTTCGTCTTCAGCGTCCTCTTCGGCCGTCGCCTCCAGGCGCGCTACGGCAAGGCCGCGGCGAGTGCCGTGCCCCTGGCCGTCATCGCCCTGGCCTGGCTGGCGGCCATGATCGTGGCCATCGGGGCAATCAGCGGGGCGGCCCCCTTCGGCGAGCACGGCTACGGCGTCTCGTTCTGGGAGTGGATCCCGGCCGGCCAGTTCACGGTCACGGTCGGCTTCTTCGTCGACTCGCTGACGGCCTGCCTGCTGATCGTGGTCACGACCGTCGGCCTGCTGGTCCACGTCTACTCGGTCGGCTACATGAGCCACGACCGTGGCTACTGGCGCTTCTTCGCCTATCTCAACCTGTTCATGTTCTCGATGCTGCTGCTGGTCCTGGCCGACAACTTCCTGGTGATCTTCGTGGCCTGGGAGCTGGTCGGACTGTGCAGCTACCTGCTGATCGGGTTCTGGTTCGGACGGCGAAGTGCCGCCCTGGCCAGCAAGAAGGCGTTCATCGTCAACCGGGTCGGCGACGTCGGGTTCATCCTCGGAATCGCCCTGATCTGGGTCAGCCTCCATACCCTCAACGTGCAGGCGGTCCTGGCCGGAATCGGCAAGCTCGACCACGCCACGATCAGCTGGATCGCCCTCCTGCTGCTGTGCGGCGCGGTGGGCAAGAGCGCCCAGTTCCCGCTCCACGTCTGGCTGCCCGACGCAATGGAGGGCCCGACCCCGGTCTCGGCCCTCATCCATGCGGCCACGATGGTCAACGCCGGCGTGTACCTGATTGCCCGAACCAGCCTGATCTTCGCCCACGCGACCGAGATCATGGTCGTGGTCGCGGCGATCGGCACGTTCACCGCGATCCTGGCCGCCTCGATCGCGTTCACCCAGACCGACATCAAGCGGGTGCTGGCCTACTCGACCCTGTCCCAGCTGGGCTACATGTTCGCGGCCCTCGGCGTCGGCGCGTGGACCGCGGCGATCTTCCACCTGATGGCCCATGGCTTCTTCAAGGGCCTCCTGTTCCTCGACTCGGGCTCGGTGATCCATGCCGTCCATGACGAGCAGGACATGCGCAAGATGGGCGGCCTTTCGAAGAAGATCCCGGTCACCTACTGGACGATGCTGATCGGCTCGATCGCGATCTCCGGGATCCCGCCGCTGGCCGGCTTCTTCAGCAAGGACGAGATCCTGGGCGAAGCGTTCAAGAGCGGCTTCCTGTGGGTCTGGGCGGTCGGCTTCCTGGTCGCCGGGATGACCGCGTTCTACATGTTCCGATTGATGGGCCTGACGTTCTGGGGGACGAGCCGGGTCGATCCCGCGGTCGAGCCGGACATCCACGAATTGGGCCGGGCGATGACGATCCCGCTGATCCTGCTGTCGATCCCGACCGTCCTGATCGGCCTGTTCCTGGGCCTGCCGTTCGGGGCCAGCCGGATCGAGACCTGGCTCGCGCCGGTCTTTGCCCCCGCGGTCAGCGCGGCCGGCGAGGTCGCCCAGCCGTTTGCCCTGTTCGGGATTGACGGCGTCCTGATCCTGGCCAGTGTCACGGTCGCCGCGATCGGGATCGTCCTCGCCTGGCGCTACTTCGGGGTGGACCTCGGGCCGCTCCGGGCGAAGGCACGTCCGGCCGACGTCAATGCAATCGCCGGGGCCAACGGCGCGACCCGCTTCCTGTATCGGGCGTCCCTCAACAAGTGGTGGTTCGACGACCTGAACGACCTGCTGTTCATCCGGATCGGCGGGCGGATCGCCTACGGCCTGTGGTGGTTCGACCGGAGCGTCATCGACGGCGCGGTCAACGGGACCGGCCGGGTGGTCGGCTCGGCCGGTGGCGGGTTGCGCCGGATCCAGACCGGTCGCGTCCAGAACTACGCCCTGGGCATCGCCATCGGGCTGATCGTGATGACGGCCGTGTACCTGCTGATCGCGGCCCATCGATGAACGTGGCCGATGTGCCGTTGATCAGCCTGATCACCTTCGTGCCCCTGGTCGGAGCGATCCTGATCGCCTTCCTGCCCCGCGACCGGCCCGGCCTGATCCGGATCACGGCACTGATCTTTGCCCTCGTCTCATTCGGCTTGTCCCTGCTCCTGCTGGTCGGCTTCAACCCGACCAGCCCGAGCTTCCAGTACCAGGAGGTTCACGACTGGATCCCGGTCTTCGGGATCCAGTACAAGGTTGGGGTCGACGGCCTGTCGACCGTCCTGGTCGTGCTGACCACCACCCTCAGCTGGATCAGCATCCTGGCCTCGTTCCGTCCGATCCAGGTCCGGCTCAAGGAATACATGATCGCGTTCCTGATCCTGGAGGTCGGCCTGATCGGCGTGTTCGTCGCGCTCGACCTGTTCCTCTTCTACATCTTCTGGGAGGTCGTCCTCGTCCCGATGTACCTGATCATCGGCATCTGGGGCGGCTCCAACCGGGTCTACGCAACGATCAAGTTCGTGCTGTACACCCTGGTCGGCTCGCTGCTCATGCTGGTGGCGATCCTGGCCACGGCCTACGCCTTCGAGGGCCAGACCGGCACCTGGGTGGGTGCCTTCGACTTCATCACCTTGCGCAACTTTGCCGGGACGACCGGCTTCGCCGACAACGTCCAGCTGATCGCGTTCCTGGCCTTCTTCCTGGCCTTCGCGATCAAGGTGCCGATGTTCCCATTCCATACCTGGCTGCCCGACGCCCACGTCGAGGCGCCCACCGCAGGGTCGGTCATGCTCGCAGCGATCCTGCTGAAGCTGGGCGCCTACGGCTTCATCCGCTTTGCCCTGCCCCTGTTCCCGGGGGCGGCCCAGACCTTCGGGCCGCTGATCATCGTGCTCAGCCTGATCGCGATCGTCTACGGCGCGATCGTGGCGCTCGTCCAACCGGACTGGAAGAAGCTGATCGCCTACTCGTCGGTGACCCACATGGGCTTCGTGACCCTGGGCATCTTCATCTTCCAGGAGCAGGGCCTGCAGGGCGCGATCCTCCAGATGATCAACCACGGCCTGATCACCGGCGGGTTGTTCCTGATGGTCGGGGTGATGTACGAACGCACTCACGACCGGACGATCGCCAAGTTCGGCGGCCTGGCCAGCCGGACGCCGGTCTACGCCGCCGCCTTCGGCTTCTTCGTATTCGCCAGCGCCGGCCTGCCCGGCCTGTCGGGCTTCGTGGGCGAGTTCCTGGTCCTGCTCGGCTCATTCGCCTACAACCCGTGGGTGGCGGCGATCGCCGCGACGTGCATGATCTGGGCAGCCGGCTACCTGCTCTTCATGTTCCAGCGCATCTTCACCGGCGAGCTGTCCGACTTCCTGCGTGGCCTGGGCAGCCACCTGACCGACATCTCACCGGTCGAGGCCCTGACAATCGTGCCGCTGGGGGCGATGATCGTGGTCTTCGGCCTGTTTCCGGGACTGCTCCTGCACATGGTCCAGGGCACCGTGACCACGGTCCTGACCGAGGTCCAGGGCGTCGCCCCGATCCACCTGTTCTTCTGGCAGTGACGGGACGACCGAGACGATGACCTGGGCCGACGTCAGCACGATTGCCCCGTTTGCCGCGGCGATCATCGTCGCCGCCCTGGTCATCGTGACCGACATCATCCTGCCCGGGCGACGGGTGCCGGCCCTGTTCGTGGCCTTCGTTGGCCTGGGCGTGGTCGCGGTCCTGGTCATCCTCGTCGGTCGGAGCCCGGCCACGGCGTTCGACGGCGCCTACGTCGTGGACGACCTCACGACCTACCTCGACCTCCTCTTCGTGGCGGTCGTCGCGCTGACCCTGATGGTCGCCCCGGACTACCTCGAGGCGCGCGACCTGCCCCTGCCCGAGTTCGTCGCGGTGCTCCTCTTCGCGCTCAGCGGAGTGATGCTGATCTCGGCCTCGGGCGATCTGCTGGTCCTGTTCCTGGGTCTCGAGCTGATGGTCCTGCCGGGATACCTGCTGGCCGGCTTCGCCAAGCACGATGCGCTCTCGACCGAGGGCGCCATCAAGTACTTCCTGCTTGGTTCGTTCAGCTCGGCGATCTTCCTGTTCGGGTTGGCCTTCATCTGGGGGCTGACCGGTACGACCCGGATCGCCGGGGTGTCGACCGCCCTCGGGGCGATCGCCAACGGCAGCGACCCGCTGACCCCGGGCTATGCCATGGCCCTGGCCTTCATGACCACCGGGGTTGCCTTCAAGATCGCCGCGGTGCCCTTCCACTACTGGACGCCGGACGCCTATCAGGGCTCACCCACCCCGGTGACCGGCTACCTCTCGATCGTGCCCAAGGTCGGCGCATTCGCCCTGATCCTGCGCCTGTTCGTCGGCGCGCTCGGACCGCTCAGCTCGGATTGGAACATCGTGATCGTGATCCTGGCTGCCGTGACCATGACCCTGGGCAACCTGGTCGCGCTGAGCCAGGACAGCGTCAAACGGATGCTGGCCTACTCCTCGATTGCCCATACCGGCTACATGCTGGTTGGCCTGGCGGCCTGGTCGAGCACGAACTCGCAGATCGCCGGGCTCGAGGGCCTGCTCTATTACGGCGCGGCCTACGCGGCCATGAACCTCGGGGCGTTCGCGGTGGTGGCCGCCCTCCAGCGCCGGACCGGGATCTCGAGCCAGCTCGAATCGTTCGCCGGCCTGGGCGGGCGCGAGCCGTTCCTGGCCGTCCTGATGACGCTGTTCCTGCTGTCGCTCGTGGGAATCCCGCCAACGGCCGGATTCTTCGCCAAGGCCTACATCATCCTGTCCGCCGTCGAAGCCGGTGGACCGGCCGAGGTCCTGGCGGTCCTGGCCGTGCTCAATGCCGCGGTGGCCGCGTTCTACTACCTGCGGGTCGTGGTCTACATGTTCATGCGCGATCCGAAGGGCGAGCCCAAGGCAGTCGTCATCGGCCGCCTGATGCGGACCGGGCTGATCATCTCGGCCTTCCTCACGGTGATCTTCGGGCTCCTGCCCGAGATCCTGCTGCCGGTCGTGGCCAACGCCGCCCGGGCCCTGACCCAGTAGCGCAGGAGTCGCTCAGCCAGCCTCGAGGATCGTGGCCAGGGCGCTGAGCAACCGGCTCGCGTCGCGGGGCGTGGCGAGCATCACGTCGGCGGCATCGAGCAGCTCGCGCGGCGTCGCCTGGCGATCGTGGACGCCGACCGTGAGCACCGCCAGGCGGCCGGCGTCCCGCTCGGCGCGCAGGACCGCGAAGCCCTCGGCATCGCTCCGGTCGTCGCCCAGGGCCAGGACCGAGGCCGGCTGGTAGTCCTCGAGGAGGCGCCCGACCGCCGCGCCCTTGCCGCCGGCCCCGGTCGGTCGGAGCTCCACGATCAGCCGTCCGTCAAAGCGCTCGAGGTCGAGCTGGTCCGCGGCCAGCGCAACCGCCACGGCCTGGTCCAACCGCCGGAGTGCCTCGTCGGCAACCGGCGCCCGGCGATAGTGGAAGGCCACTGAGCCACCCTTGACCTCGACGAACAGCCAGTCCGGCCGGCCGAGGGCGTCGGCGACGGAGCGGCCCAGGCGGGCCGACGGCGTCTCTAAATCGGCTGACCCAGCCAGGCCGGTCGAGCCAGGCGAAGTCTCCGAGCCCACCGTGGAGACCCGGCCCCTTCGAGCCAACCAGCCCCGGTCGAGGCCGTGATTGCCGAGGTACTGGACACCGCCGACGCGAACCCGGCCGGCAACATCGCCGACGGCCCGGCCGGTCAGGACAGCGACGGCCAGGCGGTCCGGGCGAGCGGCCGCGATGCGGGCCAGCCGGCGCAGGGCGCGCCGGGCAATCGGGTCGATCCGGGCGGCCATCGGGTCGAGCTCGATCTCGGCGATGGTCCCGTCGAAATCCGTCACGACCAGGATCCGGCCGGATGATTCCGCGATCCCGGCCACCAGGTCGTGGAGCAGGCTCACGGGCTGCTGCGTGCCCCGCTCGAGCTGGGACTGGGGCTGGCGCTCGGCTTGGGCGATGTCGGGCTGGGACGCACCGTGGGCGTTGGCCGGGCCGTGGGCCGGGGCGTCGGAATCGGGGTTGGCTTCGGCGGCAGCGTTGGGACAGTCGTCGCCGGCGGTGCCGCGCTTGGCGTGCCCGGTGCCAGGCTGGGACCGGCCGACGGGCTGGCTGAAGGGCTCGGGGACGGAGCGAGCGTGGGGCTCGATGAGGGGCTCGATGAGGGGCTCGGCGTCGGCAGCGCCGGTGTCGCCGCGGCATGAGTCTGGGCGGGCGCAAAGGCCACCACGGCCGCGAACAGGATCCCCCCGGTCAGCAGGCCGGCCACGAGCGCGATCAGGATGATCAGCCGGTTCGACATCGCCCGGAGCGTACCAGTACCACGGGGCCCGGGGCGCTCGAGGCGGTTCCGCGCTAGGATCGGCGGTCGATGGAAACCTACGCCACGCTCCGACGCCGAATTGCCTCCGCCCTGCTGACCGCGATCGGCGTGGTTCTCATCGCGGCCGGCCTGCTGACCTACACCCAGCCCGTCGCCGCGGCGCTGCCCGATCCGACCGTTCCGGCCAGCCTCGCTCCGAGCCCCGACCCGTCTGCCCTCGAGACCCTCGAACCGCTGGCGACGCCGGATCCGAGCGCATCCGCCGCGGCCGTCGCCCGGGTCGCGACACGGGTCGTGGTCCCGGCCCTGGGCATCGACCTGCCGGTCATCCTCCAGCCGGGCAGCGCCAACTCATTCCCGCCGTGCAACGTGGCGATGTACATCCAGCAGCTCCACCAGCCGGGCCAGCCCGGGGCGACCTACATCTACGCCCATGCCCGGACCGGGATGTTCCTGCCGATCCTGACCGCCTCCCAGGCCAACAACGGCAAATCGATGATCGGGATGCTGGTCGAGGTCTACACCAGCGACAACATGGAGTTCCTGTACGAGATCACGACGGTCCATCGCCACATCACCGACCTCAGCTCGGCCTTCTCCACGACGGATGAGACGCTCTGGCTGCAGACCTCGGAAGGGCCCCGCGGGACGATCCAGAAGGTCCAGGTCGTGGCCAAGCCACTCAGCTCAGGTCCGGCTGATCCAGCCGCCGCCCATCCGACGCCGCACCCGGTGTTCTGCCAGTAAGCACCGGCGCCGCCGGCTGGATGGCCGCCGCCTCGCCGGCGACTGGCGCGCCGGGCGCCGGGTCGATCGCGCTCTTGACGCCGGGCCGGCCCCCGGTCCCCAGCCACAGCCCCGGCGGGATCGCCACGAGCACCAGGACGGCCGCGATCAGGAACAGCCCGACCATGATCCGGGCGGCTTCGCCCGACGCCCAGGTCTCGAGCGCACCGACCACCAGCGGGTCGTGCAGGTCGCGTCCCTGGAGATCGGCCGGGATGTACTGGAGATAGCCGCCCGGGGTGTTGTAGATCTGGTCGTGCAGGCGGTCGATGACGGTTGAGCCGTAGGCCGTCAGGACCGCCAGCCCGATCGCCATCCCGATCATCCGGGCCACGGTCACCGTCGCCGAGGCGATCCCGAAGGCGGCCTCGCCGGCCCGCTCCACGGCGGCCGTCGAGCGCGGCGTAACGGTCAGCCCGAAGCCCAGCCCGAACACGGCCATCGAGCCCGAGACGACCGCCAGCGACGTCGCCTGCGTCCAGCGCGACATGACGACCAGGCCGACGATCGCGAGGACCAGGCCGACCAGGGTGACGATCCTGAGCGACACCACCCGGACGATGAAGCCGGATGCCAGGGCGCCCACGGCCGTTGCCGCGGCGAGCGCTCCGAGGGCGGCCTCCTGGACGGCCGGACCGCCGTACAGCACGCGGTCGACGAAGACCGCGCCGCCGATGATCGCCGTGGCAAAGGCGTAACCGGTCAGGAGCGAGACGAGCGCGGCCGACGCGAAGACGCGATCGCGGAACAGGCGCACGTCGATGAATGGATCCGGCCGCCGGGCGCCGAGCACGACGGCCACGGCCAGGCCCACCGATCCGGCCACGACCAGGGCGACCGGCCATGCCGCCACGCCGGTCCCGACCAGGGTGAGCCCGACCAGCAGCGCGCCGAGCCCGGCCGTGAACGCGACTCCACCGGCAAGGTCGACCCGGGTCGACCGGCGCGGCGTATCCCAGTCGGTGGTGGCCGCCCAGGCCAGCAGGAGGGTCGCGACGCCGATCGGCACATTGAGGTAGAAGACCCAGCGCCAGGCAGGCGCAAAAAGGATCGGCAGCAAGCCGTCACCGGCACCCGCCCCGGCCAGGGCCGTGTCGGGATGGAGCGACCCCAGGATCGCCGCCCCGGCAAACGGACCGGCGGCCATGCCCAGGAAGGTCAGGCCGCCGATGACGCCGAGCGCCCGGGGCCGGGCCGCGGCGCCGTACAGGTGGGCGGCCGCGGCCGTTGCGACCGGCACGATGATCCCGCCGCCGAACGCCTGGATCAGCCGGGCGCCGATGAGCGGGCCGAGGCCCTGGCTGGCCCCGGCCAGGGCCGATCCGAGGGTGAATGCCGCCAGGCCGAGCAGGAGCAGTCGGCGGGCCCCCCACAGGTCGGCCAGGCGGCCGGCGAGGGGCATCGTGCCGACATACACCAGCAGGTAGCCGTTCACGATCCACGATGCGGTCCGCAGCTGGGTCCAGTCAGCCAGGCTGGTCACGATCGTGGGCAGCGCCACCGCCGTGATCATCAGCTCGAGGCCGGTCAGGAAGACCGCCACCCCGAGGACGCCGAGCAGGATGGCCCGGTCTCGTCCGTTCATCGGTCGAGTGTAATCGGCCCGCTTTGGCGGCCTTGACAGGCTGCCTCCGGTCCAATAGGATCAACAACGCTTTATATAAATGCCCGTTGAAGCGGGCGTCAGCCGGAGACCTCACCTGAGCCCCTCGCCCGCCCGAATCCGCTCGACCGTGGCCTCGGTCGTCGACCAGCCCGACGACCTGCGCCAGATCCGGCTGTTCCACCGGGCCCTCGCCGATGTCAACCGCCTGCGGATCGTCCGGCGCCTGGCCGACGGTCCGGCCTCGGTGACCGAGCTGATCGACAACGTCGGGCTGAGCCAGCCGCTGGTCAGCTGGCACCTCGGCAAGCTCCGCGCATCGGGCATCGTCACGACCAGCCGCCTCGGCCGCGAGACGATCTGCAGCCTCCGCCCGGATGCGTTCGCGGAGGCTGCCTCGCGCGAACGCCTGATCCTGGGCGTGGCGGCCGGCCGATGAGCCGCGCCCGATGAACATGACCACCCTGCGCGATCGGATCCGCCATCTCGGCGAGCCGCTCGCCCTGTTCTTCGGCCGGATCGGGCTGACACCTAACGGCCTGACCCTGATCGGCTTTGGCATCAGCGTGATCGGCGGCATCCTGGCCGCCATCGACCTGTGGCTGGCCGCCGCGTTCATCGTGTTCATCGGGGGCGCCTTCGACATGTTCGACGGCTCGCTCGCCCGGGCTACCGGGACCGCCTCGAACCTGGGCGCCTTCCTCGACTCGCTGTTCGATCGCTGGGGCGAGGCGATCGTCTACCTCGGGATCATCGTCGGCTGCCTGTCGGCCGGCTTCAACCTGGGTGCCGCACTTGCGGCCTATGCGATGTCGGCCGCCTTCCTGGTCAGCTATGCCCGGGCCCGGGCCGAATCGCTCGGCTTCTCGCCGGGCAAGGGCATGGCCAAGGTCGGCTTCGCTCCGCGCGAGATCCGGCTGATCATCCTCAGCCTGGCCATCCTCGCTGCTGGCCTGGCCGGCGGCGTGGCCGCGGGCTCGGGTCAGATCTGGCTGGCCTTCGGGCTCGGCCTGATCGGGATCCTCGCAACCATCACCGTCATCCAGCGCATCATCAGCGTCATGCAGCAGGCCGCCCCGAGCGGCAAGTAGGAGACAGCACACGTGCCGAAGAACGACAGCAATGGAAAGACCGGGACGAACGGCAAATCGGCCGCCAGCTCGGCCGGCGCCGCGACCTCGACGACCAAGACGCGGGCAGGCTTTGGCCGCAACGACGGCAAGATCCGGGTCGCGATCGTGGGCGTGGGCAACTGCGCCAGCAGCCTCGTCCAGGGGCGCTACTACTACGAGGACGCCAAGAAGGACGACTTCGTGCCGGGCCTGATGCACGTCGACCTGGGCGGCTACCACATCCGCGACATCGAGTTCGTGGCGGCCTTTGACATCGACAAGAACAAGGTCGGCAAGGACCTGTCCGAAGCGATCTACACGAAGCCGAACAACACCTATGTCTTCAAGCAGGTCCCCCACATCGGGGTCAAGGTCGAGCGCGGAATGACCCACGACGGCCTGGGCAAGTACCTCAGCCAGATCATCGAGAAGGCGCCCGGGCCGACGGCCGACGTGGCTGGCATCCTGCGCGAGCGGCAGGTCGATGTCGTGGTGTCGTACCTGCCGGTTGGCTCCGAGGAAGCAACCAAGTGGTACGTGGAGCAGGCCCTCAAGGCCGGCTGCGGCTTCGTCAACGCGATCCCGGTGTTCATCGGCCGCGAGCCCTACTGGCAGCGCCGCTTCGCCGACGAAGGCCTGCCGGTCATCGGCGACGACATCAAGAGCCAGGTCGGCGCGACGATCACCCACCGTGTCCTGACCCGCCTGTTCATGGATCGCGGCGTCCGCCTCGATCGCACCTACCAGCTCAACTTCGGCGGCAACACGGACTTCCTGAACATGCTCGAGCGCGAGCGCCTCGAGAGCAAGAAGATCAGCAAGACGAACGCCGTGACCTCGATGCTCGACTACGAGCTCGACCCCGACGACATCCACGTCGGGCCGAGCGACCACGTGCCCTGGCTGCTCGACCGGAAGTGGTGCTACATCCGGATGGAGGGCACGACCTACGGCGACGTGCCCCTCAATGCGGAGCTCAAGCTCGAGGTCTGGGACAGCCCCAACAGCGCCGGCGTGATCACCGACGCGATCCGCTGCCTGAAGCTCGGTCTCGACCGCGGCCTCAAGGGCACGCTCGTCGCTCCGTCGAGCTACTTCATGAAGAGCCCGCCGCGCCAGATCCATGACGACATTGCCTTCAACCGGGTCGAGGCCTTCATCCGGGGCGAGGACAACGAGACCCTCGTCGGGACCGAGGCGGCGGTCAAGAAGACCTACCGCCGGATGGCCGGCGCCAAGGCGAAGGTCGCCGCCTCCGCCAGCTAGGGACGCGATGACCGACGAAGGGCGGTCGGTCGCCGGCGGGTCGCCGGCCGCCGACCGCCTCACCACAGCGGGCCCCCGCCGCTCGGCCCGGGACGGGACGAGGCTGGTCGAACGGACCAGCGCAGTCCTCTATCGCGGGGGAAGCTGGACGCTCGGCCGGCTGCCGGCCCGCCCGGCCTGGACCGTGATCGGCTGGTTCACCCAGGCTTCCTATCTGCTGTGGCCAACGAAACGGACGTGGTCGAACCAGAACTTCGGCCACGTCCTCGGCAAGTCTCCCAACAGCCCGGCCGTGCGCCGGCTGGCGCTGCGTGCCTACGCCACGTACGCCCGCTACCTGGTCGAGCTCATGCGCCTGCCCCGCCTGACCCAGTCGGAGGCGGCGGCCCTGGTTGACGGGGTCGGACTCGACGAGATCGAGGTCGAGTGGCGCGCGTCCAAGGGAATCATCCTGGTCGTATGCCACGTCGGCAGCAACGAGGTGGTTGCGGCCGGCGTCGCTCACCGCGGCTGGCCGATCTCGGTCGTGGCCGACGACTCGACCTTTCCGGAGCTGTTCGACATCCTCCGGCGCCAGCGCGAATCGTGGGGCGTCACGGTGATCCCGTGGCGCAACCTGCGCGAGGTCTACGGGGTGCTCCGAAGGCACGAGCTGCTGGCCCTGCTGGTCGACTGGGGCTACCGCGAGGACGGCATCCCGGTCCGCTTCTTCGACGCCTGGACCACCCTCCCTGCCGGGCCGGCGGCGCTTGCCGCCAAGACCGGCGCCTCGATCCTGCCGATCACGATCCGGCGCCAGCCCAACGACCACTTCCTGGTCAAGCTCGACAAGACCTTCACCGTGCCGTCGAACAGCCCGGCCGATCTCCAGCGGGCGTCGCAGGCGATCGCGACGGCCCTCGAGGCCTCGATCGGGGCGGCACCCGAGCAGTGGTACAGCTTCCGGCCGATGTGGCCGGCGACCGAGGCCGAGGCCGAGGCGCTGGCCGCCCGAGCCGAGCGGATGGCCGCCAACCTCCGATGACCCAACCGTCCCGAGCGAAAAGCTCGCGCCGCGGCCGCCTGGCGGCCCGGCTCCTGGGGGCCGGCTCATGGGTCGCCTGCCGCCTGCCCGAGCGCGTCGCGATCTGGCTGGCGGAGCTGGCCGGTGACGTCTGGTACCGGACGGCGGCCGACAAGCGCCGGCTGGCGCGGGCCAACCTTGGCCGGGTCGTCGCCTGGATGGCCGCCGAACAGGCCGGTGATCCGTCAGCCTGGCCGGCCGCCACCGATCCGGCCCGGCTCGAGCGCCTCGTCCGCTCGGCGTTCCGGCACTACGCTCGGAACTACCTAGAGACGATGCGGGCACCGATGATGGGCGGGCGCTACGTCCGCGATCGGATTGCGGTCGACAATCCGGTGGACGTCGACGCGGCCTTCGCCGTCGCCGGACCGATGATCTTCGTGGGCCTCCACTTCGGCTCGCTCGAGCTGCCCGGCTTCTACCTCGTCGAGCGTTCGGGTCGCCCGGTGACCGCGCCGATGGAGGCGGTCGCCGAGCCGGCGATCCAGGCCTGGTTCGTCCGGACCAGGGGCGTGATCGGGGTCCGCCTGATCGGCATCAGGGAGGCGCGCCGCGAGCTGGGCGAGGCGCTCGAGCGGGGCGAGATCGCCGGCCTCATCGCCGATCGCGACATCACCGGGGGTGGCGTCGAGCTGCCGTTCTTCGGGGCCACGGCGCCGATCCCGGCGGGCCCCGGCCTGCTCGCCGTGCAGTCGGGCGTGCCCGCCTTCGTGGCCGGCGTCTGGCGGACCGGGCCAGGCCAGTACCGGGGCCGCGTCGAACGGATCGACGCCGGCTTGGCCGGGACGCGCCGGGAGCGGGTGACTGCCTTCCTGGCGGCCGAGGTCGCTGCGTTCGAGCGGGTGATCTCCCGGGCGCCCGAGCAGTGGTGGGCGATCTTCTTCCCGATCTGGCCGGACCTCGCGGCCCCGGGCGAACGAGCGAGCGGGTCGTCCGCAACGGCGGCCGCCGCGTGACCGGCGCCGAAGGGCTCGGCCGGGCCGACCTCCACGTTCACAGCCTGGCCTCCGACGGCACCGCGGGGATCGAGGACATCCTGGCGGCCGGCGTCGCGCTGGGTCTGGACGCGATCGCGATCACCGACCATGACCGGATCGACGCGGCCCAGGCCGGATCTGTCCTGGCGAGTCGCCAAGGGCTGCCGATCGAGGTGATCGTGGGCGAGGAGATCTCGACCCGCGGCGGCCACCTGCTCGGCCTGTGGCTGACCGAGCCGATCCGGCCATGGCAGTCGCTCCGTGCCTCGATCATCGCCGTCCACGAGCAGGGTGGCCTGGCGATCCCGGCCCATCCCCTCTTCCCCTACCCGCTGTGCGCCCAGGGCGTGATGCTCCGCCGGCTGCTGTCCGATCCCGACCGGCGCTGCCGGCCCGATGCCGTCGAGGTCTTCAACCCGACCACGTTCGGGCGCCCGGTCCATCGGCGCGTCGTACGGTTTGCCGCCAGCCACGGCCTGGCCGCCGTGGGCAACAGCGACGCCCATGCCGTCGAGGCGATCGGGCAGGGCTCGACCACCTTTCCCGGCTCGACCGCGGCCGATCTACGGGGCGCGATCCTGGCCGGCCAGACCGGCTGGCAGGGCACGTTCCATCCGACCGTGGGCCAGCTCGGCACGTTCGGGCGGCAGCTCCGCAAGTACGGCCGTGACTTCCGCGACGAGACCCGCGGCCGCGTTCGCAATGACGGTACCGGTCGCGACCACGGCTATCCCGGCGGTCGGCAGCGGCCGCCCCGGCTCGACCTCGGCCCGAAGGACGAGGCCCGATGAAGATCGGGCTGGTCACGCCGTACGTCTATCCCGTCCCGGGCGGGGTCAACGAGCACGTCGGCTACCTGTACGAGAACCTCCGCCTGCGCGGGCACGACGTCCGGATCATCAGCAGCAGCCACGGCCTGCAACGGGCCTCCGAGGGCGACGTGCTCCGGCTGGGCAAGGGCTTCAGCATGCCCGCCAACGGCTCGGTCGGGACGATCACGCTGTCGCCGCGCTACGTCAGCCAGGTCGGTCGGATGCTCGACCGGGAGCGATTCGACCTGCTCCACTTCCATGAGCCGTTCGTGCCCTTCCTGTCGCTGATCCTCCTGCACCAGTCGCGCAGCGTGAACGTCGCCACGTTCCATGCCTACGCCGGCTTCTCGCCGTCCTATGAATTCGGGCGCCGGTTCATGCAGGGCCACGCTGCCCGGCTCGACGGTCGGATCGCGGTCAGCGCGGCAGCCCGGCATTTCATCGATCGCTACTTTCCGGGCGACTACAAGGTGATCCCGAACGGGGTCGACCTGGCCCGCTTCGAGCGGGCCGTGCCGATCGCGCGCTGGCAGGACGGCACACCCAACCTCCTGTTCATCGGCCGGCACGAACCGCGCAAGGGCCTCCTCGAGCTGCTCAAGGCCTACCGGATCCTGCGCCGCGACGGCGTGGCCTGCCGCCTGCTGATCGTCGGATCGGGACCGCAGGAGCGCGAGGCCCGGCGCTACGTCCTGACCCGCCGCCTGCTCGACGTCGAGTTCCTCGGACGGGTGAGCGACGCCGAGAAGGTCCAGCTGTTCAAGACGGCCGACGTGTTCGTCTCGCCGGCGACCGGCCGCGAATCCTTCGGGATCGTGCTGCTCGAGGCCATGGCCAGCGGGGCCCCGATCGTGTGCTCCGACATCCACGGCTACAAGGGCGTCGTCCGGCGCGGCGAGAACGCGCTCCTGGTCGAGCCGCACGACCCGCGGGAGCTCGCGGCCGCGATCGCCCGGCTCCTGGCCGACCCTGCCCTGCGCGCATCGATGCGCCAGGCCGGCCCGGCCCGGGCCGCCGAGTTCAGCTGGCAGCGGGTCACGGCCAAGGTCGAGGCCTACTACGGCTTCGTGATTCGCCGGCTGGCGGCAACCGGCAAGCTGCCGCCAGATTTCCGCGCCCCGATCCCGGCGGGACTCCATGGGCCGGCTCCCGACCGGGACGACGAGCTCCTACCGAACGTTCGTTAGGTTAGGCGCGGGGACCGAAGCCTACCCGACATCATCCGAGCTGCCAGCCCCAGGGTCATCGACGGGGTCCGGGTCCGGACCGACTTCCGCCACCTGCGCCTCGCTGGGGGCCTCGCGAGCGCTCGCGAGGGGCTGGTCATCGGCCGCGTCGCCGAGGCGCCAGGGACCGGCCGGATCGCCGTCGCCGGACGCGGAGGCCGCGGCGAATCGGGGGATCCGGGCCGACCAGGCGCTGTAGCCCACGACCACGCACAGCACGACCAGCATCACCCCGGTCAGGATCGGAACGAGCGACAGGAGCGGCTGGCCGGACACGGCTGCGTCGGTGTTGTCGGGGAACTGGAACGGGTACAGCCAGGTCGGCAGGATCCCCTGGTAGAAGTTGAAGATCGTCGAGGGCAGCGGCAGGGCGGCGATGTTCGGGTAGAAGACGACGAAGAAGACGGTCGCCGCGGCGAGGATTCCGGCCACCAGCCGCCGCGCGTCGCGAGCCGTGAGGACGACGAAGGCAATGGGCGACACGACCACCAGGATTGCCAGGGCGATCGGCTCGGTCGAGAAGCCGGCCTGGTCGATCAGCGGGGTCGTCGGCAGGAAGACCCGGGCCGCGGCCACACCGATCACGGCGGCGACCGCCGTGACCACGATCCAGGCCAGCTGGCGATCGGTGCCGCCGCCGCGGAGGCGGACCAGCTGGCTGATCAGCAGGATCGCGGCCGCGATCATCACCAGCGCGATGCCGGCGGCCTGGACCGTGATCAGCAGGTCACCCGGCGTCGAATCGACGCAGGCGCCCGAACCGGGGTTGGCCGACTGGACCCGCACGAAGTCGCACAGCGGCCCCTTGAACACCCACATCAGGGCCGGTCCGAGCACGACCAGGGCCGCCGAGACCCGGGCGAGCAGCCATGTCCGGCGCGAGGCGCCGTGCCATAGCTCGGCCAGGAAGTAGGCCAGGGCGAGGACGAGGAACGGCAGGCTCGTGTAGTAGTGGTACTGGAAGGTGGCCCGATCGATCCGCATCCAGGGCACCCACTGGAGGACGAACCCGATCGTGATCAGGCCGAGCGGCAGGCTGCCTCGCTTGAACGCCTGCCAGGCGACGAAGGCGATCGCCGGGATCTCCAGCCACCAGGTGACCAGGTTGCCGTTGTCGTAGATCGCGGCGGCCGTGTCCCCAGCGAAGCTGCCCTGGTAGAACCAGACCGGCTTCAGGTCGAGCGGCCAGGCCCAGAACGGTGAGGAAGCCGGGTGGGTCGCGCGCAGAGTGTTGTGATACTGGTACATGGCCTTGGTCAGGTCGAGCAGGGTCTGACCGGTGTGCCCCGGCGGCCAGCCCGGGAAGAGCTGCGGGCCACCGGCGGTCGACACGGCCCAGGGGATGTAGGTGATGACGTAGACGACGAGGGGCAGGATCAGGAGCGTCCCGATCATCCACACGATCGGGATTCCGAACCCCCAGCCCAGGCGCATCCAGCCCGGCGGCGGCTCGGCCGGCGGATCGACCCGGCTGAGCGGGTCGGCCGAATCCGGTGGAGCGGCCAGGGGGCCCATCCCGAATGATCCGGCCACCCGGAAGACGGCGTAGACCACGCCCGAGCCGACGATCAGGACGAAGGCCAGCTCAACGGGTTTGACGCTGATCGTGCCCAGCGTGTAGGACGTGGTCGCGATGCCCGCGGCGACCGCACCCAGGAACACCAGGATTCCAATCAGCGCCGGTCCGACGATCGCAAGGCGGGTTTCGTCGTCGGTCCAGGCCACCGGGCGAAGCACCGCGTGGAGCACGGCGGCGAGGGTCATCCCGACCATCACGATCACGAACATGTAGTTAGGACCGCTCGTCGTGGCGTCCACGGGCACGGCGGTCAGGGCGACGTTGCCCAGGACGACGGTGCCCCCGATCAGGCTCAGGATCAGGATGATCCGGCCCAGGGCCGACCGGCCGAGGATCAGGATCCCGACGCCGGCGATCGCATACAGGCCGACCCACTTGCTGGCGAGCGCCAGGCCGAGGAGCACGCCGACGACCGGCAGGGCCACGAACCACGCCCAGCGCCAGCGCCACCAGCCCGTCCAGACCGCCGCAAAGAGGGCGTAGCCTGCGACGATGAACAGGCCGCAATAGACGTCATTCATGGCGATCCGTGACTGGACGAAGAACATCCCGTCGACGGCCACGAGCAGCCCGGCCAGGATCGCGATCGAGCGGCGCTTGAACAGGATTCGGGCCAGGAGGTAGATCAGGACCGCGGTCAGGACCCCCGCGATCACGCCCGGGAAGCGGTACGCGAACTCATTGCCGCCGACGTTCACCGAGGCCAGCGCGCCGCTGGCCGAGGTGACCATGAGCGCCTCTCGATCGGTGGCCGGGTAGTCCGGGTTCGCATCGAGCGCCATGGCGTCCGCGCTGAACGGCAGCGGGGCGTCCGCGTAGGTCGCATTCGAGTGGGGCTCGACCACGTAGACGGTCTCGGACGAACCGTCGGGCGTCTCACCCAGGACGTGGATCATCTTGGTTGCCGAGTTGAAGACGAGCTTGCTGACCGCCCCGGGCATCACGAACGTGGTCGTTACGACCGGCACCGTAATCGTGTCCGACGATGGGTCGCCGATCGACAGGACCGCGATCTGATGGTTCGTCTCGGCGGCGTACAGCATCGGGGTGTCGATGCCGATCACGTCGGTCAGGCCGGTCGCCGGAGCTTCGAGCGGGACGACCTGGACCTTCTCGCCGGTGGTCGCCGCGATGAACGTCACCCCGGCGGTCCCGGCCGCCGCGACTTCGGGCAGCGGCGTGACCACGAAGCCGGTCAGCCGGCCATCGGCTACGGCCGCCGAGATCGAGTTGCTGATGGCCTGGCTATTGGCGGCCGGGAGCGAACCGAGGACCGGGGTCAGGGTGTCGCCACCGAGATTGGCGATCGAGCGCAGGCGACTCTCGATCGGAGCCTGATCCAGCCCGGTGATGCCGGCGATCGCGCTGGCCTCGGCCGTCGGGTCGGTGATCGCCGAAGGCGCCACGGCCAGTCCGTCGACGTTGCCACCCGGTGCGAAGTCAGCCAGCCCGTCGACATGGACCGTCTGGCCGAGCGCTCCGGTGGCGGGATCCACGGCCACCGTGTTCGAGGCGGCCGTGCCGGCCACCATCTCCGTGCCGTCGCTGCTGACCCACAGCTGGTTGATCCCGACACCGAGGTTGGCCAGGGTCGGTGGGACCGTCCCGTCGGGAGCCGGCGGCGGGTTGGACGTGCGCAGCGGGTCGAGCTCCTCGGAGGTGTCGATCGTCGCGATCACCCCACTCGAGGTACCGATGTAGACCTTGTGGTTGGTCGGGTCGAGGGCCAGGGCATCCGCGCCCGGCAGCGAGTAGGTCGCGATCAGCTCGCGGGTCGACAGGTCGTACACCCGGACCTTGTCGTCGCCGGCTGCGTAGAACCGGTCACCGGCGCGACTCTGGGGCAGCGTCGCATCGTCCCAGCGTGGCTCGACCAGGACGTCCTTGACCGGCCCGCCCAGCTCGGTCGTCGCGGTCACCTCGTTGCCACCCAGGAAGTTGATGCCCTCGGCCATGGCGTACTTGGCCAGGTGGGGGTGGGTGTACTCGTAGATGTCGTGGGGGATCCCGTAATTCCAGCCTTGCAGGAACTCCATCGCCGTCCGGGCGTGGTAGACCTCGTCAAAGTGGAACTCGAGCGGCGCGTTCAGGCGGAACAGGCGCAGGAGCAGCAGCCCGACGAGCAGGACCGTCATGATCAGCAGGTCGAGCTTGTCGAGCCGTCCGCCGCCCTCGCCCCACAGGCCGCGCGACCGATCGGCCAGGCGCGGCCGGCGATCGAACAGGTTCCTGAACCAGCCCCGGTCGGCGTCGTAGTCGATCAAGGCAGCGGCAGCCGGTTGGGCCACCAGCCATGCCTCCGGGCCGGCCCTGGCGGTCGCTGCAGGCTGCGGGTCGGCCACGACTGCGAGCGCAGCCCCATCCGCCGGGAGAGGATCGCCGGCCGAGGCCGGTGGGCCGGCCGAGTCGGGCAGGGCAGCCGGCGCTTCGACCGCCGCGACGGCTGTGCTCGCGGCCAGGCCTGCGCCCTCATCGCGGGCGTCGGCCGCCGCCTCGTCATCGAGCCTCGTCACGGCACCCCGGCGCAGCTCGGTCAGGGCCCAGATGCCCACCACCAGGTGGGTCAGCGCCGCGATCGTGACCCCGGCCGGCGAGCGCAGCGCATCACCCATCCCCAGCCAGTCGCTGATCCCGGGGTTGTTGTAGAAGGGCGTGGTCAGGATCGCATACAGGTTCGCGAAGTTGGCCAGGACCAGGGCGAGATAGGCGACCCGCCAGCGGAACGAGGTCGCCGCAAGGATCGCGGCGAGGGCGAAGAACGGAAACAGGTAGCGTTCATGGACCCGTGTCGGAACGACGAAGAAGGCGATCGCCAGGACGGTCAGCCCCACCAGGATCGTGCGCCTGTCGTCGCGCCGGGCCACGACCACGCAGACGAGCCCGATCATGGCCACCAGCAGCGCCGTGCCGACATACAGGGCCGGGATCCCCAGGATCGTGACCGGCGTGCCCTGGGTCGTCGGGTTGGCGATGTCGGGCAGCCAGGTGCCGTTCGCCGCCAGGCCGTTGCCGGCCTGCTCGATGAGCGCCCATGGGTTGTAGGCATTGACCGTGATGTACGGATAGCCGCCGGCCGTCTTGCCCACCTGGACCAGGAGGTCGATGATCGACAGGCCGAACGGCGCACACAGGATGGCCGCGGTCGCCAGCGCGGCCAGGCCCGCGGTCACGATCCTGAGTGGGCCTCGGCGCCGCTGGGAGGCGGTCGATCGGGTGCGCCACCAGTCGATGAGGTAGCGCCGGAGCAGGACCGCGGCCAGGATCGGGATCATGATCCCGAGCTGGGGCTTGATCACGGCGGCGATCGTGGCCAGGATCGCTGCCAGCTCAGGGTGATCGCGCCATAGCTCGCGCACGCCGAGCAGCACGAAGATGAGCCCGAATGAGTCGACCTGGGCCCACACGGCGCTGTCGAACCAGGTCACCGGGTTGACCACGAAGATGAACGCCCCGAGCAGGGCGGCCCGGCGCGATCCACCGAGCTCGAGGACGAGCTGGTGGATGAGGTAGGCGACGACGATGTCCGACAGGATCGCCGGGAGCTTGATCAGGTCGCCCAGGCCGCCCAGCCAGTTCCCGACGATACCCAGCAGCCACAGGACGTAGAGGTAGCCGGGGGTGTAGTCGATGAACGATACGCGGCCATAGAAGCCGTTCAGGCCGTGAGCCGCGAGGTCCTCCGCCCATCCAATGAACGAAGCCCGGTCCGTGCCGAAGCCGGAGCCCGGGAGGAGGACGTATGCGATGATGAGGCGGAAGGCGAGTCCGAAGGCGAGGATTGCGAGCAGTCCGCGCGCGGCCCCGAACGACCGCCACGTCACACTCGGGCCCCGGTCGGACGCACCCATCGCGGGGCCTGCCAACGTCGTTGGCCTCCTGCACGAGCGCTGATGTGGAGCGGAGGATAGCACAAGGCCCCGTGACGACCCGCCCCGAGGCGCACGCCGCTGAGCCCGAGTCCGACCACACCACGGTCTGGATCGGCCTGCTGATCTTCCTGGCGATGCTGGCCATCTACATCATCAGCAACCCCGACCGGGTCAACTTCTACAACCACTTCGTGTGGCAGGCGTCGGCCTGGCTGGAGGGCCAATTCGGGATCCGCTTCCCGGTCACGGGCAGCGCCACCTCGCCCGGCAACGACTACTTCCAGGATGTGTTCCCGATCGCCGGCAGCGACCCGGCCCGGGCACTCATCCCGTTCCCGCCGTTGCCGGCGGTCGTCCTGCTGCCCTTCGTCGCGATCGCCGGGCTGACCACCAATGCGCAGCTGATCGCCACGTTCATCGGAGCGATCGACGTGGCCCTCGCGTTCTGGATGCTCGGCCGGCTCCAGCTCGACCGGTCGACCCGGATCGCGAGCACGATCTTCCTCGGCCTCGGCACCGTCCTGTGGTATGCCGCCGAACTGGGATCGACCTGGTTCTTCGCCCATGTCGTGGCCGTTGGCCTGACCCTGCTTGCCATCGGCGTCGCCCTCGAGGCCGACCCGCGAGCCGCCATCGGCGATGACGAAGCGGTCATCGTGGAGGGCCCACCGGAGCGCCACCGCACCCTGGGGCTCGACCGCCGCCAGCTCCTGGCCGGGCTGCTCTTCGGGCTGGCCTGCACCTCGCGCCTGACCGTGATCTTCGGGGCGCCCTTCTTCGTCCTGGTCGGCGGCGGCGGCTCGTGGCCGAGGCGGGCTATCTCGGCCGGGATCGGGACGGCGATTCCCGTGGGGATCTTCCTGCTCTACAACCTGGCCTCGACGGGCCACCTGATGACCCCCGTCTACGACTACCTGTACCAGCTCGAGACGGGCGCCTATCCGCAGCTCGACTACCACCCGGGCTGGTCCATCGAGGATCCCCGCTACCTCATCCAGAACCTGCCGCTGATGCTGTCCGGGTTGCCCGATATCCTTCGGCCGTGCACCGACCCGACCGCCACGCCTGGCCTGTTCAACGTGGCCTGCCCGCTGATCGTGCCGCGCGACGTGGGCATGGGCCTGTTCGTGACCAGCCCGGCCTGGTTGCTTGGATTCCTGTCCCTGCGCTGGTGGGGCGTCGACCGGCTGGTCACTGGAGCAGCGCTGGCCGTGGCGGCGATCGCCGTGGTCAACCTGATGCACTTCAGCCAGGGCTGGGTCCAGTTCGGCTATCGCTTCAGCAACGACTTCGCGCCGTTCGCCCTGATCCTGTTCGCCCTGGCCCTCCAGGCGATGCACCGGCGCTGGATCGGCTACGCCCTGATCGGGCTGTCGGTCGGGATCAACCTGTGGGGGGTGATCTGGGGTCACCTCCTGGGCTGGTGACCGGCCGGAGCCTGGGCGCCGTTGCCCTTGGCCTGGCGGTTCTCGCCGGCGCCGTCGCCTTCTTCCTGGCGATCCGGACAATGCTGCCCGGCCTGTACCTGTGGGACACCGGCGAGCTCCAGACGGTCGGGCCGGTCCTGGGCACCGCTCATCCGACCGGCTTTCCAGCCTGGGTGATCCTGGGCTGGATCGCCTCGGTCGTGCTCCAGCCATTCGGCGATCCGGCCTACCGGATGAACCTCCTGTCGGCGATCCTGGGGGCCGTCGCCGCCGGGGCGACCGTCCTGCTCGTGATCCGGTTGACCAGCCGGCGCTGGGTCGGCCTGGCCGCCGGCCTGCTCCTGGCCACGACTCCGATCGCCTGGCAGATTGCGACGCGGGCCGACGTCCATGCGCTCCACCTCGCTCTCGTCGCGATCCTGCTGGGCGTCCTGGTCGACTGGGAACGGCGACGGGCCGCGAGCGACGTGGATGGCCAGGACCATCGGGCCGACCGCAGCCTGGTGGCCGCGGCGCTCGTCTTCGGGATCGCCCTGGCCAACCACACCCTGAGCCTGCTCCTCGTCCCCGGGATCGCCTTGTACGTGCTGGCCGTGGAGCCGGGGGTCCTCCACCGGACGCGCTTCTTCTGGCGCTGCGTCGGGACGGCCGTGCTGACGACGGCACTGCTCTACCTCGAGCTGCCCCTCCGGGCCGGCCCATTTCCGGCACCGCTCGTGTATGGCCAGCCGAACACCGTGGCGGGCTTCCTGTACGTCGTCCTCGGCGCCCAGTTCGCGGGGAGCGTCAACGGGCCGCTGGCCGACCTGGGCGGGAAGGCGGCCGACCTGGTGGCGATGGCCGGGGCCCAGTTCGGGCTGCTGGCCTGGCTGATTCCGGTCGCCCTGGTCGTGACCGTGATTCGCCAGCCCCGCTACGCCCTGCTGACGGTGCCCAGCCTGGTCCTGACCTGCTGGTTCGCCGAGTCCTACCAGAACGCCGAGATCTGGCGCTACCTGCTCGGTCCGGCCCTCATCGTGATCACCTGGCTTGCGGTCCTCGCCGCCGAGGTGGTGCGCCTGATCGAGCGAGCCGTCGACCACGCCCCGCCGGGTTCGCTGGCCTGGTCGCTCGGAGCCGGCAACACCGAAGGCGGCACGGGCCGGGCCAGTGCGGTGCTCGAGATCGGGCTGGCAGCGCTCCTGCTGGTCCCCGCCGCGGGGTCAATTCCGGCAACCTGGCGGGCCGTCGATCGAAGCGCCGACCTGACCGCGCCCAACTGGCTCGATGCCGTCCTGCCCAAGCTGGACGCACACGGGTTGGTGATCAGCTGGTGGAGCTACTCGACCCCGCTATGGTACGCACAGATCATTGAAGGCAAGATCCCCGGAGTCTCGATCGTTGATGACCGGACCCGGCTCGATGAAGGACTGGGCAGCGTTGAGGACGTGATCGATTCCAACCTCGGCCGGCGCGCCGTCTACCTCGTGCGCCTGCCAGCCGATATCAGCACGCTCCAGGCCGACTACACCATGACCCTGGTCGACGCGACCGATCCCACCCAGCCCGTCTACCAGGTGACCGGCCGGATCGGGACCCGGCCATGACCACCGCCGGAGTCGAGGTCGCTCCCGGTCCAGCCGGCGACCAGGCTCGTCCGGGGGCTCGCCTGCCCGAGCTGTCCTACTTCTTCCCGGCCCACAACGAAGAGGGCAACATCGAGGCTCTGGTCGCCGATGCCCTCGTCGCACTGCCCGCCCTGGCCGAGCGGTTCGAGATCATCGTGGTCGACGATGGCTCGACCGATCGCACGGCGTCCCTGGCCGACGGCCTGGCGGAGGCTCACCCGGGCGTCGTCCTGGCCGTACACCACCCGACCAACCTGGGCTACGGGGCGGCCCTTCGTTCTGGCTTCCGGGCTGCCCGCTTCGAGCACGTTGGCTTCACCGACGGCGATCGCCAGTTCGCCGTGGCCGACCTGGGCCGGCTGACCGCCCGGATCTCGGAGGCCGACCAGCCCGACGTGGTCGTTGGTTTCCGGATCCAGCGGGCCGATCCATTGATCCGGACGCTGTATGCCCGTTCCTACCGGCTGGCCAACCGGATCTTCTTCGGCCTGCGGGTAACCGACGTCGACTGCGCCTGCAAGCTCTTCCGGCGGGATTCGCTGCGCGGCCTGCGGGTCGAGTCGGGCGGGGCCTTCTTCTCGGCCGAGCTGCTGATCAAGCTCGGTGCCGCCCAGCGATCGATCGTGGAGGTCGGCGTGCCCCACTACGCCCGAACGGTCGGCTCGGCCACCGGCGCCCGGCCGTCGGTCGTGCTGCGCGCGGTGCGCGACTTCTGGAACCTGCGCCTGCGCCTGTGGGTCAACACGGCTCGGGCGATCCGACGCGGCGAGCCGATCCTGGCCGACGACTAGCCTCGGCTCGGCGGGCAACTCGCAGCCGGGGACTTGGCGCGCCGCCGGGGACTTGGCGCGCCGCCGGGGACTTGGCGCCGGGCCACGGTCCCCCGAAATTGACAAATCGGCGCTCAAGGACTGCTTAGGCATGGGCTCCGGCGCCGATCGAGCCTGAGGAGCCGAACGAGCCCCGGTTCGCCACACGACCCGGCCAGATCCACGCTCAGCCCGGCCGAGGACCGCTGGGCCCGACCCGATTCCGTGTCTCGTTCCGGCCTAAGCCACGTCCAAGGAACGATCTGGCAACAACCATCTGCCAACGGGCCAGAAGCTCGTCCTGTCTGAAACCTGGCACGAACGCGCGGCGCTCATGATGCGCAACCGCCGCGGCCCGGGTGATCCAGGTCGCGGCGGTCGAGGCTGCAGCTGTGGCGGAGCGGCGATCACTGATCGCCGATTTCGAGCTTACGGAATGAAGTAGTTCGGGTTCGGCATCTTGAACCTCTGATCGGCGAAGCCGCCGCGCAGGTCGCTGAACTGGTCGCCGAAGTTGGCCACGATGTCGTAGCCCAGGGACTCGATGTGGGCCCGGGTCGCCGTCTTGTAGTCGCTCGTGGTGCACACGCCGCCCGTATCGCCGGCGCACGCAACCTTCAGGTAATTCGGGTAGTCGGCGAGGGCCGGCTTGGTGAACAGTCCGTCCTCGCCGTCCTTGAGGGTCGTCGGGGTGGGGTAGCCGGCGTCGAGCCCGATCGAGTCGGACGAGGTGAGGTTGCCCAGGGTCGCGGCCTCCTGGATGGCCGGGCGGCCGGTGATGAAGAAGATGGCGTAGCCCTCGGCCTTGGCCTTGTCGACCATCTGGACCATGCCCGGGGTGGCCGGGAAGAGCTCGCCGTTCACGTACGTCGCGTTGGTCGCAGGGTTATATGCCCAGTTGCTGAAGATCTCGTAGTTCCACGTCGTGAGGGTGGTGTCATCGACATCGAGGACGATCGCCTTCTGGGCGCCCTTGTGGTGCCAGAACGCGTTCACGGCCAACCACCATGATCCGCGTGCCGCCACGCCGCTGGCCTCCTTGGCGTAGTTGCTCGTCGCCCCGAACACACCCGATCCGAGCGGGTCGCCGTAGTAGTTGCGGAGCTGCTGGCGGAGCACATCGAGGTTGGTGACGTCGTTGGCCGAGCGCGGGGTGATCGTGGTGATCGGCGGACTGGCCACGGCCGCGACGGCGATCCCGCCGGCGACCATCGACAGGATCATCAGGAGCGTAGCTCCAGCGAGCAGGCGGGTACGCCCCAATCGCCTGAATCCTGGCATCACTTCCTCCTTCACTGGGGGCACTGCGACCCCCGGAAGGCGACGTTAACATTCGCGGCCGGCAAGGTTTGACGGGCCCCTGCGAGGCCGCCCGGCGCTCTACCGGACGCCGCTCGGGCGCGCGCCGATGGGGCCCTTCTGAAACATCAGGAAGTGGTGCCGTCTGGCACCGGGTCGCCTATTCGGGGCTCGGCCCTTCCCGGTTTTCGGGGTCGACCTCGAGCGAGTTGACGAACTCCCGGAAGACAGCCAGGCGCGGGTCGGTCGAGCCCTCGCCCTCCTCCAGGTCACCGCCCAGCGAGGCCACGACCGCGGCGTCCGGGCTGACCCCGGCCCGGTCGAGCACGGCTTCGGAGGCGAAGATCCGGGCACCGGCCCGAACGGCCAGGGCGATGGCGTCGGACGGTCGTGAGTCAACTTCGAGGGTGGTGCCCTGGGCCTCGATCACCAGCCGGGCGTGGTACGTCTCCTCGGCCAGCGTGGCGATCACCACCCGATCGATTCGGGCCCCGAGCTCCTCGAGGATCGTGCTGAACAGGTCGTGGCTGAGCGGGCGCTCGGGCGACACACCCTGCAGGCGCATGGCAATCGCGTTGGCTTCCCAAGGGCCGATCCAGATCGGCAGGTAACGCTCCCGGTCACGCTCCTTGAGGATCACCACGTGGTTGCTCGAGGGCATGTGGACACGGACGCTTTCGACCACGACTTCGATCAGCTCGCCCGCCATGGCGGGATTATCCCACGCGCGATCCGCCCGCTCGGCCGGCAGGGCCCGACCTAGCCCGATGGCTTTGGCGTGGGCTTCTTGGTCGGGCGGGGGGTCGGCCGGCGGGTCGGCCGGGGTGTTGGCTTGTGGGTTGGCTTGGGTGTCGGCTTGACGCTGGGCGACGGCGATGGCGAGATCGGCGCCACCGAGGGAGAGGCGCCGGCGGCCGGCACGGCCACGAGGACCGATGTCATCAAGCGGTTGTGGTCGATCCAGATCAGGCTGTCCGGCCCGCCATTCGCGCCCGGCTCGACTGCCATCCCGCGCATGTCCGACCACGAGGTGTTGCCGCCGGAAAGCTGGTACTGGCCGACGATGGCCCCGGTGTCCTTGTCGATGGCGATCACGCGCTGGTTGGGCTTGTCGTAGGCGTACACGACCCCGAGGTCGCGCGCCGTGGCCGTGGCCATGAGCGTGTACTGGGGGGCGCTGCGCAGGATCTCGTCGCCGGGGTCGTCGGCCTTCCAGCCCTGCGAGGCACCGTTGATGAACCGGCTGATCTGACCGCCCTGGGTCAGGAAGATGTCACCGTCGATCAACATGTCGTCGACGGTCGAGACATCCTGGGGATTGGCCAAGCGGCCGGTCGAGGAGGCCGGGAAGCTGCCGTCCGCGGCCGGCGTGTAGACGATGATGTTGCGCTGGGACGGATCGACCACGTACAGGTTGTACAGGCCCTGGTTGGCATTCCGGACGAAGGTTCCGATCCCCCGGATGTCGTTACCCCAGCTCGACGAATTGCGCACGATCTCCTTGACGATCGTGCCCCGGCCGGTGGTATCGGACGGGCGCCAGCGCCACAGGTCGTTCTTGGCATCGAGGATCAGCAGGTCGGGGCCGCCAGTGGTGATGAACATCGGGACGTCGATCTTCACGCCGTGCACGACCTGGCCGGCCGTGGCGATGGCCACCGCCTGGCCGGTCTTGAGGTCGATCCGGTAGACCGCCTTGGTCGCCGGGTCGAGAACGTACGGCGCGCCGTCCGGCCCGAGGATGAGCGAGCTCAGGTCCAGGGCCGGGGTCACCGCCGCGAACGACACGTCGACCGTCGCGTTAACCGAGCTCATCTGGTACAGCTCGTCGAGGCCTGCCCGCGCCTGATTGCGGAGTGGCGCCGTGACCGACGTGGCGATGCCCGCCTTCTCGGCCGCGTCGAGCTGCTGCCAGGCATCGTCGAGCAGCTGCTGGGCCCGGTTTCGGTCGTTCTTGACCAGGTCCACGCCGGGCCCGGAGACCTGGGCCAGGTCGCCCTGGGCCGTCTCGTAGGCGCGCTCAGCGGCCGTGATCGAGCTGAGGTCGGTGGGGCTGCCCTTGACGAAGTCGACGACCGAGATGGCGCCAACCAGGACCAGGGCAAAGGCGACGAAGGCGAGAACGGCGATCGCCGCTCGACGCTGGGTCTCCACCCGGCTCGACGCCGGGGTCACCGTGGTCTGGCCGGGATGGCGGCGCGGCAGCCGGTCCAGGAAGTGGCCGAAGCCTCGGCCGACGGCTCCCCCGGCCGCGGCCGTCGCCCGGCCGGCCGACACCTGGATCGAGGTGGCCGCACCCGTGACGCTGTCGGCCAGCGGGATCGGCGAGCGGTCCGGCACCCCGGCCAGCGGCTCGGGTGCCTGGACGGGGACGAGCTTCCTCTGGCGGCTGGTCGCCGAGACTTCGGTCGCCTCGATCGCGATCGCCGCGTCGCTGCTGCCGGCTCCCCCGGCCGCCAGGAAGCGGCTGTAGACCTGCTCCATCGCCGACTGAGGGTGGAGGGTAAGGACCGCGTCCTTGAGCTCATCCAGGCCGATCCGGGCGACCACGTTCTCGGAGGCAATGACCAGCGAATCACCGACGTTGATCTCGCCCCGCCAGACGCTCGGTTCGAGGTCGTTGGATGGCAGGCCCCGTGCCCGGTTCTGGTCGGGCAGGGTCGACAGCCGGGCCTGGCGGATCAGGTAGGCCTCGGCCGGCCCAACGGTCACGACGTACAGCTCGTTGCCACGGACGACGGCCAGACCCACCCCGATCGGGCCGTTGGCCTCGTCGCTCTTGTCGCCGCCGAGGCGATCGCGCTGATGAGCGATCTTCTTGTTGGCCGCCCGGATTGCCTTCTCGAGGCAGACCACGATCCCGGCCGACTCGTCGTAGTAATAGGCGTCGCGGATCGCCTCGGCGACCATCCTGGTGGCTTCGGCGACCCGCGGGCCGCTCGTCCGGGACGAGACAACGAGATACAGGCTGCCCTTGGAACGGACGACGCTGCCGATCGACGGCTCCTCGGACAGGATGGCGTCGGGCGAGCTGGGCGGCCGCGCCGCGGCAGCGGCGTAGCCGAGCTTCATCTGGAGCCGTACGGCCATGCGGGCCTCAGTGATCAGGCGAGGGTAGGTCAGAGGGCGTCCGGGCGAGCGGCCCCGTTGGGCTGAACCCCCCGCGACGGCTGGCAGGTTGCCGGATTATACGCGGCGGACGACGACCCTCAATTCGCGGGCGGCGAAGCCTCCGGGGGCGGTCCGAAACGCTGCCAGCAGCTCGGTCGAGCGGAGGCGCAGCTCCTGCCCGACGATCGGCACGTCGGCTTCGACGAGGAGCACGCCCGACTCGGCGCGAATCAGCCGGCAGGCGCCCACCGCGGGCGGTACGCGTTCGGCCACGAGCGCGTCCCACGTCGCGCCGGCCCGGGCGAGCCGCAGCTCGTCCTCCAGACCGAGTCGCCGGGCCGCCTCGGGGATCAGCTCGCCGATCCGCTCCATTGGACGCCGCCGGCTGCGGCCGAGCCGCGGTCGTCGGGCGGTGGCCCGCCGCGCTCGTCGGTCATCGGCTGGCCGGCGGGGGCACGGGACCGGCCAGGCGCGCTCCGTCCGCGGTGGCCTCGACGGCCCAGCTCGTGGCCCGCGCCCGCAGGTCCGGATCGAGGTCGTCGAGGGTGGTCGTCGTGATCATTGCCTGGGGCAGCTCGGCGATCCGCCGGACAAGGTGCGAACGGCGGTCGGGGTCGAGCTCGCTGAACACGTCGTCGAGGAGCAGGAGCGGCGGACGGCCGTCCAGGCTCGTCATCAAGTCGAGCTCGGCCAGCTTGAGGGCCAGGATCGCCGTCCGCTGCTGGCCCCGCGAGGCGAAGCCGGCCAGGTTCCGGACCGACCCGTCGTCGTCCAGCTCGAACGCGAAATCGTCACGGTGTGGCCCGACCAGGGTTGAGCCGTTCCAGACCTCCTTGTCGGCCGTCTCGACGAGCCGGCGGGCGAGGCCGTCACGAATGGTCTCGCCCGGCCGGGCCGGGGCGTTCGTTTCGTAGCGCAGGCCCAGGCGGCCCTCCTCGGGGGCCATCTCGCGATGGGCCGCCGCCAGCGGCTCCGCGATCGCGGCGAGGACCGCCAGCCGGGCCGTGACCACGGCAGCGCCCGAGTCGAGCACCGCGGCGTCCCAGTAGCGGAGCTGATCGCGACTGGCCTGCTCTTCGCGGATCGCCCGAAGCAGGCTGTTTCGTTGCTGGAGGGCGCGACCGTAGGTGGCCAGGTCGGCTGAATAGGCAGCCGAGCGACCGCCGGCCAGGCTGTCGATGGCGCTCCGCCGGAGCCCGGGCGAACCGGCGATCAGGAGCATGTCCTCCGGCGCGAACAGGACGACCCGGAGCGTCTCGGCCAGGCTCGGGGCCCGTCTGGGCACGCCGTTGACCCGGATCCGCTTGCGCTGGCCGCCGGATCCCTCGCGCAGCAGGGCCACCTCGAGGGTCGAACCGCCGCCGGCCTGGCCTCCGTCGACCAGACCCTCGACCCGGGCCAGGTCGGCGCCCCACCGGATCAGCTCCGAATCGGTCGTGGTCCGGTGCGACCGGCTCGTGGCGAGCAGGACGATCGCCTCGAGCAGGCTGGTCTTGCCGGCCGCGTTCGGGCCATGAATGAGGTGGGGTCCCGGCCCGAGCTCGAGCTCGAGGGCGCGGTAGCCCCTCAGGTCGAGGAGGACGATCCGTTCGAGCAGGGGAATCGGCGCCGGGCCGGCCTGCGCCGGCGATCCGGTTGCCTCGTGCCTAGGAGGTGGTGCGAACCGGCATGACCACGTGGGTGTACGTGTCGTCGCCGATCGGGCGGAAGACGCCGGGGGACAGCGGGCCGTTGAGCTCGAGGGCGAACTGCTCGGCGCCGACCTTCTCGAGGACGTCCGACAGATAGCGCGAGTTGAACGCGATCGTCGTCCCGTCGCCCTCGACCGTCGCTTCGACCAGGCCCTCGTTGTCGCCGACCTCGGCCGCCGCCGTGACGACCACGCCGCCGCCGTCCGGGCTGACCTGGAGCTTGACGATGTTGGCCGCGGCATTTGCGATCAGGGCGGCCAGCCGGACTGCCTTGTAGAGCTCCTCCCGATCGACCACCGTGCGCGTCGTGTGGCCCTTGGGCAGGACCTGCTGGTAGTTCGGGAACTGGCCATCGATCAGGCGGCTGACCAGGTCGATCCCGTCCAGGTGGAAGAGGACCTGGTTGCGCGCCGGCGCGAGCATCACCTCGATCGGATCGTCCGTGTCGTTGAGCACTCGGCCGAGCTCGGTCAGGGCCCGGGCCGGTACGACCAGGCTGGTCTCCTCGACCGGATCGAGGATCGGGATCGTCTTCACCGCGATCCGGTAGTTGTCGGCGGCGGCCAGGGTCAGGTGGTCGCCCTCGAACTTCCAGAGCACGCCGGTCAGGATCGGGCGGGCCTCATCGCTGGCCGCAGCGAACGTGGTCTCGGTCAGGGCCTGCTTGAGGACCTTCTGGGAGATCCGGGTCGTGGGACGCTCGCCGGCCGTGGGGATGGCCGGGAATTCCTCGGCGTCGATGCCCTTCACGTGTGATTCGAACCGGCCGCAGCGGATCCGCAGGGTGTCGCCTGCCTGGAGCTCCAGCTCGACCTTCTCGCTCGAGGGCAGGCCGGCCACGATGTCGGTCAGGAGTCGGGCCGGGACCGTGATCGCTCCGTCCTTCTCGATCTTGCCCGGGACCCAGTGGGTGATCCCGATCTCGAGGTTGGTGGCCGTCAGCTTCAGGCCGGCATCCTCCGTCCGGATCAGGACGTTGCTGAGGACGGGCAACGTGCTGCGGGTCGAGACGGCACGGCTGACGATCGACAGGCCGCGCGCGAGGTTCTCCTGCATCACCGAGACATTCACGGGGAACTCACTCTCCAGGGGCTCAGACGACCGGGGGCTTTGCTCCGGCGCGGGTTCGGGCGCCGTTCCCCACATGGTCCGCTCATCTCCGGGGATTCAATCAAACCTATCTTAGTCCGTCATCATCACCATCATCGTGTTGACAGTGTGGACGGCCACGCTCGGCTGAACGCGATTTCGCGGTGGACGAGAGTGCCCTGCGGGTGGACCCGGGAGGCTCCATCGGGGACGGGCCGGGGTGCGCGGAGTGGACAGTCCAGGATCCGTCGGCCGTCCTCCGCGGGAACGCCTGGGCAGACCCCGGAACGACCGGGGATTCTGCACATTGAGGCGAGGGTTCTCCACTGAATTCAGGCTCGTTGTCCACATATTCGGGCAGCACAGCCCTGCATCGGCGCCAACGGCGACCGGCGTCCGGAGCGGGTCAGTCGGCGTAGATCAGCTCGCGTACGGCGGCGATCTCGCGGCGCAGCTCGTCGTTGGCGGCCGTCTCGCGGTTGATCTTGTCGCAGGCGTGGAGGACGGTCGAGTGATCCCGGCCGCCGAGCTCGGCCCCGATCCGGAGGAGCGACACGTCGGTCTCCTCGCGCATCAGGTACATCGCGATCTGACGTGGCACGACGATGGCCCGGTCGCGCTTCTGTCCCTGCAGGGCGTCCATCGGCACGCCGTAGTAGTCGGACACGACCCGGGCGATCCGTTCGGGCGTGACCTGGCGCTTCTTCGGGTTGTAGATGACGTTGGCCAGGACGGCCTGGGCCAGCTCGATGCTGATCGAGGTTGAGCTCATGCTGGCGTAGGCCACGATCCGGTTGAGGGCGCCCTCGAGCTCGCGGATGTTGCTGACCACCTTGCGGGCGATGAATTCGATCACGTCCGAGGTCATCGGAACGGCCATCTCCTCGGCCTTCGAGCGGAGGATGGCGATCCGGGTCTCGAGGTCAGGCGCGGTCAGGTCGGCGATGAGGCCCCATTCGAACCGGCTGCGCAGGCGCTCCTCGAGGGTGACGATCTGCTTGGGCGGCCGGTCCGAGCTCATCACGATCTGCTTGCCGTCCTCGTGGATCGTGTTGAACGTATGGAAGAACTCTTCCTGGGTCCGTTCCTTGTCGGCGATGAACTGGATGTCGTCGATCAGGAGCAGGTCGATCCGCCGGTAGCGCGCCCGGAACTCGTCGATCTTGCCCTGCTGGATCGAGGTGATGAACTCGTTGGTGAACTTCTCGGACGTGGCGTACACGACCTTCTTGCGCGGGAACTTGGCAATCACCTGGCTGCCGATGGCGTGCATCAGGTGGGTCTTGCCCAGGCCCACCCCGCCGTACAGGAAGAGCGGGTTGTAGGCGTGGCCGGGTCGCTCGGCCACGGACAGGCTGGCGGCGTGGGCGAGGCGGTTGGCCGAGCCGACGATGAAGTTGGCGAAGGTGTAGCGCGGATTCAGGTTCGAGGCGCCGCCCTCGCCACCGACCCGACCCGGCTCGAGGCGGACCTGCTGGCTGGGACCGGGGCTGCTGCCCTCGGCCGCCGGAGCCGGCTCGACGGCCCGCACGACGAATTCGACCTGGACGCTGTAGCCGACAATCCGGGCCAGCGTCTGCGAGATGAGGGAGCGGTAGCGCGTCTCGAGCCAGTCCTTGGCGAACCCGTTCGGGACCGCGATCCGGAACAGGTTGTCGTTGACCTCGATCAGGTTCGTGTCCCGCAGCCACGTCTCGAAGTTGGCCGGGGACAGTGACACCTGGAGCTCACCGAGGGCGGCTCGCCATACGTGCTTCGCGTCCATATTGTCGATGTGACCCTGCAGCTCGGATGACTGAAATCGCCGGCGCGGCGGCCTGCTGAACGGGCGGCGGCGGAGCCAAAGACGGGGCCACGGACGCCGCGATGCGGGGCCGGTCTGTGGGCCGCTCCACTGGCCCCTCCGGGGGATTCGGAGGTGCCCGCGAGCGTCCCGGCGTCGGGGGCTCGCGAAGAATAGCACCGGGTCTCGCGGCCTCGCAAGGCGCCGGCGCATCAGAATCCGAATACTCCCGGGGAGTATGCGAGCGTGGCCGCGCCGGCCATCCCGTCGCGGCGCGCGGTCGGCTATCCGAGTGCGCCGCGGCACCTGCGGAGAGTCCGGCGGCAAATCTGGCGGGGAGCTGGGGGAGAGCTTGGGCCCGGGAGGAGCTGGCCGGCGACCCGGTCGGCGAGCTGGGTGGCGATCCCGGTCGACGAGCTGGCCGGCGAGCTGGGTGGCGATCCGGCCCGCGAGCCGGGTCCTGACAAATTGGCGCCAGGGCGATCGTTATGGTCGCTCGTGAGCTAAACCTTGCGCCGCTGAGCCCGATTGTGGTCTCGGATCGCTTCGGTCCACGGTCAGCTGCCCCGAACGGCCCGTCGGGGATGCTCGACCGCTGGCCCCGACTAACCATAGCGATCGCTGCAACGCGAATTCGTCAAGAGAACTCCCTACGGTCAGCCGCCCAGGGGTGGCGAGTGGCGGCCGTGGGCCGGACTCAGCCACGGACCGCGACGCTCGGCGCGGAACCGGCCGAGACTCAGCCACGGAGCGCGACGCTCGGCGCGGACCGGCTCCGACTCAACCACGACGCTCGGCGCGGCAACGCCGCCGGCCGAGACACCGCTCCCCCGACCGACCGCCGCGGCGGTCGCCACGCTCGCGGGGTTTGACACTCGATCTGGGCGATCCATATACTCTCTCGGACGTCGACGCGCCAGGCGCTTTCGTGCGCACGGCGCGTTCTCGTGCCTCTGAGGGCTGGAAGCATCCGGCGAGCAGGGGCAGGGCCGCAGGGCCCGATGGAGAGGATCGCGCGCACTTTCGATGAAGCAGACCTACCAGCCAAAGAAGCGCCACCGCGCCAAGGAACACGGCTTTCGCGCCCGGATGAGGTCGGCCGGTGGTCGACGGATCCTGGCCGCACGCCGCGCCCGCGGCCGGAAGCGGCTGACGGCCTGATCGAGCGAGGCACAAACCCGCCGCGCCTCGTGATGCTCTCCCGACCAAGGGACTTCGCGGCGCTCCAGGAGAACGGGACCGTACGGTCCCATCCGCTCCTCGTCGTACGCTTTCTCCGAACTGACCTCGAGGTCACCCGGTTCGGACTGGCGACCAGCCGGAAGATCGGCGGGGCCGTCATTCGCAATCGGCTACGCCGCCGCCTCCGAGAGGCACTCAGGGCTCTGGCACCCTCGTTCCAGCCAGGTTGGGACGTACTGATCATCGCCCGTCCGGCGCTCGTGACCGCAACCCACGAGGAACTGACCGGGACGGTTGCACGGCTCCTCCGTCGGGGAGGGGTCCTGGAAGGACCGAACACCGCGTGAAACGGATCGGAATCGGACTGATCAAGGTCTACCGAATTGTGTTCGCGTGGCTGCCATCGAGCTGCCGCTACGAGCCAACGTGCTCGCGCTACACCGAGCAGGCGATCGAGCGCTACGGCCTCCTGAAGGGCGGCCTGATGGGCGCCCGTCGGATCGCCCGCTGCCACCCCTGGCACCCCGGTGGCTACGACCCGGTGCGCTGAACCCGATGAGCTCGGCCGTGCGTCCCTGGCTTCGACGGCTCCGGCCGTGGCTTGGCCTCGGCCTGCTCGTCGCGATCGTCCTGATCGTTGCCGCCGCCTGCGTCGCCGCGGGCACCCCTGTGCCCAGCCTCGCGCCCGGCCAGACCGCGGCGCCGACGCCGACCCCAACCCTGGCCCCGGCGGCCATCCCGCTCGCGCCGGCCGTCCCCGACAACCCCCTGTCGCTGATTGCGTTCCTGTTTACGCCGATCTTCCAGGCACTGTTCATCAGCCTGGTCGCCGTCGAGCAGGCGACCGGCAGCATGGTCCTGGCGATCATCGCGGTGACCCTCCTCGTCCGGGTCATCCTGATCCCGCTGTATCGCAAGCAGATCGTCAGCCAGAAGCGGATGCAGCTCCTGTCACCGGAGCTGAAGGAGATCCAGAAGCGCTACAAGGGCGATCGGGTCAAGCTCCAGGAAGCGACCCAGGCGTTCTACAAGGAGCGCGGGGTCAACCCGGCCCAGGGCTGCCTGCCGCTGGTCCTCCAGTTCATGCTGCTGATCCCGATGTACTCGGTCTTCAGCTCGGGCCTCCAGAACTTCAACCCGAACGGCATGCTCCGGATCTTCGGCATCCAGATCATCACCCTGCCCTGCCCAGCGGTGCCCAGCTACAACGCCGCCGGTCACGTCATTCCGTGCATCGATTCGACGATCCACCTGTTCGGCTACAGCATCGACCTCAGCCAGCCGTCGGTGATCATCACGATCGGGATCGGGATCAGCATCCTGGCGATCGCCTCATCCCTGCTCCAGCTGTTCCAGTCGCGGATGACCCTGCCGCGCAAGGACCCCAATACGCCCGACGACCAGAACACCAAGATCCAGCGCCAGTCGATGCTGTTCCTGCCGTTCATCTCGATCTTCTACGGTGGCTTCCTGCCGGCCGGCCTGTTCATCTATTGGATCGTGTCCACTCTCTTCTCACTGATCCAGCAGTACCTGATCATTGGCTGGGGCGGGATGTTCCCCTTGCTCGGCTGGGACCCGGCCTTCGCCCGAGCCCATAAACCGCGCTTCCCGGTGGCCATCCCCACTGCGGATCCAACCAAGCGAGCGCCAAATTCGGTGCTCAACTCAACCGACGACCGTACGGCAAAAGCCGCAACGACGATCCGTCCCCGTGAACGGGGTGGCCGACAGGGCCGACGAGGGAGACGACGCTGACCATGAGTGCATACCAGGAATTCACCGGCAAGTCGGTCGAAGACGCCCTGAAGGCGGCCCGCGAGGCCTTCGGCGTCGGGCTCAACGACCTCGACTTCGAGATCCTCACGCCGGGCAGCCGGGGCGTGCTGGGAATGGGCGCGGAGCCCGCCCGGATCGTGGCCGCGCCGCGTGACGCGCTCGGTGGCAGCGCGCCCAAGCGCGAAGCTGCCGCAGCAACTCCGCTGCCGGCCCCGGCTCGCGAGGACCGCCCGCGTGACGATCGCCCGCGCGACGACCGGCCACGCGATCGCTCCGGCCAGGATGCCGGTCGCCCGCCGCGTCGGGATGACCGACCCGCCGAGCACAGCGCCCCGCTCGATGCTGACGCTCCCCAACCGGCCGCGGCTGCGGCACCGGCCACCGACGCGCCGGCCCGGAACGATCGTCCTCGCGACGATCGGCCGCGCCGTGACGACCGTGGCCGCCCCAACCGGCCGCCCCGCCAGGACGCTGATCGCAGCCGTCCGCCGCGCCGGGCAGCCTCGCCCGACCTGACCGAGCGGGAGGCGGCCGAGGTGGCCGCCGCGCGCGGCTCAGTGGCCGCCGAACGGGCCGACCTCGAAGCCGCCGACGCGTCGCCGGAGGCTCTCGCCGCGGGCAAGGAGATCCTCGAGAACCTGATGCGGCTGATGGAATTCGACGTGGCCGTCGAGATCCGGGCTGGGGAGACGAGCCGGCTGAACGTCATCGGCGAGGGTGACGAGAAGGAAGCCCTGGGTGCCCTGATCGGGCGCAAGGGCGAGCGGCTCTCGGCGCTCCAGCACCTGGTCAACCTGATGCTGTCGCGCCGGATGGACGCCTGGACGCGCGTCCTGGTCGATGTCGAGGACTACCGCGGCCGGCGCGAGCGCCAGCTGGTCGAGATCGCCCGCCGGGCAGCCGAGCGGGTGGGCGAGACCGGCAAGATGCTCCAGCTCGAGCCGATGTCCGCCCTGGAGCGCCGCTGGATCCATATCGCGTTGCGCGACAATCCGGATGTCGCCACACAGTCGATCGGAGAGGAGCCGAATTGGAGGGTCATCGTTCTGCCCCGAGCTTGACCGTCACGGTCAAACCGGGCCGTTCGTCGAGACGTACCACAGCGGGTGGGACTACTGCTTGGAGTGCGGGACTTGAAGTGGCTGGTAGGATGACGCACGCACATGACGACCGCGACTGAATTTGAACTGCCGGTAGAGCTCGAATCGAGTCGACGCGTGGCGTGGTCGCGCGTCTTCATCGCCTTCGTGCTGGGGATCGGCCTGGCCCTGCTCCTGTCGGTCGCGGCGGTCTATGCCTACGAGCAGGCGCACGCCGGGGAGATCGGCGCCGGCGTGCACGTCGGAACAGTGGATCTGTCCGGGCTGACTGCGGCCCAGGCCACGGCCAAGCTCGAAGCGTCTTACTCCTCGCTCGGCGAGGGCCAGCTGACGCTCCAGCTGCCCGACGGCACGTCGAGCGTCAGCTACGCCAGCCTCGGCCGAAAGCTCGATGTCAATGCGGTCGTTGCGGCGGCACTGGCGGTCGGCCGGACCGGTAATCCCCTCCAGCGAGTCTCCGACGAGCTGCGGACTGCAGTCCGCGGTACGACGATCGCGCCGGTGGTGACCTTCGACCAGGCTGCGCTCGGTTCGGGCATTGCCCAGGTCGCGACAGATGTCTCCAGTCCGGCCGTCAACGCCACGATCCAGGCCGGGACGGGCGGCTTCACCAGCACGACATCCAAGGTCGGCCGGAGTCTCGCAACCGAGGCGCTGACCCGCCAGGTCATGGTCGCCCTGGGGGCGCTGGACGCGCCCGCCCAACAGACAATCGATATCTCAACCGACCTGGTGGCGGTGACGCCCCGGTTCAACTCCGACAGCGCGGCCCAGACCGCGACCGGAGCCAACGCCGACGTCGCCCCGATCGTGCTCAGCCACGGCAGCGACTCCTGGACGATCCCGGCCGCGACCGTCGCCTCATGGCTCGACGTGACCGTCAAGCCCGACGGGACCTACGACGTCGCGGCCGATCCGGCCAAGGTCTCGGCGACCCTCACGGCGCTCTCTGCAAAGATCAATCGAAAGGCCGTGAATGCCACCTTCCTCGTCAGCCGGAGCAACAAGGTCGTGGGCGTGGTCCCGGGCGTTGATGGTCGGACGCTCGACGTGGCCAACTCGGTCGGGTTGATCCAGGGCCTCCTCAGCCAGCGGGCCAGCGGCACGGCCACGACCGCGCCCCTGACGCCGGCCGTGGTGACGACGGCGCCCACTCTGTCGACGGCCGCGGCCACCAGCGCCGCGCCCCAGATGAAGAAGATCTCGAGCTGGACGACCTACTACGCGCCGGGGCCGCACAACGGGAACAGCGCCAACATCACGATCCCGGCGATGGCCATCGACGGCACGGTCGTCGCCCCGGGTGCCAAGTTCGATTTCTGGAAGGCGGTCGGCACGGTCAGCGAGGCCAAGGGCTACAAGCTGGGCGGGGCGATCATCAACGGCCACTCGGTCGAGGGCAAGACAATCGGCGGCGGGATCTGCTCGACGTCAACCACCCTGTTCAACGCCGCTCTGCGGGCCGGCCTCGAGATGGACGCCCGGGCCAACCACTACTACTACATCAGCCGTTATCCGCTCGGCCTCGATGCGACCGTGTGGCAGGATGGCAGTGCCGTCCAGGACATGAGCTTCGTCAATGACACGGCCTACCCGATCCTGATCCGGACCTACGCCAAGCCGGGAATCGTGCGGTTCACGATGTACAGCGTGCCGAGCGGCCGGACGGTGACAATCTCCAAGCCGATCGTCAAGAATTACACCCGCGGCTACACGGTCGTCGAGCACACCAAGGCGCTCCGCCCGGGCCAGACCCTCCAGAGCGAATACCAGGCCGACGGACAGGACGTGTGGGTCACCGTCACGGTCAAGGACAAGACCGGCAAGGTCCTCAGCAAGAAGACGTACTACTCGCATTACGCTCGGATGATCGGCGTGATCATGAAGGGCGAGGCTTAGGCCGAACCGTTCGGCGGGCCGCGTCGCGAGGTCGGGCCGGCTTCGACCGCTGAGAGCTCCGCGCCGGCACTATCGGGTCATTGAGCCCGTCACAGCGGCCACGGACACTCGACGGGTGATCGCCGCCGACGAACGGGACGCCCCGGCCCGGCCAGCCGGGCACCTCCTCCCCAACGGCCTGCTCGTGCTCATCTCGGTGATCCTGGCCGGCGCCACGGCGTTCGGGGCAATCCGCTACCTCGATGCCTCGTGCAGTCCACTCAGCCGCCAGCCGTGCACCCGCATCCTGTTCGTGGGCAACAGCTACACCTACGTGAACGACCTCCCGTCGGTCTTCCGCCGTCTCGCCCGGGCGGCCGGCGAGAACGTCGAGACCACGATGGTCGCCAACGGTGGCGAGACGCTAGCCCAGCACGTGTCGACCGCCGACGCCCTCGCAACGCTGAACGATTCGAGGTGGCAGTTCGTCGTGCTCCAGGAGCAGAGCGAGATCCCCTCGATCGAATCCTTCCGCGAGACCGAGTTCTACCCTGCGGCGCGCAGTCTCGTCGCGAGCATTCGGGCCGATGGCGCGACGCCCGTCCTGCTCGAGACGTGGGCCCATCAATCGGGCTGGTCCGCCTACGGGCTCGATTACCAGTCGATGCAGTCCGCCCTCGACCAGGGCTACTCGACGATCGCCGGCCAGCTCGGGGTCACGCTGGCACCCGCGGGTCAGGCCTGGCAGACCGCCCACCGGCTCGATCCGTCGATCGGCCTGTGGCAGGCCGACGGCAGCCATCCGACCCTGGCCGGTACGTACCTGGCGGCCTGTGTCCTGTTCACCCGGGTGTTCGGCCGGAGCCCGGTCGGCAACTCCGACTCCGAAGGCCTCTCGGCAGGTGTCGTCCAGACGCTTCAGCAGGCCGCCGTCCAGCAGTAGCAGAAGCCGGCGTGATCACGCCTCCTGGACGAGCCAGCCGTTGCCGTCCGGGTCGCTGAAGGCCAGGTATGAGCCGTACTTCTGACGCTGGGGGTCCAGGCCCGGCTGCTGGCCGCCGTCGCCGAAATGGAAGATCTCGCCGGCCTCGACGCCCCGGCCGAGGAGCTCGGCCCGGGCGGCCTCGATGTCCGAGACGATGAGGTGGACGCCCTGGATCGCGCCCGGCGCCATGTCCGTCCTCGACATGAGGGTGATCGAGCAGGCCGAGCCCGGCGGCGTCAGCTGGACGACCCGAAAGTCTGGCCCGGCGCTGAAGTCCACGTCGAGCGCGAAGCCCGCCTTGTCGACGTAGAACGCCTTGGCCCGGTCGATGTCGGCCACTGGCATGACCACGACCTCGAGCTTGAAGTCCATGTGCGCCCCTCTGCCTTCGCGCGCCGGCGGCGAGCATATTGGTGGAGATGGGGGAGAGTCGAACTCCCCGTCCAGAACCCTTCGCCAGGGACCACTACGAGCGTGTCCGATGATTTGTCGTCAACCGACCAGGCGCCCATCGGCAGGCTCCCGGCCGGTCCAGTCACGTGTCCCTAAATCGGGCTTTGAACGACGCTACGCGGCGATTGCACCGTTCGCATCCTCGCTGAATGACGCTTCCACAGCCCACGAGGAGGAGGCTGCTTCCACGCTCACCTTACTGCCTAAGCAGCGAGGGCGAGAGCAGGCTGGCGGTTGCCAGTTACTTCGTTTTGTCGCCTTTTTACGAGGCCAGAGCGACATCCTCGGCTCGCGTTCCCTGGTAGCTGGACCCTGTCGAATCCACGCATCCCCACGGCCACCGGGCCTGCGCCCGACGGACGGGGATCATGCCACACCCTTCGCCCCGGTGCCAAGCGCCGCCGGTCGTGCCCGGTTCGTGCCCGGTTCGTGCCGGCCGCGGAGCCAGGCGAGCGCCGACCTCGGAGCTAGGCGAGCGCAGCCCTGGGGCTGTGCCAAATCGTTCATTGAGCGGGGCTTAGGCGGGTTCGTCGCGGCCAGACGCATCTTCGGCCGTGCGCCCGCGGCCGGGCCGAGCACGTCGCCCGCGTCGGCGCCGCCGCCGGGGCCTTGTGGCACGGCCTCCTGGTCGCCTAAGCCTTCATCAACGAACGATTTGACAGGCTGCTCGGGCCAAACCCGAAGCGAACCTTGCCGGCTGGCCACGGGGCCCTTCGTGGCCAGGGGCCCTCGCGACAAGGGCCTCGGCGCCCCAGCGCCCCCCGCCACCACGCCGGCCCGCCGGCCCGCCGCCGCCACGAAGGTGCCCCGGAGGCGGAACGCCTTAGGAGCGGCCGCGGGTGGAGTCGGCCAGCTGACGGGCCACGTCGCGGCGCGAGTCGCGCTCGGCGATGTCCCGCCGCCGGTCGTACAGCTGCTTGCCGCGGGCAAGGCCGATCTCGACCTTGGCCCGGCCACGTTCGTTGATGTACAGGCGAAGCGGGACCATGGTCTGGCCCTTCTGCTTGGTCTTCGAGAGGAGCTGGGTCAGCTCGGCTCGATGGACGAGCAGCTTGCGGGTGCGCTTGGCCTCATGGTTCATCCGGTTGCCGCCCTCGTACGGCGCGATGTGGGCGGCGAACAGCCACATCTCGCCGCGGTCGATCCGGGCGTAGGCGTCGGACAGGTTGACCTTATGGCCGCGAATCGACTTGATCTCGGTTCCGGTCAGGGCGATCCCGGCTTCGAACGTGTCGTCGATCGTGTAGTTGTGGCGTGCTCGCCGGTTGAGGGCGATGGTCTCCTCGCCCATGGTCGACTCCTTCGGTGATGACGGCCGCTGCGGTGATGACGGCCGCTGCGGTGATGACGGTCCGGCGGATGGTGGTCCGGCCGCCGCGGGCGCTGGGCACACGAACGCCGGCCCTTGCGGACCGGCGCTCGAAACGCTTCACCACCCGCAGGGTGTCCGCTTAGACGGTCATCTCCTGCGAGGTGGTGCAGCGACGATGTTCAGACACTGCACATCACCTCCTTTCGCTCGAGGAAACCGTAACCGAAGGGCCCGGCGAGCGCAATACCCGCTTCGGTCAGGCGCCGGCGGGGGTGGCCAGGACCTGTAGCGCCCGGTCGAGGACCGGGTCGGAGCCGGCCGGGGAATTGGCCGGGACCGTGACCGGGATGTCCGGGGTCAGGCCCACGTGATTGATCCAGACATCCTTCGGGGTGAGCCACCGGGCGATCGTCAAGCGGAAGCCACCGGTGCCGCCGGACAGCTGCTGGAAGGCCTGGATCGTGCCCTTCCCGTAGGACTGGCTGCCGATGAGCTGGGCCCGTCCGCGCGCCTGGAGGGCGCCGGCCACGATCTCGCTGGCCGACGCGCTGTTGCCGTCGACCAGGACGACCACCCGGATCGCGGGGTCGCTGGCGGCTCCACCCGGCGCAGCGTCGATGGCCTGCTTGACGCCGTCCGCGCCGACTTCGTAGAAGATCACGCCGTCGCCCAGGAACTGGCTGGCGACCACCTGGGCGGCCGTGATGTAGCCTCCCCCGTTGCCCCGCAGGTCGACCACGATGCGCTTCTGGCCGGCTGCCACGTCGGCCTTCACCGCCGTCGCGAAGTCGCGCGCCGAGTTGTCGCTGAAGCCCATCAGGTGGATGTAGCCGACCGTTCCATCGGCCAGCGTGCGTGTCTCAACCTCCTTCTGGACGACGATGCCCCGGACGATCGAGATGGAGACCGGTTGGGCCGACCCGGTCCGCTTGACGACCAGCACGACGGTCGTGCCCTTGGGACCGCGGATCCTGGCGACTGCGCCATCCACGCTCCCAGTCGGGGCCAGCCCGTCGATCGATACGATCCGATCACCGGGCAGGAGGCCGGCCTTGTCGGCCGGGGCGTCCTGGATCACGCTCGCCACGACCAGCGTGCAGGTCACGCTCAGGGTGGTGCACGTGGCGTTGGTCGAGACCGTGGTCGCCGGGATCACCGCGCCGATCCCGGTGAACGTCCCGGACAGGCCCTGGAGGGTGTTCTGGAAGTTGTCCGGGCTGAGGTACTGGCTGAATGGGTCGCCGAGCGAGTCGATCATGCCCTTGATCGCGCCCTCGACGAGCGCCTGCTGGTCGACGGGACCGAGGGCGAAGTCGCTCTGGATCGAGTTGTAGGTGTCCCAGAACGGCTGGAAGGCCTGCTGGTTGGCGAGGGCCGTGCCCGGGGTCGAGGCGCGCTGGGCGCCCAGGGCAAAGCCCGACAGGAACAGGCCGGTGCCGCCCAGGATGGCCACCACCGCGATGAACCACGGCAGGCGAGCCGGGCGAGACCTTGGCTGGGGTACGGGAACGGCGGCGTCCTCGCCTGGATCGGCTGCCGCCTGGTCGGGGGGAAACATCGGGATCGTCCTGGATTCGGTTGTGTCGGCTTCGTCTGGACGGAGCTTGGGCAAGGGGCAGCCTACCGCGACCCGCGTCCGAACGCCGGGACTACTTCAGGAGGTAGCTCCGGACCGAGACCCATGACCCGAGGGTGCCCAGCCCCACGCCGGTCACGAGCACGATGATCGCCAGGTTGCGCGACAGCGAGCCGAGCTCGATCGGCAGGATCTCGAAGAAGCGGGTCATCAGGTTGCTGAGCGGCGCGGCGCCCGCGGCCAGCAGCGCCAGCGTGATCAGCGCCCCGAGCAGGCCCACGAGGGCGCCCTCGAAGATGAAGGGCCAGCGAATGAAGGCGTCGGACGCGCCGACCAGGCGCATGATCTCGATCTCCTCGGAGCGGGCCACCACGGCCAGCCGGATCGTGTTCACGATGATGAACAGGACCGTGAGGCCGACCAGGGCGAGCAGGACCAGGCCGACGGTCCGGAGCAGGTTGGTCACGGTCAGGACCCGGTCCACCAGGTCCTGGACCTGTTCGACGGTGGCCACGACGTCGGTCCGGCCCTGCAGGACCTGGACCACCGTCCCGAACTGATGGGGGTCCTTGAGCTTGATGTTGAGCGTCGCCGGGAGCGGGTTGGAGTCGAGGAACTGGGTCAGGTCCTCGCGGCCCTGCTCGGCCATCCGCTGCTTGAACTGGGCGAGTGCGGTCGCCTTGTCGATGTACTCGACTGACGCCACCTCGGGCAGCGCGGCGACGTCCTGGCGGAGCTGGGCGATCTTCAGGTCGGGCGCGTCATCGCGCAGCTCGGCCACGACCTGGACCTTCTGCTCGACGAACTGAAGGCCCGCGTCGAGCCCCGACAGGACGACGAAGAAGGCGCTCAGGAGGACAAGCATCAGGACCATCGTGGCGGTCGCCGCGATGCTCATGACCGCGTTCCGCCAGAAGCCCTGCCAGGCCCGGCTCAGGCTGAACGCAACGAATGAGATCAAACGCTAGTCCTCACGGTGATACGCGGCGCCCAGCTCGTCGCGCGTGATCCGACCGTCCTCGAGGGCTACCACCCGGCGGCGCAGGGCGGTCACGATCTCGGCGTTATGGGTCGCCATCAGGACCGTCACCCCAAGCTCGTTGATCCGGGACAGGAGCTGGATGATCTCCCAGCTGATCAGCGGATCGAGGTTGCCGGTGGGCTCGTCGGCAATGATCAGGCGGGGGTCGTGGACGAGTGCCCGGGCGATCGCCGTCCGCTGCTGCTCGCCACCCGACAGCTGCGAAGGCAGCTGTTCCCCCTGGGCGCTCAGGCCGACCAGCGACAGGACGCGCTCGACGGCCGGCCCGATCTGGCGGCGAGGGGTCCCGGTGACCTCGAGGGCGAAGCCGACGTTCTCCCGAACCGTCTTGGTCGGCAGCAGCTTGAAGTCCTGGAAGATGATTCCGATCTTGCGCCGGATCCGGGGAACCTCCCGGCGACTCAGGCGGGCCACATCCTGGCCGTCGAGGATCACCGCGCCGCGGGTCGCGATCTCGTCCCGGATGAGCAGCTTGATCAGGGTCGACTTGCCTGCGCCGGACGCGCCGACCAGGAACACGAAGTCGCCCTCGGGGATGGCCAGGTCAACGTCACGCAGGGCGGTCTTGCCGTTGGGGTAGGTCTTGGTGACGTCGTGCAGCACGAGAATGGCCTGCTCATCCGGCGTCTCGGCGATCAGATGGGCGGCGGGCTGCTCGCGAAGCGAGCGCGCGGCGGCTCGGGGCGGGGCCGCGTTCGGTGAAGCCACGCCGCGAGGCTACCACCCCGGACCGGACCTGTCCGTGCGGCGAATGTCCTAGAGGAGGCCTGGTGAGATCGGCAGGTAGCGCTCGAAGTCCGCGAACGGCCGATCCCAGCCGATCAGGATCGGGAAATCCTCGAAGCGCAGGCCGGCCCGCAGGAGCGTCATCACGGCCGTGCCGGCGGCGCCGGGCACCCACACGGCCTGGGCCCCGCGCGACTGGACAGCCTGCAGGAGGTGGCCAAGGACCGGCCCCACCAGGTCCCGGTCGCGCACGGCCAGCGGGCCGATCCGGCCGGTCTCCCAGGCGTAGCCGTAGCCCTGGGTCGTGCCACCTGCATCGCGGTACAGGAACCCGTGGCGTCCCTCGAGGCGCAGGAATCGATGATCCTGGGGATGCTCGACGCCGAGCAGCTCGCGATCCAGCTCGCCGACCGCCTCGCCCAGCTCACGATGACCGCTGCCGCCCGGCTGTCCGGCCACGATCTCCTCGAACGGGACGGCGGAGATCCCGGCCGGCAGGCTGGGCAGAGTGTCCGGCTCGGTGATGTAGCCGCTCATCGACAGGAGCGGCATCCGGGGCACGATCCCGTACCGGCTGTACAGGGCATTCGAGATCGGCTGGGCGCTGTCGGTGGCCGTGGCCAGGATCGCGCCGGAATCGGCCGGCGGGAGGATCGACTCGACCAGCCGCCGGCCCAGGCCGGCCCCCTGGTGGGAGGGTCGGATGAAGCACATTGACAGGAACCACAGGTGGCCGCGCATCACGGCGGAGGCGAAGCCGACCACCCGGCCCGGTTCGTGCCCGGCAGGATCGTCCTCACGGGGTGGGCCGCCGTCTGGGTTGGGCGGGCGATCGACGGCAACGACAAATCGCTCCGGATCCGATTCCGCGAGATGACGGTAGAGCCGGATGATTCGGGCGAGGTCGTCCGGGATCGGCGGCTGATTGAGCTTCACGATGTAGTCGTTCAGGCTCTCTCGCCAGATCTCGGCGCAGTCCGGGAGCTCGTCGATCAGGGCGGGCCGGATCTCGATCGTGGCCAAGCTAGGCGGCTCCATCGGCCGCGTCGGGGTCGCGGCCCGTCGCCAGGCGCTCGAGCTCGGCCTGCATGAACGTGTCGAGGTCGCCGTCCAGGACGGCCCCGGTGTTGCTCGTCTCGACGCCGGTCCGGAGGTCCTTGACCATCTGGTACGGGTGCAGGACGTAGCTCCTGATCTGATTGCCCCAGCCGGCCGTGATGTGCTCGCCCTTGAGCTCTCGGAGCTCGGCTTCCTTCTCCTCGAGGCGCCGTTCGAGCAGGCGCGCCTTGAGGACCTTGATCGCGGTCTCCTTGTTCTGGGTCTGGGATCGCTCGTTCTGGCTCTGGGCCACGATGTTGGTCGGCAGGTGGGTCAGCCGAACGGCCGAATCGGTCTTGTTGACGTGCTGGCCGCCGGCACCCTGGGAGCGGTACGTATCGACCCGGATGTCATCCCAGTTGAGCTCGATGTCCGGGTCGTCCTCCTCGACCTCGGGCAGGACCTCGACCAGGGCGAACGTCGTCTGGCGCCGGTTCTGCGAGTCGAACGGGCTGATCCGGACGAGCCGGTGGACGCCCCGCTCGGCACGCAGCCAGCCATAGGCTCGCGCGGCCTCGATCGCCACGGTCACGCTCTTCAGGCCGGCCGACTCGCCCTCGGTCTGGTCCACGACCTCGGTGTGGAAGCGGTGCCGCTCGGCCCAGCGCAGGTACATCCGGAGGAGCATCTCGGCCCAGTCGGTCGCCTCGGTGCCGCCGGCGCCGGCGCTGATCATCAGCAAGGCGCCCCGGTCGTCGTACTCGCCACTGAACAGGAGCGCTGTCCGCTCGCGTTTGAAGTCGAGCTCCACCGCGGCGGCCTCGCGGCTGAGGTCCCCTTCCATCTCGGGATCGGGCGAATCCTCGAGCAGGTCGGTCAGCTCGCTGAGCGACGTGGCCCGGGCTTCGAGCTGGCGCCAGGTGTCGATCTCGGAGCGCAGCCCGTCGGCCTGGCGGAGGACCTTCTTGGCGGTGTTGCCGTCGTCCCAGAAGCCCGGGACGAGGGTCAGCTGGTCGAGCTCGGCGAGGCGTGCTTCCTTGACGTCGAGGTCAAAGACGCCCCGAGGTCGACCGGATCCGCTCTGTCAGGTCCCTGATTGACGCAGCATCCACCTAGCTGCGCACCTGGACATCCTGGAGCAGGATCGGGCGGAGCTCGATGATCCGCAGGGCGGTCTTGCTCCGGGCGACGACGGGGTTCACGCAGGGACAGTAGCCGTTGTGTGGGCAGACGCCGCAGTTGCCGTCGCAATCGAGCGCCGCGGCGTAACTGCACGTACGACAGTCTCGCTCGCAGGCGATCAGATCGATGAACGACGCTTCCTCGGCCTGCTTCACGGGCTCCCTCTCTCAATGGGCTCCGGGAAGGGTCTAGGCACGGGCAACCGGACAAGGCTCGCGAACGCGGTTCTGGGCTTCCTCCGGTCTCCAGTCCCATACCCCGCTGGGCTTGGCCCAGTGTACCGGCACAAACGTCATTCGCCAAGGGGGTAAGTACGAGATTCGTGCCCAAACTAGCCCGATCGTCAGATTTCTGGACCGGCGCCCCCAGGTTCTTGGGCTCGGCGGGCCGGCGGCCGGCCGAGCCCGGCCTCGGACGTGGGTCAGTCGGGCGGGGTCTGGCCGCTGATGAAGTACTCCGCCAGGCCGCCCAGCTCGTGGAAAGTGATCTCGACCACGTGGACCGGGTCGCTGTCGCCGGGGCTGTCGGGCGTCGGCGAGCCGTAGGCCGTGATCCCCAGGTCGCGAGGCGATCCGGAGGACCCGCAGCATGTGGCTCCGATCCGACACGAAGACGGCATCGTGGATCGACTTGGCGGCCAGGGTGGTCCGCACCGCGTCGAGCGATTCGAGGGTGTTCCGGCCCTGGTCCTCCATCAGGATCCGGTCGGCCGGCACGCCCTGGTCGATCGCGAACTGGCGGCCGGCGGCGGCCTCGGTCGTCCGATCGCCGGGTTGCTTGCCGCCGGTCACGAACAGGTAGCCGTACTGGCCGGTCTTGAACAGGTCGACGGCGTGCTGGAGGCGGGCCTGGAAGATCGGCGACGGCCGGCCGTTGTACTGGGCGGCCCCGAGGACGACGACGGCTCCGGCCGGACGGCGCTCGTCCTGCATGCCCTGCTGACCAGATCCGGAATGCTCCGTACGCCCCGATCAGGACCACTCCCACGACCGCGGCCGCGACCAGCCGGATCAGTGCCTTGCGCATGCCCACGATCAGGTCGATGCGGCGGGCGCTCTCACCGGCCGTGGCACTTCTTGTACTTGAGTCCCGAGCCGCAGAAGCACGCGTCGTTGCGTCCCATCCGCCGGCCGTCCGGGGCGAAGCCGGGCCGGAGGGCGCTCGATCCGTTCGAACCGCCACCGGTCCCGACGACCTCGTCGCCGAGTGATTCGCGAATGCCCCGGGTGGCCGGCGGTGGCGGCAGGCCCCGGGCGATCGAGCCGAGGATCGCGTTGCCGGCCGCGGCAGCCCGTCCGGCGGCAGCGGTCTGGGGCACGGCGGCCTGGCGGCCGGCCTCGCTCGAGCCGTTGCTGCCGGCCAGCGCGGGCTGGGCCTGGGCGTCGGCCACCTGACCCTGGCCGGGCTGGCCGGGGCCGGGCAGGACCTGCGGCGCAGGTGCCTCCTGGCGGGTGACCTGGACCCGCAGGATCGACGACGCGAGCTGATGGCGGATGAAGCCGCGCAGCTCCGCGTACAGGTTGAAGGCCTCCCGCCGGAACTCGACCAGGGGGTCCTGCTGGGCGTAGCCGCGCAGGCCGATCCCGCGGCGCATGTCGTCGAGCTCGGTCAGGTGCTCGACCCACAGGCTGTCGATCGTGCGCAGCAGGACGACCCGCTCGATCGTCGTCCAGTCAGCCTCGCCGACCTCGGCCTCCTTCGCGGCCAGGCGGGCGTCGACCAGCGCCCGGAGGTGGTCCTGGATCGCCTCGCGCGAGCCGAGCTCCCAGAGCTCGTCCTCGCTCGTGCCCTCGGCCTCGAGGCCCGATCGCCCGGACCGCCAGCGACGAGGCCCTCCATGTTCCAGTCCTCGGGCAGCTCGTCGGAGCAGAACTGGCTCGACGAGGGCGTCGACCTCCTCGTCGAGGAAGCCGATGGATCGTCTCGCCCAGGTCCTCGTTGTGGAGGACCTTGTCGCGCTCGGCGTAGATCGTCTCGCGCTGCTTGTTGATCACGTCGTCGAACTCGACGACGCGCTTGCGGATGTCGAAGTTGAAGCCCTCGACCCGGGTCTGGGCGCTCTCGATCGTCTTGCTGACGATGCGCGACTCGATGGCCACGTCGTCCTCGAGGCCCATCCGCTCCATCAGCCCGGCGACCCGATCCGACGCGAACCGCTTCATCAGGTCGTCGTCGAGCGACAGGTAGAAGCGCGACGAGCCCGGGTCGCCCTGGCGCCCGGCCCGGCCGCGGAGCTGGTTGTCGATCCGCCGGCTGTCGTGGCGCTCGGTGCCGATGATGTGCAGGCCGCCGGCCGCCACGACCACGCTCGTGGTCCGCGTCGCAGATCGCCCGGGCCTCGGCGAGGGCCGTCTCGTACGTCTCCCGGTCGACCTCGGCCGGGTTCAGGCCGCGCTGGTGGAGCAGGTCCGAGGCCAAGCCTTCCGGGCTCGCCGCCGAGCTTGATGTCGGTGCCGCGGCCGGCCATGTTGGTGGCGATCGTGACCGCCCCGCTCCGGCCGGCCTGGGCGATGATCCCCGACTCCTTCTCGTGGAACTTGGCGTTGAGGACCTCGTGCTTGATCCCCCGCCGCTTGAGCATCTCGCCCAGGATCTCGGACTTCTCGACGCGACACCGTGCCGACCAGGACCGGCCGGCCGGCCTCGGTCATCTCGCCGATCTCGTCGATCAGGGCGTTGAACTTGCCCTGCTCGTTGCGGAAGACGAGGTCCGCCTCGTCGTCGCGGATCATCGGCGCGGTGGGTCGGGATGGCGACCACTTCGAGGCTGTAGATCTTGTGGAACTCCTCGGCCTCGGTCATCGCCGTACCGGTCATCCCGGCCAGCTTGTCGTACAGCCGGAAGTAGTTCTGGAAGGTGATCGTGGCCAGGGTCACGCTCTCGCGCTGGACGCGCAGGCCCTCCTTGGCCTCGATCGCCTGGTGGAGACCCTCGCTCCAGCGCCGGCCGGGCATCTGCCGCCCGGTGAACTCGTCGACGATGATGATCTCGCCGTCCTTGACGATGTAGTCGCGGTCGCGCTTGTACAGGGCGTGGGCGCGCAGCGCCTGCTCGAAGTGGCGGGCCAGGCGCCGGGTCGGCGTCGTACATGTTGGGGACGCCGAGCCAGCCCTCCATCTTGGTCGATGCCCTCCTCGGTCGGCGAGACCGCCTCGATCCTTGAGGTCGATGAAGTAGTCGCCGCCCTCTTCGGCGCCCTCCGGCCGTTCGGTCAGGCGAGGCACGAGCCGGGCGAACGAGTAGTACTTGTCGGCCGATTCCTCGGCCTGGCCGCTGATGATCAGCGGCGTGCGCGCCTCGTCGATCAGGATGTTGTCGACCTCGTCGACGATCGCGAAGCTGCTGGCCGCGCTGGACCCGCTGGGCGAGCTCGGCGACCATGTTGTCGCGCAGGTAGTCGAAGCCGAACTCGTTGTTCGTGCCGTAGGTGACGTCGGCGGCGTAGGCCTCGCGCCGGTCGACCGGGCGCAGGTTGATCAGGCGCTCGTCGTTGGTCGGGTAGCCGGGCTCGAACACGAAGCTGGTGTCGTGGGTGATCATCCCGACGCTGACGCCCAGGAAGTGGAAGATCGGGCCCATCCACTGCGGGTCGCGCCGGGCGAGGTAGTCGTTGGGGGTGACGACGTGGACGCCCCGGCCGGCCAGCGCGTTGAGGATCGCGGCCAGCGGCGCGACGAGGGTCTTGCCCTCGCCGGTCCGCATCTCGGCGATCTTGCCCTGGTGGAGGACGATCGCCGCCGATCAGCTGGACGTCGAAGTGGCGCATGCCCATCGTCCGCTTGGATAGCCTCGCGGATCATCGCGAAGACCTCCGGGATGGCGTCGTCGAGGGCCGCCGTGATCCGCTCGTTCTCGTGCTTGTGGCGGGCCTTGGCCAGCTCGCGCCGGCGCTCCTGGTCGGGATGGTGAAGCTCGTCCTCGCTCGGCTCGTCGGGCTCGGCCTCGACCCGGATCTCGTCGCGGAGCGCGTCGAAGCGAGCCCGGATCTCGGCGTCGGTCAGCGCCTCGAACTCGTGTTCGAGGGCGTTGGCCTCGTCGACCAGGGGCTGGATGCGTTTGATCTCGCGGTCGTTGGAGTCAACGAACCGGTTGAGGAAGCCGAGAACCATGGGCCAAGAGTATAGGCGAGGAGGTCAGCGACCCCCGCCGGCTACTTCCAGACGCCCGTTCCGTAGCCCGCCAGCAGGAGCACGAAGGTGAGCCCGGCCAGCCCGGCCCAGAACAGGACCGACATCCTGGTCGAGGTCGGATTCATCTCCGAGTTGGCCAGCTTGGGCAGGCGGCCGCCGTGCAGCGCCGAGCCCCAGCGCGGCGAGCGGAGCTGTGTGCGCCAGTCCTCGGGCTGGGCCGTTCGCTTCTCGAGACCGCCCTTGCCGTCGGGCCGGTGGAGCTGGAGGTCATCGATCCCCCATTCCTGCCGCCGGGAAGGCGTGGACGATCCCGGCCGCCCGCGTCGTCATCGTCGTCCTCGTCCTCGGGCAGATCATCGCTCAGATCCAGGGTTCGGGCGATGCCGTCGTCCCACATCAGCATCTGCTGGGTCAGCGCGACGTCGCTGCTGAACAGGGCGCCGACCGACTCGCCCCGGTGGATCCGCCGGATCGCCTCGCCGATCAGCGGCGCGATCGAGAAGGTCTTGATCTTGGAGATCCGCTTGGCCGGCGGGAGCGGGATCGAGTCGGTCAGGATCACCTCCTTGATGCTCGACGACGCGGATTCGATCGACGGCCGGATCGGACAGGACGCCGTGGGTTGCGGCCGCGTAGATCTCGTCCACGCCCTCGCGCTCGAGGGCCCGCACGATCTCGATCAGGGTTCCGCCGGTGTCGATCTCGTCGTCGACGATGATCGCCCGCTTGCCCCGGACCTCGCCGATGACGTTCATCAGCTCGGCCCGGTCGAGGTTGCCGACCCGGCGCTTCTCGATGATCGCGAGGGGCGCGTCGATCAGCTCGGCGAACGCCCGGGCCCGCTTGGCGAAGCCCAGGTCGGTGACCACGACGAGGTCGTCGAGGTGCTTCGTGCTTGAAGTAGTTGCTCAGGATGTGGACGGCCGTCAGCTCGTCGACCGGGATGTTGAAGAAGCCCTGGATCTGGCCCTGGTGGAGGTCCAGGGTCAGGACCCGGTCCGCGCCGGCCACGGTGATCATGTCGGCGATCAGGCGAGCCGTGATCGGGACCCGGGGCTGGTCCTTCTTGTCGGACCGGCCGTAGGCGTAGAACGGGACGACCGCGGTGATCCGGCCGGCGCTGGCCCGCTTGAAGGCGTCGATCAGGATCAGCAGCTCCATGATCGACTGGTTGACCGGATGCGAGGTGGGCTGGATCAGGAAGACGTCCTTCTCGCGGACGTTGTCCAGGATCTTGACGAAGATGTTCTCGTTGGCGAACTGGAAGACCTCGGCCTTGCCCAGCTCGACATCGAGGTAGCGGCAGATCTTGCGGGCAAGATCCGGGTTCGCGTTGCCCGTGTAGATGTCGAACTGATCCGAGTACACGGGAGCCTCACCTCCGCCCAGGATCGTCATCGGATCCGAGGTCAGGTCGCCGGCGTGCCTGTGGGTGGCGCGCCGATCGGGCCGTCATTGTCGTCCATGCCATCGCGCTCCGCCAGTCCCTCGCGGAAGGCGGCGATGGCCACGACCCGGTCGCCCTCGGCCAGGCGCATCACGATCACCCCGCGGGCGGCGCTGCTGTAGCGGTTGATCGTGTTCGTCTCGGTCCGGATGACCTGGCCGCCGGAGCTGATCAGGAAGAGCTCCTCGTCCTGCTCGGTGACCTGCTGGACGGCCGCCACGCTGCCCGTCTTGCGGCCCTCGAGGGCGATCAGCCCGACGCCCTGGCCGCCGCGATGCTTGACCCGGAACTCGGTCAGGGGCACCCGCTTGCCGTAGCCGGTCTCGGTCAGGACGAGCAGGTCCGCATCGGGCTGGACGACGCTCATCGAGATCACCTCGTCGCCCTTGCGGGCGAGGCGGATCCCGATCACGCCGCCGGCCGGCGCGGCCCATCGGCCGGACCTCGGACTCGTGGAAGCGGGCGATCTTGCCCAGGGCCGTGGCGATGATCACGTCGTCCGAGCCCGAGGCGACGTCGACCCAGGCCAGCTCGTCGTCCTCGTCGAGGGTGATCGCGATGATCCCCGACGAGCGGACCTTCTCGAACTGCTCGAGCGGCGTCTTCTTGATGATCCCGTGCTTGGTCGCCAGGACGAGGTACTTCGCCGTCGCGGAAGTCGGTCAGGGTGATCGTGGCCATCGGGACCTCGCCCGACTCGACCTGGACGCCGGGCAGGTTGATGATCGGGATGCCCTTGGCCTGGCGGCTGGCGTCCGGGATCGTGTGGACCTTGCTGCTGAAGACTCGCCCGCGGTTGGTGAAGAACAGGGCCCAGTCGTGGGTGTTGGCCACGAGCAGGTGCTCGACGGCGTCCTCCTCGCGGGTGACGTGGCCGATGATTCCCTTGCCGCCGCGATGCTGGCGGCGATAGGTCGCGATCGGCTGGCGCTTGATGTAGCCCCGGCCGCTGACCGTGATCACGACGTCCTCGTCGGCGATCAGGTCCTCGTCGGTCATCTCGCGGCTGGAGTCGTCGACGATCCGGGTCCGGCGCTCGCCGGCGTACTTGCGCTTCAGCTCGGTCAGCTCGTCCTTGATGATCGCCAGGACCCGGCTCGGGTTGGCCAGGATGTCCTCGAGCTCGGCGATCAGCTGGATCACGCCGAGGTACTCGTCCTCGATCTTCTTGCGCTCGAGGGCGGCCAGCCGGGCGCAGGCGCATGTCGAGGATGGCCTGGGCCTGGATCTCGGACAGGTCGAACCGGCTCATCAGGTTGGTCCGGGCGGTGTCGACGTCGGCCGACTCGCGGATCGTCCGGATCACCTCGTCGAGGTGGTCGAGGGCGATCTTGAGGCCCTCGAGGATGTGCGCCCGGGCGCGGGCCTTGCCCAGGTCGAACTCGGTCCGGCGCCGGATCACCTCGCGGCGATGGTCGATGTGGTGCTGCAGGACGGACTTGAGCGAGAGCGTCTGGGGCTGGCCGTCGACGAGGGCCAGCATGTTCATGTTGAACGCCGAGCGACATCGCGGTGTGCTTGAACAGGTTGTTCAGGACCTTGTGCGGGTTGGCGTCGCGCTGCGAGCTCGATGTACATCCGCATCCCGTCGCGATCGGACTCGTCGCGCAGGTCGCTGATCCCCTCGATCCGCTTGGCCTTGACCAGCTCGGCGATCTTCTCCATGAGGGTCGCCTTGTTGACCTGGTAGGGCAGCTCGGTGACGACGATCGCCGGTCCGGCCCTTGTTGCTCTCCTCGAAGGCGCACCTGGGCGCGGACGACGACCCGGCCGCGGCCGTGGGCGTACATCTCGCGGATGGCGTCGATCGTCTCCGATCTCGCCGGTGATCGGGTTGCGCCGGGTCTCGTAGCGGAAGATCGTGCCGCCGGTCGGGAAGTCCGGCCCGAGGACGAGCTCGCACAGCTCGTCGACGGTCTTGTCGGGGTCGTCGATCAGGGCGATCGTGGCGTCGACGACCTCGCCCAGGTGGTGGGGCGGGATGTTGGTGGCCATGCCCGACCGCGATGCCGGACGAGCCGTTGATCAGCAGGTTGGGCAGCTTGGCCGGCAGGACCGACGGCTGCTGCTGGGTGCCGTCGTAGTTCGGCTCGAAATCGACCGTCTCCTTGTCGATGTCGGCCAGCAGCTCGGCGGCGATCGCGGTCAGGCGCGCTTCCGTGTAGCGCATCGCGGCGGCACTGTCGCCGTCGACCGAGCCGAAGTTGCCCTGGCCGTCGACCAGCGGGTAGCGCATCGAGAAGTCCTGGGCCATGCCGCACCAGGGCGTCGTAGATCGCCACGTCGCCGTGGGGGTGGTACTTGCCCATCACGTCGCCGACGATCGCGGCGCACTTGCGATAGGACGAGCCGGCCGACAGGCCCATCTCGCCCATCGCGTACAGGATCCGGCGGTGGACCGGCTTGAGCCCGTCGCGCACGTCGGGCAGGGCGCGCGACACGATCACGCTCATCGCGTAATCGAGGTAGCTCACCCGCATCTCGTCCTCGATCCGGATGTTCCGGATATCGCCGATGTCGTCGGTCACAGTTCAGGATCTCCTGGGCGATTCAAACGGCGAGGGCCGGGACTTGAGCATCGAGGGCGGCCTGGGAGGTGGCCGGCAGCGCCGGTCCGTCGCCGGATCGTGCCCGAGCTCGACCCGGATCGCCTCGGCCCGGCCGGCCGGCAGCTTGACCAGGGCGTCGCGCAGGACCCACGCGCGATGACCGTCGTTCGAGCCGGCGGCCCGGGCTGCCTCACGCTCGACGAAGGCCACCACCGCGTCGGGATCGACCAGCACGAGCGAGCGAAGCGCCCAGCCAGCGCCTTCTGGACATTTGGCTCGGCATCCCCGAGGAGCGATCCGATCAGCCCGAGTCCGTGGACGGCCACTTCCGGCGCGCGACCGGCGCGCCGATCGACGAACGGCAGCGTGGCGATGGTCGAGCCGACCAGCCGGCGCTCCCACTCGCGACGGCGACCAGGTCGAGCTGCTCGAGCTCGGCCCAGCGGAAGCGCTCGAGCAGGATCCCCCGGCCGTACGGATGGGCGAGGGCAGTCGACGGTGATCCAGTCGCTCGCCTCGCCGGGCAGCCCGTCGAAGGAGCTGCCAGGCCCGCTCCGGATCGGACGGCAGGAGCCGGTCGAGGAGCCCGAAGGCGAACCAGCGCGGCTCGAGCCTCGGGCTCATCGAACAGGCGGTCGGCGAGCTCGAGGTAGCCGGCCGGCCGTTCTCGCCGGGTGGCCTCCCGAAAGCCGCGGTCGACGGCGGCGCTGAGCGGCCAGCGGACCCCGTAGGTGGGCCCGAGGCCGGGCGCGATGCGATGCTCGCCGTCGAGATACTCGGGGTCGGCGAGGGCCGCGAAGCCCCGTCCCAGGGTTCGGGCGAAGGCATCCGGATCTGCCGTCAGGTCGGCCAGGCTGCGCCCGAGCTCGACCGCCGTCGGGCTTGTGCTCGGCGACGAAGGCCACGGCCCGCGCGCTGACCTCGGACGACGTCATCACCCGGTCCGTCCGTCGGTGCAGCCGTAGTCCGTGCAGCCGCCGGCCGTCACTTGCTGATCCCCGCGCCGGTTGCCCGGGCGTTCCGGATCCGGACGCCGTACTGGGCCATGAGCTCGCGCTTGCGTTCTTCGCCGGCCGCGGCATAGACGGCCTCCGCCGTGGCCAGCACGACTGCCGTTGGAGTCGACGATCTGGCCGGCCGTGTCGACCAGCCGCCGTCGCGATCGGACGACCCAGCCCTCGCCGCGGACCGGCGTCCCGACCAGGACCGGCGCTTGAAGTCGATCGCCATCCGGGCGGTGACGCCCCAGTTGTCCTCGGCCACGAGGGCCCAGGCCATCACCTCGTCGAGGATCGTGGCGATGATCCCGCCGTGGATGATCCCGGCCCAGCCTTCGAACCGGTCGTCCAGGACGAAGTCCGCCCAGGAGCGTCGCTCGCCGAGGTGGAGCTTGAGCCGGAGGCCGTGCTCGTTGAGCTCGCCGCAGGCGAAGCAGTTGTGCGGCTCGAACTCGTAGTCCGGGCTGCCCGCCGGCCGGCCACTTTCGGGCTCCGTCGAGGCCGTCGGAGCGTCGCGAAGGTCAGATGTCAAGGTTCTGGACCTTGCGCGCCTCGGACTTGATGAAGTCCTTGCGCGGCGCGACCTTCTCGCCCATGAGCATCGTGAAGATCTCGTCGGCGATCGCGGCGTTCTCGCTGTCGACCCGCAGGAGCGTCCGCGTCTCCGGGTTCATCGTGGTCTCCCAGAGCTGCTCGGCGTTCATCTCGCCGAGGCCCTTGAAGCGCTGGACCGATACGTTCTTGACGTTCATCTGCTTGACGATCGCGTCGCGGTCCTTCTCCGATCCGGGCGTACTTGGTCACCTTGCCGGTGCTGATCCGGTACAGCGGCGGCTGGGCGATGTACAGGTAGCCCGCCTCGATGACCTGGGGCATGTGCCGGAAGAAGAAGGTCAGCAGGAGGGTCCGGATGTGGGCGCCGTCGACGTCGGCGTCGGTCATGATGATGATCCGGTGGTAGCGCAGCTTGGCCAGGTCGAAGCTGTCGCCGATCCCCTCGATCCCGGCCCCGAGGGCGATGATCAGGGGCCGCACGTTCTCGCTGGCCGACGATCCGGTCGAGCCGGGCCTTCTCGACGTTGAGGACCTTGCCGCGCAGGGGCAGGATGGCCTGGAAGCGCCGATCGCGACCCTGCTTGGCCGAGCCTCCGGCCGAGTCGCCCTCGACGATGAAGATCTCGCTGCGCTCCGGATCGCGCTCCTGGCAGTCGGCCAGCTTGCCCGGCAGCGACAGTCCGTCGAGGGCGCCCTTGCGGATGACCAGGTCGCGCGCCTTGCGGGCGGCTTCGCGAGCGCGTGACGCGGTCAGGCACTTCTCGATGATCCGGCGGCCGTCGCCGGGGTTCTCCTCGAGGTACTGGATCAGGCCGTCGGCGAGGACCGCCTGGACCTGGCCCTTGACCTCGGCGCTGCCGAGCTTGGCCTTGGTCTGGCCCTCGAACTGGGGCTCGGGCAGCTTCACGCTGATCACCGCGGTCAGGCCTTCGCGAACGTCGTCGCCGCTGAGGTTCGGGTCGGACGCCTTGAGAATGCCGGCCTTGTGGGCCCAGTCGTTGAGCGACTGCGTGAGCGCCGCCCGGAAGCCGGTGACGTGGGTCCCGCCGTCGACCGTGTTGATGTTGTTGGCGAAGGCCAGCACGTTCTCGGTGTAGCGTGTCGTTGTACTGGAGGGCGACCTCGACCGCGGTCTGGCCCTCCTTGCGCTCGACGTAGATCGGACGGTAGGGTCAGGACCTCCTTGTTCCGGTTCATGTGCCGGACGAAGGACATCAGCCCGCCTTCGAAATAGAACGAGCGCTCGCGGTCGTGGCGCTCGTCGATGAAGCGTGATCCACACCCGCTTGTTCAGGTAGGCCGACTCGCGCAGGCGCTGGGAGATCGTCTCGAACGAGTAGTCGGTCTCCTCGAACATCTGGGGATCCGCCCGGAAGGCCGTCCTGGTGCCGCGCCGCGAGCCGGCCGGACCGAGCTTGAGGACCTTGGTCGTTGGCTTGCCGCGGACGTACTCCTGCGACCAGATGAAGCCATCGCGCGCCGATTCCACGCGCATCCACTCCGACAGGGCGTTGACCACGCTGACGCCGACGCCGTGGAGGCCGCCCGACACCTTGTAGCCGCCCTGTTCGAATTTCGCCGCCGGCGTGGAGGATCGTGTGGACGACCTCGAGGGCGTCGATTGCCGCTCTTGTGGCGGCCCACCGGCACGCCCCGGCCGTCGTCCTCGACGGTGACCAGGCCGTCGACCGCGATCTGGACGGTGATCTTCGGTCGCGAAGCCGGCCATCGCCTCGTCGATCGAGTTGTCGACGACCTCCCAGACGAGGTGATGCAGGCCGCGCGCATCGGTCGAGCCGATGTACATGCCGGGCCGCTTGCGAACGGCCTCCAGGCCTTCGAGGATCTGGATGCTCTCGGCGTTGTAGTCGCTGCCGCGGGACGTCTTTCCGTTGCGCGCCGCGCGCGGACGCACCTCGGCCACCGGTCCAGGAGGCGTCGAGGTCGCTGCAGCGCCCGATTCCGAGCCGGCGGCCGTCAACTTTGGACTGGATGGTTCGGTCACGCGGGTCCTCCGGTCAGGCGGTCATAGAGGCGCCCTAGATCCTCATCGGTGTAGTACTCGATCACGATCCGGCCGCCCTTGCGGCCACGGGCGACAGACACCTTCGTGCCCAGCGCCGTGCGCAGCTCGTCCTCGACCCGTTCCAGGTCGGGATCGCGGTCGCCGCTCCGGCTTCGACCCGGGCTCCCGGGGTTCCCGCAGCCGCCGGGCAAGCTCCTCGGCCTGGCGGACCGACAGCCCGGCATCGACGATCGTCGAGACCAGGTGGAGCTGCTGGATCGCCGGCAGGCCGACCAGCGCGCGGGCGTGGCCTTCACTCAGCCGGCCGTCCGCGACGGCGGCCTGGACTCCCGGCTCCAGCTCGAGCAGGCGGAGTGTGTTCGTGATCGTCGGTCGGGCTCGGCCGACCTGTCGGGCGATCTCGTCCTGGGTCAGGCCGAACTCCTCGCTGAGCTGGCGGAAGGCGTTCGCCTCCTCGATCGGGTTGAGATCCTCCCGCTGGACGTTCTCGACCAGGGCCAGCTCGAGCTGCTCCCGATCGGCCAGCTGCCGGACGACGGCCGGGATCCGCACCAGGCCGGCCATTCGTGCGGCCTGGACGCGGCGCTCGCCGGCCACGACCCGATAGCCATCGAGCGTCTCGGTCACGAGGATCGGCTGGAGGACGCCGTGGTCGCCGATGCTCGTCGCCAGCGCCTCAAGGTTGGCGTGCTCGACGTCCCGCCGGGGCTGGTTCGGATTGACCTGAATGTCGGCGAGGGCGATCTCGTGCGGCCCGCTGGCAGCGTCGTCGCTTGTCGGAATCAGTGCCGACAGCCCGCGACCGAGGGCTGGACCGGCCGCCCGCGCGCTCAATGGACCACCGCTGGCTTTGGCGCGGCCGCCGGCTGGGGCGCCATGACCGGCACCGCGTCGCGCGTGAGCTCCGCTGCGGGGATCGTGGCTGCGGGGATCGTGGCCGCCGGATGCCCCAGCCGCTCACGGAACTCTCGCGAGAAAGCGCCGTAGGCCTTGGCGCCCTTCGACTCGGGCTCGTACAGGGCGATCGGCAGGCCGTGACTGGGCGCTTCGGACAGCCGGACGCTGCGCGGGATGAGCGTGTCGTAGACCGCGGGGCCGAGATGGCGGCGAACCTCGGCGCGGACTTCGGCGGAGAGATTCGTGCGCGCGTCGTACATCGTCAGGAGCACTCCCTGGATCGTGAGTCGCGGGTTCAAGTGGTCGCGAACGAGATGGATCGTGCCGATGAGCTGGCCGAGCCCTTCCAGCGCGTAGTACTCGCACTGGAGCGGGATCAGCACCGAGTCGGCGGCCGTGAGGGCGTTCACCGTGAGGAGCCCGAGCGATGGCGCGCAATCGATCAGGACCAGGTCGTAGCGTTCGACGATCTGGGCCAGGGCACGAGCCAGCCGGCGCTCCCGCCCGCTCATTGCCGCGAGCTCGACCTCCGCCCCGGCCAGGGCGGGCGCCGAGGGCACCAGGCCCAGGCTCGAATGCTCGACTTGGATCACCACGTCGGCGAGGGATGCCCCATCGACGAGGACGTCATAGACCGAGCGCCCGACCGTCCGTCGATCGACTCCGAGGCCACTGGTCGCATTGCCCTGTGGATCGAGGTCGATGACGAGGATCCGGTCTCCGGCGAGGGCGAGATCTGTGGCGAGATTCACCACCGTCGTCGTCTTTCCGACGCCGCCTTTCTGGTTGGCGCAGGCGATTGTCTGGCCCACTCAGTGCCCCGGTCCGATGTCATTCACGCACGCTCATTCTACCAAAATCGCGCCCTCCAAGCCTCGACCCAGAACGGGTGCACCAAATCTTGGCCGGCCCCCCTTCACGTCGCCGCGCTGGTCGATTTCGCCTCCGGGCTGCTCGCCCGCGCGGGAGAACCGGCCGCTGATCCGTTGAATCCGAGGACCCCCATCGCGAGCGTGGCTCGATTGTGCCCGCGGGCTCTCATCGGGCTCTTACCGAGCGGTCACCGGGCTCATAGCAGGTCGATGCACCGATGTTTCACGTGAAACAGTTCGTGCGCCGACCGCCGCTGCGATCGGGGTCGGACGTGTTTCGCGAACGGTGCTTCGTTGCCTGACCGGGAGGGATATGCCCGGAATAGCGGCTCGCGTCGGCACATCGGACAGCGCGATGTCGTGGTCGATCGGGCGGGTGGCACGAGCGGCGCTGAGCGGCGCTGAGCGTGCGGCTGGGTGCCCATCGCCTGCCCCCGCGGCAGGGCGGAAGCGCGGCCCGGTACGTCAAGCATATCGCGCGGCCTGGGGGCTTGCCGCAAGACCCGGGTCGTGCCGTATGGTCCGGTCATGATCGAGCATGGCGTGGTGGTCGTCGGGGGCGGCCCGACGGGCCTGATGCTGGCGGCCGAGCTGGCGCTGGCGGGCGCGGACGTTGCGATCGTCGAGCGGCGCGCCAGCCAGGACCTCGCCGGCTCGCGCGCAGGTGGACTGCTCTCGCGCTCCATCGAGGTCCTCGATCAGCGGGGAGTTGCCGATCGTTTCCTGTCAGCGGGGCAGCTGAGCCAGATCGGAACGTTCGCCGGTGTCCGCCTCGACATCAGCAGCTTTCCCACCCGCCATCCTTACGGGCTCGGACTATGGCAGAACCACATCGAGCGCATCCTGGCCGGCTGGGTCGCCGAGCTGGCGGTGACGTTCTATCGCGGACGTGAGGTGACCGGCTTCGCGCAGGACGAGTCGGGCGTCGACGTCGAGCTGGCCGACGGCCAGTCAATGCGGGCGCAGTATCTCGTCGGATGCGACGGAGGACGCAGCCTGGTCCGTAAGGAAGCCGGGATCGAGTTCCCCGGTTGGGATGCGACCACGAGCGCCCTGATCGCCCAAGTCGAGATGACCGAGGAACCCGAGCTGGGCATCCGCCGCGATGCCGCTGGCATGCATGCCCTGGGCAAGGTGGATTACGAGATCCGCGACGGCGAAGTGGTCTACCAGGAAGGCGGGACGGTGGGGGTCATGCTGACCGAGTCGCACGTCGGAGCCACGGGCGAACCGACCTTGCGCGACCTGAGCGAGGCGCTCGTCGCCGTGTACGGGACCGACTACGGGATCCACAGTCCCACCTGGATCTCCAGGTTCACGGACATGACCCGGCAGGCGGCGACCTACCGCCAGGGGCGGGTGCTTGTGGCCGGTGACGCCGCGCACGTCCATGCCCCGGACGGTGGGCAGGGCCTCAATACCGGGCTGCAGGATGCGGTGAACCTGGGCTGGAAGCTGGCCCAGGTCGTCAAAGGGACATCGCCGCAAGGCCTCCTCGACACGTACCACGCCGAGCGACACCCGGTCGGCGCGCGCGTGCTGCGCACCACGATGGCGCTGGTCGCACTGCGCCGCCCCGACGAACGCACCAAGGCGTTAGGGGAGACGATCGCCGAGCTCCTCGAGAGCGATGAAGCGCGCACGCAATTCGCCGCGATGATGTCCGGCTTGGACATCCACTACGACCTTGGCGAGGGCCACCCGCTGCTCGGGCGGCGGATGCCCGACCTCGACCTCGTCACCGCCGACGGTCCACTGCGGTTCCTCACCCTGCTGCACGATGCCCGGCCCGTGCTCCTCCACCTCGGTCAGCCCGGCGGCATGGACATCACGCCATGGGCGGGTCGGGTCAAGCTGATCGACGCCAGCTACGCCGGTGCCTGGGAGCTTCCGGCGATCGGGACGGTCCGGGCGCCCACTGCAGTCCTGGTTCGGCCCGACGGATATGTCGCCTGGGTGGGAAACGGGACCCAGGCCGGGCTGACCGCGGCCCTGACCACCTGGTTCGGACCGCCAGCCGCTGCAGAGCCGGGCTACGGGGGCCGTCCGCGCCGCCCGCGTCGACCGCACCAGGCCGCATCCTGAGCACGATTGCCCTGACTTTGGATCGGTCGGTATACTGGCGCGGCCGGAACCCGTAACCTCGGTCGTCGCCTAACACAGCCTCGACACGATCACCGGCAACGTAGCCGAGGCACTCGCCGGAGGGCACTCGCCAAGGCACCTCGCCGAGGATCGCGCCAGATGAGTCTGACACTCGCCGCGGTGGGCGCCGTGGTGGTAGCTGTCCTGCAGCTGACCATCGTCCCGTATCTCGGCATCGCCGGGGCATATCCCGATCTCATCCTCGTAGTGGCGGTCATCGCCACCTTCACCTGGAGCATCGAAGCGGGGATTACGCTCGCGTTCGTAGGCGGTCTCATGATTGATCTCCTGGCCCCGCGACCAGTCGGCCTGACGGCCTTCACCCTGCTCGTCGCGACCGGCATCGCCGCCGTGATCGGGCGGCTGATCCCGCGTGGCCGGATCATCGTGCCGATTGCGTCGGTCTTCGTGCTGAGCTTCGTGACCGACCTGCTGTTCCTCGTGCTGTACTCCGCGCTGCGCGGCAAGCTCGACGTGGCCGACCCGGGCTCGCTGATCCTGCCCAGCGCGATCTACTCGACGGCGATCGCGGCCGTGCTGACGCCGGCGGCCGTCGCCCTCCACAGCCGCTTCGCCGATCGTGAGCGTGTGGCTTGGTAACGCGGTGCGTGGGCATCCCAACGCACCCAGCTCGGGCCAACCTATTGTGAGAGCCCGACCGTGGTAGCCCCCGGCATCGTCGACGAGCGCCCGGGCCGCGAGCGTCAGCTCGTCCGGTTCCTGGCATTCGGCATCGTCCTGCTCGTCGCCGTCCTTGGCCTGACGGCGCGAATGGTCTACCTGCAGCTTGTCAGCGGCACGACGTACACCCAGCTGGCCACCAGCAACAGCACGTTCCAGCAGGCGATTCCCTCGACGCGCGGCCTGATCTACGACCGCAACGGCGTGCTGCTGGTATCGAATCAGCCCAGCTATACGGTCGAGATCCGGCCATCGGACCTGCCCTTCGACCAGCGCGCGACCGTCGTCGCCCAACTCGCCTCGCTGCTGAAGATGGACGCGGCCGACATCAACTCGGCGATCGACGGCAATCCCGGCTCGACCTTCGACCTCGTCCGGATCGCCTCCGGAGTACCCGTCGCGACCGCCAACCTGATCGCCGAGGAGCACCTGGACCTGCCCGGCGTCGAGGTGTCGGTGGACGCCCTGCGCCACTACACCGATGGCGCGCTGATGAGCCAGATCCTCGGCTACACGGGGCCGATCGATGCAGCGACCCTCAAGCGTCTCAAGTCGATGGGCTACCTGGCCGACGACCTGATCGGGCGGGCCGGGGTCGAGGAGCAATACGAGACCCAGCTGCGCGGCACCTACGGCATGGAGACGATCCAGCGCGATGCCACCGGCCGCCAGATCCAGGTCCTCTCGACCGACAGTCAGCCCGTTGCCGGCGACTCGCTCACCCTCACGGTCGATTCGAAGATGCAGCAGCAGGCCCAGACGGCCGTCGATTGGGCGATGAGGGCATCCCACCTCAAGTCGGCGGTCCTGATCGCGATCAATCCGCAGACCGGCGAGATCCTGGCCATGGTCAGCACGCCGACCTACGACGACAACGACTTCGCCCAGGGGATCTCCAACGCCCAGTTCAAGGCGCTCCTCAACAACCCCGACAAGCCGCTCCTGAATCATGCGATCAGCGAGCAGTTCCCGGAGGGCTCGACCTACAAGCTGGTCACTGGCTCGGGCGCCCTGGCCGACGGCAAGCTGACCCCGACCACGCTCGTCCCGACCCATCCGTACATCCAGCTCGGAGCCGACAAGTTCTGGGACTGGAACCACGCCGGATTCGGTCGAAATCAACGTGAAGACCGGCTTCGCCCACTCGAGCGACACGTTCTTCTACCAGGTGGCCGAGATGCTCGGGATCAACCGGCTGGCCTACTGGGGCCACCAGTTCGGCTTCGGCGCACCGACCGGGATCGACCTGCCCGGCGAGGTCTCCGGCATCGTTCCGGACAACCAGTGGAAGCAGGACGTCTTCGGCCAGCCGATGCTGCCCGGCGAGATCATCCAGTCGGGCATCGGCCAGGGCTTCGACACCGCGACGCCGCTCCAGCTCCTGAATGCCTACGCGGCCCTGGCCAACGGCGGCACGCTCTACCAGCCCCAGGTCGTGCGCCAGATCACCGGCCCGGACGGCAGCGTCGTTCGCCCGTTCAAGCCGATCGTGCTGCACAAGATCGCGGCCCCGGCCAGCGTGTTCACCACGATGCGCGAGGCGGCCCGGATGGTCGTCACCGTCCACCACACCTACAACCTCGTCGATGAGCCGTTCGTGGTCGCGGGCAAGACCGGCACGGCCGAGTTCGGCGTCCGCGACGCCCAGGGCCGGCTGCCGTACCACAACTGGTTCGTGTGCTTCATCCCGCTCCACGGCGACGCCTCGAAGCCGGACTCGCAGCTGGCCGTGGTCGGCTTCAACGAGGACGCCAATACCGTCGGCAACTCGGCCACCGAGATGGTCAAGTACTTCCTGCAGATGCACTTCAACACGAAGCGCGACCTGCGCCGGTTCGACCTGATGAAGATCGGCGACTTCTACGGTGGCAACTGATGGGCGTCCTTAAGGCCGAGCCGGCCAAGATCCAGGACTGGGCGACCCGCTCCGTCGGGGCCTACTGGAAGGCCTACGACGCGCAGCTGGCGATCTATGCCTTCCTGCTGGCCGGCCTGGGCCTGGCGATGTCCTACAGCAGCACGGTCGTGACCGGGGTCAGCCCGCTCGACCCAAGCTCGAACTTCCTGCGCGGCCTGATCTGGTCGGCGATCGCCGTGGTCGTCTTCCTGGGAGCCACCCTGTTCGACTACAAGTGGCTGAGGACGTTCACCTGGCCGATCTACTTCGTCAATCTCGGCCTGCTGGCGCTGAGCCTGGTCATCGGCACCGGGGTGAGCGGGGCGGCCCGCTGGATCGCGATCGGCCCCCTCCAGTTCCAGTTCAGCGAGCTGGCCAAGATCCTGATGATCGTGGTCCTGGCGAGCTACCTGGCCCAGCGCCAGGATCGGCTCGGCTCGCTCCGGGTGATCCTCGGGGCGTGCGTCCTGATGGTCCCGACCTGGATCCTGGTCATGCTCCAGCCGGACCTGGGGACCTCGCTCGTCCTCGCCGGCATCCTGGCCGGGATGCTGTTCCTGTCCGGGGCGAGCATGAAGTGGCTGGCGATCCTGGCCGGCCTCGTGATCGCGATGATCCCGATGGCCTGGACCTACGTCCTGCGCGACTACCAGAAGGCCCGCCTGCTGAGCTTCCTCAACCCGGCCAGCGATCCGCAGGGCGCCGGCTACCAGCTGCTCCAGTCGCAGATCGCGGTCGGCTCCGGGGGCGTCTTCGGCAAGGGCCTGACCAACGGCACCCAGGACACCCTGGCCTTCCTGCCCGTCGGCGACACCGACTTCGCCTTTGCCCGGCTGGCCGAGGAGCTCGGCTTCATCGGGGCCATCCTCGTCTTCCTCCTGTTCGTGGTCCTGATCTGGCGGGTGCTGATGGCCGGCTACCGCTCCCAGGATCGGTTCGGGACGATCTTCGCCGCCGGGTTGGCCTCGATGCTCCTGTTCCAGCTCGTGGTCAACGTGGGCATGGTCATCGGGCTGCTGCCGATCACCGGCATCCCGCTCCCGTTCATCACCCGCGGCGGGGCGTCCCTGATCAGCCTGGCGATCGGCCTCGGCATCCTCCAGAGCATCAACATCCGGCAGTCACGGGCGGAGTGGTGATTCGACGCCCTGATCGGGGCTGAATCGGGCCGATCCCGAGCTGATTCGAGCGGTTCGCGGCGGCCCATACTCCCGGCCATGACTGCCGACCTGGCCCTCACCGCCGACCGGATCGTCATTGCCCTGCTGGCGGCGGCCGTGCTCGTCGCCCTGGTCACCGAACGGATCCGGCTGCCGTACACGGTCGGCCTCGTCCTCCTTGGCCTGGCGATCGGGGTCGTCCATCCGGGCGCCGGCGTCGCGATCACGCCGGACCTGGTGCTGGCCGTGCTCCTGCCCGGCCTGATCTTCGAGGCGGCCTTCCGGATCGACCTGGCCGACCTCCGTCCGTCCCTCGTCGGCGTCCTCTTCCTGGCCGTCCCCGGCGTGCTGATCGTGGCCTTCGTCGTGGCCGAGGTCCTCCAGGCGACGACCGGCCTGGGCTTCACCTCGGCGTTCATCGTCGGCGCGATCGTGGCCGCAACCGACCCGGCGGCGGTGATCGCGACGTTCAAGCGGCTGCACGCACCCGAGCGGCTGGCCACCGCGGTCGAGGCCGAGAGCCTGCTCAACGACGGCACCGGGATCGTGGTGTTCACGATCGCCCTGGCGGCCACGACCGGCTCGAGCTCGATCCCGGAGAGCGTCGGTCGATTCGTCGTGGTCGTGCTCGGCAGCGGGGTCCTCGGCGTCGCCGCCGGCTGGATCGCCACCCGGCTGCTCCGGCTGAGCGACGATCACCTGCTCGAGCTGACGATGTCGCTGGTCCTGGCCTACGGCGCCTACCTCGTGGCCGACGCGCTGGGCGGCTCCGGAATCATCGCGGTGACCACGGCCGGGGTGACCCTCGGCGGATACGGCCGCCGGCACGGCCTGAGCCCGAAGGCGGCCGAGTCGATCGACCTGGTCTGGGAGTTCCTGGCGTTCGTGGCGACCGCCCTGATCTTCCTGCTGGTCGGGTTGGCGATCGACATCCAGGTCCTGGCCGCGTCGCTCGTGCCGATCGCGTGGGCCGTCGTGGCGATCCTGCTGGCTCGGGCCCTGGTCGTGTACGTCCTGCTCGGGGGTGCCGCCCGGATCGCCGCCCGAGGGCGCCCCGCCCGGATCCTGCCGCTGGGCTGGCTGCACGTCCTGTTCTGGGCCGGCCTGCGCGGAGCCGTCTCGGTCGCCCTCGTCCTGTCGCTGCCGATCGACCTGCCCGATCGCGGCCTGATCGGGGCGATTGCCTACGGGGTGGTCCTGTTCACCCTGCTCGTCCAGGGATCGACCGCGAGCTGGGTGATCGGCCGGGCCCTAGCGTCGGCGGAAGAGCCCGGGCCGGTCGTCGCGGGCGGCTGATCGCCGCCGGCCGGTCCGACGCAGGATCGCGTCGATCTCGTCGCGATACGGCCGGCCGATCGTCATCCGATCGAGCCACTCGAGGTACTCGAGGTCGCGCCGGGCGATCTCGCCCAGCGACCAGCCCGAGTAGCGACCGAAGTTCACGACGCTGCCCGACGGCTGGCCCGGCGGCGGGCCGGCGGCGCCCTCGCCATCCGGGCGGCGCATCGACCGCTCGTCATAGCCGCCGCCGACGTTCGAGCGGCCCGATGTCCAGTTGCTGCTGACCGGCTCGGGCGGCGGCATGCCGGCGGCGGTGGACGGCCGGCGCGGCGGTGGGCGGGGCAGGCCGGGCGGGAGCCGGGGCAGGAGCGGCGCGGGAGCCGTTGCTGCCGGTGCGATCCCGGGCCTGCTCGCGCTCGATGTCGTACAGGCTCCGGCGGGCCGGGTCGCCCAGGATCTCCCAGGCGGCGTTGATCGCGACCATCCGCTCGGCGCTCTCGGGTCCGCCGGCCACGTCCGGGTGGAACTTCTGGGCGAGCCGTCGGTAGGCGGCCTGGATGACGTCGGGATCGGCCTCGGAGTCGACCTGGAGGAGCTTGTACAGGTCGGGCTGATCGGTCATCGGCGGGCGTCGCGGGGCTGAGCGGTGGGCGTCACAGACCGCCAGACTAGCAGGATGGTCGACGCGGTCCAGCGCTGGCGCATCGCATTCCGACGCGGCGCCCCGGCGCTCGATCTCGGTCCGGCGGAGATCGCCCGGGCCTGGGAGTCGGCCCTCGCCGAGAGCGGCATCCCGGTGGTCATGAGCGCGGCCGCGACGCCCCGGCCGCGGCTGACGTTCGCCGCGCCGCTGCCGCCCGGCCGCGCCGCCGAGCACGACCTGGCCGACCTCGTCCTCGGCGAGCGCTGGCCCCTTCCGCGCCTGCGACCCGTCCTGGCCGCGGCCCTGCCGGCAGGATTCGAGCTCGTCGACCTGTACGACGTCTGGCTCGGGGCCCCGGCGATCACGGCCTCGCTCAACGCGATGAGCCATCGCGCCGTCCTGGCCGGTCTCTCCTTCGACGAGCTGGCGGCGGCCGTGGCCGGGCTGCTCGCGGCAGCCCGCCTTGATCGCTCGCGGGCCAGGAGCGAGCGCAAGGTGAGCTACGACCTGCGGCCGCTGATCCTCGACCTTCGAGTCGGCCCGGCCCGGCCGTCCGCGGCCGGCCCGGCGGCTCGGCGCTGCGGCGGGACCGGTGCTCAGGATGATCCTGCGGACGTCCTCGGACGGCCCGTCCGGCCGGCCGGACGAGGTGATCCTCGCGGTCGGCGAGGCGCTTGGCCGCGAGCTCGAGCTGGTCGACTTGATCCGCGAACGGCTGTGGACGGCCGACGAGGCTCCGATCCTGGGCTGAGTTTTGTGCGTGGGCCGTCGGGCTGCCGCGGCTCGCGCCGACCGGCTTGCCGCCGCCGATGCGCCTGTGTGCGCACAGAACACCAAATCGACGATTTGGCGCCCCCGGAAGACCGCTGGGTCCGCCAAGTCATCTTCTCGGCCCGAGTTAGCCGTCTGCGGCTGATTCTATGGTCAACTGAGCGGGAAGACGCCGTGGAGTCCGTACTGGGGGCTTCGGCGGGTCGAAATCGACCGTTTGGTGTTCTGAGCGCACAAGTCGGCCGCCCAGACCGGCCAAAGCCAGCCGCGACCAAAGCGATCTACTCCGACTCATTCTGCACTGGGGTCACATGTGCGGGCGGCCCCGCGGAGTTCGATCACTGGGCTATCGTCGCTCGGCTCGATCCATGGCCTGGCCTCCGGTCCTCTCCTGAGTCACGGTCTGCGAGCACCCCGGCGGCCATCTCGGCAAAGCCCGGGGCCGCCCAAGGGGTAGGATCGCGGCCCGACTGCAGGCCTCGACGCGACCGGAGGGATCACATGACCCAGGAAGAGAACCCGCTGGGCGGCCTGCTTGGCGGCATCGAGAAGTCGCTGGGCGAGCCCGGCACGGCCGGCACGAGCGGCGGCAATCCGGCAGCGGCCAACCCGCTCGGCGAGATCATGGGCCTGCTCCAGTCGGCCCCCGGAGCTGGGACGGCCCAGGCAACCGGACAGTCGATCGACCCGAACGTGATCAAAGGTGTCCTCGGCCTGCTCGGCGGGGGGTCGACCACGGCATCGAGCGCCGCTGGCGTGACCAACCCAGCCGCCCTGATCGACCAGTTGAAGTCGGGCGGGCTCGCCAGCGAGGTCGAGTCATGGATCGGCACCGGTGCGAACAAGCCGGTCAGCCCCGAGGCCCTCGGGCAGGCCCTCGGTCCGCAGACGGTCCAGCAGCTCAGCTCGAGCACCGGCCTGTCGATCCCGCAGCTCCTGCCCCAGCTGGCCGCCCTGATCCCGCTGATCATCAACCACCTGACCCCCAACGGGAACACCTCGGGCCTGACCAGTGGCGAGGAGCCCAGGCCCTGGGTGGCTCTGCAAAGCCTGCTCGGCAGCCTCGAGAAGCACTGACCAGGCCGGACACGGCGCGAACCTGCGGCGTCACCGTTATGCGATCCTTCAACCGATGACCACTGCCGAGATTAAATCGCTCCTGCCGGCCGCCGAGGCCCTGATGCCCGAGATCGTGGCGATCCGGCGCCGGATCCATCGCCAGCCTGAACGCGGCCTGACCCTGCCCGCGACGCAAGCGCTGGTCGTGGACGAGCTCACGAAGCTCGGCCTGACGCCCCAGCTTGGTCGTGACACCACCTCGGTCACGGCCCTGATCCACGGCGCCGGACCCGGTCCAACCGTCCTCCTGCGCGGCGACATGGATGCCCTGCCCCTGACCGAGGACACCGGGCTGGACTTCAGCTCGGAGATCGACGGCGCGATGCATGCCTGCGGTCACGACACCCATGTTGCGATGCTCCTCGGGGCGGCCCGCCTCCTCGTGGAGCGCAAGAAGACGTTCAACGGCCAGGTCCTGCTGATGTTCCAGCCGGGCGAGGAGGGCTTCCACGGCGCGAAGGTGATGATCGACGAGGGGCTGCTCGACCCGCCGCCGTCCCCCGACCGAGCTCGGCCTTCGCCCTCCACATCTCGACCGAATACGCGACCTCCACGATCAACATCCGGCCGGGCCCGATGATGGCCGCGGCCGACTTCCTGAAGATCGAGATCCGCGGCCGCGGTGGCCATGCGTCGCAGCCATCGGGCGCCCTCGATCCGATCACGATCGCGGCCGAGCTGGTCCTCGCGCTCCAGCTGTTCGTCACCCGCCAGGTCGACGTGTTCGATCCGGCCGTCATCACCGTGGCCCGGATCGCCGCCGGGACGACCAACAACATCATTCCCGAGTCGGCCTTTCTCGACGGCACGATCCGGACGTTCTCGGAGTCGACCCGGACGCTCGTCCATGAGGGAATCCGTCGAGTCACCGCCGGCATCGCCGCGGCCCACGGAGCAACCGCAGTGGTCGACGTGATCGCCGGCTACCCGGTCACCACCAACGACCCGGCATTCTCCGAGCTGGTCCGATCGACCGCCGTGGAACTGATTGGTGACGACCATGTCGATCCGTCGATCCCGCCGGTGATGGGCGCCGAGGACTTCTCGTACGTCCTCCAGCAGATCCCGGGCGCGATGGCCTTCGTCGGCGGCCGGCCGGCCAGCGAAGACCCGGCGACGGCTCCGGCGAATCACTCGAACCACGTGATCTTCGACGAGCCTGCAATGGCCATCGGCACGGCGACCTACGCGGCCGTCGCCCTGCGCGGCCTGGACGCCGCTACGCGCTCGTAGTCAGCGGCGGTCGATCAGCTCGGCCGCCCATTCGTGCAGCCGGCCGAGGTGCTCGGCGTAGTGGTCCACCCCGGATTTCCGAATCCACCAGGCCGCCTCGTCCGAAGGCTCGCGGATGCCGTGCCAGTCCTGGACCATCGTCGAACGGGCGGCATTAGCCTGGATCCAGACGACATCCCAGGGCTGGTCGCGCATCGCCGCAGCGAAGGCCTCGTTGAGCGCATCGATGTCGATGTCGTGGCCGGCGTACGAGCCGACCTGCAGCCGCTTGAACTGGGTCTCAGCCTCGGCCAGCCAGGTTCCAAGGTGCGCCACCACGTCCCGGACGGTCCAGTCGGGATCGCGGTAATAGCCCGGGACCAGGTGCTCCTCGGGCGTCAGCGACCGGACGAGCTCGGCCAGCTCGTACCAGCCGTGGCGCTCGCCATCGAGCTCGGCCAGGTAGGGGTGGCGGGCGGGCAGGCCGGGCACGTCGGTTGGCAACGGCGTGTGCCGATGGCCTGCCGGGTCAGTCCTCCGTCGATCGGCCGCTTCGGTCATTTCCACGCGATTTTGCTCCCGTCCGGGACCGCCCGCCAGGCCGACCAGCAACCCGCGGCGCCCGAGGTACTTTCGACCTATTTCGAGGTCCTGCCCGCGTTGAGACTCCATTGAGCAGTAAAGGCGGCGTTGCGCCTCGATCCGGAGGACGGCCGATCCGCACGATGAGCGCGCAATGAGCGGGTCCAGCAGATGAAGGTTTGGGGGGAGCCGCCGCAGACGCGGCGCGGTCGCCGATTCGAGCGAGCCGGCCGAGCCGCCCCAGACGGCGGGTGGCCCGGTTCCGAAGCCCGATCGATCCCGATCCCGGACCATCCGAATCCGACGCCGATCCCACGGATCTCCGCGTCCGGGCAGGCGACCGCCGTGGCCGATCTCATCGACCCCTGGATCGCCGAGGCGGCGGCACGGCCCGAACCACCCCGGGTCCACCTGACCGGCGACCCCGGCCGCGACGCGATCGCCCTCGGAACGGCCGCCCTGCTCGATCTGGGCGAGAAGATCGGCCGCAAGGAGCTGGCCGACCCGATCATGGCTGCGGCCTATCGCTTCGCCCGGAGTCGCGGCGAGCGCGTCCGGGCAAGCCAGCTCCTGGCCGCCTACGAACGGCGGGAGGCGACCGCCACCGGCGCCGACCGAGGCCTGCCCTGGACGTTCCAGGACGTTGCCGGCCCCGGCTCACCGATCTATGCCCGCGCTTCGGCCGAGCCCGTCCATTGGCGTCCCCGCGACGCGGAGCGCCTGGCCGCCGATCCGGGTTCGTATGCTCGCTGGCTGGTCGAGCCGATCGCCCAGGTCCAGACGCTCGAGCTGCTGGCCGAGCTCGGCGTGACCCCCAACCCGAAGGGCGAGGCGGCGGCCCCGATCCGGCGCGAGCTGCTGCCCCAGGTCGAGGCCGCCTTCGCGATGCACGTCGCCGCCGACGATCCGTGGCGCGACCTGTTCGCGCTGTGGCAGCTGACGAGCGCGCCGCACACCCTGAACGACCTGTGGTTCCTGGCGACCGCGATCGCCTATCGCTACGCGACCCTCGCCCGGCGGGTCGCCGGCCCGGTCATCGGCAATGGCCCGTTCGAGGGCGAGCAGCTCGTGTCGGCCAGCGCGGCGCTGGGCACGGTCCTGTGGCAGCTCCGGATCTACCCGTCGCTCGTGCCCGAGCTCGTCGATTTCGTGGCCGACCGGATGCGCTCGGACGGCGGCTGGGGCGACCCCGGGCAGCCGACCGACGTCCTGACCACGCTCGCGGCCGCCGACCTGCTGCTCGGCCTTGATCCGGACTTCGATCCGAGCCGAACGATCGCCTGGTTCGCCCGCGCCCAGGAGCCCGAGGGCTGGTGGCGAGCGCTCGATCCCGAGGTGCCCTGGCTGACCGGCGCCGTGGTCGACTGCCTCGAGCGGGCGATGCGCCCGTTCGTCGAACGCTTCCGCTGGCCGGGCGCGCTCAAGCTCGACCTCGACCGTCGCACCCAGCTGCCCACCTACGCCTGGTTCGCCGACCTGTCCCGCTCGATCCAGGAGGTGCCGGGCCTGGCTCGGGCAGAGTGGGATATCGCCTTCGTCGACCTCGCCGGGTTCGGCAAGTTCAACACCGACAACGGCCAGGCCAAGGGCGACGAGGTGATCGGCGCGTTCGGCAAGGCGCTCGGGCGGATCCCCGGCTCGCGGGCGATCCGCGATGGCGGCGACGAGTTCATCGTCATCGGCGCGCCGGGCGACGCGACCCTGTACGACCGGCTCGACGCGTTCCGCTCGATCTGGCTGGCCGAATTCGTCCATACCTTCGGCCGCGAGCCGGATCCGGTTCGGCCGCGGATCACGGTCGCGCGGACGCCGGGTCGCGAGCTGGCCGCCGGCCGCGAGCGCCTCGGCCGCCGGATCGGCGAGATGAAGAAGCTCCACGAGAGCCCGCCCGACGACGGGGTGATCGAGCGAAGCTAGGCGACCCTTATTCCGGACGCGCGAGAAGCCGGTCGCGCATCGCTGCCGAGAGCCGCGTTCGAAACTGGTCCTGCGCCCAACCCCGTCGCTGAACTAGCAGGTTGTAGATCCGGCGTCATGAGCACCCACAGGATGTCCGCGGCCTCTTCAATGCTGAGATCGGCCGCAATGGGCCCTTGGCCAGGAGATCTGCGATCTCCCGCCCTGAGCCGATCATGCGCTCGGCCTGGATCTTCTCGAAAACCTTGCAGACCTCTGGATCAGCGCTGGCGGCCCCGCGTTCGGGCTCGTAGATCCCGGCCAGGCGGCCGTCGAGGTCCGCGATCAGTCCGGCGTAGGGTCGAGGAAACGATCCGCGTCCGGCTCGGCCTTGATTGCGATCGACCTGGCCCGCTGGGCCAGGGAACGTCGGCATCGTCGCCGACGCGGGCGATCTCGAGGCCTTCTGAGCAGGATCGGCCTGCCGCCGACCGAGGTGAACACGGTTGCGACTGACGCCGGCCGCCTCGGCGATCGCTTCAATCGACGTCGCGACATAGCCGCGTTCGATGAACAGACGCCCCGCCGCCGTCATGTCGCCAGTCGGGTCGCGCCCGCGTTGGCTTCCCGTAGCGTCGACCGATACGGCCGCTTGGCGTCGCCTTCTACGCCCGTTAGTCTAGCGTCGAACTGTCAGACGATCAGTCTAACCACCAGACTCTCAGTCGGAGCAACCCTAAGGAGTGGTCCAATGCACGAGTCCGGAGGCGGCACACCTGCCGTCCTATCGGGCTAATCCAGCAGTCTACTCATGAGCACGACCTCGAGTCTCGGTGGCCTGTTTCACCGAGGGCTACCTGAGCGAGATTCCGGTCCATCCGGCACGGTCGTTCCAGGGCCGAGACCAGGTTCGTCGGAACTGGACCCAGATCTTCGCTGCCGTCCCAGATCTCAATTCAAGGCTCGTCCGGTCGAGCGTCGTCGATGACACCGCCTGGGCCGAGTGGGAGTGGACCGGGTCCAGGCTCGACGGTCAGCCCCACCTGATGCGCGGCGTGACGATCCTTGGGCTCGTTGACGGGGGAGTCGCCTGGGCGCGCTTCTACATCGAGCCGGTCGACCGGGTCACGACCGACATCAACGCAGCTGTGGCGCAGGCGGTCGCCCATGATCACCATCGCCGGCGGGACGGTCAACCTGGGTCCGCCATCGTTCCGCGCCTCGCCGCGCGTGGCCTCCCTCTGCGCGTGATACCCGCGACCCGACCCATGTGCCCGCCAACATACCGCCGGACGTAGAGGTCGCCGTCGCGGATGTGCGCGATCCTGCGGCCCTCCGCGGGACATCGCCGGCAGCCAGACCGTGGTTTCGGCCATCACCGCGTTCGTCGGCCGCGATGCAGCGGGCGCGCCTGCGATTGATCGGGACGGCAACGACAACCTGATTGAGGCGGCCAAGGCCGCTGGGTCGAACACTTCATCTGCTGTCCATCGCCCAGGCGACGGCTGACCACCCGATCGAGCTGTTCAGGATGAGTTCGCCGCCGAGCAGGAGCTCCGGCAGAGCGGCCTGGCCTGGACCATCTTTCGACCGACGGCCTACATGGAGATCTGCGTGCGGATCGTCGGCGGTCCATTGCTGCAGACGGGCAAGACCCGGATCTTCGGAGCCGGCAACAACACCATCAACTTCGTCTCGCGCAGGACGTGGTCGGGCTCGTCGAGCTGGCCGTGGTCGAGCCTGGTCTGCGCAACTGAAGCATCGATGGGGCGGCCCGGCGAACGTTACCTTCAACGAGCTCGCCGCTATTCGAGGCGACACCGGTCGGACCGGCGAGAAGAGCCACGCGCCAGTGCCGATGATGCGGGCGACGTCTGTTCTGCTCAGGCCGGTCAAACTGATCCTGGCCGCACAGATGCAGGCGAGCGTCGTCATGGACACGGTACATGCGTTTCGATGGGGTGGCCGCGCGCCGCGAGTTTCCATCGGTGGCCTCGACCAGCCTGGTGGCCATGATCACCCGCGACTACGTTCGAGGATAGGCGGCCCTCCGCCAGCCCTTTTTGGCTGGTTGAGCCCACGCCTCGACAGGCGCCCGGAGGTCTAACGTCCGTTTGAGCCGTCGCCGAGCGCCGCGGTTGACGCTCGGCCGTGCTCAGCCGTACACTCCCGGTTCGCGCCCGGAGTCTGTCTGGGCGTCGTCCCATGTCTCACCCAAGCGGTCGCCGGATGCGGCCGGTCCGAACACCCTGAGGATCCATGTACGCAGTCATCGAGACCGGCGGAAAGCAATACCGCGTCGAAGTCGGCACCGAGCTCGAGGTCGAGCTGCTCGACGCCAAGGCAGGCGACGCCATCACCCTTGACCGCGTCCTGCTCGTCGCCGACGGCGACGAGGCCTCGATCGGCCGGCCGCTCGTGTCGGGCGCCAAGGTCAGCGCCGAGGTCGTCCGCCAGGATCGGGCGCCAAAGGTGATCTCGTTCAAGTACCGGCCCAAGGCCCGCCGTCGGGTGAAGAAGGGCCACCGCCAGGACTTCCTGCTGCTCCGGATCACCGACGTCGAGCTGAACGGCAAGAGCGCCGCGGCCGCCCTGGCCAAGGCCCAGGCCGAAGCCAAGACCGAGCGCGAGCGACTCGAGGAGGCAGCCCGGCGCCAGGCCGCCGAGGATGCCGCCCTGGCCGCCAAGCTGGCCGCCCGGAACGCGCCCAAGGCCGAGGCCAAGGCTGACTCCAAGGCCGACGCGAAGGGCCCGGGCAAGACCGCCGGCAAGAGCGCCGCCAAGCCAGCCGCCAAGGCCACCACCGCCAAGCCGGCCGCCAAGGCCACCAGCAAGGCCGATGCCAAGCCGGCCGCCAAAACGACGGACAAGGCCCCGGCCAAGCCGGCGCCGAAGCCGGCCACGAAGAAGGAACCGTAACCCCATGGCCCACAAGAAGGCAGGCTCGAGCTCGAAGAACGGCCGCGACAGCGTTGGCCAGCGGCTTGGCGTGAAGGTCGGCGACGGCCAGCTCGTGCCGGCCGGCTCGATCATCGTTCGCCAGCGCGGGATGACCTTCCTGTCCGGCACCGGCACCGGCCTGGGCAAGGACTACACGGTCTTTGCCACGGTCACCGGCAAGGTCCACTTCGAGCACCAGACCAAATCAAAGAAGCGCATCCGCGTCGAGGCAGTCCCGACCGCGGCCGCCTCGACCGCAGCCGACGCACCGGTCGCGGCCAAGGCCTAGTTCCAGTCCGGATAGCCGGCGACCACCGGCGGGCACGAGTCCCGCTCGGAAGGCGTCGGAGGAGAAAACGAAACCGTGAAGCCCGATACCCATCCCAAGTACTACCAGGCCAACGTCGTGTGCGGCTCGTGCGGCACGACCTACACGATCGGCTCGACCCGCCCTGAGCTGCGCGTCGACGTGTGCGCCGCCTGCCACCCGTTCTACACCGGCAAGCAGACGATCATCGACACGGCCGGCCAGGTCGAGCGCTTCCAGAAGCGGATGGAGCGCCAGGTCCGCGCCTAGCTCGCCGAGCTGGCCGCCGGCCGTGAGCGGGCCGGTAGACTGAGCGCCATGCCCAAGCCCAGGTTCGCCTACGGCGGTCAAGCCTTGATCGAGGGCGTCCTGATGCGTGGTCGCGACGCGATCGCGGTCGCCTTCCGAGCCCCGAGCGGCGAGATCGTGTGGGCCGAGGAGCGCCTCGACTCGGGCTTCCATGGCAGCCGCTGGGCGCGCCTGCCGGGGATCCGCGGCCTCGTCGTGCTGTACGAGACGCTGATCGTCGGCACCCGCTGGCTGGTCCGGAGCGCCTCCGTCGCGGCCGCGCAGGAGGAGGGCGTCGAGCTGGGTCGCGGGGCGGTCGCCCTGATGATCGGCCTGACCCTCGTCGCGGGCATCGGGGTGTTCTTCCTGCTGCCCCTGTTCATCGCCTCGGCCGCGGCCGGCAGTGCCCAGGACGACCTGCTCCAGCACCTCCTGGAGGGGATCATCCGGGTGCTGATCTTCATCGGCTACCTGCTGATCGTCGGACGCTCGCCCGATGTCCGGCGCGTCTTCCAGTACCACGGCGCCGAGCACATGACGATCCACGCCCTCGAGGCCGGCGATCCGCTCACGACCGAGGCGGTCCGGCCGTACCCCACGGCCCATCCGCGCTGCGGCACCGAGTTCCTGGTGATCGTGGTGATCCTCTCGATCGTGGCCTTCAGCCTGATCGGCCGGCAATCCCTGCTGGGCGCGATCCTGGCCCGGATCATCCTGATCCCGGTCATCGCGGCCGTCGGCTACGAGCTCCTCCGGTTCGGCGGCCGGTACCGGACCAACCCGATCATCAAGGTCGTGATGTACCCGGGCATCCTGGTCCAGAAGATCACCACCAAGCGCCCGACCGACGACATGATCGAGGTCGCGATCGTGTCCATGGAGCAGGCGATCCTGGCCGACGGCGGCACCCTGCCGGCGGGCAGCGCGGCGTTCGAGCGCGAGCCCCTGGCCTCGCCGCGGCCCCGGCGTCCGCCTGATGAGCGACGCCAACCTGCTGACCAAGCTCGAGGCCGTTGCCCGCCAATACGACGACCTCCAGGCCGAGGCGGCCCTGCCCGAGACTTCCACCGACCCGGCGGCGATCCGGCGCCTGGGCAAGGAGCTGAGCCGGCTCGAGCCGGTCGTCAGCGCCTATCGCGAGCTCGCCGTCACGACGACCGAGCTGGCCGGCGCCCGCGAGATGCGCGACTCGGAGACCGACGAGGAGATGCGGACGATGGCCCGCGACGAGGTCGTGCGGCTCGAGGCCAGGGAGGAGGCCCTGGTCGCCGCCCTCAAGGTGCTCCTGCTGCCGCGGGATCCATCGGACGAGAAGGACGTGATCGTCGAGATCCGCCAGGGTGCCGGTGGCGATGAGGCGGCCCTGTTCGCCCGCGAGCTGCTCCGGATGTACCTGCGCTACGCCGAGCGCCACCGCTTCGCGGCCGAGATCCTGGTCCAGAACGAGAACGGCATTGGCGGGATCAAGGAGGCGGTCGTCGACATCTCGGGCGACGGCGCCTACAGCCGGCTGAAGTTCGAGGGCGGGACCCACCGCGTCCAGCGCATCCCGGCGACCGAGTCGTCGGGCCGGATCCACACCTCGACCGCGACGGTCGTGGTCCTGCCCAAGGTCGAGCCGACCGAGATCGAGATCGACGAGGACCGCGACCTGCGGATCGAGGTCAAGCGCTCGTCGGGGCCCGGCGGCCAGTCGGTCAACACCACCGACTCGGCGGTTCGGATCACCCACATCCCGTCCGGCCGGGTGGTCGAGATCCAGGACGAGAAGAGCCAGCACAAGAACAAGGCCAAGGCCCTGGCCGTGCTCCGGGCCCGGCTCCAGGACGACGAGAAGCAGAAGCAGCTGGCGGCCAATTCGACCGCCCGCCGGTCGATGGTCGGCGGCGGCGACCGCTCGGACAAGATCCGGACCTACAACTATCCCCAGGATCGGGTCTCCGACCATCGGGTCAACCAGAACTGGTCGAACCTGCCGGGGATCCTCGATGGCGACCTCGATCCGCTGATCGACACCCTGATCACGACCGACCAGGCCGAGCGGCTCCAGTCGGAGCTCGAGACCGACGAAGGGTGACCTCGAACACCGTCGCCTTCCTGCTTCATGCCGGGATCGAGCGCCTGCGGATGGCCGGCTCGGACAGCCCCCGGCTCGACGCCGAGCTGCTCCTCGGCCAGGCCATCGGGGTCGATCGAGCCGGCCTGATCGCCCATTCCGATGCCCCGGTCGGGGCCGACGCGGCGGCCAGCTACGAGGCCGCCCTGGTGCGCCGGATCGCGGGCGAGCCGGTCGCCTACATCCGGGGCTTCAAGGAGTTCCACGGCCTGGCCCTGTCGACCGACCCGCGGGCGCTGATCCCGCGGCCGGAGACCGAGCTGCTGGTCGACCTCGTCCTCGGCGCGATCGTCGACCGGCTGATCGGCGCACCCCGGCCGCCGGGCACGCCGGCCCTTCGGGTGGTCGACGTCGGGACCGGCGCCGGCACGATCGCGATCGCCCTGGCCACCGAGCTGCGCCGGCGCCGGATCGACGCCGACGTGTCGATCATCGCCACGGACACCTCGCCCGATGCCCTCCAGCTCGCCCGCGAGAACGCCGTCGGCCACGGCGTCGCCGATCGGATCCAGTTCCAGCTCGGCGACCTCGTGCCCTGGGACGCGACCCTGTTCGAGATCGTGGCGGCCAACCTGCCGTACATCCCGTCCGAAGCGATCGACAGCCTGCCGATCGCGGCGTCGTTCGAGCCGCGCGCTGCCCTCGACGGCGGACCTGATGGGCTCGAGCTCATCCGGCGCCTGCTCGAGCAGCTCGCCCGGGTGCTGCGCCCGGACGGCGCGGCGTTCCTCGAGATCGGCTCCGACCAGGGGCCGGTCGTCCTGGCCGCGGTGGCGGAGCTCCTGCCCGGCTGGGAGCCGACGATCGTGCCCGACCTGTCGCGGCTCGATCGGGTCGTCCGGATCGAGCCCGGCGGACGCGCCCGTCCCGGCTACTGATGGAGGCCCGCTTCCCGATCCGGCTGATCGTGGCCGACCTGGACGGGACCCTGGTCGGGCCTGACCTCGTCCTCGGCCCGCGAACCGTCGCGGCGTCGCATGCCGCGCTCGCGCTCGGCGTCGAGGTCGTGATCGCGACCGGCCGGATGGCCCGGAGCGCCCGGCCCTTCGCCGAGACCCTCGGCCAGCGCGCGCCGATCATCGCCTACCAGGGGGCCCTGATCCGGGCGATGTGGGGCCCCGGCGAGCGGCTGGGCAAGCTGCTCTTCCACCGACCGCTGAGCGCGGCCGTCGCCCGCGAGGCCCTGGCCTGGTCGACCGATCATGGGCTCGCCGCCCACGTCAATCACCTCGAGCGGTTCGTCCTGCCGGCCAGCGATCCGCGGGCCGACGACTACTCCGCGTTCCTGGGCGCGCGGGCCGAGATCGTGCCCGACCTTGCTGCCTGGATCCGCCGTCCGGTCACGAAGATCCTGGCCGTGGCGCCCGCGCCGCTGCCGACCGAGCTGATGCCCGTCGCCCGGGCCCACTTCGCCGGCCGGGCCGAGGTCACGGTCAGCCACCCCGAGTTCCTCGAGTTCCTGGCGCCGGGCGTGTCCAAGGGCGAGGCCGTGCGCTGGCTCGCCAGGCGGCTGGGGATCCCGCTCGAGCAGACGATGGCCTTCGGCGACCAGTTCAACGACCTCGAGATGATCGCCGCCGTCGGCCACGGCGTCGCCCTGCCCAGCGCTCCGGCCGAGGTCCAGGCCGCCGCCCGCTACATCGCTCCGCCGCTCGCCGAGGAGGGTGCCGCCCAGGTGATCGAGGCGCTCGTCCTGTCCGGCGGGACGGGCCTCGCAACATGGCGCGCTTCGAGGCCCGGACATGACCGCTCGCGTGATCAGCGACGACTCGGCCGGGCGCTCCGAGGCGATCGACGTCCTGCGCCGGGGCGGCCTGGTCGGCCTGCCGACCGACACGGTCTATGGACTGGCCGTCGCGCTCGACGCGCCCGACGCGATCGAGCGGCTGTTCGCCGCCAAGGGCCGGCCGCCGGACAAGGCGATCGTGCTGCTCGTCGCGGATATCGGCCAGGCCGAGCGAACCGGCCTGTTCGGACCCGCCGCGCGCGCCCTCGCGGCGGCCGCCTGGCCGGGCGCGCTGACCCTGGTCGTGGCCCGGCGACCGGAGGTCCGCCTGCCGGTCTGCTGACCGCCGGCGGCTCCACGATCGGCCTGCGGCTGCCCGGCCACGGCACGCCCCGCGCCCTCGCCCGGGCGCTCGGCCCGTTGCCCGTGACCTCGGCCAATCGCTCCGGCGAGCCCGACCTCACCAGCGCGGGCTGTCGCGATCGAGTTGGGCGACGAGCTCGAGCTGATCCTCGACGGCGGCCCGACCGCGGGCAGCTCCCCTTCGACCGTCGTCCGCTGCGACGGCTGGGACACGGAGGTCCTGCGGGTTGGCGCGATCCCGCCGGCCGGATCAAGGAGATCGTGACAGCGGCCCGGACCGGGACCGTCGACGTGGCCGATGAACCGCCCGCGCCCCCTGGCGACCAATGGGACGGCGGCTGATTGGGCCGGACGACAGATTGCTCAAGCGGGGTATGATCCCGCACGGGCCTGGACCAAGCTGCACCAAGGAGCCGCCGCGTGAGCCGTCGCTGGCCCATTCTCGCGATCTTCATCCTGTCCGGAGCGGCCGGACTGATCTACGAGGTCGTCTGGGCCCGCCAGCTGGTCCTCGTCTTCGGCAACACGACCCAGGCCGTCTCGGCCATCCTGACCGGCTTCTTCGGCGGGATCGCGATCGGCAGCGTGGTCGGCGGCCGGATCGCCGACCGGGTCCGCCGGCCGCTCCGGATGTACGGCCTGCTCGAGCTGATCCTGGTCGTCGTGGTGATCCTCACCCCGGTCACCTTCCGGCTCCTGGGCAACGTCTATGCCGGGGCCTTCGGCACGCTCGAGGACAACCCCACCGCGCTGGCCCTGGTCCGCTTCGGGCTGTCCCTCCTGGCGCTGGGTCCGGCCACGATCCTGATGGGCGCCACCCTGCCCACCCTGACCCGCCACCTCTCGCGCGACCCGGCCAACCTGTCGAGCTCCTTTGGCCGGCTGTATGCCGCCAACACGTTCGGGGCGATCCTGGGCACGATCGCGGCCGGCTTCATCCTGATCGAGCTGCTCGGGCTGACCGGCACGCTCCTGGTCGGGGCCGCCTGCTCGGCCATCGCGGGCATCGCCGCCCTGATCCTCGATGCCCGCCGCGGGCCGCTGCCGGATGCCGCGACGCCGGCGGCGGCTGAGGCGCCGGCCGAGGCAGCGGAGGCGCCGGCTCCCGCGACGGCCGCATCGCCGCTGGTAGCAGATCCGTCCCCGGCGACGGCGGTCCTCCATCCGCGCCTGCGCCTGGCCCTTCTCGTCGCCTATGTTTCGGGCTTCTCCTCGCTGGCCTACCAGGTCCTGTGGGTCCGCCTGCTCGCCTCGGGCACCGGCGATTCGACCTATGTCTTCACCACGATCCTGACGATCTTCCTGATCGGCCTGGCCCTCGGTGCCGTGGCCTTCAACCTCCTGCGGACCCGGATCAAGACGATCAACCTGCTGGCCACCGGCCAGATCGTGATCGCGGTCCTGGTGACCATCGGGATGGTCTTCTACATCGGACGTGGCGGCGTCGCCGGGGTGTTGCCGCTCACGACGAGCTTCAAGCAGCTGTTCACCCATTTCGCCCTGCCGGTCGCCTTCGTCGTCCTGCCGGCGACGTTCGTGATGGGCCTGACCTTCCCGGCGACGTCGGCCCTCATCGCCGATCCGAAGGGCCATGTCGGGGGCAACTCGGGCCTGCTCCTGTCGGCCAACACCCTCGGCGCGATCAGTGGCACGTTCCTCATCCCGTTCGTGGTCATCCCGCTCGTTGGCTCGCCGGTGGCCCTTGGCTTGATCGCCATCCTCAATGCGAGTGTCGGGACCGCCCTGGCCCTGCGCGGGCGGATCGAAATGCCCGCGCTGCGGTCGATCACGGGAGCGGTCGGGATCGTGACAGCTGTGGTGCTCGTCGTGGCCCTGGCGGCCGGAACGGTCTTCGTCGACCCCAACATCGCCCGGGTCGAGGCTGCCGGCGGCACGATTTAGATGCACGCCGAGGACGACATCGCGTCCGTCCAGGCCGGCACGGCCCAGGGAGGAAGCAGCGAACGCCTGTGGGTGACCGGGACCTCAATGACGGCCTTGACGGTGGACGTGAAGCTCATGCCGGTCCTGCCGTTGATCCTGCAGCCACACGCCACGACCGACCTTACCGTGGCGTTTGGGATGGGCTCGGCCTGGCGTGGCGCCCTCATCGCCGGCCTGTCGGCGACGGCCGTCGAGCTCGTCCCGTCGGTGCCCGAAATGTTCGGGGTCTTCTACGCCGATGCACCGACCTACCTGGCTGACCCGAAGGGCCGGATCATCGTCGCTGACGGCCGCAATCACGTCGAGCTGACGTCCGACCACTACGACATCATCGTGGTCGACCCACCCCCGCCGATCGAGACGGCCGGCGTCTCGGTCATCTCCTCGCTCGAGTTCTACCAGGCCGCCAAGGCCAGGTTGAACCCGGGCGGGGTGATGATGCAGTGGATTCCGTACGGCCAGACGATCGACGAGTTCAAGGCCCATGTCCGAACGTACGCCGCCGTCTTTCCGCACGTGATCATCGCCTTCGGGCCGGGCGGCGCCGGGACCTACATGCTAGGCTCGAACGACCCCATCTCGTTTACCCCGGAAGCCATCCAATCGGTGCTCAGCCGGCCGGGTGTTGTCCAGGACATCTCATCGACGGCCAACGCTCCGGAGTACACCCTTGCCGGCTGGGAGGCGAAGATCCCGCAGCTCTGTGGACCCAGGGTGACCAGGTCACCAAGTTCGCCGGTGATGGACCGATGGTCACCGACGACCATCCGCTGCCGGAGTACTTCCTGCTCCGTCACCTGTTTGGGCCGCCATCGCCGCGGGTGACGCCGAAGCTGCTCCTGTCACTGACGCCGGCGCCATAACGCAGCAGCCCCGCATACCCCGACGGCTGGCATCGTGGGAAGATGGGCGGCGCGCCGGGCTGATGCCGCAGGCGCCGCCGGAGGAGCACAGATGACCGCCAGCCAGACCAGCGGCCCGCCACGGACCTTGCCTCGGCATCCATCGCCGAGGTCGATCCCGAGGTCTGGGCGGCGATCGAGGGCGAGCGGGCCCGCCAGCACGACAAGATCGAGCTGATCGCCAGCGAGAACTACGTCTACAAGGCGGTCCTCGAGGCGCAGGGCTCCTGGCTCACCAACAAGTACGCCGAGGGCCTGCCCGGCAAGCGCTACTACGGCGGCTGCGAGTTCGTCGACGTCGTCGAGCGCCTCGCCCAGGACCGGGCCCTCGAGCTCTTCCCGGGCTCCGAGCACGTCAACGTCCAGCCTCATTCCGGCGCCCAGGCCAACATGGCCGCCTACCTCAGCTCGGTCAATCCGGGCGACCGGGTCCTGGGCATGAACCTGGCCCACGGCGGCCACCTGACCCACGGCATGGCCCTCAACTTCAGCGGGCGCTTCTTCGAGATCCACGCCTACGGCGTCCGCGAGGACGACCAGCGGATCGACTACGACGCGCTCGAGGTCCAGGCCCGCGAGGTCCGGCCGAAGCTGATCGTGGCCGGCGCGTCGGCCTATCCCCGGATCATCGAGTTCGAGCGGATGGCCGACATCGCCCATTCGGTCGGCGCGCTCCTGTGGGTCGACATGGCCCACGTCGCCGGCCTCGTCGCGGCCGACCTCCATCCCAGCCCGTTCCCGCACGCCGACATCGTCACGACCACGAACCACAAGACGCTCCGGGGCGCGCGCGGCGGAATGATCTTCAGCCGCCGCGAGCTGCCCCGAGCGTCGACCCGGCCGACTACCCGATGGTCAAGCCGAACCTCGCGGCGACGATCGACCGGAGCGTCTTCCCGGGTGTCCAGGGCGGGCCGCTGATGCACGTCATCGCGGGCAAGGCCGTCGCGCTGAAGCTGGCCCAGGGCGAGGAGTTCCGCGACTACCAGCGACGCGTCGTGGCCAATGCCCGGGTCATGGGCGAGACGCTCCAGTAGCTGGGCGCCCGGCTGATGACCGGCGGAACCGATAACCACCTCGTGCTGGTCGACGTCACCCCGCTGGGGGTCACCGGGCGCGAGGCCGAGCGACTGCTCGACGAGATCGGGATCACGGTCAACAAGAACGCGATCCCGTTCGACACGAATCCGCCGAACATCGCCTCGGGCATCCGGATCGGCTCGCCGGCCACCACGACCCGTGGCTTCGGCGAGGACGAGATGCGCGCGATCGCCCAGCTGATCGTTGCCGCGATCGCCGCCCGGGATGATCCGGCCGCGCTCGCCCGGCTGGCCGCCAGGCTCGCGAGATCGCCGACCGCTTCCCGGTTCCGGGGTTGCCCGAGGCGTGACGGCCGGTCTCCGATGCGCCTGATCGGCGGCCTGGCCCAGCTCCTTCCGGCGTTCGTCGTCGCGTTCGTTGCCGCGGCCCTGATCAGCTTCCTGCTCACCCCGGCGGTCCGAGCGATCGCTCGCCGGATCAACCTCGTCGACGAGCCGAACCACCGCCGGGTCAATACCCGGCCGATCGCCCGAGGCGGCGGGATGGCCGTCGTCCTCGCCTTCCTGATCGTCGGCCTCGTCCTGACCATGCTGGTCGCGCGCCGGCAACCTTGCCGGGTTCTCCCTGCCGGCCTCGATCGGGGCAAGCGAGGTGCTCGCCCTGTTCGGCGGCACGGCCCTGGCGGCGATGATCGGGCTGCTCGACGACGTCCTCAACCTGCGCGCCCGCTGGCAGCTCCTGACCCAGCTGATCCTGGCGATCGGCGCCGTCCTGCTCGGGATCACGATCGACTCGATCGCCAACCCGTTCGGGCCGGGCCAGATCGACCTCGCCGGCGTGTGGGGCGTCGCCTTCACGGTCTTCTGGATCGTCGGGATGATCAACAGCATCAACTGGATCGACGGCCTCGACGGCCTGTCGAGCGGGATCGGGGTGATCGCCGCGTTCACCCTGGGCCTGATCAGCCTGACCGTCAGCGCCGGCCTCTTCGGCCAGCCCTACGTCGCCCTGATGTGCTTCGCCCTGGCCGGGGCGCTCCTCGGCTTCCTGCGCTGGAACTTCCACCCGGCCACGATCTTCGTCGGGACCAGCGGGGTGATGGTCATCGGCTACTCGCTGGCCGTCCTGTCGATCCTGGGCACAGCCAAGGTGGCGGTTGCGCTGCTCGTCCTGGGCGTGCCGATCATCGACACGTTCTGGAACATCGTCCGGCGCCTGGCCACCGGAGCCTCGCCGTTCACCCCGGATCGCGGCCACGTCCATCACCGGCTGATGGACCTCGGCCTGAGCCAGACCCAGGCCGTCCTGGTGATCTACGGGCTGACCCTGGTCCTGGCCGTGCTGTCGTTCGTCCTGTCGGGTGCCGGCCAGCTGTACGCCTTCCTCGGCGTCGTGGTCGCCTCCGGCGTCCTGCTGCTCGTCGTGACCCGTCGATCGCTGGTCATGGACGACTTCCGGGCCGAGTCCTACGAGCGGAATGAGCCCGCGGTGCGAGCGCCGGCCGTGCCGAGGAGCCCCTGCCGCGGGCGCAACGGCAACCCGCGCCGGAGGCCAAGGCCGGTCCGGTCGAAGTGGTGCCGCCGGAGCCGCTTCGCCCGCACTGACCGATCCGGCCCCGGCCTCAGGACCGCCACGAACCGCCGCGCAGCCCCCTGGTCTGCACTACCCGGTCGTTCGCGCGCAATCGGCACTCTTCCTAATCCTCATTCCGGCGGCCGAGTGCTAGCATCCGCCTCCGACCCTTCAGACCGGGAGCCTGCGCCCACTAACCCATGAGCCTTCCCATCATCCTCGCGATCGTGCTCACGGCGGCGATCCTGGCATGGGCCGCCATCTACTTCGTCGTCCGCCGCCGGCGTGAGGCGGCCGCGAACCAGGCGTTCCAGCCCGACCCGATGGATGCCGAGATCGGGCGCGAGGCGCTCCGCCGCGTCTTCGGCATCCTGGCCGACGAGGATCCGACGCCCGTCGGCCAGTCGCCCGTTGCCCCGATCGCCGCAGCGACCGCGGTCATGGCGGACCGGACCGCAGCGCCGACGGCCCTCGGGCCGGTCGTTGCCGGCGCGGCCGCGGTCCGCCCGCCGCCGCCGCCGCACCGGCCTAGACGGCGCCGATCGTTGCCGCACCTCCGCCGACCGGTCCCGGCAACTGCCCAGCCAACTGGCGGCGCCGCTCCAGTCGCGGCTGCGGCGATTGCCGCGGCCGCGCTCACGGCGGCTGCCGCGGCCTCGCCCACGGCGCCGTCCCCCGACTGCGCCGGTCCCACCGCCTGCCCCGGCGATGGCCGGCGGCTTCCGCCTGTTCGCGCCGACCGAGGACGAGGCCCGTCCGCCGCCGCCCCCCTGATCCCGGCCGCCGCCGCTGCCGCAGTTGGCCGAGCAGCCCGCCTCCGGCCGCCACGGTTCCAGTGGCCCGCGGCGGGCTGCCGCAGCCGCGTCCGGCAAAGGTCGGCGAGGCTCGGGAGGCAGCGCAGCGACCCCGATTCATTCGCGACAGCCTGGGCGCGCTGCTGGTCACCGGCGGCATCGTCGTCGTCGCCGTCGCCCTGCTCCGTCCGCAGCTGTCGATCCTGACCGGCCAGGTCCAGCACGCGACCGCCACTGCGCCCGCGATCGCCGACTCGACCTTTGTTCCGATCGTCACGCCTTCGCCGACGCCGTTGCCCCGACGCCGAGCCCCCGCCCACGCCCAGCCTGTCGCCGACGCCCAGCCCGTCACCGAGCCTCGCGCCCACGCCGTCCCCGACGCCCGTGCCCACGCCGACCCCGCCCGCAAGCCGACCCACGCCCACGCCCCAGCCGACCCCGTACCCACGCCAAGCCGACTCCGAAGCCGACCCCGAAGCCGACCCCGACGCCCGCGTCCTCCGATGTCACGGGCTTCAGCGGGCACGCGGAGCCCTGGTTCCGACGAGTGACGTTCACGCCTCCTCCGAAAACGCACGTCCTGGGTGATCACGTTCGGCGACGGGACGTCCACGAGCGGCACGGGGACCGAGCTTCGCGGGTCATTCAGACCACAGACGTACGCAGCCGCAGGCCTGTACCTGTTCCCTGACGGTCAACCTGAACGGCTCGACCGATCGACCCTTCAACAATCTGACGTTAACGTCGACTGACTTCTAGGTGAAACCCATGCGACTCGCCGCCCGGCTCCTTGCGAGCTTTCTCCTCCTGACGCTGTCCCTGCCGATGGCTGTCGTCCAGGCCGATACCGGCGACCCGATCGTCATCTCGGGCCTGAGCGGCGCGGAGACGGCCGGTGTCGCCGATTCGTTCACCGTCACGGGCATGTCCGGCGGCTCCGTGGACCCGAACTACACGGGGACTGTGACCTTCACGAGCTCCGACTCCGCGGCTCGTCCTTCCCGTGCCTACATGTTCGATCGGTGGGACAGCGTCACCACGTCTTCAGCGTGACGTTCAAGAGCGCTGGCCCGCAGAGCCTGACCGCCACCGACGACCCACGATCACCGACTCGGCCAACACGACGTGAGTGCCGGGCCAGCCCACCGTTGATGCCAGCGGCACGAGCACGGCTGCCTGACCTCGGGGGTCGCGCGACATCGTCGCAACGGTGACCGATGCATTCGGGAATCCGGTGATCGGCGACAGCGTCGACTTCGGCCAGACGGCCGGCAGCGGATCCGTCACCGGCCTTGACACCAAGATCACGGACTCTTCGGGGACGGCCACCGACACCGTGATCGGGAGCCACGCCGGCAGCGTCACGATCACCGCGAGCGACGGCTCCGAGAAGATAGGGCGATCTTCACCGTTGCCCATGGCGTGGCGCGTCCGTGTCCCTGTCGCCGAGCTCGTCATCGATCTCGCCGGGCGGTCGCAGCCGTACACGACCACGGCCTCGGATGCGGCCAGCAACACCTGGGACGAGACCGGCACGGCCGTCCTCTCGATCTCACCGAACGGCAGCTGCGGCTCGACGAGCTGCACCGCCACGACCGGTGGCGCACATACCGTCCAGACCTCGTACTCCGGCAAGACCGACACCTCGTCGCTGACGGTCGGCGACAAGCCCCCGACAGCGGTCAATGACTCGAAGACGGTCTTCGAGAATGCGGGCAGCACGGCGATCGATGTCCTGGCCAATGATCTCGATCCGGACGGCGAAACCCTGACCGTCACCGGCGTCTCGAACCCGCCCCACGGCACGGCCACCGTCGACGGCGACGGCGGCGGCGTCCACTACACCCCCGACGTCAACTACACGGCCCGGACTCGTTCACCTACAACATCAGTGACGGCAACGGCGGGGTCGACATCGGCACCGTCTCGGTCACGGTGACCCACGTCAACCAGGTCCCGAGCGTCAATGACGCCAAGACGTCCTCGAGAACGCGTCAGCACCGCGATCGACGTCCTGGCCAACGACACCGACCCTGACGGCGACACCCTGATCGTCACCGGCGTCTCCAACCCGCCCCACGGCACGGCCACGGTCGACGGCGGCGGCGTCGGGGTCCACTACACCCCGGACGTCAACTTCAGCGGCCCGGACTCGTTCACCTACAACATCAGCGACGGCAACGGCGGGGTCGACACCGGCCACGTCCCGATCACGGTCACCCAGTCAACCAGGCCCCGAACGCGATCAATGACCCAAGACTGTCCTCAGAACGCTCCAGCACCGCCGATCGACGTCCTGGTCAACGACAGACCCTGACGGCGACACCCTGATCGTCACCGGCGTCTCCAACCCGCCCCACGGCACGGCCACGGTCGACGGCGGCGGCGTCGGGGTCCACTACACCCCAGACGCCAACTGCAGCGGCGCGGTCTCGTTCACCTCCAACATCAGCGACGGCAACGGCGGCGTCGACACCAGCACCGTCCCGATCACGGTCACCCCGGTCAACGATGCCCCGTCGTTCACCAAGGGCGCCAACCAGGCCCCGAACGAGAACACCGGCCTGCACACCGTCGCCGGCTGGGCCACCGCGATCAGCCCCGGCCCGGCATCGGGACGTGGCCAGACCGTCAACTTCATCGTCACGAACACAACAACGGCCTGTTCAGCGTCCAGCCGGCCGTCGCCGCGAACGGCACCTTGACCTACACCCTGGCCACGAACGTCGTCGACAGTGCCACGGTCGGGGTCAATATCCACGACAACGGCGGCACGTCCAACGGCGGCGTCGACACGAGCGCGATCCAGACGTTCACGATCACCGTCAACGGAGTCAACCAGGTCCCGAGCTTCAACGGCGGCGGCGACGACACGACGCTCGAGGATTCAGGGTCCCAGACGCTCCCGGCCTGGGCCACGAGCATCAGCGAGGGCGCCGGCGACTCGGGCCAGGTCCTGAACTTCATTGTCACGAACGACAACAACGCCCTGTTCAGTGTCCAGCCTGCGGTTGATCCGTCGAGCGGGGACCTGACGTATACCCCGGCCGCTAATGCCAACGGCACGGCAACCGTCTCGGTCAAGCTCCACGACAATGGCGGCATCGCGAATGGCGGCGACGACACGAGCGTCACACAGACGATGACGATCACCGTCACGGCGGTGAACGACGCGCCCACGTTCACGGTGGGCGTCGACGAGACCGTGCTTGAGAACTCGGCGGCCAAGACTGTTCCCGGATGGGCGACGGCCCTGAGTGCCGGGCCGACCAACGAGTCGAGCCAGATCCTGTCGATCAACACGACCAATGACAACAACGGCCTGTTCAGCGTCCAGCCGAGTGTCTCGCTGGCCGGCACCCTGACCTTCACCCCGGCGAACGACGCCAACGGCTCGGCCTCCGTCTCGGTGACCCTGAGCGACAACGGCGGGACGGCCAATGGCGGCGACAACAGCACCACCCAGACGTTCACGATCACCGTCACGCCGGTGAACCAGGCCCCCAGCTTCGTCGGTGGAGCGGACGACATCACGCTCGAGGATTCAGGTCCGCAGACGATCTCCCACTGGGCCAGCTCGATCAGCAAGGGTCCTTCGAACGAGTCCGGCCAGACCCTCGACTTCATCGTGACCAATAACAACAACGCGCTGTTCAGTGTCGCAGCCGGACGTAGACCCTTCGACCGGCACCATGACGTATACGCCGGCGCCTGATGCCAATGGCGCGGCCACGTCACGGTCAAGCTCCACGACGACGGCGGCACCCTCGGTGGCGGCGTCGATACCAGCGCCCCCCAGACGATGACGATCACGGTTACCGCCGTGAACGACCCGCCGAGCTTCTCCGACCCGGCCGACCAGACCGTGCTCGAGGATGCCGGCTCCCAGATCGTGGTGGGCCTGGCTGCTCCGGTAACTGCCGGACCGGCCAATGAGTCGGGCCAGAGCCCTGATCTTCAACGTGACCAACAACAACAACGCCTTGTTCAGCGTCCAGCCGGCGCTCAATACGCTGACCGGCACGCTGACCTACACCCCCGCGCCGAATGCCAATGGCTCTGCGCTCGTGACGGCCGTGCTGACCGACAACGGGGGCACGCTAAACGGTGGCGACGACAACCTGACCCATACCTTCACGATCACCGTGACGTCGGTCAACGACGCGCCGACGTTCGTGAAGGGCGCTGACCAGACGCTCGCCGAGGAGTCCGTCCCGGTCCTCAAGTCCGTCGCCGGCTGGGCGACCGGCTTCAACCCCGGCCCGGCCAACGAGAGCGGCCAGACCCTGGTTGCCTACAACGCCCTGACCAATGACCATCCGCTCCTGTTCAGCGTCCAACCCTCGATCGACACGAGCGGCAAGCTGACCTACGAGCTCGCGGCCAACCGCAACGGCACCGCGAACATTGGGTTCACGGTCCAGGACAGCGGTGGAACGGCCAACGGCGGCGTCGATACGAGCGCGCCGCAGACCCTCACGATCACGGTCACCGGCGTCGATCATCCACCGGCGGCCATCAACGACTTCCCGACCATCATCCAGGGCAGCGGCCCTACCACGATCGACGTGCTCGCCAACGATGTCGACCCTGACGGCGACACGCTCACGATCGCGGGCATCCGCCAGGGCACCCACGGCCACGTCGCCCTCGCCGCTGACCGCAAGACCCTGACCTACGATCCGGTTGGCGCGTTCGTCGGCACCGACTCGTTCATCTACTCCGTCTCGGACGGACGCGGTGGCGTGGCCATCGCCACGGTCCTCGTCACCATCACCAAGGACACGATCGCGCCGATCGCGGTGGCTCCCAAGGCATGGATCACGACCGGGGCCGTGGGCACCACCGCCCGGATCGTGCTGACCTTCAGCGGGACCGACGTGGGATTCGGGATCAAGTCATTCCAGCTCTCCGAGAGTCGGAACAACGGCGCCTGGGTCGTGGTTCCCGTCGTCGTCGGTGCCCATTCCGTCGTTCGGGCGGTCGTGATCGGAAGCCAGTATCAGTATCGCGTCCGGGCCATTGACGAGGCCGGAAACGTCAGCGCCTGGGCGTACCTCGCGAACTTCACCCCGACCCTCTTCCAGGAGTCGTCGGCGACGTTCATCGGGCCCTGGGTCGGCGCCCACCCGTCGTATGCCCTGGGCCACCGGCTGGTCTACAACCGGCTGCCCCGGGGTGTCGCCTCGTTCACCTGCACCTGCTCATCGCTGGCATTCATCACGCCGGTGGGTCCGGGCCTGGGCGCTGAGCGCATCTATCTCGACGGTGTCCTGATCGTCAAGAAGAGCGAGTCGGCGAGCAAGCTCCACGGAGGGATCGCGCTCTTCGCCGTTACCTGGGGCACCGTGGGGGTCCATCGGATCGATATCAGCAACGCCGGCGGCCAGCTCGACCTCGACGCCTTCCTGACCCTGCAATAACCCCGGGCCGGGCTCGGGCCGGGGGTTTGCTCCGGGCCGAGGCCGCGGGTTTGCTCCTGCCGGGGCTCGGGCCGGGCCGGGTCGTGGCGGCCACGGGCATGCGGCTCAGGCCGGTCGACGTGTTGTTGTGTCCAGCGGCCGCGTGTCAGCACCTCCGGGTCAGTCGGATGCCGTTATCTCCCCGGGAGATCAAACAGGCCTAATCCTCGACCTGGCACCGGCTGGGCGACGACGATTCCCGCGATTTGATCTCCGTCCCGCGATGGAATGGGCCTTTTCCGACTCCGACCGGGTCGTTGGCTGGGTCGACTCCGGCGTTCTATCTCCAGGAGAGATAACCCGGCCAGGTGACCCGGAGGTGACGGCATCGTTCTTCTGGGCGAGACAAAACGACGGTTTCGGGGTCGGCCAGGTCGCTCACTGCCGGCCGAGTGGTCGATTTGTGCATCACATGAGCGTGTGACGGGATAACTTCGGGCGGGGATGTCTCGCCAAGGTCCGGGAATTGAGTGCGGAACGCGTGATTTGTCGCGTGGCAAACAACATCGGCCCGAAAGGCGGGCTCGGAGGGCGGCTCCAGGGCTGAGCCCGAAAGGCGGGCTCGGAGGGCGGCTCCAGGGCTCGGAGGCCGCGTCCTCGGCATGGGACCCAGATGGCGGTCCTCAACTGGGGTCGGCCCGGCACGCTCCACGAGGCCCCGACACGCTCCCCAAGGGCGCGCCGGGTTTGCTGCGGCCAGTTGGCACCTGCTACACTCCGGGCGCCTTGTCGGGTCAGACCGGAGCCTATTTCGCCCTCTTTTCCGAGATCGGCGTCCTCCTGTTGGTGACCACCCTGTTTGGGGCGCTGGCTGGGCACTGGCTTGATCTACAAATCGGTTCCTCGCCGCTCTTCCTGCTCGTCGGCTTCATCGGCGGGGCGGGGATTGGAACGTACGGGATCTACCGGCTGATCTCCCGGTTCCTGGCGAAATTCGACTAACCGAGGCGGGGAACCCAGACAACAACTCAAGAGCACGGCCGCCCGCCGTGCCCGCGTGGATGGAGCAAGCGTGTCGAGCGATCAGGTGACGACCCCCGAGGCCGCCCCGGCCGGGAGCAATCGGACCGTGCGCCGGCTCGGCCTGCTCGTCGCGGCCGTGATCATCCTCGACCTCGTCGCGGTGATCCTCCTGCCGCCGTTCCCGCGGGGCGGATCGCAGGGCCAGAGCTGCTCCTACCCGAGCTGCTTCATCACCTCGACCCTCGAGTTCCCGCCGCCCCACGTCGTGCTCGACCTGAACCCCAGCAATCCGCTTGCCGACCGGATCGGTCGTGGTCGGCTTCCATCCCAGCATCACCAGCACGATCCTCACGATGTGGATCGTCATCGCCGTCCTGCTCCTGCTCGGGTTCCTCGCGACGCGGGCGATGAAGCTGGTCCCCGGCGGGCTCCAGAACCTGGTCGAATTCGCCTACGAGAACCTGGAGAGCTTTGGCACGAGCATGGGCGGCGCGGCGGCCAAGCCGTACATCCCGCTGTTCGCCTCGTTCTTCCTGCTCATCCTGTTCTGCAACTGGGTCGGCCTGATCCCGCCGGTCGGCCGGATCGACGAGCTCCGGGCACCGACCTCTGACGTCAACATCACCCTCGGCCTGGCCCTGGTGAGCTTCGGCTACTTCGAGTTCCAGGGCTTCCGCAAGAACGGGGTTCGGGGCTACCTCGGCCGGTTCTTCCCGCTGTACGAGTTCCGCAACGGCATCGGGGCGGGAATCATCGCGCTGTTCGTCGGGCTGATCGAGCTGATGCTCGAGTTCGTCAAGCCGGTCACCCTGTCGATGCGGCTCTTTGGCAATATCTACGGGGGAGAGGTCGCGCTGGCGGTGATCACCGCCCTGACCCTGTTCATCGCCGCCGGTCCTGATGTTCAGCCTGGAAGTCATGCTCAATTTCATCCAGGCCCTGATCTTCAGCATTCTCAGCCTGCTGTTCATCGTGCTCGCGGTCGAAAGCCACGAGGGCGAGGAGGGCGAGATCGGCGCACGAGGCGATCGAGTCCCTCGAAGAAGGCGTCCACGGCGGTCAGCTCGCGGCGGCCTGACCCCGCAGCCATCGAGTCAATTCAAGAAACAGGGAAGTGGACCGGCCGCCCGGCCGGACGTAGGAGGAACAACCGGATGGATCACATCGGCGCTGGGCTCGCGGCCCTGGGGGTCTTCGGCCCCGGCATCGGCATCGGCATCCTGGGCGGCCTGGCCTCCACCGCGATCGGGCGCAACCCGGAGGCAGCCGGCCAGATCCGTGGCCTGGCGATCATCCTCGCCGCGTTCGCCGAAGGCCTTGGCGTCCTGGCGATCGTGGTCGGCATCCTCGCGATCTTCATCTAGCCGTCGGGCGGAGATCGAATCGTGGTCCTGCTTTCCGTCGCCGGCGCCGCCGCCCATGCGGCAGTCCGCCTGACGGCCGACGAGCCCGCGACCGGCGGCCTGACGATCAACCTGTTCTGGATCATCGTCAGCGCGCTGAACTTCATCGTCTTCTTCGCGCTGTTCAAGACGTTCGCCCTGGCCCCGCTGACCAAGATGCTCAACGAGCGGCGTGACCGGATCGCGCAGGGCCTGGCCGATGCCGAGCAGGCCAAGCACGACCGCGATGCCAGCGCCGCCGAGCGCCAGGCGACCCTGGTCGAGGCTCGCCGGGAGGCGCGCGAGATCATCGACCGCGCCCAGAAGGTCGCCCAGGAATCGCGCGACGCGGACATTGCCGCGACCAAGGCCGAGCTCGAGCGGATGCGCGAGCGCGCGGCCGCCGAGATCGAGGCCGAGAAGCAGCGGGCGCTGCTCGACCTCCGCGGCGAGGTGGCCAACCTCGCCCTGTCGGCGGCCGGCCAGGTCGTCGGCGAGACGATGAGCGACCCGCGCCAGCGGCGCCTGGTCGAGGAGTTCCTGGCCAAGGCCGGCACGCGCCGAGTCGGCCGGCTGATGGCCAGGCCCTCAACCGCGGCCCGGCGCTACGCCGAGTCCGCCTTCGAGATCGCCGGTCGCGACAAGTCCATCGACCAGTGGCGGCGCGAGCTCGACCTGGCGCCGCGGACGGTCCTCGACGACCCGGCCGTCGCTGCCCGCGGCCTGAACGATCCGACCGTCGCCAGTCCCGACTCGCGAGGCGGCCCTCGAGGCCGGCCTCGGCAAGCAGGTCAGCGGGCCGGTCCTCAACCTGCTCCGGCTGCTCATCCGGCGCGGCCGGATCGAGGACCTGCCGCGCATCGCCGCCGAATTCCGGCGCCTCGACAACCTTCGCCTCGGCATCACCCCGGCCCGGGCCGTGAGCGCAGCGCCGCTCGAGCCGGCCGAGGTCACGGCCCTCACCGCCAGGCTCGAACAGATGACCGGCGGTCGCATCGAGCTCGCCCAGGAGGTCGATCCGAGCCTGCTCGGCGGCCTCGTCGTGCGGGTCGGCGACCGCCTGATCGACGGGAGCGTTCGGGGTCGCCTGGAGCGACTGCGCAACCAGCTCGTCTCGGGCGCCCTCTAGGAGATCAGTCAGATGGCCATTCGTTCCGACGAGATCATCAGCATCATCAAGAGCCAGATCGACAACTTCGACCAGGCGGCCGAGACGCGCAGCGTCGGCACGGTCGTCGAGGTCGGCGACGGCATCGCCCAGATCTACGGCCTGCGAGGACGCCGTCTCGTCCGAGATGCTCGAGTTCCCGGGCGGGGTGATGGGCATCGCCCTGAACCTCGAGGAGGAGACCGTCGGCGCGGTCATCCTGGGCAACGCCTCGCAGATCAAGGAAGGCGACACGGTCAAGACCACCGGCCGGGTCGTCGAGGTGCCGGTCGGCCAGGCGCTCCTCGGCCGGGTCGTCGACCCGCTCGGGCGGCCGCTCGACGACAAGGGCCCGATCGCCACGACCAAGACCCGCCCGGTCGAGCGGATCGCCCCCGGCGTCATCGTCCGCCAGTCGGTCGACACGCCGGTCCAGACCGGGATCAAGGCGATCGACGCGCTGATCCCGATCGGCCGCGGCCAGCGCGAGCTGATCATCGGCGACCGGCAGACCGGCAAGACCGCGATCGCGATCGACACGATCATCAACCAGAAGGGCAAGGGCCTCGTCTGCATCTACGTCGCGATCGGCCAGAAGCTCTCGACCGTGGCCAACATCGTGGCGATCCTCGAGGCGCACGACGCCATGGCCCACACGATCGTGGTCGTGGCCGGCGCCGAGGATCCGGCGCCGCTCCAGTACCTCGCCCCGTACGCCGGCGTGGCGATGGCCGAAGAGGTCATGGAGGTCGGCGTCGAGGTGCCCGGCAACGAGGGCCTGGTCAAGGACGCCCTGTGCGTCTACGACGACCTGTCCAAGCACGCCTGGGCGTACCGCGAGATGTCGCTGCTGCTGCGCCGGCCGCCCGGCCGCGAGGCCTACCCGGGCGACGTCTTCTACCTCCACAGCCGGCTGCTCGAGCGAGCGGCCCGCCTGAACGACGGACAACGGCGGCGGCTCGATCACGGCCCTGCCGATCATCGAGACCCAGGCCGGTGACGTGTCGGCCTACATCCCGACCAACGTGATCTCGATCACCGACGGCCAGATCTTCCTCGACACCGACCTGTTCAACTCCGGCCAGCGGCCGGCCCTGAACATCGGCATCTCGGTCAGCCGGGTCGGCTCGGCCGCCCAGACCAAGGCGATGAAGAAGGTCGCCGGGCCGCTCAAGCTGGACCTCGCCCAGTACCGCGCCCTGGCCGCCTTCGCCCAGTTCGCGTCCGACCTGGACAAGGCCACCCGCGACCAGCTGACCCGCGGCGAGAAGCTGTCCGAGGTGGTCAAGCAGCCCCAGTACCAGCCCCTCGGCGGTCGAGAAGCAGGTCGCGATCCTGTATGCCGCCACGAAGGGCGCCCTGGACGACATCCCGTCCAACCGGGTCAAGGACTGGGAGATCCGGCTTCTACCGCTTCCTGGAGACCGAGCGGCCCGAGATCCTGACCGAGCTGGCCTCGACCAAGGCGCTCAGCGACGACCTGGCAGCGGCCTTCGACGAGGCGATCAAGGTCTATCGCGAGAGCTTCCTGGCCTAGGCTCGGGATCAGGCAGCAGGAACCGCAGTGGCCAGCCAGCGCGACATCCGGCGGCGGATCGGCGCCGTCCGGAACATCCGCCAGATCACCCGGGCGATGCAGTTCGTCGCCGCCAGCAAGCTCAAGCGCGCCCAGGACGCGACCCTGGCGGCCCGGCCGTACAGCGAGAAGCTCGACGAGGTCCTGGCCGACGTGGCGGCCGTCCTCGGCGGCGACGAGCACCCGCTGCTGGCCGCGGCCGACCCGGCCGGCAAGCGCCTGATCGTCCTGATCACGACCGACCGGCCGCTGGCCGGGCCGCTCACCTCGAACGCCGTCCGGTTCACCCTGCGCGAGGTCGTCGACCACCCCGGCGACGTGACCATGGTCACCGTCGGGCGCAAGGGCCGCGACGCGATCCGCCGGGCCGGGCGTGCCGATCGAGGCCCACTTCGCCGGCTTCGGCGACCGGCCCACCTTCGCCGACGTGCTGCCCCTGGCCCGCCTGGTCACCGACGACTACCTGTCCGGCGCGTACGCCCGGATCGACGTGGTCTACCCGCACGTTCGTGTCGACCCTGACCCAGCAGCCCACGCTCGGCCAGATCCTGCCGATCGTGGCCAGCCCGGACACGGCCGGGCATCCCCGGCAACCAGTTCATCTTCGAGCCGAACCCGGCGGCCGTCCTGGAGCAGCTCCTGCCGCGCTACGTGGCGACCCGCCTGTACCAGGCCGTCCTCGAGGCCAAGGCCAGCGAGGAGTCGAGCCGGATGGTGGCGATGAAGAACGCCACCGAGAACGCCGAGGAGCTGATCGACGACCTGACCCTCAGCTACAACAAGGTTCGCCAGGCGAACATCACCCGCGAGATGATCGAGATCGCGTCGGGCGCCCAGGCCCGCTGAAGGAGGCATCTGACCAGCATGGCGACCGCCACCACGACCGCGACCGGCAAGGTGATCCAGATCACCGGCGCCGTCGTGGACATCGAGTTCCCGGCCGGCCAGCTGCCGGCGATCTACAACGCCGTCGAGATCCAGCGCCCGGGCCAGGAGCCGCTCGTCGTGCGAGGTCCAGCAGCACCTCGGCAACAACTGGGTCCGGACCGTGGCCATGACCACGACCGACGGCCTGGCCCGCGGCGTCGACGCGGTCGACACCGGCGCGGCGATCACCGTGCCGGTCGGCGAGGTCACCCTCGGCCGGGTCTTCGACGTGCTCGGCCATCCGATCGACAACAAGGGCCCGGTCAAGGCCGCGGTCAGCCTGCCGATCCATCGCGAGCCGCCCGCCTTCGACCAGCAGACGACCGATGTCGAGGTGTTCGAGACCGGGCATCAAGGTCATCGACCTGATCTGCCCGTTCAAGAAGGGCGGCAAGATCGGGATCTTCGGCGGCGCCGGCGTGGGCAAGACGGTCATCATCCAGGAGCTGATCCGGAACGTCGCCCAGGAGCACGCCGGGCTACTCGGTCTTCGCCGGCGTGGGCGAGCGCAGCCGCGAGGGCAACGACCTGATCGCCGAGATGACCGAGTCGGGCGTCATCGCCAAGACGGCCTTCGTCTTCGGCCAGATGAACGAGCCGCCCGGCGCCCGCCAGCGGGTCGGCCTGACCGCCCTGACGATGGCCGAGTACTTCCGCGACGAGGAGGGCCGCGACGTCCTCCTGTTCATCGACAACATCTTCCGGTTCACCCAGGCCGGCTCGGAGGTCTCGGCCCTCCTCGGCCGGATGCCCAGTCGCGGTCGGCTACCAGCCCAACCTGGCCACCGAGATGGCCGCCCTCCAGGAGCGGATCACCTCGACCAAGAAGGGCTCGATCACCAGTCGCTCCAGGCGGTCTTCGTGCCGGCCGACGACTACACCGACCCGGCCCCGGCGACGACCTTCGGCCACCTCGACTCGACGATCCGCCTGGAGCGCTACATCACCGAGCTGGGCATCTACCCGGCCGTCGACCCGCTGACCTCGACCTCGCGCGTGCTCGACCCGCTCGTCGTCGGCCAGGACCACTACGACACGGCCCGCGAGACGCAGCGCGTCCTGCAGCGCTACCGCGACCTGCAGGACATCATCGCATCCTGGGCATCGACGAGCTGTCCGAGGAGGACAAGTCGACCGTCGCCCGGGCCCGCCGCCTGCAGCGCTTCATGAGCCAGCCGTTCTTCGTCGGCGAGGTCTTCACCGGCCGGCCCGGCAAGTACGTCCCGATCAAGGACACGGTCGCCTCGTTCAAGGAGATCCTCGAGGGCGCCACCGACACCCTGCCGGAGCAGGCGTTCTTCCTGGCCGGCACGATCGACGACGTCCGGGAGAACGCGGCGAAGCTCGAGCAGGCATGACCCTCCACCTCGAGATCGTCACGCCCGAGCGGCTCGTCTACAGCGACGACGTCGACCGGGTCCAGGTGCCCGGCAGCGATGGCGAGCTGGGCATCCTGCCCCACCACGCCCCGCTCGTCGCGACCCTCGGCGTCGGGCGAGCTGCGGATCATCAAGGGCAGCGCCGAGGAGTCGATCGCGGTGATCGGCGGCTTCCTGCAGGTCCGGCCGGACAAGGTCGTGGTCCTGGCCGAGAGCGCCGACCTCGCCTCGGAGATCGACCTCGAGAAGGCGCAGCAGGCCCGGCGCGATGCCGAGAAGGCGATCGAGGGCGCCCCGGCCGGCTCGCCCGACCTGTCCGCCGCCCGGGCCGAGCTGCAGCGGTCCCTGCTGCGCATCCGGGTGGCCGAGCGCCGCCACCGCGAGGGTCCCCGGAGCCGAGGCTAGGCGGCCATGGCCGACGCGCGACCGTTCCACTGGGAGTTCAAGCCCGAGCCGGTCCCGCCGCGAGGCCTTCCGGATCGAGGGCGGCCGTCCGCTGAACGGCTCCGTCCCGATCAGCGGCTCGAAGAACGCCGCCCTCAAGCTGCTCGCCGCGGCGACCCTGACCGGCGAGCGCTGCCGGTTCACCAACGTGCCCGAGATCGAGGATGTCCGGGTCATGGCCGACACCCTGCGCGACCTGGGCGTGGTCGTCGACCATCCGGCAGCCGAACGTCTACGAGGTCGCCTCGGGCGACGTCGACTGGCTGTTCGTGCCGCTCGAGGCGGCGGCCAAGATGCGCGCCTGCGTTCATCCTCCTCGGCCCGCTCCTGGCCCGCTTCGGCCGGGTGATCATCAGCAACCCCGGCGGCGACCGGATCGGCCGGCGGCCGGTCAACCTCCATGTCGACGCGATGCGCGCCCTGGGCGCCGAGATCGAGTACCGCAACGGCTACTACTTCGCCCGCTCGCCGGGCCGCCTGCGCGGCACCGAGCTGCGCTTCCCGCTGGTGTCGGTGATGGGCACCGAGAACGCGATGCTGGCCGCCGTCCTGGCCGACGGCCGGACGACCATCCGGCCGGCGGCCGAGGAGCCCGAGGTCGACGACCTGATCGCGTTCCTGCGGACGATGGGCGCCGAGATCGAGCGGACCGCCCCGGACACGATCGAGATCGTCGGGCGGCAAGCGCCTGCGCGGCGGCGAGCACCGGGTCCTGCCCGACCGGATCGAGGCCGGCACGTTCGTCGTGGCCGCCGCCGTGACCGGCGGCCGGATCACCCTCGAGAACGCCCCCTGCGACCACCTCGGCGCGTTCCTCGAGGTGCTCGAGCGGATCGGGGTCGACGTCCGCTGCGAGGGCGGACGATCGAGGCGTCGGGCGTCGATCCGGCGACCTGTTCCGGGCGGTCGACGTCGCCACCGCGCCCTACCCGGGCCTGGCCACCGACCTCCAGCCGCCGCTGTGCGTGCTGCTGACCCAGGCCGCCGGCCGGAGCCGGGTCCACGAGACGATCTTCGAGGACCGGCTCGAGTTCCTGGCCGGGCTGGCCCGGATGGGCGCCGCGTGATCCGGGTCCAGGACGCCAACCACGCGACGATCACCGGGACCGCCGCCGCTGCACGGCGCCGAGACCGAGATCGGCGACCTGCGGGCCGGGGCTTCGATGATCCTGGCCGCCCTGGCTGCCGACGGGACGTCGCTGATTCACGGTGCTCACCACGTTCACCGGGGGTATGAGAACATCGGCCGGAAGTTCCAGGACCTCGGAGCGTCGATCACGACGGTCGCCGAGCCGCCCGCGCCGCGCCGCCGGGCCAGCAAGGGGTAAGCCACCAGCGCATGAAGATCGGGATCGACCTCGGCACGGCCAACATCCTCGTGTACGTGCAGGGCAAGGGCATCGTCATCCAGGAACCGTCGGTCGTCGCCGTGGACGATCAGAACCGGATCGTGGCCGTGGGCGAGGACGCCCGCGAGATGATCGGCCGGACGCCCGGCAACATCAGCGCCATCCGGCCGATGAAGGACGGCGTGATCGCCGACTACGTGATCACCGAGGCGATGCTCAGCCACTTCATCGGCAAGGTCAAGCGCGGCTCGATCGGGTTTCGCCGGCCGGACGTGATGATCAGCGTGCCGGCCGGCGTCACCAGCGTCGAGAAGCGGGCGGTCCGCGATGCCGCCCTGAAGGCCGGGCGCCGGCGCCGCCTACCTGATCGAGGAGCCGCTGGCCGCCGCCATCGGGGCCAACGTCCCGATCGCCGGCCCGTCCGGCAACATGGTCATCGACATCGGCGGCGGCACCAGCGAGATCGCGGTGATCGCCCTGGGCGGCATCGTCGTCTCGACCAGCCTGCGGGTCGGCGGCAACAAGTTCGACGAGGCGATCGCGACCTACATCCGCAAGAAGTACAACCTGATGGTCGGCGAGCGCACGCGCGGAAGAGGTCAAGATCGCGATCGGGACGGCCCTGCCCGCTCGAGCGCGAGCTGAGCATGGACGTCCGCGGCCGCGACCTGATCGCCGGCCTGCCGCGGACGATCCCGATCACCAGCTCCGAGGTGATGGAGGCGATCGAGGCGCCCCTCCAGCAGCTCGTGGCGGCCGTCCGCAACGTGCTCGAGCAGACCCCGCCCGAGCTGAGCTCGGACATCATCGACAAGGGCATGGTGATGTCCGGCGGCGGCGCCCTGCTGCGCAACATCGACAAGCTCCTGACCCAGGTCACCGGCGTGCCCTGCCACGTGGCCGAGAACCCGCTGAACTGCGTGGCGATGGGCACCGGCCTGGCCCTGGAGCACTTCGACTTCTTCAAGAAGTCGCTCGTCCAGCAGGTCTGACGAAGCCGCAGTCATGGCGGTCCTGGCCGAATCCCCGCGGGCCTTCTTCGACCTCCACTGCCACACCTCGTACAGCTTCGATTCGCTGGCCCACCCGCGCGACCAGGTCCGGGCGGCCGTCGCACCGCGGCCTGACCCACCTGGCGATCACCGACCACGACCGGATCGACGGCGCCCTGCGTCGCCCGCGACCTGGCCCCGGCCGGCCTGACGGTGATCATCGGCGAGGAGGTCAAGACCGCCGACGGCGACCTGATCTGCCTCTTCCTCGAGCAGCCCCTGGCGCCCGGCCGGCCGGCCGTCGACACGATCGCCGCCGCCCGCGAGCAGGGCGGCCTGGTCGGCATCCCGCACCCCTTCGATCGCTACCGGAACTCGCTGTCGCGCGATGCCGGGCTGGCCTCGCTGGCCGGGCTCGTCGACTGGGTCGAGACGTGGAACGCCCGGATCGTCGGCCGGGCCGGCAACGAGCGGGCGATCGAGTTCGCCCTCGCCCACGGCCTGCCCGGAGTCGCAGCGTCCGACGCCCACTCGACGCTCGAGGTCGGGGTCGCCTTCAACACCGCCCGCGACGCCGATCCGTCGACGCCGGACGGGCTGCTGGCCGCGCTTGCCTCGCTCGAGCTGACCCCGGGCCGGGCCTCCTACTACGTCCGGGTCCTGACCCCGATCGCCAAGGGCATCAATCGCGCCCGGGGCAACGTGCCGGGTCCGACCGCCCGTCCAGCCATGACCGGCAGCGAGCGGGGCGACGACCGTCCAGCGGGGGAGGACCTTCGGCGGATGGCGGATCCGGAGTCCGAACCGATAGGGTCAGTGCCCATGGACCTCGCCGCGCCGGTACCGGCCGCCCGCCCTCCGGACGCGGACATCACTGCCGACCAGGTGTCGCTCGGCCGGCGCCTGCGCCAGCCGCGGACGATCCTGTCGATCGTCCTGCCGATCGTCCTGCTGATCCTGTTCGCCCGCAGCCTGCCCGATTTCAACCTGTCGCAGCTGCCGTCCGAGATCCTGGCGGCCAACCCGGTCCTGCTCCTGGTCGCCTTCGTCGTCTTCTACCCGGGCTTCCCGCTTGCGCGGCTATCGCTGGGCCGCTCCTGATCCGGGCCACCGGCTACCCGCTCAAGACCAAGGACTCGACCGAGATCATCTTCCTGTCGTGGTTCGTGAACTGCCTCGTGCCGGCCAAGCTGGGCGACATCTACCGGGCCTACCTGCTCAAGCTGAATGCCGGCGTGTCGATCAGCCGGACCCTCGGGACCGATCTTCATCGAGCGGGTCCTTGACCTGTTCGCGATCGTCGTGCTCGGCCTGGCCGCCGGCTTCATCAGCTTCCGGGGACGGCTCCCGACCGACGTCCAGATCGTGTTCGCGATCGGCATCGCGGTGATGGCCTTCCTGGCGATCGCTGCTCCTGTCGCTGCGCAGCTTCGGGCGGCGCTTCCTCGTGTCCGCTGCCGATCCCCGAGCGCTACATCGAGCTGTACGACAAGTTCGAGGAAGGCATCTTCTCGGCCGTCGTCGCGCGGCCAGGTCCCGATCCTGGTGTTCCTGACCGGCCTGATCTGGTCGACCGAGGGCTTCCGCCTGTACTTCGTCGTGGCGGCCCTGGCGTTCCCCGGCGTGCACCTCGGGATCAGCGGGGCGTTCTTCGTGGCCCTGACCGGCTCGCTCCTGACGGCCGTGCCGTTCACCCCGGCCGGCCTGGGCATCGTCGAAGCCGGCATCGTCGGGGTCCTGACCCTGGTCTACAACGTGCCGCCAGTCCGAGGCGCTCACGATCGTCGTCGTCGACCGGGCGATCAGCGTCCTGTCGGTGGTGATCCTGGGCGGCATCGCCTACGCGTTCTCGCCGATGCGCCGGGGCACGGGCATCACGCCCGATTGCCCCGACGTCGGAGACGGCCCTCTCGCGCCTGAGCCGGCCTGCCGGCAGGCGAGGCTGTGCGTGCGCGCACCAGCTGGGCACCGGGCCTCGGCAGAGGTACCAAGCGCAGCCCCCCACCGGATTCGCCTCAACTGCACCACACTGTCCCCAGGCGACACGACCGAGCGCGCAGCGATCGGTACGAACGGGTGATAACGACGCAACGGGCCCCGTGGGATCGTCTGGGCAGTTCGGTAGGGAACCGATCGTCGCCCAGCGGAGAGCCCAGCGAGCCCATATGACGACCACCAACGGACGAGCCTTCAACGAGTGGCTGCGAGCCCAGCTCAAGGCCAAGAAGATGTCCCAGCGCCAGCTCGCCCAGCAGTCGGGCGTCGATCACTCGACGATCTCCCGCCTGATCCGCGGCGATCGGATGCCGTCGCTGGGTACCGCGACCAAGCTGGCCCGCGGCCTGCGCGAGCTGCGCGACGATGCCGACACCCCGCAGTACCTGGGCCTGATGTCGTCGGGCCCGGCCAATCCAACCGCCCGGGTCGAGTACGCCCTGCGCTCGGATGAGGTCCTCAGCGAGCCCCAGGTTCGCCAGATCATGGAGTACTACCTGGCCGTCCGGATGCGCCGCCTCGGTCGCACCTACCAGGGCGGCGAGGCCGCCCGGCCGCCGCAGAGCCCGTACCTGCGGGGCACACCGTCGGCAGGCAATCCGATTGGCGCCGGGATCGGGATCGCCACACAGACCCGGGTCAGCCAGGGCCGTCCCGGCCTCCGGCCGCCGTCGAGCCGGCCGACCAACCGCTACTGATCATCGCCACCGCTCATTGACAGGACCCGGATATCCCTCCACTTCCGGGTCTCGGGGACAGCGAACGCCGGGCTCTGGGGGCCCGGCGTTCGCGATTCACGATGATGGACCAGCGGCTCGCCGAATGGGTCAGCTGCTGGGCAGGTAGACCGAGATCGTTCGTTCGGGCGCGGCCTTGAACCGATCGACGAGGTGGAAGCCGCCGGCGGGCACGGCAGCCGCCTCGGCCGATCCACCGCAGTCCGCCACGAACAAGGCATCGCACACGGTCACGATCGCGCCGGGCGAGCCCAGGACGGCCGCCGGCACCTCACCCGGGACGGCCCCCGTGCCGGTGCCTGCCGCGGCTGCCGCGGCCGACCACGCCGTCGGTGAGTCGAGGGTGCCGGTGACCGTGGCACCCGCCCGGATGAGCGGGTAGCCGTAGGCGTCCGGGGCCTTGAACGCGGGCAGGCTGCGCAGCTCGATCGGGCGGGATCCGGTCGAGGCGAGGATCCGGTTCGAGGCCTGCTCGGCCGCCGGCCAGCCACCGTCCGGCGCAACGGCCGGCGGCGCGATCGCCAGGTTGAACGCGACGAGGCCGACCAGGGCGACCACGGTTCCTGCCCGGATCAGGCGGCCGGCGCTCGGTGATGCAGCCCGCCCCGGCGCGCCAAGGCGCCATGACGCCGCCAGGGTCAGGCCGACGGCGATGAACACGATCGGATCGAGGAAGGCGTGGTAGTGGTCGACCGGCAGCGGCGTGACTGAGGCGAGGCTGCCGATTCCGGCCCCGAGGACGATCCAGCCGAAGACCAGGGTGGCGCCCAGAAGGCGGGCTCCATAGCGCTCCGGCTCCGGCGCCTTCCATGCCCGCCAGGCCAGCCCGATCACGATCGCGACGCCGGCAATCACGCCGACCGCAAGGTGGTCGGTGAGCAGGCCGGCCACCGGCCAGGCGACGATCCGGAGGCCGACGAACAGGAGCCGGCTGGGCAGGTCGAGGGCCACCGGCTGGCCGCCCGCCTGCAGGAAGGCCAGGGCCGCCCGCGTCTCCGAGAAGCCACTGCCGAGCTCGTGGACGATCAGCGGCAAGTAGCCGATCACGACGATTGCGACCGCGGCCAGGCCCGCCTGGACGAGGTGCTTGCGCCGGTCCCCCGGCTCGCTCCGGCGAACGTCCAGGAGATAGGCGGCGATGAGCGGCGGGGCGAGGGCGATTCCGAGGACGTGTGCCTGGATCGTCACGAGCAAGCCGAGGGTGGCCACGATCCACCACCGTGCCCGGCCAGTCCGGTGCGCCTGCCAGGCGCCGGCCAGCGCGATGCTCGATGACAGGGCGATCAGGTTCGGGTTCCAGATCACCGTCGACTCGAGGGTCGAGCTGGCCGAGACCGCCATGAGCAGCCCGGCCACGAAGCCGGCCAGCGGCCCGCCGATCGACCGGGCGAGCCACCACGTGACGCCTACGGCAGCGATGCCGGCCAGGGCAATCGCGCCGACCACAACGGTGGGGTTGCCGCTCGAGATCCAGGCGAATGGAGCGAGGAGGTAGTAGTAGAGGGCCCCATGGTGAAAGTCACCAACCGAGGCCGGCGGGCCGAGCAACGGAATGACGCCCCGTTGGGTCATGTTCCAGAGCACGATCATGGCACCACCCTGGTCGGCGTCCCAGGTGCCCCGGCCGGCGAGTCCAGGCAGGCGCGCAAGTGCGGCGATGAGGAGCACGACGGGCAGGCTGGCCGCGGCCACCAGGGCAAGCCAGGTCCGGGCGCCCGACCAGCGACCGCGAGCCTGGGCCGGCGTGTCGTCGCTAATGGCGTCGTGGCTGGTGGCGTCGTCGCCAGTCACTCGGCAGGTTCGCTGCTGGGGCCCGTTCGCGCCCGGGAGCCGGCCAGGTGCATCGCCTCGGGTGGCAGGCTTTCGAGCGGGCGGCCCGCGGCCAGGTCGTGGGCGCGCCGAACATTGACGGCGTCGTAGCCCTCGTCCATCCCCGGCGTCTCGAGGTAGTAGGTGACGTGTTCGAGGTCTGGGTGGGTCAGGAAGCGGGCAAGCCCGGCCGGCCCGATCGATCCCGCGCCGAGATGCTCGTGCCGGTCGAGGCGGGAGCCCAGCGCCGACTTGGAGTCGTTGAGGTGGATCATCACCAGCCGGGCCAGGCCAATCCGGTCGCTGAATTCGCCGACCACCCGGTCGACTCCCTCGACCGTGTCGATCGGGTAGCCCGCGCCCCACAGGTGGGCCGTGTCGAGGCAGATGGCGACCTGCTCGCTGCCCACGCCGTTGACCGCCAGCTGGTCGATCAGGCGGCCCAGCTCACCAATGTCGACGCCGATCCCACCACCCCCACCGGCCGAGTTCTCGAGGACGAGCAGCGCCGGCTGGGGAGTGCCGGCCGCCTGGGCCAGCGCGGCGGCGATCCCCTCGGCCACCCGGCCGATCCCGTCGTCGAGTCCCTGGCCCTTGTGCGAGCCGGTGTGGACGTTGACGTAGCGCGCCTCGAAGCTCGGGGCGACGGTCAGCTGGTGGGCCAGGACATCGATCGACTTCAAGTAGAAGTTGTCCTCGGGCCCGGCCAGGTTGATCAGGTACGGTGCGTGGATCGCGATCGGGCCCAGCCCTGCCTCGTCGATGCGCGCCCGGAATGCCGGCAGCTCTTTCGGCGGTTCGGCTCTTCGACGCCAGGCCGTGGGGTTGTCGCTGAAGATCTGGAGCGTGTCGAGGCCGATCGCCTGGGCTCGGTCCACCGCGGCCACCATTCCGCCGCCGAGCGGCAGGTGTGCGCCGAGCCGTCGGCCGTTGGGCAGCATGGGCTGATCCTAGCCGGTAGGCTCTGGCGATGGACTCCCGGGCGCAGTCGCAACGGGTGATCGACGCGTTCTTTCGCGACGGCCGGCTCGTCTCAATCCCAGCCCGCCAGGGCAAGCGACAGTTCGTGCTGGTCGAGCTTCGCGAGCGATGTTTTGCCGAGGACCGCGACTATCTCGAGAAGGAAGTCAACATGCGCCTGGCGCTGGTCCATCCCGATGTCGCGGCGCTGCGACGCTACCTGGTCGACGCCGGGCTGATGACCCGCTCGCAGGGGATTTACCGGAGGGCTCCGGACCCGATCGCGGAGCCGGCCGAGGATCACGCTCAAGACATCCGTCCGGCGGGTGAACCGGCCAGCTGACGGTCGAGGCGCCTGGTCATCGCTCGCGGGCTACGGTCAGGCCCGACACGCCCGCTGCCCCGGCCGACAGCAGGACGCCGGCGCACGCCCCCAGGGTCGACCCGGTGGTCACGACGTCATCGACGAGGACGACCCAGCGGCCGGCCAGGGGCCGCTCACCGGCCGCGCCTCGCACCAGGCGGAAGGCGCCAGTGACATTGCCTGCCCGAGCGCCGCGATCGAGCTCGAACTGACGCTCGGTGGCTCGATGGCGCTCGAGGACCG
>CAVRHD010000005.1:0-500265 GCA_963720965.1 uncultured Chloroflexia bacterium | reverse complement strand
GGGCGAAGGGCAGGTTGAGGTGGCCCGCGGCCACCTGGGCGAGAAGAACGGCCTGGTCATAGCCTCGCTCGCGCAACCGGTCCGAGTGAACCGGAACGGGGATGATCACGTCGCCACCTGCGCCGGCGTGCTGCCAACGGGTTGCGAGCGCTGTCCCGAGCGGCTCGGCGAGGCGCCGCTCGCCGTTGTACTTGAAGGCGTGCAGGGCTGCCCGGACCGGGCCGGTGAACGAGCCGCACCATTCGAGCTGGAGAAGCGGCGCCGGGATGTCCGCCACCACGCCGATTGGCACTCCACCCGGTTGGTCGAGGCGAGACTCAAGGGCGGGCCGGCAGGCCGGGCAGAGCAGCGCACCCTCGAGCCCGCAGCCGGCGCACGTTGGCGGCAGCGCCAGATCAACGAGCCGCTCCAGGGTTGTCCGGACTGCGCTGATCGCCACGCCCCGAAGTCTCGTCACGAGCCCTCATCCCGCCGTTATTCGGTCGTTCGTGGCGGCCCACCCGATCGTTCTGCCCCGGCGAGCCCGACGCCGCGTCCGTCCCGCAGCTCGATATAACGGCCATTCTTAAGCGACATGATGGCCTGCTGATCCGGACATATCACCGGCGTTGGACAGCTTGCGACGCCCGAATCATGTCCCCTGGTTATTTTCGAGCTGACAGGGCTCCCGGAAGTGCGGGATCTGGCGTCAAGCGTGGCTTCGAGACGCCCACAAGACGTGGAACCCTGTCTGTTAGCAATGGCCGTCATAACCGGGCCGGCGGCCACGGGCCAAGGCCATGGAACGCCGCCCCTAGCTGAAGCGCAGGAAGTCCCCAACTGCGGTCTGGCTGCGGTCGATCGTGCCCACGGGCAGCTCCAGCGTGCCATTGGCCCCGCGGACCAGCCAGACCACCCCGCGCCAGGGCGGCAGGGCGCGATGGACCGACAGGACCTCGCGGCTGCCATCGGCCTCGGGCTTGCCCACGAAGACGGCGTCGATCGGGAAGCGCATGAACATCATGTGGATCCCGTTGCTGCCGGGCAGCCACAGTCCGGCGTCGTCGGCGAGCGTGGCCCGGCCCATCAGGCCGCAGAACTTGGCCCACAGCGAATTGGCCGACTCGACCTGACCGGCGAGGACCGTTCCTCGCTCGACGTTAGATACGCTGTTCATCGTCGTGATCCGTTCGGCCATTGGGTTGGGACCCGGCCGGGCGTTTCAGCTACGTCTTGAGGTTCTTGACGATCAGGATGATCGCGGGCCCGAGGATCACGATGAACAACGACGGGAAGATGCAGCCGACGAGCGGGAAGAGCATCTTGATCGGCGCCTTGGCCGCCTGCTCCTCGGCTCGCTGGCGACGCTCGATCCGGAGCTGCTCCGACTGGACCTGGAGCACCTTGGAGATCGACACGCCCAGGGTCTCGGCCTGGATGACCGCCCCGATGAAGTTGGTCAGCGGCGGCACTTCGGTGCGCGGGATGATGTCCCGGAGGGCCTCCCGGCGGGTCTTGCCGACCCGGATCTCGGCCATCGCCCGGCGGAACTCGTCGGACAGCGGACCCTTGAGCTTCTCGACGACCTTGCCCAGCGCGGCATCGAAGCCGAGGCCGGCCCGGACCGAGATGGTCAGCAGGTCGAGGGCGTCCGGGATCATCAGGAGGATGGCCTTCTTGCGGGCCTTGATCCGTCGGCCGAGCCAGAACTCCGGCGCGATGTAGCCGATCACGACACCCAGCAGGGCCAGCATGGCGCCGATGACGAAGCCCGTCCCGAGGATGTTCACGACGCCGAAGAGCAGGAAGAAGATGATCCCGAAGGCGATCGCCGAGACCGCCTTGATCCCGAGCCAGTCCGACACGCGCAGGTCGCCGGGATTGCCGGCCATGGCCAGGTTCTTCTCGGTCCGATCGGCGAACGACGCGCTGGTCACCCGCGAGACCGATCCCGACAGGCGCCCGACCAGTGGTCGCAGCGTCCGCTCGAGGAACGGCATCTGGAGCTCGAGCTCCTCGAGGTTCTTGGCCTGCATCGTGCCGAGCTGGCTGAGGCGGGCCTGGACGGGGTCGACGGCGCGGCCGCTCGACAGTCCCAGGACGATCAACAGGATGGCTCCCGCGGCGGCCGCGGCAACCAGGACGACCAACATCATCAGACCTCGATGTCCACGATCTTGCGGATGAACATGAAGCCCATGAACATCATGAATCCCCCGATGATCAGGATGATCACGCCGGCTGGCAGCCCGCCGATGCTGACGGAGTCGTCGAACATCGGAGACATGAAGCCCGGGGCGGCGATGAACAGGAATCCGGCCAGGCCGATCGGCAGGAAGCCGACGACATAGCCCGACAGGCGCTGCTGCGCGGTCAGGGTGCGAATCTCGCCCTTGATCCTGACCCGCTCGCGGATGGTGTAGGCGATCGAGTCGAGGATCTCGGCCAGGTTGCCGCCGACGTTGTGCTGGATCGAGATGGCCGTGGCCATCAGCTCCAGGTCGTCCGAGCGGACGCGCCGGACCATGTTCTCGAGGGCGTCATCGAAGCCCAGGCCCAGGTTGACCTCGCGGATCACCCGGCTGAACTCGGTCGACACCGGAGGCCGGGCCTCGCGGACGACGAGCTCGATGGCCTGCAGGAACGAGGAGCCGGCGCGCAGGCCGTTGGCGATCAGGGTGATCGTGTCCGGCAGCTGCTTGTTGAACTGGTTGAGCCGCCCATTCTTGCGCCGATTGAGCCAGAAGCGGGGGATCATGAATCCGATCAGTCCGCCGACCAGGAGCAGGAACGGGTTGGCCAGGGCCGGGAAGACGACCGACAGGAGGATCATCGCCGCGGGCACGCCCAGGGTGGCGGCGATCCAGATCATGAAGTACTCGCTGATCTTCAGCTTGAGGTCGGCCCGGGCGATGTCCCGGGCCAGGTTCGCACCGAAATCGCGCTGCTCCACCACCCGGTTCAGGTTGGCCAGGGCCACGCTCTGGTCGAGCATGCCCGCAATCCCACCGGGCCCGGTGGAGGCGGCCTTGGCCTCTGGCTTGCCGGAGGCATAGCGCTCCAGGCGTGCGTTGACGCCCGAGCCGCCGCCCGACGTCGCCAGGCCAAGCGCAATCAGGATGACTGCTGCGGCCGCGACGATCGCGACGATCAAGCCTGTCTCCATCTGAAGCCTCCTGTGCCGCCGGCTAGTAGCTGAAGCCGAACAGGCCCGCGGGCAGGGCGATGCCCATGACCTCGAACTTTTCGACGAACTTGGGCCGGATACCGGTCGGCTTGAGCCGACCCACGATCTTGCCGTCAACGATGCCGGTCTGCTCGAACACGAAGACATCCTGCATCACGATCACGTCACCTTCCATTCCCTGGACCTCGGTGATGTTCACGATCTTGCGGGTGCCGTCCTTGAGCCGGCTCTGCTGGACGATCAGGTCGACGGCCGAGGCAACCTGCTCGCGGATGGCCCGCAGGGGCAGGTCCACGCCGGCCATCAGGACCATCGTCTCGAGCCGGGACAGCATGTCCCGGGGCGAGTTGGCGTGACCGGTCGACATCGAGCCGTCATGGCCGGTGTTCATGGCCTGGAGCATGTCGAGGGCCTCGCCCGAACGGCACTCTCCGACGATGATCCGGTCGGGCCGCATTCGGAGGGCGTTCCGGACGAGCTCGCGGATCGGGACCGCGCCCTTGCCCTCGATGTTCGGGGGCCGGGACTCGAGGGTCACGACGTGTTCCTGGCGGAGCTGGAGCTCGGCCGCATCCTCGATCGTCACGATCCGTTCGTCGTTCGGGATGAACGAGGACAGGACGTTGAGGGTGGTCGTCTTGCCCGAGCCGGTACCACCCGACACGAAGATGTTCAGGCGGGCCTCGACGCAGGCCTTGAGGAAGTCGAACATCTCGGGAGTGGCCGTGCCGAAGCGGACCAGGTCGTCGACCGTGAACGGCGACGCCGAGAACTTCCGGATCGTGATCACGGGTCCGACCAGCGACAGCGGCGGGATGATCGCGTTCACCCGGGAACCGTCGGTCAGGCGGGCATCGACCATCGGCGACGACTCGTCGACGCGGCGGCCGATCGGGGCGATGATCCGGTCGATGATCCGCATGACGTGGTCGTCATTCTGGAAGACCACGTTGGTCAGCTCCAGCTTGCCGGACCGCTCGATGTAGACCTGGCGCGGGCCGTTGACCATGATCTCGGTGATGCTCTCGTCTCGCAGGAGCGGCTCGAGTGGGCCGAGGCCGATGATCTCGTCGGTGATCTGCTCGAGCATCCGGACGCGCTCGGCGCGGGTCAGGGCGAGGCCTTCCTCGTCGATGACCTTGCCGAAGATCTCTTCGATCTGGCGCCGGACCTCGACCTGGTTGGACAGGTCGAGCTTGGGATCCAGGTCCTGGATCACCCGGCTCTGGATTCGGAACTTGACGTCCCGGAACGACTCCCGGACGGGACCCTGGGACATGAGCCGCTGGGCCGGCGTTGCCGCCGGCGGCTGGCCCGGTGCTCCAGGCGCACCACCGGCAGGCGCCGGGGCATTGCCCGGCGCCGTGCCGGGAGCACCTGTTCCCGGACGAGCGCTCTCGATCCGCTTCAGCAGGGACATGCCCTACACCCCTTCCCGCCCAATCGGGCCGATGATTGCTAGCGCCATGCGAACAGGCTCTTCTTGGCGGAGGTCGCCTTGCGAGCGCCCTCGGTAGCTTGCTTTCGTTCGTCGCCGGTCAGGGCGGTCGCCAGACGAAGAACGTCCTGCGACACCTGTGCCTCGCGGTTGCTGGTAAAGAAGGGTACGCCCCGATTCAGGGCGTAGACCACGCTCCGACCGTCACTCACGATCGTATGGTCCACCTTCCGTCCAATCGAGTGCTCGACGTCGGCCACCCGGATCCCCAGGGTCGAGTCGGCCCGGTTCAGGAGGAGCTTGATCGAGGTGTCCTCGTAGCCGAGCTGATTGGTGACTTCCAGGAACAGGCGCATGTTCTTGATGCTGGTGATTTCGAGGGTCAGCATCGTCAGGATCACATCGGCTTCATCGAGAATCGCCAGGGTCGTGTCGGACATGGCCGACGAGCAGTCGACGATCACGATGTCGTTGGACCGGCGGAGCAGCTCGAGCGTCTTGCGGACGCCGGCCGCGGTCACCAGCTCGGCCATCTCGGGCGACGGCGGGGCGAGCAGAACCTTGGCGCCCGATGCGTGGACGGTCAGGAACGGGTCGATCGTCTCCAGCTCGAGCCCTGCCTCGAGGTCGGGGGCGAGATCGGCGATCGACTTGTTCTTCGGATTCAGGTTGAGCAGGACACCGACATCGCCGAACTGGAAGGAGCCGTCGACGAGGGCCGTCCGCTGGCTGAGCTCGGAGGCACAGGCCACGGCCAGGTTGACCGCGATCGTTGTTCGTCCGATTCCGCCCTTGGGGCCGAAGACCGCGACCACCTGGCCAAGGTCGGCCGGCTCGGCCGCTGACTGTGCGACGGCCACGGCGACCGGGAAGCGCTCGAGCTTCTCCTGCTCGCGCGAATGGATCTGGCGGATCGAGGAGATCAGCTCGTCGGAGCTGAACGGCTTGACCAGGAACTCGCGCGCCCCGGCCAGCATCGATCGGCGCAGGTAATCGGCCTCGCCCTGGACCGACATCATCACGACCGAGGTGCCGGGCACCTGGGCGGAGAGCTGTTCGGTGGCTTCGATCCCGTCCATGTCCGGCATGTTGATGTCCATCAACACGATGTCCGGCTTCAGCGCGATCGCCAGCTCGATGGCGCGCCGGCCCGACTCCGCCAGACCGACGACCTCGATGTCACTTTCGAAGCCAAGCAGCCTCGCCAGGTGATCGCGGGTCTCGGTGATGTCGTCGACGATGAGGACGCGGATCTGGTCAGCCATTGGATCTGTTCGTGCGCCTTCGTGTGGTTGCGACATTGGTTCGTTTGGCCTGCCGCGGAGCGCGTGACGGGCGCGGGATCCGAGGTGGATCGATCGCGCCCGTCCGGTCGCGTGGCTGGGGTGTGAGCCTGCGCCGGGTCCGAATGACCAAGGGCAGGCTCGCTACGGCTACTTCTTGGGTGAGGGCGAGGGCGTTGCGATCGGCTCAAGCTGCGGCAGGAGGACGCCGTACTGGTCGATCATGGTCTTGAGGTTCACGCCGGTTGTCGGATCCAGCGACGGCGGTCCTGACGAGGCCCCTGGGGCCCCGGAGGAGCTGGCTTGGTAGTCCTTGGGTGAGCGCAGGACCAGGCTCAGGCAGCCGTCGATCTGTCCGTAGCGGAGGACTTCCGACTGCTGGGCGGTGACACCCACGATCACGATCTCCTGCTGGCCGTTGAGGGCCGTACCGGTCTCGGTGCCCGGGCTGGCGCCCGGCGCAGCAGCGACCGGCGGCGGCAGGAGGGTGCCGAGGACTGACAGGTTCTGGACGATCATCTTGACCGTGGCGCCCGGGTTGACCGGCGGAACCGCCGGGAACCCAGCTCCACAGCTGCCGGCCGTGCCACCCAGGCCCAGGATCGCGTCGACGTGGTCGCCGGCCTGGATGAGGGTACCCACGCCCGTGAGCTGATCGACCTGCACGGACATCGCCCGCTGGCCCCTGTCGAGGTTCGGCGTGATCTCCTCGATCACTCCGGTCGACGAGAACATCGAGGCGTTGAGGTCCGTGTTGGCCAGGACCTGGGTCCGGATGACCTGGCCAACGACGTCATTGACGTTGGCGAATGCGGTCGCGGACCGGGTCGTGATGTCCACCTGGTGAACGGCGACCATGTCCGAGGTGACCTGCGTTCCCAACGGAATATCAGCGGTCGCATAGACCGTCGGCAGCGTCGTCGGCGGCGGCGTCGGACCAGGCGCCGCTGTTGCTCCCGTTGGAAACAACAGGATGATCAGGACGAAAACGATGATTGCGAGGATGATCCCACCGAGCAGGAACACCCGACTCGAACGCTTCAAATTCTTCTCCCCAGCCGTGTGACAAGTGGCACCACTGTAGCATCGCCCAAAGGCCGCGCGACTATACCAAAGGGCTAGGACCATTAGGAAGAAATGGCCGGAAATCGAGCGGACCGCAAACTTGCTGCAAGGTGCTCGGTCGATGCATTGCGGTGGTCGGAAACGAAACGAGCGGCCGCTCCGTTGAGGGAGCTGCCGCTCGATTTCAAGCTCTAACTTGACGACCGGCCGAAGCCGGCTCGGAGTCGGTCCTAGACCGAGCTACCGACGGTGCTGAGGATCTTCGAAACCTGGCCGCCCAGGAAGATCAGGGCGATGATCGCGACGATCGCGATAAGGGCGAGGATCAGCGCGTACTCGGCCAGACCCTGTCCCTCGTCATCGGAGCGGAAGGAAGCGATGAGTGCGGAGATGTAGTTCATCATTGGTGGTTCACCTCCTTTCTTCAAAAGTCCCGTCGCCACGATGGACGAGGGCCGGGTTACGGTAGAGATGGCCCTGATGGTTGTCAAGACCAGCGTCCTGGAAAGGTGAACGCCGGACCGAGTGAACGGTCCGGCGTCGTTCGACTGTCTCGACCCAGAGCGGGCCGAGTCCGATCCCTAGACCGAGCTACCGACGGTGCTGAGGATCTTCGAAACCTGGCCGCCCAGGAAGATGAGGGCGATGATCGCGACGATGGCGATCAGGGCGAGGATCAGGGCGTACTCGGCGAGGCCCTGGCCTTCCTCGTCGCGGCTGAACCGCGCGAGGAACGAGTTCACGAGCTGCATCTGATGATGCCTCCTGGATTAGTCCACCCCCGATTGAGGGCAGGCGAACCATACGGCCCAACCGGAGCCCGCGTCGATTAGGACATTGGTACCGAATTGGATGACCCGTTCAGCCGATCAGGCTGGTGATCCAGGCCAGCACGGTCGCGACCTGGTCGTGCAGGAAGACGAGCACGACCACGATGACCAGCATCGTCAGCAAACCGATCAGGGTGTAGTCGACGATCCTGCCGGCCGGCCGATCCACGCTCACGCCTGGTCGTCCGCGCCGACGCTCACCGAATCAGTCGGTTCCAGCCCGGCCGAGGCTGCCGGGGCCCCCTCGACGGGCACGCTCGCAACGAGGCGGACCTCGGAGCCGCCGGCCAGCAGCTCGGCAACCACGCCCAGCGTGGCGGCTCGCTGCATGATCTCGCGCCAGGCCTTGGCCGGCAGGACGTGGCTCTGCGCCGGCGCGGCATCAGCGGCGCGAGCGGATCGTTGCTCGTCGATCATTGCGCTGAGGGCCGCCGGCGTCGACGCGTCGGGCGCGTGCTCGGGCTCCGCGGTCCGCGCGGCCGCCTCCTCGGCAATCGCCGCGATGCGCGCCTCGACCTGGTCCCCCCAGTCGAGCCGGATCACGACCCGGCGGGGCGTCGTCGAGAGGTAGCCGGCCAAGGCCTGGTCGATCATCCGGAAGAGGCCGCTCTCGAACTCCATCGGCAGGCGTCGGTCGCTGCCGAGCGAATCGAAGTCGACCACGATCTGGGCTCGCCGGCCGCGGTCACGGGCCGCCCGCCGAATTGTCGGCACCAGCCCCAGGTCGTCGAGGACCATCGGCCGGACGTCGAAGATGAACGACTTGGTGGCCTCGAGGGTGGTCTGGACCATGGCCACGAGGGCCTTGACCTCGGCCCTGGCAAGGACCGGGTCGCGGTCGACCAGCCGGTCCACGATCTGGGCCTGGAGGACGATGTTGGTGAGGCTCTGGGCCGGACCGTCGTGCATCGCCCGGGCAATGTCGCGGCGAAGGTCTTCCTGGGCGGTCAGGATCAGCCGGGACACCGCAGCAGGCAGCTCGCCGTCTTCACCGTCACCGAGGGCCAGCGGGCCCGGGCTCGCGACGCCCAACGCGCCTGCCGCGCCGCCGGAAGGAGCCGCCCAACCGCCGCCGCTGCAGCGGCGTGGAGCTCGCCGCTGTACATCGCCAGGGCATCCCGGTAGCGCCGAAGCGCCTTCTGCTTGCCCTGCAGGACGTCGACCTGCGATTCCATCATGACCGCCCGCCGGGTCAGCTGGACCAGCTGTCCGGTGGCATCGGCGAGGTCAGCCGGATTGGCCGAGGCGGTCCCTTTCAGGGTGGCCACCCGATCGGCGGTCTGGCTCCGCTTCATCTCGTGGCGGTCGGCCTCCGAGCGAGCCTGCTGGACGAGCAGGTCGATCTCGGTCAGCTCCGCGTCGAGGCTGGTCAGCTCGGCATCGATCCGGTCGGCGAACGCGCCCGGATCCATGGCCGCGGCCGGCCGGGGCTCGGTCAATCCTCGGGCATCCTGATCCAGCCCTGGCGCATCGCGTACACGACGGCCTGGGTTCGATCGTTGACGCTGAGCTTGCGCAGGATGCTCGACATGTGGTTCTTGACCGTCTGCTCGCTGATCGAGAGGGCATAGGCGACCTGCTTGTTGGTCATGCCCTGGGCGATGTTGTCAAGGATCTCGACCTCGCGAGGCGACAGCGGCGCAAAGATCGGAGCCGCTTCCTGGCCGTACACGGCCAGCTCACGGAACTCCTTCAGGACGCGACTGGCGACGGCGGGCTTGGCGAAGACCTTGTCGTTGATCAGGTACTCGCCGGCGGTGACCCGCCGGATGATCGTGACCAGGTCGTCCGGTCCGACGTCCTTGAGGATGAACGCGGCGGCGCCGGCCTTGATCGCGTCGAACAGGGCGTCCTCGTCCTCGCTCACGGCGAGCACGATGATTCCGACCGATGGCAGCTCGCGCTTGATCCGCTGGGTCGTCTCGATCCCGCCGGGTGACGGCAGGGACAGGTCCATCAGGACGATGTCGGGCGACTGCTCCATGGCAGCGTCGACGGCGCCCCGGCTGTCCTGGGCCTCGCCCACGATCTCGAAGTCGGGCTCGCGCTCGAGCAGGCCGCGCATGCCCATCCGGAACAGGGCGTGGTCGTCGACGAGGAGGATCTTGGTGACCTCCCCGATGGTTCGACGGTCGGGGCCCCCCCGGCGTCGATCCGGACCTGGGTAGTCCATCGCGTTCATTCGTTCTCCTTCTGGAGCGGAATTGCCAACCGTACGACGGTGCCCCCATTGGGCCTGGAACCAACGTCAAAACGAGCACCGATCAATTCGGCCCGCTCGCGCATGAACTGAAGCCCGAAGTTGCGCCGGCCCCGGGCGGCCATCGAGCCAACGTCGAAGCCCCGCCCGTCGTCGCGCACCTCCAGCACCCAGTCACCATCCGTCAGCCGGGTGGCGACGACGGCCGAGGAGGCCGCGGCGTGCTTCCGGGTGTTCTGGAGGGCTTCCTGGACGATCCGCAGGACGACCGTCTGGTCGGCCTCGGAGAGCTGCTCGCCGCCGGCCTCGATCTCGGTGGTCAGCGCGATCCCGGTCAGGGCGCTGAAGCGCTCGACCACGTCGATGATCGAACCGGCCAGGCCGAGCTCGGCCAGCACGGCCGGACGGGACTGGCTGATGAAGCTGCGGGCCTCGTCCAGGTCCCGCCGGAGGCGCTCGCCGACGAGGCGCAGCTCCTGCTGGGCGGCGGGTGGGTCATCGACCATCACCCGGCCGACATAGTCGATCTGGAAGATCGCGTTCGACAGCGCCTGGGCCGGCCCGTCATGGACCTCCCGGACGATCCGGAGCCGCTCCGACTCCTGGGCCTCGACGATCCGCATGTTCATCTCGCTCGTGCTCACGACCGGGCCCATGTCGCCGATCAGGGTGGCGTCCTCGCGACCGAGGAACAGCCAGGTTCGCTCGAGGCTCTTGAGGGCGGCGTCGAGCCGGGTGAGCTCCGACTCCTGCCGGCCGACCGTATCGGCCAGGGTGTCCTGCTCGGACCGAATCGCCCGCCGCCGGCCTTCCTCGGCGCCGGCCTCGGCTGCCTCCGCGGCGGCGTCCCCACCACCGACAGGGGGCGCACCGGTCCGATCGATGTCGGCCGAGCCGCGCTCCCCGGCCCGAAGGCGATCGCGCAGGTCCTGCAATCGGATCAGGTCGGCATGCTGGAGCGCGCGATAGCGCTCGGCAATCTGGCGGAGGCTGTCCGCAGCGTAGCCAACCGCCGCCTTGGCCTCGGCATGCAGCTCGTCGATTCGCCCGTCTCGTGCCTCGGCGCGGGTGCCGTCCATGTTGCCCGAGTATAGAGGGCCGCTCATGGCGCACACCCGATCTGGAAGACCTGGGTGCCGACCAGGGCCGCCGCCGCGACCGGGTCGGATGGGGTGCCCAGGACGATCTCGTGGAAGCAGCTCGCGGCCGGGCCGCCGTCGGCAAGGACGGCCGGCCAGCTGCCGTGGTCGCCGCTGATGATCAGGTACTGGGTTCCGCTGAAGTGAGCCGCCAGGTCGAGGACCGAGGCCGGCAGCTCGTCGGGCAGGGCCAGGGTCTGGGTCCGGGCCTGGTAGGCGAGCCAGATCGGGAAGTCGGCGATGACCGGTCCGGTCTTGTCGAGCGGCCGGCCGATCGCGGCCATCTGGCTGTCGATGGCCTGGTAGCGGGCCGCGACATCGGTGCTCTGTTGGGCGAAGCTGGCCAAGGCCAGGCTGAACAGGATCGAGCTGGCCACGGTCAGCGTTGCACCGAGCCAGGCGACCTCCTTCGTCCAGCCGCGCCATGCGCTCAGGCGGACGAACATGGCGTCGAGCGCCAGCAGGCAGGTCACGATGAGCAGGACGTGGACCGGCCCGGCCGCGTGCAGGAACGTGCCCCAGGTGGTCGCCACGGGGAAGACCAACGTGGTGACCCAGAACGTCAGTAGGGACACGATCATCAGCGGCCGGAGCGCCCGGATCCCGACTGCCCAGGGCAGCCGGAGCAGGCCGATCAGGCCGATCGGAAAGCTGGGCACGAGCAACACCGTGACGAGGTTGTGGGCGAAGCCGTCGATCCGCATCTGGACCAGTCCGCCCAGGCCGACCGCCAGGTAGCGGGCCAGGGTCGGTGGATCGTTCCAGGCAAAGATATCGAAGCCGGTGACCGACAAGGCATTGGCCAGGGCCTGGCCGGGCAGCGGGTTGCCGAAGACGATCCAGTCGCGAACCATCCAGGGCAGGAAGAACAGGAGGGCAATTGCCGCCGGCACCAGGACGAACCGGACCCGCTCGGCCCGGGCGAGGCGAACCCCGGCCTGATCGCGCGCCGCGAACCAGGCCAGAGCGGCCCAGGTCAGGGCCAGCCAGGCTGCCTCGTTGCGGGTCAGGGCCGCCAGCCCGATCAGGACGCCCAGGGCGAGGAGTCGAGGATCGCGCGCTCGGGCGCCCCGGGGATCGGCCAGCAGTCGGGTGATCAGGAGGCAGGCGAGCAGGACCAGGACGGTGAAGATCGCGGTCGAATCGGGCAGCGCGCTGAACAGGACGAGGGGCAGCTCCACGGCCGCGGTCAGGCCGGCCCCGATGGCCAGGGTCCGGGCTCGGCCGTCTGGCAGCTTGAGCTCGATCGCCACGTCAGCCGCCAGTCGCCAGGCCAGCACCGGGACGATCGCTCCGATCACGATCGCCGGAACCTGGGCGACCGGGAACGTCGTACCGAGCAAGGCCATGGGCACGGCGGCGAGCAGGGCCGGCAGCGGCAGCCAGACCTCGAAGGCCGGCCGGGGAAAGGCCAGCGGCGGGGTCTGGAAGCTCCAGATGGCATCGCTCGTCAGGCCGTGGCCCTCGACCAGGTTGCGCGCCGCCATCACGTAGTAGGCCGTGTCCTCGGGCGTCGGGAATGGCACGGTCCGCGCAAACGCAGCGCGCAGGAGCAGGGCGAAGACGAACAGCAGGGCCGCGGTTCCCCAGGCTTCGCGGCGGGTCAGCGGTCCAGTCACCGGCCGGCCTTCATTGGCTGCGCCGCCGCCAGGACCGTGCAACGCGGATCGGCTGTACTGAAGCAGATCGGGTAGAGGGCCGCGTCGACCGTCGCGGTCTGACCGGTAACGCTCCAGACCGGCGGCCCGATCCAGCCCGGGCGCCCGGTGCCGTCGATGACCGGGCCGAGGGCGGGGACCGAGTTCGAGCGCTCGACGAATAGCCAGCGGACGTCGTAGGCCTGGGCGACCTCCTCGACTGTCCCGATCGAGTCGTTCGGGACGACCACCGCGGGATGGCCGGTCCAGTAGTTGATCGCGCCGCTGTCGAGGGCCATGACCACGTCGTTGGCCGGCGCACCCTGGGCGCCCAGGGCGGCCCCGACCGCCTGGTTGAGGTCCCGTTCCTGGCCCCACGTGTCGTGGACGCTGGCCGTGAAGTACACCGCCACGACCATGCTCATCCCGATCAGGCCGGCCATGAATACCCGACCTGCGGACTCCGGGTTCCAGCTCGGGCGATGGCGGGCGGCCCAGGCGACCAGGGCCAGGATCGCCTCGAGCGCCAGCAGGTAGGACTGCGGCGCGAGGGCGGCGCCCGAGTGGATGAACGTGCCATTCGGGACGTGGACGGCGGACACCAGGGCCGAGAAGGCGAAGAGCAGCAGGGCGTAGAGCAGGAACGGCAGGAAGTCGGGCGAACGGCGGCGCAGCCAGGCTCCGGCAACGATGAATGGCGTCAGCAGGATGCCGCCGACCAGGACCGCGAAGATCACGAGCGCCTCGAACAGGCCGACGACACGGCTCTCGAACAGGGGTCCGATGCCCTGGCCGAGGAGGTACGCCAGGGTCGGCGTGCCGGTGATGCTGTCGAGCTCGTCAATCGACCGGATGAACAGGATTCGACCGGTCGACGACGACGGCGAGAGGCTGCCGAAGACCGCCAGCTGGCGCAGCTCCCACGGCAGCATGACGACGATGAACAGTCCGCCCGCCACGATCGCCGCCCAGACCGGCAGCGACCGCGGTGCCTCGATCCCCGCCCGGGCAGCGCGCCGGGCCCGGACCCGGGACCAGATCCAGACGATGCCGAGGGCCGCCCCGACCAGCACGCCGTCGTTGCGGGCCAGGGTGGCGAGGCCGACCAGGACACCCGTCGCCGCGAACGCGCGAGCGTCGCCTTTCAGGCCGCGCGCGCCGAGCCACAGCGCGCCGAGGACCAGGACCTCGAACAGGGCGAAGTTGTCGGGCTGGGCCATGAACGGGGTCACCCCCGCGGGGATCGCCGCGAGCAGGGCACCGCCCAGGGCGACCGATCGACGGCAGCCGGCCTCGCGGGCAAAGCCCCAGGTCATCGGCGCCGCGAGCGCTCCGATCAGGGCAAACGGCAGGGCCGAGGCGAAGGCGCTGGCGCCCAGGACCACGATGAACGGGACCTGGACAATGCTGGCCAGGGGCATCCAATGGGCGTTGCTCGGAATCGGCAGCACGGGGTCGGCCGGCAGGTGGCCGCCCACGTCCACGAACGTCCAGATGTAGTTGATCGAGAAGCCGTGACCGGCGGCCAGTGAGCGGGCCACGCTGACGTAGTAGTACGAATTGACGTAGGCGGGATCCGGGTAGAGCAGGATCAGCAGGACCCGCACGCCGAGCGCGAGGGCGAACAATCCAAGGACGATGCGCATCCGGTGCACCGTAGCACCGGGTCAGGGGTGATTCGACCGGTACGAATGGCCTACATCGGAGGTCCTGTAGCGGCACTCCCGTACGCCCCATCCGGCCGGGTGCAGGGATTACGATCGGTCAAGTGTTGTCGACCGCCGTCGCCTTGCCGTTCGTTCCGCGCTCGCCCATGGTTCGTCGCGCGGTGCGTGACGGCCTCGTGGCAGCTGGACTCTTGTTCGCGGCGTACCTGTTCCTCGTGGTCGCTCCGGCCACGGGAACCTTCGGGTTCGATGCGTTCGCCTACTGGAATGTCGACATCTCGGCGCCCTATAGCGTGTCCGCGGGCGGCCTGGGTGCATTCACCTACACCCCGGTCATCGCCCGCCTGTTCAGCCTGTTCGGGTCATTGCCCTGGTACACGTTCCTGTGGCTCTGGACGGCCCTCCTGGTCGCGACCCTTATCTGGCTGGGCTGGCGTTCGACCCTGGTCGTCCTGGCGTTCCCGCCGGTCGCGCTCGAGCTCTACCACGGCAATGTCCACCTGCTGATTGCGGCTGCGATCGTGCTCGGCTTTCGCTGGCCGGCAACCTGGTCGTTCGTGCTGCTCACCAAGGTCACGCCGGGCGTTGGCCTGATCTGGTTCGGCGTTCGGCGCGAATGGCGAAAGCTGGCGATCGCCCTGGGCTTCACCGGTGCGCTCGTCGCCCTGTCGCTGCTGGTCGATCCCGAGCTCTGGCGCCAATGGTGGAACGACGACATCCTCAAGTCGGCGACCGGCGCGCCACTGGACCAGTTCTCCATCGGGATCCCCCTCTGGCTGAGGCTGCCCGCCGCAGCGGTCCTTGTCGCCTGGGGTGGTCGAACCGATCGAGCCTGGACGGTGCCGGTCGCGGCAACGATCGGGTTGCCGATCCTGTGGCCGACGGGCTTCGCGATCCTGGCGGCATTGTGGCCCATCGCCGGCCGCCGCCCGGGGATCACGTCGCCGGACGTGCTCGGGGTTCGAGCAGCCAGCCCAGGCGAGGACTCACGAGCAGCGAGCCACTGACCAGGGCGACCGCCAGCCACCAGCCCTCGAACGTGTAGGTTGCCATCAGGATGGCTGCGACGAGGCCAATCTCGCGACGAATCAGGAGCATCGCCGGGAGTGCGAAGAGCAGCCCGAAGACGCGCAGGCTCGGTGATCCGATCAGGGTGAGCAGGCCCACCCAGGCCCCCGCGTGCCGGACCGGAACCAGCCAGATGACCGCCAGCGAGCCCAGGAACACGAGGTCCCCGACCCACGCCGGGAAGGATCGAGCGATGCCGTCGCCGGCGAGAATCCAGGAGGGATCGCTTGCCCGACCGAGCTGCGCGATCCAGTCGAACCAGAGCTGGACGCCGACAATCGGCAGCGTTGCCAACGCCAGTGCCGCGATCGCCACCGCCCCAACCGCAGCGGAGCGCCAGTTGCGGCGGGCCACGTACAGCCACGACTGGACCTGGGTCGGCTTGAGCGCACCCACCGCCGTCGCCAGGAGGCCGTCGACCTGTCCCGGCCGCCCCGAACGACCGGGATCCTGTTCGAACGGTTCGAATGGCGGCCGGATTTCGGTTGGTCCGGGCCTTCGCCAGAACAGGGCAATGAACGCCGCAAACAGGACGACCTGGACGTTGCCTCCGATGAGCCCCTCCGCAAAGGGCGGCCACGCGAACAGCAACGGGACAAGCAGCCACGGAATGGCCAGCCGGCGGCAGGCGAACGCGGCGGCCGCTCCGCTCAGGATCAACCATCCGCCGATGACGACGTCCTGTGGGAGCCGGGTCAACGGAGCGAGGAAGGGCAGGACAAAGGGTGGGTAGAGGAACGGGGCGTCATAGCCCGGACCAGCCTGGAAGCTCGAGGCCAGGTACGGTTGCCCGCCGGCCAGCCAGCGCCCCGCTGCATTCAGCGGGATGACCACGTCGACGCCCCGCGGGTAGCCCGCGAACAGGGCATGGAGCTGGATCAGGCAGACAGCCAGGCACAGCCCGGCGAGGCTGATCCGAAGGATGCGGTTCGGCAGACCACCGACGGTGAACGCCGTCACCCTCGGGTCAGCGCGCGCTTGGTTCATTCGAGCGCGATCTGAGGCTGGTCGTCCGTGTTCTCGATCGGGCTTGCCCGGGTTCGTCCGAGCCAGGCCACGACCGGTAAGGCCAACATTGGTGCCTCGAGGATGGAGTATGCGATTCCGCCTCCCTGCGAGTTGAGGATCGAATGGATCCAGTCGATCCACAGCGTGCCGAACGGCAGGCACACCAGTGCGAATGCGCCAAGGGCCAGCCACCAGCTCCGCTCGTGGACGCCGAACAGGGCAAAAGGAAAAAGGCTGGGTTTGATCAGGACGAGGATGCTCGGCCAGTAGTAGAGAACGCCGAGTGCCATCGCGGCGGCAGCCCAGATGACTGGATTGCCAGTCAGGATCTTGAGCGGTGTGGTTGGCCACGCCAGGCAGACCGCGATCCAGAGGACGGCAACGCGCTCCGGACGCAACTGGTACAGGCACCAGGCGACGGCCATCGCTGGGATCACCCACCAAGTCACGACGGGCAGATAGGCGAACGGCACGAACAGCACCAGGGCGACCGGCGGGTAGAGGATGTCGCCGGGACTGATCGGGTAGGGACCAGCAAGTTGATAAGGCTGATAGAAGGTCCCCCCGTGAAGCCAGTTGGTCGCTGCGCTCATGTACAGCCGATAGTCGACCCCGATCTGATCACGAAGCGTGGTCGAATTAACGACGGCATCCACCAGATCAACAGCCACGAATACAAGGATCAGGGTGGCGGCGATCCAGCTGAGCACCGTTGCCGGCCTCAATCTGCTACGGCCGACAGATAAGGGTGCCACGGCATCAGGTGGATCCTCGATGGATGCTGGTCCCGCCATCCGGTGAAGTCTACGAGCCGGTCGGGCTCGGCAGCATGACCTGCAAGTCCCTGCCGGGGCAGAGCGCGATTACCCGCACTCCTTCCGTACAGATGGGTGGTGGCGTGCGGGACCACCGGCATGCGATGCTCCCGCCCAATGTTGACGCTGCGCACCAGGCGGGCCGAGTCGCGTGCTTCCGGGCTTGCCGTGGATCCCCGGATCTTTGCGGTCGCCGCGATCAATGGGGTCATCGGCATGGCCATCGCGGCGACGATCTTCCCGATCGTCTGGTCGGTCGACGGGGACCGCAACCTGGCTGCAGCCCGAGCACTCGTGGCGGGCCTCTTTGGCCAGGACCATGGCTATCTGTACTCGCCCATCGCTGCGCTGCTCACCGTGCCGGCTGCACTCGGGTTGCCGTATCTCGTGGCCGTCGGAGGTTGGTTCCTCGGTCGGCTTGCCGTGCTGATCGCCGGCGTGGTTCAACAGACACGAGCCCTGTCCCAGCCTGATCGGATCCTGGTGGCGATTGCCGCGATCACCTTCGTGCCAACCTTGCATGACCTGTTGCTCGGGAATGTCACGATCCTGATCGCCGCAGTGGTCGCGATCATCGCGTGGTCAGACGATGGATACGCGCCGGGGCTGGTCATGGGCGTCGTCCTTGCCACGGTCCCCAAGCCCGCGTTGATTCCGATCCTCGTCTGGATGTTGGTCTACAGACGAAGGGCGTTCCTGGCGTCCGTGGCCTCGGCCGCCGTCTGCTCGGTGGGCGGCATCATCCTCCTGGGCGCGCCTGCCTACCTGGCCTGGTTCGGGGTCCTCCTCCACCCGGCCTACCTGGGGACGAACCAGGCCGGGAATCTCGCGCTTGGGGCGATGCTCCCGCCGGTCCTCGCCTGGCCCCTGATCGCCCTGACCGTGGCCGCGACCCTGGTCGCTCTGCGACGAGGTGAGACGCCGGGGTTCATCGCCTGCCTGTGCGCCGGTCTCCTGATCGCGCCCTATACCATGGCCTACGGCGCTGTCCTGCTGCTCCTGGCGGTTCGACCCCTGGCCCGGGTTGCACCGACCGCGACATTCGTCCTGGCAGCTTCCGGATCGCTGGCCGTGATCATCTTCCTGCCATTGTGGGTTGGCGCAATTCTCGTTACGACCCTTGCCGTTCCAGTCGGGGCCTGGACCAAGCTGCACCAAGGAGCCGCCGCGTGAGCCGTCGCTGGCCCATTCTCGCGATCTTCATCCTGTCCGGAGCGGCCGGACTGATCTACGAGGTCGTCTGGGCCCGCCAGCTGGTCCTCGTCTTCGGCAACACGACCCAGGCCGTCTCGGCCATCCTGACCGGCTTCTTCGGCGGGATCGCGATCGGCAGCGTGGTCGGCGGCCGGATCGCCGACCGGGTCCGCCGGCCGCTCCGGATGTACGGCCTGCTCGAGCTGATCCTGGTCGTCGTGGTGATCCTCACCCCGGTCACCTTCCGGCTCCTGGGCAACGTCTATGCCGGGGCCTTCGGCACGCTCGAGGACAACCCCACCGCGCTGGCCCTGGTCCGCTTCGGGCTGTCCCTCCTGGCCCTCGGTCCGGCCACGATCCTGATGGGCGCCACCCTGCCCACCCTGACCCGCCACCTCTCGCGCGACCCGGCCAACCTGTCGAGCTCCTTTGGCCGGCTGTATGCCGCCAACACGTTCGGGGCGATCCTGGGCACGATCGCGGCCGGCTTCATCCTGATCGAGCTGCTCGGGCTGACCGGCACGCTCCTGGTCGGGGCCGCCTGCTCGGCCATCGCGGGCATCGCCGCCCTGATCCTCGATGCCCGCCGCGGGCCGCTGCCGGATGCCGCGACGCCGGCGGCGGCTGAGGCTCCGGCCGAGGCAGCGGAGGCGCCGGCTCCCGCGACGGCCGCATCGCCGGCCACAACGCAGCCACATCCCAGGGTCCGCCTCGCGCTGATCGTCGCCTACGTGTCCGGCCTGACGTCCCTCGGCTACCAGGTCCTGTGGGTCCGCCTGCTCGCCTCGGGCACCGGCGATTCGACCTATGTCTTCACCACGATCCTGACGATCTTCCTGATCGGCCTGGCCCTCGGTGCCGTGGCCTTCAACCTCCTGCGGACCCGGATCAAGACGATCAACCTGCTGGCCACCGGCCAGATCGTGATCGCGGTCCTGGTGACCATCGGGATGGTCACGATCATCGATCGTGGTTCGGCCACGCATCCTCATCCTGACCGTGGACTTTGGGACGCTGTTCACCCATTTCGCCCTGCCGGTCGCCTTCGTCGTCCTGCCGGCAACGTTCGTGATGGGCCTGACCTTCCCGGCGACGTCGGCCCTCATCGCCGACCCGAAGGGCCATGTCGGCGGCAACTCGGGCCTGCTCCTGTCGGCCAACACCCTCGGCGCGATCAGTGGCACGTTCCTCATCCCGTTCGTGGTCATCCCGCTCGTTGGCTCACCGGTGGCCCTTGGCTTGATCGCCCTGGTCAACCTGTGCATGGGCGCCGGCCTCGCCTTCGGCGCGCCGATCCGTGAGCGGCTGCCCCGCCTCGTGACCGGGGGCGCCAGCGTCCTGCTCGCCGTTGTGCTGATCGTCGTCCTGGCCCGCGGCGGGTTCGTCGATCCCAGTGTGGCCCGGGTCGAGGCCGCCGGCGGCATCATCGAGAAGTCGGCCGAGGACGACATCGCCTCGGTGCAGGCAGGCTCGATCGACGGCAGGGCCCAGCTGTGGGTCACGGGCACAGCCATGACGATCCTCACGGTCGACACCAAGCTGATGCCGGTCCTGCCCCTGATCCTCCGACCGAATTCGAAGACGAACCTGACGATTGCCTTCGGGATGGGCTCGGCCTGGCGGGCCGCCCTGAACGCCGGGCTGACCTCGACGGCCGTCGAGCTCGTCCCGTCGGTGCCGGACATGTTCGGGGTCTTCTACCCGGATGCCGCGGCCGTGGAGGCCAACCCCAAGGGCAACATCGTGATCGCCGACGGCCGCAATCACGTCGAGCTGACGTCCGACCACTACGACATCATCGTGGTCGACCCGCCCCCGCCGATCGAGACGGCCGGCGTCTCGGTCATCTCCTCGCTCGAGTTCTACCAGGCCGCCAAGGCTCGCCTGAACCCGGGCGGGGTGATGATGCAGTGGATCCCGTACGGCCAGACGATCGACGAGTTCAAGGCCCATGTCCGAACGTACGCCGCCGTCTTTCCACACGTGATCATCGCCTTCGGGCCGGGCGGCTACGGGATGTTCATGCTCGGCTCGGACCAGCCACTTTCCTTCGACCCGGCAGCGATCCAGTCCGTCCTGAGCCGGCCCGGGATCGTGACCGACCTGTCATCGGCGGCGGATTCTCCCCAACACGACCTGGCCGGCTGGGCGGCCCTGATCCCGCAGCTCGTGTGGATCCAGGGTGACCAGGTCACCAAGTTCGCCGGTGATGGACCGATGGTCACCGACGACCATCCGCTGCCCGAGTACTTCCTGCTCCGTCACCTCTTCGGACCACCCTCACCGTACGTGAGCCCCGGCTCCCTGCGTGCCCTCACGCCTGCGCCCTGAGTCGACGATGCCGCCTGCCAGCCTGACCATTGTCCTGCCCGCCTACAACGAGGAGAATCGCCTGGGGTCTGCCCTGGACGAGCTCTTCGGGTACCTCCGCCGGCGCGGCGGGCCTGCCCGGGAAGGCGCAATCGGGGCCGGCGCCCTTCCGGACGAGATCCGGGTGCTGGTCGTCGATGACGGCAGCACCGACCGCACGGCCGACCTGGTCCGGGCCAGGCCAGAGTCGACCGCGCCGCCCCCCGGGATCAGCCTGGACCTGCTCGTCGTACCCCACGGCGGGAAGGGCGCGGCCGTCCGGGCCGGGATGCTGGCGGCAGATTCGGACCTGATCGTCTTCGCCGACGCCGACATGGCCACCCCGCCCGACCAGCTGCCCAAGCTCGTCGCCGCCCTGGTCGATCACGACATTGCCCTGGGCAGCCGAATCCAGCCCGACGGCCGGGACATGCGGCGCAGCCAGCCGGGCTACCGCCGGCTGCTCGGGCGAATCTTCCACTTCCTCGCGTCGATCTGGGTGATCGGCCCGGTTCGCGACACGCAGTGCGGCTTCAAGGGCTTCACCCGGGCGGCGGCGCACGACCTGTTCGCCCGCCAGAAGATCACCAGCATCGTGTTCGACGTGGAGCTGATCCACCTCGCCCGGCGGCGCGGCTACCGGATCGAGGTTGTACCGATCCAGTGGTCCGACAAGCGAGGATCGCGGATGGCGGCCCGGCCGGGCCTGGCCCTCCAGGTGGGCTGGGACCTGTTCCGGATCCCGCTCCTCCATCGGCGTGGCTGAACGCCCGAGCGCCGTCCGCTGGTTGCCGGTCGCGGCGATCGCCAGCTTCGCGTCTTTCGTCGGCCTGGTCCTGCTGAGCGCGATCGCCGCGTCGACCCTGGGCTTCGACTACTCCGCGTACGCCAGCGCAGCGCTACGGCTGATCCACGGCCAGCCGCTGTACGACCCTCGGTCGACGTCGTCGGGCGGTTTCCTCGTTCTTCTACTACCCGCCGCCGTTCGTGTTCCTCGTCGTGCCGTTCGCGCTGCTGCCGGCATCGGTCGGCACAGCCGCGTGGATCGCGGCGATGGCGTCTGCGTTCTTCGTGGGGACGGCGATCCTGCCGGTCAAGCGTGAAGTTCGCTGGCTGGTGATCCTGCTCGGCGGCCTGTCATGGCCGCTGGCCTACTCGCTCAAGCTCGGCCAGGTCGGCCCGCTCCTGTTCCTGCTGTTCGCCGCCGGCTGGCGCTGGCTCGACCGGCCCGGGCGCCTCGGGGCCGTGATCGCGCTGGGCACGATGATCAAGATCCAGCCGGCGATCGTGCTCGTCTGGGCAGCCTTGAACCGGCGCTGGCGGACGATCGGCGTGGCCGTCGTCGTCCTGCTGGCCGGGGCGATCCTGGCCACCCTCGTGACCGGCCTGGGGACCTGGTCGGACTACATCACGGTCCTCCGCCAGGTCAGCGCCCCGGTCACCACACCGCATAACTTCACGCCCGGCGCGATTGCCTTCCAGCTCGGCGCCTCGGAGTCGACCGCAACCGCGATCCAGCTCGCCAGCACGGTTGCCGTCCTTGGCGTTACCGTTTGGGCCGCGCTGAGATCGCCCGCCGAGGTCGGCTACCTGACGGCGGTCACGGCCAGTCAACTCCTCTCGCCCGTCCTCTGGGACCATTACGCGATGCTGCTGCTCCTGCCGGTCGCCTGGCTGCTCGAACGTCGTCGCTGGTGGGCGGCGTTGATCCCGCTCGCGACTGCCACGCCGATCGTCCTGCTGGGCATCGTGCCCGCCGCGATCTATCCGATCCTGTTCTGGCTGGGCCTCGTGGCCCCGCCCCTGGTCGCCCACCGGAGCTCGGAATGAGCGCCCCGCCCGCAGCGGCTCCGGGCTTCTTCGGGGCACGCTCGACGACGATCAGCGACACGTCCGTCCGGGGCCCGATCGTGGCCGCTGCACTGATGCTCATCGGGTTCGCGGTCTATTGGGCATCGGATCACGCATTTGATGCCGGTCGAGGCGATTTCTTCTACCTGGCCGACGCGTTCCTGCATGGCCGGACGTGGCTCACGGCGGCGCTTGGCCCGTACGACAACGTCGTGATCGGCAACCAGGTATTCGTGCCCTTCGGCCCGTTCCCGGCCTTCGTCCTGCTGCCGCTCGTGGCGATCTTCGGACCCGACCAGGCCAACCATTGGCAGCCGGTCATCAATGCCGCCCTGGCCGCGATCGACCTCGGCCTGTGCTGGTGGATGGCGGCCCGGCTCGGCGTCCGCTCGCTGGTCGACCGGGTCTGGCTGGTGGTCCTGTTCGGGTTCAGCACCCAGATCTGGTGGGTGACGACCCGCGGCGGCGTCTGGCACACCGGCCACCTGGTCGCGACGGCCCTCACCCTGATGGCCCTCATCGAGCTGTTCGGCCGCCGCCGGCCGCTGCTCGTCGGGCTGCTCGGCGGGGCGGCCTTCCTGACCCGCGCCCCGGTCGTCCTGGCGATGCCGGTCTACGCCCTGATGCTGGGCTCGGTCGATCGGGCGGTCGCGGCCGGGCGATCGGCCACCAGCCGCTGGCGGCCGGTCGTGGGGGAATGGCTGATCCTGGCCCTGGGCTTCCTGCCGTTCGCCCTGTTCGACCTCTGGTACAACCAGGTTCGCTTCGGCTCGCCGCTCGAATCGGGCTACCTCCTGGCCAGCCTGCCCGACTGGCTGGTGGCCCTGCGCAACCAGGGCCTGTTCTCGCTGAGCCACCTCGGCATGAACATCGACTACCTGTTCCTGCACACGCCGACCCAGATCCCCCAGTTCCCGTTCTTCAAGCCGGACGGCCTGGGGATGTCGATCCTGATCACCAGCCCGGGCCTGTTCTGGGCCGTCCGGGCCGGCTGGACCGACCGTCGCTCCTGGCTCCTCCTGGCGGCGCTCGTCCTGACCCTGATCCCGAACCTGCTCTACTACGGCGGCGGCTGGCTGCAGTACGGCTATCGCTACGCGCTCGACGCGATCCCGTTCGCGATGGCCCTGTGCTGCATCGCCGCAGCTCGCCATCGGGTCGGCTGGATCTGGCGTGGGGCGATCGTCTTCGGGGTCGTGGTCGGGCTCGGCGGGGTCTACTGGGCCTATCACCTGTAGGCGTTCCCGGCCGGGCCCGAGGGCGCCCGTTGCCGGCGCAATGACCTACCGCGATCTAGTGCTATTCTCGGCCGTGTGACCACCCAGACGCCGATCGCGGAGCCTGTCTGTCCCGGCGCCGTTGGCGGCTCCGAACGGACCGAAACGGCGAGCACCCCGAACCCCCAACCGATGCCCAAGCCGCGTTCAGGCCGCCTATGTCGCGGTCCACCGGCCGTTCGAGCTCGATTTCCCAGGTCACCTGGGATGGGCTCCTCGCCCGGAACCCCTGGGCCACCCCGTTCTCGAGCTGGGCCTTCCAGCGAGCCTGGTGGGATGCCTACGGCGCCAACGCCCACGACGAGACGGTGGTCGTCCTGCCGGCCGACTCGTCCGGCGCCGCCGCTGGCCGGCGGCCGAGCCGATCGGGATCGTGCCCCTGATGCACCGCCACGAGGTCGAGCCGTCCGACCTCGACGACCACACCCGGATGCGCCAGTCGGCCGGCGGTCGAGCTGACGCCCGTGCCCGGCAGCGCGACCGCGATCTTCTTCGGCGGCGTCGTACCACGCCGACTACGCCACGCTGCTGGCGGCCCCGGACGACTTCGATCGGGTGTCCGACGCGCTGGCCGGCTCACCTGCCGGGTCTCGCCGGGCCGGCCTGGGATGCGGTCGACCTGCGCCGCCTGCGCTGCGGCGACCCGGCTGCCGAGTCGCTCGCGGCCGCGTTCGGGTCGGCGCGAGCGGGCCGGCGGCTGGACGCTCAACCTCGAGCGCGAGGACGTCTGCCCCGTCGTGACCCTGCCGGTCGATGGCGGATTCGAGGACTTCCTGGCGACCCTCGGCGGCAAGGAGCGCCACGAGGTACGGCGCAAGATCCGCCGGGCGGAGGCGTCGGGCCGATCCGGCCTGGCTCGCTCGGCCGACCCGCTGGCCGACCTGCCGGCGTTCATCGAGCTGCACCAGAAGCGCTGGGGCGACGAAGGCCTGTTCCCGGACGACCCCGGGTGGCGCGGCCAGCCGGCTGTTCTTCCGGCGCCTGTTCGAGCTGCTCGGCGCCGGCGGACCGCTGGTCCTGTCGTTCCTGCTCGTCGGCGACCGTCAGATCGGGGCGGGCGTCCACCTCGAGGACGGACCGTCGCTGCTCTACTACAACGCGGGCATGGACCCTGCCGCCCGGGACCTGAGCCCCGGCGTGCTGATGGTCGCGGCGTACGTCGAGGCGGCCCTCGCCGGCGGCTTCCGCCGGATGGACTTCCTGCGCGGCGACGAGTCCGTACAAGTACGAGTGGGGCGCCGTCGACGAGCCGATCCAGCGCCTCCTGGTCCGCCGGAGCGTGGTCTGATGGGCGCGCCGATGGCCGGCGATCCGTGCCTCGAGCCGGTCGGCTGGCCGGCCGTCGCCGGCGGGCGGGTGCAGGATCGTCGAGATCCTGGCGACAGGTACGAACGGCGGCGCCCAGGAGCACCTCTTCTCGCTGATGAGCCGGCTCGACCGGTCGCGCTACGACGCCAGCGTGATCGCCCTGTCGGGCGGCAGCGCAGTGCGCAAGCTGCAGCGGGCCGGGTTCCCGGTGACCGTGCTCGACGACCCTGATGACGCGATTGCGACGGGCGCCGTGGCCACGCTGCTGGCCGACATCAACCCCGACGTGATCCACAACCACATGTATCGGGCCGAGCTGGTCGGGACGCGGGCGGCGATCGCCGTCGGCGAGGCCGGCCATCGCCGGCCGTACGTCGTGTCGACGGTCCATTCCAGCCGGATCCGCTCGGACGAGGACCGGCGCGAGCTGCGGATCCTGACCCCCCACATCGACCAGCTGATCGCGGTCTCGCGGGCGATCGAGGCGAAGATCGCCGACGAGGGCCGGACCGGGGCGCCGGTCAGCCTGATCTACAACGGCGTCGACCTCGAGCGCTACGACCATACCGAGCCGTGCTGCACGTTCCGCGAGCAGTACGGGATCGAGCCCGATGCGGTCGTCGTCGGAGTCGTGGCCCGGCTCGAGCCGGAGAAGGGCCACCCGACCCTGCTCGAAGCGTGGCCGGCGGTCCTGCGGGCGGTCCCCAACGCAGCCTTGCTGGTCGTCGGCGAAGGCAGCCGGCGCGACGAGCTGGAGCGCCAGGCAGCGTCGCTGCGGATCGCCCACCGGGTCGTCTTCACCGGGCGGCGCGACGACGTGCCCTCGGTCACGGCGGCGCTCGACGTCGCCGTCCTGCCCTCGTACCGCGAGGCGCAGGGCCTGTCGATCCTCGAGGCGATGGCGCTCAGCCGGCCGGTCGTGGCCAGCCGCGTCGGGGGCATCCCCGAGGTGATCGAGGACGGCGTCTCGGGCCTGCTGGTCCCGCCCCATGATGCCGACGCGCTGGCCGGCGCGATCGTCCGCCTGCTGACCGACCATCCCCTGGCCGACATGATCGGGCGAGCCGGCCATGACGTCGTCCACGAGCGGTTCTGCATCGGGCTGATGGTCCAGGCGATCGAGAAGATCTACGACGAGGGCGCCAGCGCCGTCCGGATCAGCGGAGCCGTCGCCTCGTAGAACAGCCTGAGCGTCTTGTGAGCTTTCGCTATGGGCGCTTCTCGCGGACCACGTAGTTCGGGCGTTTCCGGACCTCTTCGTTGATCCGCCACACGTACTCGCCGATCACGCCGAGCATCAGCATGATCAGGCCGCCGACGACGAGCACGGCGACCATCAGTGGTGCCCAGCCGGTGAAGGGGGAGTCGCCAGCAAGCCAGCTAATGACGATGGTCACCGCCCAAAAGAACCCGAAGCCGGCGGTCAGGACGCCGAGCACTGTGATGAACCGGATCGGGAGGTACGAGGCGTCGAGGACGGCGTCGATGAAGTTCTTGAGGCGCTTCCATACGTTGTATTGAGAGCGCCCGACCGTTCGCTCCTGCCGCTCGTACGGGATGAAGCTTGTCCGGTAGCCGCCCCAAAGCAGATCGCCCTGGAAGAAGCGATGCCGGACATCGATGGCGTTGAACGTATCCATCACGGCCCGGTCCATGAGCACGACATCGAACCCGCCTTTGGGGATCTGCGGCAGGGCCATCCGCAGAACGCTGTACGCGACCCGCGAGGTGAACCGGGCGAAGAGTGGGTCTGAGCGGCTGGCCCGGAAGCAGATCACGAGTTCCGCGCCATCCTCCCAGCGCTGCACCATCTGCGCGATCAGCTCGATGGGATCCTGAAGGTCGGCCGAGATGTTGATGACGGCGTCTCCAGTAGCGGCCTTGAATCCCGCCAACATCGCCGCCATCTGGCCGAAGTTCCGCGTGAACGTAATCGCCTTGACCCTCGGGTCTCGCGCCTCTAGGGCGAGGATTTCCTGCCAGGACCCGTCCTTCGACCCGTCGTCGACGAAAATAAGCTCGTACTCGTGTTGCGGAAGGTCGTGCTCGAACGTCGCCTCAATCCGGTCGTGCGTCTCTGCCAGGGAGCCCTCGTTCTGGTAGACGGCGACGACGATCGAGATCTTCATTGGACCTCACCACGCTCACACAGGAGAAAGATGCTTGAGCACAGGTCCGGGTAGCGTTGGCCGAGCTCGTAGCACCCATCCAGGTAGGCTTGCGAGATGATGTCCGTCTTCAGCAGGCGGTCCCATTGAAAATTCGCAAGGGCTTTGAAGAAGATCCCTGTGCGGTACTCCACCTTGAGTCCCGAGGCTCGTGCGTCTCGCTCGAGAGTGTCGAGGGCATACGTACGTCGGTGTCCCTGTTCGGCCTCCCCCGGTGTAACGGCAGTGTTGTGCGAGATGAGGCCCATCTGCACGGCGATCTGGCGCGACGGCGCGTTCGCATTCGGGCACACCAGAAAGAGCCTGCCGCCCTCGTCGAGCCATTCGTCGTTGATCCTGCGGAGGACGCCGACAGGATCATCGAGATGCTCCAGGACATGGGTCAAGATAATGTTGTCATAGCGCCGTGGCAGAGTCACCGATTCGACTAGCCCATGGACGTAGGCGACCCGATCCCCCAGTCGCTCCGCAGCTTCTCGGATCGCGGCATCGGAGGCGTCGAGGCAAGTAATGTCGTCAAAGTAGGGCAGCAGCAGCTCCGTGAAGCTCCCGTTGTAGCTACCAAGCTCGAGCAGGCTACCGGTCCGAAAGAACGGTTCGAACGCCCGGATCTTGAACGGATGCATGACATCACGATCAAAGTCGTACGTGTACTGTCGGCTTTGCGTATCGTTGATCTCGGCGTTGTAGTCGCGGATCCCGCTCACCGTTGAGCGCCCGTGGTTTCAACATCCCGTCGCATGCTCATCATCCGTTCTGTCACATCGGCCACGGTAAAGCCTCCCCTCTGGTAGAGAGCGATGGCTGGTTCGTTACCCCTGTCGACCTCGAGCCGCACACCCTTGTATCCGCGCTCGCGCGCGTAGGCAACACACGCGTCAAGCAAGCGCGACGCAAGTCCGCGTTCCCGCTGCTCCGGGTCCACGGACACGCTTGTGATGAATGGGTCACGGCCATCTGGGTCGAAGTAAGCAGCGACCAGGCCCACCAGCGCACCGAACGCCCACCCCTCGAATCGTGTCGCGCGCGCGGCGATCTTGCGCGAATACGCGTCGATCTCGACGCGATCGCTGAGGCGGGGAATGAAGTCGTCATCGCAACGCCGCAGGTGCGCGGCGATCACCGGAGCGGAGGCCGCGTTGACCGTCATGTCGATCCGGGTCGTCATGTCTCCAGGACGGCCGCGCCGAACCCGAATCGACCGAACTCGTTGCCGTTATACAGCAGGAAGATGATGCCGTCGGACTCGTACACGTGGGGGTAGCACTGCATCTGGGCATCCCAGTCTTCAGGGCCCTCCTCGAGCTGAGGGTCCAGATCGTCGCGAAGCCAGTCAACCAGATTGCTCGAGACGGCGTGGCCAATACGGTACCCCCTCGCCGGATTGGCTCGGAAGTCGTCCGATTGGCGGTAGCAGAAGAACATGTGGTACTGCCCGGCGATCTCGATCACCACCGGGAGGGCCTGGCTCTCGTCCGGGCCAATCCGATCTTCGATGATTTGCCTGCCTTCTTCGCGCACCCAGACCACCCCGTCGATCGAGGAGGCATGCCCGATCTTGTAGGTTCGTTCGGGTGATCCAGCGACCGAAAATCGACTCCAACGCGTCCCGAAGATGTGCCACATGTGGAACATGTTGCCGAGGTGCCGGACGAAACCGTCACCGACCAGGAAGGGCTCATGCAGCGACGCCGAGAGCACCGGGCCGTCGGCGATGCGTTGGAAGCTGAGTCCATCGTCGCGACTAACGGCCAGACCGATGGCCGTCTCGACCGACACGGAGACACGTCGACTCCAGCCCGTCGTGTAGCCGTACACGAGGTCGCCGTGGCGAACGACGCTCATCGGGAAGATCCCGTGCTCGTCGAAGTGGCCCAACCCACCAAGCGGGATCACCGAGTTCTCAGCAACTCGAAGGATGGTCCTTAGGGACCGGTCCATGTCGACGAACGCGACGTGGCTCAGGTACTTACCGGTCCGGGCCTCTCGCGACCGGGTCGAGAAGAAGATACGAACATGGTCGGGAAAGACGAGCGCCTGCGGGGCTTGGGCATATTCGTGGCAGTCGTTGGGCAAGTCCACCGTCGTCGGGTCGAATATCTTGCCGAGCTTGCGCCATCTCATTGCTCCCTCGGCTACCCCAGGGATCCATCAAGGATGGCGAGGCCGAAGCCGTTCCTGCCAACTTCGTTCCCGAGATAAGCCATGTAGGTCGAGCCATCCAGCTCGAATACGTGGGGGTAGCTGATCATTTCGGAATCCCAGCCCTCGTCCGAGACGTCGATGCCGGCGATAGCGTCGTCGCGCACCCACGTCTGGAGGTCGGTGCTGGACGCATACCCGATCCGGTAGCCATTGGCCTTGCCACGAAAGTCGGCACTCCGCCGATAGCAGAAGAACATGTGGTACCTGCCCCCTGCGTAGCACACGTCAGGGCTGGCCTGGGCCTCGTCCTCTTCGATACGGCTCTCAATCAGGTCTCGGTTCGACTTCGTCCAAGTGACTCCGTCTGGCGATGTGGCCTGCCGGATCTTGTACACAGGCTCGGGCCGCCCGCTGACCACCTTCCACTTCCGGCCGGCGATGTAGAACAGGTACCAGAGCCCACCGAAGCGCCGAACCTTCGGGCCGCCCACGATGAATGGCTCGTGGAGCGAGTGTCCCATAACGGGCCCGTTGCTCAGCCTCGCGAAGCTCTCGCCGCCGTCATGACTTCGTGCCATCCCGATGGCTACGTTGAACGGAACCGACTCGCAGCGTGTCCAGCCCCCGTAGTAAGCCAAGATCGTCGTCGCCGTCCCGGATCACGGAGATCGGATAGGTGCCGAACTCGTCGAAGCTGCCGATTGAGCCGAGATCGAGGATCGGCCGGTTCGCTATGCGAACGACGCGGGAGGGGTCCGACCGATCAAGGTCGACGTACGCCCCGTAGCTCACGTATTGCCCACGGCTGTCGGCGGCTGGGCGGCACGAGAAATACACGCGCACGACATCGTCGAGCACGAGGGCGGCAGGAGCCTGAGCGAACTCCGCCATCCAGGGCCGGTCCGGCACGTCCTGGGGTGTGAAGATCTTGCCGAGCTTCTTCCAGGTGAACACGTCAGACGACCTCCGGGCTCAAATCAGTTCGTAGCCCGTGCGCAGCCGCTCCTGGACGCCGCCGAGTGAATTGAACATGAGGACGTCGATGATGGATAGCCACGGTACGTGCTCAGAACCGAGTTGGGGATAGGTAAAGGGCAGCGACCTGATGAACTTCAGCTCGATCCCGCGGTCCCTGAACTGGTCCTTCGAGTAGAGACCGACGCCCCCGATGGCGTTGATGTATGTGCTGGCGTCGACCGCCACGCACAGGGCGAGAACCTTCGACTGGCCCTTCAACCCATGATCGATGGCGATCTCCGAGGACGCCTTGATCGTCGTGCCGATCCCGAGGTGCGCGCAGGTCAGGCGGATGGATTGCTCCAGGAATCGAAAGAGGTTCCGCTCGTCGCTCTGCACGATGCGTTCGACCAGGGGCATCGTCTGGGAATAGAAGGGGGCTCGTCGGTAGGCTCCCGTTATCTGATTCAGGAGCTTGATGCCTGAGAAGTCGGCTGCCAGCTCCCGCTCGCGGACATCGAGATCGTCAGGAGCTTTCTTCAGCGGCAGAGAGAATGGTATGGCGTGATCTCGCTGGAGAATACGGTTTCGGTTGATCCAGCCCTTCTTCGTGTACTTGATGTTGTCGTAGACAACGAACACGTCCGCCGAGGCGATCAACTGGAAGTAGCCGATATACGGGAAGAAGTACGGCTGCATGATCGCCGCCGTCACCATCGCGGCCGAGGACTTTTGACGAGGGGCTGGCTCATCTGTGGGGAGAGGCGACGAGATCGCCGATTCGCTGGACCGCGGCCATGTCGAGATCGGGATAGATCGGCAGGCACAGGACGCTCCGCGAGGCCGCCGCGGCGACCGGGAGTCCGTCCAGGCGCGCCGACGGCAGCCCACGATACATCGGGAATTCGGTGATCAACGGGAAGAAGTAGCGACGGCTCCAGATCCCGTGCTCGCGCAGGCGTGCGTGGAGGGCATCCCGGCTGAGGGGATACTTGTCACTCACGAAGATCGGGAAGTAGGCGTAGTTGCTTACGATGTCCCCACGCTCTGGGAGGCAGGAGATCCCGGGGACCCCGCTGAGCAGTTCACGGTAGAGGCAACTAATTGCTCGGCGCCGTGCTATGGCCTGGTCGATGTACTTGAGCTGGAGTAGCCCAAATGCCGCCTGGATCTCATTCATCTTGCCGTTGATGCCGGGGGCAACGACCGTGACCTCGCCTGAGTGGCCAAAGTTCTTGAGGAAGTCAACTCGCTGCTTTGTTTTCGCATCCGGGCACACGAGTGCGCCGCCCTCGAACGTATTGAACACCTTCGTCGCATGGAAGCTGAGCATCGATAAGTCGCCGTGCCGGAACAGGCTCTCGCCCTTGTGTCTAACGCCGAAGGCATGCGCTCCGTCGTAGATCACCTTCAAGCCGTACGTGTCGGCGACCTCCTGGATGCCCTCGACATCGCACGGCACGCCATAGCAATGAACCGGCAGGATCGCAGTGGTGCGCGGCGTGATCGCCTCCACGACCTTCTTGGGATCGAGATTGCACGTTCCCGGTTCGACATCTACGAACACCGGCGTGATGCCATTCCACAGGAGCGAGTGGGCCGTTGCGACGAACGAATACGGGGTCGTGATCACCTCACCCGTGATTCGGAGCGTCTGGAGCGCCGTGACCAGGGCGATCGTGCCGTTGGCAAAGAGGGAAAGGTGCTCGACGCCGAGGTAGTCCGCCAATGCTTCTTCGAGCTGCTGATGAAACGGTCCGCCGTTGGTGAGGGTTCCGGTCTCCCAAATCTGGCTCAGATAGGGCAGGAACTCGTCGAGCGGCGGCATGAACGGTTTGGTGACGTAGATGGTGTCATCGTTCGACATCCTCGACCTCCCGGTGGGCAGAGCCAGCCGTGGATCCTGGCTGGCCACCGAAGCTGAAGAACTTGTGTGCGAGATAGCTCAACGCAACAACGGCGGCGGTATATCCGGCCTGGGTCACATAGATGTTGAGGCCGAGCGTGGCCAACAAGAAGGGCAGGGCGACGAGCGCGCCGATCAGGGTCGCGACATAGACGAGCGAAAACCGCGGAAATTCCCTCCGCATGCTTCCAGTGCTGTGGAATACAAAACGCCGATAGCACAAATAGGCATTCAGGACGGCAAACGGCCAGGCCAGGACGAGGATGACGGGGTAGGGCAGATCGTCGTGAAGCTGCAGCTGAAGTAGCGCCCAGACCCCGTAGGCGAAGAGGGTGTTCCACACGCCGACCACGAGGTATAAGCCCTGCTCCCGCCGGCGGCCCAGGAGCTCGAGCCGATCGATACGTATACGCTCGCGTAGATTGTCCAACTGTGATCGTCGGAGACCTTCGGCTCGAGCTCATGACCTAGAGCCCGGATTCCGGATCAATTGGACCTACCGACCGCGCCCTGGTCGCAGACAGAGATCCCCGGTCGACGATGTCGGATTTCTTAGCAGTGATGGCATCTCGTTCGCGTCGACATGTTCATCGGACCTCCAGCCGCGACCGAATTGACGGCCTCGTCTTCGTGAGACCGGTCGAATCCAGCACAATCCGGGCCATTCTACGCTGGGGGAATGTGAAACTGACCATGGGTCAGGGGTTTTCAAGCCGAGTACTTCGGGGTTGTCCTCGACCAACCCGCCGTACGTTATTGTCCCGCTGGTGTCCGAGTTCAAGCCACACGTAGCCGAGCGCGCAGGTCGACGTCCGCGTGCCTCCCCGTCGCTACGGTGGGACGTTGCTCTCCTGGCCGGCCTGCTGATCCTGGGAGTAGCCATTCCGTTTGTCGTGGGGCTCGCGGCGGGCTCCCAGGACATCGCCCGGGTCGACGACTGGGTCTACCGTCGGATTGCGATTGACCTGGCAACTCGAGGAGTTCTATCCCTCCACAGCGTCACGACGATGCTGATCGGTCAGATCCTCCTTGTTCAGCCGTTTCTCAAGATCTTCGGACCTCAATCGGCGGCGTTCTCGGCCTTCGGCGCGGTCTCGGCCATTGGGGCCGTGCTCGCCTCGTACCTGTTGGCGCGCCAGTTTCTGGCGCCTCGCCGTGCTGCTTTGGCGACCATTCCGCTGCTGATATTCCCGGGCTACCTGGCGTACGCGACGTCGTTCATGACCGACGTTCCGACGCTCGCGCTCGAGATGACATGCCTTGCACTGGGCGTCGTCGCTCTGCGTCACCGCCCGGTCGGGATCCGTTGGTTGCTGGCTTCCGCGGCCGTTGGATGTCTCGCGTTCTCGATACGCGAGTTCGCGATCGCGGCGCCGGTGGCTGTGCTCCTTGCCGCTATTTGCGCACAGCCTCGCCGAGTTCAGACGTGGGCGGTCGTACTTGGCGTTGCGGCCTGTTGTGCGCTTCTCGTCGTCGTGAAGTCAACGCTTCCCGGGCAGGATCTTGGCTCACCGTACGGTTACATCGGCACCGGTGCCGATCTTTCACAGCTGGTCGAGGCACTCGCCGTCGTATCACTGGCGCTCCTGCCCGTGACTATCGTCACCGCTGTGCAGGCACGCCGGAGCTGGAAGCGGGCCGACATGATGATTGGGGCAGAACTGGGCATCGTCGTGATCGCCTACCAATTGTTCGAGTGGCACCAGAACGGAACGATCCCGCTCGTATTTCTAAGCGGCCTGGCGAATCAGCGGCGGCGTTCCCAGCCCGGCAGTGCTTTTCGGTACCAGGCCCCTGCTGTTCAGCGACGTGTCGTGGCTCGTCTTGAGTGGCGTTGCTCTGCTGGCCTCCGTCCTTGCGCTGGTCGTCGCCGCGGGAATCGCAGGTTCGCTGATCCGCCGTTACAAGGGTTCAATCCGCGGCGCCATCAGGGCTCTTGGGACTCCCGCCGGGGTTGTTGCGCTCTTCTCGTGTTTCTTCGGCGTTGGCCTCGCCGCGTACGGGACTCGCTTGGCCGTGTACGACAGGTACTACTGGCCGCTGATCCCGCCGCTGGCCACGCTGGTCCTGTATGTGCCGGCGGCCCTGGCCTCGCGTGGGCCTCTTCACGCACCGACCTCCGGCCTCCGGGTCGCGGCTCCGGTCGTCGCCGCATTCGCGGGGGTCACCCTCGTGGCCGCAGTCTTCATGTTGAACTCCTTTGCGTTCGATTCCGCTCGATGGCGCGCCGGGGAACAGCTGGCGCAACTGGGCGTTGCTCCGGATGAGATCGATGCCGGCTATGAATGGGTCGGCTCGCATGCGCCATTCCTGGCCGATTCGGTAATGCCGACCTCCGGGCTGACGTTCTACGAGGGCTATTTCAGCGGATATCTCGCATGCGGGGTTGTCTCGTCGAACACGTGGACCGACCCTGGCTACCAGCTCGTCGGGACCGAGAGCTACGACCTCAATCTGATCCTAGGTCCTACGGAATACCTGTATCTCTATCGATCCACCAGCCCGGACTGCGCATCGGGATGAGCACATAGCAGCCCACCCGACGACGGATCCCGAGCCGTCCGGATCAGCGGAGCCGTCGCCTCGTAGGACGATCGGGGGGATCGGCTGGCCCGGAGCGGCGGGTAGGATCGGCGCGATGACCTTCCCCCGCCTCACGTTCCCGCACCTGTGGGTGGCCCTGGCCATCCTGTTGCCGATCCTGGCCGCACTGCTGGCCACCATGTCGGCGGTCGACCTCGCCTATCACGTCCAGGCCGGTCAGCTGATGCTCGACAGCCGGACGATCCTGCGCACGGACCCCTTCGCGTTCACGACCGGGGGCGGCGCCTGGCTGGACCAGCAGTGGGGCGCCCAGATCCTGCTCGCACTGGGCTACCGGGCCGCCGGCTGGGCCGGCCTGGCGATCCTGCGGGCCGCCCTCGTGGCAGTCACGATGGCCTTCGTCCTGATCGCCTGCCGGCGACAGGGGGTGGGGCTTCGGGTGGCCGCCTGGCTCACGATCGGCTCGTTCATCCTGGCCGCCGCGGCGCTGGGCCTGCGTCCCCAGCTGTTCGGGATGGTCCTGTTCGCCGCGACGCTGGCGATCCTGGCCGGCCGCGCCCGGCAGCCGCGTGCCGTGTGGCTGATCCCATTGATCGTGATCCCCTGGGCCAGCCTGCACGGCAGCTTCATCCTGGCCCCGGCGGCCGTTGGAGTGGCCTGGCTCGACGACACGTTGAACTCCCGGCCCGGCGCTCGCCGGCTGTTCATCGTCGCGATCGCCACGGCGCTGGCGACCCTGATCAACCCGTTCGGGATCGGAGTCTGGTCGTATGCCATCGGCTTGACCACGAACCCGACGATCCGGCGGCTGATCACCGAATGGCAGGCAACGGCTCCACTCTCGGCGAGTGGCTTGCTGCTCTACGGCTCGATGGTGATCTTCGGTGCGCTGATCGTGATCCGCGGTCGCGGCCAATCCTGGCGAGAGCTCGGCCCGACCGTGCTGTGGCTCGTGTTCCTGGGGGTCGTTGCCGCCGCGGCCCAGCGAGGGATTGCCTGGTGGGCACTGGCCGCGCCGGTTGCCGTTGCCGGGATTCTCGGCCGCGCCACCTCGCCTGCGACTGCAGACCCGGCCAACGCCTCGAAGCCGGCACGGCCCGAGCGCGCTTCGGCGCTGAACGGTGCGATCGTCATCGTGCTGGTCGTGGTTGGGATCCTGCTTCTCATACCCTTGCGCGGCGGATCTGCGCTCCTGGGCCCACCCGGACTCCTGACCGACGCGCCGCCGGGGATCACGGCTGCCCTGATGGGCAAGGTCGGACCTTCGGACCGGATCTGGAACGCCCAGGCGTGGGGCTCCTGGTTCGAGTTCGCCCTGCCGGGTGTCCCGCTCGCTGTCGACTCGCGGATCGAGGTGATCCCGGTCGCAGGCCTGGAATGATCACGTCGCGCTGTCCGGCGGGACGCCCGAATGGCAGACGATCCTCGACCGCTGGAAGGTGACCGTCGTCGTGGCCAGCCGAACGGAGCAGGCCGGGCTGATCCCCCTGATGGAGGCCTCACCAGCCTGGACCGTCGTGTATAAGGACGCCGATGGTGTCATTTTCGCGCGCCGCTAGCTTCGAACCCGCCCGGTTGCTCCGGCTCCTGAGCTTTGGGCTCACGGCGCTGGGCATCGCGCTGGCGGTCTTCTATTGGTTCTGGCTCCTGCACGGTGGCAATCCGACCGATGCCCACTGGTATTGGTCGGCCGATCCGACCAACCTCTACCCGCACCCCGAGCTCGCCGAAAACAACGGGTATAACTACTCGCCGGCATTCGAGATCGTCGTTGGTTGGGGCCGGCACCTGCCGTTCGAGGCCTTCGTCGCAATCTGGCGGGCGATCCTGCTGATCGCCCTGGTCTGGCTAGCCGGGCCGTTCACCCTGTTCGTCCTGCTCCTCGTCCCGGTCGCTTCGGAAGTCAATGCGGGGAATATCCAGATCCTTCTGGCGGTCGCGATCGTGCTCGGGTTTCGATGGCCCGCTGCCTGGGGATTCGTCCTCTTGACCAAGGTCACGCCGGGTATTGGGCTGCTCTGGTTTGCCCTTCGTCGCGAGTGGTGGGCCCTCCTCGTCGCCCTGGTGTTCACGGCCGGCGTTGCCGCGTTCTCGTTCGCCGACGGGCCTCAGCGCTGGTTCGATTGGGCTCACCTGATGACCGGGAGTCCGGCGCCTGCACCTCCCCCCTACTCGTGGTCGCTGTGGCAGCGGCTGCCGTTCGCCCTGGCCTTCGTCGCGGTGGGAGCCTGGCGTGGTTGGCGCTGGACGGTTCCGGTCGCCGCGACCCTCGCCCTGCCGGTCTTCTACATCATCAGCCCCGCCCTGCTCGTCGGCGTGCTGCCCTTCGTGCGCACCTCTGGCCCTGGCACGACGCTGCGGACCTTCAACTGGCTAGGGCGACGATGGCGGCTGCGATCCGGCGATTTGACCGACGCGAGATCGGCGCCCGATCCCGCGCCCGATTGACGGCAGCGAATCAACGACCACGGGTGCCGGCCACCCCTCTGAAGGGACGAGGACCGCGATTGCCAGCACCACCGCGACCCACAGCTGGAACGCGACCACGAGCGCAACGCAGGCAAGGATCGCCAGCGCGAACGTAGCCGCCGGCGTCGCTCGTGCCGCTGCCGGGGCGACCACCAGCAGGATTCCGGCGCCGTAGATCAGCGTGTATGGCGCAAGAAGGAGCCCTACGCAGCAGGCCGCAATGAGCCCCGGCCAGTAGCCGTTTCGCAGCGCAAGCCCAAACGCCACAAGGGCGACGGCGGCTGCGGGAAGGGCGATCGCGGGCGGAAGGGACCACAGCGCGAGGTTGATCACGTCGCCGCTGTTGAGGTACGCCGGCGCACGCAGCACCTCGAACCAGGTCGCGTACGCGGCCGGCCCGGCGAGGGCCAGGCCGACCAGCGTGGCCAGCGTCGCTGTTACCACTACGCCGACCAAAGCCCGTCGATGGACCACGAGGAGCCAGATGAGCACCGGAATCAGCTGCGGTTTCGGGGCCGTCGCCAGGATCAGGCCGAGCGGAATGCCGGTCGCAACGCGGTCCGGCGTCCAGGCGATCGCAGCGAGGGCGACGACCACGAGGACGGTGACATTGCCCAACTCGAGGTCGTACAGGATGGGCAGAAAGGCGATGACCGCGATCCCAATCAGCACTCGCTCGACGCTCTCAAGGTGGCGGGTTGCAACAATCGTGCCGGCCACGAGCAGCGCGACCTTGATCGCCAGCCACGCGATGACCGCCGCGTCGGCTGGGAGCGCCAGGGCAGGCACCGTCAAGGCGGCAGCGAGGGGCGAATAGAGGTAATCAGGGACGGACCCGAAGCTCCCATGCTGGAGCGCGACGGCCGCCGACAGGTTCCGCAGTGCGTCGACGGCCCATACGTTTTCCGCCGCCCGGACGACTGCGAACGCGCCGACGAGGGCGGCCAGGAAGGCCAGGCCGACCAACGCCGGGCGACCCGCGATCGACCAGCGCCCGAAATCAATCGTATTCGTGCTCCCCGGAGCGAGCGTGTCCGACACGGTGCTTGTCATCACCTGGCCGCATTACGTCCCCGAATCAGTCAGGAACGCCGCCAGTGTACGGTTGGGCGACCTGGGCGAACCCGGGACGGAGGTACCGTCGCCATCGTCGCTTGGCTCATCCGGCCTGTGGCGCCACCCGGCCCGAATCGGAGAGTCCAGCCGAAGTTGACTGCGAGCCAAAGATGACGATCGGCACGATCGCGATCAGGGTCGACAGGGCGTTCAACCAGAGCGTGGGCAGGGCGAGAGTGATCGCCACGACGAGGAGCGGTTCGCCGATCCTCGGGCGGATGAGCGCGGCCACCACGGTCAGGACCACGCCGACGGCGAAACGCACGAAATAGGGGATCGGCAAGAGACCGGAGATGTCGGCCGGGCCGCGGCCCTCCAGGATCTGGATGAATTCGGACCAGGCTGACGGGCCGATCAGGACGCTGATCAAGAGGATGACCAGGCCCACCGCCGTCGCCAGCGATGCGTCCCGCCAGCGGCGGCGCAGGACGAGGTACAGGATCCCCAGGCCGGGCGCGATCTTGATCGCAGCTCCGATCGCGAACGCCCACGGCCAGCGGCGCAGGCCGAGGACGATCAGGGCGGCAAGGATCAGGTGGACGTTGGCGAACCACAGCTCGGCCGCGACGGCGATGTAGGCGACGAAGGCCAGGGCAACGAGGGGGCGCCAGCCAGCCATCCACACGAGGCACACCAGGAGCAGGGCGATCCACAGCAGGTCGAAGGCGCGGGCCGGGATGACGGCGGCAACCGGAACCAGGACCTGGGCGAGCGGCGGCGGATACCAGTAGGCGTACGGCGTCACCGAGGTCGCTGTCGGGTCGTACAGGGACAGGCCGTCGATCAACCGTCGGGCGGCGAGCCAATAGGCGTGCTGATCGGCGCCCTCGCCCCAGCGGGTGGTCGCCACCACCAGGAGCAGCACCGTGCCGATCGTCGTGAGGACGATCAGTCCGATCGCCGGAAAGCGCCGGCCCCCGATGATCGAGGGCGAGCTCAGGGTCTTCCAGGCGGCGGGCGCCCGGGAGGTCACTACAGGCTGATCGATGACCAGTAGCGCTCGGCGTGGCCGGACAGCCCGCCCAACGCGCCGATCTTGCGGCCGTAGCCCCGGACGGCGTCGCCCATCTCGCGTGGACCGCCGAACAGCCGGGGAAGCTGGCTCTCATACAGGGTCAGGCCGCTGATCTTGCGCTCGAGCTGGTCGCTGATATCGGCGTAGGCCGGCACGATCGACACGTCGTAGGGCAGGTCCCGGAAGCCGTCGCCGAGCTCGTCGATCGCCCGGAAGTCGCTCCACCAGGCGTACGGGAAGTCTTCGTAGAAGGAGACGATGCCCGCCCACTCGGGCCCCGGCATCACCCAGCGCCGGGCGTCGCCGAGCATCGCCAGGCCGATGTTCCGGGTGAGCTGGTGGTCGACGTGGCCACCGACCCCGAGCGGGAAGTAGACCTTCTGGGGCTCGAGCCGGGCGATCTCGCGGCGGAGCAGCGCCACCGGCGCCGGATCGTCCTCGCGCGGAGCCCCGAGCAGCTCGTCGTCGCCCACGTAGCCGCGGAAGACGGCGTCGGGCAGGTCCAGCAGGATCAGCGACGCCTCGGCGAAGTACGCGTAGCGCTCGTCCTCGAGGCGGCGGGTCGCCTGGGCGTCGGCGGCGGCCTCCGCGTCGGTCAGGACGGTGGTCAGGACCGCACCCTGGGTCGACAGGTCGTCGATCACCGGCTGGCCGGCAAGCGACTCGTTGTGGATCGAGGCACGGCGGTACCACGACGACCGCTGCCAGAAGCGCTTGGCTGCAGCGTCGGCATCGGCCTGGGTCGCATCGAGCCGGTCGGCCGTGGCCGCCCACGGCGGCACCGGATCAGCCCCGAGGCCGTAGTCGTTCGGAATGTTGGCCCGGTTGAAGGCCTCGGTCACCGGCCACAGCGCCTTGGACCCGAACCCGAGCGCCTCGCGCTGGTAGCTCGTCAGGTGCTCGGCCCCGCCATTGCCCGAGAAGACCGTGATGATCGCGACGTTCTGGCCGAGCTCGCGTAGCGACGCGATCAAGCCGCCGCACGAAAGCGCGACATCGTCCGGGTGGGGCGCGACGAACACGTGGGTCATGGCGCCCGGATTATACCGGCCCGTTCCGAGGCGGAGCGGAGCCGGGAGGTTCGAATCCGGCCGCTCCGATGAGCGGCACGAAGGCGCACCGACCGACCGGCGTCTCGGTGATCCGGCCGCCGGCCCGCACCACGACGACCATCTGCTGTTCGCCGATCGGCCCGACCGGGATGACCAGCCGGCCACCCTCGTCCAGTTGCTCGACCAGCGGACCGGGCGGGTCCGGCGCCCCGGCGGACACGATGATCCGACGGTATGGCGCCTGGGCCGGGTCGCCCAGGCTGCCGTCGGCCAGGATCACCTCGACCAGCTCGCCCAGGGCCACCTCGCCCACGACCAGCTCGTCCAGGCGTCGGCGCGCCGACTCCGCCAGGCCGGGCAGCCGCTCGAACGAGCGGACGCGGGCACCGATGGCGGCCAGGATCGCAGCCTGGTAGCCCGTCCCTGTCCCGATCTCGAGGACCAGTCCACCCGGTTCCACCTCGAGCAGCTCGGTCATCCAGGCAACGACGTACGGCTGGCTGATCGCCTGGCCGTCCTCGATCGGCAAGCGCGTCGTCGTCGTAGGCCCGGGCGCGCAGCTCGGCCGGCACGAACAGCTCACGGGGCACCGTCCCCATCGCCTCGAGGACCCGTTCATCGTGGATCCCGCGGCCACGCAACTGTCGCTCGACCATCGACCGCCGCGCCGCCGCGGCCCGATCCTCGATCGTGGGTCCGGTTCGATGGGGCGACCAGCGCATGGTCCGGGCTGGCGCGCCGCCGGCCTAGGTCGACGGGCTGGCGGTCGGAGCGGCTGGAGCCGGAGCCGGCTGGCGAGCGGTGCGCTGGGCACCGACGAAGACGGGGCCGCGCTCGGGGCGACCGACGGTGCAGGCGAGCCGCTCGGTCCACTCGATGGTCCAGCCGACGGTCCGCTCGAAGGGCCGCTCGACGGTCCGAAGCTGCCGCTTGGGACTGGGACCGGGGTTGGAGTCGGGCTCAACGTGCCGCCGACGCCGAAGAGCATCGCGTAGACGAAGATGGCGATGAACGCTGCGGTCACGCCAACCACGAAGGCGATTGATACGCGGTCGCGGACGTGAACGGCTGCCTCGGACGGAGTTGGTCCGGTCGAGGGTCGTGGCGCCGGCTGACCCTTTGCGGCGCGATCCGGTGGCGACCACGGCAGCTGCCGCAGCGGCGGCCGGGGCAGCGACGCCCTTGTCGGCATCGTCCTCATCGTCCTCGTCGGCGTCGTCCTCGTCGGCGCCTTCCTGACCTGCGCCTTCGTCAGCTGTGGCTTCGTCGTCGCCGGGCGCGTCCTCGCTCGCAGGCGCCGTCTCGACCGTCTCGGCGCTCTCCGAGGGTTCGGCGCTCTCGGGGGCCTCAGCTGGCGGCGGCTCCGCGGGTGCCGCGTCGGCCGGCTCAGGCGCGCTGTCGACGCCCGGGTCGGGATTCGACGACGGCAGGGTCGGATCGCCTTCTTTGGGGTCGGTCATTCGGCGGTCGTGCTCCTATCGGCGCAGGCTCGGCGCGGGCGCCAGTGTACCGAAGTGGCCATCACGCGTCGCGTACTGCCGGCTTGAACAAGCCGGCAAGTCCCGCCAGGCAGGTCAGGATCCCGAAGAAGCCGATCACGTTGGAGACGCCGAACACCGTCGCGAGCAGCCCACTGACACCGGTCGCCAGGGTCATCGTGCCGAGGACCAGCGAGAAGCGGATCGACACGACCCGGGCCATCATGTCGCGCGGCACGCGCTGCTGGAACATGGTCTGGCTCGGGATCACGAAGAACAGATTTGCCATGCCGACCCCGACCATCAGGCCGATGGCCAGGAGCAAGGCGTCGGTCCGGCTGTACACGAGGATGCAGGCGCCGAGCGACCGTGTAGCCCGCGATCACGAGGCGTCCCTTGCCGATCCGCATCCCGATCAGCCCGACGACGACCCCGCCGATCAGGTTGCCCACCCCGATCGCCCCTTCGAGGAATGCGTAGACCGTCGTGCCGGGCAGGCTGCCGCCATTGATCACGTCGTTGGCGTAGATCACCGACAGGGGCAGGAGCGCCCCGATCGCCATCTGGCCGACGATGCCCTGGAGCGTGTTGGCGAACAGGACCGCGTCGTGGCGCAGGAACCGCCAGCCCTCGAGGAAGTCCGAGCGGAACGTGCGCTCGGCGAGGCTGACCCGATGGACGACCAGGGGAATGGCAATCGTGGCAATCAGGGTGCCCGACACGACGTAGGTCACCGCGTCGAACCAGAACGCGAGGGTGAATTCGGACCCGAGGACAAGCAGGAGCAGGCCGGCCAGGGCGTAGCCAACGATGTCGGCCAGGGTCTCCGACATCCAGGTCGCCGAGTTGGCCGCCATCAGCTCGTCCGCAGGCACGATCCGGGGGATGACCGCTTCGCGTGCCGGCCGGAAGAAGATCGACACGGACGTGACCATGAACACGAGCGGATAGACGAAGACGGTGCTCACGGCAGCCGCGATGGGCAGCATGAACACGAGCCCGGCCCGAATGAAGTCGCTCAGGACCATCACCCGCTTCTGGTTGGCCCGATCCACGAAGGTCCCGGCGAGCGAGCCGAAGACCAGGTTCGGCACGGTCGCAGCGAAGAAAACGAAGCTGACCGCGATGAACGAGCCCGTCTCACGCAGGACGAAGAAGCCGAGCACGACCTGGTTGACCCGGTCGCCGAAGAGGCTGAACAGGCCGCCGGTCCACAGCGTCGCGAACGGGCCGTTGAGGGCCAGCCGCCCGTATGGATTCCGTCGGGCCCGTTCGGCCAGGGTTGACGGCAGGCCGGCCGGTCGAGTGCGCTCGGGCAGGGCCGCGCTGGTCGGAGAGGACATCGAGAGCCCGGCGCTGCCGAGGAGCATCGGGCGATCGAGCCGCGAGGCCTCGCTCAGGCCGGGCACCAGTCCCGTGCCGGCCGCCAGCATCGGACCGCCTGGACCAACCCGCGAGAGTCGGGTGGCGCCGGCCAATCCGAGCACCGGCTGGAGCTGCGGCTCGCCGGCCCGTTGCTGGCGGCTGGCCTGGTTCGCCCGCTCCTCCGGCCGTCGGTCCGGCTTCACTGCCTTCGTCGGCCCAGTCGTCGATCGTCGGCTGGCGCTGGACGATTGCGAACAGGAAGAACGCGAGGCCGAAGGCGATCAGCACGTCGCCGATCGAGTCGACGTTGGCGATGATCGGCAGCGGGATCGGGCAGGATGTCGGCGAACGGGCCGAGGTGGAGCAGGAAGTTCAGATCGATCGCCGGCGGCAGGATGATGTGGAGCGCCGGCGAGACGTCCTCGGGCTTGAACCCGGCCGCGGTCAGGCTGGGAAGGCAGATCGGCATCCGTCCGCCGTTCACGAACAGGACGATCGCGTTCGAGAGGACGCCGACGAATGCGATGGCCATGCCCGGCAGCCGCCGGTTGGCCCATAGGCCGACGAGCAGGATGGCCGAGGCTCCGACCAGCAGCGGAACCTGGAGGGTGAGGGCCGGGTGCAAAGCCGCGCGTGATCAGGGCCTCGGCCCCGTAGCGAACGAGGACCGCAACGAAGATGAGGGCCGCCCAGCGCAGCCGAACCTTCCCGATGTTGGCCGAGGTGGCCGCCGCTCAGCAGCCCGAGGACGAGACCGAGGACGATCCCGCCGAACAGCACGGTTGCGCCGGCCTAGCCGGCGTCGATGGCCCGGGGCCCGGCCTCTGGCGCCGCCACGAAGGGGATCGGGGCTGCCGGAGTCTCGATCCCGCCATCGGCGAGGGTGGTTGACGTGCCGCTTGTGGCGTTCGCGCCTGGGGTGTTCGCGGCGTTCCTGGCGGTCGAGCCCCTTGCGGCGTTCGTCACCAGCCGTCCGGCCGACGCGGCCAGCATCGGCACCGGCCGCGGCTCGATCGATCGACCCGGGTCCGGCACCCCCTCGACCCAGTCGGTCTTCACGAAGGCGTCGACGACTTCCGGATCGAACTGGATCCCGGCGAACTTGCGCAGCTCGCCCAGCGCCTGCTCCACCGTCAGCGGCTTCTTGCGATATGGGCGTGCCGCCGTCATCGCCTCGAACGCATCGGCGACGTGGAGCACCCGGGCGAGCCGCGGGATCTCCTCGCCGAGCAGCCGGTCCGGGTAGCCCGAGCCGTTGTACCACTCGTGATGGTGGCGAATGATCGGCAGCTCGGGAGCCAGCTTGACCACGGGCGCGATGATCTGCGCGCCCAGGACCGGGTGCGAGTTCATCACCTGGCGCTCTTCGCGGGTCAGGCGGTCCTCCTTGAGCAGGACATGGTCGGGAACGCCGATCTTGCCCACATCGTGGAGCAGGCCGCCCCACTCGAGCGCCTCCATGTCGCGCGAGCCCAGTCGCATCACCCGCCCGATGTCCGAGGCGATCTCCTTCACTCGATGGCTGTGCTTGGCCGTCATCGGATCGCGCTTGTCGACGGCCTGCGGCCAGCGCGCCGATCGTCTGGGTGAACATCTCGCGCATCTCGACGAGGCGCTCGTTCGCCAGCCGGATCGTGTACAGCGGCAGGGCGTACAGGAGGGTGGTCCACCAGCCGACCTTCTCGTAGGTCTGGGTCATCAACCACGCAAGAGGCGCCAGGGCCAGGAAGCTTGATGCCAAGCCCCGGTCACTCCCGCTCGACGACCGTCGCAGAGTGACACTTGTCTCGCGCAGCGCCAAGACTGAAGAGGCGAAGCACGAAATTCAGAGCCGAAGAAGACGCTCGCGGCAACTGCCGTCCCAACGAGGTCTGCGAACGGATCGCCTGGCGTCCGGCACCAAAGCGCGGAGGACGACACCTGCGATTACCGCGGGGAACACGATCCCAGCGTGGTTCGATAGGGTGCCGAACCAAGGGATATCGCCTCGGAGCTCGCGGAGCTCGGTCGACCCTATCAGCGCGACCCACCCCGCTGCGGCCGGTCCACCCAGGTTCATCGCAGCCAGGATCGGCGCAGTCGAGACAGCAATGAGCGCGCCGCCAGAGAATCTGCACCGGCAGGGCCGACGGATACGAGGGTGATCCCGATCCAGAAGACCAGGCCGAGAGCGATCCCGAGGCCTTGAGACTGGCCGCCGACCGCGATCGCGATTCGGCTGTCGAAACCATAGAGAAGGCTCGCGGCGACCAGCGCAATCGCGCTGACTGCCACGAGCCCAGCGATGAAAAGGGCTAGGGATCTAGTCATCTCAGTTCCGCTTATTCAGCCGGCAAAGAGACTCTAACCCCTCCGGGTCCTCCCCGGAATAGGACCAACGTCCTAAAACACCCTCAGTGAGGCCCCTCCGGCCAGCAGAGTCCCCAGGACGCTGCTGGCCAGAAGGGCCCCACGAATAAGTCGAGTAAGCACAGGTGCGCTCGACCTACCAGCCCTTGATTGCGGATTCGGCCTTCATGGTCGCTCCTCCATCCGACCTCCGTGTGCTCGAGAACCCAGCAAGACTGATGTGTTCGCCGGTTGCACCAGTCGCTCGGCCCCACCCCAAGTGCCCATTTCAGGTGGTGCGTCAGCGCGTCCGAACTTGACATTGCTTCCTAGTACTCACGTACTGGAAAGTCGACCGGACTATAGGGAGGCGGCTCTAGACCGGTCAATACGGCACCTTACCTATCCGACAGCGCGGACGATCCGGCATGCGGTGGACTCGGACCAGGGCAACCGGACTCACACATCGCTGAGCGGCGGCGGACTTATCCCCAAGTCGTCCGACAGCGCGTTCGCGTAGTGCCGGTACTGCTCCTCGGCCGCTGCGTGGGCTCCGGTGGACTCTGATAGAGCCGAAGCAGTTGCCGCTCGATCGGTTCGCAGGAAGGATCCACAGTCCAAGGCTCGCCGGCAAAGGTCGATAGCCCGATCAAACCGAGCAGCGCTTGTCTCGTCATCGATGGCGCGTTCGATGACCTGAGGTATGACGCATGCAGATTGTCTCGGTAGCTGCCCGACCACTCCTCGTATTCGAAGTCCAGCGCGAAGCGGCCCTTGTATGACCGGCTCAACAGTCCACCGTTGACCAGGAGGACGAGGTTCGGGCCTCGTCGATCCACTTTCGACATGCCGCGAATTCGAGCAGTAACGAGGTCCTGGTCGAGCCAAAGAAGATCAGTTTCGTGCCGGAGATAGCCCGGTGAACTGTCGTCGACGTAGTTTGGTTCAAAGACGCGCCGAAGGAAGTAGACCGTCTGGTTGAGTGAATTCGATGCCGCTGTCGGATCTTGATCGGGCCAGAGAGCATCGACAACCTGGTCGCGCGCCGCAGCCATGTTCGGACGGGTGACCAGGAAGCAGAGGAGCGCCAGTACCTTCCGGCGGATCGGAATCGCCATCGATCAGACGGTCGCCGATGTGGACATGTACGCGACCCAGGTCCGCAATATCGACCGGTTTCGCCACTCGCCGCGCTAGTTGTCGACCGAGCATCGAGCCTTCCTCGGACCGTGTCCCTCGGGCGAATGTCGCGTAGCGACCTGAACGTCCTGGGCTCGCCGACGACGTCGAGGAGGGTCGCTGCTCTCGCCTGAGCTGCCCGACTTCCTGAGGTCAATGACCTTCGGAGCACGGGTCCGCCACCGATCGGGCCGGGCCGTTGCCGCGCTGCTCGACCATCGGCGCAAGCAGAGGGAGAGCTCGAAGGGCCTTTTCCGAGAACATGACCTCAGCCAATGCACTGACCCACGGTCGTCAATCTGCGTTCGCCGCTCAATAATTTTCGAAGACGCCCTCCAGCCGCGACTTTGTTGAGCGCACGACGTAATTGCCGCCTGGATCGCCCACCGTCCGGCTCCTTGCCCTTCGGCTTGCGCCTGGCCGCAGACCGAGCCAATAGGTCGGCGTCACGCAGGCCGCCAAGGGCGCGATGCCCGGACCGTAGGGTCATGACGCGCGCCTTGAATCCAGGCTCGCGGTGGGGCCTGTAGATCGAGATCCATGAGTTCTCCGACTGCTTCCGCCGGCCTCCGTCGTGAATAGCCTGAGCGATGTCGGCTGCGGCCATCACAGCCGGGTATTGATCCTGCAGATCCTCAGTGAGCGAGTCGTTCCCGGCTCCGAGGCAGTCAGGACACGCTCTGGCCCGCTCGTGGTCTCCGTAAGCTCCAGGAAGATAGAGGCGGCCTCAACCCGTCTCGTCGTCACGATCCAAGCCGAACTCAGACCCCAGAGCCACGGTCGATCTCGGCAAGCGCCTCATCCATGGTTGCGATGGGCGAGCGACCACGCTCTGAGTAGCCGGGCAGCGCGAACTTCGTGGCCCGCTGAACTGGCGGTCAAGGCATGGATTGCCGCCTTCGCAGCGGCCAGTGACTTCTCGCGGGTGGCCAGTTGCCCGCTCGATCTCGCCAATGTTGATCTCGTGACACCGAAGTAGTGAAGGTCGCCGCTCCGCCGCTGGCTGTCGGCCATTTCGATACAGGTTCGCAGAGTGCTCGATTAAGGGACCGTCGATCGACGAATCGACTACGTCAGCGGTCGATCTTCGCGATTGCGGCCAATGGTCCCATCGCGTTGTCGACTCGACCGACATCGCACAACTCGGCCGCGGTTTCAGCGCCTGCGTCAGCAGACCCGGCCTGGAAGTACACAGACGTTAGGTTCGCGAGGGCCTGGTCGAGGATCGGGTACCGTCGATCGGACTGAAGCCCTGCAACCGCAGATTCGGCAAGGCGGACCGCCCCGCCGGTCGACCTCGGTGAAGCTCCATTCGCGAAAGAACGATGTCGAAGATGGGCCACGTTCGACCGTCTGGCATCCGGTCGATGAACGATTCGGCCAGGGCGAAGTCGCCTCCGGCCATGATCGACGGCAACGACGCTTCGACGAGCCGATGGAGGTCATCGATGTCGCCGGCAGCGGCGAAGTGGTGCGCAGCGAGGCGCCAATCGATCTGGGCCGCGTAGTTCGCGATCAGGCGGTGCAGACGCAGGACCTCGTCGTCACCGACCTCCCGGCGGAGTCGTCGCCTCGAGGAACTGCTGGACCAGCGGGTGGTAACGACGACCGCCCGCATGGGCATCGCTGCGCCGGCTCAGGAGGCCAATTCGTTCGGTCTCGGCTACCAGGCGGCCCGCATCGAGGTCGTCGACCTCACCGACGACTGCCGCCAGCTTGGGATAGACCGATTGCAGCAAGGCCGCCCGCATCAGGAACTGCTGGGTCGCCGGTTGGAGCTCACCGACGACCTCTTCGGCGAGGTAGTCGTGAAGGTCGCCGGTGGCCCCACTCAACCCCTCGACGAAGGCCCGGATCTCGGTCGTCGATCGATCGCGCAGGGCAGCCTGGACGAGTTGAAGGCAGGCCGCCCAGCCATCGATCCGTCGGGTCAAGTCTGCGAGGACGTCCTGGTCGAGGGCACGACGGTAGGTGTCCCGGAACAGCCGCTCCGACTCGCCCACGTCAAAGCGCAGGTCGTCCGTGCGGAGCTCGGCCACGGCACCGATCGAGCGAAGCCGAGCGAGGGCGAGGCTGGGCGGGCGGCGACCGGCGAAGATGATCGTGAGGCGCTCGGGAGTTCGTGCGATGAACTCATTGAGCACGTCGCGGATCTCGGCCACGTCATCGATCTGGTGGTAGTCGTCGAGGATGAGGATCGTGCCACCACCGATGCCGAGCGCTCCGAACTCGCTGATCAGGCTGGCGACGACCTCGTCCCGCGGCGGTCCATCGGGTCCGCCGAGGCGCTCGAGCAGCACTCTTGTCGCGCCGCCGAAGTCCGGATCGAGCTCCTGACCCGCGGCTACCAGATAGCGGACGAGGCTGACCCAGCTGCGATCGTTTTCGTCGATCCGAAACCACAGGACGCGGCGCCGCGTCCGACGGGAAAAGTCGGCGAGCAGCGTGGTCTTGCCGTAGCCGGCCTCGGCCGTGACGAGGATGACCCGGGACTGGTCCTGGGCGGCCAGCCAATCGAGCAGCCGGTCACGCTGGAGCGTCTCGGCACGAAGCGCGGGACGCTGGACCTTGGCCGCCTGGAGCGGGAATTCGGACACACGCTCCCCCGACTCGCGGTTCGGGGACGAACCGGGCTGTGTCCGCCCCGGACCGACTGGCACCGGGATTTGTCCGCCTGGAGGGCGGTTGGGCTGCCCGGTGAGTGCCGAACGATAGGGACGCCGCGGCATGCCTGTCAACGGACGGTCGATCAGTCTCGGATCCGTCGGGGTGGCTGTCGGTCTCGCTGCGTGGGAGGGCCATGTCGGCCATCTTGCCCGGCGGCCCTCACCGCTCGATTAGCTGCGCGGTCGTGTGCGCTCAACTGTCGGCGATGGGTGGAGCCGGCTCCCGGAGTCGCTCGATCAATCCCAGTCGACACGCTCGCTCGACGCGAGGTCAACCCTCGTATTCGAAACCGATCTTGACTTCGACTCGGTACTCGACGATCTCGCCGTTCTCGACCACCGCGGTGGACTTCACGACATCCACGGTCTGGATGTTGCGGACCGTCTTCGAGGCGGTCGCCACTGCCTGGCGGGCCGCGTCGCTCCACGAGCGCGGGCTCGTGCCGACCATCTCGCGAATGATGATGACGCCCATTCATGCCTCTCCTTCAGATCGTGCCAACGCATCAGGATAGACACGGGTCCATGGGGTAGGCCGGATCGTCCATATCGACCGGCTGTCACGTGTCGTGACAAATTCGCCCTGTAGCGACGCTTGTGGCGGCTCGCCGCGGCTGGCGAGAGGCGATAGCCGCCCGGAAGGCCCGACTCGGGTTGGCGTCGAGCACGCGCCGAGCACGATTTGGTCGAAATCGAGCGACATTCGCCCGCGCCGTTCGTCGGCACCGACCATAAGCATCGCTACAACGCGAATCTGTCAGAACCTCGGCCGCGGCGACGGCGCCATGACCGTACAGCCCCGCTCTGCCGCAGCCGTCGCGAACCCGCCCGGGCGTGCCGCGGCAGTCCCGCGGGACCCTCAGGCCGGACTGGCTGCCGAGACCTCGCGCGCTGCCTGGACCTTGTCGTAACAGGAGCTGCAGTAGATCGGCCGATCGTTGCGTGGAGCAAATGGCACGATGGCCTGGCCGCCACATGTTCCGCAGATCGCGGCGTGGAACTCGCGCGGACCCCCGTTCGCACGGGCCCGCTTCGCCGCAGAGCGACAGGACAGGCAGCGCTGGGGATCGTTCTGCAGTCCCTTGCTGAGGAAGAAGGTCTGCTCGCCGGCCGAGAAGATGAACTCCTCGGCGCAGTCGCGGCAGACGAGCGTTCGATCCTGGTACACCCTGGTTCCGGCCCTCCTGCGCCTTGAGCGAGGAACGAATCGAGAGCCCGCCCTGGGGGACGGACGACGGAATCGGGCGTTCGCGCGCTCGGTTCGCGATCAGCCGGCGAATGGTCGGACTCTAGAAGCGGGACGATACCCGTCCCGTCAAGGGAGTACCAGCCCCTCGAAGGCCCGCCAGCGCGCCAAATCGAGCACGAAATGCGCGCCTTATGGGCTGCCGAGGCGGTGCGCGAACGCAAAGTGGTGCCGGAGTGCACCGATCGGCACACAGCCGAACCTAACCGGCGACGTCCGCGTAGCGCTCCCCGGCGTAGCTGACGAAGCGGGTCTGGGTCTTCTTGAACCACAGCTTGATCTCGCCGGTCGGTCCGTTGCGGTGCTTGGCCAGCTTGAGGTTGATCACCTCGCCGTCCGCGTCCTGGTCCTCGCCCGCTCGTTCCTTCTCGCGCCACAGGAACATGACCAGGTCGGCGTCCTGCTCGATGGCGCCCGACTCGCGCAGGTCCGACAGGCGTGGCTCGCGCGACTCGCGCATCTCCGGCTGGCGCGACAGCTGCGACAGGGCGACGACCGGCACCGACAGCTCGCGGGCGAGCGCCTTCAGCCCGCGCGAGATCTCGGAGACCTCCTGGACCCGGTTCGCGTCGCGGTTCTGGGTGGTGGCCTGCATCAGCTGGAGGTAGTCGACGATGATCAGGTCCAGGCCGGCCTCGGCCTGCAGCCGGCGAGCCTTGGTCCGCAGCTCCATGGCGCTGATGTTCGGCGTGTCGTCGATGTAGATCGGCGCGGCCGACAGGGAGTTCATGGCCGGCGCGATCCGGGCGAAGTCCATCTCCTCGAGGAAGCCGCTCCGCAGGCGCTGCGAGTCGATGTTGGCGACGCTCGACAGCAGGCGCAGGACCAGCTGCTCCTTGCTCATCTCCAGGCTGAACACGCCGACGCTGCGCCCGTCGCGGACGGCCGCGTGCTCGGCGATGTTCAGGGCGAAGCTCGTCTTGCCCACGCTGGGCCGGGCGGCGAGCACGACGAGGTCGCTCTTCTGGAGTCCCGTGGTCAGGGCATCCAGGTCCGAGAAGCCGGTCCGCACTCCGCTGATCTCGCCCCGGTGGGCGTGCAGGTAGTCGAGCCGGTCGTAGGCGTCGTGGAGGAGCGAGTTGAGCTTGCTGAAGCCGGTCTCGATCCGGCGCTGGCTGACGCTGAACAGCTCGCTCTCGGCCCGGTCGATGGCCTCCTGGATCTCGGCCGGATCCTCGTAGCCGATCCCGGCGATCTTGCCGGCGGCTGCGATGAGGTTGCGCAGGACGGCCTTGCGCTCGACGATCCGGGCGTACTGGACGGCGTGGACCGCTGTTGGGGTCTGGTTCGACAGGCTCGCCAGGTACGACCGCCCGCCGATCGCATCGAGCTGCTCCTTGCGCTCGAGCGACTCGGCGACGGTCACGATGTCGACCGGCTCGCGGCGCTCGAACAGGTCGAGCATCGCGGCGTAGATCGATCCGTTGGCCTGGCGGTAGAAGTCCTCGGCGCGCAGGAACTCGGCGATCTCGACGATCGCGTCGCGGTCGATCAGGATCGAGCCGAGGACGGATTGCTCGGCTTCGAGGCTCTGGGGCGGCAGTCGGTCGATCAAGGCACATCCAGATTGCGGGGCCGCTGTGACAACTAGCGTGTCACCGGTGCGTTGGCGTGGAAGGCCCTATGGTCGCTGCCCGGCCGGCCGATCGATCAACAAGGCTGGGGCGGCAGCCATCGGCCGTCCACCAATCGGCACCGGGCGTGGACGCGATGTGGACGAGCCTGTGGACGAAACTGTCCCGACGGGCCTGTCGCCAGGCGCCCTGGCTCAGTCGAGCCGGCGGATGACCCCGATCAGCTTGCCCTGGATGAGGACGTCGTCGTAGAACATCGGCGCGTATTCGCTGGTTCGCCGGCTGAAGGCGGATCCGCCCTGACTCCTTGAAGAAGCGCTTGAGGGTGACCGCGTTCTCTTCGACCTGGGCCACCACGATGTCGCCGTTGCGGGCGGTGGACTGGGGCCGGATCACGACGAAGTCGCCGTCGGCGATGTGCGCGTCGATCATCGAGTCGCCGCGGACCCGCAGGACGTACGCGTCGCCGCTCGGGGCGAGCATCTCGGGCACGGCCATCGTCTCGTCGGCGCGCTGGTAGGCCTCGATCGGGCCGCCGGCCGCGATCTCGCCGATGATCGGCAGGAGGTGCGACTCGGTCGCCGCGGCCTGCGGCGTCAGCTCGCTCGACAGTCCGAGCTGGAGGGCAGCGGTCGGCGTCAGCCGGATCGACCGCGCCTGACCGGCGCCGCGCTCGAGATAGCCCTCGCGCTCGAGGATCTGGAGGTGGTGGTGGACCGCCGAAGTGGAGGCCAGGTTGACGGCCAGGGCGATCTCGCGGACCGACGGCGGCACGCCCCGCGTGCGCAGGGTTGCGGCGATGTAGTCGACGATCTTGAGCTTGCGTTCCGCGTCGTGCTTGGTCATCCGACCTCCAATCACGAGCACGGTACAGAACGTACGTTCGATTGTCAACACCGGGCAACACCGCCTGCCGCCCGCGATCGGGCGACCCTCGTTGGCCGTGGCTCACGCCACTGGTAGACTGCGCTGTCCCGGATCGCACGAGGCCACCTCACGATGCCGGGAGTCAGCTCGAAGTCGGAGCACGCGACCGAACATGGCGCAGGCAAGAAGAGCAAGAAGAAGGAACGCAGCGGCTCGGCCCGGGCAGTCAGCCGGGTCATGACCATGAGCGCCTTCCTGCCCGTCGCCAGTCGCGCCCCGACGTATGGCCGGCTGCTCTGGGAGCTGGTCCTCGACGAGCGCACGCCCGCTCAGCCGCAAGGCGCTCCTCGGCGGTGCGCTCGGCTACCTCGTCCTGCCGTCCGACCTGATCCCCGACCGGATCCCGTTGATCGGCGGTCTCGACGACCTCGTGGTGGTCATCCTGGCGATCGACGTGTTCCTCGACGGCGTCCCCAGCGAGGTGCTCGTCGAGAAGCTCGACGAGCTCGGCATCGACCGTACCGCGTTCGACCGCGACGTCGCCCAAATTCGACGACTGATGCCGGGTCCGATCCGGCGCGCAATCCGCCGGATTCCCCAGGCATTCGACCTGGGCGCCGGGGCCCTGCGTTCGAGCAGGGTCGGACCGCGGGTCCGGACCTGGATCTACAAGGAGGGTAAGCTCGCGTGAAGGTGATCCTGACGGCCGATGTCGCGGCGCTCGGCAAGAGCGGCGAGATGAAGACGGTCGCCGACGGCTATGCGCTCAATTTCCTGATCCCGCAGAAGCTGGCCGTGCCGGCCGCCGGCGGGGCCTATCGGGCCTGGCAGCACGACATCGCCAGCCGCGAGGACAAGCGCAAGCGGGAGCGCGACGAGGCCGAGATCAACGCGAACCGGATCGGCGGGACTACCCTCACGATGGGCGTGAAGGTCGGCGACGGCGGCAAGCTGTATGGCTCGATCACGGCCAAGGACATCGCCGACGCGCTGGCTCGGCGAGGGATCGACGTCGATCGCCACAAGATCGACCTGGACGAGCCGCTCAAGTCCCTGGGCACCTACAAGGTCGCGATCCGGGTCCTGGCCGGCATGACCCCGGAAGTCACGGTGGTGGTCGAGCCCAAGGGCTGACGCTGGCGGTCCCGGCCTGGGCCGAGGGGCCCTGGCTCGACGACCGGACGACCCGGCGCATCATGGTCCGGTGACCGAGCCGGACAATCCTGCACGTCGATCTCGACGCGTTCTTCGCTGCCGTCGAACAGCGCGATCGACCCGAGCTGCGCGGCCGGCCGGTCGTCGTCGGGCGGTGGCACGCCCGACCAGCGCGGGGTCGTCTCGGCAGCCAGCTACGAGGCGCGCAAGTTCGGGATCCGCTCGGCCATGCCCCTTCGGACGGCCGGCGCGCTGTGCCCGGAGGCCGTCTTCCTGCCGGTCGATGGGCGCAAGTACCAGGCCGTCAGCCGCGAGGTGATGGCGATCCTGCGCCGCTACACGCCGCTGGTCGAGCCGATCTCGATCGACGAGGCGTTCCTCGACGTGAGCGGATCCCGGGCCCTGTTCGGCGACGGCCCGACGATCGGCCGGGCGATTCGGGCAGCCATCCTGGACGAGGTCCAGCTGACGGCGTCGGTCGGCGTCGCGACCACCAAGCTCGTGGCCAAGATTGCGTCCGACCTGCGCAAGCCGGACGCCCTCGTCGTCGTCGAGCCCGGCAGCGAGGCCGACTTCCTCGCGCCCCTGCCGATCCAGCGGCTGTGGGGCGTCGGCGAGCGCACGGCCGCCGGCCTGGCCGAGCTCGGCGTTGTCACGATGGGCGACCTGGCCCGCCTCCCCAGCGACCTGCTCGTTCGGCGCTTCGGGAAGCACGGAGCGACGCTGGCCCAGCGGGCCCGCGGGATCGACGACGATCCGGTCAGCGACGGCGCGGCCGCCAAGTCGATCTCCCACGAGCACACCTTCGACGTCGACACCAATGACCCCGTCCTGATCGACAAGACGCTCCTCGCGATGGCCGACGGGGTGGCGCTGCGGCTGCGCTCGGCGGGACTTCGAGCAGCCACGGTCCAGGTCAAGATCCGCGACACGTCGTTCCGGACGATCACCCGCCAGCGGACCTTGCCCGAGCCGACCGACCTGGCCGAGCCGATCTGGCGAATTGCAACCGAGCTGGCCCGGCCCGAGATTCGCGGGCTCTACATCCGCCTCCTCGGCGTGGGCACCTCCGGCTTCGCCGAGCGCGAGCAGCTGGCCCTGTTCGCGGAAGAGGGCGCCGGCGAGGACGGCCGGCGGCGGCGGGCGACCGAGGCCGCCGACGAGGTCCGACGGCGATTTGGCGAGCGGGCGGTGACGCGAGCCCGACTGCTGGGCTCGGGCCTGCCGGCGCCCTTCGAGCGCGATCCAATGAAGCCGCTCGAGCGCCGGACCGGGATGCTCGACCCGGACGGCCCGTCCGCACCGCCGAAACGGCTGCCTCGCTCCGGCGCCGGACAGCCCTGACAGCTGTGACAGACGAGCTGTCGCAGCCCCGAGCAATTCTGCGCTGAGCTCTTGACACCGAACGGATGTTCGATCTAGTGTCAGGACATACCGAACACCCGTTCTGTCGCTCAGCTGCATGGTTGGACCCACCAGGAGGGTCCGGGAAGGAGTGGACCCATGGCAATGCTTCGGATGGAGCCAACGCCCGTCCACGTCAAGACCGATTGGTTCGACGGACGACCACGCGAGATCACGTGGGCCGATGAGCGCCTGCTGATCACGTCATCCAACCTGGTCCGCGAGGAACGAGCGGCCTATCCAATCGAGACCGGGCCTCGCTCGTTCTTCGAGGTCCAAACGCCCCGCGCGCGCTTCCAGGTGACCTACCAGCATCGGGCGCGACGATGGGTCGTCGAGGCCGCCGACGAGGTCGAGCCCCGCGGATTGGCGGAGTCCCTCCTCGCCGCATGAGGCGCCTGGCGCGCCGTTGATCTGAGCCCGTCGGCCGGCCCTCCCTCGGTCGTTGGCGGGCACCTTCGTCTCGCAGGGCGGCGCGCCGGTACCGTGCCTGCCCTGCGAGACATCCTGCTTGTTGGACAGGGTGGCGGGCCTACAATTCGGCCATGCCCAGCGCACCAACTTCGGGCGAGCCGACGCGCTTTCGGGACGTGACGGTCGGCGGTTTTGTCGAGGCCCTGGCCTCGTCCGAACCCGTCCCTGGCGGGGGAAGCGCCTCGGCCGTCGCTGCGTCGCTTGCCGCCGGATTGGTGGCGATGGTCGCCTCGCTGTCTCAGGGCCGCCCGAAGTACGCCCACCATGCGGCGACGCACACCGCGGCAGGCGCGGCCGGTCGCGCCCTCGCCGATCATCTGCTGCAACTGGCCGACGACGATGCCGCCGCGTATGCCGAGTTCGGCGCGGCCCTGCGCCTGCCCCGTGATACGGAGGCCGAGCAGACGCTGCGCACCGCGACCCTGAGGATCGCGGCGAGAACCGCCTCGACCGTGCCGCTCGCCTGCGTCGAGGCCTGTTTGGAGATCGTCGAGTCGGCCCAGGCGCTGGCCGGGCGCTGCAACATGAACGCGGCGAGCGACCTCATCGTGGCCTGCCTCCTGGCGACCGCCGCGGCCCACGGCGCCGCGGCCAACGTCCTGGTCAACCTGCCGGCCGTGGGCGATGGGGCATTCAGTGCGCAGATGTCCGCCCGGGTCGGTGACCTCCTGGACCAGATCGACGGGCTGTCACTGGCCACCCGCGAGGTCGTGGCGTCGGGCGAGCTGCGGGCCCCGCTCGTCGGGGGCGCCTGACCGGAGTGGCCCAACCAGGGCGAGGCACGACTCCTTCTCGGCAGCCCGATCGCGGCGGAGATTCGCGCCTCGGTCCAGGCCGACGTCGCCGACTTCAAGAACGCCAACGGCTACGCCCCGGCGCTCGCCGTCGTGATCGTCGGGGCCGATGCGCCGTCCGCCGTCTATCTCCAGCAGATCCTGCGAGGTTGTCGCTCGGCCGGCATCGAAGGGCGCCTGGTCGAGGTCTCGGACCAGGCTTCGGGGGTCCTCCTGCGGCGCCGGCTGATCGAGCTCAACCACGACCCGCTGGTCAGCGGGATCATCGTCCAGATGCCCCTGCCCCAGACCATTCCGCTGTCCGTCGTGACCGGCGCGATCGATCCCGCCAAGGACGTCGACGGGATCCACCCGCTCAATGCCGGTCGTCTGCTGCTGAACCACCCGGGCTTCGTGCCGACGACCGCCCAGGCCGCGGTCGAGCTCCTCAAGCGCTCGGGCATCGAGCTGCGCGGGCAGAAGGCCGTCGTCGTCGGTCGTTCGAACGTGGTCGGCTGGCCGGCGGCGATCCTGCTGACCCGCGAGGACGCCACGGTCACGATCTGCCACTCGCGAACGCCCGACCTCGCCGCAGAGCTCGCGTCGGCCGACATCGTGGTCGTTGCAGCCGGGCAGCCCGGCCTGGTCACCGGAGCGATGCTCAAGCCCGGGGCGACGGTGGTCGATGTCGGGATCAACGTCGTCGACCGTGGATCGGCCGGCGAGACGCTCGTCGGCGACGTCGACTTCGAGTCGGCCCGCCGCGTCGCCGGTGCGATCACCCCGGTCCCCGGCGGGGTCGGGCCGGTGACCAACGCCCTGCTGATGACCCACGTCCTGCAGGCCGCCCGCGCCCAGGCCGAAGCCGCCCGTTCAACCTCGACCGTCATAGCTGGAGTCCACCGATGAGCTTTCCGTCCGACCTCGAGATCGCCCGATCCGTCACGCCCCGCCCGATCATCGAGATTGCCCGGGAGCTTGGCCTGCGCGACGACGAGATCGAGCTGTACGGACCGCGCAAGGCCAAGGTGCCGCTTGCGGCGATCGAGCGGCTCGAGGCGGCCAACCCCCGCGGCAAGTACGTCCTCGTGACCGGGATCACCCCGACCCCGCTCGGCGAAGGCAAGTCGACCACGGTGGTCGGGCTGGTCCAGGGCCTGAACCGGATCGGCAAGCGGGCGGCCGTCACCATCCGCCAGCCGTCCCTGGGCCCGGTCTTCGGGATCAAGGGCGGAGCCGCCGGCGGTGGCTACAGCCAGGTGATCCCGATGGAGGACTTCAACCTCCACCTGACCGGCGACGTCCATGCGATCGGGGCGGCCCACAACCTGGCGGCGGCCTTCCTCGACAACAGCCTGTATCACAAGAACCCGCTCGGGATCGACCCGCTCAGCGTGACCTGGCCGCGCGTCGTCGACATCAGCGACCGGGCCCTGCGCAAGGTCGTCATCGGCCTCGGCGGCCGGGACGGCGGCATTCCGCGCGAGACCGAGACGATGATCACGGTTGCCTCGGAGGTGATGGCGATCCTGGCCCTGGCCTCCGACCTGCACGACCTGCGCGACCGCCTCGAGCCGGGTGGTGGTCGGCTACACGCGCGACGGCAAGCCGGTCACCGCTCGAGGACCTCAAGGTCGCCGGGGCGATGACCGTCCTCCTCGTCGACGCGATCAAGCCCAACCTGCTGCAGACCCTCGAGGGCGGCCCCGCCTTCGTCCATTGCGGCCCGTTCGCCAACATCGCCCATGGCAACAACTCGGTCCTGGCCGACCGGCTGGCCCTGGTGACCAACGAGATCGTGTGCACCGAGGCCGGCTTCGGGGCCGACATGGGCGCCCAGAAGTTCTTCGACATCAAGTGCCGCCAGTCCGGGCTGCGACCCGACGCGGCGGTGATGGTCGGCACGGTCCGGGCCCTGAAGATGCACGGCGGCGTTGGCCGGATCGTGGCCGGCAAGCCGCTCGATCCGGCCCTCCTCGAGGAGAACGTCGAGGCCGTCCGGCTCGGCGCACCAGAACCTCGCCAAGCAGGTCGAGATCGTCCGCAGCTACGGCGTCGACGGTGGTCGTCGCGATCAACGCGTTCCCGACCGACACGCCGGCCGAGGTGGCGGCCATCCAGGAGGTCGCCGCTGGCGGCGGGGGCACGGGCGGCGGTCGTCTCGACTCACTTCACCGACGGCGGCGCCGGCGCCGAGACGCTGGCCCGAGGCCGTCTGGGATACCGCCGAGGCCGGCTCGCCCGACTTCCACTTCCTGTATCCCGATGAGGCCTCGCTGCGCACCAAGATCGAGCCGATCGCCACCCAGGTCTACGGCGCGGCCGGGGTCGAGTACCTGCCCGCTGCCGCTCGGGCGCTCAAGCCGTACGAGGAGCTCGGCTACGGCCACCTGGCCGGTGTGCATGGCCAAGACCCAGTACTCGATCAGCCACGATCCGAACCTGAAAGGCCGGCCGACCGGCTTCACGGTGCCGATCCGGGACGTCCGACTGTCGGCCGGGGCGGGCTTCGTCACGCCGCTGATCGGCGAGATGCGAACGATGCCCGGCCTGCCGTCGATCCCGGGCGGCGAGAAGATCGACATCGACGCCGACGGGAACATCGTCGGCTTGTTCTAGGCGATCACTCCGGTCGCGAGGGCGAAGCACAGGCAGACGAGCAGGCCGACGGCGACGCCCAGGACGCCGACGCTCCACATCTGCACGTCGACCGGGCCAAGGGCCTCATCGCCATGCCCGTCATGGTCGCCCCCGCCGTGCCCGGATGCGCCATGGCCATCGGCGGCGGCGTGGTCGGCAGCGGCGTGGTCGGCGGCTTGACCAGGGCCATGGTCCGGGCTGGCGTGGATGTCAGTCATCGGCTCGTGCTACCTCCGGCGCTATTCTCGCATCCCGTAGACTCGAGCCGTGCTCACCCTGGTCCTGACCCGTCACGGCCTGACGCCCCGGTCGGACCCCGAGCAGCACCTGGGCCAGCGGATCGACATCGAGCTGTCGGCAGCCGGCCAGGCCCAGGCGATGGCCCTGGCCGTGCGCCTCGACAAGGTCCGCTTCCAGCGGATCCTGTGCAGCCCACTGGTGCGCGCCCGGGAGACGGCCTCGATCATCGCCGGACGCAGCCCGGCAAGCCCCCGCAGTCGAGCCCGATCCGCGACTGCGGGAGATGGACTACGGCCACTGGGAGGGACTGACCTACGCCCAGATCGATCAGCGCGATCCGGACGAGCGGCTCGCCTGGGAGATCGACCCGGCGACGACGGCCTGCCCCGGCGGTGAGTCCGGCAACGACGTGGCTCGGCGGGTCAGCTCGTTCCTGGCCGACCAGCTTGCCGCCCACGACCGTCTCGACGCCGACGCGCGCGTTGCCGAGCGGCCGATCCTCGTGGTCGCCCACAGCTCGCTCAACCGGATCCTGGTCTGCGTCGCCCTCGGGATCGAGGTGCGCGAGTTCCGACTTCGGCTCCAGCAGTCCCAGGCCAACCTGACGGCGCTGCGCTTCGAGCATGGTTCGGGCCCGGGCGACGCCCGGCTGATCCTGCTCAACGACCTCGCCCACCTGCGCCGTCCGCCGAAGACCCCCTGGGAGTAGCGGCCGGCCCGGGCTAGGGCTTCAGGCCGGCCACGACCTGCGAACCGAAGTCGGCCGTACCGACCGAGGTGATCGAGACGACCCGGTCGGGGGCCGGCAGGTGGACCTGGTAGGTCGTTGCTCCGCCGGCACAGGTGCCGACGAACACGGGCAAGCCGCCGATCGTCGCGCTCCTGGTGCCCTGCAGGCCGCTCGATTGCGAGCAGGCGCCCTGGTTGTAGCTCTCGCGCCACGAGACGTACCACGCGTTGTCGAAGACGAGCGGCTTGAGCTGGACCACCGCGACGTAGGCGAAGTCCCCGGTTGCCGAGTTGATCCCGAGCGCGACGGCCAGCGAGGCCGCGTTGGCGACGAGGTCAGGGTCCGTCACGAGGTTCGCCTCGATCTCGGGGATCTCGCTGATCGACTGCCCGCCCACCGTCGAAGGCAGGATGGCCAGCAGGTCCGGATCGATCGGGACCGTCGGTCCAGCCGGACTTGCCGAAGGATCCGAGGAGCCCGGAGCAACGGACGCGGACGAAGGCATGGCGACGACGGCGGACGATGTTGGGCTGGCCGGCGTGCTCGTCGAACGCGCCCCGGGCGATGCCGGCGCTCGCGCCGCACGCGGCCAGGACGAGGCTCAGCCCGACGAGGACCGGCCATGGCTTTCGTCCCGGCCGTTGGCCCTGCCGTTGCCGGAGCCTCACTCGAGCTCTCGCCGAACGACCGGGAAGCGCTCGTCGGCGACCGCCAGCTCGAATCCGCAGGACAGCCAGAACGCCGGGGTCGCCGCGCTCGTCGAGTCCGGCGGGGCGCCTTCCTGCGGGTACGCCTCGACCGCGGCGAAGCCTCGCTCGGCCAGGTCGTCGCACACCGCGGCCACCAGCCGCTGGGCGTGCCCGGCACCACGGCCGGCCGCCGTCGTGGCGATGCAGGTGATCACGGCCGGGAGTGGGGCGTCGGGCAGCTGGGGGTAGAGCTCGCGCAGGCGGAGCGCCCGCGGGTAGGCCGAGAGCGGCCCGAACTGGGCGTAGACGGTCGGCTCGGTCGTCCACGGGGAGGACCTTCGCGTAGCTCCCGAAGATGGCCAGGCCCCGGCTCAGCAGGCCGAGCTTGCGGGGAGCGTCGCGACCGGCGCCGGGCCGGGCGGCTGGCCGGGGCGCAAATGGATTGTCGACGATGGCCGTGCGCTCCTCGAGCAATGGATTGACCGCCGGACCCGTCGACGCCGAGGCCGAGCGCGAACGGATTGGCGACCGGCCCGGCGGCTTCGGGCTCATCGTCGTCACCGAACGGATTGACCCGCCGGGGCGGCGCTGCCGCCGCGGCCGGCTCGAGCCAGGCCAGGCGGGCAGCCTTGGAGCCGCGGTCGGCGTCTTCCCAGTAGTCGCACGAGCGATGATCGAATCCGGGATCGGCGCAGGGCGGGACCAGGCCGAACGAATCGGCGTCGACGACGTCGATGATCCGGATCATGGCTGCCCGACCAGCACCGCCAGCTCACCGCTCTGGACGAGGCGCATCGCCGCGGCGAGGTCCGGACCCGGCTCGCGATCGCCGTCCAGGTGGGGGACCACGGCGCGGATCGCGGCGTGGGCCGCTCGCACGCCGGTCCCCGGCGCTGTCCCGGGCAGCAGCTCGAGGCGTAGGTCGAGCGCCTGCGCGGCGACGATCAGCTCGATCGAGATCACCCGCTCGACGTGCTCGACCACGGTCCGCGCATGACGCGCCGCAATCGAGCCCATCGACACGTGGTCCTCCTGGTTGGCGCTGGTCGGGATCGAGTCGGCGGTGGCCGGATGGACCAGCACCTTGTTCTCGGAGACCAGGGCGGCGGCCGTGTATTGCAGGATCATCAGCCCCGAGTCGATCCCCGAGGAGGTTGCCAGGAACGGCGGCAGGCCGCCGTTGAGGCGGGCATCGACGAGCAGCGCGGTGCGCCGCTCGCTGATCGAGCCGAGCTCGGCCACCGCCAGCTTCGCGAAATCGAGGGCCAGGCCGATCGGCTCCCCGTGGAAGTTGCCGCCGCTGATCACCAGCCCGCCGCCGGTCGCGATCGTGTCCGGATCGGCACTCCCGCCACCGGGGAACACGAGCGGGTTGTCGGTGGCGCTGTTCAGCTCGATCAGCAGGACGCCGCGCAGGTAGTCGAGCGCATCCCGGACGGCGCCGTGGACCTGGGGCACGCAGCGCAGCGAGTACGGGTCCTGCACCTTGTGGGCATGGCCGTGGTGGCTCGCCTGGAGGCGTCGAGTCGCGCAGGAGATGGCGCAGCTCGCCGGCCACGGTCGATCTGGCCGGGATGCGGCCGGGCCAGCTGGTAGGCAGCGGAGAACGCGACGTCCGTGCCGAGCAGCGCTTCGACCGACAGGGCCGCCGCGACGCTGGCTGTTCGCGCCAGGCGATCCGCGTCGGCCAGCGCGAGGGCGCCGATCGCCGACATCATCTGGGTCCCGTTGAGGAGGGCCAGGCCCTCCTTTGCCTCGAGCGTCAGCGGCTCGAGGCCGGCCTGGCGCAGGGCGATCAGGGCGGGCACGCGCTGGCCGTGGAACTCGACCTCGCCCCGGCCGATCAGGGGCAGGGCCAGGTGAGCCAGCGGCGCCAGGTCGCCCGACGCGCCCAGCGATCCCTGCTCGGGAACGATCGGATGGATCCCCGTGGCGAGCATCTCGAGCAGGCGATCGATGATCAGCGGCCGGCAGCCGCTGTGGCCGAGCGCCAGGGTGTTGGCCCGAAGCAGCAGCATCGCCCGGACGACCTCGATCGGGAATGCCGGGCCCGACGCCCGCCGCGTGGCTCATCAGCAGGTTCTGCTGGAGCCGGGCCGCGTCGGCCGGTGCGATCGAGGTGCTCGCCAGGTCGCCGAAGCCGGTCGTCACGCCGTAGACCACCTGGCCCTCGGCGACGAGCCGTTCGATCACGTCGCGCGCCTCCTGGACGCGGGCACGGGCATCCGGATCGAGGCTCACCAGGGCGCCGTGGCGGGCCACCGCCTCGACGTCGGCGATGGTCAGCGTCGCGCCGGTGAGGACGATTGGGTCGGTCACGAGGTCGATGGTAGTCGGCTATCCTGCCGGGCGTGACCCAGCCATCCTGCGCGGCCTGATGCTCGCCTTCCTCGACCAGATCGTCATCCCGTTCCTGACCAACCTGTACGGGTCGTTCGGCTACCTCGGGGTCCTGGTCGCGAGCGCCATCGAGTCGGCGATGATCCCGCTGCCGTCCGAGCTGATCCTGCCGTTCGCCGGTTTCCTGGTCTCGGACAAGGCCGCGATCGAGCCGCTGACGAACGGCCCCTGGAACTTCTGGCTCGTGGTGCATCGCGGCCACGATCGGCAACGTGATCGGGTCGCTGATTGCGTATGCCATCGGCGCCTGGGGCGGCCGGCCGTTCCTCGAGCGCTACGGCCGGTACCTGCTGATCCGGCCCCACGAGATCGACGCGGCCGAGCGGTTCTTCGCGAAGTGGGGCGCCCAGACGGCCTTCTTCAGCCGGTTCATCCCGATCGTCCGGACGTTCATCAGCTTCCCGGCCGGCATCGCCCGGATGCCGATCGGAAAGTTCGTCGTGTACACGGCCGCGGGCGCGTTCATCTGGTCGGTGGCGCTGGTCTACGGCGGAACGCTGCTGGGCGAGAACTGGGTCGACATCCGCCACGCGCTGCAGCCCTTCGACACGGTGATCCTGGTCGTCGCCGTGATCGCGGTGGCGGCATTCATCTGGTGGCGCGTGGGCATGCCCGGACGCCGCGGCGGCAAGCCGACCGCCAGCTAGGCCTCGGCCGGCACGGCGGGGAAGTCGGCAGTCGGCCACGGCCGGCGCGACAAGGACCGATTCTTCCGGAATACCAACCGGTGAGGTGGTAGAGAACGAATCTCGTCCGATCTGGGTTGGATTGGCGGGCGATCGTGATCGTCTGTGCACGATATGGCCCGTTTGGACCTTGCTTCGGCCCCACGGCACGGCCAATCTTCCTTACCACCACGGGGGCTGGTAATCCGGAAGATCCGGGCCGGCACGGCCGCTGAGCCCGCCGGCCCTCGGGCCGATGAGCCCGCCGCCAGCGTGGCCGCAGGACCCAGCTAGCCCAGGCCGCGTAGCCGGAAGGCGGCCGCGTGGGCCGGGAATCCCTCGTGGTCGGCCAGGGCCAGGGTCGGTTCGGCCAGGCCCGCCAGGGCCTCGGGCGACAGCCGCGCAGTCGACGTCGAGGTCATGAACGTGCGGGCCGTGACCCCGCCGTTGAGCTGGGCGTAGCCCCCGGTCGGCAAGGTTGCCGGGATGCCGAGGGTGTAGCTCGATGCGCCGATCGGGGTGTCCTGGCCGAGGAGCGACCTCGCCGGCGTAGTGCAGTCCGGCCAGTGTTGCCTCCGGATCGGCCACGGCCAGCTGGACATGCTCGGCGGCGTAGGCATTGGCCAGGCTGATTGCGTCGGCCATCGTCTCGACCAGGATCGCGCCACCGAGATCGGCCAGGACCGCCCGAGCCGCGGCGGCCCGAACCGCTGACAGCCGGGGCAGCTGCTCGGCCACGGCGGCTTCGACGGCCGCCACGAGCGCCTCGGAGCTCGTGATCAGGGTGGCCGCCGAATCATCGCCGTGCTCGGCTTCGTTGAGCAGGTCGATCGCCACTCGCCACGGATCCGCCGTCTCGTCGGCGATGATCAGGCTCTCCGACGGACCGCACAGCATCTGGGTCGCGACGCCGTAGCGCTGGGCCAGGACCTGGGCCGCCGTCACGGCCGGGCTGCCCGGACCGACGATCTTGCGCACCCGCGGGATCGTCGCGGTGCCAAACGTGAGGGCCGCGATCCCGGCCGGTCCGTTGGCCCGAAACACGGCGCTGATCCCCAGCTCATGGGCGACCGCCAGCGTCGCCGGGTCGACCGCTCCGTCGCCGCCCGGAGTCGGCGGGACCACCACCGCGATCCGCCCGACCCCGGCCACGACCGCCGGTGTTCCGATCTGGCACAGGACCGACGGATACGAGGCCTTGCCGCACGGGACGAACAGGCCGGCACTGGGGATCGGCCAGAACTGCTCGCCGAGCTCGAACCCGGCCCGGACCTCCTGAGACCAGGCTCGCCCGGTCTCGGCCGCCTGGGCTTCGTTGAACAGGCGGCTGTTGGCGATCGCCTCGCGAATCCCGGCCAGCAACCCTGGAGCGATCCCGGCATGCGCCGCGGCCAGCTCGGCCCCGGAGACCGCCAGGTCGGAGCCGGACCCCAGCTTCACGCCGTCGAACCGGGCCGTCGCCTCGAGGACCGCCTCGTCACCCCGCTCGGCCACGTCCTGGAAGATCGCGTCGATCGAAGCCATCAGGCCGGGCTCGAAGATCTGGGCCGTCGAGCGGGCGAGCAGGCGCTCGCGCTCGGCCGGGTCGAGGCTGGACCAGCGGCGCACGGCGAGGATGCCCATGTCGGGAGGGTACCCGACTGACCCGGCGGCTAGAATCCGCGAATGACGATCGCAGGTCGCCCGGCCCTCCCCGGCGCACGTCCCGTCCGGGCGCCCCGCGGCAGCGAGCTCACCTGTCGCGGCTGGGGCCAGGAAGCCGCGCTCCGGATGCTGATGAACAACCTCGACCCGGAGGTGGCCGAGAACCCCGACGCGCTCGTCGTCTACGGCGGAACCGGCCGGGCGGCCAGGTCGTGGGCGGCGTTCGATGCGATCGTGCGCGAGCTCCGCCGGCTCGCCGACGACGAGACGCTGCTCGTCCAGTCGGGCAAGCCGGTGGCCGTCTTCCGGACCCACGAATGGTCGCCCCGCGTCCTCATCGCCAACTCGAACCTGGTCGGCAAGTGGGCGACCTGGGAGGTCTTCCGCGAGCTCGAGCGGGAGGGCCTCACGATGTACGGCCAGATGACCGCCGGCTCCTGGATCTACATCGGGACCCAGGGCATCCTGCAGGGCACGTTCGAGACGTTCGCCGAGCTGGCTCGCCAGCATTTCGGCGGCACGCTGCGCGGTCGGGTCACGCTGACCGCGGGCCTCGGCGGGATGGGCGGGGCCCAGCCCCTGGCCGTGACGATGAACGATGGCGTGGCCCTGTGCATCGAGGTCGACGAGACCAGGGCGAAGCGCCGCCTCGAGATCGGCTATGTCGACCGGCTGAGCCACGACCCGGACGAGGCGCTGGGCATGGCCCGAGCCGCCGCCGCGGCCGGAGAGCCGCTGTCGATCGCGCTGGTCGGCAACGCCGCCGAGATCGAGCCGGCCTGGGCCGCCGCGGGCGAGCGCTTCGACGTGGTGACCGACCAGACGTCGGCCCATGACGCGCTGGGCGGCTACGTCCCGGCGGAGATCGCCTTCGCCGACGCCGGGCTCCTGCGGGCGAGCCAGCCCGACGTGTACATCGCCCACGCGATGCGCTCGATGGCCGCCCAATGCCGGGCGATGCTCGACTTCCAGCGGGCCGGCGCGGTCGTCTTCGACTACGGCAACAACCTCCGGGCGATGGCCCAGGAGGCGGGCGTCGCCGACGCCTTCGATTACCCGGGCTTCGTGCCGGCCTTCATCCGGCCCCTCTTCTGCGAGGGCAATGGGCCGTTCCGCTGGGTTGCCCTGTCGGGCGATCCGGCCGACATCCAGCGCACGGACGACGCCCTGGTCGAGCTCTTCCCGGAGAAGGCGGCCCTCCACCGCTGGCTCCGGATGGCCGAGGCCAAGGTGCCGTTCCAGGGCCTGCCGGCCCGGATCTGCTGGCTCGGCTACGGCGAGCGAGCGCGGGCCGGCGCCGTCTTCAACGAGCTCGTGCGGACGCGGCGCGGTCAGCGCGCCGATCGTCATCGGCCGGGACCACCTCGACTCGGGCTCGGTCGCCTCGCCCAACCGCGAGACCGAGGCGATGCGCGACGGCTCCGACGCGATCGCCGACTGGCCGCTCCTGAACGCCCTGGTCAACACGGCCGCGGGGGCCACCTGGGTCAGCATCCACCACGGCGGCGGCACCGGGATCGGCTACAGCCAGCACGCCGGGATGGTCGTCGTGGCCGACGGCTCGGAGCTGGCCGCCCGGAAGCTCGAGCGGGTCCTGACCACCGATCCCGGCATGGGCGTCGTCCGCCACGTCGACGCCGGCTACGAGCGGGCGATCGAGGTCGCGCGCCGAGCGCGGCATCCGGATCCCGATGCTCGGCGAGGACACTCGCTCCTAGAGCAGCGGCGTCCGACCGGTCTCGTCGGCCGCAGCCGCCTCAAGGGCCAGGTTCCGGGCACTCCAGTCGTCCGGGCTGGTCGGCATCGTCGTGATCGTCCGGACCGGCGAGAAGACGAGGAACAGGACCGGCGTGAACGACAGGATTGCCCCGATCCAGATCGTCGTCGACAGGCCGAACAACGTGGCCAGGATGCCGCTCAGGACCGAGCCGATCGGGATCGTGCCCCACACCAGGAAGCGCATCGTGGCATTCATCCGGCCCTGCATCCGCTCGGGGGTGATCGCCTGGCGGAAGCTGACCTGGTTGATGTTGTAGACGAGGCCGGTGAAGCTGGCCAGGGCCACGGAAGCGACCAGGAAAGGCATCGGGTTGCCGACCGGCGCGATCGCGATCAGCAGGGTGGCCGGCCCGTTCAGCGCCATCGCCGCGACGATCGTCGGCCCGACGCCGATCCGGGCCGCGATCCGGTTCGCCACCAGGGCGCCGGCGAATGCGCCGATGCTGCCGAGCGAGAAGACCAGCCCGATCTGGAGGGGATCGAGCAGCAGGACCCGGACCACGTAGACCAGCAGGATGCCGGTCGCAATGTTCCCGAAGAGGTTGCTCGTGCTGGTGGCCCCCGCGATCATTCGCAGGTAGGGGTGGCCGACGACAAAGGTCAGGCCCTCCCGGATCTCTCCGCCGAACGCCCGAACCCGATCGATCCGGCCGGTCGGACTACCCTCCCGAGGCGGGATCGGCGCCTCGCTGCCCCGGATGCTGAACACGAACAGGGCCGAGGCGAGGTAGCTGGCAGCGTCGACGACCACCGCAATCGGCGCGGTCAGGACGCCGATCACGTAGCCACCCAGGCCCGGTCCGACGATCTGGGCGGCGGACTGGCTGGCCTGGAGCTTGGCGTTGCCCTCGACCAGCTGGTCGCGATCGACGAGCGACGGCAGGTAGGACTGGTACGACACGTCGAAGAAGACGGTCAGGATGCCCATCGCAAACCCGACCAGGTAGAGCTGGGCGATCGTCAGGACCCCCAGCGCGTAGGCGATCGGGATCGAGACCAGGGCCAGGGCACGGCCGAGGTCGCCGATGATCAGGATCGGGCGGCGATGGAGCCGGTCGACCCAGGCCCCCGCCGGCAGCGTGAACAGCAGGAACGGCAGGAACTCGACCGTCCCGAGCAGGGCGACCTCGAACGGGGTCGCGTTGAGGAACAGGATCGCCACGAGCGGGATCGCCAGCTGGCTGACCTGCGTGCCGAACTGGCTGATCGTGTCGCCCACCCACAGCTTGCGGAAGTTCGGGTGGTGGAAGAGGCTCGGGCGGGGCTCGGGACGGGGCACGGCGGCCGGTTCCGGATCGGACATCGAGTTAGCCTATCATCTTACGTACGGCAGTTATAGGCCGAACAGGACGCCGGTCCGGGCGACCCCTGGACGCCTGCGCCGCGGACCGTCGAGTGCCGCGGCAGACGTGGCACGATGGACCCGTGGCCAGCCTCGTCGAGTGCGTTCCGAATTTCTCCGAGGGCCGCCGGAGCGAGGTCGTGGATCGCCTGGCCGAGGCCGTCGACCGGACGCCCGGGCGCGCTCCTCCTCGACCGGACCAGCGACGCCAGCCACAACCGGAGCGTGCTGACCCTGGCCGGCGAGGCCCGCGGCCGTGATCCTGGCCATGGACCGCGTCGTCGAGGTGGCGATCGGCGAGATCGACATGGAACGCCAGGCCGGCGAGCACCCCCGGATCGGCGCCGTCGACGTGATCCCGTTCGTGCCCCTCGGCGAGACGACCCTCGACGAATGCGTCGAGCTGGCCCGCGACTTCGGCGCCCGGATCGCCAGCCGGTTCGACCTGCCCGTCTACCTGTACGCGGCCGCGGCAATCCGATCCGACCGGGTCAAGCTGGCCGACGTCCGGCGCGGCCAGTACGAGGGCCTCAAGGTCGAGATCGGCCAGGACGGCCGGCAGCCCGACTTCGGGCCGGCCCGGATGCACCCGTCGGCCGGAGCGGTTGCCGTCGGCGCCCGGCCGTTCCTGATCGCCTACAACATCAACCTGGTCTCGACCGACCTCGAGCTTGCCAAGCGGATCGCCCGGCGCGTCCGCGAATCGGGCGGCGGCCTGCCCCGGGTCCAGGCGATGGGCGTCGGGCTGGCAGCGGTGCCCGGCCAGCCGCGCCTGCGCCCAGGTCTCGATGAACCTGCTCGACTTCTGCGGTCACCCCGCTGTGGCTGGTGTGGGAGACGGTCCGGACCGAGGCCGCCTCGCGACGGCGTCGAGCTGCTCGAGTCCGAGCTGATCGGGCTGTGCCCCCAGGCGGCCATGCTCGAGGTGGCCGATCACGCGGGCTTCGATCCGTCCGCGCCGGTCGAGGATCGCTGCGCGGCCGCGGCCGGCTACCTGCGCCTGCGCGACTTCAGCCCGATGCAGGTCCTCGAACTGCGCCTTGCCGCCGCCCAGCGCGACGACCGGCTGAACCGGCCCGGATGACTCGGCTCGGATGACCCTGCGGGTGATCGAGGGCGGCCTGACCGATGGCCGCTCGGTCGGCCTCCTGATCCTCGGCGCGAGCGAGATCGCGACCCTGGCCGGCGGCCTCCGGATGGGTGCCGGCCAGGCCGACCCGCGGCCCTGGAGCCGGCCGGGCCGGAGCGACGGCCCGGTCGTCGCGACCTGGGAAGACCGGATCGTGGCGGTCGGGCCGCGGAGCGTGGTCGAGCGGTCCCTCGAGGCCCAGGGCCTGCCGATCGCCCGCTTCGCCCGGATCGACGCCGACGGCGGCACGGTCACGCCGGGGCTGATCGACGCCCACACCCACCTGCTCTTCGGCGGCAGCCGCGAGGGCGAGCTGCGACTCCGCCAGCAGGGCGCCGGCTACCTCGAGATCCTGGCCGCCGGCGGCGGGATCCTGTCGACCGTGGAGGCGACCCGGGCCGCCTCGAACGAGGACCTCCTCGCCCACGGCCGGCGCTGGCTCGATGAGATGCTCAGCCACGGCGTGACCACGATCGAGGCGAAGTCGGGCTACGGCCTTGACCTGGCGACCGAGCTGCGCCTGCTCGAGGCGGCCTACACCCTGGGCCGGGAGGGACCGATCGAGATCCTGCCGACGTGGCTCGGCGCGCATGCCGTCCCGGCGGAGTTCCGCCGGCGCCGGGATCCGGCCGAGGCCTTCACCCGGTACCTGCTGGACGAACAGCTGCCGGGCATCGTGGCCCAGGGCCGGGCCCGCTTCGCCGATGTCTTCTGCGAATCTGGGCGTCTTCAGCGCCGGACCAGTCGCGCCGGATCCTGCTCGCGGCCGAGGACTTCGGGATGCGTCCCCGGCTGCATGCCGACGAGCTCGCGCCGTCCGGTGGCGCCGAGCTTGCCGCCGAGATCGGGGCGCTGTCGGCCGACCACCTGGCAGCGCCATCGGAGGCCGGCATCGACGCCCTGGCCCGGGTCGCCCCGACGAGCCGGCCGGTCGTGGCGACGCTCCTGCCGGCAACGACCTGGTTCCTGATGTCCGACCACTACGCGCCGGCCCGGACGCTGATCGATCGAGGCGTCCCGGTCGCGATCGCGACCGACTTCAACCCGGGCACATCGCCGACCGCCAGCCTGCCCCTGGCCATGACGGTCGCCTGCCTCGAGCTGAAGCTGACGCCCGTCGGAGGCGCTCGCCGCCGTCACGATCAATCCGGCCCACGCCCTTGGGCTGGGCGACGAGATCGGCTCGATCGAGCCGGGCAAGCAGGCCGACCTCGTGATCTGGCGCGTGCCGAGCCACCAGCAGATCCCGTACTGGCCCGGGCCAACCTGGTCCGGACCGTCATCAAGCGCGGCCGGACCGTCTTCCAGCGCTGAGCTGCGCTCAGTGGCCGGCCTCGAGCCGGCTCCGGCTGTCGAGCACGAACAGCAGGGCCAGCGACGGCCCGATCGTCAGGGCGGCCACGATCGAGATCACGATCAGGGCATCGAGCGTGCCGGCCGGGGCCGCCGCCTGGTCGATCGACAGTGAATCAGGCAGGATCCAGGGAAACTGGGCGAGGCCCCAGCCCCACACGATCGCGGTGACCGCACCGGCGGCGACCACCCGGATGCCCCGGCTGGCGCCCCGCCAGAGCATCACCAGGCTGGCGCTGCCCAGGACCACCGACAGGATCACGAGCGGCAGTGCCCTGGCCGTCGCAGCCCGGCAGCCAGCTGCGGCGCGTCTTCAGCGATCACGACCAGGCCGCCGAGCGCCAGCGCGCCGGCAATGACGCCCATCGCCAGTGCCCGCTGCCGGAAGTAGCGTTCGAGGTCCGGCTCGCCCCGCCGCCGCGCAGCCGCCAGCAGGAACACTGCGGCAACGTAGGCCCCGGCCGCGATCGCCAGGATCCCGACGAGGATCGAGGTGGGGTTGAGCCAGCTGGTCCACGGATCGCCGGCCGCGTTGCCTGCCGGAACCCGGCCCGAGGCGATCGCGCCCAGGGCACAGCCCAGGAAGAACGGAGTGATCACCGACGATAAGGCGAATATCGCGCCGAAGGTCCGGCGCTGGGCGAGCTGTCCGGTGTACTTCCGGAAGGCGAACCCCGCCCCGCGCAGGATGATCCCGAAGGCGGCCAGCGTGAGCGGGATGTACAGGGTCGACATGAGCGACGAGAACGCCATCGGGAAGGCACTCCACAGGATCACGATGTCGAAGATCAGCCAGGTGTGGTTGGCCTCCCAGACCGGGCCGATCGAGGCGTCGATCAGGTCCCGGGGCTGCCTGCCCTGGTCGGCGTCGCCGGCCAGCAAGTCCCACAGGCCGGCCCCGAAGTCGGCTCCGCCGAACACCGCGTAGGTCGCCACGCCCAGCCACAGCACGATCGCCACGAGATCGGCGCTGTTCATGGTCGGGATCGTCTCATCGGCCGGGGCCGTACGGAACGTCCGACGCGTTGGCCTCCGCCGCACCACGCCGGCTCATCGAGCGCAGCACCAGGAACGTTGCCGTACCCAGGACCACGTAGATGGCCAGGACGACCAGGAAGGTGACCAGGATTCCCGGCGCCCGGGTGACTGCATCGGCCGTTCGTCAGGAGGCCGTACACGACCCACGGCTGACGACCGACCTCGGTGACGACCCAGCCAGCCTCGAGGGCGACGACCGAGGCAGGTCCGGCCAGGACGGCAAAGCGATAGAACCAGCGGCTCGTCGGCAGGTCGCGCTTGCGCAACCAGGTCAAGCCGAACCATGCCGACAGGAAGAACAGCGCGAAGCCGATGCCCAACATGGTGTCCCAGGCCAGGTGGACGACGTTGGCCGGAGGCTGCTCGTCGAGCGGGATGCTGTCGAGGCCCTGGATCACCGTGCCCGTGCTGAATCCGGCCAGCAGGGAATCGAGCGACGGGATCGACAGGCCGCCCACGACCTTGCCGTCGATCAGGACCCCGCCGATCGTCACCGGAGCATTCGGGCCCGTCACCTGGACCAGCTCCATCGCGGCGAACTTGGCCGGCTGGTCGGTGAACACCGAGCGCGCGGCGATATCGCCCACGGCACCCTGGAACGGGGTCGCGATGGCCGCCACCGTGAACGGGATCAGGAACCCCAGGCGGGTGTACCGGTCGAGCCGCCCGCGCAACCGCCCGAGGGCGTAGACCGAGGCAAGCAGGAACCCGCTGACCATGTAGGCCGCCAGGAACATGTGCCCGGTCTCATACCAGGTCGCGTTGTTGAAGATGACCCCGAGCGCATTGACGCTGGTGACGTTGCCCGCCGCGTCCATGGTGAATCCAGCCGGCTGGTTCAGCCAGGCGTTGGCCGACACGACCGAGAACGTCCCGCCCAGGCCGGCGATGACGATCGGGATGCCGGACACGAAATGGGTCCACGGAGTGAGCCGGTCCCAGCCGTAGATGTAGATGGCGATGAAGATCGCCTCGAGGAAGAAGAAGATCCCCTCGATCGCGAACGGAATGCCGTAAGCCGCCCCGAAGCGGCCCATCAGGCCGGGCCACAGGAGCCCCATCTCGAACGACAGGATCGTGCCCGAGACCGCTCCGACGGCGAACGTCACCGCCACGATCCTGGTCCAGCGCCTGGCCAGCCGGTCGGCGTCGGGGTCGTCCTGGCGGATCGCCCGCCAGTTGGCGATCAGCAGGAAGGTTGGCAGGGCCACCCCCAGGCAGGCGAGGACGATGTGGAAGCCCAGCGTGAACGCCATCTGGTCGCGGGCGGCGAGGAGATTGATGGCGGGCACGGGATCGATGGCGAAGAGCATGCCTTGGCGCTCCTGCCGGTCGCAGGCCCTGTGCCTGCGGCGGGTCTATTGCTTGCCGCGCGACTCCAGCAGAACGACGGTCGTTTCGTCGGGCAGGGCCGACATCGCGATCTGGAGCTTGGCCTGGGCCGGTCCGGGCGTTCCGCCCATCTCGTGGAAGAACTTGGCCATGGCTTCGTCGCAATCGGCCTCGTTCTCGCAGACCGGCATGGGGACGACGATCTTGGGATCGAGCTGGGCAATCAGCTCGGCTGCCCGGGTGGCGCTGAGGTTGCCTCCGATGGGCACGCAGGCGATGTCGACCGAGCCGATGTCGCCGAGCTTCTCCTCGGTCAGGAGATGGCCGATGTCACCGAGATGGATCGTGTGCATCTGGTCGAGCTCGACCACGAAGGCAGTCTGGCGGCCGTGATCGTCCCCGCGCTTGTCGTCGCGATAGGTTCGAACGCCGGTGAGCAGGACGTGCCGGATCTCGTACTCGCCCGGGCCGTCCAGCACGAACGCATCCTCGAGGCTGTTCGGGATGATCGTCTTGCCATCCCGGGCGGTCTTGCCCTTGGAGCGGGCCGGGGGCGCATCGTCCGGGTGGCTGTAGGTGACGATCTCGCCGGTGATTCCGCGCCCGGTCGGCCCCACGATCGAGGGGTATGGGTCGGCTACGACGACTGCGTCGCGGCCCTTGAGGCGGACGCAGGTCCGGCCGTACCAGGTGAGTTCCATTGGCCCGATTCTGACAGATGCCGATCACCCTCGCCTCATCCCGCGGTCGACCGCGCCTGACAACCTTCGCCGGGGCAAAGGTCGCGGGCAAGAAAAGACCGGGAGCGCCTGCCCAATCGGCGCTCCCGGTCGGAGGGAGGGAGGTGGAACTCGTCGTACGGTTCCGGGCACAACGGTACGGTCGATGTGATTCAGTCGCAACGCGCCGTTTGATTAAGAAAGGGACACGCTCCAGCGTCGGCGGTCATGGGACGACCGGTGGACAGGGAATTTATAGAGGACCTGCGACAATCGGACGATGTCCCGTACGTCGCCGTCGCCAGCAACTCGCCCGCCCAGGCGGCTGATCGCCGCCCGTCGGCTCGCCGTGCTGGCCGTTGCCGCCGTGCTCGTTGCGGCCTGCGGCTCGAGCCCTGCGACGGGCCCGGCCGGGACTCCGACCTCGGTTCCGACCGCAGCGGCCGGCTCGTCTGGAAGCCCGGCTGGAAGCGCGTCTGCAGTCAGCCCCGCGAGCCCGGCTGCATCGATCGACAACGACGCGGTCTTCGCCTCGATCGAGGCCCAGGTCCAGGAGATCCGCCAGCTCAGCCAGAAGACTCCGGTCGCTCGGAAGATCCTCGACGAGACCCAGCTGAGCGCCCTGATCACGGACTCATTCGACAAGAGCAATCCCCCGGCCCTGGTCGCGGCGAATGAGCAACTGCTCAAGGCCCTCGGCCTGCTGCCGGCCGGCGCCTCGCTCAAGGACCTGGACGTGCAGCTCCTGTCGAGCCAGGTTGCCGGGCTGTACGACCCGGATACCAAGACCATGGATGTCGTCTCGAAGACCGGCCAGCTCGGCCCGATCGAGCAGATCACCTACGCTCATGAGTTCGACCACGCCCTCCAGGACCAGAACTTCGGGCTGGGCAAGCTCGGCCTCGACGACACGAGCAACTCCGACCAGGCTCTCGCCCGCCTGTCGCTGCCGGAGGGCGATGCGACCCTGCTGATGACCCAGTGGGCCGAAGCGCACATGACCACCGGCCAGCTCCTGCAGCTTGCGGCCGAGGCCAACGACCCAAGCCAGACGGCGATCCTCGCAACGATGCCCGACGACCTGAAGGAGACGCTGCTGTTCCCGTACGAGCAGGGCCTGAGCTGGGTCAACGGGATGCAGACCAGCGGTGGCTGGGCTGCCGTTGATGCGGCCTACGCCGATCCACCAGACTCGACCGAGCAGATCCTCCATCCCGACAAGTGGGCGAGCCACGAGAAGCCGATCGTCGTGACGATCCCCGCGTCCCTGCCGGCCAAGCTCGGGACCGGCTGGTCGATGCCCCTGACCGACACCTTCGGTGAGCTCCAGTTCAGGGTCTGGCTGGAGCAGGTTGGCAAGCTGCCGGTGGCAACCGCCGAGGCGGCCGCGGCGGGCTGGGGCGGCGATCGCCTGGCCCTGGTCGAGGACGGCTCGACGTTCGGAATTGCGATGATCACGAAGTGGGACACCACGGCCGACGCAACTGAGTTCGCTGCGGCGGCCGGTCCAACCCTGAAGCTGCTGCCGTCGGCCACGGCCATGATCGATCCAGGCGGCACGAACCAGGTGGTGCTGTTCGTGGCCACGGACCAGGCCACGATCAAATCCCTGGCCGGCGCCCTGGGACTGGCCGGCTAAGCGCTCTTGAACGGGGTCCAACCTCAACCGGTGCGCTGCGGGCGGCGGTCCGGCTGACTCGCTCGCGGTGGAATATCTCGCCAGGAGATCGGATGGGCCAAGGAATCGGCTGACTGCCCAGAGCGTAGCGCTCGTTTCGGCGAATCGATCTGTGCCGCGCTGAGCGTGGCACGGGATGAACTCTGTCAGGGCATGACCGCCCGGGCGAGCCGAAGACTGCGAAACACGCGTTCTGTTGCGCCAGAAGCACCAAGTGGCCGCCGGGCTCAGCAGGGAGCCTGAGCCGATCGGGCGAAGGCCGAACAAGCGACGGGCTACATCGACTCCGGCGCGGAGATCCCCAGCATTGCCAGGGCGTTGGCCAGGGTGATCTTGGCCGCTGACACGAGGGCCAGCCGAGCCCGTGACCGTTCCGGCTCGGACGGCTCGACAACCTTTGCGTCGCGATAGAAGGCGTGGAAGGCCGTGGCCAGCTCGGTCGCAAAGGCGGTGATGCCCTGGGCCTCCTCGAGCGCCGCCGCGTCCTCGACGATCTCGGGCAAGCGGACGATGTGCCGGGCGAGGAGCGCTTCGGCCGGGCTCGCCAGCGCGCCGCCGACCTCGCTCGCCGGCTCGAGGCCCGCATCCGCTGCCGCGGCGCAGGATCGAGGCGATCCGGGCATGCGCGTACTGGACGTAGTAGACGGGGTTCTCGCTGGACTGCTTCTTGGCCAGCTCGATGTCGAAGTCGATCCCGGAGGTCGGGGCCCGCGAGGCAAAGAACCAGCGCGCGGCGTCCACCCCGACCTCGTCGAGGAGCTGGTCGAAGGTGATGAACGTGCCGGCGCGCTTGCTCATCGAGACTTCGACGCCGTCGAGGACGAAACGGACCCAGGCGATGAGGAGCACTCGGACGGCTTTCCGGTCGTAGCCCATCGCCTCGGCGGCGTTGAGCAGCCGGGCCACCGTGCCGTGATGGTCGGCGCCCCAGATGTAGATCAGCTCATCGAAGCCGCGGCTGAACTTCTCGGTCACGTAGCCGATGTCCGACGCGAAGTAGGTCGGTTCACCACTCGAGCGCAGGATCACCCGATCCTTGTCGTCGCCGAACGTGGTTGAGCGGAACCACGTCGCGCCGTCCTTCTCGTACACGAAGTCGCCGGCCTGCAGGTGCTCGATCGCCCGCCTGACCCAGCCCTCGGTGTACAGCGAGCCCTCGCTCTTCCACACGTCGAAGTGGACGCCGAGGTGATCGAGGCTGGCCTCGATCCCGGTTCGGACCTCGCCGGCCGCCCAGCGACCGACCACGTCGGCCGGGTCGGCGCCCGGGGCCTGGGCAGCCGCCAGCCTGGCATCCGGCAGCTCGGCCGCGAGGGCCAGGGTGTAGTCGCCGTGATAGCCGTCCTCGGGAACCGGAGTCCCCGTTCGCAGGGCATAGACCGTCGCGCCGAGCTTCTGGATCTGGGCCCCGGAGTCGTTGAAGTAGTACTCGCGCGTGACGCTGTGCCCGACTCCTTCGAGGATCCGGCACAGGACATCGCCCACGAACGCCCCCCGGGCATTGCCGATCGTGAGCGGCCCGGTCGGGTTGGCCGACACGAACTCGACGTTGATCCGCCGGGGCGCCGCCGACTCGATCCGCCCCCAGCTGGCCGGCTCGGCCAGGATCCCGGCCAGGACCGCATCCAGGGCTGCGTCGGCCAGGTGCAGGTTGATGAAGCCGGGCGGTGCGGTAACCGCCGACGCGACCGGCGTCCCCGACGCGCCGGCCGTCGACTCGCGGTTGAGCTCGGCGGCAACCGCGGAGGCGATCTCGAGCGGGGCACGGCGCATCGGCTTGGCCAGCTTCAGCGCGATGTTCGTGGCCAGGTCGCCATGGTCGGGATTGGCCGGGCGCTGGACCTCGACGCCCACCGCCGGCGCGTCCGGGGCGGCCGGCGGCAGGGTCCCCGATGCGATCGCGGCCGCCAGGGCGCGTTCGACGGCATGGATCGCCGCGCTGCGCAGGGTCGGCTCAGTCGCCGGGCTGATGCTCACGCTCGGAATGGTAGCCGAGGCCCCGGCTCAGAGGTCGAAGCTGTCGCCCGGATCCACGATCGCGGTCGGGATGCCTCCGCTGAGCCGCTCGACCTCCGCGACGACCGCGCTCCGATCGTAGCCGGACAACAGGTGCGTCAGCAGGATCCGGCTCACGCCGGTTTCGAGCGCGATCTCGGCGACGTCGGCCGCGTCGAGGTGCTGAGCGCCCGGCGGGACCGGGCCCAATCCGAACGAGACCTCCGTCAACAGGATGTCGCCGGGCCGGATGATCGGCTTCAGGTCGGCCGCCCGGCCGCAATCGCCCGAGTAGACCAGCCCGGTGGCCGCGCCGAATCCGGCCTGTCCCGCGCTGCCCACGCGGACATTCGCGGCCAGCACCTCGTAGTCGGCGCCGGAGGCTGGGCTGACCCGGAAAGCGTATGACTCCTCGGTGTGGGTCACCCGCCGGGCCTCGAGCACGAGCACGCCGGCCGGGCGCACCCTCCGGTCGCCGAGCAGCTCGACATCGAACGAATCCGCGGTGAAGCCGGGCTGCCCATTGAGGGCATCGAGGCGCTCGACGAGGGCCGCCGGCGCGACCACCGGCAGGCGCCTGGGCGGCTCGAACGCGTAGTGCAGGTAGTGGCGCAGTGGGACCAGGTCGACGAAGTGATCGGGGTGAAGGTGGCTGATCGCGATCGCCGACAACGTCGATGGCTCGATCCGGCCGGCCAGGTTCGAGAACGCCCCGTGGCCCAGGTCGAGGAGCAGGTTGGTCGACGACTCGGTCAGCAGGTAGCTCGATCCGACCGCGCCGGGCCGGTCGGTGTAGGCCGGTCCCGCCCCGATCACGCTCAGCTTCATCGGTCGGCGGTGGCCGGGCGGCCGAATCGGGCCGGGATGGCGATCGCCACGGCGCCCGACCCCGAGCCGACGGCGGGACGGGGTTCGCGTCGGAATGCGAGCGTCTCGAACCCGGCGTCGGCCGCAATCTGGTAGGCGACATCGAGCCCGTAGGCGAACCAGCCCGGCCGGTGGGCGTCCGAACCGGCGGTGACGGCTTGGCCGCCGAGCTCTCGGAACCGGGCGACCGTGGCAGCCGCCGGATACGTCTCGGCGACGGGGTGGCGCAGGCCGCTGGTGTTCACTTCGAGCGCGGTGCCGCTCTCGATCAGGGCTGCCAGGGCAGGCTCGAGAAGATCCGGCCGGTCGGCCAGCTGGGCGGGTTTCATGACCGGGAAAAGGTAGCGCTTCACCACGTCGAGATGTCCGATCGTATCGAACAGGCCGGTCCGCGCCGCGGCGGTCACCTGGTCCATGAATGGCCCGACCAGCTCGTCGATCGGTCGCCCGGTCGCCCATGGCTTCATCCGGCCCGGAACGTAGGGCGAATCAGGCCAGTCGTGGACCGACCCGATCGTGAAGTCGTAGCGATGCCTGGCCAGGTGCTCGCGCAGCTCAGGCTCCCAGCTCGTGTGGTAGGTCAGCTCCGCTCCGAACCGGATCGTCAGCCCGCGCGGGGCCCAGCGCTCGGCGGCCGAGCGGGCCGTTCGTTCGCGCTCCTCGAAGCTCGAGTACTGGTAGGCCGGCGAGCGTGGGTGGAAGTCGACGTGATCGGTGATCGCGAACTCGGCAATCCCGAGCTCGACCGCGATCGCCGCATACAGGTCGATCGGGACGGTGCTGTCGGGCGACAGGTTGGTGTGAACGTGGGCATCGACCGGGAGGTCCCTGGCCTGGTGCTCGCCGACCTGGAAGTCCGACGTCACCCCGCGATCAGGCCCAGCTCGTGGCCGATCGTGCGAGAAGACCTCGAGCGCCCGGTCGAGGTGGGCGTCGGTATGGGCGGCGGTCACGATCGTCCGGATCCGGGCCTTGTCCAGGGCGACGGTCGGGAAGACGATCGGCTGGGCGAAGATGCCTTCGTCGAAGAGACGGTCGGAGAACCGGCCGGCCGTGGCCGAGTCGCCCATCATCACCGGCGTGATCGGGGTCTCGGACGCCCCGGTATCGAAGCCCAGCCGGGCGAGCTCCGACCTTGAACCGGCGGGTGTTCGCCCACAGTCGCTCGTGCAGCTCCGGCTCGTCCTCGAGGACGCGGATCGCCTCGAGGCAGGCGGCCGCCACGGCCGGTGGTGCCGACGTCGAGAACAGGATCGGCCGCGGCTCGCTGGACCAGCATGTCGCGCAGATCCTGCGAGCCGGCGACGTAGCCGCCCAGGGCGCCGATGGCCTTGCTCAAGCGTGCCGACCTGGATGGCGACCCGGCCGTGCAGCCCGAAGTGATCGACGCTGCCCCGGCCCGCCTGGCCGAGCACGCCCGAGGCGTGGGCGTCGTCGACCATGACCGCCGCGCCGTACTCCTCGGCAGCGGCCACGATCGCGGGCAGCGGCGCGATGTCGCCGTCCATGCTGAACACCCCGTCGGTGACGATGAGGATCAGCCGGTGCGGGCCGCCGCCGTCGCTCCGTCCGGCGGCCCGGGCCACCGCCAGGTGCTCGCGCAGGCCCGCGACGTCGGCGTGCGGATAGATCACCCGGGGCGCCTTGGACAGGCGCATCGCCGTCGATGATCGAGGCGTGGTTCAGGCTGTCGCTGACGATCAGGTCGCGCTTCGCCGGTGATCGTCGGGATGACCCCGGTGTTGGCGCTGAAGCCGGACGGGAAGCTCAGCACGGCCTCGGTGTGCTTGAAGCGGGCAAGGCGTCGGCCTCGAGCTCCTCGTGCAGGGACATCGTTCCGGCGATCGTCCGGACCGCGCCCGAGCCGACGCCGTACGTCTCGACCGCGGCCAGGGCGGCCGCGCGCAGCCGGGGGTGGTGGGTCAGGCCGAGGTAGTCGTTCGAGCTGAAGCTCATGACAGGCGCGTCCGTCGACCACGACCTCGGGTCCCTGGGCCGAGCTCATCACCCGCAGGTTGCGGTAGAGGTGCCTGGCCCGCAGGTCGGCCAGGTCGTCGGCCAGGAATCCGAGCGGGTCGGTGTCGCGTCGACGGCGGGCATGTCAGGCCTCCTGCGGCAACAGCACGACCTTGCCGGCGTGGCCGCCGGCCAGCAGGTCGAACGCCTGGTCGTAGTCGCTCAGCGCGATCCGGTGGGTCAGGATCGGGCTCAGGTCGAGGCCCTGGGCCAGGAGCGCCTGGGTCCGATACCAGGTCTCGAACATCTTGCGGCCGGTGATGCCGTAGACCCGGATGCCCTTGAAGATGACCTCGCTGGCCAGGTCCAGGGTGATCGGCCCGCTCGGGAATGCCCAGGAGCGAGACCCGGCCGCCGTTGGTGACGGCCTCGAAGCCCTGCCGGATCGCGACCTCCGCCCCGCTCATCTCGAGCACGACGTCGACGCCCACGCCGCCGGTCAGCTCGCGCAGCCGGGCGACCACGTCGTCATGGCCGTCGATCGACGACGTCGGCGCCCAGCCGCCGGGCGATCTCGAGCCGCTCCGGATTGATGTCGGTGGCAAAGACCCGGGCCGCCCCGGCCAGCTTGGCGATCGCGACGGTCATCAGGCCGATCGGGCCGCAGCCGGTGACGACGACGGTCTGGCCGGCGAGCTCCTCGACGAAGGCCGCGTGGACGGCGTTGCCCATCGGCTCCTGGATCGCCGCGATCTCGGGGCTGAGCCCCTCCGACGGCCAGGCGTTGTGGGCCGGCAGGGCGACGTACTGGGCGAACGCCCCGTCCGTGTCGACGCCCGAGGATCCGCAGGTTCGCGCAGACGTGCTCGCGGCCGGTCCGGCACTGGTAGCAGCTCTGGTCGACGAGGTGGGTCTCGGCGGCCACCAGGGTGCCCAGGGGGATCTCGCCCCGGCCCCGGACGTTCGGGCCCGTGGGCGACGACCCGGCCGGCCATCTCGTGGCCGAAGATCCGGGGCAGGCCGTTGCCCAGGCGGCTCTCGGCCCAGTCGTCCCAGCGGTAGATGTGGAGGTCGGTGCCGCACAGGCTGGCGGCCTCGACCCGGATCAGGAGCTCGCCGTCACCCGGAACCGGCACGGGCACGTCGCGCAGCTCGGCGCCGGCCGTCGGACTCGCCTTGACCAGGGCCCGCATCGTGCCCGGGATCTGCCCGTCCGCCATGTCGCCTCCTGGCCCGAGTCTAGCGGGGTCGAGGGGGTCCGGCCGGACTGGCCGTGTCGACCTAGTCGGCGGCGACGATCGGGTTCTCGACCGAGCCGATCCCCTCGATCTCGACCCGGACCCGGTCGCCCGGTTCGAGGAAGACCGGGGGCGTCCGGAAGACGCCGACCCCGGCCGGCGTGCCCGTCGAGATCAGGTCGCCCGGCTCGAGGCTGATCGAGGCGGTCACGAACTCGATCAGCTCCGGGATCCGGAAGATCATGTCGGAGGTGTTGCCGTCCTGCATCAGCATCGGGGTGCCCGCTCCGGGCCCGTTGCCGGGGATGCGCCACGACCGGATGCGGAGGCGATGGGGTCGGGGATCGCGGTCTTGAAGGCGAGGACCGGGCCCATCGGCAGGAACGTGTCCGAGCCCTTGGCCCGCAGCCACTGGCCGTCGCCGTGCTCGCCCGGCCGGAGCGCCGGCGGGCTGCCCTGCCAGTCGCGGGCCGAGATGTCGTTCAGGACGACATAGCCGAGCACGTAGCTGTAGGCATCGGCCGGCGCTGACCCGCCGGGCAGTCCCGGCCGATGACGACGCCCAGCTCACCCTCGAGGTCGAGGGCATGGCTGCCGGCCGGCCGGATCACGGCCTCGCCGTCGGCCACGACCGCGTTGCTGAACTTGGAGAAGATCAGCGGCCGATCGGGCGCCTCCCGGCCGCCCTCGGCGGCGTGGTCGCGGTAGTTCAGGCCGATGCACACGATCTTGCCCGGCAGCGGGACGGGCGGCGCCGGGACCAGCTCGCCGACCGGGACGGTTCGGGGTCCCGTCCGGACCAGCCCATCCGGGCCGAGTCGGCCGAGGGCCATGCCCTCGACCGGCGTGCCCACGCCGCCGAGCTCGCCCGGCGCCAGATGGGCGAACAGCCGCTGGGCCGTGCCGTCGTCGACGAACTTCGCCTTGGGGGCCACCGGCTCAGCTCGGGCTGGGCGACGCCGCCGGCGTTGGGGCGCTGGACGGCTCGGCCGACGGGCTGATCACTGGGGCAGCGCTGGGCGATGAACCGGTCGCTCCGCTCGGCGCCGAGCTTGGGCCGGCACTGGGTGCCGCGCTCGGCGAGGGCCGGGCGCATTGCGGCTCGGGATTCGTCGTTTCGCCCTCGGTCTCGTAGAACTTGATGATCTGGTCACGGTCGAGGGTGGTCATGTACATCAGCCGATTCCAGACGAGCGCGACGTACGGCTCGGGCATCGTGTCGAACCGGGCGACGACCGGCGCCAGGACGCCCGCCTTGATCCCGCACACGGGACTGTCCGGGAAGTTGACGGGTATCTGCTGGAGGGCGGCCAGGCTGGCATCGGTACACGCGCCCATGTTGCAGTTGTAGAGGACCACCACCGCGCCGTGCTCCAGGTTGTGGATCCAGTTCTGGGGCCTGACCCCCGCGTCCGGGCCGTAGTACTTGGCCGGGATCGGACCATCGACGCCGGGGTTGTTGTAATGCGGGCCGGAGGCCGGCGGGCAATACGAGTAGCGCTGGCTGGAACCGATCGAGATATGCAGGTTGCCCATGTCCGGCTGGGACTGGCCGAGCGGTGCGGGCGAGCCATTGGGCAGGGGCGTCCCGGACGGCTCGGGTTGGCTGATCGTGGTGCAGGTGTAGGCGGCGGCAGTCGCGCTGAAGAAGAAGAAGCCGCCGATGACGGCCAGGATCGCCACGACCCCGAGGCTCAGCAGGGCCGTCCGATGGCGCTCGTAGAACGAGGGCTGGTACAGCGAGCGACGGGGCCGGCCGGACGCCGCGGGCCGGCTGGTCGACCGGCGCGTCGAGCGCTGGCTCGTGCCCGTGCTCGTGCTCGTGTTCGCGCTCGTGCTCGGGCGAGGGGTCGCGGCCTGGGCCGGCACGGCCACCACTGGCGGCGGCGGGACCGCGGAAGCTCCACTGGCTGAACCTGCCGATCCGGCGCCCGAAGCGCCGGTCGAGCCGGCGCTGCCGGTCGGCGGGGTTGTACTGGGTGTGCCCGAGCTGGTCGGGCGAGCCGCGGCTCCGCGAGTATTCCGTGAAGCGCGGCGGGATGCTTTGCTCAAGGTTGCCTCAGGTCAGATCGAGTGGGCGGCGAAGTGGGCGACGACTCGGGCAGCGATAACGGACCGCCTCGGCGGCCTAGGGTACCGTTCCCGGCGGACTCGTGCGCGGGTCGTGGCAAAATCAGGGCATGGACCAGCCACCCCTCGACGCACCCGACAGCCCGCCGCCACCGACCCGGCCGTCCCTGCGCGGGATGCCCGGCGGAATCCGGATCTTCCTGGTGTACGGCTCGCTGATCCTGGTCGTGATCGGCCTGTCGCTTCGCTTCGTCATCGACCAGGCGATCTCCGCGCCGGTCAGCCCGATCGGGGTCGTCGTGATGATCCTGCTGGCCTACACGATCTTCACGATGACCCTGGTGATCCAGCGCAAGGAAGCGGCCCGGACGCTCGCCCTCGGCCTGGCCAGCCTGACCCTTCCGGCGATCCCGCTGGCCTGGCTGTCGTTCCTGCAGGCAGGCCCAAGGATCGCGGCCACGCTGTTCGTGGCGGCCCTCGCCCTGCTCCTCTTCCGCGGCCTGCTGTCGCCCGATGTCCGAGCCTGGCTGAACGAGGTCTAGCCGGGAGGCCAGGTCGGGAGGTCTGGTCGGACCGCCTGGGCGGGCGACGTGTCGGGCCGAGCTATCGGGCGTCCCGCTTGCCGTTAGGCTGCGTCGGTGATCGACACGCCAGCCTGGGTCCGCGACGCCGTCTTCTACCAGATCTTTCCAGACCGCTTCGCGGCCAGCGACCGGGTACCCAAGCCGGGCCATCTCCAGGCCTGGGCGGATCCGCCCACGACCCACGGCTTCAAGGGCGGCGACCTGCTCGGGATCGCCGAGCACCTGCCGATGCTGGCCGACCTCGGGATCACGGCCCTGTACCTGACCCCGATCTTCGCCTCCGCCTCGAACCATCGCTACCACACCTACGACTACCTCCGGGTCGATCCCGCTGCTCGGCGGCGACGCGGCCCTGCGCGAGCTCCTCGACGGGGCCCATGCCCGGGGGATGCGGGTCATCCTCGACGGCGTCTTCAACCACACCGGCCGCGGCTTCTGGGCCGTTCCACCACATCCTCGAGAACGGCGCGTCCTCGCCCTACCTGGACTGGTTCCGGGAGGACCGGGCGGCGCTCGAGGCGGGCCTGCAGCTGCTCGCCTATCCGGACACGGGCCGATCCGGTCCGGCTCCCGGCCAGGCGGGCGAGGGCGCCAGCTCGCTCGAGCGTCTCGGCTACGAGGCGTGGTGGGGGCTGCCGGCGCTGCCCAAGCTGAACACCGACTACCAGCCGGTGCGCGACTACCTGCTGACCGTCGCCGAGCACTGGATCCGGTTCGGGATCGACGGCTGGCGCCTCGACGTGCCCGAGGAGATCGCCGACCCGGTCTTCTGGCAGGCGTTCCGGTCGCGGGTCCGGGCGGTCAACCCCGAGGCCTACCTCGTCGGCGAGATCTGGCATGTCGCGCCCGGACTGGACAGCCGGCGACCGCTTCGACGCGGTCATGAACTACCCGCTGGCCGAGGCGATCCTGGGCTTTGCCGGCGCACATCACCTCGACGACGCCGTGGTCCACAGCCACGCCGAGTACTCCCAGATCGTCCGGCTCAGTGGCGCCGAGATGGCCGGCCGGATCGAATCGATCCTGGGGGCCTACGCGCCGGAGTCCGCCGCCGTCCAGCTCAACCTCCTCGACAGTCACGACACGCCCCGGATCCGGACGCTGCTGAGCGGCGACGCGGCCGCGATCCGGATGGCCTACCTGCTCCAGGCTGCCCTGCCCGGGGCACCCTGCGTCTACTACGGCGACGAGATCGGCATGGAAGGCGCCAACGATCCGGACAACCGGCGCGCCTACCCCTGGGACGAGGCGGCCTGGGACCAGGCCACGCTGCGCGTACGTCCAGGCGGCCATCGGCCTGCGCCGCGCCCAGCCCATCCTGCGCGGCGGGGCGGTCCGGATCGTCGGTACGTCCGGAGACTCGCTGGCGATCCTGCGCTCCGGTCGCTGGGACGAGCGGAGCGACGTGCCCGCTGGTGCCCTGCCGGCGCTGGTGATCGTCAATGCCGGCGAGGGTGCCGCACGCGCTCGGCATCGACGCAGTCCGAGCTCGCCGGTCGGCGACTCGACTCCGCCCTGGCAACCCGGACCGGTCCGGACGAGCCCGGCCTGGGTGGCTGCCAGGTCGGTCCGGACGGTCGGCTCGAGCTGGTCGTCCCGGCGCGATTTGGAAGCATCCTGTTGCCCGCTTGATCTTTCGCGGCTCGGCTCGCGAGCCGGATGGCTCGGCATCCGACACTCGCGTCTATACTCGCCGGCCTGTGGCAGATCTCCCGTTCGATCCGGCCAACACCGAGCTGGCCGGGCGACTGCTCCGCAGTCTGGACGTCGAGGGCAAGATCCCACGCGCACTCGAGGCACTCGGCCCGGTGGGGGGTCGCGATGTGATCCTTCTTGGCGGCGGGAGCGTGCGCGCCCACCAGCTCGAGCAGCTCGGTGCCCGGGTCACGATGATCGAGTCATGGGCCGACAGCGTGGCCTTGCCCGTCGGCAGCGCCGATGCGATCGTGGCCTACTGGTCGGCCTTCCGGGCCCCTTCGGACGACGGCCGGTTGCTCGAGCTCCAGGCGGCCGAGCGACTACTGCGCAACGCGGGCCGGTTGCTGATCGTCCATGACTACGGCCGGGACGACGTGTCGGGCCTGCGTGGCGATCTGCCCGAATATCAAACCTGGAGTCGCCGCGATGGCTGGTTCCTGCGGACCGGATTCCGGATCCGGGTCGTGCACACGTCCTGGACCTTTGACACGATGGACGAGATCCGGGCGTTCGTCGAGGAAGTCTTCGGCGGCGTCGGCTCGACGATCGTGGCCACGTTGACCCGTCCTCGCCTGAGCTACAACGTGGCCGTCTATCACCGCATCAAGGGCGGCCCATGACCCAGGCACTCGGGCGACCGAAGATCACCCCGGTCCGGGTGTTCATCGTGATAGCCATCGCCGGCTCGCTGGCGCTGACCGCCTACGCATTCGTGACCCGCGACAGCAGCCAGATCCCACTGCTGGCCACGGCCGCGGCGATCTTCGGGATCGTCCTCGTCGTCCTGGCGTTCGCCGGCGCGGCGGCAACCTACCGAGCTGCGCGCGACGGCCAGGGCGGTCGTGCGGTGGTCATGGCGTTCGCCGGGGGGATCGCGGCGATGGCCGCCGCCGGCACGTTCGCCGCGGCAACGATCCTGGGCCTGCTCTACCACCCCAGCTGACGGATCGTCGCCGGCCCAGGTGGTGCGTCTCCCGTACGTCCACCGGCTCCAGCGATGCCGGGCCGAAATGGCAAGCGCCCCGCCCCGCAAAGCGGGACGGGGCGCCAACCGCTCCAGACCTAGCCGACCGTCATTGGACGGTGTAGGCGTACGGCAGGGAGATCAGCTCGTCACCGTTCGACAGGAGACTGTCGAAGGCTCCGATATTCAGGTGGCCGTACACCTTGGTGCCCTTCGGCGCGTTCGGGGTGATGGTCACCATGATCGTCGTGGTCTGCGGCGGCGTCACAGACGGTCCGCCTGGGGGACATGAAGCCCACGGGTTGTGACCCTCGCGTTCCGCCACTAATCGCTTGCCGGCATTCCCCAGGTCAAGGAATGGCACGGATGCGGTCTGGCCGGCGACGCCGGCCGCCATGAAGTCGCCGACGGACGAGCTGACCGCCGTATCGAACAATTGTCCGACCGCCGTTGCCGACACGGACACGGTGCCGGACGGCGCCGGTCCCGAGAACGGCCCGGTCTGGCCGAGATCAGTCACCCAGAGTCCGGGCGACAGCGTGGAGCCGGTCGCCGTGACCGTCGTGGTATTGCCGGTGGCCGACGAGTAGACGTCGGGGTTGCCGCCCTGCCAGAACAGATCGACGTTGACCGGCTGGTCGGCCGCCGCAGTCATCGACAGCGACGACACGTGGGACGGGACGAGCCAGAACGGCGAAACGGTGGCGGGCTGCGGCAGCGCAAACGTGCTGTTCCCGCTCAATTCCGCGAGCGACAGCGTGCCGACCTGATCGAGCCGGGGATCGACGAAGTACGACAGGCCCTTGACCGAGGAGTCGGTGATGGTGACCGGGATGGTAATCGTCTGACCCTGGGCGAGCTTGGTCCCGGTGCTGGTCGGCAGCTGCGGCGCGCTGGCGGACACCGAGTTGTAGCGAACCGTGACCTTGACCGGCGATGAGGTGACCGCACCGCTCACCGGGTTGAGGATCTCCAGGCTGAGCACCCAGCGACCCGCCATTGGATTGTCAACGTAGTCCTGGATGCCATTCTCGAGTTGGCTGAGGTCAGGCGAGACGTTGCTGTTCCACGAATACGTCTGAGCGTTTGGTGCGGTCAGTGTGGCGAAGACCTCGTTGCCCGGATCGCCGAGCACGACGCCGACGCCCAGGTTCCGTTGACCCCTGGGCACGTCCAGGTAGTAGACGTTGGCCTGACCCGGGAATCCGCGGCCGTTGCCGCCCGTGATCGTGCCGCTGAACGTGTTGTTTCGCGGCGGCGCCACGGCTCGGAGCGAGAACGGCACGGACGTGTTGCCACTGACCGAACCGCTGAGCTGGACCGAGGCCGACTCGTCGCCGGGCTGGGAGGGCTCCTGGCCGATCACGGTCACTCGTCGGCTCGCGCCGGGGGCGAGGGTGAACGACGACGGGAAGACGAACCCGTCTGGTCGGAAGTCCTGCTGGAGCACCCGCCAGACGAAGTTCCCACTGAATTGGCTGCTGGTGGACAGTGCAAGGTACGCGGTCCAGGTGCCCGCTGCCGGATGAGCCACATCGGACATGGCGATGTTGGCGGCACCCTGCGGGATGGAGTAGGCGGTGTAGGCCCCGCTCGGGTCGATCAGGATGATCCGGCCCGCGAACGGCGCAGTCGGCGCCGCCGCCCACATGGTGAGCCGATCAACGTGCGGCGCCACCTTGAAGTGGACCGTGGTGAAGCTGCGAGAGATGCCAAATGCGTCGATGTAGGCCGGCCCGGTCGCGGTATCGATGGCCGCGCTGCCCGACTTGTCCGACACGGTGTGGCTCAGGGTTCGGGTGGTCGCCTGGACCTTCTGCGCCTTGTCGCCGACGTTGGTGACGGTGAGGCTCTCGGACACCGGCGAGCCCGGGAAGGCGGCGGCGAACAGCTGGCCCTTGTTCACGACCAGGGCCGATCCGGTTTGCGCCGGATGACCGTTGGCGTCCTGCCAGCTCGACGCAACCTGCACGGCCTTGAGCGTGTTCAGGAGACCTGCGCCCTGCTCGTAGGCCGGGTGATCGAGGTCGGTGGCCGTGCTGGTCAGGATTTGCTTGACGGCGGCCGGGCCCGGGGCTACACCGTGGTGGGCGTTCTCGTACGCCTCGATGACCAGGGCAGCCGCGCCAGCGGTCAGCGGCGACGACTGGCTGGTCCCGCCGAAGTCCTGGATCGAGGCCGGGTTGCCGTTGTCGTCAGTGCACTCCTCGTACAGGCTCAGGTCCGGAGTGCACAGCGCCCAACCGAGATCACCCGGAGCAACGAGGTCGGGGGTCCGGCCCACCTGGCTGATTCCGCCCGAGCTGAGGCCGGAGATGTTGTTGTCGACCCAGGTCCCGTTGGACAGCTGAGCGCCGGCGTAGGTGCTCTGCTGGTAGGAGCGGAACGTCGTGGTGGCGCCCACACCGATGATTCCAATGGCGTTGCTGGCCGGAGACCCGATCGTGCCAGTCACACCGGCATCACCGGTGCTCGCGACGACGGTGACGCCGGCCGCGATGGCCGAGGCATCCGCCAGTGAGATCGGGTCGGTACCGGTGTCGGGATAGGGGTTCCCGCCGAACGACTCGTTCAGGACATCAGCACCGTCGGACACCGCGTAGTCGATGGCCTCGATGAACCGCGAGGTCGGAGCCGAGTTCGAATTGCCGAAGACCTTCAGCCCGATCAGGCTCGCGCCCGGCGCGACGCCCCGGATCTGGATCGTGCAGCCGGCCGGAAGCGGGTGCGCGGCATTCACGTAGTTGGAGAGGTCATACGTCTCGCGGCCCTGTGCCGCGATCGCGCTGGCGTCGCCGAAGGCCTCGGCCGCGCCGGTCGTGGCCGCCAGGCCATCTCCGGAGAAGTCCTGGTAGTCGACGAAGACGTGGGAGCCATCCGCGCGGATGAAGTCAGGGTTGTTGATGTCCAGCCCGTCGGCGATGAAGGCGACCTTGACGCCGGTCCCGTCCGCGATCTTCTGGGCCTGCGGGGTGGACGGATCAGAGAACGCGGTATTCGTAACCTGCAGCGCCTCAGGTTCAAGCAGAGGCTTTGCCGGGTCCGATGGGCAGACGTTACCTGAGATGACCTGCGAGCTCGCAGAGCCATGCGACGATGACGTTGTCTTCGCGGTCACGATCGGCACGCCCTGGATCAGGAGATCCGGATAGACCGCCGCGACCGACGGGTCCGCCGCCAGCTCGGACGCCTGCGCCGACGTGACCGTGGCGGCGACCGCGTTGACAGTGGTGAAGCCGCGCAGGTTCTTGGCGCCGTCGCCGCGCGCCTGCGTGATCAGCGTTGCCTGGTCTGTGTGGTAGGCGTTCGTGCGGGCGGACGCATTGTGACCGCGTCGGAGGCCAAGATCGGTGTGCTGGTTGCGAAGCACCACGATGACGTTGCTGGTCTTGCCGAGGCTTGACGGTTGGGCCGCCGCGGCCGTCCCAACGCCGCCGATCACCATCGCCATCGACGCGACCGCGATCAGGGCACGGCGTTTGAACGATATCGTTGCCCTGGGGGTGGCGGAGCGCACGGTAGTACGGACTCGCATGAGCCATTCCTTTCGGGGAACTCGCCAACCGCGGCGGGGGCACCTCCGCGCCGATCGGGCGTCTGGCGAGTATCTGACTTCTGGCTGTCTGAGGCAACCGTACGGCGACCCATCGCCGGTGCACCCGCGCACCACCGAGCTCCTGACCCTCAGCCGGTCAAGGACCCATACCGACACCCGGTCGAGTTCGCTGGGATGGCCGGGTCGGGCGGAGCGGCCCCGGGGCCCTGATACACTCGGCCGGGCCCGGCCCCCATCGTCTAGAGGCCTAGGACGCCACCCTTTCAAGGTGGAGATCAGGGGTTCGAATCCCCTTGGGGGCACTCCTCCCCGCGGTCGTCAACCGGCCCGCTGACGCGACTGGGCTGCCTTCTCGGCCGTGGCCTTGAGCTGCACGAGGACCGGTCCCCAGCTGCTCCGGGCCATCTCATCAGCAGCGGCCTGGGTCGGGTTGTTGTCCTGGGTGAGGGTGAGCCTGGTCTTGCCGCCAGTCTCCTCGGCCAGGTCGTACGTCACGGTGTGGTAGTTCTCTGGCCGGTCCTCGCTCCCGCCAAGCGGACTCCAGTGGGTGGTCCTGATGCGTCGCTCCGGAACGAACTCGAGCACTTCGCCCTTGTCCTGATAGGCCTTGCCCTGCCACTCCCCGGACCACCGAATCGGGCCACCGACGATCCAGTCGGTCTCGAGGTGGGTGCCGTGGAGGTACTCGCCGACAAGCTCAGGTTCGACCAGGGCGGCCCAGACCGCGGACACCGGAGCGTCCACCGTCACTGTGCTGATCGCCTCATAGCCGCGCGTCATCGAGGGCACCTCCGGTTCATTGGGAGCCATGGCCGCTGCCGGTCGCCCAGCACCACTGAACGAACCGGCGGCGGTCTATATAGGACGGCGTGCCGTTGGCTCCCGTCCAGGTTGCCGAAGACCCCGCAAGCGTGGCCGGGCCGGCGTAGCTGCGATGTCTCAATGGCGAACGCCGGCTTGCAACGGTATATCGACCTCGCCAGCCGCAGCTTGAGCACCTCATCGCCAGGTTGCGTCCCGCCGGCCATCTCGTTGTCCCCGTTGCTCTGCCTGCCGCACCTACCGGCCGACGTTGGCTGGGCTCAACCAGGTCGTTGCCTGGTAGGCATCCGGAGCGCCGCGGTCGCCGACGGCCACGACGAGGTTATTCCAGCCCGTGGCCGCGGTGACCTCGTTATCGAGGAATTCGGGCCCGTCAGGCGTCCTGGTCCAGGCGACCCCATCGGGCGACGTCCAGATCGCCGCCTCGCCGTATTGGACCCCGGTGTCGATCGTGCCCCCGATGACGACGCCTGCCGGGCCGGGCGTGACCGTGTACATCCGGACCTGGATCCCGGGCCGGCCGAAGGTCGCGCTGGTCGGCACGATCGACCACGTCTGGCCGTCCTTCGAGGTCCAGATCCGACCGGTATCGCCGGCAATGTCCTCGCCGACCGCCACGAGCCCGATCGACGGAACGTTCGCGATGGCCCGCATTCGGCCGCCCTCGAACATTGGCCCGGCGGGCACCCGGGTCCAGTTCCGGCCATCGCTCGAGGTCCACACGATCGCCGGACCGGGCGCATCCGCCGGGCCCGTTTGTCCAATCGCGACCAGGCCCGGACCGCCGGCCGTCACGCCCCAGACCCGGGCGTCCTTGAAGGCCGGCGAGTCGGTCGCCCGCTGCCAGGTCAGGCCATCCGGGGAATACCACAGCATCGCGTCGGCCGAGAAGAACTCGTTGCCCCGGTAGCCACCGGCCACGAACCCGCCCTTCCAGGGCGTGATCGAGGTCAGCCGAAGCGGGCTGCCGGCAAACGCGGGACTGCTGACCTTCTGCCAGGTCGCGCCATCGGTCGACGTCCAGGCCGTCGAGCCATCGCCGTCGCGTCCGACGGCCTCATAGCGCGAGCTGTTGGCAGCGACCGCACTGAGCAGGGTCTGGGCGGGGAAGCCTCCGGTGAACTTCCAGGTCGAGGCATCCGTCGACAGCCAGCTGGCCCCACTGAAGTCCTGCAGGATCCAGCCGACGGTGACGAGGCCGGCCGGGCCGTCGGCCACGCCGGTCATCAGGGTGTCGATCGCCGGATGGCACGGCGCGCAGCCGCGGGTGATCACGACCCCGGTCTGCGGGGTCATGAAGCCATCGGGCTCCTCGATGCCCGTCGCCCGGATCCAGCCGCTTGTCGAGATCGGCGAGGACGACGCGCCGGCGGCCGGCGATCCGGCCGCGGGGGTGCCGATCGCGGCGCCCGGCGTGCCGCTCGGGGTGGAGCTGCCACAGGCAGCAACGAGGATCCCGGCGGCGAGCAGGGCGCCCAGCCGGTGTCCAGTCGCGCGCCGGATCATGGATCGCGTTGCGAGGTTACGCACGTGAGCCCACCTTCGCTGGCTCTGGGTTAACGACATGGGCAATACTACATGATGTACATTACATGTCGATGGGTCGTCGATACCAATGAGCCGGATTGGGCCGCTCGAGCCCGGCCTGATCGGCCTCCGACCGAGGCGATCCCTGACCGATCTCCTGTGGGTCGTGAACACCCGCCACGGTCCCGGCGGCCACTGGTTCGCCCGGGTGACTGAGGATGTCGCCGACCACGACCACCTGGCCAATGGGGCCAACGCGGTGCGCTACCTCGTCGATCACCACGTCGACCTGCCGGCCGAGCCGCCGACCGCGGCCGACCTGGCGGCCCTTGAAGCGATCCGGGACATGGTTCGGGCCCTGATCCAGCCTGGCCACGGCTGGTCCGGAGCTGCCCGGGCCCTGCTCGAGACGACCCGTTTCGTGGTCGGGCCCGATGGCGAAATCGTGGCCGATGGCGCTGGCTGGGTCGGCTTCATCGGTGACCTGATGGTCCCCTTGATCCAGATCGTGGAGGCGCGCGATCGTCTCAGGTTGTGTGGCAATCCGCACTGCCGCCTGATGTTCCTTGACCTTTCGAAAAATCACGCCAGGCAATGGTGTGACAACGGCGGCTGCGGGAATCGCGACCGGGTTCGGCGCTATCGATCGCGGACCAAGGCGCTGGGCGGGTCATCGATCGAGTCGAACCTGAACACCGGATAGCTCTCGGCCTCCGCGGCCAGCGTGTCGGGATCGGGTGAGACGCCGAAATAGCGGACGCCGCCGGGGACCTGCTCCAGGAAGGCGCGCAGAATCGGCCCTCGCTCCGGGACAGGGAGCTCGACGATCCGGACGTATTCAGTGGTTCGGCCCCGGCTCAGGACGCCGGTGCCGGCAGCACGGGCGTTCCTGACCCAGTCGACATTGCTCAGGGCGGCGACGACGTAGCGCCTGGCGTCGACGGTCACGATCGAGACGGGGGTGCGCCGAACCTTCCCGCTCGTCCGCCCAGCCACGCTCAGCACTCGCTGGCTGCCGACCGGCACGCCCAGGCGAAGCATCATGATGTTGAGCCGGATCGCCCAGCGTGGCGGGAGCCTCGCGCCGCCGGCCACCTCAGCCATCGCCGCCGGTGGCGGCCGCGGCGAGCCCGGGCGGAGTGACCAGCCCGAGCTGGAGCATCGTGCTCAGGTCGTCGCGGGTGGCCCAGTGCTCAACGAGCCGGTTGTGCTCCACCCGGAACCAGTGGCTTTGCTCTGAGTCGAAGTGCCGGCCCGTCTCCCGGACCGTGCCGTCGATCGGGCCCAGGTTGGTGCCTTCGGAGCGGACCCGGAGGGCGACCATGTCACCCTCGGCGACCAGGGCGAGCATGGTCAGCTTGAGATCCGGAAACTGGGCCAGCAGCCATTCGGCCGCTGCCTGAAGGTGGAGCGGTCCATTGACGGCACCAGGCGCCGTCTGGCCGAACGGGGAGAGGGCGTGCTCGATGTAGACGTCTGCCGCGATCGCCCGGCAGGCCTCGAAGTCGTGCCGGTTGATGACGTCGAGCCAGCGACGCGCCAACTCCTTGTGACTCACGAGCGGATCCTCCTCGACTCACGACACCGGATCGGGAGCAGGGTCCGAGTGTAGTGCGCGCTCGCCTCGGTCCGCCGCCGGGCGACCTGTCGACCGACCTGTCGAGTCTGGCCGCCGGGCCGACCCGGGCCAGGTGCTACGATCGCGGTCATGGAGATCATGGGCGTCAGGATCACGACGATCGTGAAGGACAATGTCGCGATCCGGTGTGACGGCTGCCTCGAGGTGATCGACGGCACGCCCTGGCGGATCAACCTCCTCGACATCGTCGCGACCGAGATCCCGGCCAACTGGTCGGATCGGCCCGCCCTCAACCCCGGACCGTTCCAGTTCCATGGCGACCCGGCCCACGTTCGGCGCTGGATGGCTTCGCGCGGCCACCTCTTCTGTCGGTTGGGGACCGTGCGCGAGATCATGCGGCCGGTGCCGATCCCAGGCGAGGAGCCGCGCTGGGGTTTGTGCGATGGGCTCCATCGCCAGGCCCACGAGTTCGTGCCCGCCTGACCGTCTCATCGCGATGAGCGTCGCCTTGCCGGCCGCCACGTCGATCCTGGCCTTCCTGTTCGGCATTGCCCTGTTCGACCAGTGGCGCACGCGCCACCGGGCGTACCAGCTGATCTGGGGCATCGGCATGGTCTTCTTCGGGGTCGCCTCCGGTTGCGAGGCCCTGGCCGCGGCATCCGGCTGGAATGAGGCCCTGTACCGCGCCTGGTACCTGACCGGCGCCGTCTGGACGGCGGGCTGGCTGGGGCTCGGGACGGCCTTCCTGCTGGGCCGGACGAGATTCGGCTACACGTTCGCCGTGTGCCTCTTCCTGGCCGGCCTGTTCACGTTCCTGACCGAGGCGAAATACCAGTACCCGGGCTCGGGCTACTGGCCGATCGTGTACCTGATCAGTGCGATCGCCCTGGCCATCGCGATCGGGATCGAGACCTACTTCCAGAACGATCGCTGGCCGTACATGGCGGCCGTCGCGGTCGTCGGCGCCACGATCCTTTCGATCATCCTGATGGCAACGACGACCCTGCCGCCGCCGGGCTACCAGGTCGACCCGGCAACGAACGTCCCGGTCGGCGACCTGTTCCCGGGTTCGCTGCGCCTCCTGACACCGTTCCTCAACATCACCGGGGCCTTCGCGCTTGTCCTCGGCGCAATCTTCTCGACCTACGTGTTCATGCCCAAGAACCGGGTTCTGGCCTACTCCCTCGACCCCAACCAGCCCGGTGACCAGTTCCTGTTCAACCTGCTGATCGCGCCGTTCGCCATCCTGGTCAACTTCATGGCGTCGCTGCCGGGGGCCGTCCGGGCCATGGCCAGCGGCAAGATCCACTCGCGCGCCCCGGCGACCGCGCTGATTGCAGTCGGAGCCTTCATCCCCTCGCTGACCGACAGCCTGAACCGCTTCGGTTCGACCGAGTTCTTCGAATTCGGCAAGTTCCTCGGGGTCGTGTTCCTGTTCCTCGGGTTCCTCGTCTCGATCGAGGTCTTCTCGGAGATTCGGATCCCGTTCACCCGGATCCGGCTCGGCGGCCCGCGCGCCGAACGAGTCGAAGGCCCGACGGACTGACCTGGCGTCCACGTGGGACGCCCCCTGAAATCCGGCGCGGGGTCGCGCCCACGGTTCGTGCCTGGCACGATCGGGGATCCGTCAACCGCGCCTGGTCGGTCGCGGGCCAACGCCACGAACGGGCGGGTTAGTAGCCCGATCCGCTTCCGTTATTGCATGCGGCCAGGACGATTGGCAGAAGAACCGCGGCGACCAGGGCCAGCCTGAGTCGGAGTGAACTGTCCAGAATGAAGTGCCTCATGCCCGCTGTACGCGGGGCCTGGCGGCACGGTTTCCAGCTGGGCTGGCGAGACCCGGCGGTATACTGGGCAGGCCCAATTAACCAGTGCCTGCGAGGTTGCATGCGAGTCCGAAAGGCGGTCCTGCCCGCCGCCGGTTGGGGAACCCGGTTCCTGCCGGCAACGAAGGCCCAGCCGAAGGAAATGCTGCCCCTCGTCGACAAGCCGGTGATCCAGTACGCGGTCGAAGAGGCGGTTGCCGCAGGCATCGAGCAGGTGATCATCGTCACCTCCAGCCAGAAGCGGGCGATCGAGGACCACTTCGACGTCAGCTACGAGCTCGAGCATCTGCTCGAAGAGCGCGGCGACGTCGAGATGCTCCGCCGGATCCGCCACATCAGCGACCTGGCCCAGGTCGCCTACGTCCGCCAGAAGGAGCAGCTCGGCCTCGGCCACGCCGTGCTGATGGCCAAGGAGCTCGTCGGCCACGAGCCCTTCGCGGTCATCCTGTCCGACGACGTGGTCGTCGGCGAGCGGCCTTGCATCGGCCAGCTGATCCATGCCTACAACGAGACCCACTCGTCGGTCGTGGCGGTCATGGAGGTCCCTCACGAGGAGACCAGCCGATACGGGGTCATCGATTCCGAGCCGGCCGGCAATGAGCTCGACCACGGCCGGCTGTACCGGGTCAAGGGCCTGATCGAGAAGCCCGATCCCGAGGTCGCCCCGTCGGACCTGGCCATCATCGGCCGCTATGTCCTGACTCCCAAGATCTTCGACAAGCTGGAGCAGACCCAGCGCGGCGCCGGCGGCGAGATCCAGCTGACCGACGCGATCGAGGCGCTGATGCAGGAGCAGGAGGTCTACGCCTACGCCTTCGAGGGCACCCGCTACGACGCCGGGACCACGATGGGCTGGCTCAAGGCCTCGGTCGAGCTGGCCCTCCAGCGACCGGACCTGTCGGCCGAGTTCCGCGACTACCTCCGGAGCGTCCCGCTCTAGACCGGATCCTGGTCGGCCCCGCCGCACCCGCGCCCAGCGTCACGCCGAGCGGCCAGCGGGCGTCCTTCCGTGGGGTACGATGCCCGCCGGGCGCAAGCCTGCCTGGCAGGCCCTGGTCGCGGCGCGCCCGGGACTGAGCAAGTCGAAGCGAAAGGGATCCTCGTTTGGCGGAGATCGGCAGCGTTCTTGGCGGAAGGTATCGGCTCGTCGAGCTGCTCGGGCAGGGCGGCATGGCGACGATCTACCGCGCCACCGACGGCCAGCTGGGCCGCGACGTCGCCGTCAAGATCCTGCGGCCTGAGTACGGCCGCGATCCGGACTTCGTCGCCCGGTTCCGGGCCGAGGCGCAGGCGGTCGCCTCGCTCAGCCACCCCAACATCGTCCAGGTCTACGACTTCGGGATGGACCCGATCGGGCCCTACATCGTGATGGAGTACGTCGACGGCGAGGACCTCGCGACGCTGATCAAGCGGACCGGTCCGCTCGCGCCGCGCCAGGCGGCCCGAATCGCCGCTGAAGCAGCCCGGGCACTGGCCGCGGCCCACGCTCGCGGGATCATCCACCGCGACGTGAAGCCGGGCAACATCCTGCTCGCCCAGGACGGCCGGGTCGAGGTCACCGACTTCGGCATCGCCCGGGCGATCAGCGAAGCCCAGATGACGCTGCCCGGCACGACCCTCGGCTCGGTCCACTACTTCTCGCCCGAGCAGGCTCGCGGGGAGCCGGCCACCGAGCGCTCCGACATCTACTCCCTCGGGATCGTCCTGTTCGAGCTGCTGACTGGCCGCCGCCCGTTCGAGGGCGACTCAGCGGCGTCGATCGCGATGGCCCGCCTCAGCGGACCCGTCCCGATGCCGTCGTCCTACCAGGCCGGGATCCCGTCGGAGCTCGAGGCGATCGACCGGAAGGCGCTCGCCCTCGATCCGGGCGATCGGTTCGCCAGCGCCGGGGCGATGGCCGACACCATCGAGGCCTGGCTGGCCGGCCGCTCGACCGCGGCTGCCGCCGCCGCAGCGGGTGGCGCGGCCGCGGCCGGTGCCGCGGGCCTTGCCGCCGGGGCAGTGGTCGGGGCGGGCCTGGCATCTGCTGGACCTGCATCGGCCGGGGGCGGTGCCGCCGCTCCGGCAGGCACCGTCGCGGCCGGCGTGGCCCGCTCGAACCCGGGTGCCGTGCCGTATGCGCCGGATGCCTACGCCGCCGGAACGCCACCGTCGGCGGTCCCGCCCGGACCTCCGGTCAGGCGCTACAGCCCGGACGAGTACGACGCCGAGTCGCACGGCACCAGCCCGTGGGCGTGGGTCGCCGGCCTGCTCGGGCTGGCCATCCTGGTCGTCGCCGGATTCCTCATCTTCCGGCTCCTCACCGGGTCGTCGTCCGCCGGCCAGGTCGTTGTCCCGAACTTCGTCGGCCAGCTCCTCACCGACGCCCAGACCACGGCCACCAACAACCATCTGACGATCGTGCCAACCCAGTTCGTGAAGAGCCCCGATCAGCCCGACGGAACGATCGTGGCCCAGGACCCGGCGGCGGCGACCTCGGTCGACTCCGGTTCCACGATCAACGTCACCGTGTCGACCGGCAAGGCGCTGGTCGCCGTCCCGGCGATGACCGGTCAGACCGAAGCGGCCGCGCTCCAGGCGCTCGTGACGGCCGGCCTCATACCAGGCAACAGGACTACCGCGTCAGACCCGCTCATCCCGGTCGGATCGATCATCTCGACCTCGCCGGCGGCAGGGGTCCAGGTTCCCTCTGGGACGCCCATCGACTACGTGGTCTCGTCCGGTCCGGCTTCCTCGCCGACGCCTCCACCGACGCCGACCCCGACGCCAGTTCCGACGCCGACCCCGACGCCAGTTCCGACGCCGACCCCGACGCCAGTTCCGACGCCGACCCCGACGGCGCCTCCAACGCCGACCCCGCCACCAACGCCGACGCCGGCACCCTCCTGACCCTGGGCCGGCCGTTCCGGCGCCGACGGTCAGCTCTCGGCGTCCCGCCAGAAGCGACCGCTGTCGGAGTCCGGCCCTGCCAGCGTCCCGACCCGGATCTCGTCGCCGGCCGGTTCGAGCTCGGCGGTGCCGCTGACCGCGCGCGAGTCCTGGAGCGCGATCACCGGTTCCCAGCACGACCGGATCTCCTGGCCGTTGAGGGCGGTCCGGCCCCGATCACGTCCGCAGTAGCCAACGCCGGCGGTGATCGACCGCCGAAAGTTGCGGCACGACGCACAGCTGGTGGTGGACCGATGGCAGACCCAGCAGCGGGCCGCCTCGGCCTGAGGGGTCGCACAGTGCGGGCAGCGCCACATCGGCATGGCTCGATGGTAGCTGGCCGCCCGGCGATCGTCCACCCGAGCGTGCACGGCGGCGGGCACTCGGCCGCCCGGGCCCGAACGTCCGGTCGATTTGGCGGTCAGTGGAAGGTGAGCGGCAACTGCGCGTTCATCTGGCCGTAGTCGGTCGTTTGGACCATGGCCGCGATCTCGCCCTTGCCGGGGACCGTCTTGGCGATCGTCGTCTTCCAGGAGACCCGGCCGCTGCTGTCGGTGGTGAGCGTCTTGGTGATCACCGGCGTGGTGCCCGGGACCGACAGGCTGAACGTGACCACCGCCCCGGCCAGGGGTGCCCCGTTCGGGTCGAGCACGAACATCGACATCGTGATCGGGTTCGTCCTGGTTGCGCTGAAGTGGTAGGTCGAAGCGGTCAGCTTGATCGTCAGCTTGCCGCTGCCGCGCTGGACCGAGATGACCGCCGACGCGGTGTTGCCGGCCGGATCGGTGGCGGTCACGTTGATTCCGTTGGTGCCGGCGGCGATTGGCACCACCACGCTGAACTTGCCGCTGTTGTCGGCGGTCGCCACGGCCGTCTGGGCATTCGCCTCGTCGCGGGCCGAGATGGCGCTGCCGGCCTGGGTCTGGCCGGTGATCGTCACCGTCGCGCCGTTGACCACCGCGTTCTTGGCCGGTGAGCTGATCGTGATCTTCGGTTTGGCCTGGTCGAGGATGTAGGTCACCGCGATCGACGGCGGGCTCTCGCCGCCGGCACTGACCAGGGTGGCCGTGAACGCATTGCTGCCGCCCAGCAGGCTCACCCCCGGAGCGGTGAAGGTCGGGCTGTCACCGACGGGGATCTGGGCGACGACCGCCGGTGCCCCGCTGCCGGTCTGGCGGTAGATCCGGACGGTGTAGCCGGTCTGGCCGGCGACGGATGTGGGGATGGTCCCGGTCAGGTCAAGGGTGGCCTGGTTGGTGTAGGGCTGGGTCGGAATCGACAGGCTGGGGGCTGGCGGCAGGACGGCATCCGTCGCGCTCGGAGCCGCCGTCTGGGTCAGCTTGCCGACGACACCCGAGAGGGCCTGCCCGAACGCCGCCGAAGATCGAACCGATGACGCCCGGGGCGTTGAACAGGACGGCGGCGCCGAAGGCGATGACGGCAACAGCCAGGCCGGCCTTGAGCAGCAGGGGCATGGTGCCGGACGAAGATGACGTCCGGCGGCTGCTCGGGCGACCTGACTGGGTCGGACGAGCTCGGGGTCGGGTCGGCTGGATGCGGCCGGTGCTGGGAGGCCGCGGTCGCACCTGGGGGCTTCCGCCGGCTCGTCATCGCCGGCCATTGTCGCAGATCGACCGGATCCGACCGGGCGGGTCATCCCGGGACTCGAGAGCCGCCGGCCAGCCGGGCGCATCCGGCGATGCTCGTGGGCCGGGCCGTTGTACTCTGGCGTGGTGCGCGCACGTCTTGTGGCCTGCGCCGAAACCGAGGGAGACGGTGCAGGCTCGAGATCCGAAACAACCCCGAGCGACCGGGCGCCCGGGGTTCGGCATGCCCCCCATCGCGCGGGTAAGCCCCGTGGCTCCGCCGACCCCGCCGGGCTATCCGGCGCTGCCCCAGATGAATCGCTCCGGCTTTGGCTTGCCCAACCTGCGTCGGAATGTCTGCCCGCATTTCTACATGACCGGCGTGCGCGGGGCGATCCCGATCCAGGCACCCCACCTGCTCAAGGCGCTGATCCGCCAGGACCAGAACGTCTCGCGCTGCCAGCTCCGTGGCGGCGTCCACCTGGAGCAGGGCTACATCAACGACGTGTGCCTGACTCCCCGGTTCAACCAGTGCGTCTTCTACGAGGACGAGCTCTCGCGCGAGTGATGTGGCCGGCCTGACCTACGCCGCCGCCCTGGCGTCGCTCCAGGAACGAGGCCGATTCGGGATCCGCCTCGGGCTCGGCCGGACGACGGCCCTGCTCCACGAGATGGGCGACCCGCAGGACGACTTCCGGGGCGCGCTGGTCGGCGGCACGAACGGCAAGGGCAGCGTCCTGGCCCTGGTGACCAGCGTCCTGCGGGCGGCCGGGCTGCGCGCCGGTGAGACTCCCAAGCCGCACCTGGTCACCTACCGCGAACGGCTCCAGATCGCCGGTCGCCTGGTCGAGCCGGACGCCTTCGCCGGCGATGGTCGAGGACGCGGTCGCCGCGGCCGACCGGGTCGCCCGGCGCCACGGCCAGCCAACCGAGTTCGAGCTGCTGACGGCCGTCGCGTTTCGCTGGTTCGCCGACGAGGCGGTCGACCTGGCGGTCGTCGAGGTCGGGCTCGGCGGCCGGCTCGATGCGACCCACGCCTGGGACGGCGGCGTCGCGGCGATCACCAATGTCGACCTCGACCACATGGATCGGCTCGGCTCGACCGTCAGCGCAATCGCCCACGAGAAGGCCGCGATCATCATGCGCGGCGACCTTGCCGTGACCGGCGCGTCAGGCGACGGCCTGGCGGTGATCCGGCGGCGGGCCGCCCGTGTCGGCGGCCCCACTACGGCTGGCGCCGCCGGCCCCGCTCCTCGGCCTCGACCGTGACGGGATCGAGGTCGAGCTGGCCGGCCTCGGTCCGACCCGGGTTGGTCTGCGCGGGCGGCACCAGGCCGCCAACGTGGCTGTCGCGGACGCGATCCTCGATGCCCTGGCCGACGCCGGAATCGCAACGGTCGAGCCGGATGCCCGCCGCCGGGGCTACGCCGACGCCCGCTGGCCCGGCCGGCTCGAGCTGCATCCAGCACGCGCTCGCCATGAGATCCTCCTCGACGGCGCCCACAACCCGGCCGGTGGCGCGGTCCTGGCCCGGGCCCTCGACGACCTCCGTCCGTTCCTGGCCGGCGGCGGCGAGGCCGAGCCGCCGCCGATCACCCTCGTCATCGGGGCGATGGCCGACAAGGATGTCGCCGGCGTGGTGCGAGCCCTGGCCGGCTGCCGCTGCCCTGGCCGATGCCCGGATCATCTGCACCCAGATCGACCAGCCCCGGGCGCTGCCGGCCGAGGACCTGGCCGGCCTGTGGACGGCCGACATTCGAACGCGACCGGGGCGAAGTCGACTGTGGCGGTCAGGCCGTCCGCCGGCCGCGGCGCTCGAGCTTGCCCTCGCAGAGGCGCCCGGCCCGATCGTCGTGGCCGGGTCGCTCTACCTGGTCGGGGAGATCCGCGCCCTCCTCGTCGACGATCCGGACCTGCGGGACCCGGACCCGCGCGATCCGGACCCATCCGAACCGGGTGGGCGCAAACGGGTCGGGTCCGACGTGGCACGATCGGCTCGATGAGCGCGCGCCGACTCGAGCCGGAGCGGGGGGCCGTCGCAGGCACGGGTGCCGGTGGCGCAGCGACACCCTGGATGAGCGATCCGAGCGGCGCTGCGAGCGGCCTGCGGGTGCCGCCCGCGCCAACCCGGATCGGCCGGCGGACCTTCGCCTGGGGCGAGCGCACGTTCGTGGTCGGGATCCTCAACATCACGCCCGACTCGTTCTCCGGCGACGGCCTCCTGCCGGCCACGGCCGGGCCCGGTCCCGACACCGTCGAACGGGCGGTCGCCCAGGCCCGCCGGATGGTCGACGAAGGCGCCGACCTGCTCGACGTCGGTGGCGAATCGACCCGCCCGGGACACGCCGAGGTCGCCGGCCGCGGACGAGATGGCCCGGGTCGTGCCGGTGATCGAGGCGATCCGGGCGGCCCTGCCCGAGATCCCCCTGAGCATCGACACGACGAAGCCGGATGTGGCGGCGGCGGCGCTCGACGCCGGTGCCGACCTGCTCAACGACGTCTGGGGCTGTCGCGGCCGACGACAGCCTGGCCCGCCTCGCCGCGGAGCACGGCGTGCCGATGATCCTGATGCACAATCGAGCCGAGGCGCGCTACGCGAACCTGATGGCCGAGGTCATCGCCGACCTGTGGCGGGCGATCGAGCGGGCCGTGGCGGCCGGCTGCTCGATCGACGGCCTGATCGTCGATCCCGGCTTCGGCTTCGGCAAGGCGCCCCATCACAACCTCGAGCTCCTCCGGCGACTGCCCGAGCTCCAGGTGCTGGGCCGGCCGATCCTGCTCGGGACCTCGCGCAAGTCGACCCTCGGGCGCGTCCTCGACCTGCCGGCCGGGTGAGCGCCTCGAGGCGACCCTGGCCACCTCGGCCCTGGCAGCCGCGGCCGGGGTGGACCTGGTCCGGGTCCACGACGTCCAGGCCAACGTCCGGGCCACCCGCTTGACCGACGCGATCTTCAGGCCGGCCGTGCCATGATGCGGCGATGAGCGACCGGATCGTCCTGCACGACATGGTCTTCCAGGGCCGGCATGGCGTGTCGGCCGCCGAGCAGCTGAAAGACCAGCCGTTCCACGTCGACATCGAGATGGTCCTCAACCTCCAGCCCGCCGCGGTCGAGGATGACCTGGCCCGGACCGTCGACTACGCGGCCGTGTTCGAGGTCGCCCGGACGGTCGTCGAATCGACCAGCTTCCGGCTCATCGAGGCCCTGGCCGAGGCGGTCGCCCAGGAGGTCCTGACCGCCTTCGGGCTGATCAGCGAGGTCGGCGTCCGGATCCGCAAGCCCCAGGCCCCGATCGAGGGCACCCTGGCCTGGGCCGGCGTGGAGATCTGGCGGCACCGCTCGGGCCGCTGAATCCGGGGACCCCGGCGCCGGGGGGCGGGCGACCGGGGTCCCGGAGAATGGAACGTTTGCTGGATCAGGGGTTGGTCGGGCGGGTCCCCAGGGTGAGCTGCAGCTCGAGGGTCTTGCCGGCCCGAGTTGATCCCGAGGGTCACCGTCCGGCCGGGAGCGAACTGGGTCAGGACCGCATCGAGCGGGTTGTCGCCGTCGATCGCGATCCCTTCGATCGAGGTGACGATGTCGCCATCCTTGACCCCGGCCTTGTCGGCCGGGCTGCCGGCCACGACGCCGGGCTGGGTGGCCCCGCTGGCGTCCTGGCCGCCGTTGACCAGGGCGCCCTGGGCGACCGGCAGCTTGAGCTGCTGCTGGAGCTGGTAGTCGATCGTCTCGTAGCGGATGCCGATCCACGGCCGGGCCAGGGGCTGGCCGGCGATCGCCTGCTGCATGATCGGCTTGGCGATGTCGATCGGGATCGAGAAGCCGATCCCCTGGGCGTTCGGTGGCGACGGCGGTGTTGATGCCGATCACGTCGCCGAGGGCGTCGACGAGCGGCCCGCCGCTGTTGCCGGGATTGATCGCCGCGTCCGTCTGGATGAGGTTGTTGATCGTGCCCGTGTCGGTATCGATGCTCCGGCCGGTCGCCGAGACGATCCCCGCGGTCACGCTGTTCGAGTAGGTGCCCAGCGGGCTGCCGATCGCGATCGCCAGCTCGCCGACCTTGATCGCCGATGAGTCGCCCAGCGGCGCCGTCGGCAGGCCGGTTGCGTCGACCTTGACCACGGCCAGGTCGGTCAGGGTGTCGATCCCGTAGATCGTGCCCTGGAACTGGCGGCCATCCTTGAGCTGGACGGTCAGGCTGGTCGTGTCGGCGACGACGTGGTGGTTGGTCAGGATCCAGCCGTGCGAGTCGAAGATCACGCCGGAGCCGATGCCCGACGTCGCCGTCGAGTCGTTCGGGTCGGTGCCGGCGGTGACGATCCGGACGACCGCCGGACCGACCTTGGCCGCGGCGCTGATCGTGGCCGACTGCTCGTCGACGGTGACCGGCTGGGTCACGTTCGTGCCGGTGCTGGTAGCTGGCAGCGACCGGCGGGGCCGGCCGATCGAGGGCGCCCGAGGCGCGCAGCGCGGCATAGGTGCCGCCCGATGCCAGGACGGCGGCCAGGACGGCAGTCAGGAAGATGCTGCCGGCGCCCGGCCCGCGCCGCCGAGGCGGCGGCGGCGCACGTCGGCGCCGGGGCCGGCGGCTCGAACCAGCTCTCGGGTGTGGTCGTCGGCGGCGCACCCCAGGTCCGGCGCTGCCACTCGGTCGGACCCTCAGGGGTCGGTGAATAGCTCATCGGCGCGGCGTGTCGGGACTGCCGGCTCGACCGGGGCGGCCGTCTCCGCTGCCGGGGCCGGAGCGTCCGGGACCGGCGGGATCGTCGGATCTGCACGCCAGGCATCGGGATGGGGGTTGCTGGGATCCGTCGGGTTCATGCGCAGATCGTGCTCCTGGAACATGTCGGGCAGGGTCGCCTGCCGGATCGGTCATCACCCGGGTGGGTCCGGGCGGTTTGATGTCAGCGTGGCGCTTCCGGATTCAGCCGGGATGGCTGAGCCGATGAAGAATCCGATACCTCGGCCGAGTGTTCGGGCATGGTAGCCGGTCCGCCGATTCGGGCCGGGGACGCCTCCGCGGGCGATGTCGTCGGATGTTCGGTCGGGGTCAGAGTGGCCTGGCGAGGATCAGCCGGGAGGGTCACCACGAACGACGAGCCGTGGCCCAGCTGGCTGTCGACGGCAATCCGGCCGCCGTGCATGTCGACGATCGACTTGACGATCGCCAGGCCCAGGCCGCTGCCGCTGCCGCGCGCCTCGTTGGCCAGCGAGCCGCGATAGAAGCGCTCGAAGATCCGGGGCAGGTCGGTGGTCGTCGATCCCGACGCCGGTGTCCCGGACCTCGATCTGGGCGCCGCCCTCGATGCTCCGGACGTCGACGGTCACCTGGCCGCCGGGGGCGGTGAACTTGAGGGCGTTGCCGATCAGGTTCGAGACGACCTGGCCGATCCGCTGCGGATCGTGCCGGATCCGGAGCGGGCTCGGAGCCGTTTGCAGGGTCAGCTGGATGCCCCGACGGTGAGCCGTCGGCTCGGCCTGCTCGACGGCCGACTCGACGGCCGTGCGCAGGTCGTCCGGGCGGAGGTCGAGCAGGACCAGGCCCGAGTCGAGCTTCGACAGCTCGAGCAGGTTCTGGGCCAGCCAGTCCAGCCGTTCGAGCTGCTGGCGGCTCGACTCGAGGAACTCGGCCCGGGTCGCCGGATCGGCGTCCGCGCCCTCGCGCAGCAGCTCGTTGAACATGCGCATGGCGGCGATCGGCGTGCGCAGCTCGTGCGACACGTCGGCCAGGAAGTCCCGGCTGCGGTCGCGATCGCGGCGGATGATCGCGACGCTCTCGTCGAGCCGGCTGGCCATCTGGTTGAACTGGCGCGACAGCTCGACGATCTCGGTGCTGCCGGTATTGCGTGGATCGATCGTGACCCGCCGCTCGAAGTTGCCCTCGGTCAGGTCGCGGGCCGCTTCGGTCAGGCGCCGGAGCGGGATGGCGAAGCGCCGGGCAAGGAGCGACGCGACCACCACGGACAGGATCAGGCCGGCGACCGCGACGGCGATCAGGAGCGACACGATCGCCTGCAGGGTGCTCGCCCGGAACGTGTACGGGTTCGACAGCTGGACCTCGATGCCGTACTCGAACAGGCTGTTCTGCACGACTGGGGTCGGCCCCGGATCGTTGTACGGGATGTCGTCGCGGGCCTGGCCAGGGCGGGGCTTGACCTCCAGCGCTGCGCTCATCTGGCCGCCCTGGGCCGGGACAAGAACCGAGTTGCCGTTGCCGTCGTGGGTGATCAGGCCGAGGCTGACCTTGACGTCGGCCTGGGCGAGGTCGTCGGCCAGCAAACGCTGGTTCGCGGGGTTGGCCAGGAACTGGACGACGCGCGGATCGAGCGTGTCCGACGGCGACACGATCGGATCGCCGTCGGCAGTCACGGTCGACAGCGACGACTTGATCAGGTCTCGGACCGTCAATGCCCGGACCTGCAGGTCGTTGACGGACTGCTGGTAGAAGTAATCGTCGACCCGGTTGATGACGCCGACGAAGACCAGCAGGAGGGTCAGCGCCACGACCCCCGAGAAGGCGATCGTCAGGCGGGCGGCAAAGGTCCGGGGCAGGAGCCGGCCGACCCAGCCGCGGGCCCTCCGCCGTGGCCCGAGCTCGAGATCGGCCGGTGCCGGCTCAGCGTTCGGCGAAGGCGTAGCCAGCACCCCGAATGGTCAGGACGAAGACCGGCAGCGACGGATCGTCCTCGATCTTCTCGCGCAGGTGGCTGACGTGGACATTGATCGTCTTCTCGTCCTGGTCGAGCGCCTCGTAGTCGCGCAGCAGCTCGAGCAGCTCGCGACGCGAGTAGACCCGGCCGGGCCGGCTCGCCAGGTGGCGCAGGATCTCGAACTCGGTGGCGGTCAGGGCGATCCGCCGCTGGCCGCGCTGGACGCGCCGGCGTTCGAGGTCGATCAGCAGGTCGCCGTGGCGGATCACCCGGCCGCCGGCCGCATCGGCCAGGTCGCCGTAGGCCCGCCGCAGGAGCGCCTTGATCCGGCTCATCAGCTCGCGCAGCCCGAACGGCTTGGTCAGGTAGTCGTCGGCGCCCAGCTCCAGGCCGATCACCTTGTCGACCTCGTCGTCGCGCGCGGTCAGGACCAGGACGGGTGCCTTCGAGCCGGTCGCCCGCAGCCGGCGGAGGACCTCGAACCCGTCGATCCCCGGCAGCCGGACGTCGAGCACGACGAGGTCGGGGGCCTGGTTCGTCGCGAAGTCCAGGCCCTCTTCGCCGCTCCGGGCAACGGTCACCTCGTAGCCCTCCTGCTGGAGGGCGTACTGGATCCCGCGGGCGACGGCGAACTCGTCCTCGACGATCAGGATGTTGGCGGCCATCCCCGCAATCTACACCGCCGTCGCCAAATGTCCCGCCGCCGGGAGGATCAGGACCGGTTGTGCTAGGCTCGCCGCCAACCCACGGAGGATCTTTCCCAAGATGACCACGACCAGACCGACGCTGGCTGCCACCGAGCGGCAGGTCTTCGGCAAGCACGTCGCCAGCCTGCGCCGGTCGGGCAGCCTGCCGGCCGTGATCTACGGCCACGACGTGCCCTCGCAATCGATCACGATCAGCGCCCACGACTTCGAGGCGCTGCATCGCCGGACCGGCCCGAACGCCCTGGTCGACGTATCAGTCGACGGCCATCGAGCCGGCCCCCGTCCTGATCCACGCGATCCAGCGCGATCCGGTCCACCAGCGCGTCCTCCATGTCGACCTGCTCGCGGTGCGGATGACCGAGGAGCTCACCGTCGACGTGCCGATCGTGTTCACCGGGGTCGCTCCGGCCGTCGAGCTGAACGGCGGGACCCTGCTGCACATGGCCGAATCCGTCCGTGTCCGAGCCCTGCCCGATCACCTGCCCCAGTCGGTCGCCCTGGCGATCGACTCGCTGGTGGACTTCGAGACGACCCTCCACGTGCGGGACCTGGTCCTGCCGGACGACATCGTCCTGCTGACCGACGTCGACGAGGCGGTTGTCCGGGTCCAGGCACCGCGCCAGGAGGAAGTCGCACCGGTGGCCGCCGAGACCGCCGCCGAGGGTGCGGCTACCGAGGAAGGCGAAGCGCCGGCCGCGTCAGGCGAGTCCGCCGAGGACTGAGGACGGCCCGTGGCCCGGTCGCCGGGCCAGCGCGTACACGATCGGCACCCGCCAGTGGAAGTCGGCCGGCCGTAGCCGGCCGAGGCGCGCATTCGTGCGTGCCCGCAGGCGCTCCCGTACGTCGGGCTCGAGCTCGGCGAAGAGCTCCCGCTCGGCGTACCCCTCCAGGAAGTCGGCATAGCGGGCCGGATCGTGGTCGTACTCCAGCCACGCCTCACGGGCGACCACCCCGCTGAAACCGATCCGGCGCAGGCGTGTCGCAGTTGCGCCGGCGGAGACGAGATCCCCGGACCGGGCTTCCTCTGCCTCGAGCGGATCGATGTCGAGCTCGAGATCGTCGATGGCCGCCTCGAAGGCCTCGTCGGGGGCAAACGGCTCATCGCCGACTCGCCAGGTGACGAGCGCCAGCCGGCCGCCCGGACGGAGGACCCTGAGGGCCTCGGCTAGGGCCGCGCTCAGGTGCGGCACCAGCTGATATACGAATGAGCTGACCACGGCGTCGATCGAGCCTGTCTCGAACGGCAGGGCGGCCGCGTGGCCGCGGACCCAGCTGATCCCGGCCGACGGATCGAGCTCCGACCGAGCGACCGAGCCGGCCACCGCCAGCATCCCGGCCGACCCGTCCAGGCCGATGACGTCCGATCCCGGCCAGCGCCGGGCCGCCTCGATCGCCAGGATTCCTGCGCCGGTGCCGACGTCGAGCAGCCGCCCCGATACGGGCCCGCCGGCTGCCTCGAGCCGGTCGAGCAGCCCGATGGCGCTGGGCGCGAGGACGGGTTCCCACCACGCTCGATAAGCGACGGCCGATGCGTCGTAGCGTGCCTCGATCGTCGTCACCGGGCTATCCTCAGGTCCATGGACCTGCCGGTCAACCCGCCGATCGAGCCGATGCTGGCCAAGCCGGCGTCGTCATTTCCGACCGACCCGGGCTGGCTGTTCGAGCCCAAATGGGACGGCTTCCGGGCCATCGTCTTCCGTGACGGGGACGATGTCCTGATCCAGTCGCGGGACCTCAAGCCGCTCGATCGGTACTTCCCGGAGCTCGGCGCGCCGCTCCGGGCCTCGTTGCCCGAGCGTTGCGTCCTCGACGGCGAGGTGGTCATCGCCGGCGTCGACGGCCGGCTCGATTTCGACGCCCTGCTCCTGCGCATCCATCCGGCCGAGTCGCGCGTTCGGATGCTCGCCGCCCAATCGCCGGCGAGCTACGTCGCCTGGGACCTGCTGGCCCTCGGCGACGACGACCTGCGGGCGATGCCCCAGGCGGAGCGACGCCATCGGCTCGAGGCGGTCCTGGCTGCAGCGGCGCCGCCGGTCCACCTGACCCCGGCCACGCTCGATCGGGCCGAGGCGATGGACTGGTTCGATCGGTTCGAAGGAGCCGGCCTCGACGGCGTCGTCGCCAAGCGCCTCGACGCGCCCTACCAGCCTGGCAAGCGGGCGATGCTCAAGCTCAAGCACCAGCGCACCGCCGACTGCGTCCTGGCCGGTTTCCGCTGGCACAAGGACGGCCCGGGCACGCTGATCGGGTCACTCCTGCTGGGCCTGTTTGACGCCGAGGGAACCCTCCACCACGTCGGGGTCACCTCCTCGTTCACGATGGGCCGCCGGGCCGAGCTCGTCGACGAGTTGGCTGCTCTGCGCACGGACGCCCTCGAGGGCCATCCCTGGGCGGGCTGGGCGAGCTGGTCCGAGGAGCAGGCCGCCAGCGGCCAGCGCGTGCCCGGAGCGACCTCGCGCTGGAATCGGGGCAAGGACCTGACCTGGGAGCTGCTCCGTCCGGAGCGGGTCGTCGAGGTCGCCTTTGACCACCTCCAGGGCGACCGCTTCCGGCACGGCACGACGTTCGTCCGCTGGCGACCCGACCGGCGTCCGGAGGAGTGCCGCTACGACCAGCTGGTCGAGACGCCGGCCTTCGAGCTCGGTCGGATCTTTGCCCCGGATCCGGCCTGACCCGGCGACGGCCTAACGACGATGCGCGCCCTGATAGCGGGGCGGTTGGCCCGGCGGCGGTCCGCGTCGCCGGCCGCGCCAGGCGACGAAGGCGACGACGGCCACGGCCAGGACCACCACGATTGCGATCGGCGCGATCGGCGGCCCCCCGCCCGACGAATTGCCCGCCTCGGCCGGGCCGGCGCTCGGGGCGGCGCTCCCGCCGATCTCCCCGATGCTCGGGATGAAGCCCACCGATGGCCCGGCGGACGGGCCGCTCGATGCCGCCCCGGGCCCCGCGGACGGCCCGACGACCCGCCCGACGCCCCGCCGACGGGGGTCGCGGTCGGGTACGGCCCGCCCGGCCCGGGCGCCACCATGGCGTAGTCACCGCCACCGGTGACGACGGCTAGGTAGGACGCGGCGAACCCGGCGTCATCGGTCTTGAGCTTGTGCCAGCCGGTGCCGTCGTCGACGGCAATGACCTGGTTCGGCGTCGTGTACGGTCCGCGCAGGCCGACCGTGACCTCGGCGGACGCCGGAGCGACCAGCGGCACTCCGGCCTGGTTGTCCACGCTGATCCGATAGACGTTGCCCTCGATGTGGCCGTCCGTCGGCAGCGCCTGGGGCAGGACCGGTTCGATCGACAGCTTGATCGACGTCGTTCCCGCGGGCAGGACGAAGGCGCCGGGCGTCGCGAACAGCTGGGCCTGCGGCTGCAGCTCGGGGGTCGCGATCGCGATCAGCCGGTTCGTGCCGGCCGCGACGCCGGACGTGCCCGTTGCCCCCTGGGCGCCGCCGGCAGCGCCGGCCGGAGGGAGCAGCCACAGGTACGGAGCAACGGTTGTCACGCCGTCATACAGCGGGGGAGCACCGAGCGGCGAGATCCACTGGGCGACGCCGACCAGCACCACGCCCAGGCCGGCGATTGCCAGGCCGAGCCGCCGGTTCCGGGTCAGCGCCGGGCTCCGCGATCCAAGCTCACGCCGCGCACCTTCGCACAGTGCGCCGCGCCTTGCAGGCAGAAAGCGTTGCGATCACCCCGCCACCTGCAGCCGCACGTCGTCGGGCTCCCGCTCGCCGGCCGCGAAGGCCAGCAGGCGGGCCCCTTCCTCGGCCAGCTCCAGTCGATCGCTCGCGGAGGGCTCGACCAGGACGTCGATCTCCAGGCTCGCCCGATCTCTGATCGTGACGATCCTCCAGCCTCCGGCGAATCGTCCGTCCAGGAGGACGCTGCCGAGCCTCCCGCCGTTGCCCGGGAAGAGCGGCGTGGTGTGCTCTCGATCCATCACCCGGGTTCGGTCCTGGTGGCCCAGCAGGATGTTGTCGTACTCGGGCAGGAAGCGAACCGGGGCGGGCGTGTCCGCGGCCGGCCGGGGAGACTCGGGCAGGTCGAACAGCTCGCGGCCCCGTTCGTCCCGAAAGCGTTCCAGGGTCGAACCGAGCCGGTCGACCACGGCCCGCAGGCCGGTCAGCCGGGACCAGTTCTGGATGTCGGCCACGCTGGCCGGGCCGAAGGCCGCCAGGTAGCGCCGGACGAGGCGATCCGGGGCCGGGTCGACGCCGACCAACCGGCCCAGCCACAGCTCGGCCAGGGCCAGGGTCGGCGCGCCGCTCGCGCCCCAGATTCCGCGCGGTGGGATCTGCACGGTCGGCAGGATGTGCCCGATCGCCATGGCCAGCGAGGCGGGGTCGCGCCCGGGCCAGCGCCGGACGAGAAGGGCCCCGAGCTCGGCCCGGGTGCGCGGACGCTCCTCGAGGATCGGCCGAGCCACCTCGGCGACGTCGGCCGGCTCGAGCCCGGCCAGGTTCCTTCGGAACGGCGAGCCCTGGTAGCCGCGGGCGAGGACTGGCTGGAGGACCGGCCACAGGTCGAGCTCGTCGTTCGCGCTGACCAGGTGGATCGTGACCCGCATCAACGACGCCCGGACCGCCTGGCGCGAGCTGATCAGGCCCGCCAGCTCGATGGTCTCGAAGCCGGCCAGCCGGCTCCACAAGCCGACATACGGGGCATTGGGCGCCTGGGCCTGCATCCCGACCAGCCGGTCGATCATCGCAAGGGCCGGCTGCTCGACCCGATCCAGGAGCAGCTGTCGAGCGAGCAGGGCGCGGTTGAGGGCACGCTGGCTCAGGACCGGCGGCCCGGAATGGTCAGCCATGTCCGGACAGTTTGCGTCGGTCACTGGCGTGGCGCGCGCCCGGCTCCGAAACGCACCGAAATATTCACGTTTCTTGGCTTGTGGCCGGGCTTCGAGCGGCGCAGGCTGTCCGTGCCAGAGGCGAGTGGAGTCGCCCCTGGAGGAGCGCGAGAACGCCATGGACAAGTCCGCAACGTCGCCTGCCGAGCGAGCTGCTCGCTCCGAGCCCGAACAACCCGGTCGGCACCAGGCACCGATCGTTTCCAGGGATAGCGCCGTCCTCGTCGACGAGCGCCCTGCTGGTGGTCGACCAGGTCAGAAGCGCCAGGCCGATGATTTGGTCAGCGCCGACGAGCTGGCGACCTGGTTCGGTTAGACCACCGACGCCCACCCGCGGGCGGCATACTCGCTCGCATGCGGGTCGCCCTCCGAGTCGAGGATTGGCTCCTGGCGGGATTGGCCATCATCGCCGGTCCGCTCATTCGAGTGGTCGACGGCTCGGGCGGCGTGTTCGACCCGGGCCGGCCGATCGAGGGCGCGCTCGAGCTGATCGCGGTGCTCGGCGCCGCGATCTGCCTGGTCACCAGCCGATCTGACGCCCCGGCCGGCTCCAGCCCCGGCCTGACCGAGCGTGGCGCCGTCGGGCCGTTGGCCGGCGGGCTGCTCCTGGTCGCCGTCGCCGGTTCAACTGGTGTCGGCCTCGACGGTGCTCCCGCCACCATCGCGTGGCTCGGCGCGATCGTGATCGTGGTCGCGATCCGGCTGCGCTGGCCCGCTCTGCCAACCGTTGTCAGGCGGGCACTCGTCACGCCATTCATCCTGGTTGCCGGGAGCATCTTCTGGGGCGTGATCGATGGCGTCGCCGGCGGCCAGACCGACCTGGCCGGGGCGGCCACCGTCTCAGACCTGCAGACGATCGGGTTCGTGCTCGGGATCCTCGTCGCCTTCTCGGGCGTGTATTACCTGATGCTGATCTACGCCCCACGCCAGATCGCCGAACCCGAGGGCGGCCTGCGGACCTGGCTCCTGCGCTACGCCGTGTTCCTGGTCAGCGTCGTGGTCGGCGTCAGCTGGCTTCGGCCGTTCGGGGCCTGATCGCGGGCCAATCAAGCCCGCTGGAACTGGCGACCTTCGCTGCCTTCCTTGATCGTGAGGGTGTCGCCGGCGACCCACGCCTCGCCGGTCAGGTCGCGCCCGGCAATCTGGGCGTGAAGCTGGCCGCCTCGGTCGACCGACCAGCGCCCGGCCAGGTCATGGCCGGCCGGCATCGCCGTGGTCAGCGAGCCGTCCGAGCCAAAGGTCAGGCCGATCGGACCGGCGCGCCAGGTGCCGACGATGGCCTCAGCCAGCGGCCTCGGGTCCCGCGCAGCGGGGTCGGGCGGCGTGGCCGCAGGGACCAGGCCCTGTTCCATGGAGGCCTTGAGCTCGGCCATCTGGGCCATCGCCTCGGCCCGCTGGTTCAGGTCGTGTGAACCGAACGAGGCGAGGGCGGCCTGGGCGATGCCGGCCGGTGACCCTGCCGTCCCGGCCGGCAACGGTGGAGTCGGCCAAGTGCTCGAGATTGACGACGGTCTTGCTCCGAGGCAGGAAGTAGACCCGGACGTAGCCGGCCTCCGGCGCGGCCTGGTAGACGCTGTGGGGCACCTCGAACCGCTTGCCCGCCACGTTGAGGTAGAACCACTCGTCCCGCTTGCCGCTCCGGGTGTCCTTGAGGACGGCGCCCTCGACCGTCTCGACCGAGCCGCTGGCCAGGTCGGAGCTGAGCGAATCGCGGGCGACCGTGGCGCGAACCAGGAGGGCCGCCGCGATCACGAACGCGGCCACCGCGGCGACCCGGCGGAGCCAGTCATTCGAACTCGGGCCGCCCGACGAGGTGATCAGCAGGAATCCGATGATCGCCGCCCCGACCGCTCCGAACAGCTCGTTCTTGCGGAAGGCCTTGTCCTGTCCCCGGAAGGCCTGTCGCTGCTGGTCGGTCAGCCTGCCGGCCTGGTTGGCGGCCAGCGCGTCGGCTGCATACGGGCTCCCCGGGGTGCCGGACATCGCACTCCTCCGTAGGTCTGCCGGTTGGGCTCGCGGCGCGGATCCAGGTTGTTGACCCCGTTTATGGCGGTCCGCCGGCCGGGCGTCAAGGCCGATCAGGGCAGCGCGCGATTCCAGGTGCTGGCCGGGGTCGCGAACTCGGTCGTTGCCCGGGTCCAGGCGCGAATTGCCAGATCGTTCGCCGATCACCCCTTAGGCTACGCCGAGCATCGTTGCAGAGCTCCATCCATCCCGATGGACGCCAACCCGTGCACGAATCGAGGATCGATCCGGGCAACTGCGCCGTACCCAGCGGCTGTGCGTCGCCTAAGCACTCTTCCATCGCGGATTTGGCAAGGACTCGCACGCGCGGAGCGCGACGGCCGCCTATGCCGGGCCCCTAGCCTGGCCGGGAATCCCGTTCGACCGTGGGCTTCGTTGCCGGTTCGGCCTTTGCCGTCTCCGGCTTCGCCTTCCGTCCGGGCTTGCGGGCCCATGGCCCCGCGGTCGCAGCCTTCCAGGCCTCGATGTCCATCCCCGCCCACGGGTCGAAGTCCGACTCCAAAGGCTCCTGAGCGGGCCGGTCCGCCTCGGGGACGTGGATGAGGTTGACCCGGACCCGCGTCCAGGTGGTCGAGCGACCGCGCATTGAGTCCACCAGGATGTCCGGCGCTTCGAGGAACGGGACGACCTCGGGATGGCGCACCTTCCAGCGCTCGAGCCCCTCGAGGGCCTCGGCCGCGTGCTCCGCCCGGGCGATCTCGACGACCGGGATGGCGCTCTTGCGACGGCCCGTCGGCGTCGGCCTCGACCCGGCCCACTCGGTCGGCAGGCCCGCGTTCTCGTCGCCCGCAGCCACCGCGGCGGCCCGCTCGGCGGCGACCTCCGGCGGCGGGCCCCCGCCCTCGCCCCGGCCGGGCTCGTACTCGGACCTGGGCCGGCGCGCCCGGGAAGGCTGCACGCGGGGCGGCTCGCCGGCCTGCTTCGCGTAGTTCGGTGGCCAGGGGGCGTCGCCCAGGCCCTTTGCCTCGTCCCGGGCAGAGAGCTCGAGCAACCCGTCCAGCGTGCCAACCGCATCGTCGATCCCGTCCCCTGGATCGCCGATCTCCGCGTAACGCGCCGGGACCGTCCGGATCGTGAAATCCGACCGGGTCGATCGTCGCCACCTCGGCCCAGGTCAGGGGCGTCGATACCCGGGCGTCGGGTCGGGGCCGGATCGAGTAGGCCGAGGCAACGGTCCGGTCCTTGGCGTTCTGGTTGTAGTCGATGAAGACCCCGTGGCGCTCCTCCTTCCACCACTTGGAGGTGGCAAGGTCGGGTGCCCGCTGCTCGACGTCGCGGGCCAGGGCCAGGGCCGCCCGGCGCACCTCCGGGAAACGTCCAGCTGCGCTCGATCCGGACGTTCACGTGGATGCCCCGCGACCCGGATGTCTTGGGCCAGCCGACCAGGCCGGCCGCCTCGAGCGATTCGCGCACGACCAGGGCCACGTCGCGGATCTGGGCCCATTCGATTCCGGGGACCGGGTCGAGATCGACCCGCAGCTCGTCGGGTGATCGAGGTCGTCGGCCCGGATCGGGTGGGGATTGAGGTCGATGCAGCCGAGGTTGATGATCCAGGCCAGCTGGGCCGCGTCGCGCACGACCACCTCCGACGCCGTCCGGCCCGAAGGGAACGACAGCTCGACCGTCTCGATCCAGTCCGGCCGTGATTCGGGCGCTCGCTTCTGGAAGAAGAACTGGCCCTCTGCTCCGTTCACGAAGCGCTTGAGGGCCATCGGCCGGCCGCCGGCACCGCGCAATGCGCCCTCGGCCACCGCCAGGTAGTAGTTGACGAGCTCGATCTTGGTCACGCCGAGCCCGGCGAAGAAGACCTTGTCCGGGTTGGTGATCGTCACCTCGCGACCGGCGACCTGGATCACCTCCGACGTGCCTGCCATCGGGCCTACGATAACGCCCCCTGTCCCGCCATACTGGCGGCGAGGATCGGTCGATTCGAGCGACGTTCGTTCGTTGTCGTGATGACGGGCGACGACCGTGCTGGCCCGACCACGCTCCAGGAGGCCCCGATGCGCTATCTGCTCCTCATCTACACCGCCGAGCCAACCGGCCACGTCCAACCGACGAGATGCAGGCCGAGTCGGCCGAATACGGCGCGTTCACCCGGTGGACCCGCGAGAACGGGATGTTCCAGGCCGGCGAGGCGCTCCATCCGACGTCCGCGCGCGACCACCGTCCAGGTCCGGGACGGCCGGACGATCACGACCGACGGTCCGTTTGCCGAGACGAAGGAGGCCCTGGGCGGCTTCTACCTGATCGAGGCCCACGACCTGGATGAGGCGATCGATGCGGCCGCCCGCATCCCCGGGGCGCGCCATGGCTCGATCGAGATCCGGCCGATCTTCGAGCTGGCGGCCAGCGACGGCGCAGGAGATGCTGCCGGCGATGCCGTCGACGAGGCCGTTGCCCCAGCAGGCTGACCCCAGCGCCGTCGTCGAGCGCCTGTTCCGCGAGGAGTCGGGCCGGACGGTCGCGACCCTGATCCGGGTCTTCGGCGACTTCGACATCGCCGAGGAAGCGGTCCAGGAAGCCTTCGTCGTGGCCCTCGAGCGCTGGCCGCGCGACGGCGTGCCGGCCAATCCGGGCGCCTGGATCACGGCGACCGCCCGCAATCGGGCGATCGATCGCCTCCGGCGGGCAAAGGTGCTGGCGACAAAGACGGACGAGCTCGGTCGGCGGGCCCTGGTCGAATCCGGGATCCGGCCCAGCGATCCCGACGAGGAGGATGACGTGGCGATCGAGGACGATCGGCTCCGGCTGATCTTCACCTGCTGCCATCCCGCACTCGCCCTCGACGCCCAGGTCGCGCTGACGCTGCGGACCCTGGGCGGACTCGCGACGCCCGAGATCGCGCGCGCGTTCCTGGTCCCCGAGGCGACCCTGGCCCAGCGACTGGTTCGGGCCAAGCGCAAGATCCGCGAGGCCGGGATTCCCTACCGCGTCCCGCCCGATCACCTCCTGCCCGAACGGCTCGAGGCCGTCCTGCGGGTGCTCTACCTCATCTTCAACGAGGGCTACGCCAGCTCGGCCGGTGAGGCACTCGTTCGGCGGGAGCTGAGCGGTGAGGCGATCCGGCTGGCCCGGGTCCTCGTCGAGCTGATGCCCGATGAGCCGGAGGCGCTTGGGCTGCTCGCCCTGATGTTGCTCCAGGACGCCCGTCGCGAGGCCCGCGTGGGGGCCTCCGGCGAGCTGATCCTGCTGGCCGACCAGGACCGATCGCGCTGGGACCGCGAACGCATCGAGGAGGGTGGCCGGCTGGTCGAGCGAGCCCTGCGGATGCAGCGGACCGGCCCGTACCAGCTCCAGGCCGCGATCGCCGCGGTCCACGATGAAGCGGCCGATCCAGCCGGGACGGACTGGCCCCAGGTGGTCGAGCTGTACGGCCTCCTCGCCCGGATTGCGCCATCGCCGGTCGTCGAGCTCAACCTTGCCGTGGCGATCGCCTTCGTCGACGGGCCGGCCGCCGGCCTGGACCGAATCGACGCCCTGGTCGCCGCCGGCCAGCTCACCGACTACCCGTACCTGCATGCCGCGCGGGCCGACCTCCTCCGCCGCCTCGGTCGGCGGTCCGAGGCCGCCTCGGCCTATCGGCGGGCGGCCGACCTGGTCGGTAACTCGGTCGAGCGGCGCTTCCTCGAAGGCCGGCTGCTCGAGGTGAGCGCGTCCGCTTGAACGCGATCCGGGTCGGCGCCACGTGACGGGCACCGGGCCGCAACCCTGCCGGACCGCCCGGCATGCGACGATCTGGCAATGGCCAGCTGCACGTGACCAGGCACCCGTGAACAGGCTCTCATGACCACGCGGACGAGGCAGCCTCGGCTGAACGCGGCCGTCCTGGCTGAACCAACCGGGATCGGGACAGCCGGGGCCCGCGATCCGCTCGCCCGGGAGGTCAAGCTCCTCGGAGCGCTCCTCGGTCAGGTCATCGCCGAGCAGGCCGGCGAACCGCTCCTGGCCAGGATCGAGGCGATCCGGGCTCGCGCGAAGGCGGGCCGACGGGCGACACTGGGCCCGGCCGGCAGCACTCCCGCCGGCAGCATTCCGTACGGCGCCAGGCCGGAGCCGGTCATCGAGGACCTCGAGACGCTCGACCTGGCCACGATCGAATCGATCATCCGCGCCTTCGGCCTGTACTTCCAGGTGATCAATGTCGCCGAAGAGCGAGCCCGGGTTCGAACGCTGCGCCGCAGCGAGCGTGCCAGTCGCGGGGTGCCCCTGCCGGATTCGATGGCGGCTGCGATCGACCGCCTGGTCGCCGACGGGATCTCGCCCGAGCGGATCGAAGCCCTGGCCGGCCGCCTGTCCGTTGCCCCCGTCCTGACCGCCCATCCGACCGAAGCGCGCCGGCGGACCCTCCTGCTCGCCCTGCGACGAGTCGCCCGGCTCGTCGAAGGCCTCGACGATCCGCGCCTTGCCCCGAGCGACGATCGCGATCTCCGCCGCCGCCTGCGCGAGGAGATCACGCTGCTGTGGCGCACCGCCGAGCTGCGCTCGATCGCACCGAGCCCGCTCGACGAGGTCCGCAGCGCGATGGTCTTCTTCGACGAGACCCTGTTCCGGATCACCCCGATGGTCGTTCGGGAACTGGACGCCGCTCTCGACCGGGCCGACCGCGGGCGCTCCGCCCGGTTGGGCGGCGGGAGGCACGCGGATCGGCGCAGCGCGGGCGACTCGGGCGAAACCGGAACCCGGCCGGCCCGCCTCGGCACGTTCCTGCATTGGGGCAGTTGGATCGGTGCCGACCGTGACGGCAATCCCAACGTCACGGCCGAGCTGACGGCCCAGACGGCCCGGATCCATGCCGACCACGTGCTCCGCGGCCACGAGGCCGTGGTCAGTCGGCTGATGCAGACGATCGCTGCCGCCGTTCCCGCCGACCGGCTCGACCGGCGGATCGTCCGCCGCCTGGCGCTCGACGAGGACGAGCTGCCCGAGCTGATGCGCCAGCTCGACCGGCGCTTCGGTGACGAGCCCTACCGGCGCCGTCTCGGGGCGATGGCCGAGCGCCTGCGCCGGACCCGGAGCGCCCTGATCGGCGCGACGGCTCCGTCTGACCGGCCGCTACCGCGATGTCGAGGCGTTCCGGGTCAGAGCTCGACGAGCTGTCCGATGCGCTCGTCGCCGACGGCCTCGAACGGATCGCCTACGGCGAGCTGCAGGACCTGCGCTGGCAGGTCGACACCTTCGGCTTCCACCTTGCGGCGCTCGAGGTCCGGCAGCACAGCGCGATCCAGTCGGCGGCGCTCGCCCACCTTCGGCTCGGCCCGGCCGATGCCGGCCGGTCGATGCCGCCGGCGCCGGAGTGCCCTGGAGCTGCTGGCCACGCTCCGGGCGATTGCCGAGGTCCAGCGCCGCTTTGGTCCGGCGGCGGCTGGTCGCTGGATCGTCAGCTTCACTCGTGGCCCGCAGGACGTCCTCGATGTGCTCGCCCTGGCCGAGATCGCCGGGAACCCGGATCCGGGTGCCGAAGCGACCTCCGGCTTTGCGCCCGCCGGCCCGGTCCTCGACGTCGTGCCGCTTGCTCGAATTGGCCGACGCCCTCGGCCAGGCCGGCGCGGATCCTCGAGGCGCTCGTCGCCGATCCGGCGCTACCGGGCCCATCTGCGCGAGCGCGGCGACCGCCAGGAGGTGATGCTGGGCTACTCCGATTCGAACAAGGAATCGGGCTTCCTGGCCGCCAACTGGCTGCTCTACCGGGCCCAGTCGCGAGCTGGTCCAGGTCGCCCGACGGCACGGGCTCGAGCTGACCCTTTTCCATGGCCGCGGCGGAGCGATCGGGCGCGGCGGCGGGCCCGCCGGCGAGGGCGATCCGGGCCCAGGCGGCCGGATCGATCGCCGGTCGCCTGAAGCTGACCGAACAGGGCGAGGTGATCGCGGCCAACTACTCCAACCCGAGGATCGCCCGGCGCCACCTCGAGGAGCTGGCCGGCGCGACCCTGCTGGCCTCGGTCGAGGACCAGGCCGGAGGCGCGGGCCGCGGTCGAGCTCGATGGCTGGCCGATCCTCGACGAGCTGGCGGCGACCTCCGAGTCCGCCTACCGGGCGCTCGTTCGACGCGCCCGGCTTCGCTGCCTTCTTCCGGCAGGTGACCCCGATCGAGGAGCTCGCCGGAATGCGCCTCGGCTCCCGTCCGGCCCGGCGTCCCTCGGGCAGCGTCCTCGGCCGGCGCGTCGATCGGCTCGCTCCGGGCGATCCCGTGGACGTTCGCCTGGTCGCAGGTCCGGCTCGGCCTGCCCGGCTGGTTCGGCCTGGGCAGCGCCCTTGACCGGTTCCGGATCCGCCCATGGGGACGCCGGGCTCGATCGGTTGGCCCAGCCTGTACCGGGCCTGGCCGTTCTTCGAATCGATCCTCGACAACGCCGAGCTCGCCTTGGCCCGGGTCGACATGCCGGACGGCACGTGCCTATCGCCAGCTCGATCGGAGCCCCGGGTCGGCCGATGGCGTGGGCCGCGATCGAGGCCGAATTCGAGCTGGCCAGGACGCTCCTCGGCCGCATCACCGGCCGGGCCAGGCCTGCTCGACGGCCTGCCCGAGGTCCAGCGATCGCTGGCGGTTCGAGCGCCCTATCTCGATCCCGCTGGCCGAGCTCCAGGTCCACCTGCTTGGCCGGCTGCGTGACCTCGATCCCGGAGGACCCCCTGGTCGAACCCGTGCGGCGGCTCGTCCAGCTGACCGTCAACGCGATCGCGGCGGGCCTGCAGGCAACGGGCTGAGGCGACCGATGCTCGGCGCGTCGTCCGGAACGCTCGGGCAGGCGACTTAAGATGATGGCCCTGCAGCCAGAGGATCGCGGTGACGACGTCCGAGCGAGCGACAGCAACGGTGCCCAGCACCGGCGTGCCCCGCCGGCGAAGCGGATCGCCCGAGGAGATCGCCCGGCTGCTGACCGCCTACGTCACGACCGGTGACCTCCGGCCCGGGGCTCGCATTCCGTCGGAGCGGCGGCTGGCCGAGGAGCTGGGCGTGGGCCGGACGGTCGTGCGCGAGGCGCTCAAGTCGCTGGCCCTGGTCGGCCTGATCGAATCACGCCACGGCGATGGCACGTACGTCGCCGACTCGACCCCGGAGTCGTTCTCGCGCGCGGTCGAGTGGCGGCTCGTGGCCTGGGGCGGCGAGCGGGGCGACGTGGCCGAGGCGATCGCGGTCCTCGAGGGCGACCTTGCCGCGCTGGCCGCCGAGCGGCGGACGGAAGCGGACCTGGTCGAGCTGGCCGCGCACCTGGCCGACCAGCGCGCGGCGGCCGAAGCCGGGGACTGCGCTGCCCTCAACCTTGCCCACCTTGCCTTCCGGGCCACGACCGCCGTCGCCGCCGGCAACGTGACCCTGGCCAGCGTGGTCGAGGCGCTGCGCGCGGCTGCGCCGATCGTCGCCGCCGCCGAGGTCGCCGTGATCGATCCGGCCGCCGACGGCCTGGTCCTCGACGCGATCAGCCGGCGCCAGCCCCGACGACGCCCGGCGGGCGGCCCGGATCGCCCAGCCGCGGCCGGGCGACGAGGCCGACGGGCTGAACTGAGCTATTCGGTCAGGTCGAGCCGGCCGGAACAGGAACACGGCCGCCGAGGAGCGGCAGGACCGCCCAGCCGATCAGCGCGATGACCGACAGCCAGGCCGGGCGTGGAGGTCGCCAGTGATCGTGCCTTCGCCGGACAGCAGGCGCGTGATCGATCCGGTCATCGTCGTACCCGGGCAACCACGGGATCGGGCCGCTCCTCCCAGAACGGCGTCTCGGTCAGGGCCACGTCGACGACCAGGATCAGCACGGTCAGCAGCAGGGCCAGGCCGGTCGATCGGGTCACGATCGAGACCAGGATCGGGACGGAGACGAACGGCAGGATGCACAGGACCCGCAGGGCGAGGGCCGGCCCGAGGTCCGGCACCGGTGCGGCGAAGTGCTGGAGGGGCGTGCCGTCGATCGACATCAGGAACGGCGCGATCGTGGCGATCAGCAGCCCGATCGCCAGCGTCAGCAGGACCATCCCGGCGATCAGCCCGATGCGGACCGCGAGGACGGCCGACCGGCTGGCGGTCAGGTGGATCGTGCGGACCGTGCCCCATTCGAACTCGCCGGCCGTCAGGGCGATCGCCAGGTACAGCCCGACGAGGATCACTCCGATGGGCGCCGTGGCGACCCGGATGAGGCTGGCCGGGAAGGCAAAGGCCGGCATCTGGTCGGCGATCTGCTGGCTCAGCTGGGCCTGGACCTGGGCCAGCAGGTTCGGATCGGGATTCGGCCCGAGATCGACGTTCAGGACCTCGTGGATCCCCTGGACGGTGCGGTTGAAGTCGTTGAGATAGAGCAGGCCGATCATGACCGGGACCAGGATCAGGACCAGCCACACGTCGCGACGGCGGCCGAACCTGACCAGGTCGGCCGCCAGCAGGTAGTTCACGGGATCGGCTCCGGCCGGTGATCGGTCAGGCGCAGGAAGACGTCCTCGAGCGAATCGCGCCGGTGGACGAGGCCATCGGGATAGACGCCGGCCGCTGCCAGCAGGCGGGCCACGTCGGCCCCGCGGGCGGCGCCCTCAACCCGGATCGCATCGCCGCCGGCCTCGGCCGAAACGCGCAGCCCGGCTGCCTCCAGGGCCCGGCGGGCCGCCGCGATGTCGCTCGCCGCGAGCTGGACCTCGAGACGGTCGGTGCCGGCACCGGACAGCGCATCGGGCGTGCCCTCGGCCAGGATCCGGCCCCGGTCGACGATCGCGACGTGGTCGCAGGTCTTCTCGACCTCTGTCAGGAGGTGGCTCGAGACGAGGATCGTCCGGCCGGTCCCGGCCAGTGACGTCAGCAGGTCGCGGATCTCGACGATCCCGGCTGGGTCGAGCCCGTTGACCGGCTCGTCCAGGATGATGATCGGTGGATCGGCCAGCAGGGCGAGGGCGATGCCGAGTCGCTGGCGCATGCCCGGTCGAATAGCCCTTCACCGAGCGACCGCCGGCCGAGCCGAGGTCGACCAGGCCGAGGACGGCGCCGATCCGGTCGTCGATCCGGCTTGCCGGCCAGCCCCAGGTCGTGCCGACGACGCGCAGGTTGTCGCGGCCCGAGAGGTGCGGGTAGAAGACCGGCAGCGCGATCAATGCGCCGACGCGCTCCGCCGCGACCCAGCTGCGGTCGACCTGGCGGCCCTCGATCGTGACCGTGCCGGCGTCTGCCCGGACGAGTCCGACGAGGATTCGGAGGGCGGTCGTCTTGCCCGCCCCGTTGGGACCGAGCAGGCCGACGACGGTGCCCTGCTCGACGGCCAGGTTGAGGCCGTCGAGCGCCGCGACGCGGCCATATCGCTTGCGCAGGCCGACGATCTGGATCGTCCCCGTCAAATGCTCCGTCCCTCTTCACGCAGCCGGATTGGGCCCGGCCGTTGGGGAAGCATCGAGGCCGTGCGACGACCCGTCAACGGGACGATTAGCAGGCTTGCGCCCAGGTCGGCCGCCTAGGGCGCCTGGATGTCGATCACGATCCTCGTCGGCCCGGTCAGGGTGGAGATGGCGTAGCAGGCCTGGTTGGTCAGCCCGGCCACCCAGCTCACGTAGCCTTCGTAGTCACCGTTGTTGACGAGCGAGGTCAGGCTGGGATAGCCGGGCGAGAACGAGTCCGGGCCGGTGTATGTCGGGTAGCCATTGGCGTCGTACAGCTTCAAGGTCAGGAATGCCGAACCGGGAACGTTGACCGGCTGGCCGCTGGCGTCCCCGACGAAGGGCGGCCTGGCGACGGCGACGGTCAGCTGCGGCCGGCCGACCCCGGCGAACTGGAACACGATCCGGTCGTAGCCTGGATGGGTCCCGACCCGGACATCGGTGATCCTGGCGACGGCGTTGGTCGTCGCCGGCAGGACGGTCCTGGCCGCGCAGGTGAAGGTCTCGGACGGCAGCGGCCCAATCGACGGGCTGGTCGTGGGCCCACTCGACGAGCCGGCAGGCGTCGGGAGAGCAGCCGTAGGACGGCTGCTTGGCTCGACGGACGGCGTCGCACGTCGCTGCTGACGCGCTCGGTCCCACTCCGGCCAGCGACGTCCCGGGGCCGCTCCCGGCCGGACCGGGCAGCGAACGGGCGACGATCACGAAGGCCACGGCCATGGCCACCGCCGAGGCGAGGGCCGCCAGTCGCAGGCCGCTGAGGACTCCCGCGAACCGGCCCTGGCGTGGCTCGCCCGGCAGCTGGGCAAGACGCTGGCGGAGTGAGTCGGGCGCTTCGGGCAACGATCCCCGGTGGAGGCTCTCGTGGAGCTTATGGTCCAGGTCGTCGTTCATCGGGTCGTGCCTCCGTCCGCCGCGTCGAGGACGCGCCGGATCTCGTTCAAGCCGTGGTGCAGTCGGGATTTGACGGTGCCGACCGGCCAGCCGAGGCGGTCCGCGACGCCTTCCAGGGTCAGGTCGGCCCAGTAGTGGAGGACGACCACCAGTCGCTCATCGGTGCTCAGGCCGCCCATCGCCCGGACGACTTCGTCGCGATTGAGGACCGTCCGGAAGGGGTCTGACAGGTCCGCCCGCTCGCTCTCGGGGTCGATCGGGCTGAAGACGATCCGTCGCCTGCGCCGCAGGCGGTCGCGGCAGACGTTGACGAGGATCCGATCGAACCAGGCCTGGAAGCCGGCCGGGTCACGCAGCGTTCCGGCCGATTGCCAGGCCCGCACCAGGGCGTCCTGGGTCGCATCCTCCGCTTCGTGTCGGTCGCCCAGGATCATGCCGGCCAGGCGGTAGGCTCGATTGAGCTCGGCGTCGGCCAGGCGCAGGAAACGTTGTCCGGCTTCACCGGTTCCGGCGGGGCCCAGTTCTCCCTCCCGAAGTTCGAGCGTGGGTTGGATCGCGCGGTCGGTTGTCGTAAGCATCACATGGTTCCAGACGAACGCCAGCCCGAAACCGTTCTCAGGCCCGCAGCATCTCGGCGCGTCTGGCTCTCCGGACGCGTTCGCCCCAGGCGAACATAGGGCCACGACCGAACGCCTGGGGATGAGGCGGGCCCTGGCATTTCGTCGATGCGTTCGTCTGCGGCGAACGTTTCGGCCGCGAGGAGTTCGTTGGGTCCAGCAGGTGAACGCGACTACCCCGATTTGTTCGCGCGCCGCGAACACGGCTGGGCCGACACGGGGGCGCCCGGCCGACCCCGCTCCTTGACTCCGACGAGCCATCGTCGGCACGAACAGATATCTCGCAGATATCTCGCCAGGAGATGACTTCGGGGCGAATCGAACGGGACGAAGGCGGTCCGATCGGGGCATCTGGCCGATCCCATCTCGTGGGGCGATGGAATTGACGAAACCGGCGGCGATTCGCCGGCGCGAACCCGGCTCCATGGCGGGTCTGATCTCCCCCGGAGATATCCGACCGGCTCGCAGCCTGGGCCGGCCTACGGCTTGGGCCGCCTCCGGCTTGGGCCGGCATGCGGCCCGGATCGGCGCGCGAGACTGCGCCCGGACGAGCCTAGATCAGGCGATCTTCGGCGGCCTCGCCGTCGAGCACGACCCGCTCGCAGGTCGGGCAGAACCAGCGCGTCTCGAGGGGCGTGCCGCAGGCATCGTGTCGGAGGGCCTCGTGGGCGGGGCCGTCGACGGGCCGGCGACCACCCCAGTCGGCCAGCAGCCGGAGTGCGCTGGCGAGCTCCCGGCCGTCCGCGGTCAGGGCGTACTCCATCCGCAACGGCCGCTCGGAGTAGGGCACCGCGTGGAGGACGCGTTCCCGCTCGAGCCGGCGCAGCCGGTCGGACAGGATGTTCGGGGCGATGCCCGGCACGCCGCCGAGCAGGTCGTTGAACCGGGCCGGTCCGTCGAGCAATCGCTCGACCAGGAGCAGGCTCCACCGATCCCCGACCCGGTCGAGGGCCGCTCCGAGCGGCGAAGGGACTCCGGCCGGCTTCGTGTGGGTGGCCACGCCGTCCATGGTAGGCGGCTGATGGTCGGCAGTGCTTGCGCTCACGCCCACATCGTAGTAGCTTGCAACTCACAAGTCACTAGCGAGCACCGCGCTGCACAGGCAGCGACGTGCGCCTCAGCCGAACCAGGAGCTACCAGACCATGAGCTTTATCGAAGACCTCCAGGGCGCGATCCAGGCCGCTGCACAGAAGGCCGGCCCGTCGGTCGTCGGCATCGGCCGCCATCAGCGCGGCTCCGGCGTCGTGATCGCCGATGGACAGGTCCTGACCAATGCCCACAACCTCCGGGGCGACGAGGTCACGGTCACGTTCGCCGACGGCCACTCCGTGGTCGGAGCCGTGCGGGGCGTCGACCAGGACGGGGATCTCGCGGTGATCGCCGTCGAAACGACCGGCGCTCCGGCGATCGGATGGTCAACGGACGCGCTCGCTGGAAGTCGGCTCGGTCGTGTTCGGGGCTGCCGCCTCCCGATCGGGCGGCGCGCGGATCACCCTCGGGACCGTGTCGGCCATCGGCCGGGCGTTCCGGGGACCCGGCGGGCGCCGGATCTCGGGCAGCATCGAGCACACCGCGCCGCTCGCCTCCGGCTCATCAGGGGGAGCGCTCCTGGACGGCGCCGGCCGGTTTGCCGGCCTGAACACGAACCGGATCGGCGAGGGCTTCTACCTCGCCCTGCCGGCGGATGCCGCCCTGCGGGAGCGGGTCGAGTCACTGGCGGGTGGTGCTTCGGTCGAGCGTCCCCGGCTCGGAATTGCGATCGCCCCGGCCTTCGTCGCGCGGCGCCTGCGCCGGTCTGTCGGCCTGCCCGACCGGGCCGGCCTGCTCGTCCGTGAAGTCGAGGACGAGAGCCCGGCAGCGACTGCTGGAATCCTGCGGGGTGACCTGATCGTGTCGGTCGCCGGAGCACCCGTCACCGACTCGGACGAGCTGCTCGATGCGATCGGCGGCGGCGACGCGGCCGTTCGAGATCGGGCTGGTTCGCGGAGCCGATGAGCTCACCGTCACGGTGGGTGCGACGACGAGCCGAGCCAACTAGGTCCCTCGAGTCCGCAACCAGGTCGGGTCAGGGCGTAGCCTGACGGGGTGCGACCCGTCATCTGGATCCCCGACTCGGCGCCCGGCGCCGAGCGTGATCGGCTCGAGGCGCTGGCCGACGTGTACCTCTTCGCGGCCGACGGGCCGCTTCCGCCCGGCGACCGGCGGGCGGACCTGCTGGTCGCCGCCGCCGCCGGGGCCAGGGTCCTCGAAGTTGCCCGCCAGCTCGACGGGCTGCGCGTGATCCAGGCGATGAGCGCCGGAGTGGATCGGCTGGTCGAGGAGATTCCGCCGGGCGTCACCCTGTGCGATGCGGCCGGGGTCCACGATGTTGCGGTCGCCGAGTGGGTCGTGCTGGCCATCCTGGCATCCCAGCGCAACCTGCCGGCCTATCTCGAATCGCAGCGGAGCCGGTCGTTGGCAGCTGGAGCGCCTGATTGGCCGGGACCTCGTGGACTCCACGGTCCTGCTCGTCGGCGCGGGCGCGATTGGCCGGGCAGTGGAGCAGCGGCTGGGCCCGTTCGGGGTCCGGATCGAGCGGATCGCGAGGCATCCCCGGGCAGGCGTCCGATCGATGGCCGAGCTTGGCGCCAGCGTGGCCGAGGCCGACGTGGTGGTCGTCCTCCTGCCCTTGACCACCGATACGCGCGGCGCGATCGGCTCGAACCATTCATCGGGGCGATGAGGCCGGGCGCCCTGCTCGTGAACGCGTCCCGCGGCCCGATCGTGGATACGGCCGCCCTGACCGAGGCGGTCCTCGCCGGGCGCATCCGGGCGGCGCTCGACGTGACCGACCCGGAGCCGCTGCCGGCTGGCCACCCCCTGTGGTCGGCGCCGGGCGCGCTCATCACGCCGCACGTCGCGAGCGACGTGGTCCGCGAGGCAGAACGCGCCTGGCAGCTGGTCTACGAGCAGGTCGAGCGGCTGGCGACCGGGCAACCGCTGGTCAACGTGGTGGTCGACGGCTACTGAGCCATGGTGTCAGGCCAGCCATCGCCGCTGCCGTCACCTGGTCGAGGTCATGGCCGTCCACCTCGACCGTGATCTGGGCGGTCGCGGCGAAGAGTGGGTCGCGTTGCTCCGCCTGCGCCTGGGCGACTGCCGCCGGATCCGGACCGTAGATCGGCCGGTAATCTCCGCTTGCGAAGCGCCGGGCAAGGAGCTGCCGGCAGACGCCCGCAGCCAGATCACCACGATGCCTGGGCCGGCCATCGCGCTCCGGGCGAGCGGGTCATCGATCACGCTCGCGGCCGCGCAGATCACGCTCGGCCCGGCTTCCGCCAGCGCCGCCAGCAGGTCCGCCTTCTCGGCCTCGTGGAGGGCTCGCGTGCCGAGCTCGTCGCGATAGGCGCGGGCGGTCAGGCCGGTGCCGGCCAGCAGATCGGCGTCGGAGTCGCGAACCGGCCAGCCCAGCCGGGCTTGCGATCGCCGTGCCGACGGATGTCTTGCCGGCGCCCATCAGGCCGAGTCACGACGATGTGGCGCAGCGGGACTCCGGTCCCGGATCCCCGGCAACAGGGCTCATTCGACGGCCACGCTGGCTGACCGGTAGCGCTCGTCGACCGGCCGCAGGAGCAGGCCACCGACGACGAAGAAGGCGACGGCGAGGGCGTAGGCCGCTCGCGGGCCGGCCCCTTCGCCGACGGTCCGGTCGACCGCATCCATCAGCGTGCCGCCAAGGGCGAGGGCGAAGATGCTGGCAGAGGCCGTGGCCACGTTGCTGATGCCCATGTACCGGCCGGACGACGCCTTCGGGATGATGTCGGTCATCAGGGCCCAGTCGACCGCCAGGAACATCCCGGAGGCAGATGCCGAACACGACGACCCCCAGGTAGGCGTAGCGGCAGGGATGGCGCGAAGGCCAGGATCGACATGCCCACCGTTCCCAGCGCGAAGCTCGTGTACAGCAGCTTCTTCCGGCCGACCCGGTCGGACAGGCGCCCGGCGGGCACGACGGCCGCGAGGTTGGCAACCAGGACCAGGCCGACCACGACCAGGAACGTCGTTCCGCTGTCGGCCTCGTCGAGCCCGAACGTCTGGTGGAGATAGAACGGCCCGAGGGCGGCCAGCATGGCGCCGCCCATCAGGAACAGGAGTCGCGAGCCGACGAGCCACAGGAAGCTGTGCTCCTTGAGGACGTCGGTGGCCCACGCCTCACGAGCGACCGCCAGCCACGACCGACCGTTGCGGGACTTCGTGACGTTGCCGTCATTCACCCGGAATACCACGCTGAGCATCGTTGCCAGCTCGAGCGCACCGAGCGAGATCGTCGCCAGGAAGTAGTTGTGGGTGACTGCGGCGATCGAGCCAATCGTGAACCCGGCGACGTTGCCCATGATCTGCATCAGGCCGACGAGCGAGCTGGCCAGGCCGACCTGCGGGGCAGGCACGAGGTCCGGCACGTAGCCCTGGAACGGGCCCTGGGCGAGGTTGCTGCTGAACTGCAGGAAGACCACGAAGACCGCGATCGCGACGAGCGAATTCGATGCTGCGATCGCGAACAGGAAGACGACATCGAGGAGCGAGCCGACGAGGATGTAGGGCTTGCGCCGGCCCCATCGGCTGACGGTGTAGTCGCTCAGTGAACCGACCGTCGGCTGGACCAGCAGGGCCACGATCGAGCCGCCGACGGTCAGCGCGAACAGGGTGGTGCCCTCGGTGCCCGGCGTGACCATGCCGGTGAACTGGAGCCGGTTGCCGAGGATGTTGGTCAGGCCGGCAAAGATCGAGGAGATGCCCAGCCAGTACAGCGACAGCCGGACGAGCTGCTGGACGGGCAGGATTGCGGTCGGGCGGCCGACGCTGGTGGCCATCCGGCTCAGGTGACGCGGCTTGGACAGATCGCCGCGTAGTCGCACCGGTCGCAGGTCGAGCGGGACGGCGTCGCGGCGAAGTCCCCGGATCGAATCCGGGCCGCCCGGTCGAGGATGTCGGCCCGGGCCGCGTCGAGCTCGACGTCCGATCGGGTCGAGCTCATCCGCATCGACGACTCGGTGAAGTACAGGGTCACCCGCTCGGGCGTGCCCAGGCCCAGCGCATCGCGGCAGGCCAGTGCGTAGATCGACAGCTGGAGGTTGACCCCGGGGTCCTTCTGGGAGGTGGTCCGGCCGGTCTTGTAGTCGATCACCTCGATCCCGCCCGACGGCAGCCGATCGATCCGGTCGATCGAACCGCTGACCTGGACGGCTGGGCCACCGTCGTCCGGTTGGATCGCCAGCTCGAACTCGAGCTCCTCGTGGATCGCCTCACCGCTCGTGCTCAGCTCGCCGTCCCAGAAGCGCTCGAGGAGGTTGCCCGCCTTGCGCTGGTACTCGGCTTCGGTCGTCCGGTCGCCGAACTCCTCCGGCTTCCATTCGCTCGCGAAGATCCGTTCGAGATCCTGCCGGGTCGGGAGCCGGCTCGCCCCGGGCCAGGCGCTCGCGCCGCTCGCGCGTGAACTCCTCGAACGCCGCGTGGGCCGCCGTCCCGAAGGCGAAGTAGCCAGCTCTCCGCGCGGTCGGGATGCGGTAGACGCTGGCGAAGGCGTACTGCAGCGGGCAGCGATCGTAGGTTGCGAACTGGGAGTAGCTGAAGTGCCGGCCGAGCGGGGCCACCTGGAGCAGGTTGGCCCCTGCCGCACTGTCCTGGGCGAGCTCCTGGAAGGTGAACGGATCGAGTCCCAGGGCGCGCGCCTCCTGCGCTGCTCATCGCGGCCGACCGTCCGACATCGGCGAGCTGGTCGGCCAAGCGTTGCCGGGCGGCTTCGGCCTCGGGCGTGGCGTCGCTCGTGCCTTCGAGCATGCCGACCAGCTCGGTCGCCCGCAAGCGGCAGGGCCAGGCGTCGCTCCCGTTTCGTCGGCAGCGGCATGACCCGGCGGACGGCGGCGACGGTTCGCTCGAGGCCTGGGTCCGAGCTGGATGTCGGGCGTCTCCAGCCGGGCCTGCGTCCGGGCGCGGTTCGGTCGATGAACCGGATCGCCGGACCATCGCCTGTCCCGTCCGGCGCCGGCCCCGCGCAGCTCGGCGATGAACGGCGACAGGCCCAGCTTCTGGCTCGCCGATCCGCCGTGGCTCGTGATCGAGGAGCCGATCCTGGGCGCGGGTCAGGGCGACGTACAGCAGGCGGCGCTCCTCTTCCAGGTTGAAGTCCGGCGATGGCTGGCCCTCGCGCAGGAGCTCGACCGGGAAGAGGTCGCCGCTCGCCGCCGGAGCTGGGCCACTCGCGCTCGACCAGGCCGGGCACGATGACGACCGGGAACTCGAGGCCCTTGGCCTGGTAGACGGTCATCAGCCGGACGCCCTCGACGTCCTCGCTCAGCTCGACGCTCGTCGGCAGCTCGCCGCCGGCGTCCTGGTAGGCATCGAGGTAGTCGACGAACTGGGCCAGGTTGCCGCGCGGGAAGGCCGCCTGCCAATCGTTCGTGAAGCGCAGGAAGCTGGCCAGGTTGACCGCGATTCGCTGCGATTCGCGGGTGTCGGCGCCGATCAGGTCGAGGATCTGGCCGGTCCGCTCGACGAACCGCTCGAGCAGGGTGAACGGGCCTTCGCGCCACGTCTGCGGGCGCCAGCTCGTCGATGGTGTCGAGCAGCCGCCGGAGCTTGGCCCGGGTTTCCGGTCCGACTTCGACGCTGCCGCGTCGAGCGATCCGACGCCGCGCTGGCCGAGATCGCCGGCCAGGTGCGTCGACCCGCTCGACCGTCACCTGCCCGGAGTCGACGATCGCCCGGGCGGCTTCGAGCAGGTGGCCCCGATCGAAGCGGGCCATCCGGCTGATCGCCAGGATCTCGAGCGGATCGAGGCGCCACGGGCCGGCCGACATCATCCGGACCAGGGCGACGTCGTCGTGCGGGTCGGCGATGGCCCGCAGGCTCTGCTCGAGGTCGCGGACCTCGGCCGTGTCGAACAGCGACAGCCCGCCCACGACGGTGTACGGGATCTCCTCCTCGCGCAGCCGGGCGACGATCTCGTTGCGGTGCTTGTGCTTGCGGTACAGGACCGCGACGGATCGACCAGGCCGGCCGGCCGTCGCCGGCCGGCGGCGAGCGCCGCGGATCGCGTCGACGATGGCGACCGCCTCATCCTCGGGACCGGCGCACGCCACGATCTCGACCAGGGCGCCCTGGCGGCCGAGCCGTCGACAGGCGCTTGTCCGGCTCCTGGCGTTCGCCGTTGTGGGTGATCAGGCGGTTGGCGACGGCCAGGATCTCCGGTACCGAGCGAAAGTTCTGCTCGATCCGCAGGCGGGTCGGCGGTCCGCCGGTCGGCCGTCGCGGATCATGGATCGGTCGGCCCGAGAAGCGATCGGAGAACTCGGCAAAGGCGGCGAAGCTGGCGCCGCGGAAGTGGTAGATCGACTGGTCGTCGTCGCCGACGACCATCACGTTGTCGGGTCGGTCGGGCGTCCGGCCGATCAGCTCGATCAGCTCGATCTGGGCGATGTTGGCATCCTGGAACTCGTCGACAAGGATGTAGCGGAACTGACGCTGCCAGCGTCGGAGGATGTTCGGGCGCAGCCTTCCAGAGCTGGGTGACGGCGGCGATCTGCTCGCCGAAGTCGAGCGCGCCGCGCCGGGCCAGCTCGGCCTGGTAGGCCCGATAGACCCGGGCGAGCTCCTCGAGCCGGACGATCTCGAGGGCCGCGCCGTCGCTGACGTAGGTCGCGGCGAGGCGATCGATCTCGGCCCGCTCCGCCGGGTTGTATTGCCCGGCCGGCTTGACCGAGCCGGTCCCGAGCACCGTCCGCCGGGCCTCTCGATCGGCCAGCTTGTCCGGGGCCGGGCGGCGATCGGCGTCGAGGTCGTCGCCGCGGCCCTCGGCTCGCTCGAACTTGCGCAGCCGGGCGTACTCCTTGCGGACCTCCGCTGGGCAGGCTGCAGGTTGCCCTGCTGTTCGAGTCGGGCGAAGGCCGCCGCGAACGGCGCCGTAACGCTCCTCGAAGACCGCCTGCTCCTCGGCGACGTAGGCGTCGAAATCAGCCGGGCGTGACCAGCTCGTCCTTGGCCCGGTTGATGAACTGGACGAACGGGCCCAGCGCCCACCAGCCGGCGTGGTAGAGCAGGTCGAGGCCCGGTTCGAGATCGCGCAGGAGGAGCACCTGGCCGATCCCGTCGAGGACGTCCGGCCTGGCCGGCAGGCCGGCCTCCGAGGCCGCCTCGGTCAGGACCTGGTGGCAGAAGCTGTGGAAGTTCGAGACGGTCATCCGGGCTCGAACGGTTGGTCCGACGGCGACATCGAGCCGTTCCTGGAGCTCCCGGGCCGCCTTGACGTTGTAGGTCAGGACCAGGATCTGCTCGGGCAGCAGGGGCCCAGCGAACGGGATCAGGTGCATCGCGGGCTCAGGCCGCCTCTTCCTGGACCGGCCAGAGTCCCACCTGGGCAGGCTCGATCGGACCAGGCGAATCGCTCTGGAGTCGGCTGGCGCGAGCAGCCTTCGTACTCGGCTGGAGTTGCGGCTCATCCGGCAGGAGCCGCCCAACCGCGTCGCGGCTTCCACGCCCATACGTATCGAGGAGCCATCGCACGCGCTCGACGATCACCCTGGTCTTGCCGGTCCCTGCCCCGGCGATCACGATGACCGGGCCGTCGCCGAAGTGGACGATCCGCCGCTGCTCGTCCGTCAGCGCGATCGGTCGGGCGTCCGCCGCCTCGATCAAGCGGTGCGCTCCTCAATCAGCCAGCGAGCCGGTCCGGTCAGCACACGTGGAGAGTACCCGCCAGCCGTGACAGCTCGCCCGTCATCGCGCCGGTTCAGTCGATGGCGGCGACGGGTTCCGCCGAGCTCGGACCGGCCTGATCGAGCCTCCGGTTGGGGCTGATCGAGACGGCCGGGCGGCTGCGCATCGTGTTTCCCGTGGCCGTGCTGCGCGGCAGCCGGCGAAACCAGACGTAGCCCAGGATCGCCGCGACGAACGAAACGGCTCCGCCAATCCAGATCGCTTCGAGGGCGCCGGCGTTAGCCGCAATCGCGCCGAACAGCAGGCCGCCGATCGGGCTCGTCCCGGCGAACACGGTGAGGTAGACGCTCATGACCCGGCCGCGCAGCTCGTCCGGGACCTCGAGCTGGATCACGGTATTAGCCGTGGCCATCATCGTGATCGCACCGGCGCCGGCGGCGAACATCAGGACCAGGTCGGCCGGGTAGCTCGTGATCGCGCCGATCATGACCTCGGCGACGCCCAGCACGGCGGCCCCGATCAGCATCCGAACTGCCCGGGTGCCGCCGAAGGCGATGGCCAGGGCGGCCAGCAGCGAGCCCAGGCCGGAAGCCGCCATCAGGAATCCGTAGCCGCTCGCGCCCACATGGAGGACGCTGGAGGCGAGGGGCGGCATGACGATCGAGAAGTTGATCCCGAACGTGGCGACCACCCCGACGACCACGACGGACAGCAGGACGATCCCGGTTCGGCGGACGTAGTGGAGGCCCTCGGCGAGGTTCGAGAAGACCTCCCGGGCCGACGTCGGCCGGTCGAAGCGAGGAGCCGGTCGGAGCTCCGCCTCGTGCATCAGGAACAAGCCGGCCAGGACGGCCAGGAAGCTGATCGCGTCGATCAGGAAGGCGATCGGGACCCCAAACGCACCGATGGCCAGGCCGGCCAGGGCCGGTCCGATGATCCGTGCTCCGTTGAACATGGCCGAGTTGAGGGCCACCGCGTTGCTGACGTCCTCGCGGCCGACCATCTCCACGGCGAACGCCTGCCGGGTGGGCATGTCGACCGCGTTCCGGACGCCCATGACGGCCGCGAGCGCGAAGACCTGCCAGACCTGGACCACGCCGGTGACCGTCAGCAGGAACAGCGCGAAGCTGACCCCCATCGCCACCGTCTGGGTCACGTACAGGGTCCGCCGCTTGGGCAGGCCGTCGGCGATCAGTCCGCCGAACAGGCCCAGGACAAGGACCGGGCCGAACTGGGCCACGGTCAGCAGACCGAGGTCGAATGGGTTGCCGGTCAGCTGCAGGATCAGCCAGCTCTGGGCCACGGCGGTCATCCAGGTGCCGATCAGCGAGATCAGCTGTCCGCCGAAGAACAGGCGGTAGTTGCGATGGCCGAAGGCAGTCAGCCCGCGCGAGCTGGCGATCGCGGCCCGGTTCATCGGGCGGCCCCCGATCCGCCGGCGTCGATATCGGCCATCCGCGCCGACAGACGCTCGCGGCGCACCTCGACCGCGTCGACCATCGCCTCGATCCGGGCGATCTTCTCCCGCAGGATGCCGCTCTGACGCTCGAGGCGCGCCAGCGAATCGGCCAGGATCGCCCGGCGCTCGGTCACGTCGCCGGTTCGCGAGAAGGCCTCCCGGGCTTTCGCCCGGGCAGCCTCGTCCTCGAGCAGCTGGCTGATCTCGGCCAGGGAGAACCCTGCGTCGTCGCGCAGGCCCTTGATGAATCGAAGCCGGTCGACGTCCGATGCGTCATACAGGCGGTAGGCGCCGTCGCTCCGGGCGGCCGGGCTCAACAGCCCGAGCTCTTCGTAATAGCGAATGGAGCGGGTGGTCAGGCCAAGCTCGGACGCGACCTCCTGGATCCGCAGGAGGGGAGGCTCACCGGGGGCCGGCGTGCCCGCGATCAGGGGCTCGTCGGCAGGTGTCTGGATGGTCATGGCAAGAGTCTACTCCACATTGACGTATACGTAAACGTCAATGCGCCAATCCGGCCTGGCCCACTGGTGCTAGGCTCCCAGAGGCGTGTCCAAGCGTCCCCGACCATCTCGCGATCATCCCGACCTGAGTGGTGACCCATGAACGATTCGAGACTCTTCCAGCACATCAACGAGCTGTCCGAGGAGGAGGAGCGACTGTTCGCCAAGGCGGGCGACGGCAGCGGTCTGAGCCAGTCCGAGGTCGATCGGCTCGAGGAGATCAAGGTCGAGCTGGACCAGGGCTACGACCTGCTCCACCAGCGCCAGGCGCGCCTCGCCGCCGGCCTCGATCCGGCCGAGGCGGAGCTCCGAGCCCCGGATGTGGTGGAGCGCTACCAGCAGTAGCGGCGTCGTTTCCGCGGCTGGTCCCTCGGCCGTGCCCTCGGGACCTTCGGCTCGTCCCCGTCGGCCGCGCCCCGGTAAGCAGAGCGGCTCTTGACGAATCGTTCCTTGGTCGCGGCTTAGGCCAGATGCGCGGCTGAATCAAGCGCGCGTCGACTGCCCGGGATGGTGGCTCGTGCACGAAACGTCGGTGATGGGCTGACCGGTCAGGCCCGGCCGGCGCTCGACGGGCGCTCGACCGACGCTAAGCCGCGATCGAGGAAGGATCTGGCAGTTTCCGGGACCCGGATGGCACCGGCAACCCGGGGAGGCGACCTGGGGCCTGCGCCCCTGCGACCCGGGAGTCGCCCGGGTCGCAGCCGGGTCAGCCCCGGGGCCCGGCAATCCCGTAGCGCAGGAACAGGTGGTCGCCGCTTCGACGGACCGAGACCAGCTCCGCCCAGGGGGCGTCGGCGACGCGGAACGCCGTTCCCTCGACCAGGCCGAAGCGCTGGTGCTCGTCGTCGCGGCCGCCGAGCTGGGGCGCGATCGGTCAGGAACAGCTCGTCGAGCAGGCCAGCGCCGACCAGGTCGCCGATCAGGTGCGGCCCGCCCTCGCACAGGACGAGGCGCGCTCCGAGCGGCCGCGGCGAGCTCGACCAGCCGGGCGGCGGGGACCCCGTCGCCATCCCCGACCGTTTCGACCCGAACATTTGGGGCGAGATCGATCGACGTCCAGCCGCGCGGCGCCGGCCGGAGTCGTGGCGATCACGACCGGCACGTCGGCGGCCGACAGGCCCGGATGGCGCGGATCGACGTTGCCACGACGCGGTCGCCACGATCGTGGTCGGCTGGGCTTCGGTCGAGGCCCATCGATGCCCGCCACTCGGCGTACATTCCGGCCGAGGCGGGATTGACCCGGCGAGCCGTCCACTCATGGGTCGGCGCGGCTCGAACGGTGCCTGCCCCAACGAGGACGACGTCGGCCATCGACCGCAGCAGGCCCATCACGAATCGGTCCGGATCGAAGAAGCCGCTGACCTCGCCGCCGCCGGAGCTCTCGTCGGTGTCGAACGCAACGACTCCGTCGATCGTCGACACGAAGTTGGCGATGACCGTTGGTCGATCCGGGTGCAGCGGGATCCGCAGCTCTCCGTCGTAGCGATCGCGCAGGCCGCCCGGGAAAGTGCCCTCCCCGGCTGGCTTTCGGTCGCTTCGCCCGCCTCGGCCCGAAGCAGGGTCCAACAGGCAGGCCAGACCGAGGTGTTCGCCTGGGCCGCTCGGGCGGTGCCGACGGGAGCAGGCTCAGGACTCCGACCTCCGCAGTCCGCTGACGTCGAAGAACTCGCCCCTGAGCTGCGGGCTCTCGACGTAGACGCCGCGATAGGATGTCGTCCGGGTCTTGGGCTGAAGCTCGCGGACGCCGCGCATCTGGGTGCACAGGTGGTGGGCCTCGACGTACACCGCGACTCCGTGCGGCTCCATCATCCGGTCGAGCTCGTCGCAGATCTGGTAGGTCATCCGCTCCTGGACGCCGAAGCGCCGGGTGATGACCCGGACGAGCCGGGTCAGCTTGCTGATTCCGATGATCCCCTGGTGGGCGACGTAGCCGACGTAGACGTTGCCGAAGAACGGCAGGGCATGGTGCTCGCACAGGGCGAAGAACGGGATCGGACCCTCGACGACCTGGGCGATCTCGCAGTTCGCACCGCCCCGGCACTCGGTCGGGAATGCCGTCAGCAGCTTGGGGTCGCCCTCGTAGCCCGGAGGTCGTGTCGAACAAGGCCCGCAGATGCCGGCGGGGCGTGGCCATCGTGCCGGGCGTATCCAGGTCGAGCCCCAGCGCGGTGAAAATCTCGGCGAGGTAGCCCTCGAAGCGGAGCCGGTCCTCTTCCGTCAGGATGCGCGGCTGGTCCGGGGTCAGGCGCGGCTCGAGCTCCCCATCGGGCTCATCGTGGTGATCGTGGGGGTGGCTCGTGATCGGCCTGTCAGGCGAGTGGTCGTGGGTCATGGGCTCGGACCTCGTGCTGTCGATCGATCATACGAGCGAATCGCCAGCGACGGATCCGGGAGCCCCCGGCCCATGTCGAATTCGGCGGACAGCTAGAATCAGCGCATGGGAAGAACGGAGCTGCGACGAATCGCCGGCCGAATCGCGCTCGCCATCGGCATCGTCCTGCTGATCGCGCTCATCGCGCTGGCGGTCGTCGGGCTCCCGTACAGCCTGTCCTGAACCAGCTGGTGCCTGGCCGACCGGTGTCGAAGCGTCAGTTGGCTTCGGCCTTTTTCTTGCCCTGCCGCCCGGTCAGCGGTACCCGGCTGAACAGCAGCACGCCGGGCATGTCCGGGCGACTGCTGACGTAGACCGTTGCGCCGGCCGCCTTGATGACCTTGCTGGCGGCGGCCCGTGCGGTTGCAGCCTTGCCCTCGAAGTGCCACGGCAGGACCTGCGAAGCCGCCCCGACGCTGACTTCATTGACCAGCCTGGCGAGATCCTCGTCACGGGGATTCGTGCGATGTCCGCGTGGCGTTGGCTTGCGCTTGAGATCGTCAAGATTGAGTGGCTTGCCGACCTTGATCGTGGTGAACTTGGCCAATCGAATGCCTCCCAGGCTATCGAGCGAAGTTGACGTTGCGAAGGCTCACAACTGTACGCATTGATGGTGGTCGAGTCCAGTCGCAATCATGAACATTCGACTTGCGATCATCGTCATAGCAGCGCGGCTCAAGAAACGACCGGCTGACTGATCAGCGAGGTTTCTTGGCCGGCAACGCGGCCACGAAGTCAAGCGCCCGGCGAACCCACCGATCTCTGTCGGGCGTGCCGATCATCGATCGAGGCATCGAGACGTAGCCGCCCATCGGCCGCTCCACCGGCCCGAATGGTCCGGCACCCTCGTGTGCGGCCAGTTCGGCCCGTCGGCGGGCGCCAGCTTGAGCCCGATATCGGCCCCGAACAGGCCCATGAACATGTTGCCGTTGACGAAGGCGCCGAGGTTACCGAACATCGGCTTGACCTCGACCCGGGGGTCGGCCGGCGCGATCGCCCGGAAGCGCTGCCTTGTCGGCCTCTGTCGGCTTCGGAATGTCCATGGCTGCCTCCCTTCAGCGGCGGGGATTCGTGAACCACACGAGGGTGCCCAGGATGGCGATGCCGGCCAGCCACGGGATGAACAGGATGGCTCCGGTCAGCAGGCCGACGGCCCCCAGCATCGTGTTGCCGACCAGGATTGGTCCGCACGATACGATCAGGAAGCCGACGACCCAGATCAGCAGGATGAGTCGGAAGAACGCTGTGCATCTGCCTGCACGATAGCCGCCGACAGGCTGGTCGGCCATCGCCGCCGGACGACGCTCAGTCGAAGGCGGACGATGCCTCGATATGTCGCACGGCGTCGAGAAGACTGTGAGCCTGGTGATCGGGCCGCATCGGGTCGAGGCTGTCGGGTGCCGGGCCGACGCACACGACGAGGAGGCCGGGGCAGGCGCGAGCGCTGGCCAGGCTCTCATCGGTTCGCAATCAGCCAATCGGCCCCGTGGGACTCACGCAGGGCCGTGAGCTGCTCGACGACCTCCCGGTCCACGAATTCGTCCGCCTCCGGCGCGCGGTTGCCAGCCTTCGATCCGGCCCGGATCGACGCCCGTCCAGGGGACCTGGATGACGTTCGGACTGTCACCCAGGGCGGTCGTGATCGCAGCCGCACGCGTGGCCTCGCCGGTCTCGACCAGGAGGATCACCGGACCCAGCGCCGCCAGTCGTTCGATCGCCGTCTGGGCCTCGAGCTGGGCGTCAACCGCCAGCGCCGCCGAATTCCACGATTGTGGCCGCCATCAGGCGCCGGCGGCAGACTCCACCGCGACGGGCTGGTCTGCGTTGAGCACGTAGCCGATGCCCTGGAACGTAGTGATCGGCCCGGGGCTCCCGGGAGCCGCGCCAAGCTTGCGCCGGACCCGGCTGATCCAGACCCGCAGGTACTGCAGGTCGTCGCGATACTCCGGACCCCAGACCTTGGTCAGGAGCTCCGTGTGGAGGACCACCTTGCCGGCGTTGACGGCGAGGTGCTGGAGCAGCAGCCATTCGGTGCGGCTGAGCGAGACGAGCTCGCCGTCGCGAGTGACGAGGCGACGCTCGAGGTCGATCTCGACGTTGCCGACATGGACGATGCCCGAGCCCGGGCGCGACGCCCGAGGCCCGCCGGAGGACGGCCCGCACCCGGGCCGCCAGCTCGTCGGGATGGAACGGCTTGGCGATGTAGTCGTCGGCGCCCAGGTCCAGGCCCTTGGCCTTGTCCGCCGTAGCGCCCTTTGGCGGTCAGCAGGATGACCGGGACCGGGCGCCACTCCCGGAGCTGCTTCATCACCTCGATCCCGTCGAGGTCGGGCATGACGATGTCCAGCAGGACGATGTCGGGGCGCATCTCCTCGGCCTTGCGCAGCGCCTCCTCGCCGCCCGAGGCGGTTACGACCCGGAATCCCTCGTCGTGAAGCGTGAGCGCAACGAGCTTGGTGATCCGTGGCTCGTCGTCTGCTACGAGCACGAGTGGCTGGTTTGCCACATGACCCTCCTCGACAGCGACCTCAACATCGCGCGTTCGATACTAGGGGCCGGCCGGCCCCCGTGCGGGAATCGGCGAAAAACGGCCGGACGTCGACGTCCGGCCGCATTCGCGGACAAGGAGATGGTTCAGCGACGATCGCTGGTGGCCTGATCGAGCGTCGGTGTGGGCCTGCCGATGAAGGTCGTCGGCCTCGTCGCGCATCTTGTCGCCGGCCTTGCCGACCTCGTCGTTCATCCGGTCGCCGGCGTTGCCCAGGTCGTCCTTGACCTGATGGCCGTCCACGTCGCGGACCGCTTCCTTCGTGTTCGTCTTGATATCGCGGGCGGTGTCCTTGACATCCATCGTGGTTCAGCCTCCGTATCCGATGTACTCAGGGTTGTCCACGTCTGGCCACGTCGAACGTGACCCCGACAACCTAGGCGCTGCGGCTTGCGTCGAGGCCTTCACGGCGCCAAGCCGGTATTTCAGTCTCGTCGCAGTCCCGCAGCCAGCGCGGCTCCCAGCCAGGGGCCACCCCGGCGGCCCGGATCGGCATGGATTCGCAAGGTCCTGTCCATGCCCGGGCGACCACCCGCAAGGCCCGGCCGTCAGACTTTGGATATCCACCGCCCCCGCCGAGCCGGCGTCGCGGGCCACGCCGAAACCTGGAGTCACCCGTTGAGCCTGTTTCGAGATCCCGTTCCGGTCATGGAAAACCCGTCCGTCCGGCCCTTGCGGGTCGCGTTCGTCGGAACCTACCCACCTCGCCAGTGCGGCATCGCGACCTTTACCCACGACCTGGCGGCGGCGGTCGGTCGGGAGCCGTGGACAGCTCGCGGCCCACGGAGCGACGTGGACCAAGCCCGCACGCCAGGTGCGCGACCGGTCCTCGGTCACGGACATCGTGGCGGTCGACTCGGAGGTGCGCGACTTCCCGCAGGAAGTCCGCCTGCGCCTCGACCCGGAGCGGCCGGCGCGACTACCTGGGCGTCGCCGATCGGTTGAATCGGGCCGGCCTACGACGTCGTTTCGGTCCAGCACGAGTTCGGGATCTACGGCGGGGCCGACGGCGAGCGGATCGTGGACCTGCTCGAGGAGCTCGACGTGCCCGCCGTGACGACGCTCCACACGGTCCTGAGCCATCCGTCCGACCAATCAGCGCCGCCTGCTCCGGCTGATCGCGCGCGCCTCCAGCCGGGTGGTCGTCCTGTCGCACGGCGCCGCGCACACCCTGGCCGAGGTCTACGACGTCGATCCGGTCGCGAATCCGGGTCATCCCTCACGGCGTGCCCGACCTGCCGTTCATCGATCCCGAGACGGTCAAGCCCTCGCTCGGGCTGGCCGGGCGGCCGACCGTCCTGAGCTTTGGGCTGCTCGGCCCGGGCAAGGGCTACGAGCTGGCGATCCGGGCGATGTCGGACGTCGTCCGCCAGGCGCCCGAGGCCTGCTACGTGATCCTCGGCGCGACCCATCCCGAGCTTCGTCGACGCGACGGCGAGGCCTATCGCAACTGCCTTGCAGGCCCTCGTCGCCGAGCTCGGGCTCGGGCAGCATGTCCGGTTCGTCGACGAGTACGTGAGCCTGCCGGCACTGGGCCGCTGGCTGCAGGCTGCAGATGTCTTCGTGACTCCCTATCCGGGCGCGGAACAGGCTGTCTCGGGCACCCTCGCCTACGCCCTGGGCACCGGCAAGGCGCTGGTGTCGACGCCCTATGCCTACGCGCTCGAGCTGCTGGCCGAAGGCCGCGGACGACTGGCGCCGTTCGGCGACAGCGCGGCCCTCGGGCGCGAGATCGGCCGGTTCCTCACCGATCGCGCGGCCCGCGACGAGGCCCGCCGGCGCGCCTATGCCTACGGCCGGCGGATGACCTGGGAGCGGGTCGGTGCCGCCTACCGGGAGCTGTTCGCGGAGGTCGCCGCGGACCGGGCGGCCGAGCGCGCCGGTCAGCGAGGCGATCGCCCGGCTGGTCCGCCAGCCAGTCGGCCCGGGCGAGCGCGCGGCCCGCGCCCGCCGACCGTGAGGCGACCTCCCGGTGAGCGCCGTCCGCTGGCCGATGGCGTTCGCAACCGGCTGCTGCCGATCGGCCCGAACCGCCCGCGCCCGGACCCATGGCCGGAGGTCGTTCGGACCCATCTCGACGAGCTCACCGGCCGCTACGGCATCTACCAGCACGCTCGCGGCCGGACCCCCGATCCGGGCCAGGGCTACTGCACCGACGACGTCGCCCGGGCCGCGATCGTCGACTCCTCCATGGCCGCGAGGTCGGCCGGGCGGGCCTCGCCGACTCGCTGGCGCGGAGCGTCGACTTCCTGGTCGAGGCCTACGTTCCGGCCACCGGCCGGCTGCGCAACTTCCGGGACGATCGACGGCAACTGGCTCGAGGATCAGGGGTCGGCCGACGCCCACGCTCGCGGCGTGCAGGCGCTCGGGATGATCGTCGGCGAGGGCATCCCGGGCACGATCGCGTAGCTCGTCGGCCGGATTGCTCGAGGACCTCCTGCCGGCCGCTCGCGGTCCCTCGACGGCTACCGGCCATGGGCCCACGTGATCGTGGGCTGCTGTGCCGCCCTCCGCGGCCATGAGCCACCGGCCGCGGCCGCCGGTCTTGCTCGAGGACCTTGCCGGGCGCCTGCTGGCGAGCTTCGACGGCGCCGACGATGAATGGCCATGGCCCGAGCCGGTCGCGACCTACGAGAACGCGCTGCTGGCCCAGGCGCTCATCGAAGGCGGCGAGTGGCTCGCCGACCGGAGGATGGTCGAGCAGGGACTCGGCACGCTCGAATTCCTGCTTGCCGGCCAGATCGCGCCGGCCGGCTACGTCGAGCTCGTCGGGCAACCAGGGCTGGTGGCCGACAGGGCGACGTGCCGGCCCGCTTCGACCAGCAACCGATCGATGCCGCTGCCCTGGTCGAGGCCTGCGGGGTGGCCTGGCGGGTGACCGGCGAGCCGCGCCTGGCTGACCGAGCTCGAGCGCTCCTACGCCTGGTTCGGTGGCTGGAACTCGATCGGGATCGCGGTGGCCGAGCCGGCGATCGGGGGTTGCGGCGACGGCCTGTCGGCGATCGGCGTCAGCGCCAACCAGGGTGCCGAGTCCACCCTGGCCTGGCTGGCCGCCACCGAATGGGTCCGGATCAGCCGGGCCGCCTCAATCAGCCGGGCAGAAATCAGCGCAGAGATCAGCCCGGCAGAATCGATCAGCCGGCCAGGTTCGATGCCTCGAGCTCGTCGTCGATCTCGAGCGGCAGGCGTGAAGCCGAACTCGGCGCCGCCGGTCGCCCGCTGGCGCGACCAGATCCGGCCGCCCATCAGCTCGACGAGCTGGCGGCACACGAACAGCCCGATCCCGGCCCCACTGACCCGGGCCGCCGTCTCGCGGGAGCGGTAGAACAGCTCGAAAACGCGCTCGGCGTCGTCGGGCGAGATGCCCGGTCCCGCGTCCAGGACCCGGATCTCGGCAAATCCATCGATCGCCGTCCCGGCAATCCGGATCGGGCCGGCCGGCGGGCCGTACTTGGCGGCGTTGCCGACGAGATTGCGCAGGACCTGCTCGACGTAGCTCAGCTCGCCCCGCACCGGGGGCAGGTCGGACGGCAGGGCGAGCTCAACGACCAGCCCCGGCTGGCGGCGCTTGATGTCCGTGATCACCCGGCCGACGACCCGCTGGATGAGCACCGGTTCGTCGCTGACCTCCAGGCTGCCTCGTTCGGCCCGGCTGAGGACCAGCAGGTCCTCGATCATCCGGATCATCCGTTCGGCTTCTTCGCGAACGTCGTGCGCGACCTCGCCGACCCTGCTCCGACCCCGAGGTGGCCGCGTTCGAGCAGCTCCGCTCCACCGATGATCGTGGTCATCGGTGTCCGCAGCTCGTGCGACAGGACCTCGATGAAGGCGTCCCGGATCTCGAGGATCTGGCGCTCGGCTTCGAGCAGCCGGTCGCGATCCGCCTCGGCCACCCGCCGCGACGTGACATCCCGGACGATCCCGACCATCCGCGCCGACCGCCCGCCGACCCAGCCGGTGGTCCGGCCGCTGCTGTTCAACCAGTGGCTGTCGCCATCCGCGTCGACCGCCCGATACTCGATGTCGTACGGCCGTCCGCTCTCGACGCTGCGTCTGGACGGCAGCGGCCACGGCTTCCCGGTCGGCGCCTCCACCGTCGCCAGCAGGTCGATCATCCGGATCGGCCGGCCATCCATCGCGGCGAGGTCATGGAGGTCCGCGAATCGCGGGCTCCAGGTCAAGGCATCCGTGCCCGGATGTCCCAGTCCCAGATCCCGTCTCGGACGCGTCCAGGGTGAGCTGCAGCCGCTCCTCCCGCTCGCGCACGGACCGGCCGCGCTCCTCGGCGCGCAGTCTGGGCGGCCCGGAGCCGGTCCGTGAGCACGCTGGCGACGACGCAGGCCAGCGCAAACAGGACCAGGCGGACTGAGCTGGAGGGCGCTCGACCCGCCCGGGTCGACGAAGACGAGCGGCTCGGCCAACGCGCAGATCGGCCGTCGCCAGGAGGCCGGGCCCCAGGCCGCCCGAGCCAGCCGACGATGGCCACCGCCACGAAATCGATCGGGAACCCGATATTGCCGCCCAGGGCGTGATTGATCGCGTAGTCAGCCCGGTTGCGACCAGGGGAATGACGACGGCCAGGCCATAAGCCGCCGCGACGCCCCGGGACGAGTCCCGGACCCACGCATTGGGTCGATCCCGACACTGCCCTCATCGCCATGGCCGCAGGCCGCGGACTACTTGACCAGGCGAGACAGGCGGACTCCGCGGTTCAATGCCGAGCGGACGGTCAGCGCGAGCGGCAGGACCGACACGGCGAGGACCGATCCGAGGCGCCCCGCCCAGGAACAGTCCAGCGGTCACGCCGGCGCTGAACCCGACGGCGGCGATCACGCCTCGGTCGGCTAATCCATCGAGCTGGCCGTTCAATTGACTCCTGGGCGGAGTTGAGGGCCGACCGCGCCTCGTCAACCGCGCCCGGGATCTGGTCCGCGACGGCGCGACCCTGGTCCAGAGGGTATGCAGCCCGCCATCGACGGCGTCGCTGGCGTGGCTCGAGCTGGCTGGTGGTGGTGCCATTCCTGGCCATGTGGCTCTCCTTCGCTGAACTTGCGTTTCCTAGCGGGCCGAGGCGATCGAGCGGCAGGTCGACGACGTGCTCGGCGACGAACCAGACCTGGAGCTCGTGCCGGCGGAGCACGTCACCCATCAGCAGGTCGTTGGTGCCCCAATCCTTGGCTTCCTCGGTCGCCTCGATGGCAGCGCGGACCTTCTTGATCACCATCTCGTGCGCGTCCAGCAGCCGGTCGATCATGACCGGCACATCCTCCGCTCCGTTGGGCGGGCGCTCGATCGTGGTCAGCTCGGCGGCATGGCGGGGATCCCCGACGGCGATCCCGCCGAGGCTCTGGACGCGTTCGGCGATGAGGTCGATCAGCTCGACCTGCTCTCGCGGCATGCTTGTCGAACAGGAGATGGAGCTGGTAGAAGGTCGGTCCGGCGACCAGCCAGTGATGCTTCTTGTACATCGCCGCCAGGATCATCGAGTCGGCCAGGATCCATTGAGGAGCTTCACGCTCCGTTCTCGCGTCGCGGCCGGCAGGCCGATCGGCAGGAGGCGCAGCGTACCGAAGGCCTGGACCTCCGGTCCGTGTGCCCCCAGCTCAGGATCGGCTGAGCGGCGGGCCTTCGCTGGACCGCTGGACCGGCTGCCGTTGGTGGTTGTGGTAGGGCTCATGTTCGCACCTTCGAATCGTGGTAGCGGCTCGGCCTGCCAGGGAGAAGGGCAGGTCCGAGCCGCCAAGGGGATCGGCGTGGGCGCCGGGTCGGCGCCTGCCAAGGGCTTCAGCCGGACGAGGTTCAGACGTGGTTCGCGGTGACTCGTCGGCCGGCCACTGCGTGCCACACGACGAGGACGATCACCGCCCCGAAGATCGAGACGAGGATGCTCGACACGTTCAGGCCGGTGATGTCGGCGATGCCCAGGAGCGATCCCGCGACAAAGCCACCGACGACCGCCCCGACGATCCCCAGGAGGATGGTCCCGAGGATGCCTTCATTGCCTCCCGCGATCAGGTTTGCGATGAACCCGGCAATCGCGCCGAGGACGATCCAAGCGATGATGCCCATCTGGCTGTTCTCCTTGATTTCATGCGGCAGAAGTCCGCCGTGGTCAGGACAATGGCTCGCGGACCACTTCGGGAACGCATGATTCCGAGCCCGTGCCCGTTACGTCGGCATGACAACTCTGGGTGGCAGGCAGGCGACCTGGGCGAACCCTCGCCGGCCCTTGCAATTCCATTGCAATCGAGCCACGGCCATTGGGTTATCGGGCCGACCGCCGTATCGTTGCCGGATGGTCATCCGGATTCTTCGCACCCGGGTCCGACCGGACGCGGTACCCGAGTTCCGTGAGCGTGCCCTGGCCAAGGTCGCGGATGCTCGACGAGTGCCCGGCGTCATCGATGTCCACCTCGGCAACCAGGCCGACGGAGCGGGCTATGAGTTCGTGTTCATCAGTCGCTGGAAAACGATCGATGCGCTCTATGCCTGGGCGGGCGGCAGCGACCTGCTGGCCCGCCCGATCTACTTCGAGGGCCTCGAGGACTCGCTGATCGAATTCGACGTCCAGCACTACGTTGATGCCGAATTCACCGATTGATCTGGCCCAGCCGGGCCTGACCTCTGCAATGGTTCTGGCACGTTCGCGTGCCGGATTGGATGGCCTCGCGCGGTCGTTGCGGCGTAGGTTCTGCCCATGGGTGAACCTGCCAGAGCCAATCCAGCCATCAGGATCGTTGCCGTGCCTTCGACGGATGCCGACTTTGTCGGTTTCGTGCGCACCGCGATCGTTCGCGCTGGAGAGTAGCGATCTGGCCGCGATCGAAGAACGGCTTCGGATGCGCTACCCCCGGGCCCGCGTCCACGCCGGCGAGCTGAGTGGTCGAGACGCGGTTGCCTATGCCTACCGCGACGGCCGATGGGAGCCTGGCACGCGGTTCTGATCGACCCGGGGCAGGGCTTGCAAAGTGCTTGCAGAGGGACGGCGACCGCTGGACGTGCCGCCCGCGACCCTGAATACTCGACGCGAGACCGGCCACACGCGAAGGAGTCCCGCCCAATGATCTCGGAGGCCGCCCCAGCCCCCGACGCGAATCGCCCCGCCGGGCAGCCGGTCGGCGCTGACCAACGGCCGCTGCTCAGCCTTCGGGCGGGGTGGATCGTCGGAGGTCGGCGCGGACCCCTCGAACCCGGTTCGCGCGATCTCCTCGACGCGATCAAGGTGGCGGTCTACACGACCGATCCCGACGGCCGGATCACGTTCTTCAACGAAGCTGCGGCCGAGCTCTGGGGTCGTCGCCCGGAGCTCGGCGAAGCATGGTGCGGATCGCTCCGCCTGTACTGGCCGGATGGTCGTCCGATGCGCCACGACGAGTGCCCGATGGCCCAGACCCTGCGCAGTCGCGTGCCCACGACCGGGACCGCCCTGGCCGAACGGCCCGACGGCAGCCGGGTGGCGTTCATGGCCAACCCGTCCCCGATCTTCGACCGCGAGGGCGGTCTGCTGGGAGCGATCAACGTCCTGGTCGACATCACCGCCCACCTCGAGGCTGAGCAGACGATCCGGGCCGGAGCCGAGGCGCTCCGCCAGTCGAACGCGGTGAAGGACGAGTTCCTCGGCCTCGTCTCCCACGAGCTCCGGACCCCGGTCACGACGATCTACGGGAACGCCCAGCTGCTGCGCAGCCGGGCCCGCAGCCTGAGCGCCGGAGAGCGGCGAGACATGGTCATCGACATCGCCGACGATGCCGAACGGCTGCTCGCGATCATCGAGAACCTGCTCCTGTTGAGCCGGGTCGAAGGCGGAGTCGCCCTTGACCTGGAGCCCCAGGTCCTGGCCCACGTGATCCGGACCGCAGTCAAGGCCTTCGGCGAACGGCGGTCGCGTCCGGTGGAATTCACGAGCGTGCCGGCCCATCACCTGGTCGTCGATGCCGATCGGACGTCCCTCGACCTGCTGATCGGCAACCTGCTCAGCAATGCCGACAAGTACAGTCCGCCGGGCGCTTCGATCGAAGTGGTCCTGCGGGTCGTAGCTGGTGAGGCCCTGGTGACCGTCCTCGACCGGGGGATCGGGCTGCCCGACGGCGAGGACGGCGCGCAGCTGTTCACTCCGTTCTACCGATCACCCGAGGCACGCCAGAAGGCCAGCGGAATGGGCATCGGGCTGGCGGTCTGCAAGCGGTTGGCGGAGGCCCAGGGTGGCCGCGTTTGGGCCGAGCCACGAGCCGGCGGGGGAGCCCAGGTTGGCTTCGCCCTGCCCCTCGCACCAGAGCCCGAGGCCTGATGGCGCCGCCGTCATCGTCCTCGGCGTTCCACTTGAGGCCGCCGGCTGCGCCCCTCTTCCGGCGCGAGCCCGGCAACCCCGATCATCACCGCGGCCCAGCTGCCGTATGACGCCAACGCCGTCTTCAACCCCGGCGCGGCCCGGGTCGACGGCGAGACGGTCCTCCTCCTGCGGGTCGAGGATCGGCGCGGGATCTCCCATCTCCAGGTTGCTCGCAGCACGAACGGGATCGATAGCTGGACGATTCGATCCCGAGCCCCTCCTGAGCCCGGAGCCCGCCCGCCATCCCGAGGAGGTCTGGGGCTGCGAGGACCCCCGGCTGACCTGGCTCGAGGAGCGCAGCGAGTGGGCGATCGCCTACACCGCCTACAGCCGGCGTGGTCCTCTCGTTTCGCTGGCCACGACGAGGGACTTCCGGACCGTCCAGCGGCTCGGCCCGGCAATGCCGCCCGAGGACAAGGACGCGGCGCTCTTCCCGCGCCGGATCGGGGGTCGCTGGGCCATGATCCACCGCCCGACGCCGATGCGCGGCGGGGCGCACGTGTGGGCATCGTACTCACCAGACCTGCGCCACTGGGGCGACCACTCCCTCCTGATCGAGGCGCGCGATGGGGCCTGGTGGGATGCCGGCAAGATCGGCCTGGGCCCGCCGCCGATGGAGACGGAAGCCGGCTGGCTGGTCATGTACCACGGCGTCCACCTGACGGCCGGTGGTCCGATCTACCGGGTTGGCTTCACCCTGCTCGACCTGGAAGATCCGACGATCGTCCTGCGTCGCAGCGACGAATGGGTGCTCGGTCCGGGGACGCCCTACGAACGAGCCGGCGACGTGGACCAGGTCGTCTTCCCGTGCGGCTGGACGGTCGATCCCAAGGCCGATCGCCTGTATCTCTACTACGGCGCCGCCGATACGACGGTCGCCGTCGCGACCGCCCGGTTCAGCGATGTCCTGGCGTACGTCGATGGCTGCCCACAGCCGCCCCACCGGCGCGAGGCCGACCTCGCCGGCTAGCCGCCGCGCGCCTGGAACGCGTGCCGGTACTCCTCACGGAGCAGCTCGACCAGGGTGTCGGCCTCGGTGAACTCGGCCGAGCCGGGATCGGCGCTCGAGCGGCGTCGCTCGGCGTCACGCCACTCCGCCAGGATCTCGGTCGGCATCCGTGGCGTGTCCTCGATCGAGGTCGTCGGCGCATTTTCGGCACCCTCGCGGACCTGCTCGCCAACCTCGTTGCTGAGCTGGCGCTGGAGCCGGCTCCCCGACAGGACCCGTCCCGCGATCAGCTCGATCTGGGCCGCCAGGTCGACCAGGCGATCGTCGCCCGGGTCGATCGTGCGCTTTTCGGCCTCGAGCGTACCGAGCACCTCCAGGTCGCGCAGGAGTGCGTCGGACGTCGCGCGTAGCTCGTTGGAGGTGCTGCTCATCGGGCCCCTGGTGGTGGGTGATCGCCACGGCCCAGCATAATCGGATGGCTCAGCCGGGCTCATCCTCGATCGCGTGCAGCTCACTGGTGAAGTCCCGCGCCAGTGGACCGGCGTCGGCCGCCGGCACGGCCGGCGGCTCAGGGCCGGGATTGACCATCGGCTCGAACGAATTCGGCCATGTTGCGGTTGACGATGATCGTGCCCAGCTGGAATCGGCCGGCACGACCAGCCAGCTCGTAGGCGATCCACGCGTCAGTCAGCGGAACCATCGGGGGCCGATGCAGAAAGCTTGCGACCGGGTCGGCACCCGGCAGGGCATGAACATCGCCCCAGATGGTGTACGGCTGGCTGCGAACGACCAGGCGATGGGCCCGGGTATGGGTCCTCCGCCCGGGATGGCCGGCCGAGCCCGCCGCATGCACGGCCACGACCTCGTCGCGCGCAAGGATGACCAGGGGCTCGGTGACGACGTGGCCGTCAGCCAGGCTCTGGAGCTGGACGTTGACCAGCTCGAACTCCTCGTAGGCATTGAGCAGCTCGGTCAGGCGGCCCGCGGGCAGGGCAAGCTGACCGAACACCCGGCAATCGGTTGCGTAGGCCACGAACTCCTCGAAGTCCGATTCGTCCTTGGCCAGGTCGGGTGCATCGGCGGTGACGCCAAAGACGAGGCGAAGCCGGCGCGGCAGGCGTCGAAACATAGGCTATGCCCCGGTTGAATTGGCGGAAATGCAGGCATTCATCTGGTCATCATTGCAAGCCGGACTCGAAGCACGGCCAACGAAGCGGGCCGAATGCCTGTCGTCCGCCTATCAAACGTGGCCGCTCGCTACGGCCGTCGCAATCACGCAGCTCGCGCTCGACTCTCCCTGTATTGGTTGCTTGGTACAATCAACCGATGCCGAGCTTGCTCGAATCCGAGGACACGATCGTTCGAGCCGAACGGGCGCTGACCGACCTCGTCCGCCTGTTCAACCGGCCGTCCGTCCAGCGCCGGCTCATTGCCGAGGCGCGGCTCGATCTCGAGATCAGTGCCTGCTGGACGCTCGGCCGACTTGGTCAGCTCGGTCCGTCCCGGCTGACCGACGTGGCCAGCTCGTCCGGCGTCGATGCCTCGTCGATCACCCACCGCGTGCAGGCCCTGGAGCGGGCCGGCTACGTCGTGCGGATGGCCGACCCCGAGGACGGCCGGGCCTGGGTGATCGGCCTGTCGCCTGAGGGCAAGCTCGCCCTGGCCCGCCTGCGCGCGGCCCGGGCCACCTTGATCGAGCGCCTGCTGGGCGGCTGGGACGATGCCGAGCGGCTGACCTTCAGCCTCGCCCTCGACCGGTTCAGGCAGGCCATGGAAGCGGAGCTCAACGAGGCGTGACCGCCCCGAACCTGGCCGCTCGTCGCCTCGATCCGAACTACAAGTGGATCGCGCTGTCCAATACGACCCTGGGCATCCTGATGGCGGCGATCGATGGCTCGATCGTGATCATCGCCCTGCCCGCCATCTTCAACGGGATCCAGCTCGATCCGCTCGAGCCCGGCAGCACCGCCTACCTCCTGTGGATCTTCATGGGCTACCTGCTCGTGACGGCGGTCCTCGTCGTCGCCTTCGGCTGGCTGGGCGATCGCTACGGCCGGGTCAGGATGTACACCGGCGGCTTCCTGATCTTCACGATCGGTTCGATCCTGCTCGCGTTTACGCCGTTCATGGGCACGGCGGGGGCACTCTGGATCATCGCCATGCGGATCGTGCAGGGCATCGGCGGGGCCTTCCTGTTTGCCAACTCGGCGGCCATCCTGACCGACGCCTTCCCGCCGACCCAGCGCGGCCTGGCCCTCGGGATCAACGGCGTTGCGGCCATCGCCGGCCAGTTCATCGGCCTGCTCCTGGGCGGCTTCCTGGCCACGATCAACTGGCGGCTCGTGTTCTTCGTGAGTGTGCCGATCGGGATCGTCGGGACGATCTGGGCCTACCTCCGGCTCGAGGAGCTGAGCACGACCACCAAGCGTCGGATGGACTGGTGGGGCAACCTGACCTTCGCCTTCGGCCTGTCGATGATCCTGATCGGGATCACCTACGGGATCCAGCCCTACGGCGACCAGCCGATGGGCTGGACCAGTCCGATGGTCATTGGACTGATCGGCGGCGGCATCCTGCTGCTGGTCCTGTTCGTCTGGATCGAGCAGCACGTGATCGAGCCCTTCTTCGACCTGTCGCTGTTCCGGATACGGGCGTTCGCGGCCGGCAACATCGCGAGCCTGCTGGCGTCCACGGCGCGGGGCGGGCTGTCGTTCATCATCGTGATCTGGCTGCAGGGGATCTGGCTGCCGGTCCATGGCTACAGCTATGCCGACACGCCGCTGTGGGCCGGCATCTTCATGCTGCCCCTGACGGTCGGCTTCCTGATCGCCGGCCCGCTGTCGGGCTTCCTGTCGGATCGCTTCGGGGCCCGCCTGTTCGCCACCGGCGGGATGATCCTGGCCGCGCTGGCATTCATCGGCCTGACCGCCCTGCCGGTCCAGTTCGCCTATCCGACGCTGGCCTTCTTCCTGCTCCTGGCCGGCCTCGGATCCGGGCTGTTCAACTCGCCCAACGCGGCCGCGATCATGAACAGCGTGCCGGCCAGCCAGCGCGGCGCAGCGTCGGGCATGCGGGCCGTCTTCGCCAATGCCGGTTTCGTCGTGTCGATTGGCCTGTTCTTCTCGCTGATGATCGCCGGCCTGGCCGGCTCGCTCCGGGCGACCCTCTATGCCGGGCTGATCGCCCACGACGTGCCGGCCGACGTCGCGACCAGGATCTCGCAGCTGCCGCCGGTATCGAGCCTGTTCGCGTCGCTCCTCGGCTACAACCCGATGGCGTCGTTGCTGCCGCCGGACGTGCTCAAGGCGCTGCCGCCCGACCAGGCGGCGATCCTGACCGGCAAGGACTTCTTCCCGAGCCTGATCAGCGGCCCCTTCCACGACGGCCTGGTGATCGTGTTCCTCGTCGCCGCCGGCATGTCGGTGGCCGCGGCGATCGCCTCGAGCCTGCGTGGCGGCAAATACGTCCACGAAGACCTTCCGGTCACCGAACGGGACCTCGCGACGCACTGACCACGCAGGGGTTCCAATCGGCCCGGCCGAATTCGCATGACCGGTCTTTGCAGCGCCGATGCAACGCTTCCGGGCCTCGATGTTGGCCGGCGATGGGCCTCCGCCGATGACCATGTCCGGAATGGGAATTCAAGGAGAGCACCGATGATCAGCCTGGAGCAACTCGCGCCCGTCGATGCCATGTCTGATGCCATGTCCGATGCCCTCGAAGCGGGCCGCCGCAGCCTTGCTTCGGTCGACCGGGATGCCATCGCCGAATCGGCCAGGACCGCAGCGCGAAGCGTCATGCCCGACGACTGGTTTCGACCCAGGCGGCAGCGCTGGCCATTCGTCGCGATTGCGCTTCTCGTCGCCGCCGCGATGACCGCCGTGTTCCTGCTGCGCCGGCCGCTCCTGATGGCGGCCAGCCCGAATCGCCCGACGTCCGGCAACGAGCGGTCGAATGGCACCAACATGGACTCGGCCGGCACCGGTGTGGACGGGCTCGACCGAGAACTGGGCAATCTGCCCGGTGCCAAGCTGCTCAGCGACGAGGGTGAGGCCAGCTGGATCGAAGCGCGTTGACCCCGGCGCGCAGAAGCCGAAGCCCAGAGCCCAAGCCAGCCGTCGGCGCTGAAACCGGGAGGGGGCTCGTTCGGGGCGCGCCTGTTCGATGCCGATCGAAGTGACCGCGAGATCGATTTCGACGCCGAATCGGTCGCCTCGATCTCCGATCGCCAGCTCCTGTGGGTCGACGTCGAGCGTGATCCGGACATCAAGGACGGGCCCAGCCCGCTCGATTGGCTGCCGTTCGACCGAGCAGCCGTCGAACGGATGTGGGCGGCGCCCCTCGCCCCCAGGCTGTCGCTTCACGGCGAGTATTTCCTGGCCCACCTGCTTGTCCTGCGCGAGGTCCATGGACGCGATCAGGCCCTGGCCCTTGACCTGGCCGTCGGCAAGAACGTCGTCCTGACGGCCCATTCCGGTTCGGTCGACTTCCTGGCCGAGATCAATACCCGGATCACGACCGACACGACCCTGGGCGAGATCGATTCGGTCGACTTCGCGACCGTCGTCATCGACGGCCTGCTGACTACCTATCTCGAGCTGACCGACCAGGTCCTGGCCAGGGTGGACGAGCTCGACAGCGAGGCACTGCGCTCCACGGGCCGGCACGACCTCCTGTCCGAGATGGTCGCCCTGCGCCACCGGATCGCGTTCATCCGGCGCACCCTCGTCGCCCACCGGACCGTGGTGATCGGGATGTCGGGGGCCGACTTCGGGCTGGTGACCGGGGCCGACGCGAGCCACCAGTTCGCCGCGGTGACCGAGCGCTTCGAGAGTGCGGTCAGCGCCATCGATACGGCCCGCGAGGCGCTCATCGGCACGTTCGACATCTACATGTCGCGCACGGCCCAACGCACGAACGACGTCATGAAGACCCTGACCGTGGTGTCGGTCCTGCTCCTGCCGACCGGCGCGATCGCCGGCTTCATGGGCATGAACGAGAAGCCGCCCTTTTCGAATGACAACCCGATGGTCTTCTGGGTCGTCGTCGCCCTCATCATCGCGGTCGCCGCGATCACCCTGGTCATCCTCCGGGCGCGCCGCTGGATCTAGGCGCCGACGCGTCGCCCGGCTGGGGCCTGCCAGTGGCAGACTGAGCAGAAGATGGCAGCTACAACCGACATCATCCGCACCGAACAGCTGACCAAGTCCTACGGGTCGGCCCGGGGAATCATCGACGTCGACCTGGCGGTCGAGCAGGGCGAGGTCTTCGGCTTCCTCGGACCGAACGGGGCCGGCAAGACCACCGCGATCCGGACGATCCTCGACCTGATCCGGCCGACGAGTGGCAAGGCATTCGTGTTCGGCATCGAGAGCACGGCTGACCCGGTCGCGATCCACCGCCGGATCGGCTACCTGCCCGGCGAGTTCACCCTGTATGACCGGTTGACCGGCAGCCAGACGCTGACCTATTTCGCCAACCTGCGAGGCGGTGTCGACCGTGCCTACCAGGCGGACCTGATCGAGCGCTTCGACCTGGACCCGAGTCGCCGGTTTCGGGAGTATTCGAAGGGCAACAAGCAGAAGGTCGGCCTCGTTGCGGCTCTCCAGCACAGGCCCGAGCTGCTCATCCTCGACGAGCCCACCTCGGGCCTCGATCCGCTGGTCCAGCAGACGTTCAGCGCCGTGATCCGCGAGACGGTCGCCGACGGCCGGACGGTGTTCCTGTCGAGCCACGTCCTGTCCGAGGTCGAGAAGTCCTGCGACCGGGTCGCGATCATCCGCGACGGCCGGCTGGTCCGGGTCGACCGGGTCGATGCCCTGCGCGACCTGGCCCACCACCAGGTCGAGCTGCGATTCGCCGGGCCGGTGCCGGCCGAGGCCTTCGAGCACCTGCCGGGAGTCAGCGACGTGAGCGCCGACGATCACGTCCTGCGACTGCGCGTGGCCGGGCCGATCTCGCCCGTCGTCCAGGCCGCGGCGAAGTTCGAGCTGCTCGACTTCGTCAGCCGCGAGCCGAGCCTCGAGGAGACGTTCCTGGCCGAGTACGGCCAGGAGGCCAGCCATGTCAGCTAACGCCGCTGGCGCCGCCGCCACCAGCCTGCCACCCATCCCGCTGGGTCAACGCCTGTACGGCTTCGGCAGCATCTACGGCAAGACGATCCGCGACTCGCGCCTTGCCTTCCTCGTCGCGGCCGGGCTGATGGGCGGGATCGCCCTCGCCCTGGGCGCGGCCATCGGGACCGTCTTTCCGACCCCGGAATCCCGCCTCGAAGTCAACGCGCTGATCGGGAGCATTCCAGCCTCGATGGTCAACCTCTTCGGCAACGCAACGTTGCTCGGCCCGAAGCTCGGCACGCTCGGCGGCTACATGAGCTGGAAGTACGGCGCCCTGTTCGGCCTGGGCACGGCCCTCTGGTCGATCCTGGCCCTGTCCGGAACGCTCGCCGGCGAAGTCCGCCGGGGCAGCCTCGACTTCGTCGCGGCCGGGCCCTTCGGCAAGCGCCGGATCGCCCTCGAGAAGCTCGCCGGGCACCTGACGATGCTGTGGCTGGCGATGGCCTTCGTGGCGATCATGATCTTCGTCAGCTCGAATGCCTTCGGTGACGCGGCGCTGGGCGATGACATCCCGCTCGGCGGCGCGATCTCGTTCGCCCTCTGGGCCGGCTTCCTGGCGATGTGCTTTGGCGGCCTGGCGTTCGCCCTCGCCCCGCTCCTGGGGCGGGCCGGGTCGGCGGGCATCGCCGGCATCGTCATGGTGGTCCTGTGGGTCGTGAGCGGCCTGGACATCGGTGGCCCGCTCGTCAACCTGAGCCCGTTCTACTGGACCGTCGACCACATTCCCCTGGCCGGGTTCTACGACTGGCCGGGGATGCTCGCCGTACTCGTCGCCGGGGTCCTCCTGCTGGCCCTCGGGGTCGAGGTCTTCAGCCGGCGCGACCTGGGGGCGGGCTCGGCCGTTTCGCTGCCCGCCCTGCCAGCCGGCGTCCTGGGGGTTCGCGGGCCGGTCGCCCGGGCCTTCGGCGAGCAGCTGCCACGGGCGCTCGCCTGGGGCCTGGGGATGGGCCTGATGGGCGCCCTTCTCGCCTCGCTGGTCGGCTCGTTCGCCAAGGAGATCGGGAGCGACCCGAGCCTGATCAAGACCTTCGCCGCGATCTTCCCCGGCTTCGACTTCAGCACCGCCGGCGGTTGGCTCCAGCTGTACCTGGCCATCCTGTACATCGCGGCCGGCCTGGCAGCCGCGACGTTCGTCTCAAAATGGGCGTCCGACGAGACCGACGGCCGGCTCGAGGAGATCCTGGCCAGCCCGCTGACGCGCGCGCGCTGGGTGATCGCCGGGGGGATCGCCGCGATCGGCTCGGTCGTCCTGACGACCGCGATCTTCGCCCTGGGGATCGGCTTCGGGGTGGCGGCCGGCGGCGCGACCGCTGGAGACGCACTGCTCGGTTCGGCAGCCCTGGGCCTCTACGGCGCAGCAGTCGTCGGGGTCGGCATCGCCGTCGGCGGCCTGTGGCGGACCTCGATCGCCGCGGTGATCGCCGCGCTGGTGGTGGTCGTCACCTATCTCATCGACCTGCTCGCGCCGCCGCTGAAGCTGCCCGACTGGTTCCATCAGCTCGCCCTGACGGCCCACCTCGGCCAGCCGATGATCGGGCAGTGGGACGTGGCCGGGGTCATCGCCTGCCTCGGGCTGGCCGTCGGCGGCGTCCTGCTCGGAGCCTGGGGCATGACCCGGCGCGACGTCCAGCGCTGAGCGTGACCGGCCTGCTGATCGAGGAATCGGCCGAGGCGTTCGGCGAGCTGGCCAACCCCTATCGACGGCTCCTGCTGGTCCACTGCTACCGGATGCTGGGCTCGATCGACGACGCCGAGGATGCCGTCCAGGACACGTTTCTTCGGGCCTGGAACGGCCGCGCGACATTCCGAGAGGCTGGATCGTTCCAGGCCTGGCTGTATCGAATCGCCACCAACGCCTGCCTCGACGCAATCGAACGGCGCCGCCGAAGCGGAGCCCGGGACCAGCCCTTCGGCGTCGGTCCGTTCCCAGACGACCTGTTCGAGGAGCCATCGCCCAGCCCGGAAGCTCGCTACGACGCCCACGAGTCGATCTCGCTGGCGTTCCTGGCCGCGCTGCAGCTGTTGCCGCCCCGCCAGCGATCGGTCCTGATCCTGCGCGACGTCCTGGCCTGGCGCGCGGCGGAGGTGGCCATGCTGCTCGAGCTGAGCGTTCCCGCCGTGAACAGCGCCCTGCATCGAGCCCGGACGACGTTGTCCGAGCGGTATCCGCCGGCCGGGCTCCCTGGCCGCCCTGGGCCGTCCCCGGCCGTGGGCAAGCTGCGAACGCTGCTCGAGCGCTACGTCCGGGCCTGGGAGTCGGCCGACGTGGCCGCCCTCGTCGCCCTGCTCCGCGACGATGCCGTTGTCTCGATGCCGCCCGGCCTGACGTTCCTCGGCCCGGCGGCGATCGGCGCGTTCATCAGTGAGACCGTGTTCTCGGGCGACCTCCGGCTTCGGCTCGCTCCGATCCGGGCCAACGGCGGGCCCGGCTTCGTCGTCTACTCGGGCAGGGTCAGCGACCCCGTCCTGCGCGGCTACGCGGTCGTGCTCGTCGAGGCCGATGGATCGGGCATCGCCCGACTCGACGTCTTCGCCCAGCCCGGCCTGCTCGGCTGGTTCGGGCTGCCGGCGGAGATCGCCGGCTAGGTCCGATCACTGACCGCGAAATTCGCCGGCCCCGGTCAGGCTGGAACCCGGGCCGGCGTTGCGGATCCACGCAGGGCCACCAGCGTCCAGGTCGCAAAGACCACGTCCAGGGGCGTCAGCAGGATCAGGTTCCAGGGCGCGAAGCCGGCGATCACGAACGCGGCGAAGACGCACGGCACGGCGTAGCGAATCCAGACGCTGGCTTCGAAGATCGCCCGGTACTCGTTGCGGGCCGAGATGAAATACAGGATCGACAGGAAGATCACGGTCATGCCCGCGACCCGGATCCAGACCTCAGTGGCCTGGGGCAGGCCGAAGATCGGCAGGGGCACATTGGGCACGAGCATCAGCGTCGCGCCCAGCCCGAAGGCGTAGACCGAATAGACGAGGATGCTCCGCGCGGCGGCGCTCATTGGCGGCTCCCGAAGTACGAGTGGCTTGACACCAATACAACGGGAACCCGGCCAAAAACTGTTCGGTCGAGGCCGTCAGCCCCGGGGATCGAGCTTGAGTGCCGCCGAGTTGATGCAGTAGCGCTGGCCGGTCGGATTGGGACCGTCGTCGAAGACGTGGCCGAGGTGCCCGCCGCACGAAGCGCAATTCGCCTCGGTCCGGGTCATGAAGAACGAACGGTCCTTCTCGGTCGCGACCGCATCGGCCGAAGCCGGCGCGAAGAAGCTCGGCCAGCCGGTGCCCGACTCGAACTTCGTGTCCGAGCTGAACAGCTCGGCGCCGCAGCCGGCGCAGCGGTAGACGCCCGGCCGATGCTCGTCCCACAGCGCCCCGGTGAAGGCCCGCTCGGTGCCCTTCTCACGCAGCACGTGGTATTGCTCGGGCGTCAGCTCGGCCCGCCACTCGGCGTCGGATTTGATCAACAGTGAACCATCGGAGTTGGTCGTCTTGACAGTGCTCATGTGGACACGATACGCCTGAACTATTGCGGATCGATGACGTCAGCCGCGGGTGAGGACACCGCTGGTGGCGCCCCGCCGCGAGAGCGAGTCGACCGTGACCGCGGCCAGCAGGACCAGGCCCGTCGCGATCAGCTGCCACTGGATCGGCAGGCCCAGCAGGTACAGGCCGTTGTAGATCGCGCCGATCACCAGGCCGCCCAGCAGGCCGTGGATCGGCCGGCCCCGGCCGCCGAACAGGCTGGTGCCGCCGATGACCGCCGCGGCCACCGCGTACAGGACGAGCTGGCCGCCGTTGATGTTGGTGCTGATCCCGCCCTGCCAGGACAGGTAGATGATCCCGCCGATGCCGCCGGTGAATGAGCACAGGATGAAGCCCCACGTGCGCACGTTGGGCACGCTGATCCCGGCCCGTCGAGCCGCCTCGGGGTTGCCGCCGACCGCATACACGTGGAGCCCGAACTGGGTCCGTTCGAGGAGCAGGGTCCAGGCGCCAAGGACGACGAGGACGATCGGCAGGACCCAGGGCACGCCCTGGATCACCAGGAAGGTACCCCGGTTGACGTTGCAGATCGCCACGACGACGATCCCGGCCAGGGCCATGAACACGATCTTGGCGACGGTCAGGCCGACCGGCGGCGCGACCAGTCCGCTCCTCCGGCGGTGCGCATCACGGATCCACATCGTGGCCCCCAGCGCGATGACGATCACGGCCAGGCCGATCCAGGCAACCATCGGCTCGATGTTGCTGTTGACGATGCCGTACAGGACCTGCTGGTTCTGGAGGACCGAGCTCGAGATCGGGACGCTGCCGCCGGCCCCGAGCAGGATGATCATCACCCCGAACCAGAGCAGGTAGCCGGCCAGGGTCACGACGAACGCCGGCAGGCGCAGCTTCGTGATGATCACGCCGTGGATCAGACCGATCCCAGCCGTCACCAGCAGGCCGCAGATGATCGCGAACCACCACGGCAGGTTGAGCCCCGGCTGGACCATGTTGCCGGCGATGATCCCGCCGATCGCCCCGACGTAGCCGACGGACAGGTCGATCTCGCCGAGCAGCAGGACGAAGCCTTCGGCCATCGCCAGGACGATGAAGACCGAGCTCTGGACGAACAGGTTGACCATGTTGGCCGGCGACAGGAAGCGGCCGCTCGGGCTGACCAGCTGGAACACGACGGTCACGATGACCAGGGCCAGGACGACGGGCAGGACGCCCACATCGCCGCCCCGGACGCGGACCCACCAGCCACGCAGGTATTCGCCCAGCGACTGGGCGACGAGCGCCGGCGGGACGACCTCGACGGCCGCGGCCGTGAGGTCAGGACCGGTCTCCGCCTCGATCTCGGTGGCGGCGAGCTCTGGGTCGATCGGGAGGTCTTCGGCTCCTGCCATCGTTCAGTCCGCCCCCTGGCTGGATCCGGCCGCGACCAGCGCCCGGCTGGATCCGCCGCTGGTCATGAAGTCCACGACACGCTCGCGGTCGAAGGCCGCGACGCGATCCTGGGCGACCATCCGGCCGAGGTGCAGCACGGCGATCCGGTCGGCGACCTCGAAGACGTCGTTGAGGTTGTGCGAGATGACCATCACCGCCAGGCCGTGGTCCTTGAGGCGCTTGATCAGGTCCAGCACCATCCGGGTCTGGGCCACGCCCAGGGCCGCGGTCGGCTCGTCGAGCATGACCAGCTTCGAATTCCACATCACGGCCTTGGCCACCGCCACGGCCTGGCGCTGGCCACCCGAGAGTGTCGCGACCGGCTGGCGGATCGAGCGGACGGTGGTCACGTGCAGGCCGGCCAGCGTTTCCGCGGCGGCTCGCTCCATGTTGTCCGCGTCGAGGAACAGGCGGCCGTGCCGCTCTCGACCGAGGAACATGTTCTGGACGATGTCCAGGTTGTCGGCCAGGGCGAGGTCCTGGTAGACGGTCTCGATCCCGAGGGCGCCGGAGTCCTTCGGTGATCGGATGTGGACCGGCTTGCCCTCCCACAGGATCTCGCCCTGGTCGGGTTGGTGGATGCCGGCGATGCATTTGGTCAGGACCGACTTGCCCGCCCCGTTATCACCGCACAGCGCGGTGACCTGTCCCCCGAACAGGTCGAGGTCGACCCCGAACAGGGCCTGGACGGCCCCGAAGTGCTTGCTGACGCCGCGCAGGGCGAGGAGTGGCTCGGTCGTTGCCGTCGGCGCCGGGGCTGGCCCTGCCGAGTCCTGGGCGCTACCGATCACTGTCACGGGCATCGCTCCCATCGCGGACGCTCAACGGTTCCATCTCTCCCACCCCGTTCCCCCCATGAATGGTAAACGCCGTGCCGCCGCCGCAGTTGGCGCGGCTGCGGCACGGCGTTGGGGCCACGAGCGCCGGGCGTGCTGCCCGGCGCTCGGTGGCGGCTAGCCGTTGCTTACTGGATGCCGGCGGCCGTGCAGACGCTGGCGCCGACGGCGGCGCACAGGTCCGTGGCCGAGATGAAGTTGTCCTTGATCACGGTCTGCTCCATGTTCGCGGCATTGACCCAGATCGGGGTCAGCAGCGACGCGGGCTCGGTGATCGTCGGGTCCTTCGGATCGGTGGTCTTGCCATTCATCAGGCTCGCGGGCGGCTGCTGGCCGGCCCGCAGGAAGGTAGCGATCGTGACCGCGTCCTGGGCCTCGAGGTAGATCGCCTTGTAGACCGAGCCGCACTGGAAGTTCTGGAGGACATACTCCATGCCCTGCAGGGTGGCATCCTGGCCGGTCGTCGGGATCTTCTTGGCCGGAACGCCGGCCGTCTTGAGGTCGGTGATCACGGCGTTGGCGAGGCCGTCATTGGCCTCGATCGTGGCGTTGATCTCCGGATGGGCCGTGAAGGCCTGCTGGAAGATCGTGCCGCCCTGGGCATTGTTCCAACCGGGGGCGAGCTGCTCGCCGACGAGGGTCATGCCCTGGCTGTTGGTGGCTCCGGCGGCAACCTGGGCGACCTTCTGGCCCCAGACCGCGTCGTTGTAGCCCTTGGCGAAGTCGATCGCGTTCGGGTCGGTGTCCTGGCCGCCGTCAACGGTGAAGACCTTCGGGCTGGTGACGCCCCAGTCGGTGACGCACTGCACGAAGCCCTTGCCGATCAGCTCGCCAACCTGGACGTTGTCGAAGCTGACGTAGAACGTGCTGGCGCCCTGGAACGTCGCCCGGTCGTAGCTGATCATCGCGACGTTGTGGGCTGCGGCATAGGCCTGGATCTGATTGCCGACGGTGCTGCTGTTCGGCGCGATGATCAGGACCTTGGCGCCGTTGGTGATGTCGGCCTGGGCCATCGACAGCTGGACGGCATCGACGCCGCCGGCGTTCTCGATCTTGAAGTCGCTGGCCGCGTAGCCAGCGTCCTGGAAGGCCTTCATAAGATACGGGGCGTCGAAGTTGACCCAGCGGGTCGAGGACGTCGTGTCGGGCATGACCACGCCGACGAGGCCGGAGCCCGCCGAAGTAATCGGCTTCAGCAGCGACATCGCCGTGAAGTTCGAGTCGAAGCTGCCCGGAGTCAAGCCGGTTGCGTCGCCCGTGCTCGGTGCGGCCGAAGAGCCCGTGCTCGGTGCGGCCGATCCGGCTGTCGTTGGGGCTGCCGTCGGGGCAGCCGTTGGCGCCGTTGTCGCCGGCGCCGCGGTCGCTGCCGATGAGCAGCCCGCGAGAATTGCGGCTACGGCGACGATCGCCGCCGCAGTTTTCTTCGTGTGCAAGTCGAAACTCCTCCTCAGGGGTTGGAATTGCTCGAACCGAACCCGTGCTTCCGTCATGCGCCGGGCCGGCCGGCATTCTCCATACAGCAAATCTCTGATGTCAACCTGAATCTTGTCGTCTGTTCACCTCCTTGCGCGCACGAGCGAGCGGTATTGGGTTCAGTGGGTAAGGAGTGGCAGCAAGATGGGCGGGTCGGCTCGGTGGCCCGCTCCGGCGATCCGGGGCAGCGTGGCCTGGGCCATCCAGGCGGCTGGATCAGCCAGGAGGGGCTCGAAGGCGAGCTCGGCGGCTCCCAGCAATGGGGCGTTGATTCCGAGCGTGGCCGGCACCACCCGGACCATGGATCGTGAGGCCGGCAAGGCGCGCTGTTCCATTTCGGTCAACATGGCCTGCGCAGCATACTGGTAGATGCGTCCGAACAGTCCGCCGAGCACCACCAGCTCCGGATTGAGCACGTTGACCAGCCCGGCGATCCCGAATCCCAGCCAGCGGCCGACGTCGTCGAGCGCGGTCAGGGCCGCCGGCGAGCCGGCCGCGGCCTCGGCCAGGACCTGCTCGACCTCCTCCCGACCACCGTCAGCCGATCGCCCCGCCCGAAGTAGCAGGGCACCCTCTCCGATCTCGGTCTCCCAGCAACCGACCGACCCGCACTGGCACGGGCGGCCATTCCGGTTGACCGGGATATGGCCGACCTCGCCGCCATAGCCGGCCGCGCCGGTCATCGGCCGGCCATCGACGATCAGGCCACCGCCGACACCGACCTCGCCCCAGATCAGGAGCACGTGATTGGCGCCGACCGCGGCCCCCCGGCGGTGCTCGGCGAGCGCGCCGAGGTCGGCGTCATTGGCGACCGCGATCGGCTCGCGCACGCCCAGGGCGGCGGCCAGCCGGCGCCCGAGCGAGACGTCATGCCAGCCCAGGTTCGGGGCGAATGAGACGAACCCATCGGAGCGGCGCGTCGTGCCCACGACGGCCACCCCCACGCCCACGATCGCATCGGGCAGGGCCGACTGGATTCGAACGGTCCGGGCCAGCGCGACGAGGTCGGCCACGGTCTCCTCGATCGAGAAGTGCCCGGGCGGCCGGTCGACGCGGGTCAGCTGGTGCACTGTGCCGCCCAGGCCGACCACGGCCGCCGCGATCGAGTCCACGGCGACCTCGAGGCCGAGGACTGCGGCGGTCGTGGGGTTGGGCGAAACGACGGCCGAGGGCCGGCCTGGGCTGCCGTCGGGTGAGGCCCGTTCCTCGGACACGAGGCCCACTGCAGCGAGCTCCGCGGTCAGGCTCTTGATGCCCGTCCGGGTCAGGCCGGTGTGGGCCACGAGGTCGGACCGCGAGAGCGGGCCGGCAAGGTGGAGCTCACGCAGAATCGTGCTGAGATTGGCACGCCGAACCGTCTCGCTTCGCTGTCCGATCAGGTCGCCCGAGAGCGCCATCCGGTTTGGGACCCTCGCTAACGCATATTTGTGATACCATCTAACAAACGTAGGCCAGTGTCAAGATGGCTGAAATTGCCCTGCGACCGCCGTCCAGCCCGGCTGGGAGTGTCCGCGCTCCGGGGCGCTGTGGAGGTTCCAGGGTGGACGGAAGCTTCTTTCCCGATATCGCCGGCCCAATTCCGTTCGGCGGCCTCGATTCGGACGACCCCCTCGCCTTCAAGGTCTATCAGCCGGATCGGCTGGTCCTCGGCAAGCGGATGGCCGATCACCTCCGGATCGGCGTGTGCCTGTGGCATTCGTTCGGCTGGCCCGGATCCGATGTCTTCGGATTGGGCACGTTCGACCGGCCCTGGCTCGACCCCCGGCTCGAGCCGATGCAGGCGGCCAGCGATCGCCTGGCGGCCGCGTTCGAGTTCCTGGCCAAGCTTGGCGTGCCGTTCTTCTGCTTCCACGACCGGGACGTATCGCCCGAGGGCCGCACGTTCGCCGAGACCCAGGCCAACCTTGACGCGGTCGTCGACGCGATCGCCGGACACATGGAGCGGACCGGGCTGAAGCTCCTGTGGGGCACGGCCAACCTGTTCAGCCATCCCCGCTATGCCGCCGGCGCAGCGACCAACCCAGACCCCGAAGTGTTCGCCTTTGCCGCGGCCCAGGTGCGCTCGATGCTCGAGGCGACCCATCGGCTGGGCGGGGCGAACTACGTGCTGTGGGGCGGCCGCGAGGGCTACGAGACGCTGCTCAACACCGACCTTCGCCGGGAGGAGGACCAGCTCGCCCGATTCCTTCATCTGGTCGCCGAGCACAAGCACCGGATCGGGTTCCAGGGTGCGCTCCTGATCGAGCCCAAGCCGCAGGAGCCGACCAAGCACCAGTACGACTACGACGTGGCCACCGTGCTCGGCTTCCTCGAACGGCACGACCTGGCCGGCGAGTACAAGCTCAACCTCGAGGTCAACCACGCCACCCTGGCCGGGCACAGCTTCCAGCACGAGGTCGCCCTGGCCGCTCGCCCACGGGATGCTCGGCAGCGTCGATGCCAACCGGGGCGACGAGCAGAACGGCTGGGATACGGACCAGTTCCCGAACTCGGTCGACGACCTGTCCCTGGCCGTCTACGAGATCCTGCGTTCGGGCGGGCTGACCAGTGGCGGCTTCAACTTCGACACCAAGCTGCGCCGCCAGAGCATGGATCGCGACGACCTGTTCCACGCTCACATCGGCGGGATCGACACCCTGGCCCAGTCTCTCCTGGTGGCTGCCGCGATGATCGAGTCGGGCGAGCTCGAGCGGTTAAGGACCGAGCGCTACGCCGGCTGGTCGGGCGACCTCGGCCGGTCGATCCTGGCCGGTGACGCCCCGCTCGAGGCGCTCGGTGGGCGGGTCCTGAGCGGCGAGATCAACCCGAAGCCGGTGTCCGGTCGCCAGGAGCTGCTGGAGAACGTGGTCAACCAGCAGATCTGGGCGGCCAACCGGGGCTGACCCGAATGGCGCTCGTCCTCGGCCTCGACGTCTCGACGACCGCCACCAAGGCGGTCCTCGTCGACGAGTCCGGCCGGGTCCAGGCGAGCGGCGTGTCCGACTACGCCTTCGCCTCGCCCCAGCCAACCTGGAGCGAGCAGGAGCCTGAGCTGTGGTGGGTCGCCGCCAGGCTCGCCATCCAGGCCGCCCTGGCCGTCCTGGGCAGCGGCGCCGACGAGGTTTCCGCGATCGGCCTGACCGGCCAGATGCACGGCGCGGTGGTCCTGGACCGGGCCGGCGACGTCGTGCGGCCGGCGATCCTCTGGAACGACCAGCGGACGAGCGCTGAGTGCGACTGGATCCGGACCGCGGTCGGTCCCGCCCGGCTGATCGAGATCACCGGCAACGATGCCCTGACCGGGCTGACCGCGCCCAAGCTGATCTGGATCCGGGACCACGAACCCGAGTCGTGGCGGCGAATTGCGCACGTGCTGCTGCCCAAGGACTACGTCCGACTGCGCCTGACCGGCGAGTACGCGACGGACGTTGCCGATGCCTCGGGGACCCTCCTCCTGGACCTGGCATCGCGCGCCTGGTCGACCGAGGTGATCGAGGCGCTCGGGATCGACCCCGCCTGGCTGCCGGCGCTTTTCGAGGGCCCGGCGATCGGGGGACGCCTGACGCCCGGCGCGGCCGCGGCCACCGGCCTCCGGGCGGGCACGCCGGTGGTCGGCGGCGGTGGCGACCAGGCGGCCAACGGGGTCGGCGTCGGCGCCGTTGCACCGGGCACGATGGCCCTGTCCCTGGGGACCTCCGGAGTCATCTTCGCGCCGACCGATCGGCCGCTGTTCGATTCGCTCGGGCGGGTCCATGCGTTCTGCCACGCCCTGCCCGGTCGCTGGCACCTGATGTCGGTCATGCTCTCGGCTGCCGGCAGCCTGCGCTGGTTGCGGGACACGCTGGCGCCAGGCGCGGATTTCGGCGCAGCTGGCGTCCGATGCGGCCGGCGTTCCCGGCGGCAGCGGGGGATTGGTCTTCCTGCCTTACCTGTCGGGTGAGCGCAGCCCGTATCCGGACCCGCTCGCCCGCGGGGCGTTCATCGGCCTGACCCTCGGCCACGACCGGCGCCACCTGACCCGGGCGGTGATGGAAGGCGTGGCATTCGGGCTGCGCGATGGGCTCGACCTGATCGTGGCGGCCGGAATCGAGCGGCCGGACCAGATCCGGGCGTCGGGCGGCGGAACGGCCAGCCCGCTCTGGCGGCAGATCCTGGCCGACGTCCTCGAGGCCGAGATCGCGACGGTCGACACGACCGAGGGCGCGGCCTATGGGGCGGCCGTGCTGGCCGCCGTCGGGGGCCGGCTGGTATCCGGATGTCGAGTCGGCCACGAACCGGCTGATCGAGGCGAAGCCGGCGGCCCAGCCCGGCCCGGACGTTGCCCGCTACCAGGAGTTCCGGCAGGTCTACCGGGAGCTCTATCCCGCGCTCTATCCGACCTACCATCGCGGCGAGGCTGCGACCCCCGGCTAGGCCCCGGCTCGTCCTGCCAGCCGGACCAGTGCCCGGAGGTCTTCCACCGGCGCATCCACGAGCCCGGGCGGGGGCGTCGCAAAGATCGCCTCGATCGCCTCGTGGGTCGAGCGCCCGGCCTCGGTCAGCTCCAGCAGCTTCACCCGGCGGTCATCGGTCGAGACCGAGCGACGGACCTCGCCGCGCGCTTCGAGGCGGTCGACGATGTCGGTCACCCAGGCCGGGTTCACGCCGAACCTGGTGGCGAGCTGATTGGTCGGTCCGATCGGCATCGTGGCGATCGCATTCAGGAACGCCGCCATCACCTTGCTCAGCCCGAGGCGCTCCAGCTCGCGCGAGGTGGACTCGAGGTGGACCTGGGCCGCCGCCATGAGCAAACCCCAGCCCTGCCGGGCGAGCTCCTCGCGGTCATCATGCAGCGTCATCAGGATCAAAGATTAGCACGGCCATATCGTGTGCAGGGCCAGATGGTTCCGTCTACGCTATGATCCCCGCTGGATCTCCCAATCCCGCAGCCCGGCGCCCCGAAAGAGAGACGATGCACAGCTTCTTCACCAGCCTCGGCCGGTTCTCTGTCCGGTTCAGGTTCCTGATCGTGATTGCCTGGATCATCGTGCCGATCCTCGCGGTCAAGACCCTGCCCTCGCTGAGCGATGTCGCCCAGGACACCACCAGCGGTTTCCTGCCGGCCTCGGCGCCGAGCATGCAGGCCGCGGCCCTGGCAGCGCCATTCCAGAACGCATCGCTGGCGAGCGCGACCCTCGTGGCCGCCCGCAACGGGACGTTGACGGCCGACGACAACGCGGCGATCGACAAGCTCGAGGCCCAGATCCGGACCGTGCCCCATGTCAAGATCGTGCTCGACATCGGCATCTCAGGCGACGGGATGGCCCGCCAGGCCCTGGTCGAGGCTGATGTCGTCACGTTCAGCGGCGGGCCCGAGGCGCAGGGCGTCGTCGAACGACATCCGGGCCCTGTTCGACCAGCCCGGCACGCCGGCCGGACTCCAGGTTCACCTGACCGGCCAGCTGGCCACGCTGGTCGACTCGACCGCCGACGGCCGGCCAATCCCAGACCGACACCCAGCGGCTCTCCGTCCTGTTCATCATCGTTCTGCTCCTGCTTGCGTTCCGGGCCGTCCTGGCCCCCTTCGTCACCCTGATCCCGGCGGCCCTCGTGCTTGTCCTGTCGGGCCCGGTGATCGCGTAGTCGACCCAGATTCGGCGTCCAGGTGTCGTCGATCACCGAGCTCCTGCTGGTCGTCCTGATCCTGGGCGCCGGCACGGACTACGGCGTGTTCCTCGTCTTCCGCGTCCGCGAGGAGTCCGCGCAAGGGTCTCGACTCGCATGAGGCGGTGGTCCAGGCCGTCAGCCGGGTCGGCGAATCGATCACCTTCTCGGCATTCACCGTGATCGCCGCCCTGGTCACCCTGGTGCTGGCCGACTTCGGGATCTACCAGAGCCTTGGACCGGCCCTCGCGATCGGCATCGCCCTGATGCTGCTGGCCGGGTTGACCCTGCTCCCGGCGCTCCTGGCGATCCTCGGCCGAGCCGTCTTCTGGCCGACTCGCCCGACGGTCGTGGAGACACCGGCGCCCGGGCTGTGGGACCGCGTCTCCAGGTTCACGACCCACCGGCCGGGCCTGACCCTGACGGCCGGCCTGATCCTGTTCCTGGGCCTCAGCGTGTTCGCGTTCACCACGCCGACCGCCGGCTTCGGCGCTGTCCCGGCAAGCGCCGCAACCACCGACTCGGCCCAGGGAACCGCCCTGATCGAGGAGCACTTCCCTTCGTCCACGACGGGTCGCAGCGCAGTCCTGATGGCGTTCCCGAACTCGGTCTGGCAGGACCCGTCGGTGCTCCAGATCGCCCAGAGCACGCTCGTGACCTTCCCCGAATTCAGCGGGGTCGTTGGCCCGCTCAATCCAAATGGGATCACCCTCACGCCGGACCAGCTCGCCCAGCTTCACACGAAGCTCGGACCGGCCCAGGCCCTGCCGCCGGTGCCGGTCACCACGGACGTTCCGAACGAGCTGTACAACGCCTACCGGACGACCGGCCAGCTGATCAGCGCCGACGGCAAGACGATCCAGTTCTCGGTCGAGTTCGCCAACGGTGACTCGTCCAGCCCGGCCGCCCTGGCCGCCGTGCCCGCTGCTCGCGCCGATGTCGCCTCAGCGGCCGGAGCGGCTGGAGCCTCAGACAGCGGATTCTTCGGCCAGGTCGCCTTTGCCTATGACGTCAGCCACATCTCGAGCCAGGATCTGACCCGGATCATTCCGATCGTGGCCCTCCTCATCGCGATCCTGCTGGCCCTCGTCCTGCGCAGCCTGATCGCTCCGCTGTACCTGGTGGCGAGCATCGTCCTGTCGTACTTCGCGGCACTGGGCGTGACGGCCCTGGTCTTCGTCAAGCTGGGCAACCAGGACGGCATCAACTTCATCCTGCCGTTCCTGATGTTCGTCTTCCTGATGGCCCTCGGCTCGGACTACAACATCCTGATCATGAGCCGGATCCGGGAAGAGGCCCATGGCCTGCCTTTGCGTGAAGCGGTGGCCAAGGCGATCGGCCGGACCGGCAGCACCGTGACGACGGCCGGGGTGATCCTGGCCGGGACCTTCGCCGTCCTGGCGATTGCCGGTGGCAGCGCCGGCGGCGGCCAGATCCAGCAGATCGGCTACGGCGTGGCTGCGGGGATCCTGATGGACACCTTCCTGGTCCGATCCCTGCTCGTCCCGTCCATCGTGGTCCTGCTCGGTCGCTGGAACTGGTGGCCGAGCAATCTCGAGCCGGACGCCGTCCCGGCTGCCGTCACGCCGGGCCTGCCAGGCGAAGACGTCGCCTGATGCCCCGGCTCCAGGCCAAGAGCTTCGAGCAACCGGACGATGTCCGGACGATGCCCCGGCTCCGAGTGGAGACGGTCGGCCTGGACGAAGCCACGATCGGCCTGTGCCGGTTCGATCCCGGCTGGCGCTGGTCGACCGACATGGGGCCGGTGATGGGCGTGCAGAGCTGCCCGATCCGGCATTTCGGATACACGATGTCCGGACTCATGCGGGTGGTCATGGACAATGGCGACACGCTCGACGTCGGTCCCAATACGGTCTTCGAGATCCCGGCCGGCCACGACAAGTGGGTGGTCGGCGACGAGCAGTGGGTCGCGGTCGAGTGGGGTGCCAGCGGCCGGGCCATGGTCGCGGCCATGCACGACGAGACCGAACGAACGCTGGCGACGGTGATGTTCACCGACATCGTCGACTCGACGGCGATCCTCGAGCGAATCGGCGACAGTGCCTGGCACGCGCTCCTCGTCGCCCAGAACGCCCGGCTGCGCGAGGAGCTCAACGTCTACCGCGGGCGCGAGGTGAAGACGACTGGCGACGGGTTCCTGGCCGTCTTCGACAGCGCCACTCGCGCGGTTCGCTGCGCCTCGGCCATGGCCCGCTCGCGCGAGGCGATCGACGTGCCCATCCGGATCGGCATCCACACCGGCGAGGTGGAGTTCATTGGCGGAGATGTCCGGGGCATTGCCGTGCACGCGGCTGCCCGGGTCATGGCCCTGGGCGGACCGAACGAGGTGATGGTCTCGTCCACGACCAGCGACCTGCTCGAGGGGTCGGACCTCGTCCTCGAGGATGCCGGGGCGCACGAGCTCAAGGGCCTGACCGGGGCACGCCAGGTCTATCGCCTCGTGGAGCGCGCCGGCTGAGCGTTTTCCGTAGGTCCTCGCTTTTGGGGCGAGCCTCAGGCGCTACGTCGGGTGAGCGCCTTGATCAGCTCCGCGCGATCGGGCCAGCGGGCGACGAGATCCTCCGGGTCCGCCCCTTCAAAGTCCGTCAGCGCGTAGCCCGGGGCCATCGTGTTGCCCCACACCCCGTACTCGCCGCCGGCCCGCAGTCGAGCCCCCATCCAGGTGCCTGCCGGAACGACATGCTGGATCTCCTGCCCGTTGAGGACATCGGGTCCCAGGATCACCAGCTCGTCTCGACCGTCGGGATGGAGCAATAGCAGCTCGATCGGGTCGCCCAGGTGGAACAGCCATAGCTCGTCGGTCGGCAATCGATGCATGTCGGAGAACGTCGCCGGATCGTCGGTCACCATGGCGATGATCGCGCTCGACAGCGCCCGCCCGTCGGAATTCGACTTCGGATCGACATAGGTCTGGACGAACCAGACCTGCTCGGTCTGCATCTCCGCCAGGCCCCACTGGCGCTTCAGGTCATCCGCGCTCGGTCGGGCTGGCACGATCACCTCCTGCTGACAGTCGCTTCCCGGACAGGAAGGATCCTAGATTGTCCTCTGGTACGAAGGTCCGGGGCTCAGGCAGGACTGTGCCGCCACGCACCGGGGCAGGAACGCACCGGCGTGTGCCCGACTAGTACTTCTGGCCTACCTCGGCGGTCATGGGCCGGTCCTATGGTCCGGCCATGCGATGCTCCACTCGACCCGAAGCGGCACTCGACCATCGATCTGGCAGCGGGCCACGGTCATGATGGAGGTCGTCGACTTCTACCGCGTCCTGCAGGTCGATCCACGGGCCGAACCCGAGGTCGTCCGGGCCGCCTACCGGACCCTCGCCTCGAAGTATCACCCGGACGTGGCCGGCGGCTCGGTCGAGCGGATGGTTGCCCTCAACCAGGCCTGGTCGGTCATCGGCAACGACGACGCCCGGGCCGCCTATGACCGCGGCCGGGAAGTGCTTCCGCCGGTCGCCCCCGCCGCGGCTGCCCGGGCGACAGAGCCGGCCTGGTCCCAGGCGGCGGGACGCCCGCCCGGCCCGCCGTCCGGTACCGTCCTCGACTTCGGCCGATACGCCGGCTGGTCATTCGGCCAGATTGCCCGGCACGACCCCGACTTCCTCGAATGGCTGGCCCGCGCGCCGATCGGGCGGGCCTTCAAGACGGAGATCGAGTCGATCCTGGCCGCCCGCCAGCCGGCCCCGGCCCAGACGGCGGCCGCGAGCCACAAGCGTCGGTTCGCTCACCGCTGAGTCGGGTCCTCGTCGGTCGACCCCTGGCCGCGCGAGACCGGGTGGTTCGCCTGGAACATGTCGGTCGGGTCGTAGCGCTCCTTGGCCTGCCTCAACCGATCGAAGCTCTCGGTCGGGAAGATCGTCCTCGGGTTGACTTGGGATTCGGCGAAGTTCAGGTACCTCCGTCCGCTGTCCCACGGCCGCAGCGCTGCGAGCAGCAAGGCGACGTGCCGATCGACGGCGGCCAGCACCTCGGCATCCGGCGTCAGGCCAAAGGTGAACGTGACGAACGGTTGGTCGATCGCGTCGAGGACGCCGTGCTCCGCCGAGCGGATCGCGGCAGCCCCACCCAGGTGACGAACCTCGACGTGCAGCAGCGGTGAGCCGACGAACGCCTCGACCATCAGCTTGATCGCTGCCGGCGGCAAGTCCGCCAGCAGCACGCCGTCTCCGGCGTAGGGCAGCGGATCCTCGGGATCCATGTGCACGACGCTCAGCTCCTGCGATGGCATCAGGGCGAAGGTGTCGATCTCGGGTCCAAGGTCACGTAATGGCCTGATCAGGGCTGCGCCATCGCCTGCAGTGCCGATGAAAGCGGCCTCGACCAGGACGAACGAGCGTCCGCGCAACGGTTCGGGCAGGAACGGCACGTCCGGGAGCTGCAGCAGCCGGCCGAGCGATTCGCATTCGACCGGCAGGCTCTCGGTCCACTCGCGCCAGGCACTCAGGATCTCGGTGGCGCGCTCGATCGGCCAGAACAGGCAGCCGGCAAAGATCTCTGCGACCGGGAACAGCTCGAGCTCGATCGCGGTGACCGCGGCGACATTGCCGCCACCGCCACGGAGCGCCCAGAACAATTCGGGCTCGGTGCCTTGGTCGGCCCGAACGACCCTGCCGTCGGCCGTCACGACCTCGGCCGCGACGATGCTGTTGCAGGCAAGCCCGTACTTGCGGACCATCCAGCTGAGTCCGCCCCCGAGCGCATAGCCGAGGACTCCGACGTTGGGTGACGTGCCCGACAGGTAGGCCAGGCCGTGCTCGCCGGCGGCGATCGCGAGTGGCCTGCCCAGCACCCCGGCCCCGACCCATGCCCGCCGCGCCGGTCCGTCGACCTCCACCCGGTCCAGTCGCTCCGTCTTGAGGAGCAGCGTGGGCCGGCTCCAGTCGATCGGGCCCGCGTTGTGGCCGCCGGCGTTGAACGCGACTCGAAGGCCTCGTTCGGCAGCGAGGCGAACGGTCGCAACGACATCAGCCGCCGACTCCGGGTAGACGACGCCGACGGGCCGTTGATCCACCGCCAGGTTCCAGGCTCGTCGGGCGGTGTCCCAGGCGTTGTCGTCGGGCAGGACGACGTCGCCCTGGAGGTGATCGCTCAGCTCACCGAGTTGCAAGGCCTCTCCTCGATTGTTCAGGGCCGCGACGCGATCGACCGTAGCAGGTCGCGAGCGCCAGACTTGGCTCTTGACGTGGGGCCGAGCCGACCTGGCCCGCTTCCGATCGTACTGGACCACGATGACCAAGCTGATTGACGAACTGGGGAGATGACACAGATGGACAAGACGATCGAGATCACGCTCAGCGGCAGCGACCGGCACTACCGAATCGAGGAGGACGCCTACCGGCGGCTCGCGCGCTACTTCGACCGCGCAGCGGCCGGCCTCCACGACGATCCTGATCGCGCCGAGGTCCTGGCCGACCTGGAACGGTCCGTCGCCGACAAGCTCACGGCGCTGCTCGGCCCTGACGATCGTGTCGTGACCGCGGCCGACATTGAGCGCGTCCTGGCCCACATCGGAGCGGTCGACGCCGGCTATGACCAGGGCGATGGCGACGACGGATCAGGCCGGCGGCGCCGGCTCGTGCGCATCCGGAACGGCCAGCAGATCGCCGGGGTCTGCAACGGCCTCGCCGCGTACGCCGAGCTGCGGGTCGATTGGGTCCGCACCCTGTTCGTCCTGGCCACCCTGATCACGGCGGGACTCTTCGGGCTGCTGTATATCGCCCTCGTGTTCATCCTGCCGGTCGACCCGACGGCCCAGCCGTATCGCCCCTAGCAGATCAGAGGTGCGGTGCCACGCCTTCGGCAAGCTCCGCCATGAGCTCGACCTGCGCCCCGTAGTCGAGGAGCGGGAAATGGCTCCGGGCGACGAACTCGGTCGGCACTCCGGCTCCCTTCTGCACCGCGAGGAGCGTTTCGACCAGAGCTTCCGGGGTCCCGGCGTAGGTCGGCCGGCCCCGGACCAGGTCCTCCAGCGGCCGGCCGAACGGTGGCGGCGATGGCGGCGGGAGGGGCCGGCTTGTCGAGGGCCCCATGTCCGAGTACTTCCACTGCATCGCCCAGGCCGCCTCGCCATACCGGGCGAGCGCCTGCTCCTGCGAACGGCCGGGTAGCAGCACCGAGTAGTGGATGAACCGGAAGGTCGCCGGGTCGCGCCCGATCCGGTCGCATTCGTCGAGCACCCAATGGACCTGTTCGGCGTACTTCTCGGCGGTGCTGCTGACAAAGAGCCCATCGGCCCGCCGCGCGGCGCGCCGGATCGCTGCCTCCGCGCCGCCGCCGACGAGGACCGGGATCGGCTTCGACGGGCTGGGCCGGACGCCCAATGTCGGCAGGTCGTAGACCGCGCCGTGGTGCGAGAACGGCTCGCCGGTCCAGGCCTGCGGCAGGATCTGGAGGATCTCCTCCATCGCCGCACCCCGCCGTCGCGGGTCGGCGCCGAGCCCGCTGAACTCCGTCTCCGACCAGCCCAGCCCGAGGCCCAGGACCAGCCGGCCGTGGCTGAGCAGCTGGACGGTCGCCGCATCCTCGGCCAGCCGGATCGGATGGTGGAGGGGGGCCAGGATGACCCCTGTGCCGAGCTCGATCCGTGAGGTCGCCTGGGCGAGCGCCGCGCCGACAACGAGGAGCGACGGCATGTACCCGTCGTCGACGAAATGGTGTTCGGTCGTCCACACGGACGTGTAACCGAGCCGCTCGGCCTCGACCGCCAGGCGGATCGTGTCGTCGTAGGTCCGGGTCCAGTCGGTCTCGCCCGGCCGAAGCTGCGCGCTCAGAAGTCCAAAGCCGAGGCTCATGGTCCCGACGATACCTTCCCCGGCCGAGTCCTGCTGGCGGTCAGGGTGCCTGATTTGGCACGTTGGGCGTGGTTCGCACCATGTAGCATTCGCGCCGACGGTTGAGCCTGATCGCCGCGAACATCTGGAGCTGACCTATTGCCAATGGCGACGACGCTACGATCCTGGTTCGGCAGATCCTCTGTCGTCAGTCCACCGGTGCAATGAGGGAAACCTGAATGAAGAACCCGCCAATCCTGATATCCGTCCTTGGCTTCTTCGCGGCCCTCGCGGGCTTCGCCTGGCTGATTCTCGGCCTGCGTATCCTCGGCTTCGACTGGTTCGGCATCTTCGGCGATCTGCCGCAGTACGACCACGTTGGCCTGTGGGGCTGGCTCGTGATCATCCTGGGGATCGCCTGGCTGGCAACGGCGCTGGGACTGTGGGCGCTTCAGCCGTGGGCCTGGCTGGTTGCGATGATCGTGGCCGGCTTCGCGCTCTTCGAAGCGTTTCTGTGGTTCGTCCAGTACCCGGGCTCAGGCGTGGGATTTGGCATGGCCATCCTGCCCCTGATCCTGATCCTGTACCTCAATGGCGCCACGGTAAAGGCGGCATTCTCGATCTCCGAGCCGCCCCCCGCCTGAGCGGGGCACCCCACGGGGGACCGTTGCCGACCAGCGGTCCCCCGTTAGCGTTCGAACGAATTCCCGAGGCGGCCCGGCCCTAGCCGCCGAGCTCGTCGGCCACGTCGGCGAGGGCGCCGGCCGAGCCGATCTCCTCCATCCCCTCCCCGAACGTTGCCAGCCCGGCAGCGCCCAGGTCAACCGCGGCTTCCCTGACGGTCTCGCCGACCTCCATCTCCTGGAACCCCTGGTAGCTGTCGGCGGCGCCGATGTCAGCCAGGACATCGCTCTGCTCGGCGAGGCCTCCGGCCACCATGACCCGGGCGATCCCTTCGGTCTCCTCGACCTCGCCGAGGCTGCCGACGATGGCGCCGGTGTCCGCCAGGGCCCGGGCGATGGCGCGCGTCCCGCCCGCTCGGACGATGGCATCGACCGAGACGCCCAGCAGGCGGTCTCCCCGGTCGGCCAGGAAGGCCGCCAGGACAGGCATCCCGATCCGGCTGACGACCGCGGCGACGGCACTCAGCTCCCCGCTCACCCGGGCGACCTGGAGGCCGCGATCGAGGTCGTCCTCGCTGATCGCACCGACGACGGCACCGAGGATGGCGATGTCCTCCGACGTCGCGAGGAGCTGGGCGCCCTGCTCGACGTCGTTGATCCCGGCTGCCGCGACCACGTCGGCAAGCGCAGCGACGCGGCCTGCGACGAGCACTTCGTCCGCGCCGTGGGTCAGATCGGCCGCCCCCTGGGTGACCGTTGCCCGACCGACCGCAGCGGCCCCTGCCGCTGCCGCGGCGACATCGAGTCCGGCCTCGACGCGGGCGGCTCCATCGATCGCCTCGGCCTCGGCCACCGTCGCCGCGACCGCAGCGGCATCCTTCGAGTTCGCCCGGCTGCCCTTGGCAGAGGCGCCGGCCTTGGACCGCGTCCCGCTCTTCGCCGTCGAGGGCGCCTTGGCCCCGGAGCTGGCCTTGGCCCCGTTGCTGCTCTTGGCTGCTGGTGTGGCCTTGGCCGCGTTGCCGGCCTTGGCAGCAGAGCTGCCCTTGGCTGGCGTGGCCGTCTTGGCCGTGGTCTTCGCCCTGGATCCTGTCTTCGCCGGCATTGGATCTCCTTCGATGATCTCGGGATGGACGAGTATGGCAGTCAGGGTCCCTCGACCGTGAGGGCGGCAACGGTGCGGCCATACGGGCTCACGAGCGAGTCCCCGAAGGGTGGAGCCGACACTCGGATTTGAACCGAGGACCTGCTGTTTACGAAACAGCTGCTCTACCGCTGAGCTATGTCGGCGCGACGGCGAGTATAGGTGATGCCCCGCGCGGCATGACCGTGACAGCCGGTCAGCGGATGGGTTCGGCCACTCGGGCGTGCTGGGCCAGGAGGTCGGCCAGGGTGACCGTCTCGCCACGTTCGCCAAGCCGTCCCATGCCGCATTCGGTGGCGACCATATACGACCGGCCGGCGGTGTCGGCGGCCGCCACCAGCTGGTCGATCCGGGCGCCGTCGTTCTCGTAGTCGATCACGCCCAGCGAGAGCTCGGCATCACCCACGGCCAGGCCGCGAAGCGGCGCGAAATAGGCCGGGTCGATCCCGTTTTCGCGGTCGACGGGCATGTGGACGAAGGCGATCGGCGCCGCCGCGGCGATGTCGTTGGCGATCCGGACCAGCAGGCCGAGATCCTTCGGCGCGACGAAGTGACGGTGCTTGTAGTCGCCATAGCAGAGGTGGAAGCCGACCTCGGCCGGTGGGCTGACCTGCCGCGCGCAGTCGATCAGCTCGGCCACGATCCGGTCGTAGCCGGCCAGCTCGGGCGCGGGTTTGAACGAGGCCTCGAGGGCACCGATCTCGACCGCGACGTCCCACTGGATCGTCAGGTCGTCGTTCGGGATCTCGGCCTGGATCGCCGCCACTTCGGCGAACATGGCCGCCTTGAATGGGGCCCACAGGTGGACCTGGGATGCCGGCGCGGCCCACGCAACGACCACCGCGAATGGCGTCGGGACGCTGACCTGGAAGCGGACTCCGGCCGGGATCAGGCCGGTCTCGCGGAGCCGGACGAATTCCGGGTACGAGGCCGCGGCCGCGTCGGCATAACCGAGGCCACGGGCCGGGATCACCACGTCCTCGTCGACATCGAGGCCGGGGAAGACCGAATAGTCCGGGTTGCCCGTGTCGGGGTTGAGCTGGGGCTGGCCCATCCGGATGCCGGGCACGGCGGTGAGCTTGTCGATCTGCCACCAGATCCACTGGCTGCGGGACCCGGTCTCGCCGTCGCTGGCCCGGCGCAGGTGGCGGCCCAGGATCGTGGCCGTCTGCCTGAAGGCTTCGGTGGACGTCGGGGCGGCCAGGCTCCCGACCAGGTGGGCACCGCGGGCGTTTGTCATCGGTTGGCCCCTTTCACTCGTCTTCGAATTGCTCCCGCGACGCGGTCGATCAGGGGGCGGCTGACGCGGACCGGCTCGAAAACGAGAAGACCCCTCCTGCACGGAAGGGTCTCGAGGGATCCCTATCTCGCAGGCGGACCTGCCCGGAATTGGCACCTTGCCGGCTCTGCGCCGGTAGGTTGTCGTGGCATCAACGGGCCGGTCCCTCCGCCACTCTTGATAGAGCTATTCGGTTGCTGGTGAGCCTACCGGTGGGTCGGGGCAGCGTCAACCGTCCAGGCCCGACCCGGAAACCCGGATCGCATCTGGCCGGCGATTGGCCAGGACCGGGACCTGGCGGCGGATCGAAGCGACCCGATCGAGGTCGAGCTCCGCCTGGACGATCGCCACCTCGTCGGCAGCCTGGGCGATCACGGTGCCCCACGGGTCGACCACCATCGAACGGCCGTGGGATTGGACACCGGCCACGCTGCCGACCTGGGCCGGCGCGATCACCCAGGCGCCGTTCTCGATCGCCCGTGCCCGAAGCAGGACTTCCCAGTGGTCACGGCCGGTCCGCTCGAGGAAGTTGGCCGGGACCGTGAACACCTCGGCCCCCGCTCCGGCCAAAGCCCGGTACAGCTCCGGGAACCGCAGGTCGTAGCAGATCGACAAGCCAACCAGCGTGCCGTCGACCTCGGCCACGACGGCTCGGTCTCCGGCGGTGACCCGGTCCGACTCCCGATCGGACGGGCCGTCCTCGAGGGCGACATCAAAGAGGTGGATCTTGCGATAGGTGGCCGTGATCGTCCCGCTCGGATCGATCAGCACGCTGGTGTTGTAGGGCCTGCCGGTCGGCCCGGACTCGGCCAGGCTGCCGGCCAGGATCCAGGCACCGCGGGCTCGGGCCACCGCCGCGAACACGTCGGTGAACGGCCCGGGGATCGGCTGCGCCGAAGCCCGATAGCCTTCGTCGGAGCCGCGGTACTGGAGGTACTCCGGCAACGCCACCAGGCGGGCGCCGTCGCTCGCCGCCGTATCGGCGAGGCGTGCCGCCTCCAGGATGTTCGCCTCGGGATCAGCTCCCGCATCGAGCTGGACCAGGGCGACGGACAGGCGGGCCATGCGGGGAGGATGCCACAGCGCTGGTCAGGTGCCGCGGCGAGTGGGCGCGGCCCGCGCTCGAGGTCGGGCGCCGGTGGATCGTGACAAATCCGCGTCTCAGCGATCGCTGTGGTCGGCCGAGCCTCGATCGCCGGAAAGATGGGACCGTGGCGTGGCGGATCCGTACGCGAATCGCCGCGGCCACCGTCGCCCAACGGCGATCGAGGCTGTCGAGCATCCAGAAGCGCTGCTCCAGCGCGAATTTGTCACGAACGCCCACCCTCGGCGTCGAGACCGAGATATCGGCAGTCGCGCCCCGCCAGCAACTAGCTCTCGAGCGGGGCCTCGCCGGGCAGGGACACCGTGAACGCCGCTCCCGTCCCGGTTCGGAGCGGCTCGACGACGAGGTCGCCGTTCATCGCCCGGCACAGCTCGCGCGACACGTACAGGCCCAGCCCGCTGCCGTCCTCGGCGTTCGTGCCGCTGCCTCGGGCGAAGCGCTCGAACAGGTGGATACGGTCCTGGTCGGCGACTCCGGGCCCGTGGTCGACGATGGTCAGGCTGATCCGGCCGAGCGCCGGCTGGGTCGCGATCTCGACCTCGATCGGCTGACGGCGGCCGTACTTCACCGCGTTGTCGAGCAGCGCCCACAGGACCTGGTCCAGCTGGTCGACGTCGGCGATCGCGAGCCAGCCACCGGACCGGTCGTCGATCGCGAACGCGACGTCGTTGACGGCGAGGGCCTCCCACGCTCGCCGTATCCGCGGACCAAGGCCCACGACCTCGGCCTGGGGCCGGAGCGCCCCGGATTCGAGGCGGGTCACGGTCAGGAGCTGGCGGACCATCCGGGACAGGCGTTCGGACTGCTCGGTGATGATCGCCAGGCGTCGGTCCGGGTGTTCCTCGCCGAGCTGCTCGGCGAACGCCCGGATGCTGGTCAGGGGCGTCTGGAGGTTATGGCTCACCCCGCGCAGGAAGTCGTCCTTGGCGGCGTCAAGCTCAACCAGCCGGGTGTTCTGATCGGCCACCCGCGCGAAGAGCTGGGCGTTCCGCACGGCGACGCCGATTTCAGCGGCGAACAGCTCGAGCAGGTTCTGGTCGGCCGGCTCCCAGGCACGCGTCGCGGCGAGGTGGCCGACGATCAGGCCGAGGCGCTCGTCGCCGGCGCGCAGCTCCGCCCGGACCGGCCGGGGATCCCCGGGAACGGCCTCTTCCTCCTCGACCGTGGTCGGGTCGACCAGCAGGATCACGGCGTCGATCATGCCGAAGACGGTTCGGGCGTCGCTCGACGCCCGCCCGATGAGGAACTCGACGCCGTCCCGGGGTGAGGCGTGCTCGATCGCCGACAGGATCCGGCCGAGCTCGCGGTTGCGCCGCTCGAGGGCTCCCGCGAGCCTGTTGTGGCTGTCGGCCAGGCGCGACAGCTCGTCGTCGCCGGCGACCGTGATCGGGGTCGACAGGTCGCCGGCCGAGACGCGGTCGACGGCCGCCGCAATGGCCCGCAACGGCGCGGTCAGGTCGGCCGCCAGGAGGTACGCCACGAGCACGGCGATCAAGGCGACCAGGACGACGAACAGGAGCAGCAGGCGGGGCACCGTCGAGAGCGGATCGGGCAGTCGAAGCGAGGCGATCAGGAGGAGGCCGAACACGGCCAGGGGGATCACCGCGGCCGCGATCAGGGCAAAGGTCAGGCGGGTGCGAAAGCCGATGCCGGCACCGAACGCCGGGGCCGGGATCGTCCGTTCATGGAAGACCGGTGGGCTCTCAAGCGGGCCGGCCTGGCCATCGGCCGCCGGCGCGGGAGTCGGCTGGGGAGCGTCTTCGCGCTCGGCCGTCATTCGGGCCTGCCCGGCTCCAGCGCGATCAGACGGTAGCCAACGCCGCGGACCGTCAGGAGGTGGATCGGCCGATTGGGATCCGGCTCGAGCTTCTGGCGCAATCGGCGCATCGTGACCCACACGTACGACGGATCGGCGTCCTCCGTCTCCGCCCAACCCCGGGCCAGGAGTGTCTCGGTGCTGACCGTGTTGCCGAGGTTTGCCGCCAGGGCGTACAGCAGGCGCGACTCGGTCGGCGTCAGGGCCACGGCCTGGCCGGCCACGATCGCCTCCCGGCGGTGGAGCTCGAGGACCAGGCGTGGCCCGAGGACCAGGCTCTGGCGGGGGACCTTGTCGCCGAGCCGGCGGAGGACCCGGTTGATCCGCGCCCGCAGCTCCGGGTAGTGGTACGGCTTGGTGACGTAGTCCTCGGCGACCTCATCGAGCAGGTCGGCCTTGTTGTCGCCGGTATCGATCGCGGTCAGCACGATGATCGGCAGGTCGGCCCGGCCCTTGACCTCGCGGGCGAGGGTCAGCCCATCCATCCTGGGCATCATCATGTCGATCACGAGCAGGTCTGGCCAGGCATGCTCGAGCCGGCGCATCGCCTCGACGCCGTCACGAGCCGTGGCCACCTCGAAGCCGTCGGCCCGGAGCTGGTCGGCGAGCACGATGAGCAGGTTGGGATCGTCGTCCACGACCAGGATCCGGGGCGCGACGGCCGGACCGTTGGAGCTGCCACTCAGCATCACCCGAGGATAGCAGCGCCGAATCTCCGCTCGAAACGCCCCGAACGTCCCGTACGACCAGTCAGCTAGGGCGCCTTGCGGTCCACGTAGCGGCAGCGCGGCGCGATCGGGCAATGGGCGCAGTCGGGCTTGCGGGCGTGGCACAGCTGACGGCCGTGGGTGATCAGGTTGACGTGAGCCTCGTACATCTGGTCGGGCTCGAGCAGCGCCAGGTACAGCTCGTGGGCTTCGTCGGCGGTTGCCTTGGCCGGGATGAGGCCGACTCGCTGGCTGACCCGTTCGACGTGGCGGTCGACCGGCATGAGCGGCATCCCGAACGAGAACATCAGCAGGACCGATGCCGTCTTGCGCCCGATGCCATCGATGGCCGTGAGCCAGTCGCGCGCCTCGCGGGCAGGCATGTCGCCCAGGAACTCCAGGGAGTGATCGCCGCGCTGGGCACGGATCAGGCGCAGCGCGGCCTGGATCCGGGGTGCCTTGACCTGGGCCAGGCCGCCCGGACGAATTGCCTCGACGAGGTCTTCGATCGGCGCCTCCTCGACGGCCAGCCAGTCCGGCGGCGCGCCGTCGGACAGTCCGTCGCCGCCCCAGCCATCGCCGGCGGCGTGGCTCTCAACCGGCTCGCTCGACGGGAACGCCCGGCGCAGGGACTCGAACGCCCGCTCGGCGTTGGTGTCGGCGCTGTTCTGGGTAAGGATCGTGAGGATCAGCTCGCTGGTCGGCCCGAGCCGGCGCTGCCAGGCAGGCCGGCCGTAGATCGAGGCCAGCCCGTCGAGGACGTACGGGACAAGGCCCGGGCGGGTCCGCTCCAGGCGTCGCGCCCAGGTCCGGCCCGGATCGAGCGGTTTGCGCCGGCGCGGGCGGGCTTTGGGCCGGGGCTTCGGCCGGGGCCTGGCCGCGGCCGGCCCGGCTACGCCGTCAGCCACGTCGCCCCACGGGCCAGGCGCTCGCCGCAGGCCACCAGCGGCCCGGCGCCGGCGGCCATTGCCTCGGCCAGCGGAACGGCAGCTTCGTTGACCGCCACGACCTCGACCCCGAGCGGCGCGAGCGCGGCGATCCCGGCCGGCTCGACCCCACCACCGACGGCGATGCAGCGGACGCCCGCTGCGCTCGCTCGCCGGGCGACGCCGAGGGCCGTCTTGCCGAACGCGGTCTGGGCATCGATCCGGCCCTCGCCGGTGATCACGAGGTCGGATCGCGCGAGCGAGGCATCCAGGCCGACCTCGCCGGCCACCAGGTCGACGCCCGGTTCGAGGGCAAGCCGCTGGAAGCGGTCGGCCAGGCACAGCAGCGCGAAGCCGACGCCGCCGGCAGCGCCGGCGCCGGGAGTGTCGCGCTCCATGCCGGCCGGTGGCCGCCTCGAGCAGGTCGGCGTAATGGCCCAGCCGTTCGTCGAGCACGCGCGACGTCCGCCGGGCCGGCCCCTTTCTGGGGCCCGTAGGTCGCGGCCGCGCCGGACGGGCCCAGGAGCGGATTGCTCACGTCGCAGGCGACCAGCAGCTCGAGCGCGGCCAGGCGGGTGTCGAGCCCGGCCAGGTCGATTCGGTCATCGTCGACCCAACCCCCGAGCGCGTCGAGGATCCCGGCCCCGCCGTCGTTCGTGGCGCTGCCGCCGATGCCCAGGACGATCCGGCGTGGTCCGGCATCGAGGACCGCCCGGATCAGCAACCCGGTCCCGGTCGTCGTCGCGCCGAGCGGATCGCGTTCGGCCGCGGTCAACCGGGACAGGCCCGATGCAGCGGCCAGCTCGACGACAGCCCGGCTGCCGTCCGCGCGAACGGAGCCACGGCCCGTCGATCGGGCGTCCGATCGGATCGACCGTGGGCGAGGTCATCTCGACCCAGCCGCCGGTGGTCGCGATCGCAGCCAGGGTGCCTTCACCACCATCCGCCAGCGGGCTCAGCAGGAGCTCGTCGCCGGGCCGGCCCCGATGCCAGCCCTCGGCCAGGGCACGGGCCACCTCGACCGAGGTCAGCGAGCCCTTGAAGGAATCCGGGGCGAACAGGACCGTCGTCACTCCCGGGTCTCGCCCGCCCGCTTCTCGAGGTACTCCGGGATCCGGTTCATCGGCGGCCGCTCCTGGTCGGCCAGCTCGATGACCTCGAGGCCCAGCCGGCCGTGCCCGGAGCGGGGCAGCTTCATCGTCGAGCCGAGCTCGGCGAACAGGCGCGCCTTGCGCCGCTCCTCGAGCCGCTTCATGACCGCCTGGAGGATCACGAAGCTCATCCGGCTGAGCCCTTCGAGCTCCTGGTTGCGATGGATCCGGCGCTCGAGGTCGACCTGGCCGAGGCCTTCGAGGCCGACCCGCTCGGCGGCATCGACGAGATGGCCGATCTCGACCGCGTAGCCGGTGAAGAAGGGCATCGTCTCGAGCAGCGAGCGGCGCCCGGCGTACTCGCCGGCGAGGGGCTGGATGAAGCCCGACAGCTCGGGGTAGAAGAGGTTGATCAGGGGCCGGGCGACGAGCTCGGTGACCCGTCCGCCGCCGCCTTCCTTGAGCACGCCACCCTCGACGATCGGGCGCTGGTAGTAGCCCTTGACGTACTGCAGGCGGGGCTCGGTCGAGCAGCGGCCCGAGCGTGCCGTAGACCATCCGCGGGTGCCAGTTGCGGACGTCCGTGTCGGCCCACACGATCAGGTCGCCGCTGGTCGCAAAGAGGCTCTTCCAGAGGGCCTTCGCCCTTGCCCCGGAAGCTGCCGTAGCGTTCGAGGACGTCCTGGTGGCGGACGACCTGGGCGCCCTCGGCGGCAGCGATCTCGCGGGTCCGGTCGGTCGATGCCGAGTCGATCACCAGGATCTCGTCCAGGAGCGGAACCCGGCCCATCATCTCGCGCATCGCCCGGGCCACGATCGGGCCGATCGTCTCCTCCTCGTTGAGCGTCGGCAGGACCAGGCTGATCGTCAGGCCCTGCTTCTCCTTGAGCTGGACCAGCCGGCGCAGGTCGGCGAACTCGGCATGGTGGAAGTTCGACTCGCCGAACCAGCGCTCGACCCGGGTCGGGATCGCCCGGTTCTCCTCGGCCGCCCGGTCGGCGGCGGCCAGCGTCTCCGCCCGCTCGGCCAGCTTCTCGAAGGTCTTGCGGCCGATCGTCTCGCGGGTCTTGACCACGACGACCGTCGGCCGGGCGCGCGTCGCGATCGCCTCGGGCAGGGCGCCGAAGAGATGGGCCTCGCGACCGCCCTCGGCCGGCGACGCCGAGGCACCGACGACGACGAGGTCGGCTCGTTCGGCCTCGCGCAGGATGGCTGTCCGCACGCTGGACGCCTCGCGCACGAGCGGCTCGGCGGCTCCGTGGACGTGCTGCTTGACGAATGCCGCCAGGGCTCGCTCGGCCTGGGCCCGGACGGCTCCGGTGATCCCGGCCGGCACGACGTGGAGGACCGTGACGGTCGCGCCGTGGTAGGTGCCCAGCGCGTCGGCGAAGGTCAGGGCGAGCTCGGCATGCGGGCCGCCCCGGACCGGGACGAGGATCCGCCGGATCTCGGTTGCCCCGCGCTGCTTGACCACCGCGATGTCGCACGGCGCGGCGCGCACGACCTGGTCGATCGTGGGCGACACGACCGAGCCCGATTCGGGGCCGGTCCGGCCCCGTTGCCGGGTTCCGTCGGGCGGTGTGTCGTTCGTGTGGATCGTGTGCCGGCCGCCCCAGCCGAAGACGAGCAGGTCGGCCTCTTCCTCGACGGCCGCCTCGATGATGCCCTCGGCCGCGTGGCGGGCGATCCGGACGAGGGGGTGGATCGGCACGCCTTCGGGCGCATAGTCGAGGACCCGCTGGAGCAGGCGGCGCGCATGGCGGGCGCGGGTGGCGCCCTCGGACAGGGGCATCCCCTCGGGGACCTCGACGATGCCCAGGGCGCGCAGCTCGCCGGCGCGCGGCTCGAGCAGGGCGGCGCCGATCCGGACCAGCTCGCCGGCGGTCCCCGGATTGGCCACCGGGATCAGGATCCGAACCGGCAGCGGGGTCCGGTTCATTGCGCGCTCCAGCGCTCGACGAGGTACGGCTTGAGCAGCTCGAACTCGCGGGCCTGGCGTTCGACCCGCTCCTCGGCCTCGTCGGTCGTGATGTCCCGGTTCTCGACGACGAAGCTGGCCACCCGGCCGAAGTAGATCGGCACGAGGGCAGCCACGTAGCGGTCCAGGATTGCCCGCGACTTGGCCGGGTCCGTCCCGGTCGCCCGCTCGAGGCGCCCGGCGGTCGCCACGAGGTCGTAGATCAGGCGCGCCCAGACGTCGTCGGGAAAGTGGAAGCCGGCCAGGGCATCGGCCATCTCGTGGGTGCTCGGACCCGAGCTTGCCGCCCGGCTGCCGCCCGAGGCGCCGGTATCGCCGCCATGGACGCCCAGCCGGCGCGATGCGTCGTCGAAGCGCTTGCCGGCTTCGGCGGCCAGCTCGAGGACCGTGGCCAGCGTGGATGGGGCGAGCATCTCGGCCCAGGTCTCGGCCATCCCGACCGATCCGGCGTGGAACTCCGACACCAGCCGGAGGGTGTTCACCTCGAGCGGCGGCGGGTCGATGATCCGCTCGAAGCCGTAGGCCGGCACGTCGTGCGAGCCGCGGATGTCGAGCCAGCGCTCGGGACTGCGCGCGGCCAGGCGCAGGATCGTGGCGACGACCTGGCGGAACATCGGGCCGAGATCCGCCCCGGGGTCCTTGGGATCGTGGACCTTGGCCCCCAGCCGGGCCTGGCACACGGCGTAGCCACCGGCCAGTGCCTCGGTCGTCATCCAGATGTCGATGCCGAACCGGCTGACCTCGGCGTCCCAGCTGTCGAGCTCCAGGTAATGCCGGACCAGGTCGCCCGAGACCCCGAAGTCGCCCCCGATCGGCTGGCGGATCCGGTTGCCGTAGAGGGCCCGGGTCAGCGGGTAGGTGACCGTGTTCGTGATCGTCCCGTCGTACTTGTAGCGGGCGTACAGCGGGGCGACGAAGTCGTAGCCGCCCTTGATGATCGGGCCGGCCAGCAGCTCGATCCACTCGGGCACGATCGAGCGCAGGTCGGAGTCGACGACGACCAGGGCGCTGACCTTGAGCGCGGCCGCCATCTCGAAGATCGTGCGCAGGGCGGCGCCCTTGCCGCCTACGCCGTCCACCTCGGGGTAGGTCAGGCTGACCTTCTCGAGGCGGTTGGTCGGCCGGACGAGCAGGATCCGCTCGATGTAGTCGGGCGGCTCGGTCTCGGCCACGACGCGCTGGGTGCCGTCGGGCGAGCCTGCGTCGGCGTTGACCAGGACCGGGCGCAGATCGGGGAAGTACTGGACGAGGCCCGGCCTGGGCGGCACGCACGACGTAGCCGATCGTGGCCGCGTTCTTGAAGCTCGGGATGCCGACCATGATGTCGGCCTGGTCGAGACGCTCGATCAGCTCGCGGATTGGCGCGCTCAGGCCACTGTCGACCACTAGCGCGTGGGGATCCGGGCGATCGCCCAGCCCTTGTTGTCGAGGCCGGGCGAGTAGCGGCCGTTGGCCGCCTTGAACGCCACGGTGTGGAAGCCAATGGATCGCCACGAGATGAGCCAGGGATCCAGGGGCGGGCGGACGTAGATGCCGCGCCGGACGAAGCGGTTCTCGAGCAGGACACTCTCGAGGACCCGCTTGCGCTCCAGGAGGGGCACGTCGAAGACCTCCTCGCCATCGACGACGAGCAGGTCGATCGCCACGAACGTCGTGGGCGCGGCTGGGTCGACCGGGCTGGAGCGATCCACCTCGTACAGCTCTTCGTGGCGCCGGCCGCCACCCATCAGCAGCTGGCGGGTCATGTCCGAGGAGCTGGGGGCGGCGACCGCGGTGAGGGCAACGCCTTCCGCCCCTCGATCGACCCGATCGGTGAGGTAACCGTCGATGACGAGCGAGGTCGCCAGGGTGGCCTCGCCGAGGGCCCTGGTTACGTCGCCGTAGGCGTCGAGCAGCTCGCCGTCCTCGTTCTGGATCGCGACGTTGGGCTGTCCGTCGACCACGCCCGGTCCGACCGCCTCGACATGGGCCAGGACCCGCTCGCCGACCCAGATCGGCTCGATCAGGGGATCGACGACCTTGCGCGAGTTGAGCGGCCCGAACCGCTGCGGACGGAGGTCGCTGCGCGCCGGCTCGAGCATGACGTTCATCCGGCCAAGGATACGACGCCGCCGGAACAGTCTCTCAGTCGGGATAGCCGCCCGGGTGGGCGCGGCGCCAGGCCCAGGCCGAGCCGATCATCTCGGCCAGGCTGCCCTGGCGAGGGGACCAGCCCAGGATGTCGTGGGCGCGCTCGGCCGAGGCCACCAGGATCGGCGGGTCGCCCGCTCGGCGAGGCCCGGTCGTCGACCTGATCGGGCGACCGACGACGCCCTCGGCCGCCCGGAGCACGTCGCGGACGCTGAACCCGGAGCCCGTGCCGAGGTTGAGCGACATCGCCGCGACGTCACCGGCCCGGCGGTCTGCGCCGGTCGCCTCGAGCGCCGAGAGGTGGGCCTCGGCCAGGTCCTCGACGTGGATGTAGTCGCGGATCGGGGTCCCGTCGGGCGTCGGGTAGTCGTCGCCGAACAGCGTGGCCGGCCGGTCCGATTCGACCGCCGCCAGGATGTTCGGGATCAGGTGGGTCTCCGGGTCGTGATCCTCGCCGTTGTGCAGGCTCGCCCCGGCGACGTTGAAATAGCGCAGCGCCACGCTGCGCAGCCCGTAGGCGCTGCCATACCAGCGCAGGGCGGCCTCGAACGTCCGCTTCGATTCACCATATGGGTTGATCGGGTCGAGCGGCGCCGATTCCGTGATCGGGGTGACCGCCGGCACGCCGTACACCGCCGCCGTCGAGCTGAAGACGAACCGGTCGACCCCGGCGGCGCGAGCCGCCTCGAGCAGGGCAACGCCACCGACCACGTTGGCCCGGTAGTAGATCGCGGGCTCCCGGATCGATTCGCCCACGAGCGACCGGGCGGCGCAGTGGAGGATCGCTTCGATGCCCTGGTCGGTGAGGAGTCGGGTAACTGCGTCCTGGTCGGCATAGCTCGCCTGCCTGAACGTTGCTTCGGGCGGGACCGCCCCGGGATGGCCCGTCGAGCAGTCGTCGAGGACGGTGACGGCGTGCCCGGCGGCGATCAGGCGCTCGACGGTGACCGAGCCTACGTAGCCCGCTCCGCCGCTGACCAGGATCTTCATCGGGCCCGCCCGAAGAGACGGGCGACCAGCCCGGGCCGGACCGCGGCCGGCGGCCCCGCCACGGTCTGGCCGGTCCCGGCCAGCACTTCGCGCAGGCGCGCCTCCATCCGAATGGCCGCGCTGTTCTCGGGGTCGATGATGAGGGCCCGGAGGGCCAGCTCGTGGGCCCCGGCCTGGTCGCCCCGTTCGAGCCGGACACGGGCCAGGCCGACGACGGCGATGGCGTTGTGCGGATCGGCGCTGGCGACCTGCTCGTAGAGGCGCTCGGCCTGGTCAACCAGCCCCAGGCCGAGGGCCTGCTCCGCCTGGACCATGAGCTCGATCATCGGTTCTCCGTGAGCATCGCCTGGGCTCGCAGCAGCAGGGTTGGTTCGTCGTTCTGGGCCGGGTCGTTGATCACGACCTCGACCAGCCGGTCGAGGATCGCCCCGAGGGCGGGTCCCGGGCCAAGGCCGAGCTCGCGGATCAGGTCGTCGCCATCGATGGCCAGGCCGGACCGGTCGAGGACGGCGTTCGCCTCGAGCTGTTCGGTGATCCGTGCCTCGAGCTCGTCCAGCCCTCCGGCGTCGGCCGGCAGCCCGCTGCCAAGGTTATCCGCCCGGCGCAGGGCGAGCAGCTCGGACAGGGCAGCTGGGCCGATCCGGCCGATCAGCCGCCGGACCGCGGTGTCGCTCCAGCTCGATTCGTAGTTGAACATGTGGTTGCGGACGAGCAGGCCCACCCGGTCGACGACGGCGCGAGGGAAATGGAGCCGGGTCAGCAGGGCATCGGACAGGTCGCCCCCGACCGAATCATGGCCCAGGAAGTGGCCGTCGGAGGCGGTGGCCGGCTTGCCGATGTCATGGACGAGGGCGGCCAGGCGGACGACTGACTCGCCCGCCGGCACGGCATCGACGGCCCGCAGGGTGTGGTCCCAGAGATCCTCGCCGGCGATCTTGGCCTGGGCGACACCACGCTGGTCGGCGAGCTCGACGGATACCTGGCGGAGCAGCCCGGTGGCCTCCATCAGGGCCAGCCCGATTGACGGCCGATCGCTGGCCAGGAGCTTGGTCAGCTCGCCCGCGATCCGCTCGCCGGACAGGTGCCGGACCAGCTCGACCTGGCGGGTGATGGCGGCCAGGGTGGCCGGGCCGATGGTGAACTCGAGCTGGGCCGCGAGGCGGACCGCCCGGATCATCCGGAGGGCGTCCTCGCCGAAGCGGTCGGCCGGGATTCCGACGGCCACCAGGCGCCGCCGATCGAGGTCCGTCCGGCCCCCGAACGGATCGATCAGGCTGGGGCTGGCGCCCGGCAGCGCGCCCCAGGCCAGGGCATTGACGGTGAAGTCACGGCGAGCCAGGTCCTCGTCGATCGTGGCCCCGAACTCGACCCGGTGAGGGCGCCGGAAATCGGCGTAGTCGTGATCTCGTCGGAATGTCGTGATCTCGTACTGGACGCCGTCGCGCTGGACGGCGACCGTTCCGAAGGCGTTCTCGTAGACCGCCCCGGGGAAGAGGGCCTGGACCTGTTCCGGCCGGGCGTCGGTCGCGAAGTCCCAGTCATGCGGCGTTCGGCCGAGCAGGATGTCACGGAGCGAACCGCCGACGACCCAGGCCGCTCGCCCGTCTCGTTCGAGGATCCCGAGGATCGCCTGGACCGGCGCGGGGATCCGGCTCGCGAGCGGGAGGTCGACCTCGTCCGTGATCAGTTACGGCCGAGGAAGAGGTAGTCCCGCCAGGCCTCGTTACGCTCGTCGGCGAGGTATGGCGTGAACAGCGAGTAGACATCGCTGCGCGGCTCGAACGGCGGACGGACGAGGCGCAGGCGGGCCTCGTCGAGGGTCTTGCCGCCCTTGCGATGGTTGCACGGCTTGCATGCCGCGACCAGGTTCTCCCAGCTGTGGGCCCCGCCGCGATGGCGCGGGATGACGTGGTCGAGGGTGAGGTCCCCGGCCTGCCGGCCGCAGTACTGGCAGCGATGGCCATCCCGGGCGAAGATCTCGCGCCGGGTCAGCTTGACCCGGGGTCGAGGCCGGCGGATGTGGTGCTGGAGCCGGATCACGCTGGGGGCGCGGAAATCCTGGCGCGGCGTGCGGATCATCTGATGGTCGTACTCCACCACCTCGGCCTTGTCGCCGAAGACGAGCCGGAACGCGCGCGGCAGATTGCACACGTTGAGCGGCTCGTAGTTCTGGTTCAGCACGAGGACGGCACCGTCCATGGGGCGGATGCTATCAGGCGCGTGCTGCGCCGGTCGCCGGATCCCAGCCGCCAGCCTGGCCGACCTTCGAAGCCAACGGCCGGCCGAGCTGTTCCGCGATGAAGCGAGCGGCGGCGAGCACGCCGGCGAGTCGCACGCCATGCTCCCAGCCGGACGCATCGAGGAGGTAGACCAGGTCCTCGGTGGCCAGGTTGCCCGCGGCGCCCGGTGCGTAGGGACAGCCGCCGGTCCCGCCCGTGGACGCGTCGAAGGTCCGGATCCCAGCGCGCAGGCCGGCGGCCACATTGGCCAGCGCCGTGCCCCGCGTGTCATGGAAGTGGAAGGCGATCTGTTCGGACGGCAGGCCCGCGGCAGTGGCCAGCCGGGTCAGCTCCTCGACCTGGTCCGGAACGGCCACCCCGATCGTGTCGCCGAAACAGACCTCGTCGACGCCGAGCTCGACCAGCCTGAGGGCCACGTCGACTGCGGCCGCCGGCTCGATCGCCCCGACGTAGGGGCAGCCGAATGCCGTCGAGACGTAGGCCCGCCGCCACCAGCCGAGCGCTGCGGCCCGGGCCAGGACCGGCCGGAACGCCTCGATCGACTCGTCGATCGTCATCCCGATGTTGTGCTTGGTGAAGGCATCCGAAGCAGCAGTGAACACGGCCAGGGCGTTGGCCCCGGCCGCCTCGGCCCGGGCCATGCCCCGCTCATTCGGAACGAGAACCGGGTAGCGCACCGCGTAGCTGGCGCCCGTTTCGCGCTCCTGGGCCTCGAGCAGCGCCCGGAGGAGCTCGTCGCCGTCGGCCAGCTGGGGGATCGCCGAGGGGCGGACGAAGCTCGTCGCCTCGATCTCGGTCAGTCCCGCCGCGGCCAGCAGCTCGATGAAGTGGAGCTTGGCCGCCGTGGCAATCGGGCGAGCCTCGTTCTGGAGCCCGTCGCGCGGCCCGACCTCGTAGATCCGGACCCTTCGGTCAGCCTCAGGCGTGGCCGACATCGGAGCGGCTCAGCCGCCGCCCTTGCCTGGGGTCGTGCCGGCCGACTCGCCGCCGTTCTCGATCCGGGCGATCTGGACCTCGATCGCCGAGATCTCCTCGCAGGCCGCCCGGTAGTCCGGCCCGCCCAGCTTCGCGCTGTCGCGCCGGCGGCGGGCCGCGGCATGGAGCGCCAGGAGCTCGGACCGGGTGGCGGGCAGGGCATCGGTCATCGTTGTTCCTCCATCTGCCCGACTACGGTAGCGCCTCGCGTCCCGGCGGTCAGGCCGACCAGCGGCTGGCCCCGGTTGACCTGCTCGCCCCGGGCGACGAGAACCTCATCGATCGTCCCGTCGGACGGCGACGTGACGACGTGCTCCATCTTCATCGCCTCGACCGTCACCAGCGCCTGTCCGGCCGCCACGGTCGTGCCTGGTCCGACATGAACGGCCAGGACGCGGCCGGGCATGGGCGAGCGGACTTCGACCGCTCCGCCGGTCGCCTGGCCGATTGCCGAGCGGGCGGCCCGGTCGACGTCCGGCGGTGGCGCGAGCCGGAAGGCGATGCTCCGGCCGTCATCGTCGACGAAGACGGTGCCAGCCTCATCGAGCACGGCCAGGGGCCCCCCGCCGCGAACGTCGAGCTCGACGGAGCGTTCCAGGCCACCCGATTCGAGCCGGATTCGGGCCGGCCCGTTCAATCGCCAGCCGTCTCCATCCAGGGTGGCGATCGCGGCGGCAGCGGCCTGCCAGGCGGTCTCACTCGGAGCCTCAGCCGAAGCCTTGCCCGAAGCGTTGCCCGAAGCGTTGCCGGCCGGCGGCCAGATCTGCTCGAGGGTGTCGATCCGGGCCTCTCCGGCCTGGACGATCGGCTGGCCGGTCAGCCAGCGCAGGAAGTGGAGGTTCGTCACGACCCCCAGGACGACGGTTTCGGCCAGGGCCTGCTCGAGCCGAGCCAGCGCTTCCGATCGGCTTGGTCCGCCGACGATCACCTTGGCCAGCATCGGATCGAAGCGCAGGTCGACGACCGAGCCGAGCTCGATCCCGGAATCGACCCGGACGTCGGCGCCAGGCCAGCGGAGCGCCTCGATCCTGCCGATCGAGGGCAGGAAGCCGGCGTCGGGATCCTCGGCGTAGAGCCGCACCTCGATGGCGTGACCGCCGATGCTGCGAGCCGCGTCGGCCTCGGCCTGGTCGAAGCCGAGAGGCTCGCCGGCGGCGATCCGCAGCTGGTCGGCCACGAGATCCCGGCCGGTGATCAGCTCGGTCACCGGATGCTCCACCTGGAGCCGGGTGTTCATCTCGAGGAAGTGGTAGCGGCCATCGTCGTCGAGGAGGAACTCGCAGGTGCCGGCCGAGCGATAGCCGACAGACCCGGCGAGGGTCAGGGCCGCCTGGCCGAGCTGCTCCCGAAGGTCTTCGCCAACCGCCGGCGACGGGCTCTCCTCGAAGACCTTCTGGTGGCGACGCTGGAGTGAGCAATCACGCTCGCCGAGGTGCACCCCGTGGCCGTTCGCGTCGAACAGGACCTGGATCTCGACGTGGCGGGGTCCGGCCAGGAACCGCTCGAGGACGAGGCGATCGTCGCCGAAGGCGGCCGCCGCCTCGCGCCGGGCCGTTTGGAGCGCATCGATGAAGGCCCCGGGCGGATCGAGTCGATCGACGACCCGCATGCCCTTGCCACCGCCCCCAGCGGCCGGCTTGATCAGGATCGCGTGCCCGGATCGGCCGCGGCCGGTGCTTCCGGCGATCCGTCGGGCTGCTTCGAGCAGCGCCGGATCGGACTGGTCGTCGCCGTCGTAGCCGGGCACGACCGGAATTCCGAGGCTGGCGGCGAGGCGGCGGGCCGACGCCTTGTCGCCCATCGCCCGGATCGCTCCAGGAGGCGGCCCGACCCAGCGGATGCCGGCTCGCTCGACGGCCTCGGCGAAGTCGGCGTTCTCGGACAGGAAGCCAAACCCGGGGTGAAGGGCATCGGCGCCGGCTGCCCGGGCCGCGCTCACGACCGCCGCGATGTCGAGCAGGTCCACCACCGGAGTGGCGCCCGTCCCGGGCACGATCACCCGGATGCCGAGGGCCTCGGCCGAGCGTCGGACCCGGACCGCGATCTCGCCCCGGTTGGCGATGAAGAGGGTCCGGATTGGATCGATCTGTGGAGCCGCCAGGCGTTCGCGGGCCGGCATTCGCTGCTCGTACGCGTCAATCGCGTCAGAAGCGACACGCCACCGGCCACCAACGCGCCTGGCCGGGAGCGATCCGTCGGCGATCCAGCGCTGCACGGACCGGGTCGTGGCCCCGAGGCGCTCGGCGACCTGGCGTGGCGTCAGCTCATCGGGCATCGTGACGCGATTGTCGCGTTCTGATCCATCCCTGGCAAGCGACCCGTCCCTGGCCGGCACGCAGGGGCCAGAGACCCCAATCAGGTCAAGGCGTCGCGGTGGCCGGCAAGCTCGGGGCTGGGAACGGCGTGGGCGGGGGCGCGAGTCGAATTGAGTCGAGGACACCCTGGACCTCGGCTGAGTCCTGGGCAGTCTCGTTGGGCGTCTCCGGCGCATCGATGACGAGGCGTTGGCCCGCAACGTCGAGGATCCACACCCGATCAGTCTCGCCCGGGGTCAGGTCATTCGTCGCTCCCAGAGGGAGCTCCCAGACCTCGTATGTCCCGTCCTCGGTCAAGATGCACTGACCGAACGTTGCCGGCGCAGTCAGCGTCAGCTGCTTGCCGGAGTAGCCACCGAAGGTGACGTCAGTTGGAGCCGCTTGGACCAGGCCGGGGAGACTCGCCAGTGCAGTCGAGAGGTCATCCACGGTCGGGCCGGGCGGTGGGTTGAGCAGGCCCCGTGCGTGACACGGATTTGCGTCAACGTCGCTGAAGATCGAGAAGTTCACCGAGGCGGGTCCCAGGGGCTTCGTCAGGAACACGGCATAGGGCCCCGGGATCTCCGCCTGCCAGCCAGCCGGCACGCTGAACGTGACCCGAATCGGGAATGGGTCCCCCGCGACAAAGGTTCCGGCTGGCAATCGACCGGTGAAGTCGACCAGGACGCTCGGGCTGGGACTGGCCGTCGACGTCGATCCTCCGACCCCACCCGCCTTCGGCACGAACGAGAACGCGATGAGGGCGAGGACAACCAGGGCGACCGCTCCGACGGCGATCCGAACTTGATGATTCACCTTGCGTAACCTCCATCCGGGCCACCAGGCTCGGCGTTGTGGGGTCGCCGGTAGTTGGTCGAGCACGCTGTCAAGGACGCGGTCCGGAAGCGTGTTCACTCCCTCCTCCAGCCACGACCGGACGATGCTGGTGACCTCGCGATCGGTGCTCACTGAGCGACCTCCCGCAGGACCGGCCGAGCGTCGGCCTCGATGGCCGCGCGAAGCCCGCGCATCGCATGGAATAGACGAGATCGGACCGTGCCGGTCGGGACGCCGAGGATCTCGGCGACCTGGTCCACCGGCAGGTCGGCATAGTGATGCAGGACGACCACGGCGCGATGTTCGATTGACAGTCGCCGGAACCCCCGCTCGAGCTCGTCGCGATCGACGACCCCGCTCATGCCCCCGGTGACCCCCGGTTCATCGAGCTTCAGAAGATGGAGATTCGCGCCCACCTGGCGACTCCGGCGACCCTCGGCGTAGCAGGCGCGCACAAGGAGCCGGTACGACCAGGCGTCAAACAGCGCCGGGTCGCGGAGCTGGGGCAGGTCTCGCCAGATGCTCAGCAGCGCCTGCTGCGTCGCGTCTTCGGCGAGGTGGACGTCGCGCAGGATTCTGTACGAGACCGCGTGCAGCCGGCGACTGGCGGCGAGGGCGAGGTTCGCGAAGGCCTCTTCATCGCCGTGCTGGGCCCGAACCACGAGATCGGTATCCATCTGCCCACCCATCGCGGCGTCACCTGGAGATGACGCTCGTCAACTATGGGAGCGAGCACCTCCGGGGCGACTCAATCTTTCTGCCCGGAACTACTCGCCGCCCTGATGCGTCCAGCTCGGCGGCCGCTTCTCGGCAAATGCCCGGAGGCCCTCCTGGGCCTCGGGAGTGCGGCGCTGTCGGGCAATCACCCTCGCCGTGTGCCATTTCGACGACCCGTGGGGCAGGCCGCGGACCTCGCGCACGATCGCCTTGGCCGCCCGAGCTGCCGTGGGACCTGCGGCCAGGACATCGGCGATCGCCCCAGCCACTGCCGCATCGAGGGCATCGGCGCCTTCGGCCAGCTCGTGGACCAGGCCGATCCGCTGGGCCCGGACCGCATCGAAGCGTCGACCGGGCGGGAACAGCGCGCGGGCCTGGCTCTCGCCGATCTTGGCGATCACGAACGGCGAGATGACCGCAGGCAGGATCCCCAGCCGGGTCTCGGTGAAGCCGAAGCGGGTGCCCGACTCCGCGATCACCAGGTCGCTGACCGCGCACAGGCCGGTCCCGCCTCCGAGCGCCGCGCCGTGGACCCGGGCGATGACCGGGACCGGGCAGGTGTCGATCGCCTCGAACATCTCGGCCATCGCCATCGCGTCCTGCTCGTTCGCCTCGGTTTCGAGCTCGAGCGCGGCGCGCATCCAGGCGATGTCTGCGCCGGCACAGAACGACGGCCCGTCGCCGGCCAGGACGACGACCCGGAGGCGCTCCGGCGGCTCATTTGCCAGCCCGGAGAAGGCCGTTCGGAGCTGGGCGATCAGCGAGGCATCGAAGGCGTTGTGGCGCTCCGGGCGGGCCAGGGTCAAATGCGCCACGACGCCGTCGGGGCCGCTCCGAACGAGCCGCAGGGCGGGATGCTCCAGATCGGTCATGCCGATCATCGTACGGCCGGCCCCACCCCGCCGTGGACGGCTGGGCTACCCTCGGTCGATGCCAGACGCGATCGACCACATCGTGATCGCCTGCTCCGACCCGGACGCCGCCGCCGACGAGATCGAGGCCCGCCTCGGCCTGCAGGCGACCGGGGCTGGCCGGCACACCGCCCTCGGCACGTTCAACCGCCTGATCTGGCTCGGCGACAGCTTCATCGAGCTGATCGGGGTCGAGGCACGGAAGCTGGCCGAAGCGAGCTGGATCGGCCGGCCCGTCCTGGCCGCGGCCGACGCCGGCGGGGGTTTCGCGACCTGGGCGGCCGTCTCGAGCCGGATCGATGCTGAGGTCGTCGACCTGCGAAGCGGGGGCTCCACGATCGAGGGGCCCCGAGCGGGCGAGCGGGTCCGGCTCGACGGCCGGGTCGTCCGCTGGACGCTGGCCGTGGCCCTCCCACTCGGTCCGCTCGAGCCGCCGTTCCTGATCGAGCACGACATGACCGGCGCCGAGTGGAGCCCGGCCGAGCGAGCCGAGCGCGAGGCCCAGGGCCATCCGATCGGCGGGCCGGTTCGGTTGGACGTGCTTGAGCTTCCCACGCCGGACGTCCGGAGGGCGACGGATCGGTACCTCCGGATGGTCGGGATCGGACCATTCCGGCCCTCCCTGGCCGGGCATGGCGGACGCGATGCTGCGCTTGGGCCGCACACCGTCCGGTTCGTGCCCGACCCGGGGCCAGGCTTTCCCGTCGCCACGATCCACCTGCGGGTCGCGCTGGACGATACCGCTCCCGGGACCGAGGTCCGCAGCCTCGAGCTGTTCGGCTGTCGCTGGGTCATTCGCGCGAGCTGAGCTCCCCAGGCCGAGGGATCGGCGCGACCAGGCGAGTCGCGATCTGGACCAGGCCGGCCCGCGCCATGTTGCGGTCCGAGCCCTCACCGACCAGCGCGTCCGAGGCGACATGGGAGAGGCCTGCTTCAGCGGCCGCCCTTGCCCGAACCGCAATGAGCCGGCGTTGGATCCCGCGCCGGCGGTAGTCGGGACGGACGGCGCCGGCCGTCAGCCAGCCGATTCCTTCCTGCTCGTCGAGGACCCCGACGCCGACAATCTGGCCATCGGACTCGGCGGCGTAGAGCCGCCGGTGGGCCTGGGCACCCGTCCCCACGAGGTGGGTGGCCATCCGCCGCAGCCAGCCGTCGCGGACCGCTCCATGCGGGTCGGCCGCGATCGCCGCCTCCACCCACCGATCCCCTTCGTCGGAGAACACTTCCCGGAAGGTCACGCCGGGTACATCAGGACCCGCCTCGATGGCCCGAGCTTCGGCGGCGAAGATGGCGCTCCGGTCGGCCGAGTCCACGACCACTCGGCTCAAACCAGCGAGAATGGCGTCGTCGGCGTCGATCTCTGCCCAGCCGTCGACCTGCTCGCGCGCGAAGAAGGCTGCCACCCGCAGGAGCAGGGCCGGCGACGCGGTCAGGCCCACCGCCCGGTTTCGCGATCGGCCCGCGACCTCGCGGCTGGCCGCCATCGCCAGGCGGCCGTCGTCGACGATCGCGATCTCCATGCCGGCGGCCTCTGAGACCCGCCACATCGCCAGCAGGGACGCCCGATTTGCTCGATCGACCCGATCGACGAGGAGGTCGAGCTCTGCCATTCGGGCTGCAGCTACATCCGGAACACGCCGAAGCGCGTCTCGGGGATCGGTGCATGCAGGCTCGCTGCCAGGCCGAGAGCCAGGACCCGCCGGGTATCGAGCGGGTCGATCACCCCGTCATCCCACAGCCGGGCGCTGGCAAAGTAGGGGCTGCCCTCGGCCTCGTAGCGGTCGAGGATCGGGGCCTCGAACGCGTCTCGCTCCTCCTCCGAGGTGAACGGCCCGCCGACGGTGGACAGGACCCGGGCCGCCTGCCGGCCGCCCATCACGCTGATCCGGCTGTTCGGCCAGGACCACAGGAAGCGCGGCGAATAGGCCCGCCCGGACATCGCGTAGTTGCCCGCTCCGAAGCTGCCGCCCACGATCACGGTGAATTTCGGGACCTCCGCGCAGGCGACCGCCATGACCATCTTCGCCCCGTCCTTGGCGATCCCGCCCGCCTCGTATTCGCGGCCCACCATGAACCCGGTGATGTTCTGGAGGAACACGAGCGGGATCCGGCGCTGGGCCGCCAGCTCGATGAAGTGGGCGCCCTTGAGGGCCGATTGGCTGAACAGGATCCCGTCGTTGGCGATGATCCCGACCGGGTAGCCCTCGAGGTGGGCGAAGCCGCATACGAGCGTCTCGCCGTACAGCGGCTTGAACTCGTGGAAGCGGCTGCCATCGACCAGCCGGGCGATCACCTCGCGGATCGCCAGTGGCCGGCGAAGGTCGGCCGGGATCGCCTGGTAGAGATGGGCCGGCCCGTCCGGGGCGACCGCCGGTGGCTCCGCCTCTCGCCGCTCCCAGGGCAGCTCGCGGAGGCCTCCGATTCAGGTTGGCGATGATCGACCGGCCGATCGCGATAGCGTGCTCGTCGTCGAGCGCCTCGTGGTCGACCACGCCGCTGATCCGGGCGTGGACGCTGGCCCCGCCCAGGTCCTCCGCGCTGACATCCTCACCGGTCGCCGCCTTGACCAGCGGCGGACCGCCCAGGAAGATCGTGCCGGTGCCCTTGACGATCACGGTTTCGTCGCTCATCGCCGGCACGTACGCCCCGCCGGCGGTGCTGCTGCCCATGACCAGGGCAACCTGGGGGATGGCGGCGGCCGACAGGCGGGCCTGGTTGTAGAAGATCCGGCCGAAATGCTCGCGGTCGGGAAAGACATCCGCCTGGAGGGGGAGGAATGCTCCGCCCGAATCGACCAGGTAGACGCACGGCAGTCGATTTTCGAGGGCGATCTCCTGGGCTCGGAGATGCTTCTTGACGGTCAGCGGGTAGTACGTGCCGCCCTTGACCGTGGCGTCGTTGGCCACGATCACGCAGGTGACGCCCTCGACGGTCCCGACGCCGGTCACGATTCCGGCGCTTGGCGCATCGCGGCCGTCCGCACCGTAGACGCCGTCGGCGGCCAGGGGGCTCAGCTCGAGGAACGCCGAGCCGGGGTCCAGCAGGCGGTCGATCCGTTCGCGGACCGGCAGCTTGCCCCTCGACCGGTGCTTGTCGATCGCGGCCGGATCGCCGCCGGCGCCATGTTCGCTGACCCGCGCCTGGCGCTCGCGCAGGTCGGCCACGAGGTCGTCCATCGCGGCCCGGTTGGCGATGCTCTCGGCGCTCGCCGGGTCGAGTCGGCTGCGCAGCACGGACATGGCCCGATCATAGCGAGCCAATCTATGGATGCTGGACCGGGCCGGAGGGCGCCGGCCGTCAGACCCGTTATTGGTACTCGGCCGGGCACCGCGGAGTGGTGGGATTTGGTGCGTTCCGTCCTGACCGGTACCACACATGTATTACCGACCAGTTGGCGGCTCGAACGGTCAAGGGTCGGCATGAGCTGCACGAAATCGACCGATATTGGGCACTTTGAGGTCGACCTGGCGCACGGTATGCCGATATCCGACCAGATCAGGGCTCAGATCGTCGGATATGCGTGTCTCATGCCGACGCGAAGCCGGCCGCTCCCAGGCCGACGACTCCACGGACCATGGGCCGCAGGGCGACGACACCAAGGCCTACGACCGCACTTGGCCACGGATCGGGAAACGTGCTACTGTCAGTGTGCAAGTCATGAGCCCTGCCACCCCGATCCCCGGCGCCACGTCCGGACCCGGCCCGGCTGTCCGGGCCGAGACGATCCGGCGCGACCTGGCTGGTGCCTGGGGCGAGATGGGCGCCTCGTGGGGCGTGGCGCCGGCGATCGCCCGGGTCCACATCTATCTCATGGCCCGTGGCCAGCCGCTGACCGAACGGGAGGTCCGCGAGGCGCTCGGCTTGAGTCATCGGGCCGCCAGCCTGGCCCTCGATGCGGCGATCAGCTGGGGCGTCGTCGAGCGCGTCGAGGAACCGCGCCGGGTGGGCCGGCGAGGTCCAGCCGGCACGGCGTACGCCTCGGTCGGCGACCACTTCCGCTGGTTCAGCCGGGTGATCGAGCATCGCAAGGCGCTCGAGGGCGATCCGATCATCGACGTCCTTGAGCGGACGGCCGCCGACGCGACGGCCGCGGCGAGCGAATACCCTGACGATCCGGAGCTGGCCGACCTGCGCGACTGGCTGGCCACATTCCTGTGGTTCGTCCGACTGTTCAATCGGGCGATCGGCCTCGTGCCGGTGCTCGAACCGATCGAGCTCGAGCGCCTCCTCGATCTCCTCGCCCGCATTCCCGATGAGACGATCCTGCGCCTGGTCAGGCTCCTGGGTGAGCTGCCCGAGGATGACCTTCTTGGCCTGGTCGGCGCCCTTTCAAGGCTCTCGCCGACGGCGGCACGACGCTCTGTCCGGCTGATGACGGGCGTCGTCCGGACGGCCGGCCGCTAGGGCTCGAACCTCGGGGGCGACCCTGCCCTGGTCCGAGCTCCCCGGCGCGGCGTGCGATAATCCTGCACGCGCGACGCGATCCGGTCCGCTCGAACGGGGACGAACCCCGGGGCACAGCCCAGGCCGACGCAGACCGCGGGAGTCACCGGAGCCAGCACATGACTGTTGAAATCGTCCACCTGGGCCACCAAGAAGGGCCTCGCCCAGATGCTCAAGGGCGGCGTCATCATGGACGTCGTCACGCCCGATCAGGCGAAGATTGCCGAAGAGGCCGGCGCCGTGGCCGTGATGGCCCTCGAGCGCGTCCCATCGGATATCCGGGCCACCGGCGGTGTTGCCCGGATGAGCGACCCGTCAATGATCGTCGGGATCATGGACGCGGTCTCGATCCCGGTGATGGCCAAGGCCCGGATCGGCCACTTCGTCGAGGCCCAGATCCTCGAGGCGCTCGGGGTCGACTACATCGATGAGTCCGAGGTGCTGACCCCGGCCGACGAGCTGAACCACATCGACAAGCACGCCTTCAAGGTCCCCTTCGTGTGCGGCTCGCGCAACCTCGGCGAGGCGCTCCGCCGGATCAGCGAGGGCGCCGCGATGATGCGGACCAAGGGCGAGGCCGGGACAGGCAACATCGTGGAGGCGGTCCGCCACATCCGAACGGTCAACGCCGAGCTGCGCCGGCTGCATGGCCTGCGCGAGGACGAGCTGTTCGTCGCGGCCAAGGAGCTCGGGGCACCGCTCGAGCTCGTCCGCCAGGTGGCCGCCGAGGGCAAGCTGCCGGTCGTCAACTTCGTCGCCGGCGGGATCGCCACTCCGGCCGATGCGGCGCTGGCGATGCAGCTGGGCGCCGAGGGCGTCTTCGTCGGATCGGGCATCTTCAAGAGCGAGGATCCGGCCCGGATGGCGAATGCGATCGTCCAGGCCACGACCCACTTCGACAACGCCGGCCTGCTGGCCGAAGTCAGCAAGGGCCTGGGCGCCCCGATGCGGGGGATCAGCATGGAGTCCATCCCGGATCAGGAGCGCCTGGCCGTCCGGGGCTGGTAGTCCCGAGCAGGCCGTACCGATGAAGATCGGGGTCCTGGCCCTCCAGGGCGCGTTCGTCGAACACGTCCGGACGTTCCGCTCGATCGGGGTCGAGGCGGTCGAAGTCCGCCTGCCGGCCGACCTCGACGGCGTGAGCGGTCTGACCCTGCCCGGCGGCGAGAGCACCGCGATCCGCCGCCTGATCGAGCGCTGGGACCTGCGTCAGCCGATCCTCGACCTGGCCGAGAGCGGCGCGCCGATCTTCGGCACCTGCGCCGGGCTGATCCTGTTGGCCCGGGAGATCGCCGGCGGCGAGGAGCCGGTCCTGCCGCTGCTCGACGTGGCCGTCCGGCGCAATGCATTCGGGCGCCAGCTCGATTCGTTCGAGGGCGAGCTGTCGGTGCCGATGCTCGGCGACGATCCGGTTCACGGGGTGTTCATCCGGGCGCCCGTGATCGAGCGAGTTGGCCCGGCGGTCGACGTCCTGGCCCGTCTCGATGACGGCCGGATCGTGGCCGTCCGCGAACGGAACGTGATCGCGACCGCCTTTCATCCCGAGCTCGCCGGTGAGACCCGTTTTCATCGCCTGGTCGCGACGATGGCGGCCGAGCATGAGGATCCCGGTGAAGGGTCCGGCCGCCGCCACCATCCGGTTCGTCGGGAGCGAACGCCACGGTGACCGTGTCAGGCAAGGTCCGGATGGCCCGCCTGACCGACCTCGCGGCGCTCGGCGAGCTGTCCCGGCTGGCCCAGACCGACGCGGCGCGCTCGCTCGGCCTGCCCGTCACCCGCCCGCGAATGGGGGTGTTCAGCCTGTTCCGGCTGCCGCTCGGCGCGTTCCAGCCGAATGACCTGTTGTACGTCCACGAGCTCGACCGGCGGATCAGCGGCCTGCTCCGGGTCGAGCGCGACGGCCATCGCGACGAGTGGACGGTGGTCGAGCTCGATGCGATCGGGCAGGGCGATGCCGGCGACATTCGCTTCCGCCTCGTCCAGCACCTCCTGCGCGACGGGGCCCGGCGCGGAGCGCTCCGCTTCCACGTCGCCTGCGCTGATGCCGACGGCAACGTCGAGCTGTTCATGCAGGCCGGCTTCGTGCGCTATGGCGAGGAGCAAATCCTGTTCCGCGACTCCGCCCAGAGCCTGCCCGATGCCTGGGACGATGAGCGGGCGACAGCCTGCGGGATCCGGCCCGCCGAGCCCCTCGACGCCCTGGCCCTCGCCCGGCTCTATGCGGCCGTGACGCCCCAGCCGGTCCAGCGCCTCGAGGCCTACCGCCTGCCCGACTGGGAGCGCCAGGGCGAAAGCTGGCAGGTTCCCCGGTCGAGCCTGACCCCGATCCTGCGCTTCGCCGACATCGAGGCGTTCGTCCAGGACCAGCCCGCGGGCGGTCCGGACCCGACCGGCCTGTCGGCGCTGATCCAGGTCGCCGTGGCCAAGGAAGACCAGCCCCACTACCTCAGGATCCTGGCCCGGCCCGAGTCTGACGTCGCGCCGCTGGTGGAGTACGGTCTGGGTGTGATCGCCGCCCGCACCGGCAACGGCCAGGCTCACAACGGTGTGATCTCGTCGGTCCGGACCTACGAATCACCAATCGACCGGCGCCTCGAGGAGGCCGGTTTCGAGCTCGAATCAAGCGTCACGCTGTTACTCAGGGAAGCGCTGGTCCGGGTTGCCGAGCCGGCCCTCGTGCCTGCCATCCGATGACGTCAACGCGCCACGCCCCCGTCCCTGCCCCCGTCCACGCCCCTGCACCGCCGACCCCGGAGGTCCCGTGACTGCAGCACCCGCCAACTCCGACCGCGAAGCCATGGATGATCTCGAGCTGCTCCTGGCGGCCCTGCCGCCCGAGGTGGTCGAGGCCGTTCACGCCCTGCCCGACCAGACCACCCTGATCGAGGTCGTCCTCGATCTGGGCCGCCGGCCTGAGGCGCGCTTCCCGAACAGCGAGGTGACCCTCCTCGAGCGCGAGATCACCGAATCGGACATCGCCTACGTGGTCGATCACATCGGCACGTTCGGCGACGACAACCGGGCCGGGATCGAGCGGACCCTCCATCGGATCAGCGCGATCCGCAATCGGAGCGGCAAGATCGTCGGCCTGACCTGCCGGATCGGCAAGGCCGTCTTCGGGACGATCGAGATCATCAGCGACTTCGTCGAGAGCGGGAAGTCGATCCTGATCATGGGCCGGCCGGGGATCGGCAAGACCACCATGCTGCGCGAGGCGGCCCGGGTGCTGGCCGACGACCTGGGCAAGCGCGTGGTGGTGGTCGACACGAGCAACGAGATCGCCGGCGACGGCGACATTCCCCATCCGGCCATCGGCAAGGCCCGCCGGATGCAGGTCCGGACGCCGTCGCTCCAGCATGAGGTGATGATCGAGGCGGTCGAGAACCACATGCCCCAGGTCATCGTGATCGACGAGATCGGGACCGAGCTCGAGGCCCAGGCCGCCCGGACGATCGCCGAGCGGGGCGTCCAGCTGATCGGCACGGCCCACGGCAACAACCTCGACAACCTGATGCTCAACCCGACCCTGTCCGACCTGATCGGCGGGATTCAGAGCGTGACCCTGGGCGATGAGGAGGCGCGCCGCCGGCGGTCCCAGAAGAGCGTCCTCGAACGGAAGCAGCCGCCGACGTTCGACGTGATCATCGAGATCCAGGACCGCGAGCGGGTGATGGTCCACGGCGACGTGGCCGAGACGGTCGACGAGATGCTCCGCGGCGATCCGGTCGCGCCCGAGCTTCGCTGGCGCGATGAAGAGGGCGTCCATCGATCGCAGTCGCGACCTCGGCCGTCGCCCCGCGAGACGCTCGGCAGCGAGCGCTTCGCCGGCCTGATCGGCACCGGCAGCCCGTGGCGGATGGAGCCCGGCTGGCGCGGCGAGAGCAGCTATCGAAGCGGGGGCTACCGCGACGCCGCGCCTGGCGCTGCGCCCGGGGGGTACCGCTCGGGCTATCGGCCTGGAGCCAGTGGCGGGTGGCGCCAGACGCGCGGCGGGACGACCCGCGAAACTGGACCCCGCGGTCGCTTAGACGGGCCCGGCCGGCCGGGTGATCCGAGCGCGGGGATGATGCCGGGCGAGCGGTTCGCCGTCGAGCCGGCCGGCGGTGGCTCGGGCCGCGGTCGGAACGGGGGTCCGGGCGGCCCGGTACGGGCCGGCTCGAGCGCGGGCATCCCAGCCGACCTGCCGTTCATCGCCGGCGAGATCGCCGATCGTGGCCCGCTCGAACGCGGTGCTCCGCCACCGCCCGACCGACCCGCCCGCGAGCAGCGCGAGCGCGAACGCCAGGCCGCCTGGCGCGACCAGGCCAGTCGCGCCCTCACGGCACTCAAGGCCGACGAAGGCACGGCGCCGATCAACGCCGTCGAGCTGACCGAGGAAGTTGTCGATCCGCCTGCCGGGGCGGCTGCGCCGGCCCAGGACACGAAGACCTCCGCGGGAAAGGCCGTCCGGCCGAAGGACGCCCGGTTCGATGACGACGCCGATGACGACGATGCCTCGGCCGGCGACCCGGCCGCCGGCGGCGAGATCCTGCAGGTCACCGAGGGACTGCTGCCCACCCTCCGCGTCCTGCCGTTCGGGGTCAGCCGGAAGCGCCTCGAGCAGGCGATCCGGGAGCTGCAGCTCCCGGTGATCGTGGCCCACTCGATCGACGAGGCCGACGTCGTGATGACCCTTCGCAGCGAGTATCGCTCGAAGCCACCGATCGTCCGGGAGGCCGAGGAACGGGGCATGCCCGTGTATGTCCTGAAGAGCAACACCGTCGTGCAGATGCACGCCAGCCTGACCTCGATCTTCTCGCTCGCGCTCGATCCCCGGGAGGCCGCCCTGCGCGAAACTGAAGAGGCGATCGGGATGGTGATCAAGCGCTCCGAGGCGGTCGAGCTGTCGCCCCAGAGTGCCTACATCCGCCGGCTCCAGCACCAGATGGCCGAGCGCGCCAACCTCGTTTCGCGTTCGCGCGGCCGCGAGCCCTACCGCCGGGTTCGCCTGTACCCCGACCAGGCCCGCGTCTGGCGCTAGGTTCGCGAGCGAAGCGTGGCGCGGCTTGTGGCCTGCTCCTGCGCGCGTTCGCGCCAGGCGAACAAGCGGCACGAATCTCGCGTCTCGGGCGAGTCGGCGGCCGGCGTTTGCATGTTTGGTTCGTCACGAGCGAACAAATGGGCTGAGAGCGGCGAACGAACCTCGTGATGACGCCCCGGTAAGGGTGATCTGGTCTCCTGACGAGAACGTCCGGAAGGGCGTAGACGTGCACCTGATCGGACCTGGAGCGGAGGGCATTGGTTGGTACCGGATCGTCAGGCGAGCTCGCGCCGATGATCGAGCGGGAGGCCGTTCGGCTGGCCAGGCTTGACGCTGCGAGGGTCGCCGAGGAGCTTCGCGAGCTCCGGCTCGGACTAGGCGTCTCCCAAGCTGCCGTGTCGCGGGTCGTTGGCGTCAGCCGATCGGTCATCTGCGAGCTCGAGGCAGGGGATCCGACGGTCGGCCTCGAGATTCGTCGTCGTGTTGCCATCGCCCTTGGTGCTGATCTGAGGCTCAGCGTCTACGCGGGCGCGACGCCCGTGCTCCACGATGCCGGCCACGCCCGGATCATCGAGCGCCTCCTGGTGCGGCGGCATCGCCGATGGGAGGCCGAGTGTGAGGCGAGGGTTCCCGGGCTACGTCGCAGCTCGACCGACGTCCGCCTCTCGGCTCCCGGCACGATCGTCCTCATCGAGGTCGAGACGCGAATCCGCCGCTGGGAGGAGACCGTGCGTCGGTGCTTCGAGAAGCGCGAACAGGTTCGCCAGGTCGTGGGCGGCGCCACGAAGGTCCACGCCGTACTGTGCCTTCCGCCAACCCGACACCATCGCAGCCTCGTCGCCGCGCTCGGAAGGTCGGTAGGTGTGTCGTTTCCCGCCGATCCGGAGGAGCTCCGTCACTCACTTGAGGAAGGCACCGACTGGCCCGGAGACGGAATCCTGTGGATCGCAGGTAGTCGAGACGAGGTCCGTCCTCGATAGAGCGTTCGCCGCAGACGAGCAAACCCGCCGAACGACGCCCAGAGTTATGGCCCGAGGCTACCTGAGCGCAGGTTTCGTTCGCGTCACAAGACCGAAAGACGCGAGCGTGGCCATGCGGGGTCGGTTCCCTGGCTGGCCTCTAGGGACGTGTTCGCCGCAGGCGAACGGTGAGCTCCCGGCGGTCCCCGCGGAACCGAGCCCCGGAACCTAGTGCTCGGTCGTGCCGGTGAAGGTCCAGCTGTCGATGCGGACCGCCGGCACCACCACGCCGCCGAGGAAGCCCTTCAGGCAGCGCCGCTCCGAGCCGACCGCGCTGACCTGGCCGATGGCGTCGAGGTAGCTCTGGGTGAAGCGCAGGTTGCGCACCGGGCCCACGATCTTGCCGCCCTCGATCAGGAACGTCCCGTCGCGGGTCATGCCGGTCACGATCGCCAGCTTGGGGTGGACCGGATTGGTGTAGTGGAACCGGGTCACGAGCAGGCCCCGGTCGATGCCGCCGATGAGCTCGTCGCGACTGGCCGTCCCTGCGTCCATGACCATGTTGAGCGGAAAGGGCCCATAGGGGTTTGGCGCGGGCAGGCCGTGCCCGGTCGACGCTCGACCATCGCGGGCGGCGGTCTGGGCGTCGTAGACCACGCCCGAACACACGCCCGCGGTGAGCAGCTCCACCCGTTGCTTGGCCACGCCCTCGTAGTCGAAGGCCATCGGCAGGCCGGCTGGATCGGTCGCGTCGTCCCGGATGGTGACCAGCTCGCTGCCGACCCGCTTGCCGAGCTCGACGAACGAGCGGCCCTCCTGGACGGCGAGGGCCGAGAACCCGAGATAGCCAAGCATGTCCATCACGTCGACGACCGCGTACGTGTCGAGGACGACCGGGTAGTCGCCCGCGTCGACGGCGACGGCGCCAGACATCGACCGGGCCCGCTCCGAGGCCTCGGCCCCAATCGCCGACGCGTCGATCGTGGTTGCATCGACCGCGGCCGACTCGGCATAGCCGGATCCCCCGTCAGGCCCCATCGAGACGGTGATGAGCTGTGACCAGGTCCGGTCGGCGCTCGCCCGGATCCCCAGCGAGTTGGCGACCGTGATCGTCTCGGACGTTGTCGCAAACGAGCCGTAGGCGGTGACCCCGGCCTCGTCTGCCCGGGCAATGACCGCTCGAGCACCCTCGGCCCGCAGCTCGGGGGTGGCTTCGGCAGTCGCCGCGCTCCACGCCGCGGGCACGTCCGGGATCGGCCGGGAGCCCGGTCCGGGCAGGGTCGTGAAGTCGTCGTTCGGTGCGACGTTCCGGGCGATGCGCCCGGCAGCCTCGACCACCGCGGCCAGTCCGGCCCGGTCGAAGCGGCCGGTCGAGGCGACCCCGATGCGCTGGCCAGCGATGAAGCGCAGGTTGAGGCGAGCGTCGGACTCACTGACGTTCTGGTGAATCTCGCTGTTGGCAAAGCGGGTCAGGGCCGCGTCGTCGGCCTGGATCACCACCTCGGCCTGCGAGGCTCCGGCGGCTGCCGCCAGGTCGAGGACCTGCTCGGCCAGGCTGAGCCAGCCGGCGCCGTCGTTCGGCTCGCTCACCACTTGCCGACTCCTACCTGGACGTTCCGGAATTGCGCGCCGGATACGGCGTGGCCGACGTGGCCGGTCTGGCCCGGCTCGCCCTTGCCGCAGTTCGGGGTGCCCAGCATCACGTAGCTGCTCTGGTCGCCGACCGCGTCGCACGACCGCCAGAACTCGTAGGTGATCCCGGTATAGGTCGGGTTCTTGAACATCCGGCCCTTCTTGCCGCCCTTGATCTCGTAGGCGACCTCGGTCGCGAACTGGAAGTTCAGGCGACGGTCGTCGATCGACCAGCTCCGATTGGAGCGCAGGTAGAGCCCATCGTCGGTGTCGGCCACGATCTCGTCCAGGCTCATGCCCGGCTTGGGCAGGAGGTTGATGTTGGTCATCCGGATCAGCGGGATGCGGTTCCAGCCGTCGGCCCGCATCGCGCCTCCGGACTGGCGCCCGATCCGGGGAGCTGTCTCGCGACTGCTCAGGTAGCCGACCAGGATGCCTTCCTTGATCAGCGGCACGGACTGGGCGGGAACCCCCTCGTCGTCCCAGCCGAACGTGCCCAGGCCGCCCGGCGCGGTGGCATCGGCCACGATGTCGATCAGGTCCGAGCCGTAGCGAAAGCCCGAATCGAGCTTGTCGGTGGTCAGGAAGCTGGTGCCTGCATAGGAGGCCTCGGTGCCGAAGACCCGGTCGAGCTCGGTCGGATGGCCGCAGCTCTCGTGGACCTGGAGGTACAGCTGGGACGGGTCGAGGACCACGGTCATCTGGCCCGACGGGCATTGCGGTGCGCTCAGCAGGGCGACGGCCTCGTCCGACAGCTCCTCCGCATGGTCGGCCAGGCGCAGGCCCCGGATGTACTCGTAACCGGCCGACTGCCAGCCGCCGCCCGCGTCCGGGTAGCTTCGGCGCTGGTGCTCGTCGCCTTCGATCGCGTTCGTCTCGATGCCCGAGCCCACGTGGGTGATCGTCTGGTCGGTCGAGCTGCCGTCGCTGGCCGCGAAGACCGTGTGGTCTCGCTGGGCCGCGTAGATCGTCTCGGTGAAGGCGATCCCCTTGACGGCAGAGGCGGCCTCGTCGGCGGCCAGCAAGGCTCCGATCTTGGTCTCGAGCGAGACCTTGAACGGGTCCTCTTGAACGGGCGTCTCGAACCGGCCGTGGACGGGCGGCCGATCGTCCAGCCGGACCCGGTTGCGCAGGGCTGTGGCCGACGCGCGGGCGATCCGGACCGCCTCGGCGGCCACCCGGTCGACCTCGGCGGCTTCGAGGCGGTGGCTCGAGGCGAAGCCCCACGCGCCGTCGACCAGGACGCGCACCCCGAACCCTTCGCTCTCGCCCGAGGCCACGCCTTCGACCCGGCCCGACTTGACCGTGATCGACTCGTCCATCCGCTCGACGATCCGGACGTCGGCATAGGTCGCCCCGCGGTTGGTGGCAGTCGACAGGGCGCGGTCGGTCAGGTCTCGCATCGGCGGCACGATAGCAGGCTTGAACGCAGGCCGGTGTCCCGCGACGGTCAGAAGGCCGGGCCGCCGCTGATCGCCTGGCTGGTCAGCCAGATCCCCAGGCCGAAGATCAGGCAGGCGGCCCCGACTGGCACGTAGGTCGCCAGACGGCCGAGGCTCGAAGCGGACGGCAGGTGGTCGAGCCGATCCCTCGTGAGCACGAGGGCGAGGCCCACGCCGCTCAGGACGAAAGCCATCCCGAGCCCGAAGGCCACGACCAGGACCAGGCCGTAAGCCGGTCGATCCACGTTGATCGCGGCGAGCAGGATGATCAGGGCATTGGTCGACGGAATCAGGCCGCCGGCCAGCCCAAGCACGAACAGGCTGCGCCACCCGATCGGTGCCGCCGGCGGCAGGCCAAGATCGTGATCATGGCCGTGGTCGTGGTTCGCCCCGTGCTCGTGCCCATGGTCATGCCCGGAGCTGGCCCGGCGGGCCCGCCACGCCCGCGCCTGGCCGAGCAACAGCCAGGTACCGATGGCCACCACGGTCAGCCCGGAAGCCACTGGGGCGATCGTGTTGAACAGCTCCGGCGCGACGTCACGGGCCTGCAGGATCAAGGCGGCCAGGATGATGATCCCGAGCGTGTGCGACACCGTGACCGACAGGCCCAGGGCGATCGCGTGGATGGCGCTGCCGCGCGATCCGACGAGGTAGGCGCCCATCAAGGTCTTGCCGTGGCCCGGAGTCAGGGCGTGGCCGGCACCGAGCAGGCCGGCCGCCATCAGCGACGCGAGGAGCACGAACGGGGTGATCGCGGACGCTCCGACCAGGCCCGCAATGTCGAGACCGACCACTCCGCCCGGCACGGCGCCGGACCCACCGGGTGCCGGGCCCGCAGGGCCACCCAGGCTGGCTCCGCCGACGCCCGCTGCGCCCGGGCTCGAGGACGGAGCCGGGCTGGCCGCGGTCGGCGGGGTCGATGGCTCAGGCGACGCCGGCGGGATCAGCGGCAGTGCATCGGCCGGCTCGACATACGGCGTCGCGGCTCCGCCGGGACTGGCCGCGAACGTCACGTTGTTGACCGCCAGCGGATGCGGAATGAGGTTGGCCGGGTAGAGGCGAAGCCGATTCGAGACTGACTTCGCGGGCAGGCCTCCCAAGGCAAGAGTCACCCCGCTGCCGGTGACCACGACCTCGTGCCAGCCGATTCGCCCGGGATGGGAAGCGTCGTCGAAGCCAATTCGCGTGCCGGCAGTGAGGGCTGCAGGCAAGGCGGCCGAGAACTCGCAGACGAGGCGCATCGTGCTCAAGCCGGCCGTCCCGGGCGGAAAGCTGAGGCCCGCCCCGAACTCGTCCAGGGTCAAGCGCGTACCGCCCGCAGTCAGGTGCAGGTCCGGCACGAGGCGCGGACAGGCGGCCAGCCGCTCGACCTCGGCCTCCGCATCGGAGATGACCCCGTCGCCGTTCGTGTCGATCGACAGGCGCGCCTGGAACGTTGGGATCTCGGCCTCGTCGATCACCACGTCGAGGACGACCCGGTCCGGCTCGACCCGGATCCCGGCGTAGTGGTTGACCGTGAAGTTGCCCAGCGGGTGGGCCAGGGCCACCGCCGGCAGGAGGACCAGCAGGCCGATCGCAAGGAGCAGCGCCCGGGCCGTTCGGGGGACCATCGGCGGCATCGTAGCCGGGTCCGGGCCCGAGGCAGCTCGGACGGCGGATTAGGCGGGACACCCGGGCTACACTCCGTCAGGTGAATCCCGATGCCCGTGGCTGGTTTGTCACGTTCGAAGGTCCCGAAGGCTCGGGCAAGACGATCCAGGCGGGCCGCCTGCGTGACGCGGCTGAAGCAGCCGGATTCCCGGTCCTGCTGACCCGCGAGCCGGGTGGCACGCCGGTCGGCGAGCTGATCCGGGACATCCTCATGGCGGCCGGTCACGAGGCCGTGGCGATCGGCTCCCGGACCGACGCGATGTTGTTCAACGCGGCCCGGGCCCAGCATGTCGAGGACGTGCTCCGGCCGGCCCTGTCCCGGGGCGAGCTGGTGATCTGCGCTCGCTACGCCGACTCGACGATCGCCTACCAGGGCTACGGCAGCGGCCTCGCCCTCGACGGCCTGCGCCAGCTCGAGGCGCTCGCGACGGCGGGCCTCCGACCGGATCGGACGATCCTGCTCGACCTGCCGGCCGAGGTCGGGCTGGCGCGCAAGGGGCGTGACGAGCAACAGCGCTTCGAGGCCGGCATGGACCTCGCCTATCATCGCCGGGTGAGGGACGGGTTCAGGACGATGGCGGGGGAGGAGCCCGAGCGTTTCGTCGTGGTCGACGCCGCCGCGGACGTGGACGCCGTATTCGACCAGGTCGTCGCAGCGGTCCGTCGTGTGCCCGGACTGGATCGGCTGGCGGTGCGTCCGAACCTCACGACCGGTGAACCGCGGCCGTCCGCGCTGCGCATGAACCGATGAGCGACTCGCCTGCCCGTGCCCCGGGTCGCCTGAACAGTGCCACTGACGATGCCGATCGAGCCGTGCTCGAGGCGATCGCCGGTGGGGACCCCGGAGCGATCGAGCTCCTGTACGAGAAGTATCGAACGATGGCCTACGGACTCGCGCTCCGAATCACCGGCGATGCCAGCCTGGCCGACGATGTCGTCCAGGAGGCGTTCGTGGGCGCTTGGCGGAATGCGAGCCGGTACGCAACGGAGCGCGGCAGCGTGAAGACGTGGCTGCTGGCTATCGTCCACCACCGCGCGATTGATGCGATTCGCCGGCGCCGCCCGACGAGCGAGCTGCCGGAGCACGAAGAGGCGCCGCCGCCGAGCCTGACCCAGCCAGACGTCTGGTCGGAGGTAGCCGGCCGGCTTGATCGCGATGCGATCCTGGCCGCGCTCCAGACGCTCTCATCGGTTCAGCGCGAGGCCCTCGAGCTGGGCTATTTCAGCGGCCTCACCCAGCAGGAGATCGCGCTTCGGACGAACGCGCCACTGGGTACGGTCAAGAGCCGGATGCGGCTGGGGCTTCAGCAGATGCGCAGCGCCATCGTGGGCCTCGATGCCGGCGACAGCCGTCGGGGCGGAGGATCGACGTGAGCGTGCTGAGCTGCGACGAGGTCCGCGACCTGGCCGCGGGCTTCGTCCTGGGCGCCCTCGATCCGGCCGCGATGCACGATGTTCGCGATCATCTGGCGACCTGCCCCGAAGCCCATCCGGAGATGCATGAGCTGGGCGGGGTGGTGCCCTACCTCGCCGAGTCGGTCGAGCCGGTCGAACCGCCGACTGCGCTGGGCGGCCGGATCCGCGCCGCGATCGAGGCCGAGATCCGGGCGGGCGAGCGCACGGACGCGGCGGCCGACCGCCTGATCACCTCGCTCGGGGCCGGCTCGGCCGGCCACGCGACGACGCCGCCACCTGACGCGCCGGCGGTGGCCACGACTGTGCCCGTGGTGGCGGCGACTGTGCCGATCGCCGCGACGGCTGAGCCGGCGCCGCCGATCGATCTTGCCGGTGAGCGCACCCGTCGCCGGTCTCCGCTGCGCTGGATCGTGGCGATCGCGGCCGTGGTCATCATCGCCGCCCTCGGTGCATGGAACATCCAGCTGAGCCAGCAGCTTTCCGCAGCCCAGGCCCAGCAGGCTGCGGTCGAGCAGGTCCTGACGATCGCCCAGCAGCCCGGCGGCCAGGCCACGATCCTCGTGCCCGGGGCGGCCGGCGGTCCAGCCGGCCTGGCGGCGGTCGCTCCCGATGGCTCGTTCGCGATGGCCGTCCACGGGCTCGAGCCGACGAGCGGATCCGAGGTCTACGAGGCCTGGGTGATCGCCCCATCCGGCAGTCCCCAGCCGGTCGGCTCGTTCATCGTCGGGTCAGATGGCCTGGGGCACCTCAGCGCGAGCCAGGTTCCGACCGGGACCGGCCTCACGGTCGGCCTGACCCGCGAGCCGGCCAGCGGGGCCACGACCCCGACCCTGCCGATGGTGGTCAGCGGAGTCACGACCCAGGGCAGCTGACCCCTGACGGTCTTGGGATCCCCGGGACGGCCTGAGGATCAGCTCGTCTGGACCGGGGATGCGGCGGCCAGCTTGCCCGGGCCGCCATCGCGGGCCGCGGCCAGTGCCCCGGTCGCCGAGGTCAACAGCTCCTCGGAGCTCGCTCCGTCGGACGGGAAGCGGGCCAGCCCCACCGAGACGCTGATCCGGCGGCCATGCTGTTCGGCCAGCGCCGCCACTCCGTCGAGGACCCGCTGGGCCACGGTCATGCCGGCCGCCCCGGGCGCGATCAGGACAAACTCGTCGCCACCGTAGCGGGCGACCGTATCGACCAGCCGGACGGACTCGGCCAGGACGGTCGCGACCGCGCGCAGGATGTCGTCGCCGGCCTCGTGCCCGGACGCGTCGTTGACGGCGCTCAGGCCGTCGATGTCGATGAGGGCAACCGAGACCTCGCCGCCCTGGCGGGCCGCCCGGGCAAGCTCGAGCTCGAGCACCCGGCCGAGCGTGCGGGTATTGGCGAGGCCGGTCAGCGGGTCGGTGTGGGCCATCCGCTCGAACCACTCCGAGCGCTCGGCGGCGAGCGAGCCGAGCCGCGCCCGGTCGACGGCAACGGCGGCCAGGCTGGCGATCGCCTGGAGGATTGTCTTATCGGCATCGCCGATCTGATGCGGGGCCGGCCAGGCAAATGCCATGGCGCCCACGCCCATGTCCACGCCGTCGTGGCGGACGACGAGGGGCAGGATCGCATCGACCATCGCCGGTCCGTTCTCGCTCTGGTCGATCGAGCCGAACGACGGGGTCAGGTCCCGGGCGACCGCGGCGACGCGATGGCCCTCCACGTTGACCGCCGCCTCGAACGTCCGGTCGGCCTCGGGAGTCATCCCGATCGAGGCGCTGAGCTGGAGCCCGGGTCGGTCCGGATCCTCGAGGAACGCGACGGCCAGCGGCCCGTCCGTGGCGGTCGCCGCGGCGGCGAGCAACGCCGACAGGGTTTGATCGAGGTCGCCGCCGTGGGCGAGCGCCGCGGCACTCGTGGCTAGCGTGTCGGTCGAGCGATCCATCGGGCTGGGGTCTCCCTGGTGCCGGGTGATGTGCCGGACGGGTCGGCCGGGCCATTGTACGACCCTCGATCCCGCCCACGGTCGCAAGCCAGCCCCTCGACGGGAGGGCGGTCCGCTCGTATCCTCGGGCGATGAAGCTGGTCGTCGCGATCGTTCACAACGAGGATGCCGGCGCGCTGGTCGACGGGCTGCTCGAACGCGAGTACCGGGCGACCCGCCTCCACTCGTCCGGTGGCTTCCTCAAGCAGTCGAACGCCACGATCATCGTGGGCGTCGAAGAGACCCAGATCGAGGAGGTCCTGGCGATCATCCGGCGAACGTGCACGGCCCGCACCCAGATCGTCAATCCGATGCCGCCGATCATGGAGCCTGGGGAGTTCTTCATGCCCTACCCGCTCGAGGTCGAAGTCGGCGGAGCGACCGTCTTCGTCATCCCGGTCGAACGGTTCGAACGGCTCTGATCCGACCCGACCTCGTCGACGTCTGGATCTTCCGGGAGGCTGGGCCCACATCGCCCATCGAGCTCCTGATGCTGCGCCGCGCGCCCGGCCGGATCCTGGCCGGCCTGTGGCAATGCGTGTCCGGCTCGCTCGAGCCGGGCGAGCGAGTCGTGGCCGGCGCATTGCGCGAGCTGCGCGAGGAGACCGGCTTCGACGGGGCGAGCATCGAGGCGCTGTTCGATCTCGACCAGGTCAACCAATTCCACGAACCCAGCGTCGACGCGATCCTGGTGGCGGCGATCTTCGCCGTGCGGGTCCGTCCCGGCAGCGAGCCGGTCATCTCGCACGAGCACGACGAGCTCCGCTGGGTCGATCCCGGTGCAGCCCTGGACCTGGCGGTCTGGCCGGCCTACCGGGAGTCGATTCGGCGCATCCAGGAGGACCTGCTCGACCCGGCCCGGGCCGCCTGGTTTCGGCTGGATCCCGACGGGCGACGGCCGGCCGGCTGATAGACTTGGACCGGGACCGGTCCCACGCGTCGGCGGGCGGCGCGACCATCCCGGAGGCGAGCTTGCGCATATCGACCGACCCACTCGCGATCGGCCCGGCCGGCGACCCTGCCCAGCGCCGGATCTTCCGCTCCAAGGTCGACACGATTCGGCCAACCTATGGCTTTGAGGATGTCTCGCTCGCCCCGGGCACGAGCACCGTCGAGCCAAACGATGTCGAGCTCCGCCAGGACCTGGCCGGGATCGTCCTGGCCATCCCGATCATCGCCTCAGCCATGGACGCGGTCGTCGACGTCCACCTCGCCGGCGAGCTCGCCCGTCTGGGCGGACTGGCGATCCTCAATCTCGAGGGCGTCCAGACCCGCTACGACGATCCCGACGCCGTCCTGGCCCGGATCGCCGGCGCACCCGACGATGCCGTCCAGGGCTTGCTTGCCGAAGCGTACGCCGCGCCGATCCGGGACGACCTGATCGTTCGCCGGATTGACGAGCTTCACGCTGCCGGTTCGAAGGCCGCGGTCGCGGCGACTCCCGGAGCGGCCCGTCGCTTCGGCGCCCTGTGCGCCGACCATGGCGCAGACCTGTTCCTTGTCCAGAGCCAGGTCAGCAGCGCCCGCCACCTCGCCTCCGAGTACGAGCCCCTGTCGCTGGCCGACTTCACCCGATCGATGCCGATCCCCGTGGCCGTGGGCAACACGACCAATGCGGAGGCCGCCTTCGCCCTCATGGAGCAGGGCGCCGCGGCCGTGTTCGTCGGGGTAGGGCCGGGGGCCGCCTGCACCACCCGGGAGGTCCTGGGCATCGGCATCCCCCAGGTCACTGCGGTGAGTGACGTGGCCGCCGCGCGCGACGCGTACCTGGCCGAAACCGGCCGCTATGTCCCCGTCGTCGCCGACGGCGGCATGCGCCGGGGCGGAGAGCTGGCCAAGGCGATCGCGGCCGGCGCCGACGCGCTGATGATCGGCTCACCCCTCGCCCGGGCCGCGGAGGCCCCCGGTCGGGGCACGAACTGGGGAATGGCCGCGCCGTCGGCCACCTTGCCTCGGGGCACCCGGATCAAGGTGGGCACGGTTGGGTCACTCGAACGGATCCTGTTCGGTCCGGCCAGCGCGACCGACGGCTCCGAAAACCTGGTCGGGGCACTGCGCCAATCGATGGCGGCCCTGGGCGCCCGCTCGATCCGCGAGATGCAGGCTGTCGAACTGGTCTTTGCCCCGTCCACCCAGACCGAGGGCAAGTCCTGGCAGCGATCCCGCTGAGCGATCCCAACCGCGGCCTGCCGGTGCTGGATGAGGGTTCCAGCCCGGCCGCGGAATCCGCCAGCATCTACGAGGCGGCCGGCGGGATGCCATTCTTCGAGGCCCTCGTCAATCGATTCTATGACGGCGTCGCGGGCGATCCGGTCATCCTGGCGGTCTACCCGGATCCCGACGACCTGGCGGGGGCCCGCCACCGGCTGACGCTGTTCCTCGCCCAGTACTGGGGCGGGCCGCGGACGTACGACGAGGAACGTGGCCACCCCCGGCTGCGGATGCGCCACGCCGGGTTTGCGATTGGCTCGACTGAGCGCGACGCCTGGCTGCGCCATATGCGGGTGGCCATCGCGGAGCTCCATCCGCCGGCCGAGGTTGCCGGGCGACTCGAGGAATATTTCAGCCCGGTGGCCGAAGGGATGCGCAATCGACCATGACCGACGCTCACATGCCCAACCCCGGATGACCGACCCCAAGCGCGGCAAGACGGTCCACGGCGACCCGGCCAACGCCGGACATCGCGTCCTTGCCCCCGACGATGCTGAGGTCGAGGCCTACCTCGAAACGGCGCTCAAGGCGCCGGCCCCGGATCGATCGCCCGACGACCGGCCGGGCGCGGGCCTGGCCGGGCCGATCGCCGACGCGGGCGGCCACGATACGGTCGTCATCCTCGACTTCGGCAGCCAGTTCGCCCAGCTGATCGCCCGCCGGGTCCGCGAGCTGAATGTCTACTCCGAGCTGCTGCCGCACGACACGCCCTGGTCGGAGATCGAACGGCGCCGGCCGAAGGCGGTGATCCTGTCCGGGGGGCCCAACTCGGTCTACGACGTTGGCGCGCCGATGCCCGACGGTCACGTCTGGAGTGGACGGGTGCCTGTCCTGGGCATCTGCTACGGCGCCCAGCTGATGGCCCGGGAGCTGGGTGGGGATGTCGTGCCGGCCGACCGGCGCGAGTACGGACCGGCCAGCGTCACGATCACCTCCGCTGACGGGCTGTTCGCCGGCCTCGATCGCGAGCAACCCGTATGGATGAGCCACGGCGACTCGATCACCCGCCTGCCCGAGGGCTTCAGCGCGACGGCCCAGACCGACTCCTCGCCGCTGGCCGGCTTTGCCGACCCGAGCCGTGGCCTGTACGCGATCCAGTTCCATCCCGAGGTAGTCCACACCCCGCGCGGCCGGGAGATCCTGCGCAACTTCGTGCTCGGGATCGCCAGGGCGCGGCCGACCTGGACGCCGGCCAATTTCATCGATTCGAGCGTGGCCGACATCCGGGCCAGGGTCGACGCCCATGCCGCAGCGACCGCCTCGGACGGGCTGGTCATCTGTGCCCTGAGCGGCGGAGTGGACTCGGCTGTCGCCGCCGCCCTCGTCCATCGGGCGGTCGGTGACCGGCTCACCTGCATCTATGTCGACCACGGGCTGATGCGCAAGAAGGAATCCGAGCTCCTGCGCCAGACCTTCGAGGCCAATCTCGGGATGCGCCTGGTCATGGTCGATGCCCGCCGGCGGTTCGTCGACCGGCTGGCCGGCGTCGAGGACCCCGAGCAGAAGCGCAGGATCATCGGCGATGAGTTCATCCGGGTCTTCGAGGAGGAGGCCAGCCGGCTGGGCCGGATCGACTTCCTGACCCAGGGCACGCTTTATCCCGACGTGATCGAGAGCGCGACCTCGGAGACCAAGGCAGCCCAGAAGATCAAGACCCACCACAACGTGGGCGGCCTGCCCGCCGACCTCCGGTTCAAGCTGATCGAGCCCTTGCGCTACCTGTTCAAGGACGAGGTTCGGGCAGTCGGGACTGGAGCTCGGCCTGCCCGACGCGATGGTCCAGCGCCAGCCGTTCCCGGGCCCGGGCCTGGCGATCCGGATCATCGGCGAGGTGACCGCCGAGCGCCTCGACACGCTGCGCGAGGCCGACTGGATCGTCATCGACGAGATCAAGGCCGCCGGCCTGTACCGGAGCGTGTGGCAGTCGTTCGCGATCCTGACGCCAGTCCGCAGCGTGGGCGTGATGGGCGATGGACGCACGTACGCCAACGTCGTGGCCATCCGGGCCGTGACCTCGGACGACGGGATGACGGCCGATTGGGCCAAGCTGCCGTACGACGTCCTGGGCAAGATCAGCTCGAGGATCGTGAACGAGGTCCCGGGCGTCAACCGCGTCGTCTACGACATCAGCTCGAAGCCACCGGCCACGATCGAGTGGGAGTAGTCCCGCTGGCCCGGCTTTTCGTACGAACGGGTGGTTCGGCGCGCCTCTCGACACGCTAGAGTTTCGGCCATGGCCAAGAGGACGACCCCCGCACCAGGTCCAGCCGATGCCGTCCAGCCCGAGCCGCCAGCCGGCTCGGCGATGACCGAATCAGCGCCGGCTCCGACCGCACCGGCTCCGGCCGAGGCCGCCCCCACCGAACCGGCCGTCGTCGTGAGCGACGTGGCCGCGGCGCCCGTTGCGACGGCCGCTCCGGCCGAGACTCCCGCCGGACCAGCGACCGGCGACGAGTCAGGCCAGGCTGATGCCGGTGCGGCCGCGGCTCCGGCCGGCACCTGGCCGGACGTCTCCAGTCCACCCAGCGGGCCGCGCTGCCCATGGTGCTCCGCGGCGCTGCCGAGCGATGACCTGGCGACCTGCCCGAGCTGTGGCGCCCAGCTCAACGGACCAGTCGAAGGCGATGTGCCCGGGGTGACCACGATCGACGTCAATGCCCTGGCCTGGAAGGCCGGCGCTCCGCCCCGCCGGAACAAGATCATGTCCTGGATCTCGGGTGATGCAGACGAGGAGGTCGATACCTCCAGTGCGTCCTCGGCCGCCGTCGAACCACCGTCGCTGGCCGTCCGCCGCGAGATGCTCCGGCTCGAGCTGGAGGCCGAAGGGATCACCCTGCCCCACGACGCCGAGCCAACCGAGGCCGAGGAGTCTGCCGCGGAGGCATCGCCCATCGACGCCGGCCCGGCCGCCGAGGCCGCCGAGGCCGCCGAAGCCGCCCCTGGCACGCCGGACGTGGTCGCTGGGTCGCCGGACGCTGGAACGGGAGCGCCCGGCGGCTGAGGACCCCCGGCTGCCGGCTCGCCTGCCGCCACCCGGGCCATCCTTCCTGCGAGAGCTCGAGATCCACGTTGGTGGTCGCCCGGCCAGGGTCGGCATGAGCCGCCCGATCGTGCTCGATGACGGTTGGTGGCTGGCCATCCTGTGGGTCGCCGACGACGACGGTGTCGTGTCGTTTCGCGACGCCGCGCCGGCCGCCGGCCCGCCGCCGGATCCACCCGTCGTGCGCTTGGGCCCGGCCCTGTCCGGGGCCCTGTCCGGCCTGATCCTCGAGGAGGACGGCAAGCTGTGCATCCGCCTTGCCCCGATCGTGCCATCCATGGATCCGCGGACCCCATGGGTGTCGCCGATCGCGATCCGGGCGGGGTTCAAGTGGGAGCCGGCGCGTGCCCTGGGCATGCGGCCGGATGAGCTGGCGAGCACCGTCCTCGCGGCATTTCGGAGCACGATCGAGCGGCTCGCGAGGTCCTGATCGAGGCGCCGGCCCGGTCGCCGGTGGGTTGTGGACCTGCCCCGGCCAGGTGTTCCCGGCAGCGCGACAAGACGCCCGTTTCGACCGCTCCGGGGTCAGGTCCGCCCGCTGACTGCGCCGAAATCATGCCGACCCACGCCTGGCTCGGGATGAACTCGCGACCCGCGTGCCCTCGGGCCCGATTCGAGCCTGCTGAAACCGCCGTCTTGTCTCGCTCAGATCAACATCGCCGCGGTGCGCGGGCCGGAAACAGCCCGGCGGCCCGTTCGGACTGCGCGGAGTAGACTCGGCCGACAGTGCGCGACCTCTTCGACGAGTTCCTTGATGAGCTCCGCCGCCGTCAGGCCGAGGCGGCCGCCGCCAACCCGGAGGGGTCCCCCCCGGACGGTGGAACGCCGCCCGACGGCGACAAGGATCCGGCCGAGCCGGCCGAGCCGGCCGAGCCCGATGCTGCTGAGCCGGCGTCTGACGCCGAAGGCGGGGAGTCGGACGGGCCCGAGGTAACAGAGCCGGGCGATCCGTCCGAACCCGTTCCCGGCCGTCCGGTCGTCGTGCCTGGAGGCGGTCGCGGCGGACCGCGCGGTCCATGGCGGCCAGGGGGCAGCAGCGGCCGTCGCCCGCCCCGGCCGCGGGTCGTGGTTGGGGGGCCCGATGACGGTGCCGGCTCCGGTCGCGCGATGCGCCGCTTCGGGATCGGCTTGATCGCCCTGGCGATCGTCGTCGTGGTGATCCTGCTCGGAGTCGGGGTCAACTTCCTGACCGATGCAATCTGGTTCCAGAGCGTCGGTTACGAGAGTGTCTTCTGGACCCGGGTGCTGACCCAGGCCGGCCTGTTTGTCGCCGGCGGACTGGTTGCCCTCGTCTTCCTGTTGTTCAACTTCTGGCTCGCCGGCCGCCTGCTGCCGCCGCCCGATCCGGATAAGCCGAGCCCGTTCGCCGGCTGGTTCGAGCGCCTCGCCGGCGACGACCAGGCACGCGGCTGGGAAGGCCGGCCGCCCGCTCGGCCGGGCGGCAACCGGATGGGCCAGCGCCCGGTCGATGCGATCACGTTCAGCGCCGACGACCTGCCCGACCTGGCTCCGATCGCCCGCTGGAGCCTGATCGCCCTGGTCGTCCTGATCGCGTTCGGCGTCGCCGCAGCGGCCGCCGGAAGCTGGGAGATCATCCTGCTCTGGCGGAACCAGGTGCCCTACAGCCCGGCCGGAGTGCCCCAGGTCGTCGACCCGATCTTTGGCCGCAATGTCAGCTTCTACCTGTTCCAGCTGCCGTTCCTGCGCTGGATCCAGTCGACGATCAACGGTCTCCTCCTGGCCGCCCTCGCGGTGTCGGCGGGGCGCTACCTGATCGGCGGCCTGAGGGGTGGGATCACGTTCACGACGCCGATGCGGGTCCACCTAGCCGCGCTGGCCGGGCTGTACCTCGCGAGCATCGCCTTCGGCTACCAGCTCGACAAGCTCGATCTCGTGTACAGCACCAACGGCGTCGCCGCCGGCGTCAGCTACACCGACCAGAACGCCCGCTTCCTCGCATTCGACGTGCTGACCGCGGTCGCCGCGATCGCCGGGGCGCTCCTGGTCGGCGGCGCATTCACCCGGATGCTCTGGCCGCTCGGGGCGGTGATCATCTTCTGGTTCAGCGCAACGATCGTCCTCGGTCAGGTCTATCCGGCCGCGATCCAGCGCCTCGCCGTCGAGCCCGACCAGCTGGCCAAGGAAGCGCCGTACATCAAGAACAACATTGCGATGACCCGCATCGCCTACAACCTGAATCCCTGGCAGGTGACCCAGTACTCGGGGCAGGATCCGCTGACGGCCGCGGCCGTGGCGAGTGAGGCCGGCACGTTCGTGAATGCCCGCCTGTGGGATGCGGCGCCCCTGCGCGATTCGCTCGACCAGCTCCAGACGGTTCGCCAGTACTACGACTTCACCAACGTCGATACCGATCGCTACAACATCAACAACAGTGCCCGCCAGGTCATGCTGGCCGGTCGCGAGCTGGCCCCCGAGAAGAACCCCCAGGCCGACTCCTGGGTGAATCAGCGGATCACCTTCACCCACGGAATCGGGGTGGCCATGGTCCCGGTCAATGCGGCCACGCCCGAGGGCCAGCCCGACCTGTACATCAGCGACCTGCCACCGGTCTCGACCAATGGAGCGCCCCAGATCACTCAGCCCAGGATCTACTTCGGTGAGCGGCCCAGCGACTGGATCATCACCGGTGCCCGCCAGGACGAGTTCGACTATCCGATCGGGACGAACTCAGGTGATACGACGAACCCGGCCAACTCGGGCGCCACGACGCGCTGGACGGGAACCACCGGGATCAAGCTCGACACCACGTTCTCGCGGCTCGTGTGGGCGATCGAGCTGAAGGACCTGAACCTGTTGATCAGCGACCAGATCACCGACGAGAGCCAGCTCCTCATCCACCGCTCGATCCTCGACCGGATCTCGATGGTCGCCCCCTTCCTGAGCTTCGACAGCGACCCCTACCTGGTCGTGACGAGCAGCGGCGGCCTGGACTACATCCAGGATGCCTACACGACGAGCAATGCGTTCCCGAATGCTCAGCCGGCCAACACCGGCCAGCTGGCCAGCGGCTCGGCCCTGTCCGGCCAGGACTTCAACTACATCCGGAACAGCGTCAAGGTCGTGGTCGACGCCTACACCGGCAAGATGACCTTCTACGTCAGTGATGCCAGCGATCCGATCATCCGGACCTACGAGAACGTCTTTCCCCAGATGTTCACGCCGATGAGCGCGATGCCGGCCGATGTGGCGGCCCACCTGCGCGTGCCCGAGGACCTGTTCGACGTCGAGACGCGGGAGTACGCCCGCTATCACGTCACCGATCCGGCCGACTTCTACAACAACACCGACCTGTGGACCGTGCCGCCCGACGCGGGCGGGACCCAGAGCCTGCCCAACGCGGCCTACTACGTCGAGATGCGCCTGCCCAACGGCTCGCAACCCGAGTTCCTGCTGCTCCAGCCGATGGTCCCGGCCAGCCGCCCGAACATGATCGCCTGGATCGCCGCTCGCAACGACGCGCCGAACTATGGCCAGGTCGAGGTCTACAAGTTCCCCCAGGACACCTCGATCCTGGGGCCCAACCAGATCTCGGCCAAGATCGATGCCGATCCGACGATCAGTGCCCAGCTGACCCTGTGGGACCAGGCCGGCAGCCGCGTGATCAAGGGCAACCTGATCGTGGTCCCGGTCCAGAATTCCCTGATCTATCTGCAGCCGATCTATCTCCAGTCGGCGAATAGCGCCTTCCCGGCCTTCGAACGGATCGTGGTCGCGAGCCCGACCAAGGTCGTCTGGGCCACCACCCTGGGGGGATCCCTGAGCCTGCTCCTGGCCCAGTCCGGGGCCTCGCCACCGCCCAGCGCCAGCCCGTCACCCGCACCGAGCGGCGGCCCAACCGCCAGTCCCACACCGAGCGCCTCGTCCGGCCCGGGTTCGAGCCCGCCCGCCGACGACGTGGCGGCGCTGATCGCCTACGCCAACCAGCACTTCGAGCTGGCCCAGGAAGCCTTGCGCAAGGGCGACTTCGCAACCTACGGCGCCGAGATTGCGAAGGTCCAGCAGGCCCTCCAGCGGCTGGACGTGCTCGTCCCCTCGTCGTCGAGCCCGCAACCGTAGGATCCGGGTGGCTGGCCTGCGGGCGCTTCGTCTGGCGGCCGGCCGTGCCCTGGCCGGCCCCGGGCTGTGGCCAATCGCGCTGGCCGGCTTCCTGGCACGGGGCGGGATCATCCTGTTCGCGCTGCCGGTGCTCGTCCTGCCCAGCGTCGTCGGGCTGGGTACGCTTGTCGGCCCGGCCTCGATCACGCCCAATGGCCCAACAACCGGGCTCGTGGTCCGGATCGCGCTCGTCGCCGGTCTGGCCCTCGCGGCATTGATCGCGGGCACGGTCGTGGCCGCGGCCTCGGAGATCAGCCTGGTGCGGGCTGGGCAGCTCGGTGCAGATCCATCCGAACATCCGCCGGCCGCTGCGACCATCGGCCTCCTGGGCCGGGTCGTGCTGATCCGCCTGCTCAGCCTGGTGCCCCTTGCCATCGCTCTCGCCATCGGCCTGCCCCGGCTGGGCCAGATCACCTATCTCGAGCTGACCGCGCCAACCGATCTCGTCACCCCGATCGCCCTGCGGGTCGCCGCCCAGGCCCCCGAGGTCGTCGGCCTGGTCGGGCTGGCCTGGCTGGTCGGTGAGGCGTGGGCCGGCCTGGCCGTCCGGTTGGTCGTCCTTCGTGGCGAGCGCGTGGCCGCGGCCTTCATCGGTTCCGTGGTCCTGTGCCTTCGGCGGCCCGTGTCGATCGTCGGAGTCGTGCTCGTGTCCCTGGCCCTGGCGTTCGTCGCACTGGGGCTCGTGATCGTCCTGATCAGCTGGTCCTGGGAGATCGCCCGGAGCGCCTTGCTGGGCGGCGGCGGGCTCGCCGGAACGGGCCTGGTGATCGCCTCCGCCGTCCTGTTCGCGGCCTGTTGGGCAATCGGCCTGGGCGTTGCCGGTGTGCTCGCGACCTGGCGCAGCCTGAGCCTGACCCTGACTGTCGGGGAGGACCATCGGGGGAGTATTCGAATGAGCCCGGAGCGTGCCACCCTGTAGCGCCCGAGCCGTCGGGACGCGTCGGCGGTCGGAGCGAGAGGTGTGGAACATTGCCCAGGAAGCCGATCGCCTGCCCTTCGTGCGGCGCACTCGTCTCCGGCGGGCGGCTGTCGTGCCAGTCGTGCGGGTCGCTCATCGCCGCCGTCAGCGCGGCCAAACCGGCGGCCCGGACGCCCCCGGCCAAGCCGGCCGCCCGGAGCGCGGCCGAACCGCCGGCCGCGAGCACTTCCGGCGCCGGCCCCGCCGCACCGGCCCCGGCTGCTCCAATCGACGCTGTTCCGGCTGTCATCAGGCCGTCCCGCTCGGGTTCGATCCTCAGCCAGCTCGAGACGCGCCGCCCGGCGCCCGCGCCGTACGCTCGCCCGAACGATCCCCAACCCGGCACGGTTCGGCCGGTCAGTCCGGCAATTCCCGGCGCCTACCTCGCGCCGTCGGCCGCCTTCCTGGCCCCGACTCCGGGCGCCCGGGCGGTCCGCGTCGACGAATCGAGCTTCCTGCGCTCGACCGGCGGCTACGCCGTGAGCGCCGCTGCCGCCACGGCGCCAGTCGCGTTCGCCCCGAACCCACCAGGGCCGCCCGAGGCGGGAGTCGCTTCGTCGGTCCCGGCCGGCGGTGTCTCCGTCCAGGCTCCGACCGAGCTGCCAGGCTGGCTGGCCATTGCCGGTTCGGCGATCGCGGCGGTCAGCTTCCTGATGCCCTGGTCGCGCGATGGCGTGATCGGAGCGGTCGGGAGCGGCTACTTCGACCGGTGGGGGCTGGCGAACTCGGGTTACCTGCCGCTGGTGCTGGCGGCCCTGGCCCTGCTCGCGATCAATGCCATCCCGAACCCGATCCCGACCTGGATCCGGGCCGGAGTGGCGCCGCTCCTGATCGGCGGCGTGTTGTTCGGGCTTGACTGGGCCTACCAGACGCGACCCTACAGCGACGGCCTCGGCGTGACCCTCCTGCTCATCGCGGCGATCGTCCTTGTGGTCGGCGGTATCCTTGGCGTCCGTCCCGTGCGTCACCAGGCGGCTCCTCCAGGCGTCTAGCCGGCGTGGGACCCCTGATACACTGCCCCACGGCAGACGCGGGTCGTCTCATCCTCACAGGAGGCACGGGCCAGGCGGATGGACGTAGTCATCAATACGGTGGGGGGTGCGCTGGGCGGGTTCTTCGATACGCCCATCGTCCAATTCGGTGTCCGGGTGATCGCCGCCTATGTCGTGGTGATCTGGATCGCGACGGCTTACTGGGCGTTCCGCGACATCCAGACCCGGACGGACAATCCAATCCTGCCCTACGTGGCAGCCAGCCTGATCATCCTGTTCACGCCGGTGCTGTTCATCTTCGGAGTCGTGATCTACCGGCTGATCCGGCCGCACGAGAAGATCGGCGAGGCGAACGAGCGCTCACTGGCCGAAGAGGCCCTCCTCAACGAGGTGGAGGCCGTTCCCCATTGCCCAGGCTGCGCTCGTCGGGTCAGCGATCAATGGCTGATCTGTCCTACCTGTCGGACCCGGCTCAATCGGGTTTGCCCGAACTGCAACCGGCTGGTTGGCCTGGACTGGTCCCTGTGCGCGTGGTGCGGCAAGGACTTCGAACGGCGTGACTTGATGCCGGTGACGGCGGGCGCGACGCCCGCCCCATACCAGGTGGCGGCGGCAGTCTCCGCCGGCGCAGCGGCGACGAGCTCGATCGGGCCCAGCGCGAACGCCCCGGCGGCCAGCGTCCCGAATGCCCGCGCCACCAGCGCCAGCTCGTCCGAGCCGCCCGTCATCAGCACCGGAATCGACGGATCCGCGACAGCGCCCCGGCGTTCGCCCCGGGCGGCCGGTCCGAGGACGGCCCGCTCCGCGTCCGACCCGCTCCCGGAGCGTTGACCGGACCGGGCGACAGCAGCCCGGTCGCACCTCCCGCGGTCCAGGCCGAGGAGCCTGAGCCAGGCGACCTCGAACACCTCGAGCCCGTCGCCCAGCCCGGTCCGCCCAGACCCGGGCTGCGGACGTTCTCGCTTGACGGCCGGCATGCGCCCGGGCTGTACCTCGTCGGCTGGCTGGGCAGTCTCCTCGGTGCCGCCACGATCCTGGTCGTCCTCCTGGCCCAGTCGACCAACCTGGCCGGGGCGATCCTGCTGGGTGCCGGCACATTCCTGCTGACGCTCGGCCTGGCTGCGGCCGCAGGGTCCCAGGCGATCGAACGCCAGGCGGCCGCCGTCCTGCCCTACCGCGGGCCGTCCCCGTTCCTGCTGTTCGCTGCGACGATCGCCCTGACCCTCTTCCTCGAGGTCGTGGCCCTCGTGCCGCTCGACCTGCTCGACATTCCTGCCGGTTCGACCGGTGAGACGCTGGTCGGCCTGCTCATCCTGAACGGCAGTGCCGTCGGACTGGTCGCCCTCTTCGTGGTTGGCTCGGGCTCGCTGGCGTGGCGGGAGATGGGCGTCCCAATCCGGACCGCGACCGGCTGGGCGATCCCCAGGCTCGCCCAGGACCTGCTCGTGGGAATGGCCCTGGGCGTCCCGATCCTGTTCCTCACGGCCATCCTCGGCGCCGTCCTGGTGAAGCTGCTCGGAGTCACCCCACCGAGCCCGCTGCCACCCGCCCAGACCACCGCTGACGCGGTCATCAACCTGGTCTCGGGCGTGCTCATCGCCCCGCTCGGCGAGGAGCTGTTCTACCGGGGGTTTGCCACCACCGCCTGGGTTCGGGGCATGGGCGTTCGAGGCGGGATCCTGCGCGGCGCGCTGCTCTTCGCCGTTGCCCATGTGCTGACCCTGAGCGGCTCGCCGCCGGGCGCCCTGATCGCCTTCCTCACCCGGCTGCCGGTGGCCATTGCGCTCGGCTGGATCTTCGTCCGGCGGGGCTCGCTCGTATCGTCGTTCGGGATGCACGCGATGTACAACGCGATCCCCCTGGTGCTGGTCGGACTGTCCCTGGGCTGAACCGACCCTGGGCTGAACCGACCCGTCACTCGATCCCGAGTCCGGGTGCAGGCCGCGATGATCGAATGGTGAGGGCCGCCCGATAGGGTTCGTCGTGTTCCCGGCCCCGGATGACGGGGGAATCGGCGGGCTCCGCTGTTCGGGGTCGGGGACACCAGCGTGCCGAGACGTGAGGCTTTCCATGACCATTCCGTTCGCGCCGCTCGTTCCCGACCGGGCGCCGACGACGCGCGCGGGGCGGGCCCTGCGCGAGGTGCCCGAGGCCGAACGGCCGCGCGAGCGGCTGGCCCTGCGCGGGCCGGGTGGGCTCAGCTCGGCCGAGCTGATCGCGCTCGTGTGGGGCACTGGTGCGCGCGGCAGGAACGCGGTCGACCTGGCCGAGGAGGCACTCGCCCGGCACGACGGCCTGACCGGGCTCGCCCGGGCGTCGGACACGGAGCTCGCGGCGATTCCCGGCATCGGGCCGGCCCGGGCGGCCCAGCTGACCGCAGCCTTCGAGCTGGGCCGGCGGCTGCTGGCCGATTGGCCCTCGGGCCGCTGGACGATCCGGGCCCCGCGGGATGTCGCCGAGCGGCTGATCCTGCAGATGGGTCGCCTCGAGCGGGAGGAGCTGCGGGTGGTCCTGCTCAACACCAAGAACGTCGTACTGCGCGTCGCTACCGTCTACCAGGGCAACGTCAGCTCGAGCCTGGTCCGAGTGGGCGAGCTCTACCGGGACGCGGTCCGGCTCAACGCGTCGGGCGTCATCCTCGTCCACAACCATCCGTCGGGCGACCCGACGCCGTCGCCCGACGACCTGCACCTCACCGCCGAGGCCCTGGCCGCGGGCCGTCTGCTCGATATCGAGCTGCTCGACCACCTCGTGATCGGCCATGACGCCTTCGTCTCGCTGCGGGAGCGGGGCGTGGCCTTTGGTCGCGGGAGTGGCGCGCCGTAGGCGCCCCAGCGGGAGCTGTTAGACCGCCTTCACCGCCGCCGTCAGGGCCGAAAGGCCTTCCTTCGCGTCGGCGAAGAGCATCCCGGTCTTGGGATTCGAGTACAGCTCGTTGTCGATTCCGGCATAGCCGCGACCCATCGAGCGCTTGATCACGATGATCGATTTGGCGTGGTCGACATCCAGGATCGGCATGCCCGAGACAGGCGAGCCGGGGTGTCGTGCGGCCGGGTTGGTGACGTCGTTGGCACCCACGACGAGGGCCACGTCGGCGCGCTCGAAATCGGGGTTGATCTCGTCCATCTCCCTGAGCTGCGGGTAGGGCACGTTGGCCTCCGCCAGGAGCACGTTCATGTGACCCGGCATCCGACCGGCGACCGGGTGGATCGCGTACTTCACGTCCACGCCCTTCGACTCGAGGAGCTCGGCCAGCTCGCGGACCTGGTGCTGGGCCTGGGCGACGGCCAGGCCGTAGCCGGGCACGATGATCACGCTCTGGGCGTAGGCCAGCTGGATGGCCGCGTCGTCGGCCGAGATCTCGCGGACGGTGCCGCCGGCTCCGCCGACCGCGGCGCCGGCCGTCGAGTCGCCGGTGCCGAAGCCGCCGGCCAGGATATTCAGGATCGACCGGTTCATGGCGGTCGCCATCAGGTTGGTCAAGATGGAGCCGGACGCACCGACCAGGGCTCCGGCGATGATCAATACCGGGTTGCCGATCACGAAGCCGGCCATCGCCGCGGCCGTGCCGGTCAGCGCGTTGAGCAGGCTGATCACCACGGGCATGTCCGCGCCGCCGATGGGCAGGACCATCGTGATTCCGAAGATCAGGCCGGCGGCCACGATCAGGGCCAGCACGAGGATCGTTGCCGAGGAGCTCAGGCTGATCGTGCCGGCCGCTCCCAGGATCAGGACGACCGTCCCGATCACGGCCACGACCGCGATCGCGATCGTCAGGATCCGGCCGCCCGGCACCACGATCGGCTTGCCCGGGATCAGGCCCTGGAGCTTGCCCCCGGCAATCAGCGAGCCGGTGAAGGTGACCGAGCCGAATACCGCGCCCAGGACGACGAAGATCGTGGTCGAGATGTCGGCTCCGCCGGCGCCACCACCAGCCAGCCGGATGAAGTCATCGATCGCCACCAGGGCGGCCGCGCCGCCGCCGACAGCGTTGAACAACGACACCAGCTGGGGCATCGCCGTCATCTTCACCGAGCGCGCGGCGTACAGGCCGGCCCCGCCGCCGAGCAGGAAGCCGACCACGATGATTGCCAGGGCCGTCCCGCTCAACCCACCCGGCCGCAGGATCAGGTCGATCAAGGTCGCGCCGACCGCGACGACCATGCCCGAGGCGCTCAAGCGATTGCCGTTGCGGGCGGTGGCAGGCGAGTTCATCTGGTGCAGGCCCAGGACGAAGCAGGCCGCTCCGAACAGCCAGGCGAAGTAGACGATGGTGTAGATCCAGGCCTGGCTCATCAGGCCTGGCCCTCGCCCTGATCCGACGCCGGCGGCTTCGGCGGGGCGGCCTTCTTGCGGAACATCTGGAGCATCCGGTCGGTGACGACGTAGCCGCCAACGACGTTCATTGCTCCGAAGACCATGGCCACGAAGGCAAGGAGGTAGCTGAACGGGTTGTCCGCCTCGGCCGCAATCAGCATCGCCCCGACGAGGACGATGCCGTGGATCGAGTTGGCGCCTGACATCAGGGGCGTGTGAAGGGTGGCCGGGACCTTGCTGATGACCTCGAAGCCGACCAGGATGGCCAGCACGAACAGGGCCAGCGAGTTGAGCAGCTCCTGGCTCATGCGCCGGTCCCTTCCGTGGCTGGCTCGAGGAGCTTCTTCGTGGCGGCCTGGACGACGCCACCACCGTGGGTGATGACCGTGCCTGCCGTGATCTCCTCGTCGAAGTCGTAGTTCATCGCGCCTTCCTTGACGAAATGGAGGAGGAGGGCCGAGATGTTCCGGGCGTAGAACGCGGATGACCCGGCGGGCATCGTGGCGGGCAGGTTGTCGGGGGCGATGATCGTGACCCCGTTGTCGGTCACGATCGTCTCGCCGACCCGCGACAGCTCGCAGTTACCGCCGAGCGCCGAGGCGGCCATGTCCACGATCACCGAGCCCGACTTCATCAGGCCCACCGCCTCGGCCGTGACCAGGACCGGCGGTCGCCGGCCGGGGACCTGGGCGGTCGTGATCACCACGTCCATGCTCCCGATGTAGCCGTTCAGCTCATTCTGCTGCGCCGCTCGCTCCTCGGCGGTCAGCTCGCGAGCGTAGCCGCCGCTGCCCGAAGCGTCGCCGAGCGACTTGAGGACGAGGAACTGGGCGCCCAGTGATTGGGCCTGCTCCTTCGTCTCGGACCGGACGTCGTAGGCCTTGACCACGGCACCCAGCCGGCGGGCCGTGCCGATCGCCTGGAGGCCGGCGACCCCGATCCCGAGGACGAGGACATTGGCCGGCTTGGCCGTGCCGGCGGCAGTGGTCAGCAGTGGAAAGTACCGGCCGAATGCCGTCGCGGCGATGAGCACGGCCTTGTAGCCGCCGACGTTCGCCTGGGAGCTGAGGGCGTCCATCGACTGGGCTCGCGACAGCGTCCGGGGGAGTGCATCCAGGCTGATCGCGGTCACGCCCCTGGGCCGCCAGGCTGGCGGCCAGCGCCGGATCGATCAGCGGCTGCAGGAAGCCGATGAGGGCCTGGCCCGAATGCAAGCGGGCGACCTCGGCCTCGGATGGCTTCTGGACCTTGAGGACCACGTCGGACTGCCCGTACAGGTCTGCGGTCGAAACGATCTGAGCGCCGGCCTCGGCATAGGCCGAATCGGGAATGGCCGCGCCGGCGCCTGCGCCAGCCTCGACCAGCACGTTCAGCCCGGCTGCCGTCAGCTTGCCGAGCACCTCGGGTACCAGGGCGACCCGCCGTTCTCCGGGCGCGGTTTCCCTGGCGACGCCGACCTTCATGAGCACCACCTGTCCAGTGACGGGTCGCGGTTGGGGATCTGACGTTCGACAGGATACCCGGGCGGACGGACCGGCGTGATCGAGTGGCGGTTGCGGCCTGGTGGCGAGCCGGGCCAATCGCGGCTGGCGCGCGGACGCACCAATTCGTGCGGGGGCCACGCTCGCTATAGCCCAAATGGCTACCTCCGCGTCAAGGTCGGCCGAAAGGTCCGAAACCTAGCGTCTCGACTCTCACCCGCGGCATCGGCCGCTCGACTAGGACATTCAGGCTATGGCAGCCCGGGCTGCCGCAACAGCATCGTACGAGGCGGCGCACCAGCCCAGCTGGCGCCACCCGCAGGGAAGTCGGAGAAGATGATCCGCTCACTCCTCAAGCGCCCGTTCCGGGGACCCGCCAGCAAGGGCCAGGCCCTGGTCGAGTTCGCCTTCGTCTTCCCGCTGTTCATGGTCCTCCTCGTCGGCGTGGTCGAGTTCGGATTCCTGATGAACGCCAACCTTGCGGCGAGCTTCGCCACTCGCGACGCGTCGCTGATCGCCGCTGAAGCCGGCAACGCCAGCGGCGCCGACTGCGCGATCCTGAAGAAGATCGAAGACGACATCAGCGGGCCGTCCAACGCCAGCAACATCGTCAACGTCCAGATCTACTGGGCCGACTCGGTCACCGGCGCCCAGAAGAGCGGCAACGTCAACACCTACCCCCGGAGCACGAGCCAGACGATCTCGTGCACGGTCGGTGGGTCGACGTTCACCCTGCCCTACGGGACTCCGACGATTGGCTATCCCGAGTCGAGCCGCTGCAACATCATCAGCGGCGTCACGTGCGCATCGGGCCACACCGGCCTCGACACGATCGGCGTCCAGGTCACCTACAACTACACCTGGCACACGCCGCTCAAGAGCCTGCTCGGCTTCGCCGGGCCGGGCTGGACGATCGTCAAGTCCAACGCGATGGAGATGGAGCCGGTGCTGTGAGCCGTTCCCGCGAGCGCCAGCGCGGCCAGGGCATGGTCGAGTTCGCGATCATCGTCCCCGTCTTCCTGCTGCTCCTGATGGGCATGCTCGAGTTCGGGTTCGTGTTCACCCACAACCTGAGCCTCGAGTACGCAACCCGCGAGGGCGCCCGCGCCGGCTCGACCCTGGCCGACGGCGGCGGCGTGACGGCCACCTGCAACGCGATCGACCAGAACATCATCAACGCGGTGACCAAGGTCCTCAAGAGCCCCGGTTCGCCGATCGTCGGCTATCCCAACGCCGTCGCGTCGATCAAGATCTGGCAGTCCGACCTGAGCGGCAATGCCATCGCCGGGACGACCAACACCTGGAACTGAACAAGAACGACGGGACGATGACGTTCTCGCCCGCCGGCCTCGCCCGTCTGGACGCCCTGCACCCGCCACAACACGACCTGGATCTGCGGCGGCGAGCTGCCCGTCGTACTGCAGCGGCAGCGTCTGCCCGCCTGACTCGATCGGGGTCAGCCTGACCTACACCTACACGATGGTCACCCCGCTCGGGGCGATCGAGAAGTTCTTCGGTCCGCCGGTCCGGCCACGCTGACCGATGACCGACAAGACGGTCATGTCACTGAACCCGACCAACTGACGACGCTCCGATGCATGCTTCGGCGCGCCCAGCAGCGGTCTCCGGCACTCGGACCTCGAGGCGCCGGAAGAATGGCCAGATCCTGGTGATCTTCGCCGGGGGGATCGTCGCCCTGCTCGGCATCGTCGCCATCGTCGTCGACGTGTCCTGGTACTGGGCCAACACCCTGCGGGTCCAGCGTGCCGCGGATGCCGCGGCCCTCGCCGGCGCGATCTACCTGCCCGGCAGCACCACGAACGCCTACCTGTACGCCGACGCGGAGGCCACCAAGAACGGCTACTCGAGCGGCGGCGGCGTGGTTGTCACGCCACTCCAGGACACGGCCAACGGCGGCACCGACCCCCGCCAGCTGGACGTCACGATCTCCGCGCCGGTCCAGACGTTCTTCATGCGTGTCTTCGGGATCAACACGATCACCGCGACCCGGACCTCGAAGGCGATCTACGTCCAGCCCGTGCCGATGGGCAGCCCGGAGAACTACTACGGGGTTTACTGCCTGACCACGCCCAGCGACAGCAGCTGTGACAGCACCACGGCCGTACCCGACGCGACCGGAGCCGGAACGCCTCGCCTCAAAGGGCTTCTGGGGCGCTCTCCAATCGTCCGGGGACATTCACAACGAAGGTGATGCCTTTACCCCCCTCAACGACACCAAGAACCCAGGCTCGAACACCTCCGGCGGCACGAACCCGGACTACGACCCGGTTCCCTACAACTACGCCGTCGTGGTGCCGAGCAACGGTGGCAGCGTCTACATCTTCGACCCGACGTTTTGCCCGGTCGGTGGCGGCTACGGTGTCGGCGACCACTACAACGCCGACAACAGCCGCCAGTGGGGCGGAACCGTCCGGCAAGTACTACTCGGTGTCGACCTACTACAGCCTGTACAACACGAACAACACGCCGTTCACGACGGCCGACGACAGCGTTGTGGCCCAATCGGGAAGCCTGTTCCAGCAGGAATTCCAGCTCGATAACAGCGGTACCTACGGCACGCCAGGCGGTCCGAAGGTCGGCGACGTCCAGCGCCGACGGCAAGACCGCCGTCGATTGCGGTGCCGGCCAGATCGCCAACCCGGCGGTGGGCGGCTATTGGCATAACAAGTGGTGGCCGATTGCGACCGGCCTGGCGGCCGGAACGTACCGGGTCCAGATCCAGTCCGCTGCCCTCGGAGCCGTCAACTTCAAGGCCCAGGCCGAGAACGCCTGGTCGATCGAGGTAACCGACGGGGCCGGCAGCTCGCCCCAGGTCCACGGCCTCGGCCGGATGGCCGGCTACAACATCCTGGGCAGCGGCTTCCAGCGGATGTACCTGGCCCAGATCGACGCAGACGGCAGCCGGCAAGACGATCGAGATCGACCTCTTCGACCCGGGTGACGTGTCAGGTGACGCGTACCTGCGTGTGCTCAGCCCGGACGGCAACGCGTACAACTACGCCACGTTCAGCTACAGCTCTGATTCGAACTGCGCGTCCGGCAACAGCGATGCCTGTTCGGCGTCAGGCCGGACTGTGATCCAGACGGCCAAGGGCGGGTCGAGCTCGTTCGACGACACCTGGGTCAAGATCCTCATTCCTCTGCCAACGACCTATGGCTCGACGGGCCTGCTGCCTGCTGGGGAGACCCAGTCCGGCTGGTGGAAGATCGAATACCAGGTGGGCGGCGGCAACGATACGACGACCTGGGAGGTCAACGTCCTTGGCAACCCGGTCCACCTGGTCGTGCCCTGACCTCACATCCCGGCGGAACGTGACCGTAACCCGCCCCTACTCGAGATGAACCCCATGCATTTGAACTCGAATAGCGACGTGCCTCGGCCGGCCGGCAGCCGCCGCCGGACGAAGGCCCAGAACGGCCAGATCCTGGTGATCTTCGCCGGCGCGATCGTCGCCCTGATCGGCATCGTCGCGATCGTGGTCGACGTGTCGTGGTACTGGTCCAACAGCCTGCGCATCCAGCGGACGGCCGACGCGGCCGCGCTGGCCGGCGCGGTGTATCTGCCCGGGAACACGGCCAGTGCCTACTCCTTCGCGATCGCCGAGGCGACGAAGAACGGCTACACGGCCGGCGGAGGGACGACGGTCACGCCCATCCAGGACTCGCTCAACGGTGGCACCGACCCGCGCCAGCTCGACGTCACCGTCTCCGCGCCGGTCCAGACGTTCTTCATGCGCATCTTCGGACTCAACACGATCCAGGCCACCCGGACCTCGAAGGCGATCTACGTCCAGCCCGTTCCGATGGGCAGTCCTCAGGCCTACTACGGCGTGGGCTGCTTCGACCTGAGCGCGACGCATGCGACCTGCAACACGGTCGGTCAGAGCAACGGTGCCAGCGGGGTGCCGGCGTCCACCGGAGGCACAGTGTTCACCGGGTCGCAGCTGAATAGCCAGGGCTTCTGGGGCTCGGTCCAGACCCGCGGCGGCAACCAGTCCAACGGTGACGCGTTCTCGCCCGAGAACAACGGCACGAGCTGCGGGTCGTCGTGCGGGGCCAATGCCAACTACGACCCGAACGGCTACTCGTACGACGTCAAGTTCACCTCGGGCGGCGGCTCGATCTACGTCTTCGATCCCGCGTTCTGCGCGATGGGCAACAACGCGGCCGGCCTGCCCCAGGGAGCCGGTGATCACTGGCTGAGCGGGACGAATCCGGTCTCGACCTACTACACCGTCTACAACACGAACGGCACCGCCTTCACGACCGCTGATGACGTGCTGGTCGCGAGCTCCGGGACCCTGTTCGAGAACCAGCAGGGCTCGGACGTGACGAACGGCGGCCCGGCCGTCGGCGGCGGCGTGACCGACTGCGGAGCGAGCGCCTACCACGACAAGTGGTGGCTGGTCGGGTCCGGCAGCGGCTCGACGGCGAGCGGCCTGTCAGCTGGCATCTACCGGGTCCAGATCAGCACGACGAACCAGTCGAACGCATCGATCAACGCCAGCACCAACGCCGAGAACATGTTCTCGGTGATGGCCACCGGGGGCGGCTCGGCCAGCGTCTACGGCGGCGGCCGAATGGCCGCCTACAACAACCTGGCCCTCGGCAGCCAGACGTTCTACCTGGCCCAGATCGACCAGACCGCGGCGGGCAAGACCCTCGAGATCGACCTGTTCGACGTCGGCGACGTGAACGGCGGGGCCTGGCTCCAGATCCTCGACCCCGACAACAATGTGTACACCCCGGCCACGTTCTCCTACACCGCCGACGCGAACGCCTCGTCGGGCCACACGTCGGGCACGAACGTGACCTGCATCCAGGCCAACGGCGGCAGCACAACCGGCCTCAGTGCCCCGAGCGGCTGTCCCAACGCCACGTCGGGCGGTAGCTTCTACCAGAACTCCTGGGTCAAGATCCTGGTCCCGCTCCCAACGAGCTACGGCTCGGTCGGCCTGACCCCGTCCGGCGAGAGCCAGGCCGGCTGGTGGAAGGTCACCTACACGGTCGGCGGCGGCAGCGACCTCACGACCTGGGAGGTCAACGTCCTTGGCAACCCGGTCCACCTCGTGGTGCCGTAGCCGGCGACCGCGGGGCCTCCCGGGTCGCCACCTCCACCGTCACAACCGAAAAGCCGCCGGGCTCCACCGGCGGTTTTTCCATTAGGGCAGGTTGCCACTCGTCCCGGCCGGCGTTCGTCCGAGGCGCCCCGATATCACCCACAGCAGTAGCCGGCGGCCTGGCGACGCGCTTCTGCCTGCTCCGGCGCGGCGATTTGTCAATGGACGGTGTCTGAGTGCCCGAATATCAGCCGGGGAATAATTCGCGCCATTTGCGACGGCGTGTCACTGCCTCACGGCGCTCGGAGACGCGGTGTGGCCGTCCAAACCGTCCTCGTTAGTGATGTGGGTGATACCAGGGCGGCCGGGGCTCGGACCCGAGGATCGGACCGAGGCGCGGCTTGAGGCACGGCCCGTGCCCCGGCGGAGGCCCGTCCAGACGGGCTCAGAGCTGTCCCGGATCGAATGCGCGGCGGTATATCCCGTAGATATCCTCGCCGTCAGGGGCCCCGGACATTGGCCCCGGACATTGGCCCCGGGCATCGGCCCTGGACATGGGCCCTGGACATCCGCTCCGGTCCGGGCCCTGTATACGGCAGGTTGCCTATTGTTCGCGCTCGTGGAGCAGGGCGATAGTCCGCGCCTGCAATCGGCTGCCTGGTGGATGGGCAGCCCGCAGCGTAATCGCCCCGCCACGGTTCCCGAACATGCCGACCCTGGACCGCCGAACTCGCCATCGGCCCGCCGACCAATCCGCGCTGGATGGCCAGGCGCTGGTCGAGTTCGCCCTGGTCGTCCCGATCTTCCTGCTCCTGCTGATGGGCCTGATCGAGTTCGCCTTCCTGATGAACGGCCTGCTCTCGATCAACTATGCGTCGCGTGACGCCGCCCTGATCGGGGCTGAGGCCGGCAACGGCCTTGGCGCCGACTGCCAGATCCTGGAGAAGGTCGAGCAGGACGTCAGCGCGCCAGCCAGTGCCTCGAATATCACCGAGGTCCAGATCTACTGGATCAACAGCACCGGCCAGCTGCTCGACACGAACGGCAACGTCACCGCCGGACCGGGTCAGGCCGTGGACTCCTACAGCCGCACGGGCTCGACCACGTGCACCCTGGCCGACGGGACGACCGCGACCGTCCCGTACTCGCTAGACGGAGCGGCAATGTATCCCGACTCGGCCCGTTGCAACGACATCGGCGGGACGACCGAAGGCTGCCAGCCCGGTCATCCCGGCCTCGACACGATTGCCGTGGCCATCACCTATCACGACTCGTGGCGGACGCCGCTGCACGCCCTGCTCGGCCTGCTGGGCAGCGGCTGGACCGTGACCCAGTCCAACCCGATGCGGATGGAGCCGGTCCTGTGAGGCTGGACCGATCGCGGGCGGCAGGCCCAGGGGGTCGCCGCGGCCAGGGGCTGGTCGAGTTCGCCCTGCTCCTGCCCCTGTTCATGCTGATCCTGCTGGGCATGATCGAATTCGGGTTCATCTTCAGCCATGACCTGACGATCGAATACGCGACTCGAGAAGGGGCCCGGGCCGGAGCTGCCCTGGACAACGGTGGGGGTCCCCTCGGCTGCCCTGGGGCAGCAACCTGGCAGACCGTCGATCCGCTGGTGATCGCCGCCGTCGAGCGGGTCCTGACCTCGGCTGGCTCGCAGGTCCTGATCGCGGACGTGTCCCGGATCGTGATCTACAAGGCCGACCCGACGACCGGGGCCAACGACCTCGGGCTCGAGGACGTGTGGACCTATGACCCGGGCGCAGGCCCGGTCCCTGCGGGCGATACGCAGCCCCTGGACTTCGTCGATTCATCGTTTCCCGGGGGTGACGCCTGGCAGGCCTGCAGCCGCAGCAGCGCCGCTCCCGACATCGATTCGATCGGCGTGAGCGTGTCGTACACCTACCACTTCCAGACCCCGCTGGCCGCGGTCGAAGGGTTCTTCGGCGGCGGCAATCCGACCCTCAACCTGACCGACAAGACCGTCATGCAGCTCAATCCGGGCTCGAGCTAGGAGCCTGGCCGCCATGCCTGCCGCCTCATCCCCAACCCGGCGCCTCCGTCAGCGCGGCCAGATCCTGGTCATCTTCGTGGCGGCCATCGTGGTCATGCTCGGCTTCTGCGCGGTCGTCGTCGACATCTCCTGGTTCTGGGCAAACAGCCTGCGGGTCCAGCGTGCCGCGGACGCCGCCGCGCTGGCCGGGGTCGTCAACCTGCCGGCCGACGTGGCCAGGGGCGAATCGACGGCCGCCACGGCAGCTGGCCAGAACGGCTACGCCGTGACGAATGGGTGCAAGGCCGACGGAGTCACGCCGGCCAGCCTGCCCGGGATGTGCGCCTACCCCGACGGGGCCAACGACCGCCAGCTCGACGTCACGATCTCCGAGCCGGTCAACACGTTCTTCATGCGCGTCTTCGGAATCGACTCGATCACCGCCACCCGGACCTCGAAGGCGGTCTACGTCCTGCCCGTGCCGATGGGCAGCCCCCAGGCGTGGTACGGCGTGGGCTGCCTGAGAACACCGGCCGGGGCCGAGCCCGCCTGTGCGAGTGGCGGCTCGAACGGCTCGAGTGGAATCCCCAATGCGAGCCGGGCGAATCCGTCACCCGCGACCGGGCCGGCAGCCCCTGACCAGATCCCCAGCCAGGGCTTCTTCGGCTCGGCCATCACCAAGGGCGGCGACGCCTCGAACGGCGACGCATTCGATCCCGACCTCGGATGCGGCCCGGGGCAGCAACGCGACCTACAGTCCGGCCGGCGTGTACTACGAGGTGCTCGTCCCGCCCGGTGACAGTAACGGCAGCGTCCATGTCTTCGACCCGGGGTTCTGCTCCGTCGACTCGGGCGACACGAAGCCCGGCGACACGAAGGGCGACTGGGGCGTCGGCGATCACTGGATCGGCGGGACCGAGAATCCGGTGTCGACCTACTACAACCTGTGGGACACCCATGGCAACCCGCTGGCGACCGACGAGTTTTCTCTCGTTGCGGCCTCGGGCGGCCTGTTCGAGGCCAACACCGGTGGCGACCCGCTGATGGACTACACGGGCAGCGCGGGCGCCTGTCCCACGGCCGGGATCCACAACCCGTATCACGACCAGTGGTGGACGATGGCCGGTGGCCTGGCCTCCGGCGAGTACGAGCTGCAGGTCACGACGACCAAGGTCGACACGTCGCGCGACGGCGGCCACGATGTCCTGGACGCGACGGTCAACGCCAACGTGAACGCTGAGAACATGTACTCGCTCGAAGTGACGGCCGCCGGTGGTGCGACACCACAGGTCCACGGTGAAGGCTCGATGGTCGCCTACAACAATGTCGCCGGCGGCGATCAGGTCTTCTACCTGGCCCAGATTCCCAGGATCGATGCCGGCAAGACCCTCGAGATCGACCTGTTCGACGTCGGTGACGTCAGCGGCACGGCGACCCTCTTCGTCGACGATCCCGACGGCAACGTCTATTCCAACCCGACCTTCAGCTACACCGCCGACGCCCAGTGCAACAACGCGATCGGGGGCAACTGTGCGGGCGCCGGGGTCAAGTCGATCACGGCCACCTTCCCGGGTGGCGGCCACCCGTTCAACGATTCGTGGCTGACCATCCTCATCCCGTTGCCCAGCACGTATGGCAGCGGCGGCCTCACGCCGCTCGGCGAGTCAGAAGCGGGCTGGTGGAAGATCGACTATCGGATCGCGTCGGGGGTCCAGTCGAACGACACGACGACGTGGCGGGTCAGCGTGCGCGGCAATCCGGTTCACCTGATCGTCCCCTAACCTGATCGTCTCCTGGGGAGGACGCTCAGCCGACGATCTTGGCCGGGGGTCGCCGGCAGCCCGGATCAAGCGGTGGCCGTGCTCGAGTCGGTGCGCCAGATCAGGTCCCTGGGGTCCATCAGGACGAGGGTGCCCCAGGCCAGGCCGACAAACGGCCCGGCCAGCGTGCTGACCCCGAGGACGGTGGCGCAGGCCGCGAAGACGGCCCAGCCGGCGAAGAACCACAGGACGGCGGAGACGATGCGCAGCTTCATGCGTCCAGCCTCGGATATCGGCGCCGGTCCGGCAACGGGATAGTCGTACCCGTCCGAGGCAGGACCTCTGCCGGTCGCACGCCCGGCGGTCCAGACTCGTTGCCACCGGGCACCAGCAACCGCGATTCACGCTCGGTCGGACTCTTTATCTCAAGGTCGGCTGCAAGGTAGGCTCCGTAGTCTTCGCAGTTCCCGATAGGACGAAGGTCCTGTTAGGCGCTGGTGGTTCGATCCGGACCATCGCCGCCGAGAACCTATCAACTCCTCCACCAGCAGCAGCCATCCGGAGACCATGCATCGCCCGACGCGCCACGAATTGTCCTCCCCACGTCCTGCCGGAGTCGCCTCGATGACTTCGGAACCGGATGGGGCTGGTGTCGATTCGCGGGCGGCGTCGGACGCCTCGACGGCCGGCCGTGCTTCCGTGAAGCGGCGTCGCCGGCGAACCCGCGGCCAGTCACTGGTCGAGTTCGCGGTTGTCCTGCCGGTCTTCCTGTTGATCCTCGTCAGGCGTCCTCGACTTCGGCTTCCTGCTCTACTCGGCGGATCACCGCGATCAACGCGATCAAGGAGAGCGCGCAGTGCGGCAGCACGGGCGTGTGCACCGTCGACTCGGTGGGCAATGCCGTCACCTGGAACACGATGATCGACCAACGGCCGCCAGCAGCGCCACGAACGATGGGCTTTCGGTCACGCCGTCGTTCACCTGCGTCAAGCCGACCACTCCTCGGCTGGTGTGCCCATCTGCAGGCTCGCTCGGCGGCACGTCGATGCAGACGCTCGGCCAATGGTCAGGATGCAGTCCAGGCGACCGCCACCTACCAGTACCAGACGTTCTTCCCGCTCCTGTTCGGGACCAAGATCAACGTGAGCGTGAGCACCGAGATGGTGATCTTCCCGCCTCCACCGCCGAATTGAGCCAGACGCAATGACACGTCATCCCGATGGCCGCCTGCTCCCGCGCAGCCAGCTCAGCCTCCGTCCGTATCGGACTCGCGCTCGACCGATCGACGACGTCGGAGCCGCGGCCAGTCCCTGGTCGAGTTTGCGGTGGTGTTTCCCGATCTTCATCCTGGTCCTGTTCGGGATCATCGAGTTCGGCTTCATGCTCTACTCGCAGATGACCGTGAGCAACGCGGCCCGCGAAGCGGCCCGGGTGTCGGTCGTCGATCCGGACCCGTGCTCGATCCAGGATCTGGCCAATGCCACCGCTCGAGCTGCTGCATCCGGCCTCAATACCTCGTACCTGACGATGACCGGAGCGGTCGCCAGCACGGTTCGCCTGCCACCTGCTCGACCGCGAAGCAAGGCGACCAGGTCACGGTGACGGTCAATTACACGTACCACACGTTCTTTCCGCTCTTCTTCGGAGCGACCTTCTCCGAGAAGCAGCAAATCCAGATGGCCCTCTGGTAGGGGCACGGAAATGCATCAGTGCGCACAGCGGCAGGGAGTGATTTACGATGTTGCATAGGGCCAAGCGCGAGCACGGCGAGCACGGACAGATCATCGTTCTGTTCGCCCTTGCCCTCGTCGTCATCCTCGCCTTTGCTTCGATCGTCGTCGACATCGGGATGCTCCGCAACGACCGCCAGAACCTGGCCAACACGATGGATGCGGCGGCCTTGGCCGGCGGCACGATGCTGCCGGTCAGCAGCGGGACGCCCCGACCACTGTGAACCACGATACAGCACGGCCGTGAACCTGATCCAGGCGACGGTCGCGACGAACTACTCCGGCCTGACCGCGCCGACCTTGCCAACGGCGGGATCACCTTCCGCTGCCTGATTGGCACAACGAGCACCGGCGCGGCCGATCTCACCCAGGTCACCCCGGGCACGTCTGCAATCCATCGCACGCGCTTGGGCACGCCCAGCGCTGGCCAGTGATTTCACCGGAGCCGGGCCTGACCCGCAGTCATCTGCGACCCGACTGCCTCGGGGCCGAATGGCGCAGCTGGCGACACCTGCAACGTGGTCCTCGTGTCGGGACGTTGCCACCCAGGCCTATGGCTTCGCGCGAGTGCTTGGGCATCAACTCCGGGATCCACCGGAACCGTCCAGTCCGCCGCCTGCAATGGCCCGTGCGGCGCATCACCAGTGACTGCCCGTCGATCTCGTGATCATCCTTGACCGCACCGGCAGCATGGCCGGACCGACGCGACACGGCCAGAACCAAGATCCAGGCGCTCCAGAACGCCGCCAAGGCCGTCCTCGGCGTCTACGACCCGTCGATGCAGCGCGTCGCCCTGGCCCTGACCGGGCCAAGCGAGGTCAACTCAGCTCGGGTGTACCGGTCACCGACTCGTGCGGTCGGTCGCACCACGGCCCTTGGCGTCGGTGACGACAATAACTTCGCCGCCCGGGCAACCCTGACGACCTCGCTCACCGCGACGGCCACCACCGTCAGGTGTCGGCTCCCTACACCGTGGCTTCCCGACGAGCGGCAACTTCATCGATCACCGGTCGATGATGAGCACATGCTGCGTGACGGCTGGCCAGGGCACCACCACCTGGACCGTCACTCGCGCTGCCGACGGCTCGACCGCGCACCCATGCCAGCGGAGCCGATGTCGACTGGTCACCCCCGGGCTGACCAGACGCTCACGAGTGGCCACAACACCGTCGGCATGTGGGTGCCGGTCGGCCTGAGCGGCACGGATACCACGAGCCCGCTTCCGAACCCGACTGGAGCGGCGGTACCTATTCCACCGGTGGTGTCGTCAACACCAGCAGCACGATCGTCAAGGCGATCAACTGCATCAGCGCCTATCTCGGACTGGAACCAATCTCACCACGCCGATCCATCATGGCTCAGAAATACCTCGACACCTACGGGCGCCCGAACGTGACCCAGGGAATCATCCTCGAGACCGACGGTCATCCGCAGGTACGGCTTCAACAATGGCGACCAGTGGAACACGAACAGCGCCTACACCTGCAGGCGGCGCTAGCACGCGGCGACCACGGCCAAGGCCGACAAGAAGAACAGCCCGCAGGGAATCCAGATCTTCACCGTCGGCTACGGCGTCGACAGCACGGCGAAGTGCCCGTTCACTACGACGGACATGACCAAAGCTGACAACGGCACGTACAACTATCTCGAGTCCGCGATCTGGTCCGGCGTATCGGCCACGACTCTGCTGAGCCAGATGGCTACCGACTCCAGCCACTTCTTCGACAACCCGCCCTCGTCGCAGCTGGCCGCAGTCTTCACCCAGGCAGCGAGGTCCTGCTCTCACACAGCGGCCTGCACCTGATCCAGCCGTATCCGGCGCCGATCGTGAAGAGCATCAGCCCGACCTCCGGCCCGGCGGCCGGTGAGCACTCCGATCACCGTCACCGGCGAGTACTTCACCGGAGCGACAAGCGTCCAGATCGGTGGCGTCTCGGTCGCCTTTACCGTCGCAATGACACCACGATCACGACGCAAGGCGCCGGCCGGCACGAAGGGCAAGACGGTCGACGTCATCGTGACCACGGGCGGTGGCAGCTCGCCGCCTACCGGCGGAGACCAGTTCACCTACAACTGACTTCGAGAGCTCGCAAGTACGAACGGAGCCGTCGGTACTACCGGCGGCTTCGTCGATTCACGGGACTGGGCCATAGGTCCCGGTGCGGTCGGGCACCGGGCAGCGGAGGTGGTGCGGTTCGCTGGGGTCTGTGTGGTTGAACGCGGTGCCCTCATACCTAAGGTACTGGTACGAGGGTCACAGACCGGCTCGACCTCTCACAGGCCCTTATCCACCTTCATCTGCCGGGTCATCCAGGAGCACCATGTCGACCTCTTCCAGGACGTTCCGGGACGCAACTCGAGTCCGCCGTGTGGCGGGCTCCGTGGCGGCCCTCATCTTCGCCGCCGCCGCGGTGCCGTTCTCGACGGGCGCGGCGGTGGCGGCCAGCACCCCGCACGCCGTGGCCGACACCGGCTGCGGCGTCGTTCCGCTCGACGTCGAGCTCGTGATCGATCGCTCGGGCAGCATGGGCGAGACCCAGAACGCCTCGGGCACGCCGCCGCAGGTCCGGATGTTCTATGCCAAGGCCGCTGCGCACGACCTGGTCAACACCCTCAACAGCGAGGGCGGCGTGGGCGGCTCGGGTCGCCATCACGTCGGCCTGTCGTCGTTCGGCAATGACAACGCGACGACGAACGTTGCCCTGGGCACGTCCAGCGCGGCGACCGTCGGCAGCGCGATCGACGGCTTGACCGCGAACGGCGACACGCCGCTCCGCCAGGGGATGGCCAAGGGCGCCGCGGACATGACCGCCCACCAGCGGACCACCGCCAACGACCTGCCCGTGCAGCACGTGATCATCTTCGTCTCGGATGGCCGCCCGAACCCGGATAACACGGGTCCCAGCGGCGCCCGGCCGACGGCCCAGAACATCAGCGACTTCCGCGGCGCCGCCGATGCGGTCTACTCGATCGCAATCGGCCAGGGTGGCAGCGGCTCAAGCGCCGTCGACCTGCCCCTGATGAAGTCGCTGGCCAAGCCGGCGAGCAACTACTTCCAGGTCATCAACGGGAGCGACCTGCAGGGCGTGTTCGGCCAGATCATCTCGGAGATCACCTGCCGCCCGGCGATCGAGATCCACAAGTCGGCCAGCGTCTCGAACCTGCCGGCCGGCGGTGGATCGGTCGATTACACCTACGCCGTCTCGAACGTCGGCAACGTGGCCCTGACCAACGTATCCGTCACTGACGATCACTGCGCCTCGGTCAGCTACGTCTCCGGTGACGCCAATACCAACAGCGCGCTCGACCTCAGCGAGGTTTGGTCCTTCAGCTGCTCCACCAGCCTGACGCAAACGACGACCAATGTCGGGACGGCCCACGGCTGGGACGGCAACACTGAAGTGACCGATACAGACTCCGCGACGGTCACCGTCGCCGACCCGACCCCGACGCCGGTCCCGACGCCGACCCCGACGCCGGTCCCCACGCCGACGCCCACCCCAGTCCCGACCCCGACCCCGACGCCGGTCCCCACGCCGACCCCCACGCCGGTCCCGACGCCGACCCCGACGCCGGTCCCCACGCCGACGCCCACCCCAGTCCCGACCCCGACCCCGACGCCGGTCCCGACGCCCACGCCAACCCCGACCCCGGTTCCCACGCCGACCCCCACGCCGGTCGTGACCCCGACCCCACCGCCAACTCCGACCCCAACCGGGACCGCGCTTCCGACGGATCAGCCCAGCCCCTCGCCCACCGGTGGCGTCGAGGGTGCGACGGCCACGCCTCGGGCAACGCCCCCGGCAACCAGCACCATCGACACCACGACGCCCGGGGGCTCGTCCTCCAGCGTTGGCTACTTGATGATCCTGTTCGCGGTCGTGGCCCTGGTGGCCGGGTTCGCACCGGTTGCCTCGAGCCAGCAGCCGACCGGACGGCGGGCCCGCCGCCGCCGCTGATCGACTCTTCGTTCGCGGTCCCCGAGACCGAAAGAAGCGGGGCACGTCCTCCACGGGCGTGCCCCGCTTCCATGTGCGGGTCCTGGTCTCGATCCGGGCTCAGCCCGGCCCGAGGCTCACGGCATGGCTTCGATCGTTCCCATCAGGCCGTGCGACTCATCGCCGATGCCGGCGGTGAAGAAGAGGGTCTGGGCCGTCCCGGCCACGCCGTCACCGAAACGGAGGCCCCACAGGCCGTTGATCGCGATCACGTTGCCGTCTGCGTTCTTCAACTGGCCGTCGAAGTGACCAGTGATCGGGTTGTAGGCGTTGATCGCGCCGTCGCCAAAGTTGCCGACGAGCAGGTCCCCGGCGAAATGGCCGAAACCGGCCGGCGCCCAGGCCAGGCCCCACGGGGAGTTGAGGTGGCCGCGCGAAGCCAGCCGCTGGAGGAGGTGCCCGCGCAGGTCGTAGACGTCGACAAAGCCATGGCCGGCTCCGGCGACATCGTCATGCTTCTCGGCGTCCTGCTTGGCATAGGTCACGTACAGGCGGCCGTTGAGGTTCTGGATGTTGAACGGGGCGTAGCCGGCGGGAATCCCAGGATCCTTGAATGCGCCGCCCCAGTGGACCAGCTTGTACTTGCCGTTGAAGACGTCGACCGTACCCGTGCGGAAGTTCGCCGCATACAGGAAGTCACCGGTCGGGTCGGTGGTGATCGCGAGACCCTTGTAGACCGCGTTTGCCACGGTCACGCCGTCCTGCGCCCAGACCGATGGCGCGGGCGGAGGCACGCCGGGATTCCAGCCCACGATCGAGCCGGTCTCGGTTGCGAAGATGAACAGGGGCGGTCCGTGGAACTTGCCGTTGGAGATGTCGAAGTTCTTGGCGTCGTTGAAGACCGTGCCGGTAGGGGCTCCGGTCGGGATGCCCACCACGAGCGGAACCGGCAGGAGCGCGCTGCCGCTGATCGCGCCGCGGTACAGCGTGGTCACGTTGCTGCCGTTGTCCGATACCCAGATCGGGGTCGCCGGTCCGGCAGACATGCCCCACGGGTTGACCAGGTTCGGGTCGGTGATCCGGGCGACGCCCGGAATGTCGGAGACGAGGTTCGTCTGGCGATAGACGTTCGGCACGGCACCGAACGACGACACGCTGCCCACCGCTGACGCCGGCTTGGATACGGCGCTGGCCGGCGCCGCGAGCGCCAGGATCAGCGCGCCGGCGGCCGCAGCGGCGCCGATCGCGCGCCGCCGCAGCGCCCGATCGCGTGGTGCGAACACCGTCAGTTCGTCGGTTCGGGGCCTGGATTGCTCGGTCATGGCCGCGTCCTCCAATCCGCTGCGCCGGGCATGGCGCGCCGGCGACGTACGGCTTGCTACGGACTGACGGCGTGTTCGGTTTGGGGCAGTTGGGGGACGTGCTCGCCTCAGCCGTCGATCACCCGATCGCGGGTCAGGTCGGCGACCGTGGGGGCCCCGAGGAGGGCCATAGCGGTGCGGATCTCGGTGTCGAGGATCTCGACGCATCGGGCGAGGCCGGCCTGTCCGCCGGCGGCCAGCGCGTACAGGTAGGGCCGGCCGATGAACACGGCCCGCGCTCCGAGCGCCAGGGCGGTCACGACGTCGGTCCCCCGCCGGATCCCGCCGTCGAGGTAGACCTCGGCCCGCCCGTCGACCGCCGCGACGATCGCCTCGAGGGCATCCAGGCTGGCCGGCGCCCGGTCGAGCTGGCGGCCGCCGTGGTTCGAGACGATGATCCCGGCCGCCCCATGTTCGACTGCGCGGACCGCATCGGCCGGATCGAGGATCCCCTTGATCACGAGGGGCAGGTCGGACAGGCTGCGTAGCCACTCGAGATCGTGCCAGGTGAACGCGCTGTCGATGCTGTGACCAAACGGGCCCCGAGCCGTCGCCTCCGGACCAACGTTGGGCAGGAGGCCCTGGTCGAGGACGGGATCGCGCAGGTCACGCTCCCGATAGCCAGGCAGGGCAAAGTCGACGGTCAGGATCAACGCGTCATAGCCGGCGGCCACCGCCCGCTGGACCGCCGACTCGGACTGGCTCCGGTCTTTCTGGATGTACAGCTGGAACCAGCGCGGGCCGGATCCGCTCGTCGCCACCTGCTCGATCGAGCGATTGGCAAAGGTGGACAGGCAATAGACAAGTCCGGCCCCAGCCGCGACCCGGGCCGGGACGAGCTCACCGTCGCGGTGGGCCAGGCCCTGCAGGGCCGCCGGCGCGAAGCCGACCGGCAGGCCGACCTTCCGGCCGAGGAGCGTTGTCGACGGGTCGACCGTCGAGACGTCCACGAGGACCCGTGGCAACAACCGGCGGCGGGCGAAGGCGTCCTCGTTATCGCGCAGCGTCTGCTCGTCCCACGACCCGCCCGCGTAGTAGGCATACGCCGACGGGCTCAGCCGTTCCCGGGCGAGGGCCTCGAACTCGCGCAGGTTGGCAATCGTCACGTCTCACAGAGTACTCAGCGCGCAGGCTGGCAACCCAATCGCCGCGCTGGACGCCGCCAGAGGGGGCATCATGGTCGTTCGATCGACGGGCGAAGGCTCGGGACGATGAGCGCGGGCTCGGTGGGGCTGGAGGCTGGAACATGACGGAGACGATGGCGGCAGGCGGCGCAACCGCGGGCGGCGCAACCGCGTGGCACGCCCTCGCGCCGGCTGAAGCGCTGGCCGCCCAGGGTGTCTCGGTTGAGGGCGGCCTGAGCTCGGCCGAGGCCGACACTCGGCGTGCGAAATTTGGTCCGAATGCCTTCGCGGCAGCGACGAAGACCTCGCCCCTGCAGGCCTTTGTCAGCCAGTACGCGGACCCGATGCAGCTCGTGCTCCTGGTCGCGGGAATCATCTGCCTGTTCCTGCCCGGCCAGTTCTACACCGGCGTGTTCCTCCTGCTGCTGACCGCCTTCAACGCCTGGATGGCCATGAACCAGGAGGGCAAGGCCGAGGCCAGCGCGTCCGCCCTCGAGAGCCTGATGGTCGTCAAGGCCAAGGTCCGACGGAACGGGGAGCTGGCCGAGATTCCGATGGACCAGCTCGTTCCGGGCGACATCGTGAACATCGAGGCCGGCGACCTCGTCCCGGCCGACGCCCGAATCCTGACCGCGGCGACGCTCGAGATCGATGAGTCCGCCCTGACCGGCGAGAGCATTCCAACGCCCAAGCAGGTCGATGCCGTTGCGGCCGACTCGGCCCTCGGCGATCGAGTCGACATGGCCTTCATGAATTGCCAGGTCACGCGCGGCGCCGGGACGATCCTGGTGACGACCACCGGGATGGGGACCGAGGTCGGTCATATCAGCGGGATGCTCCAGGCCACCAAGGTCGAGAAGACGCCGCTGACCAAGCAGCTCGACGCGCTCACGAACCAGATCCTGGTCATCGCCGGCGTCGCCCTCCTCGTGTCGATCGGCCTCGGCCTGTATCGCGGCGTGCAGGCCCAGGAGCTCTTCCTGAGTGGCGTCGCGTTCGCAGTCGCGGCCATCCCCACCGCCCTTCCGGCGGTCGTCACGGCGATCCTGTCGAAGGGATCCCAGACACTGGCCGACACGGGCGCGATCATGAAACGGCTCCGCTCGGTCGAGACGCTCGGCTCGACCTCGGCCCTGAACTCCGACAAGACGGGCACCCTGACCCTCAACCAGATGACCGCCGTCCAGATGGCGATCGTCGGCCGGCGTTACGCGATCTCGGGGGACGGCTACCAGACCACCGGGCAGATCACCCACACCGGCGGCCAGCCCGACGTGCCGCTCGAGCCGTACCTCCTGCCGATGGCCCTGTGCGCGGACGCCGAGGTTCGGGGCGGCTCGCTCGTCGGCGATCCGACCGAAGGTGCCCTGGTCGTCCTAGCGGCCAAGGGTGGGGTGGACCCGGCACTGACCCGCGAGCGTTACCCACGGGTCGCAACCCTGCCCTTCGACGCCGCCTACAAGATGATGGCCACGTTCCACGCGATGACCGACGCAGCCGGCAAGGACGTCATCCGGGCATACATCAAGGGAGCCCCGGACCAGCTCCTGGCCCGGGCGACCACGGCTCACGGGCCGGATGGCCACGAGGTGCCGATCGCCCAGCTTCGAGACGCCTACCTCGCCGAGAATGAGCGCCTCGGGACGATGGGCCTGCGGGTGATGGCCACGGGCCAGAAGGACTTCGATCCAGCGGCATTCGATCCGAACGCCGACCTCCTGCCGGCCATCGACGGGCTGACCCTGCTGGCGATCGTCGGCATCGTCGACCCGCCCAGGCCGGCTGCCAAGGCGGCCATCGCCGAGGCGCACGCGGCCGGGATCCAGGTCCGGATGATCACCGGAGACCACGCCGTGACCGCCGAAGCGATCGCCCACCAGCTGGGGATCGAGGGCCGGGCGATCACGGGCGCCGACTTCCGCGCCATGAGCGACGACGAGGCAATCCGCCAGATCGACAGCATTGGCGTCATCGCCCGCGTTTCCCCGGAGGACAAGGTCCACCTCGTGGACATCCTGCGCAAGAAAGGCCACGTGGTCGGAATGACCGGCGACGGGGTGAACGACGCGCCGGCGTTGAAGCAGGCCGACATCGGGATCGCCATGGGCATCACCGGCACGGAGGTCTCGAAGCAGGCCGCCGTCATGATCCTGACCGACGACAACTACGCCACGATCGTGAAGGCCGTCGGACTCGGCCGGGCCGTCTACGACAACCTGCTTCGATTCATCCGGTTCCAGATGGCCGGCCTGTTCGGGTTCATCGTCACGTTCCTCGGCTCGTCCCTCCTGAACATCCTGGGCGGGATCCCGTTCCTGCCCCTCCAGACCATGTGGCTCAACTTCACGGTCAACGTCTTTCAGGCGATCGGTCTCGGCTATGGCGCGCCGCGGGAGGGCCTGATGAAGGTCGCGCCCCGGCCCAAGGCAGAGAAGATCGTGCCGCCGCGCCTGATGCGCTGGCTCGTCTTCTGCGGCTTCGTCATGGCCGCCGGAACGCTCGGGGTCCTGGCCTGGGGCAGCGCCAACTACGGCGATGCCATTGCTCGGACCATGGGCGTCACCACGTTCTCGCTGTTCCGGCTGTTCTCGTCGCTCGAGACGGCCGATCAGGATGAGTCGCTCTTCAACGGGTCCATCCTCTCGAATCGACCGCTCGTGATCGCATCGGGCCTGTCGGTGCTGACGATCCTGTTCGCGACTGAGCTCGGCTTCCTTCAGCGGATCCTGGGCACGGTCAGCCTGTCGACCAACCAATGGGTGATCTGCCTGCTCGTGGCCCTGTCGCTCATCGTGGTCGAGGAAGCGCGGAAGCTGTTCAAGATCCGGACGACTGACGAGTCGGCGACGACACCTCCAGCCGCGGTCCCCGTCTCGGCCTAGCCCGGCCACCCAGAAAGGACAAGACGATGGCGAAGAAGAAGGATAAGAAGGCCGATTCGGCCGGCTCCGGCGAGGCCCGACCGGCCGAGGCCGATGCCACCGGCCAGCCTGATTCGGCCAAGATGAAGACCAAGGAATACGAGCGCGAGATGCGTCGGCTCCATGGCGAGCTCGTGGCGCTCCAGGAGTGGGTCAAGGCGACCGGCGCCAGGATCTGCGTCGTGTTCGAGGGACGGGACACCGCCGGCAAGGGCGGCACGATCAAGCGGATCACCGAGCGGGTCAGTCCGCGGGTGTTCAAGGTCATTGCCCTGTCGGCCCCAACCGATCGGGAACGCTCGGAGATGTACGTCCAGCGCTACGTCCCGCACTTCCCGGCCGCCGGCGAGGTCGTGATCTTCGACCGGAGCTGGTACAACCGGGCCGGTGTCGAGCCGGTGATGGGCTTCTGCACCCCCGAGGTGTCAGCCAGGTTCCTGGAGCAGGTGCCTGAATTCGAGAAGGCAATGGTCGACTCGGGGATGATCCTGCTCAAGTACTGGCTGGAGGTCAGTCCCGACGAGCAGACCCGTCGCCTGGAGGGCCGGATCACCGACCCGCGCAAGATCTGGAAGCTGTCGGACATGGATCTCAAGTCGTACAGCCACTGGTACGACTACTCCCGGGCCCGGGACCGGATGTTCGCAACCACCGATACGCCCTGGGCGCCGTGGTACGTGGCCTACACGGACGACAAGAAGAAGGGCCGGCTGAACATCATCAGCCACCTCCTTGGCCAGATCCCGTACGCCTCGCTCGAGCCGCGCGACATCAAGCTCCCCAAGCGCCAGGGAGCCCGGGGCTACGTGGAGCCGGACCGGCCGCTGAAGTACATCCCGACGCCGTTCTAGGCAACGCGACCGGGGGCTGGCCCGCCCGGAGGGATTCGAACCCCCGACCTGCTGATCCGAAGTCAGCTGCTCTGATCCACTGAGCTACGGGCGGACCGTGGGATGATAGTCGACCGCGGTCGGCCCGCCAAAACCGGGCGCCGGGCCACGTTCGTATCACACCCGGCAGGTCGACAGCGGCTTGCACCAACGGAGGTTCCCAAATGTCATTTCTCCGACCGATTGCCGCAATCGTGCTCGTTGCCGGGTTGGCCGCCGCGTGCACCAGCAGCGGCGCGACGACCGCTCCTGCTACCGCCGCTCCGGCCAGCGTCGCGCCCGCCGGGTCCGCGGCCGCTGCCGGTGGTGACATGGCGATTACCGTGACGTCCGGCACGTCGCCCGCCCTCGGGGCCTACCTCGTCGGCCCGAAGGGCCTGGCCCTGTACACCAAGACCGGCGACACCTCCACGTCGTCGACCTGCACCGGCGCCTGCGCGGTGGCCTGGCCACCGTTGCTCGTTGCGACCGGCGGAGCCGCCAGCGGCGGGTCGGGCGTGACCGGCGCCTTCGGGACGCTCACCCGTGCGGACGGGACGGTCCAGGTCACCTACATGGGCATGCCCCTGTACTACTGGAAGGGCGACAGCGCAGCGACCGACACGACCGGTGAGGGCGTCAACGGCTTCCTCGTCGCGGGCGTGAATGGCCCCATCGCGGCCCCCAGCCCGTCGGGCCAGCCCGGCTACTGAGCTCGAATACTGACCTCGGCTACTGGGCCGGCTTGATCGCCGGCTGTCGAACCAGGACCGCGGAATAGCTGCCGGCTGAGCCGGTCCCGAAGACCAGGGCGTTGCGACCCACCGCGAGGTCGCTCGCCTTGGCCGCCTGGCCGCTCGAGCGGACCCGGGTCGTGGCGGTGAGGGCGAACGTTGCACCCTTGCCGTCGGGGCCGGTGATCGTGATCGAGGTGGCGCTGACCGCGCTGATTCGACCGCGCTCGTAATGGACATCGACGTAGGTCCCACCCTTGGCCCGGACGACCAGGTCGCCCCGCACGACCCGATTGAGCAGGCCACCACCGAGACGAACGGCAGCGGCGTTCAAGGGAGCTTCGTCGACCTGGCCGGCCGCTCCACCGGCAACGGTCGTCCCGGCCGCGGCGGGAGCGGCCGAAGCGGCATCGATGGCGGGCACGGCCGCGATCCCGAGCAGCCCGACGGCAAGGACCGCGATCGCAATTCGACCGGCCCCGAACTGACGCACTGGCTTGATCATCTTGGCTGAGCTCCTGGCGGGCGACGCTGGCTTGAGGCCACACGATCGCTCCGGCCGGGCTCTCGCTCAAGGCCCGGGCGGTAACGACATGTAAGGGGACCGTAAGTTGGGGAAGACAGGATCGGCCGCCGTCCGGTATAACGACAGCTGTGCGACGCCACTTCGCCCTAGCGATCATCGGAGTCGTCCTGGCCGGCGGTGCGATGGTCGCAACGCCCCGGTTGATCGCCTCATCGGCGCCCCTGCCGGCCGGTGCCGTGGCCGAGGCAACCGCAACGCCCCCTCCGGTGATTGCCCCGCCCGCGTCCTCGGCCGGCCCAGTCGCGGCCGTCGAGCCGGCGGCTGGCCAGGTCCAGCTGAGCCACGGCCGGCAGCCTCCACCGGTCGCGCCCGATCCGTCCACCCTGAGCGGCTATGTCTGGCCGCTGCCACATGGCCGGATCACGAACCCGTTCGGGCCCGACTGGTACAGCGACAATACCGTGAACGGGGTGCGCTTCCATGACGGGCTCGACATTGCGACGTTCTGCGGCGACCGAATCGTGGCCGCCCACGACGGAACCGTCCTGGCTGCCGGGCGCAAGGTCGATCCGTGGATGGGTTGGATCGGCTCCCTTGCGCCGTCGGTCGCCCGCCGCGACAAGTACAACCTGTGGGGCGAGCTGCCGATCATCATCGTGATCGACGATGGCAACGGCTATCGCAGCATCTACGCCCATTTCAGCAAGATCGCCGTCACGGTCGGGGAAACGATCAAGGCCGGCCAGTTCATCGGTTGGGAGGGCCGGACCGGCTACGCCACCGGCTGCCATCTCCACTACGGGCTTTTCAGCCCGTACGACGCGGATCGCTTCGGGTTGCGTGCTGACGTGGTCAAGCGAACGAAGCTGCCGGCGCTGGAGATCGCCCGGATCAACCCCCTCCTGGTGCTTCCGCCCCGACCCTAGCCGGTACCGCCGATCCGCTCGTACCGCCGCCCGATCAGGGACCAGGCGGGCAGCCGGCCGAGCGACGCGCTCAACGGGCCGGCCGGCCGGCCATCCCGGCCCTCGATCGCCAGGAGCGAATCGGTCGCGGTCGCGTCTGCCGGCCGGGCGTCGACGATGGCCAGATCGATCGCGACCCGGCCCGGCTCGGCGGTCCCGAGCTCGTCGACCAGGGCCTGCGGGAATGCATCTGCCTCGTACGAGGCGCGCACCTCACGGGTGACGCGCCAGGTGGGCCGCCGGAGCAGGATTCCCTGCCACGCCGCGGCCGTCGCCGGAGCCACCAAGCCATCGCCTGGCCGGGGCACGTCCGCGATCGACTCACCCCGGGCCCAGCGGGCCGCCTGGTGGAGGAGGGCGTACTCGTCCAGGTCGGCGTAGCCGACCAGGGCGCCGGCCGGCGAAGCGTCGCCCGCGATCGCCCGGATCGAAGGCCCGAACACCTCGGCCAGGTCCAGGTCGATCGCCCGGACGGTTCGATGGAAATAGACCTGCTCGTACATGAACAGGCGGGCCGACAGGAACATCTCGAGTGCCCCAAGTCCCGACTCGAACAGGGTCAGGCCGCGCTCGCTGATGAAGGTGTAGCGCCGCAGCCGCTCGACGTCGACCGGACCGACCGCCACACCGGTGAGGTAGGCATCGCGCCGGACGTAGTCGAGGTTGTCGACCGTGAACACGCCCGACAGGAGTGGCTGGAGCCAGCGCAGCCAGCGCGGCATGGCCGGGTCCACCAGGGCCGGTTTCGAGACCAGGAAGGACAGCCAGCGCGGCTCGATCGACTCGCCGGCCCGGAATCCGTCGCGCTCCGCAACCGCGCCGGGAGCGCGCCTGAGACCGCGGATGGCCCCGGCCAGCTCGTTCTCGATGATCAGCTGGCTGAGGTCCTCGTGGGTCAGCCGCTTCGGCCCCGGCCGGCGTGGGTCGGCGGGCGCCTCGAACGCCTCGAGGACGTGCTCGTCGAAGAAGTGGGCGAACGGTCCGTGGCCGACATCGTGGAGCAGGCCGGCAATTCGGAGCGTCTCGACGACGAGCCCTTCCGACGGCACCGGATCGCCCAGCGAGGCCAGCGTCGAGCTGAGGCTGGGATACAGGCTGCGCGCCCATAGTCCGGCCTCGTGCATTACGCCAAGGCCATGGGTGAAGCGGCTGTGCTCGGCCGTCGGGAAGACCCACCGAGCGCTCTGAAGCTGGCTGATCCGGCGCAGGCGCTGGAGCCAGGCGGTATCGAGCAGGTCGTCTTCGGCGTGCGTCTCGAGTGGCAGCCCGAGGCTCGTGGCGTCGGCACGATCGAGCCGCTTGGTCAGTTCGATGTACCCGTGGATCGGGTCGCTGATCAGGTTTGTGGCCGCAAACGGGTGGCGGCGCATCAGGCTCGGATCAGTGCACCGTGAACGTGGCCGATGTCATCCAGCCGGACACGTTGCCGACGTTGTCCCGGGCCCTGACCTGGATCTGCCAACTCGACCCTGGGGACCGGTTCCGGAACGTGGCGCTGGTGTCCGTCGAGTTGGTCCGGAGCAGGTGCCATGCCCCGCCGTTCGTGCGCAGCTCGACGTCGTAGCCCCGGATTGCCGCCGTGTGCGTCTGGAGGATCGGCTCGCGGGCCGTCCAGCCCCAGTGAACCGTGGTCCCGGCGACCCACGACTGGGTCCAGCTCGGGATTGGGCGGTTGTGCTCGGGTCCTTCGAGGAACAGGATCGAGGCATAGGTCGTGCGGTTGGCCGCTCGATAGGCGACGCCGATGCCGACGTAGTTGAAGGTCGTGCTGGTGATCAGGGCGAAGTGCTCGGCACTGCCCCTCCAGAGGGCGTACAGGGACGATGCTGCCTTGGCCCCGTAGGCCGCGGTCGTGTCGGCAACCGCTTCACCGCACTGATACCAGGTGATCTTCTCGATCACGTACAGGTTGCACGGCGAACCGCCGAAGCTCGTGTGGGTGAGCAGGGCGTGGCTGGCCATCCAGGCTGCCCGATCGGCCGACCAGGTGATCAGTCGGCTGTCGAGTCGCAGCGGAGTCAGATTGCGGGCCGTGCGATCGGCGTTGAGCGAGGCCAGGATCTGGCTGTCCATGCGGCTTGCCGTCGTGGTCGCCGGCGTCATCGCCGCCGCGGCGGCGGGCTGGCCCAACGACGCAATTCCCAGGAGCAGGACGAACACGGCCACCAGGCCGGTTTGCTTCGCGCGGGTCGGGAGGATCGAACGACGGGCGGGCAATGGATCGACAGGTTACCCCAATTTCGGGGTTGGCGGTCCGGCTGTCGACCGGCCCGAGGATCAGCCGGGGTGGTAGCGGGCTTCGGCGGCGGCCAGGATCGCTCCGATCTCGGTCCGCAGCTCGGCCGGTGCGATGACCTCGACATCCGCCCCCCAACCCAGGATCCACGAACGGATCTCGACCGTGCCCGAGACCGTGGCTCGCCAGCCGAGCGAGCCGTCGCCGGCCGGCTCGACGACCTGGGTCGGGTGCCAGCGCGTCTCCTGGACGCGACCGGCCACCGCCGCCGAAAAGCGCAGCCGGACCTCGGCAATCGGCTGATCCGAGATGATGTCCCAGGCCGCCCCCAGCGAGCTCTCGATGGCCTCTTCGGACGGCGGCTCGAAATGATCGGTGGTTGGCGTGACCGACTCGATCCGGTCGATCTTGAACGTCCGCAGGCCCGCCCGGGTCTCATCGAAGCCGATCAGGTAGAGCGCCCGGGTGGTCAGGCTTGGTTCGATCAGGAACGGCCGGACGCGGGCGCGCCGGGTTCCCTTGGTCGCGTCGTACGTGCCGGCGCGATAGCGCAGCTCCACCACCCGCCGGTCCGCCCAGGCTCCGGTCAGGCTCCGAATGATCGAGCGTTGGCCGGGATCCGCGGGGCGCAGGCGCGACAGGAGATCAACCGAATCGACGATATGGCGGGCGAGGACTGGCGGCAGGCCCTCGGCCAGCTTCTGGAAGGCGGCGCCCAGGTCAGGATCGTAGGCATCCGCGTAGCGAGCCATCAGGCGAGCCGACAGGAACACGGCCATCGCTTCCTCACGGGTCAGGCTGAGCGCAGGCAGCAGGCCGCTGTCGGCCAGTCCGTAGCGGCCGTCTTCGGCCCAGATCGGCAGGAGCAGCTCGTCCTCGATCGCCTTGAGGTCGCGGTACACGGTTCGCTTCGACATCCCGACCGCGGCGGCGATCTCCTCGGGAGCCGCGCCACGATCGCCGCGACCCTCGAGGAAACGGACGACCCGGTAGAAGCGCGCCGTCCGATCGCGCTTGGCGCTCAGCCGATCCCGCTCGTCGATGCTCATCTGCCCTCCGCTCAAACGGCCGGTGGACTGATCGTCCGGAACTGGTCGCGCTCGGTCGCGTCGAGGTTCACGGTCAGTGCGCCCAGGATCCCTTCCCGGCCGAGCGGCTCGGCTTCTCCGCTGACCGTGCTCTGGACCTTGCCAACCTCACCATCCGAGAAGATCCAGTAGTCCAGCTGGCCGCGCCAGTGCTCCAGCGTATCGTCGCCGACGAACCAGGATGCCTGGGGGAATGCCTTGATGAAGGTGGGCCCATCGATCTCGATCCGGCAGTGACGGGCCCGGGCCCCTTCGATGAACTCCAGCCCGCGGTTCTCGGCGGCCGTTCGCAGCCCGCTGGTCAGGGCGGATGTGACCACCTGTGTGTCGATGTCGGCGTCGGCCACCTGCGCCGGGGCGACCGTGGCCCAGGGGCCGCCGGAAGCCTGGACCCAGGCGCCGTCGCCGACCCGGGCGACGCCGTACCGTCCAAGGGCGCGGTCGGTGGCCACGTCGGCCGTCCAGCGCAGGTTGTCGCCGCTGCGCTCGCCCGACAGCTGGTATTGGCCGACAGGGTGGTCGTCGATGCTGGCGGCCATCTGCTCTGCCAGCAGGGCGGTGGTTCCGTTCTTCAACGGGTCCGAGCAATCGGGCGGCTCGCGATTGGGGTCGGTTGGTCCGAACGGTGAGGAGGCAGCCGGTCGATCGCGCAGGGCGAGGTCGTTGGCCACGGCAACGCCGGCAAAGGTCGAACCGATGACGACGGTTGCGGCGATGCCCAGGCCGAAGCCGCGCACGAGCCGGGACGATCGGAGCGAGCCACTGCCAAGAGTTCGGCGGGCGATCCCAAGGCCCGCGAAGATGCTCGTGGCGAGGAGGGCCAGCAGCCACGGATAGGCCACTTCGAGCGATGGCAGGAGGGTCTGGGCCCCGCCGTTGATGACCTGGTTCAGGACGCTTCCGGTCGCTGGGATCAGGAGCAGGATGGCGCCAACGCCGAGGGTCATCACCCCGAGGAACATCCGGTTGCCTCGGACGAGCGGGGGCCACGCGATCGCTGCCGCCCCGATGGCGGTTGGGGCGACCGCGACCAACCCGACCACGATGTCGATTGGCCCGCCCGGCCGGTAGGCCAGCAGGATGTACAGGGCGCCCAGGCCCCACAGCGCCGTCAGCGCCGCGGCCGTCAGCCTGAGCTCGATCAGTCGGACTCGCACGGCCGGAGTCTAGACCGGAGCTCGATACCTGCGGTTGCGACGCGTCACCATGCCGGCCGCTCGCTCGTCAGGGTTGGCGAGAGGACCAAGGTCGTGGTCGCGGAGGGTCGTGTGGACGGTTGGGGTGGTGTCCGGGGAGCTTCGGAGTCTTGGCCGGAGCGACGCAAGTACTACCCCGACCCGTACCGAGGGGCTATCGATCCAAGTCCGGTGGATGGCGAGAGTACCGGCATCAGGGGACATTCCCCAAGGGGCAATTCCAGGGATCCGGGAGCAACAGGCGGAACGTGGATCATGGCCGAACGTCGTCGCAGCGGGGCACACGCAACCGGGGCTCGATCCCGGGACGCGGCCTCGTGGCGGGCGGCCGGGGCGGGCTCCGCGGCCGGGTCTGGGTCCAGCACCTCCACGGCCCCGAAGGCGACCCTGACCCGGCGCAACACGGCCCCGGCCAATCAGGAGCCGGCGACCCGGGCGACCTATCGGCTCCTCCTCCTGAAGGGCCTGGCGGCTGACGAAGCCGCGAACCTCACCGCCTACCTGTGTGGCCTGCCCGTCGGCGAGGCCCACTGGACCCTCAGCGAGGTCAACCGGCTGCTCTTCCTGCGTGAGCTGAACAGGAGCGGCCGCTGGGGACGTAGTGGAGAGGAGCGCCGGCTCCACTGACCGGCAGGCAATCGGGCGGGTGACCGCCCCGGACCAGATCAAGGTCGAGTCGGCGCTCTCCTCCTCCCGCCCGCTCGATCCGACCACCGAAGCGGCGTCGAGCCTCCTCCCGACGCCGCTTCGGCGATTCCCTGGCGGGGTCGCGTGCCGAGCTCGGCGGCATGTCGTGCAGTCCCGCGGCCTCGCGCACCCGAATGGGCGCCCCGGCGCGGCTCCCGCGGACGGCGTTGATCTCCACGAGACAAAGAGCGGGTTTTGAGCCCACTCGACTCCGGCCATGGCGTAATGCCGCCCCGATTCCGTCCCGAGCCGTGCGTGGGGGAGGGATGAAGTTCTAGCCGCCGAGCGCGCGCATGGCGTTGATCCCTCGCGAAACCCCGGTTTTGTCTCGCTGCAATCAACAAATGCCATCAGCTCCAGGTCACTGGGCCTGGTATCTCTCAAGGAGATGAGAACGGGGGAATCGACACGACAGTCAGGCCGATTGGGGTCGGCACCTGCCCATTTCCATCGCGGATGGAGATCAAATCGCCAAAATCGTCGTCGCCACGGCGGTCCTCGGTCGAGGATCAGGCCTGGTTGATCTCCTGTGGCGATAAGGGCGCCCAAGGGACCCGAAGGCGGGCCTCGCCCCGGGCCTCCGCCCAGGCTTCGCACCTGGGCCGGCGACCCACGCCCGCCCGATGGATCACCTCGGGACGCCGATCTGGCCTGTCGATTACACTCCGCCGCGTTCGCCCCAGCGTTCAGCAAGACATCAGGGAGCCCACCATGCGTACCGCCCTGCTCAGCGTCGCCACCCTTTCGGCCGTGTTGCTGTCGGCTTGTACGGGCAGCGCGGCCACGACTGCCCCGACCGCGGCCCCGACCGCCGCGCCGACGGCGGCAGCGAGCGCGGCTCCGTCCACGACGGGCTCGATCGCCCCGGCCACGCCGAGCCCATCGGCGAGTGCCTGCGCCGGCATCCAGACGACCGTCAGCGGCAAGCTCACGATCGGCGCGGACAATCCGGCCTATCCGCCGTACTTCCAGCCCGATCCAAGCACCGCCCCGAATGCCAAGTGGCAGCTCGGCAATCCATTCAACGGCCAGGGCTTCGAGGCAGCCGTCGCCTATGCCGAGGCCAAGGCAATGGGCTTCAGCCAGGACCAGGTGACCTGGCTGCCGGTTGCCTTCGACAGTGCGATCGCCCCCGGCGCCAAGGCGTTCGACATCTACCTGACCCAGGTGTCCTACAGCGCCGATCGAACCAAGGCGGTCGACCTGACCGATGGCTACTTCGACCTGAACCAGGCGGTCGTCGCCCTGAAGTCCAACCCGATCTCGCAGGTCACCACCGTGGCCGGCCTGAAGGCCTTCAAGCTCGGTGCACCGGTCGGCACGACGAGCTACACCTACATCACGACGAACATCCAGCCGGTCCGGGCCCCAAGCGTCTACAACGACCTCGACGGAGCCGTCAAGGCGCTCCAGGCCAAGCAGATCGATGGCATCGTGGTCGACCTGCCCACCGCGTTCTACATGCGTGACGCCCAGCTGACCGGCGGCACGATCGTCGGCTACCTGCCCACCGTGGGCGAGGTCGAGCACTTCAGCATCCTGCTGAGCAAGGGCAGCGCCCTGACATCGTGCGCGAACGAGGCGCTGGCCTCGATCAAGGCCGATGGAACGCTGGCAGCCCTGACCCAGCAGTGGATCTACGACCAGGGCGCGCCGGCCCTGAAGTAACCGGCTCCCGAAGCGGCCCGACTCACGCTCGAGGCCAGGCATGACATCGGCCCGCGACCGCCGTCGACGAGACGGCGGTCGTTCCGTGCTCATCGCCGTGCTGAGCACGGTCGTCTTCTTCTCGGTCATTGCGGTGGTCGTCACCAGCTCGCCCAGCTGGCCTCTGGTCCAGCAGGACTTCTTCAACGCCGACGTGTTCTGGGCCTACCTGCCGGTGATCGCCGGCGCGTTCCTGATCAACATCGCCCTGTTCACGATCGTCGAGGTCCTGGTCCTGATCCTCGGCCTCGTCGTCGCGGTCACCCGCGGGCTGCGCGGGCCAGTCTTCTTCCCGCTCCGGCTGCTGGCGATCGTCTATGCCGATATCTTCCGGGGCCTGCCCAGCCTCCTGATCATCTTCATGCTCGGCTTCGGCATCGCCGGGCTGGGCATCCCGGGCGTGCCCAACGATCCATTCTTCTGGGCGGCGGTGTCCCTGACCCTGGTCTACACCGCCTATGTCTCGGAGGTCTATCGGGCCGGGATCGAATCGATCCACCCGAGCCAGTCGGCCGCGGCGCGCTCACTCGGCCTGAGCCAGGCCCAGGCGCTCCGGTTCGTCGTCGTGCCACAGGCCGTCCGCCGGGTGATCCCGCCCCTCCTGAATGACTTCATCGGCCTCCAGAAGGACACCGTGCTGGTCTCCTACATCGGCGTGGTGGAGGCCTTCCGCACCGCCAACATCGCCCAGGCGTCGCTGTTCAACTACACCCCCTACCTGGCCCTGTCGGTGATCTTCCTGGTGATCACCCTGCCGCTCACCCGGCTGACCGACTACCTCGTCGCGCGCGACCGCCGGCGCTACCTGGCCAGCGCCCGATGAGCGGGGATTTCGTCCGGATCGAGGGGCTCCACAAGCGCTTCGACAAGCTCGAGGTCCTGCGCGGGATCGACCTGGCGGTCGGCGAGCACGAGGTCGTCTGCCTGATCGGCGCTTCGGGCAGCGGCAAGTCGACCCTGCTCCGCTGCGTCAACCTGCTCGAGCCGATCGACGCCGGCCGGATCCTGATCGATGGATCGGACATCACCCTGGCCGATGTCGACCCGAACAAGGTCCGGCGGGGGATCGGGATCGTGTTCCAGTCGTTCAACCTCTTCCCGCACATGAGCGTCCTCGACAACGTCACCCTGGCCCCGGTCAGGGTCCTGCACACTCCGCGCGAGCAGGCCCGCCGCGAGGCCACCGAGCTGCTCACCCGGTTCGGCCTGGCCGACAAGCGCGACGAGTATCCGGATCGGCTCTCGGGCGGCCAGCAGCAGCGGGTCGCGATCGTTCGAGCCCTGGCCATGCAACCCCGTCTGATGCTCCTGGACGAGATCACCAGCGCCCTCGACCCGGAGCTGGTGGCCGAGGTCCTGAATGTCGTCCGCGAGCTGGCGGCGGGTGGCATGACGATGATCATCGCGACCCACGAGATGGGCTTTGCCCGGGACATCGCGAGCCGTGTGTGCTTCCTCGACGACGGCCGAATCCTGGAAGAAGGCCCACCCGACCAGATCTTCTCGTCCCCGGCCGAGCCGCGCACCCGGCGGTTCCTGGAACGGGTCATCGCGGCCGGTCGGCTGTAGCGGCCCGACCGGCTATCCTCGACCGATGCCGGACCCAGCCCAAATCGTGGTCACCGTCGCCGATCCGGCGATCCAGGCCGAGCCGGACGTCGCTGCCCGCAAGAACGCCCTGTACGCGGACGCGATCGCGCGGCACGGCGGCGAGCCGATCGTGCTCGATTCCACGAGCACCGAGGCCGAGCGCGTGGCGGCATTCGCGGCCATGTCCGGCCTGCTCCTGACCGGCGGGGCGGACATCGACCCGGCCCGCTATGGCCGGCCGAACCAGGGCTCGGTCGATGTCGAGCCTGAGCGGGACGCGCTCGAGGCGCAGGCCTACGCCGCAGCGACCGACCGGGCGGTGCCGATCCTGGGCATCTGCCGCGGCTTCCAGGCGATCAACGTGTTCAGCGGTGGCAGCCTCCTCCAGGATGTCGCCGGCCACGTTGGCGCGGGCTGGGGCCACGGACCGGCCCGGGAGCACGCCCTCCGCCTCGTGCCGGGCAGCCGCCTTGCCCGGATCCTGTCGCCGACCAACCCGCGGGCCGGGGCCACGACGGTCAACTCGTATCACCACCAGGCGGTTCGGGCCACCGACCTTGCGCCGGGACTGACCGCGAGCGCCTGGGCCGCCAGCCCGGAAGGCGACCTGGTCGAGGGCTTCGAGGCAGTCGACGGACGTTTCCTGCTGGGCGTTCAGTGCCACCCCGAACGGACGGACTCGACCCCCGCATCGTTCGAACGTCTATGGCAGTTCTTCGTCGACGCCTGCCGCGGGCCGATCGCTTCGCGCCAGGGTTGACCCGGCGCGGAGTGCGCTACTGGCCGAACATCTGGGCCAGGCTGACCGGCGCGAAGCCGGCCTGGTTGAGCCCGTCGACGATGCCGGGCAGCGCCTCGAGGGTGTGCTCGCCGTCGAGGTGGAGGAGGACGATCGAACCGCCGCCGGCCCGGGACAGGACCCGGGTCACGATGTCCTGGGCCGTGGGACCGCCATCCGCCGAGGGCTTGGCATCGTTCGTGTCGACGTCCCACAGGACGGTGTAGGGATAGCCGGCCGAGGCTGCCGCGGCAAGGATCGCGGGGTTCTCCGTGCCGAACGGCGGCCTGAAGAATGGCTTCGAGCTCGGGCCGCCAGCCGCGCTGATCGCGCCCTCCGCGGTCGTCAGCTCGGCGGCCACCTGGCTCGGGGTCATCGAAGCCAGGGCCGCCCCGTCGTTGGACGCGTTGCCGATGGTGAGCAACGTGGGATGGCTCGCCACGACCTGCAGGATCTGGCCGGTCGTCGGGTCGGACCCGGCCAGCTGGCCGGTCACGAAGATCGTGGCCGGGACATCACGCCCGACCAGCCAGTTCACGATGTCCAGCCCGGCGCCGGCGCTGTCGAGATCGAAGGTCAGGGCGACGTCATTGCCGCCGGCGGCCCCCTTGCTGACGAGCAGGCCCTGGCCATTGGCCGGCGGCGCCTGGGCCGGCGGGATGGACGGAGTGACGGCCGGAGGCGGGCTGGCGCTGGCATCGGCCAGGCCGTTGCCGTCGTTGTCGATCAGGCCGGGATAGATCGTCAGCCGCCAGCCGATCTCGAGGTGGTTGGGGTTGTAGGTCGACTTGTCGGGGTTGAGGCTGGGGTAGGCCGCTCGGTTCCAGTAGGCAATGCTTCGCCCGGTTGTCCGGAAGCGATGGCCGAGGTTGACCAGTGAGTCGCCGGCCTTCACGACGTAGGTCAGGGCCGTGGGCTGGGGACTGGGCGTCGGCGCCAGCGACACCCGCGCCGTCGGGCTTTCGAGCGGAGTCGAGCTGGCCGTCGGCGTCGGGCTGGGTGGCTGGCTGGCATCGACCGATCGGGCCGGCAGGTCGCCCAGTCCGCAGCCGGCGACGAGGAGAGCGACGGCCAGCACGGCGGCCGAGCCGGCCAGCGGCCGGCCGCCAGTCGGAGGATCGGGTCGGGCCATGCCCAGTTGACTCGACTTCACGGCGTCAGTGTGACGCGATCGGTCAGTCGAGCACGACCGTCGGGGTGTCGACCGGGGTGGGCTCCTGGAGCGAGAACTCGGCCGCCAGGGCCAGGCCCTCGGCCGCGGTCGAGATTCGAGCCCGGCCGCTCCGCTTGGCCACGAAACAGGCCCGGTCCGCGGCGAGCAGGACGGACTCGGCCGTCCGGCCGTCGGCCGGGAACGTGGCCACCCCGATCGAGGCACTGATCAAGGTCCCGCTGCCCGCCCAGCGGGCGTCGGTGCCGACCGCGCTGACCGCGTCGCGTACCCGGCTGGCCACGAGCATCGCGCCGTCGCCGACCGTCCCCGGCAGCAGGTAGGTGAATTCGTCACCGCCGTAGCGGAAGACCTGGTCGGAGTCCCGTCCGGCCCGCACCAGCGAATCGGCGATGGCCCGCAGGAGGCGGTCGCCGGCCTGGTGGCCGAGGGCGTTGTTGACGGTCCGGAAGTCGTCCAGGTCGAGCATGATCAGGCTGAACGGCTCGCCCTCGCGGACCCGGCCGGCCAGGACCTCCTGGAAGGTGCCGTGGTTGAGCAGCCCGGTCAGGTCGTCATGACGGGCACGGATCTCGACGCTGCGGTAGACGGCCGCATTCTGGAGGGCGATCGACACCTGCGCCGCGAACAGCTTGACCAGCTCGAACTCGTCATCGCCGTACAGGTCGCCCCGGCCGAGGCGCTCGAGGGTGAGCACGCCGTGGGCGCCGTCGCGATCACGGAGGGGCACCACGATCAGGCTGCCGTCGATGTCGCCGTTGTTCCGGAAGTGGTTGACCCGCTCGTCGTTGCGCTCGTCGTCGATCAGGACGGGCTCGTTGTGCTCGACGACCCAGGTCGCGATCCCGGTCTCGCCGGGCAGCCAGGGCTCCATGAACCGGTCGGCGTGGATGCCCCGGGCAGTCAGCGGCTTGAGCAACCCGGTCGCCGGGTCGACCAGCTCGACCGCCAGGTTGTCATAGCGGACCAGGTCGGCCAGTCGATCGGTCACCTGCTCGAGGATCGCGGCCGGATCGAGGGTCGACAGGATCGACTCGGTGATCAGGAGCAGCGCCCGCTGGCTGCTCAGCTGGCGCTCGAGGGCAGCCGACTGCTCGCGCAGGCGGCTGGTGGTATCGGCGTTGGCCATCGCCTGGGCGGCGAGGCTGGCGTAGATCACGAGCAGCCGGAAGTCGTCGTCCGTGAACTGGTTCAGGCCGAGCTTGGACAGGACGAGGACGCCAAGGACCTGGTCGTCGAAGGTCATCGGGGCGAGGAGCATCGACTCGGCCAGGTCGTCCGCGGTGCCCGGAATCGTCGTCGCCCGCGGATCCTGCGAGGCATCGGGCAGGTTCTGGGCCACGCCGTGGGCCGCGACCCAGCCGGTGATCCCCGTGCCGACCGGCACCCGGAGCATGTCGCCGGTCTCGATCGTGTACTCGCCGACCTGGCCCCTGAACGCCACTGGGATCAGCTCGTCGTTGCGGATCCGGTAGACCCGCACGTTGTGGTAGTCGATCAGGTCGTGCAGCTCCATCGCGATCGCCGAGCCGATCTCCTCGGCCGTGCCCAGCCGGTTGAGTCGGGCGCCGAGTGCCTGGATCGATTGGAGCTGGGCCGCCCAGGTCGCCATCTGGGCGTAGTTCTGGGCCGTCTTGATCGCCACGCTGCCCTGGGCGGCGAAGGCATCGATGGTGTCCAGCTCGTCGGGGGTCCAGTGGTGGGCCCGATCGTGGTACACGCACAACAACCCGAGGAGGGTGTCGCCGTCGAAGAACGGCGCCGCACACATCGTGTCGAAGCCTTCCTGGATGACTGCTGAACGCTCGGCCGTCCCGAGCGGATCGTCGGCGTAGTGGACCGCGAAGCGCGGCCCGCGAGCCTGGACGGCGGCCGCTCCGAGCGACGGCCTGGGCAGGTCCTGGACGGAGTCGAGATAGGCCGAGGACAGGCCACGGGCGACCTCGGCCACGATGGCCCCTTCCGGGCGGCGCAGGAACACCGCCGCACGCTCGGCCGAGAACAGGACCATCGCATGGTCGACGATCCCGGCCAGGATCTGGTCGAGGTCGAGCTTGCTGCCGATATCACCGGCCACTCGCCGGAGGGCCTCCAGCCGGTGGACCTGGTGGCTGGTCTCGTCCAGCAGCTGGGCCCGGGCGACGAGGCTGCCGACGAGGGCCGCCAGTGACGTCGCGGTGGGCAGGTCGCGGTCGGTCAGGCCATCGGGCATCTCCGAGGCGAGGACGAGGATGCCCCACGCCCGCCGATCACCCGGGATCGGGGCCACGATCTCGACCCGCGACTCGGGCAGGATCGGGCCATCGGGTCGGGCCAGCCCGCGGCCGCGCTCGACCAGGATTGCCCGGTCCTCGTCCAGCGCCCGGCCGCCGACGCCGACCGCCGCTGGGCGGTTGGCTCCGTGGGCCAGGGCCGAGCCTTCGACCGCCCGCGCCTCCAGGCTGGTCTCGTGCCAGCCCAGCGTGGCGACCGCGGCCAGGCCGTAGGCCGAACGGATCAGGTGGACGGCCCGGCCGAGGGTCAGGTCAAGGTCGCGACCCGAGGAGGCCAGCCGGCCCAGCTCTGCGATCACCGACAGGTCGAGCACGTGGCGCTCGCGTTCGAGCGGAGTCTCGGGCGGCCCAAGGGTCGTGGCCAGGGCGGTCCGTCCGGGTGTGCCCCGGCGGACCGTCCAGTCGTGGGCCGGACGCTGCAGCGATGCAGCGGGCAACCCCGGCAAGTGGCCGTTGGACGGCCTGCGGGCGGGCCTGCCGCCCCGGCCGGGCGAACCCGCCGGCACCCCGGCGGCCGCCGCCGCGCCCAGGAATCGCTGAAGATCCCCGAGGCGATAGCGTCGATCTCCGCGCGGATTGATCCGGTAGTAGCGCAGTCGACCCTGGTCGCTCCAGGCTCGGATCGTGTTCGGGTGGACGCCCAGGAGGCGTGCGGCCTTCGTAACCGACAGCGTCGCGTCGGTCGGGCGTTGGGTTGGGGCGGTCGTCACCTTGGTCCGCTGGAGGAATTGGTAAGCCCCGGCAGTCTGGCCAAACTAACAGTTCTTGCCAATAGGCCGAACGTACCCGAACGCGCCGATCGTGTTCAGTGGCGCTTCGGCTCGACGGCCATGAGCGACGGCCGGGGGTCGAAGGCGTCGACCCGGCGAATGACTCCGTGAACCCGATAGCGGATCAGGAACGGCGCCCGCATCTCCAGGTGGAGGTGGGGGATCGTGCCGGCCGCGTCGCCGGTGATCCCGGTCAGGCCGACGGCCTGGCCCCGGGTCACGTGGCTGCCGACGGTCACGCCGACCAGCGACAGGTGGACCAGGATCACGGTGTAGCCGACCGACGTTGCCTCGTCACTGACGATCGCCACGACCTTGCCGTAGCGGGCCGGATCCCACGGGCTCCAACGAGTGGCCGGGTCGATCACCAGACCGCTCCACGGGGCCAGGACCGGCGTGCCGATCGGGACCTGCAGGTCGATGCCGTCGTGGCCACGGAGCAGGGCACCCGACTTGGACACCCCCGAGATCATGTTGAACGGCTCGAGCGGCCCGACCCGGTAGACGCCGAACCCCGGCCCGAAGGTCACCTTGACCGACGGGGCAAACGGCCAGGCCATGGGCACCACGGCCTTGCCGGCCACGAACCCGGCGGCGCTCGTCGGCGCGGCCGACGGCCCCGAGAGGCCCGATGCGGTTGGCGTCGTTCCTGGTGCGCTGCTTGCCACGCCGCTCGACGCCGATGGCTGCCCCGGCCCGGCGCTGGATCCGGGGCTTCCGGTCGGGCTCGATCCGGGAAGCGCCGTCGCGATGGCGAGCGGGCTGGTCGGCCCCGGTCCGCCGCCGGTCACGGCCGCCAGGGCCGCGCCGCCAATGATGGCCGCGACGGCCAGGCCGGCCACGATGGCTGCCCGTCGGGAGCGTCCGGACACGGCGCTCAGCCCATGCCTGGATCGTCGACCGGCGGATCGCCGGTGGTGGGCGGCCTGGGTGTGGCCCGCAGGTAGACCTGGGTCAGGCCGATGCTCACCAGGGCGATCAGGAGCACGCCGCCGATGGCGTACAGCGGCGATCCCTCCAGGCCCGGGCCCTGCCCGGTCGTGCGCGTGTCGCCTCCGGCATCACCGCTCGGGCTGGGGCTCGGCGAGGCCGCTCGCACTGCGCCCGCGGCGACGAACACCAGCCAGGCCACCAGTGCCAGCGACAGCGTCAATCGCACGGCGACCGATGTCGGCGTCGCCATGCCACGCGTGCTCATCCGACAACGAGCCGGAGGAGGGCCCAGCCGAGCCCGACCGCAAGCAGAAACAGGCCGGCGACGAGCAGGACGGCCACCACGAGCGCCCGATTGCGGCCGCCGGCCAGGAGCTGCATCGCCTCGCCCGGCTCGAGGGTCGAGAGGATCAGCGGGCGGCCGGTGCCGGCGGTCAGGATCGGCCGCCCTTCGACGTCCCGGGCCGGGGTGCCGACCACCGTCGCATGTTCGATCGCGGAAACCTGCTCGATGCGCAGGCGCACCCGCGTGTCCGGATCGATCCCGGCCGGCAGCAGGTCGGGCGCTTCACGGGCGGCCCCGATCGCTTCGCGTGGCAGGACGACGAGGCCGACATCGAGCGCCTGCCCGTCGATGGCGATCGATGCCAGGCCCTCGTTCAGCTGGAACGGGACGAGATCCCGGGCTTCGCCCAGGATCTCCCAGCGCCGGCCTCGCCAGGCTTCCAGGCGGCGGCGTCGGAAGATCAGCGGTTGCTCCCGCTCGTCGGGAAAGTCCTCCTCGCTGTCCAGGCGGCCGTTCAGCCGGACGTAGCGCGGGATCTCCTCGCTGGTCAGGGCGACCGCCTGCTCGACGCTTACCCGCGGCGTGGATGCCAGCAGCCGGCCAACGCGCTGAGCCGGGCCGAACGAGCGCAGATACAGTCCGCCGGCGGCCACCGAGATGAGGCCCAGGACGAAGGGGAGCAGGGGATCCACGTCCGGAGATGATACCCATCGGGCATGGAAAGGCCCGAAGGAACCTACCCGGCGCGTGGGTCTTGATGTCATCTCGACCGTTAGCGCTCGCTCGGCCCCTCCGGGCTGGGGCCACGATAGGCGCACCGGTCGGACCAGGTCAATGGAGTTATCCACCAATCCGGCCGGGCCGCCCGGCCCCTGTCCACCGTGGATCCACGGTCCAAGTGGGACCCGATCAGGCAGCCGGCCGCCCGCTGCGCGGATCCACCGCGCTGAGCTGTCCGCCATAGCTGGTCAGGACGAGCCTGCCGCCGACCAGCGCCGCCTCGGTCACCACGTCGGTGTGGGCGATTCGCCAGGCGACCTCGCCGTCCGGGTCGATCGCAAAGGTCTCGATCTCGGCCTGGACGATGACATGCGGAATGCGCGACGAGCCCAGGATCCGCACGAGCGGCGTGTGCGACCGATGGCTCCAGCGCAGCACGCCGGTTCGGGCGGCGAAGGCATAGGTCAGGAATCCGTAGCCCACGAGGAGCAGGCCCGGCTCGTCCCACAGGACGACCGCCGGTTCGTCGAACACGGGCGATGCCAGCCGGACCGCCCATGGCTCGGCCGGGGTCTCGACCCGGAGCTCCGCCCGGCACAGGCGCTCGTATTCCGGAGACACGATCGAACCGAGCTCCGCTAGGGGGCCCCCCGCCTCGGACAGGGCAAAGATGGAGGGCCCGCTGCCGCTGCCGCCCCAGGCCGACCGAACCCGGATCCCGCCCGGGTACGCGGCGACCGCGATCCGCGGCTCGGCGCTCACGACGAGGGCGTTGGCGCGTGGTCCTCGGTGATCGGAGCGACCGTCGCGTTCGACAGGCTGCGCAGGGTTGCCGGTGGTACGGGGAACACCGCAGTGGCCGTCCCGGCGGCGGCCCACACCACCGGAAAGCGGCCGAGGTCGGGGTCCATGATCACCCGCATCGTCCGGCTGTGGCCGATCGGCGGGATCCCGCCGATGGTGAAGCCCGACAGCTCGTTCGCCTCGCGGGCGGTGGCTCGGCGGACGTCGCGGGCGCCGGTGACCGCGGCCAGCCGGGCCAGGTCGACCCGGTTCGGGCCCGACACCAGGCACAGGATCGGTTCAAGGGCGCCGTCGTCGCCGGGAACCACGAAGACCAGCGACTTGACGATCTGGCCAATCTCGGCGCCCACGGCCGCGGCGGCATCGGCGGCGGTATGGGTCGACTCATCGAAGACGCGCACGTCGAGGGTGACGCCCTTCCGGCTGGCGGCGTCGATGACGCGCTGAATGGCCGGGTTGGCGAGGGCTTCGGGCACGGCCGGAAGTCTAGCATCGGGCCGTCGGGTACGATCGAGGCGTGGTCACCCGCGCGCTCATCCTGGCCGGTGGTGCCGAGCCCCGGCGCGTGCGCCTCGATGTCGCCTGGCCGGGCTGGGATGACGAGGTCGCGCTGGTCATCGGAGCCGATGCCGGCGCACTCCTGGCCCAGCCGCTGGGCCTGCCCCTCGACCTGATCGTGGGCGACGCCGACTCGCTCGGTGAAGCGCGGCTGGCCGCCTTTGCCAAGGCTGGCGTGGCGATCGAGCGGGCGCCGGCGGACAAGGACGCGTCGGACCTCGAGCTTGCCCTCCAGGCGGCCGTGAGTCGGGGAGCGACCGAGGTGGTCGTCCTCGGCGCATTCGGCGGCCGGCTCGATCACCTCCTGGTCAACGTGTCCCTGCTGGCCTGGCCGGCCCTCGCGGGGCAGGTCTTCGAGCTGCTCGACAACGGGTCCAGAGCCAGGCTCCTGACGTCCGATTCGTCCAGTCCGCGGCCGGCTCGGCTCGAGCTCGCGGACCGGCCAGGCGACCTGGTCACCCTGCTCGCCTTCGACGGACCGGCCCACGGGGTCACGACCGCGGGCCTGCGCTGGCCGCTGGCTGACGCGACGCTTGCCCCGGGCTCATCGCTGGGCCTCTCGAATGTGCTGACCGGGCCGCCCCAGGCCCCTGCCTGGGTCGAAGTCCGCAGCGGCCGATTGCTCGTGATCGAGACGACCCTGTTAGGCTCCGAGTGATGAACATGCCCGACGCTGGCGACCTCGCGCCGGACCTCGCGCTGCCCGATGAAGCGGGCCAGATCCACCGCCTGGCCGACCAGCGTGGCCGCTGGACCATCGTGTACTTCTATCCAGAAGACGACACCTCCGGCTGCACCACCGAGGCCTGCCAGTTCCGCGACCTGCACGATCCGATCCGGGACCTGTCGGCCGACGTATGGGGGATCAGCCCGGACGGCGCCGCCAGCCATCGCCGCTTCCGGGAGAAGTTCGACCTGCCGTTCACCTTGCTGTCCGACGAGGACAATGCGGCCGCCACGGCCTGGGGCGCCTGGACGCTCAAGACGAACGACGGCCGGGAGTTCATGGGCATCCAGCGCTCGTCGTACCTTGTCGATCCCGACGGCCGGATCGCCTACGCCTGGCACAGGGTCAAGGCCGATGGCCACCCGGCCGAAGTCCTGCGCAGGCTCGAGGAGGCCAGGGCCGGGCGTGCTCCGGGACCACCGGCCAGGTAACCCGTCGCAACGCAGCAGGGCACACAGAGGCCTCGCTCGTGGGGGGATACGAGCGAGGCCTCGGGCACGATGATAGCGCACGGTCTCACGATTCAACACGTCAGGCAGGTCAGTTCATGAGCGACGGAGCCCCGGCGTCGGACCTGGTCGAGGCCCACGAATGGCGGCCGGCCCGGTTCATGGTCATCGTCGCGCATCCCGACGATGCCGACTTCGGGCCCGCCGGTACAGCCGCCCGGTGGATCGATGCCGGGTCGTCCGGCTGGCTGGTGTGCTGCACAAGCGGCGACCAGGGTGGCGAGGATCCCGAGGCCGATCCGATCGCCCTGGCCCAGCTCCGGGAGGCCGAGCAGCGAGCGGCTGCGGCCGTCGTCGGATACGCCGGGCTCACCTTCCTGCACCAGCCCGATGGTGCGCTGGCCAATGACCTGGTCCTGCGCGAGCAGCTCGTCCGCGAGATCCGGACATTCCGGCCGGATGCGGTCCTGGCCCAGGACCCGGACGTGATCATCTATCCAGGCGGCGGGATCAACCACACCGATCATCGGGCGGCCGGGATCGCCGCGATCGATGCGGTCTACCCCGCGGCGCGCAACCCGATGGCGTTTCCAACCCTGGCCCGGAGCGGGCTTGCGGCTCATCGAGTGCGCCGGCTGTACCTGTTCTGGACCACTCAGGCCACGGCCTGGGTCGACGTCAGCGCGACGATCGGGCGGAAGGTCGATGCGCTCCGCGCGCATTCCAGCCAGATCCACGACCCGGACGGGCTGGCGGCGCGGATCGCCGAGTGGGCGGCCGAGGACGGCGCGCGGATCGGCACGGCGGCGGCCGAGGACTTCCGGGTCGTCGTGATCGACGAGGATGAAGAAGAGGCCGCAACCGTCGAGGCCTGAGCGGCCTGGGCGTCAGGCCTCGAGCAGCTCCGGCCGGACCTTGCCCCAGTTGTTCCACAGGTCGGCCAGCGCCTCGGCTCGACCACCGAGCAGGGCGACCATCTCGCCCAGGCTGAGGTCGGGCGCGGCCGCGGCCACGAACTCATCGGCGGCCACCCGGACGTCCTCGAACAGGCGGGGCATCATCGTCTCGTTGGGCCAGGAACGCAGGCGCATCGGGTCCAGCCCGGCATAGCCGAGGGCCAGGGACAGGTCGCGCTGGCTTGGGATCCGCCCGTCGGAGAAGCCGCCCATCCCGTCGAAGCGGTAGCCGAGCGAGGCAAGGGCCGTGGCGATATCGCGATTCTGGGCCTGGCTGAACGGCCCCCAGAACGGGTGATCGGTGGGGAACTCGAGCGAGGATGCCTCGATCGCCCGGGCCACGCACGCATCGACCAGGTTGCTCAGGAGGAGCTGCCAGCGCCGCTGTTCGGCGGGATCGTCGCCGGCCACGTCGTGGACGACTGTCCGGACCGCCTCGCCGTCACCGCGCAGCATTCGGAGGATCCGCGGCTCGGCTCCGGCGAACGCCCGCTCGGCCGGGGCCACGATGTCGTCCGCCTCGCCGGGCTCGAGCTCCGGGCCGCCGACGAGCCGGGGGCGCGCGGTCTCGACCGGCGGGGTCGCTGCGGCCGCCGCGGCCACGGGCACGCGGCCGGCCCGGCGGTCCACCTGGGCCTCCTCGCAGGCGGCCAGCACCTCGCGCGCAGCGTGGCACGATTCGGCCGCCGACTCGGCGTTGATCCGGGCGACATCTGCGTCGAGGCCCAGCCGCTCGATGGCCAGGGCCAGGGTGACCAGCGCATCGCGCGTCCGGGCAGTCTCCAGGGTTGCTTCCCGGGCCGCCTGGTTGACCCGATTGATCTCACTCAGCCAGGCGCTCGCGGCAGCCTCGACGGCCTCCCGGGAGCGAGCCGCCGAATGGGCTCGCCGGAAGGCCTGCCGGGCAGCTTCCTTGGTTGAGCGGATCTCGCGCGCGTCCACGGCCTGGGCTGCGTTGGCCGCCCGGACGGTCAGCGAATCGTAGGCCCGCTGCTGCTCGCGCAGGGCCTGGCTGGCCGCCGTCGATTGCTCCAGCAGGCGCTCGGCCAGGTCGCAGCGCTCGGTCGCGATCCGTCGCTCGTCGGCGCATGGGCCGGTCGACGCTGCCGCGCCGGCCCGGGCAGCCCGGCCCGGGTCGTTGCCCGCCGACCCGCCAGGTTCATCGCGAGCTTCGGCCCGGGGTTCGTCGCCGGGTTGAACGGCTGCAGGTCGCTCGGCAACCGCCACCGCCGTTCCGAGCATGGCTTCTGTCGCGAGCGGCGCCTCGAGCGGCTCGTTGGAGACGGTCCGGGCAGGCCCGGATCGGCGGGCGATCGGGAAGGCAACGAGGGCGCCGCCGTCAGGGCCGGCCGGAACATGCGTTCTGGTCGCCCACGGGTCATTGGCGGCCGAACGGCCGGCGGCCAGGATGGCCGGATCGGCCGGGCCACCCCGGCCGGGCAGGTCGGCCCCGAGCCGGGTTCGATCGACCGCCAGGGTCGAAGCGCGCCGCAGGGGCAGGGCATTGGCGGTCACGGTGAGGCGGATCTCGCGTGCCTGCCGGGGTCGAGCTCGAGCGACCGACAGGAGGGTGACGCCGGCGGCGAGGCCGATCAGCAGGCCGATAGCCAGTGCCGCGAACTCGCTCAGGCCGGGGGCCCTCCTCGTGATCCGGGCTGCCATGGAGCCCCGAACCTGTGGCCGAGGGTAGCTGCCCGCTCGACGGGCGTCAACTCGCCGCGGGCGTCGCCCTGACTGGCCACCATGGCCAGGCTGACGCCCGCCTGACGTCCGTCGATGGTCGGGCGAGGAGGCGGATCGTCCGCTGCACGTGAGCGTGCCTCGGTGGTAAATTCGGCTGGTCGGTCACCCGCCGCCGCTTCCTCCTGTCCAACCGTTCAGGGAAAGGCACGACCTCCGACTTGGCCATCGACCCGAACCAGGAATTCCTCGTTCAGCCCGTCGACGCGTCATGGCTCCAGTGCAACATCGAGTGCCAGGAGGCGTGTCCGGTCGGCACCAACTGCCGGGGCTACCTCAACCTCGCGGCGGAAGGCCGTTTCGAGGAGGGCTACATCCTCAGCCGGGATCCCAACCCGGTTGCGGCGATGTGCTCGTACGTCTGCTCGGCGCCGTGCGAGCGAGCCTGCCGCCGCGGCGATATCGACCGACCGCTGGCGATCCGGGCGATGAAGCGCTTCCTCGTCGAGTGGCATGAAGCCTCGGGCATTCCCGACGTCATCCCGCTGATCACGCCGCGCGAGGAACGAGTCGCCGTCGTCGGAGCCGGCCCGTCCGGGATTTCGGTCGCCCGCGAGCTCGCCCTCAAGGGGTTCCAGGTCACCGTCTTCGACAGCCTGCCCTACGGCGGCGGGACGATGCTGATCGGGGTCCCGGCATTTCGCCTGCCGCGCGAGGCCATCGAGATGGACATCCGGCTGGTGGAGCAGCTCGGCGTGAAGTTCGTGTTCAATACGACGATCGGCAAGGACATCCAGTTCGACCAGCTCCAGCGCGACTTCGATGCCATCTCGATCACCGCCGGGGCGATGGACGCAGTTGCCCTGGACGTGCCCGGCGGGGACCTGGAAGGCGTCCAGTACGGGGTCGACTTCATGAAGCTGGCCAACCTCGGCCAGGAGCTCGAGGTGGGCCGCGACGTGGTCGTGATCGGCGGTGGCTACACGGCCATGGACTGCTCGCGGACGAGCCTCCGCCATGGCGCCGAGAACGTCGCGATCGTCTATCGCCGAACCCGGTCCGAGCTGGTCGTCGACGAGGAGGAGCTGGGCGAGACCGAGCGCGAGGGCGTTCGGATGGAGTTCCTGGCCAGCCCGATCGAGGTGATCGGCGAGGACGGCCACGTCACGGCCGTCCGGTTCATCCGCAACCGGCTGGGCGAGCCGGATGCCTCCGGCCGGCGCTCGCCGGTGCCGATTCCCGGATCCGAGTTCGAGATCAAGGCCGACACGGTGATCCCCGCCGTCTCCCAGGCCGCCGACCTGACCTTCCTGCCGGTCGAGGCCAGCTTCGAGATCAACCGCGGCCGGGTCAAGGTCGATCCGGCCACCTACGCCACCAACGTCCGGGGCGTCTTTGCCTGCGGCGACTTCGTGACCGGACCGACCACCCTGATCGAAGCCGCCGGGCACGGCAAGAAGTGCGCCTACGCGATCGACCGCTACCTGACCGGGCGGACCGACGTGACCGTCGCGGCCAACGTCAAGATCACCAGCTCGTGGCGCCATGACATGCCCGAGTTCTACGACGTCCTGCCGCGTCAGCACATCCCGATGGCGCCGGTCGAGATGCGCATGCCGTCGGCTGACCCGACCGTGAACTTCACCACCCCGGTGGAGCTTGGCTACGGCGCCAACCAGGCAGTGGCCGAATCGACTCGGTGCCTGATGTGCAACTTCAACATCTGGTTCGACCCGTTCCGCTGCGTCCTGTGCGGCGCTTGCGCGGATGTCTGCCCCGAGGGCGTCATCCATATGGTCGACGTCAACCAGCTCAAGAGCGAAGGCTTGCTGCCCGAGATCGAAGAGGCCTACGGTTGGACCCAGGGTGCGGCGATGGTCCTCGACGAGGAGCGCTGCATCCGCTGCGCACTGTGCGTCAAGCGATGCCCGTTCGACGCCATTACGATGGAGCGGTTCGAACTGCAGGAGGTCTCGAGCGACGGCCGGCTCTACAAGGAGTCGTACCGTGATGCGCAACTCGCCGGGACCCCCGGCGTGGCAGGAGGATCCCGGTGAGCTTCCTCGAGCGGGTGGACCAAAGCATCCGCCGGAGTGTCGTGTGGCGCTCGCTCTTCCGCCAGCCCTACCCCAACGACGAGCGTTCGCGCGCGTACGCCGTCATGAACAACGTGTTCCTGCACATCCACCCGGTCCGGGTCCGGCAGCACGCCGTCAAGTTCGCCTACACCTTCTGCCTGGGTGGGCTGAGCTTCTTCCTGTTCCTGGTCCTGACCGTGACCGGCGTGTACCTGATGTTCTTCTACGTGCCGTCGGCGACCCAGGCCTACTCCAACATCCTGTCGATCCAGAGCGAGGTCGCGTTCGGCCTGCTGACCCGCAACATCCATCGGTGGGCGGCCCACCTGATGGTCTTCTTCGTGTTCCTGCACATGATGCGGGTCTTCTATCACGGGGCCTACAAGCCACCGCGCGAGTTCAACTGGGTCGTCGGGGTGGTGCTCCTGTTCGTCACCCTGATGCTGTCGTTCACCGGCTACCTGCTGCCGTGGGACCAGATCGCCTACTGGGCAATCACGATCGGCACGAACATGGGCGGCTACGCCCCGCTGTTCAACACGCCGGCCAAGCTGATCCTGCTGGGCGGACTGGAGGTGGGACAGAACACGCTGCTGCGGTTCTATGTCCTCCACATCATGGTCTTTCCGCTCGTCGCGGCGATCTTCCTGGCGGTCCACTTCTGGCGGATTCGCAAGGATGGTGGTATCAGTGGGCCGCTATGACGGGTCATCCCTTCGTTGTCGCCTGCGCCACTCGCTCACGCACGTTCAACATCGCGGCCGACTCGAGATGAGGCCACTCGATGACTGATGTGAAGACGCCGCCCGAGCCGCGCACGGTCGTGCCGGTCGACCCGGCCCGGCGGACCGAGATCGACAAGCAGCGCGTGCCGATGTCGGCCCGGCCGTATCGATTGCTGGCCCTGGTCAAGCAGGATGCCGTCGTGCGGGTCCAGAAGGAGCCCGACGACACGGTCATGACCTGGCCCCACCTGCTCACGATCGAGTTCCTGGCGGGCGGCTTGATGTCGATCTTCCTGCTCCTCATGGGCCTCTTCGTGAACGCCCCGCTGGAGGCCCTGGCGAACTCCAACGTCACGCCGGCCGTGGCCAAGGCACCGTGGTACTTCCTCGGCCTGCAGGAGCTGCTGTCGTACTTCCACCCGACCGTGGCAGGCGTGCTCGTCCCGACGTTCGTGCTCGTGGGGGCGGCCCTGATCCCGTACATCGACCGGGGCAACCTGACCGCGACCCGGCCCTCCCAGCGCAAGACGGCCGTGGTCCTGTTCAGCATGTTCTGCGCCCTGGGCCTGACCGTGACCTTCGTCGGGATCTTCTTCCGCGGCCCCGGCTACGCCTTCGTCATTCCCTACCTGAACACCGACGGGCTGCATTTCAGCCTGTGATCCGACACTTCGAGGCATCCCGATGAGCAATTACCAGGTCGAACCGGCGGCGCGCCCCCAGGCTCTCTCGAAAGAGGCCATCAAGGCCCTGCGCAAGGAGCAGGTCAAGGGCGTTCCGCGCCGAAAGGTCCTGCGCACGGCCCTCGGGCTGGGCGTGGCGATGTTCCTGACCGAGCTCGGGGCAGGCACGATCGCGTTCATCTGGCCGGCGATCGCGACCGGCAACAAGAGCAAGGTCCTGATCGGGACCTTCAGCGACGTGAAGAACCAGAACACCAGCCTGCCGATCAACAAGGGCTTCCCCGCGTACTACAGCGCGGCCAAGGCCTACGTCATGCTGATCGACACCTCGCGCCAGGAGTTCCTGCAGGGCGCTGACGCGACCGGGGATGGAACCAACGTGAACGTCCGGGCGCTGTACCAGCGCTGTCCCCATCTGGGCTGCAAGCCGAACCCGTGCCTGAAGAACTTCTGGTTCGAGTGCCCCTGCCACGGGTCGCGCTACGATCGGCTGGGAATCAAGGCCCTCGGCGCCCAGTTCGGGCCGGCGCCGCGGAGCATGGACCGCTTCGCGGTTTCCGTCGACAGCGGCGGGGCGCTGTCGGTCGACACCTTGAAGATCACCCTCGGGCCGCTCCCGATCGCCCTTGGCCAGCCCGGCCTGATCCCGCCGCTGTCCCCGACCGGCTGCCTGTGATCGCAACCCGTCCGCCTGCGCGAGGAGTGGAATGAGCGGTCCGTCGGGCGTCGGTCCGACCGGCAGCGGGCCGGACGAGCGGCTGCCGGCTACCCGGCCCGAGAGCAGCCCGGCTCCAGTCGAGCGGTTCACCGCGCCGAAGTCGGCCCATCAGATGGCGCTGACGCCGGAGCGCGCCGCGGGAATCGTCCGCCAGAGCGGGAGCGCACGCTGGGTCAGCTTCCTGGCCGTCCTGTTCGTGGTCGTCTTCGTCGTCCTGTACTGGTTCTATGACGTCGGTTTCCCGGGAATCGCCAACTCTTCCCGGCAGCAGGCGGAGGTCGCCGCCCAGCAGGTCACCTCGGTCGAGAACGGCTACAACCTCTACCAGGCCAACTGTGCCCGCTGCCACGGAGCAACCGGGCAGGGCGGGATCGGCCCGATCCTCAATGAGCAGTCCAAGCTGTACACCCACCTCAACCCGACCTACATCCAGAACGTCCTGAGCGTGGGCGGCAGATACGTCTGTGGCAATCCGAACAGCGACATGCCGGTCTGGGCCGATATCAACGGTGGACCGCTGAACTATGTCCAGATCCAGAACCTGATCGACTTCATCCGGGCGCCCAACACCCTGACCTACACGATCCGCGACCCCAGCACGAATGAAGCGATCATCGGCCCCAACGGCCAGCCCGAGACCGCCGTCGGCTGGCGCGACCCGAACTACGCGCCCGCAGCCGGCACGACCCCGGTGCCCGATTGCTGGAGCACCGCCCTGGTCTCGTCGCCGTCAGCCGGTCCGCCGGTCACACCGGCGCCAGGCGAAACCGTTGTCAAGCTCGAGGCCCAGAACATTGCCTTTCTCCAGACCAGCCTGAGCGGACCGGCCAACGCGGCGTTCGTCCTCGCCTTCGACAACGAAGACGCGTCCGTGCCCCACAACGTCGTGATCGTCAACGGCTCGGGCACGGCCGTCTTCACCGGCGACATCTTCAACGGCGCGGCGACGACGAACTACAGCATTCCAGCGCTGGCGGCGGGCGCCTACACCTTCCACTGCGCGGTCCACCCGAACATGACGGGCACGCTCACGATCAAATAGGCAGCGCGCCGCCGACACCGGCTCGGCGCCAGGGATGGAGGACGATGGCGGGACAGACGCTCAGTACGGGCAGCCCAGGCCGGGGACGGGTCCTGTTCGGGCTGCTCGATGGCGACGGCTGGACGTGGGCCTCGCTCAAGGCCGCGTTCTGGTTCGTCGCGATCATCATGCTGCTCGGCTACATCCCCGATCGGGCCTACTACTTCGTCGTCTTCCCCACGATCGATATCGGCGTCAACGTGATCTCGCCAATCAACTTCTGCCCGCCCAGCAACCTCACCCTGCCCTGCCCGGCGCCGGCCGGCGCGCCGCTGCCGTGGTCCGGCTCGCCGACCGAGCTGGCCCTGCCCGCTCCGCGGACCGACGGGACGGCGATCCAGGCCGGCACGAACCTGTACTACATCGGCGGCACGGACGGCACGACGGCCTCGGACCAGATCTTCCAGGCGCCCTTGTTCAGTGGCACGTTCGGACCCTGGACGAGCTCGCTCAAGCTGCCCGCGCCGCGAACGGAAGCCGCCGCGATCTTCCTGAACAGCTCGATCTACGTGATCGGCGGGCTTGGCAGCGACGGCAAGCCGACTTCGACGGTCTACATCTCGACCCAGAATGCCTCGACCAACGCGTTCGGGCCGTTCACCGAGGACACCGCCCTGGCCCTGCCTGCCCCGCGCGCAGCGGCGACGGTGGTGGCCGCGTCTGACGGCTTGTTCGTCCTGGGGGGGACCGACGGGAACGGGCCGACGACGACCGTCTGGAAGGCCACTGCCAATTCGACCGGGACGCTGGGAGCGTGGTCGAACCAGCTGGCCATGCCCCAGCCACGCAGCTCAGCCCTCGGGTCGTTGATCGGCAGCGAGCTCTTCGTCTACAGCGGGTCAGACGTTGCCGGCCCGAGCGCCGTCGTCCTGCGGGCCGACACCGGGACCGCGGCCGTGGCCTCGCCGGCCCCGTCCGGGGCGACCGGCGCGGTCACCCTCCAGCGCTGGGCGACGGGCCTCGGGTCGACGAACCTGCCGGTTGCCCGGACGAAGGCGGCCGGTTTCACCTCGAACGGGGTGATCTACCTGGTCGGTGGCAGCGACGGCAAGACGCCCCAGACCCAGACCTACTGGACCACCCCGGACGCAAATGGGAACATCTCCGGCTGGCTCAACCTCAGCCAGTCCGACCTGCCGGCGAGCACCGGCGGGCTGGCCGGATCGTCCGGGCTGGCCAGCGGCTCGAACGCCTTCCTCGTCGGCGGGACCACCGCCACCGGCGTGATCACTGCGAGCGCCCGGGCAAACCTGGCACCGCAGCCGCCGTTCTTCGCGCTCGGTCTCCTCGGTGCGACGATCCCGGCGATGAAGGTCGACGGCGATATCGGCCAGCAGCTCGGCTACCTGTCGGCCGCCGGGGCCGGAACCGTCGACTTCATCCTGCTGATCCTGATCGGCTGGGCGTTCGCCCACAAGGAACGGACGAAGGAGCTCCTGGCGCGCTTCCGGAAGCGTCGCCACTAGGCGAGGTCCGGCTCCGGCCGGGCCTGCGCCGGCGCGACGGCTAGCTGCCCTCGCCCGGTTCCAACGGGCCTTCCACCAGGGGCAGGCCCGCTCGCGACCAGGCGAGCAGGCCGCCATCGACGTTGCTCACATCGGTCCAGCCCAGGCTGATCAGGTGCGTCGTCGCGGCTGCCGAACGTGACCCCGACCGGCAGAACAGGAAGAGCGGTCGATCCCGGGGCAGCTCGTCAATGCGAGCCGCGAACTCCGGCAGCGCGATGAATTCGAGCGCCGGCGACTCTGGCCTCGGTGAACTCATCCAGGTTCCGGACGTCGACCAGCAGTGGTCGTCTGCCGTCCGGATCGCCTTCGCGCAGGCGTCGCTCGGCATCGGCCGGATTCACCAACGGGACCGTCGGCGGGAAGCTCATCGTCGCCTCATTTCATCTCGATCAGGGGTTGCCGGCCGGCCACGCCGGCCTCGAGCTCGTGCCACCAGGCCACGTCGGCTTCGCCCAGCTGCCAGCACAGCCAGACCTGCCGGCCGGACACCAGGGCGGGAAAGTCGACCAGGCCGGTGGCGATGTCGCGCAAGGTCACCCGCCAGCTGTCGATCCGGACCACGCCCGCCTGCATCTGGTCGACGACCCCCTGCATCCGGAGTCGCAGGCGCTCATGCTCGGGTCCGGCTTCCGTGGCGTCGAAGGCGGCCTTCAGGTCGCGCAGCTCGGCCCGCTGGTCGCGCAGCTGGGCGAGCACGGGTTCGAGCGTCTCGAGCCGCTCATTGGCGCGGTCGATCGTGTAGAAATCGGTCACGGCTCGATCCTAGCAAGCACGACCGAATGCCGCCCGCCGACGGCCCGGAGGCCGATGCTAGACTCGGCCGGGGGCCGTTAGCTCAGCGGTTAGAGCAGTCGCCTTTTAAGCGATTGGTCCTGGGTTCGAATCCCAGACGGCTCACCAGCGCGGTCCGGGAGGGCTGTCCGATGGCGGGTATCCCCGACGCCGCGCGGCGCGACTGAGCAGTCCTCCGGCGACGAACGGCAGGCATCCCGCGATCAGCAGGCCGGGAACAAGCAGCTTGGCCGACGAGGGGACCTCGCCCAGGATCAGCCCGCAGATCACGAACACGATCCAGTACGTCCGCAGCCAGCTTGCCGGCCAGCCGAGGCGTTGCAGCCGGCGGACCGGCGGAAGCGCGATCAGGGCAACGAGCAGGCCAACGACGAGGAACTCCGGACTGAGCAGCACGAGCTGAGGATACGGGCGCCGGAAGCCGGGCGCCGAGGCGGCCCGCCGCGCGGACCGGAACGAGGGCCAGCCAGCGAGCTTCGTCACGTACGCTTTGTCCTGCCCGCGTTCGCACGAGCCAAGCCGATGTCATCGTCCGCCGAGCCCAGGGCCACCAGCTGGGTGGTGCGCTGGGGCCCGATCCTGCCGCTCCTCCTGGCCGAGTTCATCCTGTGGGTTGGCTTCGGAGCGATCCTGCCCGTGCTGCCCCTGTACACGACCCACCATGGCGTCAGCCTGGCCAACCTGGGCCTGGTGGTGGCGGCCTGGCCGGCGGCTCGCCTGGTCTTCGAGCCGATCTTCGGCTGGGTCGCGGATCGGACGCCGCGCAAGCCGCTGATGGTCGCGGCCCTGTTCATCACGGCCGGGCTGATTCCGCTCAACCTGTTGAGCTACGGCCTCCTGCCCTTCGTCGTCCTGCGGGCGCTGACCGGCGCCGCGACGGCGGTCTACGACCCTGCGGCGAGGGGCTTCCTCGTGGATGCCACGCCGGCTGACCGGCAGGGCGAAGCGTTCGGCCTGTACAGCGCGGCCCAGATGGGCGGCCTGCTGTTCGGTCCGGCGATCGGCGGCCTGGGCGCCTTCGCCACGGGCTCGGACGGTTTCGTCTTCGTCTTCTGCGGCCTCGCCACGGCCATTGCCGGGCTGGCCGTCCTCGTCCTGATCCACGAGAAGGCGCGCAGCCGGGCGGCCACCACGGTTCCGTCGGAGGGCGTTGGCGAGATGGCCGCGAGTGCCGCTGGGCGGCCCGCCCCGGGCGACCTCGTCGATGACGACCCGGAGCGTCCCACCCGTCTGGCGAACCGCTTGCTGCTGGCGGCGATCGTGGTCAACCTGGGCAGCAACTTCGCGACAGGCACCTACGAGGTTGCCTGGAGCCTGTTCCTGTCGTCCCGCGGCGCCGGCCTCGACCTGATCGGGGCGACCTTCGCGATGTTCGCGGTGCCGATGATCCTGCTGTCGCCGTGGGCCGGTCGATATGTCGATCGGCGCGGCAGCCTCCTGTTCATCATCATCGGCTCGATTACGCCGTCGATCGCCGCGATCCTGTACACGGTCATGCCCGACGTCCGGCTGGCCATCCCGATCATCCTGTTCGAGTCGGCCGGGATCGCCATCGCCTACCCAGCCCTCTATGCGATCGTGTCGGCCGGGAGCCCGGTCGGGCGGTCGGCCACCGCCCAGGGCCTGTTCGGGGCAGCCGGGACGGTCGGGTTCATCCTGTCCGCGGTGATCGCCGGCTGGCTGGCCGGTTACGACCTGCGCCTGCCGTTCTGGTTCTCGAGCCTGACCGGCTTCATCGCCCTCGGCCTGAGCATGGCTATCGGGGCGCGGGCGATCCTTGGCCTGGCCGAGCGGAGGACGGCGGCTCGCCTGGCCCGCGAGCCTGGCGGAAGGTCGATTCGGGGGCCTGTGCTATAGTGGCGTTCGCGGGGTGGAGCAGCGGCAGCTCGTCGGGCTCATAACCCGAAGGTCGGCGGTTCGAATCCGCCCCCCGCAACCAAGCCGCATATCCCTGAACCCCGGGTCCCGACCACCCGGGGTTCCTCTTTGTCCGAGAACCTCGTCTCGAACTACTCCCAGCGGAAGAGGCGGCCCGCCAGCAGCGACGCCCCGACGCCCCACACCGCGAGGACCACGAGCGAGGGCAGGGCGCTGCCACCGGCCGCGCCGAGGGCGATCCGGTAGGCGTCGGACAACGCGCTCGCCGGCAGGACCCGGGCGACATCGGCCAGGTAGCTCGGCAGGTGGTCGACCGGCAGGATCACCCCACCGAGCAGGAGCAGGACCAGGAACAGCCCGTTGGCCGCGGCCAGGGTCCCCTCCGCCCGCAACGTGCCAGCCATCAGCAGGCCCACGCCGGCGAAGGCCAGGGTGCCCAGCAGGAACGCGACGACGAACAGGAGTGGGCTCCAGTCGGACCCTGGTCGCCAGCCCAGCAGGACGATCGAAACCCCCGCCAGAAGTGCTGCCTGGACGACCTGCACGACCAGGACGGCCCCGACCTTGGCGGCCACCAGGCCGGCTCGCGGCAGGGGTGAGCCGCCAAGCCGTTTCAGGACGCCGTAGGAGCGCTCGAACGCCGTGGCGATCGACAGGTTGACCAGGCTGGTCGAGATCACGGCCAGGGCCAGGATCCCCGGCACCAGGAAATCGATCGGGCTGGCAGTGTTCGGCGTCAGGGCGGGCACGAGCGAGAAGAACACCAGCAGGACCAGGGGCAGGACGATGATCACGAACAGGTTCTCGCCGCGCCGGGCGGTCAGCCGCAGCTCCATCCCGAGCTGGGCCGATGCGGCCTGCAGTGTGGGGGCGCTGTTGCCCGGTCGGGCCGGGGCGGCCGGCTCAGCCATCGAGCGAACGGCCGCCGGTCAGCTCGAGATAGCGTTCCTCGAGGGTCGATCCGGTCGTCCGCACCTCGGCGATCAGGAGGGCTCGGGCCGCGCACCAGCCGGCCAGTCCGGCCACGAGATCCGGGTTCGAATCGACGCCATCGAGCCGGTATCGGCCGGTCGCTCCGTCGTCAAGCAGCCGGCCCGGGCCGAGGATCGTCGCGAGCCCGGCCCGTTCGCCCGGATCAAGTCCTCGATCGAACCTGAACCGGAGCCGGGGCTGGGCGCCCGCGGCAAGCTCGGCCGGGCTGCCTACGGCCACGATCCGGCCTCGATCGATGATCGCGATTTGGTCCGCCATGAGCTCGACATCGGCCAGCTCGTGGGTCGTGAGCAGGACCGTCGTTCCGTGGGCCCTGAGCCCTCCGATCAGCTCGCGGGTCGACGCCTTGGCGGCCGGATCCATGCCAGCCGTCGGCTCGTCCAGGATCGCCAGCTCCGGCCGCCCGAGGAGTGCCAGGGCCAGCCCCAGTCGTTGTTTCTGGCCGCCGGACAGGACCTTGTAGCGGGTGTTCGCCACGTCGGCCAGGCCGACCTGCTCGAGCAGCGCATCGGGGTCGCTGGGATCGCGATAGAAGCGGGCATACAGGTGCAGGATCTCGCGCGGACGAGCCTGCGGGTAGATGCCGCCGCCCTGGAGCATCATGCCAACTCGGCCCCGGAGCTCGCGGGCCGATCGTCCCGGATCCAGTCCCAGCACCCGGACCTCGCCCTCGTCCGCCCGGCGGTAGCCCTCGAGGATCTCGACCGTGGTCGTCTTGCCCGCCCCATTTGGCCCGAGCATGGCAAAGACCGTCCCGGTCGCGACGTTGAAGGACAGGCCGTCGACGACCGGCCGCCCGTCGTAGCGCTTGCGCAGTCCGTTGACCGCGACAGCGGTCACGGCATGATCGCGGCGAGCTGCCGATCGAGGTCGGGGCCGGTCACCTGGCCAATCTGGCGCGACTTGAGCAGGCCGCTGCCGTCGATGAAGTAGGTCTGGGGCGGGGCGACCACGGTGTAGGCCGTGGCGATCGTCCCGCACGGATCTGCCACGTTGACCCAGCTCGCGCCGTGGCTCGAGGCAAATGCCGTGGCCGCCGCCGGGGTGTCCTGGTAGATGACCCCGACCATGGTCAGGCCCTGTGCGCTGTGGGCGGCCTGGGCGGCCTCGAACAAGGGGAACTCGGCCTGGCAGGGGACGCACCACGATGCCCAGAAGTTCACGACGACGGGCTTGCCCCGGTACGTGCTCAGGTCGAAGGGCGCCCCCGACAGGGTCGTGCCGATCAGGGCCGGTGCCGCCTGGCCGGGCTCGGCGGCCGCGATCCCGGTCGGCTCGGGTGAGGCGCAGCCGGACCCGTTGTGGACCGCCCAACCGGCGAGGGCGAGGACGACGACCACGGCCAGCACCGCCAGCGGCCGGACGTGGCGCAACGAGGAGGTCGCCGGACGTTTCATCGATCCGGTCCGGCTACTTGACGGTCAGGATCCCGGTCATGGTTGCATGAACCGAGCAGACGTACGTGTAGGTGCCGGCAGGCAGCGCCGGCACGTCATAGATCGTGGTGATCGGCCCGGTCACGATGTTGCCCAGGAAGACCTGCTGGCCGCTGGCGCCGCCCGTGTGGATCGACACGTTGTGGGGAATTCCGGCGTCCTGGTTCTCGAACGCGATCGTGAACGCGGTGCTGGCCGGCGCGCTGGCCGTGGCCGTCAGGTAGGTGATGTTGTGGGCGACGATCGTGACGTCGGCGGCAGGCGCCGAAGGGCTGGCCGCCCCACCGCCGGCCGCCCCGCTGGCCGTCGGGGCACCGCTGGCGCTGGCCGCTCCGCCGCCGCTGTCGGCCGGCGGAATGATCTTGAAGTTGACCAGCAACGCGGCGATGACCACGACCGCGAAGAAGGTCAGGGTCCCGCTGGGGTAGTGAGGTGCGGGAGCATTGCGCGGATGGCCGGTGCGATCCGCCTCGACGACCAGGCTGTACTCCGTCCGGGCATCGTGCAGCCAGCCGAGCAGGGTCACTGCCAGCATCAGGAAGCCCGCGACCAGGATCGGTGCGCCGAAGACCAGGCCGAAGACGATCACCATCATCGACAGGCCGGCCAGGATCGGCCGGAACGATGGACCGGGCATGTGGACCCCAGCAGGGGGCCCGTCGTGGATCACCGCCGGCAGGGTGATCGCGGTCGGCTCGACGTGGTCATAGTCGCGCATGCCCTCGCGCAACCAGTACAGGAGGGCCAGCACGAGCACGATCAGGCCGATCGGCAGGATCGCCCGGAAGACGAGACCCCATACCACCAGGCCCATGCCAAGCGCGGCAAATGCCGGCGCCAGCGACGGACCGGGCATGTGGACCCCGGCCGGCGGGAGGGGCGACCGCGGCCGACCGCCCCGTTCGGCCGGGCCGAGGGTGGCCAGGCTCCGAACCAGCCACAGGCAGTACAGCCCGAAGAGGGCGATCACGCCGAGGGGAATCAGCCCGATCACCTTGCCCCAGTCGGGCGAGACGAACTGGGCAATGAAGTTGATCAGGTTCGTCCAGATCTGGTCCATCAGCGTTGGCCCATCGGTCGGTTCGCGCGATCAGCCGCGCGGGGACCCGGTCATCAGGACGTAGAACATCAGGCTCATCGCAATGCCCAGGATGATCTCCATCGAGGCGCCCCCGATGTCGTGGCTGACCGAGTAGTAGATCACGCCGACGGCGGCGAACAACAGCCCGCTGAAGATCGCCAGGCGTGGCCGGGGAATTGGGTGCATCAGCTGCTCTCCCTCAATGCGCCGTTGGGAGGAGGTACAGGAGCGTGAACAGGACGATCCAGACGACGTCCACGAAGTGCCAGTACAGGGACACGGCCTCGACCATGTCGTGGTGCTTCTCCGAGAATTGGCCGGCCATGGCCCGGTACAGGACGACGCTCAACATGATGACGCCACCCAGCACGTGCGCTCCATGGAAGCCGGTCAGGGTGAAGAAGGTCGTACCGAACGTGCCGTCGGCGAGGGTGAACCCAAGCTGGGTGTAGTCGTAGCCCTGGCCGATCAGGAAGATGATCCCGAGGATCATCGTGATCGCGATATTGCGGACCAGCCCCTTGTGATCGCCCTTCCGGATCGACCACACGCCGAGCTGGCAGGTGAACGAGCTGATGATCAGCAGGGTCGTGATGATCAGGGGCAGGGCGATCTCGTCGGCCAGGTGGAAGTGGATATTGCCCTCGGGCGGCCACGTCGGGGCGTTAGCCCGGACATTGAAGTAGGCCGCGAACAGCCCGGCAAAGAACATCACCTCGGAGCAGATGAACAGGATCATCCCGAGGATGACGTTGCTGATCCCTTCCTCGCCGTGCCCGCCGGCATCGTCGTGGCTGACCTGCAAGGCCATCGGATTAGAGCTCACGCGTGGCTCACCCCATGGCGCGCATCGAAGACCGGACGCTCGGATCGGATCTCGGGCAGGTGGTCGAAGTTGTACGGCGGCGGCGGCGAAGAGGTGGCCCATTCGAGGGTGTTGGCTTCCCACGGGTCGTCGCCGGCCGGCTGGCCGCTCCGGAAGGTGATGAACACGTTCCACAGGAACGGCAGGATGCTGAACGCGATGGTGAAGCCGCCGATCGTCGCCAGCAGGTTCAGGTCGTTCCAGCCCGCGTTGGGGTCGTAGTCGGCGATCCGGCGAGGCATCCCGCTCAGGCCCAGGATGTGCATCGGGAAGAACGTCAGGTTGAAGCCGATGAACATGAACACGAACTGGATCTTGCCCAGGGTCTCGTTGAGCATCCGCCCGAACATCTTGGGCCACCAGTAGTACAGCCCGGCGAAGACGGCGAAGACCGAGCCGCCGAACAGGACGTAATGGATGTGGGCAACCACCCAGTACGTGTCGTGCAGGGCGAAGTCAACCGGGACGGCTGCGCTGAAGGCACCGTTGATGCCGCCGATCAGGAACATCGTCAGGAAGCCGATCGCGTATAGCAGGGGTGTCGAGAAGGTCAGCTGGCCGCGGAACATGGTGGCGATCCAGTTGAAGAATTTCACCCCGGTCGGGATCGCGATCAGGAACGTCATGAAGCTGAAGAAGGGCAGGTACACGGCCCCGGTCGTGAACATGTGGTGGGCCCACACCGAGAAGCCCAGGGCGCCGATCGCCGCCGTCGCGAAGACGAACGCCTTGTAGCCGAAGAGCGGCTTGCGGCTGAAGACCGGCAGCACCTCGCTGATGATCCCCATCGCCGGCAGGACCATGATGTAGACCGCCGGGTGGGAGTAGAACCAGAAGGTGTTCTGCCACAGGATCGCGTTGCCGCCTGTGGCCGGGTCGAAGAAGTGGCCGCCGAGATTGCGGTCGATGAAGAGCATGATCAGGGCGCTGGTCAGGACCGGGGTGGCCATCAGGACCAGGATGCTCGTGACGAGCATCGTCCAGACCATGATCGGCATCCGGAGCAGGGTCATCCCGGGTGCCCGCATCTTGAAGATCGTGACGATGAAGTTGATCGAGCCCAGGATCGAGCTCGTGCCGATCATCAGCAGGGCCACGATCCACAGGTCGGTCCCGATCCCCGAGTACTTGGCCTGGGCCAGCGGGCTGTATTCGGTCCAGCCGGCGGCGGCCGCGCCGGTGCCGGTTGCGAAGCCGGACAGCATCACGACGCCAGCCAGCGGCAGCAGCCAGAACGAGAACGCATTGATCCGGGGAAAGGCCATGTCCGGGGCGCCGATCATGAGCGGCACGAGGTAGTTCCCGAATCCGGCCAGGACCGGGATCACGAACAGGAACAGCATCAGCGACGCGTGGATCGTGAAGGCCTGGTTGTACTGCGAGTCGGTCAGGAACTGGAGTCCCGGCTGGGCCAGCTCGAGTCGGACGAGCAGGGCGAACATGCCGCCCAGCAGGAACATCAGCATCGAATTGGCCAGGTACAGGATCCCGATCTTCTTGTGGTCGGTGGTCGTCAGCCAGTCGTACAGCCCGCTCCTATAGCCAGCTCCCGCACGCAGCGTGGTCGTCGCCATCCAGTGCTCCTTACTTGACCGTGAGCGTGCCGGTCATCTGCGGGTGAACCGAGCAGGAAAAGGTGTACGTCCCCGCGGCCAGGGCCGGGATCGGATATTGGCGATGATCCGGCCCGGCGAAGATCTCGCCCTTGAAGACGACCTGACCGGTCCCGTCGGCGATCTGCACGTTGTGGGTCACGCCGGGATCGTTGTTGGTGAAGTTGATCACGAACGGCTGGCCGGCCGCTGTCTGCAGGCTGGTCGTGTCGTAGGCGATGTTGTGGGCGGTCAGGTTGAGCGTGGTGCCCGCCGGGGCGCTGCTGCCGGCCGACGGAGCCGCTGGGGGCGTGGCCGCCGCCGACTTGATCGACGTCGCCAGCCAGGCGTCGAAGTCGGCCTGGGTCAAGGCCTTGACCTCGAACAGCATCGTGCTGTGGAAGGTGCCGCAGAACTCGGCGCACTGGCCCCGGAAGGTCTGGCCGGCATCGGCCGCGTTGATCGTGAAGTCGAAGTTGTTCTCCAGACCGGGCACGACATCCCGCTTGAACAGGAACTTGGGCACGTAGAACGCGTGGATCACGTCCTTGGAGCGAAGGATCATGTGGACGTCGACTCCGACGGGCAGGTCGAGCTGCGGCGACAGCTGCTGGAATACGACCGTCTGGCCGTCGGCGGCGAGGTAGTCGAATTCCCACTCGAACTGGGCCGCCACGGCGCGCACAGTCAGGGCCGGCGAGGGCGACACGGCATCGACCTTGTTCAGGGTGTTCCACGACAGGACGAACAGGACCACCACGAGCGCCGTCGGGATGACCGTCCACAGGATCTCGAGGACGCTGTTGCCGTGGATCTGGGGCGGCAGCTCGGTGTCGGTCGGCTTGCGCCGGTAGCGAATGACCGCGAAGACGATCAGGCCTTCGACGAGGACGAAGATCGCGACCGCCACGATGAATACGAAGTCGTACAGGTCGCGGGTGTCCTGGCCCTGGGTGGTGACCGCGGTCGGGGGCTGGAGCGCCGCGCACCCGGCCAGCAGGATGGCCACGCCGACGAGGGCGACGAGGCTCCTCGCGAGACGTGGCAGCCGGGGCCTGGGGATCGACATCAGGGTGGTTTCCTCGACCTGGTATCGCGTGCGGCGGCAGTGTGGGTGTCGCTGGGCGCCGATCAATCGAGGACCACGCCCGGCTCAAATACGTCGACGCCATGATAGCGGGGCAGCCGTTCCCGTGCGCACCAGCCCTTCTCGGAAGGACGGCGCAGAATTCGTCGAGATGACTGATCAGTCCGCCTGCCGAACTCGCCCTGCCGGTACGATCCAGGCTCGAGTCCGGCCGCGCCTGCTCGGCGCCGGACTGGCCGTCCTGACCTGGCTGGGCCTGGTCGGCGCAGTCTCGGCCCACTCCGGCAGCCCGCCGCCCGCGCCGGTCCTGCCCGATGTCCTGTTCCTGTGGTCCTTCGACCCGACGATCGTCCTGCCTCTCGTCCTCGCCGCGACGGGCTACCTGTGGGCGGTCTACCGGGTCAATGCCGCTCATCCGCTGACCCATGTTCCCCGCCTGCGGATTGCCACCTGGCTGCTTGGACTGATCGCGATCGAGATCGCCCTGCAGTCGCCGATCGAGGCCTACGACACCACCCTCTTCAGCGACCACATGGTCCAGCACATCCTGCTGACGATGGTGGCAGCGCCGCTGCTGGCCCTCGGCGCTCCGATCACCCTGCTCCTCCGGTTCTCCACGCCCGAGGTCCGCAAGCGCTGGATCCTGCCGGTTCTCCACTCCCGGATCGTGCGCGCCATCTCATTTCCGGTCGTCACCTGGATCCTGTTTGCCGGCTACATGTGGGTCGCCCACTTCTCCGACCTGTTCGAGCTGTCGCTCGAGAATCCGTGGGTCCACCAACTCGAGCACGTGGGCTTCCTGGTCACCGCCCTGCTGTTCTGGTGGCCGATCGTGGGAGCCGACCCCAGCCCCTGGCGGATGCGCCATCCCCACCGGCTCCTGTACACGTTCCTGGCCATGCCCCAGAACACGTTCCTTGGCGTGGTCCTGTACAGCGCTGCCGTGCCGCTCTACGGCTATTACGTGAACCAGGTCCGGACGTGGGGCCCGAGCGTGATCGACGACCAGCGCCTGGCCGGCGGGATCATGTGGATCACCGGCGACGTCGTGTTCATGCTGGCGATGATGCTGGTCCTGCGCGGCCTGCTCCGAAACGAGGAGCGCCGGACGCCGGCAATCGATGCCCGGGCCGCGCCCCAGCTGGCCGCGATCCGTGAGCGCGAGGTCCGGCTCGCCGAGCGCCTCGCCAGCGAACGCTCGGGGGCAGATCCGGCCAAGCCGGCGCCCTAGGCGACCCCTCCCAGGAGCTCGATGTAGCGGGCTGGGTCGACGTTGCCACCGCTGACCACCGCCACCCGCGACCCCTCGAGACCGGCCAGGCCCGCTTCGGCGGCCCGGAAGCGCAAGGCCGCGATGGACAGGGCGCCCGATGGTTCGACGACCAGCCGGCACTCGTCCGCGGCCAGGCGCATGGCCGCCGCGATCTCGGCCTCGCTGACCGTGACGATGTCGTCGAGGTAAGCCAGGAGGTGGGCCAGGTTGCGCACTCCGATCGACTGGGTGCGGGTCCCATCGGCGATCGTCCGGCCGACCTGGGCAGCCGGCCAGGCCACGACCTGCCGGGCCCGGAACGAATCCCGGGCATCGGCCGCCAGCTCCGGCTCCACGCCGATGATCCGGGCGTTCGGCCGGAGGGCCCGGATCGCCGTGGCAACCCCGGCCGCCAGGCCGCCCCCACCGACCGGAACGAAGACCGCCGTCAGGTCCGCCAGGTCCTCGGCGATCTCGAGGCCGCAGGTGCCCTGGCCGGCGATGATCCGGTCATCGTCAAAGGGCGGAATGATGGCCAGGTCGCGTTCCGCCGCGATCCGCTCGGCCGCTACCCGGCGCTCCTCGCTGGCCGGTCCAACGATGACGACCTCGGCGCCGTCGGCGGCGACCCGGTCACGTTTGATCGCGGGTGCATCCGAGGGCATGACGATCACGGCCGGAATCCCGAGGAGCCGGGCCGCCCGGGCCACCCCCTGGGCGTGGTTGCCACTCGAGTAGGTGATCACGCCGCGGGCCCGATCGGCGGGATCGAGCTGGGCGATTGCGACGTAGGCGCCGCGGATCTTGAAGGCACCGATCGGCTGGAGCGATTCGGCCTTCAGGAACTCGCGCCGCTCGGGTGGTCCGAAGCCGAGCAGCGGCGTGCGCAGGGCTACGCCATCGAGGAGCACGGCGGCCGCCCGGATCGCCGCGAGATCGACCAGGCCCGACGATTCGGGCGGGGCGGCCTGGCCAGCCATCAGCGGCCGTCCTTCTCGAGCTGCTGGCAGGCCAGGCAGAACGCCGCCCAGGGCAGGACCTCCAGGCGCCCCTCGGGAATCGGCTGGCCGCAGCGCAGGCAGGCGCCGTACGTCCCGGCCGCGAGCCGGCCGAGGGCTCCGTCGACGAGCTCGAGGGCCTTGCCCGACTTGTCCCGGAGGGCCATGTCCCGCTGCTGCGCGAAGACTTCGCTGGCGGCTGCGGCCTGCGAGCCATAGGTCATCTGGGCGGGCGTCTCGGGTGCCTCGGCGAGGTCGAGGGACAGTCTCCGGCGCTCGGCTTCGAGGGCGGCTTGGACCGCCGCGAGCTGGCTGGCATTCACGAACCCAGCGTAGCGCTCCGGGTGTGCGTGGGTCCGCGCTCGGAGGCCCCACCTCGGTCCCGGCCGAAATAAGCCGCAGATAAGCGCCTCAGGCGAGACTCTCGACCGACGGGCACACCATCGTTCGAGCAAGTCCCAGGAGGTCGTCCATGCGTCGCGCCCAACTTCGCGTGCGTCAGCTCATCACCCTCGGCGCGGTAGCCCTGTTCATCCTGGCCGGTGCGCTGGTAAGCGTGCCTCGTCCCCATCCCGCCGGGCTGATTGCCCGGATCGCGGCCGACCAGGCTCCCCTTCATCGCCTGCCGCCGGGTGGCCGGCGCTGGTTCTGATGCCCTGCTCGTCGATCAGCGGCCGGCAATCCCGGTCGTATCCGAGCTGAGTCGCCAGGCGACAGGAACCCGGGATGATCGACAGCATGATCAGGTATACGGCGACGACATTCACGACCGGCAGCTGATCCAGAGCGGGATCGTCTTCTGGATCCCGGCGTGAATGTCGGCGCGCCTGCGCGCCGACGGTGCCGAGCCGGGGACGCTTCTAGACTGGCTTCGTGCGCACGATTCGCAACAGGCTCGTCGCCGCCCCCACGTCGCGTGTCGTGGGGCTCCTCGCTGCCGCGCTGCTGGTTGCCGCCTGTTCCGGCGATGCCGCCGCCACGCCGCCCATCTCGCCGGGCACGGCGGGCCAACCGCGCGACGTCAACATCATCACCAAGGACTACTCCTTCCTGCCTCCGACCGTCGACCTCGTGCCGGGCGAGACGGTCATGCTGCACGTCGTCAACGGCGGCCTGGAGGTCCACGAGGTCGTCATCGGCGACAGCTCGGTCCAGGACGCCTGGGAGGTCGCCGAAGCCGCCGCCGCCAATGCGCCACCTGGTCCGACCCCGGTCGTGTCCGTGCCGCCGGCCGTGGCCGGGATCAGGATCGTCGTCGCCTCGGGTCAGCGGGTGGACCTGCTGTGGACCGTGCCGCTCGATCCCGGGCCGATCCTGATTGGCTGCCATATTCCCGGCCACTGGGCCAAGGGGATGCAGGCGGCTATCCGGTTGGTGACGCCCGGCGCCATATCGCCGCCAGCCGGCTCGGGACCGCCGTAGACACAGCCTCGGCGAAGCCGGAATGCTACGCTGATGGCGTTTCGAAGGTGAACGTGTCAGGAGTGGAGTTCGGATGACCTACGTGATCGCGGAGCCGTGCGTCGACGTGATCGACCAGTCGTGCGTGTCCGTCTGTCCCGTCGACTGCATCCACTTCGAGGAAGGCACGGACCGGAAGCTGTTCATCGACCCCAACGAATGCATCGACTGCGGGGCATGCGAGCCGGAATGCCCGGTGAACGCGATCTTCCCGGAGGAATTGCTGCCGGCCGAATGGGCGAACTACACGACGATCGACGCGGTCTGGTTCAGTAATCGCGACGAGGCCCGGATCGCCCTGGACGCCGCCCGGCCGCGCTGAGGCTGTCCGGTCCGGCCGTGCCCGCCCGCGGCTGGCCACCGGGCTTGGCCTGCTCGGCCTGACCTGAATCGATCGTGCGCATCGTTTCGCTCCTGCCCTCTGCGACCGAGATCGTGTGCGCCCTGGGCCTGGCCGATGAGCTGGTCGGGATCACGCACGAGTGCGACTGGCCGCCCGAGATCCGGGATGTCGCCGTGATGACCCGGAGCGTGCATGACCTGTCGGCGGCCTCGAGCCGGGAGATCCATCGCCAGGTCGAGCGTGCGATCCACGGTGGCTCGTCGCTGTACGAGCTGGACGAGGCCGCCCTGGCCGATGCCGAACCTGACCTGATCCTGACCCAGGAGCTCTGCCCGGTGTGTGCCGTCAGCTATCGGGAGGTCAACGAAGTGGCTCGGGCGATCGACGCCGACATCACGGTCGTGTCGCTCGAGCCGACCAGCCTGGAGGGCATCTTCAACACGATTGCCACCGTGGGGGCGATGACCGAGGCCGAGGATGAGGCGGTAGAAGTCGTGGCCGGGCTGCGCGAGCGCCTCGGCCGGGTCGAAGCCCGGGTCGCCGAGCGCCGCGAGGCCGGCCGGACGCCGGTCCGGGTGGTCGGCCTCGAGTGGCTCGATCCGCCGTTCGCGGTCGGTCACTGGGTGCCCGAGCAGATTCGCCGAGCCGGCGCCTGGGACCTCCTCGGTGCCGAGGGCGAGCGGTCGGCCGAAACGAGCTGGGACGCGATCCGCGACGTCGATCCGGAGATGCTCGTCCTGATGCCCTGCGGCTTTCACCTCCACGACGGGCTCGACCAGTGGCAGGCAACGCCCCGGCCTTCGTCGTGGGATCGCCTCCAGGCAGTTCGCGATGGGCAGGTCGTGCTCGTTGACGGCTCAGCCTATTTCAGCCGGCCGGGTCCGCGGGTCATTGACGGAATTGAGTTGCTGGCCGAGCTGTTCGACCCGGTCGGCGCCGCCGGCAGCGCCCCGATCGACAGCTGGCTGCGGGTGAGCTGATCCGGTGGTCTTTCGGGCGACCTTCGACTGCCTGTGGTGCGGAACCGGCCATGCCGTCCGAACGGCGGACGACCTGGAGGGGTTCGCCCAGCTCTGTCCGGATTGCATCGGCCGGGCCGGCGACAACGGCTTCCTGCGATTCCGGTTGAAGTCCGCCCTGGCCGAGCAGGCCGCCGCGCGGGCCGTCGTCGCTCCGGCTCAGGCCGGTGGCCCGGACGTTGCGGCCGAGATGCAGGCCTACTACGCAGCCCGGGCGCCCGAATACGATGACTGGTACCTGCGGGTCGGGCGCTATTCGCGCGGACCCGTCCATGACCTGGCCTGGAACGCGGAGTTGGACCAGGCCACGATGTGGCTCGATGGGCTGGCGCTGGGTGGCGAGATCGTCGAGCTGGCGGCCGGCACCGGTTGGTGGTCGACCTTGCTTGCGGGCAAGGGCTCCCTGTCGATCTATGACGCCAGCGACGAGCCCCTCGAGCGAGCCCGGGCGCGCCTCGTAGCCCACGGCTTGCGCGCCCACATCCACGTCCGCGACGCCTGGGCCGAGCCCGATCGGATGGTCGACACGCTGTTCTGCGGCTTCTGGCTCAGCCACGTCCCACGGGCCCGCCTGGACGAATTCCTCGCGATTGCCCGTCGCTGGTTGAAGCCCGGCGGTCGGTTCGCCTTCATCGATTCGCGGCCGGATCCCCAGTCCGGTGCGATCGACCAGCCCGTCGCGGCCGGCGGCGAGGTCAGCCACCGACGCCTGGCCGACGGGCGGGAATTCGACGTGATCAAGGTCTACTGGCAGCCGGCCGAGCTCGAGGATGCCCTGCTCCGGGCCGGATTCGTTGAGCCCGTCGTCACCACGACTGCCCGGTTCTTCCTGCTCGGCCAGGCCGGCGCGTAACCGTATACTCGGCCGATGTCCCCCCTCTCGGAACGACGCATCGCGACCGTCGGCTCGGGCGTCATGGCCGAGGCGATGATCGCCGGGCTGCTCCGCGGCAAGCTGGTCAAGCCCGAGCAGGTCACGGCCAGTCATCCCCGGCTGGAACGACGCGAGCAGCTCCAGCGCGAGTACGGAATCCGGACCGTCGCCGGGAACGTGGAGGCGATCCACGAGGCCGATGTGATCCTGCTGGCGATCAAGCCCCAGATGCTCGGCCGGGTGGGCGCCGAGCTGCGCCGGTCGCTCCGCCCGGGGCAGCTCGTCCTGTCGGTGATCGCCGGGGCCACGACTGCGGCGCTGGAGGGCTTCCTCGGGCATCAGCGGATCGTCCGGAGCATGCCCAACACGCCGGCTCGACTCGGTCGCGGGATGACGGTCTGGTATGCCACGCCGGAGACGACCGAGGAGCAGCGCGACCAGGCCCGGGCCCTGCTCCAGGCGCTCGGCGCTGAGATCGAGGTCGACGACGAGAAGTTCGTGGCCATGGCGACAGCGGTGAGCGGAACTGGCCCGACCTACGTGTTCCTGGTCATGGAGGCCCTGATCGACGCCGCCGTTCACCTCGGGTTTCCTCGCCACATCGCCCATGACCTGGTGGTCGAGACGCTCGAGGGCAGCACCCATTTCGCCAAGCACAGCGGGGACCATCCCGCGGTCCTCCGGAACATGGTGACCTCGCCGGGCGGGACGAGCGCTGCGGCGCTTCACGAGCTCGAGTCTGGGCGCCTGCGGACCGTCCTGTCGGAGGCTGTCTGGGCCGCCTACCGCCGCACGGTCGAGCTGGGCGATCAGCTCGAGGCGAGCGTCGAGCGCGACGCCTCCAATTCCCCCGCCGTCCGAGACCGACCGGCGGGCCGGTCCCGGCGTTGACGGTCGACCTCCGCCGGGCGTCGCTTGGCGAGATTCGGGCGATCGACTTCCGGGCGAGCGAGCGCGACTTCTTCGCGGATGGCCGGGCAGTCTTCGACCGATTCTGCGCGGCCTGGGCGGGTCTCGACGATCCCGCCTGGCGGCTGGCCGGGGCATCGAGCTCTGATGCCGGTGGTGCCGACTGGTCCTTCGGCGATCACGTCGCCCACCTCGCCGGATGGGCCGAGGCCGGCGTGGGGATCGCGACGCGGGCGCTCGACACGGGCAGCTGGCCGTCGGATGACGAGTTCGGTGGCGGCAATTTCGACCAGTTCAACGAGGCCTTGCGCGCCCGCTGGGCGACGGTGCCGCCGGCCGAGGTCCGCACCCGGCTGCTGGCCGCGACGGCGGAGCTGACCGGGCTCGCCCGGCGCATGCCGGCCGATGTCCTCCGGGGCGACGACGCCTGGGGCTGGGTTTACATGACCCTCCACGGCCACCAGCTCGACCACCTCGGTCCGATCGAGCCGTGGGCCGATCGACTCCGCGAGCGACAGGTGGAGGGTGACCCGTTCGGTCCCGATCCGATGATCGGAACGGGCGATGCCGCCGCCGACCAGGCTGCCTTCTGGGCCGACGAGGCCGACGGCTTCATGGCCTTCAGCCGGCTCGTGGACTCGGTCCCCGACGCCCTTCGGGACGTGTACCAAGTGACCCCGGACTGGTCACTCAAGGATCACCTCGCCCACGTCGGCAGCTGGTACGAGGAAGGTGCGGCCGCGATCGAGGAACACCTTCGCGGTGGCGGCTGGCGGAGTGGGCCGGCCGAAGGCGTCGATGCCTGGAATGCCCGCAACCTCGAGGGCCTGCGGGAGCGGCCGTGGGCCGAGATCCGCCACCGGCTCGAGCTCAATCGCCAGCGCATTCGGGCAGCGGCCCATCAGCTCGACCAGCAGGATCTCCGCTCGTCCGATGGCTGGGACTGGAGCTACTGGGACCTGGCCGGGCATGTCCGTTCGCACCTGGCGATGGTCGCGCCGTGGTGCGTCCGAACGAGCTGGGATCCCATTTGAGCGTCGATTAATCGCCCGGACGTGGCGGGACGCGAGTCAATACGGCAGGTTCCCGATATCGCCAAGGTTCGGGTCGTGCTATATCAACGTCCATGCCCCCCAACCTCACTCCCGGTTCCCCGAATGCGCCTGCCTCGGCGCCTGCCAACGGCACCCTCACGATCGAGCGAATCCTGGCATTTGACGCCGCCCGTGAGTACCGCCTCGATCCGCGCCAGCGCTGGGTCGCCTGCACCCAGGAGGCGTCCGGCGCGCGCCAGCTGTTCCTGCTGCCCCTGCGCGGTGGGCCGGTCATCCAGCTCACTGCGTCCGAGAAGTCGATCAGTGATCCGCAGTGGGCACCCGACGGACGCCGCCTGGCATTTATCCGGGACGGCGCGATCTGGCTGATCGACTCGGACGGGTCGCGCCAGGTCGAGGTAACGGCCCACCCGGCCGGCAACAGCAAACCACGCTGGAGCCCTGACGGCAGCCGACTGGCGTTTCTCTCGCGCCGGCGGGGCTGGTCGCAGGTCTGGCTGATCGACGCGCCGATCCCGCGCCGCGGCCGGCCCGCCAGCCACCCGCGGCCGGCACAGGCAACTGCCCTCAGCGCGACCGGCCTCGACGTGGAAGAGCTCGCCTGGTCCCCCGACGGCAACCGCCTGGCGCTCGTCAGCCAGCGCGAAGCGGACGGCTGGCAGTCGGCGATCTCGGTCATCGATGTCGCCGGCGGGCAGGAGCACCGGATTGATCCTGGCGGTGCCTGGGAATGCGCGATCTCCTGGCTGCCCGACGGGGGGCTCCTGCTCACCTCGGACGCGTCGGGCTGGTTCCAGGTCGTCCGCCTCGAGGCGGACCTCGCCACGAGGGTCGTCCTGACCGATCGGCCAGAGGAGCACGGTGATCCCGGCGGGGGCTATGGCTTTCAGCCCCTGGCATCGCCCGACGGCCGCTGGTTCAGCCATATCGCGGTACATGACGGCCAGATGGACCTGGTCGTGGCGCCCCTCACCGGACGCATCAGGCCGGGGGCCGGCCAGGCGATCCAGCCCTGGCCCGGCGTGTGGCGGGCGGTCGGCTGGACCGCCGACGGCAACGAAGTGGTGGCGATCGGGGAGAGCGAGCGACATCCCCAGGACCTGTGGCTCCTGCCGGCGCCCGGCTCGGCCGGCGCCTCAGATCGGCCCCGGCCGCTGACCGATGCCTTGCCCGCGCTGCTCCGCTCGACCCGCTGGGCCGAGCCCGAGCGGATCCGGTTCGACGCCCGGGACGGACTGCCGATCGAGGCGACGCTGTGGCGGCCGGCCGGGGCAACGGGCCGCCGTGGCGCCGATCGGTTTCCCGCGATCGTATTTGCCCACGGCGGACCGACCGGCCAGAGCTTCCGCTCCTGGCAGCCGTTCAAGCAGATTCTCGTGCGCGAGGGCTTTGCCGTCCTCGACGTCGACTTCCGCGGGTCAACGGGCTACGGCCGCGCCTTTCGGGAGGCCAACCGCGGTGAGTGGGGCCACGCCGATGCGTTCGACTGCGTCGACGCCGCGCTCTGGCTCGAAGCCCAGCCGTGGTGCGACGGGCGCCTGGCGGTGTACGGCGGCTCGTACGGTGGCTACCTGACGCTGTGCTGCCTGGTCGAGGCCCCCTCACTCTGGCGCGCTGGCGTCGACCTCTACGGCGACTCCGAGATCGCCGAGAGCTATCGCCGCGGCGACCGGCCCGGCCGGCTCGATCTCCACCGCCAGATGGGCAGCCCCGATGATCCGGCCCAGTCCGACGCGTTCCGCCGTGGCTCGCCGGTCTATCGGGCAGATCAGATCGAAGCCCCCGTGCTGATCCTGCACGGGCGCAAGGATCGCCGGGTCGTGCCGCTCATGAGCGAGAAGATGGTCGAGGCGCTGGTGATCGAAGATAAGCACCACGAGATCCACTGGTACGACGAGGAAGGTCACGGGTGGGAACAGCGCGCAAACCGCAAGGACGCCTACGAGCGGATCCTGGCCTTCCTCAAGGTCCATCTCCGGGACGAGCCGGCCGGCCACTGAATCGAACCCACCCGTGACGGCGATCCGGGAGCTGCCCGAACGGGCGATGCGGGCGACGCTCCTGTCGCTGTCCCACCGGCGCCGCCTGGGTCGCCTGGCCACCCGCCTCTCGTTGACCCGCTCGATGGTCGAGCGCTTTGTTGCCGGTGAGTCGCTCGATGAGGCGCTCGCCGCGCTCGACCGAATTCGAGCTGCCGGCCGCCGGACGACCGTCGACATCCTCGGCGAGTCCGTCTCGACCGCGGCCGACGCAGGTGCCGCGGCCGATCACTACGTCGAGCTGCTGGACGCCCTCGCCGAACACGGGCTCGACGGCAACGTGAGCCTGAAGCTGAGCCAGATGGGCCTTGACCTGTCGGCCGACGTCTGCCGCTCCAACGTGGCTCGGATCTTCGAGAAAGCGGCCGCCTCGAACGCCTTCGTCCGGATCGACATGGAAGACCACGATCGAACGGACGCGACCCTGGCCCTGTGGCGTGACCTCCGCCCGGTCAACCCGGCGAGTGGGGTCGTAATCCAGGCCGCGCTTCGCCGGAGCGCCGCGGATGTCACCGCCCTGATCGCCGAGCAAGGCCCGGTGCGGCTGTGCAAGGGTGCCTACCGGGAGCCGGCGTCGGTCGCCTTCCCCACGAAGGCCGAGGTTGACCAGTCGTACCTCGAGCTGATGGGCCGCCTGTTGCGCGAAGGGACGCGGCCGGCCCTGGCCACCCACGACCCGCGAATGATCCGGGCGGCGCTCGAGCTTGCCCGGGACGAGGGAATCGGGCGGGATCGATTCGAGTTCCAGATGCTCTACGGGGTCCGGCGCGACCTGCAGGAGCAGCTGGTCGAGGCCGGCTACCGGGTCCGGATCTACGTGCCCTACGGGCAGGAGTGGTATCCGTACTTCATGCGCCGGCTGGCCGAGCGTCCGGCCAACGTCATGTTCATCCTGCGCAGCGTGGCCAACGAGGAGCGCCGCCACCAGGCTTGAGCCTGGTCCTCCTGGTCCATTTTGGGGGCACGGAATCGAACGGACCGCCGGGCGCTCCGGCGGTCCGCGATACGGCCGGGGTCAGACGACCCCGTTCGCTAGAACCAGCGTCGGCCGGCCTCGAGCACGATGGCCGAGGAACCGAGCGCCCCGAGGGCGAGCAGGACCCGGAAGGCCTGCGACTTGACCAGATTCTTCACAAGAGTCCCAACCTGTCCGACTCGCCCGAAGTGAGAGCCGGGAGCGCAGTCGCCCCAGCCATGATGAAGCGCGCCAGGTTCGCCCTCATCGCTGCACCTCGAATGCGGCTACGGCTTGCCGCCGGCAGCCGGGCCGCCTCCGCCCGAAGGCAGAGGTCCCTGGCTTTGCGTCCCCGCCTCACGACGGGTTTGCCCTGGACGGTCGGTTCACCGAGGAACGAAAGTCGTTCCTGCGACGATCCTGCGCTCGAGCCGCCGAATGGGCCATGAGCCGTCAGTACCAATCGATTACGGCCGGGTGGGGGAGTTGCCCCGCTGCACCGGCCCCGAATCGGACTGTCGGAGGCCGGCCTCAGGCCCCCAGGATCGCCTTCAGGCTGAGGGCGTGCTCCTCGACGTGGCTGACGACGAATCGCTCGAGCATTGCCTCCACCGTCATCTCGCCGAGGCGCGGGTGGAGCCCGACCCGCGCCCACTGTGCCGCCGTCAGCTGGGGCAGCCGCCGGGCGTACCGGGCCACGCCCGAGTCGATCCGGTCGAGGAGCTCGCGGGTCGGCAGCGTCCGGTCGCGCTCGATCGTCAGGCTCCTGAGCGGGTCGGTGCTGACCCGGCCGAACGGAACCGGCTCGGGCGAACCCGACACGACCCGCTCGATCTCGCCCAGCCAGTACGGCAGCATCTCGGTCACGTGGGCGAGGATCTCGGGCGGCCCCCACTCGGCCTCCGGTCCGTCCCCGGTCACGGCCCGGAGCGGCCACGGCCGGCCCGCATCGATCGGTCCGTCGAGGCTGTCGAAGGTCGTGGCCGCGCGGGTGAGCCGGTCGATTGCGCCGGCAGCGGGGGATGCGTTCGTCATCGCCCAATCCTACCCTCGAGGGGCCGGCATCGAGGGTCGCCGGGGGGCGGTGTATCGTCGGAGATCACAGCCAGTGCGCCGCCTTTGCGGTGCCCCACCACTCGGCACAGGAGGCAGCAGGACGGCCATGACCGAAACTGCACAACGCCCCGTCGCGTCTCCCTCGACGGCCTCGTCAGTCACGGATCAGGGTGCCGCCAACCAGGCCGGCGCCCATGTCAATAAGGACGCCTACGCCCAGGCGGCCGACTTCCTGCCGCTGAAGGGCATTGACCACGTCGAGTTCTGGGTCGGCAACGCCCGCCAGGCGGCCGCCTACTACCGGGCCCTGTGGGGATTCAGCCCGGTCGCTTTCTCCGGCCTCGAGACGAAGGTCCGTGATCGGGCCAGCTACGTCATGGTCCAGAACGGGATCCGCTTCGTGTTCACGGCGCCGCTGACCCCCGATGGCGAGATCGCCGAGCACGTCCGGCTGCACGGCGACGGCGTCCACGACATCGCGTTTGCCGTCGATGACGTCGAAAGCGCCTGGCGCGAGACCACCGCTCGAGGCGCCGTCGGGGTGCTGGCTCCGACCGAGCTCGACGGCGGCGAAGACGGCACCCTCCGCCGGGCCACGATCCGGACCTACGGTGAGACCGTTCACTCGTTCGTCGACCGGAACGACTATCACGGCACCTTTGCGCCCGGGTATCGAGCGGTGAAACGCCCGCCCGCGGCAGCCGCTGGTCTGAGCCTGCTCGAGGTCGACCACTGCGTCGGCAACGTCGGCCTGGGCGAGATGGACACGTTCGTCGATTTCTACCGGGACGTGCTCGGCTTCGCCCAGCTGATCCACTACGACGACAAGGTGATCCACACCGAGTACTCGGCCCTGATGTCGAAGGTCATGACCAACGGCAACGGCCGGATCAAGTTCCCGATCAACGAACCGGCCACGGGCAAGAAGAAGAGCCAGATCCAGGAGTTCCTCGACTGGTACCTGACCCCTGGCTGCCAGCACATCGCCCTGCGCACCGAGGACATCGTGACCACGGTCCGCCGCCTGCGCGATAACGGTGTCGAGTTCCTGGGCCTGCCCCACGAGTATTACGCCGGGCTGACCGAGCGGGTCGGCGACGTGGGCGTGCCGATCGAGACGCTCGAGGAGCTGGGCATCGAGGCCGATCGCGACGAGGAAGGCTTCCTCCTCCAGATCTTCACCCGACCGGTCCAGGATCGGCCGACCTTCTTCTTCGAGATCATCGAGCGCCACGGCTCGCGCGGCTTCGGCGTCGGCAACTTCAAGGCCCTGTTCGAGGCGATCGAGCGCGAGCAGGCGATGCGGGGCAACCTCTAGCGGAGCGAGCCCGAGCCGATGGGCGGGACCGCCGCCCGCCGGGATCGTGACAAATTTCACTGCCTCGCAGCTTATGGTCGCTCCCGACCCTCTCAGATGGCGTCCGAACCGGCATAGCTGCCAAGTTCGTGCTTGCCCACGGTCCTGGGAGATGCCCGGCGAGGCGGCCTCCCGCAGACGACCGACCACAAGGCCCTCCTGCGAGGGATTTGTCACGACCGCTCCGCGAGGCAAGCTCTGGGGGGAGCCACCCGACTTCGCATCTGACAAATCGTTCTTTGATCGAGGCTAAGACCGGCTCGGACGCACTCCAATGGTCTTCGGGCTCCCACGCCTGGCCGAATTCGTGCTCGGCCGTTCTCCACGATGCTCGGAAGCCGGTCTATCGCCGCCGCCGGCCGAGCCTAAGGTCGTACAAATGAACGATCTGTCCATGCGTGTCGTGCCACAGGTCGGAAGGTGAGATCGGTAGCCAGGGTTGGGTTCGAAGGACCCACCACTCCGGTCGTCACGGCTGGAATCTGAGCGTCGTGAGCAGAGCGCCGGCCAGGTTGAGGTTGGCTGCAGCCTGGCCACTGGCCCACCGAACGGTGATGACGACGGGGGAGAAACCTGCATCCGCCACGAAGACCTCGGCACTAGTTCCCTGGTAGACCTCGAACCAACCTCCTGGAAAGCCGAGATCCTGGCTGTCCGGTGCTGCTGTCACGGGAAAGAGCGGAATATCGCCACTCGCGTTCGAGATCGAGAAACCAGTGCCCGACAGTCCGGCCTCCGTCATGGCGGTTCGTCGGCTCGACCCCTGAATCCACCCGTGACAGCGGCCGACCTTAGCCGCATGGCACCCTTCCGATCCCAGAAAAGCGTCGCTGAGGTACGCCGCGGCGCTCGAGTAGCCATAGGGTCGCCCGATAGTCACGTCCACCAAGGTGTTAGCCCAGGAGCCCGGCTGCTTCGAGACTTCCTGCTCCGGGCTGCCGGTTTGCACCTGGAATACGGTCGTCGAGTCGTTCTCGACCGTCCAATCGGAGCTCAGCGTGATCGTCATCGGGATGTCGAAGCCGGGGTGGTAGACCCGCGCCGACTGCGTCTCATCTGGTGTCGGACTCGGCGTGGTGACTGTGATCGCAGGTGATGTGCTCGCATCAGCCGGAGGGAATTGCAATGTCTTGATCAAGTCGTCGGCAAGCGCGAAGGCGGGGCTGACCAGGGTGCTGGCCGAGCTGCTCAGGAACCTCGAAGTAATGACAACCGCCTGGCCATTGAGGTCGCCGACGAAGACTCGGTACATCCCTCCATCCAACCAGAACCACTCGCTGGCCATTGGCGATGTCATGTCGAGGGGCAGGCTGTTTGGCTGGGCAAGCACGGATTTCGGGTAGAGCGGTGTAGCCCCGAGCGGCGTGGTCCCCACGTCGGCGCAACCGAATTGGACCCCGGCGAGCCCGCCCTCGGTGGCCAACGTCCTATCCTTCCAACCCGAGCAGAGATCGGTCAGGAGCAACGTCCTTGGGTCGTCCGGCCCTCCCCCGAACATCCCTCGCGATGAATTGGGCCGCGCTTCGGCGTAGGCGTCGAGGAAGGAGGTCGAGCTCGAGAACCCGAACACCTCGCCGACGGTGACGGTGATTTGAGGTCCCAGACGTGAGTTGATCAATTGAAGCTCGTTGCCGGAATCCGCGTTGACAGTCCAGCCATCGGCAAGGCTCACTGTCAACGGGATCTCAAAGTTGCTCCGGTAAATGAGCGGAGAGGCGGGGCTCGGTAGCGCAGCCACGCTCGCTCCTGGCGACTCCGTCGGCGCAGGTGAGGGCTGGACCAGGCCCAGGGCCGACGCGGTCGGCGTGGGCGAGGCCCCCACAACCGCAGGGTTGTGAGAGCGGCTGATCGCAAAGATCAGCACCGCCGCGACGGCGATCGCCATGGCGCTGACAACCGCCGCACGAGGGCGGCCGGTCACGAAGACTTCTCGCCAGTTCAGGCGCCAGCTGGGCCGTTGACCCTGGCGTTCGATGCGCTCGGCGACCATGTCGAAGACCCGGTCACTGACCCGACTCGGGCCCGCCCCAAGCCACTCGTCGAGGACTCGGTCGATGTCGATGTCGCGGTTCATGCCGACTGCCCTCCAATCGGAGCAGGCCTGGCGTCCGCCGCGAGGGCGGCCCGCATGGCCCGATGGGCGTTGTGGAGGCGCGAGCGGGCCGTGCCGGGCGGAATGCCCAAGGTCTCGGCGATCTCGGTCGGGCTGTAGCCCAGGAAGTGGTGCATCACGAGGATTGCCCGCTGATCGGCCGGCAGTCGCCGGAAGCCTCGCTCCAGGAGATCGCGATCGGCCACGACCAGCAGGTCGTCGGGCCCGGCCGGGCCCTCGAGCGGCAGGACTCGAAGGCTCGCGGTGCGGCGCCGCTCTTGGGCCGCCTGGCCGATGCACACGTTGACGCACAGGCGACGAAGCCAGGCGTCGAACCGGTCGGGATCGCGGATTCCCTTCATGTCGCGCCAGGCGATGACCAGGGCGTCCTGGACGGCGTCTTCGGCCCGGTCGACGTCGCGCAGGATCCGGTAGGCGACCGCGAAGAGGCGATCACCTCGCGCCCGAATCAGCTCGACGAATGCCTCCCGATCCCCGACCTGCGCCCGCTCGACCAGATCACGATCCATCTGGGTCGCCTTGCTGATGCGCCATTGGGCGGCGCCCTACGACTGTATTGGTCGATCGGCCTCAGCGAACGTTCATTCTTCGTGTTCGGGCTGTGGCTGGGGTGCCTTTTTGGCTGACAAATCGTTCCTTCGATCGAGCCTTAGACCAGCTCGGACGCATTCCCACGGTCTTCGGGCTCCCACGCCTGGCCGAATTCGTGCTCAGCGGAGGTCAGTCGCGCGCTCGCTTCGACCGACTTCGGGTGGCCGACTGCCCATAAGCCCTCGTTGATGAACGATTTGTCAGCGATGCCGGGACGGCCGGCTGCCGGGACTGCTGGGACCGCCGAGCGCCGGACCCGGGTCAACCGGCTGCCGGGACTGCCAGGACAGTTCTTGCGCTGGGCCCTGGGCATGCCCAGATTGTGCAGCGCGGCGATGGCCGTCGCTAGACTTTCGCGGTGATCATTGCCCACGTCCGCGAGCGCAACGCCCCGGCGGGCACGGCCTGGCGGCTGGTCGCCGGCCATCGCCCGGCCGGCGGGCCGGTAGGCGGACCGTGGCACGATCCCGTCCGCTGGATCGATCTCGAGGTCGCCCGACGGCGGGCCGTGGCCCGTGATTCGCGGCTGGCCCACAACGCGGTGCTGTATCGCCAGCCGGTCGGCACCCTCGATGCTCACCTTGCCGCGGGCCTGCGGGTCGCCGCCCTGTCCGAGCTGGTCGAGGGCTTCGCGCCCAGGGAAGCCGACGATGATGCGCTGCTCGACGAGGCCGACCTGCTGTTCGGACCGCCGGTGCTTGGTCCAACCAGCCTGCGCGACTTCTACGCGTTCGAGGGTCATGTCGCGACGATGTGGGCGCGCCGCGGCAATCCAGTGCCCGAGGCCTGGTACCGCCTGCCCATCTTCTACTTCAGCAATGTGTCCGAGATCCGCGGTCCGAACGATCCCGTCTGGGCGCCGCGCGGCTCGAACGAGCTCGACTACGAGCTGGAGGTGTGCGCCCTCGTCGACACCCCCGCCCGCGATCTTGCGGACGAGACGGCCGAAGGGGCGATCGGCGGCTACATGATTCTCAACGACTGGAGCGCCCGCGACCTCCAGCGTGAGGAAACCACGGTCCGCCTCGGCCCTGCCAAGGGCAAGGACTTCGCGAGCACGATCGGGCCCTGGCTGGTCACGCCCGACGAGCTGGCCAGCGTCCGGATGGCAGGCGCGGCCGGCCCGCAGCTCGACCTCACCGCCGAGGTCAACGGCGCACAGACCTCGCGCGGAACCTGGTCGGACGCCCAGTTCTCATTCGGCCAGATGCTCGCCCGCGCATCGGCCGACGCAGCCTTGCGCCCGGGCGACCTGATCGGCAGTGGGACCGTCGGGACGGGCTGCCTCCTCGAAGTCCGGGAGGCAACCCTCGGCCGCTATCTCGAGCCCGGAGACAGCGTGACCCTTCGGGTCGAGCGGCTGGGCGCCCTGTCCAGCCCGATCGTGGCCCGCCCGGCGTGAGCGCGAGCCCGCCCGGCGACATCGCGATCGAGCCGATGCGGCCCAGCCACTGGCCGTCCGTCCGGACCATCCACGAGGCCGGGATCCTGGGCGGGAACGCCACGATCGAGCGCCAGGCCGCTTTGGATTGGTCGACCTGGAGCGGCGCCCATCGGCCCGACTGCCGGCTCGTCGCCGTCGCCCAGGGCCGCGTCCTGGGATGGGTCGCGCTGAGCCCCTATTCGAGCCGCCAGGTCTACGCCGGCGTCGCCTGGTTGAGCGTCTACGTCGCACCCGACGCCCAGGGGCGAGGGATCGGCGGAGCGCTCCTGGCGGCCGTGATCGAGGCCTCCGAGGCAGCCGGCATCTGGACCCTCCAGGCCGGGATCCTGATCGAAAATGCGGCCAGCCTGGCGATTCACCGGGCGGCCGGCTTTCGCCGGGTCGGCATGCAGGAGCGGCTCGGCCGCGATCGCGCCGGGCACTGGCGTGACGTGGTCCTGATGGAGCGCCGAAGCTCGGTCGCGGGCGCCGGCTGATCGGGGCCGAGGGCTGATCGACAAACGGTCCTGGCGCTAGGCTGGGGTCGAGAAGGAGCCGCCATGTTCTACGTCTCGGAGGGCAGCGTCCCGCACAAGCGCCATACCCAGCACCGGGCGCCCGACGGCGGCCTGTACTCCGAGGAGCTGTTCGGAGTCGAGGGCTTCGTTGGCCGGAGCTCGCTCCTGTACCACATCGTCCCGCCCACCCGGACCCACCAGATCGAGGCCGGCAACGCCGTGGCGATCGAGGAGGCCGACGACGGCGTGCACCGCCATCGGTTGATCAAGACGGGACCGTTGGATGCGCACGGCGACGCCCTGTCCGGCCGGGTTCCGCTGTTCTTCAACTCCGACGTGACCATGGGCGTGTGCCTGCCGGCCGAGCCGATGGCGACCGACGCCTTCTATCGCAACGGCGAGGGCGACGAGATGCTCTTCGTCCACGCCGGCGAAGGCGTCCTCCAGACCGTCTTCGGCGATCTGCGCTACGGGCCGGGCGACTATCTCGTCCTGCCGATCGGCACGACCTGGCGGCTCGAACCCGAGCCAGGCTCGGCCCAGCGGATGCTCTGGCTCGAATGCCCCAGCGAGCTCGAGCCACCCAAGCGCTATCGGAACGAGTATGGCCAGCTGCTCGAGCACAGCCCCTACTCGCAGCGGGACATCCGGACGCCCGAGTTCCGCCCGCCCAACACCAGCTCCGGCGACTTCCGCGTTGCGGTCAAGGCGCGCGGCCGGCTGACCACCTACCACTACGCCGGCCACCCCTTCGACGTGGTCGGCTGGGACGGCTACCTCTGGCCCTATGCCTTCAACATCGCCGACTTCGAGCCGATCACCGGCCGGGTCCATCAGCCGCCGCCGGTCCACCAGACGTTCCAGGGCCACAACTTCGTGGTGTGCTCGTTCGTGCCCCGCAAGTTCGACTACCACCCGTTGTCGATCCCGGCTCCCTACAACCATTCGAACATCAACTCGGACGAGGTCATCTACTACGTCGCGGGCAATTTCATGAGCCGCCGCGGGGTGGACATCGCGTCGTTCACCGTCCATCCCGCCGGCATCCCCCACGGGCCTCATCCTGGCACCGTCGAGGCCTCGATCGGCAAGGAGCGGACGGAGGAGCTGGCCGTCATGGTCGACACCTTCCGGCCGCTCCGGATCACCCGCCAGGCCGCCCAGCTGGACGACGATCGCTATCCCTACTCGTGGCTCCCGGCTGCCGACGCGCCGGCCGAGGCGGAGGCGCTGGCCGAACGCGGCCCGGAGGCCTTCCCGGACTGACCTTCGTCAGGCGAGCTCGGTCAGGCCTCGAACATGTCTCGGCAGGACTCCAGCCCTTCGATGGCGACGGCCGGCCGGGACGGCGCCAGCCAGCCTTCGCGGGTGAGCCGGAAGCGCTCGGTCGGCCGAGCCACGCCCTCCGGCGCGATCGAGCCGAATCCGTTCGGCTGATAGCCCAACGACCGGCTGACCCCTGCCGAGGCCGGGTTGTCGAGGAACGCTTCGGTCTCCGCTACTTCGGCGCCGAGGCCGTCGAAGGCAAGGGCCAGGACCGCAGCGCGCATCTCCTTGCCCAGTCCGCGACCCTGGAATGCGCGGCCGAGCCAGGAGCCGCTGCGGACGGTCTTGAAGGTGCTGAACTGGCGGGCCATCAGGGCCTGGCTGCCGATCGGGCGGCCGTCGAGGAATACGGCCAGCTCCAGGCTCCAGGCCTCGACGGACCAGCTCGCCCGTTGTAGCCAATGCCACTGGATGAACTCCCGCTCGAAGCGCGGGCTGGGCTTGATCGACCAGGCCACCCCGAACGGCATCTCGCCCGGTGGATGGATGCCGGCCTGGGCCAGGCGGCATAGCTCGCCGATCTCATCCTCGTCGGGCAGGCGCAGTTCCAGCCGGTCGGTCCGCAGCCGGATCGCGTAGGGCGGCCAGAGCTCATGGTTCACGGGCCGATCATAGGTTCGGCGTTCGTCCCAGGCGAACAGAACGCAGCTATCGATCCGGCGAACCGACCGGGTGACCGCCGATCAAGGCGATTCGTCCGCGGATCGCGAACGAATGCGCCGAAGGCCCGCCAGAATCTGCCTGGACGAGTTGGATCAGCGCGCGGTTCGGTTTGTTTGTTCGCCGACCGCGAACGCCCGAAGGGCCTTGGACGGGCCCGGGCGGCGCCACCCCCCGGGCACGCTACTCGTCGGCGATCCGGATCGCCGCCAGGCCCTGGGGCTCCGAGCCGGGATCGCTGGCCGTGCCGTGCGAGAGCTGGGCCACGATGACCCCGCTGATCACCAGGACGCCCCCGACGAGCTGGATCGGTCCGAGCCGCTCGCCCAGCAGGATCGCCGCGAGGGTGATGGTCCAGACCGGCTCAACCGTGCTGATCAGTGAGGCCTGGGCGGCGCCGATCCGGCGCGATCCCGCTGAGAATGTCTGGATCGCGACGAACGTGCTGATGACCGCCACCGCCACAATTCCCGGCCAGGCATCACCTGGGATCCGGTCCGGTTGGACCGCCGTCCCGCCGACGAGGGCAATGACCCAGAAGCCGACGGCGGTCGAGGTCATCATCAGGGCGCCGGCGGTCGCAACATCGGTGCCGTCGGTGGAGGCATCCCCGACCCGATCGGACCGCTCGCCCGACAGGCGAGCCTGGGCAATGATCCAGATCGAATAGATCACCGGCGAGGCGATCGCCTGGAGCAGGCCGGCCAGCGGCGGCGCCGTCCCGGTTGGGATCCCGCCGATCGCCAGGACCACGCCGAACAGGGCCAGGCTCAGCGCCAGCCACGCCTGGCGGCCCTCGAGCGGCCGTCCAACCCGCAGGGTCAGGACGGCCACGATCGCCGGGTAGATGTACACGATCAGGGCGGCCAGCGAGGCCGACACCGTCTCGAGCGCCGCGTAGTAGGTGCTGCTGTTGCCGAGGTACACGACGCCCAGGACGAGGGTGACCAGGAGGCGGCGCCGATCAAGCCGTCGAAGCCCGGCCCGGCGGCTCGGGCTGACCAGCAGCCACGCCCACGACACGGCAGCGGCGATCGCGAAACGCCAGGCCAGGAGGGTCAGCCAGCCGACGCCTTCCGCGTAGACCGGCTTGGCGAACAGTGCCCCGGACCCGAACGCGGCGGCCGAGACCACGATGAGCAGCACGCCAACGAGCCTTCGGCGGTCCACGATCCGAGCCTAGCAGGGCATCACGCCAGCGCCCCGACCGGTTCGCACTACACTTGGCTCGTGACCGAGACCACCGAGCGAGCCGTTGCCGAGCGCGTGCCGGCGCTTGCCCGCGAGACCCTCCGCGTCGTCCAGCGCCGCGGCCCGTTGACCGTCCCGCCGGGGACCTCGCTGGCCGACTGCCTGCGGCTGATCCAGCGCTCCGGCGTCGGCGACTCGGTGCTGGTAACCGACGGCGAGGGCCGGCTGGCCGGGGTCCTGACCGAACGCGACATCTTCGGCCGGCTGGTGGGCGAGCCGGTCGACCTGCGTCGCCCGGTCGAGACGATGATGAACCGCGAGCCGCGGACGTTCCGGATCGACCAGACCGTGCACGACGCGATCGAGCTGATGGCCTCCGGGATGTACCGCAACGTGCCGATCGTCGATGACGACCGGCGGGTGATCGGGATCGTCCGCCAGGTCGACATCCTGCGCTACCTGGCCGAGGCCTTTCCCGAGGAGCTGCTCAACCTGCCGCCCCGGCCCCGCCAACGAATGAAGGAGACCGAAGGCGCGTGACAACGACCATCGACCGACCGACTGACGTGGTCGAGCTGGACCGGGTCACCATCCGGTTTGCCGGGGACTCCGGCGACGGGATGCAGCTGACCGGGACCCAGTTCACCCGGACCGCGGCGGTCTTCGGCAATGACATCAGCACGCTGCCCGACTTCCCGGCTGAGATCCGGGCCCCGGCCGGCAGCCTGCCCGGCGTGTCGGGCTTCCAGCTGAGCTTTTCGAGCACGGACATCCACACGCCTGGTGACCAGCCCGATGTCCTCGTGGCGATGAACCCGGCGGCGCTCAAGGCGAACCTGGGCGACCTGCCCCCTGGTGGCGCCCTGATCGTCAACGAGGACGCCTTCACCACGGCCAACCTGAACAAGGTCGGGTACGCCGCGAATCCGCTGGTCGATGGCTCGCTCAAGCAGTGGAACCTGTTCGCGATTCCGATCTCGACCCTCAACTCGCGGGCCGCCGAGGGCCTCGGGCTGACCAGCAAGCAGGTCGACCTGACCAAGAACTTCTTCGCCCTTGGCCTGATGTTCTGGCTGTACGAGCGGTCGATGGAGCCGACCATCAAGTGGATCGACGACAAGTTCGGCAAGCGACCGGTCACGGCCGAAGCGAACAAGCGGGCGCTGAAGGCGGGCTACGCCTTCGGCGAGACAACCGAGATGTTCCACACGACCTACAAGGTCCCGGCCGCCCACTTGCCGGCAGGCACCTACCGCAACATCACCGGCAACGAGGCGACGGCCCTAGGCTTCGTGGTTGCCTCGCAGAAGGCCGGCCGGGACCTGTTCTATGGCTCCTACCCGATCACCCCGGCCAGCGACATCCTGCACCAGCTGTCGACCTACAAGAACTTCGGGGTCCGGACGTTCCAGGCCGAGGACGAGATCGCGGCAATCGGCAGTGCCATCGGCGCGAGCTACGGCGGGGCGCTGGGCATGACCGGAACGTCCGGCCCGGGCATCGCCCTCAAGTCCGAGGCGATGAACCTGGCGGTGATGGTCGAGCTGCCCCTGGTCGTGATCGACGTCCAGCGGGCCGGCCCATCGACCGGCATGCCGACCAAGACGGAGCAGGCCGACCTGCTCCAGGTGCTGTACGGCCGGAACGGTGATTCGCCGATCGCGGTCGTGGCTCCCGCCACTCCGTCCGAATGCTTCGATCTGGCCTTCGAGGCCGTCCGCCTGGCGATCAAGTACATGACCCCGGTCGTGTACCTGTCCGATGCCTTCCTGGCCACGGGAGCCGAACCGTGGCGCCTGCCGGATGTCGACGCCCTGCCGGACATCTCGGTGCCGAATCGGACCGAGCGGACCGGCTTCCATCCGTACGACCGCGACCCGGCCACCCTGGCCCGCCCCTGGGCGGTGCCCGGGACGCCCGGCCTCGAGCACCGGGTCGGCGGCCTGGAGAAGGCGGACATCACCGGCAACGTCAGCTATGACCCGGACAATCACCATCGGATGCAGCTGCTTCGAGCGGCCAAGATTGCCGGGATCGTCGACGACATCCCGGAGCTCGAGGTCTACGGGCCCGAGCGGGGCGACCTGCTGATCCTCGGCTGGGGCTCCACCTATGGCTCGATCCGGAGCGCCGTGGAGCGGCTCCAGGCGGACGGCCGGTCGGTCGCCCATGCCCACCTTCGCCATCTCAATCCGTTCCCGGCGAACACCGGAGCGGTCGTCACCAACTATCGCCGAGTGCTCATTCCAGAGCTCAACCTGGGCCAGCTCCTGATGCTGATCCGGGCGCGCTTCCTGGTTGACGCCGTCGGCTACGACCGGGTCAGGGGCAAGCCCTTCCGGATCGCCGAGATCGTGGCCGAGGCCGAGCGCCTGCTGGCCGAGCACTGAGGACCCGGATCATGAGCGAATCGACCGCCAGCCCGACCCCTGCCGAAGCCCCGCCGCTGAGCGCGGAGAATGCTGCCACCCTGGTGCAGCTCCAGCTCACCCGCAAGGACTTCGTGTCGGACCAGGAGGTCCGCTGGTGTCCCGGCTGCGGGGACTACTCGATCCTGGCCCAGACCCAGAAGGTCATGCCGGATTTCGGGTTCCCCAAGGAGAACATCGTGTTCATCAGCGGCATCGGCTGTTCGGGCCGGCTGCCGTACTACATGAACACCTATGGCTTCCACACGATCCACGGTCGTGCCCCAACCATCGCCACCGGGCTCAAGGCGGCCCGGCCCGACCTGATGGTCTGGGTCATCACCGGGGATGGCGACGCCCTGTCGATCGGCGGCAACCACATCCTGCATTCGATGCGCCGCAACGTCGACATCAAGGTCGTGATGTTCAACAACCGGATCTACGGCCTGACCAAGGGCCAGGCGTCGCCCACGTCCGAGTTCGGCAAGGTGACCAAGTCCACGCCGGCCGGCACGATCGACCATCCGATCAGTCCGTTGACGATTGCCCTGGCCGCCGAGGCGAGCTTCATCGCCCGCTCGGTCGACACCCACACCGAGCATCTCCAGGCGACCCTCAATCGGGCCGGCTGGCATCACGGCTCGACCTTCGTCGAGGTCCTCCAGAACTGCAACATCTTCAATGACGGCGCCTATCGCGAATTCACCGACCGGGAGGTTCGCGAGGATCGGATGCTCGTCCTGGAGCACGGCAAGCCGATGATCTTCGGCAAGGACAGGGACCAGGGCCTGCGCCTGAACGGCCATCGTCCGGAGTGGGTCCGGATCGGCGAGAACGGGGTGACCGAGGCCGACCTCCTCGTTCACGACGAGGCCGATCCGATCATCGCCTTCATGCTCTCGCGCCTGGCCTGGCCGGACTTCCCGGTCCCGGTGGGCGTCATCCGGGACGTTCGCCAGCCGACCCACGATGAGCTGATGACGGCCCAGCTCGACGAGGCCCTCGCCCAGCGCGGGGCCGGCAACATCAGCCGGCTCCTGACCTCCGGCGAGACCTGGCACGTCGAGTAGGCCGGCGATGACGATCTGCCCGGTCTGCCATCACGCGAATTACGCCGGCGAGGATGTCTGTGCCGAGTGCGGCGCCGACCTGACCGCGGTCGACCTGCCCCAGGACGCGATCGACTTCCACGGCCGGCTGCTGGGTGAGCACCTGGACAAGCTCGGGGCCGCCCCGCCGCTGACGGTGCCGGCGACGATGCCCCTCGACGAGGCGATCAAGCTGATGCACGGGGGGCCGGTCGACTGCCTCCTGGTGATGTCCGGCGACCGGCTCGTCGGCATCTTCACCGATCGCGATGCGGTCGTCCGGACGACCGGGATCCGGCTCAGCTCGTTCCTCGTCCGGGACTACATGACCCGCGACCCGGTCGTGCTCCGACACGACGAGACGATCGCCGTGGCCATCAACAAGATGGCAATCGGCGGATTCCGCCACATCCCGATCGTCGAGGAGGGCCGGCCGATCGGTGTCGTCGCCGCGCGCGACGTCTTCCAGCACGTGCTGGACGTCATCGGTTGAGCGTAGCCGGGCGCCCCCAGGCGGGGCCTGATCGATACGCCCGGCGGATCGAGGCCGCGGCCCGATTGACGGTAGCCGGCGGACTCGACGCCCTGTTGATCGGCGTTGGCGCGGACCTTCTCTACCTGACCGGCTACCCGGCCATGGCCCTGGAGCGCCTGACGATGCTCGTCTTGCCGGCCAGGGGCAAGCCGTTCCTCGTAGCCCCTCGCCTCGAGGTCAGCTCGGCCCGGTCATGTCCGGCAGTGGCCGGCGGCATCCTCGAGGTCGTGACCTGGGCCGAGACCGAGGATGCAGTCCAACTCCTGATCGAGCAACTGACCGGCCGACTCGGCCTGCCCTCACCCGGTGGGATCGGCCGGGTCGCCATCAGCGATCGCCTCTGGGCAACCTTCGTCCTGCGCTTCCAGGCCGCCCTGCCAGGGGCCGCCTTCACGCTCGCCTCAACGATCACCCGCCCGCTCCGGATGACCAAGGACGCGGATGAGATCGCCCTGCTTCGCCTGGCCGCCGAGGCGGCCGATCGAGTGATCGGGCAGGTCAGTCGCGGCCGGTTGATCGGCCGGACCGAATCCGACGTGAGCCGGGAGGTCCGTGACCGTCTCGTGGACGAGGGGCACGACCTGGCCGAGTTTGCGATCGTCGGCTCGGGACGGAACAGCGCCTCACCCCATCACGAGGCGTCCGACCGGCTGATCCGGGCCGGCGAGCCGGTGGTCCTCGACATTGGTGGCGCCCTGGGCGGCTACAACTCGGACACGACCCGCACGATCTGGGTCGATGGCGGTGATCGGGCCAACGGCCCGAAGCCGGACTTCGTCGCCTTGTACGGCGTCCTCCAGGCGGCCCAGGCCGCGGCCACGGCCGCCGTCCGTCCGGCCATCGCCTGCCAGGATCTCGATGCGACTGCCCGCCGGATCATCGATGCGGCCGGCTACGGTCCCCAGTTCTTCCATCGCCTCGGCCACGGAATCGGCCTCGAGGCTCATGAGGATCCGTATCTCGTGTCCGGAAACGCCGAGCCGTTGCCGGCCGGCAGCGCCTTCAGCATCGAGCCGGGGATCTACTTCGAAGGGCGCTTCGGTGCCCGACTCGAGGACATCGTGGTGTGTGGCGAGGACGGGCCGCTGGTCCTGAACCGATCGCCGCTCGACCTGCAGGTTGTCGACGGCCGCTGAAATCGTGGTCGGCCCGGGCCGGAACCCGACGCCGGGGTATCATCGGTGGATCGGACTGCCCAACCGATGGGCGGCCGTCAAGCACTCGATCGGGACCGATGCCAGCACACTGCCCAGGGCTCGCGCGTTGAGCCGACACGCCCGCTACCGGCACGCCGACGTTCGTCGCCCCCGACCGAACGGCCAGGCGGAGGGCCCCCGGCCGGTGGTCACCGAACCGAAGGGTGCCGGGCCGGCCACGCCGGCACCGACAGGTTCAGCCGCCGGCGATGCTCCGGAACCGGCCGAATTGGCGTTGCCCGAAGCCGGACCCGCGCCGGTCGCCGCCGTGTTGCCGATGGCCGCGGTCCAGGCCCCGACCGCCTCGGTTCCACTGGTCGCCGGCACTGGCCAGCCCGCGACCGTGAGCGGCTGCACCCCGGCCCAGCTGCGGCGGTTCATCAAGAGTCGGGCCTACCTGCCGGTGCACGAGATCCGGCGGCGCTTCGGGATCGATAGCGCCGATGACGACGTCACCGGTTTTGACGTCGAATTCGGCCGGGTCTATGTCGGCCTGCCCCTTCACGAGGGCCGGATCCTGGGCGACCTGGTCCGTGCCGGCGAGGTCGGCTACGAGCTTCAGCTGGACCCGGAAGCGCCGGTGGTGGTTGGCGTCTATCCGATGCGGCCGGTCACCCGCCAGTAGCCTCACATCTCAGGCGTTCAGCGGGCACTGGCGCGAATATGATTGTCCAGATAGGACTCGCGGAGCGTCGCCAGGATGACACCTGGGACGTCATCGAAATCGCTGGACGCAACCCTCACACCCGGCCAAGATGGCCCGAGAGCCCCGGACCGACCGGTGGCACCACCGGACCAACCGGCGGGGACACAGGAGACGAGTGATGTCAGGCAGCAAGCCGTACACGCCGGGCGAGGGCCTCATGATGCGGGCCGTCGACGAAGACGACGTCGAGGGTCATGGGATGTCCCGCGGCCCCGCGCCGCGGGCGACCGAGGATGACGTCGAAGGCCATTCGGGCCGCGGCCCCGCGCCGCGGGCGACCGAGGATGACGTCGAAGGCCATTCGGGCCGTGGCCCCGCGCCGCGGGCGACCGAGGATGACGTCGAAGGCCATTCGGGCCGTGGCCCCGCGCCGCGGGCGACCGAGGATGACGTCGAAGGCCATTCGGGCCGTGGCCCCGCGCCGCGGGCGACCGAGGATGACGTCGAAGGCCATTCGGGCCGTGGCCCCGCGCCGCGGGCGACCGAGGATGACGTCGAAGGCCATTCGGGCCGTGGCCCCGCGCCGCGGGCGACCGAGGATGACGTCGAAGGCCATTCGGGCCGTGGCCCCGCGCCGCGGGCGACCGAGGATGACGTCGAAGGCCATTCGGGCCGTGGCCCCGCGCCGCGGGCGACCGAGGATGACGTCGAAGGCCATTCGGGCCGTGGCCCCGCGCCGCGGGCGACCGAGGATGACGTCGAAGGCCATTCGGGCCGTGGCCCCGCGCCGCGGGCGACCGAGGATGACGTCGAAGGCCATTCGGGCCGTGGCCCCGCGCCGCGGGCGACCGAGGATGACGTCGAAGGCCATTCGGGCCGTGGCCCCGCGCCGCGGGCGACCGAGGATGAGGATACCGAAGGGCACTGGATGCCCGACGCCGGCTCATCGATGCGCCTGGCCAAGTCTCGGAACTCGGACATCGAGCGAGAGGCTCGGCAGCACCAGCTGGCCAACGAGGCCCGCCAGAATCGCCTCGAGCAGGAGTCGAAGCGGACCCACCAGAAGGGCTAAACCAAGTCAGGACGATCCCGGCCAGCCAGCCGGGATCGTTCGGTGTCCATTGAGGCGGTATGGCTGACGGACCCGTCGAACTCGAATTCGCGCGCAGCGCCTTGAAACGCTGCGCGCTTTTCGCGCGCATGGACGATGCCAGCCTGGACACCGTGTGCGCTTCGCTCAGGGCCCGGCGCTATCGCCGCAACGAGACGATCTTCCACCAGGGCGACCCTGGCGATGCCCTGTACATCGTCGAATCGGGCTCGGTCAAGGTGGTCCTGCCGTCGCCCGAAGGAGAGGACGCCGCGATCATCGCGACCCTCGACCGGGGTGACTTCTTCGGGGAGCTGGCCCTGCTCGACGGAGCGGACCACAGCGCGACCGCGGTCGCCGTCGAGGCCACCCAGACCCTGGTCCTGCGCCGCGAGCCGTTCGAGCTCCTGGTCGAGGACGAGCCGGCGGTGCGGCGGGCCTTGATCGCCGGCCTCGTAGCCGAGCTGCGCCGCCTGACCAGTCACGTCGGTGAGCTCCACTTCCTTGACCTGCCCGGCCGGCTGGCCAGCCGAATCGTGACGATCGCCCGGGAAACCCAGCCGGATGCGACGACCAACATCGTCCTGGAGTGGCCCTACACCCAGTCCGACCTCGCCTCGATGATCGGGGGTACCCGCCAGACCGTGAATCGCCTGCTCCAGGACCTGGCGGCCCGGGGCCTGATCCAATTCGAGCGAGAACACCTGCTGATCCCCGACCTGGAGGCGCTGGCCCGCAGCGTCGATCGGTGAAGCGAGCGTGACCCCGCCCGAAGGTCCGCCGGATCGGCTGTCCGCCGAGGCGCTCGAGCTGCTCGAATCGATCGCCCGACGCGGGGCGATCGCGCGGCGCATGGAGGATGGAGTCGAGCGGGCCCTGCTCCGTTCGATCGTCGAGGCGACAGCCACCCTGTTCGACGCCGAGGCGGCCTCGATCGCCCTGTTCGATCCGGCCCGCAGCCAGCTCGTATTCGAGGTTGCCGCCGGCGAGCAGGGCCAGGGCGTCATCGGCCTGGCCATCTCGCCCGACCAGGGCATCGCCGGCTACGTCTACACGACGGGTCAGGCCCTGGCCCTGTCGGAGGTGGAGCGCGATGCCCGTTTCGGCCGGGGTGCGGCTGAGGCGACCGGCTATGTGCCACGCTCGATCGTGGCCGTCCCGCTGCTCGACGAACGGGGCACGATCGGCGTGCTCGAGGTCCTCGACAAGCGTTCGTCGGCCACGTTCAGCCTGCGCGACATCGAGCTGGCCGGGGTCTTCGCGGGACAGGCCACGGTCGCAATCCGGGCTTCCCGGGTCGAACGCGACACGGCGGCCCTGCTTCGGGCGAGCCTGGCCGCCCTGGTCGCGCCGGACGAGCGGGGCACGCTCGACGAGATCGTCCGGCTGGCGACCGCCGACCTCGAGAGGGACGACGAAGGGCGCCTGTGGGCGATCGTCGACAGGGTCGCTCGCCTGCGCCGGGCAGACCCAGCCGAGCTCGACCTCCTGGCCGAGATCCTCGAGGTGGTCGCCCGCCGGGCCGAGCGTCGCGCCGACCAACGCCGGCGATCAGGTCGTGTCCGCGGGTCGCGGTGAGCGACGAGGCACTGCCGGCCTGGAGTGAGCCGTTCGTCCAGGAACGGCGAGCGGGCCTCCGCCGGACGCTCCCGCTGGGCGAGATCGACCGGGACTCGATCTTCAGCGACAGCGATGGCAGCGGTGTCACCGTCGCGATCATCGACTCGGGGATCGAGCGCGACCATCCGGCCATCGGAGGCCGCCTCGTCGCCAGTGTCGTCGTGGAGCCGGGCGAGGGCGACGAGGAACCGACAGTTCGGACGGACGACGAGGCAATTGACGTGGTCGGACACGGAACGGCCTGCGCCGGCATCATCCACAGCCTTGCGCCGGCGGCCGAGCTGGTGTCCATCCGGGTCCTCGGGCCGGACAATCGAGGCAAGGGCTACATCTTCGCGGCAGGCCTGGAGTGGGCGATCGGCCAGGGCGCCACGGTCGTCAACCTCAGCCTGTCGTCCCGCAGCGACGCGATGTTTCCGGTGTTCCACGACCTGGCCGACCAGGCCTACTTCGCCAATTGCCTGCTGGTCAGCGCCGCCAACAACGTCCCCGGGGCGAGCTACCCGTCGCTCTTCGCTGCCGTGGTCTCGGTCGCCGCCCACGACGTGGCCGACCCCTGGACGTGGTTCTACAATCCGGCCCCGCCGGTTGAGTTTGGCGCCTATGGCGTGGACGTGGAGGTGGCCTGGAAGGGCGGCGGATCGGTCGTGGCGACCGGCAACAGCTTTGCGGCCCCGCACATCGCCGGCCTGGCCGCCCTGATCCGGGGTCGCCGGCCGGACGCCAGCCCGTTCGAGGTCAAGACCATCCTGGCCGCAACGGCCAATCGCCCGGAGACCTGAGCCGGACCGACTGCGGAGCTCGTCCGCGCGGAATTCCCGGTCAGGCCGGGCTGGCCGGCGTCACGGCCGCCCCGCGGTGGAGCGCCAGCAGGCGTGGCGCCAGCTCGGGCCCGGCGGTCACGAGCTCCAGGAACAGTGGACCATCGATCGCCAGCAGGCGGACCGGCCCGGTCGCCGTGACGGTGGCGCTGCGGGCGGCCCCGGTGAGCAGGCCGAGCTCGCCAAATGCGTCATCCAAACCGAGCTCGCGCAGCCGCTGCGGGGGTCCGCCTGGCTGGGCTGCCTGGCTGACCTCGACGGTGCCATCCAGGATCACGTAGAAGCGGTCGGATGGTTCGCCCTGCCGGATGATCGGCTGGCCGGCCGCCACGTCGATCGTCGTGCCGCGGACCAGCGTGGCCGCCACCCGGAAAGCCGGGATGCCGGCGAACAGGGGCAGGTTCGCGGCTCGCTCGGCCAGCGCCGCCATGCCCGGATCAGGCGCCTGGTCGGACGACCTGCCAACGAGCGCCGAGCCCGCGATTCCGGCCGCGACGGTGAGGACAGCCGCCGCACCCAGGACGGGGGCCGTCCCGACCCGGCCGGCCAGGATCGGCAAGGCAAAGGCGCCAGCGGCATAGGCCAGCGTGCCCACGGTCTGAATGGCGCCCAGCGCCCGCCCCCGTGAGCCTTCCGGGACGACGCGTTGAAGGAGCGTCGTCGAAACGATGTCGACGAGGAGGGCGCCGGCCGAGGCAACGGCCAGGGTCACGAAGCCGGCCGCGAGCGAGGTCGACAGGCCAAGCCCGACCAGGCCGACAGCGGCCACGGCCGAACCCACGATCAGGGGGACCGTCAGTCGGGCACGGACGACCACCAGGCTCGACCCGATCGCTCCGAGCAGACCGCCGACCCCGATCGCCGCGTTGAGGTAGCCCGTGCCATCGGCACCCGCCCCGAGCTGGCTGGTGGCCAGGACCACCGTCAGGATTCCAATCCCACCCGCCGCAAACCCCGATGCGACGTCGATCAGGGCCAGGCCGGCCAGCGGCCGGAGTGGAAGGCGTCCCGGCCGCCCGGCGCTCGGCACGTCCGGAGCCGGCCCGTCGGGGGCCGTTGCCGATGCGACCGCCGGCAGGGAACGCTGCGCGCCCGATGGCAGGCGCCACAGGACGACCGCGATCACCCCGAACGAGGCGGCATTGAGGGCGAACGCCGCGGTCAGGCCGCCGATCGCGATCAACAGGCCGGCCACCGCGGGCCCGACCACGAAGGCCAGGTTGTCGAGGCTCGACCAGGCGCTGTTGGCCGGGCCCAGCTCGCGCTCGTCGGTCACGAGGGTGGGCAGGTAGGAGCCGATCGTTGGGCCGAAGAAGGTCGAGAAGCAGGTCGCCAGGATTGCCAGCGCGACGATCGCGGCGAGCGGGCCATGGGTCGCCTGGAGCACGGCCAGGGCGACCATGATCAGGCCCCGGGCGACATCGGTGACGAGCAGGATCCGGCGTCGATCGAACCGGTCGGCCACGATCCCGGCCGGAATCGAGAGGAGGACGTAGGGCAGGACCCGGGCCGCCCCCACGACCCCGAGCAGGACCGGGTCGGAGCTCTCCTGGTAGACGACGACCAGCAGGGCCACGAGATACAGCCAGTCGCCGATCGACGAAACGAACTCGCCGGCCAGCAGGCGGATGAGCGGGCGGTTCCGGAAGAGGCCGCGATAGGCGGCCAGGACGCTCATCCGGCGCGTCGCATCGGCTGGTTGCCCTCGAGCGCCAGGAGGGTCGCCTTGATCTCCAGGAGCTCCTCGCGTTCGCCGAGCCAGGCGCCGCCGTAGCCTCCCAGGGTGCCGTCCCCGGCGATCACCCGGTGGCACGGGATCAGCAATCCGATTGGATTCCGCCCGACCGACCCACCCACGGCCCGCGCCGCGCCGCGCCGCCCGATCCGCTCGGCCAGCCGGCCGTACCCGATCATCTCGCCCCAGGCCAGTCCGCGGACGCCTTCGAGGACGAGCCGATCCCAGGCCGACAGCCCGGCCAGGTCAAGCGGCACTGTCGCGGTTGGCGCGGGCTCGCCGGCGAGCAAGGCCGTCACGACCTCGACCGCCTGGCCAAGTCGCCGGCGCACGGCTGGAGCGCTCCGCTCGAGCGGCTCGGGTCGTTCTCCGCGACGGTCGAGGCAGCCCGTCGAGAATGCCTCCGCGCTCGAAAGCACCTCCAGGGCGACCACCGCGTCCTCGGTGGCAGCCACCCGAACCGGGCCCCATGGTGCAGCGACCTCGGCCAGGCCAATCATGCCGATGGGCTCATCGGCCGGGCAGGGTCATGCCCCGCTGTAGCGCCGGAAGATCGCGACGGCGTTCTGGCCGCCGAAGCCGAAGCCATTGACCATGACCGTGTCGACCCGCGCCTGGCGAGCCGTGAGCGGGACGTAGTCGAGGTTGCAGGCCGGGTCGGGATGGCTCAGGTTGGCCGTCGGCGGGATGACCTGGTCACGGATCGCGCCAAGTCCGGCCAGTGCGCTGGCGATGCCGGCGGCACCGACCAGGTGCCCGATCATCGACTTGGGCGAGCTGATGGCGACTCGGCTGGCCTGGTCGCCGAACGCTCCCTGGATGGCCCGGGTCTCGGTCACATCGTTGAGCGGGGTGGCGGTTCCATGAGCGACGATGTAGTCGATCTCGTCCGGGCCAACGCCGGCGTTGCGCATCGCTCCGGCCATGGCCCTGGTGGCACCCCGGCCGGTCGGCTCCGGGGCGCTGATATGGAATGCGTCCGAGGTCAGCGCCCCGCCCAGGATCTCGGCGATCGGCGTCGCTCCCCGATCCAGGGCGTGGGCAAGCGACTCAACGATGACCGCTCCGCCCCCTTCGCCCAGGACGAAGCCGTCGCGCGTGTCGTCGAACGGCCGGGAGGCATGCTCGGGATCGTCGTTGTGCTTGCTCAGCGCGCCCATGTTGCCCAGCGCCGCGATCGCCATCGGCAGGACCGCCGCTTCGGCTCCGCCGGCGATCACGACATCGCACTCGCCCTCGCGGATCAGCCGGAGCGCATCGTGGAACGCGATGACCGAGCTGGCACAGGCCGCGACCTGGGTGATCACCGGTCCGGTCAGGCCGAACTCCATCGACAGCATGCAGGCGCCCATCGACCCGGACAGGGCGGGCACGGCGAATGGGCTGACGAAGCGCGGCCCCTTGCTATCCGAGGTGTGGGTCCCATCGATGATCTGCTCGATCCCGCCCCCGCCGGTGTTCATGACCACGCCGACCCGGTCCCGCTCGTCCTGGCTCATCGCTCCGAAGTCGATCCCGGCCGAGGCGATCGCCTCCCGGCCGGCCGCCATCGCGAAGTGGATGAAGCGGCTCATCCGGCGGGCCATCTTGGCGTCCATGACGGTCGTCGGGTCGAAGCCCAGGACCTCGGCCGCGATCTGGACCTCGAATCCGGACGGATCGAACGACTGGATCCGGCGGGTCCCCGACACGCCCGCAACGAGGTTGCCCCAGTACGTCGGGAAGTCGTTGCCGTTGGGCATCACGGCGCCCAGGCCGGTCACGACGGCGCGGTGGACGGGGTCGGAGCTGGGCAGCACGATCACCTCTTGAGGGATTGGACTCGGCCCCGCGATTGTAGGGCCGGGATCAGCGCCCGGACCGCGCTCCGCGCCGGTTCAGTCGCCGTCGTAGTGCTTGAAGATCACGGCCCCGTTGTGACCGCCGAGCCCGATGTTGTTCGAGAGGGCGTAGCGAATCCTCGCGTCGCGCGTCTCGGTCGCGATCGCCAGGTCGCACTCGGGGTCGGGCTCGCGGTAGTTCAGGGTCGCCGTGATCACCTGCTCGTCGATCGACATCACGGTGGCGAAGGCTTCGAACGCTCCGGCGGCGCCCATCATGTGGCCGGTCAGCGACTTGGTGGCACTGATCGCGATCTCCCGGGTGTGGTCGCCGAAGACATGCCAGATCGCCTCGGCCTCGCGCACGTCGCCCAGCGGCGTCGAGGTGCCGTGCGGGTTGAGCAGGTCGACCTCGTCGCCCGGTACGCCCCGGCGGTCGAGGGCCATCTTCATCGCCCGGGCCGAGCCGCCGCCCTGGGCGACCGGCTGGATCATGTCCCAGCCGTCGGCAGCCGAGCCATAGCCGACCACCTCGGCGTAGATGTGAGCACCACGGGCCTTGGCCAGCTCGAGGTCCTCGAGGAAGAGCGAGCCGGCGCCCTCGCCCAGCACGAAGCCGTCACGGGTCTTGTCAAACGGCCGGGACACGGTGCTCAAGGGCTCGCCCGGCCGGGGCATGCCCAGGCCGCGCATGTTGCCGAAGCCGGCATGGGCAACCTCGAGCAGGGGCGACTCGGTCGAGCCGCTGATCACGGCGATGCAATCGCCCCGGCGGATCGCCTCGGCGCCTTCGGCCACGTTGTGGGTCCCGGTGGCGCAGGCCGATGCGATGCACACGTTGTGGCCGATCGCGCCGGTCTCGATCGCGATCAGGCCCGAGGCCGAGTCGACCAGGCCATAGGCGATGAACGTCGGCGTGACCGAGCGCGGGCCCTTGCGCTCGAGGAGGTGATGGTTGTCGATCATCAGCTGCTGGCCGCCGGCCCCGCAGCCGAAGACCACGCCGACCTCGGTCCGATTCTCGTCGTTGATCTCGAAGCCCGAGTCGGCCACGGCCTGCTTCGCCGCGGCCACCCCGAACTGGGTGCTCGACTCGGTCCGCCGGGTCTGTTTGGCATCGAGCCAGTCGAGTGGGTCGAAGCCCTTGACCTCGCCGGCGGCCTTGGCCTCGTAGCGGCTCACGTCGAAGTAGGTGATCTCGGCCAGCCCCGAACGCCCGTTGACCAGGGCATCCCAGGCGGTTGCCTTGTCGTTGCCGACCGGGCTGATGACACCGAGGCCGGTGACGGCGACGCGACGGCTGTAATCGGCTTGGCGCACGAGTCTGAGCTCCCTCCGGTTCGTTTCTGTTGCTGGGCTACGGAACGGCCAGGCCGTCGGGACTGGCCGGGGCATCGGTGGCGATGACGGTCGCGCCGGGCGCGATGCGGCTGGTCAGGCCGGTCAGCACCCGGCCTGGTCCGATCTCGATGAAGGTCGTGATTCCGTCGGCGGTCATCGCCTCGACGGCCCGGACCCAGTCGACGCCCGCGGTCAGGTGCTCGACCAGCTCGAACCGGGCGGCCGCACCGGTGCGGATCGTACGGGCGTCGGCATTGGCCAGGCCCGGCGGGTGAGGGTCGTTGAAGGTCACCCCGGCCAGCACGCCGGCCATCTGCTCGGCCGCCTCGGCCATCAGCGGGGAGTGGGCGGCCACGCTGACTGGCAGCTCAATCGCTCGCCGGGCCCCGAGGCTCCTGGCCAGCTCGAGGCTGGCCTCGACCGCGGCTCGTTCGCCCGAGACGACGACCTGGCCTGGCGCGTTCCGATTGGCGACGCCGAAGACCCCGTGGACCGACGCCCCGGCCACGAGCTCGGGCAGCCGCGCATCATCGAGCCCGATCAGGGCGGCCATTCGCCCCTCGCGGCCGGCCCCCGACGCCTGCATCAGGCGGCCCCGCTCTCGGACCAGCCGGACGCCATCAGTCAGGCTCAGCGCACCGGCGGCCACGAAAGCGCTGTACTGGCCCATTGAGTGACCCGCGACGAAGACCGGTTCGGGCGCGGCCGCGCCGCCATCGGCCTGCCGGGCTGCCCAGCGTTCGCGCAGGGCGGCAAGGTAGGCGATCGAGGTTGCCAGCAGGGCCGGCTGGGCGTTCTCGGTCAGGTTCAGCGTCTCGGCCGGGCCATCCCAGGCCAGCCGGCTGAGCGCCTCGCCAAGGGCCGCGTCGGCCTCCTCGAAGACCCGGGCAGCGGCCGGCGAGGCGGCGGCCAGGGCGGCCCCCATGCCGACGGCCTGGGAGCCCTGGCCCGGGAAGATGAACGCGGTTGAAGTCATCATTCCGAGCCTAGCCCTCGCACTCGTGAGCACGGTCGGACCCGGTGCAAGGTTGCACAGATTCGCCCGGGATCGTACGCTCCCCACAGATGTCCGACCGACCCACCCCGCTGCGCTCCGCCCGGCCCACCGCTCCGCGCCGTGCGATCGCCCGGATCTTCGAAGCCGACCTGTCGGCGCCCGTCGTTGCGGCCGGCATCCGGGCCCAGAACCCTCGCGAGATCTCGGAGCGGGTGGCGATGGGCCGGGCGCTCTGGCGCGAGCTCGTCATCGGCTTTGCGTCCCAGCTTGGCAGCCTGCGCCTGGGGTTCACCCAGCTCGCCGCCCTGTACGTCCTGGCCGACTCGGGGACGACCACGGTGTCCGACCTGGCCGATGCGATCAACCGGTCACCGTCGGCCACGTCCCGCCTGGTCGACGGCCTGGTCCGGCGGCGCCTCGTCGAGCGCCGGGTCGAATCCGAGGACCGGCGGCAGCGAACGGTCGAGCTGACCCAGCGCGGACACGCCCTGCTGCGCATGGTCGACCGGGCCCGGGCGGACCAGTTCCTGTCGGCTGTCCGGCCGCTGCCCGCCGCCGAGCGGGCCCTGATCGCGATGGGCGTCGCCGCGCTGGCCACCCACGCGATCTCCCGCCGGGGCCGCCTGATCCGGTCGAGGCGCGACTAGCCCGGGCGTGGCCCCGGCTCGAGCGCGAGGCTAGGTGGTACCGCCCATGGCCACCACGATCAGGCCAAAGATGCCGACCAGGGTGGGGATGGCCACGATCAGGACGATCATCAGGATGAGCAGCCACAGGTAGCGCCGCTCGGTGCCGGCTGTCGCGTCCGGATCCGGATCCTGGCCACCGGCCGGGCGTGGCGCGGAGATGCCCCGGCGCTCGGGGTCGAGTTCGCTGGGCATCCGGCTCGAGGTCATGGCGCCATCATGCAACGAACGCCCGCCGCCCGCCGCGGACGGGATCCGATTGGTCAGGCCGCGAGCACTGCGAGGCGGGCTCGGAGCGGTTCGGCGACCTCGCTCGCAATGGCATCGACTCCGTCGGCCCCGAGGCGTGGCGACATCCCGAGGATGATATGGGTCGCTCCGAGCCGGGCGGCTTCCAGCCCGCCGGCCAGCGCCGCTTCGCGCTCGTCCGGCGTCGTGCCGGCCGCGATCTGGGCAGCGAAGGCGAACGTGGCCGGATCACGGCCGATCGCCGCCAGGGCCGCCAACAGCTCGTCCCTGCGGTCGGCGAAATAGGCCAGGTCGGTCGGCGTCTTGTCTGGCGTCACCACCGGCAGGAGCCAGCCTTGGGCTACCTCCGCAGCCAGCGCGATCCCTCGCCGCTTCTGACCGCCAAGCCAGATCTGTGGGCCGCCCGGGGTCAGCGGTGGCGGATCGTTGGTTGCCCCGGCCAATGGATAGAACGGGTCGGGCCGGGTCACCCCGGCGTCCGCCGCCGCCGCATCCGAACCCATGGCGTGGATCACCCGGACGCCCGACTCGAAGCGGTCGAAACGCTCGGGCATCGGCGGAAACGGGATTCCGTACGGGACGTGCTCGGCATCGAACCAGCCGGCGCCGAGGCCGAGGATGAACCGGCCGCCGGTCGCATGGTCCAGGACCGTGGCGGACTTGGCGACGACCGACGGGTGGCGGAAGGTCAGCGACAGCACGGCGTGGCCGACCCATTTGCCGGGCACGTGGTGGACCAGCGCCGCCATCGCTGTCAGGGCTTCCCAGGACGCCCCGGCCCGGGCCAGGTTGACGTCGGTCAGGTGGTCGTTCATCCAGACCGAATCGAAGACGTCGTGCTGGCCGATCCGCGCCCAGGCGCCTTCGAGGGTCGGCCAGTCGACGGCCTGCGGCGATGTCTTGATCCCGATCGAGACGGGCCGAGGCTTGCTCACGTCGACTGCCGCACGGGCCCGCCGGACAGGCCGGCCCTCATCCGGGCCCCGGTCGTCACGGCCCCTTCCGATGCCGAGCCGACCAGCGCGGCGTACTTGGCCATGACCCCGCCGGGATAGTTCGGGACCGGCGGCGACCAGCTCGCCCGCCGCCGTTCCAGCTCCTCGGCCGCGACGTCGAGGTCGAGCGCCCCCCGGTCCACGTCGATCACGACCTGGTCGCCTTCCTGGACGAGCGCGATCGGGCCGCCCAGGGCGGCCTCGGGAGCGACGTGGCCGATCATCAGGCCGTGGGTGCCACCCGAGAAGCGGCCGTCGGTCAGGAGGGCCACCGTGTCACCCAGGCCTTCGCCGACGAGCGCCCCGGTCACGCTCAGCATCTCCTGCATCCCGGGGCCGCCGACCGGTCCCTCGTAGCGGATCACGACCACATCGCCCGGCTGGATCTGCTGCCGGCGGACGGCGTCGTAGCAGGCCGTCTCGGAGTCGAACACCCGGGCAGGCCCCCGGTGCAGCCGGCGCTCGTGGCCGGCCAGCTTCACCACGCAGCCGTCGGGCGCCAGGCTGCCGTGCAGGATCGCCAGCCCACCGGTCGGCTTGAGCGGCCGCTCGATCGGGACGACGACGGCCTGGCCGGGGGTCTCGACCGCGGCCGCCCCGATCTCGGCGATCGTCCGGCCATCGACGGTCGGCGCGTCGCCATGGATCAGGTCGCGCTTGAGCAGCTCGCGCATGACCAGGGCGAGGCCGCCGGCGTCGTACATGTCCGAGGCGGTAAAGCGCCCGCCGGGCTGCATGTCGGCGATGATCGGGGTCCGGTCGGCGATCGCGCCCAGCTCGTCAATGTCCAGGGCGATCCCGAACTCGTGGGCGATCGCCAGGAGGTGGAGGACGCCGTTGGTCGAGCCGCCGGTGGCAGCAACCGAGGCGATGCCGTTCTCCAGCGCCGCCCGGCTGACCATGGCCGACGGACGGATGTCGCGCCGGACCAGGTCCATGACCAGCTCGCCCGTCCTCCGGGCCGCCCCATCCTTGGCCGGATCCTCGGCCGGAATGCCGTTCAGCCCGGCCGGTGACAGGCCCATGAACTCGAGGACCATGCTCATGGTGTTGGCCGTGAACTGGCCGCCGCACGCTCCGGCCCCCGGGCAGGCCGCGTTCTCGACCTCGTACAGCTCGTCCAGGCTGATCTTGCCGGCCCGGTAGGCGCCGATCGCCTCGAAGACCGTCACCACGGTCGCGTTGCGCTGGCCCTTGTACGTCCCCGGGTAGATCGTGCCGTTGTACAGGATCACGGCCGGCACATCGAGGCGGCCCAGGGCCATGGCCGCCGCCGGGATCGTCTTGTCGCAGCCGACCAGGCAGACCAGCCCGTCAAACAGGTGGCCGCGCACGACCAGTTCGATCGAATCGGCGATCACCTCGCGGCTGACCAGGCTGGCCTTCATCCCCTCGGATCCCATCGACACGCCGTCGCTCACGGCGATCGTGTTGAACTCCATCGGCGTGCCCCCGGCCGCCCGTATGCCGGCCTTGACGAACTCGGCCAGGCGGCGCTGGTTGAAGTTGCAGGGCATCGTCTCGATCCAGGTCGTGGCGACCCCCACCAGGGGCTTGGCCAGGTCCTCGTCGGTGAAGCCGATGGCCTTGAGCATGGCCCGCGCCGCGGCCCGATCGGGTCCATCGGTCAGGCCCTTCGAATGGCGCTTGGCCGGATCAGACGGCGTGTCGTAGGGGTGAGTCGGTGGAGTCTCGACAGTCGGCATCGCGATGTCCTCGGACCAATCGTTAGGGCTGCACCAGGGGCTGGCTGCACCTGGAATTGTCGGGCAACGCGATCAGCGCGTGCAGGCGCCCGTGTCGACCGCTGCCTTCTGGCCCAGGCCGGGCTGGATCCGGGCGGCGACGTCCACTGGTGACAGGGCGTAGCCAACGTTTGGATCGGTCTGGGCCTGGGCGAAGACGACCCCGCCGACCGTCCCGTCCTTGAGCACCAGCGGGCCGCCGCTGTCGCCCTGGAGGATGGTTGCGCCCAGCTCGATGATCTCGCGCGTGACCACCTGGCTGCCATAGATGTCGCGACCCTCGGCCCGATAGCTGGCCGTCACGGCGGCCGGGATCACGGACAGCGGCCCGCCGCCGGGATGGCCGATCGCCGCGCCCAGGATGCCTCGCGCCGGAACCTCGCCGGCGAACGACAACGCTGGCGCGACGAAGCCCGGGGCATACAGCAGGGCCACGTCGAGCTCCGGGTCGAACAGGACAACCGAGGCGCGGATCTGCGGGCCGCCATCGTGGCCAACCTGGATGGCCCGCGACCCGGCGACGACGTGGGCGTTCGTGACCAGGTAGCCGGGGCGCACCTCGAAGCCCGTCCCACTCAGGACGTAGCCGCAGGCATCGGCCCTGACGATCACGGTCGAGGCGATCGCCCGGGCCGCGATCGCGGCGGCCTGGGGATCGGTCGGCGGGTCGACCGCCGGGGCCGGGAACGGCTCGAGGCCGACGAAGACATCCGGCAGGCCCGATGAATCGAGCCACTTGCCGAGCTCGCCGACGACCTCGGTCGGGGGCGGCAGGACGTCGGCCAGGCCGCGGACGATGCCCGACCGCTGGACGGCCGCGGCCAGCTGTGGGACGGGGCCGGCGGCCAGGGCGCCCCCGACCAGCCACACCACGAGGATGCCCTGGGCCAGCCCGAGCAGGCCGCCGGCCGCCCGATCGATCGTGCCCAGGAAGCTGTGATTCACGAGGCGGGCGCGGACCCGGGCACCGAGCCCTGAACCGAATGCCTCGCCCAGGCCGACGATGCCGACGATGCCGACGAGCACGACGACGGCCCGGATCGGCGGGTCGAGCGACTCCAGCCAGGTCTGCCCGAGGGGCAGCAGGACGAGGATCGCAAGGGCGCCCCCGCCGATCGCGCCGGCCAGGCCCCCGAGCTGCGGAAACGCCCCGGATGCGATGCCCGCCACGAGGGCGAAGACCAGGACGGCGATGATCGCAACGTCGACGAGATTCACCGGTTCAGTATCGCGGCACCCGCCGGATCGGTCTCAGGCGGCGCCTACCCGCGTGTCGATCCGGGCCGGATGGGTCGCCTCGTAGGCGTCGATCGAGGCCGACCGGCCGAGCAGCCAGCCGATCTCGTCGGTCCCGGCCAGGAGCATCTTCTTGGCGAAGGGGTCGACCTCGAAGGGCAGGTCCTCGTCGCCGGGCAAGTGGATGAGCTGGGCCTCGAGGTCGACGGTCAGCTCGATCGAGGGATCGGCGGCCACCAGCTCGAACAGCTGGCGATGGCGCTCGGCTTCGACCACGATCGGCAGCAGCCCGTTCTTCAGGGCGTTGTTGCGGAAGATGTCGGCGAAGCTCGTCGACAGGATCGCCCGGATGCCCCAGGCCACCAGCGCCCATGGCGCGTGCTCACGGGACGACCCGGTCCCGAAGTTGTCGCCGGCCAGCAGGATCTGCCGGCCGGCCATGGCCAGCCGGTCCATCACGAACAGCGGCTCGTGCTGGCCGCCGTCGGCGTCGAAGCGCCAATCGTGGAACAGGGCGTCTGCGAGGCCGGCCTTGTCGGTCATCTTGAGGTAGCGCGCCGGCACGATCTGGTCGGTGTCGACGTTCTCGGCGGGCAACGGGATCAGCGCACTGGTGAAGGTCGTGAACACCCCGGCCATGGGCTCAGCGCCCACCGAGGCCGACGGTCTGGTCGATCCCGGCCAGCCTGCGCGGATCGCTGATCTCACCGGCCAAGGCCGACGCCGCGGCGGTCAGGGGCGAGGCCAGGAAGGTGCGGCCACCCTTGCCCTGGCGGCCCTCGAAGTTCCGGTTCGAGGTGCTGATCGCGTACTGGCCGGGGGTCAGCTGGTCGCCGTTCATCGCGATGCACATCGAGCAGCCCGCCTCGCGCCACTCGGCGCCCGCCGCCCTGAAGATGTCGGCCAGGCCCTCGTTCTCGGCCTCCTTCTTGACCTCCTGGGAGCCGGGCACGACCATCACCCGGACTCCTTCGGCCACCCGCCGGCCCTTGAGCACGGACGCGGCCAGGCGCAGGTCGCTGATCCGGCCGTTGGTGCACGAGCCGATGAACACGACGTCGATCTTCTGGCCGAGGATCGCCTGTCCGGCCTGCAGGTCCATGTACTCGAGGGCGTGCTCGAGCGCCCGGCGGGCCGACGGATCGGCCAGGTCCGCCGGCTCCGGCAGGCTGGCGCTGATCGGCAGGCCCATGCCTGGGTTCGTGCCGTAGGTGACCATCGGCTCGAGGCTCGAGGCGTCGATCGTGATCGCCCGGTCGTACTCCGCGCCCTCGTCGCTGGGCAGCTTGCGCCAGCGCACGACGGCGGCGTCCCAGGCCGGGCCGGCCGGAGCGTGGGGACGGCCGGCGACGTACTGGAAGGTCGTGTCGTCCGGGGCGATCAGGCCGGCCCGCGCGCCGCCCTCGATGCTCATGTTGCAGACCGTCATCCGCTGTTCCATGGTCAGCCCACGGATGGCCGAACCGGTGTACTCGAAGACGTGGCCGGTACCGCCGCCCACGCCGATCCGGGCGATCAGGGCCAGGATGATGTCCTTGGCGCTGACCCCGGCGGCCAGCCGGCCGTCGACCCGGACCTCGTAGGTTCGGGGCCGGCGCTGGAGCAGGCACTGGGTCGCGAGGACCATCTCGACCTCGCTCGTGCCGATCCCGAAGGCGAGCGCACCAAAGGCACCGTGGGTGGCCGTGTGCGAGTCGCCGCAGACGATGGTCATGCCCGGCTGGGTCAGGCCGAGCTCCGGACCGATGATGTGGACGATGCCCTGGTTGGGCGACCCGAGGCCATGCAGCGGGATCCCGAACTCGGTGCAGTTGTCGGTCAGCTGCTGGACCTGGGCCGCCGCGATCAGGTCGGCGATCGGCAGCGAGCGATCGTGGGTCGGGATCGAATGATCGGCCGTGGCCACGGTCTGGCCCGGCCGGCGAACCTTCAGGTCGCGCTGGCGCAGCCCGGTGAACGCCTGCGGGCTGGTGACCTCGTGGACGAGGTGCAGGTCGATCCCGAGGATGCTCGGGGCGCCCGCCTCGTCATGGACGACGTGGTCGTCCCAGATCTTGTCGACGAGGGTGCGCGGTTGGCTCGAAGCGACGGGAGGCACGTCCGGAGGCTAGCACAGGGTCCGGCCCGAACGTGCCGGGGCGCACCAGGGCCACGCTGACGCGGCCCCGGATGATCGGCCGGTGCGGGCGGTACCTTCGGCTGCTACCACGGGTTGCGCAATCAACGAACGGCTCGTACACTCGCCCGAACCGGACGGCACCGCCGCCTCGCATCCGCCTCACGGAGTCGAACGTGGGTTTGTTGGACACCAAGCATCGTCGCCACGTCGCGATCGTCGTAACCAACGATGGCCGGCGCGTCCATGTGCCCGTGCCCGAGACCGGAATCGTCGACGTCGTACTGCTGCCCCTTCTTCGCTCGATCCTTCTTGGGCTGGATGGCCTTCTTGGCCTCATTACCGGCTCCCGGCAGGAGAACGGAGGATCGCGGAGGTAGCGCAGGCAACCACCGGGAACCAACGGGACCCTCGCCGGGAGGCGGGGGTTTTTTCATGACCAGAGTGCACCAGACCAGCACGGACACGGAGACCGACCGATGACGATCACGAAAGGCGAGCCGGTTCAACCGAGGGCCGGACGCGCCGCTGTCGCCGGCCCGGCGGGCCCGGCCAAGGCCGCCGATCCGGTTCGGCACGGCCACGTGCCCAACGACGGCACGGCCTCCGCGGCGGCGATCGAGCAGGCCCGCAACGCGATGCTCCGCGACGCCAAGCCGGCCGGTCGCAGCCGGATCGGTGCCGACGTGGTCTGCGAGGCGCTCCTGCGCCAGGGCGTCGACGTCTTCTTCGGCTATCCGGGTGGCGTGGTCCTGCCCCTCTATGACGTGCTGGGCGACTACCCCGCGCTGCGCCACGTGCTCGTCCGCCACGAACAGGGCGGCGCCCATGCCGCCGACGGCTACGCCCGGGTCACCGGCAAGGTCGGGGTCTGCCTGGGCACATCGGGCCCAGGGGCGACGAACCTGGTGACGGGCCTGGGCACGGCCCTCCTCGATTCGGTCCCGATGGTCGCGATCACCGGCAACGTGCCCGGCGCGCTGCTGGGCAAGGACGCCTTCCAGGAGATCGACATCAACGGCATCACCCTGCCGATGACCAAGCACAACTACCTCGTCCGCAATGCCGACGATCTGCCGCGCGTCTTCGCCGAGGCGTTCCATATCGCCCGCACCGGCCGGCCCGGACCCGTCCACATCGACATCACCAAGGACGCCCTGCAGCAGGAGACGTCGGCCGAGCATCCCAGCGAGGCCGAGGTGATCGCCGGCCTGCCTGGCTTCCGACCCAACTTCGACGGTCATCCCCGCCAGCTCAAGGTGGCCGCGGCCGAGATCGCCCAGGCCCGCCGGCCGATGATCCTGGCCGGCCACGGCGTCCTCCATGCCGAGGCCTGGGACGATCTCGTTGCCTTTGCCGAGAAGACCAGCATTCCGGTCGCCTGGACCCTGCTCGGGATCGGCGCCATCGACGAGCGCCATCCGCTCGCCTACGGCTACATGGGCATGCACGGCTGGAAGCACGTGAACCGGGCGATCCAGACGGCCGACCTGCTGATCGCCATCGGCATGCGCTTCGACGACCGGGTCACCGGCAACGTCCGGACGTACGCGCCGTACGCCCGGATCGTCCACGTCGACATCGACCCGGCCGAGATCGGCAAGAACGTCGCGGTCGAGGTTCCGATCGTGGGCGATGCCGGGCGCGTCCTGCGGGCCCTGACCCCGATGGTCGAGGCGACGGGGATGGACGAGCGGGCCGAATACCTCGACCAGCTGGCCGCCTGGAAGGCCGAGAGCGAGGCGAGCAGCTGGCACGGCTCGGGCGCCTGGCGGGAGGGCGTCCTGACCGCCGACTTCGTCGTCGAGCGGATCGGCGAGCTGACCGAGCACGCCGCCACCTACGTCGCCGACGTGGGCCAGAACCAGATGTGGCTGGCGCGCTATCTCGGCTTCCGACTGCCCAACAGCCACGTCAGCTCAGGCGGCCTGGGGACGATGGGCTTCTCGTTGCCGGCGGCGATGGGCGCCGCCCTGGGACGGCCCGAGCGGGCCACCTGGGCGATCACCGGCGACGGCGGCTTCCAGATGACCTCGCAGGAGCTGATGACCCTCGTCCAGGATCGGATCCCGGTGAAGATCGCCCTGTTCGACAACAAGAAGCTGGGCATGATCCGGCAGTGGCAGGAGATCTTCTACGGCGGCAACTACCACTCGGCCCACCTGCTCGGCCCGGACTTCGCCAAGCTGGCCGACGCCTACGGCATCCCGGCCTTCCGGGCGGCCAGCCCGGCCGAGGTCGATCCGGCCATCCGGGCGGCCCAGGCGGTCGATGGCCCGGCCCTGATCTGGTTCGAGATCGCCGAGACCCAGAACGTCTTCCCGATGATGCCGGCCGGCAAGGGCCTGTCCGACCTGATCGAGAAGTGGGACGGGCCGGAGGAATGAGCGACCCGTCCAGCCCGGTTCCCGCTCACGCCACGCCGCCGACCCGGGCCCTGCCCGGCTCGGGCGACGTCCATCGCCACGTCCTCGTGGCAATCGTGCTCAACCGGCCGGGCGTCCTCAACCGGGTCGCCAGCCTGATGCGCGCCCGCAACTTCAACATCGAATCGCTGGCCGTGAGCCATACCGACCAGCCCGATATCAGCCGGATGACGATCACCCTGCGCGGCGACGACGTGGCCGTCGAGCAGGTGAGCAAGCAGCTGTACCGGCTGATCGACGTGCTCAAGGTCCAGGATTTCTCGGGCGAGCCGACGGTCGAGCACGAGCTGGCCCTGATCAAGGTCCGGGCCAGCGATACGACCCGGGCCGAGATCATCAAGGTGGCCGAGCTGTACCGGGCCCGCCTGGTCGACATCACCGACGGCTCGGTGATCGTCGAAGCGGCCGGCACCGAGGCCGAGGTCGATGCCGTCGTGGCCCTCCTGCGGAGCTACGGGATCAAGGAACTTGTTCGCACCGGGACCGTCGCCATGGCCCGCGGCTCGGCATCCATCGAGGAGGCACTCAAGCGATGACCGCAACGATGTACTACGACGATGACGCCGACCCGGCAGCCCTCGCCGGCAAGACGGTCGCGATCATCGGCTACGGCAGCCAGGGCCATGCCCATGCGCTCAACCTGCACGAATCGGGCGTCGACGTCGTGGTCGGCCTGGCCCCGGCCTCGAAGAGCCGGGCCCTGGTCGAGGACGCCGGCATCCGGGTCGCCGACGTGGCCGAAGCCGTCCGCTCGGCCGACGTGGTCATGATCCTCGTCCCGGACACGGCCCAGAAAGCCGTCTACGACGCGGAGATCGGGCCCAACCTGCGACCCGGGGCGCTCCTGATGTTCGCCCACGGCTTCAACATCCACTTCGATCTGATCGATCCGCCGGCCGGCATCGATGTCGGCATGGTCGCCCCGAAGGGCCCCGGCCACCTCCTCCGGAGCGTGTACCAGGCGGGCGGCGGCGTACCGGCCCTGTTCGCGGTCTATCGGGACGAGACCGGCACCGCGCGGGCCAAGGTCCTGGCCTACGCCCGGGCGATCGGAGCGACCCGGGCGGGCGTGCTCGAGACGACCTTCGCCGAGGAGACCGAGACCGACCTGTTCGGCGAGCAGTCGGTCCTGTGCGGCGGCACGGCTGCCCTGGTCAAGATGGCCTTCGAGACGCTCGTCGAGGCCGGCTACCAGCCCGAGCTGGCCTACTTCGAGACGCTCCACGAGCTGAAGCTGATCGTCGACCTGATGTATCGCGGCGGCCTGAACTTCATGCGCTTCAGCGTCAGCGACACGGCCGAATAGGGCGACTACGTGAGCGGCCCGCGGATCATCGACGAGCCACGTCCGCGAGACGATGAAGCAGGTCCTGACCGAGATCCAGGACGGCTCGTTCGCCGCTCGCTGGATCGCCGAGAACGAGGCCGGCCGGCCGAACTTCGACCGGCTCCGCCAGCAGGACCACGATCACCTCGTCGAGCGGGTCGGGCGCCTCGCTGCGCAGCCAGATGGCCTTCCTCAACCCGATCGAAGTCAAGGCCGGCCAGGCCCAGGCGTCGGTCGGGGGCGCCGGCTCGTCCGCTGGTGCGTCCCGGTGACCGCCGCGCGATCGGGCCGCGGGGGTCGAGCCCGGCTCGGTCCGCATCTTCGACACCACCCTGCGCGACGGCGAGCAGGCGCCCGGCGCGGGCCTGACCGCGGCCGAGAAGCTCGAAGTCGCCCGCCAGCTCGTCCGGCTCAAGGTCGACGTGATCGAGGCCGGCTTTCCGGCCGCCTCGCCGGGCGACTTCGAGGCGGTCCACCGCATCGCCGAGGAGACCCGGGGCGTGGCCGTAGCCGCCCTGGCGCGCTGCCGGGACGGCGACCCGCAGCGCGCCGTGGAGGCCATCCGGGTCGCCGAGCGGCCCCACCTGCACGTCTTCATCGCGACCAGCGACATCCACCTCAAGCACAAGCTCCGGATCGACCGCGACGAGGCCCTTCGCCGAGGCGGTCCGCTGGGTGCGCTACGGCCGCGAGCGAGCTGGGCCGGGACGCCGAGATCGAGTTCTCCGCCGAGGACGCCTCCCGGACCGACCTCGAGTACCTGCTCGACATCTACGAGGCGGTCGTCGAGGCCGGCGCCACCACGGTCAACATCCCCGACACGGTCGGCTATGCCATCCCGGCCGAGTTCGGGCGGCTGGTGGAGCGAGTCGTCGAGCGGGTCGGCCGGGACGCCACCGTGTCGGTCCACTGCCACAACGACCTGGGCCTGGCCACGGCCAATACCCTGGCCGCGGTCCAGGCCGGTGCGCGCCAGGTGGAGGTCACGATCAACGGCCTCGGCGAGCGGGCCGGCAACGCCTCCCTCGAGGAGGTCGTGATGGCCCTGCGCACGCGGCCGACCCAGTTCCCCGAGCTCGGGTCGCGGGTCCAGACCGAGCAGATCACGGCCGCCAGCCGGCTGGTCAGCTACCTCACCGGCTTCGCCGTCCAGCCCAACAAGGCCATCGTCGGCGGCAACGCCTTCGCCCACGAATCGGGCATCCACCAGGACGGCGTGCTCAAGAACCCGCTGACCTACGAGATCATGACGCCCCAGTCGGTCGGGCTGTCCGGCAGCCAGCTGACGATCGGCAAGCTGTCCGGCCGGCGCGGCCTCCAGGGCAAGCTCCACGAGCTGGGCTACGACCTCGACGGCGACGCGCTCGACGCTGTCTACCGCCAGGCGATCGCCCTGGCCGACCTCAAGAAGGAGGTCACCGACGCGGACCTCCTGGCGCTCGTCGAGCGGCGCGCGGGCGACGTGCCCGCCTCGATCCAGCTCGAGGGCTGGAGCGTCACCAGCTCGCACGGCGGCAAGGGCACGGGCACGGTCTCGATCTCGATCGGAGGCGAGCTGCACTCGACCGAGGCGACCGGCAACGGCCCGGTCAACGCCCTCTACTCGGCGGTCGACGAGGCCCTCCAGCCGGTCCTGGGCTGGCACCCCGTCCTGACCGAGTACGAGATCAAGGCCGTTTCTGCCGGCGAGGATGCCCAGGGCCAGGTCCTGGTCCGCTGCCGCCGCTCGACCGATGAAGGCCCGGGCGCGCTGGTCGTCAGCGGCCACGGCCTCTCGACGAACATCATCGAGGCGTCCCTCGAGGCCTACCTGGTCGCCGTCAACAAGCTTCATGGGGCCGAGATCAACGGGATCGACCCGGCCTTCGTGACCCCCCGTGTCGTCGAGGACCTGCCGTGATCTCAGGCCCCACCCGAGACGGACCCACCTACCGCCTGGCGGCGATCCCCGGCGACGGGGTCGGACCCGACGTTCTGGGGGCCGGCCGGACCGTGCTCGAGGCGGCCGGGGCGCGCCTTCGGGTTCGCGCTCGAATGGACCGAGCTCGTCGTGGGCGGGGCCGGCATCGACGCCTAGGGTGTTGCGATCCGGCCGGGCGACATCGACGCCTGCGCGGCGGCCGACGCGGTCTACCTCGGCGCGGTGGGCGGGCCGAAGTGGGACGACCCGACCTCCCCGGTTCGGCCGGAGCAGGCCCTCTTCGCGTTGCGCGGCGGGCTTGGCCTGTTCGCCAACCTGCGCCCGGTGACGATCCATCCCGCGCTCGTGGCCGCGTCGCCGCTCAAGGCCGAGCTGCTCGCCGGCGTCGACCTGCTGATCATCCGCGAGCTGACCGGCGGCCTGTACTTCGGATCGCGGACCGAGGCGCCGGCGGACGGCCCGGCGGGTTCGCGCAGCGCGAGCGACACGCTGCCCTACACCGAGGGCGAGATCGAACGGGTCGTCCGGCTGGCCTTCGAGCTGGCCCGCGGCCGGCGCTCGAAGGTCACCAGCGTCGACAAGGCCAACGTCCTGGCCACGTCCCGGCTGTGGCGCAGCGTCGCCGTCGAGGTCGGCTCGGACTTCCCGGATGTCGCGCTCGACCACCAGCTGGTCGACTCGTGCGCGATGCAGCTGGTCAAGTGGCCGGCCGACTTCGACGTCCTGGTCACCGAGAACCTGTTCGGCGACATCCTGTCCGACGAGGCCTCGGTCCTGGCCGGTTCGCTGGGCATGCTCGCGTCGGCCTCGGTCGGCAGCCGCCGGACGGCCCACGGCCTGCACGGCATGTACGAGCCGATCCATGGCTCGGCGCCGGACATTGCCGGCCGGGACCTGGCCAACCCGATCGGCACGATCCTGTCCGGAGCGATGCTCCTGCGCTGGTCGCTCGGCCAGCCCGCGGCTGCGATCGCGATCGAGTCGGCCGTGAGCCGCGCCCTTGACGACGGCTTCCGGAGCGCCGACCTGTGGCCCGCGGCCGGCCTGTCCGCGGACGGCCTGACCCGGGTCGGCACCGTGGCGATGACGGCGGCCATCGTCGACCGGATCGAGGCAGCCTGATGAGCCAGCCGGTCGTCCTGTACGACACGACCCTTCGGGACGGGACCCAGGGCGAGAACATCACCCTGTCCCTGGCCGACAAGCTGCGCGTGGCCCGGATGCTCGACGAGTACGGCATGCCCTACATCGAGGGTGGCTGGCCGGGCTCCAACCCCAAGGACATCGAGTTCTTCGCGGCCGCCCGGCAGATGACCTGGAGCACGGCTCGACTGGCCGCCTTCGGCTCCACCCGGCACCGCTCGAATCGTCCCGAGCAGGATCCCAACCTGCACGAGCTGGTGGCCGCCGAGACGCCGGTCGTGACGATCTTCGGCAAGAGCTGGCTGCTCCACGTCACCGAGGTCCTGGGCGCCTCCCCGGCCGAGAACCTGGACATGGTCGCGGAGTCCGTCGCGTTCGTGGCCGAGCGCGGCCGCGAGGTCGTCTACGACGCCGAGCACTTCTTCGATGGCTACGCCGCCGATCGCGACTATGCCCTGGCCACGCTCCGGGCGGCCCGCCAGGCGGGCGCCCGCTCGATCGTCCTGTGCGACACGAACGGCGGCACACTGACCGGCCAGCTCGTGCGGGTCGTGACCGACACGCTGGCCAGCCTCGATGGCGATCCCGGAGCGCCGCCGGTCAGCTGGGGCATCCACACCCATAACGATGCCGAGCTCGCCGTGGCCAACACGATCGCCGCGGTCGAAGCCGGCGTCCGCCACGTCCAGGCCACGATCAACGGCTACGGCGAGCGCTGCGGCAACGCCAACATGGTCAGCATCCTGGCCAACCTCGCCCTCAAGACCGAGCTGGCCCTGCTGCCTGCCGGCGGCGGCCGGCTGGCCGGCCTGACCGAGCTGTCGCGCGGGGTGGCCGAGATCGCCAACATCAGCCCCAACGACTACCAGCCCTACGTCGGCCGGTCGGCCTTTGCCCACAAGGGCGGCGTGCACGGCGCCGCGGTCGCCAAGGTCGAGCGGAGCTACCAGCACGTCGACCCGACCCTCGTCGGCAACGAGGGCCGGCTGGTCGTGAGCGAGCTGGGCGGCCGGGCCAACACCCAGCTCCGGGCGGAGCAGCTCGGCCACCGCCTCGACGGGACGATCGATGCCCGGGCGCTGTCCCAGCTGATCAAGCAGCTCGAGGCGGACGGGCTCGCCTTCGAGGGTGCCGAGGCATCGTTCGAGCTGCTCATCCGGCGCCACGCCAGCGACTACCAGGCCCCGTTCCGGATCCTTGACTTCACCGTCCTCGTCGAGCAGCGCGACGGCCAGGAGCTGCTGGCCGAGGCGACGGTCAAGGTCGAGGTGGCCGGCGAGGTGCTCCACACGGCCGCCGACGGCAATGGCCCAGTCAACGCCCTCGACAGCGCCCTGCGCAAGGCCCTCGGCGCGTTCTACCCCGAGCTCGACTCGGTCCACCTGGTCGACTACAAGGTCAGGATCATCGACGGCACGGCGGCCACCGGCGCCCGGACGCGGGTGATCATCGACTCGTCCGACGGCAGCCGGACCTGGTCGACGATGGGCAGCGACACGAACATCATTGCCGCCTCGGCGGCGGCCCTGGCCGACTCGCTCGAGTACCTGGTCTGGAAGTCCGGGGCCGAGCTGCGCCGCCGGGACGAGCGCCATTTCACGAAGCCGCGCCCGGTTGCGCAGCCGGCTGCCCCCGCAGCTGTCGAAACGGCCGGCGGATCCCCGGAGGTGAACCGATGACCGATCAGGCTGCGCCGGACGCGGCGGCGCCCGCCCTGCACCTTGCCCGCTGGACGGTCTCGTCCGGTAGCCAGGTCCAGAGCCGTGGCGCGGTCGTGATCGCCTCGGGCGACCACCAGTGGGAAGGCGCCGCCGAGGGCAACGGTCCGGTTGACGCCCTGCTCCGCGCCGTCGACCAGGCCCTTGCCGGCGTGCTCACCGGCCAGCCCAGGTTGATTGCCTATGACGTCCACGCCGTCGCCGAGGGGCCCGATTCCGAAGGGATCGTGACCATCCGGATCGCCCCGCCGTCATCGGCCGAGGGCCGCCGGGCGAGCGGCCACTACACCGGCACGAGCCGCAACGTGAACATCATCGCGGCCTCGATCGAGGCCTACATCGACGCCCTCAACCTGCTCCTCGAGGAAGCCCACTGGGCCGGCGCGACCGAAGCCGCCGGCAATCGCAAGCGAGCCAAGGCAGCCGCTGCCGGGGGAGCGCCCCGGGCCGAGCTCGACGAGGACGCCGGCGCCCACGACACGACCGCCTGGTTCGAGCGCTGAGCGACGCCGGCGTCCGGGCCGCCTTCTCCGGGGAGCCGGGCGCCTTCGCCGAGGACGCCCTGCTGGCCGCCCTCGAATCTCCACGATCCGTGCCGGTCGCGGGCTTCCGCGAGGTGTTCGAAGCCGTAGATGCGCGGCAGGCGGACCTCGGGGTCGTGCCGATCGAGAACGTGGTGAACGGCACGGTCAGGGAGGTCTACGACCTGCTCCTCGAGCACGAGCTTGTGATCCGGGGCGAGGTCGTCGTGCCCGTCCGGCTGTGCCTGGCGGCCTTGCCCGGCAGCCGCCTGGAGGAGATCGACCGGGTCTACTCGCACATCCAGGCCCTGGGCCAGGCCGACCGCTTCCTGCGCACCCGGCCATGGGCGCTGCTCACGACCTACAACACGGCCGGAGCGGGTCGACTGATCGCAGACCGGTCCGAAGCTGGCTCGGCCGCCGTGCTGTCACCGCGGGCGGCGGGCCATTTCGGCCTGGCCATCCTGGCCGACGGGATCGAGAACGACCCGGCCAACCGGACCCGGTTCATCATCGTCGGCCGGCCGGACGAGGCCGTCCTGCCCGCCTGGCGCCGGCCGCTGGCCGAGCCGGCCGGACCCCGGACTACTCTCGCGTTCGCCGTGCGCAATGAGCCGGGCACGCTCCTCGCCGTGCTCAGGGTGCTGGCCGACGCAGGTCTCAACCTGAGCACGCTCGAGTCGCGGCCGAGCCGGCGGGTCGCCTGGGAGTACGTGTTCTGGGCAGACATCGATGCCGACCTGCTGGCGGCCGATGCTTCGGCCGCGCTCGACGCGATCCGCCCGCTGACCACGATGGTCCGGGTCCTGGGTGCCTACCGGCGCTCGCTCGAGAGCTGACCGGCGCTAGTCGATGACCAGGTCCGCCGGCACGTCGGGGTCGATCGGCGGGTAGGCCGGCTTGAGATCCTCGAGCACGTCGCCCAGGATGCTGGCGACGGCCAGGTTACGGAACCAGGTCTTGTTGGCCGGGATCAGGTACCACGGCGCCACTTCGGTCGAGCAACGACCGAGGACATCCTCGAAGGCAGCCACGTACTTGTCCCAGAGGGCCCGTTCGGCAATGTCGGCCATCTTGAACTTCCAGCGCTTGGCTGGATCGTCGAAGCGCTCCTGGAACCGGCGGCGTTGCTCGTCGCGATCGATGAGCAGGAAGAACTTGACGATCGTGGTGCCTTCCTCGACGAGCATCCGCTCCCAGTCGTTGATCTGGGCATAGCGCCGCTTCCAGACCGACCGCGGGACGAGGCCGTGCACCCGAACGACCAGGACATCCTCGTAGTGCGACCGATTGAAGATCGCGATCTCACCCTTGGCCGGCGCGTGCTGGTGGACCCGCCACAGGTAGTCGTGGCTGAGCTCGACCGGGCTGGGGACCTTGAAGTCGGCGACCGGGCAGCCCTGCGGGGTGAACGCCGACATGACGTGCTTGAGGGTGCCATCCTTGCCCGCCGCGTCGATCCCCTGGAGGACCACCAGCACCGGGTGCCTTGCTTCGGCCCACAAGCGGTCCTGGAGGGCAGCCAGCCGGGCCAGCCCGTCGGCCAGCTCCTCGGCCGAGTCGGCCTTGGCGTGGCCGCAGGTATCGGCCGGGTCGAATCGGGACAGCCGGACCTTGCTGCCCGGCTCGATCCGGAGCCGATCGCGGAGGCTGCGTTCAGGCATTGCCGGGATCGTACACGGGCCCGGCTAGAATGTGAGCCTCACCAGACAGGAGCCTCGCATGACCACGACTGTCGGCACCCAGCCCCATCCGATCCTCCTGGCCGGTCGATGGGTCGAGTCACCTGATGTCCTGACCATCAGCAATCCCGCCGACCCGACAAATCCAGCCGGCCAGACCTACCACGCCACCGCCGAGCAGTACGACACGGCCGTCAGCGCGGCCGTCGCCGCATTCGAGCAGACGCGCAAGCTGCCCGCCTATGAGCGCGGCGCGATCCTGCGCACGATCAGCGCGGGGATCAAGGCGCGCCGCGAGGAGCTGGCTCGGCTGATCGCGCTCGAAGCGGGCAAGCCGATCCGCGATGCCCTGGGCGAAGTCGATCGCGCGGTGCTCACCTTCCGGCTCGGTGCCGAGGAGGCCGAGCGGCTTGTCGGCGAGGTGATCCCGCTCGACCTGATGGCCACCTCACGTGGCCGCCTCGGCCTGACCCGGCGCTTCCCGGTGGGACCCGTGGCCGCGATCAGCCCGTTCAACTTCCCGCTCAACCTGGCTGCCCACAAGCTCTCGCCGGCGATCGCCGCGGGCTGCTCGATCGTGCTCAAGCCGCCGAGCAAGGATCCGCTCACGATGCTCACCGTCGGCGAGATCATCGCCGAGGCGGGCCTGCCCGAGGGCGCGGTCAGCATCCTGCCGATGACCCGCGAGCTGGGCGACCGGATGGTGGCCGACGAGCGCTTCAAGCTGCTCACGTTCACCGGCAGCCCCTCGGTGGGCTGGCGGATGAAGGAACGGGCCGGCAAGAAGAAGGTCGTGCTCGAGCTCGGCGGCAACGCCGGGGTCATCGTCGACAAGTCGGCCGACCTCGACTGGGCCGTGCGGCGCTGCCTGGCCGGAGCGTTCGGCTATGCCGGCCAGGTCTGCATCAGCGTCCAGCGGATGATCATCCACGAGGACATCTGGGACGACTTCATGGAGCGCTTCGCGGCGGGGGCCGCAAAGCTGCGGATGGGCGACCCGCTCGACCCCGAGACGGACCTTGGGCCGATGGTCGACGGGCACGCTGCCGATCGGACCCAGCGCTGGGTCGACGAGGCCGTCGCCCTCGGTGCCAAGGTGATCCTCGGGGGCCGCGCCGACGGCTCGTTCTTCCCGCCGACAATCCTGACCGACGCTCCGCTGTCGGCCGCGGTGTGCTCGAACGAAGCCTTCGCCCCGCTCGTCGTCGCCTTCCCGTTCCGGACCTTCGATGACGCGATCCGGCAGGTCAACGACTCGTCGTTCGGGCTGCAGACCGGCGTCTTCACCAACGACCTGGCCAACTCGTGGACGGCCTTCAACGAGCTCGAGGTTGGCGGGGTGATCGTCAACGACGTGCCGACCTACCGGATCGACCACATGCCCTACGGCGGCGTGAAGGACTCCGGCCTCGGCCGTGAGGGCCTGCGCTGGGCGATCGAGGACATGACCGAGATCCGGATCATGGTGATCGCCCAACCCGGCTGATCTTCCGGCGGCTCTGCGGTCTCGCGCTGCTGCCGCCCGCGCCGCTGCTGCGCGCGCTGCTGCCGCCCGCGCCGCTGCCAGACCCGGAATATGACGGCCATTACTAGCCGGCCCGCTTATCGAGGGCCTGTGCCGGATCCCTGCCCGCGACGGTCCGGAATATCACCAGCATCGATCGGAATGGCAGGCAGACCGCGTGGCAGGTCCTCATTCGACGCTGACCCCCCTGGCCACCCCGTCGCCTGAGAATGGGGGTCATATCCAGGCCGTGGGTTCCCGGAGTCAGGTCGTGTGCCCGGTGGGCCAGATTTGCCCAACCGTGCCAGGGCTCCGCGCGCCGAGACCCAAGGCGCGTCCCATCGCCCGCGACGCACCGCGCGGGGCCTCGATCGGCGGGCCACCATGGACCGATGGACTTCGCCCTCACGCCCGAGCTCCAGGCACTTCGCGAGCGAGCGCGGCGCTACACCGTCGACGTGCTCCAGCCGCACGAGGCGCAATTCGAGCTGGACCACGGGGTCCTGCCACGGTCGATCGCCGACACGTTCCGGCGAGCGGCGATCGAGGCCAGGCTGCACGCCGGTTCGCTCCCTCGGAGCGTCGGTGGCCAGGGCTGGTCGGTGATGGAGCAGGTGATCGTCCACGAGCAGTTCGGCCAGGTGACCGGCGGCCTGTGGTCGTACGTGCCGGGTGCGTACAACGTCCTGCTCCACTGCGACCCGGCCCAGCGCAGCCGCTATCTCGACCCGTCGATCCGGGGCGAACGGAACGGCAGCTATGCGATCACGGAGAAGGACGCGGGCTCGGACGCACGGACGATGGCGGCGACCGCCACCCGGGACGTGGCCACCGGCGAGTACGTCCTCAACGGCGAGAAGTGGTTCGTGACCGGCCCGGACGATACCGACTTCATGATCTTCCACGCCAACCTGATCGACGGCGAGCGCCGCCTGCCGACGCTCTTCCTGGTCGACTACGACACGCCCGGGCTGCGCCGCAGCCATGACCCGGACTACATGCACACCTTCGCCGACCGGCACCCCCAGTTCGTGCTCGAAGACGTCCGCGTACCTGCCGCGGCGATCCTCGGCGGGATCGGCCGGGCCGATGAGCTGACCAACGAGTGGTTCGTCGAGGAGCGAATCCATATCGGAGCGCGCTGCAGCGGCGCCATGGAGCGCCTGCTGACCCTGGCCGTGGAATGGGCCACCAGCCGGGTCCAGTTCGGCCAGCGGATCTACGACTTCCAGGGGGTCAGCTTCCCGCTGGCCGACTCCGCGGCCGATGCGGCGGCCGCCCGCCTGCTCACCCGGGAGTGCGCCTGGCTGGCCGACAGCGGCGCCGATCCCAAGGTGGTCCATGCCCGGGCATCGATCGCCAAGCTGTTCGCCTCGGAGGCGGCGTTCCGCTGCGCCGATCGGGTCGTCCAGGTCTTCGGTGGCCGGGGCTATATGCGCGAGAACCCCGCCGAGCGGTTCTTCCGTGAGCTCCGGGTGGACCGGATCTGGGAGGGCACCTCGGAGATCCAGCGACTGATCGTGGCCCGGGCGCTCGAGAAGCGCGGCGTCGACCGAGTGGTCGGGGAGGCATGACCGCCGACTCACCGCCGGGCGCCCCGTCGGCGCCGGCTGCCGATCGTCCACCGATCGACCTTCACGCGCTCTTCGCCCCACGCTCCATCGCGGTCGTCGGAGCATCACCGCGCTCCGACATCGCCCAGACCGTCCGCGACAACCTGGTCGCGATGGGTAGTGCCACGACCTGCTATTTCGTGAACCCGAACTACGCCGAAGCGTGGGGCTCGCCCTGCTACCCCGACCTGGCGTCCCTGCCCGAGCCACCCGACAGCGTCGTCGTCGCGCTCAGCCCGCTGCGTGCCGCTGGGGTAACCGAGCAGGCGGCGCTGGCCGGCGCCCGGAGCGTGTTGATCCCCGGCGGCGGCGTGGTCGAGGGCGGAGCCGTGGCCGCCCAGATGCAACGCGACGTGCGCGAGATCGCCCTGCGCCATGGCCTCGCCGTCCTCGGCCCGAACTGCATGGGCATGATCGACCGGATCTCGAACAGCGCCGCCTACATCGGCGACATCAACCCCTGGGCACCCCGCGGCCACGTCGCCGGGATTGCCCAGAGCGGCTCGGTCACCGATGCGTTCATCCACTCCGGCACCCGGATCGGCTTCAGCCGGATCATCGGCTCGGGCAGCGAGGTGGTCCTGGACGTGTGCGACTACCTCGCCTACTGCCTGGATGACCCCGAGACCGACGTGATCATCCTGTTCGTCGAAGGCTTCAAGCGGCCCGAGCGGTTCCTGGCCCTGGCCGACCACGCGCTCGCCCTGGGCAAGCCGATCCTGGCCGTCAAGGTCGGCCGTAGCGCGCAGGCCCAGGCGGCGGCCGTGGCCCACTCCGGTTCGATGGCCGGCGAGGCGCGGGCGACCGATGCCGCATTGGCGGCAGCCGGGGTCGTGCGCTGTGCCGACCTCGATGCCCTGTTCGAGGCGGCGGTGCTCCACGCCGGCTGTCGCCACCTCGGCCGGGGCGCCGGCCGGGGCCGAACCGGGGTCGTGACCGTTTCAACCGGCGAGGCATCATTGATTGCCGACCTGGCCGAGACGGTCGGGGCGAACCTGCCGGCGGTGCCCGAAGCGGCCCGCGCGACGATCGCCGCCGGACTGCCCACGCTGGGCTACATCGGCAACCCGATCGACCCGTGGGGCGCGACCGACGAGCGAGTCGCCTATCCAGTCGTGCTCGATGCATTTGCCGCGTCGGGCGCCTTCGACGTGCTCGCCATCGTCCATGACTTTCCGTATCGCTCGCTGCCCGGCGAGGTGGCCGTTGCGATCGGTGTCGCCGAGGACCTGATTGCCGCCACCGCGACCCGTCCGGGCGTCCTGCCCGTGTACGTGTCGCTGACCTCTGGCGAGCCGACGCCGGAGATCGTGGCGCTGCTCGACTCGGCCGGCGGCATCCCGGTCCTGCGGGGTACGACCGAAGCCCTCGGCGCGATCGCCGGGCGAGCGAGCTGGGAGGGCCGTCGCGCCGTCCGGCTGGCCGATGGCCCGCGCCGCCCTGGCTGGCCTGCCCTGGCCGCCGGCCGGATCCCGCTCGGGCACGACCCGGGCTACGACCCAGGCGTCACTGGCGACGCGTCCCCGGCGATACCGGGACATGCGTTGCCCGAGCTCGAGAGCCTGGGCTTGCTGGCCGGGGCCGGCTTGTCGGTCGTGACCGCCATGCCCGCCCGGGATGTCGCCGAGGCCGTCAGGGTCGCCGGCGCGATCGGCTACCCGGTCGTCCTCAAGCTCGACGCGATCGGCCTCGCCCACAAGACCGACGTTGGCGGCGTACGCCTGGGCCTCGCCGACGCGGGCGCGGTCGAATCTGCCGCCGCCGAGCTGCTCGTTGTCGGCCGGGCGGCGGATGCCGACCTGCGCGGCCTGCTGGTCGAGCCGATGCTGGCCGGGGCGGTGGAGCTGATCGTGGGGCTCAAGCGGGATCCCCAGTTCGGACTGCTCGTCCTGGTTGGGTTGGGCGGAGTCCTGGCCGAGGCCTTCGATGATGTCGCGGTCGAGCTGGCGCCCGTGTCCTTGGCGACGGCCGGGGCAATGCTCGACCGCCTCCGGGGCGGGACGATCCTCGACGGCCTGCGGGGTCGCCCGGCGGCCGACCGGACGGCCGTGACCGACCTGATCGTGGGCCTGGCCCGGCTCGGCTGGGAGCGCCCGGAGCTGCTCGAAGTCGACCTGAATCCCGTCCTTGCGAGCAGCCGCGGAGCGGTCGCCGCCGACGCCCTCGTGGTGGTGGCCGGAGGGACCGACTAGTACCTTTGGGCGGTCTGGTGGGGGTACGAATGGTTGACGGGTATCGGGCCTCGTGGGACGATGCCGGCTCGGGTCCGGACAGCATTTTCTGCCCGTACGTGATGCCTAATTCCGGTCGTATCGACCGTTCGCGACGCCAGATCATGCCGTTCCGAGACGGGGGTTGACGCGCCGCCCAACCATGGGATGACGCTTCGGTGCACACACGCAACGCTATCTCCGGGATGAGCGTTCGGGGCCGCGTCCTCGTTGCCATTTCCGTCGTCGCCATCGCGGCTGTCGTCCCCCTGGCATCGATTGGTGGATCGCCCGTGGCGCCCGCCGGACAGGGCTCGCCGGCCGCCGTCGCCGGCGGCGGGGTTCCGGCCGGCGCGGGCCAGGCTGGGCCCGCCCAGGTCGCCAGCTCGAACACGGACCAGCCTGCGGTCCGGCCGAGTCCGGACCAGGTGCCGCTGGTCACCTTCGCCTCGACCAGCTCGGGCGCCCGGGTCCTGGTGAGCGCACCGGCCAGGGTCGCGGTGGGCCAGACCATCACTGTCGTGCTCAAGGCGGCGGGCGTGAAGAACCTGGCCGGCTACGAAGGCGTGCTCCGCTTCGACTCGGCGGCGGCCGAGTTCGACAGCCTCAGCCAGCGCTCCATCGCCCTGGCCGGGTCGGGCCGTGATGTCCAGCCGCTTGGGCCCGTCGTGGTCCCGTCCGGTGTCGCCTTCGGGCTGTACTCGTGCGCCATCGCCGGCTGCGGAGATGGGCCGTCGGGAGCCAGGAGCCACCCCGGCGCAAGCGGCACCGTCGTCCTGGCCAAGCTGACCCTGCTGCCGACCCGGGCCGGCAGCCTGACCCTGGCCCTCGGCTCGATGCGCTTCGTCAATGCCTCGGGCAAGCTCGTCCAGCTCAGCCTGCCAGGTGCGATCACGGTCAAGGTCGGGACCGGCGGCCGCCGCTTCGCGGCACCTCAATCGTCGGCGCTCCGGCCGAGGGCCGCACGGCCGGTGACTTCGGCCGACATCAGCGGCGACGGGATCATCGGGCCGGCCGACCTGAACCTGGCCGCAATCGCGTGGGGCCTCGACCGCGAGTCGGGCAAGGACTGCGGGCTCGTCAACGACCCGGCAGACGTGAACCACGACGGCTGCCTCGATGTCCAGGATGTCCAGCTGATCGCGGCCAGGGTGGCGCCGCGACCCGCCATGCCGCCGCTGGCCAGCCGATTCGCCGAGCCGGCCGCGATCGATACCTTCACGGTCAATTCGACGGCTGACACCGGTGACAAGACGCCCGGCGACGGCATCTGCCTGACCTCGGGCGGGGTATGCACCCTGCGGGCGGCAATCACCGAGGCCAACCTCCATCCAGGCCCGGACAGCATCGTGTTCAACATTCCCGGCGGCGGCGTCCAGACGATCACGATCGGGAGCGCGCTGCCAACCGTGACCGACACGACCGGCGGGGTCACGATCGACGGCTACACCCAGCCGGGGGCCAGCGTCAACACCGACCCGGTCATCGACAACGCGGTGATCCTGATCCAGATCACGGCCACCAACCCGAACACCGACGGGATGTTCTTCAGCTCATCGAACAACGTCGTCCGGGGGTTGTCGATGTACAACCTCCACCGCTCGATCGTGTTCCAGACGGCGAGCGCCACGAACAATTCGGTCGTCGGCAGCTTCATCGGGACGAACGCGGCCGGGACATTCGTGGCCCCCAACTGGATCAGCGGCGGGAACGGAGTGATCGTCACCCAGGCCGCCAGCTACACCACCGTGGGCGGCTCGAATCCGGCTGACCGGGACGTGCTGTCGGGCAACCAGGCGAACGGCTTCTCGACCTATAACGAGCAGACGGACCACAACATCGTCCAGGGCAACCTGATCGGGCTGGGTCCCAACGGCAAGGACATCCTGAGCTGTTCGACGATCTGCTACGGCCAGCTGTCGCACGGTGTCGACATCAACACGGGCTCGTCCTACAACATCATCGGCGGCACCGGCCCGGGCCAGCGCAATGTCATCTCGAACAACCGCGGCGAGGGCATCGAGTTCTCGCATAGCAGCACGACCGACAGCAACCAGGCGATCGGCAACTACATCGGCACCGATGTCACCGGCGATGGTGGTGCGGCCAACAAGTTCGGCAACGGCTGGAATGGGATCCACCTCGAGGATGGCGTCACCGGCAGCGTCATCGCCTACAACGTGATCGCCAACAACGCCCTGCGCACCGATGGCGAGGAGATCACCGGCGGCATCGGGATCGAGGGGTTCTACACCGCCGGGACGTCGGTCCACGACAACAAGATCGGTGTCGGGGTCGACGGGGTCACGGCGCTCCCCAACAGCTTCTACGGGATCGTGATCCATTTCAACGCGAGCTGGACGACCGTCGGTCCGAACAACATCATCGCCAACAACCCGATCGGAGTTGGGATCGGCGACACGACCGACATCGACAATACGATTACCCGGAACTCGATCTACAACAACGGCTCGGCCGGGAGCGGCCTTGCCATCCAGCTGCTCAATCACAGCAACAACTCGATTGGAACGCCAACCCTCAATCCGACCGGCGTCTCGTTGACGGCGGCCAAGGGCTCGGCCTGTGCCGGCTGCACCGTCGAGGCATTCAAGGCGTCGCCCGATGCGGGCGACGCGAGCGCCGGGGCTGCCGGCCAGGGCAAGGTCTTCCTGGGCAGCAGCCTGGTCCCGGCCAGCGGGACCTTCACCGTCGGCTTCAGCCAGACCCTGAACGCGGGCGACCTGGTCACGGCCACGATGACCGATCCCGCCGGTGACACCTCGCAGTTCAGCCAGAACGTCGCGGCCGCCTCGCTGGCTTCGCCCACGCCGCCGCCGACCCCCCTGCCGACCCCCACGCCCAGCCTGACCACGTACGCGGCGGACACCTTCAGCCGGACCCTCGGCCAGACCTGGGGCGAGGCCGACCAGGGCGGCAACTACGCCGGGTTCTACTGCACCAACGACGACATGAACGTGACCGGCACGGCTGCGACGGTCCTCCTGCCGGATCCGCACAATCCCGAGATCTGCCCCAAGGACAGCACCGTCGACACGAACTACCGGGGCGGCTACCTGACCAACGTCAGCGCCCAGGATGTCGATGTCCGGTTCCGGGTCGCGACGGCCACCCTGGCCACCTCGGACAACATCAACGTCGGCTTCGACGCCCGGCGGGTCTCGGGCTTCACCTCGTACCGCGGCCAGGTCCGGCTGACCACCGGAAACCAGGTCTGGCTCCAGGCCGACACGGTCATCAACAACACGATGACCCCGCTGGGTGCCAACACCCGGGCCACGACGGCCAGCGTCGCGACCGGCGCGTTCATCTGGGTCCGGGCCCAGATCACCGGCACCAACCCGACCACGATCAGGATGAAGGCCTGGAACGACGGCTCGGCCGAGCCGACCACGTGGACCTACACCACGACGGATTCGACGGCAGTCCTCCAGGCACCGGGAGCGACCGGCCTCCTGGGCTGGCTGTCCGCAGCCTGGAACCAGGGCCCGATCACGGTCAGCTTCGATGACTTCAACGTCACCTCGCCGATCAGCGGGACGGTTCCGGCAGCGCCGGTCGCCAACTTCAGCGCGACTCCGGTGGCCGGCACCCTCGGGGTGAACTTCAGCAACACCTCGACCGGTGGCTCGCCCGATACGTACGCCTGGGACTTCGGCGACGGCAGTGGCTCGGCTCTGCCCAGCCCGAGCCATACCTATGCCGCCCCGGGGACCTACCAGGTCAAGCTGAGCACGACCAACAACGGTGGCTCGTCGTCGAAGACGAGCACGATCACGGTCAGCCCGCTGCCCGGGATCCCGGTCGCCGGCTTCACCTGGCTCCAGCAGGCCGGCACGCTCGGCGTGCAGTTCACCGACACGTCCACGAACTCACCGTCGAGCTGGTCGTGGAACTTCGGCGACGGCAGTCCCGCCGCCACCGTCCAGAACCCGCTCCATGTCTACGCCGCCCCCGGCTCGTACACGGTTACCCTCCAGGCCGCGAACGGCAGCGGGGCCGGGACCCTGGCCCAGTCGATCACGGTCAACCCGCTGGCCGTGCCCGTCGCCGGCTTCACCTACAGCCAGGCTCCTGGCACTCTGACCTTCACGTTCAGCGACACGTCCACCAACGGGCCGACGGGCTGGGCCTGGACCTTCGGCGACGGCGCCACGTCCACCAGCCAGAACCCGGTTCACACGTTCGCCAGCGCGGGCACCTACACCGTCGCGCTGACGGCGTCCAACGCGAGCGGCCCATCGTCGCCGGCCAGCCAGTCGATCACCGCCAGCGCCACGGCCTTCGCCTCGGACAGCTTCAGCCGCGCGGCGGCGTCCGGGACCTGGGGCAGTGCCCCGGTCGGCGGCGCTTATTCGTACGTGGGCAGCCAGTCCGACTTCAGCCTGACCGGCTCGGCCGGCGCGATCAACCTCGGGACGGCCGGGGCGACCCGGGCCGCCTACCTACCGGTCAGCGCCCAGGACGTCGACCTGACCTACCAGTTCAACATCAGCAAGCTGCCGACCGGTGGTGGAAGCGCCTACGCCTACGGCAGCGTGCGGCGTTCGGCCACGGCCGACTACCGGATCAAGGCCAGGATCTTCGGTACCGGCGCGGTCTACCTGTCGGTCAGCCAGTTCTCGGCGGGCGCCGAGACCACGATCGGCTCCGAGGTCCAGGTTGCCGGGCTGACCTACGTTCCCGGCCAGGACCTCAAGGTCCACGCCCAGATCAGCGGGACCAGTCCGACCACGATCAAGGCCCGCCTGTGGCTGGCCAGCGGCAGCGAGCCGGGCACGTGGCTGGTCAGTCGGACCGATTCGACCGCCGGCCTGCAGGGTCCGGGCAGCGTCGGGCTACGAGCCTACTCGAGCAGCACGACGACCAACAACCCGATCAGTGTGGCCTTCGATAACTTCATCGCCGCTCCGATCACGGTCACGGCACCGCCCGCCCCGGTGGCCGGCTTCAGCTGGAGCCAGTCGGCCGGAACCCGGACGATCAACTTCGCCGACACCTCCACGAACAGCCCGACCTCCTGGTCGTGGACCTTCGGCGACGGCTCGACGTCGACCAGCCAGAACCCGTCGCACACGTACGCGGCATCGGGAACCTACACGGTCACTCTCACCGCGACGAACGCCAGCGGGCCATCCTCGCCGGCCGCCAGCCAGTCGGTGACGGTCGCCGCCGCCAGTGCGCCGTTTGCCTCGGACACGTTTGCCCGATCGGCGGCCGGCGGCACCTGGGGCAGCGCCCAGGTCGGCGGCGCCTACACCTACGTAGGCAGCCAGTCCGACTTCAGCCTCACCGGCAGCGCCGGCCAGGTCAACCTGCCGACCGCCGGGGCAAGCCGGGCGGCGTTCCTCGCGGTCAGTGCCCAGGATGTCGACCTGACCTACCAGTTCAGCATCGGGACCCTGCCCGCCGGTGGCGGCAGCGTGTATACGTACGGCACGGTTCGCCATTCGGCCACGGCCGACTATCGGGTCAAGGTTCGGGTGACCGGCAGCGGCGCCGTGTTCCTGTCGTTCAGCCAGTTCTCGGCCGGGGCCGAGACCACCATCGGATCCGAGATCCAGGTCGCCGGCCTGACGTACCTGGCCGGGACCAACCTCAACGTCCACGCCCAGATCTCGGGTACCAGCCCGACGACCCTGAACGCCCGGGTGTGGGCAGCCGGAACGAGCGAACCGGGCACCTGGCAGGTCAGCCGGACCGATTCGACGGCCGGGCTGCAAGTTGCCGGCGGGGTCGGGCTGCGGGCCTACACCTCGGGGATCACGACGAACACGCCGATCACGGTTTCATTCGACAACTTCATCGCCGCCCCGATCAGCCAGTAGCCTCGGCCCCAACGCATAGATTTCGACGGAGTTGGATTCGATGACCCGCCCAGCCGCTCGCCATCACCTTCGCCCTCTCGCCACGTGCCTGGCCGCGGCCGGGCTGCTGGCCGGCCTGATCGTGCCGGCAGCCAGCCTGGCGGCCGATCCATCGGCAAGTCCATCGGCAAGTCCGTCGGCAAGTCCAGCCCCCAGTACCTCCGGCAGCTCATGACGCCATCGACGCAGCGGCGGCCGTCACGTCTTCGGTCGAGCCCTCGGCGAGCTCCGGCCGACGGCGGCGGCAGCTCCTCCGGCGGAAGCGACCGGCCGGCGGAACCGGCGGCCGGCCCGCGGCATCCAGCTCGCCGGTCGCGAGCAGCCCGACCGCCCCGCCGACCGCGCAGCCCCCGTCGCGGCCCGACGTGCCCGAGATCTTCAACTCCGCCCTGATGTCGCCGAACCTGACCGGCGTCCTGCCGGCCGGCTTCCAGGAGCAGGTCGCGATTCCCAGCCTGAGCCAGCCCACGGACGTCCAGTTCGCCCCGAACGGGCATGTGTTCGTGACCGAGAAGGACGGCGTCATCCTCGAGTACGACAGCCTGTCGGACACGACTCCGACCGTCTTCGCCGACCTGTCGGTCGAGGTCATGAACTACTGGGATCGCGGCCTGACCAGCTTCGCGATCGACCCTGGGTTGACCACCGGCCGGCCCTATCTCTACGTCCTGTACGCCTACGACGCCCCGATCGGCGGGACTGCCCCGACCTATGGCGGGACGAACCTCATGGACTCCTGCCCGACTCCGCCCGGGCCGCTGCCTCCCAACACCGGCTGTGTGATCAGCGGCCGGCTGTCGCGCCTGACCGTCTCGAACAACGGGGCCGGTGGGACGATGGTCGCCGGCAGCGAGAAGGTCCTGGTCAACGCCTGGTGCCAGCAGTTCCCGAGCCACACCCCGGATGACGTCGAATGGGGCCCCGATGGCCAGCTGTGGGTGACCGCCGGCGACGGCGCCGCGTTCACGACCCGGGACTGGGGCCAGTACTCCAATCCCTGCGGCGACCCGCCCGGCGCGGCCGGCACCAACCTCAGCCTGCCGACGGCCGAGGGCGGTTCGCTCCGCGCCCAGGACGCCCTGACCCCGGGCGATCCCCAGGCCCTCTCGGGCAGCATGATCCGGGTCAATCCCGATACCGGCCTTGGGTCGGCCGGCAATCCCGACGCCTCGAGCTCCGACCCCAACCTCGCCCGGCTGGTGGCCGACGGCCTGCGCAATCCGTTCCGGATGACCTTCCGCCCCGGCACGTCCGAGGCCTGGATCGGAATGGTCGGCGATTCGACCTGGGAATTGGTCATGCGCGACGTGAACCCGACCGCCGGGATCACCGACTTCGGCTGGCCGTGCTACGAGGGTCCGGCGCTCGGCGCGTTCAACACGCTCAACCTGAACATGTGCAAGACGCTCTACAACAACCCGAGCCTGGTCACCAAGCCGTACTACGCCTACAACCACTCCGCTTCCGTTGTGACCGGGGACGGCTGCACGACCGGCAGCTCGTCGATCTCGGGGATGGCCTTCGGCGTACCGAGCAACTACCCCAGCCACTACAACGGCGGCCTGTTCTTCGCTGACTACAGCCGCAACTGCATCTGGTTCATGCCGGCCGGCTCGAACGGGCTGCCCGATCCGACCAAGGTCGAGACGTTCGAGACCAATGCGACCGGGCCGGTCCAGCTGATCATGGGACCAGACGGGAACCTCTACTACACCGATTACGGCGGGTCGATCCGGCGGATCATCTACTCGGCCGTCAACCACACCCCGGTTGCCTCATTCACCGCCAGTGCGGCGTACGGCCCGACGCCGCTGGCCGTGACTTTCGACGCCAGCGGCTCGACCGATGCCGACAAGGGCGACACGCTGAGCTACAGCTGGGACCTCAACGGCGACGGCACCTACGGCGACGCCACCGGCGTGACTGCCTCGAAGACGTACACGACCCGGGGCAAGATCACCGTCAGGCTCAAGGTCACCGACAACCATGGGGCCTCCTCGACTTCGTCGATCACCTTGTTTCCTGGTGACACGCCGCCGGTCGTGACCCTGGTCTCGCCGCTCAGCACGCAGACCTGGAAGGTCGGCGACGTGATCCAGATGACCGCCTCGGCGACCGATGCCGAGGACGGCACGCTGCCCAACTCGGCCTACAGCTGGGCGATCATCCTGCACCACTGCTACACCCTGACCAATTGTCATACCCACGACCTGACCGGATTCATCGGGCCGTCGGGCCAGCTGATCGCGCCGGACCATGGCTACCCGTCCTACCTCGACATCGAGATCACGGTCACCGACAGCGATGGGATGGCCGTGACCCAGACCGTCCTGCTCTATCCCAAGACGGTCAACCTGACCTTCCTGACCAACCCGCCCGGCCTGCAGGTCTACGACGGCGACAGCGGGCCGAACGAGTCCACGCCGATCACCCGCCCGGTGATCATCGGCTCGACGGTGTCGGTCAGCGCACCGACGCCACAGGCCCTTGACGGGATCGGCTACGTCTTCTCGAGCTGGTCCGATGGTGGGGCCCAGAGCCACGACATCATTGCGCCGGCCACGGCGGCGACGTACACCACCACCTATAGCAGCACAGGTCCAGCGGGCCTGGCCGCGGATTCGTTCAGCCGGGCGGCTGCCACGGGCAGCTGGGGCACGGCCGACGTGGGCGGAGCCTGGACGGTCAGTCCGGCCGCCCAGTTCGCCTTGACTGGGACCGCCGGCACGATCTCGGTGCCGTCGGCCGGCAAGGCCGGTTCGGCCCGGCTCAACATATCGGCCCGGGACGTCGACGTGACGGTCTCGGTCGCCGCCGACCGGCTGGCAACGGGCAGTGGGCAGTATCCCGCCCTGATCCTGCGCCACCAGGCCGGCGGCCAGGAATATTGGGTCAAGGTCCACGTCAGCGCCACCGGCGCCGTCTTCCTGGCGGCAAGCGCCTGGACGGGGAGCGCCGAGGTGGCCCTCGGCGGTGAGGTCGCGACCGGCCTGACCGAGGCGGCCGGTGTCCCGATCAACGTTCGGGCCGAGGTGAGCGGCGCGAGCCCCACCACGATCACCGCCCGGGCATGGGCGCCCGGCTCGGCCGAGCCCACGACATGGTCCCTGACCCGGACCGATTCCACGGCCGCCCTCCAGGTGGCCGGCACGATCGGGCTGCGGGCGACCACCTCCAGCTCCACGACCAACAGCCCGACCCTGTTCTCGTTCGACGGCTTCCTGGCCAACACGATCGGCGGCACGCCGCCTCCGCCGCCGCCGGGCACGACGATCGCGGCCGACTCCTGGGCCCGGACCGTCGCCAACGGCTGGGGCACCGCCACGACCGGTGGCCCGTGGACCACGGTCGGCACGAACACGGCCTTCGCTGCCGACGGCAGCGGCGGCACGATCATGCTGGCCACCGCCGGGTCCCCCCGTTCGGCCCTGTTGGCCGGTGCTTCGGCCCTGAACCTCGATGAGACGTTCACGATCGCCTCGGACAAGGCCGTCGTGGGCACCGGCCAGTACGCCTACGCGGTCCTCCGCCACCAGTCCGGCGGCGCCGAGTACTGGGGCAAGATCCACTTCGCAGCCAACGGCGGGATCTACCTGTCGGCGAGCGCCTACAGCGGTACATCGGAGACATCCCTCGGCGCGGAGGTGGCCAGCGGCCTGGCCCGGGTGCCGGGCACGGCCGTCAACGTGCGCTTCCAGGTGATCGGCACCAATCCGACCACGATCCGGGGTCGGGCCTGGGCAACCGGCAGCGCCGAGCCCACGACCTGGACGCTCAGCGTCACCGACTCGACCCCCGCCCTGCAGGCGGCCGGCAGCGTCGGCCTCCGGGCAACCCTGTCGAGCACCAGCACGAACCTGCCGATCACGTTCCGCTTCGACAACCTGACCGTCCTCGACCTCGGCGCCGGTGCCACGCCTTCGGCAGTGGGCCTCCAGCCGGCGATCGTCGCCGACCGGGCAACGAGCGAGTTGCCGTTGCGCACCAGCAGCGCGTTTTCAAGCCAGATCGGGCGTTTCGCCCGGTAGGATGAGCGCCTGATCAACGTGGCCCGCCTTCACCGGCGGCCTCGCTACTGAAACCCAGCAACCCACCGGGAGCCCAGCGCAATGGAAATCGCGATCGTCGGGGCCGGCTATGTCGGACTCGTGACCGCCGCCTGCCTCGCCAGCCTCGGCACGACCGTGCGTGTCGTCGAGACCAACCCCGAGCGGGTCGACGCCCTCAACTCGGGCATCTCACCAATCGCGGAACGCGGCCTGGACGACCTCCTGGCCGCCGGCCTCGCCGCCGGCCGGCTGTCGTTCAGCACTGATCCGGCCAGTGTCCACGGCTGCCGCCTGGTCATCGTTGCGGTCGGAACCCTGGACCGCGCCGGTGAGTGGACCGAGCGCTTCGTCCGGGACGTCGTCCTGGGCATCGCCCGGGACCCGGCCGCGCCGCGAGCGATCGTCATTCGAAGCACCCTGTTGCCCGGAACGGCAGTCCGGCTGGCGGCCGAGGCCGAGGCGATCGACCCGGCAGTCGAGGTCGGCTTCAATCCCGAATTCACCCGCGAGAGCTCGGCTGTCGAGGATTTCCTGCATCCCGACCGGATCGTCATCGGCGTCGCCCTGCCCGGCCGGTCAGGCCTGGAGACGGACCTTCGCCGGATGTACGCGCCCCTCGAGGCGCCGGTCGTGGTGGCCGACCGGACCAGCGCCGAGATGATCAAGATGGCCTCCAACGTCTACCTCGCCACGAAGATCACCTTCGCCAACGAGCTGGCCCGGCTGTGCGAGGCGATCGGCGCCGATGTCGCCGCCGTGGTCGATGGCGTCGGCTTCGACAAGCGGATCGGACGAGCGTTCCTGTCGCCCGGTCCTGGCTTTGGTGGTTCCTGCCTGCCGTCGCAGGCGCGGGCCCTGCCGGCACTGGCCAGCCAGCACGGCCTGGGCGATGGCCTGTTCGCCGCCGTCGACCCATCGAATGCGGCCCAGGCCGGCTGGCTGATCGGGCTTGCCGAGCAGGCCCGCAACCGGTCGCTCGAAGGCGCCCGGGTGGCCCTCCTGGGGCTGACCTTCAAGGCCGGCACGGGCGACCTGCGGGAGTCGCCCGCCCTGCGCATCGGCGCCGGCCTCATCGAGCGTGGGGCCCTGGTCCGCGCGTTCGACCCACTGGCGACCGCCACTGGCGTCGCCGAGCTGGCTCGCGCGGGCCACGTGGCCGAGGCCGCGTCTTCGGCACTCGAGGCCGTCCGCGATGCGGAGGTCGTGGTCATCGCAACGGAGTGGCCCGAGTTCCGTGGCCTCGACTGGACGGCCGTCCGCTCGAGGATGGCCGGTGACCTGATCGTGGACGCCCGCCACGTCGTCGATGCCGCCGCGGCCGCCACGGTCGGCCTGCGGGTCGTGGGCGTCGGCCATCCGCGCCCGTCCGGCCTGGCCAGCTCGTCCGAGGCCGCCGGCCGAGGCGTGGCCTGATGTACCAGCGTGTCTCACCCGCTCCGCTGCCGCCCTACGCCGGCTGCTGCGTCTGGTTCACCGGGCTGTCGGGGGCCGGCAAGTCGACCACGGCGGCGGTCCTCGCCCAGCGCCTCGAGCAAGAGGGCCGGACGGTGACCGTGCTGGATGGCGACGTCGTCCGGACGCACCTGTCGCGGGGCCTGGGCTTCAGCAAGGAAGATCGCGACGCCAACGTCCGACGGATCGGCTTCGTCGCGGCCGAGGTCGTCCGCCATGGCGGAATCGCGATCTGCGCAGCCGTCAGCCCGTATCGCGACGCGCGGGCCGACGTCCGGGCGATGCTCCAGCCCGGCGCGATGTGCGAGGTGTACGTGGGCACGGATCTGGCCACCTGCGAGGAACGAGATCCGAAGGGCATGTACGCGGCCGCCCGGCGCGGCGAGATCAAGGCCTTCACCGGGGTGGACGATCCGTACGAGCCGCCGCTCGCCCCCGAGCTGGTCATCGAGACCCTGGCCAGCTCCCCCGAGGAGAATGCCGAGCGGGTCCTGGCCTGGCTGCGGACGCACCGGATCCTGGAGCAGCCTCGCCTCGCCGCAACCGGCGCGCCAGTCAGCGCCTGAACCCAGGGGGTCCGATCCGATGAGCACCGGCCGCCTGTACGTGCTGGGCGGGCAGCAGCGCGGCGCCCGCCCGATGTCGGGCGGCCTCGACTGGTACGAGTACGAGCGTGGGCTGATCCTCGAGGTCGATCCGGCCAGCGGCGCGATCGAGCAGCGGCTGGCCTACCAGTCGCCGCCGGGCAGCACCGTCGCCGACGAGCCGGTCGTCCTGTTCAAGTCGGCAACGCTGGTCGGCAACACCCTGTATGCCTGCACCCAGACCGAGGTCCTGACCTATCGCGTCCCCGGCTTCGCCCAGCTCGAATACCTGAGCCTGCCCCGCTTCAACGACGTCCACCACGTCCGACCGACCGGGGACGGCGGCCTGCTCGTGGCGATCTCCGGCCTCGACCAGGTCGTCGAGGTCGGCCTGGACGGGCAGGTCCGCCGGGAGTGGTCGGCGATCCCGGGCGAGGGTCCGTGGGATCGCTTCGACCCGGCCACCGACTATCGGCTGGTTCGCACGACGAAGCCCCATCACGCTCATCCGAACCACGTCTTCCAGCTGGGCGAGGAGGTCTGGGCGACCCGCTTCGAGCAGCGTGACGCCATCTCCCTGACCCAGCCCGGCCGGCGCATCGCGATCGACCTCGAGCGCCCCCACGACGGGCTCGTCCATGACGGCCGGGTGTGGTTCACGACCGTCAACGGCAAGGTGGTCGTGGCTGACGCCAGCTCGCTGGCGATCGTCGAGGTCATCGACCTGACCGAAGTCGGGGCGTCTGCCGAACCGCTCGGCTGGGCGCGCGGAATCCACATCGACGCCGAGGGTGGCCTGTGGGTCGGCTTCTCGCGGATCCGGCCGACAAAATTCCGGGAGAACGTGGCCTGGCTGGCCCGTGGCTTCAAGAACGTGCGCCCGACCCGGATCGACCGCTACGACCTGGCGACCCGGCGCCTGACCCATTCGATCGACCTCGAGCCGGCCGGCTTGAGCGCGGTGTTCAGCATCCATGCGGTCCCCCCGGCAGGCTGATCTGCCGACCCAGGCGGTGGATTCGGTGCCTCCACGCACCATTTGACCCCACTCCACCGCAGGCCCATGACCATGGGGCCACGGATTCGAGCCCGGATTAGCCGATTGGTCGTGGTTCGAATCCCCGCCGCTCGCCCCTACGCTGCCGGGGCACTTGCCCCCGTGGAAGAGGAGCGACCAGTTGTCGAACCACGTGCAGCGTGCGAGCAGCCACCTCCCCCCCGACCCGAACGCCGCTGTTCGCCGGGAGCTCGCCCGTGACCAGCACCAACCCGCCCGCCCGTGGACGGTCCTGCTGACGATCGTTGCCCTGCTTGCCGCCGCCTCGGGATTGATCCTGGCCGGCCCGGCCGGCCTGCTGGCCACAGCCTCGAGCCCGACCTGGGTCCAGGACACGAGCTCCAGCCTCCACTGGTCCGGCAGCTGGACCACGGTCAAGAGTGCCCCGGCCTCGGGTGGCACGGTCCGCCAGAGCGTGACCGGTGGCTCGTCGGTGACGTTGAGCTACACCGGCTCGTACCTGCGGATCATCGGCCCGACCGGCCGCGGCCGAGGGGTCATGACGGTCAAGCTTGACGGGGTCAGCACCGCGGTATCCACCCATGCGGCGGCGACCCTGGCCCGCCAGACCCTGTTCTCCGGTGCCGGCAAGGCCGGCAACAGCCACACCGTCAGCGTGACCGTCGCCGGCACGGCCGGCCATCCGCTGGTGAGCCTCGATGCGTTCGTCGTGAGCTCGCCGACCGCCGCGGCGCCGACGGCGACGCCCACGCCCACGCCCACATCCAATCCCAGCCCGACCGCCACGCCGACAGCCACCCCTGCTGCCTCGAACGGGCCGACGCCCACGCCTGCTCCAACTGCCTCGCCGACCGCCAGCCCATCGCCGACGCCATCGCCCAGCCCGGCAGTCGGCTCGTACGTCGCGACCAACGGCAACGATGCCAACCCGGGCACCATCGCCCAGCCCTGGAAGACGCTCCAGCACGCGGCCGATACCGCGACCGGGATGGTCTGGGTTCGGGCCGGGACCTACGCCCCGTTCACCCTGCGCCGGAACGATCTGACGTTCTCGAGCTACCCGCGCGAGACGGCCCGGGTCAGCAGCACCTCGGCCAAGGACATGATCTACATCCTCAAGGTCAACGGCGCCACCTTCGAGAACCTGAGCGTCCAGGGTGGGATCCAGGTCGGCGGCTCCGGCTTCGACGTGGCCTCCAGCTCGAATGTCGTGATCCGTGACAACACGATCAACAGCTCGGTCAGCACGAACCATGGATTCGGCATTCGGACCTGGTACTCGACCAATGTCACGATCTCCCAGAACGACATCTCCCAGCAGGCCGCCGGCATCCAGGTCTCGTACACGGCCGACGGGGTGAAGGTCCTCGACAACACGATCCACGACAACAACCGGATGATCGTCAACACGACCTCGCCGACCAACGACGACCACGGTGCCAATGGGGTGATCTTCCTCGAGACGACCGGCCAGACCCTGGCCAGCGGCAACCAGCTGTACGGCAACCGGGCGGCCAGCCACGACTATGTCTACGACGGCAGCGCCTTCGAGATCTACGGCGCCTCGGACGTCACGATCACCGACAACACGATGTGGAACAACAAGCAGGTCATGGAGACCGGCACGGACGGCCGGGCGTGCAACGACATCACCTTCACCCGCAACGTGGCCTGGTCGGCGACGACCGTCAAGGGCTATGCCCGGGGTGTCCTCCTGGCCTGCGCCAGCAACTCGCTGATCGCGTTCAACACCCTCGACGGCTTCGATATCTCGGACATCTCGATCGTCTACAACGCCGGCTACAAGTACCAGGGCTCGCTCAGCGGCCTGAAGGTCGTCGACAACGTCCTGCTCAGCAACGGCGATCCGATCTACCACTTCGAGACGCCGCCGTCGGGCGTCACCGTGAACTACAACGACCTGTGGAACCGGGCCGGCACCAGCATCGTCTGGGACAAGACCCACGCCGGGACCACGAGCTGGGCGACCTTCCGGAGCTGGTACGGCTACGAGGCCAACGGGATGGACGCCAACCCGATGATCGACGACCTGGCCAGCCGCGACTACCAGCTCGAATCGGGTTCACCGGCGATCAATGCCGGCTCGGTGATCAGCGGAGTGTCGAGCTCGTACCTCGGCAGCGCGCCTGACATCGGCGCCTACGAGAATCGCTGACCGGACGCACCACAACCTCGCCTGAGGGCGGTCGGCCGGGCCGATCCCGACGGCAACGGGGCTATCCTGCGCCAATGACCTTCTCGTCCGAGCGCCAGCGATGAGCCGCCCGCTCCCTACGGGCGGCTCGATCGTGCTCCCGCGCAGGCTCGGCGCCCGGGTCGACGAGCTGGCCGCGCACCTGCGCGTGCCGATGTACCGCAACGCCTATGCCCTGATGCTCAGCAACGTGCTGACCTCGGGCCTCGGCATCGTGTACTGGGCCCTGGCGGCCCGGATCTACACCGCCGACGCGGTCGGCCGTAACTCGGCCCTCATCTCGTCGATGACCCTGCTGGCCGGCATCTCCCAGCTGAACCTGCGCTCGGCCCTCAACCGGTTCATCCCCGAGGCCGGCGATCGGACGAGCCGGTTGATCGGCTATGCCTACCTCGCGACGCTGCCGGTCACAGTCGTCGTGGGCATTGTCTTCTTCGCGATCATGTCGGTGACCTCGCCCGATTCGGCCCAGGCGGCCGTCGCCGCCGTGCCCGCGGCCGCCGCCGGGTTCATCGTGGTGACCGCCGCCTGGTCGATCTTCAACATGCAGGACGGCGTGCTCACCGGCCTCCGCCAGGCCCTGATCGTGCCGGTCGAGAACTCGACCTTCTCGGTCGTCAAGATCATCCTGCTGATCGCCTTCAGCGGCCTGGCCGCGTACGGCATCTTCCTGTCGTGGGCCATCCCCACGGTGATCGGCGTGTTCCTGATCAGCCTGATCGTGTTCCGCTGGCTTATCCCGATCCATGTCCGGGCGAGCCGGGCGGTGGCGCGGCCGCTGGAGCTGGGCCGGATCGTCCGGTTCGTGACCGGCGACTACCTCGGGGCGCTGTGCGTCCTGGCTTACGTCAGCCTGCTGCCGGTGATCGTGATCGATCGGGCCGGGCCGGAGGCGGGCGCCTACTTCTACATCGTGTGGGTTATCTACACCTCGCTCAACCTGCTGCCCCTGAGCATCACGATCAGCCACACGGTCGAGACGGTCAGCACCAAAGGCGACCCGCTCGCCCGGACCCGCGGCGCCCTGCTCCATGCCATGCGCCTGATGATCCCCATCTGCGCGATCGTGATCATCGGGGCGCCCTGGATCCTGGCGATCTTCGGCTCTGCCTACGCCGAGAACGGGACGACCCTGCTGCGGCTCCTCGCGCTGTCGGTGATCCCGTACTCGGTCAACCTGATCTACTTCAGCCTGGCCCGGATCCGGGCCCGGGTGAGCGGGATCGTGGTCGTCCAGGCGATCCTGGCCGTGATGACCCTGGCCCTGTCATTCCCGCTCCTGGACCGGATGGGCGTGACCGGGATCGGGGTGGCCACCCTGATCAGCCAGGGCTCGGTCGCGATCGTGCTCCTGGCCACGGAGCTCCGCCCGGTGCTCCGGTCGCGCGGCGAGGGCTACTAGGCCACTCGTCCCGGGCGGTTAGCCGAGCTGCTCCAACATCCGGCGGACGTCGCGGGCGCTGCGGCAGTGGACCACCTTGGCCCGCAGCGGCGACAGGATCGCGGCTGTTGCGTCATGACCGGTGAGCGGCTCGCCGCCCTCGTCCAGCGCCGCCGGCTGGATCGCTTCGGGGCCGGCAGGGTCGCTCCGGCCGCGTCCGGCGTAGTAGGCTCGGGTCTCCCGGATCGAACGGCCGAGGTCGCCCAGGTGGCCCAGCTGCTCGCGCGGCCGGAACAGGCCGCGCAGGCCGCGCTGGCGCATCTCGGCGATGGCGCCGGACACGAACCGGCCGACGACCCGGCGAACCGCCGTCGGCCAGGACACCGAATCGAGCCAGACGATCACCTCGGCCCGCTCGTACAGCTCGGCCGTCCAGCCGGTGTAGATCCCCTCGACGACCCAGTGATCCCCGGCGGCGATCTGGTGGACCTCCGCGACGCGCTCGTCGAGCGGCCGGAGGTGGCCGCCGGCCGGGGCCAGGGCGATCTCGTCGAGGTGGTGGACGGGCAGCTTCCGGCGCTTCGCGAGCTGGCCGGCAATCGTCGTCTTGCCGCTGCCCGAGCCGCCCGCGACGAGGATTCGCTGGGCCCGCCCAGGCGCCGTCGGGGTCTCCAGCAGGCTGTCGTACAGGCGCTCGAAGCGGGGCAGGACCGACTCGCTCGTGAACAGCTGGATCCGGACCCGGCCGGCCTGCCCGAACCGCTCGCGCAGGGCGGGGTCCGCGATCAGGTCGGCCATCCGGGCCGCCAGCTCGCCGACGTCGCCCGGATCGGTCAGGAAGCCCGTCTCGCCGTCGACCACGATGTCGGTAATTCCGCCGACCGCGCTGCCGATGACCGCCTTCGCCCGGCTCATCGCCTCGAGGCTGACCACGCCCAGCGGCTCGGGCCAGACCGAAGGGACCACCCCGAACAGGCACCGATCCCAGGCCGACATCACGCCGGCATGGGGCACGTTCTCCAGCACCGTCACGCCGGCGGGGAACGCCGGGGTGTCCGGCCAGCGGGTCCCGATCAGCACGAGCGGCGGCTTGACCTCGAGCCGCTTGTACGCCTCCAGCAGGACATTGATGCCCTTATGGGCCTGGAGCGCTCCGACGAACAGGATGTACGGCTCGGCCGGCAGCGCATCGCCCAGGGTGGCGTGGCCGCCGCCCAGCTCGAGGAAGCTCGGGATCACGAAGTCGGGCACCAGGGTTCCCGGCGATTCGCGCGACTCATGGAGCAGGTCGCGCCGGGTGACCGACTGCACGAACGAGGTGATGCTGTGCGCGCCGACGATCTTGCGGGTCAGCAGCGGCCTGCCCGCTGAACACCCCGGCGACGGCCGCCGCGGCCTTCGGCCGGCCGTACTTCTCGGCGGCACAGCCGAGGCACTTGAGCGGGCTGGGACCGTCGCAGGTCCGGCCCTTGTAGAGCATCGTCCGGGTCGCACAGGTGTAGCCGTAGTCGCGTACGGAGATGAGCAGGGGGACATCCGAGCCGAGCAGGGCGGCCGCGCACGAGTAGGCGATCCAGCCATGGGCGTGGACCAGGTCGGGCTTGAACCGTCGGATCAGGCGGCGCAGCTCGAGGGCCATGACCGGGTCCGGGAAGGGTGGGTGGTAGCGCCGCCCCGGATCGCCCGAGAAGCGCGCGGTCCGGGTCGACAGGGCGGACAGCCGGTGGAGCGCCACGCCCTCGTCGTCCTCCTCGCGGGGCAGGCCCCTTGTGCCACATCGTGGCGACCGCCATGTCGTAGCCGCGGCCGTGGAGCTGCTTGCTGAGGATCTCCACCTGGCGCTCGGCGCCGCCGATGAACGGCCGGTAGAAGTCGCTGGCCATCAGGATCCGGCGCGCCATCAGCTCGGCCCTGGTGCTGGATAACGCCATAGGAGCGTGGTCCGATAGGGCGTCGTCGTCGCGGGCTGGTCGAGTCGGTACAGCCGGGCGGTGACGGTCTGGGGGCTCGTCCCGGTGAGCGCCGGCAGCTCGATCGTCTGGACCGTCTCCGAGCCCGAAGCCAGGTCGATCTCCGACGACCGCAGGATCTGGCCCTGGGTCTCGATCTCGAGCCGGTACTGGAGCGGCTGGCCCTCGTTGTTGCGGATTCCGACCTGGATCGAATTCGGACTGGCGCCGTCGAGCATCCACAGTTGGGTAAAGCCCGGCTCAGGCGCCCGGACCGTGCCCAGGACCGCCACGAAGACGGCGGCCACGGTCAGGATCGCGGCCAGGGCCAGGAGCTCGGGCCCGAATCGCCGGGAGGCGTCGGCCTGGCCCTCGTCGGGCCCGTCGGCCTCGGCTGGATCGAGTGGCCCGCCAGCCTGGCCGGAATCGCGCCGACGCCGGGCGGCTCCCACGGCGGCGCAGGCGAGGATGATGGTCGCGAGGCTGAGGGCCACCGTCTGGTTGGTGATCCCGGCCGGCAGCAGGTTGAGGCCGAGGGCGACGAGGATCGTCACGACGATGCTCATCCCGACGCCCAGGATCGTCCGTTCGGTGCGGCCCAGTGCCCGCCGGTCGGGGATGAGCGCGGCGGTCAGGGCGTAGCCCGGCAGGGCGAGCACGAGGGGTACCCCGAAGATGGCCCGGATCAGCGGGCTCAGGTCGACCAGGAAGGCCGCGATCAGGCCGCCGATCGCCAGGCCGGCCACCACCACGAGATCCAGGCTGCGCCGCGCCGGGGCTAGCCCTTCCACGACGCCCAGACGGAGATGTTGTAGATCTGGATGTTGCCGCTGTCATAGACCCGGTCGACGCCCGGCATGCCCGGCACCCCCGGACCGCCGTCCCACTTGTCGAGGCGATCCTGGTGGTTCTGGATCTGGGCCTGTTGGGTCGGCCCGGGGCCGGAGCCGGGCGGTCCGGCGGGGGTGGTGACCTGGCCCTGGGCGTTCCTTATCGCCTGGTCCGGATCGGTCAGGTCGAGCGGTCCGCCGTTCTGGCTCACCTCGCCGCGCTCGACGTAGATCCCGGAGGCCGGCAGCCCGGCGAAGATCCGCCGGTCGAACACGACGTAGTGGATGTCGCCGTCGAAGGCCACGGCCTGTTCGCTCGATCCGAGGCTGGGCGTGATGATCAGGCTCTTGGAATCGACCGAAACGCAGTTCGTATTGGCCTCGTTCAACGCCTTGAGGTCGGGGCACGAGCTGAACTCAGGCGACTGGTTGTTGTCGATGTAGGTGTTGCCGTAGCCGGTGACGGCCTGCTGCAGGCCATAGGTGCCCTGGAGCAGGCGCTGGCTGCGGTCGGCCACCTGCCGGTTGTTCGGCCCGAGCGACGCCAGCGACCACTGGGCCGCGGCGATCCCCTCCGAGTCGACCGAGCGCGAATTGGCCGAGATCACGAACGGGCCGGGAAAGCGGCCCCAGATCGGCCAGCCGATCAGGAAGCCACCGATGATCATCACCGTGGCGGCGCCGGCGAACAGGCTGACCCGGCGAATCGAGGGCAGCCCGCGCAGCCACAGCTCGGACACGCCCAGGGCCACGATCAAGCCGATCGCGATGAACAGGAACTCGGAGCTCCGGTTGGCCGTCTCGGCGCCGTCGGGAGTCAGCCGCAGGACGAGCGTCGCCGGGTAGAGCAGGGTCCCCAGGGCGAGGGTCACGATCAGCGCCTCGCGTCGATGGGCGGCCCACACCCGGATCCAGCCGACCAGCAGGCCGACCAGGACGAAGGCCACGGCGGCGAAGCTGGCCAGGCGTTCCCACAGCGGGGCGACGGCACCGTTGCCCGAGGTGAACAGGTTGCGCGGGACCGATTGGAGGGTCAGCAGGCTGATCCCGTTCGAGATGGCCCGGCCGAGGACCGGCCCGAGGTAGGCGATCACCGGGCTGGCCACGGTCAGGCTCCAGATCGCGACCGCCGCGATCGCGACGATCGCCAGGTCGGCCGGGCCGGGTCCGTCCTCGCGCCGCTTGCGGGTCAGCCAGGCCACGATCGTCCAGATCGTCAGGAAGCCGGCCAGGGCGACCGAAGTGACGTGATGGGTGACCGTGATCGCGCAATCGCCAGGACCGCCATGACGGTCAGGCTCCAGCGCAGCGATCGATCGGCGGGATTGCCGAAGGCGGCCAGTCCTGACCGGCCGGCGGCGATGACCAGGACCATCACCGCCAGGGGCAGGGCCAGCGACTCGTAGGCGACCTGGCCGCCGAAGAAGATGAAGTTCGGATTGGCCATGTACAGCAGCGCAGCGATGCCGGCCAGCCGGGACGACCGCCCGACCAGCTCGAAGAAGATGTAGATGCTCAGGGCCATCACCAGGCGGGCCGCGCCGAGCACGATGATCCCGCTCGGGAAGGGGCCCAGGCCGCTGACCTTGGCGACCGATGCGGCGACCGATTGGAGGCCCGGGTAGTAGGTCGTCGTCGGCAGCAGGGGATTTCGGGTGAAGAGGTGGTTCGAGGCAATCGCGTCAAGGATGTTGCGCAGCTGGATGAACTCGTCGGAGAAGGTGAACGCCAGCGGGTCGTGCAGGACCTTGACCAGGTACAGCGCGCCACCCAGCATCATCACCAGCCCGATCCGCTCGCTCCGGCGTGGCTCCGGCCGAAGCAGGCGCATTGCGTTCGGGGCGATGACCAGGGCCAGGCCCGGGTAGTACAGCCACTCGAAGCCGTTGACGCTGTAGCGACTGAGGGTGTTGCCAGGCCGCGACAGGAGCAGGCCGAACGCAGTCAGGACGGCCAGCCGGGGCAGCCAGCCCAGGCCATCGCCGAGCGGGCGGTACGAATCGGACCGGGCGCCGACATCCAGCGTCGCGCCCTGGCTGGCCGTCACTGGCTCACTTCGCCGGCCGGCGGCAGGCCCGCATCGGGAGCGATCGTGCGATAGACGTCGAGGATCTGGCCGGCCATCCCATCCCAGCTCGGCACGGCCCAGCTGGCGCGAATCACCGGCGCCGCCGGCATCAAGCCGGCGTCGATCGATCAGGGCGGCGCTGATCGCCGCAGCGACCTGGGCCGGGCTCGAATCGACCGGGATCAGGCGGATCGCGCCCGCCGGCAGCAACGCGGCCACGTCGCGGTGCGCAGCCAGGTCAGTCGCCACCACGCCCGCCCCGGCCACGGCGCCCTCCAGCACGGTCAAGCCGAATGCCTCATGGAGCGACAGGCTCACGAACACGTCGGCCGTACGGAAGCGCTCGAGGAGCTGGGCGTGGGGCAACGAGCCCGCGAGGGTCATCCTGTCTTCGACTCCGAGCGTGCGCAGCTGATCTTCCAGGCGGGGCCGGGCCGGCCCATCGCCGACCACGACGACCCGGAACTCACCAGGCAGCGACGAAACCGAGTCGGCGAGCAAGTCTAGCCGCTTGTACGGTTCGAGCCGCCCGACCGACAGGACGAGCGATCCGGGACCGTCGGTCCGTCGCGGCACGGCCAGGAGATCGTCGACGTCGACCCCGTTGTGGATCACTCGAGTCGGCACGCCGGGACCGAAGTCGCGCTCGATCAGCTCGCGCTCCGAGGCCGACACGCAGATCACTCGCCGGGCGGCGTGGACGACTCTTGCGCCGAAGATCTTGTACGGCCGATGGAGGGCCGCCCGGAGCGGCGTATGGCCGGTCCCGTGGTAGTGCGGGGTCAGCACGAACGGAACGTGGCGGCGCCGGGCGGCAATCGCCGCAGCCAGGACGAGCGGCGTGTGATACGAGTGGCCGTGAATCAGCGCGTACCGGCCGGCGTTGGCAACCAGCCAGCGGCCAAGGCCCGGCGACAGGAAGAAGACGCCGTCGTGGGCGACCGTTCCGAAGCGCCGGACGGGGATGCCGTCCACCACCTCGAACGGGTCGAGGCGGCCGGTCGGGTCGGTCGTGATCACTTCGACCGCGATGCCCCGCCGGGCTAGCCCGTGGGCCAGCTCCTGCACATGGCGCTCCACTCCGCCGATCGCGGGCGGGTAGCGCGGGCTGACCAGGCCGACGATCGGCGGATCAGCCACGGCCGGCACCGATGACCGCGAAGAGCTCGTCATACCGGTCGAGCGTCCGCCCCCACGAGTGCGGGTCGGCGAACTCGACCCCGCGCAGCGCCGGCAGGCGCTGGATCGCCTCGGCCAGCGCGAGCGGGTCGTGGGGCGCGACGAGGATTGCCCCGTCGTAGCCAGCCACCGCTGCCGGCAGGCCGCCGACCTCGGTGATCACCAGGGGCAGGCCGTGGCTCATCGCGGTATGGGCCGGACCGCTGGCCGAGGAGCGGTGGTAAGGCAGCACGACCGCATCGGCGGCCTCGAACCAGCCGGCCACCTCGTCATCGTGGACGTAGCGATTGATGACCGTGATCCGGTCACGGTACGGGCTCCTCTCGATCAGCTCGAGCGGCAGCGTCCAGCCTTCCCAGGTCTCGCCGACCACGGTCAGCCAGTACGACTCGATCACCTCGGCGGGCAGCGAGCCGAACGCCGTCACCAGGTCCTCGAGCCCCTTGAACGGCCGGATCACCCCGAAGAAGAGCAGGTTCAGGGCGTCGGCCGGAGCCTCGCGCAAGGCCGCCCCGCGGATCGGTCCGGACGCGCTCCGATGGTGGTCATACGGGCCGTGGGGGATCACCGCAACCGGCCTCCCGCCGAGTCGATAGCGGCCCTGGAGGGTGGCCAGGTCCGAATCCGAATGGATCACGTAGCCCGCGGCGAGGCGGACGAAGATCGGGGCCACCACGTTGACATACTGGCGCGCGAACGGGATCGCATCCTCGCCGGTATCGAGGATCTCGTGAAACTCGATCACGACCCTGGCTCCGATCAGGCGGCCGACCACGGTCAGGGCCAGGTAGCTGTGGAGGACCGTGCCGGTCCACCACTGGAACACGATCACCGCCGGCCGGCGGCGGACCAGCCCGGCCAGGGCGACCAGCAGGCTCGGCAACCAGAACCAGTCGACCCCATCGTGAACCCTGATGGCAGGCTCGTATTCGAGGCGGGTGAGCGGTGCGCCGATCCGGGCCCTGCCCGGATAGAAGCGGGCCGGGAGCAGGCGGCGCATGGTGATGACGCTGACCCGATGGCGGCTGGCGAAGGCATTCGCCAGGCGGATCGTGTAATAGCTCATCCCGCTCAGGAAACGGGTGCCGGCGCCGACCACGGTGATCGCCATGGGCCGGCCGGCCGGTCTCATGCCCATACCCGAGGATCCCCCTTCCGGAGCGAGGTGACGGACGGCGGATGATGCCGGGACGCAGGCCGATCCTACCGGTCAGCGGCCACTCTCGCCCGCCCGGGCCAGCCTGTCCAGCCCCACGGCCCCGAACGGGTGCTCCTCGGCAACGGCCCGGATCCCCTGCGCCGGCCCTTGCGCTGTCCCTGGGCCGTGCTGCGCAGCCACCGCGGCCAGTCCTTGCGCCGGCTCAGCGCACCTCCCACCGGCCGATGTCCGGACCCCGGCCCAGGAAGCCGTCGGTCACCCCGGGCAGGGATACTCCTGCGTCGATCGCCGCGGAACCGGGCCGTGGCGTGCGGTCGGGGCCGGATGCCGGGTCGAAGGCAGGATCGACGTGGATGCCGGTCGCCTCGAGGCCGGTCCACGACTGGAATGTCGACCAGCTCGTGGTCGAGCCTCGCCCGGCGACCCAGGCGATCGATCGGCCGGCCCGGTTCCAGGCCAGGTTTCGGTCGATCCGGACCGTCGCCGGCACGTTGGCAAGGTGATAGATGGCGGCGCCATCCGACACCAGGATGTTGTTGGTCACGAGCAGGCCGTCGACCGAGCCGAGGTGCAGGTTGCCGGCGTCCTGCACGACGGACACGGCCGACACGTCGAAGCCGTCGAGGGTGTTGTTGGCGACGAGCGAGTCGCTACCGCAGGCGATGATCAAGCCGCGGGCCCAGCCGGGCACCGATGAGCCGGCCCAGGCCAGGTTGCGGACGAAGCGGACGCGGTTGCAGGGCAGGCCGTTCGAGCCGGTTTCAAGGACGTCCTTGTTGTCCCAGGCCACGTTGTCGCTGATCGTGACGTCGCTGGCGGCATATACCTCGAACGCGCCGCCGTCGTAGCCGTAGTCGGCGCTTGCCGCCCGGTTGCCCCAGACCTGGTTGCCCGTCGCAAGCGTGGGTCCGGTGCTCTTGACGAAGGCAATGCCGACAGCACCGTGGTCGTCGCCATAGACGTCCGGTGTGTTCACGATCATGCGGTCGTTGTCATGGACCCGATTGGCCTCGACCACCACTCCGGCCGAGGCGTACGAGACCTGGATCCCGGTGTCATTGCCATAGACGTCGTTGTCCGCGATCCGGACGTCCGTCGAGTTCCAGGTACGGACGCCGTAGCTCCGGTTGTTGCGCAGGATGTCGGACTCGACCCGGACGTTGCTGCTCGACGCGATGAGCACGGCCGAGCCCCCGGTGGTCGGGGCATCCTCCACGGTCACGTTGCGCACGGTTCCCGAGCTGACCCGGTCGAACCGGACGAGGTCCGTCGCCCCGCCGCTGATCACGGCCGACTCGCCGGGAAAGCCGGCGAGGGCGAGCCCGGATCGCCGGATCCGGATGCCACCGGGATAGGTCCCGGCGCGGAGGTAGATCGTGCCGGAAGCCTCATCGACGGCGTGCTGGATCGTCCGCCAAGGCGCGAGGAGCGTGCCCGGGCCAGCATCGCTGCCGTCCGGCGCGACGAACCGATCGCCTGGGCCGAGGCCGGGAGGGCCAGGCTCGACGGGGCGGTGTGGGCCGTGTGGGCGGTGTGGGCGTGGTTGGCGTAGGCGTGGTTGGCTGCCGGGTCGCTTGGCGGGGCAGGCGGATTTGGCGCGATCGACTCGAACGGCGGCCCCGCGATCGGCTCACCGCGCGTCCCCGGCGCGGCCGCCCGGGTCGGCGTGGCCAGGCCCGGCCCGGCCAGGCCCGGCCCGACCAGGCCCGGCCCGACCAGGCTCGACGCAGCGAGCGCGAGCACGACGACCTGTGATCGGCCGGCTCGACCTCCGCGGCCGGGGTGGTCCGGGCGGCCGTCCCGGACAGTTGGCCAGAGCTTGACGTCCATCGATGCTCCCGGGCGGGCAACCGGCTGGGCAGGTCGACCGGCGGAGCGAAGCTCAGGCTAGCCCGGCCGTCTTCGCGGGCCATTGGCCGCAGGTTCACGGAGAGTTACGGCACGGGCCGCGGCACCCCAGGCAGGCTGTGGACAGAGGCAGACCGTCGAGCGCGGCGGCAAATTGCCAAACAGCATCTCCAGTGCTACTCGGCGCGAAGTGCCCGCGGCTCGATCAGAACCTTGCCCATATCGCACAGCCGGCGACCCGCTGCGAGCACGGATTTGCCGCAGCCGGAACCGACCAGGTCCAACTTCGGCGTCTTCTGGCATTCGGGAAGAGAGGGTCTCGCCGAGGCAGCAGTGGTGATGCTAACCAGCAAGAAAGTCCCGGTCCGAAGGGTCCCGATCCGAACCCTGCGCCGCCCGTGGATCCACCCGAGGTCACCGACTTCGCCCAGGCCGCAGGCGCTCCCGAACCGAACCCGAACGGGCACCGAACGGGCCGGTCGCCGGCCTGGTTTCGGCGGCAGTTCAACGCCTAGAATCGATCGAGAACCGCCCCGCCGAAGTACCCCTGGAGCCGGGACTTCGGCGGTACCCACCCCCAGTCCACTACACTCCAACAGTCAATTCCGGACCGCACCGACGAGTGGCTTCAGCTGTTGCGTCCACGCACCGGTGGAACGGCATTCAGGGCGGTTCGGGCATTGACGCTGTGGGACCTTGGTACTAGTTTCAGGACCTGCCCAGCACCCCTCGCCCGGTCGTGTATCTGTCTCTTCATCTCCGACCGGCGGAGCCATTCATCTCTCGTTTCTCGGGGACCCCAGATGCCCACCATCTCCGTCGTTGTACCCGCCATGAACGAGGCCGAGAACCTCGCCCACGTGCTGCCGCGGATCCCCCGCGAAGTTCATGAAGTGATCCTGGTCGATGGCCACTCGCACGATGACACGATCGCCGTCGCCCAGCGCCTGATGCCCGATATCCGGATCGTGCAGCAGCAGGGCCGAGGCAAGGGCGCTGCCCTGCGCACCGGCTTCGCCGCAGCCTCCGGCGACATCATCGTGATGATCGACGCCGACGGTTCGACCGCTCCCGAAGAGATCCCGGCCTACGTTCGAGCCCTGACCGACGGCGCGGATTATGCCAAGGGATCGCGCTTCCTGGCCGGTGGCGGCACGTCCGACATGCCCCTCCATCGGAAGCTCGGCAACATGGGCTTCGTGTATCTCGTCCGTCTCTTCTTCGGCGGTCACTACACCGACCTGTGCTACGGCTACAACGCCTTCTGGGCGCGGGTTGTCCCGATGCTCGAGCTCGATCGCGACGGCTTCGAGATCGAGACCGAAATGAACATCCGGGTCCTCCGCCGTGGCCTGGTCGTGGCCGAGGTGCCCAGCTACGAGTCGGCCCGGGTCTACGGGGTCGGCCGGCTGCGCACCCTGCCTGATGGCTGGCGGGTCCTCAAGACGATCTTTCGGGAGCGCTTCCGCAGCCCGCTCGGGCCGGTCGTCCGTCCCGCCCCGACAGCTCTCGCGGGCGTTGGTGCCCCGGTCATGGCCGATCGTCCGTCCCGGTTCCCAATGGCCTTCGAGATTCTTCGCGGCGAGGTTGCCCCGGAGGTCCAGGCCCTCGCCGAGGAACACGAACCCACGCCCGTCAGCGCGGCTTCCAGCCGGGAGTAAGGCCAAGCACGGAAACCGAATTTTGATGAAGGATCGGGTCAAAACCCGGTCCTTCTGGTTTGTTTCCGGCTGATCTCCAGAATTTCGTTGCCTGCCGACAACGCAATTCACTGGCATACTTCACTCCCAGCGGCCCCGCATCGTCACCCCAGGCCGATTGCGCGCAGCCGTCCTCCAGCGTTCCCACGTCCTCATCGACGTGGGTTCTGGTAGAGAGGAGCGACCAGTGTCGTTGGTTCCAAGAGGCGCCCAGAGGGCGTCAGTCAAGCGGAGCCGCCTCGTCGGCTTCCGATCCGCAGCCGCCGCCGTGTTGCTCGCCGGTCCGGTCCTTCTTGCCGGACCCGCCCTGGCCCCGGTGGCATCCTCGTCGCTGACCGCGAATCTTGGACTTGGGGTGGCCGGGACCGCCATCCAGGCCGAGAGCGGAAGTGCCACCGCCCCAGCCACGCCGATTCTCGCGGCCAAGCAGGCCACAACCGTGCTGACATCAGCCACGGTCGCGAAAACCACCAGCGCCTCCAGCCATCCCGCCAGCACGACCCCGCCGGCCGGCCTGTTCGTCGCCACCAACGGCAGTGATGCGAACCCGGGAACGTTCGCAAAGCCGTGGAAGACGCTCCAGCATGCCGCCAACGTGGGCAAGGGCACGATCTACCTGCGCGCCGGGACCTACTCCGGTGGAGTGACGGTGACCCGCTCAGGGCTCACCTTCGAGTCGTATCCCGGCGAGACCGCGACCGTCAGCGGCGGCGCCGACGGGTTCCACTTCTACAAGGTCAGCAGCGGCAGCGTTCGCAGCCTGACCGTGCAGTACGCCAACTCGTCGATGGGCGCCGGAGTCATGGTCGACTCCAGCTCCAACGTGTACCTGGCCAGCCTCGTCCTGCGCTACAACAAGAACTACGGGGTGCGGACCTGGAACTCGACCAACACGATGATCCGCGACAGCCAGATCTACAAGAACCAGGAAGGCATCCGGGTCTCGTACAAGGCCGATGGCACGCAGATCCTGAACAACAAGATCTACGAGCAGGACACGATGATCAACGACGCGGTCAAGGACTCGGGCGGTGGCGTGGGAGTCACCTTCCTGCTGTCGACGGGCAAGGTCCTGGCCCAGGGCAACCAGCTCTGGCTGAACCGGGCCCCGAGCCGCTGGTACGGCTATGACGGCGGCGCGTTCGAGATCTACGGCGCGTCCAACGTGACCATGACCGACAACATCGCCTGGAACAACAAGGACGTGCTCGAGACCGGGACGAGCGGCGTGCCCTGCAACAACATCACCTTCACCCGGAACATCGGCTACGCCGCGTCGACGGTCAAGGGCTACTCGCGCGGCCTGATCATCGCCTGCGCCAGCAACTCGCTGTTCGCGAACAACACCCTCGACGGCTTCGACATCTCCGACGTCTCGGTGGTCGACCACCCGGACTACAAGTTCGAAGGTTCGCTGAGCGGGCTCAAGATCGAGAACAACGTGCTGCGCACGAACGGCTCCGGCGTCTTCTACTTCGACCACCTGCCGTCGACCGTGACGATCGACTACAACCTGGTCTGGAACGCTTCCGGCGGCTCGCTCGTCTACGTCGCCGGCAAGGGCAGCACCTCGAGCTTCTCGACCCTCAAGTCATGGATCGGCCGGATGTCCCACGGGATCCAGGCCGACCCCAGGTTCATGAATCTGAGCACCCACGACTACCGCCTTGCGGTGGGCTCGCCGGGGGTGAATCACGGCGCTGGCCTCGGCTCGGAGACGACCCCCTACCTGGGATCGGCGCCCGACATGGGCCGCTGGGAGATGCGCTAGGCGCGAATTCCCGGCTCCATATCCGCAGCTCCGACGGTCCGGTCCCGACGAGGGTCCGGACCGTTCGATTCTCGGGTCGTGTTCGGCCGCGCCGCCTCCCCCTGGGGTCCAGCTCGGCTCGTGACCGGCCAGCCCGGCTCGTGACCGGCCAGCTCGGCTCGTGACCGGCCAGCTCGGCTCGTGACCGGCCAGCTCGGCTCGTGACCGGCCAGCTCGGCTCGTGACCGGCCAGCTCGGCTCGTGACCGGCCAGCTCGGCTCGTGACCGGCCAGCTCGGCTCGTGACCGGCCAGCTCGGCTCGTGACCGGCCAGCTCGGCTCGTGACAAATTCGCCCTGGAGCGATCCTTATGGTCGAAATCGCTGCGCCGGCAAAGCTGAATTGGGCTTGGCGCGCCCGAGCCCGTGCACGAATTCGGCAGCGTGAGGGCGGAATCAAGCGTCGCGACAGTCCCGCACAGTCACAAGCATCGCTACAGCGCGAATTTGTCAAAACCGGCGCCCAGGGCGATGGCCGAGCGCCGAGACGGAGCGCCGAGACGGAGCGCCGAGGCAGGGCGCCGAGGCAGAGCGCCGAGACGGAGCGTGAGCACCGAGCACCGAGCACCGAGGCCAGGCTCCGCTCCGGCCGAACTAGGTGATCGTCGCGCCCGGGGCCGGATCGTAGACCGTGACCGAGCCGAGGCCGCGCGCTCCGAGGGCCGTCCGCAGCTCGGTCGGCGTGCCGCTCAGCGCCGGGAAGGTGCCGTAATGGATCGGCATCACGTGCTGGACGCCGAGCAGCTCGACGGCCAGGGCGGCCTGGCGTGGGCCCATCGTGTAGTGGCCGCCGATCGGCAGCATCGCCAGGTCCGGCTTGTGGAGGTCCCGGATCAGGGCCATGTCGCCGAACACGTCGGTGTCGCCCGCGTGGTAGATCCGGAAGCCGTTCTCGAGCTCGACCACGAACCCGGCCGGCTCGCCCAGGTAGAGCGGCACGCCGCCATCGGCGTTCCAGTCACCGGCCGAATGCTCGGCCCGGGTCATCGTGACCTTCAGGCCGGCCGCCTCGACCGTCCCGCCCTTGTTCATGCCGGTGATCGAGTCGGCCCCGCCGGCCACCTGCCGGCCCAGCCACAGGCTCAGCTCATGGATCGCCGGCCACGCCGGCCGGAGCCGGCTGCCCAGGGCGACGGCGTCGCCCAGGTGGTCGCCGTGGCCGTGGGTCACGAGCAGCAGGTCACAGCGCTGGACCGCCGCGGCCGGCTTCGGGCTCAGGGGATTGCCGAACCACGGGTCGAACAGGATTGTCTTGCCGCCCGGCGTCACGACCTCGACGCAGGCGTGGCCGTACCAGGTGATCTGCGTGTCTCGATCCAGTCCCATTCAGGCACCTCCGTCGATCATCGTACACTCGGATCGTGGCAGCCCAGCGGATCGCCGAGAACCTCGCGTTCATCAACTGGACCCTGCTCGCGGACCTTGCCGTGGGCGCCTTCGGGGCAGTCGTCCTGATGCGCCTGTTGACCGGCGCGACCCGCGGCTTCCTGGTCCTCAGCGCCCTGTGCGCCGCGGGCTTCGGGCTGCTCGCCCACCTCAGCGATGGGGCCCTGGTCGAGGCTGCCAACCAGCCTGGTTCGACGGTCACGATCGATCCCACCTGGACGCCCTGGCGCGACGGCGCCCTGATCGTGTTCACGATCCTGGCCTTCGCCTACGCGATCGCCATTGCCCGGGGCCACCGGGCGCCGATCCTGGCCCTTGCCGGCCTGGCCACCGGGGTTGCCGCGCTGGCCTTCGGCGCCCTGAGCTGGGGCGGCTCGCTCGGGATCGCGGGTCCCCTCGGGCCGGCCTTCGGGGTTGCCGTCGCCTTCGGCCAGGACCTGCTGCTGGCGGCAGCCACCGGCGGCGTATTCGTGGCGATGATCCTGGGTCACTGGTACCTCGTGACGCCCAAGCTGCCCGAAGCGCCGCTGATCCTCCTCAGCCGGATCCTGTTCGCTCTCGTCGTCGCCCAGATTGTCCTGTTCGGCCTGTCGATGCTGCTCGGGGCCGGCAGCGGCGGGGGACCGTTCTCGCCGTTGAGCGGGCCGTGGGCCCAGTTCGTCTGGCTGCGCCTGCTGGTCGGCCTGATCTTCCCATTGGTCGTGTCCTGGGCGGCGATCCAGACCGCCCGCAGCCGCTCGATGGAGTCGGCGACCGGCCTGCTGTACATCAACGTCGGCTCGATCGCCGCCGGGACGATCCTGGCGGCCGGCCTGTACTTCGGCGCCGGCCTGATCGCGTAGAGAAGATCTGTGAGGCAAGACAAGTGAGCACGTCGGATGGCTACCTGCCCGGGCGAGCCGAGAGCACGTACATCGAATCGATCGGACGAACGCCCGACGCCGCCCTGATCGCGATCGAGGAGGCTGCCCGGCCCGAGGACGTGCCGATCCTCGACCGGACCGGCGGCCGGGTCCTGGCCGCGCTCGCCGCGAGCCGCTCGCGGATCGTCGAAGTCGGCACGGCATTCGGCTACTCGACCCTGTGGATGGCCCTCGCCCAGCCGGCGGGCGGGACGATCGTGACGATCGATCCGGATCGCTCGCGGACCGATCGGGCCCGGGGCTGGTGGCGGCAGGCCGGGATTGCCGACGAGCGGATCACCGTCGTCAATCGGCCGGCCCTCGAAGCATTCGCCGCGGGCAGCGCCGAGCCTGCCCTGGCCGGGCCGTTCGACCTGGTGTTCATCGATGCCGTGAAGGACGAGTACGCGGCCTACCTCGACGCTCTCCGCCCGCGGCTTGCGGCGGGAGCCATGGTCGTGGCCGACAACGTCCTGTGGAGTGGGACTGTGGCCGATCCGAGCTCGACCCGGAACGGGGCGGCGGCATTGCGGGGTTCAATGCCGGCGTCCTGGCCGACCCGGCCTTCGCCGCGACGATCCTGCCGCTCGGCGACGGTCTCCTCGTGGCCACCCTCCGGTCCTGAGCTCGATCCCTTGATCGACATCCGCGTCCGCCTGTTCGCGATCCAGCGCGAGCTGGCCGGCCGGCGAGAAGTTGCCCTCGAGCTGCCCGACGGCGCCTCGATCGAAGCGGCCTGGGCCGGCTTGGTGGCCGTCGTGCCGGCCCTCGCCGGGGGACGCTCGTCGGTCCGCTTCGCCCGGAACGGTGTCTACGCCGATCCAGACGAGACGCTGGCCGATGGCGACGAGCTGGCCTGCATCCCGCCGGTGAGCGGCGGAGCCGGCGGGGTGATCGAGCCGGAGCGGCCGACCAGGATCATCGAGCTGCGCGGCGAGCCGTTCGGCCTGGAAGTGCTGGCCGAGCTCGGCGACCGGCTCGCGACCGATGCCGATGGCGCGATCTGCGGGTTTGTCGGGCGAACCCGGGCCAGCGCCGGCACACCGGCTCCAGGGCAGGAAGCCGAGGCGGCCAGGCATGCCGGGCGCCGAGTGGAAGCCCTCGACTACGAAGCCCACGAGACGATGGCCCGGAGCGTCCTGGACTCGATCGCCGACGAGATCGCGGACCGGTTCGCGGTCCAGCGGGTCGCCATCGTCCACCGCCTGGGGGTCGTCCCGCTCGGCGCGGTCAGCGTCGCTGTCGTGACCGCCGCCGCCCATCGCGACGCGGCTTTCGGGGCCGCCCGCTACGCGATCGATGAGCTCAAGGCCCGCGCGCCGATCTGGAAGGCCGAGCAATTCGCCGACGGCCATGTCTGGATTGGCAGCCCGGCCCGGACGGGACCGAACAAGGAGGAGGATCGATGAAGGTCTACATCAGCGTCGACATGGAGGGGATCGCCGGGATCAGCCACCCGGCATCGACCAGTCGCGGCGATCTGGAGTATCCCGCCGCCACTGCCCTGATGGTCGGCGAGGCGAACGCCGCGATCGACGGCGCCTTCCGGGGTGGTGCGACCGAGGTCCTGGTCAACGACAGCCACGGCGCAATGCATAACATGCCGGCGATCGACCTCGATCCTCGGGCCCGCCTGGTGCAGGGCCAGAAGCCCTGGTCGATGGTTGCCGGGGCCGGGCCGGACCGCGGCTTCGGGGTGGCGCTGTTCGTCGGCTATCACGCTCGCGCCGGGGATCCGCTGGGCACGATCGCCCACACCTATTCGGGGCGGCCCGTGTCCACCAGCCTCAACGGCCGGCCGGTCGGCGAGAGCGGGATCAACGCGATTGCCCTCGGCGCCTGGGGTGTGCCCGTCGGCCTCGTCTGCGGCGACGACCGCGTCGCGCGCGAGACCGAGGCCTGGTTCCCGTGGGCGGAACGGGTCGTGGTCAAGGAGGGGATCGGGCGGAATTCCGCGGCATCGGTCCATCCAACAGCGGCCCGGGCGGCCGTTCGGGCCGGCGCCGAGCGGGCCGTCCAGCGGGCCATCGCCGGGGAGATGCGGACGCTGGTGCTGGATGCGCCGTACGTCGTCGAGGTCGTCTACCACACGGCCGTCCAGGCCGATTTCGCCGCGCTCGTTCCCGGCGCGGAGCGGTTCGGGGACACCGGTGTTCGCCATGCGTCCGACGATCCGCTCATCGCCTACCGCGGCTTCCTGAGCGGGTTGCGCCTGGCCGGCACCACCGACTGAGCTTTCGGCCGAACCGTCAGCCGGGCCGGCGGCCGAGGCCGCCGGGCGAACGGCATACTGGGCGGGTGACGACGCCGGCCGCAGCCCATCCCGCGTCCGCCGCCCCGGCCGCCCGCGCCCGCCCGCGCGAGCTCGGGCTTCGGATCGGGCGTTTCGACCCGGGGCCGACGAACTCGATCGTGGACGTTGCCGGGATCTCCATCGGGCATCGCTCGATCTGGCGCGACGAGCCCACGCCACCGGCCGGCCGGGGCATCGCCCGGACCGGCGTGACCGCGATCGTCCCGTTCAGTCCGCCCGAGCTCTTCCTGAACCGCGTCGCCGCCGGGTCGGCTGTCCTGAACGGGGCGGGGGAGATGATCGGGATCAGCTCGATCAATGAATGGGGGCTGATCGAGACGCCGATCCTGCTGACCTCGTCGATGGCGATCGGACGGGTGTACGACGCCGCGGTCGAGGCGCTCGTCGAGCGCATTCCCGAGGCCGGCCTGCTCGATGCCCTCATGCCCGTCGTGGCCGAGTGCGACGACGGCTACCTGAACGCATCTCGGACGGTCCAGGTCGAGCCGGCCGATGTCCGGGCGGCCCTGGACGATGCCCAGGCGGCGCCCGGCGATGCGCGTCGAGCCGGGGCCGGCAGCGGAACGCCGGGAACGCCCGGTGGGGTCGTCGGAGCCGGCGTGGGCATGGTCGCATTCGAGCTGAAGGGCGGAATCGGCAACGCCTCGCGGCAGGTCAATGGCTCCTGCCTCGGCGTCCTGGCCCTGGCCAACTTCGGCCTGCTGGAGCGGCTCACGATCGATGGCGTGCCGGTCGGGGCCGCGCTTGTCGACGAGGGCTGGCCGGTCGCGACCCGACCGCGAGCGAGGCAGCTGCATCGTCGTGATCGCCACGGACGCGCCGCTCCTGCCCCATCAGCTGGGCCGTCTCGCGAAGCGAGCCGGCCTCGGCCTGGCCCGTACCGGGTCGACCGGTGGCCACGGCTCCGGCGAGATCTTCGTGGCGATCTCGACCACGGTTCGGAACCGGCGCGGGAGCAGCCCGCTGGTCGTCCACGACCCACCTGTCCGACGACGCCCTCGACCCGTTCTTCGCTGCTGCCGTCGAGGCGACCGAAGAGGCGGTCGTGGACGCGCTGTTCGTGGCCGATACGGTCGCCGGGCGCGATGGGCACGTCGTCCCCGGCCTGCCCCTGGACCGGACCCTCGAGCTGCTCGCCGCAGCGGGCCGGCTCGCGGGATGATGAGGCGTATGGTGAGCGACCGATGAGCGACAGCCCTCTTGCCCGCGTCGATCGCCTGGTGGATCTCGCCGACACCCTGGCGGCGGCGTGGGGCGCCCGGGCGAGCATCTGCACGACCGTCGGCCAGGAGCGGGCGAACCTGCGGCTCCTCGGGGTCACCGGCCTGGATCGGGCCGGCCGGCCACTGGCCGGAGCTGCCGTCGACCGGTACGTCGGCGGGCCGGGTCGACCGGCTTGGCGCCGGGATCACCCTGCCCTTCGTCGCGGCGCTGAGCGAATACGACCTCGGTCCGCAGGCGCTCGCCCTCGACGTGGCCTCGGGTGCGGTCGACCTCGGGCTCGAGTCCGAGATCCTCAACGATCCCGATCGACGGGCCGCCGTCGAAGAGCTGGCCGGCCGGATGGCCGTGTCCGCCTTCGACCGGATCGACGCCAACCGGACCGCCCGGCTCGAGCTGCTGGCCCTGATCGGTGACGCGACCCGGCCCTGGGTAGGGGTGACCACCGCCGAGCCCGAGTCGGCCGATGGGGCGCGCGAGGCCGGCCACCTCGTCGCCTCCGGTGTCGATGTCGTCCGGGTCGACGTGCCGGCCAGCCGCGAGCTGGCCGATCGGCTCCACGACGCCGGCTTCGAGATCCCCGCCTGGCATCCGCGGGCCGGGTCGATCGGGGACCGCGAGCCGGCCCCATCGGGCAGCCAGCGCGGGCTGGCCGAGGTCCGCCTGGCGATCGACGAGGCAGCCGCAGAGCGCCGGGCCTATGGCCGCCTGGCCACCGCGGCCTTGCCCCTGGCCGGGCCCGAGCAGGCGGTCGTTGCGGCGTTCGAGCGCGTCGACATCGTCGACGGCGATCCGGTCGCCGAGGTGGTCGACGGCAACGTCGACCCGGACCGCGCGCTCGCTGACCATGCCTTCGCCCGTCGCCTGCTGGCCCGCTCCGGCTCGGCAGTCGCCCTCGGGGCCGGCCCCCTCGTCGTCGCGCCCGACCTGGCCCGGGGCGCACCCTCGGGACCGGCCACCCTCGCCGGCCGGGCCCTGGCCCTGCTCCTGCTGGGTGCCGCGCTGGCTCGGCGCGATGGAATCCCGGCCGGCCGGATCCTCGTCGGCACCATTCCCGCCGTGGCTGATCGAGGAGCGCAACGCCGGCGCCCTGGCGATCGCCCAGGTGCTCCTCCGTCGGGCCGCCCTGCCCGGGCACCCCCTGGTCTTCGAGGAGCCCGGCTCCGAATCCGCAGCCATCCGCTGGCGGGCGCTCCTCGGCGCGGCCCTGCCGCTGGCCGGCCGCGACGCCCTGATCATCCGGCGGGCGTCGATCGGCTCGGCCGGGCCGATCGGTGGCCGAGACCCGGGCGATCGCCGATGTTGCGGCCGACGTCGCCGGGACCTACGGCCCGATCGATCCGCGCGGGGTGGCCCTCGACCACGCCCGGGCAACGGTCGCCGCGGCGATCAGCACGCTCGAAGGGCTGGCGACCGACGGCTGGGCCTCGATCCTCGGCTCGCCCCTCGATCGGCCGAGCCACGCCCGGCTGGGCGCCGACGCGGTCGTCGAGCGAACCGAGGCGTTCGATCCGTTCGCGACCTCGGATCCCCGCTGAGCGCATGCCCCCCGATCCCTCGTCGGGTGCTCAGCGGTCGAGCGAGCTCGTTGACCCGGCCGGCTACGCGGGGACGAGCTACTGGCTGGAGTCGGCCGGCGACGACCTGACCCCGCGGCCCGCGCTGCGCGGCGCGATCGATGCCGACGTGGCGATCCTGGGCGCGGGCTATACCGGGCTGTGGACGGCCCACACCCTCCTCCGCCGCGATCCCTCGCTGAAGGTCGTGCTCGCTCGAACGCGAGATCGCCGGCTTCGGCGCCTCCGGGCGGAACGGCGGCTGGGTCGCCTCCGGGCTGAACGCCAGCTCGGATCGCCTCGAGCGACGGTTCGGCCGGGAGGGCATGACCGCGATCGAGGAGGCCGTCGCCGGGGCGGTCGACGAAGTCGGGCGCGGCGATCGCGCTCGAGGGGATCGACGCCGACTACACCAAGGGCGGCTCGCTCACGGTCGCTCGTGGCCGCGAGCAGGTGCCGGCCCTCGATGCCCATTGGCAGAGCCTCGAGCAGTCGGGCCGGGCCGAGGGCTATCGCCGGCTCGATGCCGCCGAGACGGCCGAACGGATCCGGATCGAGGGTGCGCTCGGCTCGATCTACGGCAGCCAGTACGCCGTGGTCCATCCGGGCAAGCTCGTTCGCGGCCTGGCCCGGGCCGTCGAGCGACTGGGCGGCACGATCTTCGAACGAACCGCCGTGACCGACGTCGAACCGGGTGCACTGCCGCGCCTTCGGCCGGCGCTTGCGGACGACGAACGGCGAGGTTCGAGCGAGCGCGGTCGTGCTCGCCGGCGAGGCCTACCTGAGCCAGCTCCACCAGCTCCATCGAGCGCTCCTGCCGCTGTACTCCCTGATCGTCCTGACCGAGCCGGTCTCGGACGCCGAATGGGCCACGATCGGCTGGCGCGCCCGGGAGGTCGTGGCGTCCTATCGATTGTCGGTCGACTACCTGTCGCGGACCGCCGACGGCCGGATCCTGTTCGGTGGCCGCGGCGCGCCGTATCGCTTCGGCTCGACGATCGAGCCGCCTTCGACCGGGACGCCCGGACCCACGCCCTGCTCCGGGAGATGGTCCAGGCCTGGTTCCCGAGCCTGCGCGGGATCGGCTTCGGCCACGCCTGGGGCGGTCCGCTGGGGATGCCCCGCGACTGGATCCCGACGTTCTCGTTCGATCCCCGGAGCGGCGTAGCCTCAGGCCGCGGCTATACCGGCCACGGCGTATCGACCGCGAACCTGGCCGGGCGGGTCCTGGCCGGGCTGATCCTGGGCGAGACGCTCCGAGCTGACCTCGCTGCCCCTGGTCAACCACCGCTCCCCGAACTGGGAGCCCGAGCCCTTCCGCTGGATCGGCGTCCGTTTCACCCAGGAGTCGCTCCTTCGCCTCGATGCCCGCACGGCCCGAACCGGCAAGCCGCCGACGGGCCGCTCCCTGGCCGAGCGCATCGCCGACCACTGACGACTTCGGCTCTGGGCCCGGCTCTGGGCCGCGGCCTCGGCTCCGGCCCCGGCGCTGGGCCCCGTCCCACTGGCCGCGGCTCGTTCGCCGCACCCCCCTCGCCGGGGCAGTCGGCCTCGAATTGTCAGATCGTTCCTTGAACGCGGCCTATGGCCACTCGCGGCGTCTGTAGGGTTCTCGGAGTCGGCCGGGAGGTCTGGAGTGCGCACGAATCCGGCGGTGCCCAGCCAATCTGAACGCGGGCGCGGGCGGCAGCACCGCATAAGCCTCGATCGAAGAACGTTCTAACAATTTCGCCGGCTGCGGCTCGTTCGCCGCCCTCGCCGGGGCAGTCGCCGCCCGAATTGTCAAATCGTTCTCAAAACGCGGCTTATGGGCATTCGCGACGCATTGCGCCGGGCACGAAACGGCTCGAGCATTCGGTTCGTGCACGAATCAGGCGGCGCCCAACCGAGCCGACCGGGTGGTGCGGGCGCGGCCGTGCATAAGCCTCGATCAAAGAACGTTCTGACAATTTCGCCGGGCGCCGGGCGCCGGGTGTCGCCGGCCGCCGGCCGCCGAGCCGCCGCGCACCGGGGCCTCGAACGGACCTGCAGACGCAGGCCAAGCCACGAACCAGACCTACGGTTCGGCGGCGACCTCGATCGCCTGGACGATCGTGCCCCGGCCGCGGCGCTTGCCGGCGTAGGTCGCGGCGTGGACCCGGGCGAGGAGCTCGGCCTGGTCCGTCGCGTCGTCGGGGTAGGCCACGATCCCGATCGTCATGTCGACGCCCATGCCGCCTTCGGCCGTGCGCACGGCGGCACGCAGCCGCTCGGCTACCTCGCCGGCCTGGACCCGGTCGAGATCGGGCAGGATCAGGGCAATCTCGTCGCCACCGTAGCGGGCCACGACGTCGCGGCCCCGGGCGCCGGCCTTGAGCACGCCGGCGACCCGGTGGAGGACCAGGTCGCCCACCGCGTGGCCGTGCTTGTCGTTGAGCTCCTGGAACCGGTCGAGGTCGCAGAACAGGATCGCGAAGCGGCCGCTGTGGGCTTCGGCGTCGCGGATCTGGCGGCGCAGCAGGTCCTGGAACGAGCGGTGGTTGACGAGGTCGGTCAGGGTATCGGTCGCGGCCAGCTCCCGTGCCCGCTGGAGCTGGGCCTGGGCGAAGGCCAGGCCGGTCTGGTCGGCCAGGCCGTGGAGCAGCTCGAGCTCGTCGATGCTGGGCACCCGGGGCGACTCCCACAGGACCGGCAGGAAGCCCGACAGCCCGCCGTCGGAGTGGATCGGCACCATCGTGATCGAGCGAACCCAGGCGGGCAGGCCGAGCCCGACGATGATCCCGTCATCGCGGCCCGGGGTGATCTTGAACGTGACCGCCCGGCGATCCTGGAAGTCGGCCTCGATGTCGCGCCCGGTGAAGCGGCTCACGCCGGACACCGCGCCGGGCTCGATCGTGCGCGTCTCGGAGCTCCGCCAGCGCAGGATGTCGTAGCCGCCGTCCGGCCGGCGCAGGGCGACCGATCGGACCCGGGCCCCGAGCAGCTCGCGCAATCGGGCGTCGAGGGCCTGCACGATCCGGGTCGGCGATTCCTGGCGCGACAGCACGCCGGTGAACTCGATCAGGGTCGCCAGGTCGCCCCGCACCCGGCGGCCGACCTGGGCGAATGCGCCGACGAACAGGGCCGACATGAAGAGCAGGACAAAGACCATGATCTGGACCTGCGGGCTGGTCGTGTAGCCCAGCGAGGAACGCACCTCGACCTGGCCGATGAACACGAAGCCGCTGGCCGCGGCCGAGGCCAGCGCGCCGCTCATCCCGAAGAAGACGGCGCCCTCGATCGCCAGCATCGGATAGATCAGGAAGCCGATCCAGTCGGGCGTACCGAGGAGCGACTGGGCGACGAGGTAGCCGGCGGCCGAGTCGACCGCGAAGGCGGCGACGGCGAAGCGCTGCCACGCTTCGGGGCTGCGCGCGCCGCGCATCCAGAAGACCTGGACGAGGATGAGCGACCCCAGGAGCAGGAAGGAGGAGGCCAGGGCGACCGGGTCGGCATGGCCGTAGAGCGGGGCGAGGCCGGCGATCCCGACAAAGCCGAGGAGCCGGAGCAGGAGCATCCAGCGCTGGAAGTCGAACTCGGCGACCGACGCTCCCACCCGCGCGGCGGGGTGGGTCGCGACCCGGCCCTGGCTCCGCCAGCGGCCCGGCGTCGAGCAGTCGACGGAGCCGGCCCCGATGCGTCCGGACTTCCGTCGCGGGCTCGCCGATCATCGTCCCCGCGGTCAGTTCCTGGGCACCCGCCTGGGTCGGTTCCACGGTCCCTCCGAGATAGTCGATGGCAGAGGACGGAGTCTCAGTCCAGAGCCGGCCGGAGGGCCATCACCCGATCGTACCGGGGGTCGTCAGCCACGTGACGACGCGGCCGTCGGGCGGCGATGATTGCCTGGCCGCCGAGCCCACCCGACAGGCTCGCGCGACCGGTCCCGACCAGGAGGTCCCGATGACGACTGATAGCCCGCGCCGCCGGCCGCGCCGGGTTGCCGGCCGGATCGCCCAACTGCCCTGGCGCTCGATCGTCAACCCGTTTCGCCCGGTCGAGATCCTCAGCGCGGACCAGGTCGAGACGATCCACCGGGCGTCGCTCCGGATCCTGCGCGAGATCGGCTTCGAGGTGCTCGGCGACCAGGCGATCGACCTGTTCGCGGCGGCCGGCGCCGAGGTCGACCGGAGCCGCCGCTCGGTCAGGCTCGATGACGGCCTGGTCGAGGAGCTCGTAGCGAAGGCACCCGCCGAGTTCCGGCTGCACGCCCGCAACCCGGAGCGCGACGTGACCCTGGGCGGCGACCACCTGGTCTTCAGCTCGGTCGGCGGGCCAGCCTTCGTGACCGACCTCGACCGTGGCCGGCGGGCCGGCAACTTCGCCGACTTCATCGACTACGTCAAGGTGATCTCGAGCCTCAACATCGTCCAGCAGGAGGCCGGCGGCCCGCTCGAGCCGACCGACCTGCCGGTGGCCACCCGGCACCTCGACATGTACCGAGCCCTGATCGGCCTGCTCGACAAGACCTGGCATTGCCTCGGGCGCCGGGCGGGTCGTGGTCGACGACGCGATCGAGATGACCTGCCTGGCCCGCGGAATCGACCGGGACGAGCTGGCCCGCCGGCCCAGCCTGATCACGATCATCAACACCAACTCGCCGCTCCGCCTCGACGGGCCGATGTCGGACGGGCTGATCGAGATGGCCCGCCACGGCCAGCCCGTCGTGGCCACCCCGTTCACCCTGGCCGGGGCGATGACCCCGGTCTCGCTGTCGGCCGCGATCGCCCAGCAGAATGCCGAGGCGCTGTTCCTGGTGGCCCTGGCCCAGCTCGTCCGGCCGGGCACGCCGATGGTCTACGGCGCATTCACCTCGAACGTGGACATGCGCTCTGGTGCGCCGGCCTTCGGCACGCCCGAGTACGTCAAGGGTGCCCTGGCCAGCGGCCAGATGGCGCGCCGCTATCGCCTGCCGTGGCGATCCTCGAACGTGACCGCCTCGAACGTCGTCGACGCCCAGGCCGCCTACGAGTCGGAGATGGCCGTGTGGGGCGCGGTGATGGGCGGGGTCAACCTGCTGTACCAGGGCGCCGGCTGGCTCGAGGGCGGCCTGACGGCCTCGTTCGAGAAGCTGATCATCGACGCCGAGATCCTGCAGATGATGGCCGAGGTCCTGGTCCCCTTCGCCGTCGACGATGCCGAGCTGGGCTTCGAGGCGATGGCCGACGTCGGCCCGGGCGGCCACTTCTTCGGCACGAGCCCATACGCTCGAGCGCTACGAGACCGCCTTCTACCGGCCGCTCGTCTCGGATTGGCGCAACTTCGAGACCTGGCACGAGGACGGCGCGCGGACCGCCACCGAGCGAGCCAACGGGATCTGGAAGACCCTCCTGGCCGAGTTCGAGGCACCACCGCTCGAGCCGGCGATCGCGTCCGAGCTGGACGCCTTCGTCGCCCGGCGCAAGGGCGAGCTCGAGCGAGGCGCGTAGCTCGAATCCGAGCCCAAAAAGGCGCCCGCCAACGCTGCTAGCATCGCGGCCATGGCCCCGACCCGCTACGACTTCATCATCGTCGGCGGCGGCTCGGCCGGATCAGCCCTGGCCAACCGGCTGAGCGCCGACCCGGGCAACAAGGTCCTCGTCCTGGAGGCCGGCCGCCCGACTACCCGTTCGACGTGTTCATCCACATGCCGGCCGCGCTGGCCTTCCCGATCGGCAACCCGCGCTACGACTGGAAGTACGAATCCGAGCCCGAGCCGTTCATGAACGGGCGCCGGATCTACCACGCCCGGGGCAAGGTCCTGGGCGGCTCGAGCAGCATCAACGGGATGATCTTCCAGCGCGGCAACCCGCTCGACTACGAGCGCTGGGCGGCGGATCCGGGCATGGAGACCTGGGACTACGCCCACTGCCTGCCCTACTTCAAGCGGATGGAGAGCTGCCTCGCGGCGGCGCCTCACGACCCGTTCCGGGGCCGGACCGGGCCGCTCATCCTCGAACGTGGCCCGGCCATCGAGCCCGCTCTTCACCGCCTTCTTCAAGGCGGTCGTAGGAGGCCGGCTACCCGCTGACCGACGACGTCAACGGCTATCGCCAGGAGGGCTTCGCGGCGTTCGACCGGAACATCTACCGCGGTCGCCGGTTCAGCGCCGCCCAGGCCTACCTCCACCCGGTGATGAGCCGCCACAACCTGACCGTGAAGACGCGCAAGCTCGTGACCCGGATCCTGTTCGACGGGCAACGGGCGATCGGGGTCGAGCTGGCCGGCGGCCGCAGGATCCTCGGCGGCCAGGTGATCCTGAGCGGCGGCTCGATCAACTCGCCCCAGCTCCTGCAGCTGTCGGGCGTCGGCAATGCCGCCGAGCTGGGGGCGCTCGGGATCGACGTGGTCCACGACCTGCCGGGCGTGGGGGAGCACCTCCAGGACCATCTCGAGGTCTACATCCAGTACAAGAGCACTGAAGCCCGTGTCGATGCAACCGGCGCTCCAGACCTGGCGTCGCCCGTTCATCGGCGCGAACTGGCTGTTCCGCCGGAGCGGCCCGGGGGCAACCAACCACTTCGAGGGTGGCGGCTTCGTCCGGGGCAACGACGACGTGGCCTACCCCAACCTGATGTTCCACTTCCTGCCGCTGTCGATCCGCTATGACGGCACCGGTCCCAAGGGCGGCCACGGCTACCAGGTCCACATCGGGCCGATGTATTCGGACTCGCGGGGCTCGGTCAAGATCACCTCGACCGATCCAGCCGCCCATCCGGCGCTGCGCTTCAACTACCTGTCGACGGAGCAGGACCGGCGCGAATGGGTCGAGGCGATCCGGGTCGCCCGCTCGATCCTCAACCAGCCGGCGTTCGGGCGCTACAACGGCGGCGAGACATCGCCGGGGAGCTCCGTCCAGACCGACGCCCAGATCCTCGAGTGGGTCGCCCGCGATGCCGAGACGGCGCTCCACCCGTCGTGCACGGCCCGGATGGGGGTCGACGACCAGTCCGTGGTCGACCCGCTGACGATGGCGGTCCACGGCCTCGAACGGCCTGAGCGTGGTCGATGCCTCGGCCATGCCCTACGTCACGAACGGCAACATCTACGCGCCGGTCATGATGCTGGCCGAGAAGGCCGCCGACCTGATCCTGGGCAACGCGCCGCTCGCGCCCGAGCCGATCCCGTTCTACCGCCACGGCGCAGGAATGCCCCTGACGATTCCCGGCGAGGTCGTGGCCAGCTCGTAGGCCTGGGCAGTTCGCAGGCTCGGACCCGCGCGCCACTATCCTTGTCGCAACGTGGCTGTGTGAGGTGAGGACCAGATGGAAATCGGCATGATCGGGCTTGGCCGGATGGGCGCAAACATGTCCCAGCGGCTGGTCCGCCACGGGCACCGGGTGGTCGGCTACGCGCGCCACGCCGAGACCGTCGATGGGTTCAAGGCCGACGGCTCGATCAGCGCTGGCGCCACCTCGCTCCAGGACCTCGTCGGCACAGCTGCCAGCACCGCGAATCCTGTGGCTGATGATCCCGGCCGGCTCGGTCGACGCGACCCTGGCCGAGCTGGTCCCGCTGCTGGCCAAGGGCGACGTGATCGTCGACGGCGGCAACTCGTACTACCGCGACGACCTGCGCCGCAACCACGAGCTGGCCGCCCAGGGGATCGAGTACCTCGACGTCGGGACGAGCGGCGGGGTGTGGGGCCTCGAGCGCGGCTACTGCCTGATGATCGGCGGCCCGGACGACGGCGTCGCCCGCCTCGAGCCGGTCTTCAAGGCCCTCGCTCCCGGCGTGGAGTCGGCCGGCCGGACCCCCGGCCGGACGGGCGAACCGGACCAGGCCGAGCAGGGCTACCTCCATTGCGGGCCGAGCGGTGCGGGCCACTTCGTGAAGATGGTCCACAACGGCATCGAGTACGGCCTGATGGCAGCCTATGCCGAGGGCCTCAACATCCTCCGGCACGCGGACGCCGGTCTCGAGGGCCGGCCGGTGGATGCCGAGACCGCTCCGCTGCGCGAGCCCGAGCTGTATCGCTACACGCTGGACCTGCCGGCCGTGACCGAGGTGTGGCGGCGCGGCAGCGTCGTCGCCTCATGGCTGCTCGACCTGACCGCCCAGGCCTTCCTGACCAGTCCCGACCTGGCCGGGTTCGCCGGCCGCGTCTCGGACTCCGGCGAGGGCCGCTGGACGAGCATTGCCGCGATCGACGTCAGCGCGCCGGCGCCAGTCCTGACCACGGCGCTCTACTCGCGCTTCACCTCGCGCGGCGAATCGGACTTCGCCGACCAGGTCCTGTCGGCGATGCGCCTCGGCTTCGGCGGCCACCTCGAGACGTCGACACCCGCGACCGCGCCGGTGCCCACGCCGGTCCAGGGCAAGGGCTGAGCGTGGTCCAGTCGGATGCCTTCGTCTTCTTCGGCGCGACCGGCGATCTCGCCTTCAAGCAGATCTTCCCGGCCCTGGCCGACCTGATCCGGGACGACGGCTTCGACCTGCCGATCATCGGCGTCGCCCGCTCGGGCGACCTCGATTCGCCTCAGGGCGCGGGCCCGGGCGAGCCTGGCCGCGAGTGGCCACCTCGACGAGCCGGTCCTGGCCCGCCTCCTGGCCCAGCTGCGCTACGTCAAGGGTGACGACGACGACATCGAGATGTTCAACGCCCTGCGCCGCGAGCTCGGCGATGCGGCCCATCCGCTCCACTACCTGGCCATCCCGCCGTCCCTGTTCGGGCCGGTCATCGACAACCTCGAGCGCTCGGGCTGTGCCGAGGGCGCCCGGATCATCGTGGAGAAGCCGTTCGGCCGGGACCTGGCCAGCGCCCGCCAGCTCAACGCGACCGTCCACCGGGTGTTCAGCGAGGCGTCGATCTTCCGGATCGACCACTACCTGGGCAAGGAGCCGGTCCAGAACCTGCTCTACTTCCGCTTCGCCAACTCGTTCCTCGAGCCGATCTGGCGGAGCGAGTACGTGGACAGCATCCAGATCACGATGGCCGAGCAGTTCGACGTGGCCGACCGCGGGGCATTCTTCGACCAGGCCGGCACGATCCGCGACGTCGTCCAGAACCACCTCCTCCAGGTGATCAGCCTGCTGACGATGGAGGCGCCCTCGGGCCGCAGCCCGGAGGCCATCCGCAACCAGAAGTTCAAGGTCCTCGACTCGATCCGGCCGCTCCAGCCGGCGGACGTTGTGCGAGGACAGTACCGGGGCTACCGCTCGGTCAAGGGCGTGGCCCCCGATTCGACGGTCGAGACGTTCGCCGCGATGCGCTTCCACGTCGACACCTGGCGCTGGGGCGGCGTGCCGATCTACGTCCGGGCCGGCAAGGCCATGCCGGTCACGGCGACCGAGGTCCTGGTCGAGCTGCGCCAGCCGCCCGAGATGGTCTTCCACGAGATTGAGCCACCCGACGGCAACTACCTTCGCTTCCGGCTGACACCGGATATGTCGATCTCGCTCGGAGCCCGGGCCAAGGTCCCCGGTGAGGCGATGCTGGGCGAGGCGGTCGAGCTGTTCGCGCGCCACCAGAGCGGGGAGGAGCGGCCGCCCTACCAGCGCCTGATCGGTGACGCTCGAAAAGGCGACCAGAGCCTGTTCTCCCGGGAGGACTCGGTCGAGGCCGCCTGGAAGATCATCGATCCGGTGCTCCACGACGAGCCGCAGATCCACGAATACGTGCGCGGCAGCTGGGGACCGGCCGCGGCAGCCGGAATCCTCGCGCCGGGCGATCATTGGCACGATCCATCCAACAGCGAGGTGAGCGCGTGATCCCGACCGACGGCCGGCCGTTCTTCGGCCTGCACATGCCCAACTACACCTACCCGGGTGTGCCCGACAACCAGCTCTTCGGGCACGTGATCAAACAGGCCCAGGCCGCCGAGGCCGCAGGCTTCGAGCTCGTCACCGTGATGGACCACTTCTACCAGATCCGGGGAGTCGGTCCCGAGACGGACCCGATGCTCGAGTCGTATTCGGCCCTGGCCGGGATCGCCGCGAGCACCACGAAGGTCAGCCTGGGGACCCTCGTCGCCGGCGTGACCTACCGCAACCCAGCGCTGCTGGCCAAGATGGTCACCACCCTCGACGTGATCAGCGGCGGCCGCGCCATCTTCGGCATCGGGGCGGCCTGGAACGACACCGAGCACGCTGGCTACGGCTTTGACTTCCCTCCGATCGGCGGCCGGATGGACCGCCTGGGCGAAGCGCTCACGATCGCCAAGCTGATGTTCACCGAGGAGCGCCCCAGCTTCGAAGGCCAGCACTACCGGATCGAACAGGCCCTCAACCGGCCCCGTCCGATCCAGGCCGGCGGACCGCCGATCCTGATCGGTGGCATGGGCGAACGGCGGACGCTCCGGTTCGCAGCCGAGTTCGCCGACCTGACCCACTGGTTCCCGGCATCGATCGAAGAGCTCCAGCACAAGGTGCAGGTCCTGGCCGAGCATTGCGAGACCGTCGGTCGCGATCCCGCGACGATCATCCGCACGATGGGCTCGCCGGTGATCCCGGTCGCCCACGAGAGCGAGGCGGCCGCGCTGCTCGAGAAGATCCCCCCGGAGCGCCGCGGTTCGCTGGTCATCGGCACGCCCGAGCGGGCCGCCGAGCATCTCTCGACATACATCGCCGCCGGCTTCACCGGCTTCACGTTTGGCAACACGATGCTGCGCACGATCGAGTCGATCGGGCTCGCCGGCGAGGTCCTGCGCCTGCTGGCCTAGCCCCCGGAAGCCTCACGAGGAGGGTCTTCGATGTTCGTCCCGTTGTCGGTCCTCGACTTTCGCGACCGGGCAGCGGCGTTCTTCGGTGACAAGATCGGGCTGATCGACGGCGACCGGCAGTTCACCTACGCCGAGTTCGGCGAACGCACCCATCGCCTGGCCAACGCCCTGCAGGGCCTCGGTGTTGAGCGCGGCGAACGGGTCTCGTTCATCACCTATAACACCCATCACCTGCTCGAGGCCTACTACGGCGTGCTCGAGGCCGGCGCCGTCCTCAATCCGATCAACATTCGGCTCGCGCCGCACGAGATCGCCTGGATCCTCGATCACGCCGGTTCGAAGGTGGTCGCCTTCCATCGCGACTTCCTGCCGCTCGTACAACAGGTCGGACCCGGCCTGAGTGCCCGGCCAACCTTCGTCATCCTCGACGGGGAGGCCGGCGGCATCGCCAGCCACGAGTACGAGGGGCTGCTGGCGACCGGCTCGGCCGAGCCACTCCATCCCCAGGTCGAGGAGAACGACCTGGCCGAGCTGTTCTACACGAGCGGCACGACCGGGCTGCCCAAGGGCGTCGCGATGACCCATCGCCAGCTCTACCTTCACAGCCTGATCGCCGAGCTCGGGCTCGGCTTCACCGAGGCCGATGTCGTCCTCCACGTGGTGCCCCTGTTCCACGTGAACGGCTGGGGCACGCCCCATTTCCTGACGATGATCGGCGGCCGTCACGTGATGCTCCGCAAGTTCGATCCGGGCGCCCTGATGGAGCAGGTCGAGCGTCACCGGGTCAGCCGCCTGCTGGCCGTGCCCTCGATCTTCGCGGCCATCCTCAACCATCGCGATCGGGCGAAGTTCGACCTGTCCAGCCTGCGCCAGGTGATCATCGGTGGCTCGCCGGCCTCACCGGCCCTGGTCCGCGCGCTCGAGACCGAGCTGGGCGTCCAGGCGATCGTCGGCTATGGGCTGACCGAGACGTCGCCGATCATCAGCCTGGCCCAGCCCCGCCAGTTCCTGACCGAGGCCGAGCCTCCCGAGCGCCGCCAGGAGCGCCAGGCGATGACCGGCTGGGCGATCCCCGGGGTCCGGATCCGGGTGGCCGATGCCGAAGGCCGCGATGTCCGGCCCGACGGCGAGCAGATCGGCGAGATCGTCGTGCGGGGCAACACCGTGATGGACGGCTACTACCGCGATCCTGAGGCGACTGCGACGGCCATCCGCGATGGCTGGTTCCACACCGGCGACATGGCCACGATCGACACGGCGGGCTATGTCCTGATCAAGGACCGTTCGAAGGACATCATCATCTGCGCCGGCGAGAACATCTCATCGGTCGAGATCGAGGTCGCGATCGCGGCCAACCCGGCCGTCCTCGAGTGCGCCGTGATCGCGGCCCCGGACGACAAGCGGGGCGAGGTGCCGGTCGCGCTGGTCGTGCTCAAGCCCGATGCGGCCCTGACCGAAAAGGAGCTCAAGGCGTTCTGCCGCCAGCACCTGGCCGGCTTCAAGGTCCCCCGCGAGATCCACTTCCGTGACGCACTGCCCAAGGGCGGCACGGGCAAGATCCTCAAGGCCGAGCTGCGCGAGCCGTTCTGGGCCGGCCTGGAGCGTCGGGTCAACTAGACCGCTGCGGCATGCGCTTCTTCGAAGGGATCTACCGCCAGCTCCTGCCCTGGTTCCTGCCCGGCACCGCGATCTCGATCGTGGTCGGCCTGCTCGTCGCCCGGCCTCTGGCCCGCCTCCTTCGCACGAACTACTGGGTCGCGTGGGGGGTCGTCGTCGGCTTCGGGATGATCGTGGCGGCGACGCTGACCCCGCTCCATGGCGACTTCAACTTCGCGGCCGTGGGCGGTACCTGCGACTTTTCCCGGATGGGCCTCGCCCCGATCCGCGACCTGCTGCGAATGGGCGACACCAGCCTGAACGTGTTCCTGTTCATGCCTCTCGGCATCGCGATCGGCCTGATCGGCCGGTCTCGTCCCAAGGCCGTCCTGTTGGCTGGAGCGATCGCCCTCCCGTTCGTGATCGAAACCACCCAGCTGCTCGTTCCAGCGCTCGACCGCGGCTGCCAGAGTGCGGATGTGTTCGACAACCTGACGGGGCTGGCCGTCGGCTTGGTCGTGGGCACGCTGCTGCGCCTGCTGGCCGCTTCGATCGTCGTCGACTCGGACGAGCCGGCCGCCGGCCCGAGCTGATCAGGGCTGGCCCTCGGTCACCCGCCGCAGGTCAGCTGGGCGTTGGCCCAGTCGGCGTGGTCGTAGGAGTTGCCGTCGCCGGCATCGGTGACGACCAGCTGGAGGGTCGTCTTGCCGGTCACGTCGACGCTGATTGACTGGGTCGCGCTGGTCGCGGTCATCGTGCCCGAGTCGGCCAGCTTGGTGCCATCGGCGAAGACCTGGAAGTCGATCGTGGAGATCGGATTGGTGATCTCGTCATCGACCCCGACCTTGACGCTGAAGGTCGTGCACGAGCCGTTCATGGCATAGCGGATGTCGGACGCGGCGTGGGCTCCCAGGCCCTTGGCGTAGACGACCCCATTGAGGGTGATCGGCTTGCCGTCACCGGCGGCCTGCTCGCCGTTGCTGGTGTCCTTCTCGACCGGACCCCAGCCGTTGGCCACGACCGTATAGGCCAGGTCCGAGAGATAGGCCGTGGTCGAGCTGGCGGCGCTCGTGGTGAAGGCCCAGCTGAGGCTGGCCACGAGCAGGTTGCCGGCGACGTCCTTGACCCCGCCGGTGCCGCCCTTGACCGTGGCGGTGTAGCTGGTCCCGGCGGCCAGGGCGGCGGTCGGGCTGAGGGTGGCGACGTGGCTGGTCGCGTTGTAGGTGACGGTTGCCCCGAGGGCCGTCGTCGTGCCGGTCTTGACCAGGCTGAAGGTGCTCGTGCTGATCGTCGTCGGATCGACCGCCTCGGAGAACGTGGCCGTCGGATCGACCGTGGTTGCCACCCCGGTCGCGCCGGCAGCCGGGTTCGTGGCGGTGATCGTCGGCGGGGTCGTATCCGGTGGCGGAGCGGTCCCGCCGCAGGTCAGCTGGGCGTTGGCCCAGTCGGCGTGGTCGTAGGAGTTGCCGTCGCCGGCATCGGTGACGACCAGCTGGAGGGTCGTCTTGCCGGTCACGTCGACGCTGATTGACTGGGTCGCGCTGGTCGCGGTCATCGTGCCCGAGTCGGCCAGCTTGGTGCCATCGGCGAAGACCTGGAAGTCGATCGTGGAGATCGGATTGGTGATCTCGTCATCGACCCCGACCTTGACGCTGAAGGTCGTGCACGAGCCGTTCATGGCATAGCGGATGTCGGACGCGGCGTGGGCTCCCAGGCCCTTGGCGTAGACGACCCCATTGAGGGTGATCGGCTTGCCGTCACCGGCGGCCTGCTCGCCGTTGCTGGTGTCCTTCTCGACCGGACCCCAGCCGTTGGCCACGACCGTATAGGCCAGGTCCGAGAGATAGGCCGTGGTCGAGCTGGCGGCGCTCGTGGTGAAGGCCCAGCTGAGGCTGGCCACGAGCAGGTTGCCGGCGACGTCCTTGACCCCGCCGGTGCCGCCCTTGACCGTGGCGGTGTAGCTGGTCCCGGCGGCCAGGGCGGCGGTCGGGCTGAGGGTGGCGACGTGGCTGGTCGCGTTGTAGGTGACGGTTGCCCCGAGGGCCGTCGTCGTGCCGGTCTTGACCAGGCTGAAGGTGCTCGTGCTGATCGTCGTCGGATCGACCGCCTCGGAGAACGTGGCCGTCGGATCGACCGTGGTTGCCACCCCGGTCGCGCCGGCAGCCGGGTTCGTGGCGGTGATCGTCGGCGGGGTCGTATCCGGTGGCGGAGCGGTCCCGCCGCAGGTCAGCTGGGCGTTGGCCCAGTCGGCGTGGTCGTAGGAGTTGCCGTCGCCGGCATCGGTGACGACCAGCTGGAGGGTCGTCTTGCCGGTCACGTCGACGCTGATTGACTGGGTCGCGCTGGTCGCGGTCATCGTGCCCGAGTCGGCCAGCTTGGTGCCATCGGCGAAGACCTGGAAGTCGATCGTGGAGATCGGATTGGTGATCTCGTCATCGACCCCGACCTTGACGCTGAAGGTCGTGCACGAGCCGTTCATGGCATAGCGGATGTCGGACGCGGCGTGGGCTCCCAGGCCCTTGGCGTAGACGACCCCATTGAGGGTGATCGGCTTGCCGTCACCGGCGGCCTGCTCGCCGTTGCTGGTGTCCTTCTCGACCGGACCCCAGCCGTTGGCCACGACCGTATAGGCCAGGTCCGAGAGATAGGCCGTGGTCGAGCTGGCGGAATAGGTTGCCGTGTACGTCGCACTGCCGGTCAGCTGGGCGACGACGCCGTGCGTCGCCGCGCCTCCGTCGGACCAGCTCTGGAACGCGTAGGTCACGCCGTTCAACACCTGACCCGGGGACGCAACGAGCGTCTCGGCTGAGTTGGCAATCACGGTCGAGGTATAGGGAGCGACGGCGGGCGTGTTCGCCCCGACCGTCAGGCTCAGTCCAGGGGGCACCGTCTGCATCGAGAACGTGACCGTCTGGGGGTTGAGCAGGACGCTGGTCGTGGCAGCATGACCGGCCGCGTCGGTCGCGGTCAGGTCGAGCTCGAGGTACGACGGATAGCCGTGGTCGGGCGCATTGAACGAGCCTGAGGCGACCCCCGCGAAGGTCTGGACGAAATGGGTATGGCAACCGGCCAGCGTCGGGCAGTGATGGATGATCAGCGTCCAGCTGAGGTCGGCAGCGGGCAACGCCACCTGGGCGCTGTTAACGGCATGCCCTGAGAAGTTGATCTTGTCCCCGACGGCGTAGGTCAGGCTGGCCGTCGGCGTGTCGATCGTCGGCACCGGCAGGGTGTTGTCGACGTTGATCGCGACGGTCGCCGTGTTGCTCGAGCCGTGGCTGTCTGTCACCCGGAGCTTGACGTTGTACAGGCCCGCAGCGGTGTAGGTGAACGAGGCGGTCGGGGTCGTCGCATCGCCAAATGTCCCGTCGCCATCAAGGTCCCAGCTGTAGGTGATCGTGTCGCCCGGGTCGGGGTCGAAGGACGTGCTGCCGTCGAACGTTACGGCCAGCGGCGAGGCGCCGCTCGTCTTCGAAGGCAGGATCACCGCGCTCGGTGGGTTATCGCCCGAGGTGTACGTGACCCGGTGGATCGCGCCCAGGTCAAAGTCGACGTAGAAGATGTCGCCGCCGGGGCCGGCCTCGACGCCGACCGGGTTCGCGGCGCCGTCGACGAGCGTCGTGACGGTAGCCGGATTGGGCAGCCCGTTGGAGCCGACGCTCATGATCCAGATGCAGTTTCGGGTGTGGTCGGCAAATACCAGGGCACCGTTGTAGGCGGCCGGGTAGCTGCCACCGGGATAGAAGGCCATGCCCGAGATCGAGGATCCATTGGTATACGGGCACGACTCACCACTGACCACCGTCGAGCCATGGTTGTACTCGAAGTAGGGGGTCAACAGACCGGTCGGCTGGTTATACAGCGATGAACACAGGTTGAGCGTCGTGCCCGAGAAGGTGGGTCCCTTGGCCGGCCCTTCGTAGCACGGCCAGCCGCCGTTCGCGACCGTTGCGACGGTCGGATTCGGGATCCGGTCGATCTCTTCCCAGGTGCTGTCGCCAACGTCGCCGATCCACAGCTCGTTGGTGCCCGGCTTGATCGTGAACCGGAACGGGTTGCGGAATCCGAAGGCGACGATTCGCTGGGCGTTGGCATTGCTGTTCCCGGCCAGCGGATTGCCGGCCGCGGCGAGGCCTGTTGCCGGGTCGAGGCGGAGCACGCTGCCGTTCAGGGTCACCGGCTCGCCTGCGGCCCGGCGCACGCTCTGCGAGCGGAGTGCGCCACCTTCGGCCGTCGGCGGGGTCATTGATCCGCCCACTCCGCCGGGCGGGTCGCCGCACGGATTCAGGGGGGTGGTCGTGCCGCTCGTGCCACCCAGCTGGCCGTAGTCGATCCCGTTGAAGCTGGCCCCGTCGCCGCCGCTCACGTACAGGTCGCCGTCGGCTCCGAAACGCAAGTCACCGACGGAATGGCTCGGGAATTGCTGGCACCAGTCATTGATGAGGACCTGCTCGGTGCCGGTCATGACGTTGCCCGCAGCCTGGAGTCGCGACAGGCGACCGCTGACGACGCAGCCGTCGGTTGTCGGGCCCGGAGGCGTGGGGCAGGCGTCGTTCCAGACCGGGGCCGTGCCGCCGATCTTGGCGTCGAATGTATAGAGCACGTAGATATGGGGATCGGTCGGGAAGTTCGGGGCGAGGGTCATTCCCAGCAGGCCCCGATCCCAGTAGTTGTCCACCTCCGGGCGGAGGTCGGCAAAGATCGTCGGCGTGGTGGCGGTCAGGCTGCTGAAGACCTTGATCAGGCCACTCTTCTCGGCGACAAAGATCCGGCCGTCGGATGCGAATCGGACCGCGGTCGGCTGGGTCAGCCCGCTGAAGACGACCGAATCCTGGAAGCCAGCCGGCAGGACCTCTGTGGCTGCCACCTGGGCCAGTGTCTTGGGCTTCGCCGGCTGGGTTCCACCCAGGAATCGATGGTTCGACGGCGTTGCCGGGGGCGGAGCGCTGGGGTTTGCCGCCGCGACGGAGGTGGGTCCGTCCGGCAGGCCGGTCAGGGCCAGGACCGCGAGCACCGTGAGGGCGGCGGCCAACCGGGTCATGCGACGAGTACGGTGCAACCTCAACATTCCTGGTGCCCCCAACACGCGCGGACGGAGCGTTCCTGGCCGGTTGCTCAACCGATGCCCCGGACCCCTGACCCGGGGGGCACCTGAGGCTCGATTCATGCTACATGGCGCGTTGTCGCACGTCACCGGCTTTTGGTCACCTGACCTCCTCGCGGTGCCAGTTGGCACCAGTTTCAGCCGGGCCGCATCGGTTTCATCCCAGGCCGCGCGCCTATCCTCGGACGATGGCGGAACCCCGAGACTCCGCGCGTCCCAGCGTCGCCGGGTCGTCCCGGGCCGGCTTGGCAATGCCCAATTTGGGGTTGCTTGTGTATGGCCTTGTCTGGCTCCTGCCGGCGTTGCTGCTCGCCTGGCGGACCGTGGGCGGCACCCTGGCAGGCGACCTGTTCGAGCATGCGGCTGCGGTCCGCGAGCTGGCCACGAATCCGCTACACCCCGCCAATCCGATCCTCAATGTCGATCTGCCCCACACCCTGTTCTCGCCCTACTCGCTAGTGGCTGCCGCGATCGTCAGATTGACTGGACTGGATCCCTTCAACCTCCTGTCGGTGGCCGGGTTCATCAACGTCGTGATCCTTGCGGCCGGATTTCAGGGCGTTCGTCCGGATCTTCTCGAAGTCCAACGTCGCCCTCGTCCTGGCCGCCCTGTTCGCATTCTTCCTGTGGGGTTCGGCGCCGCTCCACCTCGGGGTGGACCCACTGATCTGGAGCGGCTTCCTCAACCTCAATTCGCTCAGCTATGGCCTGCCCTATCCGTCTGCCCTGGCGATGGGCCTGGCGTTCTTCGCCCTGGCCATCCTGGCCCGATACCTCCAGCGCGGCGGTCGTGCGCCGCTCGTCGCGGTTCTCCTGATCCAATCGCTGGTCACGATCATTCACCCTTATACCGCCCTGTTCGTCGCGATTGGATTGGCGGCCCTGGTCATCGCCTACGGCTCAGGCGAGGCTGCCCGGCGCTGCCTGGCCGCGGCGGCCGCCCTGGCTCTGGGCACGCTCCTCGCGCTTGCCTGGCCGTACTTCTCGATCGTGGAGCTGCTGACCGGGCAGGTCGGGGCATTCGATCCGGAGCAGCGCGACATGTATTCGGCGGTGGTCCTGAGGGTCTTGCCAGCTCTCGTGGGTCTCGCTGCCCTGGGGCTTCGCTTCCGACACGATCGGCGTGATCCCCTGGTTTGGCTGTTCGGCCTGTCTGCTGGTGTCTATGCCATCGGCTATCTGGCCGGCCGCTTCACCCTCGGGCGAGAGCTCCCGTATGTGATCGTGTGCATTGACGTGGCGTTGGCGATCGGCGTCGCCGAGTTCCTGGCCAACCCGGCCGGCGGGGATCCGCACCGGGGCCGGCTGGCCCGCCTTCCGGCAAGGGCGGTTGTCGCGATCTGCCTCGTTCCGGTGATCCTGCTCGGCGCGGCGGCCGTCGGCGAAGTCCTGACCACCGGCGATCAGCATGCCGACGTCGAGGGCCTGGCCAAGCTGACCGGCCAATACGAGGTTGTCCTGGCCGACCAGGCTTCGTACCCTGCCGTGCCGCCGTGGGGCGGCAAGTTGGTGAGCTGGAACGGCGCCCTCGCGTTCATTCCCGACATCGAGGAACGGCGCAGCGAGGCCGCGGCCTTCTTCGGCGCGGCCGAGACGCCGGCTGCCCGGCTGGCCGTGCTCAGGCAGTACGGCGTTCGGTGGGTCATCTACGACCGCGACGGTTCGACGTTCAACGCCGCGTTCGAGGCGTCGGTTCCGCAGTGGGGGAGCCCATTTGCCGCGAGCCCCGACGGCATCTTCGTGCTTGTCGCCGTCGGACCCTAGCGGCGACTCGCTGCCTGGGCGGACGGACCTTCGACCAAATCGATCAGGACCTCGGCGACGTACCGCACGTCCTCATCGGTCATCTGGCTGGAGAATGGGATGGCCAGGGTGGACGCTGCGACCCGCTCCGTGATCGGGAAGTCGCCAGGCTTGAAGCCGAATGTCGAGCGGAGGTAGGGCTGCAGATGGATCGGCGCGAAGTAGGGCCGCGACGGGACACCGCGCTCGGCTAGCTGGGTGAGCAGCCGGTCTCGATCGAGCTCGGGCGCGAATCGGAGCACGAAGACGAACCAATCGACGTCTTCGCCTGGGCCAGCTGCTGGTAGCTGGACCCAGTCGCGGCCGCCAAGCGCCCGGCCATACGCCGCGGCGACGCGGTCGCGTCCAGCGCGGAGCTCGGCCAGCCGTTCAACCTGGGCCACTCCAAGGGCTGCCGACATCTCATCGATCCGGTAGTTGTAGCCAAGCCGCACGTGGCGCAACCACGTTCCGTCCGTGTCCCGGCCCTGATTCCGCAGACTGCGCATCACGTCGGCCAGGGCTGGGTCATCGGTGACGGCCATCCCTCCCTCGCCAGTCGTGATTTGCTTGTTGGGGTAGAAGGCGAAGACCGCGATATCGCCAAAATTGCCGAGCGGCCGACCCCCGTAGGTCGACCCGAGCCCCTCACAGGCGTCCTCGATGATCGACCAGCCAGCCTGGCGCGCATGGCTGACGATTGGATCGATCCGGCATGGGCGACCGAATACCTGGACAGGCAGGATGGCCCGCGTTCGGGGCGTCGCCGCTGCCCCGATCCGGTCCGGATCCAGGCCCAGGCTGTCTTCCTCGATATCCACGAATACTGGCTTGGCGCCTTCATACAGCAGGCAATTGGTCGAGGCGACGAAGCTGAACGGCGTCGTGATGACTTCGTCGCCCGTTTCGATACCGAGGGCCCGGACGGCCATGTGCAGGCCGGCCGTGCCACTCGAGCAGGCAACTCCGTGACCTCGACCGGCGAGGCCGGCGATGTCAGCCTCGAAGCGTTGGGTAAAGCCGCCCATCGCCAGCACGTCGCTCCGCAGGACCTGGGTCACGAGCTCGATCTCGCGCGGACTCACGTCTGGCCGGGCCAGGGGGACGTTTCGAATGGTCGTTTGATGGGCGGTCATGGTGACTCCGAATCCAGCACCCCGGTGATCGTCTTGGATAGTACAGAGACGGGGCAACGGATGGCCGCAGCCCTGGACGAGCAGCCATCCGAACCATGCTTAACAGACAATCGACAGTATCGGGGGTAGGCTTTTGGTACCCAAATTCACCTGCTGTGGCCTGTCCCCCAGCCACGCCAGGTCGTGCCCACCATGCCGGGCCGCAAGCTAGTCCGGGGTCGACAGCCCTGGATCAAGCCATGTGGCTCGCCCGTACTGGCCCGTTCTTGCCGGTCGAACCGGGACCAAAGGGCGGCTGGGATTCGGCGGCCCTCCGGCTCACTCTCGGGAGAACGAGATGAAGCGCCCATGTCCCCGTGGACGCCGAATGGAGTTCAAATCCAATGTTGTGGAACCGATCCCGGCCCAGCCATGAGCAGCGCGCGCAGGCTGGCAAGGTGCCCCCGCCACGACCACTTCGACGTCGAGTCACGTCCCGGATCGGCGTGGTCGTGGTCGTCCTGGCGTCCGTGCTGGCCGGCCTCGCCAACTCCAGCTCGATTGCTTCGAAAGCGTCCACGCCGATGGCCATGGCCGTCGCGCCGCGCACGTCTACGCCCGAGCCGAGCGCGCCTCCGGAGGTGGCCATCGCACCGGTCCCGATCCCCTCGATCGGACCTGCGGCGACCCCGGCTCCAGTCCCGAGCCTTGCCCCTGCTGCTGACCCAATTCCAACTCGTGCGCCGACACCGGTCCATCCACCGGGTCGCACCGTCGCGACGAGCAAGCCTCCACGCCATGGCCAGCCGCCGGTCTTCTGCGGCTCGCTGCAGTCCCGGATCGATGTCGCCCCGGCCGGTTCGACGGTCCGCCTGGGTGGTTGCACGTACGCCGGTGGCGCGACGATCGACAAGCCGTTGACCCTGGTCGGCGGGTTGCTCAAGGTGCGCAGCGGCGGGCTCGGGCTGAAGGTCTCGGCCAACAACGTCACGATCGAGCAGACCCGGATCGTCGGGCCCAACGGCACCAGCTTCAACCGGGCCGAATACGGCATCTATGCGCTCGGCTCGGCCGGCTCGCCGATCCGCCACTTGACGATCCGCAACGTCGACATCGGCAGCTTCGGCGATGACGGGATCTACGCCAAGTACGTCGCGAACCTGATCGTCTCGGGCAGCACGATCCACGACATCGTCTATGCCGGGGTGCTGGTCATCTCCGGCCAGGCTGGCCAGATCCAGTCCAACCTGATCGAGCGGATCGGCGTTCACGGTGCCGCGGCGAACAGCAACAACGCCTATGGCGTGGCCCTCACCGACCAGGGTGGCAGCCCGACCAGCGACATCGTGGTCCGGAGCAACACCGTCGAGGACGTCCCGACCTGGCACGCCCTGGACACCCACGGCGGCCAGCGGATCAGCTTCATCAACAACACCGTCCGGCGCTCCAGCCGGGCCATCTTCATCACGATCAGCCCCTCGAGCCGGGCGACCGATGTCACCGTCAGCGGCAACCAGCTGCTGACCCCGGTTGCCTATAACCTCGAAGCCGTCACGACCTACGACACGGTCGCGGTCACGATCACCGGCAACACGATCACCGGCTGGGGCGGCGCCGCGATCGAGGACTACCAGGGCCGGTCAAGCCGGCTGGTGGTCAACCACAATCGGGTTCGTTGAGCGGTTGCCCAGGCTGGCTACGGCCGCTCCGCGCGAGCACGGGCCCGGCTCGTGATCGCCCGCGGGATCAGGCTTCTCAGCACGATCCCGGCGGCCGCCCCGTTGGTTGGGTCGAACCTCAGTGAGCGCGCTCCGAGCCGGATGGCCCGGCGCCGTTCGCCCCGGGCATAGCTGGCCTGGGCGCTGACGAAATAGCCCTCCGACCTGAAGGCTGGGCCCTCCCCGAACTGCTCAAAGAGGGCGCGGTGGCGGGCGAAGATGTGCTCCCGCGTGCGGTAGTTTCCATAGCGCAGTCGCATGCCCATCGACCCGCGGCTGATTCGGTAGTCGTACAACGCCTCGTTGACGTGCCGAGCCGTCATTCCGACTTCGGCCGCTGACAGCCAGAAATCCCAGTCCTCGTTGCCGGGTCGAAGCTCGACATCTTCGCAATATCCGCCGGCGCGCTCCCACAGATCGCGCCGATACATACAGCCTGGCCCCGGCAGCCATTGCCGAACCAGCAACTCCTTGACGTCGCCCACGTGAAAGGTCTCGATACCCGTCTGGTCACCGAACAGGGCGAAGTCCGGAAAGACGCAGTCGGCCGCCGGGTCATCATCGAGGATGCCCGACAGGCGTGCCAGGAAGCTGGGCTCGAGCCGATCGTCGCTGTCCAGCGGGACGATCAGCGCCCCGGTCCCGAAATTGACTCCGCTGTTGCGGGCCGCCCCCAGCCCGCGATTGAGTCCGTGGGTGACGCACTGGATTCGTGGATCATCGATCGACTCGATGACGGCGCCGACGTTGCCGACAGTCGATGCGTCGTCGACGACCACGGCCTCCCAGTCCGTGAACGTCTGGCCGACCAGGCTCCGGAGCGCTTCGACCAGCTCCTCGGCGTGGTTGTAGGTTGGGATCACGACGGTGCAAGCGGGCATTCGCGCCTCGGAGGCTGGGTCGCCGAGGAGCCCGGCGCAGCTCGGTCCTCGATCGCTCACCCGGCGGTAGGATACCGGCGATCGGCCGGGCGATGCACCGACAGACGCTCAGAGATGGGATCCCAGGGGGACTTCGGAGAAGGAACGCTTGGCTCTGCCGCGCCCCGGTCTGCAAGCAGCTGTGGTCATCGGGCTCGGAACCGTCCTGCTTGCCATCGTCCTGGTAGTTCCACGCCATGGCCAGCCGCCGGTCTTCTGCGGCTCGCTGCAGTCCCGGATCGATGTCGCCCCGGCCGGTTCGACGGTCCGCCTGGGTGGTTGCACGTACGCCGGTGGCGCGACGATCGACAAGCCGTTGACCCTGGTCGGCGGGTTGCTCAAGGTGCGCAGCGGCGGGCTCGGGCTGAAGGTCTCGGCCAACAACGTCACGATCGAGCAGACCCGGATCGTCGGGCCCAACGGCACCAGCTTCAACCGGGCCGAATACGGCATCTATGCGCTCGGCTCGGCCGGCTCGCCGATCCGCCACTTGACGATCCGCAACGTCGACATCGGCAGCTTCGGCGATGACGGGATCTACGCCAAGTACGTCGCGAACCTGATCGTCTCGGGCAGCACGATCCACGACATCGTCTATGCCGGGGTGCTGGTCATCTCCGGCCAGGCTGGCCAGATCCAGTCCAACCTGATCGAGCGGATCGGCGTTCACGGTGCCGCGGCGAACAGCAACAACGCCTATGGCGTGGCCCTCACCGACCAGGGTGGCAGCCCGACCAGCGACATCGTGGTCCGGAGCAACACCGTCGAGGACGTCCCGACCTGGCACGCCCTGGACACCCACGGCGGCCAGCGGATCAGCTTCATCAACAACACCGTCCGGCGCTCCAGCCGGGCCATCTTCATCACGATCAGCCCCTCGAGCCGGGCGACCGATGTCACCGTCAGCGGCAACCAGCTGCTGACCCCGGTTGCCTATAACCTCGAAGCCGTCACGACCTACGACACGGTCGCGGTCACGATCACCGGCAACACGATCACCGGCTGGGGCGGCGCCGCGATCGAGGACTACCAGGGCTTATCGACGGACCTCGTCGTCGGCGACAACGCCATCAGCGAGCAGTAGGCGCCGCCCGGTCGACGGCCAGCTCGGCGTAGGCGGTCGCGAGCCTGGCTCCTTCGACCTCCCAGTTCCAGCGCTCGAGGGCAGCCTCTGCGCAGCGTGCCCGAAGCGCGGCCATGGCCGCGGGATCAAGCTCGAGCAGCTCTCGCACCGCCGTCCCGATCGAGGCGACCTGATCCGGATCACACGTCGCTCCGAGCGGGCCGAGTGGGTCATCGATCACGATCCGTCGGACCGCCGGAAAGTCGCTCACGACGACCGGGACGCCCGAAGCCAGGCACTCGAACAGCTTGTTCGGGGTCGAGAGGACCAGGTTCAGCGTCGTCCGCGGCATGGGCATCAACCCGACATCGGCAGATTCGACCCAGGCCAGGAGCTCGCTCGGCGCGACTGCCGGGAGGATGTGGATCCGCCTCTCGAAGCGCGGCTCGCGAGCCAGTCCATCGAGTGTCGCCAGCATCGGGCCATATCCCAGCAGCACGAGGTGGAGGTCCTCGAGGCCGGGCTCGAGAATCATTTCGCACATCCGCTCGATGCCCCGGTTTGCCCCGAAGAGCCCGTGATAGAGAGCGACTCGGGTTGCAGCGTCGAGCCCGATGGTTCGCCGGATCAGGTCTCCGTCGTCAACCTCCCGGATCCACTTCGGGGGGCAGTTGTGGACGACGATCAGCGCGCGCGGGTGGCACCGAGCGGAGAACACCCGGGCGATTTCCTGGTTGACGGCAACCGCGAGATCGACTCGCCGGACGAGGTAGCGCTCGTAGCGCTTCAGGAGCATTCGGGCCAGGCTGGGCAGGCGGACAGCCGATCCCGTCTCCACGAAGAGATCGTGGACGTCGTAGACCAGGGCACTCCGTCCGTCCACCGCGTGGGCGATCGCGACGAGCCCAGCGAAGTCGTGGGCATGCCAGATATCGATCGAGCCGGCGCTTCGAACGACGAGGTCGCCCCAGCTCCGGAGGCTCCGGCCGTACCCGACCAGCCAGCGCATCCGGCCGACAGCACGCCTCATGCGACCCTCGCGAAGGCCGCCCGGCTGGGCGCTCGAATCGCCGGGGGCCACGCCCCCTGCGCCGACCGGTTGAATGACGACCTTGACCCGCGGGTCCAGGCCGGGCACTCCGCCCGCTGGTGCATTCACGCAGTAGATCGTCAGGCGATACCCAGCCTCGACGAGGGTTGTCGCTTCACGCTGGACCCGGCTGTCGTGGGTCAGGTCGCCATAGACCACCATCGCGACTTTCGGGGCCAGGTCCTGGGGCTCGCCGCCCGACGGCGCCGGGTCGTTAGCGGCTGATCGTCGATCGCTCATGGTGGGAGGACCTCTGGTGGACCGTCGCCTCGAGGTCCGGCATGGCATTCTAGAAGACCGGCGCAGCGCGGCACAGTCGACCAACGGCGAGGATCCCGGCCCGTATGAACAACAGCACTGAGCGCGACGCTGCATGCCACGACTGACGCCTCGACCGGTTTGGCATCGCTTGTACGCCGACTTCCTGATGCCATCCCGACTCGGCGCCTATCGCCAGCTCCTCGAGGCAGCGTTGGTCGCGGGCTACTCGATCGTCTCGATCGAGCGATTCTGGACCCTGGTCCAGGCCGGGACGGTTGATCCGGCCGCGCGCTACCTGGTCCTTCGCCACGACGTCGATACCGATCCAGCCAGCGCCGGCGAGATGCTGTCGATCGAACACTCGCTTGGTGCCGAAGGCTCGTACTTCTTTCGCCTGTCGACGGTTGACCTGTCGCTCATGGCCCGGATGGCCGCGTCCAATGCCCAGGTCGGCTACCACTACGAGGAGCTGGCAGCGGTCGCCAAGGCACGCCGGGTGCATCTCCCGGCAGATGCACAACGGCTCATCCCCGAAGCACAGGATCGATTCGTCCAGAACCTGGATCGGTTGCGCGGGAAGTCGGGCCTGGCTATGCGCGTGGTGGCCTCACACGGAGACTTCGTCAACCGATCGCTGGGCCTGCCGAATTGGGCGATCCTGGTCGACCCAGCGGTTCGTCGACGGGCGAACGTGGACCTCGAGACCTACGACGAGACATTCATGGCCCACGTCTCGAGCCGCCACTCGGACACGCATTACCCGCGCTATTGGATTCCGGGGAGCCCGGCCGTGGCGATCGCAGCGGGCGAGCCAGTCATCTACCTGTTGGTCCATCCTCGCCACTGGCGCGTTGCAAGAGTCATCAACCTTCGGGACGACGCGGGCCGGGTGTTCGAAGGCCTCAGCTACCGCCGGCCTGCGCCAGCCGTCCACGCCGGCGGCCAGCGATGAGTGCCTCCGGCGCCGCGCCGTCCAGGATTGATCGATTCCGCGCGACCTGGGCTCGCAGCTCGACGGTGATCCGGGCCCCGAGGGTCAGGATCGAGGTCTATGGCGACGCCCACGCCAGACGAATTTACCGGGCCTTCATGATTCGCCATCGTCTGTTCAAGTTCACCCGGGCCAAGCGTTGGGGGGTGGCCCTGATCCGGCTTCCCGAGACGCAGGATGCCTACCTGGCCGGCTCCTCGAGAGAGCTCGTCCGGCGGAAGCGACGGGCGGCCGCCCGCGCCGGATACCGCTATGCCCTCGTCGCGGCCGCCGATCACCTCGATGAGATCCTGGCGATCAACCTGTCGAGTCCGACGCGCCAGGGTCGCGGATTACCCGCCTACTACCTGGACCGCGAGCATGTCCAGGCCACCTTCGCCGATCGACCCGACGTCCATGGAATTCTCAATGCGGCCGGCGAGCTGCGGGCCTACGCCTGGGTGCCGCGGGCGGGTGACTTCATCCTGTTCGAGACGCTCCTCGGCCACGCCGATGACCTCGATGCGGGGATCATGTACCTGCTGATCAGCGAGGTGATCGGATCGGCCATCGAGGGCCGGGACGCAGGCGGCTCGCCGGCGTGGGCGATGTACGACACGTTCTGGGGCGCCGCCTCGGGCCTCGCCTACTTCAAGGAGCGCCTCGGCTTCCAGCCCTACACGGTCGACTGGGTGTGGGTGGATCGGTCCTGACCTTCACCGGGCATGAATGCTTCGAGGTCGCGGGCAAGGGTCGCGATGCTGTGGCCCTGCTCGACGGCTCGGCGGCCCGCCACACCCATCTCGTGCCGGGCTGACGAGCTGAGGTCAGCCAATGCCAGGAATGCGCCGGCCATCGCCTCGGCGTCGTCGGGGAGGACCGACAGCCCCGCCGTGCTAACCGCGACAGGGTCATAGGCGCTGGTACAGGCGAAGACGACCGGGCGGCCGGCTGCCATCGCCTCGAACAGCTTGTTGAAGCTGATCCCGTAGCGATAGACCGGGTTGGCGGTGGCATGCACGACGACGGCGTCGATCTGGCGCAGCAGGGCCGGAACCGCTCGCTTCGGAATGGGTGGATTGAACGAGATCGAGCTCACTTCGCCGGTCGCGCTCTCGAGCGCGGCGCGTTCGGGGCCGTCGCCGACGAGCACGATTCCGATTGCTCCTGGCCGGCGTGCCTCGGCGAGCAGCGCGGCCTCGACGACCACATCGACCCGATTCACCCGTCCGAACGAACCGACATAGCCGAGGACCAACCGTCCCTCACCTCGCAATCGCCGGGTCTCGTCAAGCACCCGAGCCAGCGGACCGCCGCTGGGCGTTGGCTCGACGGCAGCCTGGTCGAACCGCTCGATGTCAACCCCGTTCGGCAGGTAGAGCAGGCGCGCCGCGGGCAGGCGCTGCTCGCGCAGGTAGTCCGCGATCCCCGGCAGGAGGGTGATCACGGCCGAGGCGTGCCGGACCAGGAATGCCTCGATCCCGCGCAGCAGGCGCTCACCGGGGGAGCCCCGGCGCATCGCGCCCAGGTCGATCAGTGTCTGCGGCCACAGGTCGCGAATCTCGAACACGAACGTCGAGCGGCGCATTCGAGCCACCAACCACGCGGCCAGCGCCGCGAACGGGTGGACCGTCGACCCGATGACTGCGTCGGGCGCGGCGAAGCGAGCTTGGACAACGAGGAATGCAGCCGCGAACGAGAGCATGTTCAGCGATCGTCGCCAGTCGTTGCCCCGGTACGGAGAAGTTCGCAGCCAGACGAAGCGGACGCCGTCAAACGTGCTTGTTCGATACAGCCTGCCGCGGCCAAGTCGCTCCTCGCGACCGGTCTGGTGATTGCGACCCGCGGCGAAGATCGTTACCTCGCGACCGTCGGCCACGAGGCGCCGGGCGAGGTCGAAGTGACGGGTGCCGCTCGGCCGATCGGGGGCATCCGCGTAGTGGTTCACGATCCACAGGCGAGCCGGTGGTGCCATCGCGGGCGCGACCCCACCAGGATCGACCCCAGGGTCGGTCGGGTTCGAAAAGCTAGGCATCTGGTCCGGCACGAAGGTGACATGGCGCCAAGCCAGGACGCCTGCAATCAAGCGGCCCTGCGTGGGGCTGGTCATGCTACACGACGTTACTCAGGACGCGGCCGTCGACCCCGGTGACCTACCATCTGGGCCCATGACGCCGGTACCCAAGGTCCGCTACCGAATCCTTCGTTCCGGCGATGGTGACGCGCTTTCAGATTTGTTCGCCCAGATTGATTCCACGTACTTTCGCCCCCATCCCCTGACTCCCGATCAGGCGGTCCGGATCTCGAGCCTCGCCGGGCAGGATGTGTATGCGATCCTCGAGGACGGGGCCGAGAGCGGCGGGTCGTTCGTCGCCTACGGCATGCTTCGTGGCTGGGACGAGGGCTTCGAGGTTCCGTCGCTCGGAGTGGCCGTTCGGTCTGGGCATGAACGCCGCGGGTTGGGGCGGGCGATGATGGTTCACCTGCATGCAGAAGCAACTCAGCGTGGCGCCGAGCAGGTTCGCCTGCGGGTCCATCCGGACAACCTGGCTGCGCAGCGCCTCTACCGGTCACTTGGCTACGAAGAGCGGGGGATGGAGCGCGATGAGCTGTTGATGATCCTGGACCTGCCAAGCCGGGACTCCGCATGATGGGCCGGCGTGTTGAGCTGGCGATCAAGCGGTTGATCGATGTGGCTGGGGCATCCGTTGGACTGGTCGTCCTGTCGCCGCTGCTCGCCTGGGTCGCGCTCGGCCTCCTCGTGACGCAGGGTCGTCCGATCCTGTTTCGGCAGCGCCGCCCCGGCCTCCGCGGCGAGCCGTTCACGGTCCTCAAGTTCCGAACCATGCGCGGTGCGCGCCCGGACGAGATCTGGTATCGCACGGATGAGGCCCGGACCACTCGGCTCGGACGTGTCCTGCGCTCGACCAGCATCGACGAGCTGCCCGAGCTGATCAACGTGCTTCGCGGCGAGATGAGCCTGGTCGGCCCGCGGCCGCTGCTCATGGACTATCTGACCGAATACACGGCCGAGGAACACCGCCGTCATGACATGCGCCCGGGGGTGAGCAGCTGGGCGGCCGTTAACGGACGACACGTCCTCAGCTTCAAGGCCCGGCTCGCGCTCGACGTGTGGTACGTCGACCACTGGGGCCTCGGTCTCGACGTCCGGATCATCTTCATGACGATCGGCCAGGTCCTGCGTCGTGCTGATGTCACCGCTGCCCAGGACATCGATGAGATCGGCTTTCCGCTGCCGGGCGTTGACCGGCCGGCTGAAGCGCCCGGGCCATCCAACCGCCCATCGCCGCCATGAACCTGTTTGTCGTGGGTTGGGGTCTGTCGCACGAGGCTGTCGCGGCGACTGCCGCAGAGCTGCGCCGGACGGCGGCACTCTACCCGATGCTGGATCACGAAGCGGCCTGGCATCGTGAGTTCCAGGGCGGTGTCCTCGTCGGCGCCGTCGCGTCACCGGCGGTGGTCAGCCAGCCGCGCGAGTATGTGGACCAGGGACGTCAGGTGACGCTCTTTGACGGCCTGCCGATCGATCCGAGCGGGTCGTTTGTCGCGCACCGCGCGAGCGACCTGGCCGCGAACTGGGATCGGGTCATCGACACGGTCGAAGGCCGGTTCTGCCTTGTCCGGGTGCAAACGGATCCCGTCGCGATCGAGCTGATCAACGATGCCTGCGGCGTCGAGCAGGTGTACGTATACGAGAGCTCCGGTTCATCCCTCGTGTCGAACAGTGCCGGCTTGATCCAGCGGGCCCTTGGCCTGACTGAGCCGGATCCCCTCGGGGTCAGCCTGTTTCTCGCCCTGGATTGGGTCGGCGGCGATCGGACCCTGCGGCGCGGCGTCCGGGTCGCGCCGGGCGCGCAGCATTGGACCTGGCGATCAGGCGAGGGGAGCTGGACAAAGCGCACGTTCTGGAGCATTGACGCCGTCGCCAGCCGGCCGGTGCGAATGGTCGATCAGGATCTCATCGACGAGGTGGTCGGCCCGCTGACCCGCTTCTGTCGGGCTGCCGGCCAGGTCACTGGCAGCCTCAATGCGCCGATCACCGGAGGTCGCGATTCCCGGCTCCTGGCGGCGATCCTGATGGGCGCCGGGATTCCCGCCCAGTACTGGACCAAGGGAGATGGCGGGAGCCTCGACGTCCAGATCGGCGGGGAGGTCGCGCGGCGCTATGGCCTGCCCCATCGGTTCAGCAATCGGCCCATCCAGTCCCTCGAAGGCGGTGACCCGACACTCGAAGTCGGGGCCGAGTGGCCCACCCTGAGCGAGACGTTCGTGGCCCAGAACGACGGACTGGCCAGCTTGTACAACATCGGCAACATCCAGGGCAGCCCGGACCACATTGATCGAATTGCGGTCACGTTCACCGCGATGTGCGCCGAGGCCGCCCGTGGGCCGTACAGCCAGCCCTACCTCATCGCGCCGGGGGCAACCGCCGCCCGTACCGCACGGTTTCTCGGGTACATGCTGACCTCCCGACCACGTGGCCTCGTTCGCCCCGACGCGATGCGCCTGGCCAGGCGGCACGTGGAAGACGTTGTCCGAGCCGCGTCCGAAGGTGGGGCGGCGCCCGAGAATTTGCCGGTCATGTTCTATCTGGCCGAACGCTGCCGCCGGTACGGGGCCAACAACCCTCGCGAGCTCGCCCAGACCGAAGACAAGGTCGTGCCGTTCCAGACCCGGCCGTACGTCGCTTCCGCCCTGTCGATGCTGCCCAGCGAGCGCGCCCAGGACCGGCTGCACTACGAGGTGATCCGTAGTCTCGTTCCGGGGCTCGAATCCGATCCCCCGTTCGACAAGCCATCGCGGACCGACGTGCAGCTCCCAGGACGGATGGTTCGTAGCCGAAATGCCGTCATGCCTCGACTGCCCTATCCGGCCCTCAGGTCCATCGTCCGGACGCGGGACGCGATCCGGCCTCCTCGCCTCGATCGGACGCCACTCTCGCCCTACGACGAGGAGAGCTGGCTCGAGGTGAACCTGGCCTGGGCTCGGGACGTCTGCCTGTCAAACGCCCGTTCGCCCCTGTGGGACTACATCGACCGCCGGACCCTCGAGCGGCTGCTCTCATCGACGACCCCACCGGATACCCGGCGGGTCTTTCAGTTCGCGCTGTTTGCCGCGATGACCATGTTCGAATTCGAGCGACTCGAACAGGCGCAGTTGAGTCCAGCCAACCACACCTGACCGGATTCGTTGACCCTGGGCACCGCGGGCTCTGGGAACGCGGAGATCGTCGGGTATCCTACCGAGGCTGTGGCCACAACCGACACCCTCAGGATCGCCTTCCTGGCTGATCCGAACGAGATTCTCGCCCGAAACTGGATGGTCTTCTTTGCCGAGCTCGGCCATGACATCACGGTCATCGTCAGGCACGAGCGGACGATCACGAGCGGTCTCGATCCCCGGATCGCAGTCCATCGTCTGCAGCCCTACGCCGGCCGCGTCCGCGGGCGTTTCGCGGTCTTTGACGCGCGCAGGGCGATCCGCGGAGCCCTCAAGAGGATCAGCCCAGACGTGCTCCACGTGCACGACCTCACTTCAGGTTTTGGCTGGCTGGCCCGGCTGTCGGGTTTTCATCCCTATGTCGTGACCACCTGGGGCTCCGACGTCTACCTGGGCATCCCGCACTCTCGAACGTCGCGCTTCGTTGGCCGCCTGGCCCTGGCCGGGGCGGACCTGGTCACGATGGAAACGGACGACGTCATGCGCGCGGCGATCTCGGAGGGCGCTCGGCCCGACCGCTGCCGGATCATCCAGTTCGGCGTCGACACCGACCGGTTCCTGCCGGGGCCGGCCGATCCCACGCTCCGATCGAGGCTCGGGCTCGGCGCAAATCGAGTCGTCTTCTCGCCCCGCCAGATCGCGCCCAACTACGACCACCGGTCGGTGCTCCAGGCCGTCGCCCGGCTGCCCCCCGACGTGGCTGTCCTGATGAGCACGAGGAGTGCGATCCCGGACGAGCTGGCCGAGATCGAGAAGCTGGCCGCGGCGCTCGGGCTGGCCGAACGAGTCAAGGTCGTGCCGTCGATCGGACACGAAGAGATGGCTGCCTTCCATCGCCTGGCCGATGTCGTCGTGTCCGTCCCGCGGAGCGACTCGATCTCGGTGACCCTGCTCGAGGCGATGGCCTGCGGCCGACCGATCATCGCCACCGACCTCGCCAGCCCACGCGAGTGGCTCGCCGGCATCTGGCCGAACGGCCTCGTTCCGGTCGGCGACGTCGACTCGCTCGCCGCGGCCCTGGAGGCGATCTTGGTGATGCCTGCCGATGAGCGCGCCCGGCGGGGCTCGTCCGAGCGCGAGGTCGTCATCGAACGCGGCGAGCGAACGGCAAACCTGCTGAGGATGGACCGGCTGTATCGAGCCGTCGTGTCGGCCACTGCCCTGGAGCCCGGGCTGTGAAGCGCGAGATCGTGATCGAGCCGGGCGGGGGATATCGGAACTACTGGCACGACATCTGGGCGTACCGCGAGCTGTTTGCGTTCCTCGCCTGGCGGGACATCTCGGTCCGCTACCGTCAGACCGTGATCGGGATCACCTGGAGCCTGATCCAGCCGATCATGACCATGCTCATCTTCACCATCGTCTTCGGCCGGATCGCAGGTCTGCCATCAGGCGGGGCGCCTTACCCGATCCTGGTCTTCTCGGCACTGCTGCCGTGGCAGTTCTTTGCCAACGGGATGACCGCGGCGAGCATCAGCCTGATCTCGAACGGGAACATGATCGCCAAGATCTACTTCCCACGGATCGCCCTGCCGGCCAGCTCGATCGTGGTCAGCTTCGTGGACTTCCTGCTGGCCTTCCTCGTGCTGCTGGGGATGATGGTCTTCTATCACATCCTGCCGACCTGGCGATTTATCGCGCTGGTCCCGCTGACAGGATTGGCCGCCGCCGCTGCCCTCGGCACGGGCGTGTGGTTCGCCGCGCTCAACGTCCGCTATCGTGACTTCCGGTATCTCGTGCCGTTCATCCTCCAGTTCGGACTGTTCATCTCTCCGGTCGGCTTCTCGAGCTCGGTCGTACCCGAGCAATACAAGCTGCTCTACTCGCTGAATCCGATGGTCGGGGTGATCGACGGCTTTCGCTGGGCGATCCTCGGCGAGGATGCCGCCCTGTACATCCCCGGCTTCATCCTCTCGGTGGTCATCGTGCTGGCCATCCTGTTCACCGGCCTGCGCTACTTTCGGGCCACCGAACGCTCCTTCGCCGACGTGATATGAGCGACGTCGTCGTCAAGGCCGAGGGCGTCGGCAAGAAGTACCTGATTCGCCATCGTGGGGCGTACGGCTACACGGCCCTGCGCGATGTCCTTGCGTCGAGCGCGGGCAATACCGTCCGCCGCCTGAGCCGACGGCCCCGGACCGGTGAAGACGCGACCCGGGAAGAGATCTGGGCAATCCAGGATGTCTCATTCGAGCTCCACGACGGCGACCGGCTCGGGCTGATCGGACGGAACGGGGCGGGCAAGTCGACCCTGCTCAAGGTCCTCAGCCGGATCACCGAACCGTCGGCCGGGCGAATTACCTTGCACGGGAACGTCGCCAGCCTGCTCGAGGTTGGAACGGGCTTTCACCCGGAGCTGACGGGTCGTGAGAATGTCTACCTGAACGGCACGATCCTGGGCATGCGTCGGTCCGAGATCTCCCGAAAGTTCGATGAGATCGTTGCCTTCGCCGAGGTCGAGAAGTTCCTCGATACGCCAGTGAAGCGCTACTCGAGCGGGATGTATGTCCGCCTCGCCTTCGCTGTCGCGGCCCATCTCGAGCAGGACATCCTGCTGGTCGACGAGGTCCTGGCCGTCGGCGACGCCGCGTTCCAGAAGAAGTGCCTGACCAAGATGGGGGCCGTCGCCCGCGAGGGCCGGACGATCGTGCTGGTCAGCCACAACACGGCCGCGATCGACCAGCTGTGCACGAAGGCGATCTGGCTTGACCGGGGCCGGATCGTCGACGAGGGCCGCGCCACGGATGTCATCGACCGCTATAACTCGAGCTTTGCCCCCGAGGCAACCGGCACGTTCGAGTCGGCCAATGTCACCGGCGACGGCAACGTCGAGCTGTTGTCCTATACGGTGACCAACGGCGACGGCCAGATGCTGCCGCTGCCCACGACCGGACACGATGTTGTGCTCAACGTCGACATCCGGGTCAAGTCGCCGATCATGCGCCCGGCCAGCGGCGTTTCGATCTGGTCGCCCGGCGGTGCCCTGCTGACGAGCCTGAACACGGATCACCTCGGCCTCGAGCTTGATTCATTGCCGGTCGGGGAGCACACGGTTTCGGTCCGCCTGGAGAAGGTCCCGTACCTGCCCGGCCCGCACCGGGTCGACTTCTGGGTGTCAGGGCCAGGCGGTCACCTCTATGCCCACGTCGAAGATGCGATCACCTTCGAAATCGGCGACAGCCCGCTGTACGGGACGACCCTCGTCGACCGAGGCTTTGGTTCCGTCTATACCAAGATCGGCGTTTCCATCCGGCCCACCGACCTGGCGCCCTTGACGGGGTTTCCCCAAGACCCCGGACCGAACGGCCACGCCGTGCCGGTGCCCGTGGTTCAGTCCAGCGGCCATGGCTGACCTCCAGTACTACATCGAACGTCCGGATCCCCGGATCGAGGCAGTTCTGGAGTTCCTGTTCGAGAACCTCGGGATCGTGGCCCAGCCAGGGCAGCTGCCCGGAATCTGGGATGGTCCGCATCTTGCCTACGGGCTCCCGGGCCAGGCTCGACCGAACGGCATCACGGTTCCCGAGCAGCCGGGCGATCTCTTCTGGGACGACCTGCTCGCCGGTCGAGTCGAGCCCGATCCGACCGACGGAAACGTCCAGTTCGATCTGATCGGGGCGATCGGGCGATTCCTGCGGGATGAGGTGCCCCACGATCGAGACTCGACGGCCTACGACCGGCATGGACGGCTCCGCTATGCGTCAAGCGCTCCGGCCAGGGCCGGCTACGGGGATCGGCCGATCGTCAACGACTACGTCGATTTTCTCGGACGGATGATCCGTGGGCGCCTGGGCATCGTCGGGCGGCCGCGCTGGCCGCAGGGTCGGGTGGCGGCCATTGGCCTGTCACACGATGTCGACCTGCCCGATCGATACTCGTTCCTGGGCCACGCCAAGCGTCCATGGCGCCTGCGTCGGAGCCCGCGGACCTACCTGCGGACCACGGTCCAGCTCGCTGCGGAACGAACGCATGACCCCGATCGCAGCGATCACTGGCTGTTCGATCCGATCATGGCTTCGGAGCAGGGTCGCGGGTTCGCCTCGACATTCTTCTTTGCCACCGTGCCGTTCCATGATCGACTGGGTGCGCCCGAAGACGTCCCATACGACCTCAAGGGCCGGCGCTTCCGTGACACGTTCCAGTCGATTCGCGGTTCCGGCTTCGAGGTCGGGCTCCACGCGAGCTACCGCGCCTTCGAGGATGCCCGCCGGTTGGCAGCCGAGCGGGCGCGCCTGGCGGACCTGGCGGGAACCGAGATCGCCGGAGTCCGGCACCACTACTGGCACCTCGGGCCGGAACCGGCGGCCACCCTTCGCGCCCACGAGTCGGCCGGCTTCCAGTACGACAGCTCGATCGCGTTCAACGACCACGTCGGGTTTCGGAGGAGCGTCGCGCTGCCCTTCCGGCCCTTCGATGAGGGCCTGGGGCGGCCACTCAGGACGATCCAGCTGCCAACCTTCTGCATGGACGGCAACCTGTTCTACGAATCCGAGGATATCGACGCCGCCGTGCTCGCCGTCGAGTCGCTGGTGGAACGGATCCGGCTCTCGGGCGGGATGGGCTCGATCGACTGGCACATCCAGACATCCCATCCGGCCAACCGAACGTTTCGGTCATGGGGGACCGCCTATCAGGCCATCCTGGCTTCGCTGGCCAGCCGCAACGACGTTTGGGTGACCAGCCTTGGCGCAATCGCGGACTGGGTCGCCGCCGGGCCGGCCCGCCTGGCTCGCGCGGCCTGAGGGTGGGCAGCGCCGTTCGCCCTGGTGTTTCGCGATCGCCGACCCGATCTCGGCGCGTGCTGATGGTCCTCTATCACTTCCCGCCGCTGGGTGGCGTGTCGATGCCTCGCGCGGTCCGCAACGTGCAATACCTGCCCAGCGATGGCTGGACTCCGGTGGTCGTCACCCCGCGCGACGCCGCTTGGGAGCCGAAGGACCCATCCTCGCTCGGACTCCTGCCGCCGGCCCTGGAGGTGATCAGGACCAATTCGGTCGAGGCGGGGCATCTCCGCCCAGCGGTCGGCCGTCTTCGTTCCCTGCTCGCGCCGCGACTGTCCGCTCGGCCCAACGCGACGCCCGGCTCCGGGATCGCTGGCGTCGGGACGACCGCTACCGGCCGGGCCGGACTGATCCGGCAACGGTTGTTCTTTCCAGACGACCAGGTCGGCTGGGTGCCGTTCGCCGTACGGTCAGCGCTCAAGGCACATCGATCGAACCCGTTCGACGCTGTCTTCTCGACCTCGTTTCCCGTGTCCGCCCACCTCGTTGCCGGGACGTTCAAGCGTCTGACCGGTGTTCCGTGGGTGGCCGAATTCCGGGATCCGTGGGTTGGGAATGTGTTGCCTGTGCCATTGCCCTGGATGCAGCGGCGGCTCCAGGTCAAGCTCGAGCGCTGGATCGTACGGACGGCCGATCGCGTCGTGTGCGTGACGCCGAGGCTGGCCAGGATGTACCAGGAGCGCTATCCGGGAGCGCGAATCGAGGTCATCCCGAACGGCTACGATCGGAGTGAGGCGCTCCTGGGCGATCGCCCAGCGCGGACCGACAAGCGATTCCGGATCGTCTACACGGGGACGCTCTATCGGCCCACCGAGCTGGAGGTCTTCCTGGCCGGACTGGACCTCCTGTTGTCCCATCAGCCGGCGATCGCCGAGCAAGTCGAGATCGTCCTGTATGGTCTCATGGCAAATTCGTGCCGAGCGGTCATCGCCCGATACCTGGCGGCCGGACGCTTGACAGGGGTGGTCCGCGTCGCCGGCTTCGTGCCACGCCAGGAGGCGCTGGCAGCCGTTGCTGATGCCGATGCCGCGTTGGTGCTGCTGGCCGGAGGACCCGGGATGGATCTTTTCGTTGGCGGCAAGCTCTATGACTACCTCGGACAGAACCGCCAGATCCTGGCCATGGTTCCGCCCGGCGATGCGCGCGACGTGCTAAGCGGGTTGGGCTGGGGTGTCGTTGCCGACCCGACGCCGGAAGGCGTGGAGGATGGCCTCAAGCGACTCCTCGGCGCGGTCCGCCCGGCTCGTCCAGCGGATCCCGAGGGCCGCTACGATCGAGTCAGGCTCGCGTCGATGCTGGCGGGCGTGCTCGACATGATCTCTGACGGCTCGGTCTGCGGCGGGCTGTCACCTACGGTCGCCAGCGGTCCCGGCCAGTGAACAGCGTCCTGCCGATGGATCGCGCCTTGTCGATGAAGCGTGAGGTCCTGAGCCGGGTCCAGGAAGCGTTCGATATCCGCGAGCGGACGGCCTTCTACCTCGTGCTCGGTGTGATCGAGATCGCCGCGATCATGGTGGTCGTCTCGGCGCGGTTTGGCCGGGTCGAGGAGCTGGCGGTGCTCATCCTGGTCATCCTGGCCCTGCTCGTCGGGGTGCGCTGGCCGATGGTTCCGCTATTCGCCTTCGCCTTCATCATCCCGATGGAAGAGGTCCTCCGGATTGGCGATGTCGCGACCCTGAGCAAGGCCCTGGGCCTCCTCTTTGCCCTGACCTACGGGCTTCCCCGGCTGGGCCACATCCGATTCTCGGCGATGCCCAAGGCCGCCTACGCCTACGTTGCCTGGGCCGTCCTCAGCATCGGCTGGGCCATCAGCCCGGGAACGTACCTGGGCGAGATCCCGACCCTGGTCCAGCTCTTTGCGATCTCCGTCCTTGTCGCCGATGTCGTGGTCCATCGACCAGGGATCGTCCGGCCACTGCTATGGGCGTACAGCACCGGGGCGGCGATCACGGCCCTCATCGGGATCGAGGCGTATGTCACCGGGAATGTCGCCAGTGGACAGCGGGTCACGGCATTTGCCGACCAGGATGCGGGCCAGTTCGCCCTGCTCCTGCTGCCCGCCCTGATCTTCGCGATCCACGAGCTCACATCCGGCCACTACATCATCCCGAGCGCAGTGGTCAGCGGCTTGACGGGCATGGCCATCGTCATGTCCGGGACGCGTGGGGCCTGGCTGGGGATTGCCCTCGTCATGATCGTCTTCCTGCTGCCCCGGCTTGGCTTGATTCGTGGCGTTCTGACGGCCGTCTTGCTGGCTCTCGTCGTCGGGGCGGCGCTCCAGCTGCCGGGCATCGCGGACCTCGTGCTCCAGCGGACCGAGCTCGCCGTTCCGACCGGCGGTGCCGGCCGGGCTGACATCTGGACGGTCGGCCTCCAGATCTTCGGATCGGCTCCCGTCACGGGCGTTGGCTATGCGAACTTTCCGATCGCCTACACGCCTGCGCGCGTCGCCGCCGCCGACATCACGGGCTATACCGATCCGGCCTTTGGCTCCCACAGCATCATCGTCGGGACGTTCGGCGAACTGGGCCTGGTCGGCGCAATGTGCCTTGCCCTGTTCATCGGCCGGCTGATCGTCCGCCGCGGCTGGGGCCCGGATGCAGCCGCGATCCAGGCCATGCTGGCCGCGATGATGGTGGCCGCGCTGTTCATCGACGTCCTGAATCGCAAGCAGGTCTGGCTCGTCCTCGGCATCGCGGCCGGGCTCGCCTACCTCCGTGACCGCGAGCCGAAGCCAGTCCCGAGCGCCGTCGTCCAGGTGGCCTCCCCGGAACAGGAGGTAGTTCCGAGTGGCCCGCAATGGCCGGATTCGCCCTTGGTCAACCGTTTGCCGCTGCGTCCAATTCGACTACGCAACCCGGGCGAGCGGCCCCGGTGACCGACGTGGTCTGGCTGACCCCGACCTATCCCTGGCCAGGAGAGCCGATCGCCGGCATCTTCTATCGCACCCAGGCCCAGGCCCTGCTTCGCGGCGGGACGCACGTCGCGGTTGCCGCGCCGACGCCCTACGCACCGTGGCCGATCTCGAGGCTGGGCCACTGGCGATCGTATGCCGAGGCTCCGGACCAGCAAATTGACGGCTCACTGCGGGTGTTCAGGCCTCGCTATCCCAACCTGCCGGGTCAGCCAAGCTGGTCCAGGCCTGACCGATTCGTGGCCGCGGCGATGTGGCGCGCTCGTCGCCAGTGGGCCGGCGCGCAGCTGGTGCACGGGCACACGGCGGTGGCCGGCCTGGCTGCCGGCCGCGTCGCCCGCCGTGCCGGCATCCCGTACGTGCTGACCTTCCACGGTGCGGACATGAACAGCTGGCCGGACGAGCACCCGGAGCGCCAGGCCGACCTGGGCACGGTGCTGCGTGAGGCAGCGGCGGTGATCACCGTCAGCAGCGCCCTGGCCGATCGGGTTCGGGAGGTGACCGGGGTGGAGGCCATTGCGCTGCCCCTCGGCTGCGACCATCGAGCGCTCGCCGCCGCCGCCATGGTCAAGGCCGACGCGCGCCGGGCGTTGGGTCTGGATCCCGACCGGGTAGTCGTCCTGTGCGTCGGCTTCCTCACCCTGCGCAAGGGTGTCCGCGAAGTCGCCGACGCGATCCTCGAGCTGGGCGACCCGTTCCTGGGAGTATTCGTCGGCAAGGGCCCGGAGTTCGGCTACGGCTTGACCGGGGGCGAGTCGGACCGCCTCCTGGACTATCGGGGCGAGAAGACCCACGACGACGTCGTCCGCTACCTGTGCGCCGCGGACGTGCTCGTGCTGGCCTCGCGCGGCGAGGGCCTGCCGACCGTGCTGGTCGAAGCTGGATCGGTCGGCACACCGGTCATCGCCAGCGCCGTTGGCGGAATCCCGGAGCTGCTCGAAGGCGGTCGGGGCCGGATCCTGGCCGAGGTCTCGGCCGCGTCGGTTGCAGCAGCGCTTCGGGGCTTCGTTGCCGATCGGGCGGGCGCGGCCGCCGCAGCTGACCGGCTCCACGAGCGGGTGCTCGCCGACTACGACGTCGACCATAATGCCGGCCGACTGGTCGACATCTACCAGGCCGCATCCGGCACGTTCAAGGGATGAGCGTTCGAGGCACGGTTCGGGCGGCACTCGACACAGGCTTCTGGCGACCGGCCAGCGCCCGCGCGATCCTCGCGACCCGGCCAGGTCGCAGGCACCCTGGTGGTGGTCCCGACCAGGGCGTTCGGCTGGCGGCGTCAGCAGAGTGGCTCCGTCGGGCGCAGGACGCAACCGGCGACGGCGGCGTCAGCTGGTCCTACCACCTCCGGCGAGGTTGGTCCCCGTCGTACCCTGAAACGACCGGCTACATCATTCCCACGATGCTCGCCCTGGCGTCCACGACCGGCGAGGACGACTTTCGTGCGCGGGCGGGTCGAGCGGTCCAGTTCCTGGCGGCAGTGCAGCTAGCAAACGGCGCATTTCCGGCTGGCACGATCGCCGAGAGCCCTCGCCGACCGTCCGTCTTCAACACGGGCCAGATCATCAACGGGCTCACTGCGTGGTACCAGGCGACGAACGACGAGTCGGTCCTGAAGCTGGCGCGAGCGGCGGCCGACTGGCTGGTCGGCGTCCAGGACGAGGACGGAGCCTGGCGACGCTTTGGCTACCTGGGCTACCCGGTGACCTACACCGCCCACGCCTCGTGCTGGTTGGCCGAGCTGGGCCAGGTGGCGGACGAACCCGTCTATCGCGAGGCGGCAGGGCGACATATCGAATGGGTCCTGAGCCAGCGCGATCCGCAAACCGGCTGGTTCGAGCGCTCCGGGTTCAGCGAAGCCGACCACCTTGCGCACCGAGCCGTGACCCACACCTACGCCTACACGGTCTGGGGCGTCATGCACGCCGGCCTCATCCTGGGGCGCGACGACTTCGTTGCGGCTGCGCGGCGGTCCGCCGACGCACTGGCCGATCTCACCCTGGCCGGCGGCTGGCTGCCGGCCATCATCGATTTCGAGCTGGACCGGACGATCGGACTACGCCTGCCTGACCGGCAATGCCCAGATGGCCCTCGTCTGGATGCAGCTGGCGGACCTGGAGCCGGACCGCCGGTTCGAGCTGGCCGCACGACGGGCCCTCGATCTGGTCGGCGACGCCCAATCCCTGCGCCAATCGAACCCCGGGATCCGCGGCGGGATACCTGGCTCTGACCCGATCTGGGGCGGCTATATGCCCAGCACGTTGCCGAACTGGGCGACAAAGTTCTACCTCGATGCGCTTCTGACGGCGGGCCGGCGGGAAGAAGCGGCCGGCCCGATATCGGCCGAGATCGACACTCTCTGACCGGCCGGACCCTCGGCCCGGATCAGACCTTGGCTTCGGCCGCCTTGCGATCCTGGCGCAGGTTCTCGACAAGGAACGCGAACCCGGCCGCGATGAGCAGGCCAATGCCGGCGCCGGCCGCTGTGCCCAGCAGGATGTGTCGGTCCTGGGCCGACGTGGCCGGCACCGCCGGGTCGACCACAGACACCGCCACGTTGGAGGTCGTCTTCGAATCGGTCTGCGTGGTCGGATAGGCGACCAGCTCCGAGGCGACGGCGTTGGCTAGCACCGCCGACTTGTTGGGGTCGCCAGTCGCGACACTGATGACCAGCAGGGTGCTGTTGGCCGGAACCGAGGCACTGACGTCGCCGACCAGGTCATCGGTGGAGATGTCCACGTGAGATTCCGCGACCACTCGGTCCAGGAGGGGACGGGTCGTCGCAAGGTCAGCGTAGGTGGACCGGAGATCCTGCCCAACATTGATATCGCTCTCGTTGATCTGACCGCCGAGCGGTGGCCCGATCAGGATGCTGGCCTGGCTGGTATAGACCAGCGGCCGTTGGCTGGACGCGACGAACGCCACGAAGGCGCACACTCCGGCGCTGATCGCGACGACCGCGATCCAGGTGACAATAAGAGATAGCCGGCTCAAAAGGGATCCTCACGGGCGGGATGACGGCCGGAGTATACCGACCGAACGCGTCAGGGGCCCTCAACCGGTGGTCTGCCGGTGCGTTCCATCAACAATGTGCGAGACAGGCTGCGGGAGGGTCGCTCCCGAGAGTCCTGCGGCCGGTGCTCGAACCCGCGATGGGTCGCCCGAGCACCGGCCCAGACAGCTACTGGCTGATCGAGTTGTTGCTTACGACCAGGCCGGTGCTGTCGTTGCCGTAGTCCTCGATGGTGTTGCCGGACCATCCGCTCAGGGTGTTGCCGGAGATCGTGACGTTGTCGGTCGATGCGGTCGTGATGGCTTCCAGGTTGAAGGCCACGGGAAACGGTGACAGCAACTGGTTGTTCACGACCTGGACGTTGTCGGCCCTCGAGACAGAGCTCGTGACGAAGATGCCCCGAGAGCAGCGCAGGACGGTGTTCTTGCTGAAGATCAGGTTGGTGCCCGAGTGGGTGTCGATCCCGTGCCAGGTCGGGACATCCTGGACGGTGTTGCCGCTAACCGTGAACCCGGTCGTGACCGCACCACCGGTCTGGGACAGGGCGATCCCGTAGGCATTGTTCGTGCCCATCCCCCCGCCGTTTCCGCCGGTGGTCCAGCCCACGCCGACGCGCTCCACGAGATTCCCGCTGATCGTCCCGGAATTGCCCGACAGGACCATGATTCCCGCGTAGAACGTGTCGGCCACGTGGTTATTGACCAAGCTCAGGTCGGACACCGCGTTGAGCCACATTCCGCCGTTGCCAAACTGGCTGATCGAGGAGTTCTCGATCGTGAGGTGGGCGATCGCCGAGCCCACGTAGATTCCATCCTCGGAGCCGTTGTAGTTGTGGCTCTGGGCCCCGCTGATCGTCACGTCGTCGATGGTCACGTTGCTGGCGCTCACGGTGAGGCCCGTCTGCCCCGATCCAACGGAGATCTGGACACCCTCGAGGGTCAGGGACTTGCCGACGGTTGCTCCGCCCGAATATGAACAGCCGGTCAGGTTCAGCGTGGATCCGGCGCTGGCCGCGTTGATCGCTGCCTGGAGCGAGCCTGGGCAGCTTGGCGCGAGCGTAGGCGGTGGAACCGGCGTCGGCGCAAATGAGGGGGTCGGCGTGGGCACCGGCGTCGCCCACGGCGTTGCCGTCGGGGTCGGAGTCGGCGTTGGAGCCGAGGTCGGTGTCGGTGTCGGCGTCGGATCGGGCGCCAGGCCACTCGAGCTGGCCGGCGTTGGCGTGGGCGCTGGCGTTGCGCTCGGCGTTGGCGTTGGCGTCGGCGTGGCCGTTGGCGCTGCGACTGCCGCCGGCTCGCTCACGACGAAGGCATCCAGGCTCACCAGTGGGTGTCCGTTCGAGCCGGCGACCGTGACCGTGACGCTGTGGGTGTTGCCGGCTTTGCCCGCGCCGGCGAAGAGGGTCTGGCGGGCATGGGTGGCCCCAGCGTGGGTCGAGACCGTCGTCGTTACGCCGTCGAGCTTCACGGTCATGACGCCCCGGCCACGGCCGGTGGGGCCGATGATCCTCAGGTACGAGCCGGTGTAGGCGAGGCTGACCGAGGCGCCCGCGCTGACGCTCTGGTGGACCGTGCCACCCGAGTCGGCCTGGTTCGAGGCGGTGGTCCAGCTGCCGGACCAGTGCAGGCTCGAGCTGGTGTCCTGGACCCAGGTCGGGCTCGAAGCCGCGGCCGGCAGGCCACTCGGACCGGTCAGCCAGCCGCCGATACCGGCGCCACCGGCGATCAGCGCTCCGATCGTCAGCAGGACCGCCAGCGGGCGGACAGGTCGATGGTCTCGGGCGAGCTCCCGGCGAACAGCGGCGTTCGGGTCGGGGGGGAGGGGGCTGCTCGCACGCTGCACGTGGTTCGACAATGGGTCGCTCCTTCCTCGAGGGCAGGTGTGCCCTAGAAGTGCCCAATGGGGCAGGTGTGTCCGGGGAGCCTAGGAGCGAGAGCGGTGAATCCGGTCCCCCGACCATTCGGTCAGAAGGGCCCCGAATCCGTGGCCCCATGGTCATGGGCGTGCAGTGGGGTGGGGTTTTTGTTGACTTCGGGCACCTCCGGGCGAGGGCCGCGTCAGGGACGAAGGACCAGATCCATCGGCGACCGACGGGGGTCAGCCGCGCCCCACCTCCAGCGGATCGGACGGATCCGGGCCAGGTAGCCACCTCGATGGGCCGAGTGGTGCCCGCGGGCAACGGATCAGGTGCGACAACCGTCGAAAGTACTGGTCGGACTTCGACGGATGGCCTATCGTTCCAAGTCCCGAAGGGTCGCCTCTTTCATCCGAGTTATCACGGCCCTTCGGGCAATCGCGGTTCCAGGGTTCCGGGTGTGGCGCGTCCCCGTGGACCATGGTCAGTCGCGTGTTATCTGGTTGATTGTTCACGCGTCACTGGTCGCAACGTCGTATGTCGTAGCGATCTCCGTGCCCGGGGATTCCTTTGACTGGCCGCATCTCACGTCTGCCGGTTCGCCTTGCCGATGCCGTACACAGCTCGCCATTTACTGATCACTGGGCTGCGCCCTCCCTGCCGGACGGTGCAGTGATCGCGCGAGTGGCTCGCCGGCTGCAGGCGCGCCACCTCCTGATCATCGACCTGGTTGGGATCGTCGTCGCCGCCTACGTCGCGCTCGGCCTGCGCTACGACGTGATCCCTGGCCCCCAGCTCATCAGTCCGCTCGTCCCCACGATCGCGCTGCTCGTTGCCACCCGCACCGCCGTGAACAGCCGGATGGGCCTGTACTGCACGAGGCTGGCGCTTCGCCAGCATCCCCGACGTCGTCCGGATCGCGGCGCGCGGTCCTGGTCGGCACGCTCGCCTGCATGGCCCTGTTCTACGGCCTGCTGGCGATCTGGCCTTACGACATGCCGGGCGGACTGCCCAGGTCGTTCTGGCCGCTCGAGCTGCTCCTCAGCCTCGCGATCCTGGGCGGGGCCCGGTTCACCATCCGGGCCGCATTCGACTGGTCACCGCAGACTGCCCGCCGGCGCGAGCACCGGCCAGCGCCTGACCCTGCTGTACGGCGCCGGCCGGACCGGCGTCCTGATGGCCCGCTCGGCCGAGCGAAATCCCGGTACCGGTGTGGTGCCCGTCGGCTTCCTCGATGACGATCCAGCTCTGACCGGCAAGTACGTCGCGGGGCTGCGTGTCTTCGGGGGCCGGGATCAGCTCACTCGAGCCTCCGAGCTGACCGGCGCCCGAACGCTGCTGATCACGATGCCCAGCGCGCCGGGCGCCGCCGTGCGGCCCGTGGTCGAATCGGCCCTGGCCCTGGGGCTCGAAGTCCGGACCGTCCCTCCGGTCACGGATCTCCTGGATGGCAGCGTCGCGGCCAACCGGATGCGTCGGATCCGGGTCGAGGACCTCCTCCGGCGGCCGATCGTGACCGATCACGTCGATGGCGTCGCCGGGATCATCCGCGACCAGACCGTCCTGATCACCGGCGCTGCCGGCTCGATCGGCTCGGAGCTCGCCCGCCAGGTCTATGCCCTTGGCCCGCGGCGGTTGATCCTGCTCGACCGGGCCGAGAGTCCGCTGTACCTGCTCGAGCGCGAGCTCGACGGACGCGACGGCCATGGCTCAGTCCCCGAGGTTCGGATCGCCCTGGCCAACATCACCAACCGTCCGGCCATGGACAGGCTCATCTCCCTGGAAGCTCCGTCGGTCATCTTCCACGCCGCCGCCTACAAGCACGTGCCGATGATGGAGGCCCATCCGTCGGACGCGATGTTCGTCAACGTGAGCGGTACCCAGGCGGTCCTCGATGCAGCGGCCAGCGCCGGTGTCGAACGGTTCGTCCTCGTCTCGACCGACAAGGCCGTCCGGCCGTCGAGCGTCATGGGTGCGAGCAAGCGGGTCGCCGAGATGCTCGTCGCCGACACCGCCCGTCGGACCGGCCGGCCATACGTCTCAGTGCGCTTCGGCAACGTCCTCGGATCGAACGGCAGCGTCGTGCCGATCTTCCAGGAGCAGCTCGAGAACGGCGAGCCGCTGACCGTCACCGATCCAGCCATGACCCGCTTCTTCATGACCATTCCCGAGGCGGCCTGGCTGATCCTCGATGCCGCGGCCCTGGCCCGGATCGGGCGACCTGTTCGTGCTCGACATGGGTCAGCCAGTCAAGATCATGGACCTCGCCCGAGACCTCGTGCGCCTGGCCGGTCGGGATCCCGATAGCCAGCCCATTGACATCGTCGGGCTGCGGCCCGGTGAGAAGCTCCACGAAGAGCTGTTCTACGACTCGGAGCGCGTCGAACCGACGGAGAACCCCAAGGTCCTCCGGGCGGAGGCCGATCGGGCGCCCGCCGGCGTTCGCGAGGACGTTCGCGGCCTGATGGCCCTGGCCACGGGCAACAACGAGGACCTCCTGCGGGGTGTCCTCCTCGACTACGCGCGAGGTCTGAGCGTCGCGGTCACGCTCCAGGACGTGCCCGCGCCCGATGGCCAGTCTGCCCAGTCCGAGGCCGAGGCCGGAGTGCCGGTGATGGCCCCCCAGGCCGAGCTCGCATCGATCGGCGCCGGTGCTGCCATGAGCGCGCTCGACTGACCTGATCCCCTCGTCCCGACATGACCCATGGCGGTCGGGACTGGTCCGATGGGGTTATGGTGTGCGCCCGCCCGGGGGTCCAGGATGGGCCCCCTGCACCGATGATGCCTGTGACACCTGCCATCGAGCGTGCTCGGGTCCGACCCCAGTCGGCCCGGTACGCCGGGATCCTGACGGGGATCCTGCTGATCCTGGCCGCAACGTTCGGACCCGGCACCGTGCGGGCCGCTTCGCCCGCCCCTGTCCCCAGCCAGCTCGCCCCGCAGAAGCCCGGTTCGGGCAGCCGGCCACCGCTCAGCCAGCCCGGCCAGCGCGTCCGCCCGTCGGTCACGGCACCCCTCGAAGGGCCTCGACGTCAGTCGCTGGCAGGCCACGATCAACTGGCCCCAGGTCAAGGCCGCGGGCAAGCAGTTCGTGGTCATGAAGGCGACCGAGGGGACCGGCTACGTCGATCCGATGTACGCGACCAACCGGGCCGGGGCCATGGCCGTCGGGATCCCGATGGCCGCCTATCACTTCGCCGACCCGGACTCGACCCCGGGTGAAGCGGTCGCGGAGGCCGACCACTACGTCGCCGTTGCCGGGCTGACCGCGGGCAACCTGCTGCCGGCCCTCGACCTCGAGCAGACCGGCGCGCTCGCCCCGGCCGCCCTCCAGGTCTGGGTCCGGGCCTGGCTCGACGAAGTGACCGCCAAGCTCGGGATCCAGCCGATGATCTACGTCAGCCCGAGCTTCTGGTCGAGCAAGATGGGCAACAACACGAGCATCGCCCTGGCCGGCTACAAGGTCCTGTGGATCGCCAACTGGGGCGTGACCAGCCCGACCGTTCCAGGCAGCAACTGGAGCGGCAACGGCTGGACGTTCTGGCAGTACACCGACTGCGGCCACGTGGCCGGGATCACCACCGGCTGCGTCGACCTCGACCGCTACAACGGGACGGACCTCACGCCGGTCACCTACAACCCGACGTTCAGCGTCGTCGCGGCGCCGACCAGCCAGTCGATCATGCGCGGCGGAACCACCACGTTCGCGATCTCGGTCAACCGCAGCGAGTTCGTGCCGCCGGTGACCCTCAGCCTGACCAGCCCGCTGCCCGCCGGCACGACCGCGTCGTTCAGCCCGAACCCGGTCACCGGCTCGATCCTCGACGCTCACGATCACCACCTCGAACGTGCCCACCGTGACCCCGCCGGGCGTTGTCGCGCCCAAGATCACGGGCGTCGGCGGCGGCCTGACCAAGACGACCGTGGCCAACCTGACCGTGCTGCCCGCCCTGCCCGATCCGCCGACCGCGCCGGTCGCCGACGGCCCTCGACGCGTCCGCCTTCGTGACCTGGTCGCCGCCGGCCAACGACGGTGGCGGCCCGATCGCCAGCTATACGGTGACCTCGGCGCCGGGCGGCAAGACCTGCACCGCGACCGGTGCGGTCTCGTGCATCGTCAAGGGCCTGGCCAACGGCACGGCCTACAGCTTCACCGTCGTCGCCCACAACTCGTCCGGCGACGGCGCGGCCTCGGCGGCCAGCGCTCCGGTCACGCCCGTGCCATCCATCCCCGGCGCGACGTACTTCGCCCTGGCCCCGACCCGCCTGCTCAACCCGACCGTGATCAAGAACAAGGTCGCTCGGACGGTCCAGGTCACCGGCGTCGGCGGCATCCCCGACGGCGCGATCGCGGTGACCGGCAACCTGACCGTGGTCAACCCGGCCACCAGCGGCTACGTCGCGGTGACCAGCACGGCCACGAACGCGCCGAAGACCTCGACCCTCAACTTCCCGGCCCATGACATCCGGGCCAACGCGGTCACCGCGCCGCTCGGCAGCGGGCAAGCTCAGCTTCACCTACGTCGGCACGACCGGCTCCTCGGCCGAGATCATCTTCGACGTGACCGGCTACTTCCTGCCCGGGCGCCTCGGGAGCCAGCTACTTCGCCCTGGCCCCGACCCGCCTGCTCAACCCGACCGTGATCAAGAACAAGGTCGCCCGGACGGTCCAGGTCACCGGCGTGGCGGGCATCCCCGACGGCGCGATCGCGGTGACCGGCAACCTGACCGTGGTCAACCCGGCCACCGAGCGGCTACGTCGCGGTGACCAGCACGGCCACGAACGCGCCGAAGACCTCGACCCTCAACTTCCCGGCCCATGACATCCGGGCCAACGCGGTCACCGCGCCGCTCGGCAGCGGCAAGCTCAGCTTCACCTACGTCGGCACGACCGGCTCCTCGGCCGAGATCATCTTCGACGTGACCGGCTACTTCCTGCCGGGCGCCTCGGGAGCCAGCTACTTCGCCCTGGCCCCGACCCGCCTGCTCGATACCCGCACCGCGCTCGGCGTCAACGGCGTGACGAAGGCCACGCCGCTGAAGCAGGGCGTCGCCAACTGGTTCCAGGTCACGGGCCGCAACGCCAATCCCGCGCTCGATGTCCCGGACGGAGCGATCGCGGTCACGGGCAACCTGACCGTGACCGGCCAGAACGCGCCGGGCTACCTGGCCCTGACCTCGGCGGCCACGACGAAGCCGGCCACCTCGACGATCAACTTCCCGCGGACCGACACGCGGGCCAACGGCGTCACGGTCGCCCTCGGCTCGGACGGCAAGCTCTGGATCATCCTCAAGTCCGGGACGGGTGGCATCGTCCAGTCCTTGTTCGACGTCACCGGCTACTTCCTGCCCACGCCCGGCTGAGCCGGGCTGGCTGAGCCGGGAACTGGCTGAGCCGAGCCTTCAGACCCGCCCGTGGCGGAGCGCCCGGCCGGGGGTCGCGCCGGTATGACGGCCCTCGTCGACGACGAGCGTCCCGTTGACGATCACCTGCTCGATCCCCTCGGGGAATCGGCGCGGCTCGTCGATCGTGGCCAGGCTCCGGACCCGGACCGGATCGAACACGACGACGTCGGCCAGCATGCCGTCGGCCAGCCGGCCCCGATCCGTGATCCCCAGTCGGGCGGCCGGCGCCGAGGTCATCTTGCGAACCGCCTCTTCGAGGCTGAGCAGTCGCTCGTCCCGGACGAACTCGCCGAGGATCCGGGGAAACGAGCCGTACGTGCGCGGGCTCGGCTTGGCTCCGACGAACGTCGAATCGGTCCCGACCATCCCGACCGGATGCTGGAAGAAGGGCGGCATCGTGGCCCGGTTCGGCCCGGGCGTGACCTCGTTCAGGCGGAGGTCCTCGGCGAGGAGCAGGTCGCACACGAGGTCGACCGCCTCGGACCCGGTCTCGGCCTGGATCTCGCCCAGCGTCCAGCTCTCCCAGCGGGCGTGCTCGGGCCGGGCGAAGTAGCCGACCCGCACGCCGGCCAGGCCGCCGCTGCCGGCGAACAGGGTGCCGCGCTCGGCCAGCTCGCGCCGGATGCCGGCCGCGAATTGCCGGGTCGGCCAGGCGCTCCTTGGTCAGGGCCGGGCCGCCCTCCTGGACCCACGGCGGGATCAGGATCAGCAGGCGGGTGCTGGCCCACTCGGACGGGTAGGAGTCGAAGGTGACGTCCTGGCCCGTGGCCCGGGCGACGTCCGACCAGCTCGAGCATCGGTCCCGGCCCACCCGGGAACGTGGCCCGATGGTAGAAATGGGTGATGTGGGCCGGCGCCTGGCCCAGCCGGCCGATCTCGATCGCCTCCCGGAACGGGTCCAGGTAGCCATCGCCGAGCGGGTAGCGGACGTGGGTGTGGTAGAAGCCGCCATGCCGGCCGGCCTCCTCGGTCAGGGCCGCCAGCTCGGCCGTGGTGGCGTACGAGCCGGGCGGGTAGTCCAGGCCCGAGCTCAGCCCGAAGGCACCCTCGGCCATCGCCTCGGCCAGCATCGAGCGCATCGAGGCCGATCGCGCCCTCTCCGGCCGGGACATCGTTCCAGCCGAGGGCCCCGATCCGCAGGACCGAGTTGCCGACGAGGTAGGCGATGTTCACGCTGACCTGCCGGTCGAAGCGGGTCAGGTAGGCGGCCACGGTGTCCCAGTCGTAGGCAATCTCCGGGTGGCCGTCGAGCCCGGCGTTCAGCTCGACGAAGGCGGCCAGGTCGGCCGGGTCGTCGAACGGCGCGTAGGAGTTGCCGTCGACCCCGATCACCTCGGTCGTGACGCCCTGGCGGACCTTCGGCTCGTGGCGCGGATCGGCCAGGACCATCAGCCCGGCGTGGCTGTGGAGGTCGATGAACCCGGGCGCGACGACCTTGGCCGTCGCGTCGATCACGCCGGCCGGCGTGGTCGGGCAGCTCATCGCCCGCCTCGATCAGGCGCAGCCGATCGCCGCTGATCGCGATCGAGCCCGCCCGGCCCGGCTGGCCCGTGCCGTCGACGAGCGTCCCACCGGTGATCAGGATGTCGACGGCGGCCGTCACCCGGGCGGGCCCTCGAGCCGGCGGCCGCGGACCCACGCTCCGCTGGACCATGGCCGGATGGGAGCGGAAGATCAGGGTGCTCAGGATGTCCGCGGGATCGTCCAGCTCCGGTGCCGCCGGCGGCGCCGCAAGCGATGGGTCGACCAGGATCAGGTCGGCATCCTTGCCCGCCTCGAGCGAGCCGATCTCATCCTCGAGGCCGAGGCAGCGGGCCGCCTCGTAGGTGGCCTGGCGCAGCCAGCCGAGCGGAGTCGAGGATCGGGCGGGCATCGCCGCCGGCGACCCGCAGGGCGTTCTGGACGTAGCCCCCGAAGCGCATCGCCCCGAAGATCGACAGGTCCGGGCCCACCGGCCACGTCCGAGCCGAGCCCAACGGCGATGCCGGCCTCGAGATAGCGGGCCAGGGGCATGATCCCCGACGCGAGGAACAGGTTCGAGGCCGGACAGTGGGCGAGGCGCGTGCCGGTCTCGGCAAGGCGGGCAACTTCGTGGTCCGAGAGGTGGATCGCGTGGGCCAGGATCGTCTTCGGGCCGAGCCCGCCGGCCCGGTCGTAGACGTCCAGGTAGTCGCGCGCCTCGGGAAAGAGCTCGGCGACCGCCGCGATCTCGTCGCGATCCTCGGCCAGGTGGGTCTGCCAGTACGCCCCTGTCGACTTCGCGAGGGCGGCCGATTCGCGCAGCATGTCGGCCGAGCAGGCCACCGCGAAGCGGGGCGTGAAGGCGTAGCGCAGCCGGCCGTTGTCGCGCATGTGCCAGCGCTCGCACAGGTCGGCCGACTGGCGCAGCGACAGCTCGAGCAGCTCCGACGGCCGGCGGGTCTCGTCGTAGGTCAGCCGGTCCATCATCACCTTGCCGATGATCGCCCGGATCCCATGGGCCTCGGCCGCCCGGAACGCCTCGTCCAGGGACGGCTCGTAGACCGCTCCGTACATCAGGGCGGTGGTCGTGCCGGCCGCGGCGAACGCCCGATAGACCGCAGGGGCCACGATGGCCGCCACGTCCTCGCTGAAGTCCCGCTCGAGCGGGAAGACGTAGCGCTGGAGCCACTCGAGCAGGGGTGTCCCGAAGCCCAGCCCGGCGTGCGGCACCTGGGGCAGGTGGACGTGGAGGTCGATCAGGCCGGGCAGGATCAGCAACGGCCGCAAGTCGATGACCGGGCCGTCGGCAGCTGCGTCCGCGGTCCAGGCCCCGATCGCGGCGATCCGACCGGCCGCGTCCACCGTCAGCAGCCCGTCTGGCTCGAAGCGGCTGCCGCCATCCGCGAGCGGAGTCAGGATCCTCGCTCGCAGGGCGAAGGGCGGCTCGTCCGGCAGGCTGGGAGGCATCGGCCCGAATGCTACGCCACGCCGCCCGAGCTGCCGCACTTCCGGTCGGCCGTCCTTGACGGCCTTCGAAGCGTCGTGGGAGCTCGGGAGCGACCGAGGCGCGTGACACTTCCCCAGGCTGCGCGTCCTATGTTTGACGCGGCAGCCAAGACACCTCCGGTCGCACCGGGGCCGCGCGTCGGTCCTGGAAGCCTTCAAGGGAGGCCGGGCGATGATCCAGCCTGCGGACGATCCTGCTGAGAGCGGGCGATGAGCGATCCCGACGTCCACATAGCCGAGTGGCAAGCGGCTGGCCTGATCGATGCTGAGCTCGCGGATCGCCTGCGGACGACGCTGGGCGGAACCGAATCAATCCAGCCGACAACATCGGACCGGCCCAGCCCGCGGGGATCGTTCTTCGGTCCCAGCCCGACGGTGGGTGAGATGTTCGCCTATCTCGGAGCTGCGTTCCTGCTCGGAGCCTGGATCACGTACCTCGCGAGCGTGATCGACGGCCAGAATCGCGAGGCGATCTCGGCCGCCGGGCTCGGCCTGGCCGCCCTCGTGATGGTCGGATTGGGCATCTTTCTCGCTCGCGGGGACAGCCGGCGTCGGCGCGCGGCAGGCATCGCCTTCGTCGTGGCCACCGCACTGGCAGCTCGCTGCCGCGTCGTTTGTCGTCCAGATTGACGTCCTGCGAAACACCCTTCAGGCGGAAGCGCCCTTTGTCGTGATCGCCCTCGTCGGCGTCGCGGCGGCGATCGCCTTCCGTCGATATCTGCCGGCCGTCGCCACCCAGCTGGGCTTCCTCGTGGCAGTGACGGCCCTGGCGGGCGCGGTCCTCCTGTGGCTCCAGGCGTTCATCGTCCCCGCCGACCAGGCCAACCAGGGCGTCGGGCCGTGCTGTCCATCGCAGCCGTCCACGTCCGCCGGCCTAGTCCTGGCAGGCGCTGTGTGGTGGCTGCTCGTTGCGCTTCTCATCGGCTTGCTGGGTCTGCGCGAAGCAGGCCACGCCGCCGAGGATCCTGGAGCGGCTCGGCGAGCAGCCGTCACCCGGTTCTGGGCCGGCATGGTCGCGATCGTCGGCCTGGCGACGACGCTGACCCAAAGTGGCGACGATGCCAGCGGCAACTACGCCCGGATCCTCGAACCATGGATCGCCGACCTCGCGATCCTGATCCTCGCGATCGTCCTGATCGAGCGTGCATTCCGGCGCGGGTCAACCGCCTATCTGCTCGCTGGAGCGATCGGCCTGATCGTTGCCCTCACCGACTTCAACCTCAGCTATCTGGCCGAGTCGACCTATGTCGGCCTGCTGATCGAAGGCGTGATCCTCCTGGCGGTCGGGTTCGGCGCCGACCGGCTCAGGCGTCGCCTGGATCGGGCAACTCCGCGGCCGCTACCCGCCTAACCCGCGGTATCCATCTGCTTGGTCCTAAGGTCGCGCACGGCCCCGCCGCGGAGCTGCACCGGCATCGCCGCGATTGCTACATCACGCCGCCCGAGGCGCCGAGTGGCTGGCCGGGCCCGGCGCGACGGTGCTCCCGGCTTACCAGCCCACGAAGTACTAAGGAAGGAATCGCGCCGATGGGCGGTCGTGCGTAGCCCGGGTGCGGCCGACACGAGCGTGGATTCCGGGCGCGCCACCTCCAGCGGCTCGAGAGCGAGCTCGATTCGTTCCATACCACTACCCCGACTGATATTCCGGAACAACGCGTCGGGGCGTCCAGGCCCGGGCTCGGCTTGGTGGCCGGATCGAGCGTGGCCGGGCCCGGGCCGCCGGCCCAGGCCACAGTTGACAGGCCCGCGCCACGGGTCCCATCGTGGGGCGTCAGGATGAACGGGCTGACATGACCATCCGGACCCCGCCGGGCCGCGCTGCGACCCCCGTGATTCTTCGGCCTGAAGCGCCGACCCCGGGCCGCGCAACCGGCCGCGGGCCGCTCCGTCGCGAGGGTCCGGCCAAGCTGACCGGCACGGCCCAGTACACCGACGACCTGGTCTTCCCCGGGGCGTGGTACGGCGCGACGATCCGCTCGACCGAGGCCCACGCCCGCCTCCTCGGGATCGAGCGCGACCCCGGCTTCGACTGGTCGAAGGTGGTCGTCGTCACCGCCGCCGACATCCCCGGCCCGAACGTCGTCAACTCGATCCAGGACGACCAGCCGATCCTGGTCGACTCGGAGGTTCGCCATCACGCCGAGCCGATCGCCCTGGTCGCGGCTCCGGATCGCGCCCTCCTGCACGAGGCCGTCGCCCACGTAACGGTTCGGACCGAGGCGTTGCCGCCGGTCCTCGACCCGCTCCTGAGCGAGCGCGTCTTCGCCCACTACGAGATCGAGACGGGCGACATCGCCGCGGCGTTCTCGCGAGGCCAGCCTCGTCATCGAGGGCGAGTACCGGGTCGGCCACCAGGAGCAGCTGTACATCGAGAACAACGCGATGATCGCGGTCCCCCGGGACGACGGCGGAGTCGCCGTCCACGGCTCGCTCCAGTGCCCGTACTACGTCCACAAGGCGCTTCGGCGATCGCTCCTGCTGACCGACGAGCAGGCCCAGGTGATCCAGGCCGAGACCGGCGGCGGCTTCGGTGGCAAGGAGGAATATCCCTCGATCCTGGCCCTCCACGCGGCCCTGCTCGCACGGGCCTGCGGGCGGCCGGTCCGGATGATCTACGACCGCCACGAGGACATCGCCGCCACGACCAAGCGTCACCCGGCGATCGTCAGCTACCGCAGCGCCGTCTCGGCCGACGGCCGGCTGATCGGCCAGGACATCGAGATCGTCATGGACGGCGGGGCGTACTGCACCCTCAGCCCGGTCGTCCTGTCCCGGGGCACCCTCCACTCGGGCGGCCCGTACGCCTGTCCGAACGTCCGGATCCACTCCCGCGCGGTGGCCACCAACACGCCTCCGAACGGCGCCTTCCGCGGCTTCGGCGCGCCCCAGACCGAGTTCGCCGCCGAGATGCAGGTCAACCGGATCGCCGAGGCGCTGGGCGAGTCGCCCCTCGAGCTCCGCCGGCGCTGGCTGTACCGGCCGGGCGACACGACGCCGACCGGCCAGGTCCTGCGCGAGAGCGTCGCGGCCGAGGAGGTCCTCGACCGGGGCGCCGAGGCGGCCGAGTTCGAGCGGGTCCGGGCGCGCACGGCCAGCGATCGAGCCGCCCGCACGGCCGACGGCCGGTCGACCCGGGCCCGGAGCGCCCACGGGATCGGCCTCGCCCTGGCCTGGCACGGCGCCGGGTTCACCGGCTCGGGCGAGGTCCACCTCGCCTCGGTCGCCTCGGTCGAGCTCGGGGCGGACGGCCGGATCCGGATCCTGATCGGCTCGACCGAGATGGGCCAGGGCACCAAGACGATCTTCCCGCAGCTGGCCGCCGAGGCCCTCGGCGTGCCGATGGAAGCGGTCGAGCTGGCCGATGTCGACACCGCCCTCGTTCCCGACAGCGGGCCGACGGTCGCTTCCCGGACCGCGATGGTCGTCGGTGGCCTCGTGATCGAGGCCTGCCGTCGCCTGCGGGCGGTCGTCGAGGGCCGCAGCGGCCAGGGCGGCAATGCGGCGGCTCGTTCGCCGAGCTCTACGCCGCCGACGCCCGGATCCATGGCGCAACCCGGATCGACCAGCATTTCGAGCCGTATCCCGGGGTCGATTTCGACGACACGACCTATCGCGGCGATGCCTACCCGGCCTTCGGCTGGGCCTCGGCCGTGGCCGAGGTCGACGTCGATCTCGACACCGGCGAGGTCGCCGTCCGCAGCGTGGTCGCCGCCGACGACGTCGGCCGGGTCATCCACCCGGTCCTGGCCGAGGGCCAGGTCGAAGGCGGCACGCTCCAGGCCGTCGGCTACGCCACGATCGAGGAGATCAAGCTCCACGACGGCCGCTACCTGAACGACCGGCTGGCGACCTACCTCATCCCGACCGCCCTCGATGCGCCCCGGATCAGCACGATCCTGGTCGAGGCGCCGTTCAGCGGCGCCCCGCATGGCGCCAAGGGGATCGGCGAGCTGCCGATGGACGTCGGCGCGCCGGCGGTGGTCGCCGCGATCCACGACGCGACGGGCGTCTGGATCCATGACCTGCCCGGCCAGCCCGGAACGAATCCTGGCGGCGCTGACGGCCGAGGAAGTCCCGGCCGTGACCGCTCCGCTTCAGGGTCAACGACGACATCGTCGAGCTCGACCTGCCGGGCGCCCGCCGCCTGCTCGATGTCCTGCGCGAGGACCTCGGCCTGACCGGCACGAAGGAAGGCTGTGGCGAAGGCGAGTGCGGCGCCTGCACGGTCCTCCTCGACGGCGAGGTCGTCGACTCGTGCCTGGTGCCGATCAGCCAGGTCGACGGCCACGCGGTCCGAACGGTCGAGGGCCTCGGGCGTCGCCGGCCGAGCGCCGAGCGAGCCGGCCGTGCTCGACGACCTCAACCTGCTCCAGCTGGCCTTCCTCGAGGCCGGCGGGGCCCAGTGCGGGATCTGCACGCCGGGCATGCTGATGGCCGGCGAGGCGTTCCTGGCCTCGGGCGCTGGCCCCGACCGACGAGGCAATTCGCGAGGCGATCGCGGGCAACCTGTGCCGCTGCACGGGCTACACCAAGATCATCGAAGCGATCGCCCTCGCGGCCAGTCGACGCCAGGCGTCCGATGTTGCCTCCGAGGCAGCGTCCGAGGTGCATCCGGGGCGGCCGGTTGATCGAGCCGCCGCTCGTCGCGCCCACCCGCCTGGCCGACGCCTACGCGCTGCTGGCCGAGGCAACCCACCGCCCGATCGCCGGCGGCACCGACGTGCTCGTCCAGCTGACCGGCGGCCTCGGCCCGCGGCCGGAGCGGTTGCTCGACCTGTGGCGGCTCGACGAGCTGCGCGGGATCGCCCTCGACGGCGACGCGCTCAGCTTCGGCGCGCTCACGACCTACACGGCGATCCGTCGCTCGGCCGTCTGCCGGGAGCTCCTGCCGGCCCTGGTCGAGGCGGCCGCGACCGTCGGGGCGGCCCAGATCCAGAACCGGGGCACGCTCGGCGGCAACATCGCCAACGCATCGCCGGCCGGGGACATGCTGCCGATCCTGCTGGCGACCGACGCGACGATCGTCGTCGGATCGGCCCGCGGCGAACGCGCGATCCCCGCCGGATGCCTTCTGGACGGGCTATCGCATGACGGCCCTCGCCGCCGGACGAGCTCGTCGTCCGGATCCGGATCCCGCTGGTCGCCGATCGCCAGGTCCGCTTCCGCAAGATCGGCACGCGCCGGGCGCAGGCGATCAGCAAGGTCGTCCTCGCCCTGAGCTGGGTCGCGCCGGCGGCCGGACGCGCCGTGGCGCTCGGTCCGGCTCGGCCTGGGATCCGTCGCCGAGCGGCCGATCCGGGCCACTGGCGACGGAGGCCGTCCTCGAGGGGTCACCGCCAACCAGCGACACCGCCGATAGGGCATTCGTCACCCTTGCCGCTGAGATCAAGCCGATCGATGATGTCCGCTCGACGGCCGACTACCGCCGGGCGGTTGCCGCCCGGGTGCTCCATCGCCTGATCCGCGACGCCGGCGGCTGGTGATGGGCGGGTCGAGCCCCGAACGGGAGTCGACATTGTTCGAGCTGGGTCCGAACCGCTACGGCAAGTCCGCGATCCGCCTGGTCAAGGTCAGCCGGGGCGCCGACGGCACGCGGTTCGCGACCTGACCGTGTCGATCTCGCTCGAGGGCGATTTCGAGGCGGCCCATGTGGCCGGCGACAACGCCGGTGTCGTCGCCACCGACACGATGAAGAACACGACCTATGCCTTCGCCCACGAGCACCTGACCGGCGCGATCGAGGGCTTCGGGCTCGTCCTCGCCCGGCACTTCAGCGAGCTGCCCCAGGTCAGCGCCGCCACCATCTCGATCGAGGAGCACGGCTGGGAGCCCGTCCCGACCGCCGCCGGGCCGGCCCCCGACGCCTTCCTGCGAACCGGCGAGCTGACCCGGACGGCGGTGATCCGGGCCGAGCCGGCCGGCTACACGATCGAGTCGGGGCTCGACGGACCTGACCCTGATGAAGACGGCCGGGTCGGCCTTCAGCGGCTTCCCCCGGGACGACTACACGACCCTGCCCGAGACGAACGACCGGCTGCTGGCCAGCCGGCTGAGCGCGAGCTGGCGCTACGGCTCGATGCCCGACGACTTCGACGCGACGTTCGACGATGTCTGCCGCGACGCTCCTCGAGGTCTTCGCCGGCCACCGCAGCCCGTCGGTCCAGGCCACGATCTGGATCCTCGGCCGGGCGGTCCTCGAGGCCCAGGCAGGCGATCGACGAGATCCGGATGACGATGCCCAACCTGCATCACTGGCTGGTCGATCTCTCGCCGTTCGGCCAGGACAACGATCGGGAGATCTTCGTCGCGACGAGCGAGCCGTACGGCCTGATCGAAGCGACGGTCCGTCGAAGCGAGGTCGCCGTCGAGCCCGAGCCGGATGCCGGTCCTGGCCGGTGCCGGTGCCGGAGCCGGAGCCCGAGCCCGAGCCTGAGCCGAGCCTGAACCCGAGACGAGCCCAGCGGAGCTCGCTCGCGCCGCTCCTGGTCGTCGAAGCCGCCCGCGAGCCTGAGCCCGTCGCTGAGCCCGAGCCGTGGCGAGCCCGAGCCCGAGCCCGTGCCTGAGCCCGAACCCGAACCCGAGTCCGTGCCGGAGCCCGAGGCCGAAGCTGGGCCAGGACCGATTGTCGAGCCCGGGCCGGCGCCGGAATCCGAGCCCGGAGCCGGACCTCGAGCCCGGCTTTGCGGCAGCCGTGGCCGCCGCAGCCGCGGCCCCGCTGCACCGGCCGGGATCGACGCTCCGCCCGGGATCGAGGTCCGCGGCCGGGCCGTCGCCGGCCTCGACGGCGTCCTGACGCCCGAGGCGCTCGAGTTCGTCGCCGGCCTCCAACGCAAGTTCGGCGCTCGGCGGCTCGAGCTGCTGGCCGCCCGCAAGCACCGCCAGAACGAGCTCGACCGGGGCATCATGCCCGACTTCCTGCGCGAGCACCGCCGACGTACGCAAGGATTCCTGGACCGTGGCCGCGGCACCGGCGGACCTCGCCGATCGGCGGGTCGAGATCACCGGGCCGGCCGAGCCCAAGATGATGATCAACGCCCTGAACTCGGGCGCCCGGGTGTTCATGGCCGACCTCGAGGACTCGCTATCGCCGACGTGGGCCAACGTGATCGGCGGCCAGGCCGCGATCTCCGAGGCAGTCCGGCGGACGCTCACGTTCGACAGTCCCGAGGGCAAGGCCGTACCGGCTCAACGACGAGCATCGCCACGCTCGTCGTCCGGCCCCGCGGCTGGCATCTCGACGAGCGCCACGTGCAGGTCGACAACGGACCGATCTCGGCCTCGCTGTTCGACTTCGGCCTGTTCGTGTTCCACAACGCCCGCGAGCTGGTCGAGCGGGGGCAGCGGCCCATACCTGTACCTGCCCAAGCTCGAATCGCACCTCGAGGCGCGCCTCTGGAACGACGTCTTCCGCCATGCCCAGGAGGCGCTCGGGCTGCCCGTCGGGACGATCCGGGCGACGGTCCTGATCGAGACGATCCTGGCCGCGTTCGAGATGGACGAGATCCTGTACGAGCTGCGCGAGCACGCCGCCGGCCTCAATGCCGGGCGCTGGGACTACCTGTTCAGCTGCATCAAGAAGTTCCGCTCGAACTCGCACCTGGTCCTGCCCGATCGGGCCGCAGCTGACGATGACCGATGCCGTTCATGCGCGCCTACACCGACCTGCTCGTCCAGACCTGCCATCGGCGCGGCGCCCACGCGATCGGCGGGATGGCCGCGTTCATCCCGTCGCGCCGCGACCGGGAGGTGAACGCCGCGGCGATGGCCCGGGTTCGGGACGACAAGGAGCGCGAGTCGCGCGACGGCTTCGACGGCACCTGGGTGGCCCATCCCGACCTCGTGCCGCTCGCGACCGAGGTCTTCGACGGCGTGCTCGGTTCGCGGCCCGACCAGAAGGGCGTGCGGCCGACCCGAGGTCTCGGTGACCGCGGCCCAGCTGCTCGACCTGGCCGTAGCCGGCGGCGCGGTCACCGAGGCCGGCGCTCGCCTGAACGTGTCGGTCGCGCTCCAGTACCTCGACTCGTGGCTGCGGGGCAACGGCGCCGCCGCGATCAACAACCTGATGGAAGACGCCGCGACCGCCGAGATCTGCCGCTCGCAGCTGTGGCAGTGGCGCGCGACCCGGACGCGCCTGGCCGATGGCCGGGTCTTCGACGGCGACCTCTACAAGAAGATCCGCCACGAGGAGCTGGGCCGGCTCGGCGGTACCGCCGCCGGACGCATGTCCGACGCCGTGACGGTCCTCGACCAGCTCGTCTTCTCCGACGGCTTCGCCGACTTCCTCACGCTCGAGGCCTACCGCCTCCTGGACTGAGGCCTTGCTCGTTGCGTGGGGTGCGCGGCCTGGCTCCGGGCCGCGGACCGGCGGCTCCGCGTGCGGCAGGCGGCCGCTAGCTCTGCGTGCGGCAGGCGGCCGCTACCTTGGGGCCTAGGCGCGTCCCGGCTACCTTGGGCCCTGGCGCGTCCCCGGTTATTGCTCCAAGTACTAGGCGACGCGTTTGGCGCCTGGATCCCGCCGTGGCCCGCCGCCTGACCCCCGGAATATCACTCCGGTCACTGAACTGAGCCTCAGGAGCCCCGATTCGCCGAGAATCAGAGGGGTCTGGCTCCAGATTGGCGGGTTGGCGGTCTGCAAGCGCGTCAGCTAGTAGTGGGGGTTCTAGACCCAGTGCCGGCCTGCCGGCCGTGCCGGCCTGCCGTGCCGGCCGGCCGGCCCTGCACGGTCCCGCCGAGCTGCGGGCGAAGGCCGAGGCTAGACTTCAGGCATGGACGACCTCGACGGACCAATCGCTGCGCCCGACAACCACAAGGTGATCTTCGAGAACGAGCTCGTGCGGGTGCTCGACATCGTGATCCCGGTCGGAACGACTGCGCCGCTTCACACGCACCTGACGCCGACGCTGCTCTACCACGTCTCGGGCGACCACTCGATCCGCCGCGACGAGCACGGCGCGGTCCTGCGCGACACGCGCGCCGACCCGGCCTTCGCGAACGAGCGCGTCACGTTCCAGGACCCGACGCCCGATGCACACCCTCGAGAACACCGGCTCCGAGGACATCCACGTCATCGGCGTCGAGCTCAAGGACGCACGCCCCGAGACTGACGCTCGGGTCCCGGCGCCCGACTACGGTCGGGCGAGCATGGAGCTGCTGACGCTTCCCTGAATTCTCAGATTCCTCTCACCTTGGCCCCGCAAGGTGCGGGGATGCCGCCCTCGACCTTGCCCGGATGACCGCACGCGGCGGCCCGCTCGCGCCGCCGAGCGCGCATGAAGTTTCGCCTCGCGATTCGCCATCGTCGCGGGCAAGACCGCCGGCACGCTTGCCCGGCGACTCGGTAAGGGCAATGGGACCTCGCTGCCCGGCCTGATCGCCCGGCGGATCGAGCCGACCGTCCTGAACACGCTCGTCAGCCAGGCAGCGATCGCCTGCCATCGTCATTACCGGAAGCAACGGCAAGACGACCACCGGGCCGCCTGGTTACGGCGCTTCTCAAGGCCGAAGGCATCGACGCCCGAAGCAACTCGGCCGGGGCAAATCTCGTCCAGGGCGTCACGAGCCTGGCCGTCAACAACGCGGACCTGCACGGGCGCCTGCGCGAGGGGATGCTCGTTGCCGAGGTCGACGAGGGCGCCCTGGCCCAGGTCGTGCCCGAGCTGGCGCCCCGAGCCGTGCTCGTCCTCGACCTGTTCCGCGACCAGCTCGATCGATACGGCGAGCTCCACGCGGTCTCCGCCGCGTTCGAATCGGTCGCCCGGTCGCTGCCGCCCGACACGGCCTGGGTCGTCAACGCCGATGACCCGCTCGTGGCCTCCCTGGCCTCCGAGCGGGTGGGCGGCGGGTCACGTTCGGGCTCGACCTGGATCACTCCACCGACCGGATCACCAGGGCGGCCGACTCCATTCGATGCCCGCGCTGCCGCTCGGACCTCGTCTACGAGCACGTCTACCTCAGCCACCTGGGCTCGTACCGATGTCCGCGCTGCGGCCTGCAAGCGCCCGCCCCTGGACGTTGCCGTCACGGCGCTCGAGGTGGGCGCTTCCGACACCAGCTTGACCGTCCAGGTCGGGTCATCCGAGCTCGTGCTGCGGGTCCCCCAGGCGGGCGTCCACATCGCCTATGACGTGGCGGCCGCGCTCGCGGTCATGGTCGGCCTCGGCATCCCGCTGGTCCATGCCGCCGAAGCGCTGGCGGCCGTCCAGCCGGCCTTCGGGCGCCTCGAGACGGCCCAGGTCGGCGATCGCCGGATCGTCCTCGGCTTCGTCAAGAATCCGACCTCCTACAACACGACGCTGCAGGCGCTCGGCTTCGCCGGCGAGCCGCGCCAGCTCCTGATCGCGGCGAGCAATACGAAGGTCGACGGCGAGGACTTCGCCTGGCTGTGGGATGTCGACTTCGAGTCGGCGGCGGCTCGCCTGGAGCGCGTGACGGTAACTGGAACGCGAGCCGGGGATCTCGCCAACCGGCTGAAGTACGCCGGGCGTCGACCCCAGGTCGATCACGGTTATCGGCTCGGCCAGCCGGGCCCTCGATGCCGCCTTTGCCTCGATCGCGCCCGGCGGGCGCCTGACGATCCTGGCCGGCTACACGCCGACCCTGGAGCTGCGCAGCTTGATGAACCGAGCGCGGCTGGGTCGGACCGCTGCGCGATGCTTGACGGTCCGCCGCGCGGCCGAGACCGGGCGCACCCTACCCGGTCATCCGGATCGCCCACCTCTATCCGTCGCTGCTCAACGTGGCCGGCGACGGGGGCAACGTCATCGCCATTGAGCGCCGGGCCGGCTGGCGCGGAATCGCCACCGAGATCGTGCCCGTCGAGTTCGGCGAGTCGCTGGACCTGACGACGTTCGACCTGATCTTCGTCCAGGGCGGGCAGGACATCGAGATGGCCATTGCCGCCGGCGACCTGCAGCGCAAGGCCGCCACGCTTCGGGACGCGGCCGACCAGGGCGTCGTGATCTTCGCCGTATGCGCCGGCCTGCAGCTGCTGGGCCATCGCTATGTCCCGGCGACCGGCCCGGCGATCGAGGGGATCGGCCTGCTCGACCTCGAGACACGGGCAGGCGCGGCAACGATTCATGCAGCACGCCGCCTGCCAGGTTGGCTTTGGCGAGGCAGTCCAGACGATCGTCGGTTTCGAGAACCACTCGGGCCTGACCGAGCTCGGCCCCGGCCTGCGACCGTTCGGGACGGTGATCGCTGGGGCCGGCAACAACGGGCGGGACGGCACCGAGGGCGCGCGTCGCGACAACGTCTACGCCACGTACCTCCACGGCCCGGTCCTGCCCAAGAATCCGTGGCTCGCCGATCACCTGATTCGGATCGTCCTCGAGCGCAAGCTGGGCGGGCGGATCGAGCTTGCCGAGCTCGATGACGCTCTCGAACAAAGCGCCCACGACCTTGCCCTGGACGTGGCCCTCCGCAACCGGGGGCGGCGAACGGCCCTGGAGCCGGCCCGGCTCGGCCGAGCGTGACCAACGGTTCGAGGACCGGCCGCGGGCCGATGGCCCATCGGTCCGGCCGTCGTCGCCGAGCCCCACGGCTCGTCGCTGCGCTGCCCGCGCTTGTCGTGCGGATTGGTCCTGACCGGCGATCGCCATGGGCGGAACGGCCGGCCAGCTCGCCGGAGCCGAGTCCGCAGGCCCTTGCCACCGCGAATCCGCCGGCCTCAACGTCGTCGCCCTCGGTCGGGCCTTCGCCGAGCACTGCTCCGTCCGTCACGCCGCTGGCCCCGACGCCGTCGACCCCGACGCCAGTCACCCACGGCGTCTTTGCCGGTGATCTCCTGATTGCCGACCGAGGCAACGGGCGCCTCCTGATCGTCAATAGCCAGGTCCCAGGTCCTGTGGCGCTTTCCGGTCGCCGGCAGCCTGAGCGCCGGGCAGCAGTTCAGCGCCGACGATGCATTCGTCGCGCCGGACGGCAAGACGATCATGGCCAGCGAGGAGATGCACCAGGTCCTCGTCCGGATCGACATCGCCACGAAGCGGATCACCTGGCAGTACGGGCACTACAACCGGACGGGCTCAGCCCCCGGCTTCCTCAACACCCCGGACGACGCCTACCCCCTGGCCAACGGCAACGTGACGGTGGCCGACATCCGCAACTGCCGGATCCTGGAGATCGCCCCGAACAAGCACGTCGTTCGGACCTGGGGGCACACCGGCGTCTGTCGGGATGCGCCGCCCTACGCCTACAACGAGCCGAACGGGGACACCCCGCTCGCGGACGGCGGGATCCTGATCACCGAGATCAAGGGCTCCCGGGTCGTCCGCCTGAACGCCGCGGGCAAGGTCGTCTTCAACATCCATGTCCCGACCGCCTATCCATCGGACGCCCAGCTCGACTCCCACGGCGACGTGGTCGTCGCCGACTATTCGAATCCGGGCGCGGTCGTGGCCGTGACGCCGACTGGTCATCTCATCTGGAGATATGGCCCCAGATCAGGGGCGGGGCGGCTCGACCATCCGAGCCTGGCCGTCCCCCTGGCGGACGGCACGCTCGTCCTCAACGACGACTTTCGGAACCGGGTGATCTTCCTCAATCCGATCACCGGCCGGATCCTCTGGCAGTACGGTCGGACCGGTGTGGCCGGTCGGGGTCCGGATCGATTGAACATCCCGGATGGGGTCAATCTGCTCCCGCCAGGCATGATCCAGGGCCTTTGAGACAGGCCCGATCGACCATCACAGGCCAGCGGCTCGACCGCCCTCCTCGCGGTGGTCGCCCTGCTGATCGTCGGCTGCGGGCAGACCCAACCTTCCGGTTCGACGTTGGCAGGTGCCCCTTCGCTGGTTCCGCCGTCGGCCGGGGCGCCCTCCCAGGGCACAACCGCGCCGCGTCCGCCTCCAGCGGTTGCTCCCGCGAACGCTCGAAGCCTCTATTTCGGCGATCCGGCTCCCCAATGCCCTCAGCCGTGCCGTTGCCGTCACCCTCGGGTCGGACGTCCTGATCTGCGGCGGCCTGACACCCGGCGGGACCACGACGGCTCGATCCTTCAGCTCGACGTCGCGTCGGGCCAGATCTCGCGAGCTGGCTCGCTGGCGGTGGCCGTCCATGACGCCGGCGGCGCCGCCCTCAACGGTCGCGCCTACGTCTTCGGTGGTGGTCGATTCGTCGCCGGCTCGACGGTCCAGGGCGTCGACCCGGGCGGGACGGCCACTCGTTGTCGGCGCACTGCCGGCCGCTCGGGCTGACCTGGCCGCTGTGGCGATCGGGGGCGAGATTGTGGTCGTCGGCGGAGGCACGCCGGGCCACCCGGACGGCCGGGTCCTGGCGACGACGGATGGCCGCCAGTTCCGCGTGGTCGCCCGGCTCCTCGTACCAGTCCGTTATCCCGCGGTGGCGGTTCTCGGAGGCCTGGTCTATGTTGCCGGCGGGAGCACTGCCTCCGGCGTGACGTCGGCGATCCAGGTCGTCGACGTGTCGACCGGCCGGCGTTCGGATCATCGGCCACCTCCCGCGACCCGATCTCGGACGCGTCGGGGCTGGTGATCGGGAACCGGATCCTCATCGCCGGCGGTCGATCCGCCGGGCGAGCCCAGGCGCGAGCTTTGGCAGCTCGACGTCGCGACCGGCGCCGTGCGTGACGCTGGCCGCCTGCCCTATCCGGTCGCGGACGCGGCCGCCGTCGTTGTCGATCAGATCGGCTACCTGTTCGGCGGCGAGACGGTCGGGCCGCTCGCTTCGACCATCGTCGTTTCGCTCCAATGATCGGCCGCTCGCCTCGCTGATTGTCAGATTCTTCTCATCCGGCGGCCGTAGAGTCGGCGTTCGATGTCCACTCAGGCGCAGAGAGACGCGCGCGCGCCGAGCCAGCGAGCCGTGATCGATCGGCTCGCCCGGATCTATCGGCCTGCCCCGCGGCCCCGAGCCGGTCGAGAAGCCGATGTCCGACCCGCGCACGTTCCTGGCCAGCGCTCGTCGCCGGATCGCGGCGGCATCGATCGTGGCCTTCGGGGCATTCCTCGGCCTGGCTGCGTTCAATGTCGTCGGGGTGACCGCCCACGCGCCCTCGACCGGCGACCCGTCGAGCGGCGCCGGAACGACGCCGGCGCTCGTCCTGCCACAGGGCGACTTCTTCGGACAGCCCGGCACGTGGCGGCATTACGGGACCGGTTGCCCAGCCTCCGCTCATCCTCGGGGGCGGCCAGCCGATGCTCTCGAGCGGCGGATCCTGAGCGATGCGTTCGCCGTTGGCCCGACGGGATCCGGCGGCCGAGCAGCTCCTGACGCCGGGCGATCTCGTCCGCCACACCTTCGAGGCCATGGGCACGAACGTTTCGGTCTTGGTCCCGGACTCGCGCCGGGCTGACGCGAGGGCGGTCGAGACGCTCTTCCGGGACTGGGACGCGACGTTTTCCCGGTTCGACCCAGACAGCGAGCTGAGTCGGCTGAACGCCGCTGCCGGGCGGCCGCTGCATGTCAGCGACCTCATGTTCGTGGTCCTGACGACGGCCAGGGAGGCTGCACAGGCAACCGACGGCCTGTTCGATCCGACGCTCCTGCGCTCGCTCGAGTCGATCGGGTACGACCGGGATTTCAGCGCGGTGCTCGCCGGCACGCCGGGCGCGACACGGCCGGTCCGCCGGCTCGGACGGGCGGCTGGCGCGACATGCAGCTCCGCGAGCCCGGCCGGATCGTCGAGCTGCCGGCTGGGGTCGGCATTGACCTGGGGGCCTGGCCAAGGGCATGGCCGTCGACGCGGCGATCGGCGAGCTGTTCGCACGCGGAGTCCGGACAGCCGCCGTCGACGCGGGTGGCGATCTCGCGGTCATCGGCCTGCCTGACGGTTCCGACACGTGGTCCATCGCGATCGAAGGCCCCGGACAGGACCCGACGGTCTCCCTGCGGACCGGGGCCCTTGCGACGTCGAGCACGTCGCGGCGGCGCTGGCGCCAGGGCGATGTCGTCCGCCACCACCTCATCGACCCGCGGACGGGCCTGCCCTCGATCTCCGCGCTGTGGTCCGCTTCGGTCGCGGCGCCGACCTGCACCCAGGCGGAGGCGGCGTCCAAGGCGGCGTTCCTGCTTGGCCCGGTCGATGGTTCGCGCTTCCTCGCCCAGAACGGGTTGAACGGCTTTTTCATCGCGTCCGACGGGACCGAGAACTTCGCCGGGGACTGGGGCGCCGCGTGATCCCCTCGACGCTGACCTGGGAGATCGCCCGGGCCGGCGGATTCATGGCATACGGGCTCCTGACCGCCTCGGTCGCCATCGGGCTCGTCGTCAGCCTGAAGTGGCGGTCGCCCCGCTGGACCCGTTTCATCACGACCGAGCTTCACCGCTTCGTCACGCTGCTCGCCCTGGTGTTCACGGCCATCCACACCGTGATGGTCGCGATCGATCCGTTCATCGGATTCTCGCCCGCCGAGGTCCTCGTCCCGTTCCTGAGCCATTACCGGCCGCTGTGGATCGCCCTTGGGATCGTGGCGACCTACCTCTTGATCGCTGTCTATCTGAGCGAGCGCATTCGGCCCTATGTCGGCTATGAATGGTGGCGACGCTTCCACGAGCTTTCGTTCGCGATCTTTGGGCTTGCCCTGGTCCACGGCATTGCGACCGGGAGCGACATCCGAACGCCGTGGGCGATCGCGATCTACGCGGGCAGCGTCGTGCTCGTCGGTGCCCTGGTCCTCGTTCGAGCCTTTCCGCCGACGGAAGAACGGGCGCATCCGATCCCGGCAGCGGGTGCCCTCGTCGCCGTCCTGGCCATCGGCCTGTGGGCCTGGCTGGGTCCGCTCCAGCCGGGCTGGAATGCCGTCGCCAACAACGGCCAAGGTTCAGGCAACGCGATCCTTGACGCGGCCGGCGCGAGCCCATCCGCTGGTCCCGTCGTGCCTTCGACGGCGCCTAGCCCGCTCCCACAGCGGCAGCCCTTCTCCGACACCATCTCGGGCCAGCTCGAACAAGGCGACAACGGATCGGCTGCCCTGACAGCGGTGCTCAGCTCGAGCGGCGACCGTCTCACCCTGCGTTTCCCGTCGGTCCAGGGCGGCCGATTGGCGATCAATGGGGCCACGATGTCGTTGCTCGCGCCGAACGGAGATACCTGCACAGGCCCGATCCAAGGCCTCGATGACAGCGGCCTCACGGCCACCTGCCAGGGCGCGTCGACTGGCTCCATGTGGTCGATCAGGATGAGCCTGACCCAGGATAGCCAGGGGCTCGTGAACGGCACGATCGAGGCCGACCCCCAGTAATTCCCGGGTTCGATCTAGTCGCGCTCAGCGCGCCGCTCCGACGAACCGGCCGTAGCCGCGCTGGCCGACGAACAGGCCGTCGCGGATGACGGCCCGGCCCCGGACGAAGACGGAGCGGACCGCCCCGCGAACCGCCAGCCCCTCGAACGCGGTGTAGTCCGAAGTGTGGTGCAGGTCGGAGGCGCGGATCGTGCGCCGCGCGGCGGGATCGAACAGGACCAGGTCCGCGTCGCGGCCAGGCTCCAGGACGCCTTTCGAACCGAGGCCGAACAGGCGGGCCGGCGCCGCCGCCAGCAGCTCGACCAGCCGCTCGGCGCGTGATCCGGCCGGTCGCCACGCCCTCCGACCAGGCGACCGCCAGGAGCGTCTCGATCCCCGGGGCGCCGTTGCTGATCCGGTCGAAGGGCACGCCAGCTGACCCGCTTCTCGACGGCGACCCGATCCGGGACGTGGTCGGTGGCCACCATGTCGAGCGTGCCGTCGGCCAGCCCGGCCCACATCGCGTCGCGATCGGCGGCCGAGCGGAGCGGCGGCGAGATGACGACCTTGGCCACCTCCGCGTCGTCGGGATCGAGGTAGCGAGCGTCGGTCAGGGCCAGGTAGTGCGGGCACGTCTCGGCCGAAGCCCGGACGCCGCGGGCCTTGGCGGCCCGGACAGCCTCGAGCGCGCCCGCCGACGAGAGGTGGACGACGTGGACCGGTGCGTCCGCCTCCTCGGCGAAGGCCATCGCCCGGGCCGTCGCGATCGCCTCGGCCCGGGCCGGCCGGGAGCTAGGCGTGGAATCGCGGCGCCGTTTCGCCCCGGGCCAGGGCCGCCGCGACCTCGGTGTCGATGATCACCGGATCCTCGCAATGGACCTCGAGCCGCCCGCCCCGCCGGCCCATCGTCCGGATCGCCTCGAGCAGGCGCTCGGTCGTCGAGCCGGAAGTCGAAGACCATGAACGCCTTCGCGGTCGGAACGCCGTCGTCGACGATCGCGGCCAGCTCGCCGACCGGGTCGTCCATCCGGCCGCTGATCGCGAGGCTGACCGCGTAGTCGATCGCCGCGTCGGCGCTGGGTCGCCTCCCGCCACTCGGCCAGGCCAACCCGGAGCGACCGTTCGGCCGCGGGCGACGAGCCCGTGCCCGGGTTGTTGAAGGCCAGGAATGTCGTCGTCCCGCCGAACGCGGCCGCGACCGAGTCCTGGAAGAAGCGATCAGGCTCGGCGTCGCTCGCGACCCGGGTGTGGGTGTGGGCGTCGACCATGCCCGGCAGCACGAGCAGGCCGGTCGCGTCGACGACCTCGCGCGCGCCGGCGGCCAAGGCCGGACAGGTCGGGCTCGATCGTCGCTGATCCGGCCGCCTTCGACGGCGAGGTCGGCCCGAACCGGAGCCGCTCGGGGTGACGATCGTGCCGCCGCGGACGAGGAGGTCGACGGCCGGTCCGATCGGCTCGACCGGGCTCACTCGATCAGTCGACCTCGCGGATCGTGATCGCCTGGGCGCCCTGCCACAGGCAGCGCCGGCCGACCTCGCGCAAGCGATCGGCCCAGCCCACGTCAGTCGGGTCGTCCGGCTCGATCGTGGCGAAGTGGTTGGCCGCGAGCTGGCCGACCTTCGAGCTCGTCGTGCAGGCGCCGTACGGGAAGAAGATCTCGCACTCGCTGATCCCGCCTGGATAGAGCGCGAGCTGGCCGGGCGCCGGATGCGACGTGTGGTTCTCGTAGTCGATCCCGGGCCGCAAGTCGCCGTACGGGAATCCAGGTCGACTCGCCGCTCCAGCGGCAGTGGATCAGCGACGCCTCGATCGGCAGCATTCGCCGGATCGCCTCGATCGTGCGCCGGCGCGGCGGCCTCCCAGCGGGCGCTAAAGTGGAGGTCGCCGACGACGATCTGGAGTCGAGCCATACGTGGAGGATAGCGTGGCCAATCGGGCGCCGACGATCTCCAGCCACGTCCTCGACACGAGCCGCGGCCAGCCCGCGGCCGGGGTCGTCGATCAGCCTGTCGCTCGTCGGCGAGGACGGCGGCGAGGCCCTGCTGGGCTCGGCTGTCCACGGATTCCGACGGCCGGGTCGCGGACCTGCTGTTCGGCGCGGCCGCTTCGAGCCGGGACGTACCGGCTGCGGTTCGATCGTGGGTGGCCGAAGCCCGCTGTTCACGGCGATGGCGGTCGACCTGCGCGTCGACGACGTCGAGCGGAGCTACCACGTGCCGCTGCTGCTCAGCCCGTTCGGACTGTCGACCTACCTCGGCAGCTGATGTCCGTGGCGGAGCCGGCGTCCTCGCCGTCGATCGAGGACTGCCTAAACGGGCCTGCCGTCGATCGAGTTCGATACGTCGCCGGCGTCGTGGCGCCGCTGTTCGAGGGCGCGCCGGCGTTCCTCGATCGATTGGCCGCGGCCCGGCCGTTCGAGAGCTATGCCGCGCTGTGGCCGCGGGCACTGGAAATCGCGCGGTCGATGCCCGAGGCCGAGCAGCTCGAGCTGATCAACGCCCATCCACGCCTCGGGGCGCCGCCCGCGACGCGTCTCGGCGATGTCGTTCCGCGAGCAGGGCTACGACACGCCCGAGGCCGAGGCAGCTGAGGCGGCCCGGGTTGGCGCGGAGCTGGAGCGTCTCAACGCCGAATACGAGGCTCGGTTCGGTTTTCGCTACTGCGTCTTCGTCAACGGCCGCAGCCGTGCGGCGCTGCTGCCCGGGATGGCCGCCGCCCTCACCGCCGGCCGCGCCGCCGAGATGGACCGTGCCCTGACCGACGTCGTCGCGATCGCCGCGGACCGCTACCGAACCCTTTCGGGCTGATCTCATTCCGTGGCGGAACGAACCGCCTCCGCGGAGGGCCCCCTTCTGACAAATTCGCGCTACAGCGGTCGTTATGGTCGGCCGCGATCGCTGGGCGCCCAACCTCGACGAGAATCGACGTCCGAAGCAGTCCGAGCCGACCGATCCCGTGCTCGGCTCATCGCCAGGTCCTCAGCACCGACCGCTCTGGCTCGACCGTGACCGGCCATAAGAGTCGCCACAGCGCGAAATTGTCAGTGGCGTCTGGCGACAAGGTGGACGCGCTTCTCGCCCTTGGCGCTGGAGTAGGATCGCAGCCACCTCGCCAGCGTCGCGAGCGAGCCTCATCGGCGCCGCCTGTGCCGATGCCTCGGCCACGGGAGGATCCGCTGATGCGCATCGAAGACGTCGAAGGGATCGGCCCGGTCCACGCCAGTTCCCTGACCTCGGCCGGCGTGCCATCCACTGAGGAGCTGCTGACAAAGGGCGCGACGACGGCCGGGCGTAACGCACTTGCCGCGGCGACCGGGATCAGCCACGAGTTGATCCTTACCTGGGTAAATCACGCCGACTTGATGCGGATCAACGGCGTCGGGCCGGAGTATTCCGAGCTGCTCGAGGCTGCCGGCGTTGACTCCCCGGCCGAGCTCGCCCATCGCAACTCGGCCAACCTCGCATCGACGTTCCAGGAAGTGGCCGCGGCGCGACCGGAGATGGTCCGACGGATCCCTCTCGAGCCCGAGATCGCCGGATGGATCGCGCAGTCGAAGGCCCTGCCGAAGGTCGTCGAGCATGGCGGCGGTGGTCACGCCGACCATGCCGGCCACGAGGGCCACGAGGGCCGATCACGAGGGCCACGACGGATCACGCGGAGCACGCGGAGCATGAGGGTCATGACCACGCCGATCACGTAGGCCACGACCATGCCCACGATGAGCACACGGGTCATGACCACGCTCACGACGGCGCCACCCACGAAGCCGTCCCGGCCGGGACCGCTGTTCCGGCTCCGGTTCAGGCCGTGGCACCCGCTCCGACCGCGCCGGTAGCAGCGGCTCCTGTGGTCGCGCCGGCCCCTCCGGCCGCCCCGGCCACCCGCAGCCCCGGCTCCGGCAGCCCCGGCTCCGGCAGCCCCGGCTCCGGCAGCCCCAGCTCCGGCAGCCCCGGCTCCGGCAGCCCCGGCACCGGCAGCCCCGGCTCCGGCAGCCGTTCCAGCTCCTGCTCCTGCGCCCGCCACCACCCAGGTTCCAGCCACGGCCGAGGCCCCCAAGGGCCTCTGGGCCCGCATCAAGTCGATGTTCGGCGGCTGATCGAGGCGTCTACCTCGCCCGCGGCAACCCGGACTCTGCGTCGCAGCAATTGTCGGCGTCGACGAACGTTGCCTGGCACGGCCAGGAACATCAATCCGGCTATTTGCCCGGTCGGCGCTTCGGCACCATGCGCGAACCTCGCGTGTTCGCGCCGGGTACGCCCGATCGAGCACTGAGGCATAGGCGAGCACACGTCTACGCTGCGTGCGATCGTCCGGCAGGACGACCAGGCGGCTGACCGACGTTGGACGCCACCCAAGTCGCGGCGCAGATCGCCGGCGCCAGGCGGACCTTCTCATCGAGCTTGCGGAGGGTCGCTTCGACCGATGCCAGCTCCGTCTTGACCTCGATCACGAGCAGGCTCGCGCTCGATGCGTGCCAGGCCAGCAGGTCGATCGGAGCCTCGCTCCCCGAACTCGGAGTAAGACACCTCGGGCCGCACCTCCCAGCTGCAGGTCGCCAGCCAGGAAGCCGAAATGCCCATGAGCGTCGCGTGGTGCTCATCGAGGACGCGATCCTCGTCGGCTCCGAGACCGCGGACGTAGCTTTCATAGCTCAACCCGAACGGCGCAAGAACCGTTCGCAGGGTCGAGATCTGCATCCTGCCGATCCGGCCCAGCTCGACGTTCGCGACCGTGCCCATCCCGACGCCCGCATGGCGGGCCAGGTCGAGCTTTCGCCAACCACGACGCTGTCGCAGCGCCCGGACCAGTCGCCCGAGTCGCGCATCGTCCATGGCTGTCAGGATGCTCGGCGTCTCTTATCGGCCACTTATCCGCCCGGCTTGTCGACGTTGTCGCAGGCGCTTCTGACAAACTCGCGCCGAAGCGACTCTTATGGTCGGTGGCGACCGTCGCCCTCGTCGATGCCTTTGGATCTGAAGCTGAGCCGAGCACGCGACTGGCGCGACTCGGCCGCTTTGGACCTCGAATCGGGGCAGGATCAGGCGATCTTGGAGTGCGAACGGCCATAACGACCGCTGTAGCGTGAAATTGTCAGGAACCGCCGCCGCGACACACCGGTCGCTGCGGGACAATCGCTGCCGCGACGCGGGGAGGCGGACGGGGCACGACAACCGCCGCCGCGACGCGGGGAGGCGGACGCGGCACAACTGCCGTTGCCGCACGACAACCGCCGCCGCGACGCGGACAACCGCCGACGCGGCCTGGGCAGTGGCCTGACAACGTCGCTTCCGCTACGCTCCACCCTCAAGCGTCGTGTAGTGGAGTGCGCGTTGCCCTGCACAAGCTGCGGCAAGGTCAACGAGGCCGGTCGCAAGTTCTGTATCGAGTGCGGTGAGCCCCTCGCAGAGGGCTGCCCCACATGCGGCGCCCCGATCCCCGCCGGCGCCAAGTTCTGCGGCGAATGCGGCACCAGAGTCGACGGCGGACCCGCGGCCGCTGGAACGGCGCGCCAGCCAATTGTCCCGCCCGCGCTGAGCCCCGTTGCCGAGCGCCGGGTCGTCTCGATCCTGTTCGCCGATCTCGTTGGCTTCACGACTCTGGCCGAAGGCCGCGACGCCGAGGACACCCGCGAGCTGCTTAGCCGCTACTTCGAGCTCTCCCGTGACGTCATCGGACGCTACGGCGGCACCGTCGAGAAGTTCATCGGCGATGCCGTGATGGCAGTGTGGGGCGCGCCGACCGCCCACGAGGACGACGCCGAACGGGCAGTCCGGGCCGGTCTCGACCTCGTCGATGCGGTCAGGACCCTGGGTCCCGGCGATCCAGGCCCGGGCCGGCGTCCTGACCGGCGAAGCCGCGGTCACGATCGGGGCGACGAACGAGGGCATGGTCGCCGGCGACCTCGTCAACACGGCCAGCCGACTGCAGTCAGTGGCCCAGCCGGGCACGGTCCTCGTCGGCGAGGCGACCCAGCGCGCGGCCAGCATGGCGATCGCATTCGAGGAGGCCGGCGAGCAGACGCTCAAGGGCAAGACCAGCCCCGTGCCAGCCTGGCGGGCGCTCCGCGTCGTCGCTGAGCGCGGTGGCCGGAATCGCGCCGAGACGCTCGAAGCACCGTTCGTCGGCCGGGACGACGAGCTGCGCCAGCTGAAGGACCTATTCCACTCGACGAGTCGTGATAGCCGGGCCCGCCTGGTGTCGGTCATCGGGCCGGCCGGCATCGGCAAGACCCGGCTCGCCTGGGAGTTCATCAAGTACATCGATGGCCTGGTCGAGAAGGTCTGGTACCACGACGGCCGCAGCCCGGCCTACGGCGAGGGGATCAGCTTCTGGGCACTGGGCGAGATGGTCCGCGAACGCTGCCGGTCTCCGCGAGACCGACGACCCGTCGACGACCCGGGCCAAGGTCGCCGAAACGCTCGCGAGTCCATGTTCCCGACGAGACCGAGCGGCGCTGGATCGAGCCCGGCCTGCTGGCCCTCCTGGGGATCGAGGTGTCGACCGGCGGCGCAGAGCAGCTCTTCGCGGCCTGGCGGACGTTCTTCGAACGCCTCGCGGCCACGGCTCCGGTCGTGATGATCTTCGAGGACTTCCACTTCGCCGATGCCGGACTGATCGATTTTGTCGACCACGTCATGGAATGGAGCCGGAACGTCCCGATCTACGTTGTCACGCTGTCCCGGCCCGAGCTCCTCGAAAAGCGGCCTAATTGGGGCGCGGGCAAACGCAACTTCACCTCGCTCTATCTCGAGCCGCTGCCCGAATCGGCGATGCGTGAGCTCCTCGCCGGTCTGGTGCCGGGCCTCCCGGCCGCGGCCGTCAAGGCGATCGTTGAGCGAGCGGACGGGATGCCCCTGTACGCCGTCGAGACCGTCCGGATGCTGCTGGCCGAAGGTCGCCTGGCCCTCGAGGACGGCGTCTATCGACCGGTCGGCGACCTCGCCTCGTTCGCCGTGCCGGAAACGCTCACGGCGCTGATTGCCTCGCGTCTCGATGGTCTGGCGGTCGATGACCGAGCCCTCGTGTCCGACGCCGCTGTCCTCGGCCAGAGCTTCACTATCGCTGGACTGTCGGCCGTGTCGGGGAGCCCGGCGGCCGAGCTCGAGCCACGCCTGCGGGCGCTGGTCCGACGAGAGCTGCTCACCCTCGAAACCGACAGCCGGAGGCCGGAGCACGGACAGTACGCATTCGTCCAGGCCCTGATCCGCGAGGTCGCCTACAACTCCCTGGCGAAGAAGGATCGGAAGAGCCGGCACCTTGCGGCAGCTCGCTTCTTCGAGAGCCTCGGCTCCGACGAGATCGCGGGGGGCCTCGCCGGTCACTATCTCGCGGCCTATGCCAGCGCGCCGGAGGGCGCAGAAGCGGACGCCCTCGCCGGCCAGGCCCGGATCGCCCTCAGGGCTGCCGCGGCGAGGGCGATTGCGCTTGGCTCGGACGACCAGGCGGTGACCTTCCTGACCCAGGCGCTGACGGTCACGACCGATCCGACCGAGACCGCCGAGCTCCTGGAGCGGGCCGGCGAGATCGCTTCATCGGCGGCCCGCCACGACGACGCCGAGGCCTTCCTGGTGCGAGCGACCCAACTCGACCGCGAGCGGGGTGATCGGCCGGCCACGGCCCGGGCGATCGCCGCGCTCGGGAAGGTCCAGCTGACCGCTCGCCGAACGGCCGAGGCCGCTGAGCTCCTCGAGCCCGCGGTGGTCGAGTTCGCGGACCTCGGCGACGACCCCGCGCTCGTCGCACTGCACAGCCAGCTCGCTCGCGCCTGCATGCTAACCGGCGATAGCCGGCAGGCGATCGAGATGGCCGACCGGGCCCTTGAGGTGGCCGAGCATGCTGATCTCGATGCGCTCGTGGCGGACACCCTGATCACCAAGGGGAGCGCCCTCGGGGACGTGGGCCGCCTGACCGAGGGGATCGGGACGATCGAGACCGGTGGCCGCCTCGCCCGAAATGCCGGCCTCGTATCGATCCATCTGCGGGCGATCAACAATCTGGCCGTCTACCAGGGAGAGATCGACCCACTGGCCAACTTCGAAGCGCAGGACGAAGGGCTCGCGCTTGCCCGTCGGATCGGCCTGCGCCACTGGGTCTTCGGATTCTCGGTCGGCGTCGGCTACTCCGGCTTCCGCCTGGGCGAGTGGGATCGAGCGGAAGCCGTCCTCGGGGAGGCGTTGGCTGACGATCCGCCTGACGAGGATCGCCTGGCGGTCCTCAGCAACGCGCTGCTCATCCCTGCCTTCCGGAACGAGGACATCGGGGCCTCCATCGCCGAGCTGGAGCGGCTTCTTGGAAGCACTTCGGACGACCAGCTGGCCTCCAACCTGCACGAAGTGCGCGGCGCCGAGGCCCTCGGAGCCGGAAGGCTCGGCGATGCCTACCGGGAGAACGACCGGGCGGCTGAGCTCAATTCAACGGTCAACGGGACGGCTCATCGATCCCTGGCCGCCCACGCCGCCCTGTGGGGAGACGACGTTACCGGTGCGGCAGCTGAGCTGACGGCCATTGATGCGGCCGGGTTCCGAGCGCCGGCCGTCGAAGCCGCACGAATCATGATCCGGGCGGGACTCGCTGCCATGGCCAGGCGTGATGTCGAGGCGCTTGGCCTGTATCGCGACGCACTCCACCGCTGGCGGGACCTGCACCTGGTTCTCGACGAGGCGCTCTGTGCGATCGACATGGTGACCCTCCTCGACCCGGCCGATCCCGACGTCCGGGCGGCCGCCGACGCAGCCCGCCAGACCTTCACCCGGCTCCGTGCGACACCGTTCGTGGAGAGGATCGACGCGGCGCTCGAGCGTCAGCGATCGACGCCGCGCCCCGAGCCCGCCCGGTCCGGCGACTTGTCCAGCGTCTGAAACGAGCGCGGACCTCGCCGCCGAGAGGCGCGCACCATCGGCTCCGGCTCTCTCGGTCCAGCTTCTGCCAAATTCGGGCTACAGCGACCACTATGGTCGGTCGCCCGCTGAAACCAGGTCGCCAGGGGAGCAGCGGACCCCTGCAAATAGGGAATTCGTGCTCGGCGACGTCAGCGACGCTGGGTCTCGCCCTCCAACCCCATCTCGAGCCGCCATAAGCATCGGTCCAGCGCGAGCTTGTCAGAAACGAGCGCCGGCCCCGACCCGTGCGGATCCGCCTATCCCGCGGCTTCGTATCTAGGAAAAGTCGGCACGGCGCCCGCGGGTGGGGACGCCAAGTGCCACGCCTCGCGGCGGCCGACCACCAGGCATCCTGAGCGGGCCACGTCAGGGATTGTTCAGGATCGCCGGTCATACTTTGGATTAGCGGGGACGATCCGACGAGCCGGCCCGTCCCGGTCCTGCCCAGATCTAACTGGAGCTCGCCCTGTCGACCTTCGACGTCTCAAACGACCCCGACCGCTACGAACCGCCCAATCGCTACGACGACCGACTGCCTGACCCGGCCGCGGACGCCCAGGCCGCCGGCGTCGCGAAGCCGGCCCCGCTCGAGACGGCCGGCGCGCGAGCTCGTCGAGTCGGCTTGTTCGGAGCAGGGATCGTCGCGGGCCTGATCGCGATCTTCCTGTACGGAATTATCTTTCCGGGCACGCCCGCCCTGACCCAGACCGATATCAACTCGAGCATCGCGTCGGCGCTCGCCTCGATGACGCCCCCGCCGGCGTTCTCGGAGCAGGCCTACGCGGCAATCCAGCCGTCGCTCGTCCTGATCGAGACCAACAACGCACCGGCCGCGAGCTCGTCCGGAGCACCGGCCGCGTCCGATGCGCCCGGCGCGTCTGCGGCGCCCTCCAGCGGCCCTTCCAGCGGTCCTTCGACCGGCCCCGTCGCCACGGCAACCCCGGTCACGCCGGCCACCCCGGCGCCCAACGGCAGCCTCGGCAGCGGCGTGATCATCAACGCGAACGGCGAGATCATGACCGCCCTGCACGTCGTGGCCAACGCCAGCGTGATCCAGGTCACGTTCGCCGACGGCACCCAGTCGAGCGCCGTGATCTCGACCAGTGACCCGGCGACCGACATTGCCGTCCTGACGCCAGCCACCCTGCCGGCCCAGGTCGTGCCGGCCGTCGCTGGGCAACCCCCGCGACGTCCAGGTCGGGACCGACGCCTATGTCGTCGGCAACCCGTTCGGCCTGACCGGCTCGATCACCGCCGGTGTCGTATCGGGGCTCAATCGGTCGTTCCAGGAGCCCAATGGCGGACCGCTGCTCAAGCAGCTGATCCAGGTCGACGCGGCGGTCAACCCGGGCAATTCCGGCGGTCCGCTGGTCAATCGCGCCGGCGAGGTGATCGGGATCGTCACGGCCCTGATCAACCCGACCAAGCAGGATGTCTTCATCGGAATCGGCCTGGCCGTGCCGATCGACGTGGCCGGCGGCGGCGCCGGCCTGCCCCAGGACTGAGTTGCCCAGGAATGAGACACGCAAGTGAGCGCTAGAGGATCGAGGAGGTGATGCCCATGAACGGTGAGACGACTCCCGCCGCCACAGCCCAGGCGATCGAGGCGCCGCCGGCCAAGCCGGCCGATCCGGCGGCCGAGGCCGCCGACCCGGCCGATGGAGCGGGTCCTGTACGAGGTCAAGAAGATCATCGTCGGCCAGGACCAGCTGCTCGAGCGGATGGCGGTCGCCCTGCTGGCCCGCGGCCATCTCCTGGTCGAGGGCGTGCCCGGCCTGGCCAAGACGATGGCGATCAAGACGCTGGCGGCCTCCGTCGGCGGCGACTTCAAGCGGATCCAGTTCACCCCGGACCTCGTTCCGGCCGACCTGGTCGGCACCCGGATCTACAACCAGAAGACCGGCGAGTTCAGCACCTCGCTCGGGCCCGTCTTCACCAACCTCCTCCTCGCCGACGAGATCAACCGTGCCCCGGCCAAGGTCCAGAGCGCGCTGCTCGAGGTGATGCAGGAGCACCAGGTCACGATCGGCCGCGGAGACCTTCAAGGTGCCCGACCCGTTCCTCGTCCTGGCCACCCAGAACCCGATCGAGACCGAGGGCACCTACGCGCTGCCGGAGGCCCAGGTCGACCGGTTCATGCTCAAGGTCCTGGTCGGCTACCCGAGCAAGACCGAGGAATTCGTCATCGTCGAGCGGATGACCGGCCACGCTCGAGTCGGTCCAGCAGGTCCTGTCGACCGACGACCTGCTCGGGCTCCAGCGCCAGGCCGACCAGGTCTACGTCGACCCGTCCCTGATCGACTACGCCGTCCGCCTGGCCCTCGCCACCCGGGCCCCGCAGAACGCGGGCATGCCCGAGCTCGAGCACTACATCACGTTCGGCGCCAGCCCACGGGCGTCGATCAACCTGATCCTGACCGCGCGCGCCCTGGCCTTCATCCGCGGGCCGGGCCTATGCCATCCCGCAGGACGTCCTGGACATGGCCCGCGACGTGATGCGCCACCGGCTCGTCCTGTCGTTCGAGGCCCTCTCCGACGACGTCAGCGCCGACGACATCCTGACCACGATCCTCAAGCGCGTGCCGCCCCCGGCGGTGCCCAACCAGGGAGCTTCCCAACGTACGCGTCAGCGCCTGAACGCATCCTCCAGCGGCTCGACTGGCAGGTCATCCGCCGGCTCGACGGGCTGCTCCAGGGCGACTACCGCAGCCTGTTCTACGGCAACGGCGTCGACCTGGCCGACCTGCGCGAGTACCAGCCGGGTGACGACGTCCGCTACATCGACTGGAACGTCACGGCCCGGATCGACCTGCCCTACGTCCGCCAGTACACCGAGGACCGCGAGATCACGGCCTGGTTCCTGCTCGACCTGAGCCCCTCGGTCGACTTCGGGACGGTCGAGGACGACCGCCAGAAGCGGACCGTGCTGGTCGACTTCGTGACCACCCTGGCCCGCCTGCTCACCCGTCGGGGCAACCGGGTCGGCGCGATCATGTACGGCGGCCGGGTCGAGCGGACGATCCCGGCGGCCGGCGGCCGGCTGCAGGTCCTCCAGCTCGTCGAGGCCCTGCTCAACCAGCCCCGGATGGCCAGCGCGCCGTTCACCGACCTCGGCGCCGCTGCTCGATGCCGGGCGCAAGGCGATCAAGCGCCGCTCGCTCGTGTTCGTCATCTCCGACTTCATCAGCCAGCCCGGCTGGGAGCGCTCGCTCAGCCTGCTCAACCGGAAGCACGAGGTGATCGCCGTCCGCCTGTCGGATCCGCGCGAGAGCCAGCTGCCCGACGTCGGGCCGGTGATCCTCGAGGACTCCGAGACCGGCGAGCGGATGTACGTCGACACCCGCGACCGGGGCTTCCGGCAGCGGTTCGAGGCCGCCGCGGCCGAGCGCGAGACGACGATCAACGGCGCGTTCAGCCGGGCCGGCGTCGACGCCCTGTCGCTGTCGACCGACGAGGACCTGGTCCGGGCCATCGTGCGCATGGCCAGCCTGCGCAAGCGGCGCCGGAACTAGTCGGCCAGGAGTGAGCCTTCGATGACCCTGATCTGGCCGCAGGCACTGATCCTGCTGCTGCTCATCCCGCTGGGTCTCCTGGCCTGGCGCTGGATCGACCGGCGGCAGCGCCGGAAGGTCGCGGCGTTCGGCCAGCTCGGCGGCTCCAGCGCGACCGCGGCTGCGAGCCCGGCCCGCGCCGGCCGGTTCCGGCGGCGCCTGCCGGCGGCCCTGTTCGTGGTCGGGTTCGACCGTCCTGATCTTCGCCCTCGCCCGGCCCCAGGGCACGGTCGACCTGCCCCGCGAGGAGGGCACGGTGATCCTGGCCTTCGACGTGTCGGGCAGCATGGCCGCCGACCGACCTCCAGCCGACCCGGATGGCCGCCGCCAAGGCGGCCGCGATCGACTTCGTCCAGCGCCAGCCGTCGAGCGTGGTCATCGGGGTCGTGGCGTTCAGCGATTCGGGCATCTCGGTCCAGCAGCCGAGCAACGACCAGGCCACGGTGATCGCGGCGATCAACCGGCTCACCCCCCAGAAGGGGACCTCGGTCGGGCAGGGCATCCTCGCCTCGCTCAAGGCGATCCAGGCCCAGCTGGCCGGGCCGACCGTCAACTACTACAGCAACAAGTCGCCCGCCCCGACCGCGTCGCCGACGCCGGTCCCGGCCGGCTACCACGCCCCGGCCGCGATCGTCCTGCTGACCGACGGCGAGAACAACGAGAACCCCGACCCGGTCACGGTCGGCCCAGGCGGCCGCCAACCAGGGCGTCCGGATCTACACCGTCGGGATCGGCAGCACGGCCGGCACGAACCTCGACCTGAACGGCTTCCAGGTCCATACCGAGCTCGACGCGGCGACGCTCCAGCAGATCGCCCAGGTCACCGGCGGCACGTACTACTCGCGCCGACGACGCGGCGAGCCTGAAGTCGATCTACGACAACCTCGACACGACCCTTGTGGTCAAGCCCGAGGACATCGAGCTGACCGCCCTGTTCGCCGGGCGTCGGCATCGTGTTCCTGGTCCTGGGCGGCGTGCTCTCGCTGGTCTGGCTGGGGCGCCTGCCATGACCGAGTTGCCAGCCGTGACCGCGTTGCCTGGAGGTCGGCGCTGATGCAGTTCCTGTGGCCGGGCCTCCTGCTGGCCCTCGTGATCGTCCCGCTCCTCATCGCCGGCTACATCTGGAGCCTGCGCCGGCGCAAGACGGTCGGCATCCGCTACTCCAGCCTGGCCCTGGTCCGGGCGGCCGCGCCGGGCAAGGGCCGCTGGCGGCGACACGTGCCATTCGCCCTGTTCGCCCTGGCGATCGCGGCGCTGGTGCTGGCCCTCGGCCGGCCGATCGCGATCGCCAGCGTGCCCGCCAACCAGACCACCATCATCCTCACGATCGACGTCTCGGGCAGCATGTGCTCGACGGACGTCGACCCATACCGGCTGGCCGCGGCCGAGGATGCGGCCGCCCAGTTCATCAAGCAGCAGAGCTCGAGCACCCAGATCGGGATCGTCGCGTTCAGCAGCTTCGCCCAGGTGGTCCAGGCCGCCGACCAACGACCAGGCGGCGCTGCTAGCCGCGCTCCAGAGCCTGACGACCGGCCGCCGGACGGGGATCGGCAGCGGGATCCTCGCCGCGATCGACGCGATCTCGCAGGTCGACCCGTCCGTGCCCGCCAGCACCGGCTACGGCAACCCCGGCACCGAGCCCACGCCCGTGCCGCCCGGCGACTACGCGCCCGACATCATCGTGGTCCTGACCGACGGCGCGAACAACACCGGCCCGACGCCGGCCCAGGCTGCCACCGAGGCCGCCGACCGCGGGATCCGGGTCTACACGATCGGCTTCGGGACGCCCGACGGCGGCCCGTTCGACCCGACCTGCGCGACCCAGTTCCTGGGCAACGAGCCGCCGGGCGGGTTCGGCGGTGGCTTCGGCGGGGGCGGCGGCGGGTTCGGCGGCGGCGGCGGCAGCGGCTTCCGGCGCGGCATCGACGACCAGGACCTGATGCAGGTCGCCAGCGCGACCGGCGCCAAGTACTACCCGGCCGACAGCGCCGGCCAGCTCGAGAGCGTCTTCGGCAGCCTGCCGACGAACCTCATCACCAAGCACGAGGTCACCGAGCTGAGCGTCGGCTTCGTGGCCCTCGCCGCGGGTCTGGCCGGGGCATCGCTGCTGCTCGGCAGAGCCTGGCGCCCGCTGCCGTAGGCCCCGCGGCAGCACGGGCCAGCCCCGCGGCAGCACGGGCCAGCCCCGCGGCAGCTCGGGCCAGCCCCGCGGCAGCCCCGCCCAGCCCCGCGGCAGCCAGCCCCGCGGGCAGCACGGGTCAGCCCCGCGGCGGCCGCCGCCCAGCCCTTCTGACAAATTCGCGCTATAGCGATCGCTATCGTCATTCAGCAGCCGCCGCGGGCCGGGCAGGGGACCGATCCGGCCCAGTTCGTGCTCAGCCTCGGCAGATGACGACCAGGAGGAGGGGTGATTCCTCGGACGAGTGACCGTAAGAGCCGCTGCAACGTGAATTTGTCAGGAGCCGGGGCCCACTGGGCCGACCGGCGGGCCAGATCCGGGGTGCCTGCCTCCTTGCGCGGCTCCGCGAGTGCTCTACGCTAGGTGCCGTCGAACGTGACACGGACCGACAGCGATCGTGGGAGCGGCACCGGTGATCTGCCCCAACTGCGCGACCGAGAACAAGCCAGGGCGGAAGTTCTGCGTAGCCTGTGCGACGCCGCTCGCCGCGGCTTGCCCCTCGTGTGGCGCGCCGTTCGATCCAGGTGACGTCTTCTGCGGCGAATGCGGCACGCCGCTGACGGCCAGTGCGCTCGTGGGCGGGCCCCCGCCGCGAACGACGACGACCCAGCCCGCCCTCGCCGAGCGGCGTCTCGTCACGATCCTGTTCGCCGACCTCGTGGGGTTCACCCCGTTCGCCGAGGAGCGCGACGCCGAGGATGTGCGCGACACCCTGACCCGCTACTTCGAGATCGCCTCGGACGTCATCGGCCGCTACGGCGGCACCGTCGAGAAGTTCATCGGCGACGCCGTTATGGCGGTGTGGGGCGCGCCGACCGCGCGAGAAGACGATGCCGAGCGTGCCGTCCGGGCCGGCCTCGACCTGGTCGACGCCGTGCGCAGCCTCGGCCCGACGATCCAGGCCCGGGCCGGGATCCTCACCGGCGAGGCGGCGGTCACCCTGGGGCCACGAACCAGGGCATGGTCGCCGGCGACCTGGTCAACACCGCGGCCAGGCTCCAGTCCGTCGCCCAGCCCGGGACCGTACTCGTTGGCGAGGCGACCCAACGCGCGACCAATGCGTCGATCGCCTTCGAGGAGGCCGGTGAGCAGCAGCTCAAGGGCAAGCAATCGCCTGTCCCGGCCTATCGAGCGCTGCGGGTCGTCGCCCAGCGCGGTGGCGGCGGCCGCGCGGACCTGCCCGAGCCGCCGTTCGTCGGTCGCGATGAGGAGCTGCGCCTGCTCAAGGACCTGATCGCCACGACCGGACGTGACCGGAAGACCCGCCTCGTGTCGATCACGGGTCCGGGCGGGATCGGCAAGAGCCGCCTGGCCTGGGAGCTGGAGAAGTTCATCGACGGGATCAGCGAGACGATCTACTGGCACCGCGGCCGCTCGCCCGCCTATGGCGAGGGAATTTCGTTCTGGGCGCTGGGCGAGATGATCCGCCGGCGAGCCGGTCTGGCCGAAAGCGATGACGAAGTCGCCACCCGCGAGCGAATCGCCGAGACCGTGTCCGACTTCGTCCTGGCAGAGGACGACCGGCGCTGGGTCGAGCCCGCCCTGCTGACGTTGCTCGGGCTCGAGCCAGCCCCGGCCGGCGGTCGCGATGTCCTGTTCGCCGCCTGGCGGATCTTCTTCGAGCGGGTCGCCGAGCGGGGCACGACAGTCCTCCTGTTCGAGGACCTCCAATGGGCCGACACCGGCTTGCTCGACTTCATCGAGCAGCTCCTCGAGTGGTCGAAGAACGTTCCCCTGATCGTGGTCACCCTGGCCCGGCCCGAGCTGTTCGATCGCCGGCCGGACTGGGGTGCCGGGACCCGCAACCTGACTCGGATCGCGCTCGAGCCGCTCGACGACGACGCGATGCGCCGCCTCCTGGCCGGGTTCGTGCCGGGCCTGCCCGAAACGGCGGTCCAGGCGATCCTCGCCCGGGCCGACGGGATGCCCCTGTACGCCGTCGAGACGGTCCGCTCGCTCGTTGCCGACGGCCGACTGGAACGCGATGGCGATGCCTACCGGCCGGTCGGCGAGCTCGGCGAGCTGGCCATCCCGGATACCCTGCGCTCGCTGATCGCCAGCCGGCTCGACGCCCTTGAGCCGGCCGAGCGCAGCCTCGTCGCCGACGCATCGGTCCTCGGCCAGGCGTTCGTCGTGGCCGGGCTGACCGCCGTCAGCGGCCACCCCGCTGAGGCGATCGAGCCGCGGCTCAAGGTGCTCGTCCGGCGCGAGCTGTTCGATGTCGAGATCGATCCGCGCAGCCCCGAGCGCGGCCAGTACCACTTCGTCCAATCGCTCATCCGCGAGGTCGCCTACGGCACCCTGGCCAAGCGCGAGCGACGGGCCCGTCACCTGGCGGCGGCGCGCTACTTCGAGGCGCTCGGTGAGGACGAGCTGGCGGGTGCGCTGGCCTCGCACTATCTCGCCGCCCACGAGGCGTCGACCGAGGGGGCCGAGGCTGACGCGGTCGCGATCCAGGCCCGCCTGGCGCTATCCGGGGCGGCCGAGCGGGCCGCCACGCTGGGCAGCCTCGACCAGGCCGTGACCTATCTAAACCAGGCGATCGCGATCACCGCCGACCCGGGCGAACGAGCCTCGCTATTCCTGCGGGCCGCCGTCTCGGCCAACGGAGCCGCACTGCACGAGCAGGCCGAGCACCTCGCCCGGGCCGCCATCGACCTCGCCCGATCGATCGGCGATCTCCAGGTGGCCGGTCCCGGCGAGGCGCTCCTCGGCGAGATCCTGATCGACTGGGGCCACATGGCCGAAGCCGTGGACGTCCTCGAGACCGCCGTCGCCGTGTTCCCCGAATCGGGCACCGATGAGGTTCGGGCGACCCTGCTCGCAAGCCTGTCCCGCGCCTACATGCGGACCGGCAGGCCGGCCGAGGCGGTCGCGATGGCTGACCTGGCGCTGGCCCTGGCCGAACGCCTTGGGCTCGACCGGATCATCGCCGAGGCGTTCAACAACAAGGGCTCAGGCCTGCGTTATGTCGGCCGCCGGCGTGAGGCCCTCGTCCTGCTCAGGGCGGCGGTCGAGGCGGCCGAGGCGGGCGGCTTTGTCACGGCCCAGGCTCGTGCCCTGGCCAACCTCGGGGCGACGACCGAGAATGTCCGCGAGGCCGAGCGGCTGACGTTCGCGGCCGTCGAGCTGGCCCGCCGGTTCGGCAATCGGAACATGGCCAACTGGGCGACGGTCGCCGGGCGGTACGGTGCCCTGCTCCTGGCCCAGGGCTGGGACGAGGTCATCGAGCAAAGCAGCGACGAGCACGCCGACGACCTGGACAGCCCGATGGACGAGGTCCGACGGCTGTCCCTCCTTGGCTTCTTCCTCGGACCCCGGGGCGACTCGGTCGACGCGCTCATCGACCGGGTTGCCGTGCTCGTCGACCAGTTGTCCGACGATTCGGCGGTCGCGAGCCTCCACTTCCTGCGCTATCAACGGGCGATGATCGCGCGCGACTTTGACCAGGCGGTCGATGCGGGTTTGCTGGCGGCCAAGGACTCCTCCCTCCGGCGGGTCTACCTGAGCCAGTCGATGCGTCCGGCGATCTGGAGCCGCAACCTCGAGCGGATGCGCGAGGTCGCCGACCTGCTCGACGCAGCCCCGGACAACGGCCTGGATGCCCACGCCAGCAGGATCGCCTCCCGGGCGGCGATCGCCGCGCTTGAAGGTCGGACTGACGAAGCGGTCGCCCGCTACCGCCAGGCGCTGGCGACGTTCCGGTCGATGGATGCCGACCTGCTGGTCGCCGGTCACGACATCGACCTTGTGACTGTGATCGGCCCCCACCACCCGGGAGCCCACGAGGCCGCCGCCGAAGCGCGTCCGATTCTCGAACGCGTCCACGCCCGGGCATACCTCAAGCAGCTCGACGCGGCCATGGCCGGCTCGCCGCCGGAACCAAGCCACGTTCCTGAGTCGGCGGCTGCGCGCTAGATGATCTGCCCCAATTGCGGGTCCGAGAACAGGCCCGGCCGGAAGTTCTGCGGCAGGTGCGCGGCTCCCCTGGAGCTGATGTGCCCGTCCTGCGGAGCCGCCAACGAACCGGACATGAGCTTCTGCGGCGAGTGCGCGACGGCTCTCGTGACCGGAGCCAGCCCGGCGACCCTCGTCCGTGGCGGGCCGGCCGGCACGATGTCCGAGCCTGCCCTCGCCGAGCGTCGGCTCGTCACGGTCCTCTTTGCCGACCTCGTCGGGTTCACCCCGTTCGCCGAGGAGCGTGACGCCGAGGAAGTTCGCGATACCCTGACCCGCTACTTCGACCTTGCCTCCGAGGTGATCGGACGCTACGGCGGGACGGTCGAGAAGTTCATCGGCGACGCCGTGATGGCCGTATGGGGTGCGCCGACCGCCCGGGAAGACGATGCCGAGCGGGCCGTCCGCGCCGGTCTCGACCTGGTCGACGCCGTCCGCAGCCTCGGTCCGACGATCCAGGCCCGGGCCGGGATCCTGACCGGCGAGGCGGCCGTGACCCTCGGGGCGACGAATCAGGGGATGGTCGCGGGCGACCTGGTCAATACCGCGGCCAGGCTCCAATCGGTGGCCCAGCCCGGGACCGTCCTCGTCGGTGAGGCAACCCAGCGCGCCTCGAGTGCCGCGATCGCGTTCGAGGAGGTTGGCGACCAGGCGTTGAAGGGCAAGCAGGCGCCGGTGGCCGCCTATCGAGCCCTGCGCGTCGTGGCCCAGCGCGGCGGCCAGGGCCGCTCCGACCTGCCCGAGCCGCCGTTCGTCGGGCGCGATGAGGAGCTCCGCCTGCTCAAGGACCTGATCGCGACTACCGGCCGTGACGGCCGATCGCGACTTGTCTCGATCACTGGTCCGGCCGGGATCGGCAAGAGCCGGCTCGCCTGGGAGCTCGAGAAGTTCATCGACGGGATCAGCGCCACGATCTACTGGCACCGGGGACGGTCGCCGTCGTACGGGGAAGGTGTCACGTTCTGGGCGCTGGGCGAGATGGTCCGTCGTCGGCTGAGCCTGGCCGAGGACGATGACGAGGCAACCAGCCGCGAGCGGATCGACGCGACGATCGCCGAGTTCATCCCCGACGAGGAGGATCGTCGCTGGGTCAAGCCGGCCCTCTTGACTCTGCTCGGACTGGACCCCGCCCCGGCCGGCGGTCGCGATGTCCTGTTCGCCGCCTGGCGGATCTTCTTCGAGCGGGTCGCCGAGCGGGGCACCACGGTCCTCCTGTTCGAGGACCTCCAATGGGCCGACAGCGGCCTGCTCGACTTCGTCGAATACCTGCTCGAGTGGTCGCGTACGTCGCCGATCCTGGTCGTGGCACTCGCCCGGCCGGAGCTCTTCGAGCGCCGCCCGGACTGGGGCGCCGATGTTCGAAACCTGACCCGGCTCGCCCTGGAGCCGCTGACCAACGAGGCCATGCGCGAGCTGCTCGACGGCTTCGTACCCGGGCTGCCGAAGCACGCCATCGACGCCATCCTGGCGCGCGCCGATGGGATGCCCCTGTATGCCGTCGAGACCGTCCGATCGCTGGTTGCCGATGGACGTCTCGTCCGCGAGGGTTCGATCTATCGACCCGCCGGTGCGCTCGTCGAGCTGGCAATTCCCGAGACGCTGCGCTCGCTGATCGCATCGCGCCTGGATGCCCTCGAAGCGGCGGATCGGAGCCTCGTGGCCGACGCCGCGGTGCTCGGCCAGTCGTTCACCCCGGCCGGCCTCGCCGCGATCAGCGGGGCAGACTCCGCCGAGCTCGAGCCGCGCCTGCGGGGCCTCGTCCGACGCGAGATCTTCGAGCTCGAAGCCGATCCTCGCTCGCCCGAGCGCGGCCAGTACGGTTTCGTCCAATCGCTCATCCGCGAGGTCGCCTACGGCACCCTGGCCAAGCGCGAGCGACGGGCCCGTCACCTGGCGGCGGCGCGCTACTTCGAGGCGCTCGGTGAGGACGAGCTGGCGGGTGCGCTGGCCTCGCACTATCTCGCCGCCCACGAGGCGTCGACCGAGGGTGCCGAGGCTGACGCGGTCGCGATTCAGGCCCGACTGGCCTTGTCCGGGGCGGCCGATCGGGCAGTGGCCCTGGGCGGTCACGAACAGGCGGTGGCATTCCTGCGCTCGGCGGCGGCGATCACCGACAACCCGACCGATCGGGCCGCACTCCTCCGGCGAGCCGCCTGGTCGGCGAATGCCCAGGCCAGGCACGACGACGCGCGGGTCCTGGCCGAGGAGGCCCTGACGATCTCTCTGGAGGCCGACGACCGAGCTGGCGCGGGCCTGGCCCAGGCGCTCCTCGGCGAGATCCTGATCGACGCGGGCCAGATCCTCGAAGCTCGGGCGGTCCTCGACGCGTCAGCGGCCGCCCTGCCCGAGTCAGGCATGGAAGCGACCCGGGCGGAGGTTTATGGAAACCTGTCGCGGGTGCTGATGCGCCTGACCGAATCCGGACCGGGGATCGCAGCCGCGGACATCGCCCTGCCGATCGCGGAGCGGCTCAACCTTGATCGGATCGTCGCCGAGACCCTGAACAACAAGGGTTCGTGCCTGTCCCAGCTCGGGCGACGGCGCGAGAGCATGGCCCTGCTCAGGGCCGCCGTGGATGTTGCCCGGGCCGGCGGGCACGTGGCGGCAGAGATTCGGGGGCTGGCGAACGTAGCGGCGAACATCGAGGATCCGCTTGAGTCGAACAAGGTCAGCCGTCAGGCCTTCGATCTCGCGATGCGCGTGGGAAACGTGAACCTTGCCCGCTGGAGCCGCGAGTCGATCAGGTTTTCGACCTTCCTCCTGGCGGTTGATTGGGCCGAGCCAATGGCCGAGTCATGGGCCGAGGTCGAGGCGTCGCTAGGTGGCGGAGGCGCCTTGGGCGATGAGGCCCGTTGGATCGGCACGACCGTCACGATGCGGATCAATTCTGGCCTGCCTGTCGATGACCTGCTGCGTCGTCTCGACGTGATCGCCGACGAGATCTCCGACCCGAACGTGTCCGGTGACGTGCTTTCGAGTCAGGCCGATCTGGCGGCCATGGCTGGCGACTACGCAGGCGCCGCCAGGCTCAACCTGGCTGCCGCGGACCTCGGATCGCAAATCACCTTCGTCTACCTCGCGTTCGCGGTTCGCGCGCTGCTCCTTGCCGGAGATGCGGATGGAGCCCGGATCGCCGCGGCTCGGCACCGCGAGGAGTCACCAGGCAACATGATCGATCGTGCGCTGGACGTCGCGGCGCTGGCTGGGATCGCTGCGCTTGAGGGCCGTCTCGACGACGCGATCGCGGGGTACCGCGATGCCTTCGCGCGGTTCGAGGCAATCCACATCGACTGGCTGACCGCATTGCTCGGCTTTGAGTTCGTTACGCTGGTCGGCAGCGACCACCCGGCGACCCGTGAGGCAGCGGTTCGCTCGCGGGCGATCTTCGAACGGGTAGATGCCCGGCCGTGGCTCGACAAGCTCGACGCGGCGTTGGCCGCGTCGCCGTCAGGGGCTGGACGTTCGACCGAGCCAGCCGAGGCAGCCGAGGCGCTCCGGACCTAAGCGTCGGTCCGGGGGACTCATCGCTCCGGCACCCGCGCCCGGCCGGCGCCCGGTGGCGCCCGGGTGGCGCCCGAGTGTCGCCCGGGTTTTCTGACAAACTCGCGCTCCAGCGGTCGTTATGGTCGCTCTTTGGGCTGATCCGGGACGTTGCAGGTCCATCCGGGCGCTTCGTACGAACCGGTTCGTGCTCACCAGCCACGCGCGACGGTGGGTGGCAATGCCCTCGATCAGCGTCGGTCGCCATTAGAGTCGCCACAGCGCGAATTTGTCAGAGCGGGGAGCGGCACCGGCACGACGGGTTCGGCGTCGCCCTGGGGCCGGCGGCGGACTAACGCCGGACCAGGACCGGACTGGCGCCTGCCGGGTCAGGGTCCCATGATGGATTGGTCGGGGCCTCCCCCGGTCCCGATGATGGATCGGGTGAAACGGACCATGGAGCCCAAACATGGACCCGATCCAGCCGAGCCGAAGGCTCGCGCTCCTTCTATGTGCCTGCCTGTTCGCCGCCGCGTGCGGCTCGACGAGCTCACCCCCGCCCAGCGCGGCCGGATCTGCCGCCGCCGTCGCCTCGGGCGGGCCGCCGCCCAAGCTCACAATCCCCGCCCCGCCCGCGGCCGTCCAGCTGCCGGCCGGCTCGATCGATGACCAGGCCGCGGCGCTGGCCAAGGCGGTCGAACCCGGTGGCCAGGCTGCCCTCGCACCGCTCGTCGCTGCGTACCAGGCGGCCGGGATCCCGATCATCGGCGCCGACGGCCACCCGATTGCGGGGTCGCCCGACGATCAGGTCGGACCAGGCTGGTGGCAGGTCTGGCTGTCGGCGGGGGCCAATCCTGCGTTCGCGACGCCGCTGAGCGGCGCGACCAGGTTGCTGACGGCGATGCCCGATCCGCCGGCTCTTGATAACGCGGCCGTGTCGGCCGCCGCCCTGGCCGACCTCAAGTCGATGGCCGCGGACGCTGACCCGCATCGCCATTTCTTCGCGCGCTTCCTCGCCGACCTGGCCCAGGATCACTCGGGCACGGATCCCTTTGCCAGCGGCGCCTCCGCGGATGACCTGATGCTCAGCCCGATGGCCCTCGAGCTGTTCACGGCCGGGCACGCTCCGGAGCATCGTGATCGCAAGCGCATCGAAGACGTCGCTCGTGGGACCGGACCGGCGGATTGCCTCGATCGGCCAGCCGCTCCCGATGGAGTTGCCCCAGGTCGCCGACGGCGCGCCCACGGGCAACGCCTGCAACCCGACCGGCGACAACGACGCGATCAGCTACTGGTCGCAGTGGATCGCCTCGAAGCTGGCCGGTGGCTTGAACCTGCCGGGCATGGAGGAGGGCATGAAGTCGCTCGTCCAGCTCGTCGTCGCCAATGCCGAGATGGGCGCGAAGCTGGCCAAGGGCGCGGCAGCCATGGGCGCGGCGCTCTCGGCGCTGACCTTCCTGCTCGAGATGTCCACCCTCGATGTCTCGATCGACAGCTCGCCCAACCCGGTCGTGAGGACCAAGGAGACCAGCCCGGGCAACCAGGGCGTCATCACCGCGACCCTCAAGTACGACCTCGAGAAATCCACCCTCGACGGTGGCGCCGGGGTCAAGAACTGCCTGCTGATCATGGCCAACGCGCTCGGCATCCAGAACGCCCTGCCCTCGGACGGCGCGGTGGTCGGCGCCCAGCTCAAGTTCCTGGGCGAGGACGGCTTCGACCAGGGCCTGGTCCAGTCGGGCTCGGCCTTCGTCGAGTTCCCGCAGGGCGCCACGGAGATCACCCAGGACACCGGCGACGGTGGGATCGCCACGATCCACGTCCAGGGCAAGGCCCAGAAGAAGCAGATCCCGGACACGGCCGTCGAATGGCCGCGCGAGCCCACGATCCGGATCTATGCCCAGCCGGAGGCCGAGAACGCACGCAGCCTCGCCAGCACGTTCTGGGACAGCTTTGTGGCCGAGGGAGCCGGTCCGGTCGGCGCGGTAGCCCCGATCCTCGACGTCCTCAAGGGCACGATGTTCGACCTTGGTGCCTACAGCTTCCTGGTCACCGACTGGCAGGTCGGCTGGGTCCTGGCGGCGGCGGATGGCGGGACCCCGATCAAGGGCACCAAGTGCGATGGCACGGACGGCGAGTGGCCGATCACGGGCGGCTACACGGAGAGCGGGGTTACCAACACGGTCCAGTTCAAGGTGGACATCGCCGAGAACAGCCTCGACGGAACGTACGACTACACGAGCAGCAGCGTGATCTCGACTCCGCAGGGCAGCGTCGCGTCGGGCGTGTCCGGCAAGGGCGCCGCGCACCTCACCGTGAACAAGGACGGGACCGTCACGATGAAGCTGGGGGCGACGACGGCAACGTCGTCGGCGGCAGTCGGCGGTACGACCCAGACAGTCCAGATCCCGATCCCGGGCTGGACGTTCACCTGGAAGCCCCAGACCTGCGACGCGCCCGCACCGTGACGTCGAGTCGAGCCTCGAACTGACGCAACGTAGCCCGGCCGTGGGATCATCGCGCGATGGAAGATACCTATGACGTCGACGAGATCCGAGCGCACTTCCCGGCGCTGTCGCTGACCGAACGACGACGGCCAGGCGATCGCCTTCTTCGACGGACCGGGCGGGACCCAGGTGCCGGCCGAGGTGATCGAGGCGGTCAGCCGCTACTACCGCGAGTCCAACGCGAACAACGGCGGCGCGTTCCTGACCAGCGAGCGCAGCGACGCGATCGTCGAGCGGGCCCACGCGGCCGTGGCCGAGTTCCTGAACGCCGGCAGCGGCGACGAGATCAAGTTCGGCGCGAACATGACCTCGCTCACGTTCCACATCAGCCGCTCGATCGGGGCGACGCTGAAGCCGGGCGACGAGATCGTGCTCACGACGCTCGACCACGAGGCGAATGTGTCGCCCTGGCGGGCGATGGCGGCGGATCGAGGGGTCACGGTCCGGACCGTCGACATCCATCCCGAGGACGGCACGCTCGATCTGGACGACCTCGATCGCCAGCTCTCCGAGCGGACCCGCCTCGTCGCGGTCGGCTACGCCTCGAACGCCCTGGGCACGATCAACCCGGTCGCCGAGATCGTCCGGCGGGCACACTGCGGTCGGGGCCCTGACCTACGTCGATGCCGTCCACTTCGCGCCCCACGGCCCGATCGACGTCCAGGCGCTCGACACCGACTTCCTCGTCTGCTCGGCCTACAAGTTCTTCGGGCCGCACCTCGGCGCCCTGTACGGCAAGGCAGCGGTCCTCGATGGGCTGCCGGCCTACAAGGTTCGCCCGGCCCACGACCGGTTCGAGACGGGCACGCCCAACTTCGAGGCGATCTCGGGCACGCTGGCGGCGGTCGACTACCTCGCCTGGCTGGGCGAGCGCTTCGGCGGGTCGTTCGCTGCCGATCCCGACTTCACCGGCTTCGGCGCGGCGGACGCTCCAGCTCAAGACCGGGATGCGGGCGATCCGGACCTACGAGATGGGCCTGTTCGCGAGGCTCATGGACGGGCTCGAGGCGATCCCCGGAGCGACCGTCTGGGGGATCACCGACCGGGCGCGGTTCGGTCGACCGGACGCCGACTGCGGCGGTGACCTTCGCCGGGATCGCGCCGCGCGCGGCATCAGAGGCGCTCGGCCGGCGCGGGATGACCACCTGGGACGGCGACTTCTACGCGCAGGGCCTGATCGAACGGCTCGGCCTGGCCGCGACCGGCGGCGTCCTGCGGATCGGCCTGACCCACTACAACACGGCCGCGGAGGTCGATCGCCTGGTCGGGGCGCTGACCGAGATCGCGACCGCGTCGGTCCCGGTGGCCTAGCGGCCGCTCAGCCGCGGAGTGCCTCGACGATCGGGGCGAGGCGGTCGAGCGCGCGCGGCGTGAGGGCCGGGAATGGCCCGGTGTCGTCGGCGTCGCCGGTGAAGATCGTGACGTGGCGCAGGCCGGCGGCGTGCATCTCCTGGAGCTTGGCGATCACCGCGACGTCGTCGCCGGCCAGGGAATCCGGGCGAGTGTCGGCGGCCGACGCGTCCAGCTCGAGCCGGACGCAGGCTGTCAGGGGCAGGGTCGTCGGATCGCGGCCGGCCAGCTCGCACGCCTCGGCCGCGGTCGCGAGCGCGTCACGGACCGAATCGGCGCCGGTCAGGTTCTCGGCCCAGTTGAGCGCGTCGCCCCAGCGAGCGGCGACACCGAGCGTTCGCGGCCGCGCGGCGGCTATCCACAGCGGCGGGCCGCTCGGCCTCGGGCCGGGCGGCTTCGACTTCCCGCCCGCGAGGTGGAAGAACTCGCCGTCGAACGCGAGCGGCTCGTGCTGGCGCAGGAGCCGGGCGATGATCTCGACCGCCTCGGCGAACCGGCCGACGTGCCGGGCACTGTCGTAGCCGAGCTGTGCCCAGCGCTTGTCGGTCGGACCCACGCCGGCGCCGAGGCCCATGATCAACCGGCTGCCGCTGACCTCGTCGAACGATCCGGCCATCGAGGCGACCATCGCCGGCGGCCGGTAGCCGGTGCACATGACCAGCGGACCGAGCTCGACCCGGGACGTTGCCGCGGCGATCGCCGGGAGGATCGACCAGGGCTCCCAGAAGCCTGGCTCGTCGGCGACCCAGACGGTGTCGACACCGATTTGCTCGAGGCCGACGGCGATCTCGCGCATGTCGGCCCAGCGCGGCGCCGGCTTGCCGGGCGCACCCCAGGTCGGGACGTATGCGCCGATCCCCAGGCGGTTGTCGGGCAGCGAAGCGGTCACTCAGCCACCAGCCGGTCCTGCCAACCAATCCCTACCAACCCTGGGTGCCGGGCTCGCCCTTGAAGGGGCCGACGACCTTGGAGGTGACCCAGCCGGCGTAGAAGCGGCCGGGTTGAGAGGTCGCCTGCTCGTCGCCGACCCAGGCTTCATCGACGAGTGCCGGGTAGAACGCGATGTGGTCCTGGATCGACTCGTAGCCTGCTGACGGCGACAGGTAGCCGAAGGCGGCATTCGGGATCGTCCGGTCGGGCAGCCTGATCGACCAGTAGCTCGCCTCGCCCTTCCACTCGCAGAACGAGTGATGGGCGGTCGGCTCGAGGAGGTCCTTGCGGACGTCGACCGGCGGGATGTAGTACACCGGCGCACCGGCTGTCTCGAGCACGCGCAGGGCGTCGGTCGTGTCGGCGATCGTGTAGCCGTCGACGATCACCCGGACGCGTTCCGGGACAGCCTCCACCCGGGGCGGCCGCGGGTAGTCCCAGACCGACTCCTGGCCTGGGCCCGGCTCGATTCGAGGGGGCGGTGGGACGGTCCCAGCAGTGAGGTGATGTTCGGCCATTGCGATCCTCCGACGAGCCTCGTCATTGGCGGCCCGTCGCCCGAACGGGCCCTGTGCGGCAGCGTTTCCGACAAACTTGCGTTGTAGCGACCCTTATGGTCGCTCGCCGGAGGATTCGCCGCCGAGTCGCCGCGCATGGCCGCGCATCGCCGTGCTTGGAGCTCGGTTCGTCCTCGGGCCGAGCTCATTCTCGGGCTGGACGGGCCCTCCCTCGAGACCATCGTCGCGGCGGACGGCCATAAGACCTTGTCCGGCGCGAATTTGTCAGGAGCATTCCTGGGCGGCCCGCCAGTCACCCCGGCCCGGCGGCATGATATGGACCGAGGTCGGCCCAAGTTCGAGCGTGCAGGGAAGGGACAGTTAGATGCTCAGCGAGTTTCCGGTCTTTCCGATCCTGCTGTCGCGGGATCTCGATGCATCCCGTGATTACTACCACGGCCTGCTCGGCTTGGAGATCGCCCGTGAGGATCCCGACGACCGGATCGTCTTTCGCTGCGGCGGTGGGACCCAGCTCGCGGTGACGCTGAGCACGGTCGGCACGTCCGACACCCAGACGCAGATCGCCTGGCGCGTGCCCGACATCCATGCCGCGGTGGCCGAGCTGCGCGAACGGGGCGTGCGGATCGAGGAATACGAGGCGCCCGATCCGGTCACCGTGGACGGGATCGCCGACATGGGCCACTCGTGGGCCGCCTGGTTCGTCGACCCCAGCCTGAACGTCTTGTCCGTCGTCCAGCCGAAACCCCCGGCTTAGCCGGCCCGGACCGAGGAATAGCGGTCGTGCTGCTCGATGTCGCCGATCTCCTGGAGGCCGCGCATGCCGGCCTCGACAAGCGAAGCGTCGCCGGTCAGCCGGCCCAGCTCGACCCGGACGCGAGCGGCGGCCGGACGCACCCCGGCGCGATCAAAGAAGTCGAGAGCATTCGAGAGCAAGGCCGCGTCCGCGTGAGCTAGACCGCGCGCTCGATCGAGCTGGGCGCTGACCAGGCGAGCAGCCGGCTGGATCCCGGTCGCGACTGCGCCGAGGGCGTCATCGGACAGGATGAAGCCGCGATCAGAGACCATCGACAGCAATCGTTCGGTCGTCTCGTAGCCGACGACACTGGCATCGAGCGAGGCGAGCAGTGCTGCGCCAGCGATCGCGTCGCCGTTGACCACCGTCTCGTGCACGCGGGCCCGGGGCGAGTCATGGAACGCTCCATTGATCTCGGCCAGGGTCTCGCGCCAGCGCGACATGCCGGCGTCGTCGCGCCGGGCCCGGGCAACCTCGAAGGCGGCGAGGAATCCGCCGCGTGGCGTAGCCCGCCGGCACCCGATCGAGGAGCTGCCACAGGCCGTACGCTCGCGATGCGATCCGCGCCGCCTCGTCCCAGTTGCCCTGGAGCGAGGCGGTGACGACCCACCAGGCCGCCAGGTGAAGCGCCCAGTTCGACGCCTGTCCAGGCTGGATCTGCCTGAACGCCGCCTCGCAGGTGGCCGAGGTGTCGGCCAGGTCGCCGGTCGTGGCCGCACCCCAGACCAGCATGCAGGCTGCGTCGACGCGCTCACCCAACGGCAGCCTGTCGCCGAGCTCGAGCCGAATCCGGGAGGTCTTGAGCAACCCCGCGTAGTCGCCGCGCTGCTGGGCGTTCGAGCCGATCGCGTCGAGGGCGGCACTTTGCAACATCGTCTGGCCCAGGCGCTCGGCAACGGTCAGTGCAGCACGGGCACTCTCGTCTGCCTGGACCAGCTCGGCTTCGGTCGGTCGCCGCCCTCCCGCGCTGATCCAGAACGGCAGGAACGACTCGGCGATGCGAAACCGGGCGATCGTCAGCTCGTCGGTGACCTGGGGCAGGAGGGTTCGACCCTCGTCGAACATCGCGTTGAGCTCGTCCACGCTGGGCCGGCCGGCAACCGATCCCTGCCAGCGCGTGTGGAACGTGAGAATCGTGCTCAGGATCCTCAGCACCCGGTCGGGCGGCGCTCCCGTCGAATGGGCCAGTCGAAGGGCAATCGACAGGGCGTCGATGCTCGTATCGCCGTGAATGAGGATGTCGCCCATCCGCTCGTACAGGTCAAGGTGCCGATCCGGCGTGGCCAGCTCGACCGCCGCCCGGAGATGGCGAACGGCCTCGATGTTCGCGCCGGCGGCTTCGGCCGCGGACGCGGCCACCTCCAGCCACGAGACGGCCTCGCGGCGGAGCTCGGCCGCGTCATCGAGGTCGAGTGCGGTTGCCAGCGACGCCGCTTCACGGGCGTGGACCGCGATCAGCTCGGCGAACGCATCGACCTGGCCCGCCGCGCGCGGGGCCAGCCACTCGGCCGCGGCGTGGTGAAGGTGGGCCCGCTCGGCGCGCGGGAGCATCCCGTAGGCGACTTCCCGGATCAGGATGTGCCGGAAGGTCACCTCGTGGGAGCCCGATTGGCGGACGAGGTCCCGCTCGAGCAGCTCCTCGAGCACCTGTTCGGCGCCGCCGGCCAGTGGCGGATCCAGGGCCGTGACGCCAGCGAGGGCGAAGCCGCGGCCGAAGATCGAGCCGACCTGGAGCATCCGACGCTCAGCGACCGAGAGCAGGTCGAGTCGGGCCAGGACCGTCGCCTGGACCGTATCTGGCAGGCGCTGCAGGGCATCGCGGACCAGGTCCTGGTCGAGGGACGGGCCGACCTGCTCGACCAGCGCCCGGACGATCTCGCCCGGCGTAGAACGGGTTGCCGTCGGCCCGCTCGACCACCGCCTCGACCACGTCCGGCGCGATCCCCTCGACGAGGTGCTCGACGAGGGTCGCGACATCGACGTCCGCCAGGGGCTCGAGCGACAGCGACAGCGAGTTGCGCCGGCCGCCGCTCCACGACGCCCGCCGATCGAGCAGCTCCGGGCGGGCGACCGCGACGATCAGGATCGGCAGGTCGGGCCGGGGCTGGACGAGCGAATCGAGCAGATCGAGCAGGCTGTCGCTCGACCAGTGGAGGTCCTCGAGGACCACGGTGAGGGGCCCTTCGGTCGCCGCGGCTTCGATCGCCGTCCGCCAGGCGTTGAACAGGGTCGGCTCGATCGAGGACCTCGAGGTCGATCGTGCCGATCGTGGCCAGGAGCGCATCGGCGACCGCGGGCGCATCCTCGACGCCGCGCTCCCGCAGCCACCCGGCGGTCATCCGGCGGGCTTCGTCGGGCGGCGTGTCGTCGTCGATCCCGACGAGGGTGGCGAGGACGGATCGAAGCGGCCAGTAGGTGAGGCGCTGGCCGTAGGGCAGGCACTGCGCGATCGCGACGGTGCCGCCGCGGGCAGATGTCGGGCAGTCGGTCCAGGAGCGCCTCGACGAGGCGCGTCTTGCCGGTCCCAGCCGGCGCCACGATGCTCACGAGGAACGGCCGGCGCTCGGTGAAGACCCGCCGGGCGACGAGCTCGAGCTGGAGCAGGTCGGCGTCGCGGCCGATCATCGGCAGGCTGCCGCCGCGACCTTGCTGCACGACCGACGAGCGTCCGGGCCGGGATCGGCTGCGCCTTGCCCTTCGCCTCGAGGCGGGCGGGCGGCCCGTACACGAAGCCGCGAGCCGACTGCGAGCTGCGCTCGGCGACCAGGATCGACCACGGATTCGGCCTGCTGCTGGAGGCGGGCCGCCGTGTTGACCGCGTCGCCGGTGATCAGGAAATCCTCGTTCGCGCCGGCGTCGCGCCGGGCCACGACCTCGCCACTCGCGACGCCCAGCCGGATCGGCAGGCGTTCCTTCAGGCGCGGATCGGCCCGGACCTTGTCGCGCAGGTCGAGCGCCGCGCCGATCGCCCGCTCGGCATCGTCACCGTGGGCAACCGGCAGCCCGAACACGGCCATCACCGCGTCGCCGATGAACTTCTCGACGGTGCCGCCGTATTCGCCGATCACCTCGCTGGCGATCGCGTAGTAGCGGCTGAGCAGGGCGCGCAGGTCCTCGGGATCGAGCTCCTCGCCGAGCGCGGTCGAGCCGGCCACGTCGGCGAACAGGATCGTGACGAGTCGTCGCTCTTCGGTCATCGGTGCCCCAACCGTCGCTGCTTCACCGCCTGATGGTACGGGTCGGTGTGCTCCGTTGACGTGGCTCCGGCGCCACGGGGGCCCGCCGCCGCAGTTTGTGACAAGTTCGCGCTATAGCGACGCTTATGGTCGTTCGGCACCCGGATCGGCCCGGACGTGGCCGGGGTTGCGATGCCACGAGCCGCCTTTCGTGCTCCCTTCGAGCTCGACCAAGCGGCTTTGAGAGGGCGCGACTACCGTGACCGAACATAGCGATTGCTGTAGCGCGAATCTGTCAAGACGGCCGCGTCGCGACCCGAGCCAGGAGTAGGGTGGATCGATGACGAGCTCGGAGACGACCGCATTCGGCGGCTTCACCTCGGATGCGTTCCAGTTCCTGGTGGACCTGGCGATGAACAACGATCGCTCGTGGTTCCAGCCGCGCAAGGGCGAGTACGAGCGACTGCTGAAAGACCCGCTCGAGGCGCTGTGCGTCGCGCTCGACGGCGAATTCGCCGCCCGGGGGATTCCGTTGTCGGCGGACCCGGCCCGGTCGCCGTTCCGGATCTATCGCGACGTGCGCTTCTCGGCCGACAAGTCGCCATACAAGACCGCGGTCAGCGCGAGCTTCCCGTGGACTGGCCCGGGCGGGGGTGTCGGTGGTTACCTCCACCTGCAGCCGGGCGAGTGCTTCGTCGGCGGTGGGATGTGGCATCCGGCACCGGCTCGGCTGGCGGCGTGGCGGGCGGAGGTAGTCGCCGATCGGGCGAAGGTCCACGGCATCCTCGACAAGCCGGCGTTTCGTTCGAGCTTTGGGCCGATCGAGGGTGACTCGTTAAAGCGTGCGCCAGCGGGCTTTGCCGCCGACGACCCCGACCTGGAGCTGCTGAAGCTCAAGGACGTCACGTTCGGCCGGCGGCTGTCCGATCGCGAAGCCGGCTCGGCCGACCTGCCCGCGACGATCGCCACGACGCTCGGCGTGGCAGTGCCGCTGCTCGAGCTCCTGGCGGGGTTGCCCGGCCACGAGGAACGCGCGGGCTGGTTGCGCGGCTGACGGTTGCGGCCGAGGCAGGACCTCGTCCGAGGCGGCGGCTTCTGACAAATTCGCGTCGTAGCGACTCCTATGGCCGCTCGGCGTCGGGTCGGCCCGCGCGGAGTCCCAATCGACGAAGCTTACGCCGAGGTTCGTGATCAGTCCGAGCTCGGCCGGGTGGGTTGGGGCCAGCGCAGCGACCGCGACCGCCCATAACGACCGCTGCGGCGCCAATTTGTCAGAAGCGGTGGGACTGCGGGGAGAGACCTTCGGGCGCGAGCCGCTCGAGTAGGCTCACCGCATTGTGGTGACCCCGTCGCTCTGGCGACACGCCGACTTCATGAAGCTGTGGGCCGGCCAGACGGTCTCCGAGCTCGGGTCCGTCGTGACCCGGACGGCGGTCCCGCTCGTCGCCCTCCTCGTCCTCGGTGCGGGTCCACTGCGAGATGGCGTTGCTCGTGGTCTCGGGCAGCCTCGCCGTCCTGCTCGTCGGGTTCGTCGCCGGTGCCTGGGTCGACCGCCTGTTGCGACGGCCGCTGCTGATCTGGGCCGATGCGATCCGGGCGATCGTGCTGTTCTCGATCCCCGTGGCCTACGTTGCGGGCGTCCTGCGGATCGAGCAGCTGTACCTGGTCGTCTTCCTCGAGGGCTGCCTCGGCGCCCTCTTCGATGCGGCCTATCCGGCCTATGTTCCGTCGCTCATCGGCGTCGATCGGGTGGTCGAGGGCAACAGCAAGCTGGCCACGAGCGCCTCGCTTGCCGAGATCGGCGGTCCCGGCTTCGCGGGCGCTCTCGTCCAGGTGATCGGGGCGCCCCTGGCGATCCTTGTCGATGCCGTTTCCTTTGTCGTATCGGCGATCTCTCTGCTCCTGATCCGGAGTCCGGAGCCAGCCCGCCCGCCGAGAACTGCACCGGTGCCGATGCGCCATGAGATCGTCGAGGGCCTCCAGCTCGTCCGGCACCATCCGATCCTCGTGCCCCTGGCCCTCCGCTCGATCTTTGCCCACTTCGCCGGCGCGTTCTACTCCGTCCTCTACACGATCTACCTGATCGAGGACCTGCACCTCAGCCCGTTCCTGCTGGGCATCGTGATCTCGGCCGGCGGCGTCGGCTCCCTCGTCGGCTCGCTCTTCGCCTCGCAGGGCGATCGCCCGGTTCGGCTTCGGCCCGACGATCATCTGGACGGCCATCGGCGCCTCGATCGTGGGCGTGCTCGTGCCCCTGGCCGGCGGCCCGATCGTGATCGCGACGCTGATGGTGCTGATCCCGCAGCTGATCGGCGATGGCCTCGAGACGATCGAGGACGTGGCCGAGCTATCGCTCATCCAGGGTGTCGTCTCGGACCAGATCCTGGGCCGGGTCAACGCGACCCTCGGGGTCCTCTCGCACGGGATTGCCTACCCGATCGGAGCACTCCTGGCGGCTGCGGTCGCCGGCTGGATCGGCGTCCGCGGCGGGATGGCGATCGGCTGGGCCGGGATGGCCCTCTCGATCGTCTTCCTCGTCCGCTCGCCGCTGCCGAGGCTCCGGCGGCTTTCGGATGTGCCCGCGGCCGCACGAATCGAGCACGACCGGCCATAACGAAGCCGCCGGCGCCGGCTCGTGACAAATTCGCGCTGAAGCGACGCTTATGGCCGCTCGGCACGCGGGTCGGCCCTGCCGGGGCCCCTACCGACGCCTCGGAGCCGGCCGCTCGTGCTCGACTGGGCGAACTCGCCTCGGTTCGGCCAGCGCGAGCGACCGGGACCGACCATAACGACCGCTGCGGCGCGAGTTTGTCAGGCGCGACCAGGCGGCATCGGTACCGGCACAGTCGATAGCTGCTCATGGACCGGGCCTGCGGCCTCGTCCGAGCCCGCCCCGGCAACCGCGTCGTCGAGGAGCTTGAGCAGCGACACCGCACCAAGCCCCACGAGGATCTCGCGCGCCTCGGCGATGGCGGCCGTGGTCGCGGCATCGGGTGGCCGAATCAACGCGGCGCGGGCCACGGCCAGCAGGGCCAGGTCGGTTACGTAGCCCATCCGTCGGAGCAGCTCGGCGGCGGTCGAGAATTGCTGCGCTGCCTCCACCAGTCCGCCCGTTCAGCGCCAGGCGATAGGCTTCGAATTCGGCCTCGATCGCGTCGATGTGGACGCCAGAGACGGTCAGCGTCCGGAAGTTGGCAGCGACCTTCTCGATGCCCGGCAAGTCCCCGACCATGGCGGCCGCCGAGGGCAGCGACCCAGCTCGATTCTTCGAGGACTTCCCACGACAGGAGTGCGGCCGCGTAGGCATGTTCGTAGGCGTCGGCGAAGCGCGCCTCGGAGAGGGCCAGCCACGCCGGAGCGACCTGTCGGGTATACGCCTCCGCAGTCGGGTTCGTGGCCCCTTCCGTCTGACGGACTGCATCCGCAATCGCAAGCCGGGCCCCATCGCCGTCGCCTCGGCTCGATAGGACAAACGACCTGACGACCGAGAGCATTCCGGCTCGGACCGCCTCCTCGCCCCCGCCAAATGCCTCCTCGATGTCCGCCAGCGCGGATTCCCATTCGCCCAGCCAAAACGAGATGAACACCTTGATCGTGGTCAGGGCCGAGGTCCAGCCGGGCTCGCCCAGGCGCCGTGCCCGTTCCAGGCCGACAGCGAGCAATGCGTGCGCCTCCTGCGGATCGTCGAGCGCGAGGAACCCGGAGAGGTTGTTCCGAGCTCGCAAGTCTGCCCGAACAAAGCCCATCCGCTCGGCCATGTTGATCGCACCCCACCACAGGGCGACCGCCTCGTATACGCGACCTAACCCGGCGAGGGCGGTCGCCTTGGAAATCAGGGTCTCAGCGATCACCTCCGCGTCTTCGACACGGCCAGCGTGGGCGAGGGCGAGATCGGCGGCCACCAGCGCCTCGTCGGGCTCCTCGTGCAGGGATCGTGCCCGGGCCAGCTGGGCGTACATCGCGCCGAGCTCGCGATCGCCGACCTTGGCGCGCAGCTCGTCGAGCGCCGCGACCAAAATCTCGATCGCCTGCTCCACGAAGGACCGATTGACGAGAAGCCGCGCCCGCCCGGTGAGAGCGATTGCCACCTTCGACCAATCGCCGCTGGCTCGCGCCCAGGTCACGACATGGGCGTAGTAACGGTCCGAGACGTCGACCTGGACCGCCGATTCGGCGCTGGCAGCGGCGGCCAGTCGAAGCTCGGCCTGCTCGCTCTCGTCGCGGGTTACGCTGATCGCCTGGTCGAGGAACTTGACCGCCTGGGCGTGGGCGCCGAGGGCGATCGCCCGGTCGGCGGCGCTGCGCGAGGGCGATCCGGGCCTGGCCGGCGAGGGCATCGGCCTCGGGGCCTTCGGGCGCGTTCTGGTAGGCGGCGAGGTAGTGGCCGGCGAGGGCGCCGGCGAGCTCGTCGGAGCCGAGCGACTCGAAGAAGCGGGCGGCGGCGAGGTGGCGGGTCTTGCGGTCGCGCTTGGCCAGCGTGTTGTAGGCGACCTCGCGGATCAGCGCCTGGACGAAGGCGTACTGGCCGCGCTCCGGGCTGCGCGGGTCGCTGCCGACGGTCAGCAGCTCGCGCCGGACGAGGGCCTGCAGCCGCGGCTCGATCGCCGCCTCGTCCTGGCCGCTGACCGCGGCCAGGGCGGCCGGCGTGAAGCTCTGGCCGAGGACCGCGGCGTCGAGGATCAGGGCGCGATCCTCCGGCCGGCAGGCCGTCGAGGCGGGAGGCGATCAGCGCGGTCAGCGTCTCCGGCACGGCCAGCGTGGTCAGGTCGCCGACCGGGACGTACGACATCGTCCTCGAGGGCCAGCTTGCCCTCGGCCAGGAGCATCCGGACCGTCTCGACCGCGTAGAGCGGGATCCCGTCGGCCCGGGCGACGATCGCCTTCGACGGCGCTCTCGGGCAGGCCCGGCACGAGGCCGGCGAGCAGCTCGCGCATCGCCGCCTCGGGCAGCGGCTCGAGGTAGATCGAGGTGAAGTTGCGCTTGCCGGCGCCCCAGTCGGGCCGCCGCTCGAGCAGCTCCGGCCGGGACAGCGTGACGACGTAGATCGGGTAGGCGCGCGACCACTCGAGGAGGTGGTCGACGAAGTCGATCAGGCCCGAGTCGGCGTAGTGGAAGTCCTCGAAGACCAGGACCACCGGGGCCGTCGCGGCGAGGCGCTCGAAGAACGTCCGCCAGGCGCCGAAGAGCTGCTCCGGCGCGACGCCGGTCTCGACGCCGAGCAGGGCCAGGAGCGCGGGCTCGATCCAGCGCCGCTCCTGCTCGTCGGGCACGTGCTTGGCGACCGTCTCGGCGACCTTCGCCCGCGTCGTCGCCTCGTCGTCGGTCTCCAGCAGGCCGCAGCGCGCCGCGGACCATCTCGCCCAGGGCCCAGAAGCTGATCCCGTCGCCGTAGGCGGGGGAGCGGCCGTCGTGCCACCAGACCGTGTCGACCAGGCCGTCGATGTACTTGAGGAACTCCCAGGCCAGCCGGGTCTTGCCGATGCCGGCCGGGCCGATGACGCTGACCAGGCGGGCGCGGCCCTCGCGGGTCGTGGCGTGGAACAGGTCCTTGAGCAGGCGGAGCTCGTCGTCGCGGCCGACGAACGGCGCCTCGAGCGTGTCCTTGCGGTTGCGGCCGCCGACCTCGGCGACGACCCGAGTCGCGCGCCAGGCTGCGACCGGCGCCGGCTTGCCCTTGAGGTGCTGCTCGCCGGCCTCCTCGAAGGCGATCGCCTTGCTGGCGGCGCGCTGGGTCGCCTCGCCGACGAGGACCGTGCCGGGCTCGGCGGCTGACTGGAGGCCGGCGCGGTGTTCACGAGGTCGCCGGCGACCATGCCCTGGTTCGTGGCGCCGAGCGTGACGGCCGCCTCGCCGGTCAGGACGCCGGCCCGGGCCTGGATTCCTTGGCCCAGCGTCTGCACGGCGTCGACCAGCTCGAGCCCGGCCCGGACGGCCCGCTCGGCGTCGTCCTCGCGGGCGACCGGCGCGCCCCAGACGGCCATCACGGCGTCGCCGATGAACTTCTCGACGGTGCCGCCGTAGCGGCCGATCACCTCGCGGGCGAGCTCGAAGTAGCGGTTCAGGAGCTCGCGGGTGTCCTCGGCGTCCTTGCCCGTCGGCCAGGGTCGTGAAGCCGACGAGGTCGGCGAACAGGACCGAGACGAGGCGGCGCTCGGCGACGGGTGCCGGCCCGGTGTCGTCCAGGCTCATCGCGGCGGCCTCGACGGCCGCGACCGCGGCGCGTGCCGGTGGTCAGCGGCGAGGCGCACTCACCGCAGAACGCGTCGCCCGGCTCGTTGGCCGCACCGCACACGGCGCAGATGACGGCAAGGGGCGCGGCGCACTTCGAGCAGAATTTCCGACCGGGTCGGTTCTCGGTCCCGCAGTTCGAGCAGATCACGACCGGAGCGTAGCGGAATCGTCGTGGCTGAGACGAGCCTGAGCCTAGCAACTGATTCGCGCCCAGCAAGCTAGGGGGTTGGTAGGGTCACCTGAAGACGACTCTGAGCTCGATCGACGACCACGCGTGGTAGGGGCGGCAAGTGAGATCTGTGCCGCGAGGCATTCGTTGCTCCTGAAGATTCTGATCCCCGGAGAACGGGCCTGTTGGCGGATGCCAACTGAGCGCACTATTAGGAGAGGTCCGGCGTTCGTGTCGTTCGCAGGGCATACAGCTGATCGAGGGAGGCCACTTGAAACGTCCATTTGGAATTACGATCCTGGCGATCGTCTTCGCGGCGGCAGGCATCTCATTCATGATGCTCGGCTTCCAGTTGACCACGGCCGTCACGTTCGGTCCGCTGCCCGCGGGGCAGGGAACATGGATCTGGGGCTGGCTCCTGGTCCTGACCGGGCTCGCCTTCTGGGCCGGCGGACTCGCTGCCTGGCGCCTCGAGCCGTACGGCTGGATGCTCGGTCACGTCCTCGCGCTCCTCGGCCTGCTCGAGGCGATCTTCGCGCTGATTGGGACCGGTAGCCTCAGCTATGCGCTTGGAGCTGCCGTCTTCCCGCTGATCCTGCTGTGGTACCTGAACCGGGAGCCGGTCAAGAAGGCGTTCGGGCTCCCAGACGCCTGATCGTCAAACTCGGCCTAGGGTCGCGGAGTCGATCTTGGCGTGACGCCGGGAAGGGACCCTTCAGGCGGGCCTGACGGAAGCGCCTCTAGGGCGCGAACACGGCGCCCGGCGAGGACTGCGGCCCGCCCGGCAAGAATTGGTACGACCCGTCGGGGAACAACAGGACGGTGGCACTCTTGTAGTCGGTCGGATTGCCCGGACCGTATTCGCCTGCGCCCATCGCCCACGTGCAGATGTACTGGACCGAGACTGGATCGGTCGATGACACGACACACGTCGCCGGATCGTCGGGGTCGGACATCAGCGCGTTGAGCGCAGCCGTGTGGTCTGTTGAGGGAGCCTGCGGTGAGCAGCCGACCATTGCCAGCGATGCAACGACCACAAGGATGACCCGCACGAGGGTCACGATACGCGCCCGAACCAGGGAGTAGCCCGGTCCCGAGCTCCAGCGTTTCCTGCCCGAAGTGCGGGATGGGTCCGGCGGGGGGAGTCGATCAAGCTGGAATTGCTTGGCCTCGCTCGGACTCTTACGTGGCGGCAATCACCTGATGCGCATGGGTCGAGTTCGGCCAGCAGCGGACGATCGTACGCCTGGCATCAGCGGCGCTCACGGTCTCGCCCTTACTTGGACGGCCCAGGTCTGCGAACCTCCGCCCGGCGCTCAAGGCGACCCCCAGCCGCTCTCAGGGCAGAGCTGTGACGGCGGGCACGGGGCGCAACGTCTTCGGCGTCCCCTGGGATCAGGAGGGTGGGTTCTTCTGCTGCTGCGCGAGCTGCTTCTGAACCTCCTTGTCGACCTCGTTCTGGCGGCGCTGCCGAGCGCGTCTGACGATGATCAGGCCCATGATCCACGGCCAGATGAGCGCAACGACCAGGCCTACGAGGATCGAGAGAGCCCAGTTCGGTGTGGCGGGGTTCGCCAGACCGCCAGTGAGCCAGTACACGATGAAGAAGGCCGCTAGTCCAAGGACGATCCCGGTGATCCGCCGAATCATTGCGAGCCCTCCAGCCGGTCGAGCGGCCGCGCGCTTGCGGCGCGTCCTTGGACTTGAGCCTAGGCGCCGCGGGGTCGGCCCGTCAATCGTTGGCGACGACTGATTGGAGTGGAAGGCCCGATACCAGGATCTGGTCGCCGGCCTACGCATCATCGCCGAGCCTAGTGGCCGGACAGGAACGCAATGACGAGCCACACGAGGCGGTTGCTGATTCCCGAGCGGTCATAGACCGGGGCAAGCTGGCCGGCGTCGGAGGCGATCGGGCGCACTTCGGGGCTCGATGCCAGCTTAGCCAGGGCCAGTCGACTGTCCCGCTGACCAGCCCGGTCGGGTCCCGGTTAGCCGCCTTTGTTCAGGACGTAAGCTATAGGCACCTGTCGATGTCCGGTCGCCGAGCACGCGGATCGTGTACGTGCCCGACGCCTTGAGCGTGGTGGCATCGATGTCGCGACAGGTTGGCGCGAAGTCGACCAGGCCGCCGTCCGGGCCGAGGAAGCCCGCCACGACAGCCCAGTCACGCAGACCCCAGGGCATGCGGCACGACGATCTCGCCAGGCGAACCGGCGAACGTGTAGTCGGCGTACTGGCCCGGCGCCGAGATTGCTCCGCTGATTGTCTGGCCGATCGCGATCGGCGCGATGACGGTTGCCGGAACGGTGAGGAGCGTGAACGAGTAGGGCCCGGTCGTCAGGTGGTCGCCGGTGAAGCGCAGGGTACGTCCCCGAGGTTCTGAGCTCGACCCGGGCGAGGTCGTTGCACGAGACGGTGGCGGCCACCACGCCGCCGCTCGGGTCGTGGACCTCCCAGCCGATTCCCCTGGTGCACGCCGCACCGTGCTCGAGATAGACGGCCGAGCCGGCGCTCCCGGGAAACGCGTAGTCGGCCCACTGGCCCGGCGAGTCGAGTGAGCCGCTGACGGGTTGCCGGCGGACACGGGTGTCACGACTGTCGCCGGGACCGCCAGGACGGTGAACCCGTACGGGCCCGCGGCGGTCTTGTCGCCGTTGATCCGAACGGTGTAGATGCCGCCCGAGTGCAGCTCCTCGCGCTCGAGGTCGCGGCAGACGAGCGTCCCGCCGAGGTTCCCGCCGTCCTGGGCCACGAGTGCCCATGAAAGGGTCCCGTTGCACTGCGAATTCGTCGACTGGAGGTAGACGGCCTCGCCGGGCACGCCAGCGAACGTGTAGTCGGCGGTGTCGGTCTGGGGAACCGATCGTTCCGCTCACTGACTGGCCCAGCGCGATCGGGGTGACATCGTTC
>CAVRHD010000004.1:0-35004 GCA_963720965.1 uncultured Chloroflexia bacterium | reverse complement strand
CTGATGCTGGCGGCCGAGCTGGCGCTGGCGGGCGCGGACGTTGCGATCGTCGAGCGGCGCGCCAGCCAGGACCTCGCCGGCTCGCGCGCAGGTGGACTGCTCTCGCGTTCCATCGAGGTCCTCGATCAGCGGGGAGTTGCCGATCGTTTCCTGGCAGCGGGGCAGCTGAGCCAGATCGGAACGTTCGCCGGTGTCCGCCTCGACATCAGCAGCTTTCCCACCCGCCATCCCTACGGGCTCGGACTGTGGCAGAACCACATCGAGCGCATCCTGGCCGGCTGGGTCGCCGAGCTGGCGGTGACGTTCTATCGCGGGCGTGAGGTGACCGGCTTCGCGCAGGACGAGTCGGGCGTCGACGTCGAGCTGGCCGACGGCCAGTCAATGCGGGCGCAGTATCTCGTCGGATGCGACGGAGGACGCAGCCTGGTCCGTGAGGAAGCCGGCATCGAGTTCCCCGGTTGGGATGCGACCACGAGCGCCCTGATCGCCCAGGTCGAGATGACCGAGGACCCTGAGCTGGGTATCCGCCGCGATGCCGCTGGCATGCATGCCCTGGGCAAGGTGGATTACGAGATCCGCGACGGCGAAGTGGTCTACCAGGAAGGCGGGACGGTGGGGGTCATGCTCACCGAGTCGCACGTCGGAGCCACGGACGAACCGACCTTGCGCGACCTGAGCGAGGCGCTCGTCGCCGTGTACGGGACCGACTACGGGATCCACAGTCCCACCTGGATCTCCAGGTTCACGGACATGACCCGGCAGGCGGCGACCTACCGCCAGGGGCGGGTGCTTGTGGCCGGTGACGCCGCGCACGTCCATGCCCCGGACGGTGGGCAGGGCCTCAATACCGGGCTGCAGGATGCGGTGAACCTGGGCTGAAGCTGGCCCAGGTCGTCAAAGGGACATCGCCGCAAGGCCTCCTCGACACGTACCACGCCGAGCGACACCCGGTCGGCGCGCGCGTGCTGCGCACCACGATGGCGCTGGTCGCACTGCGCCGCCCCGACGAACGCACGAAGGCGTTGGGGGAGACGATCGCCGAGCTCCTCGAGAGCGATGAAGCGCGCACGCAATTCGCCGCGATGATGTCCGGTCTGGACATCCACTACGACCTCGGCGAGGGCCACCCGCTGCTCGGGCGGCGAATGCCCGACCTCGACCTGGTCACCGCCGACGGTCCACTGCGGTTCTTCACCCTGCTGCACGATGCCCAGCCCGTGCTCCTGTACCTCGGTCAGGCCGGCGGCATCGACGTCACGCCATGGGCGGGTCGGGTCAAGCTGATCGACGCCAGCTATGCCGGTGCCTGGGAGCTTCCGGCGATCGGGACGGTCCGGGCGCCCACTGCGGTCCTGGTTCGGCCCGACGGATATGTCGCCTGGGTGGGAAACGGGACCCAGGCCGGGCTGACCGCGGCCCTGACCACCTGGTTCGGACCGCCAGCCGCTGCATAGCCGGGCTACGGGGGCCGTCCGCGCCGCCCGCGTCGACCGCACCAGGCCGCATCCTGAGCACGATTGCCCTGACTTTGGATCGGTCGGTATACTGGCGCGGCCGGAACCCGTAACCTCGGTCGTCGCCTAACACAGCCTCGACACGATCACCGGCAACGTAGCCGAGGCACTCGCCGGAGGGCACTCGCCAAGGCACCTCGCCGAGGATCGCGCCAGATGAGTCTGACACTCGCCGCGGTGGGCGCCGTGGTGGTAGCTGTCCTGCAGCTGACCATCGTCCCGTATCTCGGCATCGCCGGGGCATATCCCGATCTCATCCTCGTAGTGGCGGTCATCGCCACCTTCACCTGGAGCATCGAAGCGGGGATTACGCTCGCGTTCGTAGGCGGTCTCATGATTGATCTCCTGGCCCCGCGACCAGTCGGCCTGACGGCCTTCACCCTGCTCGTCGCGACCGGCATCGCCGCCGTGATCGGGCGGCTGATCCGCGTGGCCGGATCATCGTGCCGATTGCGTCGGTCTTCGTGCTGAGCTTCGTGACCGACCTGCTGTTCCTCGTGCTGTACTCCGCGCTGCGCGGCAAGCTCGACGTGGCCGACCCGGGCTCGCTGATCCTGCCCAGCGCGATCTACTCGACGGCGATCGCGGCCGTGCTGACGCCGGCGGCCGTCGCCCTCCACAGCCGCTTCGCCGATCGTGAGCGTGTGGCTTGGTAACGCGGTGCGTGGGCATCCCAACGCACCCAGCTCGGGCCAACCTATTGTGAGAGCCCGACCGTGGTAGCCCCCGGCATCGTCGACGAGCGCCCGGGCCGCGAGCGTCAGCTCGTCCGGTTCCTGGCATTCGGCATCGTCCTGCTCGTCGCCGTCCTTGGCCTGACGGCGCGAATGGTCTACCTGCAGCTTGTCAGCGGCACGACGTACACCCAGCTGGCCACCAGCAACAGCACGTTCCAGCAGGCAATTCCCTCGACGCGCGGCCTGATCTACGACCGCAACGGCGTGCTGCTGGTATCGAATCAGCCCAGCTATACGGTCGAGATCCGGCCATCGGACCTGCCCTTCGACCAGCGCGCGACCGTCGTCGCCCAACTCGCCTCGCTGCTGAAGATGGACGCGGCCGACATCAACTCGGCGATCGACGGCAATCCCGGCTCGACCTTCGACCTCGTCCGGATCGCCTCCGGAGTACCCGTCGCGACCGCCAACCTGATCGCCGAGGAGCACCTCGACCTGCCCGGCGTCGAGGTGTCGGTGGACGCCCTGCGCCACTACACCGATGGCGCGCTGATGAGCCAGATCCTCGGCTACACGGGGCCGATCGATGCAGCGACCCTCAAGCGGCTCAAGTCGATGGGCTACCTGCCCGACGACCTGATCGGGCGGGCCGGGGTCGAGGAGCAATACGAGTCCCAGCTGCGCGGCACCTACGGCATGGAGACGATCCAGCGCGATGCCACCGGCCGCCAGATCCAGGTCCTCTCGACCGACAGTCAGCCCGTTGCCGGCGACTCGCTCACCCTGACGATCGACTCGAAGATGCAGCAGCAGGCCCAGACGGCCGTCGATTGGGCGATGAGGGCATCCCACCTCAAGTCGGCGGTCCTGATCGCGATGAATCCGCAGACCGGCGAGATCCTGGCCATGGTCAGCACGCCGACCTACGACGACAACGACTTCGCCCAGGGGATCACCAACGCCCAGTTCCAGGCGCTCCTCAACAACCCCGACAAGCCGCTCCTCAATCATGCGATCGGCGAGCAGTTCCCGGAGGGCTCGACCTACAAGCTGGTCACCGGCTCGGGCGCCCTGGCCGACGGCAAGATGACCCCGACCACGCTCGTCGCGACCCATCCGTACATCCAGCTCGGAGCCGACAACTTCTGGGACTGGAACCACGCCGGCTTCGGTCGAAATCAACGTGAAGACCGGCTTCGCCCACTCGAGCGACACGTTCTTCTACCAGGTGGCCGAGATGCTCGGGATCGACCGGCTGGCCTACTGGGCCCACCAGTTCGGCTTCGGCGCGCCGACCGGGATCGACCTGCCCGGCGAGGTCTCCGGCATCGTGCCGGACAACCAGTGGAAGCAGGACGTCTTCGGCCAGCCGATGCTGCCCGGCGAGATCATCCAGTCGGGCATCGGCCAGGGCTTCGACACCGCGACGCCGCTCCAGCTCCTGAACGCCTACGCGGCCCTGGCCAACGGCGGCACGCTCTACCAGCCCCAGGTCGTGCGCCAGATCACCGGGCCGGACGGCAGCGTCGTTCGCCCGTTCAAGCCGATCGTGCTGCACAAGATCGCGGCCCCGGCCAGCGTGTTCACCACGATGCGCGAGGCGGCCCGGATGGTCGTCACCGTCCACCACACCTACAACCTCGTCGATGAGCCGTTCGTGGTCGCGGGCAAGACCGGCACGGCCGAGTTCGGCGTCCGCGACGCCCAGGGCCGGCTGCCGTACCACAACTGGTTCGTGGGCTTCATCCCGCTTCACGGCGACGCCTCGAAGCCGGACTCGCAGCTGGCCGTGGTCGGCTTCAACGAGGACGCCAATACCGTCGGCAACTCGGCCACCGAGATGGTCAAGTACTTCCTGCAGATGCACTTCAACACGAAGCGCGACCTGCGCCGGTTCGACCTGATGAAGATCGGCGACTTCTACGGTGGCAACTGATGGGCGTCCTTAAGGCCGAGCCGGCCAAGATCCAGGACTGGGCGACCCGCTCCGTCGGGGCCTACTGGAAGGCCTACGACGCGCAGCTGGCGATCTACGCCTTCCTGCTGGCCGGCCTGGGCCTGGCGATGTCCTACAGCAGCACGGTCGTGACCGGGGTCAGCCCGCTCGACCCAAGCTCGAACTTCCTGCGAGGCCTGATCTGGTCGGCGATTGCCGTGGTCGTCTTCCTGGGAGCCACCCTGTTCGACTACAAGTGGCTGCGGACGTTCACCTGGCCGATCTACTTCGTCAATCTCGGCCTCCTCGCCCTGAGCCTGGTCATCGGCACCGGGGTGAGCGGAGCGGCCCGCTGGATCGCGATCGGCCCCCTCCAGTTCCAGTTCAGCGAGCTGGCCAAGATCCTGATGATCGTGGTGCTCGCGAGCTACCTGGCGCAGCGCCAGGATCGGCTCGGCTCGCTCCGGGTGATCCTCGGGGCGTGCGTCCTGATGGTTCCGACCTGGATCCTGGTCATGCTCCAGCCGGACCTGGGGACCTCGCTCGTCCTCGCCGGCATCCTGGCCGGGATGCTGTTCCTGTCCGGGGCGAGCATGAAGTGGCTGGCCATCCTGGCCGGCCTGGTGATCGCGATGATCCCGCTGGCCTGGACCTACGTCCTGCGCGACTATCAGAAGGCCCGCCTGCTGAGCTTCCTCAATCCCGCGAGCGATCCGCAGGGGGCCGGCTACCAGCTGCTCCAGTCGCAGATCGCGGTCGGCTCCGGGGGCGTCTTCGGCAAGGGCCTGACCAACGGCACCCAGGACACCCTGGCCTTCCTGCCCGTCGGGGACACCGACTTCGCCTTTGCCCGGCTGGCCGAGGAGCTCGGCTTCATCGGGGCCATCCTGGTGTTCCTCCTGTTCGTGGTCCTGATCTGGCGGGTGCTGATGGCCGGCTACCGCTCCCAGGATCGTTTCGGGACGATCTTCGCCGCCGGGTTGGCCTCGATGCTGTTCTTCCAGCTCGTGGTCAACGTGGGCATGGTCATTGGGTTGCTGCCGATCACCGGGATCCCGCTCCCGTTCATCACCCGCGGCGGGGCGTCCCTGATCAGCCTGGCCATCGGCCTCGGCATCCTCCAGAGCATCAACATTCGGCAGTCACGGGCGGAATGGTGATTCGACGCCCTGATCGGGGCTGAATCGGGCCGATCCCAGCTGATTCGAGCGGTTCGCGGCGGCCCATACTCCCGGCCATGACTGCCGACCTGGCCCTCACCGCCGACCGGATCGTCATTGCCCTGCTGGCGGCGGCCGTGCTCGTCGCCCTGGTCACGGAACGTATCCGGCTGCCGTACACAGTCGGCCTGGTCCTGCTTGGCCTCGCGATCGGAGTCGTCCATCCGGGCGCCGGCGTCGCGATCACGCCGGACCTGGTGCTGGCCGTGCTCCTGCCCGGCCTGATCTTCGAAGCGGCCTTCCGGATCGACCTGGCCGAGCTCCGTCCGTCCCTCGTCGGCGTGCTCTTCCTGGCCGTCCCCGGCGTGCTGATCGTGGCCTTCGTGGTGGGCGAGGTCCTCCAGGCGACGACGGGCCTGGGCTTCACCTCGGCGTTCATCGTTGGCGCGATCGTGGCCGCAACCGACCCCGCGGCGGTGATCACGACGTTCAAGCGGCTGCACGCACCCGAGCGACTGGCCACCGCTGTCGAGGCCGAGAGCCTGCTCAACGACGGCACCGGGATCGTGGTGTTCACGATCGCCCTGGCGGCCACGACCGGGTCGAGCTCGATCCCGGAGAGCGTTGGACGATTCTTCGTGGTCGTGCTGGGCAGCGGGGTGCTCGGCATTGCCGCCGGCTGGATCGTGACCCTGCTGCTCCGGCTGAGCGACGACCACCTGCTCGAGATCACGATGTCGCTGGTCCTGGCCTATGGCGCCTACCTCGTGGCCGACGCGCTGGGCGGCTCCGGAATCATCGCGGTGACCACGGCCGGGGTCACCCTCGGCGGATACGGCCGCCGGCACGGACTCAGCCCGAAGGCCGCCGAATCGATCGACCTGGTCTGGGAGTTCCTGGCGTTCGTGGCGACCGCCCTGATCTTCCTGCTGGTCGGATTGGCGATCGACATCCAGGTCCTGGCCGCGTCGCTCCTGCCGATCGCGTGGGCCGTCGTGGCGATCCTGCTGGCCCGGGCCCTGGTCGTGTACGTCCTGCTCGGGGGTGCCGCCCGGCTCGCCGCCCGAGGGCGCCCCGCCCGGATCCTGCCGCTGGGCTGGCTGCATGTCCTGTTCTGGGCCGGCCTGCGCGGAGCCGTCTCGGTCGCGTTGGTCCTGTCGCTGCCGATCGACCTGCCCGATCGCGCCCTGATCGGGGCGATTGCCTACGGCGTGGTCCTGTTCACGCTGCTCGTCCAGGGATCGACGGCGAGCTGGGTGATCGGCCGGGCCCTAGCGTCGGCGGAAGAGCCCGGGCCGGTCGTCGCGGGCAGCTGACCGGCGCCGGCCGGCTCGACGCAGGATCGCATCGATCTCGTCGCGATACGGCCGGCCGATCGTCATCCGATCGAGCCATTCGAGGTACTCGAGATCGCGCCGGGCGATCTCACCCAGCGACCAGCCCGAGTAGCGCCCGAAGTTCACGACGCTGCCCGACGGCTGGCCGGGCGGCGGGCCCGCGGCGCCTTCGCCGTCCGGACGGCGCATCGATTGCTCGTCGTAGCCGCCGCCGACGTTCGAGCGGCCGGACGTCCAGTTGCTGCTGACCGGCTCGGGCGGCGGCATGCCCGCGGCGGTGGACGGTCGGCGCGGCGTGGGCGGAGCAGGACGAGCGGGAGCCGGGGCAGGAGCGGCGGGAACCGTTGCTGCCGGTGCGACCCGGGCCTGCTGGCGCTCGACGTCGTACAGGCTCCGACGAGCCGGGTCGCCCAGGACCTCCCAGGCTGCGTTGATCGCCACCATCCGCTCCGCGCTCTCGGGTCCCCCGGCAATGTCCGGGTGGAACTTCTGGGCGAGCCGTCGGTAGGCAGCCTGGATCACGTCAGAATCGGCCTCGGAGTCGACCTGGAGGAGCTTGTACAGGTCCGGCTGATCGGTCATCGGCGGGCGTCGCGGGGCAGAGCGGTGGGCGTCACAGACCGCCAGACTAGCAGGATGGTCGACGCGGTCCAGCGCTGGCGCATCGCATTCCGGCGCGGCGCCCCGGCGCTTGACCTCGGTCCGGCGGACATTGCCCGGACGTGGGAGGCGGCCCTCGTGGAGAGCGGCATCCCGGTCGTCATGAGTACGGCTGCGACGCCCAGGCCGCGGCTCACGTTCGCCGCGCCGCTGCCGCCCGGCCGGGCCGCCGAGCACGACCTGGCCGACGTCGTGATCGGCGAGCGCTGGCCGCTTCCTCGCCTGCGACCCCTGCTGGCAGCTGCCCTGCCGGCCGGATTCGAGCTGGTCGACCTGTACGACGTCTGGCCCGGGGCCCCGTCGATCGCGGCCTCGCTGAGTGCGATGAGCCATCGTGCCGTCCTGGCCGGTCTCTCCCCCGACGAGCTGGCGGCGGCCGTTGCCGGGCTGCTCGGGGCGGCCCGCCTCGATCGGTCGCGAGCCAAGGCTGAGAGCAAGGTGAGCTACGACCTGCGGCCGCTGATCATCGACCTTCGAAGCGGCCCGGCCCAACCGTCCGCGGCCGGCCCGGCGGCTGGCGCTGCGGCGGGACCGGTGCTCAGGATGGCCCTGCGGACCTCCTCCGACGGGCCCTCCGGCCGGCCCGACGAGGTGATTCTTGCGGCCGGCGAGTCGCTCGGCCGCGAACTCGAGCTGGTCGACTTGATCCGCGAGCGGCTGTGGACGTCCGACGAGGCTCCGATCCTCGGCTGAGTTTTGTGCCGATGGGCCGAGTCGGAGGTGCCGCGGCTCGGGCCGACCGGCTTGCCGCCCGCCGATGCGCCTGTGTTCGCACCGAACACCAAATCGACGATTTGGCTCGCCTGGAAGGCCGAGCTGGGTCCCCAAGTCAGGCTCCTCGGCTGGAGTTAGCCGTCTGCGGCTGATTCGACGGTCAACTGCGCAGGGAAAACGCCGTTGAGCAGCCGTAATGGGGTCTCGGCGGGTCGAAACCGCCCGTTTGGTGTTCTGAGCGAACAAGTCGGCCGCCCAGACCGGCCAAAGCCAGCCGCGACCAAAGCGATCTACTCCGACCCATTCTGCACTGGGGTCACATGTGCGGGCGGCCCCGCGGAGTTCGATCACTGGGCTATCGTCGCTCGGCTCGATCCTTGGCCTGGCCTCCGGTCCTCTCCCTGAGTCACGGACTGCGAGCACCCCGGCGGCCATCTCGGCAAAGCCCAGGGCCGTCCCGAAGGGGTAGGATCGCGGCCCGCACTGCTCAGGCCTCGACGCGACCGGAGGGATCGACATGACCCAGGAACAGAATCCGCTTGGAGACCTGCTCGGCGGGATCGAGAAGTCGCTGGGCGAGCCCGGCACGGCCGGCACAACCGGAGGCAACGCCGCAGCGGCCAACCCGATCAGCGAGATCATGGGCCTGCTCCAGTCGGCGCCGGGCGCAGGCACGGCCCAGGCGACCGGCCAGTCGATCGACCCGAATGTCGTCAAGAGCGTCCTGGGCCTGCTCGGCGGTGGGTCGAGTGCGGCATCGGGAACCTCGGCCCCAGGCAACCCGGCCGCCCTGATCGACCAGCTGAAGGCCGGCGGCCTGGCCAGCGAGGTCGAGTCCTGGATCGGCACCGGCGCCAACAAGCCGGTCAGCCCGGAGGCGCTCGGCCAGGCGCTCGGTCCGCAGACCGTCCAGCAGCTCAGCTCAAGCTCCGGACTGTCGATCCCCCAGCTCCTGCCCCAGCTGGCGGCCCTGATCCCGCTGATCATCAACCACCTGACCCCGAATGGGAGCGCCTCGGGCCTGTCCACCGGCTCCGGAGCGCAGGCACTCGGCGGCTTGCAAAGCCTGCTCGGCAGCCTCGAGAACCGCTGATCCCGCCCGGACACGGCTAGCGATCCTGCGGCGTCACCTATGCGATCCTGTGGTTCATGACGACCACCGAGATCAAATCGCTCCTTCCGGCGGCCGAGGCCCTGATGCCCGAGATCGTGGCGATCCGGCGCCGGATCCACCGCCAGCCCGAACGCGGCCTGACCCTGCCCAGGACCCAGGCGCTGGTGGTCGAGGAGCTCAAGAAGCTCGGCCTGGCGGCCCAGCTCGGCCGTGACACGACCTCGGTCACGGCCCTGATCGACGGCGCGGCACCGGGCAAGACCGTCCTCCTGCGAGGCGACATGGATGCCCTGCCGCTGACCGAGGACACCGGCCTGGACTTCAGCTCCGAGATCGACGGCACGATGCACGCCTGCGGCCACGACACCCATGTCGCGATGCTCCTCGGAGCCGCGCGCCTCCTCGTCGAGCGCAAAGCGACGTTCAACGGCCAGGTCCTACTGATGTTCCAGCCCGGCGAAGAAGGCTTTCACGGCGCCCGGGTCATGATCGACGAGGGACTGCTGGACCCGCCCTCCGTCCCCCGACCGAGCTCGGCCTTCGCGCTTCACATCTCGACCGAATATCCGACCTCGACGATCAACTTCCGGCCCGGCCCGACGATGGCCGCTGCGGACTTCCTGAAGATCGAGATTCGCGGCCGTGGCGGCCACGCCTCGCAGCCGTCGTCGGCGCTCGACCCGATCACGATCGCGGCCGAGCTGGTGCTCGCCCTGCAGCTGTTCGTGACCCGCCAGGTCGATGTCTTCGACCCGGCCGTCATCACGGTTGCCCGGATCGCTGCCGGCACGACGAACAACATCATCCCGGAGTCGGCGTTCCTGGACGGCACCATCCGGACGTTCTCGGAGTCGACCCGGAAGCTCGTCCATGACGGCATCCGCCGAGTCGCCAGCGGCATTGCCGCGGCCCACGGGGCGACCGCCGAGGTCGAGGTCATCGCGGGCTACCCGGTCACCACCAACGATCCGGCGTTCTCCGATCTGGTTCGATCGACCGCCGTCGAGCTCCTCGGGGAGGCGCGGGTGGACCCGGCAATTCAGCCGGTGATGGGTGCCGAGGACTTCTCGTACGTGCTCCAGCAGATCCCGGGCGCGATGGCCTACGTCGGTGGGCGGCCGGCCGATGAGGATCCGGCAACAGCCCCGGCCAACCATTCGAATCGGGTGATCTTCGACGAGGCGGCGATGGCCGTCGGTGCGGCGACCTACGCCGCCGTAGCCCTGCGCGCCCTGGACGCCGCCCCAAGCTCGTAATCAGCGACGAGCGATGAGCTCGGCCACCCATTCGCGCAGCCGGCCGAGGTGCTCGGTGTAGTGGTCGACGCCGGACTTGCGCATCCACCACGCCGCTTCATCCGACGGCTCCCGGATTCCGTGCCATTCCTGGACCATCGTCGTCCGAGCGGCGTTCGCCTGGATCCAGACGACGTCCCAGGGCTGGTCGCGCATCGCCACGGCGAATTGCTCGTTGAGCGCGTCGACGTCGATGTCGTGGCCCTGGTATGAGCCGGTCTGCATTCGCTTGAACTGGATCTGGGCTTCGGCAAGCCAGGTTCCAAGATGCGCCACCAGGTCCCGGACGGTCCAGTCCGGGTCGCGGTAGTAGCCCGGCGCCAGGCACTCGTTCAGGGTCAGCGAGCGGACCAGCTCGGCCAGCTCGTACCAGCCATGGCGCTCGGCGTCGAGCTCGGCCAGGTACGGGTGGCCAGCCGGCAGGCCGGGCACGTCGGTCGGCAACGGAACATGTCGGTGGCCGGCCGGATCGCCGGTTGTCGAGCGAGCTGGATCCGTCATTGCCTGTGATCTTGATCCTCTGCGACGCCGTCCGCCAGGCCGCACCGGGCCCCGCGGGGCTCCAAGGTACTTTCGACCTATTTCGACGGTCAATGCCCGCGGGGAGACTCCGTGGGACAGGTACAGGCGGTGATGCGCCTCGATCCGGAGGACGTCCGATCCGCACGATGAGCGCGCAAATGACCCAATTCAGCACGTGAAAGTTTGGGGGGAACCGCCGCAGACGCGGCGTGGTCGCCGGTTCGAGCGTGCCGGTCGAGCAGCCCCGGACAGCTCCTGGCCGCGCATCAGAAGCCCGATCGATCCCGAACCGGGACCGTCCGAGCTTGACGCCGATCCCGACGGAACGGAATCAGCATCCGCGGCAGCGATCGCCGTGGCCGATCTTATCGAGCCCTGGATCGGCGAAACGGCCCACGTCCCCAGCTCGCCCCGGGTTCATCTGACCGGCGATCCGGGTCGCGACGCGATCGCCCTCGGGACCGCCGCCCTGATCGACCTGGGCGAGAAGATCGGCCGCCGGGAGCTGGCCGACCCGATCATGGCCGCGGCCTATCGCTTTGCCCGGAGCCGCGGCGAACGCGTCCGGGCCAGCCAGCTCCTGGCTGCCTACGAACGGCGCGAGGCCACGGCCATCGGTGCCGATCGGGGCCTGCCTTGGACGTTCCAGGAAGTCGGCGGCCCGGGCTCGCCGCTGTATGCCAGGGCCTCGGGCGAGGCAGTCCATTGGCGTCCCCGCGACGCCGAGCGGCAGGCCGCTGATCCGGGCGCCTACGCCCGCTGGCTGGTCGAGCCCATCGCCCAGGTCCAGACGCTCGAGCTGCTGGCCGAGCTCGGGGTGACCGCCAACCCGAAGGGCGAGGCGGCGGCTCCGATCCGGCGCGAGCTGCTGCCCCAGGTCGAGGCCGCGTTCGCCATGCATGTGGCCGCTGACGACCCCTGGCGCGACCTCTTCGCGCTGTGGCAGCTGACGAACGCGCCGCACACCCTGAACGACCTGTGGTTCCTGGCGACTGCGATTGCCTATCGCTATGCCACGCTCGCCCGGCGCGTGGCCGGCCCGGTCATCGGCAATGGCCCGTTCGAGGGTGAGCAGCTTGTCTCCGCAAGCGCCGCGCTGGGTGCGGTCCTGTGGCAGCTCCGGATCTACCCGTCGCTGGTGCCCGAGCTGGTCGATTTCGTGGCCGATCGGATGCGCTCCGACGGTGGCTGGGGTGATCCCGGGCAGCCGACCGACGTCCTGACCACGCTTGCGGCCGCCGACCTGCTGCTCGGGCTCGATCCCGACTTCGATCCGACCCGAACGATCGCGTGGTTCGCCCGGGCCCAGGAGCCCGAGGGCTGGTGGCGCGCGCTCGATCCCGAGGTGCCCTGGCTCACCGCCGCCGTGGTCGACTGCCTCGAGCGGGCGATGCACCCGTTCGTCGAGCGCTTCCGCTGGCCGGGCGCGCTCAAGCTGGACCTGGACCGGCGGACCCAGCTGCCGACCTATGCCTGGTTCGCCGACCTGTCCCGCTCGATCCAGGAGGTGCCGGGCCTGGCCCGGGCAGAGTGGGACATCGCCTTCGTCGACCTCGCCGGTTTCGGCAAGTTCAACACGGACAACGGCCAGGCCAGGGGCGACGAGGTCATCGGCGCCTTTGGCAAGGCGCTCGGGAGGATCCCCGGTTCGCGGGCGATCCGCGACGGCGGCGACGAATTCATCGTGATCGGCGCTCCCGGCGACGCGACCCTGTACGACCGGCTCGACGCCTTCCGCTCGATCTGGCTGGCCGAGTTCATCCATACCTTCGGACACGAGCCGGATCCGGTTCGGCCCCGGATCACGGTCTCGCGGACGCCAGGTCGCGAGCTGGCTGCCGGCCGTGAGCGCCTCGGCCGCCGGATCGGCGAGATGAAGAAGCTCCACGAGAGTCCGCCCGACGACGGGGTGATCGAGCGAAGCTAGGCGACCCTTAGTCCGGACGCGCGAGAAGCTGGTTGCGCATCGCTGCCGAGAGCCACGTTCGAAACTGGTCCTGCGCCCAACCCCGTCGCTGAACTAGCAGGTGGTAGAGACCGGCGTCATTGAGCACCCACAGGATGTCCGCGGCCTCTTCAATGCTGAGATCGGGCCGCAATGGGCCCTTGGCCAGGAGATCTGCGATCACCCGCCCTGAGCCGATCCTGCGCTCGGCCTGGATCTTCTCGAAAACCTTGCGGACCTCCGGATCAGCGCTGGCGGCCCCGCGTACGGCCTCGTAGATCCCGGCCAGGCGGCCGTTGATGTCCGCGATCAGTCCGGCGTAGAGGTCGAGGAAACGACCCGCGTCCGGCTCGGCCTTGATTGCGATCGACCTGGCCCGCTGGGCCAGGGGAATGTCGGCATCGTCACCGACGAGGGCGATGTCGTAGGCCTTCTTGAGCAGGATCGGCTTGCCGCCGACCGAGGTGAACACGGTTGCCCGACTGACGCCGGCCGCCTCGGCGATCGCTTCAATCGATGTCGCGACATAGCCGCGTTCGATGAACAGACGCCCCGCCGCCGTCACGATCGCCAGGCGGGTCGCGCCCGCGTTGGCTTCCCGCAGCGTCGACCGATACGGCCGCTTGACGTCGCCTTCCACGCTCGTTAGTCTAGCAGTCGAACGGTCAGACGATCAGTCTAACGACCAGACTCTCAGTCGCAGCAACCCTGAAGGAGTGGTCCAATGCACGAGTCCGGAGCCCCCACACCAGCCGTCCTGATCGGGCAAATCCAGCAAGCTACCAATGAGCATGACCTCGAGTCTCTGGTGGCCTGTTTCAACGAGGGCTACCTGAGCGAGATTCCGGTCCATCCGGCACGGTCGTTCCAGGGCCGAGACCAGGTTCGTCGGAACTGGACCCAGATCTTCGCTGCCGTCCCAGATCTCAATTCAAGGCTCGTCCGGTCGAGCGTCGTCGATGACACCGCCTGGGCCGAGTGGGAGTGGACCGGGACCAGGCTCGACGGTCAGCCCCACCTGATGCGCGGCGTGACGATCCTTGGGCTCGTTGACGGGGGAGTCGCCTGGGCGCGCTTCTACATGGAGCCGGTCGACCGGGACACGACCGACATCAACGCAGCTGTGGCGCAGGCGGTCGCCCAATGATCACCATCGCCGGCGGGACGGGCAACCTGGGGTCCGCCCTCGTTCCCCGCCTCGCCACGCGTGGCCTCCCTCTGCGCGTGATTACCCGCGACCCGACCCATGTGCCCGCCAACATGCCGCCGGGCGTAGAGGTCGCCGTCGCGGATGTGCGTGATCCTGCGGCCCTCCGGCGGGCCATCGCCGGCAGCCAGACCGTGGTCTCGGCCATCACCGGGTTCGGCGGCCGCGATGCAGCGGGCGCCCCCGCGATTGATCGGGACGGCAACCACAACCTGATTGAGGCGGCCAAGGCCGCCGGGGTCGAACACTTCATCCTGCTGTCCATCGCCCAGGCGACGGCTGACCACCCGATCGAGCTGTTCAGGATGAAGTTCGCCGCCGAGCAGGAGCTCCGGCAGAGCGGCCTGGCCTGGACCATCATTCGACCGACGGCCTACATGGAGACCTGGGTGGGGATCGTCGGCGGCCCATTGCTGCAGACGGGCAAGACCCGGATCTTCGGAGCCGGCAACAACCCCATCAACTTCGTCTCGGCGCAGGACGTGGCCGGGCTCGTCGAGCTGGCCGTGGTCGAGCCTGGTCTGCGCAACCGAAGCATCGATGTGGGCGGCCCGGCGAACGTGACCTTCAACGAGCTCGCCGCCAGCTTCGAGGCGACCACCGGTCGGACCGGCGAGAAGAGCCACGCGCCAGTGCCGATGATGCGGGCGATGTCTGTTCTGCTCAGGCCGGTCAAACCGATCCTGGCCGCACAGATGCAGGCGAGCGTCGTCATGGACACCCGGGACATGCGTTTCGATGGGCTGGCCGCGCGCCGCGAGTTTCCATCGGTGGCCTCGACCAGCCTGGAGGCCATGATCACCCGCGACTACGTTCGAGGATAGGCGGCCCTCCGCCAGCCCTTTTTGGCTGGTTGAGCCCACGCCTCGACAGGCGCCCGGAGGTCTAACGTCCGTTTGAGCCGTCGCCGAGCGCCGCGGTTGACGCTCGGCCGTGCTCAGCCGTACACTCCCGGTTCGCGCCCGGAGTCTGTCTGGGCGTCGTCCCATGTCTCACGCCAAGCGGTCGCCGGATGCGGCCGGTCCCAACATCCTGAGGATCCATGTACGCAGTCATCGAGACCGGCGGAAAGCAGTACCGCGTCGAAGTCGGGACCGAGCTCGAGGTCGAGCTGCTCGACGCCAAGGCAGGCGATGCCATCACCCTGGACCGCGTGCTGCTGGTAGCCGATGGCGAAGAGGCCTCGATCGGCCGGCCGCTCGTGTCGGGCGCCAAGGTCAGCGCCGAGGTCGTCCGCCAGGATCGGGCGCCAAAGGTGATCTCGTTCAAATACCGGCCCAAGGCCCGCCGCCGGGTGAAGAAGGGCCACCGCCAGGACTTCCTGCTGCTCCGGATCACCGACGTCGAGCTGAACGGCAAGAGTGCCGCGGCCGACCTGGCCAAGGCCCAGGCCGACGCCAGGACGGAGCGCGAGCGCCTCGAGGAAGCGGCCAAGCGCCAGGCCGCCGAGGATGCCGCCCTGGCCGCCAGGCTGGCAGCTCGCAACGCCCCGAAGGTCGAGGCCAAGGCGGACTCCAAGGCCGACGCGAAGGGCCCGGGCAAGACCGCCGGCAAGAGCGCTGCCAAGCCGGCCGCCAAGGCCACCACCGCCAAGCCGACGCCCGCCAAGGCCACCGGCAAGGCCGATGCCAAGCCGGCCGCCAAATCGACTGACAAGGCCACGGCCAAGCCGGCGCCGAAGCCGGCCACGAAGAAGGAACCGTAATCCCATGGCCCACAAGAAGGCAGGCTCGAGCTCGAAGAACGGCCGCGACAGCGTCGGCCAGCGGCTTGGCGTGAAGGTCGGCGACGGCCAGCTCGTGCCGGCCGGCTCGATCATCGTTCGCCAGCGCGGGATGACCTTCCTCGCCGGCACCGGCACCGGCCTGGGCAGGGACTACACCGTCTTTGCCACGGTCACCGGCAAGGTCCACTTCGAGCACCAGACGAAATCAAAGAAGCGCATCCGCGTCGAGGCAGTCCCGACCGCCGCCGCCTCGACCGCAGCCGACGTACCGGTCGCGGTCAAGGCCTAGTTCCCGTCCGGATAGCCGGCGACCACCGGCGGGCATGAGTCCCGCTCGGAAGGCGTCGGAGGAGAAAACGAAACCGTGAAGCCCGATATTCATCCCAAGTACTACCAGGCCAATGTTGTGTGCGGCTCGTGCGGAACGACCTACACGATCGGCTCGACCCGCCCTGAGCTGCGCGTCGACGTGTGCGCCGCCTGCCACCCGTTCTATACCGGCAAGCAGACGATCATCGACACCGCCGGCCAGGTCGAGCGCTTCCAGAAGCGGATGGAGCGCCAGGTCCGCGCCTAGCTCGCCGAGCTGGCCGCCGGCCGTGATCGGGCCGGTAGACTGAGCGCCATGCCCAAGCCCAGGTTCGCCTACGGCGGTCAAGCCTTGATCGAGGGCGTCCTGATGCGCGGACGGGATGCGATCGCCGTTGCGTTCCGAGCGCCGAGTGGCGAGATCGTGTGGGCCGAGGAGCGCCTCGACGCGGGCTTCCATGGCAGCCGCTGGTCGCGCCTGCCCGGGATCCGCGGCCTCGTCGTGCTGTACGAGACGCTGATCGTCGGGACCCGCTGGCTGGTCCGGAGCGCCTCCATCGCGGCCGCGCAGGAGGAGGGCGTCGAGCTCGGTCGCGGGGCCGTCGCCCTGATGATCGTCCTGACCCTGGTCGCTGGCATCGGGGTGTTCTTCCTGCTGCCGCTGTTCATCGCATCGGCCGCGGCCAGCAGTGCCCAGGACGACATGCTCCAGCACCTCCTGGAGGGAATCATCCGGGTGCTGATCTTCATCGGCTACCTGCTCATCGTCGGTCGCTCGCCGGACGTCCGGCGGGTCTTCCAGTACCACGGCGCCGAGCACATGACGATCCACGCCCTCGAGGCCGGCGATCCACTCACGACCGAGGCGGTCCGGCCGTACCCGACGGCCCACCCGCGCTGCGGCACCGAGTTCCTGGTGATCGTCGTGATCCTCTCGATCGTGGCCTTCAGCCTGATCGGCCGGCAATCCCTGCTGGGCGCGATCCTGGCCCGGATCATCCTGATCCCGGTCATTGCCGCCGTCGGCTACGAGCTCCTCCGGTTCGGCGGCCGGTATCGGACGAACCCGATCATCAAGGTCGTGATGTACCCGGGCATCCTGGTCCAGAAGATCACCACCAAGCGCCCGACCGACGACATGATCGAGGTCGCGATCGTGTCCATGGAGCAGGCGATCCTGGCGGACGGCGGCACCCTGCCGGCGGGCAGCGCGGCGTTCGAGCGTGAGCCCCTCGCCTCTGCCGCCGCTCCGGCCTCCGCCTGATGAGCGATGCCAACCTGCTGACCAAGCTCGAGGCCGTTGCCGGCCAATACGACGACCTCCAGGCCGAGGCGGCACTGCCCGAAACTTCCACCGACCCGGCGGCGATTCGGCGCCTGGGCAAGGAGCTGAGCCGGCTCGAACCCGTGGTGAGCGCCTATCGCGAGCTCGCCGTCACGACGACCGAGCTGGCTGGCGCCCGGGAGATGCGCGACTCGGAGTCCGACGACGAGATGCGCACGATGGCCCGCGATGAGGTCGTGCGGCTCGAGGCCAGGGAAGAGGCCCTGGTCGCAGCCCTCAAGGTGCTCCTGCTGCCGCGGGATCCATCGGACGAGAAGGACGTGATCGTCGAGATTCGACAGGGTGCCGGTGGCGATGAGGCCGCCCTGTTCGCCCGCGAGCTGCTCCGGATGTACCTGCGCTACTCCGAGCGCCACCGGTTCGCGGCCGAGATCCTGGTCCAGAACGAGAACGGCATTGGCGGGATCAAGGAGGCAGTCGTCGACATCTCGGGTGACGGCGCCTACAGCCGATTGAAGTTCGAGGGCGGGACGCACCGCGTCCAGCGCATTCCGGCGACCGAGTCGTCGGGCCGGATCCACACCTCTACGGCGACGGTCGTGGTCCTGCCCAAGGTCGAGCCGACTGAGATCGAGATCGACGAGGACCGCGACCTGCGGATCGAGGTCAAGCGGTCGTCGGGACCCGGCGGGCAGTCGGTCAACACCACCGACTCCGCGGTGCGGATCACCCACATTCCGTCCGGCCGCGTGGTCGAGATCCAGGACGAGAAGAGCCAGCACAAGAACAAGGCCAAGGCCCTGGCCGTGCTCCGGGCCCGGCTCCAGGACGACGAGAAGCAGAAGCAGCTGGCGGCCAATTCGACCGCCCGCCGGTCGATGGTCGGAGGCGGCGACCGGTCGGACAAGATCCGGACCTACAACTATCCCCAGGATCGGGTGTCCGACCATCGGGTCAACCAGAACTGGTCGAACCTGCCGGGGATCCTCGATGGCGACCTCGATCCGCTGATCGACACCCTGATCACGACCGACCAGGCCGAACGGCTCCAGTCGGAGCTCGAGACCGACGAAGGGTGACCTCGAATACCGTCGCCTTCCTGCTTCATGCCGGGATCGAGCGCCTGCGGATGGCCGGCTCGGACAGCCCGCGGCTCGACGCGGAGCTCCTCCTCGGTCAGGCCATCGGGATCGATCGAGCCGGCCTGATCGCACATTCCGATGCCCCGGTCGGAGCAGACGCGGCCGCCAGCTACGAAGCCGCCCTGCTGCGCCGGATCGCGGGAGAGCCGGTCGCCTACATCAGGGGCTTCAAGGAGTTCCACGGCCTGGCCCTGTCGACCGACCCGCGGGCGCTGATCCCGCGGCCGGAGACCGAGCTGATCGTTGACCTGGTCCTCGGCGCGATCGTCGATCGGCTGATCGGCGCACCCCGGCCGCCGGGCACGCCCGCCCTTCGGGTGGTCGACGTGGGGACCGGCGCCGGCGCGATAGCGATCGCCCTGGCCACCGAGCTGCGCCGGCGCCGGATCGACGCCGATGTGTCGATCATTGCCACGGACACGTCGCCGGATGCCCTCCAGCTCGCGCGCGAGAACGCCGTTGGCCACGGCGTCGCCGATCGAATTCAGTTCCAGCTGGGCGACCTCGTCCCCTGGGATTCAACGCTGTTCGAGATCGTGGCCGCCAACCTGCCGTATATCCCGTCCGAAGAGATCGACAGCTTGCCTATCGCGGCGTCGTTCGAACCGCGCGCTGCCCTCGACGGCGGACCTGATGGTCTCGAGCTCATTCGGCGCCTGCTCGAGCAGCTCGCCCGGGTGTTGCGCCCGGACGGCGCGGCGTTCCTGGAGATCGGGTCCGACCAGGGTCCGCTCGTCCTGGCCGCGGTGGCGGAGCTCCTGCCGGGCTGGGAGCCGACGATCGTGCCCGACCTGTCGCGGCTCGATCGGGTCGTCCGGATCGAGCCCGGCGGGCGCGCCCGTCCCGGCTACTGATGGAGGCCCGCTTCCCGATCCGGCTGATCGTGGCCGACCTGGACGGCACCCTGGTCGGGCCTGACCTCGTCCTCGGCCCGCGAACCGTCGCGGCGTCGCATGCCGCGCTCGCGCTCGGCGTCGAGGTCGTGATCGCGACCGGCCGGATGGCCCGCAGCGCCCGGCCCTTCGCCGAAACCCTTGGCCAGCGTGCGCCGATCATTGCCTACCAGGGGGCCCTGGTCCGGGCGATGTGGGGCCCCGGCGAGCGTCTTGGCAAGCTGCTCTTGCACCGACCGTTGAGCGCGGCCGTCGCCCGTGAGGCCCTGGCCTGGTCCACCGATCATGGGCTCGCTGCCCACGTCAATCACCTCGAGCGGTTCATCCTGCCGGCGAGCGATCCGCGGGCCGATGACTACTCCGCGTTCCTGGGCGCGCGGGCCGAGATCGTGCCAGACCTTGCTGCCTGGATCCGCCGTCCGGTCACGAAGATCCTGGCCGTGGCGCCCGCGCCGCTGCCGACTGAGCTGATGCCCGTCGCCCGGGCCCACTTCGCCGGCCGGGCAGAAGTGACGGTCAGCCACCCGGAATTCCTCGAGTTCCTGGCGCCGGGCGTGTCCAAGGGCCAGGCCGTGGGCTGGCTCGCCAAACGGCTGGGGATCCCGCTCGAGCAGACGATGACCTTCGGGGACCAGTTCAACGACCTGGAGATGCTGGCCGCCGTCGGCCACGGCGTCGCCCTGCCCAGTGCTCCGGCCGCGGTCCAGGCGGCCGCCCGGTATGTCGCTCCACCACTCGCCCACGAGGGTGCCGCACAGGTGATCGAGGCGCTCGTCCTGTCCGGTCGGGACGGGCCTCGCAACATGGCTCGCTTCGAGGCCCGGACATGACCGCTCGCCTGATCAGGGACGATTCGGCCGGGCGCTCAGAGGCGATCGACGTCCTGCGCCGGGGCGGCCTGGTCGGCCTGCCGACCGATACAGTTTATGGACTGGCGGTCGCGCTCCAGGCGCCCGACGCGATCGAGCGGCTGTTCGCCGCCAAGGGCCGTCCGCCGGACAAGGCGATCGTGCTGCTCGTCGCGGATATCGGCCAGGCCGAGCGAACCGGCCTGCTCGGACCTGCCGCCCGCGCGCTTGCGGCTGCGGCCTGGCCGGGGGCACTGACCCTGGTCGTGGCCCAGCGACCGGAGGCCCGCCTGCCGGTCTCGCTGACCGCCGGTGGCGCCACGATCGGCCTCCGGCTGCCGGCCCACGGCACGCCCCGCGCCCTCGCCCGGGCCCTCGGCCCATTGCCCGTGACCTCGGCAAATCGCTCGGGCGAGCCGGATCTCACCAGCGCTGTGGCTGTTGCGACCGAGCTGGGCGACGAGCTCGAGCTGATCCTAGATGGAGGCCCAACCGCGGGCAGCTCCCCTTCGACCGTCGTCCGCTGCGATGGCTGGGAGACGGAGATCCTGCGGGTTGGCGCGCTGCCCGCCGGCCGGATCGACCAGATCGTGACAGCGGCCCGGACCGGGACCGTCGACGTGGCCGATGAACCGCCCGCGCCCCCTGGCGATCAATGGGACGGCGGCTGATTCGGGCCGGACGACAGATTGCTCAAGCGGGGTATGATCCCGCACGGGCCTGGACCAAGCTGCACCAAGGAGCCGCCGCGTGAGCCGTCGCTGGCCCATTCTCGCGATCTTCATCCTGTCCGGAGCGGCCGGACTGATCTACGAGGTCGTCTGGGCCCGCCAGCTGGTCCTCGTCTTCGGCAACACGACCCAGGCCGTCTCGGCCATCCTGACCGGCTTCTTCGGCGGGATCGCGATCGGCAGCGTGGTCGGCGGCCGGATCGCCGACCGGGTCCGCCGGCCGCTCCGGATGTACGGCCTGCTCGAGCTGATCCTGGTCGTCGTGGTGATCCTCACCCCGGTCACCTTCCGGCTCCTGGGCAACGTCTATGCCGGGGCCTTCGGCACGCTCGAGGACAACCCCACCGCGCTGGCCCTGGTCCGCTTCGGGCTGTCCCTCCTGGCGCTGGGTCCGGCCACCATCCTGATGGGCGCCACCCTGCCCACCCTGACCCGCCACCTCTCGCGCGACCCGGCCAACCTGTCGAGCTCCTTTGGCCGGCTGTATGCCGCCAACACGTTCGGGGCGATCCTGGGCACGATCGCGGCCGGCTTCATCCTGATCGAGCTGCTCGGGCTGACCGGCACGCTCCTGGTCGGGGCCGCCTGCTCGGCCATCGCGGGCATCGCCGCCCTGATCCTCGATGCCCGCCGCGGGCCGCTGCCGGATGCCGCGACGCCGGCGGCGGCTGAGGCGCCGGCCGAGGCAGCGGAGGCGCCGGCTCCCGCGACGGCCGCATCGCCGCTGGTAGCAGATCAGTCCCCGGCGACAGCGGCCCTCCGTCCGCGCCTGCGCCTGGCCCTTCTCGTCGCCTATGTTTCGGGCTTCTCCTCGCTGGCCTACCAGGTCCTGTGGGTCCGCCTGCTCGCCTCGGGCACCGGCAATTCGACCTATGTCTTCACCACGATCCTGACGATCTTCCTGATCGGCCTGGCCCTCGGTGCCGTGGCCTTCAACCTCCTGCGGACCCGGATCAAGACGATCAACCTGCTGGCCACCGGCCAGATCGTGATCGCGGTCCTGGTGACCATCGGGATGGTCTTCTACATCGGACGTGGCGGCGTCGCCGGGGTGTTGCCGCTCACGACGAGCTTCAAGCAGCTGTTCACCCATTTCGCCCTGCCGGTCGCCTTCGTCGTCCTGCCGGCGACGTTCGTGATGGGCCTGACCTTCCCGGCGACGTCGGCCCTCATCGCCGACCCGAAGGGCCATGTCGGGGGCAACTCGGGCCTGCTCCTGTCGGCCAACACCCTCGGCGCGATCAGTGGCACGTTCCTCATCCCGTTCGTGGTCATCCCGCTCGTTGGCTCACCGGTGGCCCTTGGCTTGATCGCCATCCTCAATGCGAGTGTCGGGACCGCCCTGGCCCTGCGCGGGCGGATCGAAATGCCCGCGCTGCGGTCGATCACGGGAGCGGTCGGGATCGTGACAGCTGTGGTGCTCGTCGTGGCCCTGGCGGCCGGAACGGTCTTCGTCGACCCCAACATCGCCCGGGTCGAGGCTGCCGGCGGCACGATTCAGATGCACGCCGAGGACGACATCGCGTCCGTCCAGGCCGGCACGGCCCAGGGAGGAAGCAGCGAACGCCTGTGGGTGACCGGGACCTCAATGACGGCCTTGACGGTGGACGTGAAGCTCATGCCGGTCCTGCCGTTGATCCTGCAGCCACACGCCACGACCGACCTTACCGTGGCGTTTGGGATGGGCTCGGCCTGGCGTGGCGCCCTCATCGCCGGCCTGTCGGCGACGGCCGTCGAGCTCGTCCCGTCGGTGCCCGAAATGTTCGGGGTCTTCTACGCCGATGCACCGACCTACCTGGCTGACCCGAAGGGCCGGATCATCGTCGCTGACGGCCGCAATCACGTCGAGCTGACGTCCGACCACTACGACATCATCGTGGTCGACCCACCCCCGCCGATCGAGACGGCCGGCGTCTCGGTCATCTCCTCGCTCGAGTTCTACCAGGCCGCCAAGGCAAGGCTGAACCCGGGCGGGGTGATGATGCAGTGGATCCCGTACGGCCAGACGATCGACGAGTTCAAGGCCCATGTCCGAACGTACGCCGCCGTCTTTCCGCACGTGATCATCGCCTTCGGGCCGGGCGGCGCCGGGACCTACATGCTGGGCTCGAACGACCCCATCTCGTTTACCCCGGAAGCCATCCAATCGGTGCTCAGCCGGCCGGGTGTTGTCCAGGACATCTCATCGACGGCCAACGCTCCGGAGCACACCCTTGCCGGCTGGGAGGCGAAGATCCCGCAGCTCGTGTGGATCCAGGGTGACCAGGTCACCAAGTTCGCCGGTGATGGACCGATGGTCACCGACGACCATCCGCTGCCGGAGTACTTCCTGCTCCGTCACCTGTTTGGGCCGCCATCGCCGCGGGTGACGCCGAAGCTGCTCCTGTCACTGACGCCGGCGCCATAACGCAGCAGTCCCGCATACCCGGAACGGTGGCATCGTGGGAAGATGGGCAGCGCGCCCGGCCGATGCCGCAGGCGCAGCCGGAGGATCTCAGATGACCGTCAGCCAGACCAGCGGGCCAGCTACGGACCTTGCCTCGGCTTCGATCGCCGTCGTGGATCCCGAGGTGTGGGCGGCCATCGAGGGGGAGCGGACCCGCCAGCACGACAAGATCGAGCTGATCGCCAGCGAGAACTACGTCTACAAGGCCGTCCTCGAGGCGCAGGGCACCTGGCTCACCAACAAGTACGCCGAGGGGCTGCCCGGCAAGCGCTACTACGGCGGCTGCGAGTTCGTCGATGTCGTTGAGCGCCTGGCCCAGGAACGGGCGCTCCAGCTCTTCCCAGGCGCCGAGCACGTCAACGTCCAGCCTCATTCAGGCGCCCAGGCCAACATGGCCGCCTACCTGAGCTCGGTCAATCCGGGCGATCGCGTACTGGGCATGAACCTGGCCCACGGCGGTCACCTCACCCACGGCATGGCCCTCAACTTCAGCGGGCGCTACTTCGAGATCCACGCCTACGGCGTGCGCGAAGACGACCAGCGGATCGACTACGACGCACTCGAGGCGCAGGCCCGCAACGTCCGCCCGAGGCTGATCGTGGCCGGTGCGTCGGCCTATCCCCGGATCATCGAATTCAAGCGGATGGCCGATATCGCCCACTCGGTCGGGGCGCTCCTGTGGGTCGACATGGCCCACGTCGCCGGACTGGTCGCGGCAGGCCTTCATCCCAGCCCGTTTCCGGACGCCGACATCGTCACGACCACCAACCACAAGACGCTCAGGGGCGCGCGCGGCGGAATGATCTTCAGCCGCAACGAGCTGCCGCCAAGCGTGGATCCGGCCGACTACCCGATGGTCAAGCCGAACCTTGCGGCGACGATCGACCGAAGCGTCTTCCCGGGCGTCCAGGGCGGCCCGCTGATGCACATCATCGCCGGCAAGGCCGTGTCCTTGAAGCTCGCCCAGGGCGAGGAGTTCCGCGACTACCAGCGTCGCGTGGTGGCCAATGCCCGGGTGATGGGCGAGACCCTCCAGGAGCTCGGCGCTCGACTGATGACCGGCGGAACCGACAACCACCTCGTCCTGGTCGACGTAACCCCGCTCGGCGTCACCGGTCGCGAGGCTGAGCGATTGCTCGACGAGATCGGGATCACGGTCAACAAGAACGCCATCCCGTTCGACACCAATCCGCCGAACATTGCATCGGGTATCCGGATCGGCTCACCGGCCACCACGACCCGTGGCTTCGGCGAGGACGAGATGCGGGCGATCGCCCGGCTGATCGTCGCCGCGATCGCATCCCGGGACGACCCGGCTGCGCTCGCCCGCCTTGCCGCCAGCGCCCGCGAGATTGCCGACCGCTTCCCGGTACCGGGGTTGCCCGAGGCGTGACGGCCGGTCTCCGATGCGCCTGATCGGCGGCCTGCCCCAGCTCCTGCCGGCCTTCGTCGTCGCGTTCGTCGCTGCGGCCCTGATCAGCTTCCTGCTCACTCCGGCCGTCCGGGCAGTGGCTCGCCGGATCAACCTGGTCGACGAGCCGAACCACCGCCGGGTCAATACCCGGCCGATTGCCCGAGGCGGCGGGATGGCCGTCGTCCTCGCCTTCCTGATCGTGGGCATCGTCCTGACGATGATGGTCGGCGCCGGCAATCTCGTCGGCTTCTACTTTCCCGCCTCGATCGGGCCCAGCCAGCTGCTGGCCCTGTTCGGCGGCACGGCCGTGGCCGCGGTGATCGGGCTGCTCGACGACGTCCTCAACCTGCGGGCGCGCTGGCAGCTCGTCGGCCAGCTGGCCCTGGCGGCCGGCGCGGTCTGGCTCGGGATCACCATCGAATCGATCGCCAACCCGTTCGGCCCGGGCCAGATCGACCTCAATGGCGTGTGGGGCGTGGCCTTCACGATCTTCTGGGTCATCGGAATGATCAACAGCATCAACTGGATCGACGGCCTCGACGGACTCTCGAGCGGAATCGGAGTGATCGCCGCCTTCACCCTCGGCCTGATCAGCCTGACCGTCAGCGCCGGCCTGTTCGGCCAGCCCTACGTCGCGCTCCTGTGCTTCGCCCTCGCCGGCGCGATCCTCGGCTTCCTGCGCTGGAACTTCCATCCCGCGACGATCTTCGTGGGCACGAGCGGGGTGATGGTGATCGGCTACTCGCTGGCCGTCCTGTCGATCCTGGGCACGGCCAAGGTAGCCGTCGCGCTGCTCGTGCTGGGCGTTCCGATCATCGACACGTTCTGGAACATCGTCCGGCGCCTGGCTACCGGGAGCTCGCCGTTCACCCCGGACCGCGGCCATGTCCACCACCGCCTGATGGATCTCGGGCTCAGCCAGACCCAGGTGGTCCTGGTGATCTACGGCCTGACCGTGGTCCTGGCAGTGCTTTCGTTCGTGCTGTCTGGCGCCGGCCAGCTGTACGCCTTCCTGGGCGTGGTGGTCGCGTCCGGTGTTCTCCTGCTTGTCGTGACCCGTCGATCACTGGTCATGGACGACTTCCGGGCAGAATCGTACGAACGGAATGAACCAACGGTGCCGGATGTGCCGGCCGTGCCGGTGATGGAGCCCCTGCCGCGGGCGCAACGGCAACCCGCGCCGGAGGTCAAGCCGAGCCCGGCCGAGGTGGTCCCACCGGAGCCGCTCCGGCCGCATTGAGCGATCCGGGCGGCATCAGGAGTGCAGCGAACCGCTGCACAGCCTCCCGTTCTGCACTACCCGGTCGTTCCCGCGCAATCGGCACTCTTCCTAATCCTCATTCTCGCGCCCGAGTGCTAGCATCCGCGTCCGACCCTTCAAACCGGGAGTCTTCGCCCACCAACCCATGAGCCTTCCCATCCTCCTGGCAATCGTGCTCACGGCGGCGATCCTGGTATGGGCCGCCGTCTACTTCATCGTCCGTCGCCGACGCGAGGCTGCCGCGAACCGGGCCTTCCAGCCCGACCCGATGGATGCCGAGATCGGCCGCGAGGCGCTCCGGCGTGTCTTCGGCATCCTCGCCGACGAGGACCCGACGCCCGTCGGCCGGGCGCCCGTTGCTCCCATTGCTGCGGCGACCGCAGTGATGGCGGACCGGGCCGCGGCGCCGACGGCCCTCGGGCCCGTGGTTGCCGGGGCGGCCGCGATCAAGGCCGAACCAGCCGCCGCCGCACCGGCCCAGGCGGCGCCAGTGGTCGTTGCCGCGGCTCCGCCACCGGTCCCGGCACCTGCCCAGCCCACTGCCGGCGCCGCGCCAGTCGCGGCTGCGGCCCTTGGTGCAGCCGCGGTCACGGCTGCTGCAGCGGCCTCGCCGAAGGTGCCTGTATCTCCGTCGTCTCCGATCCCACCGCCAGCCCCGACCATGGCCGGCGGCTTTCGCCTGTTCGCCCCGACAGACGCCGAGGCCCGTGCAGTCGCCGCCCCGGTCGTCCCGGTGGCCGCCGCAGCCGGAGCTGCCTCGAGCAGCCCCCCTCCGGCCGCCACGGTTCCCGTGGCCGCGGCCGCTGCCGCAGCAGGTGCCGGCAAGGGTCGGCGTGGCTCGGGAGGCAGCGGCCAGCGGCCCCGCTTCATTCGCGACAGCCTTGGCGCGCTGCTGGTCACCGGCGGCATCGTCGTTGTCGCCGTCGCCCTGCTCCGTCCGCAGCTGCCGAGCCTTCCGGTCGGCGATGTCCTGCACGCGACCGCCACCGCGCCTGCGATCGCCGATTCCACATTTGTTCCGATTGTCACGCCGTCGCCGACGCTTGCTCCGACTCCGAGCCTGGCGCCCACGCCCAGCCTGGCGCCCACGCCCAGCCCGTCCCCGAGCCTCGCCGCGACCCCGTCCCCGACGCCCGTACCCACAGCGACCCCGCCCGCAAAGTCCGGACCCAAGCCCACGCCCCAGCCGACCCCTGTACCCACGCCTAAGCCGACTCCGAAGCCGACTCCGAAGCCGACACCGACGCCCGCCCCGCCGATCATCACGGGCTTCAGCGGCAGACGGCGGGCCCTGGTTCCGACGAGGCTGACGTTCAGCGGGTCGTCCGTCAACGCGACGTCCTGGACGATCACATTCGGTGATGGGAACGTCCATGAGCGGCGTGGGAACCAGCTTCGCGGGCAAGACCAAGCGTACGCAGCCGCGGGCCTGTACCACGTGACCCTGACGGTCAAGAACGGGCTCGACGATCCGACTCTAGAATCCGATCTACGTAAGCGTTGACTGACTTCTAGGTGAACCTCATGCGACTCGCCGCCCGGCTCCTCGCGAGCGTCCTGCTCCTCACGCTTTCGCTGCCGATGGCGATCGTCCAGGCCGACACCGGCGACGCCATCGCCATCTCGGGTCTGAGCGGCGCGGAAACCGCGGGGGTCGTGGATTCGTTCACGGTCACGGGCAAGTCGGGCGGGTCCGAGGACCCGACCTACACCGGGACCGTCACCTTCACCAGCTCGGATCCGTCGGCACTCCTTCCCATCCCGTACACGTTCGACGGCAGCGAAGGTCACCACGTCTTCAGCGTCACGTTCAAGACCGCCGGCCCTCAGAGCCTGACGGCCACCGACGACAGCTCCCTCACTGACACGGCCAATACCGTCGTCAGTGCCGGTCCAGCGCAGTCCGTTGATGCGAGCGCGACGAGCACGAGCAGCCTGACCTCCGGAAGTTCGCGTGACGTCGTCGCGACGGTCGCCGATGCCTTCGGGAATCCCGTGATCGGCGACAGCGTCGCATTCAGCAAGACGGGTGGCTCCGGGTCGGTCACCGGACTTGATACGGAGATCACAGATTCATCCGGGACCGCAACCGACACCGTGACAGCCAGCCTCGCCGGCGCAATCACGATCACGGCAGCAGATGGCTCAAAGAACGACACGGCGGGCTTCACCATTGTCCACGGCAGTGTCGCGTCCGTGTCGCTGGCGCCGAGCTCGTCGTCGATCTCCCCCGGCGATTCGCAGTCGTACACGACGACGGCGTCGGACGCCGCCGGAAATACGTGGGACGAGACGGGCACCGCCATCTTGTCGATCACGCCCAATGGCAGCTGCGATACGACCAGCTGCACCGCGTCGGTCGGTGGGTCGCACACGGTCCATACCAACTACCTGGGCAAGACGGACACGTCGACCCTGACTGTCGGCAATAACCCGCCGACGGCGGTCAATGACTCCAAGACCGTCCTCGAGAACGCCTCGCAGCACCGCGATCGACGTCCTGGCCAACGACACCGACCCTGACGGCGACACCCTGATCGTCACCGGCGTCTCCAACCCGCCCCACGGCACGGCCACGGTCGACGGCGGCGGCGTCGGGGTTCACTACACCCCGGACGTCAACTTCAGCGGCGCGGACTCGTTCACCTACAACATCAGCGACGGCAACGGCGGGGTCGACACCGGCACCGTCTCGATCACGGTCACCCACGTCAACCAGGCCCCGACCGCGGTCAATGACGCCAAGACGTCCTCGAGAACGCCTCGAGCACCGCGATCGACGTCCTGGCCAACGACACCGACCCTGACGGCGACACCCTGATCGTCACCGGCGTCTCCAACCCGCCCCACGGCACGGCCACGGTCGACGGCGGCGGCGTCGGGGTTCACTACACCCCGGACGTCAACTTCAGCGGCGCGGACTCGTTCACCTACAACATCAGCGACGGCAACGGCGGGGTCGACACCGGCACCGTCTCGATCACGGTCACCCACGTCAACCAGGCCCCGACCGCGGTCAATGACGCCAAGACCGTCCTCGAGAACGCCTCCAGCACCGCGATCGACGTCCTGGCCAACGACACCGACCCTGACGGCGACACCCTGATCGTCACCGGCGTCTCCAACCCGCCCCACGGCACGGCCACGGTCGACGGCGGCGGCGTCGGGGTCCACTACACCCCGGACGTCAACTTCAGCGGCGCGGACTCGTTCACCTACAACATCAGCGACGGCAACGGCGGGGTCGACACCGGCACCGTCTCGATCACGGTCACCCACGTCAACCAGGCCCCGAGCTTCGCCAAGGGCGCCGACCAGGTGGCGAACGAGAATTCGGGCGTCCACAGCATCAGCAGCTGGGCGACCGCCATCAGCCCCGGTCCCGGCATCGGGGACGTGGGCCAGATCGTCCAGTTCCACATCACCTCGAACACGAACAGCGGCCTGTTCAGCGCCCAGCCGGCCGTGTCATCGACCGGTACCTTGACCTACACCCCCGCCACTAACGTCAGTGGCGTGGCCACGATCGGCGTGGATATCCAGGACAACGGTGGGACCGCGAACGGCGGGGACGACACGAGCAACATCCAGACGTTCACGATCACCGTCAACGGAGTCAACCAGGTCCCGAGCTTCAACGGCGGCGGCGATGACACGACGCTCGAGGATTCAGGGTCCCAGACGATCCCGGCCTGGGCCACGAGCATCAGCGAGGGCGCCGGTGACTCGGGCCAGGTCCTGAACTTCATTGTCACGAACGACAACAACGCCCTGTTCAGTGTCCAGCCTGCGGTTGATCCGTCGAGCGGGGACCTGACGTATACCCCGGCCGCTAATGCCAACGGCACGGCAACCGTCTCGGTCAAGCTCCACGACAATGGCGGCGTCGCGAATGGTGGCGACGACACGAGCGTCCCACAGACGATGACGATCACCGTCACGGCGGTGAACGACGCGCCCACGTTCACGGTGGGCGTCGACGAGACCGTGCTTGAGAACTCGGCGGCCAAGACTGTTCCCGGATGGGCGACGGCCCTGAGTGCCGGGCCGACCAACGAGTCGAGCCAGATCCTGTCGATCAACACGACCAATGACAACAACGGCCTGTTCAGCGTCCAGCCGAGTGTCTCGCTGGCCGGCGCCCTGACCTTCACCCCGGCGAACGACGCCAACGGCTCGGCATCCGTCTCGGTGACCCTGAGCGACAACGGCGGGACGGCCAATGGCGGCGACAACAGCACCACCCACTCGTTCACGATCACGGTCACGCCGGTGAACCAGGCACCCAGCTTCGTCGGCGGAGCGGACGACATCACGCTCGAGGATTCAGGTCCGCAGACGATCTCCCACTGGGCCAGCTCGATCAGCAAGGGTCCTTCGAACGAGTCCGGCCAGACCCTCGATTTCATCGTGACCAATAACAACAACGCGCTGTTCAGTGTCGCAGCCGGACGTAGACCCTTCGACGGGCACCATGACGTATACGCCGGCGCCTGATGCCAATGGCGCGGCCACGATCACCGTCAAGCTCCACGACGACGGTGGCACCCTCGGTGGCGGCGTAGATACCAGCGCCCCCCAGACCATGACGATCACGGTTACCGCCGTGAACGACCCGCCGAGCTTCTCCGACCCGGCCGACCAGACCGTGCTCGAGGATGCCGGCTCCCAGATCGTGGTGGGCCTGGCTGCTCCGGTAACTGCCGGACCCGCCAATGAATCCGGCCAGAGCCTGATCTTCAACGTGACCAACAACAACAACGCCTTGTTCAGCGTCCAGCCGGCGCTCAATACGCTGACCGGCACGCTGACCTACACCCCCGCGCCGGATGCCAATGGCTCTGCGCTCGTGACGGCCGTGCTGACCGACAACGGGGGCACGCTAAACGGTGGCGACGACAACCTGACCCATACCTTCACGATCAGCGTGACGTCGGTCAACGACGCGCCGACGTTCGTGAAGGGCGCTGACCAGACGCTCGCCGAGGAGTCCGTCCCGGTCCTCAAGTCCGTCGCCGGCTGGGCGACCGGCTTCAGCCCCGGTCCGGCCAACGAGAGCGGCCAGACCCTGGTTGCCTACAACGCCCTGACCAATGACCATCCGCTCCTGTTCAGCGTCCAACCCTCGATCGACACGAGCGGCAAGCTGACCTACGAGCTCGCGGCCAACCGCAACGGCACCGCGAACATTGGGTTCACGGTCCAGGACAGCGGTGGAACGGCCAACGGCGGCGTCGATACGAGCGCGCCGCAGACCCTCACGATCACGGTCACCGGCGTCGATCATCCACCGGCGGCCATCAACGACTTCCCGACCATCATCCAGGGCAGCGGCCCTACCACGATCGACGTGCTCGCCAACGATGTCGACCCTGACGGCGACACGCTCACGATCGCGGGCATCCGCCAGGGCACCCACGGCCACGTCGCCCTCGCCGCTGACCGCAAGACCCTGACCTACGATCCGGTTGGCGCGTTCGTCGGCACCGACTCGTTCATCTACTCCGTCTCGGACGGACGCGGTGGCGTGGCCATCGCCACGGTCCTCGTCACCATCACCAAGGACACGATCGCGCCCGTCGCGGTGGCTCCCAAGGCATGGATCACGACCGGGGCCGTGGGCACCACCGCCCGGATCGTGCTGACCTTCAGCGGGACCGACGTCGGATTCGGGATCAAGTCATTCCAGCTCTCCGAGAGTCGGAACAACGGCGCCTGGGTCGTGGTTCCCGTCGTCGTCGGTGCCCATTCCGTCGTTCGGGCGGTCGTGATCGGAAGCCAGTATCAGTATCGCGTCCGGGCCATTGACGGGGCCGGAAACGTCAGCGCCTGGGCGTACCTCGCGAACTTCACCCCGACCCTCTTCCAGGAGTCGTCGGCGACGTTCATCGGGCCCTGGGTCGGCGCCCACCCGTCGTATGCCCTGGGCCACCGGCTGGTCTACAACCGGCTGCCCCGGGGTGTCGCCTCGTTCACGTGCACCTGCTCATCGCTGGCATTCATCACGCCGGTGGGTCCGGGCCTGGGCGCTGAGCGCATCTATCTCGACGGTGTCCTGATCGTCAAGAAGAGCGAGTCGGCGAGCAAGCTCCACGGAGGGATCGCGCTCTTCGCCGTTACCTGGGGCACCGTGGGGGTCCATCGGATCGATATCAGCAACGCCGGCGGCCAGCTCGACCTCGACGCCTTCCTGACCCTGCAATAACCCCGGGCCGGGCTCGGGCCGGGGGTTTGCTCCGGGCCGAGGCCGCGGGTTTGCTCCTGCCGGGGCTCGGGCCGGGCCGGGTCGTGGCGGCCACGGGCATGCGGCTCAGGCCGGTCGACGTGTTGTTGTGTCCAGCGGCCGCGTGTCAGCACCTCCGGGTCAGTCGGATGCCGTTATCTCCCCGGGAGATCAAACAGGCCTAATCCTCGACCTGGCACCGGCTGGGCGACGACGATTCCCGCGATTTGATCTCCGTCCCGCGATGGAATGGGCCTTTTCCGAGTCCGACCGGGTCGTTGGCTGGGTCGACTCCGGCGTTCATCTCCAGGAGAGATAACCCGGCCAGGTGACCCGGAGGTGACGGCATCGTTCTTCTGGGCGGGACAAAACGACGGTTTCGGGGTCGGCCAGGTCGCTCACTGCTGGCCGAGTGGTCGGTTTGTGCATCACATGAGCGTGGGACGGGATAACTTCGAGCGGGGATGTCTCGCCAAGGTCGGGAATCGAGTGCGGAACGCGTGATTTGTCGCGTGGCAAACAACATCGGCCCGAAAGGCGGGCTCGGAGGGCGGCTCCAGGGCTGAGCCCGAAAGGCGGGCTCGGAGGGCGGCTCCAGGGCTCGGAGGCCGCGTCCTCGGCATGGGACCCAGATGGCGGTCCTCAACTGGGGTCGGCCCGGCACGCTCCACGAGGCCCCGACACGCTCCCCAAGGGCGCGCCGGGTTTGCTGCGGCCAGTAGGCACCTGCTACACTCCGGGCGCCTTGTCGGGTCAGACCGGAGCCTATTTCGCCCTCTTTTCCGAGATCGGCGTCCTCCTGTTGGTGACCACCCTGTTTGGGGCGCTGGCTGGGCACTGGCTTGACCTACAAATCGGTTCCTCGCCGCTCTTCCTGCTCGTCGGCTTCATCGGCGGGGCGGGGATTGGAACGTTCGGGATCTACCGGCTGATCTCCCGGTTCCTGGCGAAATTCGACTAACCAGGCAGGAACCCAGACAACAACTCAAGAGCACGGCCGCCCGCCGTGCCCGCGTGGATGGAGCAAGCGTGTCGAGCGATCAGGTGACGACCCCCGAGGCCGCGCCGGCCGGGAGCAACCGGACCGTGCGTCGGCTTGGCTTGCTCATCCTGGCCGTGATCATCCTCGACCTCGTCGCGGTGATCCTTTTGCCGCCGTTCCCGCGGGGCGGATCGCAGGGCCAGAGCTGCTCCTACCCGAGCTGCTTCATCACCTCGACCCTCGAGTTCCCGCCGCCGCACGTCGTGCTCGACCTGAACCCGAGCAATCCGCTGCCGACCGGATCAGTCGTGGTCGGCTTTCATCTCAGCATCACCAGCACGATCCTCACGATGTGGATCGTCATCGCGGTCCTGCTCCTGCTGGGGTTCCTCGCGACGCGGTCGATGAAGCTGGTCCCCGGCGGGCTCCAGAACCTGGTCGAATTCGCCTACGAGAACCTGGAGAGCTTTGGCACGAGCATGGGCGGGGCGGCGGCCAAGCCGTACATCCCGCTGTTCGCCTCGTTCTTCCTGCTCATCCTGTTCTGCAACTGGGTCGGCCTGATCCCGCCGGTCGGCCGGATCGACGAGCTCCGGGCACCGACCTCTGACGTCAACATCACCCTCGGCCTGGCCCTGGTGAGCTTCGCCTACTTCGAGTTCCAGGGCTTCCGCAAGAACGGGGTTCGGGGCTACCTCGGCCGGTTCTTCCCGCTGTACGAGTTCCGCAACGGCATTGGGGCGGGAATCATCGCGCTGTTCGTCGGGCTCATCGAGCTGATGCTCGAGTTCGTCAAGCCGGTCACGCTGTCGATGCGGCTCTTTGGCAATATCTACGGGGGAGAGGTCGCACTGGCGGTGATCACCGCCCTGACCCTGTTCATCGCCCCGGTCCTGATGTTCAGCCTGGAAGTCATGCTCAATTTCATCCAGGCCCTGATCTTCAGCATTCTCAGCCTGCTGTTCATCGTGCTCGCGGTCGAAAGCCACGAGGGCGAGGAAGGCGAGATGGCGCACGAGGCGATCGACTCCCTCGAAGAAGGGGTCCACGGCGGTCAACTGGCGGCGGCCTAGCCCGCGGTCGGGTCAATCCAGGAAACAAGGGAAGTGAGCCGGCCGACTGGCCGGACGTAGGAGGAACAACCGGATGGATCACATCGGAGCTGGGCTCGCGGCCCTCGGGGTCTTCGGCCCCGGCATCGGCATCGGCATCCTGGGCGGGCTGGCCTCGACCGCGATCGGCCGCAACCCGGAGGCAGCCGGCCAGATCCGTGGCCTGGCGATCATCCTCGCCGCGTTCGCCGAAGGCCTCGGCGTCCTGGCGATCGTGGTCGGCATCCTCGCGATCTTCATCTAGCCGTCGGGCGGAGATCGAATTGTGGTCCTGCTTTCCGTCGCCGGTGCAGCCGCCCAGGCGGCAGTCCGCCTGGCGGCCGACGAGCCCGCGACCGGCGGCCTGACGATCAACCTGTTCTGGATCATCGTCAGTGCGCTCAATTTCATCGTCTTCTTCGTGCTGTTCAAGACGTTCGCCCTGGCCCCCCTGACCAGGATGCTCAACGACCGCCGTGACCGGATCGCCCAGGGCCTGGCCGACGCCGAGCAGGCCAAGCACGATCGCGATGCCAGCGTCGCCGAGCGCCAGGCCGCCCTGGTCGAGGCTC
>CAVRHD010000003.1:0-256456 GCA_963720965.1 uncultured Chloroflexia bacterium | reverse complement strand
CTCGAGGAGGATGATCCCATCCACCTCACGGCCTCGGAACAATCCGAGGAGCTCGGTGTCACTCAGCGTCCGGGTAATGACGTTGATCGAGTAGCCGGCATCTTCGACGCCCAGAGCGGCCGACATGACAACGTGCAAATTGGGCGGATTGAAATCCTGCGGCACATGGACCCCGATCAATCCGCTTCGCCCCGATCGAATTTGGCGCCAGGCACTCTGTGGTGCAAACCCGATCTCATCCATCACCCGCAGCACGCGCGTGCGGGTCTCCTCCGCCACGTCCGGCTTGTCGTTGAGGATCCGCGAGACGGTCGTCACGGACACGCCGCTGGCGGCGGCGATGTCGACGATCGTGGCCGTCCCGACTCTCGAACGAGGTGGCAAGTGCGGCCCCTTACCAGCAGGCCACGCGGTCTGAGACCTCGGCGGCGCCGACGCCTGCCGAAGGCCCGGTACCGCCCGGGATTTGTGATCGAGGCGATCCTGCCATCGGCCTTGACCTTAACCCTTCACCGCGCCGGCCGACACGCCGGACAGGATCCAGCGCTGGGCGACGAGATAGACCAGGATCATTGGCAGGATCGTCAGGACGACGTCAGCCGAGACGAGGTTCCAGCTCGACTGGAACTGGCCGAAGAAGTTGTAGACCGCGAGCGTCATCGGCCAGTTGCTGGTGCTGTTGAGGAAATAGAGCGGCATCAGGAACTCGTTCCAGAGGTTGAGCATGTTGAGAACTGCGCACGTCACGACGACCGGTGCAAGCAACGGCAGGATGATCGACCTGAATGTGCGAACCGGCCCGCAGCCGTCGATGAAGGCCGCTTCGTCCAGCTCCCGCGGTACCGTGTTGATGAAGGCATACATCAAGAACACGCTGAACGGGATTTGCGTGGCTGAGTAGAGCAGGATGATCCCGATCTGGGTGTCGATCAGGCCCGTCAGCTGCATCACCTTGGTCAGGGTCACGAAGTTGGTGGGGATCGCGATGCCCATGATCAACAGGAGGTAGAAGAGCCGGTGCGTCCTGGTCTGACGACGAGCCAGCACGTACGCGGCCATCGCGGAGGCAAGCACGGCCAGCACGGTCCCCCCGACGGCGTAGAGGACGCTGTTGAAGAACGCCGAGACGAGCTTGCCTTCGTCAATGACCGTGCCGAAGTTGGCCCATTGCGGGCTGAGCGGCAACGAGACGCCCATTGAGCTCGCCTCGTAGGGTGTCTTGAGCGCGTTCACGAAGACGAGGTAGACCGGGGCCAGGACGATCACCGCGACGCCGCTCGCGAGAAAGTTGTTGAGTGAGGCACGGACTGTACGGATGGTCTGCACGCTCAGGCCTCCGGTGCCCGATTCATGACCCGGATCGTCACGAAGCTGAGCGCCAGCATCACGACGAAGAACACCGTCGACATCGCGGTTGCGACGCCGTATCGACCGCGCCCGAAGTCGTCGAAGATCGTGAGGTACGTCGTCTGGGTAACATAGCCCGGCCCGCCGTTGGTCATCACGAAGATGATGTCGAAGACCCTCAGGCCGTAGACCAGGTTGAGCACGGTCGTCACCGCCAGGACCGGCATCAGGAGCGGCAGCGTGATGTGGCGAAAGGACTGCCAGCCGGACGCACCGTCGATGGAGGCAGCCTCGTAGTACTCGCGCGAGATGGCGTTCAGCCCGGCGATCAGGATGACCATGATGAATCCGACGCCGCGCCACGTATCAACGCCGATGACACTCCAGATCGCGAGCGAGGTGTCGGTCAGCCACTGCTGTGCCAGGCCGCCAAGGCCGACCAGCCGGAGCGCGGAGTTCAGCATCCCGGTCTGGGGTTCGAGCACCGACTGGAAGATGATCCCGACGACGAGCACCGGCAGAACGGCGGGCAGGAAGAAGATCGCCCGGTACAGGTACGAAAGCCGGCGGACGCCCTTGGTCAGGAGCAATGCAAGGCCCAGGGCGATGATCGTCTTGAGGACGATCGTGGCCACCGTGAAGATCACGGTGTTCTCCATCGCCGCGACGTAGTTCGAGGCCGGGTCCAGGATCGTCGCGAAGTTGGCGAGGCCCACCCAGTGGACCGCCGTCGAGTAGCTGTTCCAATCGGTGAAGGCATAGCCGATACCGATCAGGCTCGGCAGCAGGACGAACGCTCCGTACAGGAGCAGGGCGCCTCCCGCGAACCACATTGGATAGGCTCGGCTCTTCATGTTGGCGGGCTCCTGGCCTCCCTGTTTGAGCCGTAATGATGCCCGGCCCGGTCGAGCCGACGGGGCTCGCCAGGGCCGGGCGATGGGACTATGGATGGCGGGGGCTTACGGCCAGGCTGGATCCTTCGCCTGCTGCGCCTCCTGGGTGCGACGGGTGTCGATGCCCGTCAACACGGCTGTGGGCGTCATCTTGCCCGTGAACATGGCGACTTCATCCTTGCCGATGTCGCCCCACTGCGGGTTGAAGTAGGTGACGGCATCCTGGGTCACAACAGTCGTCGGCAGCGCGTACGTCGCGAAGAACGCCGACTGATTTGGATCCCACTTCGACTTCAGGTTGAGGCTCGCGAAGGGCAGCGTCGAGAAGTCCGGGGTGTTGTCGATCAGCCACTGGAGATTGTCCGGCTGCATCATGTAATTCAGCCAGGCCTTCGCCTCCGCGACGTGCGGGCTCTTCGTGTCGATCATCCAGACGGGGCTGGCCGGATGGGCCGGCTGGAGCTGGGTGTCGAGGATCGGGTCGGGGAAGTAGCCGATGTTGCTGGCCTTCATTGCTCCACCGGAGTCCGCCTCGATCTGGGTCCCGCGGGTGATCTCCGAGAGCGTCATCGCGAACTGGCCGCTGACCATGGCCTTGGAGGTGTCCGCCTCCTTCGCCGATAGCGCGTTCGAACCGAAGTAGCCCTTCTGATACAGGTCGTTCAGCTGGGTCATCGCCGTGTTGAAGGCGGGATCAGCCGCGAACGTGGCCTTGTTCGCGTTGAGGTTTGCGTCGAGGCCGGGATCCAGGACATTGGCCTGAGCGCCGTCGGTCGGAACCCACAGGACCTGGTGCCAGCCGTCCGAGATCGGCTCGTAGATCGGCGTGATGCCGTTCTGCTTGAGCGTGGCCGCGACAGCCTCGAAATCGGCGAACGTCTTGGGGACGGTCAGGTTGTACTTCGCGAAGATGTCCTTGTTGTAGGAGATGACCCAGTAGTTGGCCCCGACCACGTCCCACACGGCGGCGCCGTAGAGCTTGCCGTCCAGGCTCGACTGGTCGGCAACGACCGGGTCGATCGACTTTGCCCACGACTCGTTGGTGAGGTCGACGGCATTCTGGGGCGCGTTGTACGTCAGCTGCATGCCCGACTTGCCGGCCTGGCCCAGGAAGAGGTCGATGCCCTGGCCCGAGTTCAACTTGGTCTGGAGGACGTTGATGTAGTTCGTGTCCGGGACGATCTGGAAATCGAGGTGGATACCCGTCTGAGCCTCGAACTTGCCTGCCAGGACCTGCTGGGACGGCTTGATCCAGTTCTGGTCGGCCAGGACCTCGAGCGTGACGTTGTCCATGCTTGGCGCAGGAGTGATGGCCGCCGCCGGGGCCGATGGCTGGCCGGTGCTGGCCACCGGGGTCCCGGTAGGCGCTGCGGTCGCGGCTGTGCTGCTACAGCCGACAAGCAACGCGCCGACAGTCAACGTAGTGAGTAGGCCTTTGATCGACTTGTCCAATGTCTGCTACCGCCTTTCGCTGTCCGACGAAGCAATCGTCCCTGATGTGACCGTGATCGTCACCGCGAGCACTACCGTTTGGCCACCCTCCATCGCCCTCGATCTCGCCCGCAGCGGCTGCAGCGAGGGAGGCGCAATCATTTCCGGCAACATTACCGGACCGGGCGTATTCTTGACCCGCTGCCTCGGCGAAGTCAATACCCCGGGCGATCAATCCACTCAGTTGACGCCGGGAGCGGATGCCGGGCGATGAGCTCCGTCGAAAGACTGGTCACAGCATTGGTTCAGTTCAAACGCGGGATCATCCGATCGAGCCAGCTCGGCAGCCACCAATTGGCGCGGCCGACGACGTGCATCGCGGCTGGGACCAGGATCGTTCGAAGCAGCAGTGCGTCGAGCAGGATCGCGATCGCCAGGCCCAGCCCGAATTCACCGATCGGCCGGCGCCCGCCCGCCACGAATGCCAGGAAGACAGCGACCATGATCGCGGCCGCCGCCGAGATGACCCGACCGGTCTCAACCTGGCCGATCCGGACCGCCCGGGCGTTGTCGCCCGTCCGGAGCCATTCCTCGCGCATTCGACTGACGAGGAACACCTGATAGTCCATCGATAAGCCGAACAGGATGGCCACCAGCATGACTGGCAGGAACGCCTCGATCGGACCGGGCTTGCCCAGGCCCAGCGCCTCCGACCCCCAGCCCCACTGGAAGACGGCCACCACGACACCGACCGACGCCCCGGCGGCCAGCAGGTTCATCAGTGCGGCCATCAGAGGGATCACGATGCTCCGGAAGGCGACCATCAGCAGAAGGCAGCCGAGCAGGACGATCACGGCGATGAACAGGAGCAACTTGCCAGCGAGCACGGCGGCGAAGTCCTGGAAGATGGCAGTCTGGCCGCCCACGTAGACCCGCAGGGTCGTGCCTGCCTCGGCGTCGGGGATCACCGTGTCGCGCAGATGATCGATCAGGCTCGCGGTCTCGACCGACTGGGGCGACGTGGTCGGGAGCACGGCCACCACCCACACTGCGTCGCTCGCGATCGAGCGGGGCGACGTGACCGAGGCCACCCCGGGCTCGGATCGCAGTTCGCCCGCAAGTCTGCTCAGGGCGCCCTGAGCGCCGATATCGGGCGCCTGGGCGACGAGCTGCAGGGGACCGTTCGAGCCGGGCCCGAAGCCCTCGGCCAGAATGTCGTAGGCCTTGCGCGTCGTCGACGATGCGGGGTCGTTGCCCTGATCGGACGAACCGAGCCGGATGTCGAACGAAGGCGCTGCCAGGAGCAGCATGATGGCCGTCGCGACGAGGCCCAGGAGGATCGGGTGGCGCTCTACGAACGTCGCCCAGCGCAGCCAAGGCCCGCGAACCGCCAGCGGCTCGGTCGGTCCCTGGAGCATCCGCCGGCGATCCGATCGGCCGAGGATTCGCGTACCCAGGAGTCCGAAGAGCGCCGGGAGAAGGGTGATCGCCGCGGCCACGGCACAGAGCACGACGACCGCCGCCGCGATTCCGACGCCTGTCAGGAAATCGACCTGGAGGATGACCAGGCCGAGCATCGCGATCGAGACCGTGCCGCCGGCGAAGACGACCGCCCTGCCGGCGGTCGAGACAGCCGTGACCGCCGCCTCCTCCACGCTCAGCCCTGACCGCAAACCGGTGCGCTGGCGGGCCACCACGAAGAGGGCGTAATCGATCGCGACACCGAGCCCGATCAGAGCGGCCACAGTCGGGGCCAGGGCGTTGACGGGCAGGACGCGACTCAGCAGGCCGATCAGCTCGATCCCCGTGCCCACTGCCAGGAGAGCGGCGAACAGAGCCACGGCGGCCGACAGGAACGATCCGAATGCGATCAGGAGGACGACAGCGGCGATCAGGATTCCGATCAGCTCGCTGCCGGCGACCGGGCTGCCTTTGAGGGACTGGAAGCCCAGGCCACCGAACTCAACCTCGAAAGAGCTGCTCCGAACGGCCGAAGCGGCCGTCTCCAGCGGTTGGACGTCGGCCGCGGTCAGGTCCTGGTTCTGACCATTGAGGGCGACCACTGCGTACGCCACGGTTTGATCGCCGTTGATCTGTCCGAGTGCCGCCGGGTCGAACGGGCTTCGAATGCTGGTCACGACCGCGATCCGGGCGACCACAGTCAGGAACGCTTCGATCTCGGCCCGTACGGCCGGGTCGGTCAGCCGGCCACTCGTGCTCCGGAAGACGATCGTGTCGTCACCTGCCTGGGCGCCCGGACTGCTCGCGGCCAGCAGGTCCAGGGCCTGGGTCGATTCGGTTCCCGGCAGCGTGAAGCCGTTGGTGAACTCGGTCCCGAGGCGGCGGCTAACGACAGCCGTGCCCACCAGCAAAACGAGCCAGAGGACGATAACTACGAAGCGGTGCCTGACGCACCAGCGGGCGACGCGGGCCATGGCATGGACCTCTGAGAGGGATGGCTGGATCAGGGCGCCGACCGCGGCGCGGACAGTCGCTGGTCAGTTCGCCGCGGGAACGTTTCCCGGTTGCAGGTAGTAGCCGCGGACGACCGGGAGACTGAGCAGGGCCAGCGCCACGACGTCGACGGCGATCCAGATGAGGAGCACCACCGCGGCGTCGGACGCCGAAGCGCCGACGCCCGGCGGTGGCCCAACGGCGAGATTCGTCACGAACCCATCAACGAAGTCGAACAGAGACAGCGAAAGCCAGACGAGGCCACCGACCCAGACGCCAAGTCCGGTCAGCTGGAAGAGCGCGAGCGCCACGAACGGGGCCGTGATGCCAAAGAAGAAATCGGCGAGACCCGGGAAGAACCACGCCGGCGAGCCGCCGGCCGCGAGCGCGTCCTGGGCCACGCCGAGGGCCGCCACCCGATAGGTCTGGATCAGAACCAGGGCGACGATCACGACGACGGCCGCCGGACGGGCTCCGGCGGATTTCACGGACGAAGTCTTCATGGCCCAACCATCCCGCAAGCCAGTGGATTCGTCGTCCCTCCTGGAGCGCGCCGGCGCATGATCATTTCGCAGTGGTGCCAGCCCCTAGCTGCCGGCGATGTACGTCCGCCGGAGTACGAGGACCTGCTCCAGGTGCGGCATGACAGCACGTGTTCAGACTCGTACCGTGGAACGATGAATTGCCGGTACGCCCTCCGCCCGGGCGCGATCCCTGTTCTGGACGCCGGCCTGGCGCTCGGCATCGCCATCGCGATCACGGTCGGGACGGCCTACCTGTCGACCGGGCACTCTCCAGGACCGGTCGGGTACGCGCTCCTGACCGCGTCCGCGGTCGTGCTGGCAGTGCGCCGCCTGGCCGGCCCGCTGGTCCTGGTCTCGATCGTCGTCCTGACGATCGCCTACGCCGCCATCAGCGGACCAAACGTCGCCTTCGCCCTCCCCCTCGGCGTCGCCCTGTACACCGTGACCGATGCTGGGCGGTGGCAGCTCGCCGTCGCCGGCATCGTTGCCATCTCGGTCGGGTCGCTTGTGGCCGGAGTCGTGACCGGTCGAGGCCATGCCGGTGACATGGGCAACGCTGTCTGGATCGCGGGCTGGCTCGTCGCCAGCATCGTATTGGGCCTGGAGACGCGGGCTCGCCGGCAGCTCCGGCAGGAGGCCGAAGAACGTGCCCTGGCCGCCGAGCGGACCTACGAGGCGGAGGCGCTCAGGCGCACCGGCGAGGAGCGGATCCGAATCGCGCGCGAGCTCCACGACATCCTCGCCCATCGAATCTCGCTGATCAACGTCCAGGCCAGCGCCGGTCTGCATCTGATGGACCGTCAGCCCGAGCAGGCGCGGATCGCGTTAACGGCCATCCACAACGCCAGCAAGGAAGCCCTGGTCGAGCTGCGGGCTACGCTCGGGGTCCTTCGCCAGGTCGACGCTCCGGATCCGCGGACCCCGACGCCCGGCTTGTCCCAGCTCGGCTTGGTCGTCGGCGACGCGAGGTCGGCGGGGCTGGCCGTGGAACTGGCTATCGACGATCAGATCCCGGACCTGCCGGCCGGGGTGGATCTGGCCGCCTTCCGGATCGTCCAGGAGTCACTGACCAACGTTGTCCGGCATGCCCGTGCGGCTTCGACCACGGTCTCCATCGCCTACCGCTCACGGGAGCTCCTGATCGACGTGCTGGACAACGGATCGGGCAGTGACAGGCGCTCACCGGCGAGCATCGGCGGGGGCCTCCTCGGGATGCGCGAGCGGGCGGCCGCGCTCGGCGGCGACGTCGAGGCAGGGCCGCTGCCGGGTGGCGGGTTCCGCGTCCACGCCCGCTTGCCGGTCGACGAGCGGCCGTGATTCGGGTCCTGCTGGCCGACGACCAAACCCTCGTCCGAGCCGGCTTCCGGGCCATCCTGACCGCCGAGGACGATATCGCCGTCGTGGGCGAGGCGGCCGACGGGTTGACTGCAGTCGCGGCCGCGCTGACCGAGCGGCCGGATGTGGTTCTGATGGACATCCGGATGCCTGGCCTGGACGGCCTGGGAGCGACCCGTCGGATCGCTGCCGACCCGCGACTCGACCACGTTCGAGTTGTGATCCTGACCACCTTCGAGACCGACGAGTACGTATTCGAGGCGATCCGGGCCGGGGCTAGCGGGTTTCTGGTCAAGGACACCGATCCCGCCGACCTGCTTCGGGCGATCCGGGTCGTTGCTCAAGGCGACGCTCTGCTGGCCCCCAGCGTGACCCGCCGATTGATCGCGGACGTCGCCGCACGCGCGCGGATCGGCACGCCCATTCCCGGCCTGAACGAGCTCACCGAGCGCGAGCGGGAGATCCTCACCCTCGTCGCGAGCGGCCTCTCGAACGACGACATTGCCCAGCGACTGGTGATCAGCCCGATGACGGTGAAGACCCACGTCAGCCGGGTGATGGGCAAGCTGGCAGCCCGCGATCGCGCGCAGCTCGTCGTCTTCGCCTACGAGTCGGGCCTGGTGAGCCCCGCACGCGCCATGCGCTGAGCCGACGCGGACACGCCCAAAGCCTTACGCCTTGGCCTGCAGCTCCGCGATCTGGGCGCGGGCAGCCGCGACGAGCTCTTCGTTCGTGTTCGCGTGGCCCTTCAGGCCCCAGCCGCCCTCGGGCGCCGCGGTCAGCAGGACCCACGTCCGGTCGGGCAGGCTCGGGTCCCCGGCGGCGGACGCGATGATGTCCGTGAGCTGGCTCACGACGGCAAGCTGCTTGTCGCGGTCGAGCGCACCCGCGTTCGTCAAGACCTGGACTCGAACGTAGTTGCTGTCGCCATCGACGTTTGACAGGTCCCCGGCCGGCAGCTCGTGGACGAAGGCGGCCGTGTTCTTGCGGAACATCGGGATGTTCGGCACTTGCTCGACGTTCATCACCGCCGCTGCAAGGTCGATCGCGAGCTGGTGCTTGTCCGCGAACGTGCCCGCGGTCGCGTACACATCGATCATCGGCATGGTGCTGAACTCCTATGTAGGTTACCCGTCATAATTACAGTCTGGCGCAGACCTGGCGGCGAGTCAACGCCAGAAAGCGCGCGCCCCGGCCCCCGCAAAATATGATGGGTGCATAGCTCCGCAGATGGGTGATGGATGGCAGGAGACACCAGGGACCGGATGATCGCCGCAACAGCGCGGCTGCTTGCCACACGCGGCCTCGAAGGGGCGTCACTGGCCGAGATCCTCGAGGCTGCCCAGGCGCCACGAGGCTCGATGTACCACCACTTTCCCGGTGGCAAGGACGAGCTCGTGGCCGAGGCGATCGACCTTGCCGGCAGGCGTTCGATGGAGACCATGGATGGCCTCGAGGGGCAGAGTCCGGGGGCCATCGCGCAGCGGTTCCTCGATGGCTGGCGGCAGCTCCTGGTGAGGACCCACTACCGGGCCGGCTGTGCCGTCGTGGCGACGACGGTGGCGACCCAGTCGGACGTCGTGCTTGGCCATACCGATTTGGTGTTCGCATCCTGGATCGAGCGCCTGACCGAGCTATTTGTCGCCGGCGGCGTACCCGCTCCAGCTGCTTCCGACCTGGCAACCTGGCTCCTGGCGGCGAGCGAAGGCGCGGTCGTGATCAGCCGGGCGCAGCGCGACATTCGGCCGTTCGATATCGTCGCGAGGCAGGTCATGGAACAGATCCTGGCGTCGAGCGCCAATGGGGCTCCCCAGGTCCCCGGATTCGGTGGGGCCGAAGCGTGAAGCAGGCGATGGACGAGGTCGTCGAAACGGTCGACCATCCCGAGCGTGGACGGTACGAGCTGACGGTCGACTCCAAGCTCGCGGGGTCGCTCAAGTACGCGATCCACGATGGCCAGATCACGCTCATCCATACCGAGATCGATCCGGCCTACGCCGGAAGGCATCTGGGCCAGCGCCTCGTCCGCAGCGTTCTCGACGATGTCCGCGCCCGCCGGCTGCGGGTCCGGCCGTCATGCCCGTTCGCTGCCAGCTACATTCGCGCGCACCCCGAGTACCAGGACCTGGTGGGCTGATCGATGGATCCGCGCGCGAGGTCAAACGACCTTTACGACTCGTGGCCCGAGCTGCCCTGGCGGGAGTGGCAGCCGACGATCGCGACCGTCCACATGTGGACCCAGATCGTGGGCAAGATCCGGATGGCTCTGGCGCCGCCACTGAATCACTGGTGGCATGTCCCGCTGTACGTGACCGCGCGCGGACTGACGACGTCGCCGATCCCGTATCGGCGTCGGTCGTTCCAGGTCGACTTCGATTTCGTCGACCACCGCCTGCTCGTGACCGACAGCTCGGGCGGCTCGCTCTCGATGGCCCTCGAGCCGAAGTCGGTCGCCAGCTTCTATCGAGAGTTCATGGACGGCCTGCAACGCCTTGGGATCAACCTGCGAATCTGGTCACGCCCCGTAGAGGTTGCGGACGCCATTCCCTTCGAGCTCGACGAGCTCCATGCCTCGTACGACCCCGGGCATGCGCGGGCGCTGTGGGACGGTCTCCTCCAGGCGGACCGGGTCATGAAGGCATTCCAGAGTGGCTTCGTCGGCAAGGCGAGCCCGGTCCACTTCTTCTGGGGCAGCTTCGATCTCGCCGCCGCGCGCTATTCGGGCCGGCCGGCGCCAAGACACCCGGGCGGAGCGCCGAATTGTCCGGCCTGGGTCATGGAGGAGGCCTATTCGCGAGAGGAATGCAGCATTGGATGGTGGCCGTCGAGCGAACCGCCCGGTCCTTCGTTCTACGCCTACACGTACCCGGAACCCGCCGGGTTCCGGGACGCGCCCATCCGTCCGGTCGGAGCGCTATTTGACGCCCAATTGGGCGAATTCGTCCTGCCCTACGACGTGGTTCGGCGTTCCAGTGATCCCGATGCGGCGGCCCGCGAGTTCTTCCAGAGCGCGTACGAAGCCGGCGCCGACCTCGGTCGTTGGGATCGGCTGAGCCTCGAGCCAGCCCGTCCGCCAGACCGGCCCGCCACCCGGCCGTGGAGCATGGTGGACCTCGCCCCTCCCGACTCGGGCCTGAGCGTCCACCGCCACGGGTCTCGCGCCGGTCGCCCGCGATCGTCCTGATCCGCTAGTCCTACTAGTCCTAGCAGAGTACTAGGGGTTACACTGGCGGCCCGGGCGGGTCCGAATGCACCGCCCACTGCAAGGAGACGCTGCATGTCCCGCCCCGGCCCCGCCGTCCTTCGTGTTGCCGCGCTCGGCACCGTGTTCGTCCTCGCGATGGCTGCCTGCGCATCCAGCGCGACGCCGGCGCCCGCCAGCAGCGGAGCGAACCCAGCCGGGCCGTCTGGATCCAGCCAAGCCGCAGCCTCCGGCCTGACCAGCCAGTACCAGGGCCCGCCGGTCACCCTCCGGTTGGGCTACTTTCCGAATATCACCCACGCCACCGCCATCGTGGGCGTCGAAGACGGCATCTTCGGCCAGGCCCTCGGCCCCAGCGTGACCCTTACGACGTCGACCTTCAATGCGGGTTCGTCGGCTTCCGAGGCCCTCCTCTCGAACGCGATCGACGCGACGTATATCGGCCCCAGCCCGGCCGTCAATGCGTGGGCGAAGTCGAGTGGCGCGGTCAAGATCGTGTCGGGCGCAACGTCGGCCGGAGCCTTGCTCGTGGTGAAGCCTGGGATCACCTCGGCCGCGGACTTGAAGGGCAAGAAGCTGGCCACGCCCCAGCTGGGCAACACCCAGGACGTGGCACTCCGGACCTGGCTGTTGAACAACGGCCTCAAGACCGACCTGCAGGGCGGCGGCGACGTGTCGATCCTGCCCCAGGACAACGCCACGACGCTGCAGGCATTCGAGAGCGGAGCGATCGACGGCGCCTGGGAGCCCGAGCCGTGGGCCAGCCGGCTGATCCTCGAAGGCCACGGCACCGTCCTCGTCAACGAGAAGGACCTGTGGCCGGGCGGCCAGTTCGCCACGACGATCCTGCTCGTCCGCGCCGACTACCTGGCGGCCCATCCAGACGTCATCAAGGCGCTCCTGTCGGGCGAGCTGGCGGCGAACACCCTGATCAACAGCGATCCTGCCAAGGCGCAGGCGCTGACCAACCAGGGGATCAAGGCGATCACCGGCACGACCCTCAGCGATGCCGTGATCCAGGCGGCCTGGAAGAATCTGACCTTCACGCCCGACCCAATTGCCTCGTCGATCAAGACATCGGCCGACAATGCCGTCAAGATCGGCTTGCTCAAAGCCGTCGACCTCACGGGGATCACCGACTTGACGATTCTCAATGGCTTGCTCACCAGCGCCGGTCAACCAGCCGTCGGCGGCCTATGACGAGCCTCCAGGGGGCAGACGCCGCGCCGGGACCGGCGCCCTCACCGGGAGGCCCGCCGGCCGCGATCGACCTGGCCGGCGTCAGCAAGGTCTACGGCCGGGGGCCCGACGCTGTCGTGGCCCTCGACCGGCTCGACCTCGCGATCGGCGAAGGCTCCTTCGTGTCGATCGTGGGAGCGTCGGGCTGCGGCAAGTCGACCCTGCTCAGCCTCGTTGCCGGTCTCGACCGGCCGACTGCCGGGTCGGTCAAGGTGTGGGGCGGCCACCCCGCCCTGATCTTCCAGGAAGCAGCCCTGTTCCCGTGGCTCACCGCCGCCGAGAACATCGAGCTCCCGCTTCGACTGCGGGGCGTCCGCCGGGCCCAGCGCCGGGAGCGCGTGGCAGACCTGCTCGAACGCGTCCACCTGACCGGATTCGGCTCGAAGCGGCCGCACGAGCTATCCGGCGGCATGCGTCAGCGGGTGGCCATTGCCCGCGCGCTCGCCCAGGACGTCCGAACCCTGCTCATGGACGAGCCGTTCGGCGCCCTGGACGCGATCACCCGTGACCTGCTCCACGAGGAAGTCGAGGCCCTCTGGAGCGAGACGGGGATGACCATCCTGTTCGTCACCCACAACGTCCGCGAGGCCGTCCGGCTCAGCCAGCGGGTCGTGCTCCTGTCCAGCCGCCCCGGCCGGGTCGTGGGCGACTTCCCGATCCGGATCGAAGGCGAGCGCCGGATCGAGGCGCCCGAGGTATCCGAGCTGGCCATCGTGATCGGCCGCCAGCTTGGTGAAGAGGTTCGGCGGCATGGCCTCATCTAGCCCCCCCAGCGCGCTGCCCGGAGATACGCTCGGACCGGACTTTCGCGGCCTCGATGCGCTCGAGCTGCCGGCCTCGCGTCCGCGCCCATTCGGCCGGCGGCTGGCTCGCGCGGTTTGGCCGAAGCTGCTGGCGATCGCCATCGTCCTGCTGGTCTGGGAGGCGGTCGTCCTCGCCGGGATCTGGCCCGAGTACCTGCTGCCCGGGCCGGCCACGGTCCTGGCCGAGCTGGCATCCGGCTTCGCCGACGGAACGCTGCCATTGGCAATCGCCGTGACGATGCGTCGGGCGATCATCGGCTACTTCCTGGCGGCGGTCATCGGCATCCTCGTCGGCCTGGCCGTGTCGAGATCGCGCCTGCTGCGCGACGCGGTCGGATCGCTCATCAGCGGCCTGCAGACCATGCCCTCGATCGCCTGGTTTCCCCTGGCGATCCTGCTCTTCCAGCTGACCGAAACGGCCATCCTGTTCGTGGTCGTGCTCGGAGCAGCACCGGCAATCGCCAATGGGGTCATCGGCGGGATCGATCACGTCCCGCCACTCCTGCTCCGCGCGGGCCGGGTCCTCGGTGCCCGCGGGATCGCCGCCTATCGCTTCGTCATCATCCCGGCCGCCCTGCCGACATTCGTGGCGGGTCTCAAGCAGGGCTGGGCGTTCGCCTGGCGCAGCCTGATGGCCGGCGAGCTGCTGGTGATCGTGGCCGGCCAGCCGTCGATCGGCGTGCGCCTCCAGCTGGCTCGCGACCTGCTCGATGCGCCCCAGCTGATCGCCACGATGATTGTCATCCTGGTGATCGGGATCCTCGTCGATGCCGTGGTGTTCAGCAGCCTCGAGCGCTCGATCCGTTCCCGGCGGGGCCTGGTCGAGTCCTAGTCGCCCGGGCGACACCCACGGCGCCTCAGGCGAGTCAGCACAGGTGCCTGTCGATTGACCTGCCACGTGTCCGGCGCCTGATCGCCGAATGCGGCCCATCCCTCCGAGAATTGGGGCACATCGAGGACGATTGGATCGGCCTCAAAGGAGGGTCACATGAATCCCTACGAACGCCAGATGCTCGTCCAGCACCAGACATCGAGCCTGCTCCGTGACGCCGACGCGGCGCGCCTGGCCAGGGATGTCCGGCGGGCCGGGTCCCAGCCCTTTACCGAGCTGGTCACGGGCCCGTCGGTGGTCGACCGGCTCCGATCGAGCTGGACGTCCGTCCAGGCCCACTGGCAGCATGGCGTCGCCCAGGCCGGCGCGGCCGAGGCAGATGTCACGGCCCACATCGCGTCGCTGTCGATGCGTCCGGGCCGGCCCGCCTGAGTCAATCGAGCCCCGGGTGGGCTGGGGTCAGTCCCACAGGTCCACCTGGGGCAGGCCGGCGGCGCCGAGCGCCTCGTTCAGCTCGGCGCAGTGGTAGACGTCGTGGCTGAAGACCCGCTGGAGGACGGCGCCGCGGGTGTGCACCCACGATTCGTCCCATTCCGGGCGACGGAGCTCCTCCCCCAGCATCTCCAGGGTCCAGCGGTCGAGGCAGGCTGCCACGATCTCGAAGGTCGAATCGAGCGCTCGCCCGAGCGCATCGGGGCTGAGCACATGCTCGAGGTCGTCGTCACCGGGGCAGTTGGACGGGGCGTTCGGGAATGGCGTGGTCTCGACGCCGGGCTCCCCGGCGAAGTCGCACAACCAGAACACCCGCTGGCAGGCGAGATGGCCAATGGTTGCCCACAAGGGCCAGCGCTCGGGCGACGGGCGAGTCGCCAGCTGCTCGGCGGTCAGCGCCGCGACGACGTCGCGCAGTCGCCGGTTGTACTTCGGCCAGGTGCTGTAGGCGGGTCGAATCGTCATTTCGGTCATGCCGCCCACGATACTTCGTGGTTCCTGCCAGGTCCTGTCAGGAAGGTCCGACGGTCAGGGCAGGCGCCATGGTCGATCGGCGAAGACGTCGGTGAGCCATCGTCCAAAGCGGCCCGGAATGCGCGACTCCGAGACGGGCAGGACGAGCTCGTCCAGGGCGCTGTGAACGTCCGCGGTCAGCCGCGCGATCGTCGCCCGATCGGGGCGCTGGCCCGACGTGGCGATTGGCGTCCCGACCCGGACCTCGACCCGCTTGCCGAACCTCAGCCAGCGGCTTCCGGAGATCGCAATGGGCACGATCGGGACGGCTCCGTGGAGGGCAAAGAAGGCCACCCCCGGATTGATCGGCAGGACCGTTCCCTCGTCCTCGGACAGCCGGCCCTCGCCAAAGATCGCGAGGAGGCGCCCCTGTGCGAGCACGCTCAGCGCCCGGCGGGTCGAGGCCCGCAGGTCGGTCTTGCCGGGCTCGAACGGCACGGCGGTGCCGAACCATCCGATCAGACGATTCCGGCGGCCGACCCGCAGGTCGGATTCCTTCGGCCCGTAGAAGTACAGGCGGGGCCGTCCCGGTGCGACGGCGTACAGCACGAACGGGTCGGCCCAGCTGAGGTGGTTGAAGCAGAGCAGGGCGGGTTCGACCGGCCAGCGCTCCGGGTGAACCAGTCTCGGCCGGAGGTAGGCCCGGATCAGCCCGCCGATGACGACCCGGCCAAGGTGGTACCGGGCGGTCCGACGCCATGGCGCCAGGTGGTCCTCGAAGTTGTTTCGAAGCCGCTCGCGGTTCTCGACGTTCGCGGGCCCGTCGCCGCCATCCATGCCGTCTAGTATCGGGCCATGAGCGAGAGCGACCGGCGTGGGGCGGCCCATCGCGTGGTGATCGTTGGCGGCGGGTTCGGCGGGCTGTATGCCGCCCGAGCGCTCGGCCACGACGAGCGGCTGTCGGTGACCGTGGTCGACCGGCGCAACTTCCACCTGTTCACGCCACTGCTATATCAGGTCGCGACCGGGGCCGTCTCGCCGGGGGATATCGCCCAGCCGTTGCGCTCGATCCTGCGCCGCCAGGCCAACACGACCGTCCTCCTCGGGGAGGCGGTCGGGCTCGACCCGGTGGCTTGCGTCGTCCGCCTGTCGGATGGCGGGACGCTCGGCTACGACTCGCTGATCATCGCCTCGGGCGCCCGCTTCTCGTATTTCGGCCACGACGCCTGGGCCAGCGCCGCCCCCGGCCTCAAGTCGCTCGACGACGCGCTCGACATCCGCCGTCGAATCCTCATCGCGTTCGAGGCCGCGGAACGTGAGCACGATCCCGAGCGCCGGGCCGAGTGGCTCACCTTCGTGCTCGTCGGCGGGGGTCCGACCGGAGTCGAGCTGGCCGGGTCGCTGGCCGAGATCGCCCGGGACACCTTGCGCCGCGACTTCCGCTCGATCGACACGGCCAATGCCCGGATCATCCTGGTCGAGGCCATGCCCCGGATCCTGCCAACCTATCCGGCCGATCGGTCCGCCTCGGCGGCGCGCCAGCTCCGCCGCCTCGGGGCGACGGTCCGGACCGCCACGAAGGTCGTCGACATCGGCGAGCGGGCGGTCACGGTCGAGCGGCCGGACGGCCAGCCCGAGGTGATCCCGGCCCGGACCGTGCTGTGGGCCGCCGGGATCCTGGCCTCGAGCTTCGTTGGCGCCGCGGCCGCGGCGACCCGGGCACCGACCGACCGCAACGGCCGGATCATCGTCGAGCCCGACCTGAGCGTGCCCGGCTATCCCGCGATCTTCGCGGTCGGTGACGCGGCGGTCCAGCCCTGGCGCAAGGACCGCCCCGTGCCGGGCGTGGCCCAGGGCGGAATCCAGGGTGGCCGCTACGCGGCTGCCGCAGTCCGGGCTCGCCTGTCGGGCGAGACCCTCCCCCCGTTCCGCTACAGCAACCGGGGCGACGTGGCCGTGATCGGCCGCCTGGCCGGCGTGACCGACATCCCGTGGCTCGGGCCGTTCGGCCGCCAGAGCGGCTTCCCGGCCTGGGTCCTGTGGCTCACGATCCACATCCTGTACCTGATCGGGTTCACCAACCGGCTCATCGTCGTCACGCGCTGGGCCTTCAGCTTTTTCACGCGAGGTCGAGGGTCACGGCTGATCACCGGCGAGCCCTCGCTGCCGCCGATCGAGGACCCCGCCGAGCGCGATTGACCGGGCTGGCCGGAAACGACAGAGCGGCCGTCCAGGGACGACCGCTCCGTCGAGAGGAGAGGAGCTGCGTTGCGGACCGGGCCACGTCGCCCGGTCCGTCGGTCAGCGCGGGTCGGTCAGGCTTTGGCCGGGATCACCCAGCCGGGCTCCGGCTCGCCGAACTTCGCGAGGAGATAGTCCCGCGAGGCTTCGACGGCTTTGCGCGGGGCGCCGAGGGAGGCCTTCAGGCGGAAGTCCTCCTTGAGGATCTGGCCGTCGACCAGGACCGTCTTCACGTTCGACACGTCCGCGGCACATACCACGGCCGCGACCGGGTCGATGATCGGCGCAACGTTCACCGCGCCGCCGTCGATGATCACGATGTCCGCCTTCTTGCCCGGCGTGAGCGAACCCGTCCGGTCAGCGATGCCGGCAACGTGGGCCCCGCCCAGGGTTGCCCAGGACAGGACCTGCCGGGCGGAGATCAGGCCGGGCGAGGCCTGCAGCCCGTCGAGGTCGGCCTCCCACGCCTCCTGGTGCTTGCGGCCGCGCTCCGAGCCGAAGATCGCGTGCATCTGGGTGAACTGGTCGGACGATGCCGTTGTCGCGACGTCGGATGACAGTCCGATCGGCACGTCGTAGGCCATCGCCGTGACCGCCGGCGCCCAGCCATGGCCCATCTGGACCTCGATCTGGGGCGCGAACGAGACGTTGCCACCGGATTCCCGGACCAGGCCCCACTCCTCGTCGGTGAAATGGGAGCCGTGGACGTAGGTGGTCCCCGGGTAGAGCAGGTTCATGTCACGAAGCGCCTTGACCTGGAGCTTGGTGTACCCGAAGCGGTCCATCGCCACGTGGACCGTGATCAGGATGTTCAGCTCCTTGGCCAGCTCCCAGTCGTGGCGGACCACGTCGGGCTTGCAGAACCCCGGGCCGCGGGTGGCCAGGGACATCGTGATCCGGCCGGCGTCGGAGTTGAAGTACTGGGCCTTGATCCGACGGGCTTCGGCACCGTCGGAGGTAAGGATGCTGCCGGTGTAGTCGGGGCCGAACCACCAGTCCTGGAGGGAGGTATTCGGGAAGCCATAGGCAAAGACCGATCGGATGCCGGTGGCCGCCAGTCCGCGAATGGCCTCATCGGCATGGGCCGGCGTGTTCATGATGTGCGACCAGTCGACGAGCGTCGTGATGCCCGCGTTGATGCACTCGAGCGAGCCCCACTGGTTGGCCGCGAAGACATCGTCGGGCCGATAGTGCGGAGCGAACTTGTCGAGGATGTTGCCGAAGTAGGTGATCAGCGCGAAGTCGGGCGCACAGGTCCGGATCGACGTCTCCCAGGTGTGCCGGTGGGAGTCGATGAAGCCCGGGATGACGATGTCGTCAGTCGCGTCGATCGTGCGTGCGCCATCGGCCGACAGGCCGTGCCCGACCGCCACGATCCGATCGTCTTCGACAAGGACATCCGCGCCAACGAGCTCGCCCAGGGACGGGTCCTGGGTGAGCACGTAGCCACCCTTGATGAGCATCCGGTCGGTCACAGCCTGTCTCCTCTAGCGTTGCTACCTGATCGATGACGGGTTGACGTGGTCGGACGATCGGTCAAGCGTGCCCTCCGGGAGCGCCGGACTCCGTCCGGAGATGGACGGCCACCGCCGCCAGGTCCGCGCCCGCGCCCTGGCTCGACTCGGCCCGCCGGATCGTGTCGAGGTTCGTGCGGGCCTGCGGGATCGCCACGCCAAGCCCGTCCGCAAGCTCGGTGATCAGGCGCAGGTCCTTCTCGGCCAGCCCGAGGGCGAACGCCGTCGGCGTGGATTCGGGCGCCACGAATGCGCTCCGCTTGTAGCCGACGTAGGGCGCCCCGGCGGCACTCTCGACCAGCACGTCGTAGGCCATGTTCCGCTCGATGCCGGCTCGCTCGGCGAGGACCAGCCCTTCGGCCAGGGCGCCGTTCAGGCCGAACACGACCGTGTTCGTCGCCAGCTTCATCGCGGCGCCACTGCCCAGTGGCCCGAGGTGGAAGATCCGCCGGGCCAGCGCATCGAGCGCCGGCCGGGCTCGCTCCAGGTCGCCGCTCTCGCCGCCGACCATCAGGGTCAGCTGGCCGGAGGTCGCCGTCGCGACGCTGCCCGAGACCGGCGCGTCGAGCAGGCCGGCCCCGGTCGCCCGAACGGCCGGCTCCAGGCCAAGGATCGTGCTCGGCGGCACCGTGCTCAGGTCGACCAGGACGTTGGCCGGTCCACTGCCGCTGATCAGGCCGCCCGGCCCGCCATACGTCGCGGCGACCGCGGCCTCGTCGGCCAGCATCGTCAGGCAGATGGCCGCCCGCTGGGCCGCGTCCGCCGGCGTGGCGACGGCTTCGGCGGCAAGCTCCGCGGCCAGGCTTTGGGCCGGTTCGGGCGAGCGATTCCAGAGGACGACCTGCAGGCCGGCCCCGGCCAGCGCCCGGGCCATGGCGCTGCCCATCCGGCCCGTGCCCAGCACGGCAACCGTGGTCATCCGAGCCAGTCTCGGCACGCCATCAGCGGGCCTCGTCGAGGCGTCGCCGGACGGTCGCGGTGATTCGATCGACCGAGGGCACGGCCAGGTCTTCGAGGGCTGCCGCCGAGGGCAACGGGACGTTCGGGGCGGTGATCCGGACGAGCGGCGCATCGAGGCTGTCGAAGCCCTCGTCGGCCACGATCGAGACGATCTCGGCGCCCCAGCCCAGCACCCGCGGGTTCTCCTCGACGGTGAACAGGCGTCCCGTCCGAGCGACCGAATTGAGGATGGCCCGGGCGTCGAGCGGGATCAGCGTGCGCAGGTCGATCACCTCGGCCGAGATGCCGCCCTCGGCTGCCAGCCGCTCGGCCGCCTCGAGCGCCCGGGGCACCATGGCGGCCAGGGCCACGATCGTGCAGTCAGTCCCGGCCCGGGCGATCCGGGCCTGGCCGAGGGGCACGACGTGCTCGCCGTCGGGCACCTCGCCCTTCGTGGCGAAGAGGGCCTTGTGCTCGCAGAAGATCACCGGGTCGGGATCGCGGATCGCCGCGACCATCAGGCCCACCACATCGGCCGGGTTCGATGGCGCGACGACCTTGAGGCCGGGGATTGCCATGGCCCAGTTCTCGATGCTCTGGCTGTGCTGGGCGCCGAAGCGCAGGCCGGCCCCGTTGGCCGTGCGCAGGACCAGCGGCAGGGACACCTGGCCGTCGGTCATGTAGCGGGTCTTGGCAATCTGGTTGGCGACCATGTCCCAGGTGACCGCGAAGAAGTCGCTGAACATCAGCTCGGCGACCGGGCGCAGGCCGGTCATCGCGGCGCCCATCGCCGCGCCGACGATCGCCTGCTCGCTGATCGGCGTGTCGCGCACCCGGTCCGGCCCGAATTGATCGAACAGGCCCTCGGTCAGCTTGAACACGCCGCCGGCTGCCCCGATGTCCTCGCCGATCATCACGACCAGCGGGTCGCGCTCCATCTCGCGGGCGATCCCTTCGGCGACCGCGGCCCGGTAGGTCAGTTCCGCCATGCCGAGCCCCCATCACTCCAGACCTGCGTCTCGAGCACGTCGGCCGACGGCTCAGGCGCCGCACGCGCGATCGTCTCGGCCTCGAGGACTTCGGCCGCCACCTCGGCATCGAGCGCGTCGAGCGAGGCCGAGTCCAGGCCGGCCGCCAGGAGCTCTGCCCGGTAGCGCGGGATCGGATCCTTGGCCAGCCACTCGGCGACCTCGGTGGCCGGGCGGTACTTGCCCGGGTCGGCCCGGCTGTGGCCGCCGTGGCGGTAGGTGACGGCCTCGATCAGGGACGGCCCGTGGCCCGCCCGGGCGCGCTCGATCGCCCGGTCGGCGACGGCCCGCACGGCCGACACGTCGTTGCCGTCGACCACGATCGGCTCCAGGCCGTAGGCGCTGGCCCGGTCGGCCGCCGGGCGGGCCACGGCCGTGACCGTGCCGATCGCGGTGTACTCCATGTACTGGTTGTTCTCGCACACGAAGACGACCGGCGCCTTCCACACGGCGGCCATGTTGAGGGCCTCGTGGAACGCCCCGATATTGGTCGTCCCGTCGCCGAAGAAGCACACCGCCACCTGGCCGGACTTGCGGTACTGGGCCGACCAGGCCGCGCCCAGCGCGATCGGCAGGTGGGCGCCCACGATGGCGTACGAGCCCATCGCGCCATGCTCGACGCTGGTCAGGTGCATCGAGCCGCCCTTGCCCCCGAGCAGGCCCGTGCCCCGCCCGAACAGCTCGGCGAAGATCGGGGCCATGGGCACGCCCCGGACGAGGGTGTGGTTGTGGCCGCGATAGGTGCAGAAGGTGAAGTCGTCGGAGCGCATCGCCATCCCGAAGCCGGCGGCGACCGCCTCCTGGCCGATTCCGAGGTGGGTCGTGCCCCGGACCAGGCCCTCGAAGAAGAGCTCCTGGGCGCGTGTCTCGAACTGGCGGCAGGCGACCATCATGCGGTAGGTCCGGAGCTGCTCGTCGCGCTCCGTCGGTCGGCTGGATTCGGCAGGCTGCGCGGTCACCGTCAAACCTCAGTACGCGTTGGCGACGAACAACTCCTCGGACGGGAATCTCGTGATCACCTGCGGGCCGGACGCCGTCACCACGACCTCCTCCTCGATCCGCGCGGCCGAGAAGCCATCCTTGGCCGGACAGTAGGTTTCCAGCGCGATCACCATGCCTTCCTTGATCTCGACCGGGTGCTCGATCGAGTTGAGCCGGCTGATGATCGGGCGCTCGTGCAGGAACAGCCCGACGCTGTGGCCGAACTGCAGCCCGAAGCACTCCATCTCGTTGGCGAACCCGAACTCCTCTGCCTTCGGCCAGACGGCCGCGACGCGGTCGGTGGTCATGCCCGGCCGCATCAGCTCGATCGAGGCATCGATCCACTCCCGTGCCTGCTTGTACGCGTCGCGCTGGGCGTCGGTTGCCCGGCCGACCCCGAACGTCCGGTAGTAGCAGGTCTTGTAGCCCACGTACGTGTGGATGATGTCGAAGAAGGCCTGGTCCCCCGGCCGGATCAAGCGGTCCGAGAAGACATGGGGATGCGGGCTGCATCGCTCGCCCGAGACGGCATTGATGTTGTCGACGTGCTCCGAGCCCATGTCGAACAGGCGCTTGGTCACGTCGGCCACGAGCTCGCTCTCGCGCACCCCCGGCTTGAGATGCTCGGCGAGGTACTGGTAGGCGCCGTCGACCATGGCGCAGGCCGTGTTCAGGAGGGTGATCTCGTCGATCGACTTCACCTCGCGGGCGTCCAGCAACACCTGCTGGCCGTCCCGGACGGTGATCCCGGCTTCGGCCAGGGCGGCCGCCATGGGCGGCTCGACGAGGTCAACCCCGAGGGGCATGTCGGCGACGCCCTCGGCCCGCAGGAGCTCGGCGATCTCGCGGGCCGCCGAGCGGAACAGGCCGGCGTCCGGGGCAATGGCCCCACGCAGGCCGAGCATGCCGGCGTGGATGTTCTCCTGGCGCAGCCATGGGCAGTTCAGGCGGTGGTGCTTGGCCGCCGACCCGAAGTCCCAGATATGGGGATCGCCGCCCCGGGTGAGCAGGGCGTAGCGGGTCATCTTGTCGCGCGCCCACTCGCCGATGTGGGTGCTCGTGACGTAGCGGATGTTGTTGAAGTCGAACAGGAGGACGGCGCCGAGGTCCGATGCCGCCAGCGCGGTCCGGGCACGGCCGAGGCGGTAGGCTCGGAGACGGTCGGTATTGACCCGCTCTTCCCAGTCGACGTTCATCGAGCCTGGCGAGGCGATCTGCAGCGGCATCGGTCCATCCTGTCGGTGGGACAAGGTTCGGCGGTGCCCGGCAGTATCGCTCCGCTGGACCCGGATTTCAACAGGGGTGCAGCGACGGGTTGCAGTCGCATTGCACATTTGCTGGACGGCATTCGGACGAGCTCAGGGCGAGTACCATCCGCGCCGAGGAGGTCCGCGTGCCACGTCAGGGCGGGAATGGGTCCGAACCCGGCTATCTGGAGATGGGCGACCGCCTGCGCGCCGCCCGGCGCGCCCATGGGCTCAGCCTGCGCGTCCTGGCCGATCGCCTGGGCATCTCACCCAGCTTGATCTCACAGGTCGAGACCGGTCGGGCCAAGCCCTCGGTCAACACGCTGTACGCAATGGCCACCGAGCTCGGTGTGTCGATCGATGAGCTCCTGTTCATCGACCCGCGGCCGGCCCCGGGCAGTCGCCGGCACGGGCCGCAGGGAGCTTCGCTGGCCGCCGCCGTGACCGGCGTCCTGCCCGCCGATCCCGTTCAGCGGGCGGACGATCGGAAGCGAATTCGCCTCGCGTCGGGGGTGGTCTGGGAACGCCTGACGACCTCCTCGACGCCCAACGCCGAGTTCATCTACGTTACCTACGAGGTCGGCGGAGCCTCGAGCCCCGAGCACGAGTACCAGCGCCATAGTGGCCAGGAGTGGGGCTACATCGTGTCGGGCAAGCTTGGCGTCACGGCCGGGTTCGACGAGTACGTCCTGGGCCCGGGCGATGCCATCTCGCTCGATTCGATGACTCCCCACCGGCTCTACAACCTCGGCTCCGTGCCCGTCCACGGGATCTGGTTCACCCTCGGTCGCCGTCCCATCGAGCTGGACCTGCCCGGCATCAGCGCGCTGCCGGCGGACAGCGAGGGCAGGCACTGAGGGTCAGTCGATCAGGTTCAAGAAGGCTTGACTGAACTTCACTGATACTGCACACTCCCGCGATCACGTCGGGGTGGGCACACCCCGCGGACGCTGAGGTGACGGTGCACTACGTCGGCCGCGTGGATTGGTCGTTCGCGGACGCACCAGCAGCCGCCGGCGCGACCGCCTCAGGGCTCGCCCGGCAGGTCCTCGTTGGCCCGGCCCAGGGGGCGGTCCACACCGAGCTGGCAGTCGGTGCCTTCGTTCCGGGCGGTTGGATTGCCCGCCATGTCCACTCCTTCGAAGAGGCCCTGTACGTGCTCGAGGGCGAGCTGATCCTCGAACTTGACCAGCGGGTCCATCGTCTCGTCGCCGGCGACTATGCCCTGATCCCGATCGGGACACTTCACACCCTTGTCGGACCCGGACCGGCTGCGGTCCGCTGGCTGTCGGTCAACACCCCGCCCCGTCGAGGTCAGGACGCTTCAGTCCGCGACACGCTCTATGCGCGATCAGCGCCCGACATCGCGGCGCTGGCCGCTTCGGCCGAGCGTCCAGCACTCGGCGATCCGACGGTCCGCCATGTCGGCCATTACGAGGGCACCGGGCCGCAGCTTGAGGCGCTCCGGCTCGACGATCCGGCCCGCGGTCGGCGGCCGGCAGGGATGGACACGGCGCTCCTGGCGTACAGCGGGATCTCGGTGAAGATGCTGGTCGACCGGGGATTCGGCGCCGACCTGCTGACGATGTTCACCGTCGACTATGAGGTCGGCGGGGCCGCCCAGGCCCACGACCACCCGTTCGAGGAGGCCTACTTCTTCCTCGACGGCGAGATCGACGCGGAGCTCGACGGGACCACCTACCGCCTGTCGGCCGGCGACGTCGTCTTCGCCGGAGTCGGCAGCGTCCATGGATTCTGGAATATCGGACCCGGCCGGGTCCGCTGGATCGAGACGCAGGCCCCCCAGCCGCCGGGCCGTCATTCGTATCGCTGGGAACCCACCTGGATTCGCCTTGCCGAGCACGGCGTTGGGCCGTGGCCGGTTGGAGGATCGAGCCGGTAGGGGGTGGGCCCGGCGTCCCGGACGCCGGCCGCATGGCCGCGGCTCAGGCCAGCAGGTGACTGAGGAGGAGACCCGGATGATTGCTCAACAACGACGCGGCAGGCTGCGGCTGGGAGCCGCCGCCGCCGTCACGGCCATCGTTCTGGCGGCGTGCTCATCGAGCGCCACGACCGCCCCAACCGCGGCACCGGCGACGGCCGCCGCTAGCCAGGCCGCCGCGACGACGCCCACGCCAGCTCCGTCGGCGACGCCGACCAAGACGCTCCAGCTCGCCTACATCTCATTCGCTGTGGCCAACAGCTATGACGCGCCGATGCTGGCGGCTGCCCAGGCCTCTGCAGCCGCGGGCAACGCCCAGCTCACCGTGATGGACGGGAACCTCGATCCCGCCACCCAGACGACGCAGCTCCAGGACGCGATCACCTCCGGCAAGTACGACGGCATCGTGACCCAGCCGGTTTATGGTGCTGCCCTGGTGACCGGCGCCCAGGCAGCCATTGCCAAGGGCATCGCAATCGGCAACATCGACCAGATCCTGGGCACCGACTTCACGACGGCGAACTCGCAGATCACGGGACAATCCGCCAACGTGATCTTCGTGGCCAGCAACCTCGGCAAGAAGATCGCGGACCTCGCCATCGAGGCCTGCACCGCAACGGGTGCCGCCCAATGCAAGATCGGTTACATCTTCTCGGTCAAGGCGGCCGCCCTCGACCAGGAGCTGCGCAAGGCATTCGACGCCGAGATCGCCGGCAAGAACATCACGGTCGTGGCCGAGGGTGAATCCTTCTACACGCCCGCGGCCGGCCTCAAGGCGACCCAGGACATGCTGACGGCTCACCCGGACATCAACGTGATCATGGGCGCCGACCAGGCCATCACCGGGGCGCTGCAGGCCGTCACGACGGCCGGCGACAAGGGCAAGGTGCTGCTCGTCGGATACGGCGGCGGCGCGGTGGCCCTCCAGGGCATCGCCTCGGGTGACCGCTTCGGTACGGTCATGCAGGCACCGGCCACCGAAGGCCGGCTGGGGGTCGCGGACCTGATCCAGGCCATTCGGACGGGGATCCCGGAACCGGGTGTCGACGTCCTGGCCAACCTGCCTGACGGCGGCGTCGTGACCAAGGAAAATGTCCAAACATTCCTGCCGTTGGCAGAGTGGCCAGGCTGACCTGACGAAGGGATGAGCCTGGCACCTGCCCAGTCGGACGTCCAGCTGGAGGTCCGTGGAATCCGCAAGGCGTTCGGCGCCACCCAGGCGCTCGAGGACGTCTCGCTGGAGGTCCTGACCGGTACCGTTCACGCCTTCGTCGGCGAAAACGGTGCAGGCAAGTCGACGCTGGGCAGGATCATCGCGGGGGTCTTTCCACCGGACGGCGGTTCGCTCGTCCTGCGGGGGACCCCCGTTTCATTCTCATCGCCCCGACAGGCGCTCCAGCAGGGGATCGCGCTCGTTGCCCAGGAGCTCGCCCTCGTCCCGGGTCTGACCGTGGCCGAGAACGTGTTCCTTGGCAACGAACCCCGGCGGGCAGGCGTGATCGACCGGGGCGAGCTCGCGGCTCGGTTCAGGCGGATGTGCGCAACGACCGGCTTCGACCTGCCGGCCGACATCCAGGTCCGCCGGCTGTCGATTGGCGTCCAGCAGCAGGTGGAGATCCTGCGGGCGCTCGCCCGGGACGCCGGGCTGGTGGTGCTCGACGAACCGACCGCGTCGCTGTCGGCCGCCGAAGCCGCCAGTCTCCATGACGTGATCCGCCGGCTGGCCGGTTCGGGGCGGACGGTGATCCTCGTCTCCCACTTCCTGTCCGAGGTCCTCGAGCTCGCAGATACGGTCACGATCCTGCGTGATGGACGAGTCGTGCGGACCGGTCCGGCTGCCGCCGAGACCGAGGACAGCCTGATCTCAGGCATGCTCGGCCGGTCGCTCGGGCGGACCTTCCCGACAAAGAACCCGCCGGCGCCGTCCGCGCCGTCCGCGCTCACGGTCGAGGATCTCGTGGCGCCCGGAGTCAGCGGCGTGTCGCTGACCCTCCAGGCGGGCGAGATCGTGGGTCTTGCCGGCCTGATCGGGGCCGGGCGTTCGGAGCTGGCGCGGGCGATCTTCGGGGCGGCGCCGGCCTCGGCGAAGCGCCTGGACATCGGACGGCGGCCACACCGCGGCGGCCCGCGAGCCGCTCTTGATGCGGGCATGGCAATGATTCCGGAGTCGCGCAAGGACGACGGCCTGCTCCTCGGCCGGCCCGTTCGCGAGAACGTCAGCATCGCCAGCCTGGCTCGGCTGAGCCGGCTCGGTTTCGTCCGACGCGGGCGCGAGACGGACCGAGTCGGCGCCGCTCTCGGCAAGGCCAACGTCGTCAGCCGGCTCGAGGCGCCCGCCGGCAATCTCTCGGGCGGCAACCAGCAGAAGCTGATGTTCGCCCGGTCACTGCTGGAGGAGACGTCGGTGCTGATCGCCGATGAGCCGACCCGTGGCGTCGATGTCGGGGCGAAGCGAGAGATCTATGAGCACCTTGCGAGCCTGGCCGCCTCAGGCGTGGCGATCCTGCTGATCTCGAGCGAGATCGAGGAGATCCTTGGGCTCGCCCACCGGGTCCTCGTGATGAGGGCCGGCCGGATCGTGGCCGAATTGAGCGGCCCCGCGATGACCGAGGAAGCGATCCTCAACGCGGCTTTTGGCCGGGTGGCGGCATGAGCGACCCGGTGCCCAGCTCAGAGGCCGGCGTGCCCGACGGTACCTCGTGGTCTGGCCGGGCGCGGGCCGTGGGAACGCCGGCCGCCAGGTCCGGCATCCTCATCCCGTTCGTCATCACCTTCGTCGTGCTGGCCGTCGCCAGCCCGTCGTTCCACTCGCTCCAGAACCTGGCCAACATCCTCGACCAGCAGTCCGCGATCATCATCGTCGCCGCGGCCGGGACGCTGGTCCTGATCGCCGGCGGGATCGACCTGTCGGTTGGTGCGGTCTATGGACTGGCCGGCGCGACCGCAACCCAGCTGGTCGGGACGAATGGGGTGCTCGTCGGTGTGATCGCCGGGCTCCTCCTCGGCCTCGGGGTGGGCCTCGTCAACGGCCTGCTCGTCACCCGCTTCCGGATCAACGCCCTGATCGGAACGCTGGCGATGACGTACGTCGTTGGCGGGATCGGTGCACTCGCGACCAAGGGCAACCTCGTGGTCGCCCTCGACCACCCCGAGTTCCAGGCCGTCGCGGCAACCCAGATCCTGGGCGTCACGAGTGCCGCCTGGATCATGATCATCGTCGCCCTGGTTCTGGGAGTCGTGCTCGCCCGGACGACCTTCGGTCGGTACGTCTACGCCTCGGGCGGGAACCCAGCCGCCGCGCGGCTTGGCGGGGTCCGGGTCGACGGCGTGCGCGTCGCGACGTTCGCCATCAGCGGGGTCGCTGCGGCCATGGCCGGCATCCTCGACGCCTCACGCGTGCTCAGCATGCAGGCTTCGGCGGGCGGCACGCTCACCTTCACGGTGCTGGCGGGCATTGTCGTCGGCGGCACGAGCATCATGGGTGGGGAGGGGGCGATCTGGCGGACCGTCGTGGGCTGCCTGTTCATCGCCTTGATCGGTAACGGCTTCAACCTGCTCGGTCTCGATCCGTTCTACCAGCAGATCACGCTCGGCGTGATCCTCCTGCTGGCCGTCGGGATCGATGCCTGGTCGCGTGGGTATGGCCGGTGACGGACGAGGGTTCGACGTGAACCGACTCGACTACCAAGGAGGTAAATGTGACTGACCAGGTAGCCGTGGTTGTCGTTGGTGGGACGCGGGGGCTCGGCCTCGAGATCGCCCGGCACTACGTCGAGGCGGGGCGCCAGGTCGTGATCACCGGCCAGGATCCGGCCAGCGTCTCGAAAGCAGTCGCCGAGCTCGGCGGCGGAACCCAGGGGGTCGCCTTCGATCTGGCCAGCCCGGGCTCGATCGCCCCGGCGCTCAAGGACGTCGGCCCGGTCCAATACCTCGCCCTGGTGGCGATCGATCGCGACTCGAACAGCGTCGAGGCGTACGACATCGAACGGGCGATCCGGCTGGTCACCCTCAAGCTCGTCGGCTACACGGAGGTGATCCACGCTCTGCGCGGGAGGCTTGGTCCGGAATCATCCGTCGTCCTCTTCGGCGGAATGGCCAAGGAGCGGCCGTACCCCGGCTCGACTACCGTCAGCACGGTGAACGGCGGGATCGTCGGGCTCACCCGCAGCCTGGTCGAGGAGCTTCGGCCGATCCGGGTCAACTCGCTCCATCCCGGGATCGTGGGTGAGACCCCGTATTGGGATGGCCGACCCGAAGCCACCGAACGGGCTCGCCTGGGGACGCCGACCGAACGGCTCGCGACGATGGCGGACATCGTCGGCGGGACGGTCTTCCTGCTTGAAAACAAAGCGGCCAACGGGATCGAGCTGATCCTCGACGGCGGCTGGCACTGCCGCTGACCCGGCGGCCTGACCGGAGATCGATCCCCTCGGGTCGGGGCCGGGCTCCATCTCGAGGAACAGTCGTCGCGGGGCTAAAAGTTCGGAGCGGCCCTCCGAAGAGAACCGCTCCGATGCTGTCCCGGTGAAGGTGTCCGCCAAGGCGGACTCTTCTGCCACGCTACAAGGGCATCTATCACGTCGGCTGTACCGACTACCCTGACCCTACCTACCCATGACCTTGCAGCTGGGGCAGCTGGCTGCTTTCGCAACATCCCGAGCATACCCGACCTCGGCCGCCGAGCCAAGAGTTTCGTCACAGATCCGGGTGAAAATTCCTTAACCTTGGCCGGGCTCGATCGCGATCGAGGTGATCGCAACCGGATCGTTGGGCAGATCGCGGCTGTTGCGCGGGGCGGAGACGATCTTGTCGGCGATGTCCATGCCCTTGGTGGCGATCCCGAAGAGGGTGTAGTTCTTAGGCAGCTTGCCGGTCAGGTCGGCCACGCAGATGAAGAACTGCGAGCCGTTCGTGTTCGGCCCGGCATTGGCCATGGCCAGTGCGCCCCGGACGTAGTCGCCCTGGACCTTCTCGTCCTCGAAGGTGTAGCCGGGGCCGCCGGTGCCGACCCGGCCCTGGTCGAGTCCGGCCTTCTTGCCGTACTGGCCGTCGCCGGCCTGGATGACGAAGCCCGGGATCACCCGGTGGAAGATGACTCCGTCGTAGAAGCCATTCTGGGCGAGCTTGGTGAAGTTGCCGACGGCCTTCGGGGCGCTCTGGTCGTACAGCTCGACGACAATCTCGCCGAGGTCGGTGCCGATCGTGGCGGTGGTCATCTGGACTCCTCTTCTGGTGGCTGGCCTCGGCGGCTGGATTGGGTCACGGCCCAACCGTGACGCTGGTCATTGGAACCGGATCGAGCGCCGCGTTGTCCGGAGCGCCGGAGTTTGGCATCGCCGCGATCGCGTCGACCACGTCCATCCCGGACGTGACCGTGCCGACGATGGCATAGCCGTACTGGTTCGACTGGGTCAGGCTCTGGGCCGCGCTGTCACTGAGGACGATGAAGAACTGGGACGCCTGCGAGTGCGCGTCCGAGGTCCGGGCCATCGCCACGGTCCCCCTCGCGTAGTCCGTCCGAACGGGATCATCGGCGATCGTGTAGCCCGGACCGCCCGAGCCAACCTGTGCGGTGTCGTCCGCCGACAGCTTGCCATCTGGACCTACTCGGCCGAACTGGCCATCGCCGCCCTGGATCACGAAGTCGGGCACGATCCGGCTGAACACGACGCCGTCGTAGTAGCCGCAGCTGGCCAGGGCCACGAAGTTGCCCGAGGCAATCGGGGCCGTGTCGGCGGTGACCCCGATCACGATCGTGCCCTTTGGCGTGGTGATCGTGACTGTCTTGGTCGTGCCCGGTGCGAGGGCAGCCGGCTGGCTCGTGGGGCAGTTCGTGCCCGCGGCCGGCGGCCGGGGGGTGGCTCCGTTGCCCGCCGGCAGGCCGCCCGGGTTGATGCAGCCGGCCACGATGCCGAGGATGGCCGCGACAGCCAGAAGCGCGGCGCGGCGGCCGGCGATGGGCGGCCAGGCGGGCGTGAAACGAACGGCGCGGAGCATCAGGCGGCAGCCTCGAGCGCGGCGGGATAGTCGATCGCCCCGGACAGGAGCGCCTCGCCCAGAATGATGCCGCGCACGCCGGTATCGCGCAGCCGGCCGATGCCGGCCAGGTCGCGCACCCCGCCGGCCACGAACAGGTCGATGTCGTGGGCGCGGATCAGGCCGTCCAGCAGAGCCGGGTCGGGCTCGCTCCCGCCGTGGGCCAGGACAAACCGACGAATGCCCTGATCGACCAGCTCGGCAACGAGGCTGGGCAGGGTCGGCGCGCTCGCCCGCCGCCACGGAAACGCCGCGAACCGTTCCGGCCGCGGATCGAGGCCGACGGCCAGCCAGTCACCGGCCACCGTGAGTGATTCGCGCAGCAGCTCGGGCTCCTCGACGACGCTCATCGCCAGCACGACCCGGGTCGCGCCCGCGGCAAAGGCGAGCCGGATCCGATCGGGCCCCTCCACGCCGCCGGCCAGCTGGAGCGGCGTCGCAACGCGCGAAGCGATCAGGCCGACCGCCTCCAGGTTCACCGGCTGGCCGCTTCGGGCGCCGTCGAAATCGACGAGGTGGATGAGCTGCGCTCCAAGCTCCACGAAGTGGACCGCAATCCGCTCGGGCCGGTCGGTCGGGGCACCCACGCCGCTCGCGGCGCCCGGCCAGAACACGACCCGCGAGCGACCGGCCTCGAGGTCGATCGAAGGGATCACCTGCACCCGGGTCAGCTGTCCGGAGTGCTGACCGCGCTCGCGCCGTCGCCGGCCAGCAGCCGCCGGTGGAAGCTGATCGGCAGGCTGCCGTTGCGCAGGAGCGTGTCGTGGAACCCGCGCAGGCTGAACCCATCGCCGAGGCGGCGCCGCTCGTCCTCGCGCAGCTGCAACAGGAGGACCTTGCCGATCAGGTACGACAGCTGGTACGTGGGGGTGTGGGTGTAGCGCCGGACCTCGGCCCGGGCGTTGGCCGTCTCGAAGCTGGTCTGCTCGACCAGCCACGCGATCGCTTCGTCGACGCCGATCTCACCCCGGTGCATGCGCACGTCCAGGATGATTCGGCAGGACCGCCAGATCGCGTCGGTATGCATGCTCAGCCGGAAGTTGGGGGCGTCGTCGAAGCCCTCCTCGCGCATCATCTGCTCCGAGTACATCCCCCAGCCCTCGACGAACTCGGGCGCCTGGACGGTCAGCCGGCTGAGGCTCGGATGGCGGCCCGCGACGGCCAGCTGGAGGTGGTGGCCGGGATACGCCTCGTGGATGCTGGTGTTGCTGATTGAGCTTCGGTTGTGCTCCCGCATCGCCGCCGGGTCGCCGTCGACCGACGGCGTGACGATGTACAGGCCCTGTGGATTCGCGTCGAACTTGGGGGCATCGAAGTAGGCCGCGAAGGGCATCACGTTGCGCAGGTAGTCGGGCGTCGGAACGACCTCGAGCCGTTCGTCATCCGGGACGCTCACGATGGACCGCTCGATCAGGTAGGCCCGAGCCCGGAGCATCGCATCGCGATAGCCCTCGAGGGCCTCTTCGAACGTGGCCGGGTGATCCAGCTTCAACCGGTTGATCACGACCGACTCGTCGACGTCGGGGTCGATCTGGCGGGCGATCGCGGCTCGTGCGGCGCGGTGCTGGCTCAGCTGGTCCCAGCCGATCTCGAGGATCTGGTCGGGGTCCAGCCCGTCGAACGCCCGCCGCCGGATGAACTCCGCGTACAGCTCGCGCCCGAGCGGCCAGCTGTCGACGGCCGTCGACAGCGTCCCCCGCAGATAGGCTTCGTAGTCGGCAACGGCCACCTTGGCCCGCTCTGCCGCCGCGCCGAGGCGGCGTTGCTTCATCGGGGCAAGGTCCGCACCGGCCGCGACGATCTCGTCGAAGAAGGACGGCAGGGTGCTCCCGGATTCGAGCTCGAGCTCCTGCCACAGCCGGACCTGCGGGCCGCGTGGCCTGGTCCGATGCTCGGTCAGGAACCTGGGGATCCCCTCGAGCCGGCCGGTCATCGCGTCGAGCCGTTCCTCGAGTGGCGCGTAGTTGCGGGCGAAGAGGCCGAAGAGTGGGTCGCCGATGCCGTCCATCGCGCTCGAGCGGCGCTCCCACTGGCGCTCCTCCTCGAGGTCGAACAGCTCGAGGCCCAGGTTGTGCAGCTCGATGTCGCGCTCGAAGCGGACCTCGGCCGAGAGCCCGCCCGGATCGATCGCCTCGATCGCGGACCGATGCTGGTGGGCTCGCCGAACCTGCGCCTCGATCGCGTCGCGGCTCCCGTCCGGCAGGCGGTGGTCTTCAGTGTGGATGCCCAGGAACGTGGCCACATCGGGACGGGCCACCATCGACTCCCGGAAGTTCGCCTCGACGAGGTCATAGAACTGATCGTCAAGCGGGCCCTTGACCGGGGCCGGATCCGGCCGGCTGAGCGGAAACTGGTCGAGCGCGCTGCTCACCGGCCGGCCAGGGACGGGGCTGCCGTCCGGGCCGGGCCGACCTCGGCGAGGACCGCCCGGGTAGCCTCCACGATCGTGTCGATGTCCGATGCCTCGATGCCGTAGTGCGTCGCCGCCCGGACGGTGCCGTGGGGATACTCGACCATCAGGATGCCCCGGGCCCGCAGGCCGTCGAGGAATGCTGCCCGGTCTCCGTTCACCCGGAACAGGACGAAGTTCGTGGTCACCCGGGCTGGATCGAGGCGGCCCGGGGTCGGCTGGGCGATTCCTCCGGCAGACTCGATCCCGTCGAGATCGGCCAGGCCCTCGGCCAGCTTGCGGGCGTTGGCATGGTCGTCGGCCAGCCGCTCGATCATCCCGTCGGGGCCGTCGCTCAGGGCGACCAGCCCGGCCGCGGCCAGGATGCCGACCTGGCGGAGCCCGCCGCCGACGAGCTTGCGGCCGCGCCGCGCCCGCCAGATGAAGTCGCGCGAGCCGACAAGGACCGAGCCCACCGGACAGGACAGCCCCTTGGACAGGCAGAACGACACCGAGTCCGCCGGTCCGGCCAGGTCGCGGGCCGACACGCCCTGGGCCACCACCGCGTTGAAGAAACGGGCGCCGTCCACGTGGAGCGGAACGCCGCGCTCGTGGGCAATTGCGCCAACGGTCGCCGTGTAGGCCGGGCTGAGCGGCTGGCCCATCGAGTGGCCGTGGGTATTCTCGATCGCGACGAGGCCCGTGATCGGCTCGTGGGGATCGCCCGGATCGCGGAACGCCTCGGCGATCTCGATCGGGTCGATGGTGCCGTCCGGCCGCTCGCGCAGGGCCCGAATCGAGGTCCCGACGACGACGGCATGGCCGGCGGCCTCGTCCTGGATGATGTGGCTCTCGGAAGCGGCGATCGTCTCCTGCCCTCGGGCCAGGTGGGCCAGCTGGGCGACGAGGTTGCCCTGGGTGCCGGAGGTCACGAACAGCCCGGCCTCCTTGCCCAGCAGGTCGGCGGCGCGCTCCTCCAGGGCGATCACCGTTGGGTCGTCGCCGAACACGTCGTCGCCGACCTCGGCCGACGCCATCGCCCGGCGCATCGCGTCGGTCGGCCGGGTCACGGTGTCGGAGCGCAGGTCGATCTGGTGCATCGCGGCCGAGTCTAGCGGAGGCCGCGGCCGGGCGAGCGGCGCCCGGTGGCGGCGTCCGGGTGCTATCCTTCCGGCTCGCCGCGGACCCGTGGTGTAGCGGCCCAACATGCCAGCCTGTCACGCTGGAGATCGCCGGTTCGAATCCGGTCGGGTCCGCCATCTTCGAATACACCGACGCCCCGTCCTCCGCCCGGACGGGGCGTTTTCCATGAAGTGTCAGAATGCGCGGCGATGACGATGCGGCCGCGGCGCAGGGACCATGCCCGCCAGATCAGTCCGGCATCCCCGACAAGGCGTGCCGGGAGCGGTCGCCGAGGTGGCTGGAGTGGCCCCTCGTTTCTCCTGATCGCTGTCGTGACGGTCGCCCTGGCCAGCCTGGCCACGATCGCGATCCTGCTCGGTTCGCCCCAGACGCCGGCCACCGGCCTGGCGGGCTCGCCGGGGGCTTCGGCAGCAGCCCTTGGCGGCGGCCAGGCCTCCAGTGCGCCGGGAGGCGGCAATGCCAGCCTCGGTCCGCTGACCAGCTTCGGATCCACCGGTCCGGGTGCTTCGAGCGCCGTGAGCGGAGCAATCGGAGCTGTCCCGATCGTCCCGGCGGTCGACTTCCGCTCGACTCTCGACAGCGTCAGCCTGGTCGACGTACGGGCCATCCTGAACGGCCACCATGCGACGTTCACCAGCCTTGAGCTCGTGTCGAACGAGGCCGATCCGATCCTGGTCGCGCTCGGCCTCGATCGACCCGACGTGCCATCGCGGCTGGTCCTTGCGACCAACGCCGCCGCCCTGGCCAAGGACCTGGCGGCCCACTCCGATCGGCTGGCATTCCTGCGGGCCGACGAGGTGACGCCCTCGATCCGGGCGCTGGCCTGGGGCAGCCAATCGCTGTTCGGCGTCGACCGGGTCAAGGTGGCCGGCGCCTGGAAGCTCAACGCGAAGCTGCCGATGACGGTGGGCCAGGCCGCGGCCTTCGACCCGGCGGCAGCCTGGACGATGGTCGCCGGCGGCGACATCATGCTCGACCGTGGGGTGGCCAAGGCCGTCACCATCCAGAAGAAGGGCGTCGACTTCCCGTTCAACGGCGGGACGGCCCGGATCACCGGCCGGCATTGCTGCTCCTCGCTCGGCTGGCCGACCGTCGTCGCAGTCCAAACCGGTAACGTCGGCGCCGTCCGCAACCTGCTCAAGGATGCCGACCTGGCCGTCGCCAACTTCGAGAATCCCGCCCCGGACAACTTCAAATACCACACCGAGGGCACGATCTTCTCGGCCAACCCGCGCCTGATCGCCGGCCTGAAGGACGCCGGGATCGACTATGTCTCACTGGGCAACAACCACATCGGCGACGCCGGTCCGAAGGGACTCCTCCAGACGCTCGCCAACCTCGACAAGTACGGGATCCGCCACAGCGGCGCGGGCAAGAACCTGTCGGCTGCCCGGGCGCCCGCGATCCTGACCGTCGACGGGGTCAAGATCGCGATCCTGTCCTACGACACGATCGCCAAGTACTACGCGGCCGGCCCCAACAAGCCAGGCAGCGCACAGCTGTCGGCGCCGGTCGTCAAGCAGGACGTGGCCGCAGCGCGCAAGGCCGGCGCCCAGCTCGTGATCGTGTACCCCCACTGGGGCACCGAGTACTCGCCCCGGCCGTTCTCGGCCGAGCAGAAGCTGGCGCACGCGGTGATCGACGCCGGGGCCGACATGATCATCGGCAACCACGCTCACTGGGTGGGCGCGATGGAGATCTACAAGGGCCACCCGATCTGGTACGCCCTCGGCAACTTCGTGTTCGACCAGACCTGGTCCGAGCCGACGAGCGAGGGCCTGCTGCTCCAGATGACGTTCCTGGGCACCAAGCTGATGCAGGTCGGCCTCGAGCCGACGGTCATCCTCGACGGGGCCCAGCCGAACCTGCTCAATCCCGCGACGGACGGCCGGGTCGTCCTGGGCCAGCTGTACGACGCCTCGGGCAAGATGCTGCCCTGGTGATCCGACCGGGCTAGCGGCGCCAGGCCTTGCTTGGCCACGGCCTCGCTGGTGGTGGACAAATATCACCACCAAGCTTAAGAAGCGGCCTCTCGTTCGTCCGTTCAGCCTCGAGTTGGCCACGCGGCCCCGACACGGCCCGAAATATCACCACCATTCGTAAGTCGGCCTCGAACAGGTCTTCAAACGGGGGCTGGCTGCCCGGACGGCGGTCCAAACGCGTCGGCTACGAATAGTGGTGATATTGCGATGGCTTCAGTTCGCAGGGCGCGCCGCGAGCCCCGGCCGCGGACCCGCCCAGCCACGAAGCCCGCCGCGGACCGCTGCCCTGGTAGCTACAGGCCGGCGAAGAGGTCCGTCTCGGGCGCCGTTGCCGGGATGCGCGTCTCGCGCAGGACATAGCTCTCGGTCGACCAGAACTCCCGCCAGCCGTCCGCGCCCATCTGGGTGAATGGTGACTCGGAGCTGATCTGGGTGACGTGGCGTCCGATCGCGGCAAGCTTCTGGTCGATCTGGGCGGCGATGTCGATCCGCGTCGTGATCGCCTCCTCGGGCACCGTCGCCCGGGCAATGAACGCCTCGTGCTCGGCCAGCTGCTCGGGCGTGGCGTCCTCGGGTGGCAGCCAGAAGCTGCGCCGGCCGAGCTCCTGCATCCGCTCGTTCATCTTGTCGCGCTGGCCGCGCGAGAAGGCCTGCTCGTACAGCTTCGAGGGCGCCCAGGGCTCGACCCCGTCGCCCAGCTGCTCGGGGTAGGCCGTCGCGTCGCCGGCCCGCGCGAATGCCCCGACCGCCACCAGGTGGGTCCGGATGTGATCGGGGTGGCCGTACCCGCCGAAATCGTTGTAGGTGGTCATGACGTCCGGCTGGATCCGTCGGACGAGCCAGACCAGCCGGCCGATCGCCTCGTCCAGGTCGGCCTGCCAGTAGGCCCGGGGATCGCGATTGCCGGCGTCGCCCATCATCCCCGAGTCGCGGTAGCCGAGGTTCTCCCACTCGGTCACACCGAGCTCGCCCATCGCGGCCTCGAGCTCTGCGGCCCGGATCTCGCCCAGCCGGTGGTGGTTCTCGGGCGTGTCCAGGTCGGCCACGACGATCTCGCCGAGCTCGCCCCGGGTGCCGGTCACGAGGACCACCCGATGGCCCTCATCGACGGCCTTGGCCATCGTTCCCCCTGTCCCGATGGTCTCGTCATCGGGGTGGGCGTGGACGGTCATCAAGGTGAGGCGGTGCTCGGTCGTCATCGATCCATCCTAGTCGAGAACGCGGTCCCCGGCCCTTTCGGCGGAAGCAAGCCGCCCTCCTCGAAACCACGGGCCCTCCCTGGAACCAGATGCGGGCCAGGATATCCAGCGGATGTCCTCTTCGACCGAGGTGACTGAGGGGACGGACAGGCCCGCGGAGCCGAGAAGACACGGCCACGCCGCGCAGAAGACCGGCCCCTCTCGACGCTCAGGGCTTCGCGCATTACGCTGACGGCCATTCACTGGCATTAGAGGTTCCGAGTTGCCCTGTCCCAATTGCGGCGCGGCCAACGAGCCGGGGCGAAAGTTCTGCGGAGAATGTGGAACTCGTCTCGCTCGGCTATGCGTGAATTGCGGCTCGACGAATCCCCAGGGCACGAAGTTCTGCGGCGAGTGCGGCAATGAGCTGGAGGGCGTCGCGGCGATGGGAGCCGGCGCCGCGGCGGGCCACGGATCGGTCGCGATCGCCGCGACGGGCAATGGCCACCTCTCGCCGACCACCGAGCGCCGCCTGGTGAGCATCCTGTTCGCCGACCTCGTTGGTTTCACGGCCCGATCCGACGGTCACGATCCGGAGCAGGTCCGGGAATTCCTGGCTGCCTACTTCGAGGCCGCCAGGGACGTGATCGAGCGCTACGGTGGGACGGTCGAGAAGTTCATCGGCGACGCCGTCATGGCTGTTTGGGGCACGCCGGTCGCGCTCGAGGACGACGCCGAGCGAGCGGTCCGGGCCGGCCTTGACCTGATCGCGGCCGTTCATGAGCTCGGCCGTGCGGCTGGCGACGACCAGCTCGACCTGCGCGCAGGAGTCCTGACCGGCGAGGCGGCGGTGACCCTCGGGGCGACGGGCCAGGGGATGGTCGCCGGTGATCTGGTCAACACCGCCAGCCGACTCCAGTCGGTCGCGCCGCCGGGCACCGTGCTGGTGGGCGAGACGACCCAGCGATCGGCTTCCAGGGCGATCCTGTTCGAAGCCGCGGGCGATCAGCTGCTGAAGGGCAAGGCCGCGCCGGTCCCAGCCTGGCGAGCCCTGCGGGTCGTCGCCGAACGGGGCGGCGCGGGCCGGACCGAGGGCCTCGAGGCGCCCTTCGTCGGCCGCGACACCGAGTTGCGCCTGATGAAGGATGCCTATCACGCCACATCCCGCGAACGGAAGGCGCGCCTCGTCTCGATCACCGGCCAGGCCGGGATCGGCAAGAGCCGGCTCGCCTGGGAGTTCAACAAGTACATGGACGGCCTGAAGGAGACGGTCCGCTGGCATTCCGGCCGTTCGCCCGCCTACGGCGAGGGCGTAACGTTCTGGGCCCTCGGCGAGATCATCCGGCGGCGGGCCCAGCTCAGCGAGACGGACGACGAACGGACGACCCGGGCCAGGATCGCCGAGACGCTCGAGATCTACGTCTCGGATCCAGCCGAGCAACGTCGGATCGGGCCGGCCCTCCTGTTCCTGCTCGGAATCGGCGAGGCGCCGGCCGGCGGCCGGGAGGAGCTGTTCGTCGCGTGGCGGACATTCTTCGAGAGGATTGCGGAGACAGCTCCGGCCATCCTCGTGTTCGAGGACCTCCACTGGGCCGACACCGGGCTGCTCGACTTCATCGACCACCTGCTCGACTGGTCGAAGAGCTTCCCGATCCTGGTCGTGACCCTGGCCCGACCCGAGCTGCTCGATCGCCGTCCCGACTGGGGCGCGGGCCGGCGCAACCTGATCGGGATCTCGCTCGAGCCCCTGCCCGAGTCAGCGATGCGGGAGCTCCTCGGTGGTCTTGTCCACGGCCTGCCCGAATCTGCCAGCGGCTCGATCGTGGCCCGGGCCGACGGCATCCCCCTGTATGCCGTCGAGATCGTCCGGATGCTCGTCGCGGAGGGCAAGCTCGAGGAGGCCGATGGCGTCTACCGGGTCGTCGGGGACCTCGGCGACCTGCACGTGCCCGAGAGCCTGCATGCCTTGATCGCCGCTCGCCTTGACGCGATCGATCCAGCCGACCGGGCGATCCTCCAGGATGCTGCCGTCCTCGGCCAGACCTTCGCCATGGCCGCCCTGTCCAGCCTGACCGGCGACCCGGTCGAGGCGCTCGAGCCGCGCTTCGCGGCCCTCGCCCGGCGCGAACTGGTTGCCCTCGACACCGATATTCGCTCGCCCGAGCGCGGCCAGTGGGGCTTCACCCAGGCGCTCATCCGCGAGGTCGCCTACTCGACCCTGGCCAAGCGCGATCGGCGGGCCCGCCACCTGGCGGCCGCCCGCTACTTCGAAGGGCTGGGTGACGAGGAGCTGCCAGGTGTCCTGGCGACCCACTACCTGGCGGCCTACGAGGCGTCGCCCGAGGGTCCCGAGGCGGCCGCCGTGGCAGTCCAGGCCCGGATCGCCCTGAAGGCCGCGGCGGAACGGGCGGCCGCGCTCGGTGCTCATGAACAGGCCATCCGTTTCCTCGAGCAGGCGCTGGTCGTCGCGGCTGATCCACTTGAGGAGGCCGAGCTGCTGGCCCGGGCCGGCGACGCCGCCTCGGCTGCGGGCCGCCACGAGGACGCAGAGCGCCTGCTCGGCCGGGCCCTGGCCATCCAGCGGGAGCGGAACGATCCGCGCGGCATCGCCGGCGTCGCCGCCGAGCTCGGCCGGGCGTACCTGTTCGGAACCAGGACAGACAAGGCGATCGCGCTGCTCGAGGAGGCAGCCGCCGGAGTGACCGACCTGGATGACGCCGAGTCAGTCGAGCTGATTGCGCAGCTCGGGCGGGCTTACTACCTCGACGAGCAATTCGTCCGAGGCATGGAGGTGGTCGATCGGGCGATGGCCGCCGCCGAGCGCCTGGACCTGGTCCGGGTGATCGCGGACGGGCTGGTCACCAAAGGCACCGGCTTGAGCTTCCTCGGTCGCTCGTACGAGGGCCTCGGGACACTCGAGGCGGGCAGCCGGCTGGCCGACGCGAACGGGTTCGAGGACATCTCGCTGCGCGGGGCGCTGAATGCCTCGAACATCCAGTTGTTCCGGGATCCGCGTGATGCCCTGGCCACCGCCCGCAAGGCGCATGAGCAGGCGATCCGCCTCGGACGCCGCGGGACGGCGGCGACCGTCCTGGGGAATGCCGCCGACGCGGCATTGCGCACCGGCGACTGGGAGTGGGCCCTGGCCGCGGTGCGCGAAGCGCTCGCCTCCGATCTCGACACGGCCGACCGGATCGCCTGTCTGCAATCGATCGTTCCGATCCTCGGCTACCGGGGCGAGATCGCCGACGAGCTCATCCAGGTGGAAGAGCTGGGGGCCGGCGACAAGGATCTCCAGAACATGGCAGCCGTGGTTCGGGCACGTGCGGCCGTCGCGTTTGCCGAAGGCCGCTTTGCCGACGCCCGATCCGACTACCTGGCGACATTCGAGACGTCCTCTGCCAGCGGCTCCCTGCCGCTCGCCCTGGCAGCCCGCGCGGCGACCTGGGAGCGGGACGCAGCCGGGCTACGGGACGCCCTCGCCCGGTTCGAGGCGTTCTCCGCCCATGGACCGGCGCTCGAGGTTGATCGGCGGGCGATGCGGGCTGCCCTGGCGGCCCTGGAAGGGCGCGACAACGAAGCGCTGGGGCTGTACCGCGACGTCTGGCGAGGTTGGCGCGACCTCGGCTGCCGGTTCGACCTTGCCCTGACCGAGCTGGACGCCGTGTTCCTGCTCGGCTCGGCCGATCACGATCTCGGCGAGGCGGCTACCGAGGCGGGCACGATCTTTTCCGAGCTGCGGGCGACGACGTTGCTCGCACGGCTTGCCTCTGTCGTCGAGTCGGCTCCGGTCGGGCGCTCGCACAGTCGGGCCGACGGCATGGCCAGGACGCCCAATCTTGAATTCGGAGGTGGCCTCGTGACCTGCCAGACCTGCGGCACCGTCAACCTGGCCGGCGCGAAGTTCTGCTCGGAGTGCGGTGGCCGGCTGCTGGCCGGCTGTCCCAATTGTGGTGCGACGAACACTCCTGGGGCGAAGTTCTGCAACGACTGCGGGACGCGACTGGAGCCAGTCGCCGGACCGACCGGGACCGCCCTCGTTGGACCTGCCGCGGCCGGGGTTGCCAGCCGGCCGGCCGCCACCACTGAACGACGCCTCGTCACCGTTCTGTTCGCCGACCTCGTCGGCTTCACGAGCCTTGCCGCCGACCGCGATGCGGAGGCCGTCCGGGACCTCCTGAGCCGCTACTTCGAAGCGGCTCGCGAGGTCGTCGAGCGCTACGGCGGGACGGTCGAGAAGTTCATCGGCGATGCCGTCATGGCGGTCTGGGGCACGCCCGTCGCTCGCGAGGCCGATGCAGAGTGGGCCGTCCGGGCCGCCCTCGACCTGCTCGTTGCGGTCCGCTCGCTCGACAGCGGGGCCGATGGCCGGGGCCTCGAGGCCCGCGCCGGCGTCCTGACCGGCGAGGCGGCCGTGACGCTTGGCGCGACCGGCCAGGGGATGGTCGCAGGCGACCTCGTGAACACTGCGAGCCGGCTGCAGTCGATCGCGCCACCCGGAACGGTCCTCGTCGGTGAGGCGACCCAGCGGGCCGCCAGCTCCGCGATCGTGTTCGAGCAGGCCGGGCCGCAGGTGCTCAAGGGCAAGACGGCTCCGGTTCCGGCCTGGCGAGCCCTGCGGGTGGTGGCCAAGACTGGCGGCGAGGGTCGGTCGACCGGCCTCGAGGCACCGTTCGTGGGCCGTGACGACGAGCTCCGCCTGCTCAAGGACTTCTTCCACGCGACGTCGCGGGAGCGCCGCTCCCGACTCCTGTCGGTAACTGGCCAGGCTGGAATTGGCAAGAGCCGTCTCGCCTGGGAGTTCCTCAAATACATCGACGGCGTGCTCGAGACGGTCTGGTGGCACGAAGGCCGTTCGCCGGCGCTGGGCGAAGGCGTCACGTTCTGGGCGCTGGGTGAGATGGTCCGCCGGCGGGCCGGCCTGGCCGAGACCGACGACGAGGCGACGACCCGGGAGCGGATCGCGACGACCCTCCTCGAATTTGTCCGGGATGAGACCGAGCGACGCTGGATCGAGCCGGCTCTGCTCGCATTGCTGGGCCTGGGCGACGCATCGGCCCGCACGCGGGACGAGCTGTTTGCGTCATGGCGGACCTTCTTCGAGCGGGTCGCGACCGAGTTCCCGGCCGTACTGGTCTTCGAGGATCTCCACTGGGCTGATCCGGGCCTGCTCGACTTCATCGATCACCTCCTCGAGTGGTCGACCAACAGCCCGATCTACGTGATCACGCTCGCCCGGCCGGAGCTGCTGGATCGGCGGCCGGGCTGGGGCGCCGGCCGGCGCAACTTCGTGGCCCTGTCGCTCGAACCGCTGACCGAATTGGCGATGCGCGAGCTCCTGGCTGGCCTGGTCCCGGGTCTCCCGGAACGGGCGATCAAGGCGATCCTCGAGCGGGCCGGCGGGATCCCCCTGTACGCGGTCGAGACCGTCCGGATGCTTGTTGCGGAGGGCAAGCTGGAGGAAGCCGACGGCGCCTTCCGGCCGGTCGGCGACCTTGGTGACCTGGCCGTACCGGAGACGCTCCACGCCCTGATCGCGGCCCGACTGGATGCCCTGGATGCGGGCGACCGGGGCTTGCTCCAGGACGCCTCCGTGCTGGGCCAGACCTTCTCGATCGAGTCCCTGGCCGAGCTCCGCGGTGAGACGCCCGAGGTGATCGAAGCCCGCCTGCGGGGCCTTGCCCGGCGCGAGGTCCTTGTCCTCGACAGCGATCCACGATCACCCGAGCGTGGGCAGTACGGATTCGCGCAGGCCCTCCTGCGCGAGGTTGCCTATTCCACCCTGGCCCGAACCGACCGTCGGGCACGCCACCTGGCCGCGGCGCGCTATTTCGAGGGCACCGGCGACGACCAGATGGCCGGAGTCCTGGCCACCCACTACCTAGATGCGTTCCTGGCATCGCCCGAGGGCGATGAGGCGCTCGCTCTGGCCGCCCAGGCCCGGCTTGCGCTGCGCGGCGCCGCCGATCGGGCGATCGCGCTGGGCTCGCACGATCAGGCGATCGCCTACCTCGAGCGGGCGTTGACGATCACCTCGGACCCTGCCGACGAGGCGGAGCTCCTCGGACGCGTTGGCGCGGCGGCGGCAGCAGCGGGTCAGTTCGACGCGGCCGAGACCGCGCTTCGGCGAGCCGTCGCGATCGAACGTGAGCGAGGCGACCGGCCGGCCCTGGCCCGGGCAACCGTGGCGCTCGGCCAGGCGCTGAGCTCGATGTACTTGATCGAGGCCGCTCTCGGCATCCTTGAACCGGCCTATGCCGAGCTGAGCCCGGAGCTTCCGGACGACCCATCGGTATTGGCCATGACCGCCCAGCTTGCCCGCGCCTACCAGCTCCACGAGGAGCCCCTGCGTGCGATCGAGTGGGCCGACCGCGCCCTCATCGCAGCCGAACGCCTGTACCTGCTGCCGGTAATCGCAGATGCGATCACGACCAAGGGTTCGAGCATGGCCCTGGTCGGCAGGGTCTGGGAGGGACTCGGCCTCGTCCGGGCCGGCCGCCAGCTGGCTGAGGCGAACGGCCTGATGGCGACAAGCCTGCGCGCGACGATCAGCTTGACCGGGCAACTCAACGTGTATGACCCGCGGGCCTCGATGGAGATGGGTCGAGAAGGTTTCGACCTGGCTCGCCGGCTGGGCCTGCGCCACCTGGCGGTCATCACCGCGAGCAATGCCGGCGAGTCTGCCCTCCAGACCGGAGATTGGGACTGGGCGATCGAGGCCCTCCGCGAGGCGGGGTCCGTCGAGCTCGAGGCCGTCGACCGCGCCGCGATCGAATCGGTCCTGGTCGAGATCCTGGGGGCCCGCGGAGACGATGTCGCCGAACGCCTGGCGATCCTCGCAACGGCCGGCTCCGAGGAAGATCCCGTCTTCGGTGCGTCACTCGGACTGGCCCGGTTGTGGAGCGCGATGGCAGATGGCCGTTTCGAGGACGCTCACAGCGCGGCTCGCAGAGTTGCCGAGTTGAGCAAGTTGAACAGACCGGTCGGTCTCCTGTGGGCCGCTCACGCTGCGCTCAGGATGGAGGATCTTGGTCGTGCGTCGGCCGCCCTCGAGGATCTCGCAGCCCTGGCGGTCCGCGGGCCGGCGCTCGATGCCGGGCGCTCTGCGATCGAGGCCGGAGTTGCCGCGCTGGCAGGTCGCTGGCCGGAAGCAGCGGTTCGCTACGGGGACGCGACTCGCCTGCTTCGCGAGCTCGGCATTGATTTCGACCTCGGCATGACGCTGTTGATGGCATCGGCTCTCGCCCCACCGGGCGACGGATTTGGGCGAGCGGCCGGCGAGGAGGCCCGAGCGATCTTCACCAGGATCGGAGCGATCGCCTTCCTGCGCCAGCTTGACGGACTGTCGGCCGAACATTCGGTTCGGAGCCCGGATGTAGCAGGTCGCGTGGCGGCGGATGCCACGATGCTGGCCGACCCGGCGCCGCCGGCCTGAGCGGCTTGCCGCCCGGCCCGCTGGCCGGGATCCGGGTCGTCGACTGCTCTACGGTCCTGGCCGGCCCGTACTGCACGATGCTCCTGGCCGACCTGGGGGCCGAGGTGATCAAGGTCGAGCCGCCCGAAGGCGACGGAACCCGCGCGTGGGGTCCGCCGTGGGTCGGCGCCGCCCGGATCGCGCCGGACGATCCGGGCGTGGCCGCCTATTACCTTGCGATCAACCGCAACAAGCGCAGCATCAGGCTCGACCTCCGAACCCCCGCAGGGGTGGGGATCCTGGCCGGCCTGATCGGGCGCGCCGACATCCTCGTCGAGAACTTTCGGGTCGGGGCGTTCGAGCGGCTGGGCTTTCCTGATGCCATCCTTGACACCCTCAACACCGGCCTCATCCATCTCGCGATCAGCGGCTACGGACGATCGGGCCCCGAGGCCGAGCTGCCCGGCTACGACTTCGTGATCCAGGCCGTGGCCGGCCTGATGTCGATCACCGGGCCGGCCGATGCCGACGGCGGCCAGCCGACGAAGGTGGGCGTCGCGATCGCCGACGTAGCCACCGGCCTGCTCGGTTGCGTCGCGATCCTGGCCGCGCTGGAGGGCCGCGGCCGGGAAGGCTCGCCGGCCCACGATCGGGGTCAGCGGATCGACCTGTCGATCTTCGAGTCGACCCTGGCGGTCCTCGTCAACCAGGCCCAGAACGCCTTCGCCAATGGCGCGTCACCCGGCCGGCGGGGCAATGCTCATCCGAACATCGTGCCGTACGAGACGTTCGATACCGCCGATGGCCAGCTGGCCATCGCGGCCGGCAGCGAGCGCCAGTGGACCCGCCTGTGCGCCGCCCTCGAGCTGGACGGGCTGGCCGGCGATGCGCGTTTTGCCTCGAATGGCGAACGTGTTGCCCACCGGGCAGAGCTCCGGCCGATCCTGGCCGAGCGCTTCGCTGGCTCGGCCGACAAGCGACTGGCTCGAACGGCTCGAGGCGGCAGAGGTCCCCTGCGGCCCGATCCGGGGTGTCCTCGAGGCGCTCGAGTCGGAGCAGGCCCAGGCTCGTTCGATGACCGTCGAGGTCGAGCACCCGCTCCTCGGGAGCCTTCGCCAGGTTGGCGTCCCGTTCAAGCTGGGCGCGACCCCGGCGACGGTCCGGACTGCGCCTCCGCTGCTGGGCGAGCATTCGGCCGAGATCCTGGCCGAGCTGGGCTGGTCGGCCGACGCGATCGACGAGCTCCGCCGGGACGGCGTGATCTGAAGCCCATGCAGGCCTGCAGGCGTGCCTCGTTCAAGCCGTCCGGGTCAGGCTAGACTCGGTTGGCGGGCGGCCGACGGCCCCAGACGTACGGAGATGACGACCGAATGAGCGACGACCGCGAACGCTGGGCGCTGATCCTCGGGGCCTCGAGCGGCATGGGCGAAGCGACCGCTCGAGCCCTGGCTGCCGATGGCTACCGGATCTTCGGCATCCACCTCGACTTCCGGGCAGCTCTCGAGCATGTCGAAGAGGTCAAGGCGGCGATTGCCGCTACCGGTTCGGAGGCGCTGTTCATCAACATGAACGCCGCCGACGACGAGAAGCGTGCCGCCGCCCTGGCGACCCTGGCCGCCCGGTTCGCCGAGATTAGGGCTGACGGCCGCCATCCCTATGTCCGGGTCGTTATGCATTCCCTCGCCTTCGGCTCGCTCGTCCCATTCATCGCCGCCGATCCGAAGGCCGCCGTCGACCGCAAGAAGATGGAGATGACCCAGGACGTGATGGCCAACAGCCTCGTCTACTGGGTCCAGGACCTCTACCGCGGGGGCTTCCTCGAGCGTGGCTCGAAGGTCTACGCGATGACCTCGGAGGGCTCGAGCCGGGTGGTCCCGAGCTATGGCGTCGTCTCGTCGGCCAAGGCCGCCCTCGAATTGCATGTCCGGCAGCTGGCCATGGAGCTGGCCCGGCTGGGCGACGGGATCACGGTCAACACGATTTGGGCCGGGGTCACCAGGACACCCGCGCTGATGAAGATCCCCGAGCACGAGGCGATCATCGAGGCCGCCACCCGGCGCAATCCAACTGGTCGGATGACCACGCCCCAGGACGTGGCCAAGGCGATCCTGGCCCTGAGCGGAGAAGGCACCGACTTCATCAACGGCGAGACGATCGGCGTCGACGGCGGCGAGTTCATCACCGGCGCCTGAGCGCAGGGCGACACCTCTCGCCCGTCATGACGGGGCGAAGCGGTACCTGGTGCTCTCGCCGAGCTTGGGATGCTTGAGGCGACCGACCGGCCTGAAGCCTGACTTCTCGGCGACCCTGCCAGACGCGGTGTTGCCGCTCGCGATCACGACCTCGACGACACCGGCGCCGGCCGCCACCGATCGGAGGGTGAGCTCTCGCAGCGTTGCCGTGCCGATCCCCTGGCCACGCGCGGTGGCCACGACCCAATAGGCGGGTTCGGCGATTCCATCGTGGACCGTGATCGAGGCGTTGCCCACGCGCCGGCCCGCACCATCGAGCACGACCCATGCCAGCGCGTCCGGCGGCAGCGCAATGATCGCCGCGCGCACCTCCTGGGTGGTGATCCCGGCCCGCTCGGTGGTCCAGCGCAGGATCTCCGGATCCCGCACGGCGTCGGCATACCAGGCGGCATCGCTCGCCCGCCATCGCCGGAGCTTGATTGCCGCGTCCATGCCCCGAGGCTACCAGCCGCACCCCGCGGCTCGGTCCGCCACCACGTTGCTAGGGTAGCAAGGAGCAGGCTCATCCCGGCCCGGCTCATCCCGGCCCGGCCCGGCCCGGCCCGGCCCGGCCCGCACGCGCCCCGGCCCGGCGCACGCGCTGGAGCTCCTCATATAACGGCCATTCTTAGCCGGCGCCCCTACCTGGCAATCAACCGAGCTGAGACGTCCGTTTCAACAATGACGGTCATGTTTCGGCGTCAATCTGGGCTGGAGAGGCTCGTTGGGCCCTGGGGATCGCCTCATCGGGCCCCAAAACCGCGTCGGCTACGCATGGGGGTCATATCCGGGGCGGGCCGAGCGAGAAGCGGGCCGGGCGAGAAGCGGGCCGAGCGAGAAGCGGGCCGGGCGAGAAGCGGGCCGGGCGAGAAGCGGGCCGGGCGAGAAGCGGGCCGAGCGGGACTCGCGGCGCCCGGCCGCTCCCCGTCTACGCCAGCCGGCGCTGCTCCCGGCCGATCAGGACCGGCCCGACCAGGAAGCGCGACGCGAGGTACAGGACGAAGCTCAGCGAGGTCACGTAGACGCTCACCGCGACGTTCGTCTCGAGGGCCAGCAGGATCCCGGCCAGCACGCAGAACAGGGCGATCCCGACGCTATAGACCGCGGCGCGTCCCGGCCGGGCGGTCAGCCGTTCGGCCGAGGCGCCGGGGGTGATCAACAGGGTCAGGATCAGCAGCACGCCGACCACCTGGACCGCCTCCGCGACGGCCGCGGCCAGGATCAGCAGGAACGCGATCGCCAGCCCCCGGACCGGCACGCCCCGGGCCTCGGCCACCTCGGGATCGACCGTCGCGAAGGTCAGCGGACGGTAGACCCCGGCCAGCGCGGCCAGGGTGAACGCCCCGATCACGATCAGGAGCACGACATCGGATTGGGTGACCCCCACGATCGTTCCGAACAGGATCGACAGGGCTTCGTTGGCGTAATGCGGGTAGAGCGTCAGGAAGAGCACGCCCAGGCCCAGGCCGAAGGCCATCACGACCCCGACGACCGCATCGCGCTCGCGCACCCGGACACCCAGCGTGCCGATGAACACGGCCGTGATCATCGAGCCGGTCATCAGCCCGATGACCGGCGAGATCCCGATCAGGATGGCGGCGGCCGAGCCGGTGAAGCCGAGCTCGGCCAGGGCATGGACCGCAAAGGCCATGTTCCGGGCGACCACGAACCGGCTGACGATCCCGGACACGATCGCGATGACGACGCCCGCCGCGATCGCGTTCTGGGCAAACGAGTAGCCCAGCAGGTGGATCAGCTGGTCCATCAGGGCGCCTGGCGGGGCAGGGTCGGCGAGCCGCCGGGGTGGATCTCGGGCAGGTGATGGGGTTCCTCGAGCTCGAAGCCCGAACCTGTCGATTCGCTCACGACCAGGATCCGGCCGTGGACCCGGAGCACGTCGACATGCGAGCCGTACAGCTCGGACATCCGCTCGGAGGTCAGGACCTCGTCAGGCGTGCCGGCGGCCCAGCGGCCATTTACCACGAACAGGACCCGGTCGACCATGCTCAGGATCGGGTTGACGTCGTGGGTCACGAACAGGACCGTCCGGCCGGTCCGTCGTTGCCAGCCGCCGATCAGGTCGGTGATCTCCTGCTGGTGGTGGAGGTCGAGGCTGGCCAGGGGCTCGTCGCACAGGAGCAGGCGCGGGTCGCCCACGATCGCCTGGGCGATCCGGAGGCGCTGCTGTTCGCCGCCGGACAGCCGCCCGATCGCCGCATCGGCGTAGGGCGTTGCCTCGACCGCCTCGATTACCTCGCTGACCCGCCGGCGGTCACTGGCCGACGGCCGCCCGACCCCCCAGCGGTGGCCGTCGATGCCCAGTTGGACGAGATCGCGGCCACGCAGGGGCAGGTCCTGGTCGAACGTCTGGTGCTGCGGCACGTAGCCGATTCCGGGATTGCCGCGGCGGGGGGCCCGGCCCAGGACCTCGACCGAGCCGGCCGACACCGAGGTGAGACCCAGGATCACCCGGAGCAGGGATGTCTTGCCCGAGCCGTTGGGTCCGAGGATGGCCACGAAGGAGGGTTCGTCGAACTCCAGGGACAGGTCGCTCCAGACCCGCCGATCCTGGTAGTCGAGGGTGGCGCCGTCGAAGCGGACGGAGACCCGCCGGCCGGCCTCAGCCACCGCTGTCGAGCGCCCGTTCGAGCTCGACCAGCTGGCCGAGCTGCCAATCCTGGAAATCCGCGTAGGTGGCCGGGATCGTCTCGGCCACGCCCACGACCGGGATCCCGTTGGCGACCGCCAGGTCGTGCATCTGGCTGGTGATCGGGGTGGTCACCTGGCTGTTGTAGATCAGCACCCGGACCAGCTTCCTGGTCAGGAGGTCGGTCTCGCCCGCGACGTCGATCGGGGCCGGATCCGTCCCGTCCTCGATCGACTTCTGGAAGCCTTCGGGGGTCAGCACCTGGAGGCCGATCGCGCTCGCCAGGTAGCCGGCCACGGGTTCGGTGAAGGCCACTGGCACTCCGCTGAAGCGGGTCTTCATCGCCGCGATCTTAGCCGTCAGCGCTACCAGCGAAGTGTCGTACAGAGCCGCCCGGGCGTTGTAATAGGACGCATTGGCGGGGTCGATCGAGGCCAATGCGGCGGCGACCGCGGCGGCCACCCGGGGCATCGTCGGCGGGTCGTACCAGATGTGCGCATTCGAGCCGTCGGGCAGGCCCACGAGCTGCTGGACATTGATCACGATCCGGCTGGGGTCCGGCGACGCGGCGAGGAGCTTGTCCATGAACGCGTCGTAGCCGAGGCCATTCTCGATGACCAGGCGGGCGTCAGCGACCTCGGCGGCGTCCTCGGGACTGCTCTCGAAGGCGTGCGGGTCGGCGTTCGGGTCGTTGAGCAGGCTGGTCGCGCTGACCCGCATACCACCGACCTGGTTGAGCAGGTCGGCGTAGAAGTTCTCCGTGCCGAGGACCGCGATCGGGGCCGCGCTGCCGGCCGGGCTTGGCCCGCCCACGACCCGAATCGAGGCCGACGGCAGGGCCGCCGGGCTGCTTCCGCCAACGCAGCCCGCAACGGCGAACGCGATCGCCAGAAGCAGCTGTATGCGTCGCACGGAGGGTCTCCTCGAGGTCGGGGGCAGCCACCGTACTAAATGAGACTCAGTATCGTCAAGCCAGACCGGGATTCCGGGCGATCCGTGGTATCGTCGAGCCATGACTGACGCTGCGGAAATCGTGACCAGCCTCGACCGGGCGGGCTATCGCCTGACCGAGCCGCGGCGCGTCGTAGCCGGCTTGATCGCCCAGCGCGAGGGTCACTTCACCGCGGCGGACCTGGTCGACGACGCGCGTCGCCGGAACATCGATGTGGGCCGGGCCACGATCTTCCGCGCCCTCGAGCTGTTCACCGAGCTCAACGCCGTCGAGCGGGTCGACCTGCCCAGTGGCGAGCACGCCTATGTCGAGTGCGAGCCGGTCCATCACCACCACGTGATCTGCTCGCTGTGCCAGCGAACGACCGAGATCGAGGCGTGCGGGATGCCCGCCGTGGCCCGCGACGTGGCCCGCCGGACCGGCTTCCGGATCCAGACGCATCGCCTCGAGCTGTTCGGGGTCTGCCCCGACTGCCAGGCCGCCGCCAGCCGGCGCGGCTAGACGAACCCCGATCATGGCGCGGAAAGACAAGGTTCCGAGCGAGGCTGCCCGGCGCCGCCGGCGCCAGGGATCCCGCCGAGGGCCGGTACCGGCTGGTTCCGGGAGTCCGAAGGCAGCTCCGGAGCCGTCCAAGCTGCCGTTCTGGCAATCGCCGACGTTCCTGGTGACGGCCGCCGCGATCATCGCCACGCTCGTCCTGATCTTCGTCGTGAACAACAAGCCCAATCCGCCGCTGTCGTCGCTCACCCCGCCGGCCAACCCGGTCCCGGCCTCGATCCCGCGCGACGGCACCAGCCTGGGACTGGCCAGCGCGCCGGTCACGATCGACACCTGGGAAGACTTCCAGTGCCCGTATTGCGACATCTGGACCGAGCAGTGGGAGCCCCACGTCATCCAGGACTTCGTGGCTACAGGGATCGTCCACTACACCTTCAACAACTACGCCTTCCTGGGCGACGGGCACGATCCGAACGAGTCCCTCGATGCAGCGGTGGCTGCGCTGTGCGCCGGCGACCAGGGCAAGTTCTGGGAATACCACGATTGGCTGTATGCGAATCAAAATCCCAACGGCGAGAACCACGGCTGGTTCACGACGCCGACGCTTGACGCAATCGCGCAGAAGGTCGGGCTCGACCAGGCCACCTTCGACACCTGCCGGGCGGACCCGGCCAAGGCCACCCAGGTCCAGGCGGAACGAACGCAGGGGACCGCCCTGGGGGTCCAGGGAACCCCCTCGATCTTCGTCGACGGCAAGCAGGTCACGTTGACCACCTACGCCGACCTGGCGAACCAGATTCGATCCCTGGCCGGGTCGAGCACGGGCTCGCCTGGCGCAGCCTCACCGGGCGCGGCCTCGCCCGGCTCGTCAGCCCAGCCGGGCCCATCGACCTCGCCATGAACGCCCGGCGAAGCGCGGCCGTCGCCGCCGGATTCGCCGTCGTCGGCCTGCTGATTGCCGGCTATCTGTCCTGGACGCGTCTGTCCGGCGGGTTGCCGGTGTGCGGGCCGCTTCACGGCTGCGAGACCGTGGCCCTCAGCCCGTACAGCGAGATCTTCGGAATCCCTGTCGCATTCCTCGGGGTCGCGTTCTCGCTCGTCCTGGTCGGCCTGTCCCTGGCCTGGTGGCGGAGCCAGGATCGCCGCGCCCTGCTGGCCCTGTACGGGCTCGGGCTCCTCGGGGTGATCTTCGTGGCCTACCTGACCTATCTCGAGCTGTTCGTCATCGGCGCCGTGTGCGTGTGGTGCGCGAGCTACGCGATCACGATCCTGGCCGGCTGGCTGATCGCCGCGGTCGCGGTCCGGCGCTCACCAGCTTCTGACTAGGCCCTGGCGCTTCAGGGCAGGAAGACGACGGTCGATGAGATTGCCGGCCGGCTGCATCGACGAGGCTGGCTGTCCGGCCCAGGTTGGCCGGCGGGCTCGACATAAGCACTAGTGCTAGCGGCCCGGGTGTGCGGTCGAACAGCCACCGAGCTGGCCGGACGAGCCGCTACGACATACAGCACCAGGGCGAGCGGAATCCGGGGTGTGCGGTCGGACGAGGCCGACCGAGTCGGGACCGGACGAGCCAGTCCACGTGAGCTCCACGAGGGCGATGGCCGAGCACAGGAGCCCGGGGAGGTCGATCGGTCGAGGTCCTAGACGATGCGGCCGACCGGATTCGGGGCCAGTCCATCGGTCGCTAAGACCTGGTAGCTATGATCGGCCGGCCAGGTGCCTCGGGGCGGGTCCATCGGTCGTGGTCCTGGGGCGAGCGGCCGGCCAGGCGCCTCGGGGCGGGTCCCTCGGTCGTGGTCCTGCGGCGGGCGGCCTGACGCCTACAGGCCGGGGCTCGAGTCGCGCGCAACCGTGCCCTACAGGCCGGGGCCGTAGCCGGTCAGCTCGACGTAGGCCTGGCCACCCTCGGACTGCCCGGCCCGCGATGCGCTCACCACCTGCGAACCTTCCCAGTAGACAACCCCGGTCGTAGCCCGCGTGTCGAGCTCCTGGTCGGCGACCGTCGGCTCGAGGTTGATCGTGAGGGACTGGCTGGGGATCGTGATCGTCCAGCCGGCCGGATAGCTCGCCCCGGTCGCCGGCGACGTCCAGTGCCGGGTCACGGCCACCGAGAATGCGCCTCGATCGAGATGGGTTGCGTTGCCCGCCTTGTCGACGAGGGTCCCATAGACCAGCGCGTCGCTGCCGTCGGCGGCGCGCACGAGGGACAGGGTCAGGTCGGTGCCGTCGGCCAGGTTGACCGCGAACCAGTCCCAGCCGCCCCCACCGACGGCAATGAAGTCACCCCACTGGTGGTCGAACCAGGCCGTGCCGTCGACCTTGAGCGTGTGCCCGCCGACCACGATCGAACCGGTCGCGAGGAGATCCGTCCGGGAGTAGTAGTACGAGCCGCCGGCCGGGCCGAAGTCGATCCAGCCGCTGCCGCCTTCGAGCACGGCCGGTTTGGCCGCCGTCAGTGCCAGGTCGAGCCCGAGGCCGCCGGCCGACCCGGCCGCGACCGCCTCGGCCGCTGAGAGCCGCGCCTGGAGGTGGTCGGTGCCGCTCGCGCCCTGCATCATCCAGGCCGGCCGGCCGAGCGTGGCCGGGTCGGTTGGGTCCGCCCCGAGCAGCAGCGAGAATGCCGGGGCGCCAGCCGGAAGCTGGTTGACCGCCGGGCCGACGACGCTGCGCTGGGCGTAGTGGAAGGCATCGTGCGACTCGTCGGTGATCGCCAGGTGCGACGCCCAGGTCACCGGGAAACCGCCCCGCTCGGCCCGGAAGATCACGAATTCGAAGCCGTATCGATCGCCCGTCGAGGTGTCCTGCAGGTGGCCGGTGTAATACCACCACTCGGTCAGACGCTGGTGGGCGCCGTCGTCCTGGGGCAGCTGGATCGGGACCGGGTCGGTGATCCGCGTCGGCGCGGGAACGGCCGTCGGCTCGGGCTGGAGCGAGGCCGGTTGATTGGCCAGGATCGGCCCGGCCACGCAGCCGGCCAGGAGCACGGCGGTTGCGGCCAGCCCCAGCCAGGCCCGACCGGTCAGCCGGGCTCGTCGGCCGCGCCGGCGTTGCGCCGTCATCCGGCCACCTCGATCTCGGGTCCCGGCACCCGGTCGGCGAGCCAGCGTCGCATTCGCTCGGGCATCCACCAGTTCCAGACGCCGATCAGGCGCATCGTGGCGGGCACGAGCAGCGCCCGGACGATGGTTGCGTCGATGGCCACGGCGATCGCCACCCCAAGGCCAACCGCCTTGATCAGGACCACGTCGGCGAAGGCGAACGAACCGGCCACGACCACCACGATCAGGGCGGCCGAGGTCACGATTCGGCCGCTCCGCTCGAGGCCCCAGGCGACGGCCTCCATGTTGTCGTGGGTCCGGTCCCAGGCCTCCTTCATCCGGGTCAGCAGGAAGACCTCGTAGTCCATCGACAGCCCGAACAGGACGCAGAACAGGATCACCGGCAGGGTGGTCTCCACGTAGCCAAGCGGCTGGAAGCCGAGCAGGCCGGACAGGTTGCCATCCTGGAAGATCCAGACCAGGGCGCCGAACGACGCCAGGATCGACAGGCTGTTCATCACGATCGCCTTGGCCGGCAGGACGACCGAGCGGAGCAGGACCAGCAGGACGAGATAGGTCGTGACGATGATGAACAGGGCCGTCCGGGGGAAGTCGGCCGCCACCCGGTTGACGACATCGGTCACATCCGCTGCGCCGCCCGCGATCAGGACCGTGGTCCCGGCCGGGGGCGCCAGCGGTCCGCTGCCGGAGCGCAGGTCCTCGACCAGGGCCCGACCCTGCTCGGCGTTCGGTCCGTACGGCGTGGTCACCGTGAACACCGTCAGGTTCCCCCGGGTCGTGGCCGCCAGGGTTGCCGCGACGTAGCGATCCGGCGGACCCGATGGCGACCCGTAGAGCAGCTGGTACTGGCCCTCGGTCAGCCTTGGGTCGAGGTCCACGAGGCCCGCCACCGACGTGATCCGGGGGTCGGCCGCGAGCCGCCGTGAATAGTCGTACAGGGCGGCCACGTTGGCCGGATCCGTCGCCGGTCCCGACGTCCGGATGGCCAGGGACAGGGGCGCGAACCGGCCCGCCCCGAACGATGCGTCGAGCCGGTCGAAGGCCACCCGCGATGGCACGGTCGGCGGCAGGATGGTCGCGTCCGGGGCGTTCAGGACCACGTGCAGGAAGGGCGTCCCGAGCAGGAGCAGCAGGCCCAGCGTCGCCAGGAAGACCGGCACCGGCCGGCGCATGACCCAGCGGGCGAGCCGGGCCCACGGCTCGCTGGTCGACGGGCCCTTGTCCAGGCGGCGAACCGCCAGCCGGTCGATTCGCGGCCCGAGGATCGCCAGGATCGCCGGCAACAGGGTCAGCGCCGCCAGCACCGCCATGCCCACCACGATCGCTCCGGCAATCCCCACCGAGCGCAGGATCGTGAATTCGAAGAGGACCAGGCCGAGCAGGCCGAGGAGGACCGTCAAGCCGGAGAAGAAGACGGCCCGGCCGGCGGTGGCGACGGCTGCCTGGATCGCCCCGGCGACCGCCGTCTCGCGGTCCTCGGCCGGCGCCCGCCGGCGCAGCTCCTCGCGGAACCGGCTGGTCATCAGCAGGGAATAGTCGACACCCAGGCCCAGCCCGAGGAGCGTGGCCAGGTTGAGCACGAAGATGCTCATCTCGGTGAAGCTGGCCACGACGAAGATCGCGGCGAGCGACACGACCACGGCGGCCCCGCCGACGGCCAGCGGGACGCCTGCCCCGACGACCGACCCGAACACGAGCAGGAGGGCCAGGCCGGCCAACGGCAGGGACACGAACTCGCTCCGGCGCAGGTCGCTCTCCGAAACGGTCTGGATGTCGCCGTAGAAGGCCGGTCCGCCGGCCAGCGCGATCGTGACCGGCCCGGCCGGCAGCCCGCCGATCCGCTCCTGGATGGCCGGCAGGGCCGCCGGCGAATCATCCGGATCGATGTTCAGCAGGACCACGTCGTAGGCGGTCTCGCCATCCGCCGACACCTGGCTCGGCGCAAACGGGTACGACAGCACCTGGGCGACGTACGGCGCGCCCGTGATCGCGGTCCGGGCGGCCGCCGTGGCCGCGTCGAATGCGGGCTGACCGGCCTTGGCTGAGCTGCTCGTGTAGACGAGGACGAGGGCCGACTCGGGCAGGCCGAGCTCATCGTGGAGAAGGGCTCGCGCCCGTGACGACTCGAGGTCCGCGAGGTCGAACCCGCCGGCGTGGAGCGCGCCGGAGGCGCGCGGAGCCAGGGGAATGGCCACGAGCAGCAGGAGCAGCCAGAGCCCGACCACGAGCCATCGCCGTCGATACGCGAATCGCCCGAGTCGCTCGAATACGGTCAAGCCCGTCGACCTGACCCGCGCCGGTGATCCGGGGACATGGCCGCATCGTACCCGTCCCGTCAAATTCGTCCGGTTCGGCCATCACCAAGCCGTTGACGGGTGGATACTAGGCACGGGCTTGCCCGGGACTGTGCCACCCGGTGAGCCGACTGGCAGGGGGACTGAAGACGGAACAGCGCAGAATCGGCGAGCGCGACGCCGATGGTTCCGGGCAGCCTGGGCTCCGGCTCGGCCCCGGGGAGATCGCCCGCGCCCAGGCGGCGGTCGACGACCTGAGCCGCGCCCACCAGCTCCAGCATTGCGCGCTCTTCCTGTGGGATCCGGACGCCCGCCGGCTCCGCCTCGCCGCGCAGTGCTGGGGGGCCGGCGAGGACCTGGGCGAGGTCAGGGTAGGCCAATGGACGATCTCGCTCGGCGGCATCTGCGGTCGCGTCTTCCGGACCGGGCTGGCGGCCCTCGTGCGCGACGTCGAGGAGGACCCGGACTACCTGAGCTTCCCGGGCAGCCGGACGCGCAGCGAGCTGGCCGTGCCGATCCTGCTCGACCGACGGCCGAGCGGCGTGATCAACATCGAGAGCCCGCGCGTGAGCAGCTTCGGCCAGGCCGAGCTGGAGGCGGTCGAGGCGTGGGCCGGGTCCATCGACGAGGTCATCCGTTCGTGCTACCTGCCCGCCACCTGACCGGCTCGGGCCAGTGGGCATCTGCTACGATCCGGTCGTCCAGCTGACGACTGTCGAGGCGCCCAGGTGCAACTCCTCCTCGTCCCCTTCCAGGGCCCGCTCCAGTTCGCGATCTTTGCGATCGCCATCTCGATCGCCAGCGGCTTCGTTTTCATCTTCCTGCGGGCGGCGATGGCCGCCGAAGGCCGCTCGCCGGGCCTGGTCCGGGCGATCACCAATCCCAATTCGAAGTTCCTGTTCACCTTCCTCGGGATCGCCTGGGCGGTCCTCTTCGGGATCGGCCTGCAGCTCGTACCCCACGAGGGCGCCAACTCGCCCTACGGCGGTCTTGCCCTGATCGGAATGTTCATCGGCTTCTTCATCATGATGGGCCTGCTCTGGTCGATCATCGGCGAGTGACCGGCTGATGACGGCGGACGGCTGGCGGCGGGCCGGGCCTGATCGTCCAGGTCCCACCGGCACGGCGCGAATCCACGGTACGTTCGCCGGCTTGGCGGGGCAGCCTCCAGTGGCTATCATTCCGCATGCAGACTGCATAGACTTTATGCGCTGATCGGGCTCGCACGGCGGGCCGGGTCACGCTCTGCAGTCAGGTCCGATCCAGGAGATCAGCGGGTGGAAGCCAACGAGATCCAGGCCGCTGCTGCCCACCAGGCGGCCGTAGCGGCCGAAGCAGCACCGTTCGTCAATCGCCGTGATCCCGCCCGGGTCGTGGGGCCGGACGGCAAGCCGGCGGTCAGCCGGCGCGCCCCGCTCTGGGAGGACGTGCCGGACGAGAAGTGGAATGACTGGCGCTGGCAGCTCAGCAACCGGGTCAACGACCTCGAGGAGATCGAGCAGATCCTGGAGCTGACCGACGAGGAGCGCGAAGGCCTCTCGGCCGTCGACAAGTTCCGGGTCGACATCACCCCGTACTTCATCAGCCTGATCGACCCGCACGACCCGGACGACCCGATCCGGCGCCAGGTCATCCCGCTCGGGCGTGAGCACTCCGCATTCACCGGGATGATGGAGGATTCGCTGGCGGAGGACCGCCACTCGCCCGTCCCCGGCCTCGTCCACCGCTACCCGGACCGGGTCCTGATGCTGGTCACGACGCAGTGCGCGAGCTACTGCCGCTACTGCACCAGGAGCCGGATCGTGGGCGATCCGACGATGAACTTCAACCGGAAGGATCACGAGGCCCAGCTCGAGTACCTGCGCCGGACGCCCCAGGTCCGCGACGTCCTGATCAGCGGCGGCGACGGCCTGACCCTGGCCCCGAAGCTGTTCGAGTCGATCCTGCGCGGGCTGCGCGAGATCCCCCATATCGAGATCATCCGGATCGGCTCGCGGGTGCCCGTCTTCCTGCCCCAGCGGATTGACGAGCAGCTGTGCGAGATGCTCGAGCAGTACCACCCGCTCTGGATCAACCTCCACTTCAACCACCCCAACGAGATCACCCCGGAGGTGAGCCGGGCCGTCGATCGGCTGACCCGGGCGGGCCTGCCCGTCGGCAACCAGTCCGTCCTGCTGGCCGGGGTCAACGACTGCGTGCACATCCAGCGAGCGCTCGTCCACAAGCTCGTCGAGAACCGGATTCGCCCGTACTACCTGTACCAGTGCGACCTGGTCGAGGGATCGGGCCACTTCCGGACGCCGGTCGGCAAGGGCCTCGAGATCATGGAGGGCCTGCGCGGCCACACCAGCGGCTACGCCGTCCCGACCTACGTGATCGACGCGCCAGGCGGCGGCGGCAAGATCCCGGTGATGCCCAACTACCTGATCAGCTACTCGGACCACAAGGTGGTCCTGCGCAACTACGAGGGCTACATCACGACCTACGAGGAGCCCCCGACCTACCAGCAGCACGACCGGGCTGCCTGTGCCTACTGCCAGAGGGAACGGCCCGAGCCCGGCCAGTCGGGCATCCTCGGCCTGCTCGAGGGCGAGCGCATGTGGATCGAGCCGAAGGGCTTCAGCGAGGTCCACACCCGCGGCAACACCGAGGCGCACCGCCTCCAGGACCCGGCCAAGTGGGTTCCATTCGGGGTTGGCGCGATCGAGGGCACGGCCGGCGCACCGCTGCGTGTCCTGGAACCAGGCGAAGCCGATCCACCCGGCGCGACGGCCCCCACGGTCTACGGCCCCGGCGAGGAGCCTCGCCCGCGCGACGGCGAGCCGACCGCTTCAGCCCACGGTGAGCTGCTCTAGCCCGTCGCCGGCTACGACCCTCCGGTGAGCACCGAGATGCCCTTGAGGAGCTGCAGGTCGCCCGATGCGTTCAGCTTGGCGACGGTCAGCTTCGACAGGTCCGAGGGCACCACGATCGTGCCCTTCGGGTTCGAATCGAGGCTGACATCCGGCTGGATCCCGACCTTCCAGATCTGGCGCCCGTCGCGAGTGAGCCACTCGACGGTGCCGACCAGCAGGGCCGAGCCATCGCTCAGCGGGAACTGGGTCAGGACCGTTCCGGTCCCGAACGTCTTCGCGCCGATCAGCTCGCCGCGCTTGGCGTCCTGAAGGGCGCCGGCCACGATCTCGGCCGAGCTGGCGGTCCCGTTGTCCACCAGGACGACCATCGGAAGGTCGGTCGCCGTGCCGCCGGGCTGGACCGCGGCCTTGGTGATCTTGCCGCTGCGATCCTGCTGCTGGTAGACAGTCCCGTCCTTGAGGAACTGGCTGGCCACGCCGACGGCTTCGTTGACATAGCCGCCGGGGTTGCCGCGCAGGTCGAGGATGAGCGAAGTGGCGCCGGCCTTGCGGGCGGCGGCGATCTGGGTGGTCAGCTCCTGGGTCGTGTTCGTGGCGAACTGCTCGATCCGGACGTCGGCAATCTTCTGGCCGGGCACCATCGTCCAGCTGACCGACGGGACGTCGACCTTGGCCCGCACGATCTTGATCGAGACGGGGTTGGTCGCCCCGGCATGGAGGATCGAGAGGGTGACCGTCGTGCCCGCGTCACCGCGGATCTTGGACACGACCGTGTCGATGCTCTGGCCGCTGGTCGCCACGCCGTCGACCGACACGACGGTGTCGCCGGCCAGCAGTCCGGCTTTCTCGGCCGGGCTGCCCGGGATGACCGACTGGATGACCGACGATCCGTTGACCGTGCTCATCTCGGCGCCGATCCCGACGACCTGGCCGCTCAGCGACGAGTTCTCGTTGGCCAGGTCCTGGGGTGACAGGAAGCGGGTGTGGTCGGTGTCGCCGACCGCGCTCAACAGGCCCGAGATCGAGCCGTAGGTCAGGGTCGTGGGATCGAGCGCCGAAGGATCGACGTAGTTGTCGTGAAGGATCTGCCAGGCCTGCTCGTAGACCGCGAACTCGGGCGGGAACGACGCGGAGGTCTGGGGCAGGGCCGCACCGCCCAGGCCCGCTCCCGTGCCGGACGTCCCGAAGGCCGTGCCGGCCGCAAACGCAACCGCGACGATCAGGATCAGGGCGAAGACGTTGCGGACCGACGGCAGCCGGTCGCGGCGCGCGTTGACGGCCTGGGGCGGGACGGGTTGCCAACCCGCGGGTGCCTGCCAGCCGGGCTCGACCGGCGCCGGTCCAGCAGCGTCAGTCGGCGTCCCGGGACTTGCCGAGGCGGCTTGTTCAGGGGCGTCCCAACCGGGTGTCAGCCACGGGGTTGGGGTCGGGGTCGGCGCCGGCCCGGAGGCCGACAGGCCGGGATCGCCCGCCGGCGCAAAGCCGGCGGTGGGGACGGATTGATCACCAGGGCCGTCGCCCTGCGGAGGGAGCGTCATGGGTCGAATGGACTCGCGTACGAAATCGGGCAAGGGTCAGTCTGCCCTACTGACGTCGAGAACGGGTGTTGGTCCGATAAAGAAACGATGCGTCTGGCAACGTTGTTCGGTGTCGTCGGGCACCGCAATGAATTCGGCAGTCCTGCCCCTGGCTGCGCCCTCGGGGGACTCCGTGGTAGTCTCGGGACGAATTCCTACCGGATAACTTCGCATTCCCCCCAGGGATTGGCCCAGGAGTCTGTTCGTGACCGACGTCCGCCGCGTCCCGCCGACCGGGCCCGGTGCCGTGCCGCTCCGGTCGGCGCCGACTGGCCTGCCGGACCCGAACCTCCAACCGCCCAACGTGGCCGAGTCGGGCAGCCCGTTCAGCCTCGTCCGGATCATCGACCTGGTTGCCCGCCTGGAGCGGGGCAACTCGATCCGGATCGACGACATTGCCGCCGCCCTCGACCGCGCGTACCTCGACTGGACGTTCGCACCGGCCGTCGTGACCGACGCGCTCGTTGCGCTCCAGTCGAACTGGCTGTCGGACTACCGCAACGCGTCGGGGATCGTCCTTGTCGACGGTATCCACGGGCCGACCGTCACGATCGAGGATTCGAGCCGGGTCGATCCCTGGATCGTGCGCCAGGCCCTGCGCGCAGCGAGCGCCTGCCGCGACGAGCTGGCCGCCTTCAGCCGGCGGAGTGGGAGCGGGTTCGATGACTAGCCGCTGGTGTCCCCGGCGGACCGGTCGGGGTCGATCGAGGTCCGCAGCTCAAGTGACGCCACCACATCCAACCCGGTCAAGCCACCAGCCAGCAGGAGCCACACCAAGATGAGCAACAACCCGGTCCTCGTCGACGCAGCCTGGGCTCAGGCCCACCTCACCGATCCGACCGTCCGCTTCGTCGAGGTCGATGTCGACACCACCTCGTACGAGCAGAGTCACCTGCCCGGCGCGGTCGGCTGGAACTGGACCAGCCAGCTGGCCGATGGCATCCGCCGTGATATCGCCAGCCGGGACGACTTCTCGGCCCTCCTGTCGGCGGGCGGGATCGGACCGGACACGACGATCGTGCTGTACGGCGACAACAACAACTGGTTTGCCGCGTGGGCCTACTGGCAGCTCAAGCTATACGGCCATGACGACGTCCGGATCCTCGACGGCGGACGCAAGTACTGGCTCGACCACGGCCTGCCGGTGACGGTCGACGTGGCCACCTACCCCGCCACGGGCTATCGCCTGCCGGAACCCGACTTTGCCCTGCGCGCCTTCCGCGACGACATCCTGCCCCGGCTGTCCGATTCCGAGCTCGTCCTCGTGGACGTCCGCTCGCCGGCCGAGTTCAGCGGCGAGGTGCTGGCGCCCCCCGGCCTGAGCGAGACCGCCCAGCGCGCCGGGCATATCCCCGGCGCGGCCTCGATCCCATGGGCCCAGACCGTCCGTGAGGATGGCACGTTCAAGAGCGTCGACGACCTGGCTGCCCTGTACGCCGCCAAGGGCGTCACCGGCGACAAGGACATCATCGCCTACTGCCGGATCGGGGAGCGCTCGTCGCACACCTGGTTCGTCCTGCACGAGCTGCTCGGCTATCGTCGGGTTCGCAACTACGATGGCAGCTGGACGGAGTGGGGCAGCATGGTCGGCGTCCCGATCGAGAACACGTTCGCGACCAGCGCGGGCAACTGACCAGGGAGGACTTGCTTGGACGAGGCGCAGCCGGGGACGCCGTCCGTCGGCCCGATTCCCGACGACGCCGCCGTCGAGCCGCTCGACGCCCGGTCGGTCCTCGGACTGGCGCTCGAAGCAATCGGCCCGGATCGCCTCGCCCTGGCCAGCTCATTCGGGGCCGAGGACATGGTGATCCTCGACCTGCTGGCCGGGCTGACCGACCGGCCGCGGGTGTTCACCCTGGACACCGGCCGGTTGCCCCAGGAGACCTATGACCTCATGGATGCCGCCCGGCGGCGCTACGGGGTGCAGGTCGAGGTGGTCTTTCCCGACCGCGTCGCGGTCGAGTCGATGGTCCGCGAGCGGGGCCTGAATCTCTTCTACGATTCGCTCGAGGCTCGCCGCACCTGCTGCGCGGTCCGCAAGGTCGAGCCGCTCGGGCGGGCGCTGGCCGGGTTGGGCGGCTGGATCACCGGGATCCGCCGTGACCAGATCGTGACCCGGGTGGCGACGCCCAAGGTTGCCCTCGACGAAGGCCACGGCGGGATCTGGAAGGTCGCCCCGCTGGCGGACTGGTCGGAGGAGCGGGTGTGGACCTACATCCGCTCTGGCAACGTGCCCTACAACGCGCTCCATGACCAGGGCTATCGCTCGATTGGCTGCGCCCCATGCACCCGGGCAGTGGCCGATGGCGAGGATCCCCGGGCGGGTCGCTGGTGGTGGGAGCGCCCCGATGAGCGCGAGTGCGGAATCCACTTCGATCCGATCAGCGGCCAGATGCGACGCGACCGGGCGATCGAGGCGGCCGACGGCGCGGCCGCGGCGGCCCAGGATCGGCGCGAGGTGTTCGATGGCTGAGCCGGCCGGCCGGCCCCGGACGAGCCAGCTCGACGAGCTCGAATCCGAGTCGATCCACATCCTGCGCGAGGTCGCGGCCGAGTTCGATCGACCGGTCATGCTGTTCTCCGGCGGCAAGGACTCGCTGGTCATGCTGCGGCTGGCCGAGAAGGCCTTCCGGCCGGCCCACTTCCCGTTCCCGCTGATGCACATCGACACGGGCCATAACTTTCCGGAGGTGCTCGAGTACCGCGACCGGCGGGTCGCCGAGCTGGGCGAGCAGCTGATCGTGGCCAGCGTCCAGGCTTCGATCGACCAGGGCCGCGTCCACGAGGAGCCCGGTCACGATCCGTCGCGCAATCGGCTGCAGACCACGACCCTCCTGGACGCGATCGCCGAGCACCGCTTCGATGCGGTCTTCGGGGGCGCCCGCCGGGACGAGGAGAAGGCCCGGGCCAAGGAGCGGATCTTCTCGGTCCGGGACGCCTTTGGTCAGTGGGACCCGCGCAACCAGCGACCCGAGCTGTGGAGCCTGTACAACGGACGGATCCATCGGGGCGAGCACATGCGGGTCTTCCCGATCAGCAACTGGACCGAGCTCGACGTGTGGAGCTACATCGCCCGGGAGGACCTCGCGATCCCGTCGATCTACTTCGCCCACGAGCGCGAGGTCGTCCAGCGCGACCGGATGTGGCTGGCCGTCGGGCCCACGATCCATCCGCTGGCCAACGAGCAGCCGCGCCGCCTCGTGGTCCGCTATCGGACCGTCGGCGACATGAGCTGCACCGGCGCGATCGAGTCGACCGCGATGTCCCTTGACTCGGTCATCGCCGAGGTCGCCGTGGCCCGGATCACCGAGCGCGGTGCCACCCGGGCCGACGACACCTTCTCGGAGGCGGCCATGGAAGACCGCAAGCGCGAGGGCTACTTCTGATGGCGGTCGCGGCCGACCTGCTCCGTTTCTCGACCGTCGGCTCGGTCGATGACGGCAAGAGCACCCTCATCGGCCGCCTGCTGTTCGACTCGAAGGAGATCTTCGAGGACCAGCTGGCGGCGATCGAGCGGGCAAGCCTCAAACGGGGCGACGGTTACGTCAACCTGGCCCTGCTGACCGACGGGCTGCGGGCCGAACGCGAGCAGGGCATCACGATCGACGTGGCCTATCGCTATTTCGCGACGCCGCGCCGCAAGTTCATCATTGCCGACACCCCGGGCCACGTGCAGTACACCCGGAACATGGTCACCGGTGGCTCGACCGCGGACCTGTCGGTCGTCCTGATCGACGCCCGCCTGGGCGTGGTCGAGCAGACCCGCCGGCATGCCGTGATCGCCTCGCTCCTCGGCATCGGACACCTGGTGGTCTGCGTCAACAAGCTCGACCTCGTGGCGTTCGACGAGGCCGCCTTCGAGCGGGCGCGCGAGCAGTTCAGCACGTTCGTGGCCGGCCTTGACGGGATCCGCCAGGTCACCTACATCCCGGTCTCGGCGCTCCACGGCGACAACGTCGTGACCGCGACCGAGCGGATGCCCTGGTACGACGGCCAAACCCTGCTGGGCCATCTCGAGACGGTCGACGTCGCCGACAGCACGGACTGGACCCGCCGCCGCCTGCCGGTCCAATGGGTGATCCGGCCCATGTCCGACAGCCACCACGACTATCGGGCCGTGGCCGGCCGGATCGAGGGCGGCATCTGGCGGCCGGGCGACGCCGTCGTCGCCCTGCCCAGCGGCGGCCGCAGCCGGGTCCGGTCGATCGACACGTTCGATGGGCCGCTCGAGCAGGCGTATCCGCCCCTGAGCGTGGGGCTGACCCTGGACGATGACCTCGACGTGGGACGAGGCGAGATGCTCGTGGATCCTGATCACCTGCCGATGGTCACCAGCGAGCTACGCGCCACGGTGTGCTGGATGACCGACCGCCCGCTGGCTGCCGGCGGCCGGTTCAGCCTGAAGGCAGCGACCCGCAGCGTCCGGGCGGTCGTGACCGGGATCGAGCATCGAATCGACATCAACACGCTCGAGCACGTGGCGGGCGCGACCCAGCTCGGCCTGAACGAGATTGGCCAGGTGACCCTGCAGCTCTCCGCGCCACTCGCGGTTGACGCCTACCGTGACAATCGAGCCACCGGCAGCTTCATCCTGATCGACGAGGCGACGTTCGGCACGGTCGGCGCCGGGATGATCGTGGGCGAGCCCATCGACCGGCCTGGCTGAGCGCCCCCGCGGGCGATAATCGATCGATGGTCCTGACTCGTTCGACGGCTCCTGCGGCCGGCCGCCGCAGCGGATCCCGGGCGGCCCGGTCCGGCCTGCGCGTCGTCCGCTTGACGGAGCTCGACGGGGTTGCCCCGGTCGACGCAGCCGAGCGACTGGCCGGGCTGCCCGGCCTGGTCCTGTTCGAGAGTGCTCGACCCGGCCGGCGATCGGATTGGAGCTTCCTGACGACCGATCCGGTGGCCGTCCTGGAAACGCCAGGCGTCGGTCCAGATCCGTTCCTCACGGCGCGCCGGTTGCTCGAGCGACTCGAGACCGCACCCCCGGCGACGGCCGCTGCCCCGCCGTTCAGCGGCGGCCTGGCCGGCTTCCTCGGCTACGACCTGGGCCGGGTCCTGGAGCCGTCGCCGGCGCTGGCCGGCGACGATCAGCACCTGCCGGTCATGCGCCTCGGCCTGTATGACTGGTCGATTGCCTGGAATCGTCGGACGGGCGAGGCCTTCCTCGGAGGCCGGGCCCTCGACGGTGACATGGAGCGCCTGGAACGTCGCCTGGCGGACATCCGGGCCAGGCTGACGGCCACCCGCCCGGTCGGTCGGCCGCCCCGAGGCCGGCAGCCGATGCCGGGCCCGGAGCTGGTCTTCGAGACGGGCCTCGACCGGGCCGCCTATGAAGCGGGGGTCAGCGCGATCCGGGCGGCGATCGCCGGCGGTGAGATCTACCAGGCCAACCTGGCCCGGCGTCTCGAAGTCGCCTTCGACGACGACCCCTGGCCGCTCTATCGAGCCCTGCGGACGGGCGATCCGGCCCTGTTCGCCGCGTACATCGACCTCGGCCCTCGCCCGGCGGATGTTGTCTCGAACGGGCCAGCCGCCCATCCTCGGGCAATCGTCTCGGCATCGCCCGAGGCCTTCCTGGCAATCGGGCGGGACGGCCTCGTGTCGACCGACCCGATCAAGGGGACGAGGCCGCGGGGCGCGACGCCAGAGGAGGACCGGGCTCTCGCGGCCGAGCTCCTGGCGAGCGCCAAGGATCGGGCCGAGAACGTGATGATCGTCGACGTCCTGCGCAACGATCTTGGCCGCGTCTGCCGGTCCGGCAGCATCCGGGTGCCCCGGCTGTGCCGGCTGGAGCGGACCACGGCCGTCCAGCACCTGGTGTCGACGGTGACCGGCCGCCTGGCCGCCGGCCGGGATGCGTTCGACCTGCTGGCTGCGGCCTTTCCCGGCGGATCGATCACGGGCGCGCCCAAGATCCGGGCCATGGCCATCCTCGAAACGCTCGAGCCGGTCCGGCGCGGCCCGTACACGGGTAGCGCCGTGTGGCTGGGCCCAGACGGAAGGCTCGGCTCGAGCATCCTGATCCGGACGTTCGTCGCCGACGGCCGGCGGCTGAGCCTGCACGTCGGCGGCGGGATCACCTGGCGGAGCGACCCGACGGAGGAGTGGTTCGAGACGGTGGCCAAGGCCCGCGGCCCGCTCCAGGCGATCGGTGGCCGGGAGGCCGCTTCGTGACCGGCGGGCCGGTCCAGTCGATCTGGCTCAACGGCGGGCTGGTCGATGCCCGGGGACCACACCTGAACGTGACCGACCGCGGCTTCCAGCTCGGCGACGGCCTGTTCGAGACCGCCCGTGCCCGGCGCGGCATCGTGATCGAGCTCGACGAGCACCTCGAGCGGCTGCGGGCCGGCTGTGCCGTCCTCGGGCTGAACCTGACCGTCGATGACGAGCAGCTGTCGGACGGGATCAGCGAGCTGCTGGCTGCCCAGGAGCTCGACGCAAGTGGCCGGGACGGGGGACCGGTTGGCGATGCCGCGATCCGGATCACGGCCACTCGTGGCCCGCTCGAGCGGCGTGGCCTGCTGCCGGCCGGCTTCGAGGAGCTGCAGGCGACGGTTGCCATCCAGTGCTGGCCCTACCTGGCGGTCGGCGCCGAGCTCCTCGAGCGGGGTGTCCGGGCCATCTCCAGCTCGATCCGGCGCGACTCCGGGTCGCCCCTGTCCGGGATCAAGACGACCTCCCGCGCCGACTACGTCTACGCCCGCCTCGAGGCGGAGCGGGCCGGTGCGGACGACGCCCTGTTCCTGACCCTGGACGGAGCGATCAGCGAGGCGACTGCGGCCAACCTCTTCGTCGTCGCCGGCAAGACCCTCGCCACGCCGCCCCTGTCGGCCGCCATCCTGGCCGGGACGACCCGGACGTGGTTGCTCGCCCAGGCCGAACGGCTGGGCCTGACGCCGGTCGAGGTCGAGCTTCGGCCGGACGAGCTCGTGGCGGCCGACGAGGCATTCCTGACCGGCAGCGTGGCCGGCATCGTGCCGCTCTCGAGCCTCGACGGACGGCCGGTCGGCGACGGCCGGCCGGGACCGCGCGGGCGCGCGATCCGGGCGGCACGCGAGGCGTGGATCGACGCGATGTCGATGGCTGCCCTCCTGCCGGTCGAACCCGACCCGATCCAGCCGTGACCCGCGACGAGCTGATCCTGCGCACCCGGCAGCTGGTGGACGAGGGCGAGCGGCTCCAGCAGAGCCCGTCGCTGGGCGCCCTGCAGGTCTGGCTGCAGCTGTCCGACGAGCTCCTGCGGTCGGCCTGGGGAACGATGGACCGCTATCACCTGAGCTGGCTGATGGTCGGCAAATCCCGCTCGATCGTGCGCGGGCGGCCGATGCAGCCCGAGGAGGAGGCCGATTATGTCCGCGAGGTTGCCGGCCAGAAGACGGCCGCCCTGCGGATGAGCCTCGACGCGGCCGAGCGCCGCAACATGCCCTTCGTGGGCGAGACGCCGGGTTGACCGAGCCGGCCGCCGGCGGCGAGTGGACCGTGCCGACCCCCGATGCGATCGCCGCCGGCTACCTCACCCTCGCCCTTCGCCTGGACCAGGTCCGGCCGGGGTTCGTCGACGGCTACTTCGGTCCGGCCGCGCTCAAGGCCCAGGTTGACATGGCACCCGTGCCGTCGCTCGATCGCCTGATCGACGATGCCACCGCCCTCGGCGCGCGGGTCACGGCCGAGGTCGAGGAACCGGCCCGGCGGACCTGGCTCAGTGCCCAGCTGCGGGCGATCGAGGCGAACGCCCGGGCCTTCCGGGATGCTCCTGACGGGCTGACCGGGTCGGCCTACCTCGAACACGTCGAACGCTGCTTCGACTGGACCGTCGCACGCCGCCCGCTCGAGCTGTTCGCATCGGCCCGGGCCGAGATCGATCGGCTCCTGCCGGGCCCCAAGCCACTCGTCGAGCGCCTGGCCGAATGGGACGACGGGCTGGTTGTCCCGGTCGAGCGGTTGCCGGCCGTGACCGATTGGCTGGTCGGCATCTTTCGCGAGCGCGCGCGGGTCCAGTTCGGCCTGCCGCCCGGTGAAGGGTTGCGCCTCGAGCTGGTCCGCGGTCAGCCCTGGTCCGGCTACAACTGGTACGACGGCAACCTCCAGTCGCGGGTCGACCTGAACATTGACCTGCCGATCCGGGCGCCGACGCTGGTCAGCGTCGTTGCCCACGAGACCTACCCCGGCCACCACCTCGAACACGCCTGGAAGGAGGCCCGGCTCGTCACCGAGGAGCACCGCCTCGAGTGCAGCATCCTCCTGCTCAACACGCCCGAGTGCCTGATCGGCGAGGGCCTGGCCGACCTGGGCCGGCGCTTTGCCGTGCCCTCCGACGAGGAGGTAAGCCTGATCGAGGAGCTCTTCGAGCGATCAGGCATTCCGGCCGCGACCGGCGGACGGTTCACCGCCGGGCGGTCCACCGCCGAGCTGGTCCGGATTGCGGTGGCATTGCGCGAGCCGCGCGCCCGGCTCCGTCAGTTCGAGGTGAATGCCGCCCTCCGGCGGCATGTCGACGGCGCCGACCACGACACGGTCCGCAGCGAGCTCGAACTGTCGGCGCTGATGACCCCGGAGCGGGCTGAGAAGCTGCTCGACTTCATCGAGGATCCCCTCTTTCGGTCGTACATCTTCGTGTACTCCGAGGGCGAGGAGCTCCTCCGACGATGGCTCGAGGCGGTTCCGCCCGGCGGCCAGGTCGATCGATTTCGCCGGCTGCTGGTCGAACAGCTGGCGCCGGCGACGATCGTGGCCGAGACGAGGGGCGTCGCGTGAGCTCGAGCCGGATCGTCAGGTCCCGCTGGTCCCCTTGACCGACTTCGTCGTTGGTGCTCCGTCGACCCGGGTCACGTAGCACTTCACGGTCCGGTCGCCATTGCTCCAGCCGTCCGACTGCGGATAGAAGAAGCCGATGGTGAGGTCGGGGGTCTGGTCGAGGCTGGTCCCGACGTAGGTCGTGTAGACCGGGTTGCAGTTGTTCTCGGCGAACGTCTCGAAGTCGCTGTCGGCCGGGTAGGCCGCCGCGTCGGGATAGGTCGTCACGAAGAAGATCTCGCCGGTGTGGCTGTCGGTGCACGGGTCGCTCTTGACCGTATCGATGTCGACATTCGCGGTCGGGACGTCGAAGCAGTCGCCCACCGTCAGGTCGCTGGCGCTCTTCTGGTCCTTGGTGAAGTAGACGACGGCACCAATGATCACGATGATCACGCCGATCACGATGAACAGCCGGATCGGCAGCCCGCGCTTCCTGGGCGCGACTGCCTCGGCACCGGCCATGGCCGCGGTCGGAGCCGATCCGGGCGCCCAGCCTTGCGGCGCGGCTGGTTCGGGCGACGCCGCGGGTGGTGGGGGTGGCGCCCCGGCGTCCATGCCGGCCGGCATCCCGAAACCGGGGCTGCCCTCCAACGGGGTCGAGGCAACCAGGGGATCCGGCTGGGCTGCCGGGCTTGCCCAGGGCGACATCGGATCGCTCGCGGGTTCCGACGGTGTGAGCTCCGTGGGCGCGGCCTCCGTGGGCGCGGGCTCCGTCGGCACGGATTCTGCCGGCGCTGGAACATCCGGTGGCCGGGTCGGCTCGCCGGGCATGCCGGCACCCCCGGGCGTGAGTGGATCGGTCATTGCACCCTCCTGCCCCGATCATAGCTAACGGGACCGAGCCGGAGGCGCCGGCCATGCGCCTCGGCCGGCCGGCGAGTTCCGGCCATCACTCCAACGTCCGCTGAGCGACGTCCGAGGCCCCGAGCCTGCGCTAGACTCTGTAGCCGTGAGCCATCCTGCCCTTGGCCTGCCGCCCCTCGATCAGCACGCCGGGTTACCGGCCGCCGCCGACCGGATGCGAGCAGCCCGCGCCCGGCTCGGAACCCGGGCCCTCCAGATCGCGATCGAGCTCGACCCGACGATCCCCGTCCACAACGATGAGGACGGGATCCGGCTGCTCCTGCGCGATACCGAGATTCTCGTTGACGAGGTCGCCGACTCGATCGCCACAGGCAGCCTGGCCGCGATCCATTCGTGGGCGGAGCAGGCTTCGGTGATCTACCGCCGCCGGCGGGTCCCGATGGACAACGTCATCGCCCTGTGCGAAGGACTGCGCGAGGCCGGCCAGGCGGTGCTCACCCCGAGCGAGCGCCCCGCTGCCGATGCGGCCCTGGATACGGCGATCGAGCGCTTCCGCTGGCAGCGTCGGATTGCCGGCGACGCCCGCAAGCGCAATCGGATCCTGCAGCTGCTGTACAAGGGCGCCTGAGCGTGACGGTCAAGTGGGTCAAGGTCGACCCGCTGGTGATGAACGGGGAGCCGTTCTGCTACGGCAGCCGCCTGACCGTGCGCCAGCTCCTGGACCTGCGCCGCAACGGCTACGACCTCACCCGTCTCCTGGCCGAGCATCCCGAGCTGCGGGTCATGGGAATCGCCAGCGCGTACGCCTTCGCCGCCCAGCATCGAGCCGAATATGCCGACTACTTCGAGGCCGACGGGTCGCTGGCCGGGCCCGGCTACAGCCAGGCCGAGGCCGAGGTCCTGCCCGAACAGCTCCGCCTGACCGGCGTCGTGATCAAGCCGCCCCTGCCAATCTGAGCCGGCTGGAGGTCCGACGACCGTGCCCGAGATGAGCTACTTCATGAGCCTCGTCGCGTTCGTCGACATCCTGATTCCGATCCTGCTGATCGTGCTGATCACCCGGGCGATGGTCATCCTGCGCCGGCGCTCGGACCAGCTCGATGCGCTCGAGCGGCGGGTCCACGAGCTGGAGGACCGGCCCAGGAACGGCCCCGGTCTATAGGGCGGCCGGGCTTCGGCCGCGGTACGCCGACGACGGCGGGCCGGGCCCAAACTGCGCGAATATTCGCCCCCGTACTGTTGGGCTGGAGTTGCACCGATTCCGGGCTCGTTGCCGAGGCGTGGGCCGGGCATCCCTGCACGAATCGGTCGCCCGGCTGCCGGTCCTGCCCCGAATCCGCGTCCAAGCGACGCCTTCGGAGGATGAATTCGCGTCCAACACTACGTGGGCTGCTAATCGCCAGGTTCGATCCCTGCGCCGGCCACAGTGAGGGTCCCATCGATCGATTGTTCCGGTTTATCAATCGGGGAAGTGCTAGCGAACATTTCCGGGCAAATCGAGGGGATTCCGAGCCGAGGGAACAGCCATGCCGACCCGATTCGTGCTTGGAGAGGAGCGCCGAGAGGTCGGGCGAACGACTCGATTCCTCCGTAGCACTTCAGGGATTGGTATTCGGGAAGAAGCTGGCCGGGCTTCGGCCGCGAAACGCGGCGGCGGCGGGCCGGGCCCACGATGCTGGCCGGGCTTCGGCCGCGGTACGCGCCGGCGGCGGCGGGCCGGGCCCACGATGCCGGCCGGCGCCAGGAGCTGTGGTGTCGCTATTTCCGAGTCATCTGGTAGGATTTCGGCATGACCGATTCCGCTCCGACCGAACAGGCTCCGTTCGACGCGGAGAAGCGAGCGACCGAGCTGGCGATCCTGGACGCACTCCGGGCCGTGGTCGATCCGGAGATCGGGATGAACGTCGTCGAGCTGGCCCTGATCCGACAGATCCTCCTGGGGCCCGAGTCGACCGAGATCAAGATGATCCTGACCACGCCGTTCTGCCCGTACGCCGGGTCGATGATCCAGCAGGTCAAGGAGCAGGCCGAGTCGGTCGTCGAGCACGATGTCAAGGTCACCCTTCTGGCCGAGCGCTGGGATCCCCGTGACGCGGGCCTGATGTGGTGACCCGCCCCGGATCGTGACCAGGATCGACTCCGTCGTGACGACCGGCCGCGGCGACGACGGCACAACCGGCCTGCTCTACGGCGGTCCGCGCGTCCGCAAGGACGATCCCCGGACCGAGGCCTACGGCACGATCGATGAAGCCGTCGCCGCCCTCGGCCTGGCCCGGGCCGAGCTGGGGGTCAGGGCCCAGCTGGGCACGCTCAATGCCACTCTGGCCACGATCGCCGAGCTGATCCTCCGACTCCAGCGCGAGCTCTTCGTGGTCGGCGCCGAGCTGGCGACCACGCCCGACGCCGTCGATCGCCTCGAAGACGGCCGGACGCGCGTGTCGGCGGCAATGGTCGACGACCTGACCGAGCTGAGCGTGGACCTCGAGAAGCGGATCGAGATGCCCCGCGAGTTCGTCGTCCCCGGCGAGACCCGGACGAGCGCCGCACTCGAGCTGGCCCGCACGGTGGTCCGCCGGGCCGAGCGTCGGGTCGTTTCGCTCGAGGCCGAGGGATTGCTTCGATCCGAGCACCTGCTACCGTATTTGAACCGCCTCGCGGATCTGGTCTGGGTTCTCGCCCGGACAGCCGAGCAGGCCGAGGCACGGACGAGCACGCCCGTGCGGACGAAGAGTAAGGATCGCCAACGATGAACTACCCCCAGACGCCGTCGCAACTCGGTGTTCGTCCGGCCGCCCGGCTGTCGACCGGTCTCGTGAGCCAGGCCCTCGCCTGGATGTTTGCCGGCCTGGCCATCACGGCCGCCGTTTCGTGGGTCGTCGCCGGCAGTGCCAGCCTCGAAGCGGCCGCCCAAGCCCTGTTCCTGCCCGCGATCGTCCTCCAGCTGGTGGTCGTGATCGGGATCAGTGCCGGGATCAATCGCATGTCGGCGACGCTGGCCCTGCTGCTGTTCTTCGTCTACGCTGCCCTGACCGGCTTTGTCTTCTCGATCATCTTCCTGGCCTACGACCTGGGCACGATCACCCTGGCCTTCACCAGCGCCGCGGCGATGTTCGGGGCTTCGGCCGTGTTCGGCTTCGTGACCAAGCGCGACCTGAGCGTGTTCGCCCGGTTCTTCATGATGGCCTTGATCGGGATCATCGTGTCATCGGTCCTCAACCTGCTGTTCTTCCACAGCAGCGGCCTCAGCCTTTTGGTGTCGTACCTGGGCGTCGGCCTGTTCGCCGGGATCACGGCCTGGGACATCCAGCGGATCAAGAACGGCGACCTGGCCGCCTGGACCGGCTCGATGGAGAAGGCGTCGGTGATCGGGGCACTCCACCTGTACCTCGACTTCATCAACATGTTCCTGTTCCTGCTCCGGATCTTCGGAGGCAGCGGAGGCCGCTAGGCAGCCTCAGCCGGCGCGCCGGCTGCGCAGGAGCGCCTCGAGCTCCTCGGCCGGCAGCGGCCGGGCAAAGTAGTAACCCTGGCCGCGATCGCAGCCGAGGTCGCGCAGGCAGTCGCGCTGCTCGACCGTCTCGATGCCCTCGGCGGTCACGTCGATGCCCAGCCCGTGGGCGAGCGCGACGACGGCCTGCACGATCGGCAGGTTGGCGTCGTCTTCGGCGAGGCCAGCCACGAATGAGCGATCGATCTTGATCGTGTCAAGCGGCAGGCGCTTGAGGTACGCCAGCGAGGAGTAGCCCGTCCCGAAGTCGTCGAGGACGAGCTTCACCCCGCGCTGCTGGAGCGCCCGGAGCGCCTCGATCGCGGCCTCGGAGCTGTCCATCACGACCGATTCGGTGATCTCCAGCTCGAGGCTCGCCGGTGACAGCCCGCTGGCCGCCAGGATCGCGGCCAGCTGCTCGCCAAGATCGGGCTGGGCGAACTGCCGGGCGGACAGGTTGACGCTCATCATCGGGCGAATCTCGGGGAAGGCCGTTTGCCACGCCTGCGCCTGGCGGCAGGCGGTCTCGAGGACCCAGCGCCCGATGGGCAGGATCAGGCCGGTCTCCTCGGCCAGCGGAATGAACGCCATCGGCGGGACGAGGCCGCGGACCGGGTGCTGCCAGCGGACGAGGGCCTCGAGCCCGACCAGCCGATCGGTCGCCAGGTCGATCAGGGGCTGGTAGTGCAGGACCAGCTCGTCTCGTTCGATCGCCCGGCGCAGGTCGTTCTCGAAGTCGAGCCGTTCGAGCGTCTCGTTGTTCATGCCCGGTTCGAACACCGTCCGATGCGTCGTCCGGTCCGTCTTGGCCCGGTTCAGGGCGATCTCGGCCTCGCGCAGGAGGTCGCCCGGATCGGCAATCCCCGGTGCGCCGACGACGATGCCCATGCTCGCGCTCATGAACACGTCCCGGCCGTCGAGGTCGAACGGCTCGCGCAGGATCGCATCGAGCGTCTCGGCCAGCTCCCGGGCCTCATCACCCGATGAGATCCCGTCGAGCATCACGGCGAACTGGTCACCACCGAACCGAGCGACCGTGTCGCCCGGCCTGAGGGCGGCGGCCAGGCGTCGTCCCGCCTCGGCCAGGAGCCGGTCGCCAACAGCGTGGCCGAGGCTCTCGTTGACCACCTTGAAGCGGTCCAGGTCGAGCAGGATGACCGCCACCGGGTCGTCGTCGTTCTGGCGCGTCCAGGTCAGGGAATGGGCACACCGGTCCAGGAACAGGGCGCGGTTGGGCAGCCCCGTGACGGGATCGTAGAAGGATCGCTGGCTGATCTCCTCCTCCAGCCGCCGTCGTTCGCGCAGGTCGTGGATCGAGACCACCGTGGCCGGCGGATCCTGGCCATCGGGCAGCTCCCGCCAGACGACCTCGACCGGGATGGTCGAGCCATCGGCGGCCAGGGCGACCGCCTCGAACGGCCGGACGGATTCGGGCGACAGGCCGCTGACCTGGGCCCGCGTCTCGGGCGTCGCGAAGTCGAGCACCTGGCGTCCGATCAGGTCCTTCGAGCTGTAGCCGAGCAATCGGCAGAACGCCTCGTTCACCTCGAGGATCTCGCCGTTGCGATGGATCGCGATCGCCTCCGTCGTGGCGTCGGACATGCGCCGGAACCGCTCCTCGCTCTGGCGCAGGTCTTCCTCGACCGCCGCCCGGTCCACCACCTGGCGCTGGACGGTGGCGAACAGGCGGGCATTGTCGAGGGCGATCGAGGCCAGCTGGGCGAATCGGCCGAGGACGGCGATCTCGCGCTCACCGTACGGCCGGAGGGGAGTCCCAGAGCTCAGGCCGATCACCCCGATCACCGCCCCATCCGAAGTGAGCGGGACCCCGATGGCCGAGCCGAACAGGCCGTGGGGCAGCTCGACCGCGCGGTGCTGCCAGGTGTCGTAGTCGGCGACGACGAGGGGCCGACCGGTCTGCCAGACCATCCCGCCCATGCCCATCCCGCGCTGGAGGCGGAAGCCGCGCCAGTCGGAGAAGACGCCGGTGCCGACCTCGACGACTAGCTCGTCGGCCGCCTCGTCGACGAGGTACAGGTAGCCGCTGGTGGCGCCCAGCAGGGTCGATGCCCGCTTGACGATCGTCTCGAGCAGCTCGGCCGGTTCGAGCCGGTCCATCAGGGTGATCGCCGTGTCGTGGAGTGCGCTCAGGTAGGCCTCGCGGGCGACCGCGGCTTCGACGTTGTCACGGGCGCTGCTCGGCTTGGCCAGGAACAGCCGGGCATCGGCCGCCGCGACCAGCTCGGCCTTCGTCTCTCCGTCGGTCGGGAAGCAGGCGATGCCCACCGTGACGGTGACCGGTGCCCGGTGATTCTCGGTCAACGCCCCGACCGCCGCCCGGATCCGGGCGGCGGCCTCCTCGGCGCCGGAGCGGGTGATCGGGCTGAGGATCACCGAGAACTCGTCGCCGCCGTAGCGGTAGGCCCGGTCCTCGACCCGAATTCGAGGTGCTGATCGCATCGGCGATCGAGCGCAGCAGGCCATCCCCGGCCGGATGACCCTGGGTGTCGTTGAATTGCTTGAACGCATCGAGGTCGAGCATCAGGACCGCGAACGGCTCCGGCCGGGCGCCTTCCAGGGCCGTCCCCAGGTCGCGCTGGAACGCCCCGTGGTTGCCCAGCCCGGTCAGCGCGTCGTGATCGGCCCGGACCTTCATGGCCAGGTGCGCCTCGGCGTTCTGGAGGGCGATCGAGGCCTGCCCGCCGAAGAGCTGGGTGAGCTCGAACTCGTACTCGGTGAAATGCGACTCTGCGGCGCCCATCCGGGCCACGTTGAGCGTGCCGATCACCTCACCGCCCACCTGGAGCGGCACGATCAGCATCGATTCCGGCTCGACCGGCGTGCCCGGGATCTGGACGCAGCGCGGGTCCTCGAGGGCGTCGTTGCACAGGACCGCCTGGCGGTGGTCGATCGCCCAGCCGGTGATCCCGACCCCGATCGGCATCTGCTCGCGCAGGATCACCTCGGCAAACCGGTCCCGGGCGATGACCGCCCAGCGTCGGCCGTTCTCCCGGTCCACCCGGTAGATCGTCAGGGCGTCGTAGGCCACGACCTCCTTGAGCAGGTCGGCGATCGTGTCCAGGACCGCGACCGGGTCGAGGGTCGAGAGGAGCTCAGAGTTGACCTCGAGCAGCCGGCGCTGGCCGGCCAGGCGCAGTTCGAGCTCCTCCTGCTGGCGTTGGACCCGGGCCCGGTTGTCGGCGTTGACCAGGGCCTGCGCGGCGTGGCCGGCAAAGATCAACAGGGTTGCTTCGTGGTCGGCCCCGAACCGATTGCGGCCAAGCCGGGCCAGGACGATCACGCCCTCCACCCGGCCGCCGTAGGTGACCGGGACCAGGAGCATCGACTCGGGCCCCTCGATCGGGCCGATCACGACCCGCCGCGGATCGCGGTCGGCCTCGGGCACCAGCAAGGCCTGGTTGTGCTCGGCGACCCAGCCGGTCAGGCCCTCGCCGATCCGGCAGCGAAGCATCTCGGCCCGGACGTCGGGGATGCCCATGAACGTGCCCTGGAAGGCGATCGGCTCGCACACGCCCCGGTCGTGATCCACCCGGTACACCCGGATGTTGTCGAAGTCGATCAGGTCCCGCGCCTCGGCCACGATGGCCTCGCCGATGGCGCCCACATCATTCAGGCCGTTGAGCCGGCCGCCGAGGGCCTGGATCGCGCGCAGGCGCGCTGCCAGGTCGTGCGTCTCGGCGCGCAGTCGGGCGTTCGCGATGGCCGAGGCGACCTGGTCGGCGAAGGCCTGGGCGAGCTCGACCTCGGCGGCCGGCCAGGCCTGGGCCGCCTGGTGGAAGATGCTCAGGACGCCCAGGGCGGACTCGCCGAAGATGATCGGAACGAAGCAGGCGGTGGCGATCCCATCGCGCTCGTACGCGGCGCGCAGGGCCGGACCGTGGGCCTGCCGGGACGGATCGGGCATGACCTCGACGCGCTTGGCCCGCACGCAGCGGACGATGGCTTCGTCATCGGTTGACGAGATCCGGGTGGTCGCCTCACGGAGCGCCGGGCTGAGGTTGTCCTGGGCCGCCAGCTGGAACGGCTGGGGCAGGTCAGGCTCGAACAGCCAGAGCGCGGCCCGGTCGGCCGAGAAGAGCCCGACCGACGCCTCGATGACGTCGGCCAGGATCGTGTCCAGGTCTGTTCGGCGCGAGACTTCGGCGGCGATCTTCCGAATCGCGGCCTCGCGCCGGCGCGCGTCCGGTGCCTCGCCGGGCCGTCCTCCGGAAGCCCCGGGGTCCGAGCGTGACGGGTTGGGCGGCAGCTCGACCGAGCCGGCCTGCCGGACCGCTCGCCGGGCGACCAGGCCCTGGATCTCCCCACGCCGGATCCGGCGATCGCCGCGTCGATTGATCCGGACGCTCGACAGCCGGCCATTGGCGCACCACGACCGAACGGTGTTGCGATGGACGCCGGCCAGCCGTGCGGCTTCGGCGATCGTGATCAGGTCGGTCGTCGTTGCTCGATCGAACGCGGGCGCCACTCGGGACGTGACCTCCGGCCGAAGCCTGCTGGCGTTGGGTGGGGCGCCTGGGCTGATTCAATGGAGCGCGCCCCCCAGGCCAGTGGGCCCCGCGCTTGTCCAGACCGTAGGGCACAGTCCCGTGTGCATGAATAGCCCGGATGTACCGGTCGCGGGTAGACTCGACGCTGATGTCGCGGCGCCGTCGATCCTTTCGTGAATTGACCACCTTCAGGGTCCTGGTCGTGCTGTTCGTGCTGGCCTTCATCCTGCTGCTGGCGCTGCCCGCGGCCGGCTTCGTCACGACGGCCCCACCGACCCCGTTCCCGGGCGGCGCCTCGCTCGTTCCCTAGAGCAGGTCCGCGATCGAATCGATCACCAGGTTCGAGAGAGGCTCGAGCTCGGACCTCCGGCCGATGCCGGACAGCACCCCGATCCGCCGGCCGATCCCGGCCGCCTCGGCCATGGCCATGTCGGCGACCGAGTCACCGATCATCGCCGCCCGGCCCGGCTCGACCCCGACGTGCCGGCAGGCGGCCAGGATCGTGTCCGGAGCGGGCTTCGATGGGAGCCCATCGTCCGCACACACGACCGCATCCACGAGCTGGGCGATCCCGAGGCCGGTCAGGGTGGCCTCGGTCGGGGCGCGGTCATCCGAGGTCACGATCGCGATCCGGCTGCCGGCTGAGCGGAGGCAGCGGAAGAGGGCATCGAGATCGGCCAGGGGATGGGCCAGGCTCACCGGGTCCGGCGGTGCCCAGGCGGCTTCAACGATCCCTTCGGCTTCGGCCCGGGTCGCGCCGGTCGACTCGATCACCAGGTCCGTCGTCATGATCCGCAGCTGGGCCATCGGAGTCGCCGCGAGGGGTGATCCGGGGATGGTCCGCCGAGCTGCCGTGTCGTAGCCAATCGTCCGATGGAGCTCATCCCGGATCGGGCGGCCGAGCAGCACCTCGAGGCGCTCGGCGAGGTCCTCGGCCCAGCCGCCCCACATCGCATCGAAGTCGATCAGGGTGCCGTCCTTGTCGAACACGACGAGGTCCATGCCCAGGAGCTCGGCCGGGTTCATGGCCGGATCAAGCGGCGCCGACATCCTCCGTCGCCGCCGCCGCGGCCGCAGCAGCCTGGGCCTTGTCGATAACCAGGCAGGCTGCCGGCGGAAACGAGATCGTGACCGGGGTGCCCGGCTGGGGAACGGCCAGGTTCGGGTTGTTGAACGTGTCGAAGGCCAGCGCCCCGCTGTCATCGGCGTACTGCAGCCGGACCCGGACGATCGAACCGAGGAACGTGACATCGTGCACGGTCCCGGTCATCTGGTTCAACCCGTCCAGGGCGCCCAGGGTGACCATTTCGGGCCGGATGGCGATCGTGACCGGGTCCCCGGCGTGGCCGCCCTCGAACGGGTTGCCGGTCCGGATCGTGTGGCCGGCCGCCTCGAGGGTCCCAGCCGTGGGGTCGACGATCTTGCCCGACAGGATGTTCAGGGTGCCCACGAAGCGGGCCACGAAGCCGGTGGTCGGGAAGTTGTAGATCTCGAAGGGTGTGCCGATCTGCTCGATCCGGCCCTCGCTCATCACCACGATCCGGTCGGACAGCGACAGCGCCTCCTCCTGGTCGTGGGTCACGTACACGGTGGTGATCCCGAGCTGGCGCTGGATCGCCCGGATCTCGTTCCGGAGCGAGACCCTGATCTTGGCGTCGAGGGCCGACAGCGGTTCGTCCAGCAGGAGGACCTGGGGCTCGATCGCCAGGGCCCGGGCGAGCGCGACGCGTTGCTGCTGACCGCCCGAGAGCTGCCACGGGTAGCGGGTGCCCTTGTCGGGCAGGTGGATCAGCTCGAGCAGCTCGCCCACCCGCTTCTTGATCTGGTCCTTGGGCCGCTTGCGGATCTTCAACCCGAAGGCGATGTTGTCGGCGACGGTCATGTTCGGGAACAGGGCGTAGGACTGGAAGACCATCCCGACGTTGCGCTGGTTGGGGGCCTTGTAGGTGATGTCGGTGCCGTTGACGACGATCGTGCCGGCCGTCGGCTTCTCGAATCCGGCGATCATCCGCAGGGTGGTGGTCTTGCCGCAGCCGGACGGGCCCAGGAACGACACGAACTCGCCCGATTCGGCGGCCAGGTTGAAGTCATGGACGGCCGGAACCGTGCCGAAGTGCTTCTGGATTCCCTTGAGCTCGAGGAAGGCCATGACTGCCTTGTTCTCCTTCGCGGACGTCGCCGAGCGACCTAGCCGACGGTGACCTGGATCTTGTTGCGCGAATTGCGACCGAGGATCGCGATCATGATCATGGCAAACCAGGTGATCCCGAAGCTGACCAGGGCCAGGGCTGCCTGTTCGTACGGCTTCGAGTCGCCGACGATGCTGAGATAGGGGGCAAACGCCGGCCGGCTCAGGAAGGTGGCAATGGTGAACTCACCGACCACGATGGCGAGGGTCAGGAAGGCGCCGCTCAGGAGGGCCGTCCGCAGGTTCGGCAGGATCACCTGGGCCAGGATCCGGACCCAGCCCGCTCCGAGGCTCTGGGACGCTTCGGTCAGGCTCTGGATGTCGATCGCCCGCAGGCCCGTATCGACCGCTCGGTACATGTACGGGAACGACAGGATCACATACGCCGCGACCAGGAGCAGGTTGAGCCCCTGGTCCGAGTTGGTCAGGGCGAGGGGCTGGCTGCCGTAGGTATTTTCCAGGCCGAAGACCAGGATGATCGGCGGGATCACGAACGGCAGCAGGGTGATGAACTCGACGGCGGGCCGCAGCGAGGGGTACTTGAGCCGGACCCAGAACGCCGTCGGGACGATGATCAGGACACTGATGATGATCGTCAGGATCCCGGCGATGAACGAGTAGGTAAGGGTCGAAACGAACTGGGGATCGTGGAGGATCGCCGTGTAGGCCGAGCCGAACGGCCTCGACTTGAGCGAGAAGACGAGCGTGGCGTATAGGGGCACGACGAAGTACAGGAAGCCGACGATGAACACGAACCACCAGGCGGCCCGGGTCAGGTAGCGGCCGCGCGATCCCCCGGCGCCTGCGGCGGGCGCCGATGCGTGCTCGCCCGGTCGCAGCTCCTGCTCAATCGCGGTGCCCGTGATGGACGGATTCGGGAAGCCCATGGCTACTCCCTGGCCGAACGAGGAGAGCTCACTTCAGCCAACGCTCTGATCGGCGTTGCAGCACCGAGTAGGCGAAGATCGAGATGGCCATGATCACGACCATGCCCATCGCCAGGGCATAGCCCAGGTTCGGGTCATACAGCACGTCGCCGCGCATTTGGCGCGAGATGGCGATCGTCACGATGTCGATGAACCCGCCGGTCAGCTGGTAGGCCGTGGCCTGGGCGCCGAACGCGTTTCCAAACAGCAGGATCATCGTCCCGAGCAGTGACGGGGTGAGAATCGGCAGGGCCACCTTCCGCCAGTACTGGCTCGAGCTGGCGCCCATGTTCTCGGCCGCCTCGCGCCAATCCTTCTTGAGGCCGTCGATCGCCGGGGCGATGATCAGGACCATCAACGGGAACTGGAAGAAGAGGTACACGATGCCGAGCCCCAGCTTCGAATAAAGCGAGAAGCCGGCGTCGTAGATGTTGACCCCGAGGCCCTTCAGGAACAACGTCACGAGGCCCTGCTGTCCGAGGGTGAAGACGAACGCGAGAGCCAGCGGGACGCCGGCAAAGTTGGAGGCGACGCCGGAGAAGGTCATCAGGCCCGAGCGCAGGATGCGTGGCAGGCCGCCCGAGATCACGGCGTAGGCCAGCAGGAACCCGAAGATCCCGCCGAATACGGCGGTCGCCAGGCTGATCTCGATGCTGTTCAGGTAGGTCTGGGCGATCTGGGGCGAGAACAGCTGGGCGAAGTTCTCGAGGGTCCATTGGCCTGCGGCGTTCTGGAGGCTGCCGATGACCAGGTAGAACGTCGGCCCGATCAGGAACAGGAACGAAAAGAGGAGAAAGGGGAGGATCCCCAGCAGTCCTCGCGGAATACGACGACGCACCGGGCGCGCCGATGTCGGCGTGCCCGGTGCGCTAAGCGGCAGAGCGGCGTTGGTCACCGCGCTCCCGCAATCAATTCAGCTGGCTACTTGATCGTCGCGCCGACGACCGTCGGCCAACCCTTGGTGATCACCGTGGTGGCCGCAGTGATCTGGGCGAGGGTCGGCAGGACTGTCCCGGTCGTGTCCGGCAGCTTGGCCTGGGCGGCCGGATCAACCGTGCCGGCCTTGACCATCGCGTCGTAGCGGATCGGGTTGCAGTACCCCTTCAGCCAGGTGTTCTGGCCGACGTCGGAGTAGAGGTATTCCATCCAAAGCTTGGCGGCGTTCGGATGCGGAGCGAAGGCGCTGATCGCCTGGACGTACATGCCGCCGAAGCGACCGGACGTCGGGACGGTCACCGTGATGGCCGGGTTGCCGGCCAGCGAGTCTTTGTCCGACAGCGCGTTGTAGGTCCAGGCCAGCTTGATCGGAGTCTCACCGGAGGCGATCGTGGCCGTCTTGGCGATGCTTGGCACGAGGTTGCCGTCGGCGTTCAGCTTCTGGAAGAAGGTGAGTCCGGGCTGGGCGTTGTCAAGCGAGCCACCGGTCGCGATGCCGGCTGCCCATACGGCCGAGATGGCCTGGTTCGAGACCGTCGGATCGCCCGACAGGGCGACCTGGCCCTTGTACTCGGACTTGAGCAGGTCCGACCAGTCCTTCGGGACATCGGTCACGACGGCGGTGTTGACTTCGAACGCCATCACGCCGTAATAGTCGCCGTACCAGTAGCCGTCGGCGTCCTTGTCCACGTCCGGAATGTCGGCCCAGGTGCTGACCTTGTAGGGCTGGATGTCGCCCTTGAGCTTGGCCTGCGGTCCGAAGGCCAGGCCGACGTCGATGACGTCAGGCGCCTGGGGTCCGGTGCTGGCCTTGTTGGCCTCGATCGCGGCGATCTCGTCGCCCGAGCCACCATCCGGGTTGAGCTCGTTGATCTTGATCCCGTACTTCGCGGTGAAGCCGGTCAGCATGTCGCCGTAGTCGCACCAGTTGTGGGGCAGGGCGATCGTGGTCAGGTTGCCTTCCTTCTGAGCAGCGGCGACCAGCGAGGCCATCGCGGCGTCTGTCGAAGGAGCGGCTGACGCGGCCGCGCTCGACGGTGCTGCCGAGCCGGCCGTCGTCGGGGCGGCGGTCGGGGCAGCGGTCGGGGCAGTCGAAGCCGGGGCCGTGGTGGCACCGGCTGAGCAGGCAGCAAACAGGAGGACGGTGACCGCCCCCAGGCTGGCAATTCGCAACGGTGAACGCTCAGTGCGCAATGCGGTTCTCCACTAACTGCAGTCGTGGGGTGGGCCGGGCATCAGATGACCGATGCGTCCTGCGATGTGGCACCTCCTCCGGTGGTTAGTCGCCAGGCATCGAGCAGCGCAACGGTCACGGACCACCGACGGACGGCCAATACCGTCACGTCGAAGTGCATTTGACCCCCGCGTTAACACAACGTCAAGGCCGAATTCGGTTAACGGGCCGTTAAGCACCCTCGGATCGTGCTCAAACCGGGAATTCGCGGGCGTGCTGGGCGGAGTCCGCGGACGCCTACTGGAAGGCGTTGACGGCCCGGGCGATGACCAGGCCGACGACCACGAATGAGATCAGTGCCTGCGAAGCCATGGCGACCTTTGCCCAATGGACCAGCGGCATCGTGTCGGTCGGGCTGAAGGCGCTGGCGGTCGTGAAGCCGACATACAGGTAGTCGATGAACTGGGGCCGCCAATTCGGCGGTGCGATCTCGGGGTTGAGCTGCTGCGGGAACGCGAGATCCGGATAGCGCGGCATTCCGTGGGCCCGGATGGCGGGCCCACCGCCATCGAACTGCCAATACAGGAAGGCAAACGCCACGTTGTTGCCGAGCCAGACCTTGCCGCCAGCCAGCAGCACCTGGTCGGCCTGGCTCGCGAGCGGTGATCCGGTCAGCAACAGGTAGATGAACAGGGCGGTCGAGCCGAGCGTGCTGGCCAGCACCACCACCACGAGGGCGATCGAGGTGCGTCGCTGCCATGGCCCGGTTCGATCGATTCGACCGGGGTCGCCCACGATCAGGGCCAGGAGAAGGACCCCCTCGGTGGCGGCCAGGACCCAGCCGGGAAGGATGGACAGCCGCGCCGGGGCGATGAGGGCCACGGCCATCAGGGCAAGAACCGCAAGCGCCATCGGCCAGCGCGATTCGCCGAGCTCGGCATCCGGCGGTGCCGAGGCAGGTGGGACGACCGATTCCTCAGGTGCGATGGTGGCTCCCCGCGATCGTCACGAGCGTGCAGACCGGGACGGACGCCCGGTTCGAACGGACGAAGGATAGTGCGATCAGAGGTTGGTGGGCGGCGCTATTACCCAGTTGGAGGTTGCGTCCCCAGAAGCGGCGGCGGCACGAGATCGGCTCCGGACAGACTCGCCGGCGCGCCTATGATTGTCGTATGACAACATGGCGCTGATCGAGCCAGCACGACGATCGTCGCGGGGTCTACTGCAACGAAGGCCCGACCTCACCCGACTCCGAGCGATCGTCCGAAACGCTCCGTACCTGCGCAAATGGGTCGTCCTCGGTGCGCTGATCGGGTTGATCAGCGGCTTCGGGGCGGTGATCTTCTTCTGGGCACTGGACCTCGCCACCAGTTTCTTCCTCGGCACGCTCGCCGGGTTTACGCCCGCGTCACCAGCCGGCGAGGGCAGCGCCCCGATCATCGATATTGGCCGGGCGTGGGCCCTGCCTTTCATCGTGGCGGCCGGAGGCTTGATCTCCGGGATCCTCGTGTTCCGGTTTGCGCCGGAGGCAGAGGGTCACGGAACCGACGCGGCCATAGCAGCGATCCACCATGACCCGCGGGGCATCCGCTCGAGGATCCCGGCGGTCAAGCTCGTAGCCTCTGCGATCACGATTGGTTCAGGTGGCTCCGGCGGGCGGGAGGGCCCCACGGCCCAGATTGGAGCCGGCTTCGGGTCGTACCTGGCCCGATTGCTCGACCTCGATTCGCGGGATGCCCGGATCGCCGTGAGCTCCGGCATGGGGGCCGGGATCGGGGCGATCTTCCGCGCGCCGCTGGGCGGCGCCGTCCTGGCCGCCGAGATCCCGTTTCGCGATGACGTCGACTCGGACGCGCTCGTGCCGGCCTTTGTCGCCTCGATCGTGGCGTTCAGCGTGTTCGGCACCGTGGTTGGCTTTGCGCCGATCTTCGGACGGGTGGCCGGTCTTGGCTTCACCGACCCGCGCCAGCTCATCTACTACGCATTGCTGGGACTCGCGGCGGGCCTTGTCGGTCGCCTGTACATCGCCAGCTTCTATGGGTTCACGACGTGGTTTCGCGGGATGTCCGTGCCTCGCTACCTCCGCCCGGCGCTCGGTGGATTCGCCGTGGGTTGTATCGGAATCGTCCTGCCCGGAGTGCTGGGCACGGGCTATGGCTGGGTCCAGGCCGGCTTCGATCGTACGGCCCTGCTCGGCTTGCCCCTGTGGGTGATCCTCGTCCTCCCGTTCGCCAAGATCCTGGCGACCTCGCTCTCGATCGGGTCGGGTGGCTCCGGAGGGATCTTCGGCCCGGGCATGGTCGTGGGCGGCCTGCTCGGCGCGGGTATCTGGCGGATCCTCGAGCCGATCGCGCCGGGTGTACCGATCGACCCATCGCCCTTCGTGATCGTGGCGATGATGGCCCTCTTCGGGAGCATTGCCCACGCACCGCTCGCGGTGATGCTGATGGTCGCCGAGATGACCGACAGCCTGGCCATGCTCCCGCCGGCGATGCTGGCCATCGGCATCGCGATCCTGATCGTTGGCGACCGCTCGATCTACCGCGAGCAGATTCGGAGCCGGGCCGACTCGCCAGCCAACCGGTTCCGAATTGCTCTCCCGCTCCTGGCCTCGATTCCGGCTGGGACCGCGGCTCGGATTCCTCGGCTGACCCTCCGCAGCGAAGATCGCATCGGTGACGCCCAGGCCCGCCTTGCGGCCGCCAGCCTGCCCGGTGCGCCGGTCGTCGATGATCGTGGCCGGTTTCGCGGATCGATCGAATCCCCGGAGCTCGCCGCCGCTGAGCCCACGAGCACCGTTGAAACGCTCCACCTTGATGACCGTTTCGTCGGGGCTGAGGATGCCCTCGTTGATGCCCTGGGAGTCCTGACTGACCACCATCGCAGCTGGGTCCCGGTCGTGGCCGATGAGCGCCTCGTCGGGATCCTGTCCGCCGGTGACATCCTTGGGTCATATCGAACGGCTTTGGCCAGCAACATGCGGCAAGTTCGGACGGCCGGACCGGATGGGGTCCTGATCGAGGCGGAATTGGGCGAGGGTTCGCGCGTCGCCGGCCAGACTGTGGCCGCAACACCTTGGCCTCGCGACACGGTGCTCGTGTCAGTCGAGCGGGATGGTCAGCTGATCGTCCCGCGGGGCGACCTCAGCCTGGCCGTCGGCGATCGGCTGACGGTTTTCTCGACCCCGACCGCCCGGCCGTTGCTCGACGCGTTGTTCGCGACGGGATCAGAGCAGTCGCCGGCCCTGGGCTAGACGCTGTGCCCCACGGTGCTGAGGATCTTGGACACCTGGCCTCCCAGGAAGATGAGGGCGACGATCGCGACGATCGCGATCAAGGCGAGGATCAACGCATACTCAGCGAGGCCCTGGCCGCGGGCACTGGGCATGATTCGGGGCAGGTTCGCGATGACCCGGTTCGGGAGAGTCATGAATCCGTCTCCAATGATTCCGTTTGGGCAAATACTTGTCCAGTGACAATAACATCCGGATTCTAGCCTGAGCCGAGGGTGGTCGAAACGATGTCATTGGTCCTGGTACTTGACCAGCTCGATCAGCTTGCCGTGGAGCTCGTGGCAGTCACCAACGCGGCAATCTCCGATGTCGGTGCCGGTGAGCTCTCATTTTCACAATGGCGCACGCTGATGGTCCTGGGGAGCTCGGGCGGACCGCTGCGCGTTCACGAAGTCGCCGATCGCGTCAATGCCTCGATGCCCTCGGCAAGTCGATTGGTCCGGCGAATGGAGCGTCGAGGTCTCGTTTCGATTTCCCGCGATCCCAGCGATGGTAGGGGCCGACGGATCGCGCTCTCCAAGGACGGCGAGACCCTGCGGCGGAAGGTGATCCGGCGTCGCCGAGAGCTGATCGAGCAGAGCCTGGGTGAGCTGTTGCAGGACCCAGCATTGGTGGCTGGGCTGGAATCACTCGTAACCCGAATGGCCCGCTGGCTCTAGGGCCGGACCTGGCCTGAACGGGTCGTTAATCGCGGCCCATAGCATTTACGGCAGCCATGGAGCTGACGACGACAGTCGCGTGACGATCCACCAGGCGAATTCCCGTTGAGCGTCGGCACAGATCTCGCGATCTTCCTCGTCTGCGCCGCGGCCGGCCTGATCGGGGCGCTGGCCGGAGTTGGCGGAGGAATCATCGTGGTCCCAGCCCTGACGATCGGCTTCGGGATCGACATTCGACTGGCGATCGGGGCGAGCATCGTCAGCGTGATCGCGACGAGTTCCGGAGCCGCCGCCGCGTACGTCCGCGACCGGATGACCGACATGCGGGTCGGAATGTTCCTCGAGCTTGCGACGACCACTGGCGCGATCGCGGGAGCTTTGCTTGCGGCTGTCGTCGCACCGGCTTCGCTGCTCGTGCTGCTTGGCGTCATTCTCCTGGGCTCCGCTGCCCAGCAGGTCCTTCGGCTCGGCGAGGAGCTTCCGCCGGACACCGTCGTTTCTGGCGTCGCTGCCAGCTTGCGACTGAGCGGGAGCTACCCGGACGCAAAGCTCGGACGAGAGGTTAGCTACGCGGCTCAGCGAGTTCCGCTCGGCTTCGTCCTGATGGGATTCGCCGGGCTAGTGTCGGGCCTGCTCGGGATCGGATCCGGGGCGCTCAAGGTGCTCGCCATGGACGGCGCGATGCACCTGCCGATGAAGGTCAGCTCGGCGACCAGCAACTTCATGATCGGGGTGACCGCGGCCGCCTCAGCCGGGATCTACCTGAGTCGCGGCGACGTTGACCCCCGGATCGCGACACCCGTCGCCGTCGGAGTGTTGGCCGGTGCGATGATCGGCGCTCGCCTCCTGCCCAACCTATCGAACCGCCATGTGCGCCTGCTGTTCCTGCCCGTTTTGGTCGCAATTGGCCTCGAAACGCTGGCGCGTGGACTGGGCCTGGGTCAGTGACGCCCGAACGATTTCGATTGGTCGTGAGCGGCGTCTTGATCGTTGGCGTGACGACCAGTGCGATCCTGCTCACGACAGCCTTCGTCGCGTCGCTTGTCGTCGGCTGGGATGGCTCGTTGGTCGGAGCCGCCGATCGAGTCCGGCCCGACTCCGACTTCTCGGGCCTGGTCGGGAGCCTGACCAGGTTGCGACCAATCGCGATCGCCCAGCTCGGCCTGCTCGTCCTGATTGCGACGCCCGTCCTGCGCGTGATGGTTTCAGTTGTCGGCTTTGCCCTCGAGGGCGACGGCCTCTACGCCGGGATCACCCTGGCGGTCCTGGCGATCCTGCTGGTCAGCCTGTTCGGTTTGCATTAGGCAGAGGCAGGCCGGCCATTGTGGCGATCAGGGCTTGGGCGTCTTGGTCGGCTTCGGTGTTGCGGTCGGCTTCGGCGTCTTGGTCGGCTTCGGTGTTGGGGTCGGGGCTGGCGTCGGCGTAGCCGTCGCCGACGGCGCAGCCGATCCGCCCGATCCGAAGCCGGATCCGACGGCCCCAAGGACGCCGCCGACGCCGCCCCCAAGGACCGTCAAGGCAGATATGGCGATGACCGCGACGAGCACCAGAATCAGAGCGTATTCGGCCACGCCCTGGCCGGACGCGGCTCGGCCGCTGTATGCAGGGTGGGATCGCACTGTGTGTCGCATGACAACTAGATTGCGGCCCGCCGTGGCGCCTGGCCATGGGCTACAAGTCAGGGCTCGGGATGCCGAACGTCCGCGGCGGCTCGCTTGCGTCAGGCGTCGTTGACGCTCGGCGGAGGGTCCGGCTACAGTAATCCCGACAGATTCGGTCGGAATTCCAAGGAGCCAGCCCTGACCAGCAGCCGGACCCAGTTCCATGGCAGCGGCGCCGTCTCGTTCAGCACCAAGGGCGAGTACGGCGTGCGCCTGATGGTCCAGCTTGGCCGGCGATTTGGGGCCGGCCCGGCCAGCCTGGCCGAGATCGCTGCCGATGAGGACCTGCCCCGGCCGTACCTCGAGCAGCTCGTGATGAGCCTGCGCGACGCCGGGCTGGTCACCAGCACCCGCGGCTCGCACGGTGGGTACGAGCTGGCCCGGGCGCCCGAGCAGATCCCGATGATCACGGTCCTGCGCGCCCTCGAAGGCCCGATCGCGCCGATGATCTGCGCGACCGACGCGTCCGAGTCTGCCCACGAACCCACCTGCGACCGCACGGCGCGCTGCACCGTCAACTTTCTGTGGATCCGGATCCGCGATGCGATCAGCTCGACCCTTGACGGGATGACCCTGGCCGATCTCGTTCCGGAGCGAGTCGCACCCGTCCAGCCCATCACCCTCCAGGAGTCCCGACCATCGTGACCACCGACGACCAGCTCACCATCCGCGACCTGCGCGTGGCGCCGATCGGCGCCCCCGAGCATGAGATCCTCAAGGGCATCGACCTGACCGTCGGCCCCGGCGAGGTCCACGCGATCATGGGCCCCAACGGCTCGGGCAAGACGACCCTCGCCTATGCGCTGATGGGTCATCCGGCGTACGTGATCACGGGCGGGCAGGTGACCTGGAAGGGCCACGACCTGCTCAAGATGAGCCCCGACAAGCGGGCCCGTCTGGGCATGTTCCTGGCCTTCCAGTACCCCACGGCCATCCCCGGCCTGTCCGTCGCAAGCTTCATCCGCTCAGCGCTCAACGCCAGGCGGGCCGGCCTCGTCCCGGATCCGAACATCGACCCGACCGACTCGATCCGGGGCGGGATCTCGATGGGTGACTTCCGGCGCAAGATGCGCGAGAAGATGGCCCTGCTCAAGGTCGACGACTCGTTCGCTGCCCGGTACGTGAACGAAGGCTTCTCGGGCGGCGAGAAGAAGCGTCTCGAGATGCTCCAGATGGCGGTCCTCGAGCCGGAGATGGCGATCCTCGACGAGACCGATTCGGGCCTCGACATCGATGCCCTGCGGATCGTGGCCGAGGGCGTCAACGCGATGCTCAATCCGGCCATGGGCGTCCTCCTGATCACCCACTACCAGCGCCTGCTCAACTACATCAAGCCGGACGTCGTCCATGTCCTGGCCCTCGGCCGGATCGTCAAGACCGGCGGGCGCGACCTGGCCCTGCGGCTCGAGGACGAAGGCTACGGCCCGATCCTGCGCGAGGAAGGCCTGGACGTCGACGTGCCCGATGAGGCATTGCTCGTCGCCGAGCCGGTCGAGGCCGCCAGCTGATGAGCGCCCGCCGATGACCGTCACTTCGCGTCCGCGGGGCAGCCTGGATCCGCACGCTCGCCGTGCAGACTTCCCGATCCTCGAGCGGGACATCCACGGGCACCGGCTGGTCTATCTCGACTCGGCCTCGACCAGCCAGAAGCCCTCGGTCGTGATCGATGCCCTGGCCGACTACTACCGCGGCTACAACGCCAACGTCCATCGCGGGATCTACACGATCGGCGAGGAGGCCACGGCCGCCTACGAGCTGGCCCGGGCGAAGGTCGCCCGGTTCATCAACGCGCCCGACAGCCACGAGCTCGTCTTCACCCGGAACGCGACCGAGGCGATCAACCTGGTCTCCTATGCCTGGGGACGCCGCAACGTGGGCCGGAGCGACACGATCGTCCTGACCGAGATGGAGCACCACGCCAACCTCGTGCCCTGGCAGCTCCTCGTCCAGGAGAAGGACGGCGACCTCGAGTTCATCCCGATCACCGACGACGGGATCCTTCGCCTGGATGTCTTCGAGGTCCTCCTTCGACTGAAGCCAAGGCTCGTCGCGTTCACTCATGTCAGCAACACTCTCGGCACGATCAATCCCGTCCGGGAGATGACCGAGATGGCCCACGCGGCCGGCGCCCTCGTCCTGGTCGACGGTGCCCAGGCCGTGCCCCACGTGCCGGTCGACGTGCAGGCGCTGGGTTGTGACTTCTACGCGTTCAGCGGCCACAAGATGCTGGGCCCGATGGGTTCCGGAGCGCTGTGGGCGCGCCGCGAGCTGCTCGAGGCGATGCCGCCGTTCCTGGCCGGCGGCGAGATGATTCGCGAGGTTCACCTGCGTCGCTCCGAGTTCAACGACATTCCCTGGAAGTTCGAAGCGGGCACGCCGGCGGTTGGCGACGCGATCGGGCTGGGGGTCGCCGCCGAGTACCTCGAGGCTATCGGCATGGCCGACGTGCGCGAACATGAGCGCGAGCTCGTCGCGTACGCCCTCGGGGCGCTCGGCCGGGGCGTACCGGGGATCGAGCTGTACGGGCCGCTGGACCCGGACCTGCGCGGCGGGGTGATCCCGTTCAACCTGCCGGGGATCCATCCCCACGACGTGGCCCAGGTCCTCGACCGGTTCGGGATTGCGATCCGGGCCGGCCACCACTGCACGATGCCCCTCCACGATCGGCTCGACCTGGCCGCCACGGCCCGGGCCAGCTTCAGCGTCTACACCACGACCGAGGACATCGATGCCCTGGTCGCCGGCCTGCTCGAGGTCCAGCGGGTCTTCGGGGCGTAGATGACACTTGGCGTCTGGGGCGACGCCGGGCCGCGAACGTGGGGCCGGGCTCAGGCCGTGCCGGGCTGGTAGTTCGTGATCGTCAGATGGGTGGCGATCCGGTCGTTGCGGGACTTGATCGTCCACATGTAGGTCTTCGGTGACTGGATCACGTTCCAGCGCTCCTCGCGGTACAGGGCCCGGATCGCCGGCGCGTCCTTGATCACGACCATGACTCGGGCGGGCAGGGCGGCCAGGACTCGCTCCAGGCGAACCTGATCGGACGCGCCGAATGGCCGGTTGTCGTAGGCGCTGAAGTCGCTGTCGTAGGGCGGGTCCACGAACACGAAGTCGTCGCCGGTGATCTCCGCATCGGCCAGGAACCCTTCGAAGTCGCGCGACTCGAACCGGGTGTTGCGAAGACGGGCGCGCATCTGCGGACTGAACAGGAGCTCGGCCTTGCCGGTCAGCGATTTCCGGTTGTACGAGATGCCTCCATACGGAACGTTGAATTCGTCGCGCCTGTTGTAGCGGAACATCGCGGCGTAGGCGAGCTCGCGCAGGAACAGGAAATCCGCGCCCCGCAGCTCGTCCCAGCGGCCGGCCAGGCGGGCCGTGTTGTAGCGCGACCGGACGGCCATATACACCGCCGAGCGGATGCCACCTTCGACGTTTGCCAGGAGATCGGGCTGCGACAGCAGCTGGCCTCGCCGGACCTGCAGGCGGCGCATTCGCCCGAACTTGGCGGGGATGTCCCGGGCAACGCGGGCCGCGACCCCGCTGGCGAGGCCCGGCCCGGCCTGCTCGACGACGGACCGCAGGCGTCCCGCATGGGTCGCCAGCACCGCGTCCGTCAGGTCGGACCGCTCGAGCGTGAATGAGTCGGCCAGCCTGGCGTACAGCCGATCGAGGCGGGTCAGGTCATCCCAGGCCGCGGCCAGGCCATCGACGGCCTGGCCAAAGGCGAGGTCGCTCCGGGACGCCGCGGAGTACAGCTCGATCAGGTCGCGGCAGGCGTCGTTGGCCAAGGCCGGAACCTCGCTCGGCGCCGCCAGCAGGACGGACCCGCCACCCACAAATGGGTCGATCAGGCGGCCCGACAGGAGCGGCGCTGCCGCCGTGATCGCCGCGAGCTCCTGGGTCTTGCCACCCGGCCATTTGAGGAACGGCGTCAGCGCGGGAGGCACGTTCAGGCGCCGTGCGGCATTGGCCAGCGCAAGCGGCGAGTCGATCGTCACCGATTCAGGGTAAGCCGCCTGAAGAGTCCTGGCCCAAGTCCTATTCATTCAACTGCTGGCATGTGCCGTCCGGCGCCAGGCCTGTCGACCGGGGTGGGAGAGCGGTCGGAATAGCTCTTGACAGGTGACCACTTGGTCACATATGATCCCAGGCATGGACGAGGTATTCAGGGCCCTTGCTGATCCGACCCGGCGGAGCCTGCTCGATGAGCTCTTCCGCGAGGACGGCCAGACGCTGAGCGCCCTTCAGGAACACTTTTCGATGACCCGCTTCGGGGTGATGAAGCACCTCAGGGTCCTCGAACAGGCCGGCCTGGTGGTTACCCGCCGGCGGGGCCGAGAGAAGCTCCACTTCCTGAATCCCGTCCCGATCCGGCTCGTCCACGACCGCTGGGTGAGCAAGTACGCCGAGCCGTGGGCCGCCGGCCTGAGCGAGCTCAAGAGCAGATTGGAGGATCCGATGGAAAAGGTGTTCGAGATCTACATCAAGACGACGCCCGAGCGGCTGTGGCAGGCGATCACCGACCCGGAGATCCGGAGCAAATACCAATTCGGTGCCGCGATCAGGTCGGACTGGACGCCCGGCAGCCGGTTCGAGATGGGCAATCCGGGGGCGCCGGGCTTGCTCGGCGAAGGGACCAACCTCGAGGTTGATCCGCCCCGCAGGCTCGTCCAGTCGATGGTTGCGCTGTGGGGCGAGGACGTGAAGAGCGAGGGGACCTCGAGGATTACCTGGGAGATCGAGCCGGTCGGCGACTCCTGCCGGTTGATCGTGACCCACGACCAGCTCCGCGAAGGCGCCAACGAGCAGCTCTATGGTGGCTGGCCGATGATCCTGTCCGGCCTGAAGACCTGGCTCGAGACGGGCGGGTTGCTGACGACCCCGGGTTCGTTGATGTACAACCCGGCGCCCGAACAGGCAGGGACTGTCGTCGAGCCCGAGCGCTTCGGAGCTGGCCGCTAACCAGCCCACGAGCCAGGAGGCGCGCAAATGCCCGCAGACCAGTCCCCGTCAATCATCGAGCTCAGCACGGTCGGCATTCCGGTCGACGACCAGGATCGGTCCCTGGCCTTCTACGTCGACAAGCTCGGCTTCGAAAAGCGGCTGGACGTCCCGTACGGCCAGGGACAGCGCTGGCTCGAGGTCGCCCCGGTCGGGGCCGCGACGACGATCGCCTTGATGCGGGCCCGGGACGGTCTCCCGGCCGGCGTCGACTCGCAGGTTCGGCTGACCACCGAGGATGCCCGGGCCGAGCACGCGCGCCTGCGATCGCTCGACGTCGACGCCGACGCCGAGGTCATCCCGTATCCCGTGCCGATGTTCTCGTTCCGTGACCCTGACGGCAACCGCCTCGTGATCGTCGAGCGCCCTCGAGCCCGTTAGGCAGGTCCCGCCGCGATGGCATCCTCCAGCCTCTCTTCGACGAAGCATTCTTAGCCTCGTCTCAAGCGCGCTCGATCTGGTTCCCGGAGGCGCCTGGGTCTAGGCTGGAGTCCTGGCGCTACGGAGCCCACCCCGCCAGGGAAAGGGCTTGCCGATGAGCACGCTGACCCCACCACTGCACAACCTGGAGCGGTCCCACCGCGAAGCGTCGGAGCTCCAGCGGCTCCGCCGGGGCCAGCCCGGGATCGTCTCGCGGCGGCAGCTCCTTGGCTGGTCGATCGCCGGCGCGCTCGGCCTGTGGCTGGGCGAGCTCGTGACCGGCACGATCGGCTTCCTCTGGCCAAACCTGGCCGGCGGCTTCGGCGGGGTCATCACGATCGGCAAGATCACCGACGCCGAAAACAACATGTACGTCGTGGGCGGACCGCCGTTCAGCTCCGGCGCTCCAGCTCAATTCACCGACGCGAAGATGTTCGTGATGCTCGTGGACCCGTCGACGTACCAGTTCAAGCCCGGCACGAGCCCGGCCGGCGACGGCGCCGCGACCAATGTCCGGACGCTCTACCAGGCGCTGCACCCACCTGGGCTGCACGCCGAACTTCTGCCCCAAGAACTTCTGGTTCGAGTGCCCCTGCCACGGATCGCGCTACGACCGGCTCGGAATCAAGGTCGCCGGACTTGGACCGGCCCCGCGCAGCCTCGACCGATTCTGGTCGGAGGTGAGCCCGAGCGGCGTGCTGACCGTTGACACCGGCAGGATCACGCTCGGTCCGTTGCCGGTCGCCCTGGGCCAGCCGGGCTTGATTCCGCCGCTGTCGCCGACGGGCTGTCTGTAGGAAGAACCTAGATTCCGAGCAGCTTCGCCTTGGCCGCCGCGAACTCGGCGTCGCTGAGGATGCCCTGGTTATGGAGGCTCGCGAGGTTCTGGAGCTGGGCCATCGTCGGGTCGACCGGCGGCGCCGCGGGGGCCGCAGCCGCCGGGGCCGGTGCCTGAGACGCCAGCTGCTGCTGCATCATCGCGTTCTGGGCCTGGAGGTCGTACAGCTGCTGGTTCTGGGCCTGCTCGTTTGCCTGCGCCTGGGCACTCTTGTTGGCGCTCTTGGTCCCGAGGTAGCTTGCCCCACCGACCACTGCCGCACCCATGAGGAGCCCAGCTCCCCGTCGTCGTCGCATCATCGTCGCCGATCCTCCTTTTCGAAGCATCATAGCCCCACGCTGCGGGCAGCCCACCAGCCGGCCGACCGGCCGCGGCACGGCCGCCGGGCTCTATCCTCAGCTTCGTGGAGGAGGGCCTGATCCAGCCGGACCCGCCGGACGTCCGCCGCATTCTTGCGATTGCCAGGCGGGCCGGGGTCCTGCTGCTCGCGTCCGGAGCACAGACCAACGAGGTCGAGGACGCGGTCCGCCACCTCACGGCAGATCTCGGTCTCGCGGACGTCCAGGTCGGGGTGTTCTACTCGTCGATCCAGCTTTCGTACGTGGCGCCGGGCGACCTCGAGCCGACCACCGTCCTGCAGCTCTCGAGCGGCCGGACCGCCGACCTCACCCGGCTGTCTGACGTGACCTCGCTCATCCGCCGTGTCGCATCGGGCGATCTGGATCTCGATGGCGCCGAGGGCGAGATGGCCCAGATCGAGGCCAACGTGCGCCTCGGCTCGGTCCTGCTCGCGATCGTCGCGCCGGCCGTCTCGTCGGCCGCCCTCGCCGTTCTCTTCGGGGGCGCCCCGCTGGACGTGGCCGCCACGTTCGTGCTGTCGCTGGCCATCCTGCCGATGGTGGCCTGGCTGAAGCGCAACGGGATGCCACCCTTCTTCTCGCTGCTGCTTGGCTCCACGGCCGCAACGATCCTGGCCGCACTGACCTTCTGGCTCGGATTCCACGTCGAAGCCGGCTTGCTGATGACCGCCTGCCTGCTCCAGTTCCTGCCCGGCGCGGCGCTCGTGGCGGGTGCCCGAGACCTGATCGACCAGGCCGTCGTGTCGGGGACCGCCCGCCTGGCCGAGGCGCTCCTGATCGGCGCCGGCGTGGCCAGCGGCGCCGCCCTGGGGATCGCGATCTCCGCCCGTGTCGGCGTCGTCCTGGCCTTCGACGTCAGCGGGCCCAGGACGTGGGCGCCGCCGGTGGTCCTCGCGGCAGCGGCGATCGCAGTGGCCGCCTATGCGCTGCAGCTGGCCGTTCCGCGGTTTGCGATCCCCTGGACTGCGCTCCTCGGCGCGGTCGCCTGGACGATCTATTCGTTGCTCGGCAACGGCCCGGAGGCGGGCACGTTCCTGGCCGCCGCGGTGGTCGGCGGAGCGGGCCGCCTGCTGGCCCAGCATTACCGCGCGCCGGCGACGCTGTGGGTCGTGCCCTCCACCCTGACCCTCCTGCCGGGCCTCGCGCTCGTGGTCGCCCTGCTCGCCCCGGTCGACGCGGAGCGCTTCGCCGGCCTGTGGCACGCGGTCCTGATCGCGTTCATGCTGGGGGTCGGCGTTGCCGCCGGCGACATCGCCGTGACGACCGTCTTCCGCCTTCGCCGGCGGGTCGTCGAGCCGGCTGTCGACGCCGTCACGAGCGGCATCGGGGCCCTGGTGATCGGACCGATCGGACGCTTCACCACGCGCGGTGAGAAGGCCTCGGTCGGAGATATCGGCGAAGCGCCCAAGCGAGAGAGCCCGCCGTGAACTGCGCCCCCAGGAAGATTGGAGCCATCGCCAGAGGTGATGTCCTGAGGTGAACGGGATCGAAACCCGTCCCTATCGCCGCTCGGACGTGTTGATCCTTGGTGGAGGAACAGCGGGTTGCGTCCTGGCAGCCCGGCTCAGCGAGGACCCGAACCGCTCGGTCTGCCTCGTCGAGGCCGGCCCGGACTACGGTGCCTTGTCCGACGGTCGCTGGCCGTCGGACCTGCTGGATGGCCGAACGATCGCCTTGTCGCACGACTGGGGCTTCAACGGCGACGATCCGAACGCAGCCCGGGCCCGGGTAATCGGAGGGTGCTCGGCCCACAACGCGTGCTTCATCGCATGGGGCGCGCCAAACGATTACGACGAATGGATCCCATACGGGGGGCAGCGCTGGGGCTGGGCCACATTTGCCGAGGACTTGCAGATCGCTGAGTCGGCCCTCCGAACCCGCCTGCCCGCGGAGGACGAGCGGTCCGGACTGTCCGCCGCCCTGATCGCTGCGGCGGAAGCTGCCGGCTTGCCCTACCTCGAGGACTTCAATCATCCAGATTCGATCCTTGGACTCAGCCGTATCCCGGTCAACGCCGTCGACAACGTTCGCTGGAACTCGGCCTTTGCCTATCTCGACGCCGCGCGGCACCGACCCAATCTGGAGGTCATTGCCGACACCCTGGTCGACCGAGTGGTCATCGAGGGCGATCGGGCCATCGGCGCAATCACCCGATTCAACGGCGCCGAAATGACCCTGCGTGCCGACACCGTCATCGCCGCGGCGGGAGCATACGGGTCACCGGCGATCCTGCTGCGCAGTGGGATTGGGCCGGCAGCCGACCTGCGAGCGCTCGGAATTGCACCTGTGATCGATCGGCCAGGAGTCGGGACCAATCTCCGAGATCACCCGGGCGTGGGGCTCCAGTTTCGTCTCGACCGGCATGCCGCCCGGCGGGTTCGAGAGGCTGAAGGGCGGGCGGGCATGGAGGTCCTCCTGGGCAAGGCCCGGAGCTCTCGGTGCCTGCCGGACACCCATGACCTTCACGTCCTCGCCTACGCCGACAAGGTGTCAGACGAAGTCGCTGACAATCGGCTTCTGGCCATGGTCACCTGGAACATGAAGCCGGCCTCGACCGGCAGCGTCCGGCTGGTATCGTCCGAACCCGCCGTCATGCCGGCGATCGACCACGGCTTCCTGTCCGACCCGATTGACTCCGACGTCGATGTCCTGCTCGACGGGGTTGCCCTCCTGCGCAGAGTCCTGGCTGCCGATGCGCTCCGACGCGCAGTCGGCGCCCCATTGGATCTCGCGAACGAGGTCTCCGGCGCTGAGCTCCGCGAGTGGGTCCGTTCGAATGTCAGCGGCTACTGGCACCCCGTCGGAACCTGCGCGATGGGCCGAGTAGACGATCCGGCGGCCGTGGTCGACGGCGCTGGCCGAGTCCACGGGATCAGCGGATTGGTGGTCGCCGACGCGTCGATCATGCCCACCATTCCACGCGCCAACACCAATCTGACCACGGTCGCGATCGCCGAGGTCGTCGCTCGGCAGCTGTCCGGGGCACTCTAGCCAGAGGTTGACCCAGGCGGGGTCAGGGCGTAGATCCGGCGAGCGCCGACCAGGCCTTTGAGCTCATGTTCGCCTCGGTCCGTGAACGCAAGGTCGGAGCCGTCGAGGAGATCGTGGGTCGTCGCGCTCACCAGGACCTCGCCAGGCCCCGCCAGCGCTGCGACTCGGGCAGCGGCGTGCACGGCGAGGCCTCGGGCCTGGCCGGCCGCGATCCCGACCTCGCCGGTGTGCAGCCCGGCCCTGATGGAAATTCCGAGGTCGGCAACGGCCGGCGACATCGCAGACGCGGCCCGGACCGCCCGGGCGGCCCCATCAAAAAGGGCCAGGAACCCGTCGCCTGTCGTGCCAATCTCCCGGCCGTGATATCGATCGAGGACAGCCCGGAGCCGATCGTTGTGCTCGAGGAGCAGGGTCTGCCAGGCCCGGTCGCCGATCCTGCCGATCGTTGCCGTCGAGTCGACGATGTCCGTGAACAGGATCGTGACGAGAACGCGCTCATCCATTGCCTCGGGTGCGATCCCGAAGTTGCGGGCGCTGGTGAACTCGACCGTGTCCCACGTGTCGTCACCCACGACCCAGGCGTCGTGGCCCGGCGGGATCTCGAACGCGTCGTCGGCGACGATGTCGAGCTCGGTCCCGTCGGTCATCACGACGTGGAGCTGGCCCGAGATCGCGAACCCGACATGCCGGTTCTGGCAAGTCGCCGTGCCGACGATGGGGGCGACGTCCTTGGACCAGCGCCAGCCTGGCTGGAAGACGAACCGGCCGATCGCCGTTTCGTCCAGGTTGATGACTTCGATCCGACCGGAAGAAAAGTCGCGAACCTGATCCGGAGCATTGAAGCTCCGCCGCTGAAGGCGTGGCATGCCTGGCATCCTATGCGTCGAGGCTCACCGTGGAAAGAGCTCGTCCAAAGTGGTCTTCGCGCTACCCTGTCCCTCATGGCCGCCCTCGGTGCGATCGTGATCGGCGCCGGACAGGCCGGCCTGGCCGCGTCCTACCAGCTCACGCAGGCGGGGATCGACCACGTCGTCCTGGAACGCGGGCGCGTCGGCGAGACGTGGCGATCGCAGCGCTGGGACACCTTCGTCCTGAATACGCCAGGTTGGCTCAGCCACGTCCGTCCGGCCGACCATCACGACGGCGAAGGCCGGGACGACGGCTTCCTGCCCGCGGCCGCGTTCGTGCTCCGCCTGGAGTCGTTCGCAGCCCAACATCGGGCGCCGGTCCGGGCCGGGGTCACCGTCACAAGAATCGAGCCGCTTGGCCGGCCGGGCACTGGCTTCCGCGTCTCGATCGAGGGCGCCGATGGTCCCGATGAGCTGACCGGCCGGGCAGTTGTCGTCGCCACGGGGATCCAGAACGTACCGCGCATCCCGTCAATCGCGGCTGCCTTAGCGCCCTGGCTTGCGCAGCTCACGGCTGCGGACTACCGGCGGCCGTCCGACCTGCCGGTGGGCGCCGTCCTCGTTGTCGGTGGGGCGCAATCGGGCGTCCAGATTGCCGAAGACCTGCTCGCCGCCGGGCGCGCGGTGTACCTGTGCACGAGCCGGGTGGGGCGGCTGCGGCGACGGTATCGAGGTCGCGACATGATCGCCCGGCTGTTCGACGCCGGGTTCTACGACGTGACACCGGCGCAGCTGCCGGACCAGGCGATGCGATCGTGGCCCATCCCGCAGACATCCGGGGTCGGCCCACTGGGCCACACCGTCAGCCTCCAATCCCTGGCGCAGCAGGGCGCGACCCTGCTGGGCCGTCCGATTGAGGTCGCAGGCGACCGAATGAACTTCGATAACACGGTCGGTGCCAACGTTGCGTTCGGTGATCGCATCTCGCACGACCTCAAGGAGCTCGTCGATGACCACATCCGTCGAGCGGGAGTCGACCTGCCTCCGGTGGAGGAGGATGTCGCTGACGACCCTCACCCCGACCCGGCCCGGATCCGTGGGCCGGCCGAGCTCGACCTTGCGCGGGTCGGCGTCTCGACTGTGGTCTGGGCCTGCGGCTTCGGCGGCGAGTTCGGTTACCTGCCCTCGAAGGCGTTGGACACGTCCGGTCTCCCCCTCCACGTTGATGGCGTCGGCACGCTGGCCGGGATCTTCTACGTGGGTTTCCCGTGGCTGAGGAAGCGCAAGTCGGGCATCATCCCCGGGGTCGATGAGGATGCGGCAGGGATCGTCGACCGGCTGACCCGGCAGTAGGCTCGCGACAGGTCCGGCTCGGACCATCGCCTAGCGTCGGCTGCTCAGCTCAGGCCTTGGATCGAGAAAGCGGTAGGCGACCACGGCGCAGATCGCGCCGAGAGGTGGCGCGACAAGATAGATCCACAGCTTTGATGTGTCGCCGGATACGACTGCCGGGCCCAGTGCTCTGGCCGGGTTCATCGCGGCGCCGGTGATCGGCCCACCGACGAGGGAGCCGAGTGCGACTGCGCCACCGATGGCGATGGCTGCTCCCTGACCGAACGGCCCTCGTGTCCGTTGCCACTGCCACGATCACGAGCATCAGGATGAAGGTCAGCAGGGCTTCCCAGGCCACGGCCTGAAGGTCCGATCCAGCTGGCCTTGCTACACCTGAGCTGACAGAGCCGAGGGTGAGCTGGAGCAGCCCGGCTGCCACGATGGCGCCACCCACCTGCGCCAACCAGTAGGGCACCACGCGACTCGAAGGGAAGTGTCGCCCTACGGCGAAGGCCAGTGTCACGGCTGGGTTGAAGTGAGCTCCGCTAACGTGCCCGAACGCGTAGATCGAAACCATGATCGCCAGCCCGAAGGCCGCCGCCACACCGGAGGCCGGTAGCGTGCCGACCGCGATCGCGCCGCAACCGGCAAATACGAGGATGAATGTCCCAAGCGCCTCGGCGACGAGGGCGGGCCCGAGCCGGAGGTCCTTCAACCGGCCATGACGGGACGCCGGCTCCGTCCGGCGGCCGCCAGGGCGACCTCGACGAACGGCCGGATCCGCTGGACAAGCTCCATGTACGTCCGCTGGAATGCGGCCAGCTTCTCGGGATCGCTGCCCTCGACCTCGGCCGGGTCATCCAGGCCCCAATGGAGCGAGTTGTACTGACCCGGAAAGACTGGGCATGACTGGCGGGCCCGGTCGCAAACGGTGATCACGTAGTCGAACGGCTCGCCGACAAACTCGTCGACTGACTTGCTTCGAGCTCCGGACCAGTCGATCCCCGCGTTGGCCAGGACTTCCTGGGCGAATGGGTTGACGCCTCGCGGAACGGTGCCCGCGGAGTCGACGCTGAAGTCGGCCCCGCCGATCTGCTCGAGCAACGCTTCAGCGATCTGGCTTCGGGCACTGTTGCCAGTGCACACGAACAGGACGCGGATGGGTGAGTCGGACATCTTGGGGTCCTTCCTGGTTGCCCGGCCGGCAGCGGCCAGGGTCAGTTCGAGGTCAGTCAGCTCACCGTCGAGGCGATCGAGCTCGCCCCGCTGGTGGGCGATTGCTATCCGTTGCTGCGAGAGGAGTGGGGCCAGGTCGCGGTCTATCTCGCCCCGTTCGATGCACAGCCGGGCGATCCGGCCGGCGTCCTCCGGTCCCAATCCGAGCCGCCGCAGGCTGACCACGAGCTGCAGCCGCACCAGATCGATCTCTTCGTACTCGCGATAGCCATTTGCCTTCCGAACCGGGCTGGGCAGCGTCCCGACGGACTCGTACCAGCGGACCGCGGATGGCGCGATCCCGGCACGCGCGGCGAGCTCGGATACCTTCATGGCCCGACCGTACACCTTCAAGTAACTCGAAGGTCAAGTGCCCTGTCCAGTCCTCGCTAGATCGTCGGCTGAACCACCGAAAGCCGGCGGACGGGGACCGAGGAGCCAGGAGCGAAGGCGGAGCCGATGGCCTGGAAACGGGCCATCGCCTCGGGCTGGATCGAGTACCAGATCCAGGTGCCACGCCGCTCGCCCGAGATCCAGCCGGCCTCGCGCAGGACGCGCAGGTGATGGGAGACCGTGGGCTGGGCAACGGGGTAGCCAGCCCCAATGTCGCAGGCGCATACCGGCCCGGTCAGAGACAGCTGGCGCAGGATTGCCAGGCGGATCGGATCGGCGGCGGCGGCCAGGAGCAGCACATCCGGGTCGGTTGGTCGTTTCATTGGGGCAAGTGTATTGACAAAGCTCTATGTAGGCAAGTATCAATATATAGTCCACCGCCGCCCGGAGAAACGTCCATGACCGCCCCGATCCATGACCTCGTCCGCGAGCACTATGCCCGGGCTGCCCTGACCGTCGTGGCCGGAAACGCCTGCGGCGACAATGCTGATTGCTGCGGGACGCCCAACTACTCCGCGGAGGACCTCGCGACCCTGCCGGCCGGTGCCACATTGGCGAGCCTCGGCTGCGGCAACCCGCTCATGGTTGCCGATCTTCATGAGGGCGAGCGCGTGCTCGACCTGGGCTCAGGCGGCGGCATCGACGTGCTCCTCTCGGCGAGCCGCGTCGGACCAACCGGTCGGGCGATCGGCCTGGACATGACCGATGAGATGCTGGCGCTGGCGCGGACCAACGCGGCGGCGGCCGGCGTCACGAATGTCGAGTTCCTCAAGGGCCAGATCGAGGCGATCCCGCTCCCAGCCGAATCAGTTGATGTCGTGATCAGCAACTGCGTGATCAACCTGGCGGCAGACAAGCCGGCGGTCTTTCGTGAGATCGCCCGCGTTCTTCGGCCCGGTGGTCGGATGGGGGTGTCGGATATCGTCGCCGACGATGCGTTGAGCCCGGCCGAACGCGTCGAGCGCGGCTCGTACGTCGGCTGCATCGCGGGGGCACTGTCATTCACTGAGTACGAGACCGGCCTGCGCGAAGCGGGCCTCGTGGACATCTCGATCACCCCGACTCACGAGGAGACGCCGGGTATGACCTCGGCGATCATTCGCGCCCGGAAGGTCGGTGGGGCTGGCGCCTGAGTCGCCGCCGAGCGTCCACGGGACCTTCAGCGGCCCGGGGCCCGCCGCCGAGGGCCTGCTACGATCGCCCCGATGTCAGGTGGATCCGAGAACGGTCGGAGCAATGAGTACGCTCGACGGCTCGACCACGTCCACCGGCGTCTTCAGACGCGCCTGCGGTTGTACTTCGTCATCTTCCTGGTGATGCTCGGAGTGGTCCTGGCCGACACGTATGTCACGGATACGTCCCCGGTCCTTGTTGCCATCGGGCTCATCGTTGGCGTTGTCGTCGGCGTCTTCGTGAGCCGGATGTACCGACTGGACTGGGATCAGAGCGCTGCCCTGGTCGTCTCACGGATCGACAAGATCGGCGTAGCGGTGCTGGTGATCTACCTCGCATTCGCGATCAGCCGATCCTGGCTCATCGGCCATTGGGTCCAGGGTTCGGCCCTTGGGCCGGTGGGGCTGAGCGTGGTCTGCGGGGTCATGCTCGGCCGGGTGGCCGGCATGTCACACGGAATTCGCCGGATTCTTCATGACGCTGGAGTCTGGTTCGCGGATGACGGGGGAGCCGGTCCGGCCGGTCGCTGAACCCGGGAAGGTCAGCTGGCGATCTCGGCGCGCTCGACGTAGACCGTCGTCAAGACCATCGCCAGGAGCAGCCACAGGACAACGACGATCAGCGCGACATTGGGTTCGAGCTGCTGGGTGACAAACCCGGCGCTGCCGCCGAAACCGCCCGTCCCACCGACGACGGCTGTCGCCGCGTTGAAAGGCAGCCACTTGACCACGCCCGGCAGGAACAGGGCCAGGAACGTGCCACCGAAGTACAGCGCGATCCCAACCCCGATGCCGGCCAGTTGGCTCCGCGCGACGGTTGCGATGGCGAACCCGATCGCCCCCTCCGCCGACAGGGCCACGAATCCACGGATGAGCTTGTTGGGCAGGGCGCTCAGGGCGGCTGAGTCGGAGATCCCGTGAGTTGGAACCCCGCCGATCGTTGCCCCGACGTAGGCCGCGACGACGCCCGCCGCGTACACGAGCAGGAAGCCGAACGCGGTCAGGATCGCCACGGCAACGAAGCTCACCAACATGTACGACGCCCGTCGCTGCCCTCGGGTTACCGCGAGCTTGAGCGTGCCATACGCCCACTCGGACCCTGCCACCGATGCGCCGAAGATCACGGCAAACAGGCCGCCCAGGCCGAGGACGAAGCTGAGCACCTGGTCGTACGCCCCGGGAAATGTCACAAGCGTCAGGCCGAGGTCGCCGGACGCACCGGTCCCACCTCGCTGGGCCACAACTCCGACTGACGCGAAGACCATGACCATGATGACCAGGAGCGCGATGAGGAGGACCCAGGTCGCGGTCCGCCGAACGAGCATCGTCAGGCGGGAGCGCAGCAGGCTCACGGCGTGACCTGTCCGCCTGGCGTGTCGACCGCCACGCCGGCCCGGCCCATGCCTGGACCGGCATTCGCGTTCCGGGTCAGTTCCAGGAAGAGCTCCTCGAGCTCGCTGCCCGACTCCAATGCGATTGGATAGATCCCCGCGCGGGCGAGGGCCTCCGAGATATCGGCGCCGCGCTCCGGCCGGAGGTGCACGCTGATCCAACCTGGTTCGTCGACGATCGGAGCCACCCGTCCTGCCTCGGCCAGTGCCGCCAGCACCTCGACCGCCGGCCCGACCTGGGCCGGGCGGACCCGGACGCGCATGGAAGCCTCGGCGGCCAGCAGGTCCTCGATTGGTCCTTCCCGGACGAGCCGGCCGGCCGCGATGATGCCCACGACGTCGACCATGACCCGGACCTCGCCGAGGATGTGGCTCGAGACGAATACCGTCTTGCCAGCCGCCGCCAGCGTCCGGAGGAGCGAGCGCATCGCCACGATTCCCGCCGGATCGAGCCCGTTGGACGGCTCGTCGAGGAGGAGGAGATCCGGGTCGTTGAGCAGCGCGGTGGCGATGCCCAGGCGTTGTCGCATTCCCAGCGAGTAGCTCTGGACCTTGTCGTCCGCGCGCTCGGCCAGCCCGACGAGCTCAAGCAGCTCCTCGATCCGTCCCGATGCCGGGGCCTGGCCGGTCGTGGCGAACGTCCTGAGATTCTGGCGGGCCGATAGGAAGGGATAGAAGGACGCCGTCTCGACAAGCGCTCCCACCCGATAGAGGCGGGACCGATCCGTGCGAGTGAAGCGCTGCCCCAGGATGTCGATCTCACCCGCATCCGGCTGGATCAACCCGGTAAGCATCCGCATCGTGGTCGTCTTGCCGGCGCCGTTCGGGCCCAGGAACCCGTACACGACTCCGCGCGGCACGGACAGGTCAAGCGAGGCGACGGCGAGCCTGCCTCCGTAGGCCTTGCGCAGCCCGCGGGTCGCGAGGGCGAGGTCACCTACCGACGTCACGGCCATCGTCGGTTCACTCCCATCGTCCGTACGATACAGGGGCGCTCATCGCAGGATGGGGTTCCCCGGCCGGGACGTGATTGGCGGTTATCGCTGGAGGAGATCAAATGGGCCGAATCCCCAGGGTTTCGCGCCGTCAGACCGAACCGCTCGGTCGACTCGATCTCCGGGGCCGATTCAAATCGTGGAAATGAGGAGCGAGAAGCACCGTGGGGAGCGCTCGTATTGCCGTTTTGATCTCCTGGGGCGATATCGAGCGCAGTGGCGAAACGGCGATCTGGCGCCCGATTCCGGAGCGTTGACGAGGCGCGGCGCTCGGCGGTACGATCAATCCCGACAAGATCGCTCGGAATTCGACGCGGGCGACGGCACGGTACACTCCCGAACCTGATGGACGACCTCTACCGCGACTACATCCTCGAGCACTATCGACGGCCCCATAACTTCGGCGTGCTCGAGACGCCGACGGCCAGCTTCGAGGGCGCCAACCCGTTGTGCGGCGATCGGATCACGATGCAGCTCGGGATCCGCGACGGCGTGGTGGCCGAGATTGCCTTCACTGGCCGCGGTTGCGCGATCAGCCAGGCCAGCGCGTCGCTCCTGACCGACGAGATCATGGGCATGCCGGTCGAGAAGGCCGAGGCCTATCGAGCGGACGACCTGCTCGACCTGCTTGGGATCGACATCAGCCCGGCCCGCCTCAAGTGCGCGATGCTCAGCCTCGAGACGCTCGAGCACGCCCTGGCCGAGCCGGTGGCCTCGGCGCCGACCGATCCTGCCTCCGAAAGCCCTGCTGCAGCCCAGCAAGCGAAGCCATGATCATGCTCATCGGCCCGTGCAGGTGTCTCGCGCCGGCCTGAGGCCGGCCCCTCATCGTTCGGCCCTCGGCCGACCCTGATTTGCCCTGGCACGCAGACCGTGCCAGCCCGTCGCTTTCCCGGAGTCCCTCCGATCCCATGACCAAGTCCTACTCAGACATCCTGCGCGAAGCACGTACCCAGATCCGGGAGGTGTCGACCTCCGAGGTCGATCTCGAGCGTGAATCCGGTACGCCGCCACTCCTGGTTGACGTGCGCGAGAACCACGAATGGGAGGCCGGCCACCTGCCCGGCGCCATCCACGTCCCGCGCAGCCACCTCGAGAGCCTGATCGAGGGCGCGGCTCCCGATCGCTCTCGGCCGATCGTGCTGTATTGCGCCTCGGGCATCCGTTCGGTGTTTGCCTCGCAGACGCTCGGCGAGCTCGGCTACACCAACGTGGCCTCGATGGCCGGCGGCTTCCAGGGCTGGAAGGCCCAGGGACGACCGTGGGACATGCCCACGGTCCTGACGCCCGAGCAGAAGGTCCGTTACAGCCGCCACCTGCTCATCCCCGAGATCGGCAGCGAGGGCCAGGCCCGGTTGCTCGATTCGAAGGTCCTCCTGGTCGGCGCCGGGGGACTCGGCTCGCCGGCCGCGCTGTACCTCGCCGCCGCCGGCGTGGGCACCCTTGGGATCATCGACTTCGATGTCGTCGACCTGTCCAACCTCCAGCGCCAGGTCATCCACACGACCGACCGGGTTGGCGAGAAGAAGGTCGACTCGGCGCGCCAATCGATCCTGGCCCTCAACCCGGGAGTCACCGTCATCGGCCACGACGAGATGCTCGTCGCGGACAACGTTGAGCGGATCATCGCGGGCTACGACGCGATCCTCGATGGGACCGACACCTTCGAGACGCGCTACCTGCTCAACGACGCCGCGGTCATCGCGGGGATCCCGGTCGTCCACGCCAGCGTCTTCCGGTTCGAAGGGCAGCTCACGGTCTTCAAGCCGTACGAGGGCCCGTGCTACCGCTGCCTGTATCCGACGCCGCCGCCGCCCGAGCTCGCCCCGGGCTGCTCGGTCGCGGGCGTGCTGGGTGTCGTGCCCGGGATCATGGGCATGCTCCAGACCAACGAGGTGATCAAGCTCCTGCTCGGGATCGGTGAGTCCCTGGCCGGGCGGCTGCTCCTGTTCGATGCCCTCGAGACGTCGTTCACCGAGCTCAAGCTCCGGCGTGACCCGGCCTGCCCGGTCTGCTCCGACGCGGCCGTGGCCGCCCGAGCCGCCGGTGCTCCACTCGCCCTGGCCTCAGTCGGCCAGGACGCCCCGTTCGCGCTCGGCGCCGCGATTGGCCCGGCTTCGATCAGCTCGGCTGCTCGATGAGCACGGTCTGGATCCCGCCGGTCCTGCGAGCATCGGCGGGCGGGGCCAAGCAGCTCGAGGTCTCGGGCGACACCATCGGCAACGTGATCGACGCCTTGATCGAGGCGCACCCCTCGCTCGGCTCGCAGATCCGGACGCCCGAGGGCGACCTGAACCGGTTCATCAACGTGTACGTCAACGGCCAGGACATTCGCTACCTCGGTGGCGAGGCGACCGCCGTGATGCCCACCGACGAGGTCCGCCTCCTGCCCGCGATGGCCGGCGGCTCCCGGGCCGCGGTTCGATGGTCACGCTGAGCGACGCCGTTCCGGGCCACGAGCGGGGTCACGAGCACGGCCGCGAACCTGGGCACGAGCATGTGCATGCGCACGAGGCGCTGACCCCCCACGGCGGCCGCTACGACAGCATCCTCGACGCGATCGGGCACACCCCGATGGTCGAGATCCCGCGGATGTCGCCCAACCCCGACGTCCGGATCTTTGCCAAGCTCGAGATGATGAACCCGACCGGTTCGGTCAAGGACCGGGTTGCCCGGGCGCTGATCGCCGACCTCGAGGAATCCGGGCGGTTGAAGGGCGATTCGATCATCCTCGAGCCCACCTCGGGCAACACCGGCATCGCCCTGGCCATGATCGGCCGGCGGAAGGGCTACCGGGTGGCCCTGGTCATGCCCGACAACGTGACCCAGGAACGGCGCCAGCTGGCGGCGTTGTTCGGGGCGGAGGTGATCGACTCGCCCGGCCGCCTCGGCAGCAATGGTGCGATCGCCCTGGCCAAGCACCTCGTTGCCAAGGATCCCCGCTTCGTCATGCCCTATCAGTACGGCAATCCGGCCAATCCCCGTGCTCACGAGACGACGACCGGTCCGGAGATCCTGGCCGACTGCCCCGAGATCGACGTGTTCGTGGCCGGCCTGGGCACCGGCGGCACGCTCATGGGCGTGGCCCGCTTCCTGGCCCGGGCCAGGCCGGGCGTGCGGATCGTGGCCGCCGAGCCGCTGCCCGGCGAGAACGTCCAGGGCCTGCGCTCGCTCGACGACGGCTTCGTGCCCGAGATCCTCGACCCGAGCCTGCTCGACGCGAAGTACCTGATCAGCAACCGCGACGCGATCGCGGCCCTGCGCGACCTGGTCGATCGCGAGGGGATCTTTGCCGGGCCCTCGTGCGGCGCGGTCCTGGTCGCGGCCGCCCGCGAGGCGCGCAGGATGTCGAGCGGCACGATCGTGGCCCTCCTGCCCGACGGCGGCTGGAAGTACCTGTCGGCGGGCACCTTCAACCGGGACCTCGATGAGATGGAGGCGGACCTCGAGGGTGGCGTCAATTGGTGGTGATCCGTTAGGGCCAGGCCCGTGGAGCTGATCGAGCCCGAGCCGGCCGTTGCCGGCCTGCCGGCGGCGATCCGGCAGGGGATCATCGACCACGCCCGAGCCGGCTATCCGAACGAGGCCTGCGGCCTGATCATCGGCTCCGCCACACCGGCAGCCGGCGGACGGGCGCTCCGCTTCGTTCCGACCCGCAACGCCGCTCGGTCGCCCTACCGCTACGAGATCGACTCGGGTGAGCTCCTCGCGGTGACCCTCGAGGCCGACGCGAGCGACGAGGAGATCTGGGGCATCGTCCACTCCCACACCCATACACCCGCCCGGCCTTCGCCGACCGACATCGGACTGGCCTTCTACCCGGAGGCGTTGTACGTGCTCGTGTCGCTGGCCGCGTCGGAGGCAGACGCCAGGACCGGCGAGCCAGGCCTTCGTGCCTGGCGGATCGTGGCTGGCGAGGTCGCCGAAGTCGAGCTCGTCGAGGTCGCGTCCGGCGGATGAACGCTGCACGCGCTCGCCTGTTCTGGCCGCTGGGTGCCGGCCTTGCGGCCGTGCTCATCGGGACCGCCCTCGGCTGGAATGCCGACGCCCTGAGCCGGATCGTCTCGCCGGCGCCGATCGTCCGGGCCGCCCTGGTTGGCGCGATGGCCTGGCTCGCGGTCGAGATGCTCCAGCGGGCCCTGGTCGGGATCAACCGTGGTGGCGACGACCTGCGCAAGCTCGTCCGTGGCGTCCGCTACGCCTTCCTGGCGGTCGCCGCAGTTGCGGCCGGAATTGGCTGGCTGCTGGCCAGCGCGCTGCCCCTGATCGTTGCCCTCGTCATCGCCGGGGTGGATGTCGTCGAGACGTCCTTCCTGCTGATCGTGGTCGGGGCCAACCGGATGGGCGGCGCCTCGGATCAGGCGGATTGACCTGCGACCAGGGCCTCGATCAGGGCGACGTCGGTCGGGGTCCCGCCCAACCCGAGGCGTGAACCGATCCGGGCGGCCAGCGGCGGGTCGACATGGGTCCGGGCAAGGGCGGGCCAGTTCGGCGCGCTGAACACCTCGGCCGGCGTCCCGTCGAGGGTCACCCGGCCCGACTCCATGACCACGACCCGGCCGAAGGTCTCGGCCACGAAGCGCATGTCATGGCTGACCGCGACGATCGTCCGGCCGGCGGCCTCGAGCGACGCGACGATTGCCTGGATCCGCTCCACGCCAGGCCGGTCCTGACCGGTCGTCGGCTCATCGAGGATCACGATCGGGGTGGCCATCGCCAGGATCGAGGCGAGGGCCAGCAGCTTGCGATCGGACAAGCCCAGGTCGTATGGATTCGTGTTCGCGTCATCGGCCAGCCCGACCGTGGTGAGGGCATCCCCGACGGCGGCCTCCAGGGCCGGACCCCGCAGCCCGAGGTTGCGCGGACCGAAGGCGACCTCGGCCCGGACCCGGCCGGCGAAGATCTGTCGGTCGGGATCCTGGAAGGCCAGCCCGACCCGGGCCGCCAGCGCGGCAACCCGCAGGTCGGCGGTGGGCTGGCCGTCGAGGAGCACCCGGCCTTCGGTCGGCCGGAGAAGCCCGTTCAGGTGCCGGACGAGGGTCGACTTGCCGCTCCCGTTCTGGCCGATGATTGCGACCGCCTCGCCGTCGCCGATCATGAGGCTTACTCCGTCGAGCGCACGCACGCCGCCGGGATAGACATGGCTGACCGACTCGAGCTCGATCACCGCGGCGCAGGTCCCGCAACGGGTCCTTCGGCCAGGCCGTGGGTGTCGGCGAGGCCTTGGGTGTCGGCCAGGCCCCTGGCGAAGGCGTCGCCGACGCCGGCTGCCCTGGCCAGCCGCCCGAGCCGGACGGCAGCCGGCGGGTCGACCCCCAGGCTCGGCAAGCGCGGATCGGCCAGGACCTTGTCGGTCGCCCCGAGGATCGCGATTCGGCCGGCCGACATGACCGCGACCCGATCGGCGATCCGGGCCACCAGGTCCGTCTTGTGCTCGACGATCAGGAATGCCGTGCCCGTCTCCCGGCCGAGCCGGGCGAGTGCGTCGCCGAGGAGGATCGTGCCTGCCGGGTCGAGCTGGCTCGTCGGCTCGTCGAGGATCAGGCTGGCCGGCCGCAGGGCGAGCACGCCGGCCAGCGCGACGAGCTGGGCCTGGCCGCCCGACAGTCGATCGGGCCGTCGCTCGGCCAGGTCGCTCACCCCGGCGAGCTCCATCGCCCAGCCGACCCGCTCGATGATCGCCCCGACGTCGAGGCCCATGTTGCGCGGTCCGAACGCGACCTCTTCCCAGACCGTGACGGCCGTGCCCGACAGCTGGGTGGCCGCGTTCTGGAACAGGATTCCGCACCGCTCGGCGACGCGGTACGGAGGCAGCTCGCGAGGATCATCGCCGCCGACCCGGACCATGCCGTCGAGCTGGCCACCGATCGCGCCGGGGGCGAGGCCAGCTCCCACCAGGCACAGGGTGGTCTTGCCGGCACCGTTCGCGCCGGTCACCCCAAGGACCTCGCCGGCCTCGAGCTCGAGGTCCAGGCCGTCGAGCGCCCAGGCGCTCGCTCCGGCATAGCGATAGCGGACGCCCTGCAGGCTGAGCGCGTTCATGGCAGTGCCAGGTGGCCGGTGAGCGTCGCGAGGATCAGGACGACGGTCGCAATTCCAAGCAGCCAGCGGCCGATCCGCTGGACCTGGTCGTCGGGCATCGGGCGGACCGTGGCCCGCCGGAACGGCGCGCTGAAGGCACGCGCCTCGAGAGCCATGGTGCGCTCCTCGACCTCGGACAGGGAGCCCGAGATCATCGGCCCGGCCAAGGGCACGAGTCCGCGAATTCGTCGCCAGGGCGATCCCTCGGTGTCCAGTCCGCGGGCCCGCTGCGAATTGGCGACCTCGCTGCCCCGGGCAACCAGGCGCGGGATGGTCTGGATGGCCGCGCCCACGATGAACGTCGCCCGGCGGCCGGCGCCCCGTCGCTCGAGGTCGACCAGCAAGTCGTCGGTAGGCGTGGTCAGGGCGAACACGGCTACGCTCAGGGCGAAGGCGACCACCCGCAGCGAGGCCTGGCCGGCGGCGGTCAGGCCGGTCGCGGTTGCCCGGAACGGGCCGATGGTGAAGATCGTGTCGGTCGCGCCCGGGAACAGGAACGTGTTGATCAGGAGGATCGACAGGATGAGCGGGATCGTGGCCAGGACGAACGGCACGAACGCCCGGCCGACATGGGCGCGCACGACGGTGAAGCCGACGATTGCCAGGGCCAGCAGCGGGACCAGCCAGCCGCGCAGGATGAACACGAGCCCGGCCGTGCACAGCGCGATCACGAGCTTGGTCAACGGGTTCAGGCTGCGGTAGAAGCCGGCCGATGGCCGCCGGACGAAGTCCGGAACGCCGGTGGTCAGGGCGTGGAATTGCCGGGCGGCAGAGGGTCGACGATCGGCTCGCCGTCAGCGATCGGAGCTGTGTCGGCAATCGGCTCGATTGACGGCGGGCCCGCCGGCTCGGGCCCCGCCGGCTGTGATCCTTCGGTTTGCGCCTGTGCGGCCTGCGGGACGATCAGCTTCGGACCGTTCGGGAACCGGGCGATGATCCGGACCGACATCCCGGACAGGATGATGAACACGACGAAGCTCGTGATCGTCTTGTCGATCGGGTCGCTGAACAGGCCCTGGCCGAGCGATGCCTGGATCACGCTTGCACCACCGGACCGGAGGGCCGCCACGATCACGTCGACGCCGGAGCCGGTCACCCCGCCGAAGGCGATCGCCGAGATCGGAGCCGATACGAAGGCCGCCACGATCCCGGTCACGACCCCGGCCAGGGCCACCCACAGGCCGGCCATGTCACGTTTGATCAGGATGAACCCGCCCACCATGGTCGCGGCGATGAGCGCGATGACGGTGATCGCCTCGTACACCCAGCTCGGGTAGCCACCGATGTTCGGGTCGGTGTAGGCCGGGTTGTTGATGATCGGGACGGCCAGGAGGATCACCACCGCGGCCCCGACGATCGCCCCGGCGATCAGCTTGTTGCGCGACGCCGGCCGCGAGCGATAGACGCCGAGGTAGCCCCACAGCCCGGCCAGCAGGCCGATCACCCCGGCCGTGATCGCGAACGGGCCGATCGTCCCGCCGCCGATCCCCGGGGTGTATTGCCAGATCAGGTTCGAGAGGACGCCGGTCAGGGCGCCGGCCAGCGGCCCGGCGAGGACGCCGACCAGGATCGTCCCGATCGAATCCAGGTAGATCGGCAGCTTCAGGACCGTCTGGACGATAAAGCCCAGGACGATGTTGATCGCGATGGCGATCGGCATGAGCACGATCACCCGGGTGGTGAACTGGCGCGAAACCCAGCCCATCGCGTGATCCTCCGCTTCCGGTTCAGGAACGCCCGGCCTGAGCCGGTGGGCGACGCCCCTCGCGCCTAGGGTGCCACGTTGGAGGGGTACGCCGCCAGCCGCTCGACTCGTTCGGCCAATTCGCCAACGCGCTCGACGAGGCGGCCCAGGAACGCATCGACATCGACGGTCATCGCCACGTCGGCATTCGGCAGCCGGTGCCACAGGCCGCGGAAGTCGGCGATCGTCTGGCCGGCCGTGAGCTCGCCGCCCGTCTCGACGTCAACGGCCAGGGCCTCGGTCCGGACGAGCGACTCGTCCAGGGCCGCCGCCGCGGCCAGTGGATCGTGGATGAATGCCCCGTAGAAGCCGTCGTACGTTGCGTGGAACTCCATGTAGAAGCGCAATGCATCGGCCACGAACCGGACGACCGGGTTGCCGGCCACCGACCGGTCGGTCTGGAGCGGGTCCTCGCCCCGGGCCAGGGCGATCGCGTCGTCCGGGCGGCTGCCCGCCCGGCGGGCCATGGCAACGACCGAATCGGGCCGGATGATCGCCTGCTCGGTCACGTCGAGCCCAAGGACCAGGATGCGGGCGACCGTGGGATCGGTGTCGATCGCGGCCGACCACGCGCCGAACACGGATCGGGCGGCATCAGGATCGCAGTGGATGTTCCACTCCGCGACCGGGCTGGTATTGCCCGGCACGCGGAAGGCACCGCCCATCACGACCAGCCGGCGCAGCAGGCGGGGCAGGGCCGGTTCACGCTCGAGGGCGACGGCCAGGTTCGTCAGCGGCCCGATGCACAGCAGGATCAGCTCGCCCGTCCGCCTCCGGGCTGCTTCGACGATCACGTCGGCGGCGTGCCGAGTGGAGATGGAGCGCCTGGCCAGGGGCAGCTCGGCGTAGCCGATTCCCCGGGGCCCATGGGTCTCGGGCGTGATCTCGAGCGGCCGTACGAGGGGCGTCGTTCGCCCCAGGGCCACCTCGATGTCGTCCCGCCCGACCAGCTCGAGCAGGGCCAGGTTGTTCTGGGCGACCTGGTGGGCCTCGACATTGCCGCTGCAGCAGGTGATCGCCAGGACATCGGCGTCGGCCGATCCGAGCAGGTACAGCAGGGCGAGGCTGTCGTCGATCCCGGTGTCGCAATCGACGACGATCGGGCGCCCGGCCATCAAGTCAGCTCCAGCCGGACGATCGAGCGAACGACCGTCGCCTGCTGCGACTTGACTTGACCGGCAACCTCGAAGCCCGCCCGCAGGAACGTCGACAAGGTGCCGGTGTACAGAGTCGGCGGCGTCGGCTTGCCGACCGACGTATCGACCGGATAGGCCTCCACGGTTGGTGCCCCGTGTTCGCGGGCGTAGGCGATCGCCGCCTCGAGGAGCTGAGCTCCGACCCCTTGGCGCCGGGCGTGGCGGGCCACGGTGAAGCACACGATCGACCAGACCGGCTTCGGATCGAGGCGCGGCCTGGAGCGCGAGCGCTCCAGGCGCTCGTAGTCCTCGCGCGGCCCGAGGCTCACCCAGCCGGCCGCCTTGCCCTGGTACTTGCCGTCCAACCCGATCGCGACGAGGCCCGGGGCCAGCGGTCGATCGGCCTGGGCCCTCAGGTTGGCCCGGTTGATCGCCTTCTGGTCGGGATTGTTCGGGCTGAATCCAGCCGCCCGCCAGAACTGGCACCAGCACCACTTCGGATCGCCACCCTCCTCGAACAGCGCGGCGAGCGCCGGCCAGGTCTCACCGTTCAGCGGTCGGATGTCGAGCTCCATGGCCCAACGATAGCCTCAGAGCGTTGCGGCCGATGCGTATCCTCCATCCAGGATGGCCTTGCCCGACCGCCCGATCGAGCCGGATCACTCGCTCCTGGATCGCAGGACGTTGCGTTTCAACGACCCCGGGCTGGAGCTCGAATATGAGCGGGCAACCATCGACCAGGCTCGACGCGAAACGTTGGTGGTCCTCCCGACCGGCGTGGGACTCTGGCTGGTAGCCGGTGTGCTCCTGCCGGTCTTGACACCGGTCCCGGCAGCCACATCGACGCCCATCGTCCTGTTCATGGTCGTCATCCTGAGCCTGGCCACGGTGCCGGCACGACGGCTGCGCACGCTCAGGGACGTTTCGCGCCTGATCATTCCCCTCAATGTGTTCATCGCGGCCTCGATCCTGACGCTCGCCGCCGCGGGCGGGGTGTTCGAGCGATACGCGGGCCCGGCGATCCTGCTCCAATCGATCTTCATCGTCATCAGCGCCCGCCGGTTCGTCCTCGCGGTCGTATTGATCACGATCGAGGGCGTCCTCCTGGCCATTGCGGCGTTCGTGATCGGCGTACTGCCGGACTATGTGTATGACCTGTTCCTGGTTGGGTCGACCCTGGTCATCATCGCGGCGGTCACCTACCCGCTCGAGTCGGCTGCCCGAACCGGTTGGTACCAGCGTCGCCTGATCGCTGCGCTCCACGCCCAGGTCGACCGGCTGTTCCACCAATACCTGTCGCCTGACGTTGCCACGGCCCTGCTGCAATCGCCCGAACGGGCGGAGCTGGGCGGCGAGCTCGTCGAGATCAGCGTCCTGTTCATCGACCTCAAGGGATTTACCGCGTATTCGGAGCGCTCGGCGCCGGGCGAGGTCGTCCGTCTTCTCAACGAGTACTTCGAGGCGGTCGTGCCGATCGTCTTTGCCGAGGGCGGGACCGTGGTCCAGTTCGCGGGCGATGCCTTGATGGCGATCTTCAACGCTCCGGTGCGCCAGCCCGACCACGCGCTTCACGCGGCGCGAGCCGCCCTCTCGATCCAGGCCGCGGTTGGCCGGATCGCGGCGGATGATCGGACCCGGCCGCGCTTCCGGGCAGGGGTCAACACCGGCCCGGCCGTCGTCGGCAACATCGGCGGGCACCAGATGCGCAACTTCACCGCGATCGGCGACACGACCAACCTGGCCGCCCGCCTCCAGACGTTTGCCGAGCCGGGCCAGGTGGTGATCGGCGAGACGACCTACGAGCAGATTGCGACGGTCGCCCGCATCCGTCCGCTGGGAGCCCCGGAGCTCAAGGGCAAGAGCCGACCGGTCCAAGCCTACGAGCTTCTCGCTCTCGATGCCGAGCCGGCCGTCGCCACTACACTCGGCGGGTGAGCCCGAGCCCAGACGATGCCGCGCCAATCCTGCCGCCGGCGACAATCGGGATCATCGGCGGCGGCCAGCTCGGCCGGATGCTGGCGATGGCCGGCCGGGCGATGGGCTACCGGATCGCGATCGTCGATCCGGACCCGGACTGTCCGGCCGCGTCCGTCGCCGACGAGCTGGTCGTCGGCGGCTATGACGACGTGGCCGCGGCGATCCGCCTGGCCGAAGCGAGCGCCGTCGTCACCTACGAGCTGGAGCACGTCGCGGCCGCGGTCGGCCGGGCCGTGGCCGGGCTGCGGCCACTCCGTCCGAGTGTGGCGGCCCTCGAGGTCGACCCAGGATCGGCTGGCCGAACGGCGCTTCCTCGAGTCGGCGGGGACAGCGGTGGCAGCGTGGCGGGAGGTCCGGACACGAGCCGGCCTCGAGGCGGGCGCCGCCGAGCTGGGCTGGCCGCTCCGGCTGAAGGCGGCGATCGGCGGCTACGACGGCCGCAGCCAGGTTCGCCTGGCGGGTCCCGACGACCTCGATCCTGCCTGGCGCGACCTCGAACGGTCGGCTCTGGTCGCCGGCCTGCTCCTCGAGCGCGAGCTCGATTTCACCTGCGAGCTGTCGGTCGTGGTTGCCCGCGGGCTGGATGGCAAGGCCGTGCCGTTCCCGGTGGGTCGCAACCGGCATGATGCCGGGATCCTGTTCGAGACGGTTGTTCCGGCCCCGCCACCGGTCAGCGCCGCGATCGCCGGCCGGGCAGAGGAGCTCGGCATCCATCTCGCCGAGGCGCTCGATGTCGTCGGTACCTTGACCGTCGAGCTGTTCCTGCTCGCTGACGGCTCGCTTGTGGTCAACGAGCTGGCCCCGCGGGTCCACAACAGCGGCCACTGGACGATCGAGGGCGCCGCGACCAGCCAGTTCGAGCAGCATGTCCGGGCGATCTGTGGATTGCCCCTGGGTGATCCGGCCGCGCACGGCGCAGCGGCGATGGTCAATCTCCTGGGCGCCGGCGCACGCCGCGAGGCGCGCCTGGATGGGGTCAGCGCCGCACTCGCCGATCCGGCGGTCCATCTGCACCTGTATGACAAGCGACAGGTCTTCGAGCGCCGCAAGATGGGCCACCTGACCGCTCTCGGCCCCACGCCCGAGGATGCCCTGGAACGTGCCGAGGGTGCCCGCGATCGGCTGCACTGGGACTAGCCAGGCCCAACCGGGCCCGACGAGCCAGGCTCTGATGCAAACCCGGCCGGGGCCCATGGGGCAGAATGGCGTGACCCGCGTGGGCCGAGGTCCGCGCCCCAGCCAGGAGTGATCTGCCGATGCCCGCTGCGCCCCACCACGTCACCGTCATCCCGGGCGACGGCGTCGGCCCCGAAGTCGTTCGCTCCGGGGTCCGGGTGATCGAGGCAGCCGGTGTCCGGATCGACTGGGAAGAGGCGGTCGCCGGGGCCAGCGTGTTCGAGCGAGGGGACACGTCGGGGGTTCCGGCCGAGACCCGCGACTCGATCGAGCGGACGAAGGTCGTCCTCAAGGGTCCCCTCGAGACCCCAGTCGGGTTCGGCGAGAAGAGCGCCAATGTCACCCTGCGCAAGCTGTTCGAGACGTACGCCAACGTCCGGCCCGCGCGCGAGCTGCCCGGCGTGCCGACCCGCTACGCCGGCGAAGGCGTGGACATGGTCATCGTCCGCGAGAACGTGGAAGACCTGTACGCCGGGATCGAACACATGGTCACGCCCGATGTCGGCCAATGCCTCAAGGTGATCAGCCGGAAGGGCTCCGAGAAGGTGATCCGCTACGCCTTCGAGCTCGCCCGGCGCGAGGGCCGCAGCAAGGTCACGGCCGCGACCAAGGCCAACATCATGAAGATGACCGAGGGCCTGTTCAAGGCGGTCTTCGAGGAGCTCGCGCTCGAGTATCCCGAGATCAAGGCGGAGCACCTGATCATCGACAACGTGGCCCACCAGCTGGCCAAGGATCCGGCCCAGTTCGACATCGTGGTCACGACCAACCTGAACGGCGACATCATCAGCGACCTCGCCTCGGGCCTGGTTGGCGGGCTGGGCTTTGCGTCATCGGGCAACTACGGCGATACGGTGGCGATCTTCGAGGCGGTCCACGGATCGGCCCCGAAGTACGCCGGCAAGGACGTCATCAACCCGACGGCGCTGATCCTCAGCTCGGTGATGATGCTCCGCCACCTGGGCGAGACGGCCGCGGCCGACCGGGTCGAGGATGCCGTCCTGGTCACCCTCGAGGAAGGCACCGCCACCACCCAGGACCTCGTCCGCCAGACCGGCGGCGACGTCGACACGGCGGCCTCCACGACCGGCTTCACCGATGCCGTGATTGCCAACCTCGGCCGCGGCCCGGCCGCCCTCAGGGCTCGCCGCCCGGGCGTATCCGACGCCACGCCACCGGCCGCGCTACCGGCCTGGTCCTACGGCCCGGAGCGCTATGCCGCGATCGACCGTCGGACGGTCGGCCTGGACATCTTCATCGAGACCGAGATCGAGGCCGACCGTCTCGGACCGGAGCTCGAGGCGGTCGCCCAGGACGGACCGTTCGAGCTGCATTTCATCGAGAGCCGGGGCACGAAGGTCTACCCGTCCGTCGGCCTCTCCTCGGACGGGGTTCGCCTCCTGCGCGCCCGGTTCCTGACCCGCGACGGCGGGGCTGCCGCCGATGCCGACCTGCTCGCGCTGCAGGGCCAGGTTGCCGTCCGCCAGCCCGGCTGGACCCATGTCGAGAAGCTGCACGTCTTTGACGGAGCCGACGGCTTCACCAAGGCCCAGGGCGAGTAGGTGCGATGACTGGCGCGACGGGCCTGCCGGTCCAGGTCGGGATCGTCGGCGGCAGCCGCTCGGACTTCCCGGTCCTCGAGAAGGCGGCCGCCCTCCTGGTGGAGCTGGGGGTCGGCCACGAGCTGCGCGTCGTGTCGGCCCATCGCACGCCGGACCTGCTCTACCGCTATGCCGAGGAGGCCCCTGGGCGCGGGATTGGCGTGATCATCGCCGGCGCCGGGGGAGCGGCCCACCTGCCGGGGATGCTCGCGGCCAAGACGATCCTGCCCGTGATCGGCGTGCCGATTCCCGACCCAGCACCTGGGCGGCCTCGACTCGCTCCTGTCGATCGTCCAGATGCCGCGCGGGGTGCCTGTCGCCACGGTTGCCATCGGCAATGCCGAGAACGCCGCGATCCTCGCGGCCGAGATCCTCGGCCTGGCCGATCCCGAGCTTCGCCGCCGAGTCACGGCCTACCGGGCCGCCCAGACCCAGGCCGTCCTCGACGACGAGTCGAACCAGCCGGGCTAGCGGACCGGCCCATGGACGACGACCGCTGGGAGCCCGGTATGCCGGTTCTCGACCGCCAGGCAGTTCCCGAGTCCGGTCCGGCCGTCGCTCCGGCGGTTCGGTCCGCCGGGCGACCGGTTCCCGGCCCGTTGCCGCCGAGCCTGGCCGGGCTGCCGCCCCGCAGCGTGCCCGAGACCCAGCCGACCCGGCTCCAGCAGCAGTACGTCCTGATGTCCGTGCCCGGCCTGATCGCCGGTTTCGTGGCCATCACCGCACTCGAGCTGGGGGTCCCCCTGGGAAGCCCGCTCATCAAGCTGTGCGTCCTGATCGGCGCTCCGCTGCTGCTGATCGCCAACGCCGATGCCATCGTCCGGATCTGGCGGGCAGCCTGGGCCTGGATGCCGGTCGATCGGACAAAGGGCCTGTTCCGGCTGGCCTGGGTGCTGGTGGCTTCGATCCTGTGGCTGGTCCTCGTCGGAATCGCCCTGTTCGTGCTGGTCCAGTGAGCGGCCCGTACCGCGGCCCTTCGCGCGGTCCCGATGGTCGCTCGACCGACATCCCGTCCGGTGGGGGCGTGCCGCCGTGGATGGCCGACTCGCTCAACAACTGCAGCCGGTGTGGGACCGCGCTCGTGTTCGGTGCCGTCGACGGTGACCATCGCGACCGGCTGGTCTGCCCGGCCTGCGGCTGGATCGCCTACGTCAATCCACGCCTGGTGGTGACCGCCCTGCCCCTGACCGATACCGGCCAGGTTGTCCTGATCCGGCGCGGGATCGAGCCCGCGGTGGGAGCCTGGGCCCAGCCCGGCGGCTTCCTCGAGATCGACGAGACGGTCAACGAGGGCGCGATCCGCGAGACCCTCGAGGAGACCGGCCTGCTGATCGAGCCGGGCGAGGTCATCGGCCTCTATTCGCGCCTCGAAGCCGCGGTCGTGGTCCTCGTCTTCGAGGCCCGGATCGTTGGCGGCGCGTTCCGGCCGAGCCCCGAGGCAACCGAGATCGTGGCCTTCGAGCCCGACGCCATCCCGTGGTCCGGGATCGCCTTCAAGACGACCTACTGGGCGCTGAGCGACTGGCTTCGCCGACGTCACCCGGACCTGCGACCCGGCGACGTGATCGGCGAGCGCCGCCACTGGGAGGGTTGAGCCCCATGTCCGTCGCGTCCGATCTGGAGCTGCTCGACGTCGTCAACGCGCTCGTCTATCGGGAGGCGACCGTGCGTTCCGGGGGCCGCGTCCTGGAACAGGATGGGCTGACCCTGATCGTCGGCACGCACCCTTCGCCGGTGATCATCAACTCGATCCTGCGGACCGGGCCGGTGGCCGATCCGGCGCGTGCCCTCGAGGCGGCGCGCGCCGAGTACGACGCCATCGGGCACGGCGTCTCGCTGATGACCAGTGCCCACGCGGACGAGGAACTGGCCCGGGCGGCGGCGGGGGCCGGCTGGATGTCCGTCTTCGAGCTCGTCGGAATGATCCTGGATGGCCCGCTTCTGGAGGCGGCCATGCCGGCCGGGGTATCGGTCTTCGAGGCCGACCCGGTCGCGGACCTGGCCGGCATCCGCCGGATCGAGGTTGAGGGTTTCGGCGAATCCGATGACGAGCGGGCAATGATCGAGACGGTCTTCGGCGACCCCGCGATGATCGACTCGCCCGGGACGGCCACCTACCTTGCCCGGGTCGATGATCCCGGCGCCGGCCCCCAGGACGTGGCGGCTGCGATCGTCGATCGGGCGCCGGCTGCCCTGATCACGTGGGTGGCGACGCTGCCCGAGTTTCGCCGACGCGGCCTGGGCGGTCTGGTCACGGCCGCGGCGGCCAATCGAGGCTTCGAGATGGGCTGCCCCGCCGTCGTCCTGCAGGCCTCCCCGATGGGCCTGCCGGTCTATCGCCGCCTCGGCTTCAGGCCCCTCGGCGGCTACACGATCTGGGAGCCACCCGGGACCTTGCGGCACGGTGCGCTGGGCCGGCCCACTCGATCGAGCACGTCGGGCTGACCGACCTGCACCACGTGAATATTCGCGACCCGATCCTGACGGGATAGGTCGAATGTCGTCGCTCGATGCAGAGGATCGACAGATTCAGGACGATACCGGCCGGTTTCCTGCGTCCGGTGAAGGCAACCGACCAAGGCTCGGCCGATTCCGGTTGCGAACATTCAGTGGATGCAGGCCGCCTGCTGCCCGCGCCCGCGCGGCACACCCGGGCCGGCACGGCCGAACCTCAGGTCAGGTCGATGAAGACGTTCTTCGTCTCGGTGTACAGGTCAATCGCGCTCAACCCGAGTTCGCGTCCGATGCCCGACATCTTGTAGCCGCCGAAGGGTGCTTCGGTGTGGACCGAGCTGTTCGAGTTGACGCTCAGGACCCCGGCCTGGAGGGCCCGCGCGGTGCGCAGGGCCTTGCCGATGTCGCGGCTCCAGATCGAGCCGGACAAGCCGTACGGCGTGGCATTGGCCAGCCGGATCGCCTCTTCTTCGGTATCGAACGGAATGATCGAAACGACTGGCCCGAAGATCTCTTCCCGGGCGATCCGCATCTCGTTGGTGACGCCATCGAAGACCGTCGGCATCAGGAAGGCGCCGCCGGCCAGGGCCGTGTCCGCCGGGGCCCCGCCGCCGCACACCAGTGACGCCCCTTCGTCCTGCCCGATCGTGACGTACTCGGCCACTCGATCGCGCTGGCGCAGGCTGATCAGCGAACCCATCTCGGTTGCGTCGTCCTCGGGATCGCCGACCTTCACGTTCTTCGTCGCGTTGACGAATGCCTCGAGCACCTGGTCGTGGGCCGAGCGCTCGACGAAGATGCGGCTGCGGGCGCAGCAGTCCTGGCCGCTGTTGTCGAACACGGCATAGGGCGATTCGCGCGCGAACCGATCGAGGTCGGCATCGGCATACACGATGTTGGGGCTCTTGCCGCCCAGCTCGAGGCTGATCTTCTTCACGTTGCCGGCAGCCAGGCGCATGATCTCCTGGCCGGTCGTCGTCTCGCCGGTGAAGGCGACCTTGCCGATCCCGTCATGGGCCGCGATGCTCGCCCCGGCGGTCCCACCGGGTCCCGTGACCACGTTCAGGACACCCTTGGGAAAGCCTGCCTCCAGGGCCAGCTCGGCCAGCCGGATTGCCGTCAGCGGGGTGTAGCTGGCCGGCTTGAGGATGCAGGTGTTGCCGGCGGCCAGGGCCGGACCGAGCTTCCAGCTGGCCATCAGCAGGGGGAAGTTCCAGGGCACGATCAGGCCGACCACCCCGATCGGCTCGCGCAGGGTGATATCCAGGCCGGGCTTGCTGACCGGGATCGTCTGGCCGTAGACCTTGTTGGCCGCTCCGGCGTAGTACTCGAAGACAAGGCTCACCCCGAGGATCTCGCCGCGGGCGCCGCTGATCGGCTTGCCGCCGTTGCGCGATTCCAGCCGGGCGAGCTCCTCCAGGTTGGCCTTGACCAGGCCCGACAACTTGGCCAGGGTCCGGCCGCGCTTGCTGGCCGACCAGCTCGACCAGCCCTTCGGATCGTCGAATGCCTGGCGGGCGGCCGCGACGGCGCGATTGACGTCCTCCCGGCCGCCCAGCGGAGCCGTCGCGATGACCACGCCGGTCGCCGGATTGAGCACCTCGAAGGTCTGGCCGTCGGCCGCATCGACGGGTGTCCCGCCGATGATCATCCGGGCGCTGGCAGGGGTCGCGATCGTGGCGGGCTGGTCGGTCATGTCGGGGCGGTCCTCGTCGCATTGGCGGCCCGCGCTGGGGCCGGTCGGGGCCACCGATGATACGCCCCGGCTTGCACGGCGACTCAGGCCGGGGCGGCTGCCTGCTCCACCGCTTGGACCAGGCGATCGACCTGCAGCTTCAGCCCGTTGCGGACCTGGCTGCGGAAGGAACCGAGGGAGCCGTCGAGCTCGAGCGTCGCCTGGTAGGTCAGCCGGCAGCCCGATGTCGTAGGCTCGAGCTCGAGAGGGACGACGAGGTGGAGCGTGCCGCCGAGGCCGCGTGGCCGGCCGTCGAGGTTGAGCCGGAGATGGCGTGGCGGGTCCTGGTCGTGCCAGGTCACGTGAAGGTCGACCCGGACCGTCATCAACATCTGACGAATCGCGACGACGACGTTGAGCCCGCCACTCCCGTCGGGGGCGACCGACTCGCAGTCGGGCAGGATCCGGCCGACCGCAGCCGGATCGTCGATCACCGCCCAGGTTGCCTCGGGTGAGGACCTGAGCTCGTGGCTGCCGGCGAACTCGTCGGTCAAGCGCCGGCCGCGGCGGACCCGGGTTCGGCCGAATGATCTTCGGCCGCGCGTTCCGCCACGTCGGTCTCCTCGCGGACCATCTCACGCTCGCGTTCGAGACCGACCATCGCCGCGCCCACGATCCCGGCTTCGTTGTGGAGCTGGGCGGCCACGATCGGCCCAGGGGCCTTGAGGAACGGCAGGAACCGATCGGCCTTCTTGCTGACCCCGCCGCCGAGGATGATCAGACTGGGGCTGAACAGGAGGTCGATGGCCCTGAGATGGTCGTCGAGGTCCTCGGCCCAGGCTTTCCAGCTCAGCCCGCGCCGAATCCGGGCATTGGCCGACGAGCGCTTCTCCGCGTCGCGACCGTTGACCTCCATGTGACCGAGCTCGGTGTTCGGCACGAGCTTGCCGTCGACGAAGATCCCGGACCCGACCCCGGTCCCGAGGGTCAGCACGATCACGACGCCGCGCTTGCGATGACCCGCGCCGAAGCGCATCTCCGCGACGCCGGCCGCGTCGGCATCGTTGACCAGCCAGGTGCGCCGCTTGAATGCCTTGCTGAAGGCCGCCTGGGCCTCGAATCCGATCCACTCCGGATCGACGTTGGCAGCCGTCCTGGTCACGCCGCCCAGGATGACCGAGGGAAAGCCGACGCCGATCGCCTGGATCACCGGCGCCGGCTGGCCCGCCGCGGTGGCGGCTGCCTCGGCCGCTCGAATGAGCCGGCCCACCACCCGGCCTGCCGAGGCGACGACCGGGCCGGGCTTGGACGGCGTCGGGGTAAGCACCCGAATCCGCTCGCCGGCAAGCTCGCCGGTCCTGACGTCGACGAGGGCGCCCTTGATCCCGGTCCCGCCGACGTCGACTCCGATTGCGAGCTCCTGTCCGGAAGCCGCCATTAGAAGTAGTTCACGCTGATGCCGCCATCGACGACCAGCTGGGCGCCGTTGGTCCAGCGTGATTCGTCCGACGCAAGGTACATCGCCATGTACACGATCTCCTCGGGCTTGCCAAACCGGCCGGTGGGGTTGCGGGCCAGACGAAGCTGCTTGGCCGCTTCGTCCTTTACCAGCCAGTCCATCAGCAGGGGCGTCTCGACCGGTCCGGGGCAGATCGCATTCGTGCGGATCCCCTTCGGTCCGAATTGCACGGCCAGGCTGCGAGTGAGGGCCAGCAGGGCGCCCTTCGACGCCGTGTAGGCATCCTGGGGGACCGAGCAGCCGAGCAGGGCCACGAAGCTGGCGATGTTGATGATCGACCCGGAGCCACCCTCGACCATCGCCGGGATGGCGTACTTGCAACCCAGGTAGACCCCTCGAACATTCACGGCCATGACCTTGTCCCACGTCTCGACGTCAGTGTCGATGACCGAATGGTCCGCCTCGGGCATGATTCCGGCGTTGTTGTAGAGGACGTCGAGGCGGCCATAGGTGGCCACGGCATGGTCGACCATCACCTTGGCGTCGGCCTCGCGGCTGACATCGACCTTGACGAATGTCGCCTCCCCGCCGGCTTGCCTGACCAGGTCGACCGTCTCCGTCCCGGCCGCGTCGCTGAACTCGGCAACAACGACCCGCGCGCCCTCGCCCGCGAAGAGGAGCGCTGCGACGCGGCCCATACCGCCGCCGCCGCCGGTGATGATCGCCACCTTGTCGGTGAGTCGCACGGACGAGACCTCCTTGTTAGCTGGCCGGATCAGCTGCGTTCGAGATAGCGCTCGCGATCCCAGTTGTGGACGATCGAATCGTAGACCTGCTGCTCGTAGCGGGCGGCGTTGAGGTAGTGATTGATGACGTCCTGCCCGAAGATCTCGACCGCGGCCTCGCTCTTGTCCAGCTCCCAGATCGCTTCGTACAGGGCCCGGGGCATCCGATCGCAGCCGGTCGCGATGTAGCCGTTGCCCTTGAACTCCGGCTCGAGCGCCAGCTCGTGCTCGATTCCGTACAGGCCGGCCCCGATCGCCGCGGCGTAGGTCAGGTAGGCGTTCATGTCACCGCCCGGGAAGCGATCCTCGACATGGAGGTTGCTGCCGTGCCCGACGACCCGGAAGCCGGTTGTTCGATTATCGCGCCCCCAGACCACGTTCACGGGAGCCCACGACAGGGAGGCATAGCGCTTGTACGAGTTGATGTTCGGGGCGATGAAGATGGCCAGCTCGCGAGACAGCTTCATCATCCCGGCGACGAAGTGGCTGAACGTCTTCGACATGCCGTAGGCGAGGCCGGCCGCCGGGTCATGGGTGATGCTGTGATCGCCGGCCTTGTCCCACAGGCTCATGTGGAGGTGACCCGACGAGCCCGTCCAGCTCGCATCGGGCTTGGCCATGAACGTGATCCCCCAGCCATTGAGGTAGGCGATCTCCTTGGCCCCGTGCTTGAAGATCACGCTTCGGTCGGCCGACTCTAGGACATGGTCGTAGCGGATGTTGACCTCGTGCTGGCCGGGTGCCGCCTCGCCCTTGCTGAACTCGATCGGGATCTGGGCGGCCGTCATCTGGTTGCGCAGGAGGCGGTGGAGCGGCTCGGCCTTGGTCGCCTGGAGGAGGTGGTAGTCCTCGTTGTAGTAGCCGAACCGCTCGGGGATCGCCCAGCCACGCCGGTTCGATTCCTCCCACAATTCCTTGAGGACGTAGTACTCGAACTCCGAGCCGGCCTTGACCGCGAAGCCCAGGGCGGCAGCCCGCGCCACCTGGCGCTTGAGGATCGTCCGGGGCGCCACCGGGATCTCGTCGCCGGATTCCTCGTCGGTCGCATCGCTCAGGACCAGGGCCGTCTTCTCCAGCCAGGGCAGCACCCGCAGGGTGTCCCAGACCGGCCGGGCGATCCAGTCGCCGTAGCCCGTCTCCCAGTTCATCAGGTCGAACCCGTCGGGCGTGTTCATCTCCATGTCCGTGCCCAGCAGGTAGGTACAGAAATGGGCGCCGTGGTCGATCACCCCGGCCAGGAACGCCTCGGCCTGGACCCGCTTGCCCATCAGCCGGCCCTGCATGTCGGTGATGGCCACGATCAGGGTGTCGATCCGGCCGTCGCGGACCATCGACTCGAGCTCGAGCAGGCGGGCGTGCTTGGCGTGACCGTGGTCTTCTTTGCTCATCGCAGGTTCCCTCACGCTGGCCAGTGGGTTGGTGATGGGTTGGGACCGATGGGCCGATGCCGGAGCGACGTACGCGACCGGCCTAGTAGATCAGGGTTGCCCCGCTCGGAAAGGCGAAGTGGAAGGTGGCCGGCGTCAGGGTGGCGTCCAGGACCAGGCTGGTCACGACGGCGTCGTGGGTGACCTCGCCGGCGATCGTCTCGACCAGGCGCAGGACCAGGCCGGTCTCACGATCGAACGACACCTGCAGCTGGTGGTCCGGGCGGTCGGCCGCGATCCCGATCGAGCGGGGATGGTCGCAGGTCACCACGAGGGCCTCGCGCCCGGCGAGCTCGACCGTTCCCGAGATCCAGGCCTGGCCGGTGGCCAGCACGTTCTGGCACAGGCCGGCCGGGTGGACGAAGGCGTCGGGCAGCGACTCGGAGGGCAGTGCGGTCAACGGCGGATAGACCATGGAGCTGCCCGGGAAATCCGGATCGTCGAGGCCGACGACCCGCCGCCGAACGGGACGCTGGGTGCCCTTGCGATGCTGCGCCGACCAGGTTCGGACGGTGCTCCCGTCGGAGATCCACAGGTCGTAGTTGCCGGCCGTGCCGGCCCCTGGGTCGGTGGTCACGACCTTGGCCTCGCCCGGGTGTCGGACCGTCGCCTCGATGACCAGCTCGCGGCTGCCATGGGTGCCCGCGATGCGATCCTCGATGCGCAGCCTGAGTGTCTCGAAGCGCAGCTCGGCATCACGGGCGAACGAGAACAGGTCGGCCAGGCCGGGCGTGCCTTCGGGCAGGCTGACGAGCTCGGGCCGGCGTCGGCCCGAGGCGGTCAGGGCAGTCGACTCGGAGGCACTGGTCCAGGGCTGTGGCGCCATCGCCCGGTATCGTAGCGCGTCGGACCGCCGGCCAGCCCGGCCTGCCGAGTGCCGGGCGATCGAGCCCTCGCCGCGTCAGCCGGGCCGGGTCATCCGGTCGGGATCGAGCAGGACTTCGAGGTCGGTCGCCGGGATCCCTCGTTCGAGGGCCAGCTCCCGGATCGTCCGGCCGCCGGCCAGGGCGTCCTTGGCCAGCTTCGCGGCCGCGTCGTAGCCGATGACCGGGGCCAGGGCGGTGGCCAGCATCAGGCCCTGTTCGACGAGCAACGGGCCCCGATCGGTCGCCACCAGGCCGTCCACGGCGCGAGCCGAAACGTTGGTCGCGGTTGCGCCGAGAAGCTCGATCGACTCGAGCAGTGCCGCGGCGGCGACCGGCATCATCACGTTCAGCTCGAGCAGGCTGCCGGTCTGGCTGAAGCCGATCGTCGCGTCGTTGCCGACGACCCGGGCGACGACCATCGTCAGGCTCTCGATGATCACCGGATTCACCTTGCCGGGCATGATGCTCGAGCCCGGCTGCGTCTCCGGCAGCGACAGCTCGGCCAGGCCGGCTCGCGGACCCATGCCCATCAGCCGGATGTCCGAGCCGATCTTCCACAGGCTCAGGGCGATGGCCCGGATCGCGCCATGGGCGGCGATCACGGTGTCGAGCGTGGCCTGCGCGTGGAAATGGCTGTCGGTCTCGTGGACCGCCAGGCCGGTCAGGCCGGCCAGCCGGGCACACGTTCGGGCCGTCGCGCCGGCCGGAGCATTGATCCCGGTCCCGACGGCCGTGCCCCCGAGGGGCACGCTGAGGAGCTCGTCCCTGGCCGTCTTTGCTCGCCGGATTGACGCTTCGACCTGGCCGGCATACCCACTGAACTCCTGGCCCAGCCGGATCGGGGTGGCGTCCTGGAGGTGGGTCCGACCGGTCTTGACGATCGAGTCGAACTCGATCGCCTTGGCGGCCAGCGCCCGGTGCAGCTCCTCCAGCCCGGGCAGCAGGGTGCGCTCGATGGCGATCGCGGCGGCCAGCTGAATCGCCGTCGGGATCGTGTCGTTTGACGACTGGCCGGCATTGACATGGTCGTTGGGATGGACCGGCCGGCCGAGCCGGGCCGCCGCGAGGTGGGCGATCACCTCGTTGGCATTCATGTTGGACGAGGTGCCCGAGCCGGTCTGGTAGATGTCGATCGGGAATGCCCCATCGTGCTGGCCGGCCGCGATCTCGCCGGCCGCGGCCGCGATCGCCGCGGCCAGATCCGGTTCGAGCAGGCCGAGCTCGGCATTCGTCTCGGCCGAGGCCTGCTTGACCAGGGCCAGGGCATGGATGAAGCCGGGCGGCATCGGCTGGCCCGAGATCGGGAAGTTGAGGACCGCCCGCTGGGTCGACGCGCCGTAGAGCGCATCAGCCGGCACGGCCATCTCACCCATCGAATCCCGCTCGATCCGGGTGGCCGGCCGATTGCGAGCCGCCTTGGGCTGGGTCATGGGCCGATGGTAGCGACTCCCGTATGCTCCGTGCGATGAGCGTCGAGACGGCTTTCGATTCGGACACCTTCCGCAAGGTGATGGGCCACTTCGTGACCGGGGTCACGGTGGTCACGACGCTCGAGGACGGCCTGCCCCAGGGGATTACCGTCAATGCCCTGAGCTCCGTCTCGCTCGAGCCCCCGCTCGTGGTCGTGGCCCTCGATCGACGGCGCTACATCACGCCCAAGGTCCACGCGGCCGGGGTGTTCGCCGTGAACGTCCTCGGCGAGCACCAGCAGGACCTGGCCGACTGCTTTGCCGGGGCACCGGTGGAGCCCGGCCGGGAGCTCTTCTGCGGGGCGGCCTGGCAGCCCGGCGCCCACGGCTTGCCGTTGCTCGACGGCGCAATCGCCACGCTCGAGTGCTCGGTCGTCGGCGTCCATGGCATTGGCGACCACGACCTGTTCATCGGCCGGGTGGAATCGCTGCGCAATGCCGAGCATCATCCCCAGCCGTTGCTGTACTACCGGCGGCACTACCTGCGGGTCGAACGTTCGGAGTCGATCCCGATCGAAGGCCGGCAGGAAGCCTGACATCGTGGCGCTGGCGATGGAGACGGTTGCGGCCGGGGGTCTGGAGGTTGGCTACGACGTTCACGGCGGTGGGCCGCCGCTGGTGATGCTGCACGGCGCGACATCGACCGGACGCGAGGATTTCGCGGCCCAGGTGCCGTCCTTCTCCAAGGAGTTCCGGCTGTACCTGCCCGATGCCCGCGGTCACGGCTCGACCCGCTACGACGTGGCCGGCGGGTTCAACTACGGCATGCTCGTCGACGACACCCTGGCCTTCGTGGACGCGCTGGGCCTCGACACGTTCCACCTCCTGGGCTTCTCGATGGGCGCGATGACCGCCCTCCAGTTCGCGGCACGCTACCCGGACCGTCTGCGGACACTCGTGGTTGTCGGGATCACGACCCAGCGCGAGCCGCGGGCAAGCGTGGCCCGGCGGCTGATGGACCCGGCCCGGATCGATCGCGACGATCCGGCCTGGGGCGCCGTCCTCGGACGCCGGCATGATCCGGTCCAGGGCGAGGGAGCGTGGCGCCGCCTCCTCCCGGCGATCGCTGCCGATGTGCTCGTCCAGGACCTGCTCGGGCCGCGCGAGCTGCGCCGGATCGCGCTGCCGGCCATGGTCGCGGTCGGCGACCACGACCCATTCGTCCCGGTCGATCACGCCTGGGGCCTGATGCGCCAGCTGCCCGACGCCCGGCTGTTCGTCGCGCCCGGCTGCGGCCACGAGGTGATGGTTCGCCGGCCGGGCCTGTTCAACGAGGCCAGCGCCGGGTTCTATCGTTCGACCGAGCTGGTTGCCCGGGGACGGTCGGTTGGCGCGTCGGGGGGTTCCGGCGCAACGTTCGAAGGAGGCCATCAATGACGACCCTGCTGGCGCTGTTCCGGCGACCCGACGGCGGCCCCGAGGTGACTGAAGCATTCGAGCGGGCCTATGCCGACACCCACCTGCCGCTGGTCGTCGAAACGCCGGGCCTGCGGGCGCTCCGGGTTCGCCGGGTGGGCCAGGCCCTCGGTGGCGAGACCGATCTGGTCGTTGCGACCGAGATGGATTTCGACGACCGGCCCGCGCTCGACGCCGGCCTGGCCTCGGACCCGATGCGGGCTGCCGGCCGGAACCTGCGCACGATCGCCCCGGGCCTGGTCACGATGCTCGTGCTCGAGGATGCGCCGGACCTCGTTCCAGCGGGGTGGCGCGGGTAGATACTGGCGGGGTGTCGTCCGACCCGCAGGTCCGCGTCGCGTTTCCGGCTCCCGCTCCGTTCGGGACGGGCCAACCGGCGCCGGGCGTGGCCCTCGTCACCCTCGATCGGCCGGGCGCGCTGAATGCCCTCTCGTTCGGCCTGCTGGCCGAGCTCGCGGCAGCACTTGGCCGGCTCGATGCGGAGCCCAGCTGCCGGGCGATCGTCCTGGCCGGGGCGGGTACCCGGGCGTTCGCCGCAGGAGCCGACATCAAGGAGCTGTCCGGGCAGACGCCCGCCTCGCTCGCCGGCAGCAACTCGTTCCGGCCCTGGGACGACCTGCGCCGGATCGGCCTGCCGATCATTGCCGCGGTGCGCGGCTTTGCCCTCGGTGGGGGCTGCGAGCTGGCCCTTGCCTGCGACCTGATCGTGGCCGGCGAGGACGCCCAGTTCGGCCAGCCGGAGATCAAGCTGGGGGTGATCCCCGGGGCGGGTGGCACCCAGCGCCTGACCCGGGCGATCGGCAAGGCCCGGGCGATGGAGCTGATCCTGACCGGTCGCACGATCTCGGCCCGGGAAGCGGAGGCGGCCGGACTCGTCAGCCTCATTGTCCCCGCGGAGGAGACCCTCGACCGGGCACTCGAGCTCGCCGGCCGGATCGCGGCGATGCCGCCGATCGCGATACGGGCGGCCAAGGCAATGGTGAACCGCGCCTTCGATTCGACCTTGACCGAGGGCCTGGCCGACGAACGCCGGACCTTCTTCGACCTGTTCTCGACCGACGATCAGACGGAGGGCATGGCCGCCTTCGCGGAGAAGCGAGCGCCGGCCTGGCGCGGACGGTGAGGAGACGATCGTGATCGACGAGACCGGTGCACCCCTGGACGAGGGCGGCTCCGACTACGGCAGCGATCTCAGCCGTGACCTTGGCGACGGTCCGCCGTCGTCGTTCCGCGACACCGCGCCCGACGTGCTCGCCCCGATCGACGCCGACGCGCCGATCAGCGGCCACGTCCCGGCGGCAGCCGACGCGCCGTCGCCGTCCCTCGCCCCGGAACATGACTGGGAGGCCGCCCGCAGCCTCCTGATCCCGTTGATCCGGCCCGCTGGGACGGTCGGCCTGCGCCTGGACGACGTGAGCCGAAGCGCGCTGGCCCTCAACACCTCGAGTCACACGCTGCCGCTGCTGGGCGACGGCCCGTGCGGGCTGCCCGTCGTCTATGCGATCCCCGCGGCCGGCTTCGACGTGGTCGTGAACGGCGAGCATCTGGTCTCGTGGGGCGTGGAGCCCTCCGAGATCGACGCTGCGGCGATGGCCAACCTGGCGACATGGTCGGCCGGCGCCGAGTGGACCGCCGAGGAATCGGGCGATCGGCGGCTGATCTCGTCCGATTCGGGCGACGGCCCGGACGCCGCCCGGATTTTGCTGCCCGACGTCCGGGCGCATATCGTCGCGACCCTTGGTTCGGCCGGGCGGATCTTCATCGGCCTGCCCGACCGTCACCTGCTCGTGGCCGGAACCTCGACCGCCGGCGACGCCGAATTCCAGGACCAGCTGGCCGGCTTCGTTGCCGATCAAGCCGACGGTGCCGACGAGCCGATCGACCGGCGCCTGTTCGAGCTGGTCGCCGGCGAGCTGCTGCCGGCGGCCGGCTGAGCGGGACCATGGCGCGGGCCTTCAGCACGCTCCGCTGGGAGCTCGAATCGGGTGTCGTCACGATCACCCTCGATCGGCCGGCGGCGCTGAACAGCCTGGAGGCCGGGCTCAAGGCGGACCTCCTCGCCGCCCTCCGGGATGCCGGGCGGGACCCGGCCGTTCGGGTGGTCGTGCTGACCGGCGCCGGGAGGGCGTTCTGTGCCGGCCAGGACCTCAAGGAGCGGCTCACTCCGGATCCCACGCCGCTCGACGTCGAGGTTCGGGAGCGGTTCAACCCGCTCGTCCGGGCGATCGTGATGATGGACAAGCCGGTGATCGCCTCGATCAACGGTGTCGCGGCCGGGGCAGGCGCCTCGCTCGCCTTCGCCTGCGACCTGCGCATCGCGGCCACGACGGCCACCTTTGTGCTCGCCTTCGGCCGGATCGGACTGATTCCGGATAGCGGGGCGACCTGGCTGCTGCCTCGCCTGGTCGGGCTTGGCCGGGCTTCGGAGCTGCTCCTCCTACCCGACCCGATCCCGGCCGCTGAAGCGCACCGAATCGGCCTCGTCAATCGAGTCGTGCCCGCCGACGAGCTGGCCGCCGAGACGGCCGCGCTGGCGGCGTCCCTCGCTGCGAGCGCCCCGCAATCGCTGGCCTTGACCAAGCGGGCTGTTCGCCACTCGCTCGAGACAGGCTTCGACGCCGCCCTCGACTACGAGGCCTCGCTGCAGGGCCTGGCCGGCCGTACCCGGGATCACGCCGAGGGGCTGGCCGCGTTCGTCGAGAAGCGCGAGCCGAAGTTCAGCGGCACGTAGGCCCGGCCGCGGGCACCGATCCAGGGGGATGACCCGGACGACGATCCCCGGCTGGGCTGCCGTGGCCGTGGCCGGCCTGTCGATTGTGGCCGGCGGCTGGGCCTGGAGCCTGCCCGGGCCGCTCGGCTGGCCGCTCGTGCCGACCTGGGCGTTTGGCGTTGCGATCGTCCTGGTGGTCCTGGCCGGCCGGCGTCACCGGCTCGACCCGGTCGTCGTGCTCGCCGTCATGGCCAGCGTCGGCTCGATCCTGGTCGACCTGACCTTTCTCGAGGGGCACGCATTCCGCGACCTCGACCTGTATCTCAAGGCGGGCCTGCACTTCCGGCTGGGCCAGCCGGTCTACCTCGACGGACTCGTGAGCGCGCGCCCACCGGACCCGGCCGACTACCCGTTCGTGTACCCGCCCCCGACCCTGCCGATCGCGGCCGTCCTGTCGCTCCTGCCGGTCGGGCTGGTCACGATCGGGTGGCTGGCGGCCATGGTCGCTGCGGCCCTGGTCGGGCTTCATCGGATCGGCCTGCGCGGCTGGTGGCTCATCGCATTCCTGGCCTGGCCGCCGTTCGCCGAGGGCCTCTATGTCGGCAATGTGGCGGTCCTGCTGTTCCTCTTCTTCGCGATTGCTCCGTGGTCGGGCGTCGGCCTGGTGGTCGGTCCGCTCCTGAAGCTGCCCAGCGCCGTGATCAGCCTGTGGCTGATTGCCGAGCGGCGCTGGCGGGCCATTGGGCGGGGCCTGCTGGTCGTCGCGGTGCTGATCCTGGCCAGCCTGCCCCTGACCGGGTTCGATGCCTGGACTGCCTGGCTCGATGGGCTGGCCTGGTTTGCCCGGTCGCAGCCGCTGGTCCCGAGCACGTTCTACGGCATCGCCCTGGATCGCTACCTGCCGGCGATCGCCGTGTCGATCATCGGCTTCGGCCTGCTCGGGCTCGCCTCACTGGCCCGCGGGCGGGCCCTCCTGGCCCGGCTCGGGCTGGTCAGCGTGGTCGTCTCGCCGTCGCTCTACGCCCATGGCTTCATGGTTGCCCTGGCAGCCCTGCTCGAGCTGCGGGCGATCGCATTGTGGACGGCCCTTGCGTTCACCGCCGCGCCACTGAATCCGGCCTGGTTCGGGGCGCTGGCAATCGTCGTGCTGGGCTGGTTCGCGCCCGGGCTCAAGCGCAGCGCGTCGAGTGAATCCGAGCTCGAATCGGAACCCTCGTTGCACCCGCTTGGACGAGCGACCGAGCCCTGGCCGGACGCTCCGGCCGACGAATCAGCGCAACTCAGGGATGGGTTGTCGTGAATGGGCTGGCACTGCCAACCGTCATGGGTCCCAGGGGCGTCTGCCGGATCGCGACGACGGTGAACGTCGCCGACTGGCCACTGCCCCAACCCGGGATCGGGACATTGCCCTGGGCGGCATTGGTCACGACGAGGGTGGGCTGGGAGAACGGGGGGAACGTGTAGTTGATCTGGTATTCCGTGAAGCAACCCTTCGGGAAAGACCGCGCCGACCACACCAGCAAGCCGTAGTCCGGGCTCACCCCGAGCGGCCCAAGGCTCGCAGCCGGCAGCCCATAGAAGGTCCGAACCGGGCTCGCGGCGAGGACCTTGCCGCCTGCGCCGACCACCTCCGTCTGGTAGTAGTGGGTCGTCGCCTCGATCTGGTCGAAACCGACCGTCGTGCCCTGCTTGGTGGTAGAGGCTGTCGAGATCGGGGTCCCGTCGCGCAGGGTGACGTACTTGACGAAGCCCGAACCGGTGTACTTCGACCAGGACAGGACGAGCCCGCCCGGGCATGAGGTCGACGTCAGGTTGAAGCTCGGCTTGGCTGTCGCCGTGGCGGTCGGGCTGGGGATTGCCGTCGGCGTCGGCGTCGCTCGGATCGTTGGAGTGGGCGTCGGCCTGGGACTCGGGCTGGGAACGTCGCCGGCCGTGGGCTGGCCGCTCGGGCTGGGACTCTCGACCGGGCCGCTGCTCGGGACAACCGATTGGCTCGGGCCGGACGTCGGCGTGCCGTTGGGCGCGAGGGCCACGCCGGCCAGGGCTCCGATCGGATCGCCCAGCCGCTCATCGGCCTGGGCGTTGGCGATCAGCCAGGGATCGATGAACGCGCTGGCCGGAATCGGACCCACCTGCAGGGCCGCCGGATTCGCCCCGCCAAGCTGGATCGTCGCGAGGTTGCCCTCGGGAACCTCGGTCTCGGTATTCGGGCCGCTCACGGCGACCGAATGCTCGAGGGCGAGCAGGCTGATTTGCGCGGTTCCGGCCGAGCCTGGCTTCAGGTCGAGATCGAACGCCGTGCCGGTCGCGGTCCAGGTGTAGGGACCGGCGACGACGGCGTACGAGCCACCCGCCGGCAGGGCGACCCGGGAGTAGACCCGTCCGGCGAGGAGCGTGAATTGGACGGTCGATGGCGACAGGCCGTCGAGGCGAACATCCGCCCCGCCGGCGAGACGGGCAAGGTTCGCGCCGAGATCGAGCGTCGCATGCCCGGCCGGCGCCACTCGAAGCTCGTCGCCGACTGCCAGGGCCGTGCCGGTCGAGAGGGCCGAGCTGGCACCAGCTCGAAGCAGGGTGGTGCCTGCGACGTCGCCGGCACGGTTGGTTGGCGTGCTCGCGAACCGACCGCCGGCGACCCCGACCGCGGCAACCGCCAGGACCAGGACGAGCGCCCCGAAGGCGGCCCACGTCCAGACCCGGCGTCGGCGCGGGGTCGCCTTCGGACCGCCCGTGTCAGCCGCCCGGGTGGCCGCTCCGGCGCCAACCCGCGGCCGGCTCAGCGGACCCAGCTTCTCATTGGCCCGGGCGGCAGGTGCGGTCCGGTCCCCGGCCTCCCGTGTCGCTTCGGCCGGCCCGACTGCGTCGCTGGCAGTCCCGGCGGCAGCGGCACCTCCGCCACTGACCTCGGCCCGGATCAGGCGATCGCGGAGTGCCTCGCTGTACGCCGGATCGGGCCGCGCGGCGACGGTCTGGGCCTTACGACTTCTGGCCCGGCGGCCCGCCCCGGCCAGGCTGGCCGTGATGACCGCAAGGGCAGCAGCGTCCGGGCCGGCCGCAGCGTTGATCGGGATCGGCTGGCCCTCGGCCGGCTCGGCCGGCACAGTCGTGGCCGGCCGGCCCTTGGCCTGCTGCGCCTCACGCGGCATGGCTTACCCGGCCCGCGCTGGCGGTGTTCAGGGCCCGCAAGGCCCGGTCGAGACGAGCCTCGAGCGTGGCGGCCGAAACACCCAGGGCCGCGCACAGCTCGGGCGTGCTCAGCATGTCGAAATACTTCAGCACCAGGATCCGTCGCTGGGGCTCGGTAACCCGTTGGAGTCCCCGGCGGAGCTCGTCCCGGTCGAGTGCCGCCGCGAAGGCTGCGGTCGCCACCTCGTCGCCGACCAGCCCCTCGGCCCGCTCAGTGCCAGGCTCGTCGAGGTCCGTCGCCCGGACGCCGTCGGGCACTGGTCGTTCGACCCGCCGCCCATGGTCGACGATCGCGCTGGCCGCGACCCGGATCAGCCAGCCACCGAAGCTCGCATCCCGGAGCGTGCCCGCGCGCACTGCGTCGAGCCCCCGGCCGAACGTGGCCTCCGTGATCTGTTCGACCGTCGCTCGGTCGGCAACGCGCCGCGCCACGAATCCGTACACCCGGGGCAGGTGGTAGTCAAAGAGCTCGCCGAAGGCCTCCGGGTCGGTGCGGGCTCGAAGGACCAGCCCGCGCTCCCGATCGGTGTCCATCCGAGTGCCGGGTCGTTCAGTGGCCATGTCCGACGAAGGTACGGTCCGGGGAATGCCGCCACCATCGGCCAGCGGTACTGTTCGGGCCCCTCCGAGGTACCGATCCGTTGGGTCTGGAAGAGCCTGAACGGGCCTCGGGCGACTCCCCGCCGGGCGGCGCAGGTCCGGCTTGACGACCTCAAGGCCGCGATCTATCGTGCCTAACGAACGTTCGGTTGGCGACCACGAATTGAGTGGCCTGTCCACGGAGCGAGGAAACGAGCGGCAGGAACATGGTTGAGACACGACGGCGCCAGATCGAGGACGTGGCCTCCGGCCTGTTCGGCGAGCAGGGCTATGCGGCGACGAGCGTGCGCGATATCGCCCGGGGGCTGGCCATCCAGGGCGCCAGCCTGTATGCCCACGTGGCGTCGAAGGAGGATCTCCTGTGGGCGATCGTCCGGCGGGCCGCCGACCACTTCGAAGGGGCCGCCGACAAGGCCGAGCGGTCGACCGCCCGCCAGCCGGCTGCCGATCGTCTCGAAGCCCTCGTCGCAGGCCACGTCAAGGTCCTGACCGACGACGTCGGAGAGGCCGGCGTGTTCGTTCGCGAGTGGCGCTCCCTGTCGGGCGATCGACGGGCCCGAATCGAGCGCTCGCCGCGACGCCTACGAGAACCGCTGGCGAAGGCTGATCGGCGATGGCAGCGAATTGGGCGAGTTCGCGCCGGTCGACCCGGCCCTCGCGGCGGCCTATCTGCTCACCGCGCTCAACGGGATCGCCACCTGGTACCGACCCGATGGGGCGCTCTCGGCCCGGGCGATCGCGGCCGAGTACGTCAACCTGAGCCGGCGGGCACTGCTCGCCGAGGAGGCGTCGCGATGACCGATCCACGAGCGCTCGACCCGGTCCTGCCCGAGCGAGAGCGCAGCCGCCTGCCGTTCAACGAGGACCGACCCCACGACGAGCGGTTCCGTGCCTTCGAGGACCACGTCCTGGCCGGGGGCAAGGTCGAGGCCGGCGACTGGATGCCCGACGAATACCGGATCAGCGTCCTGCGCTTCGTCGAGATGCATGCCAACAGCGAGCTGATGGGCGTCCTGCCCGAACGCGACTGGATCCTGCGCGCACCCACCCTTCGCCGGAAGCTGGCCCTGACGGCCAAGATCCAGGACGAGGTTGGCCACGCCCAGCTGCTGTACCGGGTTGCCGAGGACCTGGGCAAGACGCGCGAGGCGATGATCGACGACCTCCTCGCGGGCAAGACCAAGTTCCACAACGTCTTCCACTACCCGACCCGGACCTGGGCCGACATCGGGGTGATCGCCTGGCTCGTCGACGCTGCCGCGATCGTCGCCCAACAGGCACTGCGGGACTCGAGCTACGGCCCGTACGCCCGGACGATGAAGAAGATCTGCTGGGAAGAATCGGTCCACATCATGCACGGCCGCGATGTCGTGGTGACCCTGGCCGCGGGCACCCCGCCACAGCGGGCGATGGTCCAGGAGGCGCTCGACCGCTGGTGGCCGCCCTTGATGCAGATGCACGGGCCGCGCTCGCCCCGCGACAAGGACCGCGACCTGTACTGGCGGATCAAGGCGAAGACATCCGAGGAGCTCCGCCAGGAGTTCCTGTCGATCTACGTGCCCCGGGTGCGTGAGCTCGGCCTGAGCCTGCCCGATCCCGAGCTCCGGCTCGACCAGGAGTCGGGAGCCTGGCTCTACACCGAGCCCGACTGGGCCGAGCTGCGCTCGGTCGTGACCGGCCACGGGCCGGCCTCCGAGGCCCGGATCGGGTTCCGGCGCGAGGAGTACGAAGCGGCGCGCTGGGTCCGCGAGACGATCCTGAAGCCCGCCGCGGCCGCCTGATGCTGCCCCCGCACGATTCCGCGCTGTCGCCCGCACCCGGCAGCCTCGAGCCCTACGAGGTCTTCCGCCAGGAACGCGAGGGCGATCCGATGCGCCACGGCGGCAGCGTCATCGCTCCCGATCCGCGGCTCGCCGCGCACTACGCCCGGGAGCTGTATGCCCGGCGGGGCGAGAGCCTCCGCTTGTGGGTCATACGCCGCGCCGACATCCTCGAGCTCGACGACCAGGACCTGCTCAACCCGCCCCTCGACCGCTCCTACAAGAAGCCCGGCGGGTTCGTCATGCGCGACAAGCTGGCCCGGGCGCGAGAGCGAACGGGGCAGGCGAAGCGCACGGCCAGCAGTGGTGGTCCGGCCCGGCCGCGCCCGGAGCCTGACGAGGCGTGAGCGCACTGGCGCCGGCCGAGGTGGCCGCCACGGCGGCGCTGCTGTATGCCCTGGCCGACGATGACTTCGTGCTGGGCTTCGCCGACAGCGAGTGGACCGGGATCGCCCCGCACCTCGAGGAGGACGTGGCGATGAGCTCGATGGCCCAGGACGAGCTGGGCCATGCCAGCGCCTATTACGGCCTGCTCGGCGAGCTCCTGGGTCGTGACCCGGACGAGGTCGCCTACGACCGGCCGGCCGAGGCATTCCGGCACTGCCGGCTGGTCGATCACGGCCGGGGTGACTGGGCGCGCACGATGGCCCGGCGCTGGCTGTACGACACGGCCAACGCTGTTCGCCTCGAGGCGCTCGCCGGATCGAGCGATCGCCCGCTGGCCGAGCTGGTGGTCAAGGTTCGACGCGAAGAGGCCTATCACCTCGCCCACGGCGAGGCCTGGCTCGAGCAGCTCGCCGGCCACCCCGGCGAGCCTCGTCGCCGCCTGCGCGAAGCGCTCGAGCTGGTTGGGCCGGACGCGCCGAGCGTACTGGCGCCGCTGGTCGATGAAGGCGTCCTCGTCGCCACCGGCGTCCAGCCCGTCGCGGCCGGTGAGCTGCTCCGTCGCTGGCACGATCGAATCGATCCGGTCCTGGCCCGGCTCGACCTTCGATTGCCGGCTGCCGACCCGCCTGCCCTCAGCCCGTTGACCGCCCGCTCCGGCCACGGCCAGGCCTTTGAGCGGCTGTGGTCCGAGTTCAGCTCGGTCCGCGGCCTGGATCCGGCCGCGACATGGTGATGACCACCCTTGGAGTCGAGCCCGGGACGACGGCCGGCATCGTCGATCGCGCCTGGCAGATCCTGGCCGGCGTCGTCGACCCGGAGATCCCGGCGATCTCCATCGTCGACCTGGGCATCGTCGGCCGGGTGACCGTCGCTGGCGGCCGGCTCGAGGTCGAGCTCCTGCCGACGTTCATCGGCTGCCCGGCCCTCGACATGATCCGAACAACGGTGTCCGACGAGCTGGCTCCGCTGGTGACCGGTCCGGGCTCGGGGATCGAGCGTGTCGTCGTGAGCCTCAGCTTCGCCGTGCCGTGGACGGCCGGACGAATCACCGAACATGGCCGCCGCGCCCTCGCCGCCAGCGGCTTCGCCCCGCCCGGACTGGCGCTCGCCGGCCTGCCGCCCGCCGGCCTGCCGGCCGGACCCGGAGCGGCGCCGATCGAGGTCGCCCCCCGGGCCACCTGCCCGTACTGCGGATCGCGACGGACGGTGCTCGAGAATGCCTTCGGGCCGACCCGGTGTCGCTCGATCCACTACTGCACGGACTGCCGCCAGCCGTTCGAGCAGTTCAAGGACGGCTGAGCTGCCGCCCCGGATCGCCGTGGTCGGTGCCGGGACGATGGGCGCCGGGATCGCCCAGCTCGCCCTGGAGCACGGCCACCGGGTCAGCCTGATCGACGTCGACCACGCGGCCGTCGAGCGCGCACGAGCACGGATTGCCGATGGCCTCGGCCGGCGCCTCGTCCGGCAGGGACTCGACGGGCCCGGCCTCGACGACGCCCGGGCCGTCATGCTCGAGCGGCTGTCTCCGGGTACGAACCCGGACGATGCCGCCGGAGCGGATGTCGTCATCGAAGCCGTGGTCGAGCGGCTCGACGTCAAGCAGGCGCTCGTGGGCCGTCTCGACCGGCTCCTCGACCCGGCCGCCATCGTCGCGACGAACACCAGCGCCCTGTCGATCGACGCCATCGCGAGCGCAGCCCGGGACCATCCCGAACGCGTCCTCGGGTTGCACTTCTTCAACCCGGCGCCGGTCATGCCCCTGGTCGAGGTCGTGGCCGGCACGCGGACGGCTGCCGGGGTGATCGAGGCCGGCGCCAGTCTCGTCGGCGGCTGGCAGCGCACGCCGATCCGCTGTGCCGATCGCCCCGGTTTCATCGTCAACCGGGTCAACCGGCCGTTCACGATCCAGGCCCTCCGTGCGCTCGAGCGTGGCGAGGCGACCATTGCCGGGATGGATGCCGCGTTCCGCGCTGAAGGCTTTCCGCAGGGCCCGTTCGAGCTGATGGACCTGATCGGGATCGACGTGAACCTGGCGGCCGCGACGGGCGTCTGGGAGGGCTTCGACCGGGCCCCCAGGTTCCGGCCGTCGCCGATCCAGGAGGCCCTGGTCGCCGGCGGCCACCTGGGCCGGAAGACCGGACAGGGCTTCTACCGCTACGACTCGAAGGGCGCTCGCCTGGGCCCCGCCCCGGAGCTCGACAGCCCGGCCGGAACGACCCCGGACAGATCCGCCGAGGTGGTCCACGCGATCCGCCAGGCCATCGCCGACGAGGCCGTCCTGGCCCTTGCGGAGGGCGTGGCAGCCGATGAGGGCACGATCGACCTTGCCCTCCGGCTCGGCGCCGGGCACCCCGAGGGGCCATTCGCCTGGGCCAGCGCCCATGGCCGGCTCGAGTCCCGCCCTACAATCGAGCCATGAGCCGAGACCTCCACCGGGCGCTGCGCGAGCCCTGGATCATCGACGCGGTGCGCACCCCGATCGGGCGCTATGGCGGCGCCCTCGCGTCGGTCCGGCCGGACGACCTGGCTGCCCTCGTCCTGCGCGCGCTGGTCGACCGGGCGGGGATCGATCCGGGCCTGATCGAGGACGTCATCCTCGGTTGTGCGAACCAGGCCGGCGAGGACAACCGCGATGTCGCCCGGATGGCGCTCCTGCTGGCGGGCCTTCCGGTCGAGATCGGCGGCCTGACCGTCAATCGACTGTGTGGCAGCGGCCTCCAGGCGATCAATTCGGCCGCCCATGCGATCCAGTCCGGTGACGGCGAGGTGTTCATCGGCGGCGGGGTCGAATCGATGACCCGGGCGCCGTGGGTCATGGCCAAGCCGGCCACGCCCTGGGAACGGGGCAGCCATGACCTGCAGGACACGACCCTCGGCTGGCGCTTCGTGAATCCTCGCCTGGCCGCGGCGTACTCGACCGAATCGATGGGCGAGACCGGCGAGAACGTGGCCGAGCGCTGGCAGGTGAGCCGAGAGCGCCAGGACGCCTTCGCCCTGGCCAGCCATCGCAAGGCGATCGCCGCGATCGACGCCGGGCGCTTCGACAGCCAGGTCGTGCCGGTCGAAGTGGCCGGCAAGCGCGGAGCCGATGCCATCGTCGTCGGCCGCGACGAGCACCCCCGGGCGGATACGACCCACGAGGCGCTGGCCGGGCTCCGGGCCGCCTTTCGGGATGGCGGCACCGTCACGGCGGGCAACAGCTCGGGGATCAACGACGGAGCCAGCGCGGTGCTCCTGGTCGAGGCCGACCGGGCCCGCGCCATGGGCCTGCGCCCGCTGGCCCGGATCGTCTCGACGGCCGTCGCCGGGGTCGATCCCGCGATCATGGGCGTCGGGCCCGTGCCGGCCAGCCGGAAGGCCCTCGAACGGGCTGGGATCTCGGCCGGCGACCTCGACCTGGTCGAGCTCAACGAGGCGTTCGCCAGCCAGTCGCTGGCATGCATCGACGAGCTCGGCCTGGACCCGGATCGGGTCAACGTGAACGGCGGCGCGATCGCCCTGGGCCATCCCCTGGGAATGAGCGGAGGCCGGCTGATCACGATGCTCGTCCACGAGCTGGCCCGGACCGGCGGTCGCTATGGGCTGGCCACGATGTGCATCGGGGTCGGCCAGGGCATCGCCACAGTTGTCGAACGGATCGACGGCTAGGCGCGGTTAGTACGAACGAATTTCGGCGGTACGCTTGTCGAAACCCGTTGCGTTGCGTACGATGACCTCGGACGCACCAGCCCTGCGCATATCCTGACCAGCGCCTCCCAGGAGGAAGCACCGAATGCTCGAGATCCAGCCAACGACCCTGAGCCTGACTGACGCGGCCGCCGGCAAGCTGCGCGAGCTGACCGCCGCCGAGACGAGCCCCGAGATCGGGCTGCGCGTCTACGTCTATAGCGGGGGCTGCTCGGGCTTCAAATACGGAATGATGATCGAGGACGCGCCGACGCCCGAAGACCAGACGCTCGAGGCCAACGGCGTCAAGGTCTACGTCGACGGCAAGAGCATCGACCTCCTCCGTGGGGCCCAGATCGACTACGTCGACACCCTGATGGGCGCCGGCTTCACGGTCAACAACCCGAACGCGGTCTCGGCCTGCGGCTGTGGCTCAAGCTTTCGGACCGCCGACGACGGTGGTGCCCCCAAGGGCTGCGCCCACTGAGCCGGCCGGCCTGACGGCCTCCGATCCGACGCCGCCGGTGAGCAACCCCGGCGGCGTTCCCGTTTCCGGCGCCGGCAGTTGACGATGGAGCTGCCCCTGTTCCCGCTCCACACGGTTCTGTGCCCGGGCGTCGCCTTGCCGATCCGGATCTTCGAAGACCGCTATCGGACGATGACCCGGCGGTGCCTGGAGCGCGACGAGCCGTTCGGAGTGGTGCTGATCCGGGAGGGCCGCGAGGTTGGCCCCGGGGCCGCATCGATCGCCACGGTCGGCACGATCGCCGAGATTCTGCGAGGCATCCAAGTACAGCGACGGCCGCTTCGACCTGCTCGTGGTCGGCACCCGGCGCTTCCGGATCGAGCACGTGGCCATCGGCCGTGAGCCCTACCTCGTCGGTGATGTCGTCGAGCTCGATGAGCCGGTGGGCGACACGGAGCGCGCCGAGCGCCTGACCGCCGACCTGACCCAGCGCTTCGTGCGCTACCTCAGCCTGCTCCAGCCGACGGAGGGCGAGGACGGCGCAGAGATCGACGTCCAGGTCGAGGTCGAGGTCGACGACAGCGACACGGACGAGGGCGATGTCGTCGTCAGCCGCTCGTCGAGCGCGTCGGGCGAGGAGGTCCGGGTAACCATTCCGGATGACCCGACGGTGCTGTCGTACCTGCTCAGCGGGATCATCCAGGTCGACCAGCCCCGCCGTCAGGCCCTCCTCGAGGCCGGCACGACGGTCGATCGAATTGACGAGCTCCTGCGGCTCGTGGATCGCGAGGTCAGCCTGCTCGAGCGCCGCCTCCGGATCTACAACGCCGATCCCCGCCTGGCGGCCATCCGCCGCAACTGACGCCGCAGCGGACGATGCGACGGCGGGCACGCCCAGCCAGCCCCGTCTCAGTCGGAGAAGCGCTCTTCCTTCCAGGGGTCGGCGTCGTTGTTGTAGCCGTACCGCTCCCAGAAGCCAAGGATGTCGTGGTCGATGAACTCGAGGCCGCGAATCCACTTCGCGCTCTTCCAGAAGTAGCGCTTTGGGACGAGCAGCCGGAGCGGCCAGCCGTGCTCGAGCTCGAGCGGGGCGCCGTCGAAGGTGTCGGCCAGGAGCACATCGTCGTCGTCCAGGATCGACAGGGGCAGGTTGGCCGTGTAGCCCTGCTCGGAGTGGGCCAGGACGAAACCGGCCGATGAGCGGAGCTGGGCCCGTGACAGGATTTCCTGGATCGGCACGCCTTCCCAGGTCGTGTCCAGCTTGGTCCAGCGGGTGACGCAATGGATGTCGGTCTGGACCGTCTTGCGGGGCAGCGTCTTGAATTCTGTCCAGGTCAGGCCGAACGGGCTGTCGACCTCGCCGAAGACCTTGAAGTCCCAGCTCGCCAGGTCGGTCTTCGGCGTGGATCCGTAGTGGAGGACCGGGAACTTCTCGGTCCGGTACTGGCCGGGCGGGATTTGCGCGGCCAGTTCCGGATCCCTGGTCTTGCTGCCGAAGAGGCGTTCATGCATGGTCTGGATCTCTCTTTCGATCGGGTGATCGAGCTCGATTCGACCGAGCCGTGGCTGTGCTCAGTTTGGCGCGTCGCTGACCTGGCTGATCCACCAGCCGCGGGCGGGGTTCGATGCGACTGGCACGATCCGGACGCCGTTGACCGTGTGCGGGGTCAAGGTCTCGTATGGCTGCCAGACCGGGGCGGAGGTGTCGGAGTGGCGGTCATGGGCGACATATTGCGTTCCGGTTGGTTGCCCGGCCAATGGCCCAATCCAGGCCCGGGTCGAGCCGAGCGAGGTCAATGGTGCGTCCAGGTCGACCGACAGGCGCGGCCGGTAGGCCTGTGGAACGAAGATCAACGGAGCGGCCAGCGCCGTGCCGCTGCCACCATCAGGACCCTGGCTGAACCCGGCCCCGGGCGTCTGATCGACGATCTGCTTGAGCGTCGGGAGCATCTCGTCGAGGTTGGCGGCCAGGGCCAGGCTGGAATTGACCGTTCGCCGGAGCCCCGCGTCCAGGATCCCGCTGGGCCAGCAGATCAGCCCGGCGAGGACCGCGGCCGCGGCGACGATCCCGAGGGCCGGGCCTCGGCCAGGCGCCGCCGACAGATTGGATCGAGCCCGGGCCCAGGCAACCAACGTCTCGAGAATCCAGGCCGCCCCGATCCCGGCTGCCACGATCGCCACGATGTCGATAGGAGCCACGTATCGGTCGGGGACGTAGATGTGCCGGATCGCCAGGAAGGTCAGGAACGCAGCCATCCCCGGACCCATCGCGATGAGCCAGACGAACGCGACCCAGGCGCGCTTGCGGATGATCTGGACCGTCCCGATCACTCCGAGCGGGATCAGCGGCCACAGCCCGAGGTAGTGGTCGACCAGCCAATGAAGGATTTCCTTCCGGGCTGAGGATCCGCTGGGTCGTATCGGCCGAGTAGCGGGTGGCGACGGTCGACCAGAACAACGGATCGCCGTAGATCCAGGCGTCATGGATCATCATGATCGGCAGCGCCAGGAAGCCCAGCAGGATGAGCCAGGCCCGCCGCGGCGGTGGGGTGATGCCTCGCCGAGCGCAGGCCCGAACGACCGGCGGGAATTGGAACGCGACCAGGATCGCCGCGGCCAGGCCGACCACCAGGAGCGTTTCCAGGCGGGCGAGGGTGGCCAGCATCAAGGCAACCCCGGCCAGTCCATAGCGCGCCCGGGAGCCGCCCAGGGCGAACCCGGCCGCCGCCCAGAAGAGCATCGCCCAGGGAATGGCCAGGGCGTAGCCGACGTCGAACAGCAGGGCACCGGAACCAGCCAGGCCGACTCCGACGAAGGCCCAGGCCGCCATCCCCCCGATCCGGCGGGCCAGCTCGGCCATCATCGCCACGCCCAGCCCAAAGGCCAGCAGGGTCGCCCAGGCCAGGCTGCGCCAGTCGCCGGTCAAGAGCCGCAGCGGGCCAAAGATGAAGGTCAGCAGGGGCTTGGGCGTTGTCGACAGGAACTGCTCGACCTGGCGACCGGAGATCAGCCGATCGAAGTCGAGCACGGCGACCTGGCTGTCGTAGGCGATCGAGGCGGTGTGGACCGGCCGGGCGAGAAATAGCCCAAGGGCCACTGCGAACCCGAACATGCCCACGGCGCAGATGACTCGGACGGGCGCGGGCAGCAGGCGCGGCATCCGGGGGAGTATAGGTCCCACTCGGAGATCGACCCGTGGCTTCGAACCGCCCATCGGTTCGAACGGCGGATGCGGTAGGCTACCGCCCCGTGAAGTCCCCATCGCCCGAGCCGACGTCGACGGACGGTTCGCCCGCCTCAGGCTCCCCCCGGGTGATCGTCGTGATGCCCGCCTACAACGCGGCCCAGACCCTTGAGCGGACCTACGCCGACATCCCGTTCGACGTCGTCGACCACATCATCCTGGTCGATGACGTGTCGAAGGACGAAACGGTCGACATTGCCAAGCACCTCGGCCTGCAGGTCGTCGTCCACCGCCAGAACCGTGGCTACGGCGGCAATCAGAAGACGTGCTACGACACCGCCCTGGCCGAAGGCGCCGACGTCGTCGTCATGCTCCATCCCGACTACCAGTACGACGCGACCAGGATCCCCGAGCTGATCGCCCCGATCGTGGCCGGCCGGCGTGACCTGATGCTGGGCAGCCGCTTCCTGGGCAACCCGCTGGCCGGCGGCATGCCCCGCTGGAAGTACGTCAGCAACCGCTTCCTGACCGGCGTCGAGAACCTCGTCTTCGGCCTGCGCCTGTCCGAGTACCACACCGGCCTGCGGGCGTACAGCCGGGCCCTGCTCGAGGCGATCCCGTACGACCTGAACAGTGACGATTTCGTGTTCGACCAGGAGCTAATCGCCCAGGTCGTGGCTGCCAGGCGCTTCAAGATCGGCGAGATCGGCGTGCCCACTCGCTATTTCGAGGAGGCCAGCTCGGTCAACTTCAAGCGCAGTGTCGTGTACGGCCTCGAGACGCTCGGTGTCGTCGTCCGCTACATGCTCCATGCGACCCGGATCCGGCGCTCGGCCCAGCTGACCGCTCGCACCCCGACCTGATCCGGTGCGCGGTCGGAGGGGGCAGATCGCGCGCGTCGGGATCGGCCTGGCGATCTCGGTCGTCTCGATCTGGCTGGTCATCGGCCAGGTCGACCTGGCCGAGGCGTGGTCGGTCATCAAGTCGGCCAGCCCAGCCTGGCTCGCGGTCGGCCTCGTATTCCTGTCGGCCGACGTCCTGATCCGGGCCTGGCGCTGGCAGCGCCTCGTCGTGCCGATCAAGTGGGTCCGCTACGGCCCGATCCTCTCGTACACCCTCGTCGGCTACCTCGCCAACAACATCCTGCCGGCCCGCCTGGGCGAGCTCGTCCGCTGCCACTACCTGGGCGACCGCGAGAAGATCAGCCGGGCCTCGGCGCTGGGCACGGTCGTGGTCGAGCGGGTCGTCGATGCCGCTGTCGTGGTCGCGATCGCGGCCGTCGCGATCCTCGTCCTGAACGTCCGCGGGGTCGTGGCCAGCGCGATCCTCATTGGCCTGGCCGTCGTCAGCCTGCTCGTCGTCGGCCTCGCGATCGGGATCGTCGCCCACCGCCTGCCGGGAGCCAGCCGGCTGACCGCGCTGGTCGAGCGCTGGCCGGGCGTGGCCGAGGCGGGGCGACGACTGCGCGACGGCCTGGCCGTGGCCGGCCGCCCGAGGACCCTGGCCGAGGCGCTCATCCTGACCGTCTTCGCCTGGAGCGCGACCGTGGCCGCGTTCGCGGCGATCGGCCAGGCGATCGGGCTGCACCTGCTGATTGGTGAGGCGGCCCTGCTGGCCGCCGGCGTCGCCCTGGCCACCGCGATCCCGTCCGGGCCGGGCTACCTCGGGACCTACGAGCTGGCCGCGGTGAAGATTGCCGAGGCACTCGGCCAGTCGACCGAACAGGCCTTCGCCCTGGCCCTCCTCGCCCACGCCTCGGTCCTGATCCTGACCTCGGTCGCGGGCGCGATCGCGTTCCTTCGCCTGGGCTGGAAGAGCAGTGTGCACGAGGTCGAGGAGGTCGTCACGGGCCGGCCCGACCCGGATGCGGTGCCCTAGCGCGCCAAGGTTGGATTCGGCGCGCATCCGAGCCGTTCTTGCGCGAGCTTCTGCCAAATGCGCGCTGTGGCGACGCTTATCACGGGTCGCGAGTCGTTCGGGGCCACTGGTTGCGCGGGCGACGGTTCATGCCTGTCCGTTTGTGCTCAGGCCAGGCCGGCTCCGAGCGATCCTCGACGTGGTGGCGCCGCCGTGTGTCCATAAGGGTCGCTGTAGCGAGCGTTTGACAGGAACGGCTCGGTTGAGCGCGGACACGGACAAACGTCTGCGTGCAACCCTCGGCCAGGCTGGGCTGGGCGCGATCCCGCCGCGCTCGGCTTGGCGCGGCCGCGCCGGAAGTGCACGCCGCCGGGAATTGAGGAGCCCCCGGCGTTGGGCCGAGGGCTCTTCGAATGACGTCGCGAGCGACGCTTACTTCACGAAGCTGATGGCAGGAAGCCGTTGGCCTTGAGCCAGGAGGTCGCCACGGCGGCGATGTCCTGCTTGTCGACGGCGATGTCCTTGTTGAGCGTGGTCAGCGTGGCCGTATCCATCTTGGCCGAGACGGCGTTGAGGAGTGCCTCGAACGAGGCCTTGTCCACCTTGGCCAGGTAGTCGTTGCGGACGAGCGGCGCGATGTTGTCGGCCGGCTGCGTCTCCTTGTCGTCCTGGAGGGCAACCCAGCCATTGACCGCGATGTCCGGCTGGGTCGAGCACAGCTCGCCGACGTCGATCGTCTTGCCCAGCAGGGCCTGGGCCATCGGGGTATCGCACGCCGACAGCAGGGTCGCCTTGGAAAGGTCGAGCCCGTAAGCGGTCTTGAGCGCCGCACCACAGACCGGATTGGTCGGGCAGTCCGTCGCCACGCCGAACTTGAGCTGGCTCTGGACGGCGGTCAGGTCGCTCATCTTGGTCAGGTGGAACTGGGACGCAGTGTCCGCCCTGACGACGAATGTGTTCTGGTCAGCTGCCGGTGAGTAGTCGAGGACGGTGATCCCGCCACCCTTGCCGTTCAGCACGTTCTGGAGCTCGGTTGCGTTGGCCTTGGGATCGCCGGTCTGCTTGCCCGGTTCGTAATAGGCCAGGCCGCTCCCGATGTACTCAGGCTTCAGGTCGATCTGGCCGCTTTCGAGGGCCGCCGCCGACACCTTCCGGGTGCCGATCGCCATGCCGGTGCGGTCAACGGTGTAGCCGTTGGCCTCGAGGTCCTGGGCATAGATTTCCGCCATGAGCTGGGACTCATAGAAGCCATCCGAGCCGATCTTGATGGTTGGCTTGCTGCCCCCTCCCGACGAACAGGCGCTCAAGAGCACCAGCATCGTCGCCCCGAGGGCTAGCGCGCGGTGTAGCCGCATTTGGGTCTGCCTCCTCCTGATTCCCGCCACCTCAGGTAGGCAGCGCTTTGGCCGACCGACTATACCAGCGCAATCGGCGAGAACCGTCATATACAGGGTTCTCGGAACGGCTTACGTGGACTGCAGCCCTTCGGATGACTGGCTTTGGCGCAGACCCGGCGAGGTCAGGAAGCGCTGGAGCAGGGCGAAGCCGCCTTCGGCCGTCAGGGCCAGCACGGCGACCAGGAAGACCCCACCGTAGAGCTGGCCGTCGTCGTTCTGGGCGACCCCGTCGACCAGGTAGCGGCCGAGGCCACCGAAGCCGAACAGCGCTCCGAGCGTCGCCGTTGCGATCACCTGGACGGTTGCCGAGCGGAGCCCTCCGCCGATGACCGGCAGGGCGATCGGGATCTCGACCCGGCCGACGATCTGGCGCTCCCGCAGGCCCATCCCGCGGGCCGCCTCGACGAGCTCGCGATCTACGCCGGCGACGCCGGCGTAGGCATTCACCAGGATCGGCGGGACCGCCAGGATGATCATCGCGAACAAGGTCGGGTAGACCCGGAAGCCCAGGTCCGGATCGAACGCCTGGGTGATCGGGACGATGATCCCGATCGCCGCCAGGGAAGGGATGGCCCGGCCGACATTGGCGAGGTTGACGGCCAGCGTCGCGGCGCGACCGGTGTGCCCGATCCAGACTCCGATGGGGAGCGCGATCGTCACTGCGATCAGGAGCGACAGGGCCGAGATCTCGATCTGCTCGGCCATCCGGATCGGGATCCCGTTCGGGCCTGACCAGTTGGCCGGGTCGAGCAGCCAGGCGATCATCGGGCAGCCTCGTCGGCACCGATCACGAACTGCTCCGCGGTCGGCTGGCGATCGATGGCGGTGGACGACCACGGCGTGAGACGCCGCTGGACCCGGACGAACGTGACGTCGACCGCGATCGCCAGGAGAATCGAGGGCACGGCGCCGGCCAGGATCTCGGTCGGGAACGCCCGGTTGTAGCCCTCGAAGATGAAATGGCCGAGGCCGCCAAAGGCATTGCCGAGGGTCGCCGTGATCGTCACCAGGCCGATCGTCGAGACGCTCGCCAGGCGCAGCCCGGCAAAGACCAGTGGAATCGACAGGGGCAGCACGATCCGCCGGAATTGCTCGCGCCGGTCGTAGCCCATCCCATCCGCGGCGTCGAGCACGTCGGCTGGCGCGGCATCGAAGCCGGCCACGATGTTCCGGACGAGGATGACCAGGGTGTACATGATCAGCGGGATGACCGCGGTGTAGATCGTCAGCCCGGTCACCGACACGAGGGCGGCGAACACGGCCAGGCTCGGGATCGTGTACAGGGTCCCTGCCAGGCCGCTGATCAGGGGGTAGCTGCCACGTCGGGACTGGACCAGGAGGGCCAGGCCGAACGAGATCGCGAAGCCGATGACCACTGCGATCGAGGCCAGCCAGATGTGCTGGACGGTCCGGCCCAGGATCGCCCCGAGGTGATCGCTGATCCAGCCCCAATCGATCATGACGCGGCCTGCGCCGCCTCGTCGGAGCCCGTCGTCCCACGACGCAGGAAGGCCCCGATCATGTCGGAGGTGAGCAGGCCGAGCAGGTGTCCGTCGTGGTCCAGGACGATCCCGCTGTGGACGTCCGCATCGAGCATCAGCGACATCGCGTCCTTGAGGCTGGTGTCGACTGACAGGAAGGGCGACATCGGGACCGCCATCGCCTCGCTCAGGGTGCCCTCACCCCTGAGCGCGTCATCGGTCACCCAGCCGACCGGGTGATCGGCCGCGTCAACGAGCAGGAGGTACGGGAATGGATCGACCGCTGCGCGCTGGCGCGCCTCGGCGACCGGGTCTCCCACCCTGCCGACGGCGGCCGGTTGGAGCTCGATCTCGCCGACCCGGCTGAGCGACAGGCGCTTGAGCGCGCGATCGACGCCGACGAAGCGGGCCACGAAGTCGGAGGCGGGCCTGGCCAGCAGCTCGGTCGGCGTGCCGAACTGGGCCACCCGCCCGCCTTCCTGGAAGACGGCGACGAGGTCGCCCATCTTGATCGCCTCGTCGATGTCGTGGGTGACGAACAGGATCGTCTTGGCCAGCTCGCCCTGGAGCCGCAGGAACTCGTCCTGGAGTCGCTCGCGGACGATCGGGTCGACGGCGCCGAACGGCTCGTCCATGAGCATGATCGGCGGGTCCGCCGCGAGAGCCCGGGCCACGCCGACCCGCTGGCGCTCGCCGCCGGACAGCTGGTTCGGGAAGCGCTTGGCGTACTTCGCCGGATCCAGCCCGACCAGGCCCATCAGCTGCTCGGAACGCTCCCTGACCCGGGCCGCCGGCCAGCCCAGGAGGCGCGGCACGGTGCCCACGTTGTCGACGATCGTCTGGTGCGGAAAGAGGCCCGTCTGCTGGATCACATACCCGATCCCCCGGCGGAGGTCGGTCAGGTCGCGCCCGGCAGCATCGACGCCGTCCAGCAGGATCCGGCCCGAGGTCGGCTCGATCAGGCGATTGACCATCTTGAGCGAGGTGGTCTTGCCGCAGCCCGACGGACCGACGAGGACGCAGATCCGGCCAGCCGGAATGGCCAGGGACAGGTCGTTGACGGCGCCCGGCGTCGGCGCCCTGCCCGGACTGGCCGGTGCGGTCGCCGGGCCGTAGACCTTGCTGACGTGCTCGAACTCGACGGTGGCAGCGCGCCCGCTGTCGGTGGGCATCAGCCGCTGACCCTCAGCCCCTGGCCCGGACGCGATCGGGCGTGATCTCGAAGATCTCCCGCTCGCCGGTCCGCCAGTACGGCCTGCCGTTATAGCGCTGGGCCATCCGATTGATGAACACGAGCCCGTCATCATCCCGGATCGCGCTGACCCGGCCGCTGATCGACAGGACCCGGCCGGGGTTCGACGGGTCCGCGACCGAGATCGCGACCTGCGGCCGGGCGCGCACGTTGCGCCCCTTGTACGAGCCCTTGGGTGAGCTGGTCAGGACGTGCTGTCCGTCGTAGTCCACCCAGACCAGGTGGCTGACCAGCGAACCGTCGCCGCCGACCGTCGTCAGGTGGGCCAGGACGGTCGTCGTGAGCAGGTCGACCAGGGACGCGGGGATCTGGGCGGTCGCAGGTTGGGTGGCCATGGCTGCCTATTGTGACCCGCCGGCGAGAAGCGGCCCACCCTAGGCGAGGAGCGGCTTGACCTCGCCGATGAACCGCTCGATGGTTTCGACGTCGTGCGGCGCGGGCTGCTCCGAGATGATCGTTCGGAAGCCGAGGTCGACGTAGGGCCGGAGCCGGTCGGCGATCTGGCTGGGCGAGCCATTCCAGAACGTGTCGTCGTCCTCGACGTCGGACCAGGGCGTCCGGTTGTGCTCCAGGGCGGCGTGCATGACCCGCTCCGCCTCGGCCTGGCTGTCCCGGATCGTGAGCTTCACGCCGAGGGTGAACTCGATCTCGGCGATGTCCCGGCCGACGGCGTCGCAATGGCCCTGGAGCACCTCGACCTTGTGGGCGATGAACTCGGGCGTGCCCATCGCATTCCACATGTCGGCGTACTTCGCGACGGTCCGCAGGGTCTTCTTCTCGCCGCTGCCGCCGATCATGATCGGCAGATGCGCCTGGATCGGCAGCGGATGGTGGCGCAGGTCATTGAAGCTGTAGTGGCCGCCGGGCGCCGACGTCACGCTCTGTCCATCGAGGAGCGGGCGGAGGGCCGCGACCGACTCATCCAGCCAGTCGAGCCGTTCACCGAAGCCCGACCCGAAGTCGATCCCATGGGCCGTGTGCTCGGGCTCCATCCATGCCCCGCCGATGCCCAGGATCGCCCGGCCGTTGCTGATGTGGTCGACGGTGGTCGCGCTCTTGGCGAATACACCCGGGTTGCGGAACGTGTTGGCGCCGACGAGCAGTCCGAGCCGCGTCCGTCGGGTCGCCATCGCCCACCCGGCGAGGGTCGCCCAGCCGTCGAAGATCGGCTGATAGGGGTCGCCGAAGATCGCGTAGAGGTGGTCCCACGCCCAGATATGGTCATAGCCGAGCTCGTCGACGCGTCGGGCGGTGTCGAGCATCTCCGGCCAGCTCGTCGACTGGCCCCAGGGCAGGATTCCAAGCTTGAGGTCGGGCATCTTGGGCGCGTTCTCCGCTGCGGCTGGCTGGGAGGGCCAAGTATCGCCGATCGGGTCCCGCGAAAGGGCCCAGCTCGCGTCTGGGCCGTGGACGGTGGCTGGGCTGGCCCGGGCTCCGGCTCGGGCTGTGGTGTACCCGAACCGTCCCTGGCCGGGCCCGCCGCGCGCCTACGCCGTCCTTGAGCCTTGTGATTCTTGGTGCATGGTCACTGGCTGGGGAAGGCGTGGCTTAAGGGCCCGACGCGTCGCGCTTCGGCCTCGGCGTCCTCTCGTTTCGTGCTCCGGTTCCCGTCGTGACAACGGCCCAGCGCCTCAAGATGGCAGCCCCAGGCCCCTTCCGCCATGGCCTTGTGCTCGCAGCGTCCATGCACGCAGAATCGGCCTGTCCAAGGGGCCAGTCACCCCGATCCGAGGTTACGCCCGAGCAGAACCAGGCTCAAGGGCCGGTAGCCACGAGCGGGGCCCATCGCCACCGAGCCGAGCCAGAGGCCCACGCCCCAGAGCTAGGGGCACAACCGTCAGGCGTTGTCGAGCTCGCGCGAGATCGCCCGGAGGATGAACCGGGCCGCCTCGGCACTCTTGGCCCCGAGCTTCTGGCCGTCGTCCTGCTCGAGGGCGCGGTCCAGGTCGCCCAGCATCAGGTCCAGCGTCGGTGTGCGCTGGAGCGTGCCCGCGGCGAATGCCCTGTCGAGGCCGGCCGCCGCGGCCCGGGCGTTGTCCACGGCGTGGCCCTTGGCGTCCATCGTCGCGCGGAACTCGGCGCGGGCTGCGTCCGCGGCCTGACCGGTGCTGGCCATGCGCCTAGCGGATCCGCTCGATCGTGGGCGTGTCGAGAAGGCGACCCGTGGCCGGGTCGGTCAGCGGTGAATCGTCGTCCCCAACCGCGCCCGAGCCCGGCACCGCCGCGGCCACCGACTCGCCCGCCAGGCGTGCCGCCTCGGCCGCGCGCTGGGCGCGCCAGTCGCTCTCGAGGATGCTCATCTCGACCTCGTCCCACCAGCGCTCGTCGCGTCGGATCGCCTCGCGGGCCCGTCCCTCGATCACGAACCCGGCGTTGCGATAGGCCCGGATCGCCCGCTCGTTGAAGGCGAAGACGCTCAGCCCGATGCGATGCAGCCGGAGCCGCTCGAAGGCGTGCTCGACCATCAGCCGGGTGGCCTCGGTGCCGAAGCCCTTACCCCAGGCATCCTTCTCGCCGATCGTGATGTGGAACAGGGCCGAGCCGTTCTCGCCGTCGAGCTGGCTGAACGCGCATGTGCCGAGCAGGCGATCCGTCGAACGCTCATGGATCGCCATCGCCAGCGAGTCGGCGCCGAGGACCCGGGCGTGGAAGAAGCGCTCGATCTCCGGGCGGGCCATCGGACCCTCCTGGTAGCGCGTCAGCCGCGAGACCTCGGGGTCGCCGTACCAGCGCATGAACGCGGCCAGGTTGCCAGGCGCGTGTCGCTTCAGGACGACCCGGTCGCCCATCAGGCGGTCCGGGAACCAGCTGCGGTGGAGCATCGACGCGGACGGTATACCATCCCCGCCATGCGCCGCTGGAGCGAGGTCGCCGAGCGCGTCTCGGCCACGACGCGAACCTCAGTCAAGACCCACCTGCTTGCCGAATACCTGCGGACGCTCGACGTCGGGCAGCTCCCGGTCGCGACCGTGTTCTTCGCCGGACGCCCGTTCCCCGAGGCAGACAGCCGCACGACGGGCCTCGGCTGGGCCACGATCTCGACCGCCGTCGCGGGCCTGGCGCACCTGCCCGGCGGAGCGGTCGAGGGCGCCTCGAGCGACGCCCTGGGCGATGCCTACGACCGATCGTCCGACCTCGGCCGGGCCGTCGCCGACGTCCTCGAACAGGCCATCGACGCCCGTCGTGAAGGTGGCCTGCCCGATCCCGGGGGCGAGCCGCTGAGCCTGGCCGAAGTTGCCGGGGCATTTGCGGCGATCGAGACCGCCAGCGGGTCCGGCGCGAAGGCCGAGCGGTTTTCGGAGCTGCTGGCGCGCTGCGATCCATTGACCGCCCGCTATGTCGTCAAGATCCTGACCGGCGAGCTCCGGATCGGACTGGGCGAGGGCCTCCTCGAGGCTGCCCTGGCCGAGGCCTTCGACCGCCCGATCGGCGCCGTCAAGCGAGCCGGGATGCTGACCGGCGATCTCGGCCAGACCGCCCTGCTGGCTCGCGACGACCGCCTCGGCAGCGCCGCGATCGCCCTCTTCCATCCGCTCAAGTTCATGCTCGCCTCGCCGGCCGAGAGTGCGACCGAGATCATCGGGCGGCTTGGGCCGACGGCCTGGGTCGAGGACAAGTACGACGGCATCCGGGCCCAGCTCCACCGGGCCGGCCGGGAGGTTCGGCTGTACAGCCGGGACCTGCACGACATCACCGGCCAGTTTCCCGAGGTCGTGGCCGGGGCGCGCGACCTGGCCTGGACAGGCATCCTCGATGGCGAGATCCTGGCTTATCGGGACGGTGCGGTGATGCCCTTCGTCGCGCTCCAGAAGCGGCTGGGCCGGAAAGCTCCCTCGGCGGCCATCCGGGCCGAGGTCCCGGTCGTCTACGTCGCCTTCGACCTGCTGGCCCTGGCCGGTCCGGCGGTGATCGGATCGGGGGCCGAACCGGTTGCCGAGGCGCTCCTTGACCGGCCGCTGGCCGACCGCCGGCGGGCCCTCGAGGGCCTCGACCTGCCACCCGCCGACGAGGGCGGAACGTTTGCCCTGTCCCATCTCGCGTCGGTTGACTCCGCCGACGAGCTCGAAGCCGCCTTCGAGCAGGCCCGCCAGCGTCGGAACGAAGGCCTGATGGTCAAGGACCCGGCCAGCTCGTACTCGCCCGGCCGCCGCGGCCTCGGCTGGCTGAAGATGAAGAAGGCGCTGGCCACCCTCGATTGCGTCGTGGTCGGGGTCGAGCAGGGCCACGGCAAGCGGCATGGCGTCCTGTCCGACTACACGTTCGCCGTGCGGGACGAGTCGGCCGATCGGCTGGTCACGATCGGCAAGGCGTACACCGGCCTGACCGATGCCGAGATCGCCGAGATGACCGCCTGGTTCGAGGCCCACACCGTGGCTCGGTACGGCCGCTATCGGACCGTCGAGCCGAGCGTGGTGGTCGAGATCGCGTTCGACGTGATCGTCCGGTCCAACCGGCACAGCTCGGGCTTCTCGCTCCGATTCCCCCGGATCGCCCGGCTGCGGCCGGACAAGGATCCGTCCGAGATCGACACGATCGCGTCCGTCGAAGCCGTCTGGAGCGGGCTCCAGCAAGGCTCCGAGCAGCTCGTCACCGCCGGCCACCGGACCGCCGGCGGGAGCCGCCCTGGAGCGGCCGGCGGAGGCTAGGCGCTTCCCAGGCGGGCGTATCCTGAGCGCGTGTTTCAGGACATCCCGACGGGGTCGCTGGACCTGACCCTGTACACCGACTCGTTCATCATCCGGGGCACCATCTCGACCCGCTACCGACGGGTGACCGATGTGCTCAGCGACCCCGAGCACCACTTCATCGTGCTGTCCGAGGCCACGGTCGACGAGTACGGCTCGCGCGAGCTGGCCACCCGGACCCAGTACGCCCAGGTCAACCTGGCTACCGTCCTGTTCGCGATCTCGAGCACGCCCGTCGATCCGGTCCCCGAGCTGCGCACGATCAAGGTCCCCGAGGCCGCCCTGATCTCGATCCCCCCGTTCCGGATCAGCGGCCGGATCCACCTCCTGCCCGACCGCAGCCTGGCCCAGGCGCTGGGCGAGCTCGAGGCCCGCTTCCTGCCGGTGACCGAGGCCACGTTCTGGTCGGAGACCGTTGGTGAAGCGCGCCAGACGGTGCCCCTCCTGGCCTTCAACCAGGCTCGAGCGCAGGTCCTGGCACCGTTCCGGATCGTCGATCCGTGGGCCGACGTCAAGACCTAGGCCGTCAGCGCTCCACCGGCAGGTCGAGGCGATCGCCCCATGCGGCCCAGCCGCCGTCGTAGACGGCCACGTCGTCGTAGCCGGCCAGGTCCAGGATGAACGCCAGCTTGGCCGCGGCAACGCCCGATCCGTCGTAGCACACGATTCGACGGCCGCGCACGACGTTGGCCTTGAGCAGCACCTCGCGCAGCCGGTCGGCCGGCTGGAACAGGCCGGTACCGGGCTGGGTCAGACCGGCCACCGGCAGGTTGATTGCCCCCGGAATGTGCCCCAGTCGCTGGCTGTTGCCCTCGAACCCGTGGTACTCGGCCGTCGCGCGGGCATCGACCAGCTGCACGCTGTCCGTTCCAAGGAGCGCCCGGACGTCGTCCGTGGTCAGGCGGAGCTCCGGCCGAGGTATTGCCTCGAACTTCGTCGCGACCGGTCCCGGCTGGGCCGGCCCGGCCGCCACCAGCTCACCCTGACTGTCGGTCCAGGCCCGCAGGCCGCCATCGAGGATTCGGACCGATTCGAGGCCGGACGCTCGCAGGCTCCACCACGCCCGGCCCGCGTACAGGCTGGCGACATCGTCGTACAGCACGACCGTCGTTCCCTCGGCGACCCCGGATCGACCCAGGGCTGCCGCGACACGTTCGGCATCGGCCAGGGTCAGGATTCCGGTCGCGTCATCCCGATCGGAAAGCTCGACGACCCAGTCGAGATAGGCCGCACCGGGAATATGACCGGCCGCGTGGACCGCCCGGCCGGAACCGTCGGGTCGCCAGCGGACATCGATCGGCCGGACGTCGGGCCGGCGCAGGTTCGTTGCCAGCCACTCGGCCGACGCGACGAGCTCGGGGCGTGGGTAGGCAGCCATTCGCCCATATCATACGGACCGTGGTGAGCCCGCTTTCCGCCGAGGCCGAGAAGGTCGCCGCCCTGCGCCAGGCCCTGCCGGCGACATCCGCCGGGATCTACCTCAATACCGGCACGTGCGGGCCGCTGCCAGCCGAGACGGGCGCCGCAATGGCCGAGATCCTCGACTGGGAGCTCCGCCTCGGCCGTGCCTCGCCCGACACGTACTACGACGTGCTGCAGCGGATGGAGGAGGCGCGGGCATCGGTCGCGGCGATCGTCGGGGCGGACATCCGGGACATTGGCCTGACCCATAGCGTGACCGAGGCCATGAACGTGGCGACCTGGGGGATCGACTGGCGGCCCGGCGACCGGGTGGTCTCCGCCCGCCGGTTCGAGCACGCCGGCGGCCTGAGCTCGCTGTACGCGGTTCGAGATCGCCTCGGCGTCGACCTCGAGCTGGTCGACATCGGCGAAGGCGGCGACACCGATTGGCTGCTCGCGGCGTTCGATGCGGCAATCCGACCGGGGACCCGGCTGGTCAGCCTGTCCCATGTGTCGCATGCCACCGGCGCCGTCCTGCCGATCGCGGCGATCGCCGAGCTGGCCCATGACCGGGGCGCCATCCTCGCGGTCGACGGCGCCCAGGCCGTTGGCGCGATCCCGGTCGACGTGGCAGCCCTGGGCGCCGACCTGTACGCGATCGCCGGCCAGAAATGGCTGCTCGGGCCGGAGGGGACCGGTGCCCTGTACGTCGCCCCGAGGGCCCTCGAGCTGATCCGGATAACCTATGCGTCGTTCTGGTCGTTCGAGGAGCACGACCTCGTCGGTGCCGCTCGTCCGTGGCCGAACGCCCGGCGCTTCGAGGGGACGAGCGGGGTCAACCACGCCCTGGTGGTCGGCCTCGCCCGGAGCTGCGGCTGGTTGTCGATGTACGTCGGCCTGGAGTGGGCCCATCGGCGTGTCGCGGAGCTGGCCGGCGCGACCGCGCGACGGCTCGCCGCGACACCCGGCGTGACCGTCGTGACGCCGCTCGACGCGATGGCCGGCCTGGTCGCGTTCCGCGTCGCGGGCTGGCCGCCGGAGATGATCGTCGAGGAGCTCGGGGCTCGGACCTTCGTGATCAGCCGGGCCGTCACCGAGGTCGATGCCGTGCGCTTCTCGGTGGGCTGGTTCAACACCGAGGATGAGCTCGATCGGACCCTGGCGATGGTCGCCGAGCTTGCCCGGCACACCCCCGAGACGATGCCGCCCCGTCGGACGCTCACCATCCTCGAGGACGCATGACCGGCCCGGCCTCGTCCGGTGCCGGACCGGGGCGAACGCCGGTCCGGCCGCCGATCCGGCAGCGATCGGAAATCGAGATTCGCTGGCGCCAGTTCCGCAACCCGCCCCGGCCGATCCTGCGGGCGGTCCTGAGCTCCCTGATCGTGGCCACCCTGCTCGGCGCCGCTTACCTCGTCTACGACGTGCTCCTCAGCCGCGGGGCGAAGCTGCCCGGGGGCGACCTGCGCAGCCTGGCCGTGACCCTCTTCGTGTTGGTCGTCCTGGTCTCCGGCAGCCTTGTCACCTACCTCGTCGTGCCCCAGCCGACCGGCTCGGGCACGGTCCATCGACGCAGCCGCTGGAGCGCGGCACTGGGGCTGTTCGCGGCGGTCCCGATTGCCTACCTCGTGCTCGTCGTCGAGGGCCAGATCCTGCGCCCGCTGCTGGGTTGAAGCTGACCTCGAATCAAGGCTGTGGTGCGCTGGCGCACCAGAGGCGGGTCACCCCCGCACGAATTGAGGTAGTCCTTTCGTACTCTTCCGCGCTACCCTGCGCTGGATATCATCCGGGGCGGATCGCCTCGCAGGGATCCAAGCGCTGAGGTTCTTTGTGTCCGAAGAGCAGCACGTCGCCCTGCCCCACCTGTACGGGGCGCCGGCGTATTCGCGTCCGCCCCGTCCGATCGAGACGATTCCGCGCCCATTCGACCCGGACGAGCTGCCGATCGAGGCGGACCGGACCGACGACGACGCACTCCTCCTGGCTGAGGTGACCGGCTCTGCCTGGACTGCCCCTGTCCCGGTCAAGGCCAAGCCGGCCCGGCGGCTCCGGATCGGCCGGGCGGTCCAGGAGGCCACGGTCACGCTTGACGAGTCGGCCGCGGCATTCGAAGGGGCGTCGGCTCCCGCGTCGGCCGTTCCCGCGTCGGCCGTTCCCGCGTCAGGCGTTCCCGTGTCGGGCGCTCCGGCGTCCGGTTCGACCGACGGAACCGGCGGCATCCAGGGCCGGCCCTTCAGCCTGCGCGGCATCGGCCGCATCTTCGGTGGCGACCAGAAGTAAGCCGCTCGACATTTGCGCCCGAACGTGGCGCAATGCGCAGCATGGCCCGTCCCAAGACTCACCAGCCCGGAACCAGCCACGTCGCTGGAGACGTTCATCCGATCGACCCTGAGCACGCCCTGCGGATCGGCCAGGCGGCCGAGCTGCTTGGCGTCGGGATCGACACGCTCCGGCGCTGGGAGGCGACCCACAAGCTGCGCGTGATCCGGACGCCCGGGGGCCAGCGGATCGTCCCGATCCTCGAGGTCAGCCGGCTCCTGGGCGAACGGCGGCGGGAAACCGCCGATCGCCCGATCGTCGCCCAATCGGCCCGGAATCGGTTCGCCGGTATCGTCACCCGGGTCGAACGGGACGGCGTTGCGGCCGTCGTCGAGGTCCTGGCCGGCCCCCACCGCCTGGTCAGCCTGATGACCGCCGAGGCAGTTGATGAGCTCGACCTGGCCGTTGGCAGGGAGGTCGTATGCGTGGTGAAGTCGACCAACGTGATCGTGGAGATCCCGCGCTGAGCACGACACGCCCGGTGCTAGGATGCCGGCGGGGGAGTAGCTCAACGGTTAGAGCGGCGGGCTTATATCCCGCTGGTTCCAGGTTCGAATCCTGGCTCCCCTACCAGGTTCTGCCCGCCAGGGATCAGGCCAGCGATGACCGGATCCGGTCGACGAGCATGGTTCGCCGGGCCGGCGTGAACGTCCGATGCGGCGGCAGTGAGGCCAGGAACGCCGGGATCCCGCCACGTCCGACCACGGCGACCGCCGCGTTCCGGTTGGCCGGGGCCTGGTCGGTGACGACCACGGCGTAGACCTTGACCACGAAGCCGTGCTCGTCGCCGACGAGCCAGCGCCGCACGGCCTCGGCATCCCGGGCCGTCCGATCGAGCGGATCTTCGATGGCGATCCAGCGGTCGGCCTCGAGGCGGGTCTCCCAGTGGCCGTCGACCTGGCGGCTCGTCGACGGATTCGGGAGCCGGCCAAGGACCACGATGCCCTGCGGCCCGATGATCATCCAGCTGATGTGGCGGCCGCCGGCCAGGATCAGGTCACAGATCGCGGTGTAGTCGTCGCCGAGGCCCGCCCCCAGGCCGGCCAGCGGATCCCGCCGCCTTGTGAACGGGCTGCTGACGTCCGCGAAGTCGAGGATCCGGTGAGCTCCCACGATCAGGCACAGGCCGGGCAGGGCGAGCGCCGTCAGCCAGCCCAGGGCATGCATCGCGGTGGCACCGGCGAACGCCTGGCTGTGGGCAGCGAAGACGTCGACGAACGGCGTCGTCAGGGTGAGCCAGGCAATGCCCAGGCCGGCCACGACGTACAGGCAGCCGATCAGCCGGGCGATCGCCAGGGCTCGCGGCGTCGGGCGCGGACGGCCAAGGGCGCGGATGACCTCCATCGCCGGATCGTGGGCCGTCGGTAAGGCGGGCGCCATCCCCAAAGCGGGTCAATTGGTCACCGCCGGGTTGACCAGCGGCCCGCCCGGACCACCCAAGACCCGACCGGGTCGGTGCCACGGCGCACCGCCTGTCGGTCCACCCGCCGCGCGCTGCGCAGCCGGGCCGGCCCAGGTTCGGTCGGGTGAGCTGCGGAGAGGTATCCGGCAGGTGACCGCGCCCCTAGAATTCAGGGCATGGCGGGCGGGTTCACGAGCGCGCGGTTCGTGGGGCGAGAGCGCGAGCTCGCCCGTGTCGCGAGCGCCCTCGAGGGCACGGCCGAAGGTCGCTCCACGACCCTCCTGATCGCCGCATCCGGCGGCGTCGGCGTATCCCGTCTGCTGACCGAGACGCGCCGCCGGCTGGCCAGCCTGCCCGAGCCGTTCGAGGTGATCCGCTGCCGGGCCCGCTCCGGGCGTTCGGGCGACGCCTATGCACCGGTCACCGTGGCCCTGACCCGGCTGCTCGAGGGCGTCCCCGATGCCGACCTGCCTGCGCTCGTCGAGACCGGCGCCGACGAGCTCATCCGGCTGATCCCGGCACTGCGCGAGCGGCTGGCCGTCCTGGGCCTGCTGCCCAGCCGACAGACGACGATCGATCCGGAGCGGCGCCAGACCCGCATGCTCGAAGCGATCCTCGGGCTGCTCACCCACCTCGGGGAGCGCCAGCCGGTCGTCCTGACCCTCGAGGACCTGCACGCCGCCGACGCCGGCACGCGGGCCCTGGCCGCCTTCCTGGCCAGGGTCTCCCGGCCCGGTCGCCTGTGCGTCATGGCCACCTACCAGCCCGACGAGCTGACCCGCGAGCACCCCCTCCATGACACCCTCGCGGCGATGGCCGATGCCGCCCGGCCGCCCGACCGGCTGGTGCTGGAGCCGTTCCGACGGGACGAGCTGGCCCGGCTGATCGAAGCCATCGAGGGCGAGCGTCCCTCGGCTTCCCTCCTGCTTCTCGTTGCCGAGCGATCGCGCGGCAACGCGCTGATCGCCGAGGAGCTCCTGGCGGCGCGCCGCGAGCTCGCCGGTGCCTCGCTGACCGGTTCGCTGGACGAGCTCGTCGTGGCCCGCCTGGCCGGCCGGTCGCCCGAATGCCGGCGGGTCCTGCGCCTGCTCGCGCCGGCCGGCGAGCCGCTCACCCTCGAGCAGCTGGCGATGGCGTCGCTGGCGTTCGAGCGCGAGGCCGACCGGCCCGCCCCGCGATCGAGCACATCGCCACGCCGCGGCGGGGGCATCCTCGAGGCGGATCTCGGCCACGGCCTGGCCGAGGCGCTGGAGCACGGATTCGGACAGCTCGAAGGATCCGATGGGGAGGCACTCGAGGCCGATGGCGCCGTCGCAGATGGCTCCATAGCCGATTTGCCGGCGGACGCCGTCGTGGGCATCCGTCACCCGCTGATTGCCCGCTCGATCGATGCAGACCTGCTGCCCGGCCAGCGCCGTCGCCACCACGCGGCACTGGCCGAGGGGTTGACCGACCGCCCCGGCGCCCAGGCTCGCCACTGGCTGGCGGCCCACGAGCTCGGACCCGCCCGAGCTGCGGCAGTCGAGGCGGCCAGCCTGGCCGAGCAGATCGACTCGCTGGCCGACGCCCTGGCCCACCTCGAGCTGGCCCTCGAGATCGACGACCGAACAACGCCGGACGGCGGTGGGGACGACCCGGCGGCACCAGTCGGCCTCCTCCGGCGGGCCGCCGAAGCGGCGTTCGCCGACGGCCGGCCGGCGCGTGCCGCGGCCTATGCCGAATCGGCCATCGCCCGGCTGGACGAGCGGGCCGATCGCCTGGGCATGGGCATCCTGTTCGAACGCCTCGGCCGGTATCGGCGAGCGGCAGGCGACCAGGAAGGCTCGATCCTGGCTCACTGCCGGGCCGTCGAGCTGGTTCCGGCCAAGCCCTCCCGCGAACGGGCCCTCGTCCTGGCAGCGCTGGCCCAGGTGCGCATGCTCGAAGGCACGTTCAAGGAGGCTGAACGGCTGGCCAACGAGGCGATTGAGATCGCCCGGACGGTCGGGCCGAGCGCTCGCGGCGAAGAGGGCCACGCGACCTGCACCCTGGGCATCAGCCGGGTCTGGGGCGAGGACCCCGAGGGGGGCCTCGAGCTGCTCCTCCAGGCGCGCGAGATCGCCTCCGACCTGGCCCGCTTCGACGACGTCTTCCGGGCCACGGCCAACCTGACGACCGCCCTCGACCTGCTCGGTCGGAAGCGCGAGGCGGTCGAGGTGGCACGGGCGGGGATCGAGGCGGCCCGGCTGGCCGGCCAGGAGGCCGTCTTCGGTAACTACCTGCGCGGCAATGGAGCGGACTCGCTCTTCCTGCTGGGCGACTGGCCGGCCTCGCGGGCGCTCGTCGAAACCGCCCTCGAGTGGAGCCCGGTGGGGGTCAACCTGGTCAACGCGCTCTCGAACCTGGCGATCGTGGAGATCGAGACCCGAGCCGGCGAGCTTGCCGGACGGCTGCTCGGGCGCCTCCTGCTCGAGCTGGAGACGGTGCCCGACGCCCAGGATTCGGTCCCGACCTACCAGGCGGCGGCGTCGTTTGCGCTGTGGCGCGGCGATCTGGAGGATGCCCGGCGGGCCGTCGCCCGGGGTTGGGGTCGGGTCCGCGAGACCGAGGATTGGGTGCTCGTGGCCCGGATGGCCGCGGTGGTCGTCGAGGTCGACGCCGTCTCGATCGCGGATGCCCGGGCGGGCCGCGACCTGGCCACGGTCGCGGCGGCTCGCAGCCGGAGCGCGATCGTGCTGGGTGAAGCCGAGTCGGCCGTTCGCGAGGCCGGGGTGGCGGCGGCGTTCGGCTCGCGGCGCGAGGCCGATGCCCATCTCGCCCAGGCTCGCGCCTATCGCGCCCGGATCGAAGGCCGCGACGAGCCGGTCGCCTGGGATGCCCTGGCTCGCACCTGGGAGCGCCTCGAGCGGCCGTACCAGGTGGCTCGGGCGCGCTGGCGCCAGGCCGAGGCGGCCCTCGGGGCAGGCGACGGGCGGGCGGGCCGGATCGCTGCGAAGGCGCCCTTGATCGAGGCGGTTCGGCTGGCCCGAGAGCTTGGCGCCGGGCCACTCCTGCGAGAGCTCGAGGAGCTGGCCGGCCGGGCCCTGATCCCGTTGCCCGAACCGATCGCGGTCGCGATCCCTGTCCAGGCCGAGCTGGTTGCCGTACCGATGGGCGGGTCCGGCTTCGCCGAGCCCGGCTACGAGGGGTCTTCGGGCTGGGCCTCCGTTGGCGGATCGTCCGGCCCGCCCGATCGGGTCGGCTTCGCATCGGCATTCGTGGGGCCGGCCGAGCCGCCCCCGGGCGACACGTTCGGCCTGAGCCGGCGCGAGCGCGAGGTCCTCGTCCACCTCAGCCAGGGCCGGACGAATCGCGAGATCGGTGAGCGCCTGTTCATCAGCCAGAAGACGGTCGGCGTCCACGTCGGCAACATCCTGGCCAAGCTGGGCGTGTCCGGCCGGGTCGAGGCCGCGGCGGTCGCCATTCGCCTGGGGCTGACCGAGACGGGCTGACCGAGACGGGCTGACCGAGACGTACGGGACGGCGAGGCGTCTCCGAACCGCAACCGTCCCGTACCTGTCCTGGTGTCGCTCGTGATCGGCCCAGCAGCGATCCTGAACCAGTATCGCGCACCGTCGCGATCGATCCCAGCCCGCGAGGTGTCCGATGATCCAGCCCAATCCCCGGTCCCCCTGGCCGACCCGCCAGGCCGATCTCGCCACGGGCCCGATCACCTGCGCGACGTGCGGCTGCCGCCTGAAGGTCGATGCGTTCGAGGAGACCTGGCGCCACTTTCCGGGCACGACCGGCCGCGACGCTCGGGGCTGCCTCGTCGACTGCGTCGGGCTGGCCCACGACGCCCACGGGATCGCCCTGATCAGCTACACCGCGGGCTAGGTTCGCCGCGTAGCCTCTGCGCCGGCCCGTCGGGGGCCCTCGGCGGGCGCCGCGCGCCCGGAGTCAGGCGTCGCCCTCGCCCGTATCGATTCGATAGCCGACTGATCGGACGGCGACGATCGCCGGGCCGCCGGCGTTGACCACCTTGAAGCGGAGCCGGGCCAGGTGCGGCTTCAGCCAGAGCTGGTCCGGATTCGGTTCGGATGGCCAGCCGGCGCGGACGAGCCGGGCATGCGGCACGACATCGCCGGCTGCCCGGACGAGCGCCTCGAGCAGCCGGTATTCCGTGGCGGTGAGGGCCAGCAACGTGGGGCCGACCCGCGCTTCGTGGCGGCCCGGATCGATCGTCAGCGTGCCCGCCTCGAGCGCCCCTCCGCCGCCGCCCGGTCCGCCGGCAGCATCGACCCGGCGCATGACCGCGGCGATTCGGGCCAGCAGCTCCTGCCGCCCGAACGGCTTGACCAGGTAGTCGTCGGCCCCGATCTCCAGGGCCCGAACCTTGGCACCCTCGCCGCTCTCGCCGGACACGATCAGGATCGGCACGTTGCCGGCCGCCCGGATCTGGCCGGACACGCTGAAGCCGTCCGGCCCGGGCATGGCCAGGTCGAGCAGGACCAGGTCGGGCGACTCCTCGCGGAACCGGCGCACCGCCGTCAGCCCGTCGTAGGCGGTGATCACCTGGTGGCCGTCCTGGCCGACGAGGGCGGTGATCGCGCCGACCATGGCCGGGTCGTCGTCGACGACGAGGATGCGGAGCGGGCGGACGTTGGGCATCAGCTGGCTTCCTCAGACGGCCACGGCCGCGGGCAGGGCAAGGACGAACCGGGCACCGTTGCCCGGGGCAGGCTCACACCATAGCCGGGCACCCATCGCTTCGGCCAGTCGCCTGGCCGCATACAGGCCGATCCCGGAGCCCCGGGCCGTGTGCGTGTCGCGCCGGGCGTACGGCTCGAAGATCCGCTCGCGCCACTCCGGGGGGATACCCGGACCCTCGTCGCCGACGCCGAGCCGGACGATCCCTTCGACGAGGGTCACGTCCACGGTGATGGTCGTATCCGGTGGGGCGTACTTGACCGCATTCTCGACCAGGTGCTCGATGATCTGGCGGAGCCGCGGTGGATCGGCCAGGGCGTGCCGCCGGACTTCCACGTGTCGCTCGATCCGATGCTGGCGCAGGAGCGGCTTCAGCTCCACGACGAGCTCCTCCAGGAGCGCCCCGACATCGATTGGCACGACCTCGACCGGGCCCTCGGCACTGGGTCGGATCGAGGCCAGGATCGAGTCGACCAGGCGATCGAGCCGATCGATCTGGCTGAGGGTGCCCTGGTACCACTCCTCGCGCTGCGCCCGGCGCGTCGGATCGCGGCTCGGGCGCCCGTCGAGGGGCGGATCGTCGGCCAGCAGGTCGGCATAGGCTCGAACGACCGCCAGCGGCGTGCGCAGCTCGTGGGTAACCATGGCGATCAGCTCGGTCCGGGCTTCGTCGAGGCGCTGGAGGGCCACGACCTGGGCCTCGGCGTCGCGCTGCAGGCGGCCCTTCTGGACGATCCCGGCGAGCAGGTCGGCGATCGCGCTGAGCTGGGCCGCGTCCTCCGGGTCGAAGTCGCGATGGACCTCGGTCTGGACGTTGAGGACGCCGACGATCTCGGCATGCCACGACAGCGGGACGGACAGCATCGAGGCGACGTAGCGGCGCTGGTCGATCCCGCGCACCCACAGGAAGCGCTGGTCCTGGCGGACGTCGGCCACGATCATCGCCTGCTGGCTGGCCGCCACCCGGCCGGTGACGCCTTCGCCGTAAGGCACCCGTGCCCGCCCGATCTGGTGACGGTCGAGGCCGTTGGTCGCGGCGAGAGTCAGGTGCGTGCCGTCGCGGTCGAGCAGGTACAGCGAGCTGACATCAGCGTGGAGCGCGTCGCGGGTCTCGTCGACGATGGTCTCGAGCAGCTCGTCCCAGGTCCGGGCCGTCGTGGCCAGGCGGGCGATCCGATGCAGGAAGCGCAGCTGCTGGAGCTGCTCCTCGGGCGAGCGGTACGGCGCGGGCTTGACCATGGCGTTCATGGTACGGGAGGTCTGCCGTTGCCTCGGCTGGCGGAGCGTTGCCCCGGGCCGGCCCGGCCCGTCTGTTGCCACGATCGTTGCCCCCGGCCCGGCCCGGCCCGGCCCGGGCCCCGGCCCGGCCCGGCCCTGCCCATCCCGTCGGTGGCCCGGCCCGGCCCGGCCCGGCCCGGCCCGTCGGTGTTGCCAGATCGTCGCCCCCGGCCCGGCCCGGCCCGTCGTGTTGCCAGATCGTTCATTGATCGCGGCTTAGGCAGGCTCCGGCTGATTCGCCGGCGGCCACGAGCCACGTGCGCCACGGATTCGTGCACGGCGGAGGCCAGCAGACTCCGGTTCTATGGTCGATCCGGGCGCGGATCCCGCTTAAGCCGTCAGCAATGAACGATTTGTCAGGGCCTGACCGATCCGGCCTGGCCCAGCACGAGCCACGCACAGCACGACCCTGGCACAGCACGAGCCGAGCACAGCCCGAGCCGCGCACAGCAAGAGACCCGGACGGAGGAAGTCCGGGTCTCTCGCGGTTTGGCCGTGGGGGTCAGCGAGGTGGAGGGAATCGCCGAGTCACGACCGGGAGCGTCGAACGGGCCGGGGCACCGGTCCGTACAACGGACGAATCAGGCCCAGCGGCGGCCTAGGGGAAGGACGACGTGCACCAGCACGACCGGCACCAGGGTCACCCCGAGCAGCCAGGCCCGTGTCTTGATTCTGTCGAACATCCAGTTGGACTCCGCTTGCCGGCGAGCCGAGGAATGAGGCCAGGAACAAAAAGCCAGGAACACCGTTCGCGCGCCGGTCGCGAATGGGAGCCGGAGGTTACGCGCCGAAAGGCCCACTCGCCAAGCCGGACGAAGGTACTGGTACTTTCGGGTCAGTGCCAGCTGGCACCAGCGTGCGGCGCCGGCCGCGCAGCCGCGTCGACGACAGTGCCAGCGCGGACGAGAGTGGCGGCGTGGACGAGCAGTGCCAGCGCGGACGAGCGTGGCGGCGTGGACGACAGTGACCGAGCGGACGAGTGCTCCGGCAGTCTCGTCCGGCGAACGGTAGAGTGATCGCGAACACTTCCAGAGTTCGATTTCTTCGCCCGGACGGTGCGCCCTGATCGGGCCGGCCCTCCCCGCTGAACGAAAGGACGACACCCCGAGATGCGTCTCGCCCGAATCCCCGCCCTTGGCGGCCTCGCTGTCATCGCCGCGATCGCCGTGGCCGGCTGCGCCTCGTCGGCCGATGCCGGCTGGACCTTCGCGCCGGTTCCATCGGTCACCCCGGCCCCCTCGGTTGCCGCGAGCGGCGGCCCGACAGGGTCGGTGGCGCCCAGCGCCGTGGCCCCGACACCTTCGCCCCTGACGAGTGCTCCGCCTCCGGTGCCCACCGCCTCGCCCGAAGCGGGTGCCTCGGCGGGTCCCAGCGGCGGGGCGAGTGTCTCGATCAGCGCCCTGAACATCGCCTTCCAGCAGACCTCGGTCGATGCCCCGGCGGGTCAGCCGTTCACGATCCTGTTCAACAACATGGACGCCAGCGTGCCCCACGACGTGTGGATCAAGGACGCGACCGGCAATCCGGTGTTCCAGGGTGGGATCGTCACCGGCCCGGCCCAGACGACCTACAGCGTCCCGGCCCTGATCGCGGGCACCTACACCTTCAACTGCTCGGTTCATCCGAACATGACCGGCACGATGGTGGTCAAGTAGCCCCGAGCTGCCCGGGCCTTCGGACGAGCCCCCAACCGCGGGCCTGAGATGACCGACGCGATCTGCTATCGGGACAGCTATGCCGCCCAGACCGTGGCCACGGTCGTCGCGTCCCTGCCGGGCTCCGACGGCGATGCCAACCTGGTGGTCCTCGATCGGACCGTCTTCTACCCGGGGGGCGGCGGCCAGCCGGCCGATCGGGGGGTGCTCCTGCGAGCGGCCGACGGGCGGACGTGGATGGTCCGGGCGGCGCGCAAGGACGGCCCGGACATCGTCCACGAGCTCGAGCCCGGCGGCGCTGATCCGCCGGCCATCGGGGATCTCCTGCAGGTCGAGCTCGAGTGGCCGCGCCGGCATCTGCTCATGCGGACCCATACGGCCCTGCACGCCCTGTGCGGGGTGGTCTGGCGGGACTACGGCGCGCAGGTCACCGGCGGCAACATGGAGCCGGGCAGCGGCCGGATGGATTTCGAGTTCGAGCGGATGAGCGCCGACCTCGTCGGCTCGATCGAATCGACGGTCAATGCGGAGCTCGCCCATGGTCGCGCCATCCGGGTCAACGTCCTGCCCCGCGACGAGGCCTTCGCGATCCCCGACCTGATCCGGACGAAGATCAACCTGCTGCCACCCGGGATCGCCGAGATCCGCACGGTCGAGATCGTCGGCCTGGATCTCCAGGCCGACGGCGGCACCCATGTCGCGAACACGGCCGAGGTCGGCTCGATCCGGGTCACCGGCTACGAATCGAAGGGACGGATCAACAAGCGAATCCGGATCGAGCTGGTCGACCCCGACTGAGGCCGCGGATCGGCCTGGCGGGCGGGTCCGGCTATACTCCACGTCCGCCTCCCAGCCCACGCGATCCGCAGCGGCGCGCCGACTGCATCGCCGCCCCTGAATCCGTTCGAAGGACCCACCCGGCACATGTTCGACCGTTTCCTCGGCCTCTTCTCGCGCGACATCGGGATCGACCTGGGAACGGCCAATACGCTCGTTCACGTCCGCAACCGGGGCATCGTGATCAGCGAGCCGAGCGTCGTCGCCATCGAGGCGAAGACGAAGAAGGTCCTGGCGATCGGGGCCGAGGCCAAGCGCATGGTCGGGCGCACGCCGGCCTCGATCATCGCGGTCCGCCCCCTCCGTGACGGGGTCATCAGCGACTTCGACGTGACCGAGCAGATGATCAAGTACTTCGTCAACCGGGTCCACGACCGGGTGGGCCTGATTCCGCGGCCGCGGATGCTCCTGGGCGTCCCGTCGGGCGTGACCGAGGTCGAGAAGCGCGCCGTTCGCGACGCCGCCCTGAATGCCGGGGCCCGCTGGGCCCGCCTGATCGAGGAGCCGATGGCCGCCGCGATCGGCGCCGGCCTGCCCGTCAGCGAGCCGTCCGGCAGCCTGATCGTGGACATCGGCGGTGGGACGACCGAGGTTGCCGTGATCAGCCTGGGCGGAATCGTGATTGCCCGGAGCATCCGGATCGGCGGCGACGAGATGGACGCCGACATCGTCACCTTCGCCCGGCGTGAGTACAACCTGTTCCTCGGCGAGCGGACCTCCGAGGACATCAAGATCGCGATTGCCTCGGCCTACCCGGGCGAGTGGGATGCCCAGCGGGTTGTCCTGCGCGGCCGCGACCTGCTGACCGGCCTGCCCCGCAGCGTGGAGGTCGGCGCGGACCAGATCCGCGAGGCCATCGAACCATCGGTCCAGCAGATCGTGGACACCATCAAGGACACGATCGAGGAGACGCCGCCCGAGCTGGTGGCCGACATCATGGACCAGGGCATCGTCCTGGCCGGCGGCGGAGCCCTCCTGGCCGGCCTCGACCAGCGCATTGCCGAGGCGACCCAGATGCCGGTCCACATCGCCGACGACCCGCTCACCTGCGTGGCCCGCGGCACTGGCGTCGTTCTCGAGGAGCTCGCGACCAACCCCGCCATGCAGCGTGTCCTCGTGGCCGACACGTATGCCCGGGCACCGCGCTGACCGCGGCCGGCCGCTGACCTGAGATGACGGCCGTCCTCAACGATCGCCGCGTCCGGCGTCGCTCGATCACCTACGTGGTCCTGCTGGTGACCTGCCTCGGCCTGATGGTCTTCTCGTCCAGCCAACCGGTCCAGGAGATCCAGAAGGGCGTTGCCTTCGCCTTCAAGCCTGTCCAGGGCGCCGTCGATTCGGTCGCCCGGGGGGTCCAGGGCCTCGTCACCACGGTCACCGAGATCGACACCCTGCGCAAGACCAACAACGAGCTCGCCGCCGAGAACTCGACGCTCAGCGCCGAGAATGCCCGGGCCAAGGAGATCGAGCGCGAGAACCAGATCCTGACCGGCCTGCTCCAGGTCCAGTCGGGCCTCGGCTTCAAGACCGTTGCCTCCACCGTGATCAGCCGGGAGACGTCCGAGTTCCGGCGGGCCGTGACGATCGACGTCGGGACGGATCACGGGCTCGTGGTCGGCGACGTCGTGGTGGCCGACGGCGGCGGCCTGGTCGGCCGGGTGACGGCCGTCGACGGGTCCTCGGCGAGCGTCCTCCTGATCAATGACACGAGCTCGACCGTGATCGGCCAGCTCGGCACGAACGAGGCCACTGGCTCGGTCATCGGCCAGCTCGGCGGCGTCCTCGTCATGGAGAACATCGATTCGACCGAACGGGTCCAGATCAATGACCAGGTGGTCACCGCCGGGATCGACCTCGGCAATGGCGTCCGCTCGCCGTTCCCCAAGGGCCTCCTGATCGGGACCGTGGTCGACGACGAGCGAGATGCCAACGCGGTGGTCCAGACGGCCTTCATCGAGCCGGCAGTGGACCTCGACAAGTTGGAGTACGTCCTCGTGATCACGAACTACCAGGGCGGACTGCCGCCGGTGGACCAGCAGGCCGTGCCCTGTCCGACGGGGGCGGCGACCCTGCCGGTCGGTGAGCAGCCGTGCGTCACCGCGAACCCGTCGCTCGCCCCCAACCCCTGACGGGTAGGCTCTCCTCGATGAAAGGCATCGTCCTGGCCGGCGGGACCGCGACCCGCCTGTTCCCGCTCACGATCGTGACCAACAAGCACCTCTTGCCGATCTACGACCGGCCGATGATCTACTACCCGATCGAGACCCTGGCTGGGATGGGCATTCGTGAGGTGATGGTGATCGTCGGTGGCAAGAGCGTCGGCGACGTGGTCGAGCTGCTCGCCGACGGCTCCCATTTCGGCCTCGACCTGACCTACCGCTACCAGCACGGCGCGCTGGGCATCGCCCATGCCATCGGCCTCGCCCGCGATTTCGTGGGCGACGAGGCCTTCTGCTGCGTGCTCGGCGACAACATCCTGCTGGGCGAGCCGCTGGTCGAGGTCGCCCGGGAGTTCGAAGCCGGCCAGTGCGGCGCCGGCACGCTCCTGTACCGGGTGCCCGACCCGGAGCGGTTCGGGGTGGCCGAGCTTGGGCCGGACGGCGCGGTCATCGGATTCGAGGAGAAGCCGGCCGCCCCGAAGAGCGACCTCATCCCGATCGGGGTGTACTTCCTGCGAGCCGGCGCCTTCGACGTGATCGACCGGCTGGCCCCCTCGGGCCGGGGTGAGTTCGAGATCACCGACGTGCTCAACCACTACATCCCCGATGGCGGCCTGTACACCCGGATCTACGACGGCCAGTGGGCCGATGCGGGCACGGTCGGCTCGCTGATGCGGGCGGCCTCGATCGCGGCCGGGGATGACGCCGAGGGCCGCTTGAGCCCCGCCCCGCAGCGACCTGGCCGCTGACCCGATGACAGCCGAGCCATTCGGTCCAGGCTCGCACCTGCTGGTGACCGGCGGCGCCGGCTTCATCGGGTCGTGCTTCGTCCGGGACATCCTGGCGCGGGCCGATGGCACCCGGATCACCGTCCTGGACACGCTCACCTACGCGGGCAACGAAGCCAACCTCCAGCCCGCGTTCGATGATCCCGGACAAGCCGCCAGGCTGCACTTCGTGCGAGGCGACATCGCCGACCCGGAGGTCGTGGCGCCGCTCGTCGCGGAAGCGGACGCGGTCGTGAACTTCGCCGCCGAGTCCCATGTCGACCGTTCGATCCTCGACCCGGAGGCCTTCCTGCGGACCGGCGTGATCGGGGTCCACGTCCTGCTCGACGCCTGCCGGGCGCAGGCCGCCGCGCTGGCCGCGGGCGATCGGCGAACGCCGGCCGGCGACCCCCGGCCGGCGCCGCGCTACCTGCAGGTCAGCACGGACGAGGTCTACGGCTCGGTCGAGACGGGCGAGTCGGTCGAGACGGATGCACTGGCACCCAGGTCGCCCTACGCGGCCAGCAAGGCCGCCGGCGAGCTGCTCGTCCGGAGCTACGTGGTGACCCACGGCGTGGATGCGCTGGTGACCCGCGGCTCGAACACGTACGGCCCGTACCACCATCCCGAAAAGCTGATCCCGCTGTTCATCACGAACGCCCTCGAGGATCGTCCGCTGCCGCTCTACGGCGACGGCCTCCAGCGCCGGGACTGGCTGTACGTGTCCGACCACGCCGGCGCGATCGACTGGGTCCTGCGCCACGGCCAGAGTGGCCAGACGTACAACATCCCGGGCTCGGCCGAGCTGACCAACCGGGAGGTCGTCCGGCTCCTGCTCGAGATCCTCGACAAGCCCTGGTCGCTGGTTCGAACGGTCGAGGATCGACCCGGCCATGACCGCCGCTACGCCCTCGACGGAGCGCGCCTGGAGGCCCTCGGCTGGCACAACCGGGTGGCCTTCGCCGATGGCCTGCGGACGACAATCGACTGGTTCCGGACCAACGAAGCCTGGTGGCTGGCGCTCAAGGCCGGTGACTGGGACGCCTACTACGAGCGCCAGTACGGGCGCCGGCTGGCCGGCTCGGTCGCGGCCAGTGTCGCCGACGCCGAAGCAGGCACGCCGGGACCGACCCCGGCCGCCTCCCAACCGGGCAGGCCGGTCGACTGACATGCGGGTCGCCGTGACCGGCACCGGGGGACGCCTCGGCCGGGCCGTCCTCGGGGCCTTCGCCGAAGCACCGTTCACCGGGATCGCCGGGCCGCTGGCCTGGCACCGGCCCGACTACGACCTCGATGACGTCTCGGCAGGCCGTCGCCTGATCGAGCGCGACCGGCCCGAGGTGATCATCCACGCCGCGGCCTGGACCGATGTCGATGGCTGTGCCCGTGACCCCGAGCTGGCCCTGCTCCGCAACGGCCACGCCGTTGGAGCGCTGGCCGAGGCCGCCGCCGGGGCGGGCATCGACCTCGTCCTCGTTTCGACCAATGAGGTCTTCGACGGCCGGCGGACTGACGGCCTCGGCTATCGGGTCGACGATGCGCCCAACCCGATCAATGCCTACGGCTCGAGCAAGCTCACCGGCGAGCTGGCCGCCCGGCAGGCCTACGGCTGGGCATCCGGACCACGACCGGCGGCTCCAGGTGCAGGCCCGGCGCTGGCGATCGTCCGCACGGCCTGGCTATACGGCCCGCCGGGCAACGACTTCCCGGAGAAGATCGCCCACGCGGCCGAACGCGCCCGGCTGGCCGGCGAGCCGCTCCGGGTCGTCGCCGACGAGACCGGCTCACCAACGTCAACGGCCGACCTGGCCGAGGGCATCGTCGAGCTGGTCGGCTCGGGCGTACGGATCGGCGGGATCCACCACCTGGTCAACGGTGGCGCGGCGACGCGGGCCGGTTGGGCCCGGGCCGTCCTGGCCGGGCTCGGGACGGTGGTCGCGATCGAAGAGGTTCCCGCTTCGACCTGGGTGCGGGCATCGACGCCGCCTCCCTGGGCCGTCCTCGATCCGTCCCCGATGCCCTCGGGCGAGCCCCTCCGGGAGTGGCCGCTCGCCCTGGCCGACTACCTGCCGATCCTCCGGCGCGAGATCGGCGCGGCCCGCGTGGCGTCGCAATGACTGGCGAGTCCAACCAGGCGGAATCCGCCCTGCCCGGCGTCCGGTGGTCGTCGATCGCCCGTCACGGGGACCTGCGCGGCTCGTTCCGCGAGCTGTGGCGCGCCTCGGCCGGCTTCGACCTCGACCCGCGCTGGACCGGTGCCGAGGACGCCCGCTTCGTCCAGGCCAACCTGTCCGCCTCGGCGGCCGGCGTCCTGCGTGGGTTGCACTACCACCGGCACCAGCTCGACCACTGGATCGTCGCGTCCGGCCGTGCCCTGGTCGCGCTGGTCGACGTCCGCCCCGCCGCGGCCGGGATCGGTCCGGCCGTGGTCGAGACGCGCGAGCTGGCGGCCGACGGCACGGTAACGATCCCCGTTGGCGTGGCCCATGGCTTCCTTGCCCTGGAGCCGCTTGAGCTGATCTACCTCGTGACCAACGAGTACGACGGCTCCGACGAGCTCGGCTTCGCCTGGGACGACCCTGCGGTCGGCGTGCCCTGGCCGGCCTGTCCAACGTCCGACGGCCGCCCGATCCTGTCCGAGCGTGACCAGCTGAACCCTTCGCTGGCCGGCCTGCTGGAGCGCCTGCGCAGCTGAATCAGCGAGAAACCGGTGCATTGGTGCCCCACGATCGGCTACCGTGGGAATCGGCGGCGCACCATCCTTCGACTACCGCCAACTCCACCGCACCCCGCCCGACCGAGCCGCACCGACCGGCTCTTCGGACGATGGGGCCATTGAGGCCCGGGACCATGTCGGCATTGAGTCGAGCGACCCCATCCGGGAGTCTGGGGCCGCCCTCCACCGCCGGTTCGCGCTTGAACCACGGACCGGCCAGCGGAAGCTCGGAGACTCCCTGTGCGCAAGCTCGTCGGTGCCCTCACCCTCAGCCTGACCGTCGGCCTTGGCCTGGCCGTGCCAGTCGCCTCGGCCGCCAGCCCGGCGGTGGCCGGCTTGTCGACGGCCAAGATCGTGATCATCGTCGGGCCGGTTGAAGGGACCACCGCGTCCTACATCGCCGATGCCACCGCGACCGCGATCACGGCCCGCCAGTACAGCTCGAACGTGATCACGATCTATTCGCCGTACGCCACCTGGGCGGCAGTCGAGCCGGCCCTCCAGGGCGCCTCGATCGTGGTCTACTACGGCCACGGCAACGGCTGGCCGAGCCCGTACACGCCGTTCCAGGAGGACACCAAGGACGGCCTTGGCCTGAACACAGCCACGAATCCGACCAACGGGGCCCACACGTACTACGGCGCGAACTTCCTCGAGAAGGATGTCAAGCTCGCCCCGAACGCGGTCGTGATCCTCGGCCACCTGTGCTACTCGGCCGGCAACTCGGAGGCCCAGAACCCGGCGCCGACGCTGGCCGTTGCCGAGCAGCGGGTCGACAACATGGGCGCCGGCTGGCTCCAGACAGGAGCCCGGGCGGTCATCTCGGAGCCCTACACGGACAACGCCAGCGCCTACCTGACGGGCATCTTCACCACCCACCAGTCGATCGACCAGCTGTGGCAATCGGCACCCGGCCACAACAACGACGTCCTGGTGTGGGCCTCGGTCCGCAATGCCTGGGCGACCGTCAAGCTCGACCCGGATCCCAACAAGACCGGCAACGATCACTTCGATCGAGCGATGAGCGGCGATCCGACCCTGACCACGGACACGATCCTGGCCTCGTCGTTCCAGTCGCCCTACCAGCGGGTGACCCTCGGCCAATCCGGCCCGCCCGGTCGGACCGTCCTGGACTCGACCTGGTTCGCCTTCGCCCACGTGCGCTGACGCCCTCGCGCCTGCGCTGACCGTCGGGCGCCGCCGTTGCCGCCCTACACTGGGCTCGTGTCCGAACCGCGACCCGGGACCTGGGTCATCCTGCCGACCTACAACGAGGCCGAGAATCTCCCGGGCATCGCCGCGGCGATCCTGGCCGAGCTGCCTGCGGCCACCCTCCTGATCGTCGATGACGGCTCGCCTGACGGTACCGGTGACCTGGCCGATTCGCTGGCGGCGGCCGATCCGCGGGTCAGGGTCCGCCATCGGCGCTCGAAGCAGGGGCTGGGCCGGGCCTACCTCGACGGATTTGGCGATGGCCCTCGAGGCGGGCGCCCAGATCGTGGTCCAGATGGACGCCGACTGGTCGCACGACCCCGCCAGCCTGCCTGCCCTGACCGACCCGATCGGCCTGGGCGATGCCGACCTGGTGATCGGCTCGCGCTACTGTCCCGGCGGTGGCGTGGTCGACTGGGGCCTGGCCCGCAGGATCATCTCGCGTGGCGGCAGCCTCTTCGCCCGGATCGTCCTGGGCCTCGAGCCGCACGACCTGACCGGCGGCTACAAGGCCTGGCGAGCGCAGACCCTGGCCGGCATCCCGGCCGACGGGGTCCATGCCGGCGGCTACGTCTTCCAGATCGAGATGACCTTCCGGGCAAGCCGGCTGGGCGCCCGGATCAGCGAAGTGCCGATCACGTTCCGCGATCGCCGGGTCGGCCAGTCGAAGATGTCCCGCCGAATCATCGGCGAGGCCCTGATCGTGGTCCTGCAGCTCCGCTGGGATGAGGTCAGGGGCCGGGGTCCGCGCCCGGCCAGCCCCGCCGCGTGAGCTCCGGCCCGGCCGCCGGCAGCCCCGATCCGATCGGGCTGCGGGTGGTCATGGACACCCGCCCGCTCGAGGATCCGGACCGGGGCCCCACGACGGCCACCTACCTGGCCGAGCTCCTCGCGGCGTATGCGGCCGAGCCGATCGAGGGCGAGTCGTTCGCCTTCATCGTCGGCCTCCACCGGCCCGACCCGACCGAGGCATTCACCGGCCTCGACGTGGCCGCCCGCCGGCGAATGCCGCCCAGCCGGCTGCTGCGGTCGGGCGCCCTGACGGTCGATCCGTTCCTGCTCCGCGGCGCCTCGATCGGGTCGGCCTGGTGGGCCGAGCAGGGCGGCGCCGGCGGCGCGGTCTTCCACACGGCGTCGGGCGCGATCCCGATCGGTTCGCGCCTGCCGCTCGTGGTGACCCTGCTCGACCTCGCGCCGTGGGAGCTGCCCGGCATCTACCAGCGCAGCCCGGCCGCCGCGTTCGGGCAGCGATTGCGCGGCCGGATCCTGCGCGACGCCGCGGCCGTGATCGTCGGGACCGAGGCCACCGCCCGGACGGCCCGGGCGCTCCTCCGCGTGCCGGCCGGCCGCCTCGTCGTGATCCCCCTGGCGGCCCGGGCGGCGTTCCGTCCCTTGGCGCCGAGCGGGCCCAGGCCCCGCACCCGACCAAACGAGGCCGGCGCCGCCATCGACCCTCGACCCGACCGCGAGCGGCTGGGCCTGCCCGAGCGCTACCTCGTCTATCCCGGCCGCTACGACGCGCGCCAGGACCTGCCGTCGCTGCTCGGATCGCTCCGGCGGCTGGCCGAAGCGGGACGACCGCCGGCACTCGATCCGGAGGTGGCCTGGCCACCGCGGGTGCTCCTGATGGGTGCGTCGCCGGACGATCGGGCAGCGCTCGCCCGGGCCTCCGCGCGCGAAGGCGTGGGCGACCTCCTGGCGTACGCCCCGGCGCTCGCGATCGACCGCTTCGCCGCCCTCGTCGCCGGCGCCCGGGCCGCGATCCTGCCGTCGATCAGCGAAGCCGCCGGCCTGTCCGCGATCGAGGCCCTGGCCGCCGGGACGCCGGTCGTCGCCAGCTCGGTCGGGGCGTTGCCCGAGATCGTCGGCGGGGCGGGCATCCTGGTCGAGCCGCGTGATCCGGATCGACTGGCCGCGGCGATCGCGGCGGCCTGGACGGACGACGACCTGTGGGCCCGACTTCGGGCAGATGCCCTGACCCACGCCGGTCCGGGCCGCCGGACCTGGTCGGACGTGGCCCGGGCGACCAGGGTCACCTACACCGATGTCGGCGCACGCCGCTCGCCTGAGGACGAAGCCACCGGCATCTGAGCCGGATCAGTTCTCGACGGGGCCCAGCCGCGGGGGGACGACGACACCGTCGTGGACGGTGATCGGCGTGCCCCAGGTCAGCACGTTGACGAACGTCTGGCCGACCGTCAGGTCGATCGGATTGCCCTGGGTGTCGTAGAACAAGGTGGGCCCGCTGACCGAGGTCTTCTTCCAGGTGCCCTTGACGGTGTGGCCGTTGGCGGCCACCCAGGCCGGCCCGCTGCCGACGACGGTCGCCTCGAGGCGGTGCTTGTAGGCCTCTCCGTCGTTGAGCGGCCCGAACTTCATCCACATGATGATTACGTTCGTCGGCGCGATCCGCTGCTTGGTGGCGGCGTCGACCTGGGCCCCTTCGCGGGTCACCGTCCTCAGGTAGGTGTTGGTCTTGCGGTCGTAGTCATAGCGGATTGCGTTCTGGGGGTAGGCGAACGTGATCCGCCCGCCGGTCGGCCGGGCCGCCAGCGGGGCCGGTGCGTCGAACGTCCAGATCGGCTTGGGCGCCGCGGTCGCATGAAGGGTCGCCGCCAGCCTGCGCAGCTGCCGGCCGGTCGTGTACAGGTTGTGCGGCGCAACCCGGCTGCTGATCCGCCGGAACGAGCCGCCGTAGCTGAACTCGTCGGCGTTGTAGACGAGCTGGCCGTTGCCCTTGGCCTTCAGGGTCGAGAGCGCCTGGGGTGAACCGCCCGCGTGGACGTACATGGCCTTGTACTCGGAGGCCCAGGTGATGAAGTAGTAACGCGAGCTGCGGACCGGGCCGACATCGGTCGGGACGGTCGCGCCAAAGATCGCCATGTAGCGCGGGATGCCACCCTCGGCCGGGGCCTGCCACACGATGTCCGCCTCGCTCAGCCCGGATTGGGGCCGGGCTGGACTGAGGTCGTCGATCATCACCGCGATCGGATGGAGCGCGGCCGCGGCCGGCGTCACCATCTCGCCGGTCAGCGGATCCGGGACCAGGGCCGGTGTCGGGACTGGAGTCGGCGTGGGGACCGGGGTTGGCGACGGACTCGGCGTCGCGGCGGGGGTGGGCGTTGAGGTCGGACCGGTGGATGGCAGCGCCCCACTCGGGGATGGGCTGGCGACCTGGCCGAGGTTCGCCGACGCGCTCGGGGCGGGCGTCGTCGTGGTCGGGGAACAGGCGGCCACCACGACCAGGCAGCCCGCGACCACGAACGGCCAGCCGACGACCAACCGGACGCGACGAACTTGGCGGTCCGGTCTGATCACGTCGCGGAGAATAGCGGATGGATCGATTCGGGGCCGCGAAGTGATTCCGCGGCTCCCCGGAGGCGTGCCTGTGCCGGGTGGCCCCTGTCCCGCCTCGCCCCAGTCCTCGATCTCCTGCCAAATCGTTCATTGCCGGCGGCTTATGCGAGGAATTGGCCAGATTCCCTTCCGAACGCCCGGCCGCGATTCGGACATCGTGCGGGAACTCGGGATCGGCTTGCTCCACGTGGCCCGGATCAGACTGGATTCCGGCGGCGGTCTTGCCTAAGCATTCGGCAAGGAACGATCTGGCGACCGCGTGCCGCGCGCTCGGACGATCCTCAACCTCGATCGCACTCGCCACGTGACGCCGCCGCGGCACCGACGCTGGTGGCGAGGGCGGCCGCCGACGCCGCGCGGCACCGGCGGTGCCCAACCCGCGTAGGCTGGCAGGACGCAGACGGAGACACGACCATGCCCGATGAACCGAACGCCCGCCCAACGCGCGCAACCCGCTCCAGGAAGGCCGATCCGGCCGCCAGCCCGACGCCCCGGGCGACCCGCCGGGCCGTGGCCGTGCCAGTGGTCGGCGACCCGCCCGACACAGCCGACGGCGCCGAGTCGCCGGCCACGACCGCGGCGTTGGCCACGACTCCGGCAAGCACCCCGGCGAGCGCCGAGGCGGGACCGGACGGCGGCGGGCCATTCACGATCCGGCAAGGCGGAATTGGCTCGGTGGCCGCCGCCGAGGTCTCGGTCAACCAGGGCGGCATCGGCGCCGTCCGGGCCGGCCAGGTCTCGGTTGAGATCGGTGGCGTCGGCGCGGCCATGACCGACCAGCTGACCGTCCGCCAGGGCCTCGTCGGGGCCGCGATTGCCAACGCTGCCAGGTTCGAGCAGGCGGGCGTGCGCACGCTCGTCGCCAACCGGGTCGAGTTCGGTCCGAACTCGGGGGCCGCGGTCGTGATCGCCGCCCGGGTCGAAGGCGACGTCCGGCCGCTCCTCGACTGGCGCGGCGCGCTCGCCTTCGGCGCGGCCGCCGGCCTCGTTGGAGCCCTGCTCCGGGCGCGCCGCCGCTGATCGGTATACTCGGAGTTCGGTTGGCCGGTCGGTCGGGGCAGCACCGTCGGGCACCGCTTCCGAGCAGGAGCTTCCGCCCGACGTGATCGATCCGACAGCCCGGGTACATCCGACCGCCGACCTCGAGGCCGATGTCGAAGTCGGTCCCGAAACGAGCATCTGGCACCGTGCCCAGGTCAGGAACGGTGCCCGGATCGGCGCCGAATGCGTGATCGGGCGGGACGTGTTCATCGACGAAGGCGTCGTCCTGGGCAATCGGGTGAAGGTCCAGAACCTGGCCCTGATCTACCACGGCGTGACCGTCGAGGACGGCGTGTTCATCGGGCCCAACGCCATCCTGACCAACGATCGCTACCCCCGCGCAATCACGGCCGAGGGCGCGCTGGCCCGGGCCGAGGATTGGACCGTCTCTCCGATCGTGCTCCGGATGGGCTGTTCGATCGGGGCGGGTGCCGTGGTCGTGGCCGGTACGACCGTCGGTCGCTTTGCAACCATTGGAGCGGGTGGGATCGTGACCCGTGACGTGGCAGACTTTGCCCTCATGGCGGGCAGCCCGGCCCACCGAATTGGCTGGGTCTGCGCGTGCGGCGGCCGATTGCTCGACGCGAAGGGCCGCAAGGCACCGGCCGAACCGGCGGCCTACTCGGTCGACCCCGAGCTGGTCTGCTCGATCTGTGGCCGGCACTACCGCTACAGTCCGGACGCCGACACGCTGACCGAGCGGGTCGGCCTGCAGCAAGGAGCCAGTCAATGATCCCGATCGCCCGCCCCGACATCGGCGAAGAAGAGGTCGCGGCCGTCAGTGAGGTCCTTCGCTCGGGCATGCTCGCCCAGGGCAAGCGGGTGGCCGAGCTCGAGGCTCGCTGGGCCGACTACTGCGGGGTCAGGCACGCCATCGCCATGGGCAACGGTACGCTGGCCCTGATGGCCATCTTCGCCGGCCTCGGCATCGGCCCGGGCGACGAGGTGATCACCGTCTCGCACACCTTTGCGGCCACGGCCAACGCCATCCTGTCGACTGGCGCGACGCCGGTCTTCGTCGACATCGAGCCGGACACCTACCTGATCGACGCCGCCCGGATCGAGGCGGCGATCACGCCCCGCACGCGGGTGATCTGCCCGGTGCACCTGTTCGGCCTCGTCGCGGACATGGACATGATCCAGGCCCTGGCCGACCGGCACGGCCTGCTCGTCGTCGAGGACGCCTGCCAGGCCCACGGAGCAACGTTCCGGGGCCGCAAGGCCGGCAGCTTCGGCCCGAGTGCGTTCAGCCTGTACGCCACGAAGAACCTGACGACCGGCGAGGGTGGCTTCATCACGACCGATGACGATCACCTGGCTGACTGGTCGCGGCTGTACCGCAACCAGGGGATGCGCGCTCGCTACCAGTTCGAGATGCTCGGCTACAACTACCGGATGACCGACCTGAACGCGGCCATCGGCCTGGTCCAGCTGGCCAAGCTCGATCGCAACAGCGATCGGCGCCGGGCGGTTGCCGCGGCCTACGACCGGGCCTTCGCCGACTTGCCGATTCGCACCCCGGTCACGCCCGACGGCCGGACCCACGTCTTCCACCAGTACACCCTCGACGTGGGCGAGGAGCGCGACGCGATCGTGGCCGAGCTGCGCGAAGCCGGGGTCGGGGCGGACATCTACTACCCCATCCCCGTCCATCGCCAGGCGTACATCCTGGAGCGGGGCCTCCACGCAGACCTGCCCCTGACCGACGCGGCCGCCGCGCACACGCTGGCCCTGCCGATCTATCCGGGCCTGACCGACGCCGAGCAGGCGACGGTGATCGCGGCCGTCCGGGCCAGCGTCCTGGGCCACGTTCCGGCCATCGAGACCGTCGCCTGATGACGGAGGCCTGGCGGCCGGCCGGCTCGGAGCGAGAGCTGCGAGTCGGCCTCGCCGGGCTTGGCTCGATGGGCCGCAACCACCTGCGCGTCCTGCGCACCCGGCCCGGTTGCCGGCTCGTCGCCGTGGCCGACCCGATCGAGGAGATGGTCGCCGCGGCGATCGCCGATCCCGAGGGCGGGCCGCCGTCCGTGGGCTATCACGAACCGCTGGCGATGATCGCCGAGGCGGACCTCGACGCGGTCGTCCTGGCCGCACCCACGATGACCCACCGCACGCTGGCCCTGGCCGCGATCGAACGCGGCCTGGCCGTGCTGGTCGAGAAGCCGCTCGCGGCGAGCGTCGACGAGGGCCTCGAGATCCTGGTGGCGGCCCGCCGGCGGGGCGTGCCGGTCCAGGTCGGCCACGTCGAGCGCTTCAACCCGGCCGTGCTCGAGCTCGGACGGCTGCTTGGCGCCGGCTGGCTCAGCACGATCTACTCAATCGCCAGTCGCCGGGCCGGCCCGTTTCCCGCCCGGATTCGCGACGTCGGGGTGACGATCGACCTGGCCACCCATGACGCAGACATCCTGTCGTGGGTCGCCGGTGAGCGGCCCGACCGGGTCTACGCCGAGCTTGCCCAGCGGATCCACGCCAGCCACGAGGACCTGCTCTTCGGCCTGCTCCGGTTCCCGTCCGGGGCAACCGGCATGCTCGACGTGAACTGGCTCACCCCGGCCAAGCGCCGCCAGCTCAATGTCGTGGGCGAGGAGGGCATGTTCGAGCTTGACTACCTGACCCAGCGCCTGACCTTCACCCGGGCCGAGTCCGGCGGGCCGCGCCTGATCGCGGGCTATGCGCCGACCTTCAGCGGCGACGTCGCCGAGCTGCCGGTTGTCAGTGCCGAGCCCTTGGCCGCCGAGCTCGACGCATTCCTTGGTGTCGTCCGCGCCGGCGGCCGGCCGGTGGTTGATGTCGAGGACGGGCTATGGGCCGTCGCCGTCGCCACGTCGCTCCTGGCCGCCGCCGCCGGCGGCCATCCCATTGAGCTATCCGATTTCTCCGCGAGGCTGTCCGTCGCATGACCATCTCGAACCGTCCATCCAGCGTCGCCCCCAGCCTGCTCGGGGGATCGATCGAGCTACCCACCCGGTCCTGCCAGCATGGCGATCAGCCGATCGTGACGCCCTGGCAGGGCGCTTCGGGCACGGCCGGCCGGGTGACCATCGTGGGCGCCGGCAAGATGGGCCTGCCCCTGGCCGTCCAGTTCGCCAGCCACGGCTGGGACGTGACCGCGGTCGACGTCCAGGCTGCCGTGGTCGACTCGATCAACGCCGGCCGCAATCATGTCGGCGAAGAGCCCGGACTGACCGAGGGTGTCGCCTCGGCCCATGCTGCCGGCCGGCTGCGGGCGACCCTCGACGGCGCGGCGGCCGCGGGATGGGCCGACGTCGTCGTCCTGATCGTGCCGGTCATGCTCGACGACGAGCAGCAGCCCGACTATCGCTACATGGACGCGGCGGTCGAGTCGATCGCCCCGGGGGTCCACGCCGGCTCGACGATCATCTTCGAGACGACCCTGCCGGTGGGTGACACCCGCAACCGGTTCGGTCCGCGCCTCGAGGCCGTCAGCGGCCTGGCCATCGAGCGCGACTTCTTCGTGGCGTTCTCGCCCGAGCGCCTGTACAGCGGAGCCGCCCTTCGCAACCTGGCGACCTACCCCAAGCTGGTCGGCGGCCTCGGGCCTGAATTGGGCGCCCGGGCGGCGGCGTTCTACGGCTCGGTCCTCGATGCCGAGATCGTCCTGATGAGCTCCGCCGAGGCGGCCGAGTTCAGCAAGCTCGCCGACACCACCTATCGCGATGTCAACATCGCCCTGGCCAACGAGTTTGCCCGCTACGCCGACCGGGTCGGGGTGGACATCCAGGAGGTCATCGCGGCCGCCAACAGCCAGCCCTACAGCCACATCCACCAGCCCGGCCTGGGGGTCGGAGGTCACTGCATCCCGGTCTATCCCCACTTCCTGCTCAGTCGGGCGCCCGAGATGGAGCTCGTTGAGCTGAGCCGGCGCGTCAACGACGGCCAGATCGGCCTCGCCATCCGGACGATCCAGAAGGCCCTCGGCGGCCTCGAGGGCGTGCCGGTCCTGGTCCTGGGGCTGACCTATCGCGACGGGGTCAAGGAGCTGGCCTACTCACGGGCCCTGCCCCTGATCGAGCGACTGGCCTTCCACGGCGCGATCGTCGAGGCCTACGATCCGCTCCTCAGCCCAGCCGAGATCGATCGCAGCGCGGCCCGGCCGTACGCCTGGGGAGAGCCCAGCGACGCCCGGGCGATCATCACCCAGACCGCCGATCCCCAATTCGCGACGCTCGACTTCGGCCTGTTTCCCGCTGCCGAGATCCTGTTCGATGGCCGCAACAGCCTGCGCCAGCTGGTCCTGCCCGAGCGGGTCGCCTATCACGGGGTCGGGGTGCCCGCGTCGACCCGGCAGGCGATCGGGGCTGCCGCCCGCTGATGCGGATCGCCAGCGTGGTCGGGACCCGACCCCAGCTGATCAAGGCCGCGGTCCTCCAACCACTGCTCCGGGCGGGCCACGAGGAGATCTTCATCGACACCGGCCAGCACTACGACGAGGCCCTGGCCGGGGCGTTCATCCGGGAGCTCGGGCTGGCCGCCCCGGACCATGTCCTGGGTGTCGGCAGCGGCACGGCCGGCGCCCAGACCGCCGCGATGCTTATCCGGCTGGAGCCGATCCTGGCGGCTGCCCGTCCGGACGTCGTGATCGTGTACGGCGACACGAACTCGACCCTGGCCGGCGCGATCGGCGCCGCCCAGCTCGACCTGCCCGTGGCCCACGTCGAGGCCGGCCTGCGCAGCTTCGATCGGCGGATGCCCGAGGAGCGCAACCGGGTGGTGGCCGACCACCTGGCGACGTGGCTGTTTGCGCCCACCCCGGCGGCCGTGGTCAACCTCGAGAGCGAAGGGATCCGCCGGGGCGTCAGCCTGGTCGGCGACCTGATGCAGGACCTCGCCGCCCGGGTGAGCTCCGGGATCCGTAACCCGGCCGTCCTGGACGACATCAACGACCGGCTGGAGCTCGTCCATCGGCTGCGGCCCGGAGGCTACCTGTTCGCCACGGTCCACCGGGCCGAGAACCGGGAGCCCGCAGCTCTGCGCGCCTGGGCGGGGCTGTTCGAGGCGGTTGCCACCGAGCATCGCCCGCTCGTCCTGGCCCTCCACCCCGGGACCGAGGACGCCCTGGCCACGGCCGGCATCCGGCTGGCCCCGGCGATCCGGGTGATCGAGCCGCAGGGCTACCGAACGACACTTGCGCTCCAGCTCCACGCGGCTGCCGTGCTGACCGACTCGGGTGGCGTCCAGCGCGAGTCGGCCTGGTTGGGCGTGCCCTGCCTGGTCCTGCGCGACACGACCGAATGGGTCGAGGCGGTCGAGGATTCCCAGGGCCGGATGGTCGTGGTCGGGCTCGATCGTGAGCGGGCGATCCTGGCCCTGGCCCGGCTGGCGCCCCAGGCGACCACCGGCGACGCGGCCCGTCGCGCTGCAGTCCGGCCGGAGCTCGAACCAGCCGGCGCCGGCGCGGCGATCGTGGCCGCGCTCGAGGCCGGATGGCCGGGATGAGCCCGACCACCGCCAGCTCGGCTCGGCCGGCCCAACCGCAACGGCTGACGATCGTCACCCCGACCACCGCCCAGTTCCACTCGGGCACCTACCGGATCGCGAGCAGCGCAACCGCCCGCGGCCACGAGGTGACGGTCGTCGCGCGCTGGGCGCCGGGCCTGGCCATCGAGGAGCGTCACGCGGCGGGCTACCGGATCATCCGGATCGCGTCGGATCCGCGCGAAGGGTTGCTCATGCCAGCGGGCGTTCGCGACCAGGTGCGGCGCCGGGCCGCCGCCCGAGCAGTGCCGCCCACCCCTGGGGCGCCTGTCCCGGCCGGCGCCGCCCGCCGCGTCGGTCATCGTGCGGGACGGCTCCTGGAGATTCGGGCGAACGTGTTCGAGGCTGCCCGAATCGTGCCCGCGGCAGACGTGGTCATGGCCTATCACTACCTCGGCATCGGCACGGGGCTCGCCCTCGGGCGGCGCGACCGGGTCCCGGTGATCTACGACGCCGGCGACATCTACCTGGCCTCGACCGCCGTCCAGGCACTGCCCCGGCCGGCCCGGACGGCGATCCGGCTGTACGAACGCTCGGCCGCCCACCGCGCCGATTCGATCGTGACCGCCAACGACGGCTACGCCGAGGAGCTGGCCCGCCGGCTCGACGTGCCCCTGCCCGTCGTGGTCCTCAACTGCCCGCCGCGAAGGGACCCGCCCAGCCCGGCGCCGCGCCGTTTCCACGCGGCCCTGGGCCTGCCGGAGGCGACCCGGGTGGTGCTCTATCACGGCGGCTTCACGCCCGAACGGGGGATCGAGGAGCTGATCGCAGCCATCCCGCAGGTAGCCGGCGCCATCCTGGTCCTGCTCGGCTTCGGGCCGCTGGCGAACCGCTACGAGGCCATCGCCGCCGATCCGGCCAGCGCCGGCCGCGTCCGGGTCCTGCCGGCCGTGCCGCCCGAGGACCTCCTCGACTGGGTGGCCTCGGCCGACGTGGCGGCCATGCCCATCCTGCCGACCACCTTGAACCATCGGCTGACCACGCCAAACAAGCTGTTCGAGGCGTTGTCGGTCGGCGTTCCGGTCGTCGCCTCCGACCTGCCCGGGATGGCACCCATCGTGGCCTCGATCGACGCCGGCGCCCTGGTCGATCCGGACGACCCCGCCTCCATTGCGGCCGGGCTGTCGGCCGTTCTCGCCACGCCCGAGCCGGAGCGCCTGGCCCGGCGGGAGCGGATCCTGGCGGCCGCTCGCGAGACGTACAACTGGGAGGTCCAGTCGGCGCGCCTGTTCGCCGAGTTCGAGCGCCTCAGCCACCGCCCGTGGTAGGTCCTCGGCCCCGGGCGGTCGTCCTCGTGGCCAACTCGATGAACCCCTACTCGCGGGCGTTGCGCATCGCCCGCAGCCTGGCCGGGGCGGGCTACGACGTGGAGATCGCCGCGGTGGACGAGGCCGGCGTGCCGCGCGAGGAGCGGGATGGCGACATCGTGATCCGGCGCTACGTCGCCGAGCGTGAGGCCCGGGTCGCGAGCCTGCCCGGGGTCCACCAGGCTCGCCAGCTGCTGCTCTGGCCCGAGGCCGATCGAGGCTGGTATCGGACGCTCCGCCGGCAGCTTCGGCCGGCCGATCTGTACCATGCCTGCGGCTACCGGACGATCGGCATCGCCATCGAGCTGGCCACGGCCGCGGCCCGGGCGGGCAGGGCCGGCCGGGTGGTCTACGACGTGATCGACATCCAGCTCGAGACGCCCGCCTACGACCGCCTGCCCGGGCTGGTCGGCGCCGTCCATGGCCGGCGCGAGCGCACCTGGGTCGATGGCGCCGATGCCCTGGTCACGGTCAATGAGCCGATGGCCAGCCACCTGGCTGCGGCCTGGCACCTGCCCGACGTGCCGGTCGCCCTGCCCAACTGCCCGCCCCGCTGGATGCCGCCGGCCAGCCGTCCCAACCATCTGCGCGACGCGACCGGGATCCCCGCCGAGCGGGCGGTCGTCCTGTACCTGGGCAAGCTGGTCGAGCACCGCGGCCTCGACGAAGCCGCCGAGGCGGTCCTTCGACTGCCGGATGCCGCGCTCGTCGTGCTCGGCTTCGGGCTGTGGGCGGACCGGGTCAGGGCGCTCGACGACGACCCGCGCTTCGCCGGCCGCCACTTCACCCTGCCCCCGGTCCACCCGGATGACCTGCCCGATTGGACCGCCTCGGCCGATGTCTCGATCGTGGCCCTGCCGACCGACACCCTCAACCAGCGCCTTTCGACGCCCAACAAGTTCTGGGAGAGCCTGGCCGCCGGCACACCGGTCGTCGTCGGCCGCCAGCTCGAGGTGATGCGCGACATCGTCAGGGCGGGCGGGCTCGGCGTCGATGCTGATGCCGGCGAACCGGCGGACCTCGCCCGGGCACTCGCCGAGATCCTGGGCGCGTCGCCCGCGGAGCGCCAGGCCATGCGCCAGCGCTGCCTGCAGGTCAGTCGCGACCGCTACAACTGGGAGCTCACCGTCCAGCCGTATCTGGACCTGGTTCGACGCCTGGTTCCGCCCCCCGGTTGACCTTCTTGGCCGGCCGGCGGGCACCGGGTGCCGCCCGGCGCAGCGACCGGCGAAGCCTGTTCCGGAGTGGCTCACGGTAACCGACCGCAGCGGCCGTCGCGGCTGATGCGGCCGAGATGATCTCGGTCGGACTGATTGGCGTGACGGCGCCCGATCCGGCCACCACCCGCAGGTCCTCGAGGCTGCCGATGACCGCGATGCCGGAGCCGGCCAGGTCGGCCAGGTCCCGCTCGCTCCAGGCCGCGACCATCGCGTCGAACGGTGGGCCGAGTCGGATCGGCCGGCCCCGGTCAGGGCGGGACAGGAAGCCGTCCCGGATGATCCGCTGGCGGAGGCCGGTCCGGGCGTCGTCGTCGAGCGTTGACTGGTCCAGCTTGGCATTGATCGCGGCCAGGACCGTCGCCTCGGGCGCGGTGAGGCTCGTGTTCGAAGGGGTCGAGACGGCCGCCTCCGGTGAGGCCTCCAGACCAGGTTCGCCGATGGCCTGTCCGAAGCGAGCCCACAGGACCTCGGGCGGTGACCCCGGGTTGGTAACGACCCGGACGGCTCCCGGCCCGACCACCGACGCCCAGCGCCGGGCCAGCCCGGCGAGCCCCAGCTCGCGCCAGATCCGTGGCTCCGGATCGATCTCGAGCTGATCGGCCGGCAGGTCGTGCTCGTCGGCGATCCGGCCAAGGAATCCGTCCAGCCCCCGGGCGCGCCCGTTCCGGACGTGCTGCTGCCAGAGCGAAACGAGGACCTGGTCGAGGCGGCGGGTCGTGATCACGATCTCCGCCCGGGGTGCATCGAATTCGGCCATGAAGCGCTCGACCTGCGGCCGGGTCAGGCCGGCCAGGACCTCGGCCGACAGGAGGACCGTGCCGTCGGCGGCCCGGACCGCGCTGACCAGCTCCGACCACTCGCGCATCCGGACCTGGCGGACCCGCTTCGAACCGATCCGGGAGGAGCCGCCGGCCAGGAATCCGTACGTGGCGAGCTGCTGGTTCTCGAATTCCGACCCGCGGCTGGACCAGAGCAGGGGATAGGTGATCCCGGCCGCGCCGAGCTGGCTGGTGCTTCGGGCGAGGATCCCCTGGAGGTAGGTGGTGCCCGACTTCTGCTGCCCGATATGGACGATGAGGCGGGCAGCCACGGCAGCTACAGGGACGCGGCCGCGAGCTGGCGGGCGATGTCGGCCTCACGCTCGAGGCGCGCCTTCTCGGAGCGCTCCCGATGCATCGCCACGACATCCTTGGGGTTGCCCTCGGCGATCACCTCGCCCTTTTCGAGGAGCATCGCCCGATTGCAGAATTCCTCCGCCCAATGGAGGTCGTGGGTGACCATGACGATGCCTTTGGCGGCCTTCGCCAGTTCGAGCACGCGGCGCTGGCTTTTCACGCGGAAGACGGCATCGCCGGTGCCCAGGACCTCATCGATGATCAGGACGTCGGGGTCGACGGCGGTCGCGATCGAGAAGCCCAGCCTGGCCCGCATTCCGGACGAGTACGTCCGGATCGGCGCATCGATGAACTGGCCGATATCGGCGAATTCAATGATGCTCGGCAGGCGCTCGCGCATCTCCTGGCGGTCGATGCCCATGAACGCCCCGGCCAGGAGGATGTTGTCGCGACCGTTCAGCTCGAGATCGAAGCCCGCCCCCAGGGTCAGCAGGGTCGAGATGTTGCCGATGACGTCGATCCGCCCTTCGCTCGGCACGAGGATGCCGGCGAGCACCTGCAGCAGGGTGCTCTTGCCCGCTCCGTTGGGTCCGATCACGGCCAGGCTTTCGCCATGGGCCACCCGGAAGTTGACGTCCCGGAGGGCCCAGAACGAGCGATCCTGGCGCGAGATCCGGGTGATATTCCGGAATGCGCCGCGAACCGTGGTCTTGCGGGTCAGGCGCAGGTCGTAGCGGATGCCCAGGTCCTTGACGTCGATCATGTAGCCCGGATCGGCCTGGTTGACGGCGGCACCCTTCCGGGCCAGCTTGGTTCCCGGGTTGAACTCCGTGCGCGACCGGCGCAGCGTCACCATCTCAGATGACCTTGGCGAAGGCGGGTTCGAGGCGCTTGAAGATCAGGGTCGCAACTCCGATCAGGAACAGCGAGACGACGAACAGGATGCTCAGTCCCACGAAGTCGGGAGCCTGCAGGACGAGCGTCGTGGGGTTGCCATAGATGACGTTGTGGTAGGACTCGAAGAGCGGCACCCAGGGATTGAGCTTGTACAGGTCGGCCAGGATTCCGTACTTGGCTGGATTCAGGTCCTTCGTCGCGTACAGGGCCGGGGAAAGGTAGAACCACAGCCGCAGCAGGTGTCGCGCCAGGTTGGTCAGGTCGCGAAAGAATACGTTCACCGCCGCGGCCACGATGCACATCGACATCGTGAAGAAGAACTGCACGAACGCAATCAATGGAATGAACAGCAGGTAGGGGCTGAAGCGGTCGTTGTAGAACAGGATGATCATGCCCATCAGTGGGATGAGGCCGAACGCGAAGCTCACCACACCGCTCGCGTTGGCCGCGACCGGCAGCACGATCGTCGGGAACTTGACCTGTTTGATGATCCCTTCTCGAGTCGTCACCGAGGTGATCGCATCGTTGATGCTGACCGAGAACCACTTCCAGGGCAGGATCGCCGAGAACACGAAGAGCGGATAGTCCTTGCCGCCCTTGCCCAGGATCACCGACACGAAGATGACGTAGACGCCCATCTGGAGGAGCGGGTCGAGGACCCACCAGATGTTGCCCAGCACGGTGTTCGCACCGTGCTTGATCATGTCCGCCTGGACGAGATAGCGGGCGAGCTGCCGCCGCGACCAGATCTCGCTGATCCCCTCGACGACGAGGTGGATCGATCCGGGACGGGCGCGCGTCTGAACCCGGCGTACCGTCCCGGTCGTGGTTGCCATACGGCGCACATCCTAGCATGGCCACCTGGCCGGTCTGCCCGGCGGGCGATCCGGGTGGGTCAGCCGGGCGTTGGGCCGTCCGCAGTCGCCTCCGGCACGGGTCGCTTCCGGGCGACGAGCAGCTCCGTCGAAGGACCGTTCGTGCCGGCCCTGGTCAGGCTTCGGTCGACCCAGCCGAGCACCCGGCCCAGCCGGTAGCCCCGGTGCGGCTGGTCGGCCAGGCGTTCCTCGAGCCAGGCCCACCAGCTCGTCGCGATTCCGCTGAGCCGTCCGGGCGGCAGATCAAGGGCGGGATGCATCGTCACGAAGATCGGCAGCCGGCCCAGCACGACAAACCCCGCGGCGTCGAGCGCCGCCCGGTACTGGCCGATCGTCCGGCTCGTCTGGTGGAAGGTGCGGAACGGCTGACGGTGCAGGAACAGGTCCGAGATCAACAGGATTCCGCCGGGCCGGGTCACCCGGCCCGCTTCGCGGATGGCCGCGACGAAGCGATCGTCGTCGGTGATATGGAAGAGGACGTCGAAGGCGGTCACGATGTCGGCCGAGGCATCCGGCGCCGGCCAGCGCTCGCTGATATCGGCCTGCGCGAAGTGGTACTCCGGATACTGGCCGGCCAGGCGCTGGGCAGACACCGCCGCGATGTCCAGGCCGAGCAGGCTGGCGATCCCCTGGGTCTGCCAGTAGTCGATGTAGAACCCGGTCCCCGGCCCGAGCTCGACGATGTCGGCGCCCGCGGCTGCGATCCGGTATCGGGCCAGCGCCCGGCGCAGGACCACGATCCGCTGGCGATACAGGGCAAGGTTGAACGGCCGGCCCAGGCGGCGGTAGCCGACGCCGATCATGTCGAAATGCTGGCGGAGCCGGTCGTCCCAGAATCCGGCCGGGTCGTACACGGCCCCATCTGGCTCGATCGCAGGATCGCTGGCCTGGTCAGGCTCCTCGGTCACGGGCGGCAGCTGGTGCATGGGGCCCATGATCGCCGACCCGGCTCGATGACGCGAGACCCCGCCGTGCCTGACAATGCGCCCGATGGCCGACCTCCTGCCCTGATGCGGATTCTCCACGCCGCGCGGAACATCGCCAATCAGCCCGGTGATGTCGTCCGCGCCCTGCGCCGCCTCGGCCACGAGGCCGAGCTGTGGGAGTACGGTCCCAATCCGTTCGGCTATCCGACCGATCGCCGCATCGACCTGAAACAGGGCGACCCGCGGATCTTCTGGCAGACCTTCCTCGAATCGATCGATCGCTTCGACGTCATTCACTTCCACTTTGCCCGAACGTTCTTTCCGAACGCGTGGGGCGGCGTGCCCGCCTTCTGGGACCTGCCGATCTACCGGATGCTCGACAAGAAGGTCTTCTTCACCTTCCACGGGTCGGACATCCGGGTCCGCCGGATCCACGAGCAGGTCAACCCGTGGAGCTACTACCGCTATTCCGATATCGCCTCCGATGACGACCGCACGGAGAAGGTGATCGAGGCGATCCGAACCTATGCCAATCGGATGTTCGTCCAGTCGATCGACTATCGCCATTTCGTGCCCGAGGCGGAGGTCGTCGAACGGGTCATCGACCTGACCGCCTGGCCGGAGCAGCCGCCCGCCCAGCGAGCCGACCCGATCGTCCTGCACGTTCCGTCGCGGCGTGGCACGAAGGGCACGGAGTTCGTGATCGCGGGCATGAAGCAGCTCGCCGGCGAGGGCCTCAAGGTCGACTTCCGCCTCCTGGAGGGCGTCTCCCACGACGAAGCCCGCCGGGCGATCCAGGCGGCCGACGTCGTCGTCGACAACCTGCTCACGGGCGACTACGAGGTGGTCTCGATCGAGACGATGGCCTCGAGCCGGGTCGCCGTGGCGAACATCCAGGCCGACGTGGCCGCCGCCTACCCGGACGCGCCGGTGGTCAGCGCCGATCCGGACACGTTCGTCGAGCGGATGCGAGCCCTGCTCTCGAATGTCGACGAGCGGCTCGACCTGGCGGCCCGCGGCCGACCCTACGTCGCCCGGATCCACGACGCCCCGGTCATCGCCGAGAAGCTCCTGACCTTCTATCGCGCCGACTACCCGCCCGTTCGGCCGGGCACGCTGCCGGACTGGTTCAGCCTGGACGGCAAGCGCCAGATCGAGCGGCTCGAATCACGGATCGCCGGGCTGGAGCAGGAGGTCGCCCGCGAGCGGCGTGCCCAGAACCGCCTGCGGAGCAAGCTCGACCTGGCGCCACTGCCGATCGCCGAGCGTGGTGATCCCCGGCAGAGGTCCGAGGTCGCCAAGTCGGCCCTGCCCGATCCGATCCGGCTGGCCCTCCGCCGGACCCGGGCCCGGATCACCCGTCGCATTCGATCCCGCTGACCGAGGACGGCGTGCCAGCACTCCGCCGGCCGATCGCGATGATCGCCCACACCCACTACGAGGAGGATCCGCGGGTCCGTCGCGAGGCCGAGTCGCTGGTGGAGCGGGGCCGGCCGGTCGACGTCTACGCGCTGCGCCGGGACGGCCAGCCCGGGATCGAAGTGCTCGACGGGGTTCGGGTGATCCGGCTGGGGGTCGAGCGCCACCAGGGAGCCGGCATCCGGACCTACCTGGGCGAGTACCTGTCGTTCCTGGCCCGGGCCGGCTGGGCCGTCACCCGGGCCCAGCCGGCCCGCCACTACGCGCTGGTCGAGGTCCATTCGCTGCCCGACTTCCTGGTCTTCGGCGGGCTGCCGGTCCGCCTGACCGGGGTGCCCCTCGTCCTCGACCTGCATGAGGCGATGCCCGAGTTCTTCGCGATGCGCTTTCCGCGGGGGGCCAGCCCGGTCGCCCGGCGGCTCCTGCTCGTCCAGGAACGCTCCAGCATCGCCCTGGCCAGTGCCGTGATCACGGTCAACGACGCGCTGGCCGACCGGCTGATCGGCCTGGGCATCGCCCCGGCCAAGGTGACCGTGATCCTGAACAGCCCGTCCCTCCGCCACTTCGACCCGGCGGCCTACACCGAGCGAGGCTTCATGGCCGACGGCGTCCTCCGCCTGGTGTATGCCGGGGCGCTGACTCCGACCTACGAGCTGGACGTGGTCCTCGAGGGGCTGGATCGGCTCCGCGCACGCCGTCCCGAGCTCCGCTTCGCGCTGGAGCTGTACGGCCGGGGTGATGCCGAGGATGGCCTCCGGGCGAAGGTCGAGGAGCTCGGGCTGGCCGAAGACGTCCACTTCCACGGGCGGATCCCGATCGCCGAGGTGCCTGCCGCGATCGCGGCGGCCGACATCGGACTGGCCCCGACCCGGCGCAACCCGTTCACCGAGATGAGCCTGTCGACCAAGGTCTTCGAATACGGCGCCATGAGCCGGCCGATCGTGGCCTCCGACCTGCCCCTGCTCGACCGGACCTTCGGAGCCGGGAGCGTGGCGACCTACCGCTCGGGCAACCCCGATGACCTGGCCAGTGCCCTGCTCCGGCAGGTCGACGACCCGGTCGGACGATCGAGCCGGGTGGCCCTCGTCCGGGCCAGGATCGGCGAGCTGTCGTGGGAGCACGAGGCGGACCGGCTCCTCGAGCTGCTCGAGCGGGTCGCCGGCGACCGAGCCTGAGGGCTGTCGGCGAACGGTCGTCAAGGCGCCTCCGGCGAGGCGCCGAGCGGATCTACGGTACGATGTCGCACCGCTACGGCCGTGGCCCAAATGACCGGGTCCGACCTGCCTTCCAGAGGACAAAATCGAAACCTGATGACTCAACGTGTCAAGCCGGCGTCGCCCCGGGCGCACCGATCGGCAAGTGACCGATCCAGCCGGCGATCCCTGTACCTCAACATCGCCTTTGTCACGATCATCGTGTTGGCGGCCGCGCTCCTGCTCGGCGCGGCCTTTGCGTCGTATGCCGGTGCGCATTGGGCCGAGGTCGCCAGTGTCAATGGCATCTCGATCAACCAGGACCAGGCCACCGCCGCTGCCAACGTCAACCTGTTCCGGATCACAGAACAGGTCTCCCAGCTCCACGACGACCTTTCGGCCGGGCGTATCAGCCAGGCCGATTTTGATACCCAGAACGCATCCCTGAGCCAGGCCGAGCAGGACGTTTCGTCGGGCACCGTCGACGCCATGGTCGATGACGAGCTGCAGCGCCAGCTGGCGGCCCAGAAGGGGATTACGATCACCGACGCCCAGATCGACGCCCAGGTCACGGCGGATGCCACAAGCCCCGAATCGCGCCACCTGCAGTTCATCGTGGTGAGCCCCACCGGGGGTAGCGACGCCACGGCGGCGGCCAAGGCTCAGGCCCAGCACACGGCCGAATCGGCCCTGGCCGAGCTCAAGTCCGGAACGGATTTCGCCGACGTGGCCAAGCAGTTCTCGACCGACACCAGCGCTTCGACCGGCGGAGATGCCGGCTGGATCCGGGTCAACACGGCGAGCCAGGACACGAACCTCGTCGCGGCGGCGTTCAAGCTGCCGCTCAATGGCCTGACCGATGTGGTCACCGGCACCGACGGCTCGTACCAGATCGGCAAGGTCACCGGGATCGCCCCGGCCACGACCGACCCGAACTACATCCAGCGGATGAAGGACGCCGGGGTCAGCCTCGACGCCTACCGGGCCTCGACCAAGGCGATCCTGACCGACAAGGCGCTCTCGGCGAGGGTTACCTCCGACGCCGTCAGCACGCCCTCGGTCCAGCGCGAGGTCAGCCAGATCAAGATCGACACGAGCAGCTACACCGGGCCGGGCGAGCAGGTCATGGCCAGCCACATCCTGTACACGCCCGGTGGCGCCGACCCGAGCACGGCAACGCCCGCCCCGTCCGACGATCCGGGTTGGGACTTCGCCAAGGCCCAGGCGGAGGCAACCTATAACAAGCTCAAGCCGCTCGTCGGGACGCCCCAGCTGGCGACCGAGTTCGCGGCGATCGCCAAGACCGACAGCAAGGACTCGGGTTCGGCCGTCGATGGCGGCCAGCTCCCCTGGTACGACGCGGGCTCGGGCCTCGACAGCGCCTTCGCCGCGGCGGTCTTCGCCCCGACGGTCAAGGCGGGCGACCTGCTGCCGCCCGTCCGCAGCCAGTTCGGCTGGCACGTGATCATGGTCGACGCAGTGCGCGAGGCCCCGGCCGATCGGGCCGCGGCCATCCAGAAGCAGGCAGCCGCGCCCGGCGCCGACTTTGCGGCGCTGGCCAAGGCCAACTCGGACGGTACCGAGGCGGCCCAGGGCGGAGATCTCGGCTGGATCGCCCCCAATCAGGTGGATGCCGCAACCGAGGCGGCGATCTTCGCCGCGCCGGTCGGTTCGGTGAGCCAGGTCGTGACCCTGTCCGATGGCCTGTACATCTTCAAGGTCAACCAGGAGCAGTCGCGCCTGCCCGACGCCAGCCAGATCTCGATCCTCAAGGATTCGGCGTTCACCAACTGGTATGCGGCCCAGAAAGCCAAGGCCACGATTACCGGTCCGGACGTCACGCCAGCCTCGACCGCCCCGTAGAATCGGGCGTGCATGCTTGACGCGCTGCTCGCTGAAGCTCGACTGCGCTGGGGGCTTGACGCCTCGGCCGGGCTCCAGGTCGCAGCCGCCGAGCGCCTGGTGGCGACGCCGATCGAGGCCAGCCGGCCGCTGATCGTCGTGCCGGCGTCCGCCCTGGGTGGGACCTTGACGGCCGGGACCGAGCCGCTCGCCGGGCGGGACGGTCCGCTCGGCCGGGATCCGCTGAGCCTGCTCCGACGGCTCTACCCGGCCAGCCATCCCGTCGGCCGGTTCGGGCTGCCGGTCGAAACGACGATCGGCGAGCTGGACGCCGACGACCTCCACGGGCCGCTGTACCTCGGGCCGATCGCGCCGGAGCTGGCGGCCGCCGGCCCCTGGGCAATGCCCTGGATCGCCTGGCGCCTGCGCCTGCCCGACGGCTGTCCATGGGACCGCGAGCAAACCCACGCGTCCCTCCGCAAGCACCTCCTGGAGGAGGCCTACGAGGTCTACGACGCGCTCGCCGACGGACCCACACCGGCCCTGGCGGGCGAGCTCGGCGACCTCCTCCTGCAGGTGATCCTGCATGCCCAGCTCGCTGCGGAAGCCGGGGTCTTCGACCTGGCCGACGTCCAGGCCGCCCTCACCACCAAGATCGTCCGGCGCCATCCCCATGTCTTCGGCACGGCCGAGGCCCGCACCGCAGCCGACGTCAATCGACAGTGGGAGCGGATCAAGGCCGATGAGCGGGCCGAGGCGGCCACGTCCGAGGACACGCCCCGGAGCGCCCTCGACGGGATCAGCCGGTCGATGCCCGCCCTGGCCGCCAGCCAGGAGATGCAGGAGCGGGCAGCCGCACTGGGCTACGACTGGCCCACGATCGAAGGCATCCTGGCCAAGCTCCACGAAGAGCTCGGTGAGCTGCTCGAGGCGGACTCGCCCGCCCACCGCGAGGAGGAGCTGGGAGACCTGCTGATGGTCGCCGTGAACCTTGGCCGGCGGGAGGGGATCGAGGCGGAGGCCGCCCTGCGCGGCGCCAACGACAAGTTCCGGCGGCGGTTCGCCAGCGTCGAGCGGCAGGCGGCCGAGCGCGGGGTCGCCCTGCGCGACCTCGATTTCGACGGCCTCGACCTGCTCTGGAAGCAGGCCAAGATCGAGGAGCACCAGGCCCACCCGACCAGCGACCACCAGGAGAAGCCCAGATGACCATCGGCAATGAGCCCGGCACGATCCGCGCCGACGGGCGGGGGCCAACCGACCTGCGCCCGATCACCCTGACCCTCGACGTCCTCAAGTGGGCCGAGGGATCGTGCCGGATCCGGGTCGGCGACACCGAGGTGCTGTGCGCGGCGACGATCGAGGACCGCGTCCCGCCCCACCTCCGGGGCAAGGGCACGGGCTGGGTCACCGCCGAGTACTCGATGTTGCCCCGGGCCACGGCCGAACGCTCCCAGCGCGAATCGGCCAAGGGCCGGATCGGGGGCCGTACCCACGAGATCCAGCGCCTGGTCGGCCGCTCGCTGCGCGGGGTAGTGGACCTCGCCCGGCTCGGCGAGCGCACCGTCACGATCGACTGTGACGTCCTGCAGGCCGATGGCGGAACGCGAACGGCATCGATCACCGGCGGCTATGTCGCCCTGGCGGCGGCCCTCATCGGCTACGGCATGGAGCGCACGATCCGGGGCAAGATCGCCGCCGTCAGCGTCGGGATCGTCGGCGAGCAGACCTATCTCGACCTCGACTACTCGGAGGACTCGCGGGCCGAGGTCGACTTCAACGTCGTGGGCACGGACGCCGGCGCCTACGTCGAGCTGCAGGGCACGGCCGAGGGCAAGCCCTTCGACCGGGCCGGCCTGACCAGCCTGCTCGACCTTGCCGGGACCGGCCTGGACCGACTGTTCGCGGCGCAGGCCGAAGCGCTCGCTGGAGTCCGGCGCTGAGCCACGCCGCGGGCCGGCCCCGGATCGTCGTCGCGACCCGGTCCCGGCACAAGCTGGCCGAGCTGGCCGCGCTGCTCCGGCCCGAACGGGCCGAGCTGGTCAACCTGGACGAGCTTGGCGTCGAGGGCGACCCGGTCGAGGACGGTGCAACGTTCGAGGCCAACGCCCGGCTCAAGGCCCGCTTCTATGCTCGGCTCACCGGGCTGCCCACGATCGCCGACGACTCGGGCATCGAGGTCGATGCGCTGGGCGGTGCGCCCGGCGTCCGGACCCGCCGCTACGCTGGCGAACACGCTACCGACGATGAGAACAACACGAAGCTGCTGGCCGCGCTAGCGGGTCTGGCGGCGCGCCGGCGCGGGGCGCGCTACGTGTGTGTCCTGAGCTTCGTGGTACCCGAGCGGACCGGCGCCCGCGGTGGCCTGCCGATCGCGGCCGAGGCCCGCGGCACGCTCCGCGGCCGGATCGCCGAGGCGCCCCGGGGCAGCGGGGGATTCGGCTACGACCCGATCTTCGAACCGCTGGGCGAGCCCCTCGGCGGCCGGACGCTGGGCGAGCAATCGGCCGAGGAGAAGGCGGCGATCTCGCATCGAGGACGAGCCGCCCACCGGCTCAGCCGTCGGCTCGCCGCGCTCGGGTACTGAGCCAGGATTCGGGACCGCGACGCACCGCGCAGCGCTGACCTGAGCGCGGACAAAGGCGGCGAACCGCTGCTACGGGCCCTGGCTGGCGGCTGGGCTCGCTGCCGGGCTGGCGCTCGAGCCTGGGTTCGGGCTCGCGTTCGGGTCGACCGTCGGCCGGGTGCCCGGCGGGCTGAACAGCTCTGCCGCCATCGCCTGGATGCGGGCAAGGTTGGGGACCTGGACCGAGCCAAACGGCGAGATCGTGGCCGGCTTGATCAGCGGGATCTTGATCACGACCTGGTAGATCGACTTGGATCCCATCTCGGATGCGACTGCGGCCAGGTTGGGCAGCTGGTCGCGCGGCAGATCGGTCTCCACATTGTGTCCGACGGCGGCGATGAGGGCGGGCAGGCGCAGGACGAGGTCGGGGCTCGTCAGCTGGCGCTTCAGGGCGACCAGCAGGGCCTGCTGGCGAGCCTGCCTCGTGAAATCGCTCTCGCCGACCGGATGGCGGATCCGGGCGTAGGCCAGCGCATCCGAGCCATCGAAGTGATGCGGGCCGGCGGTCACCGACCAGCCCATGTGCACGCCGTAGCCGTGATAGGTCGGATCGTCGAGCGGTTTCGCGATGTTGATGTCGATCCCGCCGAGCGCGTCGACCAGGTTCACGAATGACTGCAGGTCCGCGTACACGTAGTAGTGGATCGGGATGCCCAGGATCAGCCCGATCGTGTCCTCGAGGGTCCGCATCCCGCCCTCGGGGAAATCCTTCGGGTGGGTCGTCGCGAAGCTCATCAACGAGTTCAGCTTGGGTGCGTAGGTCTGGCCTCCGTCGAGGGGTGCGTTGACCATGTCCCGGGGCAGCGAAACCATGCTCGCGGTGTGGCCGACCGGGTCGACCGAGACGACCATCATCGAGTCGGTCAGGGCGTGGTCGCGGCCGGCTCCCGAGTCGACTCCGATCAGCAGGATGTTGACCCGGCCGCCCGGCACTGGCACCGGTCCGCTCTGGGCCCCGGCCACGCCGCCGGCAACGGCCGCGGTCGAGAAGATCGACGAGAAGGCGTTCATGGCACCGAGCCCGATCGAGGCGGCGAACAGGTGCGGGATCGCCGTCACGACCAGGATCAGGGCCAGCGCCGCGGCCGACATCCGGCTCGGTGCCCAGTCGAACCGACGATCGAAGAAGGCCTGGCCGGCGGCCAGGACCTGCCAGCCGAAGATGATCGCGTTGAGGACCAGCAGGGCCACGATCGTAGTCGGCGCCATGGCCAGGGCCAGCAGCGAGGGGGCCGGCACGACCTTTGCCGTCAGATAGGCGATTCCGACCAGGGCGAGCACCGGCAGGGCGAAGACCAGGGCGGTCCGCCAGCGCAGGTTGATGAGCTGGCCGCTGCCCGGCACCAGGGACGAAGCGAAGGCGCTGATGACCCGGCGCCGGTTGTTCGGCCGGGGCTCGGCGGCCTGGGCGGCCCGGGCGGCTTGGCTGGGCTGGGCGGTCTGGCTGCGTCCGTCTGCCGCTGGACGTCCGTCCTGGGGTGGCCGCTCGTTCGACCGGGCGTCGCGGGCCAGGGGACGTACGGCTGGGGGTCGCTGACCCGGTGGGTCGCGACGAATGCGGTGGGCCTGCACGCGGGGCGCGACTCCGGCTTCGGTCTCCGACAGGCCGTCCGCTGAGGGCCGACCGGGGCAGAGTCTAGCAGGCCAATCGCCGTCTGCCTGAACGAACGTTCAGGTTTTTCGACATTTCACGTTAGTTGCCGATTGTTCGCAGCTGCGCGCAATCAGATGTGGCGACGCCGGGCGGTCCCAAGTTGCCTGCCAGCGGCCGCCCGGCGTCGGAGGTAGAGACGGGCGAGCCTGCAGTCTTGTAGCGCGGCCGGCTGAGTCGTTGGCCTGCCTGCGGCAGCCGCTGAGCAGCACCGTCAAATTGACAAATTCGCGCCAGAGCGACGCTTATGGCTGGTCGCAGTCGGGTTGGCCGGGTTGGCCGGACGGATTGCTTGTCGCGACCGGGTCCCAAGCACGAATTAGGGAGCCTGGAGTTCGGTCCCGGGGCGGACGGGACCGCGACCAAGCGCCGACCGACCATAAGCACCGCTACGGCGTGGATTTGTCACAAACGCCGCCTACCGGCCGGTCGCGGCTGCTGCCGCGTCGCGCCTGCCGGCCGGTCGCGCCTGCCGATCGGTGGCGCCTGCTGCCGCGGCAACCCGGCGCCTCGGCCGGTCGCGCCTGCCGCGGCACGCCGGCGCCTCGGCCCGCAGCTGCGCCCCGATCGGCCCGCAGCTGCGTCTCGATCGAGTTGACAAACTCGCGCCAGAGCGATGCTTATGGCTGGTCGCGGTCGGGTTGGGGCGCCTGGTAGCGGCTGGCAGTCCGCCACTCCGCACGAAACCATGGTGTCGAGTGCGCGATCGAGCGGCGTTGGGCCCACGATCGGGAGCCGAGTCACCGTAAGCGTCGCTACAGCGCGAATTTGTCAGCAAGGCAGCGTGCCGGCTGGTCGCGAAAGGAAATGACGCTCCCCGAGCCGCCGTCAGCCGCGGTCCGGCACGGTCAAATGACAAACTCGCGCCACAGCGATGCTTATCGCCGGTCGCGCTCGGGTTGGCCGGACGAGCTGCCCGTCGTGACCCGATCCCAAGCACGAGTCGGGGAGACTGCCGGTCGGTGTCGGGGCGGACGCCACCGCGATCGAGCGCCGAGCGACCATAAGCACCGCTACAGCGCGAATTTGTCAGAAATGCAGCTTGCCGGCCGGCCGCGCCCCCGACCGCGGCGCACCGCCGGCCGGGGCCACGACCGCCGCCCGCCCGCCCACGCCACGACCGCCACCGCCGCGCGCCCGCGCAACGACCAGGAACGCGCTACAGGATCTTCGAGAGGAAGCTCTTGGTCCGTTCCTGCTGGGGGTTCGTGAAGAAGGCCTCCGGGGTCGCCTCCTCGATGATCAGGCCTTCGTCCATCATCACGACCCGGTCGGCCACCTCGCGGGCGAAGCCCATCTCGTGGCTGACCACGATCATGGTCATGCCCTCGCGAGCGAGCTCCTTCATCACCTCCAGGACCTCGCCGATCATCTCCGGGTCGAGGGCACTGGTCGGCTCGTCGAAGAGCATCACCGCCGGCCGCATCGCCAGGGCCCGGGCGATCGCCACCCGCTGCTGCTGACCCCCCGAGAGCTGGGCCGGGTACGCATCCTCCTTGTGGGCCAGCCCCACCCTGGTCAGCAGCTTCCGGCCCATCTCGATCGCCTCGTCCTCAGGAATGCCCCGGACCTGGATCGGGGCCTCGATGATGTTGCCGAGGGCCGTCTTGTGGGGGAACAGGTTGAAGCGCTGGAAGACCATCCCGATCTCCCGGCGCTGCCTCGCGATGTTGCCTTCCTTGTCCGAGACGAGCTTGCCGTTCTCTTCGCGATAGCCGATCAGGTGGCCGTTGACCATGATCCGACCGGACTGGATCTTCTCGAGGTGATTGACGCAGCGGATGAACGTCGTCTTGCCAGAGCCTGACGGCCCGCACACGACCACGACCTCACGTTGCTTGACGATCATCGAGACGCCCTTGAGCACCTCGTTGTGGCCGAAGAACTTGTGGACGTCGGTGACCTCGACCACGTTCGTGACCTCGGTCGTCGGGGCGCCACCGATCGCATCGAGCAGGTTGGCCGGTTGTTCCCGGTCGGCCATCTGGCTCACCCGAGGCCACCGCTGTTGTTGCGCAGTCCGATCAGCCGGGCCGACAGGCTTGGACCGGCCGGCGTCGCCCCCGGCGCGCCCTTCGAGAGACGTCGCTCGATCCACGACTGGAAGACGCCCCAGATCGTCGTCAGGAGCAGGTACCAGACGGCAGCGGCGAGGAAGAACTCGAACGGCGCGAAGCTCTGGTTCTGCTTGATATTGAAGACCGTGTACAGCTCGACAATGCTCAGGACGAACAGCAGCGATGTCGTCTTGAGCATGTTGTTGAACTCGTTGCCTAGGGGCGGGACGATCACCCGGGCGGCCTGGGGCAGGACGATCCGGCGCATCGCCTTGCCCGGGGTCATGCCGAGCGCCCGGGCCGCTTCCATCTGGCCGGGGTCGACCGCCAGGATCCCTGCGCGAACGATCTCGGCCATGTAGGCGCCCTCATTGAGCCCGAGGGCGAAGATTCCGGCCTGGAGGGCACCCTCGATCGTCCACGGCCCGATCGTGAGATCGGGCCAGCCGTAGATCTTGGCGGCACTCAATCCGTAGTAGAAGAACACGAGCTGGACCAGGAGCGGCGTGCCCCGGAAGAACCACACGTACGTGTTGGCAAGCCAGCGGATCGGCCTGACCTTCGACATCTTGCCCAGAGCCGCGAACACGCCCAGGACCACCCCGATCAGCTGGGCAAGGATCGAGATGACGACCGTCAGGTACAGGCCGCCGAGGATCTGGTGGTCCGGCTGAAAGATCGAGTTGAAGAACAGGTTCCACTGGTAGTGGTACGTCGACTTGCCGCCGACGCAGCCGGCCAGGAGGAGGGCCAGAACCACGAGCACCCCGACCGCTTGCGCGGATCGGGGTGCTCTCGTCGCTCGGATGCGTCGTGGCTCAATCACGAGCGGGACGCTGCTCGACCGATGTGCTACTGGAGCTTGTTGAGGGTCTGTGCATCGGCGGCCGTGACGGCCCCGGTCTGCACGCCGTACTTGGTCAGGATCGTCGTGTAGGTCCCGTCGTTGATCATCGAGACGAGCGCCTGCTGGACGGCAGTTGTCACCGACGTGCTGGTCTTGGGGACGCTGATCCCCTCGAACGCCGGCTGGAGCGGCGGGATCCCCGACAGGACGAACTGGTCAGGATGCTGGACGGTGTAGTAGCCGGCGACCGGCGAGTCGGCGAAGTAGGCGTCGACCTGGCCGGACTGGAGGGCAAGGAGGGCGTCCGAATCCTTGCCGAACGACTTGACGTCGATAGCCGGCTTGCCCGCCTTCGTGCAGGCCTCGGAGAGGCCCTGGCCCTTGTAGTCACCGGTGCCATTGAGGTAGTCGATCTCGGTCGTGCCGGTCTCGGCGCCGACCTTCTTGCCGCACAGGTCGGTGGTCGCGTTGATCGCCAGCGGGTTGCCGACCGCCACCACGAACGACTGGCCAGCCTGGAAGTACGGGATCATGTCGACCTGCTTGATCCGGTCGGACGTGATGTTCTGGGCGCTGATGATGATGTCGCACTTGCCCGACGTCACGGCCGCAATGATCGTGTCGAAAACCGAGTTCTGGATCTCCGCGGTCAGCCCGAGGCGCTTCGCGATCTCCGTCCCGATGTCGATGTCCGAGCCGGTCGCGGTGCCATTTGCATCGAAGAACTCCTGCGGCGGATACGGAATATCCGAGCAGATCACGAGCTTGCCGTCGAAGATCGTGCCGCCCGAGGGAATGGGCGCGATCGACGCCGCCGGCACTGACGCCGCGGCCGACGGAGCGCTGCTGGCTACGGCGCTCGAACCGGGAGTCGCAGCCGCGCTCGGAGCCGCACTGGCCGACGCCGACGGGGCGACTGACGGTGAGACCACGGCAGCCGGCGGCGTGCTTGCCGCGGGCGTCCCTGGATTGTTTCTCACGACGAGGAACACCACGATCACGGCAATCACCGCGACCGTAATTGCGATCGCGCCGTTACGCGACACGTTCATGCAGGATCTCCTCCGGAACTCAAGGTGAATTCGACTTCATTCAATGCACCCAGCCGGGTCTCCCTCCCAGCCGAGACGCAGCAGCGTATCACCATGCCCCACGGGTGATGGGTCGTGCACCGCCAGGTCGGTTGCGATCCGGCTACGATCTCGGAGATGCCAACCGAATCCGGGTCCGAGCATGACGGCGATTCCGGATCCGGGGCGCCGGCCTGGCTGGTCGTTCGAGGTGCCCGCAAGCGACGCTGGGGCGGTGAGATCCGGCGCCAGCTCATCTTCAAGCGCCTGGGCGAGCAGACCCGCGCCCGCCAGTTCGATACGTGGGGCCAGATGCGCCGGTACATCACCGGCCGGCTCTATCCGCCGTTCATGCGCCCGGACCGTCTCGGCCGGCATCTTGCCGCGTCCGAACAGCCCCACGCCTATCACATGGGCTGGATCACCGAGAAGACCGATCCGGTGGCCGTGGCGATCTACGACGATCCGGTCGCCCAGACCCGGGCGCTCGGCGTCGACCTGCCGCCCGAGCGGGAGGCCGAGATGGAGCGCCGGCGCGCCCTGGCAATGTCCTCGTTTCGGTGGCTGGTCGTGCCCACCCGATCGTTCGCTGAGATGGCCGGCCTGGACATGGACCGGGTCATCGTCGGCGGCAACGGCACGGTCACCGACCACGTTCGACCGGGCCCCTGGCCGAACGTTCCGTCGATCGGCTTTCCGTCCGGCGCGGCACCCGGCCGGGGCATCGAGACCCTCGTCGAGGCAAGCCGGATGGTCCGCTCGGCATGGCCCGAGCTGCGCCTCTTCCTGTGGTTGATCGCCACCTCACCCGACGGTGAGCGCTATGTCGAGCGGCTCCGGACCGAGCTCCGGGACGATCCCTGGATCACGATCGGCCCGGTCGGCTACCGCCATCTCGGAGGGGCGCTGGCGCGGGCCACGATCCTGACCATCCCGCATCCGGCCAATGACTACATGGATGTCGCCCTGCCGGTGAAGCTGCTCGATTCGATGGCCGCCGGCCGTCCCTTGGTGGTCACCCCGCGGCGCGAGACGGTCGCGATCGTCGAGCGAGCCCAGTCAGGGCTGGTTACCCGCGGCGACGCGCCGGCCGATCTGGCAGACGCCTTCAGCCAGCTCCTCGGTGACGAGGCCCTGGCCCATCGCCTGGGGGCCGCCGGACGTAAGGCGGCGGTCGAGCAGTTCGACTGGACCGTCGTTGGTGATCGGATCGCCCACGAAGTCCTTCGGCGGGAGACCGAGCGGGGCTGATCGGCCGTTTGACCGATTGACAACAACGGGCGGCAGGCCATCCTTTAACGGAACCCAAATTCAACTGATCGGGAGTGCCAACCCATGCCCCTGTACCTCGACACTCACAACAAGATTCCGGGCCTGACCAAGGAGGCCGTCGCACAGGCGCATGCCGCCGACCTTGCCGTCCAGGGCAAGTACGGGGTCAGCTACTTCCGCTACTGGTACGACGAGGCGACCGGCAAGGTCTTCTGCCTGGCCGAGGCACCCAGCGCCGAGGCCGCCATCGCGGTCCATCGCGAGGCCCACGGGCTGCTGGCCGACGAGGTCGTCGAGGTCAAGGAAGGAGCGTAGCCAGGGCCTCGTTCGGGGTCATCTGGCGGCCCTGCCGGCGGGCAGCCTCGAATCGCTCCGACCCGAGGCGCTGCTCGAGGGCGGCCACGACCTGGTCGTGATCGGCCACCGACTGGGGCGGCACCTTGGCCCGGATCGCCTCGCGCAGGGATTCCGCGGCAGCGTCGATCCGGGCGGCCGCCTCGGCGTCCTCGGGCGCCATCGAGGCCGCGAGCTTCTCCATCGCGCCGGCCAGCCCGGGCATGTCGCCGAGGTCCTGGCGGATCGCCAGGCTCTTGCCGGCGAGCTCGCGGGCCGTCGCTGAATCGCCATCGGCCATGGCCAGGTCGGCCAGGTGGATCAGGACCCGGGCCACGCCGCGCCGATCGCCGATCGATTCGAGGATCAGCAGGGCCTGCTCATGGAGGGATCGGGCTGCGGCGCGGTCGCCCGCCCGGCTCGCGGCGTTGCCGAAGTTATCGAGTGCGAAGGCCTCGATCCACGGGTCGCCCAGGCCCCGGATCGAGGCCAGGACCTCGCCCTGGATCTGCTCGGACGTTTCGGTGTCGCCTTCGCTCGTCGCGACCGCAGCGAGGTTGATCGAGCCAAAGATGACCCCGCGGCGATCGCCCAGCTCGCTGGTCAGGGCCACCGTCTCCTCGTACAGCTCGCGCGCCCGGGCGTGGTCGCCCAGCTGGAACGCCGTATTGGCCAGGTTGTTGGCGGCGTAGGCGATGCTCTGGCGATCGCCCATCTGGCGGTGGAGGGCCAGGCTCGCCTCGTGGAAACCCGACGCGGCCCGGAAGTCGCCCTGCATGAAGGCCAGGCTGCCGGCACCGGTCAGGGCGTTCGCCCGGAGCACCGAACGCTCGCCGCTGACGGCGTCCATCATCCGCTCGAGCCAGCGCCGGCCCTCGGCCAGGAAGCCCCGGATCTCCCAGTAGCGCCACAGTCCGGCGGCCATCCGCAGGCCCGCCCGGCCTTCGCCCGGCTGGTCGAGGCACCAGCCCATTGCGGCCCGGAGGTCCTCGTGCTCGCGATCGAGCCGGCCGAGCAGCTCGAGCGATTCGGGGCCCTGGAAGAACGACGACGACGCCTCCTCGACGAGGGCGAGATACCAGTCCCGATGGCGGCGCAGGGTCGGCTCGCCCTCGTCCGCTTCGACCAGGCGGCTGCGGGCGTAGTCGCGCACCGTCTCGAGCAGCCGGAAGTGCGCCTCCTCCGCCGTGGGGTCGGTGAATACCAGTGACTTCTCGACGAGCCGGCCGAGGATGTCGAGGATCTCGAGCTGGTCGACCGGATCACCCGAGCACACGAACTCGGCCGCCTCGAGGGTCGCCCCGCCGGCGAAGACCGACAGGCGGCGCAGGATCGCCCGCTCGGGTTCGGTCAGGAGGTCGAAGCTCCAGTCGATCGTGGCTCGGAGCGTCTGGTGCCGGGCGACGCTGGCGCGGCTGCCGCCGGTCAGGAGCCGGAACCGGTCGTCGAGGCGCGCCGCGATCTGCTCGACCGGCAGGGTCCGGACGCGGGCTGCCGCGAGCTCGATGGCCAGCGGCACGCCATCGAGCCGGAGGCACAGCTGGGCAACCGGCCCGGCATTCCGGTCGGTCAGCTCGAAGCTCGGCTGGACGGCCCGGGCCCGTTCGACGAACAGCCGGCAGGCGTCGACCGAGCCGAGGTCGTTGGCGGCGAGGGTCGCAGCCGCAGCGGGCATCGTCAGGGAGGCAATCGGCAGGATCGCTTCCCCGGCCACGCCCAGCGCCTCGCGGCTGGTCACCACGATCCGCACTGTCGAACTCGATCGGACGAGGGCCTCGGCGAGCTCGGCGCTGGCCGACAGGACCGGGTCGCAGTCGTCGAGGACGAGCAGCAGGCGCTTGCCCTTGAGGTGATCAACGATCGCGGGCAGGAGCGAGCGTCCCGCCGGCTCGTTCATCCCGATCGTGCTTGCGACCGTGGGCAGCACGAACGCGGGATCGCCGAGCGAGCCGCAGTCGACGATCCAGGCACCGTCCTCGAACTCGGCCAGGAGCATCCGCGCCAGGCGCAGGCCGATCCGGGTCTTGCCGACGCCGCCGGGGCCGGTCAGGGTCAGCAGCGACGACTGCTCGAGCATCCTCGTCGCCTGCTCGATCTCACGTTCGCGGCCGATGAAGCTGGTGACCTCCAGGCGCAGGTTGTTGCGGGGCGCCTCGGATGTGCGCGGCGGCGGGAAGTCCTCGATCAGGCCGGGTCCGGTGACCTGGAACAGGCGTTGGGGTGGCCCGTCCAGCGAGCGCAGCCGGTGAGCCCCGAGGTCGATCAGGCCGAGCGGCGGGCGGAGCTGGCCGGAGACCAGGTCGCGGGTGGTCTGCGAGATGAGGATCTGGCCACCATGCCCGGCCGCGCAGATCCGCGCGGCGCGGTGGACGTCGAGGCCGATGTAGCCCTCGGTTCCGCGGACCGGCTCGCCCGTGTGGAGGCCCATCCGATCACGAACCTGGGCACCCTCGGGCCAGCTCCACTCGGCAACCGCGAGCTGGCCGTCGACCGCCGCCTGGACCGCCGAGCCCGCGGCCTGGAACACGAAGTACAGCCCGTCGCCGGCCGATCCCCGCTCGAGCGCTCCATGCCGGGCGAACGCCTCGCGGATCAGCCGGTGGTGATCGGCGAGGACCTCGGGGTAGCGATCGCCGAGGGCCTGGAGCAGGCTCGTCGACCCCTCGATGTCGGTGAACACGAGCGTGACGGTGCCCGACGGCTGGCTGGCGTCGACATCTTCGCTCGGCGGCACGCTGGCTCCTGCATCGTTCGGTGAGGCTGCAGCCTACCGCGGGGATCAGATTCGGGGCAACGCGGCAGGGCGGGGCACAAACCAAAGACGGATGCCTCGCGGCACCCGTCCTCGAGCGAAGCGTGCCCGGTCTGGCCGGGCCGTGATCACGCCTGGGCGGCGAACCAGATGGTTGGGGCACCCTCGACGCCGGCATCGTGCATCGCCGTCTGGAGCTCCGGGCTGCTTCCGAAGCCCTGGGCCGCCTCGAGCGTTGCGAACTCGTGGCGGACCGTGATCTCGTTGGGGTTGTCGATCGTCTGATAGACGGCCTGCTCCTGGACGCCCAGGGCCTGCTGCGTCGGTCGGAACTTGTCGTAGACCTCGCGCCACTTGGCGTAGTCGGCGACCTGGTGGCGGACGAAGAGGGTGGTCATCGAGATGCCTCCGACTGGTGGACCGCGGCTGGCTGTCGCTCCGCTGGCTCCGTAGCAGTCATCCTGACGCGTAAGTATCTGTCATGTCAATCACTGAAACGTGAGAAGTTGCGAAACCAGTTAACTCCGGGCTATCATTTCCATCGATGGCCATCGAGGAAGAGACCGCCCGCCCCGAGACGCTCTGGAACGACGCTTGGCGCGGCGTCCTGTTCGCTGCTTCCCGCACCCTCCAGGTGGCCGAGCCCGATCTCATCGCCCGAGCCGGATTCCCGCTGACCTGGCTCGACGTCCTGGCCCAGCTGTATGACGCCGGCGACGAGGGCCTGCGGATGCAGGAGCTGGAACAGCGCTCGCTGTTCACGAGGAGTGGACTGACCCGCCTCGTGGATCGGATCGAGGCGGCGGGGCTCGTTCGACGCCAGCCTGTCCCGGGTGACCGACGCGGGGTCCGGGTCGTGCTCACCGCCGAGGGCCGCACGAGGCACGACGCGGCCTTCGCCGACCACAACAAGGTGATCGAGCGCGAGTTCGGAGGCCGCCTGACCGACGCGCAGCTGCGGGCCGTGGCCGAAGCCCTGGCCGGCTTCTGGCACGAGAACGAAGGCCCGCCCGGCCCCTGACCGCGGCCCTATCCTGACCAGTCATGGAACGCGCCTCCGCCGGTCGCGACCCCTGGCCGTGGATCGGCGTCGTATCGGCGACCGCCTTCATCGTGCTGGCGACGCTCGTCTCGCGCAGCGGCGGGCTGGCCTTCGACGAGCCGCTGGCAACGGCCATTCGCGGACTGCCGATCCCGGCTTGGGCCTGGATGCTGGTCACCACGCTTGGGGGCGCGGTCGCCGCTGCCGTCGGGACCGTGCTCGTCGTCATCTGCCTGCTGTCGCGGCGAATCCGGCTGGCCCTGATCGTTGCCCTGATTCTGATCGGGCAGACCGCGTTCACGCATTTCGTCAAGGAGGTCGTGGAACGGCCCCGGCCGCCCTGGCCTCACCTCGTGGCAGTGACCGGGTACAGCTTCCCGTCGGGACATACGACGACCAGCACGGTGACCTACGGACTGCTGGCTGTCGTGGCCTGGCGGAGCCAGATTCCGCTCATTGCCCGCCGGGTAGCCGTCATCGCCGGCGTTGCCCTGCCGGTCCTGGTCGGGCTTTCGCGGATCGCCCTGGGCGTTCACTATCCGAGCGACGTCCTCGGGGGGTGGCTGGCCGGCATCGCGTTCGTGGCCCTCGGCGCAACGCTGATCCGCCTGACCAGGGCGATGAATTGGGATTCGTCGCGGCCGCCGCCCGGGGACCCCGAAAAAGTTTTGTTAACGAGTCGATAATCGCTCCATCCGATCGTAGGGCAAGCACCGCGCTTCGCTGATTGCCGGATGACATCGCTTGGAGGAGAGCCAGTGGGCGTCAACCTGCGGAATCGCAGTTTTACCAAGCTGCTCGACTTCAGCCCCGACGAGATCCGGTTCCTGCTGAAGCGGGCGGCCGACCTGAAGGCGGCCAAGTACGGCGGCTACGAGCGGCAACGCCTGAAGGGCAAGAACATCGCGATCATCTTCGAGAAGACCTCAACCCGGACCCGGGTGTCGTTCGAGGTGGCCGCCTACGACCAGGGCGCCCACGTGACCTACCTCGGCCCGAGCGGCACCCAGATCGGCCACAAGGAGTCGATGAAGGACACGGCCCGGGTCCTGGGCCGGATCTTCGACGGGATCGAGTACCGCGGCTTCGCCCAGGACACCGTCGACGAGCTGGCCGAATACGCCGGCGTGCCCGTCTGGAACGGCCTGACCGACGAGTATCACCCGACCCAGATCCTGGCCGACGTCCTGACCATGTCCGAGCACAGCGACAAGCCGCTCTCGCAGATCTCGTATTGCTATCTCGGGGATGCTCGCAACAACATGGGCGACTCCCTGCTGGTGGGCGGCAGCAAGCTGGGCATGGACGTCCGGCTGTGCGGCCCGCGCGACCTCTGGCCGCAGGACGACCTCGTTGCGACGTGTCGTGCGATCGCGACCGAGACGGGCGCCCGGATCACGATCACCGATGACCCAGAGGTCGGGGTCAAGGGCGTCGACTTCCTGTACACCGACGTGTGGGTGTCGATGGGCGAGAAGAGCTCGGTCTGGGACAAGCGGGTGAAGCTCCTCCGCCCGTACCAGGTCAACGCCGACCTGGTGGCCCTGACCGGCAACCCGGCCGCCAAGTTCATGCACTGCCTGCCGGCGCTCCACGACCGGCACACCGAGGTCGGCGAGGAGATGTTCGAGCGCTTCGGGCTCGAGGGGATGGAGGTCACCGACGACGTCTTCGAATCGAAGCGCTCGATCGTGTGGGACCAGGCCGAGAACCGGATGCATACGATCAAGGCCGTCATGGTCGCCACGCTTGGCGACTGAGCCGGGGTCATGAAGGTTGTCGTCGCGCTGGGCGGCAACGCGCTGCTCAAGCGGGGCGAGCCGATGACCGCCGAACGCCAGCGCGCGAATGTGGCCGTCGCCGCGGATGCGCTGGCCCGGGTGGCCGCGCGCCATCAGCTTGTCGTCTCCCACGGCAACGGCCCCCAGGTCGGACTGCTGGCCCTGCAGGCCGACGCCTACCGAGCGGTCGAGGCCTATCCGCTGGACATGCTCGGCGCCGAGACGGAGGGCATGATCGGCTACCTGCTCGAGCAGGAGCTCGGCAACCGGCTGCCCGTCGAAACGCCCCTGGCCACGATCCTGACGATGGTGGAGGTCGACCCGGCCGATCCCGCCTTTGACGACCCGACCAAGTTCGTCGGCCCGGTCTACGACGAGGCCGAAGCCCGGGCGCTGGCCGAGGCCAAGGGCTGGACGGTCAAGCCCGACGGGCCGCACTGGCGACGAGTCGTGCCGTCGCCACGCCCCAGGCGGATCTTCGAGATCCGTCCCGTGCGCTGGCTCATCGAGCGCGGCACGGTGGTGATCTGCGCCGGCGGCGGCGGGATCCCCACGATGTACGAGCCGGGCGGCGAGCGCCGCCTCATTGGCGTCGAGGCCGTCATCGACAAGGACCTTGCCAGCGCGCTCCTGGCCCAGGAGCTCGAGGCCGACGTGTACGTGATGGCGACCGATGTCGACGGCGTCTACTCGGGCTGGGGGACGCCCGAACAGGCGAGGCTCCAGCGGGTGACCCCGCGAGAGCTCCGGGCGATGACGTTTCCAGCGGGCTCGATGGGGCCCAAGGTCGAGGCGGCCGTCGAGTTCGTCGAGCAGACCGGCCGTAGGGTCGCCATCGGCTCGCTCGAGGACATCGACGGATTGGTGGATGGAACGGCGGGGACCAATGTTGTCCCGGAGGAGAAGCAATGACCGGCACGTTTGGCGTTCACTCGGAGGTCGGCAAGCTCCGCAAGGTCATCGTCCACCGACCCGAGCTCAGCCTTCGGCGGCTGACCCCGGGCAACCACGACGAGCTGTTGTTCGACGATGTCCTGTGGGTCGAGCGCGCCCAGTGGGAGCACGACCAGTTCGTGGCCAGGATGCGCGAACGCGGTGTCGAGGTCTTCCTGGTCCAGGATCTCCTGGCCGAGGCGCTGGCCAACGACGACGCCGGCCGGCGCCGGCTCACCGGCCTGGTGGCTTCGGAGTACGTGGTTGGCCCGAGCCTCGTCGACGAGGTCGCCGCCTGCCTCGACAGCCTGTCACCCGAAGCCCTCGCGCGCCACCTCATCGGGGGCCTGACCGTGGGCGAGTCCGGGCTCGACCTCAAGACACTCTCGCGTCGGTCCCTGATCGCCGCCGCGGTCGACGACGACTCGACGTTCATCCTGCCGCCCCTGCCGAACTCGCTGTTCACTCGCGACTCTTCGTGCTGGATCTATGGCGGCGTCTCGATCAATCCGATGTACTGGCCGGCCCGGCGGCGCGAGGCCTACAACATGGCCGCCATCTACAAGGCCCACCCGATGTTCCGCGACGCGGACTTCGAGTTCTGGTACCCACCGACCGGCGACGACGACCGGTTCAACATCGAGGACTTCGGCCTGGCCTCGCTGGAGGGCGGGGACGTCGAGATCATCGGCAATGGTGCTGTCCTGATCGGGCTGTCCGAGCGGACCCAGGGCCGAATGATCGAAGAGATCGCCCTGGCCCTCTTCGCCAAGGGGGCGGCCGATCGGGTCATCGCCTGCGTGATGACCAAGGATCGTGCCCACATGCACCTCGACACGGTCTTCACCATGCTCGACCGCGACAAGGTCACGGCCTACCCGCAGGTGACGGCCGGAATCCGGGCGATCAGCATCCGTCCGGGAGAGAAGGCCGGGACCCTCGACATCAGGCCCGAGAAGGATCTGCTCTCGGCGGTCGCCGATGCGCTCGGCGTCCCGAAGCTCCACGTGGTCAGGACCGGCGGCGATCAGTACGAGCAGGAGCGCGAGCAGTGGGACGACGGCAACAACGTCGTGGCCCTCGAGCCGGGCGTCGTCGTCGCTTACGAGCGCAACACGTTCACGATCGCGAAGATGCGCGAGGCCGGGGTCGAGGTGGTCGAGATCGCGGGCTTCGAGCTGGGCAAGGGTCGCGGCGGCGGGCACTGCATGACCTGTCCGATCCTGCGCGATCCGATCTGAGGGAGGCCAGGCGATGGATGACGGGATGAGTGCTGCGTTGCGGGTGCTTGCGTTGGTCGTCGCCGTGGCGGCCATCGTCGGGCTGATCCTGTTCGCCCGGGGGCCGGTCGACCACGGCGGACCGCCGACCCAATCGGCCTACGTTGTTGAGGTGGTTGGCTGATCCACGCACGGCCGTGCCGCTAACGCAGGAGGTCCCACGGTGACAGCGGAAGCAACCCAGAGCCCCCCAGCCAAGCGTGGGTTCGCGCTCCCGTCCGCCTATACGATCCTGTTCATCCTGATCATCCTCGTCGCGCTCGCGACGTGGATCATTCCGGCCGGCAAGTACCAGCTCAACTCCGACGGGCAGCCGATCCCGGGTACCTATCAGCAGGTCGAGTCGAACCCGCAGCGGATCGTCGTCGATTCGCTGATGGCGCCGATCAACGGCCTGTACGGGATCAAGGGCAGCGACGGCAGCATCAGCGTCTGGAACTCGGGCGAGCTGTTCGGCGCAATCGACGTCGCCCTGTTCGTGCTCGTGATCGGCGGCTTCCTCGGGGTCACGATGAAGACCGGTGCGATCCAGGGCGGGATCGCCCGGATCGTGGCCCGGCTCAAGGGCCGTGAGCGCTGGATGATCGCGATCCTGATGGCCGTCTTTGCCCTGGGCGGCACGACCTTCGGGATGAACGAGGAGAGCCTGGCCTTCTACGCACTGGTGGTGACCGTGATGATCGCGGCCGGCTACGACTCGCTCACCGGCGCCGCCCTGATCATGCTCGGCTGCGGCATCGGCGTCCTGGGCTCGACGGTCAACCCGTTCGCGACCGGGATCGCCTCGAACTTCGCCGGAGTCTCGATCAACGAGGGCCTGCTCGGACGCCTGATCATCCTGGTCGTCGGGACCGGCATCGGCATCTTCTTCGTGACCCGCTACGCGGACCGGGTCCGGGCGGATCCGAGCAAGTCGGTGGTCTACTCGATGAAGGCCGACAACGAGGCCTATTTCCGGGCCGCGACCGATGAATCAGGGGAGCAGGTCGCGCTGACCGGCCAGCAGAAGGTCGTCCTGATCCTCTTCTTCGCCGCCTTTGCGGTGATGATCTACGGCGTCATCCCGTGGTCCGACCTGGGCATTGGCCTGCCGACCCTGTGGTGGTGGTTCCCGGAGATGACCGCCTCGTTCCTGTTCTTCGCGATCCTCATCGGGGCCGCCGGGCGGATGGGCGAAACGAGCTTCACCTCGACGTTCGTCGACGGTGCCCGGGACCTGCTCGGCGTCGCGCTCATCATCGGGATCGCCCGCGGGATCACCGTGATCATGACCAACGGCCTGATCACCGACACGGTCCTCAACTGGGCCGAGCAGGCGGTCGCCGGCCTCGGCGGCGTGGCCTTCATCAACCTGATGTTCGTGCTCTTCCTGCCCCTGTCCTTCCTCATCCCGTCTTCGTCCGGCCTGGCCACGGTGGCGATGCCGATCATGGCCCCGCTGGCGAGCTTCGCCAACGTTCCGCCCCAGCTGGTCGTGACGGCCTACCAGGCCGGCAACGGCCTGATCAACCTGATCACCCCGACCTCGGCGGTGGTCATGGGCGGCCTGGCGATCGCGCGGGTGCCGTACGGCACCTGGCTCAAGTTCGTCTGGCCGCTGCTGATCATCCTGGGCCTGTTGTGCGCGGCAGTGCTGTCCCTCGGGGTCGTACTCGGAACCGGCTAGGCGAGGCGAGAAAAAGGTGTGGACGTGACCCAGCAATCGACGACTGCCGAGCCCGCGGCGGCGCAACCTGCCTGGCACGCGCTGCCGGTGGAGGAGGTCCTTCGGGCCCAGGACGTCGACCCCGCCGAAGGCGTATCCGATGCCGACTCGGTCGTCCGGCGGGGCAAATATGGCCCGAATCGGTTCGAGGAAGGCGCCAGGGAGCCGCGCTGGCGGGCGTTCCTGCGCCAGTATCGCGACCCGATGCAGGTCGTCCTGCTCATCGCCGGCGTGGTCAGCCTGTTCCTGCCCCACCAGCTCGAGACCGCCATCGTCCTGATCGGTGTGACCCTCCTGAACGCCGCGATGGGCCTCGACCAGGAGGGCAAGGCGTCGGCCAGCGTGGCCGCCCTCCAGAAGATGATGGTGGTCAAGGCCAAGGTGCGGCGCGGCGGCGAGCTGATCGAGATCCCGATGGAGGAGCTCGTCCCGGGCGACATCGTGAACATCGAAGCGGGCGACCTCGTCCCCGCGGACGGCCGGATCATCCGGGCGGCGACGCTCGAGATCGACGAATCGGCCCTGACCGGCGAGAGCGCACCGGTCCCCAAACAGGTCGATGAGGTGGCCGCGGATGCGGCCCTGGGCGACCGGGTGGACCTGGCCTTCATGAATACCCAGGTCACCCGCGGGGCGGGCACCATCGTGGCGATCGCCACCGGGATGTCCACCGAGGTCGGCCATATCAGCGGGATGCTGTCGGTCGAAAAGGACGAGAAGTCGCCCCTGACGGTCCAGCTCGAGAAGCTGACGACGCAGCTGCTGCTGATCGCCGGCGTCGCCCTGATTGCCTCGATCCTGATCGGGCTCGGCCGCGGGGTCGCCCTCGAGACCCTGTTCCTGACGGCCGTCGCGTTCTCGGTCTCGGCCATCCCGAGCGAGCTCCCGGCGGTCGTCACGGCCATCCTCTCGAAGGGCACCCAGACCCTCGCGGCGGCCGGTGCGATCGTCAAGCGCCTGCGCTCGGTCGAGACGCTGGGCTCGACGTCGGCGATCAACTCGGACAAGACCGGCACCCTGACCCTCAACCAGATGACCGCGGTCCAGATGGCGGTCGTCGGCCGCCGCTACGCCATCTCGGGCGAGGGCTATTCGACGATCGGCAGCATCACCCACGCGGCCGGCCAGCCGGACGTGCCACTCGACGGCTACATGCTGCCGCTGGCCCTGTGTGCCGACGCCGAGGTCAAGGACGGCGCCCTCGTCGGCGACCCGACCGAGGGCGCGCTCATCGTGCTGGCCGCGAAGGGCGGGGCGGATCCGGTCCTGACCCGCGAACGCTATCCCCGGATCGCCGAGCTGCCCTTTGATGCCGCCTACAAGTTCATGGGCACCTTCCACCGGATGACCGATGACAGCGGCCGGGACGTCATACGGTGCTACGTCAAGGGTGCCCCGGACCAGCTCCTGGCTCGCGCCCTGGACGCCCATGGCCCCGATGGTGCCGCCTATCCCCTCGAGCAGGTGCGGGACCTGTACCTGGCCGAGAACCAGCGGCTCGGAACGCAGGGCCTGCGGGTGATCGCCACCGGCCAGAAGGACTTCGACCCGGCCACCTTCGACCCGGATGCCGACCTCCTGCCGCTGATCAGCGACCTGACCCTGCTCGCCCTGGTCGGGATCGTCGACCCGGCGCGGCCGGAAGCCAAGGACGCAATCGCGAAGGCAAAGTCGGCCGGGATTCGGGTCCGGATGATCACCGGCGACCACGCCGTGACGGCCCAGGCGATCGCGAGCCAGCTCGGGATCGAGGGCCGGGCATTGACCGGGGCCGAGTTTGCCGCGATGTCCGACGAGCAGGCCGTCCGGGAGATCGACGAGATCGGGGTAATTGCCCGGGTGGCGCCCGAGCACAAGGTCCGCCTCGTGGACATCCTCCGCCAGAAGGGCCACGTCGTGGCCATGACCGGCGACGGGGTCAACGACGCGCCGGCCCTCAAGAAGGCCGACATCGGCGTGGCCATGGGGATCACCGGCACCGAGGTCTCGAAAGAGGCTGCCGTGATGATCCTGACCGACGACAACTTCGCCACGATCGTCAAGGCAGTCGACCTGGGTCGCTCGCTGTACGACAACCTGATGCGCTACATCAGGTTCCAGATGGCCGTCCTGTTCGGCTTCATCGGGACGTTCCTGGGCGCGAGCATCTTCAACATCCTGGGTGGGATTCCGTTCCTGCCGATCCAGACCCTGTGGGTCAACTTCACGGTCGACGTGTTCCAGGCCGTCGGCCTGGGCTGGAGCAAGGCCCGGGTGGGCCTGATGGAGCTCCCGCCGCGGCCGAAGGAACAGTCGATCCTGTCACGCCGGCTGACCACCTGGCTGGCCGCCAACGGGATCATCATGGCCATCGGGACGCTTGCCCTGATCGCCTGGGCGAACAGCACCTACAACGAGCCGGTCGCCCACACGATGGGCCTGGCCACCTTCTCGATCTTCCACCTGTTCTTCTCGCTCGAGACGGCCGACCCGCGTCGGACGATCCTCTCGAGCGAGCTGATCGACAACCCGGTCCTGCTGCGGTCCACCGCCATTTCGATCCTGGCGATCTTCCTGTCAACCAGCTTCGGACCCCTCCAGCGGGTGCTGGACACGGTCGACCTGACCGTCGGGCAGTGGGCCCTGTGCATCGTTGTCGCGGCATCGATCGTGGTCGTCAACGAGGTCAAGAAGGCGCTCAACATCCGGACCGGCGAGGAGTCGGATGTTGGGCCCGGTGCCGTTCCAGCCGTTACATCCGGTCCCCTGGCCGGACCGCAGGGAGCATGATGAGCGACGCGATGGACGACCCAGCAGAGCCCGAGCCCAGCGTCCCTGGCGTGCGGCCGCCTTCGCTGCTCGACGCGCTCATCCCGGTGATCACCCTGATCGTCCTGATCGGGCTCACCGTCATCCTGTTCGGAACCGACGCCACCGGCGGTCCTCTCCAGGTCGCGTTGTTCACGAGCGCGACCGTTGCCGCCCTGGTGGCGTTCAAGAACGGGCACTCGAGCACCCGCGTCCGCAACGCGGCGATCGGCGGGGTCACCTCGGCGCTCAGCGCCGTGTTCATCCTGCTTGCCGTCGGCGCGCTGATCGGCGCCTGGAACATGGCCGGCACGATTCCGACCGTCGTCTACTACGGCGTGGGCCTGATGAGCGTCACCTGGTTCTACCCGGCGACCGCGATCATCTGCGGCGTCGTCGGGCTGACGATCGGCAGCTCGTGGACGACCGCGGCCACCCTCGGCGTCGCCTTCGTGGCCCTCGCCCCGATGCTCGGCGCCTCGCCCGCAATCGCCGCCGGGGCGGTCATCTCGGGGGCCTACTTCGGCGACAAGATGACGCCCATCTCGGAGACCACCGTCCTCGTGCCGTCGGTCGTCGGTGGGGTCACCACCCAGGAACACGTCGGGGCGATGATCTGGACGTCCGGCCCGGCGGTGCTCCTGGCCATCGTGGGCTTCGCGATCCTCGGGCTGGTCACGCCGGCTTCGTCGACGGCGTTCAACCCGGCGACGGCGCAGGCCGCGCTGGCCCAGGAGTTCCACATCTCGCCCATCAACCTGCTGCCGCTCGTCCTGCTCATCGTCCTGTCGGTCCGGCGAGCACCGCCGTTCCTGGCCATCTTCGGCAGCGCGCTTTTCGCGGCGGTCCTCGCCTGCTTCACCCAGACCGCGGTCGTAACGGCATTCGCCAATCGGCCCGATGCCGGGCCGGTGGGCCAGGCCCTGGTCGCGATCTACAGCGTGATCGCCAACGGGTTCGTCCTGAACACGGGCAACGCGACGATCGATGCCCTCTTCTCGCGGGGTGGGATGGACTCGCTGCTGTACACGATCTGGCTGGTTTTGGGAGCCCTGAGCTACGCGGCGATCATGGAAGACGCGGGCTTCCTCGAACGGCTCATCCGGCCGGTCCTCGCCCATGCGCAATCGACCGGCCGGCTCTTCGTCGCGGTGATCGCCACCTGCCTCGGCCTCAACATCATCGCCGGCGACCAGTACGTCGCCATCGTGATGCCCAGCCGGATCTACCGGCTCGAGTTCGCCAAGCGCCGGATCGCGCCGCGGATGCTGTCTCGGGCGGTCGAGGACTCGGGCACGGTCACCTCGCCGCTCATCCCGTGGAACAGCTGCGGCGCGTACATGGCCGGCGTGCTCGGCGTGGCCACCCTCAGCTATCTGCCGTACTGCTTCTTCAACCTGCTCAGCCCGGTGATCTCGGTGATCTACGGGATCACCGGTTTCCGGATCGAGCACCTGCCGCCGGAGGACGCTCAGCCCGCCGCCGCGCCGATTCCGGTGGGCCAGCCCTCGCCCGAAACCGAAGGCGCCTGAGCCCGCCCGCGTCTTGCCCGCGTCTTCCCCGCGCGTGGCGTCGACCGCCGAAGGCGACGGTCGTCGTCAGGGGATCGGTTGTCGGGTATCGTGAGGTCGGTTCCAGGCGGGGCGTAGCGAAGCTTGGCATCGCGCGTGCTTTGGGAGCACGAGATCGTGGGTTCGAATCCCGCCGCCCCGACCAATTCCCGGGACCGTTGCCGTTACATCCGGGCCAGGATGTCGGCCTTCTTCGCATCGTATTCGGCGGGCGTGATCGCGCCCTTGTCGCGCAGGTCGGCCAGGCTCGATAGCAGGGCCGCGAGGTCGGCCGGGGATGAAGCGGCCTGAGCGGTCGGGGCCGTCGGGGCCGCGCTCCGACCCCCGGCCTGCGTCGAGGCAGCCGCCTGGGCTTGCTCGGCCGCACCGGGGCGATCGGCCATCTTCCGGCTGAGGATCGCGTTCCTGAACTTCTCGGGCTCGATGATCGAGCGGAATCGATCGACTCCCGCGCCGCCGGACTGGGTGAAGATCTCGAGGTCGCCGTAGTGGAGGCCCTTGCCCAGCAGCCCGACCCGCGACTTCACGTCGCTGATGGACGTCAGCAGGGTGGCTGACGAACGGCGCGAGACGAACCCTTCTTCACGGATGACCCGCAGGTTGGTCACGACGAACTCGGCCGTCCGCCAGACCACGATGTTGTAGGCAATCCAGCCGATCGCGACGACGACCAGTCCGAGCCGGATCAGATCGAGCACGTTGCCGATCCAGCCCGCCACGCCTGTCGTCGAGTTCGGCGAGAGCCAGTCGACGAGAAACGCGATCACGCCCAGCACCAGTGGGACGACTGAATCACGGACGGGCGCGATCCAGGCCTTGGACGACCGCACGTCGATCTTCTCGTTGGCGATCAGGTTGTCGGCGACAGACACGTTGGCCCTCCTTGCCCGACAGCGTAGCGCCGCGTCGGGTCGGCGGGCAACGAGTCCGCTACGGCTGGAGCTGCCAGAGGTACTCGCGCAGGGTCCAGCCGGACGCGTGGATCTGGCGCGCCGCGGTCAGCCCGACGTAGCGAAAGTGCCACGGTTCGTACTTGTAGCAGGTCTGCGACGGGCTCTTGCCCTTTGGATAGCTCATCACGAAGCCGTACTTCCAGGCGTTCAGGGCCATCCAGTGGCCGGCCGCGGTCCGGCCCCAATCCGGGTAATACCAGGGATCACCTCCGCCCCGGCTGGTGAAGTCGATGGCCGTCCCGAGCTGGTGCTCCGAGTGGCCCGGCCGGGCCGAGCCGAGGAGCGCGGCCGCGAGGCCGTCGACCGCGACCCAGTGGTTGAACGTCGCGATCTGGGTCGAGTAGCTTCGGTAGGCGCTCACGACCGCGAGCGGCGCGCCGGCCCGGGCCGCGGCGGCGGCCATCGCCCGCAGGTCGGACGCCACCATTCGACGGACTACGCCGCCCCCGGCGATCCCGGTCGAGACGAGGTCCTTGGGCGCGTACGAGCGCGGAACCATGTAGGTGGTGTCGACCAGCGTGGTCAGGGCATCGTCGTACGAGGTCAGGGCGGTGGTGACGTCATGGTAGGCGCAGGCGGGCGGGCGCCGGAACGGTGGTGGCGGCGTCCGCGGCCCGCCGGGTGTCGCGACCAGCCGGCTGTCGGCATCGGCGATCGCCGGCAGGATGCCGACCAACCCGATGGCCACGGACAGCCCAAGCAGGAGCCCACCGAGCGGGTGCGCGATTCGAGATCTGAACGGAGATCGGCCAGGCAGGTGCATGCCGGCCTCAGGGTGCCCGACACCGGCCCGCCGGCCCATAGCGCATTCGTACCTGCGCTCGTCCGTGCGCTCGGCCCCTGCCCTTGCGCCTTTGCCTCAGCCGCGGACTGCCAGCCCGATGGCGACGAGCCCGAAGACCCCGATCAGGATCCCTGATCCGACCGTGATCGCGCGTAGCCAGCGGTCCGTGATCCTGGTCCGCAGGACGGCCACCGCGCTCGTCAGGATCAGCCACCAGGTCGCCGAGCCGGCCAGGACCCCGAGGGTCAGGAGGCCCGCGTCGGCCGGGCTGCGACCGCTCGCTCCGAGACCGGCGAACAGGGCACCGAACGACAGGATCGTGAGCGGATTGGTCAGGGTCAGGGCGAGGATCGAGAGGTAGGCGCCGCGCAGCCCGCCGCCGCGCTCCGTGACGGCCGCCCGGCCGGGCGTGCTCGTGATCGTGCGCCATGCGATCCATAGCAGGAACAGGCCGCCGACCAGGCCGAGCACGCGACCGAGGCCGACGAGCACGTTCGTGATCGCGGTCAGGCCGAACGCCGCGATCCCGCCGTAGGTGGCGTCGGCCGTGGCCACGCCAAGGCCCGAGACGAGGCCGACGAGCCGGCCCTCGGCCAGCGTCCGCCGGATCACGAGAAGCGAGATCGGTCCGACGGCCGCAGCGATCGTGAACCCGAGCCCGAACCCACGGGCGAGCGAGACCGGGTCCATCACCTACCTCCAGCAGGGGCGCAGGTTGCCGGATCGCGGCTCGCGTTGTCAATTCGCGTCCGGCTGGGTGACCCGGCGGGGAGCGGCGATCAGGCCGCGCCGCCTCGGCCGCGCCGCCTCGGCTGGGCGCCCCGGCGGGGAGCGGCGATCAGGCCGTGCCTCTCGCCTCGGCCGCGCCGCCTCGGCTGCGCCGCCTGGGCCGGCTCGGCGGCCCGGCGGGGAGCGGCGATCCGGCTGTGCTTCTCGCCTCGGCTGCGCCGCCTGGGCTGCGCCGCCTGGGCTGGCGCCCCGGCGGATAACCACCGCTGCTACTGGACGCGGTTCGAGCGGTCCAATCGCCGCGAGAGTGTCAGTCGGCCGCCGTTCGGGTACTCGTACCGGCCGTTTCATAACCACGATCACTGGAATGAGTCTCGGACAACCGAATCTGGGTCGATTGACCGAGGGCCAGCCCCAAAAGGCGGATTGCTAAGCATGGGAGTTATTTCCAGCCTCGCTCCCTGCCGCGAGAGCACGGCACGGCGGCACGGCACGGCACGGCGGCACGGCACGGCGGCACGGCGGCACGGCACGGCGGCACGGCGGCACGGCACGGCGGCACGGCGGCACGGCACGGCGGCACGCACGGCGCTGGGCACGCACTGCGCCCGGTACCATCGGGCGGTTCGACCGCTGGTGCGGGCAGGGTAGGATCGCGCCGATGCGGACGAGTCGACTCATCGCATTGATGTTCGGCGCTGCCCTCGTGGCGGGCGCCTGCGGCAGCACGCCCGCAACCGCGAATCCAACGATCGCGGCGTCCCTGCCGCCCGTCCCGACGCCGACCCCGAACCCGCAGCTGAGCGACCCGGCCTCGATCGGTGACGTTCTCGCCGCGCTCCAGAAGGCCGGCCTGTCGATGACCTCGAACTCAGCCGATGCCGGCAGCGGGGACATGGTCGAGCGGCTCCACCTGACCTATGTCGGTTGGCCCCTAACGGTGACCGAGTACTCGAGTGCCCGGACCCTGGCCTCCGAGTCGGGCTTCAACCCCAAGGGCCGCCTCGTCAATGGCGATACGCCGTTCGCGGTGGCCGGCCTGAACATCCTGATCCAGTTCGGCCCGAAGACCCAGAACGGATCGCCGTCCGTGCCAGATCCTCAGTACGGGACGGCATTCGAGCAGCTGGTCCTGGTTGTCAACCCGTTGATCGGGCCGCTCCGCCAGGAATCGGTCACTCCGGTCGCCCTGCCGACGCCGACGCCCGGGCCCTCGGTGTCCGCCCCGGCCCCCTCGCCGGGCAGCGCCAGCCCCAGGCCAACCGCCAGGCCCAAGCCGACGGCCAAGCCCAAACCAAAGCCGACGCCCAAGCACTAGGGCTCAGCGGTCGCGCGACGTCTGCTGCAGTTCGTTATGGTTTGGCCGAGATGAGCGGCCTTCCCGGATCACCGATCCACGACGAGCAAGGCCGATGACCGAGGGTCGTCGTACCCGCCCGGCGGTCGGCGGGAGTGCCGGCGCCCGGATCGCCGCCGCCCGGGTCGACGCCGGGCCGGGCGAGCTCGAAGCCGTCGATCCGGCACGATTCCCGGGCCTGGCCGAACGCCGCCGCGCCGGCGACGCAAAACGGGCGCGCTGGGAGGCACTCCTCGACGAGGGCACACCGATCCTCGCGGACGGGGCGATGGGCACGATGCTGTTCCTGTCGGGGCTCCAGTTCGGCGACCCGCCCGAGGTCTGGAACCTGACCCAGCCCGAGGTGATCCGGCGGATCCACCGGGGCTATCTCGAGGCGGGCTCGCGGATCCTGCTGACCAACACGTTCGGTGGCAACCGCCTCCGGCTGGGCCTGCATCGGCTCGAGGAACGGGTGGCCGAGCTGAACCAGACGGCGGCGATCCTGCTCCGGTCCGAGGTCGAGGCGGCCGGCGGCAACGCCCTGGTGGCCGGCGACATCGGACCGAGCGGCGCGATCATGGCCCCGATGGGCACCCTCGACTACGACGAGGCCGTCGACGTCTTCGCCGAGCAGGCGGCCGCCCTGGTCGCCGGCGGCGTCGACGTCATCTGGATCGAGACGATGTCCGACCTGACCGAGATCAAGGCGGCGATCGAGGGCGTGCGCCGGGTCGCGCCGGGGATCCCGCTGATCACCACGATGACCTTCGACACCCGCGGCCGGACGATGATGGGCGTGACTCCCGAGCAGGCGGTCGAAGCGCTCGCCGCGTGGGGCTCCGATGCGATCGGTGGCAACTGCGGCAACGGGCCCGACGAGATCCTGCCGGTCGTGGCCAAGATGCGGGCCGTCGCGCCGGAGGTGATCCTCGTCGCGAAGTCGAACGCCGGGATGCCCGAGCTGGTCGACATGCGGGCGGTCTATCGCGCCTCGCCCGAGACGCTGGCCGCGGCCGCGGTCGAGATGCGCTCGGCCGGTGCCCTGATCGTTGGCGCCTGCTGCGGCAGTACGCCCGATCACCTGCGGGCGATGAACGCGGCCCTCCTCGAAGCCGCGCGAGCCGGCGCTGCGGGTGCGGGGGCATGACCGACGGACGGCCCCGATCGAAGAACGGACGCGGCGCCGGAGGACGTGTCGGCCCTCGACAAGCGGATCATCGAGCACCTCCAGGAGGATGGCCGGCGGCCGTTCACCCAGATTGCGCTCGAGCTGGGCGTGTCGGAGGCGGCCGTCCGGGCCCGCACGAACCGGCTGGTCGACCGGGGCATCCTCCAGATCGTGGGCGTGACCGACCCGCTCAAGCTCGGCTTCCAGCAGATGGCCATGGTCGGAATCCGCTGCGAGCGCGATCGGCTGGTCCAGGTGGCCGAGGCCGTCAGCGCCTTCCCCGAGGTCGACTACGTGGTGATCACCGCGGGCACCTACGACATCCTGATCGAGGTCGTGTGCGAGGACAATGCGATCGTTGCTCGACTTCCTCGCGGAGAAGCTGCGCGCGATCGACGGCGTGCGCGACACCGAGACGTTCGTGTACCTGCGGATGGTCAAGCAGACGTACCAGTGGGGGACGCGCTGAGCCGATGCCCGTCGACATTGCCGCCCTGTTCGTTGCCGGCCTGGTCCTGGCCGGCCTGATCGCGATCAACCTGGTCCTGGTCGGAGCGCTCGTCGGCTCGGCTCGCGAATCACGGCGGCGCGGGTCCGGGGAGCCGCCAGGGCTCCTGATCGGTCGCCCGGTGTAGCATCCCGGTCATGGGCAAGCGCGCGTTCGACCCCAAGGCGCATCCACTCCGCGGCTTCTCCACCCGGGCGATCCGTGCCGCGACCACGCCGCCCGGCGATGAACCAGCGGCCGAACGCGGTTCCGGTCTATCTCTCGGCGACGTTCTCGGCGGCCGATGCCGAGGAGCTCGGCGCGATCACCACCGGCAAGCAACCCGGCTACGCCTACGCCCGGATCGACAATCCGACCGGGACGGCCCTCGCCGACGCGCTGGCCGAGATCGAGGGCGCCGAGGCTGGCCGCGTGTTCGCCAGCGGCATGGGTGCGATCCACGCGGCCCTCGCATCGGTCCTCCAGGCCGGCGACCGGGTCGTGGCGACGACCGCGATCTACGGCTCGACCCGTTCGCTGCTGGTCAACCATTTCGGCCGGCTCGGCGTCCGGACCGAGTTCACTCGACGCGACCGACCTGGCCGCGGTCGAGGCCGCCCTTGAGGCCCAGCCGACCCGGGTCCTGTACGTCGAGACGATCTCGAATCCGACGATCGTGGTCGCCGACATCGCGGCCCTGGCCGGCCTCGCCCATACCCACGGCGCGCTGCTCGTCGTCGACAACACGTTCGCCTCGCCGTACCTGTGCCGGCCGGTCGAGCTGGGCGCCGACCTCGTGGTCGAGTCGGCGACGAAGTTCATCGGCGGCCACTCCGACGTGATGGCCGGCCTGGTGGCCGGCTCGGCTGAACGGATCGGGGCCGTCCGCCAGGTCGAGATCGACACCGGCGGCACGCTCTCGCCGCTGTCGGCGTTCCTCGTCCTGCGCGGCCTGACCACGCTGGCCGTCCGGATGGAGCGCCATGCGGCCACCGCCGTGGCGCTGGCCACCTGGCTCGAGACCGCGCCGGGCGTCGAGCGAGTGCTCTATCCCGGCCTGGCCAGCCACCCCCAGCACAAGCTCGCCCAGCGCCAGTTCCCGAACGGCGGCGGGATGCTCGCCTTCGAGGTCGTCGGCGGGCGAGCCGGCGGCGGCGCCTTCATCGACGCGCTGACGATCCCCGAGCTGACCGCGTCGCTCGGGCAGCATCCATACGATCGTCGCCCATCCGCCGACGCACCACCCATCGCCAGCTGACGGACGCCGAGCTGGCCACCGCCGGGATCGCGGCCGGCCTGCTGCGCTGCTCGGTCGGGCTCGAGGACCTCGAGGACCTCCGGATGGACTTCGCCGAGGGCCTGGCCGCCGCCCAACGCGCCGCCGACAGCGCCGCCGGGGACGCTGCAGCCGCGAACTCGCTCGGCGCGGATCCAGCCGCCGTTACCGCCGGCGCATAGGGGATCCCGATCACCACCCTGGCGGCCGGCCGGGCGGTCGCGCCCCGCGGCCAGCACCTGTCACCGCCGGCCCGCCTCGGCCTGGGCCTGTGGCGCCTGTTCACCTCGGTCAACTTCGCCGTGCTCCAGATCATCCTCCTGGTGATCGTGGGGCTGATCGGGATGACCGTCACCCAGCTGCCCGACTTCGCGTTCCGGACGACGGCCGACTACATCGCCCAGATGGAGATCATCCACGCAGAAATACGACCCGGCGATCGGGGCGGGCGCGGTCTCGATCCTGGAGCGCCTCCAGGTCTTCAACATCTTCACCGCGTGGTGGTTCAGCGCGATGCTCGTCGTGCTCGTCACCTCGATCATCGTGTGCACCCTCAATCGGACGCCGAAGCTGTGGCGGACATCGGCCGAGATCCGGGTGGTCCAGCCCGATCCCGTTCTACAACCCGATCCTGCCCGACCGGGCGGCGGTCCAGGGGATGGATGCCGAATCCGTCCGGATCGCCCTGCGCAGGTCCCATTTCCACATCCGCGAGGCCGACGCGAACGGCGTCCACTACATCTACGGCGACCGGCATCGCTGGACGAAGCTGGCGACCCTGATCAGCCACCTCGGCCTGATCCTGTTCCTGGTCGCGGCGGCTGTGACCAGCCGGTTCGGCTTCGAGAGCGGGATCGAGCTGACGACCGGCCAGAGCCAGCCGGTCCAGGCGATCGGCACGCCCGGCCTGCTCGTCGTCAAGAGCTACGGCTTCTCGGACCCGACCGCCGCCGACGGCACGGTCCTCGATTACACGACCGACCTGGCCGTCTATCGCGACGGCCAGCTCCTCGCCCGCAAGGTGATCCGGGTCAACGATCCGCTGTCCGTGGACGGCTTCACGTTCCACCAGAACGGCTTCCGGCCGGCGCCCGACCTGATCATCCGGGACAGCAAGGGCCAGCCGCTGTGGAACGGCGCGGTTCCGCTCGACGACACCGTGGCCGGCTCCCCGCACGGCACGATGAGCGTCCCGGGCGAAGGCAACATCGGGCTCGAGATGCTCCTGACCAACGCCTCCGACGGGACCGAGGGCGTGCTCTTCCTGCCCTATCGGGCGACCGGGCACGAACCCAGACGGCACGCCGATCACCCAGTCGCTCGACCCGTTCTTCGTGGCGGTCGGCGGCGATCGGCGGCTCGACCGACACCGACTTCTACGTCCAGCTGGTCGGCGTCCAGAACGCCACGATCCTGGTCGCCAAGAACGATCCCGGCCAGGGCATCGTGTGGTTCGCGTTCCTCAGCCTGATCACCGGCCTGCTGATCACGTTCTACCTGCCCCGCCGCCGGATCTGGGCCCGGCTCGACGCCAACGGCGAGCTGCGGATCGTCGGCCGGTCGGAGCGCTACGTCGACTTCCGGCGGGAGTTCGGCAGGCTCCTCGATGACCTCGTCGCCGCGCGTGGTCCGACGCCGGTAGTCTTGGTGCCGACAGCGAACTGACCCGACCGACTGACCAGGCGGCGTGACCGCGGACTGACGAGAAGGAGCCCACCGTTGGCCGACAAGGACAAGGCAGACACGACGTCCGCGACGATCGACGCGGCCGCCGCCAGCGGGATCCGCTTCATCCAGCTCCAGTTCACCGACATCATGGGCCTGGTCAAGGCCGTCACGATCCCGATCCACCAGCTCAAGGGCTCGGTCAAGCACGGGACCTGGTTCGACGGTTCCTCGATCGAGGGCTTCACCCGGATCGCCGAGTCGGACCAGTACCTGATGCCCGACATGTCGACGTTCGCCGAGATCCCCTGGCAGAAGGGCAGCGGCGCGCGAGGGACGGCCCGGATCATCTGCGACGTGTACACCCCGAGCGGCCAGCCCTTCGTCGGCGATCCCCGCTACGTGCTGCGCCGGCAGGTCGAGCGAGCGGCCAAGCTGGGCTACGTCGTGAACACCGGGCCCGAGCTCGAGTTCTTCCTGTTCCGGCGCGGCGAGGACGGCGAGATCGAGCCGCTGCCGCACGACCAGGCCGGCTACTTCGACTTCTCGACCGACCTCGCCCAGGAGATCCGGCAGGACATGGTCGACGCGCTCGAGGCGTTCGGGATCCGGGTCGAGGCCGCCCACCACGAGGTGGCGGTCGGCCAGCACGAGATCGACTTCGAGTACAGCGACGCGCTGCGCACGGCCGACAACGCGGTCACGTTCAAGTTCACGTTGAAGGCGATCGCCCAGCAGCACGGGCTGTATGCCACGTTCATGCCCAAGCCGATCCACGGCATCAACGGCTCGGGGATGCACACCCACCAGAGCCTGTATTCGATCGCCGACAAACGCAATGCCTTTGCCGACGCCTCGAATCCGTATGGTTTGTCCGATGTCGCGCGGTCGTACATGGCCGGGATCCTGGCCCATGCCCGGGGCATGATCGCGGTCCTGGCCCCGCTCGTGAACTCGTACAAGCGGCTCGTGCCGGGCTACGAGGCGCCGACCTACCTGACCTGGGGCCGGACCAATCGGTCGGCGCTGATCCGGGTGCCGATGGTCTCGCCGGGCAAGTCGATCGAGGGGACGCGGGCCGAGGTCCGCTGCCCGGATCCGTCGTCCAATACGTACCTCGCGTTCACGGCGATGATCGCGGCCGGGCTCGACGGGGTGGAACGGAACCTGAAGCTGGGCGAGCCGGTCGAGGAGTCGCTGTTCGAGATGGACGCGGCCCGGATCGCCGAGCTCGGGATCAAGGAGCTGCCAGGGACGCTGGGCGAGGCACTCGACGAGCTCGAGCGCGACGACGTGATCCGGAACGCGCTCGGCGAGCACGTGCTGAACCACTTCCTCGACGCGAAACGCGCGGAGTGGGACGACTACCGCACGCAGGTCTCGGACTGGGAAGTGGAGCGCTACCTGGAGCAGTTCTAGGGGAGTGCCTGTTCCGCGGGTCGGCTGCCGGCCGCGTGCGGTGGCCGGCCGAGCTCGAGCGGGCCCCAGGCCGGCTGCGCATAAGCCCCACTACTAGCTCTCGTGGAGCTCTGCGAAACCGACGGCATTCGACCGCTCGGGCCCCGATTCGGTCGCCCAGGGCCACGAATATTCCTACCGCTTCTATTTCGACACGCGGCGCGACTCCTTTGGCCTCCGACGTCGATTAAGCGTCAGATGAGCCGCCCCGCTAAGAATGGGGCTGATATGGACCAACGTAGCCCGCGCCCCCTTGGCGTGGACCGTCGCGCATCAGCCCAGGCGAGGGTCGGCCGCGTTCGAGCGGTCGTTGTCGCGGCACGGCTGGGGACTGCCCTACGCGAGGCCCGAGCGAGCACGGGCATGACCCAGGCTCAGACCGCGTTTCGAGCGGGCGTGTCGCAGGCGCGGATCAGCCAACTCGAGCGTGGCCACGGACGAGGTGCGTCGCTCGAGACGTGGGCCATGGTCGCCGCGGCGGTCGGGGAGCAGATCGTCGGATTCCTCGAGCGGGCGCCGGGAGCAAGCCTGCCGCGCGACATCGAGCATCTTCGGCGGCAGAGCGCGCTCATCGAGATCGCAAGGCCAGGCGGGTGGTCGTCGCTGCCCGAATTCAGGCTGGACCAGGACGCACGATGGTCCCGCTCGATCGACGTTGCGCTGGTGCGTCGGGCGACGGCCGAGGCGGTCGTCGTCGAGATCTGGAACTGGTTCGAGGACGTCGGTGCAGCGCTGCGCGGCCTCGACGGCAAGGTCGCGGCCCTGCGAGATCAGCTCGACCCGAGCGTCGAGTGGACGGTCCGGGGATTGTTCGTCGTGCGCGACACGCGGCGAAACCGGCAGCTCGTGACCGAGCTCCGGCCGATGTTCGCGGCGCGGTTTCCTGGCAATGCGCGCGTCTGGCTGAGAGCACTGACCGATCCGGCGCAGCGACTGCCGGAGGGTGACGGGCTGCTGTGGAGCGATCGGACGGGCACGAGCCTGAAGGCGAGCCGGCTGTCGCGGCCGATTCCGGGCGCCTGAATCCGCGGGAAATGGCCCAACCGGGTGGTCCAAGGTTTGCCAGAATGCATCGCGATGGAAGCCGCAGAGCCAATCGCCGAGCCGCCCGCCGAAGCCGCCGCGGAACCGGCACAACCGACCGCCGCAGAGCCGGCCGCGCCGCCGCCGGACGTCCACCCGAATCGATCGCTATGGCTGCTGTCGATCGCCCACGTCGTGAACCACGCCCAGGCGTTCATCCTGCCCTTGATCTTTCTCCAGATCATCGACGAGTACAACGTCAGCGTCGAAACGATCGCGTTCCTGGCCGCGTTCGGCGCGGCCGCCGCGGGCCTCGTCCAGCTCAGCTACGCGAAGCTCACCCGGGTGACGTCGCGCCGGAACCTGCTCGGCCTCGGCGGGATCCTGTTCGGCGGCGGCTTCGCGGCCCAGGCGCTCGCGTTCAGCTTCCCGACGTTCGCGATCCCCAACGTCCTGTCCCGGATCGGCGGCTCGCCCCAGCACCCCGTTGGCAACGGCCTGCTCGCCGAGCAGTTCGTGCCCGAGCGGCGCGGCTTCGCGATCAGTGCCCACATCGCCGGGGGCAACGTCGGGACCGTGATCGTCGCTCTCTTCGGCGCCCCGATCATCGCCCTGTGGGGCTGGCGCGGGGCGTCGATCCTGTTCGGGATCCCGGCGATCGTGATCGCCGTGGCGATCCTGATCTTCGTCCGCGAGGTCGGTTCGGACCGGGCCGCGGCACGCGCCGGCGGGACCGTCCGGCAGGCGTTCCGCCAGATCGTTCGCGACCGAGACATGCTGTGGCTGTACCTGACCTCGATCCTGGGCGGCGGCGGCCGGGGCGTCGGGGTGGTCAACCTGTTCGCGCTCATCTACCTGACCCAGGTGCTCAACCTCAGCGCCGCGCTGTCGGGCCTGATGTACGGCGCGCTGATCGTGTTCGCCGTGCCGATGCCGCTGATCGCCGGCTGGCTGTCGGACCGGGTCGGCCGCAAGCCCGTGATCATCGGCGTGTACATCGGCGGGGCGGTCGGCTTCGCCGTGTTCCTGGCGGCGGGCTCGAACCTCGTCGGGCTGTGGGCCGGGATCGTGCTGATGGGCCTGTTCAGCTTCGCCGAGAGCCCCCAGCTCCAGGCCCTGCTGGCCGATATCGCCGCACCGTCGATGCGCGACGCGACCTACGCCCTGTACTTCACGCTCGCGTTCGGGGTCGGCTCGCTTTGGACCGCCGTGTACGGTGTGATCATCGACCGACTGGGCGAGTCGACCGGCGTGCAGGTCGTGTTCGCGCTGATGGGCGTCACGTTCCTGCTCGCGGCCCTGGCCACGATCCCGATCCGGGCCGACGAACGTGCTCGGGCGAACGCCGCCCACGAGGCTTCGCTCGGCGCGGAGTAGCGTCGGGGGCTGGGGTCTCGGCCGCGCCGGGGCCGATCGCTCCGGCCTCGATACGCTCCGGCCTCGATACGCTCCGGCCTCGATACGCTCCGGCCTCGATACGCTCCGGCCTCGATACGCTCCGGCCCTCGATACGCTCCGGCCTCGATACGCTCCGGCCTCGATACGCTCCGGCCTCGATATAACGGCCATGCTTAGGCTGCGCGGTTTGGAAGTTTGGGCGGCGACTATCGCCTGTGTTTCGGCCCGCCGAGGCTCATTTCATCAATGCTGGTATTGGAACAAGGCGTTCGATCCACGGAACGGCGGTCTGGGGGCTCTCGAGAGGCATTGTGCCGTCCGAACCGCGTCAGCTAGAAATGGGAGTCATATCTGGACATGGCCAATGCGACACAGCAAGGCCAGCACGGGATTCGTGCCCGCCGGGCCCGTGGGGTATCATCCGCGAGCCCTGTTCAACGGGCGCTTTTCGGTCGGGGCGTGGCGCAGCTTGGTAGCGCGCATCGTTCGGGACGATGAGGTCGGAGGTTCAAATCCTCTCGCCCCGACCAAACTCACCAATCTCGTGTCCGAGCTCGAACGCAGCCGGAAGCACCACAATGGCGGACAGTGGTGTCGAGATCCGGGCACCCGATCGCGCCGGTCTTGGCGGCGATCCGCCTCGGCGCCCGCGGCTCGGCGATCGTGGTTTGCCTCCCCGGCCCACATCCGGTCCTGCCGATCCTCCTGCAGGCTCGCTTCCGGATCATCGACCGCGACCAGTTCATGGCGTCGGATCCGGCACTCGTTGATCCCATCCGCCTGTTACCCAGTCAAGGAATGCTCTAGCAACACCACTCGGAGATCGTGCACCCGACTGGCGCTGGACCAGCCGTCGGGGATCTGGTTCCTGACCTCTTGGTCGGGACTCCTACAATCCCCGACATGGAGGCTGCCCTCGTCGAGCTCGGTCAGGCGCAGCGTCCCGACGCCATATCGACGCTGGTCTCGGCCTTTATCAGCGATCCAGTCGAGCGATGGCTCTATCCCAGCGCTGGGCTGCTTCGCCCATTTCGGTCGGTTCGTCGAGGCGTTTGCAGGCCAGGCGTTCGAATCCCGGACGGCGTGGGCGATCGAGGATGGCACCGCTGTAGCGCTCTGGTTGCCCCCCGGCACGGCTCCGGACGGAGACGCGATTGGTCGGGTCCTCGCTGAAACGGTGGCTCAAGCCAAGCACGCCGACACGTTCGAGGTTCTCGGGCAGATGGCCGCGGCTCACCCGACGTACCCCCACTGGTACCTCGCCTTGATGGGCGTGGACCCGGCAGTTCAAGGGCATGGCTTTGGGTCGCGCCTGCTTGAATGCGGCCTGCAACTAGTTGATTTGGATCACCTACCGGCCTACCTGGAGACGCCAAACCCAGACGCGGTGCCCTTGTACGAGCGACACGGCTTCGTCGCGTCCGCTCGGGCGCAGGCTGGGACCTGCCCGCCAATCGTGTCGATGGTGCGAGCCGCTCGCTGAAGTCCAGCACGGGATCTGGTCGCTCGCTCGAGGAGCGTTCTGGCACGATGACCAAGTAGTCCACCGGTGCCTGATGGCTTACCTGCAAATCCCTCTACCCTGACGACGATGTCCGGCTCACTGAGACTCGTGCGATGGCTCCTGGTCGTCATCGGGCTGGGTGTCCCTCTCGCTCTCGGCGGAGGTGCCGGTTGGCCGTACGCGGTGATCTGGTTGGTGCTGCTCGGGATCTCGTGGTTCCTGAGGCCGCTGGCGGGCGCGAGCCACCGGGTTCGGGTCGAGTCGGAACGTCGTGCGTGACCCGCCGGCGACAAGGCTCGCTCGCTACTCCCCGTCCGGCGGCGACGGGGTGAGCCGGGCGTAGGCAACAAAGGCGAGGCCGGCCGCAATCAAAGAGAAGATCTCGCCCAGCGTGGACGTGACGTATCCAAGGTCGTTCACGGCCACCGGATCGACGGGTATGGCCCACGTCATGAGCGCCCAGCCGCCCTGGCTGACGACCGCGGCGATGACGAAGAGTGGCACGCCAAGCGCGAGGAGGCCCCAGAACCGGGTGGGCCGATCGCCCGCGAACCAGGCATCCGCCGATACCCAGCCAGCGAAGGCGGCCAGGAGCGGGGCCACGATCAAGAGGACCGGTGACAACCAGGTGGGCGCAATCGCCTCGTTCGCGATCAGGTCGGCACCGATCGGAACCAGGCTCACGGCCAGGTACAGGCTTGCGATGACCACCAGCAACCCGCGCCGCGTCGTCTTGCCACCCCGCAGCTCGAGCAGACCGAGTCCAACAAGCAGACTCGCGACCGGCAGGACCAGAGAGGCCACGGTGTTCAGGTCTGGCCCGGGAAGTTGGTTGCCGTATGTCGTCGCGAGCGCCGCCCCCAGTCGGAACAGCTCGACCATCGCCCCGAGGGCCAATCCGGCCAGCAGCGTCCGATGGGTTCGGGCAGCCGTCGGCAGCCGCCAGAGCAGGGCCGCCGGCAGCAGGACGACGACCGTGTCAGTGGCGGCTGACACGAGAGCGTGTGCCACGATGTCGAGGGGGAGGCCATCGTCGAGCACGCGCAGGATCAGCCACACACGACCAAGAGCCAGGCCTGCCGCCGCCACGATGAAGATGAGCCGCTGCGGATGGCGACCCAGCGGGCCGAGGTCGGCCAACGTCAAGGCGCCGACGACCTCGGTCGGTCGATCTGGTTCATCAGGCGCCGGGCGGACGCTGCTCATCAGGGAACGCTGAGCGGCTTAGGTCGACCTGTCAATGCAGGGAGCAATTCGACGCGCAACCCGCGAACCACCCACACGACGGGTGGATCGTCACTCACCCAAGGCGCCTCTTGCGTTGGGCCGGCAGGATTGGTTCGAGTGACCAGGCACGTTCAAACCCGTCCTTCGTAATTGCTTCGCCCGCGCTCACTGGTGGGTGGTGGGGATCGAACCAGCCATACGAGCCAGTCGGGAACCGCCGATCCGGGCACCGGTGCACGGCGTTGCCCAATCGATCCAGGCCCACCTCGCGCCACGAGAAATCGACGGTCGGGTCGATCCCGACTAGGAGGAACTCGATCGGGTCGGGCGGCTCGATCGGTATCCCGAACCAACCTTCATCAGGCAGCTCTTCAGACTCTCCCACTCGTTGCCGACCTCCGATCGGTCCTCATGGCGACGTGCCGAATGTGGCGACGACGGCGTCGTTGTCGGCCATCTTGAACTGACAGATGGTGCTCCGGCCACTGCATGCTCCGATCCAGGTGGCCTCGATCGGTGTGCCGCTGCCGTCAACTGCGGTGAGCTCGACGTTCGCTCCACGCTGCAGTTTCACGACGCAGTACCCGCTGCAGAGATGGTCCCAACCTGGCACTTGAACATAGCCACCTGAAGCTCCGGCGGTCGTCACTGGCAGGGTGATCGGTGCGCCTTCGTCGACGATCAACAGGACAGCGACAAGCGCGACCGGCACCGCCAGCCTGGTCGCGAGCCACCGGATCCTCGCCTTCACCTGACTCCTAGCGCCGCAGCCGTCTTCGAGTCGCACGACACTCGCAGCAGGCAGACTGACCGTCAAGAGCCTTTTCGGAGTCCAGCACCATGACCACGTCGTGCCAGGGGAGGGGTCCGTACACTCTCGTTGTGAGCGATCCGGATTGGTATCGGTTCGTCTACCGCGACTTCTATGACCTACCGCGGATGATCGTGGTCAGCCTGCCTACCGGCCGGATCTTGCTCGACTGCCAGTTCGATCCCGCGCTCGACGACTATCCCGATCGCTATCAGGTGTACCGGCTTCCAGCGACCGTGGATGCAGATGCGGCCGACTGGACGAGTCTCTTGGTCGGGGCCGAACTCCTTGGGAGTGTGTCGGTCGGTGAGATCGAGTTCGATCCGTCGCGCCGTGCGTCGCTCCACTCGATCTCGCTGGCATCCCTTCTTGGGCTGGACTAGGCTGCGATATCGACTCAATACGGCGCATCAATTGACGGGGGGAATGGATGGGCTTGCTGCGACGCTTGATGGGCGGGACGCATCATCTGCCTGCCTCGAACACGCCGGGCTCGGAGTCCCGCCAGATCCAGCTCTCGGTGACCACGATTGACCATCTCCGTGACGATGCGGCGCTCGATGTCGTTGGCGAGGCGTATCGCCAGGAGAACGTCGCCGGCGCCCGGGCGCCGCATCCGGGTGATCTTCCACCAGGCCTCCCTCCGCCGCCAGCCGGCTACTACAAAGCGCTGCTCATTCCCGAGCCAACAAATCAGTTCGACCCGAATGCGATTGCCATCTACGTCTGGGTCGGCGGCGGCTGGGCGATGGGCGGCTACCTATCGCGGGCCAACGCGCTCGACTACCGGCCGCTCTTCGAGCATCTCGCGGAGCACGCCCGCGAGCGGGGGCTCGGTGACCCCGCGATTGCCTGCGATGCGGTTCGAGTCAGGGAGGGCCAGGGATTCGGTCTGATCCTGCACCTGGGGACGCCCGGAGAGTGCGTTTCGGAGCTGGTGACTGAGGATCGGTCTCCAACGGCTGACCATCGCTGGGCGGGCAAGCCTGTCGCGATCACCGGACAGCTCGCGACCACGATCTGGGGCACTCCGCTGGATCGCTTCGCTCAACAGGCGCTCGCTCGATGGGCGGGCTGCGATGTCCTTCCACGTCTCACCAAGAAGACGGCCGTTCTGATCGTGGCCGACCCGGCGGAAGTCAGCAGCAACTTCCAGCGGGCCAAGGAGTACGGCGTCCCGATAGTTCTCGAGCCTGACTTCTTGGCCGAGGTTGGGATCCCAGCAGAGTTCGTCGGCCGGGTCACTGAACGTTGGGCCAGACGGTAGGGCATTCGGTCTGCTTCACGATCTGGTCATCGTGTTGGCTGGGTTCAAGCCTCAGCGAAGTCCGTGATCTGTGCGGGGCGAGTCCAACCTGCTGGTCAACTCGGCATTCCCTCGGACTCGTCGGCGGTGCTCGCAGGCCAGTGACCGGGCGACCAGTCCCCGTCCGGGTCCGTGGTTTGCCCCACCTCGATCAGGTGACCGTCAGGATCGCGGAGATAGCAACGGATCTCGTACTGGTGTCGTTTCGGCGGCGTCAGGAATCGAGCACCCCTGGCGCTCCACTCGTGGTACAGGGCCTCGATGTCTCTGACCCGGATATTGAGGAAGCTGCTGACCCGGTCGGGATCGCGGGGTGTCTCCAGGGTGACCGAAGGTTTGTCGTCGGTCGGGCCTCCGCCGACATTAATAATGACCCATGTGTTGGAAAGTGCGACGTAGGTCAGCCCTCCGGGGCCGGAGAAGACCACCCGGCCGCCGAGGACTTCGGTATAGAAGCGCCGCGAGCGCTCGACATCGTCCGAGACGATGAAGTGGGCCAGCACAATCCCCTCCGGGGGCGGTGGGAGATCGGCCATCTGACACCTCCAACGGTCGGGCCTCACACGGTCTGCAATCGGTTGATACCGTCTGCCCCAGCCTGACCAGGAGCAGTCTTGGACGGGCGGGTGCGAGTTGGCAATGGGGGATCGCCAAGCGCCACTATCTCGTGGTGGCGTACGTGTCATCCGCCTCGACTCGGACCTTCGACAATCCCTTCGGGATCTCGCCAGCCGTTGGCCCGCCGGGCCGTGTCCGCAATGATCCCGGGTCAGGTCCTTCTCACGAACCGTTCATGGTGGGAGGGCTGGCACCTACAATCCCTTGACCTTCGGTCCTTTGGCTCAGTCTTGCGCAGGTCTGCGACGGTGGTACTGGGACTTCAGGATCGACCTCGCACGTCCCTAGGGAGGGCGCCGCGTGTACGAACAATTCGCCGCCGAGTATCGGCCGGATCCAGGGGCCTCGGCACCAAGCGTCCCAGCGCAACCGCCGGAGTGGATCACTGGTGCTGCTGAGTTTGAGAGCTTCATGTCCGTTGCAGCGTTCGGGTCCTTCGATCACGGGCTCTTGCGGTTCGTCCATGCCGCAGGGACCCCGAATGCCGAGGACGCCAACGGGCCAGCAGGTTGGTTGGCCGACTGGGCGAATGCTCGAGGCCGTCTTTGGGTCTTCGCCTACGACTGGCTCGGTCGCCTCTATGGCTTCGACCGCACAACGGGACCGGCGACCGGCCCGGAATCGGCCGACTCGACCCCGGCTCTGGCGCGGTCGAGGTCACCGGAGTGCCATTCGCCGACTTCATGTCAACTCTCCTGGTTGACCAGCGGGACGACGTGCTCGCGACGGAGTTCTTCGAAGATTGGCGATCACACGGCGGCCGCGACCTGGGGCCCTCCGAATGCGTCGGGTTCCGGATCCCGCCGTTTCTCGGGGGAACCGATGAGCTCACGAATTCGAAGCCATCTCGATGAGCGTGTATCTCTCGCTGCATGGCCAGCTCTTGAGTCAGACCGATCACCTCGCGCCCGGGACCACGGTAGGCGGAGTCAAACTCAGCGAGTAGGCGCCGATCGGCAGCACTGCTCGGAGCCACCCGTGACAGGCGCAAATGCACCACGACGGGTTCATCGTGGTGGCCAGCCATCGGGCCGCTACAAGGGGGGGAAGACCTCGGGTGTCGCTTCCTGGACCGATCTGAGCTGAGCTCGCTACGTGTCGCTCAGGCCGGACTCGTCGAGTATCCTCTCTGCCATGGCGACACCAGCCGGCCCGGATGTGCCAAGGCTCACCGGGTTCGCCTTGCAGGAGGCCGATCGACGGCTGAAGGGCAAGGAGCCATTCTTCCCATTCGCGTGCGAGGTCGACAACAAGGGACTTCTGCGTTTGGTGGACAGTCTGTCGGTCGATCCCCGGATCAATGCGCCCGAGCTCGTCCAGGCCCTTCGAGACGACCTCAGGGTCAAGGCAGGGGAGGGCTGATCCGCGCCTGTGCGGTCGCCTGGGACGCCACGGTTGAAGGACCAGCGGGGCCTTCGGATGCGATAGCTATTGCTGTTGAGGAACTGGCTGCGTCCCCGCGCACGTTTTACCGGCACTACCGTCGCCGGTCGTTTGGGCGGATCAACTACGAGAACGATAAAGACATCCTCCAAGCAGGCGAGCGGCTCGTCTTCATCGACGCTCCGTGAAGGAAGGGTCGCCCTAGCGACGGGCCTGCCGCCATAACTCGTTTGGCTCGCGCCGTCTGGGGCTAGTCGCTCCGTCCATGACGCCATACGATGCCCGGAATGCCGGAGTGGTCGACGCCCCGAGGGTTGGACGGGTTTGGGAATAGCCAAGTCGAGCGCGCCCGGGCGGCGGGTCACGACCTGCGTTTCAAGGTCAAACGGAGCCCGACCGCGTATGCGAACTACACGCTGATCGTCGAGTTCCTCAGAGGCGATGACGAGTTCCCGGAGCGGAACATCGTCATGCGCACGAACGACAGAGATCAGCTTGACGCACTCTGCACCGAGCTGAATGCGCGAGAGGACTCTCGGCTGGGCTGAGTGACGCCGGCCAGGTTGCGCCACCCAAGCCGACTCGAGCCTGAGACTGTGGGCGGGCGACGACCACGGTTCCATAGCTCTGACGCTGGCGGGCGCTTGCGATCCAGCGCGGAGGTGGGCTGTTCAAGGTGGCCCTGACGCACCGGGATCTGGGTCCGCGGCTGCACCTCGCTGAGCGTGCCACCACGAACAACTCATCGTGCGAGCCGGAAATCGCCGGATGTAAGGAATCGCAAACCTCGGGCGTATAAGTAGTCATGGGCGACCTTGAGGAACGGTCCGCTGCCGTCGAACGGGCCTACCGTGACCACGCCCCGGACCTGTACCGTCTGGCCCTCGGGATCCTGCGCGATCAGGACGCAGCAACCGATGCGACCCAGGTCGCCTTCGCTCGGGCCTACGAACGCTGGGACCAATACGACAAGGCTCGGCCGATCCTGCCGTGGCTCCACGGCATCGTGGCGCACGAAGCCCTCGACTCACTCCGTCGGCGGCGCGTCCGATGGATTGCTACGATCGCAGTCGCTGAACGCGAATCGGTCGGGCCGAGAGCCGCGGACCTCGATGTTGCGACCCAGGTCGCCGAACGGGCGGCCCTCGACGCCGCCCTAGCCCAGCTCAAGCCGATCGCCCGAGCCGCGATCCTGCTCCGGCATCTCTACGGCTATGACTACGCGGAGATCGGACAGCTCCTCGGAACGAGCCAGGGCAACGTCGGCGCGTTGCTGTCTCGCGCCCACGCCACCCTCCGGGAGCTCCTGCCCAAGACCGAGCTGAACCCGAACCCTCCAGGAACACGAACGAGCGCAACGCGACTCGAGGAACCGAGGTGACCGAATGACTGGGAACAGCTCGTCAACTGAACGAACCAGACTCCCCGGTGGGCCGCCCTCCGACGAGGAGCTCGGCGAGCGGATCCGCGACCTTGCCTCGAGCTGGCAAATGCCACACGTGGACCAAGCGTCTTCGTGGGCTCAACGAACGCACCGAGCTGGCCCGTTCTCGCGCGGGCGTCCGATCATCCGAACCCTCGTGGCCGCGGCAACCCTGGCCGTCTTGTTCGCGGTCGGAGCCGCCGCCTTCGCCGTCTGGCTCGCCCTGCCGCCAGCCAAGAGTCCGACCAACGGCGCGGCTGGACCATCGTCTGCCTCGCCTCGTCCGACGGTCAACCCGGCACTCCTGTACTCACCTCCACCGACGACGACGCCGGCCCCGCTCCTCCCGGCCTACGCCGCGAAGGGCGCACCGGTGCGTGCCGAGGAGGTCGTCGTCAATGCGGGCTCCGGCCCGGCGCTGCTCAATCTCGCGACCGGCGCCTTGACAGAGGTGGGCGCGGGAACGGCCGACTCCTTCAACCAGCTCTTTGCGCTCCCCGACGGCTCGTTCGTGTGCGTCTGCACCCAGACCGTGACCGGCCCGGGCCAGGTCCCGGGCTCGACCGAGTCCAGCGTTTCGGTCGAGCTCCAGTGGTTCTCGGCATCCGGGACCCCTGGCCGAACGGTCGTCCTGCCGAGCTACGTCGGGCGGGGCGACCCAGCGATCACGGGCGAGCCGGAACACGCATCAGTCAACGCCAATCTCGGCCCGGGCGGCGCAAGTCTCGACATCGCCTGGACCGCCGAAGCGCCGCCGGTCTGGCGGAGCGGGATCGATGTGGTTGACCTCGCGAGCGGCCAGGTGATGCAGACACTCGCCTTGCCGAGCGTGTCCGATCGCGTGGGTGCTATCTCCGCGGGCGTGGGGCCAGCATCGGTCACCTTCTCGCCCGATGGTCACATGGCGATGATCGAGCGATTCGGCTGGTCGGGCACAGGCGGAGCCACGTCCAGCTCCTGGCACGCTGCGGCGACAGTTGCGAACGGCCGCCTTGGCTCGCCCGCGCCCCTCGCGGCCGGCTCGTCGGGTCTCGATGGGAACGCGACGTGTGTGACACAGGACGCCCCTGCCGGCATCGTTGCGCCGACGATCGCGTACGCGATTTGTTTCGGAAACGGAGGCGCGATCCTGCGCCGGGTGGGTCTCGACGGGCATCCCCTGGGCGATACACCGATCTCAACAGGCGCCGCGTCGGCCCTTGCCCTCGGGATCGCAGCTGATCCGGCCCGCCACGTGCTCTATGCGTGGGACCCCTTTGCGCGGGTCCTCACACGGATCGACCTCTCGAGCGGGAAGGTCACCGGCCAGCTTGCCGTGCCCGCCCGGGCCATGACCTCGGATCCGCTCGCGGACGTAGCCCGAGGCCTGGCCCGCTGGTTCGCGCCGATGGCGAGCGCGAAGGTGGACTTGATGCCCTCCTTGGTCCTGTCGGCGGACGGGTCGCGGCTCTTCGCGCTCGGCACCGCGGCCACCGACCCACTCACGCCCGCAGGGGGATCCACCGGCATCTGGGTCATCGACCCTTCATCGATGACCGTGATTGGCCATTGGGCGCCCACAGCCGACTTCGTCTCGATCGCGTTGAACGGTGACGGAACGCTCGTGCTCGCGGCAGGCATGCCTGGTGCCGACGCGGCCGGCACCCCAAGCAGCCAGCAGGCTTCCGTGACGATCTACGACTCCGCGACCGGCGCGATCAGGGCCATCGCCGGCCAGGTCAGCTCGATTCAGGACGGCTGGGTCACATTTCCTACCACCCCTTGAGCGGGCGGCGACAAGCCTGAAGGCTCTAAAAGCCGCTATTCACTCATCGTGCAGGGACAGGGTTTCCCCTTGGATGATCAGTCGTCGTGAGGCTCCTCCTTGATTGGCGCGAGGTCATTCGTCGTGGGCGGGAAAATCCCTCCTGCTCGATCCCACCCGACAGGCTGAACCCTCGAACTCGAAGTCGTCCGAGTCGAGGCGGCTTTGGAGCGTCGCTCCGCTCGACCACGGTGGCGAGCGGCTCGACTTCTTCGATCAGGTGGTCGAGCGAGAGCTCGTAGGCGCCTTCGGCTGTGTTGACGACGATGACGCCGCGGGCCAGGAGGTCGCTCGCGATCTCGGGGCGCAACTCATAGGTCGTCCCGTCGTAGTTGAGCAGCATCGGCTTCATCTGAGGTCCTCTGACGCTGAACGTACTCGTTGGGTCAGTGTGCCCCCAACACTGGACACCGGCTCGGAAGGTCGGCCGGAGGACACCGGCGGTTCACCAGGGTGTACGCCCGTCCCACTCGAGGCAGGCGTTCCTTGAGATCTTGACCCGACGGGCTCATCTGCGATGCTGATCCCGTGAGCCCAGAGATCATTCGCTTCGACGCGTTCAGCGACGAGACTCGCCGGCTCTTCCGCGATGCTCAACACGAGGCAGAGCGCTCCCAGCGCCGGTACATCACGACCGAGGATCTCCTGCTCGCTCTGATCGGGATCCGGGATGGCGTGGGAGCCAGGGTGCTGGTCAACCTCGGGGTTGACCTCGCGAAGGTCCGCCGGGCGGTCGAGTTCGTCGTTGGTGATGGCCTAACCCGGGACGACGCCGGCCTCACCCCAAGTGCCAAGCGTGTCATCGAGCTCTCGATCGAGCAAGCCCGAAGCCTGGAGCACGACTTCATCGGGACCGAGCACGTCCTGCTGGCGCTCGCCCGTGAGCCCGGCACGATCGCCGCCGGCGTGCTCGAGTCGATGGGCGCCACGCTGGACCAGATCAGGGCCGAGGTCGTCCGGCTGGTCCCAATCGGGTCAGTGACCCAGCCACCGCTGGCACGGGCACCAAACGGGGAACACGTCCGCGAGTTCTCGGACGAGCTCAAAGAAGTCCTGGGCCTCGCCCAGGCGGAGGCCCTTCGACTGCAGTTGCGATCGGTCGGTACTGGCCAGCTGCTCGTCGGGCTGCTTGGCATCCCCCATTGCGCGGGAGCAACTGTTCTGAGCAATCTCGGCGTCGATCTGCCGGCGCTGCGAGTTGCCGTCGAGCCCGCGCTCGATCACGGTGCCCACGCCAAGCGGGGCGAGATCAGCCTTACCCCCGGTGGCAAAGCCGCTATCGAGCGAGCTCGAGCCGAAGCCGGCCGGATGGATCACGAATACGTCGGGACCGAGCACCTGCTCCTTGGGCTCCTGCGTGATGTGAACATGCCCACTTCGCTCGCCTTGGAATCGTTCGGCGTCACGTATTCAGTGGCCCGGGCTGAGGTCCTGCGCCTGACGCCTGCGGGGCCGGAGGCTGAGGTGGTTGAGGACCGCCTGGGCGATTCAGCGGATGACGACTGTGTCGATGATTTGCTCCGCGCAAGCTCGGCCTACATCGAGCCGCTGGCCCGCTACAAAGGTCGGGACGAGACGCTCTTCGTGGCCCTCTGCGCCGTCCTGGACCAATGCGCGAGCGAGTGGGCCGAACGCGAGTTTGTCCCTCGAGTTCTCGCGAACCTATGTGCATCGCTGCCCTGGCAGATCGCAACGATCGCCCTGAACTACCACGGCGAGGAGGGCGAGGCGATCAAGAGGGACTCGATCAAGCTCGATGAACTGGTCGTAACCCGCGTGCTCCCTTGGCCTGTCGAGCGGAAGGTCCCGCCAGACCTTCGTTGAGGTTCGATCCCCGAGCCCTCACGATGATGTCATCGTGCGCATGTTCCAACGGCGGCGTCCCGGGCGGGATCCGGATGGCCCTACGGCTGCCAGAGGACGAGCGTCTGACCGTCGGTTGAGCTGGCGGTTGCCGCCCCGGTTCAGGCGCATCCGCTGGACCTGACGTGGCCTCGGCGGACTTGCAGGCGCCCGCCTATCCAGGAGCTGCGGCTCAATGCATCGCGAGCGCTGCCGGACACCGCGATTCTGCCTTTCCCTCTCGCGCCGTTGGCTCCGTCGCCAGGAGGGCGTCAGCGGCAAGGAAGTCGTAGGCTGGTTAGAACGCTGCGTCCATTGGGCCGGGGCCAGCTCGGGGTGGGTCCGGCGGAAGGAGCTCCATGACCGATTTCGCCATTCGGACCGAGGGCCTGACGCGTGAGTTCGGATCCCTGCGCGCCATCGACGGCGTCTCGCTCGAGGTGCCCGCGGGCTCGATCTTCGGCTTCCTCGGCCCGAACGGGTCAGGCAAGACGACGACCATCCGACTCCTGCTGGGCCTGCTCGAGCCGACGCGCGGCACCGCGACCGTTCTCGGCTACGACACCCGCTCCGCTGCGGGCGCGGTCCGCGAGCGCTGCGGAGCCCTCCTCGAGCATGCCGGTCTGTACGAGCGCATGACCGCCCGCGGCAATCTCGACTTCTACGGGCGGGTCTGGCGCCTCCTGCCATCGGACCGCGAGCTGCGCATCCGCGAGCTGCTCGACGGCCTGGGGCTGTGGGACCGGCGCGACGAGATCGTCGGCGCCTGGAGCCGGGGCATGAAGCAGAAGTTGGCCGTCGCTCGGGCCCTGCTGCACCGGCCGGAGCTCGTGTTCCTCGACGAGCCGACCGCCGGCCTCGACCCGGTTGCGGCCGCGGCCCTGCGCGACGATCTGACCCAGCTCGCCAGGCGGGAGGGCGTCACGGTGTTCCTGACCACGCACAACTTGGCGGAGGCCGAGAAGCTCTGCGACCAGGTTGCCGTCATCCGGGAGGGGCGCCTCCTGGCCGTGGGGCCGCCCGACACGCTGCGGAGCCAGGCGCGGCGGGACCGGGTCGAGATCACCGGGCGCGGCCTCGACCAGCGCGTCGCCCGGATCCTGGCGACGGAGCCCGCGGTCGAGACGGCCGACCTCGGCGACGGGCGCTTGACCCTCCGCCTGCGCGCCGGGCATGACTCGGCGCCGCTCGTCGCCCTGCTTGTCGCGGAAGGTGTGGCCATCGACGAGGTGCGCAAGGGCGGCGCCGATCTCGAGGATGCATTCCTGGCCCTCATGGAGATGGCCGCGTGACTTACGACATCTGGACGATTGCCCGAAAGGACCTGCGCGAGATGCTCCTGCAGGGAGGCACCCTGCGGCGCTCGATGCGCAGCATGATCATTGTGTTCGCCGTGTTCGGCGTGGTGATCCCGCTCCAGGCTGGCCTCGCCCTCGTGGAGGAGCCGTTCGCGATCCTGCCCTTCGTGGCGCTGGCGCTCCTCCTGACGAGCAGCATGGTCGCGGACGGCATCGCCGGCGAACGCGAGCGCCACACCCTCGAGACACTGCTGGCGAGCCGCCTGTCGGACCGCGCCATCCTCATCGGCAAGATCGTCGCCGCGATCGTCTACGGCTGCGGCTTCATGTCCATCGGGGCGCTCGCCGGGCTCGTCGTGGTCAACGTCGTGCATGCGGGGAGCGGGATCCTCGTCTACTCGCCGCAGGCGCTCGCGATCCTCGCCGGGTTCGGCGTGCTCGGTGCGGGCCTCGTGGCTTGTGGCGGCTCGCTGGTCGCGCTGCGCTCGCCGACGGTACGGCAGGCGGTCCAGAACATGAACCTCGCCATCATCGTGCTGGTCTTCGTGCCCGTGTTCGTCCTTCGCGCCCTGCCCGAGGACGTCCGTGCGCAGGTTGCGAGAACGCTCGCCGGGCTCGACTGGCCGGCGATCGCGGTCGGCCTGGCTATCGTGATCGCCCTGCTCGACCTGGTCCTGCTCGCCGCCGCCACAGCCCGATTCCGCCGGACCAGGTTGATCCTCGACTGACTGGCCGCCGATCGGCCTCCCGCAGCCGCGGGGCTACGATCCTCGCCAGCTGCGCCGTCGTCTCCTGGTTGAGCAGGCCGGCGGATCGGTGACCGTCCACGAAGCGGACTACGAGCGGATCGTGGCGAAGTACGGCGGAGCGACTGAGGTCAACCTGCGCCTCGAGATCCTCAAGGTCAAGAGCGCGGGCCACGCGAGAAGTGTCTGCGTCAACCTTGAGCAGAAGGCTCCGGCGAACGCTGAACTGGTGTCGTAGCTGTCTCAGCTCATTAGCCCCCGGCAACCTGCCGTGAGCGCAGCGTCCGAACCACGGTCGGCACGACCAAGGCGCACCCAACGACAAGCGGAACAATGCCGACGGCAGCCCAGAAGCCGAAGTTGTCGGTCGCCCCGGCGGAGCCGGCCTGACCCACCATCAAGAAGGACCAGATGGCGCCGAACCCCGTCAGGACCCCGGAGACGGCCACGGCTCGGTCGCGGCTCCGAAGGGCCAGCAGAACCGCCAGGAGCAAGATCGAGAGGGACGCGATCAACCCGAGACTCGTCATAAGGACAACGATCCCGCCCGAGAATGCCGCGGTGACCCAGAGGGTCAACCTGTTCATCCGAGATCCTGCCCCAATACTTGCGCGTCCTGAGTAGCACCTTACGCTCTAGGTCGTCGTTGTCAAGCCCGCTAGGCCAGTCCGGACGGTCGACTCTCAGTCACGGTCGGGGACCCAGCTGCTGGCGCGTCCAGGCGGATGCGACCTTGTACGCTTGCCAGCCCTGGCCGATGTCCTCGAGTGCCTCCGCCCGAGCTGGTTCGACGAGATCCGCCGCCAATCGGGCGACCCATTCGACCACGACTCCGGGCGCCGGTGGCGGCGGCGGGCTCACGCCATCCTTCTCGGCCAGCCCCACCGTAAGAGCACCGATCCGCTGGCTGAACTCGAGGCGTTCATCCCACTCGGCCTGCCGATTGGGAAAGAGAGCCGGGTGCCCGCCGAGGTAGCGCTCCTCGACCGCCGCTCGGGCTTGGCCTGCGGCGATGAGCTCGTCGACCCGATCGACGATGAGGTCCCGAAGCTCGACGAGATTGGGGCCTTCGCGCTGGGGTCACGCTTGGGTGAAGTCCGCACACTGGAGCGCCAGCTGAGCGGAGAAGGATTGTGCCGTCGTGGACTTTCCACTTCTCATCCTGGCGACGCTGCCCGGACTCGTGATCTGGGTAGCCGGCCTTGGGACAATCATCCGAGCCCCCGGCGATGACGCGGCAATCCGCCTTCGCGGCGGCCGAATGATGGCGCTGGGGGCTGGCCTTGTCGTACTCGGTCCCGCGCTCGTGGTGGTCGCCGAAGGGATCCTAGGCGAGGACCCGCTGCGGATCGTCGGGGCCACCGTGGCCTTCGGACCGGCAATACTCATCTTGTTCTGGTACAGGCACCGGGTGCGGGTGGGCGAGTAGGTTCGACCCTGGGTTATACCGACGAGGCGACGAGGCGAATGTCTCCCGCCTAGGTCGCCACGATTGACTCATCGTGTTGCGTGGTTCGTCACCGCAGGCTGCGTCGGCTTGCTACATTCGTGACAATGCGTCTGCGCTCGTCGTACGCGGTCCGGGCTCCGATCGACAAGGTGTATGCGTATCTCTCAGACCCCCGCCGCTTTGCGAGCCTGGAGCGCGGCTTCCAGGTCGGGATCGCGCTTGGTTCGGAGCAGGAGTCAGGCGCCGGTGCGCGGTTTCGGATCGCGGTGGACGAACCGGCCGAGGCGCAAGGAACGTGGATCACCGAACTGATCTCGGTCGATCCACCGCACGGGCTGACGGCTAGGGCATCGCATGTGGGACACGACGAAGTAGGGACCGTCATGTATCGGCTCGAATCAACAGCCGACGGAACGGTCGTCCACACCGATGTCCAGATGGCCCAAGCCTGGTCGAAGCAGCTGGCCTTGCGGGTGGCCGTGATCACGGGGCTCTACAAGCGCAACAACGCACAGATCAACCTCCGACGCGCCAGCAACATAGAAGAGTGGGAGTGTTGTGGGATCCCTCCTCATTCCAGCGGTCTTGGTCATCGGCCTCGTCGGCGCAGCGATCGGCACGCTCGTGCGGCGCCTGCGACGAACGCCTGCGGCGAACCCCGCCGGCTGAGGTAACCCCAAGGGGATCATCTCGGCTCGCGCCTCTCCGCCTCGATCCACTCCCAGGCCGGAGCCCACCACTCCGACTTGAGCCGATCCAGCTGACGCTCGCCGGACGCGGTCTTCCAGGCCGCCAGCCACTGCGCGGCCTTTTCCTTGGACAGGTGGCCCTCGGCCATCAGCCGGCTGACGTGGCCCGGCCCGGACGGTCGGACGAGCCGCGATGTCGCTGGGATATCAGGCATCTGCGGTAACCAAATACGCCACGCTCGTCACGTCGATGAAGGCGGCAACCCAACCTCTCACCCGGCGGCGACCGGGCTGACCGTCAACTCCGATACGAACCACATTCACCGGCCAACGCTCACGCCCGTTGGAGGCGCGCACCTTTCTGGGTTCGTCGGTCGTCTGATCAGCGGCGCGAGCCTTTGCGCTGTCGTCGTACAGGGGGTCGAGTCCATGGCCGGCATCTCGAAGTCGATGGCCGTCCTCATCGCGACGGCGATGCTGGCCGGCTGCCAAGCATCGGCCGAGGTCGCGTCGCACCCGACAAGCGCGACTGTGGCCGCATCGCTAACCGGTACGCCCGAGCCGAGCACCACCGTCAGCTCAAGCCAGCCGGTAACCACGGTGCCCCCGGCTACGATGACGGCGTGGACCGGCCTTACGTTCGAGCGACTTGCTGGCCAGCCACAAATCACGATGGTCGTTCCGTGGTCGGGTGGTTACGTCGCTCTCGGCCAGACAGGCCCGACAGGGCAACTCGGGGCGTGGACCTCGCCAGATGGACGAGGCTGGGCCAAGCTCCCTGACCCGACGTTCGGGCTCGATGACCCGACGGGGAACACGTTCGTCATCGGCGGGACTGCCTGCGGCACCGGCGTGTTAGTGGCGAGCGAGGATGCTACGGGCAAGGGCACCCTCTGGTGGTCTGACAGCGGGTCCGGCTGGCGGGCCCTCGTGGCGCCCCGGTTTACCGTCGACGAGGTTCGTCAGGCATTCCTCGCCGGAGGAGCTACCGGAGCCGTGGCGGCCGTCGCGCATGGGCCGGCGCTTGAACTCACCACCAACTGCCAGGCCTGGACGTCGGTGGGGCTGCCCGGATCGGGGGTTGCGCAGGTGACTGCGGTGGCGCCCTTCGAGCACGGCTTCGTCGCGCTCGACGCTTCGACGCCGCGCACGAGCCAGCCCCACGCCTGGTGGTCCGAAGACGGGCGTCAATGGTCGGTGGCAACCGTCGCGGCTGCCCACGGCGACGATTTCACCGAGGTTTGGCCGGGCATGAACGGCCTGATGGCTGCGAGCACTCAACTGGGTCTCACCCCAGGCCAGCCATCCCTGTGGCTCTCGAGCGATGGGCGATCCTGGAAGGTCAGCCATGCCGACCCATTCGGCGTCGTGGCCTCGGGCGAGGGGAATGGCAGCCCAGCGGGTTCGTTTGCAGGGGACGGAGTCCGCCTGCTGGGGTGGGGCAGCCAGGGCGACACGAGTGATGCTCCACTTGAATACCAAGCATCCTTCGACGGCGAGCATTGGACGAACCTGGCGCTGAGTGGCAGCGAGCCAGTTGGGCTGGCAGGCGCCCGCCAGGTCTTCCTGATGCGCGACGGGATCCTAGTCAGCGGTGACTCAGGGACCTGGTTCGGGAGCGCGATCGCCAAGTAGGTGCAACGCCGAGCCCGAGCAGAGCAGCCATGGTCGCCTTCTGTTGAAGCGCCCCGCCAGGAGAGGGTGCAACCGACGGGGCGCCTGTGAGTCTAGAGGGCTGCTGGACCTCGAACATGAACGGCCCCGCCGAGGGGATCCGTCCGGCGGAGCTGAATTGGTGAATCGCCTTCGAGCCAGACCAGGACCAGCAGAGTCGGCACCGCCCAGAGCAGGATCCCGAACACTCCTCCGAACGCAGTGATCGACCCGTCGCCACAGCACGGGGCGGGCGCCACGATTCCTCCGACACAGACGACGAAGGCGACGATCGCCAGCGCAAGCCACGTCCAGAGGGCTGCCCGGTGGAGGTCCATGGCCGGCATCGCAAGGGGAGCAGCGAGCTGAGCGCGTTCCTCGCACGACGGGTTCATCGTGTCGGTCGCCTTGTCAGGCGCCCGGTGATGGGGAAGGCGCGGGTTCGAAGCTGCAGGCCTTGTCGAGCGGGTAATCGGCGTTGAGCGTGATGTTGTCGAGCGCCCGGAGCGTGACCGTCGTAGAGCACTCATCGCGAGGAGTGCCCATGACGCCGGCATGGTTCGTCGCCAGCCACGCGGTGACCGAGTATTCGCCGGCGGACAGGACGAGCGGCCCCGAGCCGTATCCGCCCCCGAAGGTCGTCGATCCGTTTCCCCCGGACTCGCCGCCAGGCACGAGCCCCTCGTGCACCACCGTGCCATCGCTTGACTCCACGCGGTAGAAGGCTGCGAGATCACCCGCGCAGCAGTCGACCCCGTGGGCGGTGGCCATCTGCCACAAACGCGCTGGCTGGTAGTCCGGAGCCAACTTCAGCGGGTGGCTGTCGATGAGCTTCCCGGTGGCGTCGTCGACCAGCCACACAGTCTCTGATCGAAGCCTGCGCAGACCCGGCCTGGGCAGCTGGCCCGAGTGACCGCGCCAGCCAGACGATCTCGTTGCCAGCGAGGTTCCAGCGCGGGTCGATGGTGGCAATCTCGCCTGCCCGCAGCGGCATCCCGGTCAACAGGTCGTCACCGAGCCCGATCGTGACCGCGACCTGCGCGAGTGTCATCCTGGGCGCTATCGTCTTGCCCGTCTGCTGGTCACCCGTTTGTGGTGCCGACGGCGGAACGCGTGACCATCCGCAACGGCGATGCGGTCGACCACGAAGGCGCTCGCGCACTGGGCCTGGGTCGCGGCGGTGCACTGCCATTGCCGGGCGTCACCGCCATGGCCGATGAGCACCATCGCGACAGGTGCGCCCATTGCGCCCCCGGCCAACCACGACCAGGGGTCCCCGCTGGTCTCGGTCATGAAAAACGGTGCCAGGTTCGTTCCGGAAGGCTGGCCGCAGCTCATGCCATTGGTCCCGCTTGACTGGCACAGCGTGGCACCGGCGCGGGTATCGGTGAAGGCGACGACCGTGCACCAGCTCTCGAGCGGGCCGATGTACCGCCCCGGATACGGGCAGGGCAGCGCCATCGCGTTGTAGTAGCCAGCGACTGCGACGGCCTGGCCGTCGAGCTTGCCCGACCGCAGCAGCTCGTCGGCGCTTGCAACGCTGAGCACCGGCAGGCCGGCGACCTCCGTTTTCTGCGCGGAGGCCGACGGCAGGGGCGAGACGATCCCAGAAGGCGAGGCGTTGGCGCCCAGGGACGGCGACGTGGTGGCTCCGGCGGACGGTGAGCACGCACCGAGAAGAGAGGCGATGAGCACTGCAAGGATGCCGATACGAGCCATGTCATTCCTTGCGATGAGCCAATGTGGATGCGTCGCCGCACTACTCGGACGACCTCAGCCGTCCTCTTGTTCCGCCGGAGTCGGAAGCTCGACGGTCAATCGCACGATCAACTCATCGTGCGGGTGGGGCCGAGCTAGCTAGGTGAGGGGTCTCGACCGATCCTCGACGGGCACTCGACGCGCGGCAGGCCAGCGGGCCGAAGGCCAAAGCGACGCTGGGGGAGTTCGCCTCCTCGCGGCGGGTCCTACCGGACCGCCTCGTAGTGGAGGAGGATCTCCTTGTTCTTGCCCGGCTTCGTCTCGACCAGACTGAGCGTGGTCTGACCGTCCATCGGGCCCCAGTACCGAGGACCCTTCCCGTAGACGACGGGCATGACGAAGAACCAGTAGTCGTCCGCGAGATTGCGGCGGAGGCACTCCCGGACCACCGCGGGACCCCCTTCGAGCATGATATTCCCGCCCTTCTCCCGCTTCAGCTTCGCCAGAATCTCAGCGAGATCCCCGCCCAGGATCCTCGAGTTCTCCCAGTCGGTGGACTTGAGGCGGTTCGACAGGCAGACCTTCTCGACGCGGTCCAGGTACCGTCGGTAGTCGAGGAGCCAAGCCGCCTCGCCCGGCTCGAGCGCCTTTTCGCTCCACGTCTGCTGATGCCCGAGAAAGGATCGCCGGCCCATGACGACCGTCGTGACGTCGTCGAACCGGTCGTACCACATGTTTCGAAAGAGTGGGTTGGGCTCGGTCGATGGCGGACCCGACGTCGGATACTCCGGAAACGCGCCGCGGCCATCCAGGGTCATGTACACGTTCGCCGTGATCTTCCGCATCCTCTCGTCCTCCGAGCCTTCGCACCGTATCTGGTGACGTCCCCGTTCCGAGGCCACGGGAGCATCCGCATTTAGACACATCCGTGAGGCATACGTAGAGCGTGGCCGACGTCCTTCCAGCTCCCCGCAGAAACCCGCCGAACCTGGGCCATTCCGGCCACCTGTCGGCATGTGGAAGATCGACGCCGTTCACTCATGGCGTCGCTTCGCTGGCCCAACCGAACTTCCCCACTTGACGCGGGGACAGACCAATCCCACGCTGCCGGCCATTGACAGACCCGGGGGGAGGGCGGGGCGGCCATGGGTGGGCCCGATAGGACTAGAGCACAGTGATCTCTCTCTAGGAGGGACATCGGCGATGGCCGAGCAGTGGCGGCTCGATCAGGGGTATGTCGTCGGATGCGCGATCGGCACCAAGATCACGCTCGAGCGCGAAGGAGGCGACATCCGCCTCTTCCGCCCGCCGGTCGGGCTCGTCCTGCGCCTGCAGGCGGCAAGCACCCAGCAGGAGTCCTCGGGCGACCACCTGCGGCTCATCAATCCGGACGAGAGCATCGATATCACGCTGACCCGCGGCG
>CAVRHD010000002.1:0-1441931 GCA_963720965.1 uncultured Chloroflexia bacterium | reverse complement strand
GTTTCCTCCTCGCCGTTGTCGTCCGTTCCCTTGTAGGTGTGCGGGGCGAGAATCCGGATGCCGTGCTCGCCCTTGCGGACCTGGCGTCCGAGGTCCTGCCACTTGTGGAAACCGGCAACCCGGGTAGCGTCGGGGCGCTGCATGGCGATGAGCATGCAATTGCCGAAGCTGTAGCGATGGAATGATCCGCGGACTTCGGCGAACCGTTGCCATCCCTCGGACGTGAGCAGCTCGCGCGCAGCCGACTCGATCAGCTCGCGGGATTCCTCCCGTTTCGCTGCTTTGTACTCGGCGCGCTGCTCTGCGGTGAAGGCTTGGCGCTTCATGACCGAACCTCGATCGCGCCCGTCCAAGTGCTGATGTCGGCGGATGAGCGGTCCGGTACGGGGCAAACTCGCCCTTGACGATCTGACCGGGCCATGCGTGATCGTTCGCGGCCTGCTCGCTCCAGGACCAAGCGACGATGCGCCCTGAGAGGCCGATAACCGTGTAGATCAAGTCTTGATCGGCCTGCTGACAAGGGGCCGACTCGGTAGGGTGGGTGCTGCTCATCAGGTTGCCTCCTGGGCGGGCCATGGGTCGGGCGTTAGCGCACCGCGAGCCCGCTTTATGAGATGCCGTAAGTATAACAGTCAGCGCACTGTTATACGAGGGTAAGTGACCATCTTTGGAGGTCCCCAGGGCCCTCCTGCAGACCACCCCATTAGGGCGCCGGCAGCGTTGAGCTCGTGGCGCAGTTCGTGACGTGCTTGAGCGCGGTGACGGGTGAGAAACCCGCATCGCGCCCGGCGTGACCAGCAGCGGTCGGGCGATTTTCACCCAGACGGCCAGGGCCAATCGCGGGCGGACAATTCGGCAGGCCGGGAGCCCGTGGAAGGCCGGGCGGTCGCTGGCCGTAGAATTGAATATTATGAATACGATGAATGGGGCCGATATGACCGCGGCTCAGCGCGAGAGGGCCATCTTGCACGCAATCCATCTCGATGGCGAGGCATCGGATCGTGAAATCGCAAGGCGGACAGGAACCCACCGCGGCACGGTCGGACGGATACGCCGCCTGCACGCGACCGGCGAGCTCGCGATGCCTACCGATGTCCACACGCTCACCGAGCGCGTCGCGATCTTGGAGGACCGGCTCGAGCAGATCGACAACGTCCTTGCTCTGACGGTTGGACGACTCAGGGACATGAAGAACTACGTCAACGCGTACATCAGCCTCGAGCAGGCCGAGAGGCTGAGGTAAGGGAACGGCTCCGATCTTCCGGCGTCGTCCCCAGCCGCCACCGCCCCCCGTGGAGGACGACTGGAGGGACAAGGTTGGCGGCGCTGGCCAGCTCCAAGGGCAGGGGCGTCCCCGACACGTTTCCCCATCGTGGCAGCCCAACCCCGTGGTTTCGTCTGGGCGAGCAGGATCACGCCATCCACGGCGGCAAGTTCTCGACGTCGCCCCGCACGGACGGGGCTCGCGAACGCGATGAACGCAGATGGCGGGCCCTCCCGCTACCACCACCCGACAGTGAGCCCGCCGATCCCCGATGGGGTCCGTGGCCAGGATAGGAGCACCATGACCATCAGCTACACAGACATGTGGGGTCCCGTGATCGACACGGGCGTGGCGGTCGCGCCAAGTCCCCGCCCCAATGTCGAGGTCGACTACCACTCGCTGTCCGGTGTGGACGGAGAAGGATCCGACCCGTGGCGACATGCTCCACAAGCCCCCGCCCCCACATCGGCCGGCGAGCACCCCGCGATAGGAGAACACCATGACTGCCAAGAGGGCACTCGACACAGGAACTTTCAGCACGCCGACCCCACGCGCCGACATAACTCCCCCAGGGATGCCGAGTGCGGTCGCGGGGGTCGACTACGGGGTTGCCACCACGACGTTGGCAAGACCGGACACCAGTTCGCCAACCCAGCCGGGTGTGACGTATCCGCCATCAGCGCCGAGACCCCAGGTGACCAGTGAAGACGGCCGTCGCCACCGAAGAGCGCCTGGCCCGCATAGAGCGGATCGCGACCGCGTCCTTCATCGGGCTCCACGGGAATCGCGGCTACCCCGAGAGTGTCTTTCGTCGCTATCGGTGCCCCGCCAGCGAGTGTGAGGACGGCCGTGTGGGCAATCAGGTCTCTACGACGTGCAACGGTCGGTCTGACGTGCCGCTGAAGGTCCAGGCGGCGTTCGACATCATCGCGATCTTCAGCGAGGAGGCGTAGATGTCGGCCCTTCGGGACGCGAACCAAGTCCCCGGACGAGGTGAAGCTCCAGCGGTCGCTCCTGCGCGCGGTCGATGACCTCTATGCGAAGTTCCGGGCGCTGGGGGTCTTCGACAACCCCGAGAGCAGCGAGGAGAGCCGAGAGGTGGCTCTCGCGACACGAGGGAAAGCGCCCAGGCGAACATCATCCGTGGGTGGTGTGACTACCTGTTCGAGCGCAAGGATCCCGCCGAGGCTCTCGCTGAGCGTAAGCGGGCCGCGCTGGCCGAACCGTTCTACAGCACCGACAACTCGCCGCGCTACGCGACGGAAACCATCGACGGGATGCGGGTGAAGGTCGGCGAGCCTCTCCCGAAGGAGAAGCGCATATGACCGACGACATCGAGATCTGGAGAAGGTTCCGCAACGCGGGAGTGGCCGAGGGGAACCCCCAGCCCGCCGGAACCCCGTGGGCGCTCGCCGTCCACGACGCTATGAGCAGGGCAGACCCGCCGATCAGGGCGATATGGGGTCGTCCCCGAGACGGCGGGGAGGGAACCGTCCGCCCCTGAGTCGCGATGTTCGTCGCCCCCTATCCCGAGAACATGGTGACGGGCAGATGGCCGCGCTGGAGGAGGTGTTCCACGTGACGCTATACGACGAGATAGGGAACCTCTCCTACCTGGCGCAAGAGGCGATCGTCAAGGGGGAGGTCCGTCAAGACGATGAGGGCCAACAGAGACCTCGTGGGTGAGATCGAGGACGCCAAGAACATCATCGCCAGACGGTTCGCCAGTCACATCGATTACGCCGTCCGTACGGGCTTGGCGACCGCCAAGAGGGCCGAGGAGATCCGAGCCTTGTGCCCCGACTGGCTGGCAGGCGTGCACGAGGCGGTGGCCTCGAACGGTCACGTCGAGGCTGAACCGTCGCTCCTCCCGCCGCCCAGCGGTCACTGGGGCCCTCCCGCCTAGACCGATGGGGCTAAGCCGAGCAGAAGAGCGGGCGCGGAAACGCGAGTACAGCGTGGCCTTCTCGGTCAGTGACGAGAAGATCCTCCGAATCGTCCAGGACGTCGTCTCCGCGGTGATGAGCGTCCCAGAGAGCGAGAGAGCCGGCGTCTATCGCAGCCTGGAGAGGGTCGTTCGCCAGAAGTCCGACACGTTCGACGGCTACCACTACGACATGCGGCTGGTGTCCAGCAAAGTCCTCAGGCTCATGGAGATCTGCTGGCGGGAGTGGCCTCCACAGGAGGAGAGCGGTAGGGGGTCGGACAAGCGACCTTGCGCGGGCTTGTCAGGGGCCTCGCGCAGACGGGGGCCATTTGGGTGTGTGAGGGCCCCCTCCGAGGCGTGCCAGGGGGCTCGTTCTCTTCCCCCCCTGGCACCCTCGGGACACGACTTGCGCGGTTACGTCTGTGGCCCGCGCAGAACGGGTCGCCGAATTGCTGCGGACCGACCCGACCCTCCGATCCCAGGCGCGGCTTTCAAGGGTGATTCGACGCGCCTGGGTCACGAGGGAAACGAGTTTGCGGCAGTCATGAGGATTCCCGCCCTGACGGTGAGAGCCAACCTAGGCAAGGGGCCGCACGGGGGCACTCCCTTTTCCCCAACCCCCCCGACTAGGTCGCCCTGGGTCGGGGGCTAGGGGGTGACTAGGTGACGACTACCAGCACCGACCCCGTCGACTGGGCGTATCTGAAGTGGCGTCGGGTGGCGTCTCACAAGGAGTACGGGCCGTATGAGGCGAGGATGCTGGCGAAGGAATTGGCGGAGGTTGCCGACAAATGGGCGACCACGTGGACAACGGGCGGTGACCTCCTGAAACGGCAGGCGGCTGCTCAGCCCCGCAGCAAGCGGGGGCCAGACCCTAAGCTCGCGTGAGTCAAATGTGGAGACCCCCGACGCGCCCCCGCCGGGAATCTCCACAGTGCATCGCCTTTCCAGAGCGCGGGGCTGTAGTCGGCCCTGCTCGCGGCGAAGGTGGTTACAAGATGCTCGTGTCACCCAGGACGATCAGACCGCTCGTGATGTTCCTGCCGAACAGTCGGACGGTCGGGTCAGCTCCGCCGTGCGCACCGGCCAGAACCAGGACTACTTTCTTCATCTGAACGGCTCGGTTCCAAGGCAGTGTGGCGGGCCCAAGCCGGGTACTGGCTGGTTGTTTCACGCGACGCCGTGAGCCTTCAGCCAGCTGGGCGCGCGCGAGTCGAGCTGACCCTTCGCTACCAGTTGCTTCGCATACGCCATCACGACGGCCGCTGCCGCCTTTCGTTGCGCGGGTGTGAGCGGGGAACCTGGTGAGTCGGGCAGGGCGAGATCGCCTGTGAGCTCTCCATCGGCCGACAACTTGAAGTCGTCAGCCAAGATGGCGTCAACCTTGTCCGTCGCCGTGTCGTACTGGCGAATGAACGCCTGCCCGGACATCGTCCCGACCTTGAGGTCAACGCCGACACCTTCCGCGACCCTGCGATGGCCCAGATGTTTCGAGAGCATGTGACTCGTCTTGCGGCGTCGGCGCAATCGGCTTCACCTAATCCACCTCGGGTCGGAACGCGGAGCCGGGACCAGCACTGACCCTACGGACCGTCGCTTGTTTGGCGCATATATCTGGAATGAACCCTGATCGTGGGCGACGAGGCGCGAGCACGGCCGCGGCTGGTAGACACGAGGCCCGAGGGGTGCGGCAACTAACGCGCCCTCCGGGGCAACGGATTAGGCTCCGGTGCGATGGTGCGCAAGATCCTTCGTGCGGCGTTGTCTCTGGTCGTTGCCTGGGTGTTCGCGAGTTTCCTGCTGGCGATCGTCTACGAGTCGGGATTTCGACCCGCTGGCCCACCTGGCCAACGCCTTGGCGGGCAGCTCCGAAGCGGGCTTAGGGCTCTATCAACTCATGGATGGCTTGCTGCTTCTGGTCCTCACGTTCGCCCTTGGTTGGTTCATCTACCGACGGCCGTGGCTCCGCTAGGAGGACTCCCGCTTCCGCGCCAAGCGCCAGTTCGTGAGCTCGATGTAGGCAAAGACAACGAGGATCCCAAGGAACAGGATCGAGCCGCCCAGTGCGGGGCCGACGAGGACGCCCGTGGCGAGCGTCAGGATGACGACGGTCAGGGCGATCGCCGCTGCGGTGGTTTGTTCCTGGCGGCGGGTTGGCAGGTGCATCGTTAGCCCCCTTTCCGGCGGATCCTCGACTGGCCCCGAGACAGCTCCGCGTCCGTGTGGCGATCCCGCTCGTGGGGGCCAGGCCAGACGAGGGGCGAGCGACCGGGGTAATCCTTGGCCTCGGTCATGGCGACGGCATCACCCAACCAGCCGGTGGGCCGGCATCCGCGACGTCTGCCACCCAGGTCGGCGGGAAGCTTGGAAGCGAGCTACCGCACACCTTCTCTATGCAGGGCGGGGCGCCCTGGAAGGTAGTCATGATCGCCATGACCTTGTCGCTGCCGACGTAGGTGACCCAGCCGTGCATGCCAATGCCGTCGAGGCCCGATGGCCCGGAGCAAGGAGGCGGGGAGCCGTTGACCTGCCACGGGTCCCCACAAAAGAACCCGGGTTTGATGAGGATTCGGGCGACCGGCAGGCCACCATTGACGGCCACCCTCTGGACGAGGGCGATCACCGCCGGGCACGGGTCGGCCAGGCTCGATGGCAGGGGACCCGCGAACGGGACACAGATGATCGAGGGGCCATGGGTAGGCGTCGGCGACGCGCTCGGCGTCGGGATGGTCGCCACGATTGTCGAGCTCGTCGGGCTCTGGCTTGGTGCACCATTGCTTGGGCTCTCACCGGGCGCTGAACATCCGGCGACCAGCGCGAGCAGCAGACCCAGAGTGAACTTCATCGTCGGGCAGATGGTGCGCTCGATGGCGGGGTCCGGCAATCCATGAATAGTCCTTGGTCCGCCTGCCCGATGCTCAATATCCCGTGCACCATCCGCAGATGGCCCGCCGCGCCCGGAGTATCCAAGGCTGGTCGGTTCGCTAATTCGCCCGGTTACCGACGCAGCAGCCGGTCGACAAGGCTCCGTCGGCTTGGCGGTGGGGCACTGCCTGTCTGCTCTCGCTCGAGCTCGACGAGCTCATTCTTGTCCAGCGCCGCTTGACGCTCTTCCGAATCGAGCTTGTCAACCTGCCGCGCCGCGTCGGGATTTGCGGCATCGACGGTGAAGCGGTCTCGACCAGGAACGAATCCGGCCATCTCGATCCATCCTTTCGACGTGCGGATCGCTGGCGCAATCCTACGGCTCAAGACTCGGCACCTGAAGCCAGCCCGCGGCGCTGGCACCGCGGACCCGCCGGCCGCGACGTAGGCCGCCAAGGTCTCGCGCTGACGAACGGTGGCCCGCGGTTCTCGGATCACGAGCCTCTAGGCACGCCTTGCTCGCCGGAGCCTCGCGCGAGGTCCCGCTGTCCGTGGAGGAGACTCGACAGGAGCAGGACCTGCTTGACGTCCTCTTTATGCCAGCCCGAATAGCATCCGGCGCGGCCCTTCGCCCCGGCTGACCATCGACCAGGGCGGGGCTCGTTTTCGCCGGAGCGATGCCAAGAGATGACTGACAAGCGCCCTCAAGCAACCGAAAGAACGTCTCAGATGAGCTACGACTTGCAGGCCGGCGGGCCCGCGCATCCCTCACGGACAGAGTTCAAGCCGGTGGACCCCGACCAACTCGCCGCCGACAGGGCCGCTCGGCGGGGACTCCATCCGCCCCAGCCGACGCTTCGCCGGTTGGCCTGATCGCCCGGCGTGGCCCGGTGAGCGCCAGCTGGGCTGTCGGCAGGCTTCGCCGACCTGTCGGCCATGTCCCGCCGACCCAATCCCGAAAGCTATACCTCGCCCATCGGGCCGGCCACCTCTCGAGGCTCCAGGGATCGAAGGAAGACGCCCGACAACCGGAGCCCGCTTAGAGCGGTACGCGCAAGGACGGGTGCGGGACAGATCGGGGTGAACACCCCTTTCATCTCCCGAGGCCGCGTATGTACCGTCGGCTCGATGGACCTCGAGCGGCTTCAGCCTCGTCAGTCCAGGACCGCAGTAGTAGGGCGGGCCGGGAAGCCCGCGGGAGGTCTTCGATGACCGGTCTTGCGACCCACCTGCGGAGGAGCGTGCGTTACCGACTGGCGGTGATCGGGGCTGTAGGCCTCCTCATCGCGGGCACCACGACCGGTCTCGCGGTCGTCTTCAACCAGAACGGGCCATTTACCGGCTGTCTCTCGACGAGCCTGGGCGTCCTGTACAACGTGGCTCAATCGGCCACGACGCCACTCCATGCCTGTGCCAAGGCCGACCACCTCGTGACCTTCAGCAACGCCCAGGGACCCCAGGGCCCGTCGGGGCTCCAAGGCATTCCCGGACCGAGCGGCGTGCCCGGCGTCGCTGGCTCTCCCGGACCTAGTGGTGTCCCCGGCCCGCAGGGCATCCCGGGGCAGCAGGGTGACCCAGGCCCCAGCGGCGCTCCCGGTGCAGCGGGTCCGAGCCCGATCTACATCGCGGAGACCACCGACACACTCCCGGCACACGGCACCCTGGCGAGCAACGTCGCCGGCGGATTTACCGTGAGCTTCCTGTGCCGGGGGCTCGACGCGGGCGGAGGTGCGATTTTTGTCCAGTGGCTTGGGAGCGACCCCAACGTTGGCGCATTCAGCGTCTATTCCTCGAACCTCGACGAGGGGAGCCAGCCGATCACGACGAGGGTGACGGCCGGAGACTTTCAGAATTTCCCCCAGGAGCTTGCTGAAATCCCACTCCCAGGGCCGGAAGTTGCTTCCACCATCTTCACCCAGGGCTACGTCGTGACCGAGAGCATTACCGGCCTGGCAAGCCAGCACGAGGTTGGATTCTGGTATTCGCTGTTCTATCAACTTCAGAGCAACGCCGTGGGGAATAGCGGCAGCTGCACCGTGACGGGAACGCTCGTCCCGATTGCGGGCGACCGTTCCATCCCACTCCAGGTCATCACCACGCCGTAGCTAGATCGGGCCCGGCCCGCCGACCCGATCCGTCGACCTGGCTCACCGCGCCGGCCATCCGTTGCGGCTCCAGGCACAAGCTCACAAATGAAGGGGTGATTGCTGATGCGTGATCTCGGGGCCCGCCTGGGCCAGCTCCTCCTCGCCGGCTCGCTCGCCGCGACGAGCCTCGCCCTCGGGGCCGCAACGGTCGCGGCCGCTGACCCGGGCGCGATCCAGACGCCCTACAGCGTCCTGCGCAACCCGGGTCCGAGCGGTTGCCCGGACGGCCTCGAGGTCGCGATCCCGGCCGATCCCGCGGTCGGTGGCCTGCCCGGGATCGCCCTGTTCAAGAACCCGGGCCCGATCGGCTGCGCCCCGGGCGTGACGGTCTCCAAGGCTCCTGGCCCCCCTGGAGCCCCCGGCACGGTCGCCGAGCTGCCCCTCAATGCCGCCGACTGCGCCGTCGGAGTGGCCAGCCTCCAGGCGACCGCGGATGCTCTCGGCCTCGTCGTCGCCCCGCCCGACCCGGCAGCCGGCCCCGGCCCGACCGGCTGTGCCAGCGGTGACACCCTGACCGCCGCCCTGGCCGACGTGCTCCGCAATCCCGGTCCGGCCGGCTGCCCGGACGGGGTCGCGGTCGCAGTCAACCCGGGAGTGGTCGGTGGCTTGAGCCCGGGCCTGCTCGTCCTCAGGCAGCCAGGACCTCCCGGTTGCCCCTCGGGCACCGCGCTCGGGCTGCTGCCGGCCGTGCAGGGCGTCGTCCGGGGAGCACTCGTCCTCAAGAATCCGGGACCGGGCGGCACGGGGGCCTTCATGATCGTGCCCGGTGGCACGAGCGGCACCGGGCTGATCGTTCCGGGACCCGGCCAGTAAGCCAACCATCCTGATGACCCCGCCCGGCCTCCTAGCCTGCCGGGTGGGTCCGGGGTTCGTCAGCGCGGGCAATTTGGGCGGGGCGGGCAGGGGCAGTTTGGGCGGCAATCGCCGTCTGGCCGCACCACTCACTCATAGGATCGGCCCTCGCTGGGTCGTCAGGTGCCAATTGCGCAGCGGCCTATGATCCCAAGCGGGCGCTTGCCCGTTGGTCAGGAGGGGATCCGATGTCCGAACGTTCAGGCCGAACGATCGCCGCGATCGTCGGCGCGGGCATCCTTCTGGCCATCGCGGGCTGGATCGACACCGTGGTCCTCGCTGCGATGAGGACGAGCGCCAACTCATCGTTCGATCCGAGGACGATCTTCTGGGCAGAGTCGTTCGGTTTCCTGATGGCCGCCGGCGCGGTCCTTGCGATCGCGCTGCTGGGACGCTGGGCGCGAAGCGGGCTCGTCGGTGTCGTGTACACGGTCGTCGGCGCATTCCTGGTGTTCCTGGCCCCGATCAACTGGCTCTGGGCAGCGTCCATCAATGACGCCGGACCGATCCTGCCCGAACCGATCACCACACTCGTCAACAAGATCTACGAGCACGCGGAGGCGGGACCGTCAAACGCGGTCGCGATCATCGGCGCGGGGATGCTCCTCGTCGGGATCGCGAGCATCGTCGATGCGATGCGCCACCGGGCGCCGGCTGCTTCGGCGCCTGTCGCAACGTCTGCCGCAAGGGTGGATGGCGGCAAGCTCAGCCGCGCAGCATGACTTGGTTCGTGAGCCCGGCGCACCGTGTCGAGTACCGCCAGCCTTTCGATGAGCCAGCAAGTCCCGAGCCGGCGGCTTCTGGAGGCTGCTAGGAGAGAAGCATGTCCATCTGGCTGCTTGGGGTCGTTTTCTCGATCGTTCTGGTAATCCAGGGCGTGCGGAACTTTCGCGCCAGCACGCGACCCGAGAGCGCCTACGCGATCAGCATGGCTCGACGGCCGTGGATGGACAGCCCGACAAAGCTACGCAGGGCGAGCTATGTCTGTTTCGGCATCGCCATCATCTCGACGCCGTTCTACCTCGCCCTCTATTGGATCTCGAGCCACTGAAATCAAGCCAGCCTTCAGGGCATCACCCAGCCCGTCGGCGGGACCTCGAAGGCGATGAGCTTCGCGATCAGCGGCGGGTCATCGACGGCCTCGTATGTCACCGCTGCGACGAAATCGGTCCCGGCGAATGTGACGTACGCGGACCCGGGGATCGTTGTCGGACCCGGACCGGGACGCTCAGGGGGCACCGGACAGCCGCCCGTGGTGAAGGGACCCCCGCAGCCGAAGGGGAACGTACGGAGCGACATCGCCTGGACGGAATAGGGCAGGTGTGCAACAGCAGCCAGGACGGCTGTGGCAAGTTCCGAGCAGTCGGTCAGGAGAATCGGGCTGGCGTTGGCCGCCCCGGGCTTCGGCGAGCCGAGGCACGTGACTGTGAACGCGGCACTGGCCGACGGAGCTGGTGAGGGCGGCACGATCGGAGGCGCTGACGGCGGAACCGGCGCGAGGGACGGGCCCTGCGGCGGTGGCGCGACCCGCGGCGGAGACCCAGCCGTAGTCGGAGGCGGAGTCGGCGCGGCGCAGGCAACGACCGCAAAGCCAAAAAGCAGGGCGGCGACGAACGCCTTCATGTCGGCTAGACGGTGCGCCGGTCCGATTGGTTGCACAAGCCTTTAACTGATCGCCCTCGCAGATGAGCAGAACGGTTGGGATGACCCGGCCAACCCGATGCGCCTGCGGTTCCTGAGCTCTGCCTGGGGAATCGATCGGAACATGCGACGACGACGGCCGTCGGGGCCGAGGTAGGCGATCGCTCGGTTAGTTCGAGGTACCGGATGCGGTCCCGAGCGCGATCGCGAAACCCGAGCCTGCCTGGGCTGAGCCCGGCGGTGTGACGGGCGTGAACGTACCCGTCGCCGGATCGTAGGACTCAAGCGTCGCTGCGATCCGACTCGTGGTACCCGCGTCGACCCACCCTCCGATGACGAGGACTCGTCCGTTGGATACGAGCGTTGTGGTCGGAGCGAACCGCGGCGTGGATAGCCACCCCGTTGGGCTGAAGACGCCGGTCCGCGGATCGAACACCTCCGCGGCGGCGAGATAGGTGGCAGAACCACCACCCACCGTTCGGCTACCACCCGCGACGAGGATCCGACCGTCAGGCAGGAGGCTGGCGGCCTGGCCGAACCTCGGCAGGGTCATCGAGCCGCTGATAGTGAAAATCCCGGTCTTTGGGTTGTACAGCTCGGCCCACGGCACGGGCGCAACGTCGCCCCGGCCGCCGATGATCGCGACACGACCATCGGGCAAGAGGGTCGCGGTCTGGCTAGCTCGGGCGGTGGACATCGACCGGGTCAGCTCGAATGCCCCCGTCGCCGGGTCATAGAGCTCGGCCGAGTCAAGCGAGCGGTCGGTCAGGGTCGGACCGTCCAATCCGCCAGTGACCAGCACCTTGCCGTTGGCCAGGAGGGTGGCCGTCGCGAGGTACCGAGGGGTGGACATCGGATTGGTCGGGCTGAAAGAACCCGTCTTCGGGTCATACAGCTCGGCCGTCGCAACCGCACTCGTCGTGCTGTCGGCACCGCCCGCGATCAGGACCAATCCATCGCGAAGACGAGTCGCCGTCTGGCCTTCGCGAGGCGAGCCCATCGAGCCCGTTGGGGCGAACGAGTTGGTCTTCGGGTCATAGATCTCGGCCGATGACTGGACGGAGCCCGCGCCATCGTGGAAGTCATAGCCGCCGGCCAGCAGGACCCGGCCGTCGCCGAGCAGGGTTGCGCTGTGGTTCTCCCGCGCCGTCGTCATCGGCGGGACCTCGACGAATGATCCGGTCGCAGGGTCCAGGAGACCTGCCGTCTGGAGGGTGGCCGTGCCTTGTGGAGTCGTGAGCCCGCCCGCCACCAGGATCTGACCGTTGCCCAGGAGCGTCGAGGTGTGGTCCGCTCGTGCAGTCGAAACCGAACCGATCGGGACGAAGCTGCCGCCCGGCGAGGCTTGTCCATGGGGCGGTTCAGACCCAGAAGAAGTAGTCGGCTGCGTCGACGGCGACACGGAAGGCGATAGCTGAGGAGACTTCGTGCCCGATCCGGCCGGGCTGCAGGCGGCCATCAACAGGACGGCCGCTGAGGCGAGCACGACCAGTCGTCCAATCCGCGGCTTGTCCAGGCCAGCCATCTATGCCACCCAAAAATGCGTTGGCCGGATCTTCGATGGCACCCGGGTAGAACGCAATGGCCCTTACGCCGAGTTCGGCTCGGTCGCTGCTTTCGCGGACGGCCGGATTTCGCCATCCGCTTCGGGCGGCACAGGGGCTAGATCTAGTCCTCCACCATGCGATAGGCTCGACCGGTGGCAAGGCAGGGATCCCGGGTGGTGAGTGCGTCTCCAGGCGAAGAGGCCGATCCTCGAATTCGAGCCGGTGGCCGACGCCTTCGCTGGCGTAATCGGCTTCTCGTTGATGGAAAGCAAGTCCCAGGCCACCCGTGGCTTGATGCTCGACGGAAAGTCGTTCGGGATGTCGTCCCACGGTCGCCTGATCCTCAAGCTCACCGATCAGCGGGCGAGCGAACTCGTCAGCGAAGGCGTGGGCAGTCCGTTCTACCCCAGCCCCGAGCGACACCTGAAGGGTTGGATCGAGATCACTGACCCTCAGGCTGATTGGGTGGCCCTGGCTCAGGAGGCGTACCGCATCGCAACCGCCAGGGGTGCGAAGAAGCCGACCGCCGAGAGGGATGGCGCCCCCGGCTGAAGCTAGGGCCCCGACCAACTCCCCGATCTCGTGTCCGAGCTCGAACGCAGCCGGAAGCATCACAATGGCGGGCGATGGCGGACGGTGATGTCGAGATCCGGGCAGCGACGCAGGTCACGACGAGTCCCGACCCATCGCGCCGAATGGTAGGAGCGAGACGCTCCTTCTCACTCCGTAGCGTACTTCGGCCGAATCCGCGACCGGGCCGCGTTGCAGATCAGGAGTCACTCGCCATCAGGCGACGCCCCGGGTACCCTTCGCTTGCCTCCGGAGGGCCGTCGCGAAGCGGTTCACGAGTCCGCGCTACAACTCCCGAGAGCTAGCCCAAGCGAGGAGTGAAATGACGCGGTCGTCAAATGCCGCCAAAGTCGGTGCCGTCGGCGCAGCGATGTTGCTCATCGCCGCGAGCGCGCTTACGCAGGCGACGGCCATTTTTGCCGCGACTCCGGCGCACCTGGCTCCCCTGGGCATCACCGTCGGTGACCAATCCGTCATGTCGGGCAGCCGCGGAGGCGTTAACGTCCGGACGCTCCTCGCCCGCGAGGCATCGAACCAGCCGTCGGCCCCCTCGTCAGGAAGGCAGGCGTCCCAGGGGATCAGCCACCCGAGTACGACGCTCGGTGGGCCGTCCGCGGTTCGACCAGATGTCGCGCCAGCGCCGGATCCCGTCACAGACTCCGGGGCGCCGGCTCCCTCCACGCCCGTCGCGGTCGCCGGCCAGTCGGAACCCGGCTCCGGGGTGGTCGAGCCAGCAACACCCGGGATCGCGGCGGGGGCCGACGAGATCGTTCAGGTCGACAACAACTCGCTCCGGTTCAGCGACCGGACCGGCGGGACGAGTTCGACGCTGGATCTCCCGACCTTCTTCGCCCTGCCCGAACCCCCGAGCGGGCCCCCGTTCACGCGATTTACATCATCACCAGAGGTTCATTTCGACACGCTCCGCCAGCGCTGGATCGCGTCGGAAGTCAGTTGGAACTGCGAGAATTCTCACGTATCCAGGAGATCCAGCCAACGACGGGCATGGGTACATCGACTATGCAATCTCGCAAACGGCCGATCCCCAAGGAAGCTGGACAACGGGGTTCTTCGAGTGGAATGATCTTTTCCCGGCCCGTCCTGAGTTCGGCACGTCCACCGACAAGTTTGCTCTGACCGCCAACCTGTTCGCGATGGGCGGGGCGGGAAGTGGTACCGATCCTGGCTGCAATGGTGGGGCATTCAACCGGTCCGAAGCCATCGTCATGGACTGGACCCAGCTTGGCCCGCATTTCGTGGGCTCGAACATCACGTTTCGTCCTTTTCAGGCCAACGCGCCTGACTTTCGGTTCGCAATCCAGGAGCCTCTCATCACGCCGGATCTTGAGGCGATTCTCCCGTCGGACGCGACCAGCTCGCCGGGGATCCAGTGGGCGAGGTTCAACGGATCTGCGGTAAAGAACACCATCTCAATCTCCGGATTCGACCTCACGGCGGACGGAATCGTCCCTCAACTGATGCAGCCTCCGAATCCCCAGCAGCCCGGGGGAACACTGACCACGGCGATCGACGCCGAACCGGATAGCGTCATCGACCACAACGGCGCGCTTGCGTTCACCTCCACCTATCCATGTATTCCGACGGGCGACTCGAGCACCAGGGATTGCGTCCGTGTCGTGATCCTCCACGAGGGCACGCTTGCCGAGCCAACCAGGATCGGCGACACGCTGATCGGCACCAACGGCTTCGACGACTCGTTTGGCGGCATCGGCTGGTCCGGCAACGGCGAGCTGCATGTCGTGTACACGCGCTCCTCGGCGAGCTCGGATGCCTCGTCCTATGACAGCTATCACGCGGCACCGGACGCCTGGTCCGCTTGGAGCGCGCCGCAGGTGCTCTCCAGTGGCTCGAGCGCTTACGCCGGTTCGACCTGGGCCGGCGATCCAACTATTTCGACCGATCCCCAGGATCCGGCCTCGGTTTGGGTCGGTGACGCGTACGCCGGTGGCGGAGGCAAATGGGCGACGAAGATCCACCAGGTTACGGTCGGCGGGGCAGGCACCAAGTTCAACCCGATCGCCCCCGTGAGGGTCGTGGACCTGGGTATTGCTTCGGGTTCCCCTCACTCGTTTCCGGTGGCTGGCACGAATGGAATCCCCGTCGACGCCGTTGCGATCACCGGCAACCTCACCGTCGCCGGCCAGACCGGCGCGGGCTATGTTTCGCTAGGCGCGACCGCCACGAACAATCCGAGCAGCTCGACCCTGAATTTTCCGGTTGGTGACGTGCGGGCCAACAACGTCACGGTCGCCCTGGCCGCCGATGGCAGCCTCTCGGCGGTCTATGAGGCGTCAGGTGGCCGATCCACCCGCTTGGTCCTCGACGTGACCGGCTACTTCCGGAGCTCGACTGGCGACCGGTATCAGCCGGTCGCGCCCAGCCGAATCCTTGATAGCCGGACCGATCCGACGATCCACAGCTTCGTCGCGAACATTCCCCAGAGCTTCCAGGTCCGGGGCGATGCCCTGACCGATCCGACGATCCTGACGATCCCGGCCGATGCCACCGCGATCACGGCCAACCTGACCGTGACCGGCCAGACCCGGGCGGGCTATGTCTCAATCACCCCCAATCCGGTCGCAACACCGGGCACCTCCACGATCAACTTCCCGCTCAAGGATGTCCGGGCCAACGGGCTGACCGTGCCGATCGCGGCCGACGGAACCGTGGCCGCCGTGTTCAAAGGTGCTCCCGGCGGCAAGGTCGATCTCGTCGTCGACGTGACCGGCTACTACACAGGTGCAGGCCCTGGGCTGTTGTTCTACCCGCTCAACCCAGGCCGCCGTGTCGATACCCGCCTAGCCTTGGGCGTGGCTGGTCTGGGCAACGGCCTGAACGGCGTCCAGAGCACGACGCCGCGCTCGACCGTCGTGGCTGGCCATGATGCTGTCCCGGCTACAGCCGTTGCGATCACCGGCAACCTGACCGTGACCGGCCAGACCGCGGCCGGCCGGATCGCCCTGACCGATGTCTCGGACGCCGCGCCAATGACCTCCACGATCAACTTCCCGCTGGGCGACTCCCGGGCCAACGGGGTGACGGTGCCCCTCGGCTCGGGCACGGGCCTGCTCTGGTTCGTCTACCAGGGATCGACCGGCAAGGGCACCCAGCTGATCCTCGACATCACCGGCTACTTCCAGTAGGCGAGCCGCCGACGGGCGGAACGACCAACTATCCGTTCATCGTGGGGATACGGCTCGCGCCTGCTAGCCCGCCTGTCCGCCTGCCGGCCGCCACATCGTGGTTACCAGGGGACCGTCGTCGGGCAACTGGAACTGGCCATGCGGTTTGAACCCGACTGCCTCGTATCGACGGTTGTTCGCCGGGTTGCTCGACTCGAGATAGGCCGGGCTGCCCTCGCGATCGATCAGCGCCAGGTTGTCGGCGAGGAGGTTCATTCCGATGCCGCGGCCCCGGTAGGCAGGATGGGTGCCCAGCAAGCTCAGGTAGTAGTGGGACTCGGCCTGCGGATGGGCATCCTCGAAGCGGGCCATGATCTCGTCGAGGTAGGTCGCGCCGGTCCGCCCGAGGACCTCCAGAGCGGCGTCCCTGAAGGCCTGTTCCTGCTCGTCGGAAAGCTCGGTCCCGCCGGGCGGGATCCAGATCGAGACCGCCTCTGCCGCGCCGGTCATCCTGACCCACGGATAGCGCAGCGCACCCTCGATCCAGATCCGCCAGATCACCCCCGCGCCGGGGTCTTTCGCACCGGCGAACGCGTGGCCCCAGACCGGGTCATCGGCGAAGGCGAGCCCGATGGTCTCGGTGATTGCGGCAAGGTCGGCCGCCGTTGCCTGGCGGCTGTGCTCGGCCAACCTACTTTTCGCCGCCCGGCCCTGGCTGGTCGAGGGGAGGGTGCAGCTCCCCGAGCCGGGTCAGGCGCGCATCGAGCGCCGTGGCGAGGTGCTCGAACCACTGGGCATAGTCGGGCGTCCCTTCGCGAAGCCGGTAGCCCCGGATCAGTGGACCGAGCTTGCGCCAGCTCACCAGGACCGAACCTGCGAGCAGGTCGTCGAGCAGGTCGAGCGAGGCATGTCCACGCTTGTACAGGACACCCATCATCTCGAAGTACGTCGCCACCTGGTCAAGCGTGATCCAGTCGTCGATCGTCGCGGCACCGGCGAATGCCTCGAAGGTCGAATACGTCCAGGCTTGAACCCGCCAGTACGCCCGGGTCAGCTCGGTGTCGAGAAATGGGGCATACGCCCGGATTACCAGCTCTTCCTGCTGCTGGGTCCGGATGCCTCGCAACTGCAGGAGGGCGATCCCGATCCCGACGATGAGCGCCAGGCTGCCAAGACCGGACAGGATCTGAATCGGATCCAAAGTTCGGGCCCCGTGAGGATTAGGTGATGTCGCGAGTCATCCTAGTCAGGACGGGCTGAGGCGGCACTAACGTTCCGCGATCGGAAACGACGTCATGGTCCAGGCGGGCTCTTCGAGGAAGCGTCGAATCCATCCCGCCGGGCCGGGTCATGCACCTGCTGGGCTGCTCGGCAACGTGAAGCGCACGACGATTTCATCATGCGACGATGCTGTCCTCGTGCCGGCCGCCGCGGGCCGATTACTCCTCAGGCGGCTCGCTCTTCGTCGGTGCTAGATCGTTCGTTGTCGGCGGGAAGAATCCCTCCTGCTCAAGTCCACGGACGAGGCTGAAACCGCGGACTCGAAGCCGCCCGAGTCGCGGCGTCGACGGGGCGTCGCTCCGGTTGACGACAGTCGCGAATGGCTCGACTTCCTCGATCAAATGCTCGAGCGAAAGCTCATACGCCCCTTCGTCGGTATCGAGCACGATCACGCCCTGAGCGAGCAGCTCGCTCGCGTCCTCTGGACGCAGCTCGTAGGTCGTTCCGTCGTACTGCAGTAGCGTCGGCTTCATCCGCTTCTTTCTGTATGCGGCGGACGCTGAGATCGAGCCATGCTCGCGAGATCTCGCATCGTGTTGGGGTCGATCAAACTGGTGCGTCGGCTATCAAAGCGACAATCACGTCCTCAGGCGGCTCTCCAGTCGGGCCTCGATCTCGTCCGCGACGGCGCTCGCAAGGCTCGTGCCGAAACGACCAACCAACGATCCGACCAGCGATCGATGGAGCCGGACTGGAGCCGAGCGAGCCGGTACCCCGGCGGCCTTGGCTGCCAGCTCGACGGCGCGTTCCAGGTCGCCGATCTCGTCGACCAGCCCCAGGGCTAGCGGCCTCGTCGCCCAGCCAGATCTCACCGGTCGCCAGCTCGCGAGCGGTCGCCTCGGGCAGGTGCCGGCCCTTTGCCACGCGACTGACGAACGCGTCATAGAACGCATCGACGACCGCCTGTTCCTTGGCCCGTTCCTCGTCGGTCTCGTCGCGCCAGGGAGCTCCCATGCCCTTTAGCCGGCCGGCGCGATTCTCGGTGACGCTGATACCCAACCGCTCGAGCAGTTGGGGAATGCGGGGTCCAGCCGAGATGACGCCGATCGACCCCACGACGGCGTGTGGCTGGGCGACGATCCGGTGGGCCGCCAGAGCGGCCAGGTAGGAACCCGACGCGCCGGTCCCCCGGATCGCGGCGATGAGCGGTTTCTTGGCGGCCAGCCGCTCGAGGGCCAGGAACATGTCATCCGATGCGGTCGCCGACCCGCCGGGCGAGTCGATGTCGAGGACGACCGCTGGCACCTTCTTCGACTCACGAAGACGGCGGACGAGCTCGATCCAGTCGGCCGTCCTCGCGCCGCCCCCGATGGGTCCATAGAGCCGCAGAACCGCGACCCGTCCAGTCGGGAAGAGTCGGCTCATGCCGGGGATCAGGGCGCGCACGTCTCGGCGATTCATACTCACTGAAGCGTAGCCCTCTTCGCGATCGGGGACAGGCCAACGCCCGGCGAACGAACCAGAGGCAGTGCGCCTGACACACGATGACCACGTCGTGAGGCGCCCGACCCGGCTTTAAGTCGTCTTGCCAGAAGGAAGCGTACCGTGCGGGCGTGGCTGGAACGCCCGACTGGCGGGCCGTTCTCGCCCGATCCGTGGGAGCCTCGCTGGTGGCGGTTGATTCGAGATTCGGTTGGGGCCGCCATCGGCGCATCGCCGCATGCCTCGTCCTCGTGAGTCTCCTCGCGAGCGCCTGTGGCCAGACGGGTCCCTCGCCGAGCCAGGCGCCAGCCCCGTCGTCCGCGCCCCCGGCGGTCTCGATCCCGCCATCGGCCGCTGTCGAACCGACCCCGACCAGCAGCCCCATTCCCACCGCCCCGGGCTCGAGCTCGCTCAAGTGGACGAGCTGCACCGCCCCCTTCGAATGCGCCACGCTGCACGTCCCGATCGACTATGACCAGCCTGGGAATGGATCCATCGACCTGGCCCTGATCCGCCTGCCAGCCAGCAACCCGGCCACCAGGATCGGCGAGCTCGTCACGAACCCTGGCGGTCCCGGCGAATCGGGCGTTGACTTCGTCCGCATGTCGGCCGAGTCTCTGTTCTCCCCAGCGCTCCGGGCCCAGTTCGACATCGTCGGCTTCGATCCCCGCGGCGTCGGAGCGAGCGATCCGATCGAATGCGTGAATGGGTCGACGATGGACCGCCTCGACGAGCTCGACCAGGACCCGACCACCGCCTCGGAGCGGAGCGCCCTGATCGCCGGCGCACAGACCTTTGACGCCGGGTGCGAGGCGCACAGCGGAGCGCTCCTGCCATTCATGACGACGGTCGACGCCGCCAAGGATCTCGAGCAGATCCGGATCGCGCTCGCCGAGCCCAAGCTGACCTATCTCGGCTTCTCGTACGGCACGTTCCTGGGCTCGACCTACGCGAACCTCTATCCGGGCCACGTCCGGGCGCTCGTCCTCGATGGTGCCGTCGATGCGACCCTGCCGTTCGCAGCAGGCATCGAAGGCCAGGCGCAGGGCTTCGCCGGCGCGTTCAGCCGATTTCTCGCCGACTGCGCGAGCCGACCGTCCTGCCCGTTCTACAACAACGGCCAGCCTGGGCCGGCGTACGACGCCCTGATCGCCCAGATCACGCGCTCGCCGTTACCCGCGACCGCGATCGGCGACCCGCGGCCGGTCGGAGCAGGGGAGGCCCTCACGGGAGTCATCACCGCCCTCTACGACCAGACGGCCTGGCCGATCCTGGCCCAGGGACTGGCCCTCGCCCAGACCGGCGATGGATCGATCCTGCTGGAGCTGGCCGACACGTACTTCGAACGTAACGCCGACGGCACCTATGCGAACATCTCGAGCGCCAACGCCGCCGTCGACTGCGCCGACTCTGTCGTGCCGACCAACCTCGCGACCTACGATGCCCTCGCCCGCCAGCTCGCTGTGCAGAACCCGCGGTTCGGCGCGGCGGCCGTCTACTCGAGCCTCGACTGCGCGTTCTGGCCATTCCACCCGAGCCACGACCCGGTCGCCCCGGTTGCCACCGGTGCGCCACCGATCCTCGTCGTTGGGACGACTGGTGACCCGGCCACGCCGTATGCCTGGGCCCAGAAGCTCGCCCAGGAGTTGAGCTCGGGCGTCCTCCTCACAAGGACGGGCGAGGGTCACACCGCCTATGGCAAGAGCGCCTGCATCGATGGTCTCGTCGATGCGTACCTGCTCACCCTCGCGGTCCCTTCGGCCGGTACGATCTGCCCGTCGTGAGACGGTGGGCGGCAACGCTCACCACCTGGTGATCGTGCGGTCACCCACTGCTGGTCCGCCTCGGGGAGTTGGATTCCGTATCAGGCGTCGGGGAAGATCGACGTCCAGTCGTGGCGCATGCTCACGACCGTCCAGCCATCGGTTGTTGCCTGAGCCAGCGCCTTCTCGGCGCCGGCGTCGTAGGCGAACTCGCGCTCGGCATCGTCGTGGTGAATGAGGAGCCCCAGTGAGGGCCGGCTCGCGTGGTGGGCGAAGCGGAGGAGCTCGATGTCGCCGTTGGAGTTGCCACCTGCGATCAGCGGCCGGCGGCCCGTCCGGTTCCACATCCGGATCGGCTTCTCGGGACCGTCATCGATGATGTCCAGCGCCGGCTTGAGGACGATCGAGCTGCCGTCCGGTCCATCCCGGAATTCCAGGGCGGCGGAACTGCCGACGACCCGCTCGCGGGGAATCGAATAGAGGTCCTCGGAGATTGCCCGCATGAAGTCTCGCCCGCCACCCGACACGATGTAGGTGATGAAGTCGTTCGCTTCGAGGTAGCGCAGGAGCTCGATCATCGGGGTGTAGGTACACGTCGAGTACGGTCGCTTGAGCGTGGGATGCGGCTGACCCATCACGAACGCGGCAGCCTCGGCCTCGATCGTCTCGACGTCCTTGCCCGCGGCCCCGGCCAGGACGGCCCCGAGGATGATCTCGACATCGGTGGGATCGCCCCGGTAGTACTTGGCGAACGCGCCGCCGAGCCACTTGAAGTCGTGCTCCGAAACGGCCTTCCATGGCTGTCGCTCGCGGAGGGATGGATCGGCCGCTGCAGCCGCGCCGAGTCCACGCAGGAAGTGGTCCAGCTGAATGGGCATGGGCTGCTCGGCCCACAGCGTGCCGTCGTTGTCGAAGGCCGCGATCCGGTCGGCGACCGGCACGAAATCGGGGCCGCCGGCGGTGGTCACCCGTTCGACGAAACCGATAACTGAGCGCCGAGCCGGGCCATCGGACCAGGACTTGAGCAGCTCGGACCGAACGCTGGTCGAGGCGGACACGGGGAACCTCCGGTCTGGAGCGGGGGCGAGGAGCGTGTCAATTCTAGCGAGCCCAAGACGCGTCGCGAGACGAATCCGGCCGGCATCGCCCGAGTATCCTTGCCCGTGAAGCACGCTCCCTGCCCCCGCTCCATACGGGATCCAGGCTTCGGGCGCTATCGGTCCGAACCTGTTCGAGACTGGCCAGGGGAGTTGGTTCCGTGACTGTTCCGTTCAAGGGCAAGATCAACCAGGACATCCGGGATTTGGTCGAGGACTGGTCGCCCTTCGTCGCGCCCGAGGCGCCCAAAGGCGCACCCAACGTCCTGTACATCGTCCTCGACGATGTCGGATTCTCGGCGATGTCCTGCTACGGCGGGCCGATCCAGACGCCGAACATCGACCGGATCGCGGCCAATGGCCTGCGCTACACGCAGTGGCACACGGTCGCACTTTGTTCGCCCACCCGATCATGCCTGCTGACCGGCCGCAATCACACCCGCAACAGCATGGCCTGCATCACCGAGGGCGCCAGCGGCTTCCCGAACGCCAGCGGGACGATCCCGCCCCAGAACGGCATGCTGTCCGAGATCCTGGGCGAGCAGGGTTGGAACACCTACATGGTAGGTAAGTGGCATCTCTGCCCGACGGTCGAGATGAACCTGGCATCGACCCGCCGGAACTGGCCGACCGGACGCGGCTTCGAGCGCTGGTACGGCTTCCTCGGCGCGGAGACGAGCCAGTGGTATCCCGAGCTGATCTACGACAACCACCCGGTTGAGCAGCCGAAGACGCCCGAGGAGGGCTACCACTTCTCCGAGGACATCACCGACAAGGCGATCGAGTTCATCATGGACTCAAAGGCGGTCGCTCCCGACAAGCCATTCATGCTCTATTACTCGTTCGGTGCGGCACACGCCCCCCACCACGCTCCCAGGGAGTGGATCGAGAAGTACAAGGGCCAGTTCGACCAGGGCTACGAGGCGCTGCGAGTCGAGACGCTGGCTCGCCAGAAGAAGATGGGCATCGTCCCCAAGGACACCGAGCTGCCGCCGATCAACCCGATCGGCACGACCGCGAACCGGAAGGGCCCCAAGGGCCAGACATTCCCGCCCCTGGACGAGACCCGGCCCTGGGATTCGCTGTCGGCCGACGAGCAGCGTCTGTTCGCTCGCATGGCGGAGGTCTACGCCGGCTTCCTGTCCCACGCCGACGACCAGATCGGGCGCCTGCTGGCCCACCTCGAGGACACCGGCCAGCTCGAGAACACCCTGATCTTCGTCGTCTCCGATAACGGCGCGAGCGGCGAGGGCGGACCGGACGGATCCGTCAACGAGATGAAGTTCATGAACGGCGTGGCCGATGACATCGCTTCAAATCTGGCGATGATCGACGAGCTCGGCGGGCCGAAGACCTACAACCACTACCCGAACGGCTGGGCGATGGCGTTCAACACCCCGTTCAAGATGTGGAAACGCTACGAGTTCAACGGCGGAACCGCGGACCCCTGCGTCGTCTCGTGGCCGGCTGGGATCAAGGCCAAGGGCGAGATCCGGGAGCAGTACCACCATGCGGTCGACCTCGTGCCGACCGTCCTCGACGTCCTGGGCGTCGAGGCCCCGGAGACGATCAAGGGCTATACCCAGAGCCATTTCGACGGCGTCAGCATGCGTTACAGCTTTGACGACCCGAAGGCACCGAGCGAGCGCCAGACCCAGTTCTATTCGATGCTCGGCTCGCGGGGCATCTACCACGACGGCTGGAAGGCAGTGACGACCCATCCGACGATCGCCGGTTGGAGCAACTTCAACGATGACGTGTGGGAGCTGTACCACACCGCGGTTGACCGCTCAGAGGTCCACAACCTCGCCGCACAGCATCCGGACCAGGTCCGCGAAATGGTCAACCTGTGGTATTCCGAGGCCGGCGCCAACGAGGGCTTCCCGCTCGACGACCGGTCGGCGCTGGAGATCTTCATCGCCAAGCGGCCCCAGCTCTCGGCGCCCCGCACTCGATACGTCTACTTCCCCAACCACGCTGAGGTCCCCGAGGCGCAGGCCGTGGTGGTCAGGGGCCGCTCGTTCGTGATCGGGGCGGTGGTCGACCTGCCAGGGGCCGAGGCGAATGGGGTGCTCTTCGCGCAAGGATCGCGATTCGGAGGCCACTCCCTCTATGTCAAGCACAACCGCCTCCACTACGTGAACAGCTTCATCGGGATGTTCGAGCAGAAGATCGAGGCCTCCGAGGTGCTGCCGACGGGCAAGAATCTGATCCTTTCCGCCTCGTTCGAGAAAGACGGCGAGGATCCGCCCCACGTGCCGACGGGCATCCTGAGCCTCTATTACGGCGACAGGAAGGTCGCCGAGGGTCGGATCAAGACCCAGCCCGGCGGCTACATGCTTGCCGGCGAGGGGCTGGCGGTCGGCCGCGATGTCGGCGATCCGGTGACCCAGGACTACGTCGGCGAGGCCCCGTTCCGGTTCACGGGTGGGACGATCAACCGCGTTGCGGTCGACGTAAGTGGCGAGCCGTACATCGACATGGAGCGCGAGGCCGTCGCAATGCTGATGCGGGAGTGATGGCGGGCGGCCCGAATATCGCCACGACGCCTGTCCACCTCAGGCGTTGACCCGGACGATGCAGCGGAAACCAAGGTGGGCCATCGAGGTGTCGATGGCCTGGGGCTGGCGCGCCGCCGGGCGATAGCGATGGCAATAGTTGGGCGCACACAGGTGTGATCCGCCCTTGACCACCCGCCGCGGGAATTGCTCGCCCGGCTGGCCCAGGTTGTAGCTCCGCTCCGGCGACGCCATCATCGGGTTGAGTCGCGGGCCGGGCGGCCCGCAGCAGGCATGGACCTCGGGCAGCTCGTGCTGCGGCGCGTAGAAGTCGACGGTCCACTCCCAGGCGTTGCCGGCCATGTCGAACAGGCCAAAGCCGTTGGCTGGGAACGACCCGACCGGCGAGGTCCCCTCGAATTGATCGAGCCGGAGGTTCTGCCAGGGGAACTCACCCTGCCAGGTATTGGCCATCAACCGTCCGCGCGGCGCGAACTCGTTGCCCCAGGGATACGTGGCGCCATCCAGGCCGCCCCGCGCGGCGAACTCCCATTCGGCTTCGGTCGGCAGGACCTTGCCCGTCCAATGCGCATACGCTGCGACGTCCTCGAAGGCGACGTGGGTCACCGGATGGTATTCGCGGCCGCCCACTCCGCTGCCCGGCCCTTCCGGATGCCGCCACTGCGCCCCTGGCACCCACGACCACCAGTTCGTGTAGTCGTCCAGCGGAACCGGCCCGGCTGTCCGGTGGAACACCAGCGAGCCCGGCACCAGGAGCTCCGGGTCTGCCTCGGGATAGCTGGCCGCATCGGGGCTACGCTCGGCCACCGTGACGTAGCCGGTCGCCTTCACGAACCGCCGGTATTCGGCGACAGTCACCTGGTGCTCATCCATCCAGAAGCCGTCGACCGTGACCTCGTGGACCGGGCCTTCGTCCGGGTAGAAGTCCTCCGAGCCCATCCTGAACGTGCCGCCCGGGATCCAGCGCATGTCCCGTGACGGAGCGGGTCCCGGGCTGATCATTGGCCAAGAATACAAGTCGTCCTGGCCAGAAGTGCACGGCGGTTATCGGCCCTCGGTGGGTAACCTCGGATGGGCGCCCCTCAGCTGCCGCCCGACGATTCGGGCTCCTCCACGACCATGACCCTGGCGGGAGACTTCGCGGAGATCGTGTCGGCAGGCTGGGTTGTCCCGTCGAGGAGCGCCTCCAGGCCGGCTACCTCCTTGAGGGCCGCGGAAACCACGATGGTCTCCGCCAGCTGTTCGCTCCCGTAGGTCGCCAAGGCGTTCGGACCGTGCTCAGACGGCAACCACCCGAACGTTTGCACGCCCGTGGACCGGGCTTCGGCGACCTGATCGGCGATGTTCGCCCGTCCGGCAGCCCGGAGGTGGGTCTCGTCCAGCCTTCGCGAGAACAGGCCCTCCGACCCTTCACCTGACCACCAAGTGGGGAGTGGATCGCCAAACAGCGTCGGCGCATCCCAGTCGTACAGGATCAGGTCCTGCTGTCCGGCCCTGGCCAGCTCCGTGGCCTTCCGGCGGGCCGATGCGTACCGGTCGTCGTCACCGGTGACGACGATGACTGTTCCGGTTCTCACCTGCGACGATCGCTTCATTCGTGCGCTTCCCCTTGCGGAACCTCCTTTGGGAGCTTGCGGGTGGTCCCAGCCGGCCCGCGGTCGGCCGAGGGCACCGGCTTCGTCTTCCGTGCGGTCCTCTCCGGCCACACGCCTGCATACGGCTCGTCTCGGTCCGAAGCCGGCTTGCGTTCGGGTTCGTCCGCTCCGGGTGATCGCTCCAGCGCCTGTGTAGTTGTCCGACATCGGATCCTCCTTGGTCCCCAGGACGCTTCCAGGTACGAGGATGCCTGGCGAGACATAGCGCTCGCATGACGCGGACCGCCCGAGGATTGCAGCACCGTGTCGACTCGTTTGCGGCGAAAACCCAGCAGCGGGAAGGGCGGCTCTCGCCGAGCCCTTCGACATGCCCACGTTCGGCCCGCGGTGCCACGTCGTTGCAACGAATTGGCGAGCCTCGGCGGTCCGCGGCTTCGTTTCCCACATCGACGATGGGAGCCGGCCCGCGAGGGACCGAAACAAGGAGGCTCCAATGCCGGCGAAGACAGAGAAGCAACGCAAGTTCATGGGCGCCGAGCTGGAACGCAAGCGCGAAGGCAAGAAGACCAGGACCGACATGAGCGAGGCCGAGCTCGAGAAGATGGCCAGCAAGCCCGAGAAAAGCTCGCAGTCTAAATCGGACGGTTGATGAGTTGAGCGGCGCCGCGGCGTCCTGCGCTCCCGAAACCGACGCGCCCCGTGCGCGACCGAGCGACGTGATTTGGCCCGAGGAGATTCGCGAATTTGTTCGAGCCGGCCGCCTCCGCAGGAAGGTGCCCCCGCAGGTCGAGGGGAGGGAGTCTCGACCACCGGGGGCACTCGTGAGGTTCGGAGGACCCGCCGTCGGCTGCCCTAGCTGAACGACCCGGCGGCGGGGCTATGTGGGACGGCGTGCCTATGGTTTCCGTCCGGGTTGCGCGCTGATCGTCGCGCTGTCGCCATACCTGGCGGCTCACCTCATCGAGCGGCGGGATCGCACCGACATATCAACTCGGGCACCTGGCACTGGTCGCCCCTGCGTGGCGGTCCTACCGATCGATCCGCTGGGGCAAGCTCGGCGACTCCGCCTGACGTGGTGGCTCCTGGCCGGGCGTCTGGCCTCGCCCGTTCCGGATGCTCGCCGGGGACCCAGGCGGGGCCCTTGGCGGCGTGTCGCCCGGCCGCTTCGACTCGTTGCGCTGGCGCCTTGTTCGATCGTTTCATTGGTGGTCGCCTCTCGGTCATTGGCTGCAGCGCTTCAAGAGGGCGATGGCTCAGCCGCGATCAGTTCGCCGATGATGGCCAGGGCCCGAGCCACGTCACGGTAGTGCTCCTTGGGTACCGCGAGGACCTGAGGCGGATCTGAAGCGCTTTCGGGCACCAGGACCAAAGTTGCCGGACGGGACTTTTCGATATCGAACTGGATCCTGCGAAGCTGGTCGATGCTGATGTCGAGACTGATCCGGTCATCGACTGCCACCGCGAACCGACGGTTCGTAACGAGCAGCCGGGCGTCGTTGGTCGTGGCGATTGCCTGAAGCTCCTCGTCAGGCTGAAGTAGCCGGAGGATCGGTTCGTCACTCGGATCATCCATTGGGTCCTCCACTGAGCCGGTTGCCTGCCTGACGAGGGAAGGCTGCCGACCTCGGGCGCACGTCCGCGCCCAACGCCAACTTGTCGGATGTATCGCCTGCCTTACAGTTCGCGGAGCTCGCCGCAACGCCGGCCCCTAGCAACCCGACTATCCTTCGGCCTCGACGCGCGGGCAGATCGACACTCGGAAGGACTGGCCTCAGATGCCGTATCAGCGACTGGCCCAGGCCGTCCTCGCGCAATGGCGCGATGTCGAACGCCAGCTCGCCGACCTGTCTCCCGAATCGCCCGAGGCGGACGCGCTCAAGCTCGAGAGCTACCGCCTGCGCGAGGAGTACCAGCACCTGATCGACCAGGCGATCGCCTACCACCGGCCGCAGCCACCGGCCTTCCCGGGGCATGACTAGGGCTGTCTGAGGCCGCAGGCTCGAGGTCGGTCTCGGCCGTCAGGCGATCGAACTCCTCTTCGTGCGCCGTCAGGACCGAGTCCGTCGCCTTGTCGAGCGTGATGAACTCGTTGCGAGCCCCTTCAATGGCTCGAATGATCTCGTCCAACTTGAGCTGGGTCGCCTTGGCCGACCGGTTGGCGCTGTTCTGGATCACGAACACCATCCAGAAGGTGACCACCGTGGTGGTGGTGTTGATGAAGAGCTGCCACGTGTCCGAGAAGTTGAACAGCGGACCGGTTAGCGCCCAGCCGAGCACGAGCGTGATCGAAGCGATCAGAGCGGGCAGCGATCCCAATGCTCGGGTCAGCCTGTCGGCGGCGCGGTTGAACCGTTCTGCTGTTGTTCGCGCCGGGGCCAGCGAAGCGTCCACGTCGACCAAGATCGCAGCACCCCGATTAGCCTGGCGTTGCGGCTTTGACTGGGTGCTTGCGAGCCTCTATCAATCTCGTGGCCCCCGACTGAGGCTGTCTAGGGCCTGTTCCCTGGGGCATTACCGTCCGAACGGGCGTACGGTGGCATCGGCGCGTCAACTCGCCTCCCGAGATCGACCTGGATTCGGTCGCTGACACGGACCAATGCAAAATGGGCGAAGTTGCAGGAGAATCGCATTCGAGAGGAGGTGTCGTCGATGACGATGCCGGGCGCCAGCAACTTCCTCGAGCTGCGGCATGCGTCGACTGACCACGCCATCTTCGTCGTCGTACCCGAGCGTACCTTTTTCGCAATCGACGGCGTGGGTCATCCGGAAGGAGCGGACTTTCGGCTGGCCACGTCCACGCTCCGCGCGGCCATCGATCTCCTCGTGCGGCAGCTGCGACGAGCGAACATCCGCACGGCCACCCGGACCGGAGTCGTCGAGTGTGGCTGGATGCCTCCCCAACCGCTGCCACCCACTGAGCTACCCGCGGCGTTCCGCGACCGCTCGAGGTGGTACTGGCGCCAGATGATCGAGCTCCCGGGCCAAACGCCGGAGACCCACGCGCTCGCCGCGATCGACGAGACGCGTCGGGGCGCCGGCCGGGACCGCGCGATCATCCGCCGGATCACCTTCACCGAAGGCCGGGCCGCCCAGCTGCTCCACGTCGGGCCCAGGACCGCGGAGCCTGACACGGTGTACCGGCTGCTCGAAGCCATTGATGGCTCCGGGCTCCGGCCCATTGGGCGGCTGCACACCCTGGTGCTCGCGGCCGCCGACGTCGCCCCGAACGGCATGGGCCGATCAATTCTGCGCCAGCCGGTCATCTAAGAGTGGCCTTGGTTGGCTGGCGTGCGATGAAAGCCCTCCCGAGCTGATCTGCTGCTCGACTTCGAACCCGAGAGCTCAGTCATCAAGCACCCGGCGAGCGAGAGTGAGCAGCGTGCGGTATACGCTCGAGGCTACGCTGCAATTGCCCTACCTGAAGTTGCAGGCTCCCGAGAACGGGCCGCCGATTGCGGGGTAGCGCTGAGCCAATGGCAATGTGTTCTCTCCTCGAGGGCCACCCGCACACGACGCCCTCGGTGCCATCGTCACATCCTTGAATCGTGACGGCGGCCTGCTGAGGAGGTCCGAGCCCGCTGTAGCATCGAGTCATGGTCATCCTCCTACGCCGCCTCCTCAGCGTTGGAGCTGATCCCTCGGATGGCGACGAGACCCGCCTGCGCAAGTTCCTGCTGCTCGCGGCGGCGTTGGCGATCACGCCCCTCGCACTGGTCTGGGGCGCGATCTACTGGATCGTCGGAGCGACCAGTGCCGCGGCCATCCCTTGGCTCTACGTGGCGATCTCACTTGCGAGCCTGATCGCGTTCCGAGTTACTCGAAGCTACTCCTGGTTCGCACTCGGCCAGTTCGTGCCGTACATGAGCCTGCCGTTCCTCCTCATGTGGATCCTGGGCGGGTTCGAAACCGGCAGCGCAGTTGCAATCTGGGCCGGTATCGCTCCGATCACGGCCCTGCTCCTCGGGCATCGCCGAGCGGCCCTCGGGTTGGCCGGCCTGTACGCATTGCTGATGACGGTATCGGCGATCGCCCCGACACCGCCACCGCCCGTCGTGCCCGGGTGGCTCACGGAGGCCCTGTTCCTGCTCAACCTAAGCGCCGTCCCCTTGGTGGCCTTCCTGTTCGTCCGGCTGTTCGCCGGCGATCGTGCGGTGGCCCTCGCGACGGTCCGCCGGATCGTCGAGCACTATTTCTCGCCTGACTTGGCCGAAGTGCTCCTGACCGACCCGGGCCGGGGCGAGCTTGGCGGCGACATCGCCCAGGTGACGGTGCTCTTTGCCGACCTGGGCAGCTACTCGACCTACGCCGAGAAGCGGGCGCCAGCGGAGGTCGTGGCGATGCTCAATCGCTATTTCGGGATTGCCTTGCCGGCAATCATCGAGCAGGGCGGCCTCCCGACCCAGCTCGCCGGCGACGCGATCATGGCCGTGTTCGGCGCCCCAAAGGTCCAGGCAGACCACGCTGCGCGAGCTTGCCGAGCTGCGCTCGCCATCCTGGAGCGAACGGAGTTCCTGGCAACCGGCAGCCAGCCGGGTCCACGCTTCCACATCGGGGTGAACTCGGGTCCTGCCCTCGTGGGCAATATCGGTAGCGAGGAGTACCGGAACTTCACCGCCATCGGCGATACGACGAATCTTGCCGCCCGTCTCCAGGATGTGGCCAAGCCCGGGGATGTAGTCGTTGGGCCCCTGACTGCCGCCCAGGTGAACGGCGCATTCGCCTTGTCGCCGCTCGGGTCGGTCACGGTCAAGGGACGGACGGAGCCCACCGAGGTCTTTGATTTGCGATCGTCGAGCTGAGGCCATTAGTGTCCGAGTCACTCTTGAGCAGAAGGCTCCCGCGAACGCCGAACTAGTGACCCGCAGCCTCAGTTTCGCTGCCTCCGCATGGAGAGACCTGGCACGAGCTGAGGAACTTGCCGCCGGTAGTGGGTGTACTCGTCGGGGAACGTGGCAGTCAGCAGGCGCTCCTCAAAGTGGATCTTGACCGAGAGGAGCACGAGCGCAACCGGGACGAGGACGATCACCTGGCCGCTCCCAGTCAGGAGCGCGGAGCCAAGGATCATGCCCAGCAGCCCGGTGTAGATCGGGTGGCGGGTCACCCCATACGGCCCGCTCGTGTGCAGCCGCCGGTCGCCCCCGGCCTCCGGCTCGATGCTCCAGGCCGTGCCGAGCGCGAACCGGGCCCATACAGCAAAGATGGTCGAGACGACAAGGACCGCGAGCCCGAGGCCCCGGACCCACGGCGCCTCGATCTGCATTGTGCTCCAGTAGCCGCGGCTTGCCAGCACCACGACCGCGCACAGCACCGTTGCGACGATCAGCGCCTTATTCCCTGTGCGGTCTCGTGTCTGCCCCGGTGCCGCACGAATGTTGTTGAACGCCGCTCCGACGCACCAGACGACGATGACCGTACCCCAGCAGGCAGCGAGGGCAACAGCCGTGATCAGGTCCGGCATCTCATCCGAGGCTAGGGGTCACGTTCGAGGCTGAAGCGGGAGGGGTCGCAGGGAGTCTGCAGTCCACGTCCGAGCCATTGTGTCGCGCGTCGCGCCTGGCCGCCGACGCCCACCGTGGTCGGGTCAGTGGCCAGCGAAGTGGTGGGCAACGGCGGCGAACGCCTCCTTGGGCTCCCAGGCCATGTCCGGGTAGGTCGTCCCGTGTCGGCCTCGGGGCAAGGACTTGACCAGGGACATCGAGTCCATGTCCACGTCGTAACGAGGGTTGTCGTCGGTCTTGGCCCCGGGCGTTGAGAAGGTCGACAGCAGCGCTCCGGCGACTCCGGAGGTTTCGAGCTCATCGAGGGTCTCGGCGAGCTCCCGGGCCTGCATCGCCTCGTCGCGCTCGAAGGTTCCGTTCAGGCGGGGCCGGAAGAACCGGCCAATCACCGGTCGGCTATTGAGCCACAGCCGGGTGGTGTCGGTGACCCCGAAGCCCAGGGCACCCGAACTCTCGGCGCCACGGAAGGTGCGCATCCCGAACTCAGTGATGATCACCGGCTTGCCCGTCGCCAGGAAGGGTTGGAGCATCTCCACGTAGCGGTCCTTGGTCCGCGCCTCGCGGTAGTGGTCGACCCCGACGTACTCGAAGGGCCCCCAATCCACCTGCTCGAAGGGGAGCGAGGCGTAGGTGAGCGGGCCGGCAAACACGGCGCGCAATCTGGGCACCAGGGCAGCCAGGTACGCGTCAAGCTCCCCGTTGCGGAGCAGCGCCGGGTCTCCCTTCAGGTTCTGCAGGCGCCCGGTCAGGCTGTTGCCGGGCAGGATCCCCAGCATGAAGAGCGTGAGCTCGCTGCCGGCGACGAGGACGATGTGCCCCGGATTGGCCATGTCCAGCTTCGCCGCCGCTTCGGCCGCGGCGACCAGCCGGGCCGTGGTTTCCTCGGGCGAGTACTCGAAGAAGGCCGGCGAAAACCACACTTCGAGACCTAGTCCGAGGGCGATCTCGGCGACAGCCGTCAGTCGTCCAACGTCACTGCCGACGACCCGCACCGCGTTGGCATGGAGGTCATCGCGAATGATCTCGAGCTCCCGGCGCACGACCGACAGGTCGAGGGCCGCCCGGCGCGTCGAGATCGCATATCCCGGGCCGCGGAACACGGTCCCTGTGTCGTAGTGGATGCCCTGGTGTTGCACGTCGCCTCGATCCTCGCCCTCTGGCGGCCTAACCAGGCGTCGTTGAGAGCGACCACGCGAATGGCACCGCGAAGTCGCAGTCGGGCACGCTCGCCTCAGTGACCGGATCGCTCACCAGGTAGGTGATCCGGACGCCCAGGTCCTCGGGCTTGATGGCCAGGCGCTTGGGGTCGAGTCCGTGCTGGCTGGCCCAGGCCTCCAACGCCTCGGACGCGAGCTGCACGCCCGCATTGCCAGGCGTGCCTGCCGGCAGTGCAACGAACGCCTCGCGATGGGCGGGTTCGATCCGCAACAGCAGCTCGGGATAGTGCGATGCCAGCGTCGTCGCAGCCGCTTCCGGGACCGGCTTGCACATCTCGACCGGGCCGTCACTGTCGGCGCTCACCTCGCTCCAGTAGATGGTGAACATCGCCCCTTCGCGACCCGGGAGCCGCGGGAGCGGTCGCTCGCGCAGGATCGCCACGAACTCCTTGCCGAGCGCCCAGGCACCCGCTTCGTCGACGTTGCGCTTCAGGCAGAGCAGACTCCGCGCCGGCATCTCGCGGGTCGCGACTTCGAACATCGCAGGCCTCTTTCCACTCAGCCGGTTGACGAGGTATTCAGCGAGTTCGCGGCGCGCGTCGTGTGCCGCTTCGGCCTGCCGCCAGTACGCTGCGACGCGTTGCGCGGCCTCAGCGGGGTCGCTCGCCAGCAGGTCTCTGATCGCGGTAAGGGGGAGGTCGAGCTGGCGCAGCATTGCCACGAGACGTGCTCGCTCTAGCTGTGCCTCCTCGTAGTAGCGATAGCCTGAGACTTGGTCGACCCGAGCAGGGATCAGCACACCAAGCTCGTCGTACAGGCGAAGCGCCTTGATCGACAGGCGCGACCGCCGTGCGAACTCGCCGATGCTCACTTCTGACAACGCCTGACACTGCCTCGTCTTCCAGCGGCTGCCCCGATCGGTCGAGTGTGCGACCTTCCCCAAGGTGAGAGTCAAGCGCGTCCGTGGGAACTCGAGCCGCAGTTCGTAGACGCCGGCGCAGCTCACCGCCAGGCGGGCGATAACATGTGTTGGTGTTTGGCTTCGGATCCTACCGCCCGAGCCATTTGCCCCATTGCTACGGCTAAATTCGCATGACTGTCGTCCTCTCCTGGGTGGCGAGTTCGGGTGTCGTCCAGGGTGTGATCATCGGTGCGAGCCTGGCATTCCTGACGACGATCCTCGTGCTGGATTCGGTGGCGAGGGCGGAGACGACGACCGTCAACGGATGGAGTTCGATCCGTCGGGCCGGTCAGCCGGGCAACGGACTGTTGGTGCGCGCCGCATTGCAGAAGGCGCTGCCGGTCGTCAACGTGTTCGAAGAAGCGGCGTACTGGACGACGGGCGTGGACAGCGCGGGAGAGAAGCTCAGTGGCGAGCATGCGTACCGCGTGAATTTCCCGCCCGGGCATCTCCCGCCGAATGACGCCTTCTGGTCGCTCACTGCGACGGACACCATCGGATACCTGGTCAGCAGTCCAACCGGTCGGTCGAGCGTGGACGATCACTCGGGTCTCGTGACGAACCCCGATGGTTCGGTCGACGTCCTGCTCCAGTCGCAGGCGCCGAACGGGCCGGCCCAGAACTGGCTGCCCACACCGACGGGCAGATTCAAGCTGATGCTCCGCGCCTACCTGCCCGGCGCCTCCATCATGGACGGCAGCTACGACGTGCCCCCAGTCGTCAGGATCTCATGACATGAATCGCCTGATCCTGAAGTACCCCTACCCGTTCGCCGCCGCCATCCTGGCTGTCTTCGCCTGGGTCGTCTACCGGCGGCTGGGGGACGGAGTGGACGCGCTCATCCCGCTCGCGGTGGTAGCTGCGATCGTGTGGTTGCTCGGGGCGTTCGTGTTCATCTCTTTCTGGCCGCAGATTACGGTCGGCGGGTTCAAGCGGGCAATCCTGAAACGCGGATTAGGCGGCGGACCGATCGCCATCAACACCCTCTATGCGGTGGCGGACCAACCCTCCAAGTTCGCATCGAGCGGCAGCCTGATGGCGGTCGGCACCGATGACCTCGTCTACATCGGCGGCTGGCTCGACCTGAAGACGGGGCCGCGAGTGTTGCATGTGCCCGAGATGGCGCGGCGGTACTACAGCCTGCAGTTCACCGACCCGACCAGCGGCGCCAACTTCGCATACGTCGGAAAGCGCACCACCGGGACGGACGCGGGCGACTTTCTCCTCTGCGACAGTAGGTGGAACGGGAGCACGCCAGGGGGGATGACCCGGATCGAGGTGCCACATCGTTCTGCTCTCGTCGTCGGTCGGGTGTTCGCCGCAGATGACGACGACCGGCGCGCTGCCTATGAGCTAGCGAAGCAGATCCAGTTGACACCGCTCGACAGCCAGCCATCAAGGTGATTCCGGTCCCAGACGTTCAACGCGCGAAGGTCAGGTGGGTGATCCCGCTCGGGGCGACTTCCGACGTAACTTCGTAGCCGTCCTCGAACCCGCGGAGGTCGTCCCACAGTCGCACGCCGCGGCCGAGCAGGATCGGGACGATGGCGACGTGGAGCCGATCGACGAGCCCTGCCTTGAGGAACTCGCGGACCACGGTCGGGCCGCCGCCGATCCGCACGTCATTGCCGCCGGCGGCCTCCAGCGCGAGGTCGAGCGCCTCGCGGGGCGTCACGGACACGAAGTGGAAGGTCGTGCCGCCCGTCATGTCCAGCGCCGGGCGCGGGCTGTGGGTGAGCACGAACACCGGGACCCGGAATGGAGGCTCATCGCCCCACCAGCCGCGCCAGTCGGGATCGTTCGCGACGGCGTGGAGCCCGAACATGCCGGCGCCCATGATCTCCGCGCCGACCTCCGCAAAGTACGCCTGCGCGTACTCGTCGTCGACGCCGGTTGTTCCCTCGCCGGACGTGTCGTGCAGCACGCGGGCCCGGAATGTGCGCGTCGCAACGTAGGCCTCGACCAGGCGCGACCAGTCGGGCCCGAACGGGTTCTCGGGCGTCTGGTCGGTCGTTGTCGCGAAGCCGTCCAGCGAGATGTTCAGGTCAACACGCACGGCCATCGACGTCCTCCGAGGTGACTGCTTGTGGATTCGCTTCAGTATGCCAAGCGTCGCTGCGACTGGAGCTTTTCCTGCATCCCTGACCACGCGCGAGGCACCATAGCGGTCGGACGCCGTCACGGTCGCGAATAGCACATCGGCGTTGATGCAGGCGAATCAGCCATGGAGGTATCGCGATGAGCGACCCGACCGATCCCACGCTGGATCGACTCCTGCGCCACTTGGCGTGGGCCAACGCCGCGCTGATTGCCCGGCTCACCGAGCTCCCGGTCGATACGCTCTCGCTCGCCTCGCCAAGAAACGAGTGGACCGTGCTGATGATCCTCGACCACCTCGTGGCCGCGGCCGGGCGCTACGCCGCGCGGCTCGAGGGCGGACCGCGTCCCGATCGCGCCGAGTCGCCGGCGACGGCCGCCGGCCTGGCCGAACTGGCCGCCGACTGCGCGTCCTGCGACGCCCGGATCCGGTCGCAGGCGGCGATGCCCGACGGGCCTGCAGGTTACGCCGACGGGGCATCCGGCTTCCGCGCCCGCTCGACCATCGTCGGGCAGGCAATCCATCACGCGACCGAGCATCGGGCCCAGATCGCCGCAGCCCTCGCCACGAACGGTGTCAACGCGATCGACCTGGATTCACTGGACCTGTGGGCGTACGGCGAGGCCGAGCGCCTCGGAGCCTAAAGAGACAGTCCGTCGATGGCGAACGATGAAGCGGCGGATGCTGGGGGCACCGGGGCGGCCGCGGCTAGCGGTCGATCCGCTCGGGCGAGACCTGAGGCTCAGTCGCCGTCCGGGGTGGCTCCTGCCCTGACCTTGGTCGCGAGCGTTCCGGATGTTCGCCGTGGACCCAGTGCGTCGGGTTGACCGGGCCGCTTCTGACTGGGCCGCCCAAGCCGACGCTCGACCGCTTCGATGGCGCCCGGGTCGATCGTTCCATGGGCTCTGACCTCATGATTGCGCCGGCGCACGCCGACGGGTTCTCAAAGCGTTTACGGTGGGTCAGGCGCGTCCTGGGCAGTCCCGCGCGTTGTCGTCACCGGGCATCACGTTCTCCCAGGACCAACCGCAGCTCCAGTGCGGTCTCACGTGCGACAGCCTGCCGATCGTTACCGTCCAGGCTCCGCACGAATGGTTGCGCGAGAGGCGTTACGGCGGACTCGTCCCTCGTGGCGTGGGGATCGCAACGGCGTATCGGTCAGGCGGACCCCGTGGTCGGTTCACCGATCCGGTCCTAGCACTGTCCTGAAGGGCGGACACTGTCATCCTTCGCAGGTGGTTGAGCTTAGGGACCCAGTCTTGCTCCCGGTTGCGGGGGTTTTCAGGACCGCGCTGAGGGCGGCGCCGAGCAGCGCCTGGGGGATCGGCTCGAGGTGCCGGCCGTGATCCCGGGCGGCCTGAACACTCTCACGGTCATCGTTCTGCTCCTGACCCTGTGGCATGGGACCCATGCATTCGGGCTTCGACTCACAGCAGTCTTCTTTACGACGACCGTGGTCACGTCCTGGCTGTTCGAGGAGCTCGGGGTGACGACGGGGCTCATCTATGGCCGGTACCACTACACCTCGACGCTCGGGCCGTGGCTCGGCTCGGTGCCGGTCCTCATTCCCCTCGCCTGGTTCGTGCTGGTCTACACGAGCTACTCCCTGACCAACCTCATCGCTGACCGCTTGCCGGGTGGGATCGGCCCGGGCGGCCGCCATCTCATCGGATTCGTCCTCCTCGGTGCCCTGGTCATCACAGGGTTGGACTTGATGGTCGATCCGATCCTGTCCGGCCCGGGTTTCCACGCCTGGATCTGGGACAGCGCTGGTCCGTACTACGGCGTGCCGATCCAGAACTACCTTGGCTGGCTCGTTACCGCCTTCGTTGTCCATCTCCTGTGCCGTTCGCTGGAGGGACGGACCCGGCAAACTGCCCGACCTGCCGCGGGACGAGCCGCCAGCACGCTCGAAATTCGCGCCTACTGAGTACCGCATCGGCCATTGCCAGGAGGCATCGTCTGGTTGCCGCCAAGCTCCGGCGCTCTGAGGCATGCCTCGGTCCTCGGTTGGATATTCTCGAGATCATGGCCCCCTTGATGGCTTGCGTCGCTCCCTCGACGTGAACGCCGCTGACGTCGCCGACGAGACGCGGATCGATCGCTGGCTGTGTGCGGTTCGGCTGGTGAAGACCCGCCCGCTGGCCACGCAGCTGTGCGAGGCCGGCCACGTGCAGGTGAATGGATCGCTGGCGAAGCCCTCGACGAAGGTGCGCCCAGGTGACCGGGTGGAAGCCCGGATTTCCGAGCGCGACCGCGTTGTCGAGGTCGTCCGGCCGATCGAGTCGCGCGTCGGGGCACAGGCCGCCGAAGGGTGCTACGTGGACCACAGCCCGACGGTCCTCCCGGAGCGCGGACCGAAGGTCGTGGTCGTGCGCGGGGAGGGCCGGCCCAGCAAGCGCCGCCGACGCGAGCTCGAACGCCTGCGCCGATCCAGCGACGCCTGAGCCGCTTGCATTCGCGGATTCGTTGTTTCATACTGAACCGTGTGGTTCAGTATATGAGTTCGGTTGGTCAACTCGACGCCTCGTTCGCCGCGCTCTCGGACGCCACCCGACGCGGCGTCCTCGAGCAGCTCGGACGGGCCGACGCTTCGATCACGGACCTGGCCCAAACGTTCCACATGACCCTTACCGGCATGAGGAAGCACGTCGGTGTCCTGGAGCGGGCCGAATTCGTCACCACCGCAAAGGTCGGGCGCGTGCGGACGTGCCGGCTCGGCCCGCGCCGACTCGCTGAAGAGACGGCCTGGATCGAGCAGTACCGCCAGCTCTGGGATTCACGCTTCGACGAGTTGGACAAGGTTGTCGAGGAACTGAAGTGGAAGGAGAAGTTCGATGGACGCAACGAGCCAGAGTGAGACCACGCTCGTGAGGAACGGGGCGACGGTGGAACGCAAGTCGGAGCGCGAGCTCGTGATCACCCGAACCGTGCACGGTCCGGCGCAGATCGTGTTCGATGCCTGGACCAAGCCCGAGCTGCTCGAGCGGTGGTGGGCGCCGAAGTCGTTTCCGATCAAGCTGCTGTCCTGCGAGATGGATGCTCGCGTCGGAGGCACGTACCGCCTGATCTTCGGCTATGACGGCTCGACTTTCGACTTCTTCGGTCGGTACCTCGAAGTGACCCCGCCCTCGCGCCTCGTCTGGACCAACGACGAAGGGGATGAGGGTGAGCAGATCACGACGGTGACCTTCGAGGAAACGGGCGGCGAGACGCTCCTGGTCGTGCACGACCTCTATGCCTCGAAGGAGGCGCTCGACGGGGCGATCGCATCAGGTTCGACCTCCGGCATGCCCGAGGCGCTTGAGCAGCTCGACGAGCTTCTCGTCAACCTCGGCACGAACGCGGGACGGTCATGAATGGAAGCTTGAACGCTCTGGCCAGAGTCGCCACCTAAGCGGCGACTCTGCCGGGCCGGGCTTACGGCGTAGCGTCACAGGAGGCGAGCTCCTCGTTTCCTGATCCGGCGTCGACCTCGAAGTGGCCGAGCCCCAGGGTCACGATCATGTTCGGGTCGTAGTCGGCCTTCACGACATCTCCGCAGATGATCGTCGCGCTCGACTGCCCGACCGGAGTGTTGGCGAGGGACGTGAAGATGATCGCGCTGCCACACGGCGACACCGCGTCACCACAGTGATCGACGCTTACCTGGATGTTCGGCAGACCGTTGACTAGCTGGAGCGAGGGATACCAAACGTCGTTCCCGAACTCGTCCTGGACGTTCCCGGCGAGCAGCACGGCGATCTGGGCGTCTCTCGGATCCGGCGAGGATGCCCCGGCGTTGCAGGCGACAGCGACCAGCGCGGTAGAGATGACGGCGACCAGGGCGATCCGTTTCATGCCAGCCCCCGAGCGGTCATGCCGTTGCTCCCGGCCGCCCTACCCACCAGCGCGACCGCGAGTCTTTGGAGCTTCGATCGCCAGCGTAGTACGTCGCTCAGGATCTAACCTCACCACGATGTCAGCGCTCGTGAAATTCGTCCCCTGGTTGCTGGTCATTGCCGGCCTCGCGATCCCGCTGGTCTTAGGTGGCGGGGCAGGTTGGATCTACGTCGTGTTCTGGCTGATCGTGCTGGCGATCGTGTGGTTTGTGCAGCCGCTCACCGGCGCCAGTCGCCACCTCCGGATCCAGTCGGCGGCAATCTGCCTCGTCCTGCTCGTGTTCCCAGGCTGGGTTGCGGGAGGGCTGTACCTGCTCCCGGCCGCGTTGGCGTGGTTCGTGATCGCGTTCCTGGCAGATCCCGGCAGCTCCAAGACCGCGTGACCGCCACTCCATTCTTGGCGATGAGGACCGTCGATCGGCGTGGCCCTAAGATGACGGCCGATGACGCTCGATCCCGACTCCGACCAGACCCGAAGGACGGCTCCTGACGCGGCCGGCCCGCCGGGCATCACGGTCACGGACGCGACCACCGACGAGCAGCTAGACGCGGTTCGGGCGCTCATGCGCTCGTTCGTAGCCTGGCACCGCGAGCGCCACGTGGCCGACCTGCGCCTGATCGACGGCTACTTCGACGCAGCCGCGTTCGACGAGGAAGTGGCGGGCCTGCCCGGCAAGTACGGGCGGCCCGAGGGCCGGCTTCTACTTGCCTCGGTCGACGGCATCCCGGCCGGCTGTGTCGCCCTGCGCTCGCTCGGTGACGGGTCGAGCGAGATGAAGCGGATGTTCGTCGATCCCGAGTTCCGTGGTCGCGGCGTGGGCAAGGCCCTGGCGATCAGGCTGATCGACGAGGCGCGCTCGGCCGGCTACGGGACGATGCGGCTCGACACGAGCGTCCGGCAGCTCGAGGCCATCAACCTGTATGAGCGACTCGGCTTCACCAGGATCGGCCCGTACTACGAGCTGCCCGATGAGCTCGTTGACTGGCTCGTGTTCATGGAGCTTTCGATCCAGCCCCGCCGCTGAGTCACCAGGTCGGCCCAACCACTGGTTGCGCCGGCCCGTGGCGCGTCTTGAGCCCGGTTCATGGACTCGGGCGTGGCTCACGGTCGTGTTCCGGTCCCACGAGCTCATCGACCCGGGAGCTGTCAGGCGTGGCGTCGTCGGCGCTTCCGCAGCAGCGTCGGCCTGCCTGTCTATTTCGGCTCGGAGGCGAGCTTGGACGGGCGCCGAACGACTGGCGCGACATTGCAATGCGCCGGGCCGGACTGGTAACCAGATTCAGGGTGGCGTCGGGGCAACGTCGAGTCGATAGGCCCGTGGGTGCGGCCTGAAGCAGGAGAACAGCAGGTCATGGCAATCGGAACGATCGTCCTCGTCGTCGTCATTGTCTTGGTCGTCCTCTTCGTTCTGGGGCGTGTCCGGGCCTAGCTTGTCAGCTCCCGCTTAACGCCATGGGCTAGCCACCTCAGAGCTGGATTAACGAGGTCCACGAATCATGCCCAAGGGCGACGCACCCGCGGCGATCGAGGCAGTCGATGTCAGTCGATCCTTCGGCGAGACCGTGGCACTGAATTCCGTCAGCTTCGCGGTGGCTCCGGGCCAGCTTCTTGGGATGATCGGCCCAAGTGGGGCCGGCAAGACGACCGCCGTGCGGATCCTGACCGGGGCTCTCGCTCCGTCATCGGGCAAGGCATTCGTCCTGGGCGACGATGCGAGTCGATTGCCCCGCCGAACGCGGGAACGGATCGGGTACACGCCACAGCTCTTCAGCTTGTTCCCCGACCTCACGGTTGGTGAGAACGTGGACTTCGTGGCCAGCCTCTTCGGTTTGTTGATGTTTCGGCGACGGCGTCGAGTCCGGGCCGTCCTGGAGCTGCTCGATCTATGGGCCGTCCGGAGCCGAAAGGCGGTCGACCTGTCCGGGGGCATGCAGCGTCGCCTCGAGCTGGCTTGTGCAATGGTCCACGAGCCTGCCGTCCTGTTCCTGGACGAACCTACGGCAGGCCTCGATCCGCTCCTCCGGGCGGTGATCTGGAAGGAGCTCCATCGCCTTCAGGAGCTCGGCCGGACGATCCTGGTGACCACGCAATACCTGGGCGAGGCGGAGGAGTGCGAGACGGTCGCGTTGTTCTCAGAAGGCAGCTTGCTTGCGATGGCAGCGCCCACAGAGATGCGTCGCGAGGCGATGGGCGGCGATGTCATCGAGATCGAGACGGAGGCGATCTTCGACGCGCAAGTGCTCCGGCAACTGCCAATCGTTCGCGGAGTGCGGCAGCGTTCCGCCCGCGATTTCTACGTGACAACGGACGAGGCCGGCACAGCCCTTCCACAGGTACTCTCCGCGATTGAGGCAGCCGGTGGAACGGTCGCCTCGAGCCGCGAGTATCGCCCGTCATTTGATGACGTGTTTGCCGCCCTCATCGAACGGCATCGCTCCGCACTTGCTCCAGCAGAGTCGGACGAGGCGGAGCTATTCGGGGCAGGCGCCCCTGCGGCAGCATGATCCTGCTGCAGGTCATCACCCGGCTCCTGGCAATCGTGGGCAAGGAGCTCGTCGAGGTGGTACGCCGCCCCGGAGCCCTGGTCAGCATGGTGCTCGGACCGTTCTTGATCATGGGTCTGTTCGGTCTGGGGTATGACAGCTCGATCAGCTCATTCCAGGCCCAGCTCATCGTGCCGCCGTCATCTGGCCTCTCGACCAATCCGGCCGACTACCAGGCATTCGTGCCGCCCGGGGCCCATCTCCAGAGCGTGGGCACCGATGCCGCTGCCGCTGAAGCGGCGCTCCGGAATCAGACGGTCGACGTTGTCGTCTTCGTCCCGGCCGACATCGCATCGGCCTTCGCGCACGGGCAGCAGTCGACGATTCGTGTCGAATACAACCTCATCAACCCAGCCAAGGCCGATTACGCAACGGTCCTTGCCCAGCAGCTCGCCTACGGGCTGAACCAACAGCTCGTGCAGCGGACCGCGGCGGCCGGAGCATCGGCCCTGCCATCCGGAGTGGGCTTCGCGATCCCACCGGAGGTCATCGCCGCTCCTACGCGGGCAGTCCCCCGAAACCTTGCGCCAACGCGGCCGGATTTGACTTCATTTTTCGGCCCGGCTGTCCTCGCCCTGATCCTGCAGCACCTGGCTGTGACGCTTACGGCGCTCTCGCTCATTCGGGAACGTCGGACGGGCGTGCTCGACGTCCTTCGAGTGTCGCCCGTCAGTGCCTTCGAGATCGTGCTGGGCAAGGTCATCGCCTTCGCGATCCTCGGGGCGGTCCTGGCTGCCGTTCTGCTGGGCATTCTGGTGAACGTGCTCCACGTGCCTTTCGTTGGCGACCCTCGCCTGGTCGTGGCCTCGATCAGCCTCCTCCTCCTCGCTTCGCTCGGGGTCGGAATCCTCATCTCCGTGGTGTCGGATTCCGATCGCCAGGCTGTGCAACTCGCCCTTTTGACGCTGCTGGCCTCGGTATTTTTCAGCGGTCTCCTACTCGATCTCCAGCAGTTCGTCCCCGCCGTGCAGGCAATGGGCGACCTCCTGCCCGTGACCCATGGGATTCGGCTGTTGCAGGACCTGATGCTCCGCGGTTCGACGACGGAACCATGGCACCTCTGGGCGCTCGCCGCGATTGCGACGGTCTCGCTTGTTGCCACCTGGCTCCTCCTCCGCCGGGGGATGTCGGTCCGAGGCTATTGAGGGCGGAGGTCGGACATTCAGGCCCGCAAGGCTGGAGCCAGCACCAAGGGCGAACTCAGCCGCCGGCCATCGCCGGCAGGAGGACGATCGAGTCCCGCTCGCCGACGGCGGTCTCGAGCGTCTCGAGGTGGCGGATGTCGGTGTCGTTCAGGAACACGTTCATGAACCGGTTCAGGCCGCCGGCGTCGCCGAAGATTGGTGCGGCCAGGCCTGGATGGCTGGCCACGAGGTTGGTCAGCACCGCTCCAACCGTGGCGCCCGGAATCTCGACCACCTTCTGGCCGCCGGTCGAGGTTCGCAGCACGGGCGGGATCCGGACGGTGCTCATCGCTCGAGCCAGTCTTCAAAGGCCGAGTAGCTGGGCGGGATGGTCGGGGCCAGGCCGGGCAAACCCGGTTCGGCAACGTGGGCTGCGATGCCATGCCGGAAGGCGTCGGGCGTCTTCAGCCCGTTGCCCGTGATCAGGGCCACGACCTCGTCGTTCGGCCGGATCACGCCGCGCCGACGAGCCGCCTCAGCCGCCGCGAGGGTCACCCCGCCAGCCGTCTCCGGATAGATCCCCTCCAGGCGAGCGGCCTGCCGGATCGCCCCGGCGGTATCGTCGTCGGAGATCGCCTCGACCGACCCGCCGCTGTGTCGTGCGAGCTCGACGGCGTGGCGCCCGTCGGCGGGGTTGCCGATCGCCAGCGAGCGCACGATCGTGTCGGGCGTCCGGACCGGCTGGATCTCCGAGTCGCCTCGGGCGAAGGCGGTCGCCACCGGCCCGCACCCGGCGGCCTGGCCGCCGACGAAACGGACCGGGGTCCGCTCGATCAGGCCGATCGCGGCCAGCTCGTCGAAGCCGCGGGCGATCTTGGTGAACATCGCGCCGGAGGCGATCGGGGCGACGATCACGTCGGGCAGGCGCCAGCCGAGCGATTCCGCGATCTCGAACGCCAGGGTCTTGCTGCCCTCGGCGTAGAACGGCCGCAGGTTGATGTTGACGAAGCCCCAGCCGAGCTCGTCCGCTACCTCGAGGCACAGACGGTTGACGTCGTCGTAGGTGCCCTGGACCGGCACCACCGTGGCTCCATAGGCCAGGGCATGGTCAATCTTGGCCGGCTCGAGATCGGCCGGCACGAAGACATAGGCCGGCAGCCCGGCGACGGCCGCCGCGGCCGCCGTCGCTCCGGCGAGATTGCCCGTCGAAGCGCAGGCCAGGGCCTCCATTCCGAAGTCGACGGCATTGGCCACGGCAACGGCCACGGCGCGATCCTTGAACGACAGGGTCGGATTGCGGCTGTCGTCCTTGATCAGGAGTCGCTCGATCCCGATCGCCTGGCCGAGGCGCGGTGCAGTCACGAGCGGGCTCGAGCCGACCGGCAGTCCCCGGACCGGCTGGGCCTCGACCGGCAGCAGCTCCAGGTAGCGCCAGATGCCGGCCGGCCGGGCTTCGATCGCTGCTCGGGTCAGGCCACGGCCCGCGACGTCGAGGTCGTAGGCAACCTCGAGCGGACCGAAACAGTCGGGGCAGACGTAGCTCGGGCCGAGCGATTGGGCGTGCCCGCAGGCGCGGCAACGCAGACCCAGGATCCGCCCGCCGTCGGATCCGGTGATTGGTGCGAGTGCATCCCCCAGGAGCTGTGCGGTCACGATTGCCTCGGTGCTGGACCGCGTCGGCGACGCGGCGACGGGCTGGCAGTGGCGGTGGACCGGCTCGAAAACGAGAAGACCCCTCCTGCACGGAAGGGTCTCGAGGGATCCCTATCTCGCAGGCGGACCTGCCCGGAATTGGCACCTTGCCGGCTCTGCGCCGGTAGGTTGTCGTGGCATCAACGGGCCGGTCCCTCCGCCACTCTTGATAGAGCTATTCGGTTGCTGGTGAGCCTACCGGTGGGCCGGGGCAGCGTCAACCGTCCAGGCCCTGCAATACTGCCTCGATGGCAACCGCGAGAACATCAGCGTTCGACGTCCACCTGGAATTGGTGCGAGCCGCCCCCGCCGACCGGGGCCGGGTCGAGCTCCTGGTTCGGCGGCCAGCCGTGGACCAGCGCGAGGTGCTGGTCGAAGCGGTCGTCGATCCCGAGCTGGGGCTGGTGGGCGATAGCTGGCTGGCCCGCGGGAACCCCGCTCGGACCGACGGATCGGCCGACCCGGCGGTCCAGCTGACCCTGATCAATGTCCGGGTCCTGGCGGCATTCGAGGCCGATCGCTCGCGCTGGCCGCTGGCCGGCGACCAGGTCTATGTCGACTTCGACCTGAGCGTGGATCGGCTGCCCGCCGGGAGCCGCCTCGAGATCGGCAGCGCCCTGATCGAAGTCAGCCCACTACCCCATACCGGATGTGCCAAGTTCAGCTCCAGGTTTGGCAGCGAGGCGTTGCGCTGGATCAACTCGCCCAGCGGCCGGGCGTGCCGGATGCGGGGACTCAACGCCCGGGTGATCCGGGCCGGCACGATCCGGGCCGGCGATGAGATCCGGCGGGCGTGATCGCCTGATCAAGGGAAGCCTCAGCACTGCCACGCTCGCGTATGACGGCGGCCCGCAACGGACCACCCAGTGGCTCAGAGTCCCGATCGGCTCCGAGTCAGGGCACCGTCCAGACGGCCTGGTCGGTCGGCACCAGGCTGCTGAAGATCTCCGCACCGCCAACCTTGACGCCGACTTGCGCGAGGACCTGGCCGTCCCGGACGACGAACGCCTCGCAGTGAGTGAAGGGTTGGACGTCCTGCTCGCTGCCGCTGGTCTGGGTGCATCCCTGGAACGCGCCGATGGGGCGGGAGAACCCCTGATAGACATCGTCGGTGGTCAAGGTGCTGCCATCTGAGGCCATCGCGTCCAAGACCGACGACTCGCCGCTGATGTCGGCGGAGTGATTGTCAATCGTGATCTCGACCCCGACCCAGCGCGCCCCAGAGGGCATGGACGAGGTTGAGGTGTCGGTAGGGATGGCCGGATCGAAGACCTTGACCAGTGTCGCATCGATCTGGCTCAAGCCGCCAAGTCCGGTGAATTCGAGTTTGTCGCCGACGTGGCCGGTCACAGGGCCACTCGGCGAGCCAATTGGTGCCGATCCCGCGTCGCCCGAACCGGGGAGGGTGCTTCCGGCGGGTGCCCCAGACCCGCCACCTCCGCCGCCACGAGTTTGCTCGGCCGAGCCTGGCGCTCCGCCGCCGCAGGCCGCACTCATCAGCCCCAGGATCGTGATGGCGGCACAGATACGAGCAGCGTGCCGCTCCAGGAGTCGCCTCACGATTGACCATGGGGACGCGAGTTCAGTGACGATGGCCTCCACCATCGAGGCGCGGGCGAGCGTCGACGATCGGGTCGGATCCTTGCGTTGCATCACTCACTCCAGTCGAGCCGCGATTCGTGCGATCCCGGTGCATCGAACGTATCCAGGCGTCGACCGGAGGGCATCCGGGATTCCCCGGATGGTAGTCAATCGATCTGGTGGGGAGCCATCGCGCGTCCAAGCTCGGCGCGCGAGTTCACCGCGAGCTTGCCGTAGATGCTGGCGAGGTGCGTTTCGACCGTGCGCGGACTGATGCCGAGCTCTGCCGCCACGTCACGCGTGGACAGGCCATCACCGGCGAGGCGCGCCACGCGCGCCTCCATGGGCGTCAGGGCTCGCGCAGCGGATCGGGCCAGGCCCAGGCGCGCCCGCTCGGCGGCTGCGCGGTCGGCCCACACCATGGCGCCGAGTTCACGGAAGGCGTCTTCGGCCCGTGCGAGGACCTCGGCGGCGTCACGCCGAGACCTGCTGCGGCGCAGCGCTTCACCGCGCACGAGCAGGGTCCTCGCCCGATCAAACCGGCTCCATCCGACGGGCGCAGTGGAGGCCACCATCGAGGTCGCCGCCAGCGCAGATTCCGGATCGTCCTGGGCAAGCGCGATGCGTGCGCGGCCACGAGCTATGGCGGCGGCGGCCCATGGCTTGGCGATCCGGCGATGACGGGCTTCGAGGCCTTCCAGCTCGAGCGCAGCTTCGTCGACACGTCCCACCTGGGCGAGTGCCTCGACGCGCTCTGGCGCGGGATCAAGCCGAAGTGGCTCGCGGTAGCCTGCCGAACGCAGATGGCGCGAAGCTTCCTCCGTGACAGCCGTGACGCGAGCGGCATCGCCCTGGCTGGCCGCGGCGAGCGCCGCGACCAGGAGCCACGCCGCGGCCAGGACACCCGTACCGGCACGCTTGGTGCGCAGGATGCCTGCGTCGGCCGCGTCGACTGCCGCGGCTAGTCGTCCTTCGTGGGCATCGACCAGGGCCACTGCGCGGAGGGCCATTTCGGACGCCACGCCGCCGGTCTGGATGTCCGTCTCCACCGCGGCCAGGGCGTGGCGCCGCGCCGCCTCCCAGTCGTCCGCCCACAGCTCGACCTCGGCCAGGCGGGTGAGCAGATTGGCGACGTTGGCATATTCGCCGTGAAGAAGATCGAAGTCCATGAGTTGTTGGAATTGATCGCGGGCCAAGTCCAGCCGGCCGATGGCGGCCCACCAAATGCCCGGACTCGTCAGCCGGTCAGTTAAAGGACCTTCCCGCTCCACCTCCAGCCCGCGGGTCAGCATCGGCATCGGGGGCTTGCGGCCAAGCGCCACGGTCCAATGGAACGCCTCGAGCAGGGCGGCCGCGAGGTGGCCGTGGTCTGAGGTGCCCTCGAGCAACCCGGCGGCGGCGATGGCATGACGGCGCGCCACCACAAGGTCGTCGTCACGGAAGATCGCGAGGTAGTAGTGGAGCAGGCCATCGAGGGCGCGATCGCCGCGCGCGTCGGCCAGCGCCGGCAGGAGCACAGCGGCAGCCTGCTGAGCGGTTCCCGTGTACCAGGTGACGATCCCCATGAGTAGCAGCGCCCTGGCCCGCGTCACGCCTTCGACGGCCGGCACGAGGGCCGCGACGCGATCGCGGGCGGCGGTGAGGTCGCCTGCCACGAACCAGGCCTCGGCCGCAGCAAGCGCACGTTCGGGCAGGTCGGGGCTCCCGGGCGGGGTGCGCTCTACAGCCATGTCGGCCAGCGCGCCGGCGACGCCGGGTGCCGCCCGTCGTCGAGCCCGCGCTCCAGCTTGAGCCAGGGTCCGGGCCAGGCGCGCATTTGGGCCGTCCGATGCAAGGGCCAGATGGCGCGCTCGCGCCTCAGGATCTTCGGTCATCGCGCCAGAGAGCCACGCGTGCGCTCGGCGGCACTCCGCCACAGATGCCTCGGCGACAAGAGTCGAGGCGTACAGGGGGTGGCAGAAGGTGATCGATCGACCGTCGATGCGGATGAGGCCGGCATCCAGCGCGGGGCGCAGGGCGGTCTCGGGATCGCCGCCGGCTGCCGCCTCGAGCAGGCCCACCGTCGGCCTGGTGCTGAGGGCAGCCGTGAGCAGCAGCCGGCGCGTCGACGAAGGCAGGTGTTCGAGGCGGGAGCCCACCAGCTCGCGCAGCGACGACGGCACGGGGACGTCGTAACCGGGACGCAGCTGGGCGCCTTCCGCCACGACCGAACGGGCGAGCTCCAGAGCGTAGAACGGGTTGCCGCCCGACAACTCGCGGATGCGCGACAACGTCGACCGGCTGAAGGTGGCGCCGGTGGCCGTGCGGACCATGTCGTGCAGTGCCCCCATCGAAAGTGGTTCGAGCCACAGGCGCTCCACCTGGATGGGCCGGGCGGCCTCGCCAAGTGCGAAAGGCAGGGTGTGGCCCGGCTCGTCGCTTCGCTGCGCGATCAGGAGCCGGATCGGCAGGTCGGCCAGTCGGCGGAACGCGAACGAGAGCGCCTCACGACTGGCTTGATCCGTCCAGGACGCATCGTCGACGGCGATCATCAGCGGTCCCTGGCCGGCCAGGGCTCGGCAGGCAGCCAGCACGGCCATGGCCACACGCTGGGCATTCGGATCCGGTGCGGGACGGTCATCGTCGACACCGACCGGGTCGCCGACGTCGAGCGCAACCTGGAGTGCATCGCGATGGGCCGCAGGGAGTCTGGGCTGGACCGCCTCCAGCCAGGGACCCAGCAGATCGCTGAGGGTTGCGTACGCGAAGGTCGCCTCGGCCTCGACGGGCCGTGCGTACATGACGGTTGCATCGGCCGCTTCTGCGAGCGCAATGCCAGCTCGCAGCAGGCTCGTCTTGCCGATGCCGGCCGGACCCTCGAGCACGATGACCATCGGGTCGGCGTAGGGCGGAAGCAGGGCGGCGCGCAATCGACTCAGATAGCCGTCTCGGCCGATGAGCGGCGTGTGCTCGAATGAAGCGAAAGGCATGCTCCCTCGACCAGAACGATACCCGACGAGTCAGTGAAACACCGGATGCCGCGGCTCAACGGCAACTCCAGAGTGTCCCCGTGGAGATGCACCTGAGCGTGGTCGAGGCGTACCTGCCCGACGCCAGCCGGCGAGACGACGACTGGTTTCGGAGGCTGCTCCACCACGCCAGTTCATCGCTCGCGCCATACGGCCTCGCGGTCGGCCTGCTCGTCCTCCCGGACGACGAGACCGCCCTCTGGCTGATCGGCCCAGCCGACCACACGACCACGAGGGCCCGGCTTCCCGGCGAGCTCGACCTGGTCGGCCTGATCGCTGCGGCGACGGCGTTCGCCGGCGGTCATGTCATGGAGCGCCAGATGGTCGGCCGGCTCTACCAGACCAGCCCGTGAGGACCGGTCGGCGCACCTTGATCGAGCCCTTGACCCTGCGAGTCGGACGGCCAAGATGGATGTCGACGAAGTACGGCAAAGCCAAGGAGACCTACATGGCAGGGTTCGTTCCCGGCCGAGACAAAGCTACGATCGAGGCGCTCCATCCGGATGAGGCTCGGCGACTGCGCACGCTCGAGTCGGAGGAGCGTCAAGCCACGCTCGACAAGAACGAGTTGGTCGAGCTCGAACGGGCGCAGACGGCCAGCGCAGCTCCACCAGGTCGGCGGAGCTTCCTCGACCGCCTCCTGCGCCGCCCGTAACCAGGATCGCACTACCCGACCGCGCGTTCCGGACCTTGAACCGCCAGTCTCGCGCTCGTGCTTCTACCCGCCGTCCTGGTTCATCCGCTCCACGATGACCGGCGATGCGGCGGCTCCGCCGGCCTCGTTCCATTGGCAGTTCGTATCGGCGACAGGGGCCGTCCTGGCTGAGGGAGACGGGGATCTCTGAGGTGCCTCGTCCCCGCCGGACGGAGGTCTATTCTGAGGTGACGATGGCCACCGCCTAGGCGACGTGGGATCTCCGCGAGTCCAGCCCCGCGGACGGAGCGCGCACCGTACTGCTTCTGCCCGGAGGATTTAATAGCGCCGCGTTCTACGCAGAGCTGATGGCCGACGAGCAGCTGGCCGGGCTTCGTCTCGTTGCCGCAACGCTGCCTGGGCATGCCGGCACCCCGCCGCCGGCGGACCTTGGCATCGAACATGCCGCCCAGCTCCTCGGCCGACTCGCGTCGGACATCGGGTGTGACCTCATCGTCGGCTTCAGCATGGAACGCGCATGAGGTCGGAAAGCCCGGTCGCGGCGAGGGCTGGCAAACTGTTGCGGTCCAGCAAGGGCGACACGCTCGGGTCGAGGTCGGAGCGAAGGCCGGTGAAAGCAGTTCGTTTCAGCCAGTTCGGGGGCCCGGAGGTCCTCGAGATCGTGGATCTGCCCGACCCGCACGCAGGTCCCGGCCAGGTCCGGATCGCGGTGCGCGCGGCGGGCATCAACGCGAGCGACTGGAAGAAGCGCCGGGGCCTGATGGATCCGGAGCTGCCGCAGACCCTGGGATACGAGGCGGCGGGCGTCGTCGACGAGCTCGGCGATGGCGTTGCGGATGTGGCCCTCGGCGATCGAGTGTTCGGCTTCTCCGCGGCTGGGGCGGCCCAGGCCGAGCTGGCCGTGCTGTCCGACTATGCGCCGATCCCGCCGTCGCTGGACTTCCCCGACGCTGCCGCGCTACCGGCGGCGATCGAGACGGCCACGCGCGCGCTCGACCAGCTCGGCGTCGGGAGCGCCGGCACGCTGCTCATCAACGGCGCCTCCGGCAGCATCGGCAGCGCCGCGGTCCAACTCGCCGTCGTGCGTGGTGCGCGCGTGATCGGCACTGCCAGTCCCACCAACCACGACTACTTGCGCTCGCTCGGCGCCGAGCCGGTTTCGTATGGCGCGGGCATGGACGGGCGGGTTCGCACGCTTGCGCCTCACGGCGTGGACGCGGCGCTCGACGTTGCCGGCAGCGGCGTCCTGCCCGAGCTCATCGATCTCGCGGGTGGCCCCGAGCACGTCGTGACCATTGCCGACTTCACCGGCGCGCAAGAGTATGGAGTGAGGTTCAGCAGAGGCGACGATGGCCGCGCGATGTACGCGCTCATCGACATCGGCCAGCTGATCGAGTCCGGGCGCTTCACGCCCCCGGTGGTGCGGACCTTCCCGCTCACCGAGATCGCGGAGGCGCACCGGGTCGGCGAGGACGGTCACGTGCATGGGAAGCTCGTCCTGCTCGTTGGCTGATGCCCTGGCCCCTAGCCGGGCCGCGTTGCGGTATGCAGGCGGATCACGCCGGCGACACCCTTGAGCTCGACCGGCCCGATCGCCCGGAAGATCAGGGGGACCGCCGACGCAATGTCGGGTCGCACTGCGAGGCGTACGCTGCGCCAGTGATTCACCCCAAGGACGAGCCCACGACCGCGGAGGCCCTCGAGACCTGGCGCGAGGCCGAGCGAGCCGTTGCCGTTGCGCGTCGGGGCACCCACGCCGCCAGGCTCGCCGCCGAGGCTGCGGCGGAAGCCGCCGTGGCCGCCCAGGCGACCGCCGCTGCGGCCAGGGATGCCCTCGCGTCAATGAACCTGGCCGAGGCTTCGGCCACGCGGACCGCGGCCGCCGCGCGGCTCATGGCTGAGTCGACCGTGTCTGATCTCGCCGATGCTACTGCCGACAGTGACATCGCCGACCTGGCCGAACGGGCAGCCCAGGTCGACTATCGCGCAGCCGAGAAGCGGGCTGCGGCGCGCACGGGCGAGGAACCGGCCGGCTGACGTCGCCTTGCTCCCGGTACCTTGCGCTCGATTCTAGCCGGGCGCGATCCAGAGCTTGATCGCGAGTCCAAGTCCGCCCAACCCAACGGCAATCCGGATGACGTTGCCAGGCACGCGTCGGGTGACCGACGGACCGATGAAGCTCCCAACGAGCAAGCCAATTGCCAAGGGGACGGCCGCCGTCCACGCGACCGGCCCGAACAGGACGAATCCGGTGGCGGCCGCGACCTCGGCGAATCCAAGGATCATGTTCTTGAGGGCATTGGCATGGGCGAAGTCAGCGGTCACCGCGAGAAGCAGCACGGCCAAGGTCAGGACCCCCGCCCCGGCGCCCCAGTAGCCGGTGTAGATCGAGGCTGCAATGAGTCCAGCCGGAAGCAGGAACCGGCTGCCTCGTGTGAGGCGAGCTTCCAGCAAGGCAGCGATCCGGGGTTGGAGGAGCAGGGCGAAGGCCGCGGCGGCGATCAGGAACGGGACGATTTGCTCGAAGACCTCCGCCGGGGTCAGCAGAAGGACGGTGGCGCCGACCGCACCCCCGATCCCGGCGATCAGGCCCCAGCGACGGATCCAGGGTCCCTGCCCGCGGAGCTCCGGCCTCGATCCGAGGGCTGAACCTGGCCACATGGCGACGAACGCAACCGAGTTCGTGACATTCGCCTGCAGCGGCGGAATCCCGACCGCCAGCAGCGCCGGATAGGAGATCAATGATGCGGTCCCGCCGGCTGAGCCCAGGATGCCCGCGAGGATCCCGGCGCCCGTGAGGAGGACGATTTCAGCTGGCGAGGTTCCGGTCACTGCCGGCGAGGATAGCGGGCTACAGGCTAGCTACGGTGACGATATCGTCGGGAGTACCCCGGTCAGTCGCCAGGCCCGTAACATTTGCTCTGGGTCCGCGCGGCGGTTGCGTACGGTAGTTCGTCATGATCCTGTCGGCAGGGAAGCAGCCATCCGGAGGGCGGGACTTGAGCTACGAGCCGGACCCACGAGTAAGCGCGTACATCGAGGCGCTGCCCGACTGGCAGCAGAGCATCTGCCGTCGCGTGCGCGACCTGGTCCACGCGGCTGACCCGGAAGTTGTCGAAACCGTCAAACGCGGAACCCAACCGTATTTCGTCCTTGAAGGCAACATCTGCGCCCTGCTTGCAGCCAGGGATCACGTGAACGTCTTCCTGTATGACGGCGCGATCGTGCCCGACCCCGAAGGAATCATTACTGCCGGGCACGACAATAAGACGGCACGGACGGTCGCCTATCACGAGGGCGAGCCGATCAACGGACCCGCCCTGACGGCGATGTTCCGGCAGATCATCGCGAACAACCGTGCCGGCGGCTGGCGCAAGCTCAAGAACGGCGGCGGCTCACCGCGCTGGCTGCGAGGTGCCGGCTAAGATCCGAAGCCCAGCAGTCCCGTGGTCTATCGTGCACGGGCATGACCGAGCTGCCGACCGGAACCGTTGCGTTCCTCATGACCGACATCGAGGGCTCCACTCGCCTCGTGCGCGACCTCGGGCCGGCGTTTCCGACCCTCCTGGGCGACCACTTCCAGCTGCTCGGTGGCGCGATCGAGGACGCCGGCGGGACCTTCGTTTCGAGCGAGGGCGACGCCGTGTTCGCGGTCTTCCCCACGGTCCGCCAGGCTGTCCTCGCGGCCGTCGCCGGGCAGCGCGCCCTGGCCGAGCACGCCTGGCCCGATGGCGCCGTCGTCCGGGTCCGGATGGGCATCAACGCGGGCGAGGCTGTCTTCGGCGGGCGCGACTACACGGGCCTCGAGGTCCATCGCACGGCCCGCATCATGGCCGCGGGACATGGCGGCCAGGTCCTGATGTCGGCATCGGCCCGAGTGCTCGCCGGCGACATCGGTGACGGCATCGCCTTCCAGTCTGCCGGTTCGCATCAGCTGCGCGACATGCCGGCGCCGGACGAGCTCGTCCAGCTGCTGGCGCCGGGCCTTTCGATTGACTTTCCACCCTTGCGCGCTCAGCCCTCGACCGTTCCCAACAACCTGCCGACGCCGCTGACCCGGTTCGTCGGTCGCGCCGCGGAGGTCGTGACGATCACGGCAGCGCTGGCCGACACGCGGTTGCTGACCCTGACCGGTCCGGGTGGGACGGGCAAGACCAGGCTGTCGATCGAGGTCGGGCGCGGGTGGCTGGACCGGGCTCCCGACGGCGTGTGGTTCGTCGCGCTCGACGTCCTGCGCGACCCGACCCTCGTCCTGCCGGCGATCGCCCAGTCGATCGGAGCCACCGATGCGCCCGGCGTGCCTCCGCTGGCAGCGATCGCGGATCGGCTGGCGGACCGGCGAACGCTGATCGTGCTCGACAACGTCGAGCAGGTGATCGAGGCCACGCCGGACATCGCCGCGTTGCTCGGGGCCAGTCCCAGCCTGACGGTCCTGGCCACGAGTCGGGAGCCGCTGGCCATCGCCGGCGAGCGGGTGCTCGCCGTGCCCCCTCTCGCGGTCCCTGCGGAGCCGGGCCTGCCGAACTTGGCGGTGCTCGCCGCCAATGACTGCGTTGCCCTGTTCGTCGAACGGGCACGGGCGGTCCGGGCGGACTTCAGCCTGACCGACCTCAATGCCGCGGCCGTAGCCGCGATCTGCCGCCGCCTGGACGGCCTGCCCCTCGCCATCGAGCTCGCCGCCGCCCGCGTCAACCTCCTTGCGCCCGACCAGATCCTCGCCCGGATGGATCATCGCCTGAGCCTGCTCGCGAGCTCACGTCGCGACCTGACCGACCGGCAGCGGACGCTGCGCGGCGCGATCGACTGGAGCTACGACCTCCTGACCGAACCCGAGCGCGCCTTTTTCAGGCGGTTCTCCGTCTTCGCCGGGGGCGCTGACCTCGACGCGGCTCAATCCGTGATCGACCCGGACGGCGCGCTCGGTGACGGGCTCGAGCTTGCCTCTGCGCTGGTCGATCGGAGTCTCGTGCGCTCGATCCAGCTGGGCGACGCAAACCGGCTGGAGATCCTCGAGACGCTGCGCGAATACGCTGCCGAGCAGCTCGCCACCGATCCGGGCGAGGCCCAGGCGCTTGGCCGCCGGCACGTCACCTATTTCGGTGCGCTGGCGGAGGCTTCGGAGCATGTCCTGACGGATCCGGGACGCGACGTCATCCTCGACCGGCTGGAACGGGAGCTGCCCAACCTCCGCGCGGCGATCGCTTTCGCCGTGGCAAGCGACGAGCTCGATCAAGGTATCCGGATCGCCGTGGCGTTGGTCCCGTTCTGGCACACCCGCGGATACCTTGCCGATGGCGGTCGCGCGTTGCAGCAGCTCGTCGACGCGACAGCCGAGCGGCCGCCCGGTCTTGGGCGCGTCAGGCTCCTCCTGGCGGCGGGCGAGATCGCGACCTGGAACACTGACTACGCACTCGGCCAAAGCCTGGTCAGGGAGGGCCTCGCGCTCGCCATCGCGCTCGGCGAGCCGGCCGTGATCGCGGGCGCCCATCAGCGCCTCGGCTGGGCAACGATGGTCCAGGCCCCCGAGGACGCCCTGGCCGAGTTCGAGGAGGCGATTCGGCTCGCCCGCCCGCTGCACGATCTCGATGTGCTCAGGAACGCACTGCAGGGCTACAGCATCATCCTGATGCGGCTCGGCGACTGGAATGGGGCGCTGCCGGTCGTGGACGAGTCGATCGTCATGGCCGAAGCGATGGGCGACGCCTACATGAACGTGTTCGGATTCGTGACCCGGGGCATGATCCGACTCCGATTGGACGATCGCTCCGGAGGCCTTGAAGACGAACGCCGTGCGCTCAACGAGGCACATCGGGCAGGTTCGCCGGTGGGGGTGGGTCTCGCCCTTGACGCACTCGCCGCAGTGGCGCTGCACGATGGCGACGCTACCCGCGCGGTCACGCTGGCCGCCGGAGCGGCGCGAATGCGCGAGGAGGTCGGCGGGGGCCCGTCAACATCGCTGGCAGGGATGCCAGATCCGCTCGTCGAGGCCCGCAAGGGCCTGGACGAAGCGGCGTTCGATATGGCCGCCGCCCTCGGCCGTGGGTTGTCCATGGACGCCCTCGTCACGCTCGGCCTGAGCGATGGCCAGCAGTGAGGTACACCGCCGTGAGCGAAGACATCGTGATCAGCCGGCCCGGCTACACGTTGCCCTCGACGCTTACCTTGCCGGAGAACGACGGTGCCGTGCCGTGCGTCGTGTTCTTCGCCGGGAGCGGGCCGACCGACCGAGACTGGAACTCGCCGCTCCTGCCTGGCAAGAACGGCAGCGGCGCGCAGCTCGCCCTCGCATTGCAGGCGCGCGGTGTCGGATCGATCAGGTTCGACAAGGTCGGCTCCGGGATCAACATGCCCAGGAGCATGGCGCCGGACGACCTGAAGATGCTCGATGTCCTGTCCCTGGCTCACTACGTCGACGAAGCCGTCTCCGCGTTTGCCGAGCTCGCCGATCGGAAGCGGACCGGGAAGATCGTTTTTCTCGGGCACAGCGAAGGATCGCTTCACGCCTCGTCGGCGGCCATCGCGAAACAGTCGGACCGGCGCTTCGGCGGCGTCATCAGCATGTCCGGGCCGGCCCGCTCGATCCTCGACACGGCGATCGAGCAGATCCGGGCGATCCACATCAAGACGGGCGCCGACGCGACGGTCGTGAATAGGGCGCTCCAGGACTTTCGCTCCGCGATGCTGGAGCCTGACGCTCCGGCGCCTGACCTGTCCGTTCTACCCGAGGCCGCAGGGCTGTGGCAAGCGACGCACTCCCCGCTGCAACAGCGAGTCGCCCGCGAATTGATGTTCGCGGACCCGCTCGCCGCGCTACCAGGCTATCGCGGCCGGGCCCTCGTGGTCTCGGCCGCCAACGACGCCCAGGTGCCCGGATCCGATGCGGACAGCATCTTCGCCGCGCTGGGGAGCAACCCGACGGACAAGACCCGGGTGACGATCGCCAACGCCAATCACGTCTACAAGGTAGAGACGCGGCCGCCGGCGACGACCAGCCAGGGCGAGATCGTCGCGAGCTACAACGACGACGACCACCCGCTTGCCGACGGCCTCGTGGACGCGATCGTGGGCTTCGTCACGGCGAGCTGACGAGCCCGCCGCTTGGCCTGTGCCTCAGCCGAATGTGAAGCAATAGGCCTCGATGCCGGCGGCGAGAAACTCGATCTCGAAGCGGCGGTCGACGATCAGCCCGGGCTGGCGGATCAGCTGGTAGGTACGCGGGTCGCTGGCCGTGCCGCTGCCGTCGGCCGCCACGTCGGTCCCGTGCGCGCCCCCCACGGGCTGGCCATCGAGGTAGACCTCGAACGGGATCGATGCCCCCTTGGAGGCCGGGCCCATGACGAGGTTGACATCGCGGGCGTGGAACTGGAATGCGATCCGGGCGCCGGGCTCGTTCGCCACGACCGCGTGGCCGGCCACGGTCCATCTTCCCGACAGTGCCCAACCGTTGAGTGGCAGCCGTCCGGGTGCCAGATAGGTGATCGGCTCGTCGAATTGAGCGACATCCCGCTGTGCGAAGCCGGTGCCCTGGCGATAGCCGGTGTACGTCTCGCCCGACTGCACCGTTCGCCAGTCGGCGGCCAGCTCGAGGCCGACGGGGTCGACCATGACCAGGTCCCGGTCGAGCCCCTCCGCACCGGCGTCCATCAGGAGCTGCTGAATCACCATCTCGGTCGCGGCGTACTCACCCTCGCCGAAGTGGTGATAGCGGATCCGGCCATCGACATCGGCGATGTAGACCGCTGGCCAGTAGTGGTTCGCGAACGCGTTCCAGACGCCGTAGTCGCCGTCGAGCGCGACCGGATAGTCGATCCGAAAGGCGGCGGCCGCCGACCGGACGTTGTCGACGTCCCGTTCGAACCCGAACTCCGGCGTATGAACGCCAACGACGCTGAGCCCGGCGTCGGCGTACTTGGCGGCCCAGGCCCGGACGTAGGGCAGCGTGCGCAGCCAGTTGACGCAGGTGTACGTCCAGAAGTCGACGAGGGCGACCTGTCCCCGGAGTGCTGCTGGGGTCAGCGGTTCCGAGTTGATCCAGCCCGTCGCGCCCGTGAATTCGGCCAGGTCTCCTTCGACCGGCAGGGCGAGTTGCTCACCGGCGAGCCGGTGGGTGGTGGAGCGAACCAGGCCGGGGCTGCCGGATGCGCGACGTATCTCCACCGGTCAGTAGCCGGCGACTTCGATGACCGCGTCGACAAATGCCCGCGGCGCTTCCTGGGGCAGGTTGTGCCCGATGCCGCCGGCGACGATGTGATGCGCATAGGGCCCGCTGAACTTCGCCCGATACGCGCCGGCGTCGAGGTGGGGCGCGCCGTTGGCGTCACCCTCCAGGGTGATCGCCGGCACGCTGATCACCGGACCCTGCGCCAGCCGTGCTTCCAGTTCGTCAAATCTCCGTTCGCCGTCCGCGATGCCGATCCGCCAGCGGTAGTTGTGGATGACGATGTCGACGTGGTCGGGATTGTCGAATGACGCCGCGCTTCGATCGAAGGTGGCGTCATCGAACTCCCATTTCGGCGAGGCCGTCTGCCAGATGAGCCTGGCGAAGTCGCGGGTGTACGCCTCGTAGCCGGCCCTGCCGCGGTCGGTCGCGAAGTAGAACTGGTACCACCAGGCGACCTCCGCGCTCGGTGGCAGCGGCTTCCGGTTGGCTTCCTGGCTGCCGATGAGGTAGCCGCTGACGGACACGAGCGCGCGACAGCGCTCCGGCCAGAGCGCTGCCAGGATGTCGGCCGTGCGAGCGCCCCAGTCGAAGCCGCCCACGATCGCCGCGCCGATTCCGAGGGAGTCGAGCAAGGCGATGGCGTCGAGGGCGAGAGCCGCTTGCTGGCCGTTGCGGACCGCGTTGTCCGAACGGAATCGGGTCGTTCCGAAACCGCGCAGGTAGGGAACGATGACGCGGTAGCCGGCTTCCGCCAGCATCGGCGCGACCTCGGCGAAGGCGTGGATGTCGTACGGCCAGCCGTGCAGGAGCAGCACGGTGGGACCATCGACCGGACCGTGGTCGGCGTAGCCGACGTCGAGGTCTCCGGCCGCGATCTGCTGCACCGGTGCGAGCCCGCCGCGCGGCGTTTGGGTCATCAGGAGCGGAGCGAGCGGAACGCGGCTCGGAGCTCCTCGGCGAAGAGCTCCGGCTCCTGCCAGGCCGCGAAGTGGTTGCCCTTGTCGAGCTCGTGGAAGTAGATGAGGTTGGGGTAGGCCTTCTCAGTCCACGAGCGCGGCGCCTGGTACAGCTCCCGCGGGAAGACGCTCACGGCAGCCGGGACGGAGACGCCCTTGATGTCGAAGAAACCGAGCGTGTTCTCCGCGTAGAGACGACCCGACGAGATTCCCGTGTTCGTCAGCCAGGTCATCGTGATGTTGTCGAGGACCTCGTCCCGGGTGAGGTTGTCGACCGGGTCGCCGGCGAACGCCCGGGCAATGTCCTCGAGGCTAAAGGCGTCGTGGTCGAGCATCCAGGCCGCAAGCGCAATCGGAGAATTGGCGAGCCCGTACAACGTCTGCGGACGCGAGGCCATCTCGACCGCGTAGCCGACGCCCTTGGTGAACAGGAAGCTCAGCCGGTCGTAGGCCCGCTGTTCGTCGGCGGACAATCCGGTCGGCGCGGGGTAGCCCGTCCCGAACACGTTCGAGGTGAGGGCCTTGGACACGTCAGGCGGGACAGTCCCGGGCATGTTCGAGTGGATCCCGAGCAGCTCCGGTGGGGCCTTCGCACCGATCACGTCGGTGATCTGGGCGCCCCAGTCGCCGCCCTGCGCGACGAAGCGGGTGTATTCGAGGCGCCGCATCAGCGCGATCCAGGCATCCGCAATGTGGACGGGGTCCCAGCCCTTGCTCGTCGGCTTGGCCGAGTACCCGTAGCCCGGCAGGGACGGAACGATCACGTCGAAGGCATCCGTTGGATCGCCCCCATGAACCGTGGGGTCGCTGAGCGGGCCGATCACGCTCAGCATCTCGATGATCGAGCCGGGCCAGCCATGGGTGATGAGGACCGGCAGGGCGTTCGCGTGCCGTGACTTGACGTGGATGAAGTGGATGTCAAGGCCGTCGATCTCGGTCATGAACTGCGGCAACGCGTTCAGCCTGGTCGCGACTCGGCCAAATTCATAGTCAGTGCCCCAGTATCGGGCGAGCTCCTGGATCGTCGCCAGCGGCACGCCCTGGCTCAGATCCGAGACGGTTTCCTTCTCGGGCCACCGGGTCGCCTGGATCCGGCGGCGGAGCTCGTCGATATCCGCCTGGGGGGTCTCGACGCGGAATGGGCGGATGGCAGCGACCTCGGCCGGACCAGCCTCCTGATCCCGAATACTCGTGGACATCTGGGCGCCTCCTGGACGCTTGCCAGTCCGCCGCGACGAAGTCGCGCGCAGGCTGCTGGACCGCTACCAAGGGTCTCCGGGAAACGCCGCGCAAACGCTGTTCCGACGGCCTCGGCATCGAAGGCTCCATGGTACGCGCCTGCTACTGGCGACTACCGTGCGGCCAATGGCGACTACCGTGCGGCCAACGCCCGATAGCGATCGCGTGGCTCGATCCGTATGATCCTCACGGACCTCCTCCAGCTCACGATCGCGAGGGTCGGCATCGGGTGATCCTCCCCAAGATCCGGGATCCGCGGTTCATCACCGTTCGTCGCGGCGGGACACTCCAGGACGACGATCATCGGCTTCTGGCGATATGGGCTGCCAACTGCGCGGAGCACGTGCTGCGCCACTTCGAGGAAGCACGGCCGACTGACTACCGCCCTCGTCGGGCGATCGAGCTTGGGCGCGCCTGGGCGCGGGGTGAGATCCCCTGGAGCCAGGCCCGCACTGCAGGCGGCCACGCCAACGCGGCCGCCAGAGACCTGGGCGGGGCCGCCCGGCATGCCGCCTACGCCGCCGGCCAGGCCGCGGCAGTGGGTCATGTCGCCGCCCACGAGCTTGGTGCCGCCGCCTACGCGATCAAGGCGGCGCGAGCGGCGGCGCCCGGAGACGCGGACGGGCAGGCCGGCGGCCTCGAGGCTGGCCGCCTGGAGTGCCAGTGGCAGCGCGCCCAGCTCCCCCTCGAGATCCGAGAGCTTGTGCTTGACGACGAACGGCTGCGCAACGAGCTGTGCTGGTTTGCGTTCGACTGCTGACAGGCTCGCGCTCTTCGGCGGCCGCGGTTTGGCTTGACGGCCGGCGACCCGAGGTCCACCGTCGAGATTGGACCTGACGTCATGCTCAGTCGCCGGTCCGAGGGAGGTTCGAGATGCCCGAGCCCGAGCCGAAGAAAGCCGTCCACAACGCCGGGGCGTTCCTGACTCCAACCTCGTACGCCCCGATCCCGGTTCCAATGCGGACTCTGAGCGACGACTATCACGACGAGCCGACCGAGCCCGAAGACTCAGACCGTGTCCCGGACCCTGAGCCACCCGGGCTGTTTCGACGGCTGATCGATCGGCTCAGGCCGAGTCCGAACCGGTAGCTCGCGGGCCGCCAGTGCCTTCGTCCGCGGGATCGTGGTCGTCGTCGTGATCGTCGTGGTCGTGGTCGTGGGGTTGGCCGCCGATGAAGGCCACCGGCACCTGCGGATTGGTGTTGACGCTCAACCGAAAGACGTCGGGCCGGGCGTAGTGGCCGGTGATGTCGAGGTCGAACTTGCCCCGGATGATCTGGTCGAGGTCAAGCTCCGCGGTGATGAATGTCTCGCTGCCACGGGCTGGCGCCGCGAGGACCCGGCCGAGTGGATCGATGATGCAGCTGCCGCCGGCCATGAGGATCTCGTCCGCCGGAACGTCGACGGGGTAGTCGCTCGGATAGTCGGAGCGCCGGGCGAACTGGGTTGCCGATAGGACGAAGCAGCGGCCCTCGAACGCGATGTGGCGCATCGTTGCGAGCCAGGTCTCGCGATCGTCCGCGGTGGGGACGCAGTACAGCTCGACGCCCTGGCCGTACATCGCCAGGCGGAGCTGGGGCATGTAGTTCTCCCAGCAGATCACCCCGCCGATCCGGCCGATCTCGGTGGGGATGACCTCGAGGGTGGATCCATCGCCAAAGCCCCAGATGAGCCGTTCCATCGCGGTCGGCATGAGCTTGCGACGCTTGCCCAGCAGGCGGCCGTCAGGACCCAGGAACAGGACGCTGCAATAGAGCGTCCCCCGAAACCGCTCGATCACGCCAATGACGAGGTGGACGGCGTTCTCGCGGGCGATCTGGCCGAGTCGATGGACGGCGGGTCCAGGGATGTCCACGGCGCTCTCGTAGTAACGACGAAACCATTCACGACCTTCGTCCGAGCGTGAGCCAACGACCGCTCCGAAGCTGGCGCCCTTCGGGTAGCCCGACACGAACGCCTCCGGAAAGACCACCAGCTCCGCCCCGGTCGCCGATGCCCTGGTGGTCCAATCGGCGACCTTGTCGAGGGTGGCCTCTCGATCAAAGGCAACCGAGGCCGCCTGAACCACAGCCGCACGAACCACTCGACTGGTCCGGCTCGTCTCGCTGACCATATGCCACCTCAATCGGCGGCCCACGGCCGCGGCCCGGCTATTGTGCGGGCCCGGCATCACACCGCGAAACCCGTAGCGTCACCGGCGCGGGACGCAACTGCCTAGCATGGCTGGCGTGGCACGGACCAAGACTCCTGCAACCGCGGTGGAGCTGCTGGCCGGGGATCTCCTGGACCCTGCGCGCGATGGGTCCTTGACCGACGAGCTGACAGAGTGGCTGGCTGGATCGGCGCGGTTCCGCGCATTTGCCGAAGCGCACCGCGCCAAGATCCGCAAGAAGCTGCGTACGGCCGCCGATGGGGAGGCGTTGCGGGATGTCCGGGCCGAGCTCCAGGTGGCGCGCCTGCTCCTGTCGGACCGGAGCATCGAGCTGGCGTTCGAGGCCTACGGGTCGGGCAAGGGCGGGCCCGATCTCACGGTCACGTACCGGGGCCGGCGGAGCTTCAATCTCGAGGTAACGAGACTGCGCCGCCTACCGGACGCAACCGGCCTCGGGGCGCCGTTGCTGGCCAAGCTCCGGCAGTTGCCACCGAGCGTGCCGAACGCCGTGCTCGTCGCGATCCCGGGAGCGTCGGCCGAGGCACTCGACGTCGCCGCGGCGACCAGGCACCTGAGGTCAAGGGCCGATGCCAAGGATGAGCCCTTCTTCACCCGTCTCGGGTTCGCCGGAACGCGCGGCTTCTACCAGCGCTACCTGCGGCTCGGCGGGGTCCTGGCCTGGTGCGAGGGTGCGGCTGGCGAGGCGCGGGCCGAGCTGTGGACCAACCAATCGGCGCGCATCCCGTTGCCCGGGCGAGACACCCGAGCCGTCATCCGGTGTCTCCGAGACGAGCCGTAAACCATGAACCTGCCTCTCGGCAGGGCCGAATCACTACGGATTGGTCGTGGGGCTCGCGAACGGTACATATGTCTGTGCCAAATTGGGCCGTAGCCCAAGCGGGGTCCGGGCTGGTAACCTTGGGCGGTCACATTGTCCCGATGTGCGTCGCCGAACCGCGCGATCGCCGTTGGTGAGCGCCGCAGGTGGCGCGCCAGGTTCGCCGAGATCCCGGGACACAGCCCCCGCCGGAGGTGCCGAGCAGATCGAACAGGCATATCGTCCTCTCGGGGTATCCATCTGGTCGGCCATGACAGTGGCCTCAGCAAGGGGATAGAGGGATGGCACAGAAATACAGCTTCCTGGTCATTAAGTACCCGCAGGCCAATACGGCCATGGACGCGCTCAAGACCCTCAAGCAGCTCTCCAACGACAACGTTGTGAAGCTCCGGGATGCCGTCGCGATCACGAAGACCCCGAAGGGCAAGATCAAGATCCATCAGACCAGGGACGACTCGACCGGCAAGGGCTTCATCAAGGGCGGCATCATCGGTGTCGTCTTCGCGGCTCTCTTTGGACCGGTTGGCTGGATTGCCATGGGCGCCGCTGCCGGCGGCCTGTTTGCCAGCTTCGATCGCGGGATCAAGAACAAGCTGCTCAAGGAGCTGGGTCAGAACATGACCCCCTCCGAGTCGGCCATCGCAATCCTCGTCGAGCATGCTCACTGGGAGACCGCGTTCGCGCGGATGAAGACCCACGGCTATGGCGGCCAGCTCGTGGTCTCCGAGATCGTCCCCGGCGACGTCGAAGCAGTCGAGAAGCTGCTCGAGGACCCGAAGACGGTCGAGGCAGTCCCCGAAGAGCTGGAGATCGCCGCCCCCGCACCGGTCGAGGCGGCACCGGCTCCCGCGCCGGAGCCTGTCGCGGCCGCTCCTGACGACCTGACCCAGCTGTCGGGCGTCGGCCCCAAGGCTGCCTCGGCGCTTGCCGCGGCCGGGATCACGACCTACGCGGCCGTGGCCGAGGCCAACGAGCCCGAGCTCCGTCGTGCGCTCCACGAGGCCGACATGACGCCCCCATCGAACGTCGCGACGTGGCCAATGCAGGCCTCGTATGCCGCGAAGGGCGACTGGCAGGGCCTGATGAAGCACAACCAGAAGGGTGGGCCGGCCAAGGCCAAGGCCGCCAAGCCAAAGGCGGCAGCCGCCGCGTCCGACGACCTGACCCAGATCAGTGGCATTGGCCCGCGGATCGCATCGATCCTGTCAGCGGGCGGCGTGACCTCCTACGCCCAGTTGGAGCACAAGAGCGCCGAGGAGCTGCGCGGGATCATCGCCTCGGGTGGGGCGCTGCCTCCGGCGTCGCTCGATACCTGGCCCACCCAGGCCACGTATGCGGTAAAGGGCGACTGGGAAGGCCTGGCGTCCTACAACGCCCGGCACCGCTAGCGCGAATCGTCGTTCGAACAGGGGCTGGGCTCCGGGCCCGAGCAATGTGCCCGGCCAGCCCCTGATCAATCCGAATCCTCCGGCGACGGGCTGGGCCGCCCCCGCCTCGCGTCAGCCGCCCAGGACCTCCGGTGCCGCGTCTGGACTTCCCTTGCCGGCGCCGGCCGGCTCATCGATCCGGTCACTTGCTTCCCAGGCGGGTTCGCCGGTCTCGTGATGTCGCTCGCGCCCGGCCTCCCGGCGCTCGTGGCGTGAGAGAGGCTCCGGCTCGGCAGGATCGGGAGCTCCTGAGATCGCGCGTTTGATCCTCGCCAGCAGCGACATTCGGATCGTCCTCCAGTTTCGGCGCGCAACGCCCACTGATGAAACCACGGCCAGCGGAGCCGCGTTCAGCCCATAGAGTGGACCGCGGACCACCTCGGCGTTCCTAGTCTTCGCTGCCCAACCCCCGGACGTAGCGGATCAGCGTCAGGATCAGGATCAGGAGGACGACGAGCAAGCCAACATTGACCCAGTCGTAGGGCATCTCCTTGGGAAGAATCCGGCGCGTGTCGTCCGGGAAGACGAGCACGAGATACAGGACGGCGCCGACCGCGAGGACGGAGGCGCCGAGGCGGATCAGGCCGCGACGTGCCGAGCGCATTCGCCTTCGGAAGCCGAACAGTGATGTCTCCGCTTCGAGGATCACCGGCTCCTGTGCCTCGAGGAATTCGACGAAGTCCAGGGCGCGCTGCAGGCGCCCGGTCCCGGCGTACAGCCGGTCGAGGGTCCGCCGCGGATCGAGCCAGGCCAGGCCCTGCTGGCGAGCGAGCCGGCGGACGAAGTGGCGGACGTTCTCCGGCAGGTCGTAATCGACCGCCAGCTGATGGCGCAGGGTGCCCAGGGTCACAAGCATCTTCAGGTAGCCGACGATGCTCGACGACAGGGATAGCTGCTCGTCCCGGATCGTCGCGAGGATGTCGACCGCCAGCTTCGAGTAGGGGTTGTCGGTGGTATGGCGGGCCGGTCCGGCCGGCCCGGGATGCTCCCCCGATCGGTCGGCGACCATGTCGTACAGGAATGCTTGGTGGATGCGAATGAGCTGGCGGCGGGCGGCGGCCGCATCGGTCGCCGCGGTCGGCGCGAGCCAGCGCATCAGCTCTCGAACCGCGGCCTCGACCTCGCCCCGGAAGAGCAGCCAGCTGTAGCGCGTCAGTGACTCGCGGACCCGGTCCGGCAGCTGTCCGACGATGCCGAAGTCGACGTAGCCGATCGCGTCGTCGGCGAGCACGAAAAGGTTGGCTGGGTGCAGGTCGGCGTGGAAGTAGCCGAAGACATAGACCTGGTTGAGCATGTTCCAGTCGAGGTGCCGGACGATCCGGTCGAGATCGTGGCCGGCGGCCTTCAGGGCATCGAGGTAGGGCTGGTTCCCCTCCCGCTTCGCGATCATGATCTCGATCAGCGGGATGCCTTCGATGAGCTCCGTGGTCAGGACCCGCGAGGTCGTGTAATCGCGGTAGACGCGGGCGATCCGCTCGTGCTTGTCGCCTTTCGCGTTTGCGTAGAGCAGCGCGGCCTGGCGTGCCTCGACGAGGTAGTCGAGCTCGTCGGCGGTCCACCGCGCGAATTCGTCGATCACCTCGCGACTGCGCGTGACCCCGAACAGGTGGGTCCAGTCGAGCACCCAGGTCATCGAATACATCAGGTCGATGTCCGCCTGGAGGATCTGGCGAATGTGCGGCCGCTGGATCTTGACCGCGACCGGCTCGCCGCTGAGCAGGACCGCCCGATGGACCTGGCCGATCGACGCGGCCGCGAACGAGGTTGGCGTGAACGATCGGAAGACCGCCTCGGGCTCGCCTCCTAGCTCCTGCCGGACGATCGCCCGAACCTCGGCATACGAGAACGGCGCGACGTTGTTGAGGAGCTTGAACAGCTCGTCGCAATAGGCCGGTGGGAGCAGGTCGAAGCGGAGCGCGAGCATCTGGCCCAACTTGATCCAGGCGCCGCCCAGCTGTTCGAACGCGAGGCGCGTCCTGACCGGGCCGCTCCGGGAGTCGGACCGGGGCAGGTGCAGGGCCGGGGCGATGAAGAACCGGATGAAGACGGCGAGGACGCCCCAAACCCGCCGGGGGTGTCGAAAGAGTGTTCTCACGCGTTGATGCGCGGCTTACGGGTGGCCGGTCGTGGGCCCGTGTGAGGCGCTATCGAAGATTCGGGCAGGCAGCCCGATCGCTCACGAAGCCTCGTCATCCAGGGGGACGCGACGGCGCCGGCCCGGGACGGAGGTCTCCTCCTCCCACTCGCGACCGGCACGGATGAGCTCCGAGACTGTCCGCCGAGACCAGCGATAGAACAGGTTCATTGCCCCCTCGGCGGCCAGCTGCGTGTCACGCCCATATCGGACTCCGGTCCGGACGCCCTCCGCGATCCGGGTCTCGCTCTCGTCGAACGCCTCCGCCAGGCGGCGCTGCCGAAGCCGGCGGGCATAAGCCGCCCGCTCTTCGACGCTCGGGCCCTGCAGCCATGCCTCGCGCCGCTTCCGCTCACGGGCGACCCACTCGTCGATCTCGGCCTGGGTCGGCTCGAGCGCGCCCGGCTCATCCACCGCGTCCGCCGACGCTGTCGCCGCTGGATCAGTCATCTCAACCACCCCGGGATCTCTACGTGTGGACCGTCTCCCTCTCGTCGTGGGAGTCTACGCTTCCGTCGATCGATCAGGCAGTCCTTAAATCCTCAACTGGCGTCGGGCGCCGCCTTGCGGGGCAGGAGCGCGACTAGCCCGAGGCAGCCAATCAGCACGACCGCGACGACGGCCAGGCACGCCTGCATCGCGCCGGGCACGCTGGCCGCGACGGCGCCGAACCAGATCGACGTGATGACGGCCGCGCCGATGGCGCTCGCAAGCTGCTGGACCGCGCTGAGCGATCCGCTCGCGGACCCGGCCTCATTGCGGGCGATCTCGCCCACCGCGATGTCGAACAGGCTGCCGATGCACATGCCCATCCCCAGCCCGATCACGAAGACCGGCGGCACCAGCGACCACTGGCCCATGGTCATTCCGAGTGCGCCGACGACCGCCCACAGGAACACCACGCCCGCCAGGCAGCAGGCGAGCCCGGCGAGGACCAGCCAGCGCCCGAAGCGGCCGATCAGGGGTGTCGTGGCGAACGAGGCGATGATGATCCCCGCGGCCATCGGAGCGACGCCTGACAGGGCGGTCTCGATCGGCGTCCGGCCGAATCCCTGTTGGAGGAACAGCGAGATCACATAGCCGAGACCGCTGACGACCGAGAAGAAGGCGAGGGCCATGACCAGGCCCGCGGTGAAGCCTCGATTCTGCAGCAGCGACGGTTCGATGAGCGGGTGGCGCGCCGTTCGCTGCCGGACCGCGAAGCCGATGAAGCAGCCGACCCCGATCACGACCGACACCTGGGTGAGCAGCGTCCAGCCCGACGACGACCCCTCGATCAGGCCGTAGAGGAAAGTGAGCATGGCGGCCACCAGCAGCCCCGATCCCAACGTGTCCAGGACGACGGAGCGATCGCCGGGCAACCGCGGCAGGACCTTCCAGGCGAGGACGAAGCCGAGCGTGCCCAACACGATGTTGATCAGGAACATCGGCCGCCAACCGAGACCGAGAATGTTCGCGTCGATGATGAACGCGCCAACGATCGGGCCGATGACGATCGAGAGCCCCAGGATCGAGCCGAAGACGCCAAACGACTTCTCGAGCATCGAACGGGGGAACGACGACGTCATGATCGCAATGCCCTGCGGGATGAGCAGGGCGCCCGACGCCCCCTGGAGCAGCCGCCCGGCGATCAGCACGACCGGGCTCGGCGCGAGGCCGCACACGAGCGAGGCGATCGTGAATCCGGCGATCCCGATCAGGAAGGTCGGTCGCTGGCCGTAGCGGTCGCCCAGCCGGCCGCCGACGACGAGCAGCGACCCGAGCGCGAGGGCATAGGCGGAGCCGAGCCACTTGATGAGGGCCGCGCCGCCCCCGAGATCGGCGGCGATCGTCGGGGCCGCGATGATCGTCAGGGTGGAGTCGAGAAGGTCGAGCACGTCGGCGATGAGGACCGCGGCGAGGATGAGCCACATCGTGCGCGTGGCGAGCGCGGGCATAGGCAGATCGAGTTCGGCTTCGGGCATGGAGGTACCCCAATCGGTCGTGAGTGATGGGTGCTGCGGGGAGAGGCTGGTCTAGCCGCCGAGTCCCCTGATAAAGGTCCGGATCGACCAGGCGAGGCGCTGCTCGCCAGGCACGGCGTACAGGTGTTGGAGTGCGGCCGCCAGGTGCGGCCTCACCCCCGATGGGTTCGCCCGGACCGCCCGTTCGTAGAGCTCGGGGATCGAGCCCGGCGTTTCGTCGGCTGCCCGGGACTCCTGCTCCGCAACGGTCGCTGTCACCAGCAGGACGAGGCTGTCGATCGCGGACACCGAGATTGCCGGGTCGAGGCCGAGCTGCTCCAGCAATCCAAGGCTCCGCTCGAGCAGGTCGAGCGAGGCAGGCCCGGTCGGCGGCGATGCCAGGGCGAGCTGCGCGGCCCCCGGGTAGTCATGGAGGCACTCGGCGTAGGCCAGCAGCAGGGCGACGATCTGGTCGTCAGCCGGATCCGTGCCGTCGGGCGGCTTCACCTCGGCAGCGATTGCGTCGAGGACGAGGACCTGGAGCTGGCGCTGGTCGCGCACCCAGGCGTACAGCGACGCTGGTCCCGTTTCGAGACGGACGGCCACGCCGCGCATCGTCAGGGCAGCCGGTCCGCCGGCCTGCAGGCACTCCAGTGCCGCGCCCACGATCGCCTCTCGACTCAGGAGAGGCTTCTCGCCGCGCTGCCTGGGTCGGACTGCCCGCGATGTGCTCATGCGCCGACCATAAACGAACACCGTTCGTTAGTCAAGGTCTGATCTCCTTGCCTGCCCTGCGGGAGGGTTCAGCCTTGGGCTCGACCATGTACATCAATGCGTTCGTCAACCTAGGCACGAGCGCCATCGAAACGGCGGAGTACCTCGAACACCACAGCACGGACTGGATTGACGGGGTGGCATCCGACCCGGCTCCGATGCCAAGCGGTCAGATATGACCCCCATGCTTAACCCACGCGGTTGACGCCCCCACAGGGTTGGGATCCCCGTGAAGGCCGGCGCTTTACCGGTGGTGGGTATGGAACGAGGGCCCTAACGCCCGAGTAGGCCCTTTCCGGCGCCTGGGTTGGTTCGTCTGCCGCCCGGACTTCGCGAGCTAGCAATGGTGGTCATATCGGCGCGAAGCCTGCCGGGCCCGCGGGTCTGGGTCGGCGGCGGCGAGCCGGGGCTTCGAGGCACCACTGCCATCGCCCCACCCTTGCGCGATGCCTTGACTGATGGCGTACCCTACCGCTGCGCCCGGGGGGACCCGTCGCGACGCGGCCGTGGCCACCGCGCCCTGAGCTCCGACAGCCCAAGCGAGGAGTTGAGATGGTTCGGTCGACTATGCGCGCGCGTCTCGCCGGAAGTGGGGCCGCAGTGCTCCTCGTTGCCGGCCTGTTTGCCCAGGCGGCACCTGTTCTGGCGGCGGCCCCGGCCCACGCCCTGCCCCAGGGTTGGACCGAGAGCCACGCCCCATTGGGCGTCGGGTCCCGCGGTACCGCCAACGTCCGCGCGATGCTCGCGCACGGCAAGCAGAGCACCTCGTTCGAGGCTGGCTCATCCGCCGCTTTGGCTGCCCTCGAGGCAAAGCCACGAACCGTCGGGGGAGCGGCCGCGCCGAATTCGGGGCCGACACCGCATGTCGTCACGCCGCCAGATCCGAGCCCCGTGACCGACTCCGGCGCGCCTGCGCCCACCACGCCCGTGGCCGTGGCCGGCCAGGCCCAGCCGGGTTCGGGGACGGTCGAGCCCGCGAGCCCGGGTGTTGGCGTCTCGGCGGACAACGTCGTCCAGGCCGACAACAACTCGCTCCTGTTCACCGATCGCACCGGAACCTCGGTTGGATCGATCGACCTGCCGACCTTCTTCGGCCTGCCTGAGCTCTCCAACGGCGCCTCCTATTCGACCTTCGACTCCGAACCCCAGATCCACTTCGACAGCTTTCGGCAGCGCTGGATCGCCACCGAGCTGAGTTGGGATTGCGCCACGGGACTCTTCAGTGGCGATACGGCGAGCTTCGGGCACGGCTATATCGACTTTGGAGTCTCGGATACGGCCGACCCTCTGGGCGCCTGGGCGTTCGGTGACTTCTTCTGGACGGACCTGCTGCCCGATCGACCGGAGATTGGGACGTCCACCGCCAACCTCGGATTGTCGGCGAACTTCTACGCCCTGGGCGCCGGCGGCTCCCCGACGAGCGCCGGCTGCGCCTCGGGTGGCTACCAGACCAGCCGGGTCGTGCTGTCGGACTGGTCCCAACTCGGCTCCGGCTTCAATGCCACCAAGATCGTTGCCCGGTCCTTCAGCCTGCCGGTGGGAGACCTGCGCTTCGCGATCGAGGAGCCCGAGGCGAGCCCTGAGTTGCGCCTCCTGTTTGTCGACACGACGACCGCACCAGGAACGGATATCACCTACAACGATTTTGTCGGATCGGCGGTCCATGACACCTTCACCGGGGTGGCCTTTGACCTGACCGGAGACGGGCTCCTCGCTGCATCGGCGGTCCCGCCAACTCCGCACCAGCCGAGCGCCGGTTCGCTCGGTAACGTCAATGGTGACCCGGAAAGCGTCATCTACCACAACGGCGTGCTCGCCTTTACCTCGACCTATCCGTGCACGCCCACGGGCGACTCGAGCACGCGGGATTGCGTCCGGGTCGTGACCCTGGGCAATGCCAATCCGGCGTTGGAGCCGACCGTGACCGGTGACACGTTGATCGGCACGAACGGCTTCGACGACTCGTTCGGCGGGATCGGCTGGTCGGGCAACGGCGCGTTGCACGTCGTGTACACCCGGTCGTCGACCAGCTCGGATGCCTCGTCCTATGACAGCTACCACGTCGCTCCGGACGCGTCGTCTGCGTGGAGCGCCCCGCACGTTCTTTCGACCGGCACGTCCGTGTACACCGGTTCGGCCTGGGGTGGCGACCCGACCGTAGCGACCGATCCCCAGGATCCGAAGTCGGTCTGGGTCGGCGACGTCTACGCCGGAACCGGGGGCAAGTGGGCCAGCAAGATCCACCAGGTCAGCGTCGGCGCGGTTGGCACCAAGTACAACCCGATCACGCCGGTCCGGGTCCTCGACGGACGCACCCCGATCGGGCTGGCGGGTCCGTTCGTGTCGGGCGTCCCGCGCACGTTCGCGGTGGCCAACACCGGGGGCATCCCGGCCGACGCAGTGGCGATCACCGGCAACCTCACGGTCACCGGCCAGACCGCGGCCGGCTTCGCCAGCCTGACCCCGACCCCGACGGCCAACCCGCCGAGCTCGACCCTCAACTTCCCGCGCGGCGACACCCGGGCCAACAACGTCACGATCGCGCTGGCCGCCGACGGCAGCCTCGCGGCGGTGTACAAGGCGACCGCCGGCGCGAGCGCCTACCTGCTCCTGGACGTGACCGGCTACTTCAGCACCGCCACCGGCGGCAAGTACCAGCCGGTCGTGCCCAGCCGGATCCTGGACAGCCGGACCGACCTGACGATCCACTCCTTCGTGGCCAACGTGCCCCAGAGCTTCGCGGTCCGGGGCGATGCGCTCCTTGATCCGGTCATCACCACGATCCCGGCCGACGCGATCGCGATCACGGCCAACCTGACCGTCACCGGGCAAACCGCCGCGGGCTTCGTCAGCCTGACCCCCGACCCGACCACGACTCCTGCCACCTCCACGATCAACTTCCCGCTCAAGGACGTCCGGGCCAATGGCCTGACCATCCCGATCGCGGCCGACGGCACGATCGCCGCGGTGTTCAAGGCCAAGGCCGGCCAGGTCGACCTGGCCCTCGACGTGACCGGCTACTACACCGCATCCGGGGGCCTGCTGTACTACCCGCTCAACCCCGGCCGCCGGGTCGATACCCGCACACCGGTCGGCTTCGCCGGCCTGGGCAATGGCCTGGCCGGGATCCAGGGCACGACCCCCCGCGCTGTCGTCGTGGCCGGCCACGACGCCGTGCCCGCGAGCGCGGTCGCGATCACCGCCAACCTGACCGTCACCGGCCAGACCTGGCCCGGCTTCATCGCGGTCACCGATGTGGCCAACCCCCTGCCGGGCACGTCCACGATCAACTTCCCGCTGGGCGATACGAGGGCCAACGGGATCACCGCACCATTGGGCTCGGGCACAGGCGAGCTGTGGTTCGTCTACCGCAGCAAGGCCGGCAAGGGCACCCAGCTCATCCTCGACATCAGCGGCTACTTCCAGTAACGGGCGCGTAACGGCCGGGGCGGCCGGGCGCGCGGGCGGGGCGGCCGGGCGCGGGGCAGCGGGCGGGCCGAGGCCAAGGCTCGCCCGAAACGGGTCGTTCGAGCGACATCCGCTAGGATCTCCAGCGTCCACTGGAGTGCGGGGGCAGGAGCAGGCACCGAGCGAATGCCCGAGTCAACTACGCCCTGGAGCCGCCGTCGCTTCGTTGCCCTGGCCGGCGCTACGGCGATCGGTGCCGTGTCCGTCGGGGCCATGCTCGAGATCCTGGCCGGGGCGAACGAGCCGCCAACGGAACCCGCCGCCGGCCTACCCAACGCCGCCACCGCCCCGGGCCATGGATCGCCCACGCCGGTCCCGGCCGACTCCCCAGGGCCCGACTCAACCGCTCGCCACCACTACCACTCGCGACCTGACCTGACGCCGCCCGTGGTCGGGGTCGTCACGCCCAACGGACCAGCGTCGCCGGGGCTGACCTTCCTGACCCCCAACAACGGGGCCGGCAGCGACGGCCCGCTGATCGTCGACAACGCCGGCCATCCGATCTGGGTCCGGCCGGACACCGGCGGTGCCGGTGCGTCAACGTTCCGGCCGATCACCTACAGGGGCCAGCCGGCGTTGTCCTGGTGGGAGGGGGCCAACAACAACGGGATCGGCATCGGCGAATTCGTGATCGCCGACCCGGCCTACCGCGAGCTGACCCGGGTCAAGGCCATCGGATCGGCCCAGGCCGACCATCACGAGTTCCTGGTCACCGCCGCCGACAGCGCCTTCCTGTTCTCGGATACGGGCGTTCCCACCAGCGCGGTGGCCGGCGCCAGCCCGGAGCCGTGGCGCGTCCTCGACTGCGCGATCCAGGAGATCGACATCGCCACCGGCGCCCTGCTCTTCGAGTGGCACGCGGTCGATCACATCGACCTTGGCGAGACGTTCGTTGCGCCGCCCGCGACCGCCAGCACCCTCCACGACTACGTCCACGCCAACTCGATCGAGATCGACACCGACGGCAACCTGATCATGTCGGCCCGCAACACCTCAACGATCTACAAGATCGACCGGACGACCGGGGTCGTGATCTGGCGGCTGGGCGGCAAGGCCAGCGACTTCCGGCTCGGCCCGGGCGCGGCCTTCTCGTGGCAGCACGATGCCCGCCGCCAGCCCGATGGCAGCCTCAGCCTGTTCGACGACAGTGTCGCGCCGGGAACGTCCCGGGGCTTGATCCTCGAGCTCGATGAGACCGCGATGACCGCGAGCCTGCTGCGCGAATACCGCCACGTTCCACCGATCCAGTCGAGCAGCGAAGGCAACCTGCAGGTCCTGCCCAACGGCCACGTCCTGGTCGGCTGGGGCAGCGTCTCGGCCTACACGGAATTCACGGCCGCCGGCGAGGTCGTGATGGATGCGACCTTCCCGGCCAGTGCGACGGCCTACCGCGACGTGCGCTATCCGTGGGTCGGCAAGCCGATGGACCTACCCGCCCTCGCCGTGGACAACGCCGGGGCAGGAATGACTGTCTACGCCAGCTGGAACGGAGCGACCGAGATCGCCCGCTGGCAGGTGCTTGCCGGCGCGTCGCCGGGCAGCCTGGCCCAGGTGGCGGCCGGACCGTGGACCGGCTTCGAGAGCACGATCGAGGTTGGCCGGCAGGCCCCGCTCGTGGCGGTCCAGGCCATCGATCGGAACGGCCACGTCCTGGGAACCTCGGTCCCGATCAGTCCGTAGGATTCGGCAGCGAATCCGGGTCGAGCAGGTAGGTCCGCAATCGGCCCAGGCCCTTGACCTCGACGTTGCGCGGCTCGAATGGATAGCGGTCGCCGCACAGTGCCCAGGTCGATGCGGCGACCTGGATCGTGCCCGGCAGCCCGGTTGACTCCATCCGGCTGGCCAGGTTCACGGCGTCGCCCCACAGGTCGTAGCTGAACTTCTGGTGGCCGATGACGCCGGCCACGGCAGGGCCGGTGGCAACCCCGATCCTCAGTCGGAGCGGCGTGCCCGGCGCCAGCTCAGTCGACTCCGCGACCGATTGCATCGCAAGGGCCATGTCGAGAATGACCGCGGCATGATCCGGCCGCGGTTCGGGTGCGCCGGCGACCACCATGTAGGCGTCTCCGATCGTCTTGATCTTCTCGAGCCCAGACCGTTGGGCCAGCGTGTCGAAGTGACTGAACACGTCGTTCAGGACCTCGACGACCCGGGCCGGCGTCTCGTGGGCCGCAAAAGGTGTGAATTCGACGACGTCGGCGAACAAGATGGTCACCTCCTCGAAGTAGTCGGCGATGACCCGCTCACCGTGCTTCAGGCGGTTGGCGATCGACACCGGCAGGACATTCAGCAGGAGGGCGTCGGACTCGGCCTTGGCCCGTACTCGCTCTCCGTCGATGAACATGACGAGGACCAGCGCGACCGCCGCCGGCACGATCAGGTCGACCGCCGCGAACAGGAGCCGGGCTGGCGTGGGGTCCGGTTGCGGGAGCCGGATGATCGGGTCGATGGCGGCCACGACGAGGACCACGACGATCACGCCGATCAGGGCCGGCACGCCTGCCCGCGCACCGACGAACAGCACCGTCGCGATCGGGACCAGGATGATCCACACGAGGTCTGCCGCCCCGATCGAAAGCCCGCCGGCCGGAATCTCGCTGACGAAGAGCACGGCCAATCCGCCGATCGTCATTGTTGCCACGAACGGCACCAGCCGATGGCTCCGCCGAAACAGCGCAAGAGCCGTCCCGAACGCGATGATCTCGACGACGGCGAGGGCGACGAAGACGGGCATACCCAACGCCAGGTCGGCCAGGCCGAAGATGATGCCGACCCCGATGAATACGAACGCGACCGCAACCGCGGTGCGCTTCCGGATCCGGAGATCCGGTTCATCTGCGGGATCCGAGCCGATGTCGAGGACCCGAGCCAGCTTCACCCGTGGTTCAGACCGCCTCCTGCTCGAGGAAGGCCCGGGCGCGGTCGCCGGCCGGAAACGAGCTCTGGGTCCCCAGGCGAGTGACGCTGTCCGAGGCGCAGGCGACTCCAAGCCCCACCGCGGCGAGGTCATCCAGACCGGCCGCCAGGCCGAACGCAAACGCGCCGATGAACGCATCGCCGGCACCAGTCGTATCGAGCGCCGTGACCTCGCCGGCTGGGATTCGCTGGACCCGGCCGGCCATGTCCAGGAGGGCAGCGCCGCGCGCGCCGAGGGTCACGAGAAGCCGGCCGCCGGTCTCGGCCGCGAAGGCGCGCAGATCGTCGTCGCGAGCTTCGGCACTTCGGCCGGACAGCAGCGCGAACTCATGCTCGTTGGGAATGATCCAGTCCGACTCACGGACGAGCTCCGGTCGGAGCGCGGCGGCTGGCGCCGGGTTGAGCATCGTGATCACCGAACGGCGTCGCGCCTCGGTAAACGCGGCGACCGTGACGGCCTGGGGAATCTCGAGCTGACCAACCACGACCCGCAGGCCGTCGAGCGATCGGATCGCGTCGACGGCCGCGCCCGGCGTGATCTCGTTATTTGCGCCTGGAACGCAGATGATCCGGTTCGTACCGTCCGGCTCGACCCAGATCGGTGCGACGCCACTCGAGCGATCGACTTGCGACACGTACGTCGTGTCGATCCCGAACGCGGCAAAGTTGGCCAGGGTCATGTCCCCGTAGGCATCGCGGCCGAGGGCGTTGACCATGGCCACCCGGGCGCCGAGGAGACGGGCCATCACCGCCTGGTTGGCGCCCTTGCCGCCGAACCCCATCCGGAAGTCGGTGCCAACGATCGTCTCGCCGGCGTCGGGGATCCGCGGGGCGTACGAGATCAAGTCGATCATCGTGCTCCCGACGACCGCGATGACCGGCGCTGGCTCGATCAGCCGCCACGGCCCCACGGGCTCAGGCCTCCGATTGGCTGCGATGACGCCCCATGATCCGGGTGGCTAGTTCCGGCTGTCCTGGAGGACCGACAGGATATTGCCGGCCGGGTCGGTGAACCACGCGATCATCGGGCCGCGCGGGTCCCGGACGATGCCCTGGTCATCCGCGTCGAAGCCCGGGTAGCGCAGCATCTCGACCCCGGCCGCATTCAGCTCTGCCACCACGGCGTCGATGTCGGGGACCTGGAAGTTGAGGATGGTGTAGGTCGCCGGCACGAAGTCGGGCTTGGGATAGACGAAGACGCTCAGCCCGCCCGGCAGATGCAGCTCCAGGCCCCGATCCGGGTCCTCACCCACCTCGAGACCGAGCGTCTGGCCGTAGAACGCCTTTGCCTCGGCAATGTCCTTGACCGCGAACCCCGAGAACGCGTGGCCGTCCCTGAACATGTCGCTGTCCTCCGTGGTGGATGTGGCTCCAAGTATCGGCCCGAGGACGACCGATCGTGGCCCCCAAACTGAAACCGAGCCCACGGGCGGCCCCCTGATACAGTTTACGGGACGGACAGGGCCTCCTCTCCCGGGATCACTGGAGGCACGGGCCCGCGTTTCACGTTGAGGGTGCGTGGTGGTCGCCGCCGTCGAGATCGCTGGCCTGCGCAAGTCCTACGGATCGCTTGAGGCGGTCCAGGGGATCGACCTCGAGGTCGCCAAGGGCGAGGTCTTCGCCTTGCTCGGGCCCAACGGGGCCGGCAAGACCACGACCGTCGAGATCCTCGAGGGCTTTCGGAACCGCGACGCCGGGACCGTCTCCGTGCTCGGCTTCGACCCCGCCGACGGGAGCCCCCGGCTCAAGGAACAGATCGGGATCGTCCTCCAATCGACCGGTGTCGACCCGTACCTGACCGTCGCCGAGGCGGTCGACATGTACCGGAGCTACTATCCGACGCCCCGCCAGCGCGACGAGGTGCTCGACCTGGTCGGCCTGACCGAGAAGAAATCGAGCTCGGTCACCAAGCTGTCAGGTGGCCAGAAGCGAAGGCTCGATGTCGCGATCGCCCTGGCCGGCGACCCGCAGCTCCTGTTCCTCGACGAGCCGACGACGGGCTTCGATCCGAACGCCCGGCGTCAGGCCTGGGACGTCGTCAAGAACCTCGCGGCGCTCGGCAAGACCGTCTTCCTGACGACCCACTTCATGGAGGAGGCGGAGTACCTGGCCGACCGGGTTGCGATCATTGCTGGCGGACGGATCGTCGCGATGGGTCCACCGGCGACGATCGCCGGACGTGAGACCGCCCCCACGATCGTTCGATTTCGACTGCCGGACGGCGCCGCCGACCTGCCCGAGTCACTTCGTTCGGCAGCGATCGCGTCGGACGGCAGCGCGGAGCTGCAAGTGGCTGACCCGACCGTGATTCTCCATGACCTCACCGGCTGGGCCCTCGAACGCAGGGTTCAGCTCGAGGGCCTCGAGGTGATCCGGCCGTCCCTCGAGGATGTCTATCTCCAGATCACCGAGCGGGCCGAGGGCAGCGTGACGGCCGGCAGTGCGGCCCAGGGCAGCGCGGCGTGAGTAGCTTCGGACTCGCCGTTCGCCAGGTCTACTGGACGAACAAGTCGTTCTGGCGCAACCCTGCCTCGGCCTTCTTCACGTTCGTCTTCCCGCTCATGTTCCTGGTGATCTTCTCGGCGATCTTCGGGACCGGCCAGGTGACCGTGGGGCCGGGGATCACGGTCAACGAAGCGACGTTCTACGTGCCGGCGATTGCCGTCTTCTCGGTGATTACCGCCTGTTATACGAACCTCGCGATCGGCCTGACCTACACCCGCGACGCGGGCATCCTCAAGCGGACCCGCGGGACGCCACTGCCAGGCTGGGCCTACATGTTCGGTCGGATCGTCCACGCGGTCCTGGTCGGGATCCTGCTCGTCGCGATCTGCGTGGGCTTCGGCGTCGTCTTCTACCACGCCACGCCGCCAACCTCGACCCTGCCCGCGTTCCTGCTGACCCTGGTCATCGGCTGCGCCGCGTTCTGCGCCCTCGGCATCGCGATCAGCACGTTGATCCCGAATGCCGACGCGGCACCGGCCGTCGTCAACGCCTCGATCCTGCCGCTCCTGTTCATCTCGGGCGTGTTCATCCCGATCAGCAACTTGCCGGCCTGGATGGACATCATCTCGAACATCTTTCCGATCCGCCATTTTGCCGAGGCCCTGATCGGGTCCTTCTTTGCCGTCAACGGCTCGGGCTTGAACGGGGGCGACCTCCTGGTGGTCATCGCCTGGGGGATCGGCGGACTCCTCTTTGCCATCCGCTTCTTCTCCTGGGAGCCACGAGCCTGAGCATCGAGATGGACAGCCAATGAGCGTTCTTCGCTGGGGCATCCTGTCGTGCGCCAACATTGCCGTGGGAAAGGTCATCCCCGGCATGCGCTCATCGACGCGGTCCGACGTGCTGGCCATCGCGTCGCGTGACCGTGCCCGGGCGGAGGCGACGGCTCGGAAGCTCGGGATCCCGCGATCCTTTGGCTCGTACGAGGAGCTCCTGGCCGACCCCGACATCGACGCCGTGTACATCCCGCTCCCGAACCACCTGCACGCAACCTGGGCGATCGCTGCGGCCCGGGCCGGCAAGCACGTCCTGTGCGAGAAGCCCCTGGCGATGACGGCCGGCGAAGCCCAGGCGATCGTCGATGCCGGCCAGGACGCCAGGGTCGTCGTGATGGAAGCCTTCATGTACCGCCAGCACCCATCGTGGGTCGCCGTCCGGGACCTCGTGGCTTCGGGCCGGATCGGCCGGCTGGTGGCCGTCGACTCGTGGTTCTCGTACCACCTCGAGGACCCCACAAACATCCGCAACATCCGGGCGGTCGGTGGGGGCGCCCTGTATGACATCGGCTGCTATTCGGTCAACCTGTCGCGGATGCTGTTCGGCGACGAGCCCCGGACCGTCGCCGCCTCGATCGTGCGCGACCCGGTCAGCGGGGTCGACATCCTCACCAGCGCAATCCTGTCCTTTGCCGGGGGCACGGCCACCTTTACCAGCGCCACCCGGGTCGAGCCCGACCAGCGGGTGAGCATCTACGGCACGGCTGGGCGGATCGAGATCGAGATCCCGTTCAACATTCCGCCCGATCGCCCGTCGCGGGTGTTCGTCATTGCCGGCGGGGATCCGCCGGTCGCGCCGGCGGCCGAAACGCTCGAGTTCGCCCCGGCGGACCCATACGGCGTCCAGGCCGATCGGTTCGCCGAGGCGGTCCTCGATGGGGCGCCGGTCCCGATCACCGGCGCGGATTCTGTGGCCAACATGCGGGTCATCGAGCGCCTGTTCGAGGCGGCGCGCCCGGAGGGTTGACCGGAACCTACGGGAACGTGACGGACTGGAGCACGTTCTTGAAGTCCGCGACGGACAGGTGCTGCGAGTTGTCGAAGGTGCCGTTCTCCCACGGGAACTGGTAGGCCTTCCCGCCGACGTCGACGAACGCCACCGCGGCGTTGCACTTCTGCTCCCAGACTCCTTGGAGCGTGCCGATGGTGACTGCCGGCCAGGTCGATGGATCGCCGCCGTCACAGCCCGAGGGCACGTTTTTCACGACCGTCGCGTGATAGTCCTTGAGCCAATCTGCGAACGACTGGGCCTTGAGTGCCGAGGCGACCACCGGGATCGTCGTGTCGGTGCCCGTGGCGGTAATGAGATCCTCATCATCGACGTGCTGCGCCGCCTTTACTTGCCAGTTCACGCCGATGCCGATCGTGTAGCGGTAGAGCGGCGACTTGAAGGTCTTCGGCAGCGCGATTAACGCCGGAGTCGGCACGACGGCGAGGCTTGGTGACGGGGTCGCAATCGGCGCAGCCGACGTCATTGCCGACGGTCCCGCTGAAGTCGGTGCAGGCGCGACGCTCAGGACGAGAGACGGGGCCGGGGATCCGGCGCCGCCCGATGGGCCTACCGACGCGTTGCATGCGGCGAGCGTCAATGCGGCGACGCTAACGAACAGGATCCGACGCATGAGGTGAATCTCCCGCTCAGCGTGTCGTCCGTTGCCGCTCAGTAAAAGGAGCAGATCAACGGACCTTCCGCTGCTTCACCATCTATGTCTCGCCGATTGGGTCAAAGGTTCCATCTATTGGTTGAACGCAACCGCCCATGGTCTTTGGTTCCAATGACGAGCCTTGGCTACGGGAACGTAACGGACTCAAGCACGGTCTTGAAGTCGGCGATGGAGAGGTGCTCGGAAGTCTCCAGCGTGCCGTTAGCCCAGGCGAACTGGTACGCGTCGCCGTCCACGTCGACATAGGCCACGGCGTAGTTGCACATCTGCTGCCAGACGCCCTGGCGCCCCCCGACGGTGACCGCTGGCCACGTCGATGGGTCGCCGCCGTCACAGCCCAATGGGGTGTTCGGGTCCGTCAGGGCGGTCGTCTGAATCGCCTTGAGCCACGATTCGAACGACTGGCTGCCGAGCACCGAGGCGGCGATCGGGATCGTGGTATCGGTGCCTGTCACGGTGATCACGTCGAATGCGGTAGCGTCGGTGGACTTCTTGCTGTCGATCGGAACGGTGGCTGCCTCCACCGTCCATTTCGAACCGATCCCGATCGTGTCGTGATAGAGCTTCGACGTGAACGTCTTTGGTAGCACGATGGGCGATGGGAGAACCGCGACCACCAAGCTCGGTGAGGGAGAGATCGACGGGGTAGCCGTTGGCAGGCTCGGCGGGACGACCAGGAGCGGCTGGTTCCTGCCTCCACCAAGCAGCGCCGAACCGACGGTGGCGGCGAGGAGAAGGGCGACCAGCAGGACCGCCAGGACCAGGCGGGCAGCGGTTGGAGAAAGCCGGAGCCCAAGCCGGACGAGCCCGGCTCCCGCGAGGTGTTCGAGATTCTCTCCGAACGAGCGCTTCGGGCGGATCCCGGCGGTGGTCGCCAGGATCGCCTCGAGGCCGCCCTCGGCCGGTCGGCTGTTGGCAGTCTGGCTGAGGTGCTCACGGAGCAGCCGATCGAGATCGTCGTTGGTGTTCATGCGAACCGCTCCGCCGTTCGAGAGGACACCCGTTCATCGGCCTCGAGCCGGGCTCGCAGGCCAGACAGGGCGCGGTTGAGACGCGACTTGACCGTGCCCAGCGGGACGTCGAGGGCCTGGGCTACGTCGGCCAGGGGCAGGTCCAGGTAGTAGGTCAGGACGACCACGGCGCGCTGGTCGGCCGGCAGGGCCCGCAGGCCCCGCTCGAGCTCGTCGTGGATGGCCAGCCCGGCATCGGCTCCGGCCACGATTGGCCCGCCCAGCTCCGGTGCTGGCAGCTCGACGACCCGATGGCGCCGCTCGCCCCGGGCCTGATCGGCACACGCCCGCATGAGCAGCCGGTAGAGCCAGGCGTCGAAGCGTTCGGGGTCACGCAGGCTGCGGATGTTGCGCCAGGCGCCGACGAGGGCCTCCTGGACGGCGTCTTCGGCGCGCGGCCCATCCTGGAGGGTCAGCCGGGCGATCGCGGTGAGCCGTCCGATCGAGGCCGTGGCGAGTACGGCGAACGCCGCATGATCGCCATCCTGGGCCCGCACGACGAGCTGCTGGTCCATCACACCGCCATCAGATCAGCGGGCACGTGCCGCCGTTCACTATCGATGTCTCTAGCGGCCCCCGAAAGGTTCCATCTTCGGGCAGCTTTGGCTCGGCGCTGCTGCCCGCTTGCGACTACAGCAGCCGCGAGATCGCGCTCATCGCGGCGTTCCAGGCGCGCTCCCTGGGCTCGGTGACAACGATGGCGGGGATGGAGACCGCGACCAGAGGATCGAAGACCTCGTGCTCGAACGCGTCGACCGTCGCCGCGCCCTCGAGGAGGACGTTCAGCTCCATGTTCCGGTACAGGCTCAGCCCGTCCAGGTTGCATCCGCCGACGAGTACGCGATCGTCGATCCGGACGACCTTGGCGTGGGCCATGGCCGGGTGGAGGAGGATCGTCACCCCGGCTCCCAGCAGGCGTTCGTAGTAGTGGCGGAAGGCAGCCGCCGGATACGGTGGGGTGGGCTTGCCCGGCGCGATGATCCGGATCTGCACGCCGCGCTCGGCGGCGGCCAGCAGCCGCTCGAGGATGGCATGGTCGCTGATATACGGATTGACGATGTCGATCCGCTCGCTGGCCTGCTCGATCAGGAACTCGATCGCATCGCTGATCGGATGGTGGCCCTCGCCCGGCACATTGGCGAGGACCGTCGCCGGCACGCTCGTGCCGCCCTTGTCGGGCTTCGGGAACAAGTGGTCGAGCCCGCCCGGGTCCGTCGGCAGCTTGCCATCGTGCAGGCGGAACGTGGCCAGGAAGAGCGCCTGGAGCTGGCCCACGACAGGCCCCTGGAGGCGGACCATGGTGTCGTAGAACCGCTCGTCGTTGTAGTGGTCCTCGATCCCGGTCCCCCCGACATACGCCGTCCGGCCGTCGACGATCAACATCTTGCGATGGTCGAAGTGCAGGAAGTCGTCCATCCGCCAATCGATCCAGTGATGACTGCCAAGGGCGCCCTCCACATCGAGGAACAGGCCCTGGTTGACGACCACCTCGATGCCTCCCGCCGAGAGCTCCGCGTACAGCTCCTTGGAGCTCAGGTGGACCGCGCTGCCAATCTCGTCGACGGACAGGCGGACCTCCACGCCCGCGGCTGCTTTCGCGATCAGCACATCCTTGAAGCGGGTGCCGATCTCGCCGGCCTGGAATCCGTACATGAGCAGATGGATCGACGACGTGGCTGCCTCGATGTCCGCGAGCATCGGCGGAAAGTAGTGGCTGCCGTGGAGGAGCGGCTGGACGAAGGTCGCGCTCGACGGCGCAAAGGAGATCGCCAGGTCGCGTTTGTCCGCCCTGGGCCGGCGGGCGACCATCTCGGAGTAGGCCAGGGCGTCGGCCGCGTCGAGGGCCAGCGGTCCCGGTGGGAAGGCCGTCAGCCGGGTCGCATACATCCGCTTGCCGATGATCCAGGCGCCGCCGAGCGCCGCCAGGGCGAGGAACTTGCGGGTCTTCATGGTGAAGCGAGGACTCCTGCGGTTTAAGCGATTCAGGCGGCCGGGGCCGGAGCCGGGGCCGCATCTGCCTTGGCGTCACCCTTGGCATAGTCCCGCAGCTCGGAGGTCGCGGGCAGCATCGGCTTGCCGCGGCGGGCCACCTTGAGCAGCAGCCACGCCAGCGGGATCGGGACGAAGAAGTAATAGATCCGGTACAGGAAGACCCCGGCGGTGACCGCGGCCTGGTACTGCGGCCCGGTGATCGCCGAGAAGGCGGAGATGAACAGGAGCTCCGGTACGCCGGCCCCGCCCGGCGACAGCGGGATGATCGTGATGACCATTACCAGGCTGTACACCCCGAAGATCTCGGCGGTCGACAGCGCGCTCTCGGGCACGCCGCACACGCGCAGCGCAACGATCAGGACGATCGTCCAGGCGAACTGCGAGATCACGGCGACGCTCAGCGCCCGGAGGCCATGGCGGACGATGACCAGCCCGAGCTCGTCCCGGAACCGGTGGATCGATGCGTCGACGTTCGGCGATCCGGCCCGGCCCAGGCGGCGCATCGTGGCGCTGACGATCCGCTGGCCCGTCCGCCCGAACCAGTCGGCGACCCGCTCGGAGCGGATGATCCCGACGATGAGTCCGATCAGCACGACGAAGGCGACGGCGCTGATGATCGCGATCGCCCACGCGGCGCTGGCATGGGTGGAGCTGGCAAGGTCGCCGGTGAGCGCCAGGAGGATGATCGCGAACAGGGGCAGGAACAGGCGGCTGAGCTCGTTGATCACGCCGTAGATGGCGATCCCCGAGGTCGCCGGCGCGTTCGCCGTACCCCAGCCGCGGACCACCACCCACAGCACGCCCATGTTCCACGGGCCGAACGGGACGCTCGAGCCAATGCCGGCCAGGATGAGCCAGGACATGGTGGCCCGGATCACCGACAGCCCTTCGATCAGGGCCCAGAAGACAAGGCCGCTGGCAACCCAGGCAATGACGCCCAGGCCGGTCATGATCAGGATCTGCCGGGCATCGAGCGACTGGAACGCAACGACGACGTCGGAATAGTTGATGTAGCGCGGCAGGATGACCACGAAGACGAGGAACAGGACGCCGACGATCAAGCCCGAGCGCAGGAACATTGCCCGCCGGTTCGGCGGGGCGGCGGCCGATGCGGGATCGGTCCCCTTGGCCGCCTCATCTTGAACGCCGACCGGTTCAGGGACGGGATTCGATCCCGGGTCGGCGACGTTCTGGCTCACGTCCAGGCCCCTCTCGTGCGAGCCGTCATCGTACTCGGGACGGAGCCGCATGCGCGTCGCCCTTGGGCGGTCATGTTCACGAGGATTCCGCCTGTCGGCGTGCCTGGTGCTGCCGATATCCCTCCACGGCCTCGGGCACCGAATCGTAGAAATGGTCCTCGTCGACTGTCTCGAGCAGGCCGTACCGAATGATCGCGTCGCGGACCGCTGACTGGAGCTCGGCGAACGCGAGATGGATCCCGGCCGAATTGAGCTCGAGGTCGAGGTCGGCGAGCATCGAGCCCGCCGTCGTATCGATGTCGGTGATCGGCTCGGCCGCGACCAGGACCCATTTCGGCGGGGTGGTGGACGCGGCGATCAGCTCGCGGATCCGATCCCGGAACTGGTGGGCATTCGCGAAGAAGAGCGGGGCAGCCCAGCGGATGATGATCAGCCCGGGAACCTGCTCCGCTGTCGGAGTGCGCTGGATGTCGTGATACACGTCATCGCCGGGCGCCAAGCCCAGCACCGTCGAGTAGGGCGCCCAGGCGCGCTTGAAGATATAGATCACCGAGAGGGCCACGGCAATGACGATGCCCTGCAGCACCCCGACGAGTGCCACGCCAAGGGCGCAGGCCACGGCCAGCAGGAACTCGGCCCTCCGGATCCTGTACAGGCGGCGGAGCTCGGCCACGTCGAACAGGCTGATCGATGCCGCGATGACAACAGCTGCCAGCACCGGCTGGGGCATGGCCTGGACCAGGCCTGGCAGGAACAGCAGCATCAGCAGGACGAGGGCCGCCCCGACCAGCCCGGTCAGCTGCGACTTGGCCCCGGACTGGAACGCGACGGCCGTGCGTGATCCGCTCGTGCTCACGGCGAAGCCGGAGAACAGGCCGGCCAGCAGGTTGGCCGAGCCGATCCCGGCCAGCTCCTGGTTGCCGTCGACCTCGTAGCCGGCGCGCGCGGCAAAGCCACCCGAGACGGAGATCGTGTCGCCGATCGCGACGAGCGAGATGCCCATGGCCGCCGCCAGCAGGGCGGGCAGGTCGGACACGGGGACGGCCGGCAGGCTGGGCACGGGGAAGCCCTGGGGCAGGACGCCGATGACCGAGACGCCGCGGCCGGCGAGGTCCAGCACGACTGACAGCGCGATGGCCACGACGACGGCGATGAGGATGCCCGGTGTTCGGGGCGATCTCCGCTTGAGGACCAGGATGATCAACAGGCTGAGCAGCCCGATCCCCAGCGCCCAGAAGTTGGTCAGGCCGAGGTTCTGGACGAAGGCCACCGCCTCGCCGACGAGGCCTTCCGCGTCAATCGAGAACCCGAACAGCTTGGGCAGCTGGCCGACGAAGATCACCACCGAAAGACCGGCCAGGTAACCCGTCCTGACCGGGTTCGACAGCAGATCGGCCACGAAGCCGAGCCTGGCCACGCCGGCGCCGATGGTTACGATTCCGACCATCAGCGCGAGCATTCCGGCCAGGGCGATGGCCTTCTCCTCGCTGCCCGCGGCGAGCGGCAGGATCGTTGCCGCGATCATCGGGCTCAACGACGAGTCCGGGCCCAGGACAAGGACCGGCGACGGCCCGACGAGGGCATAGGCAATCAGGCAGATCACCGTCGTGTACAGCCCGGTGATCGCGGGCAGGCCGGCCAGCTCAGCGTAGGCCATGCCCTGCGGGACGAGCAAGGTCACCAGGACGGTCCCGGCAATCAGGTCACGAGTGAGCCACGATCGCTCGTACGTACGCAGGGCTCGGACACCCGGCATCCACCGTTCGACCCGGGCCAGCCGCTGGGAGCCAGCGTGCGCAGTCGTCACTTCAGGTTCGCGTCCTCCCTCGAAAGCTCGCGCTGGTGCCAAGTGATTATGCTTGGGCCCAGAACGGGGGGCAACGTGAACGCGGGAGGCGCCTGATGGTCGTATACGGAGCAGACTTCCGCGGCTCCGGCTTTGCGTGGCTGGTCGGAACCGTGCTCTTCTTTGGACTGATCTTCCTGATCGTGTACCTCGTTGCCCGTCACGCCTCGCGACCGCACCCGCCGGCCAGCGGCTCGTGGCCGACTCCCGTGCCGCCGTCCCAGCCGTATCAGCCGATGCCGCCCGTGCAGCCACGGCCGGAGCCACTCGACATCCTGCGCGAGCGCTTCGCCCGGGGCGAGATCAATCTCGAAGACTTCGAGGCGGCCAAGCGAGCGCTGGGCTATCCGGGCATTCCACCCAGCGCGCCACCCGGCGCCATCCCACCGGCAGGCTGACGACCGGGGCCTGACCGGTGGCCGCGGATCGTTGGTCGATGCGCCTCGAATTCCTGTTTCGGCGGGAATTCGGCCGGCCCTGACCGCCTCCACCAGGGCCGCGTGGTCGCGCTCCGTCTGGTCCGCATAGGCCATGGCAAATCGCCCAAGCGCGTCGTCGAACACCTCACCCGACCCAAGGTAGCCGGCAATCTCCGCCGGGTTACCCGAGCGCGCGTGGGCCCGGGCGAGCGCCCAGGCGCAGACCTGGGCGTAGAGCTTCATGCCTGGCGGCCGCAGGCCGGCGATATCGACGCTGTACTTCATGTCGTGCAACTGGCGAACGTAGTACTCGATTCCGTCCAGCGGTGACTTCGTCCAGCCGAGGAAGCTGTCCGACAGGGCCTGCATGATTCGCTGGCCAGTGACGACCCGCTGCCCCTGGTGGCGCTGCCGGCGGCCGCGGACGTACGGAGCCAGCACCGACTCGCGGGCCTCCTTGACCTGGAGGACGAGCGGGCCGCCCGCCGGGCCGGCGAACAGGGCCACATAGCAGCGAGTGCCAACGCTGCCGACTCCGACGACCTTGAGGCTGACGTCGATGAGCCGGTGCTTCTCGACGAGAAGCCGGCGATCCGGGGCAAGCGTCCGGAGGTAGGTCTGGTAGATGCCTTGCAACGTGGGGCGCGAGGGATCGTCGTCGGGCAGGCGACGGAGCAAGGGAGGCCGGTCGCGCATGAGCCAGCCACCGCCCGGCTTCGGAATGGACAGCTTGCCCAGGGCCGAGAGATGGTCGCGCTGGCGGGCGGCGTCGATGTCGGACAGGATGTCGCGCCGAAGGCGAGCCTGTTCGGCTCGCTTGATGATCGCCTCGATCGGGATCGCGGCGTACCAGACCTGCAGGGCGCGCATCCCGGCGTACCGCCGCATCCACATCCGGTACTCGTTGCCGGCGGCACGGGCAATCTCCTCGGCGCTGGCGTCGGAGTAGCCGTTCTCCCGCGAGGCCACGACCAGGCTCGCGGCAAGGCGCTTGATGTCCCACTCCCACGGTCCGCGATAGGTTTCGTCGAAGTCGTTCAGGTCGAACACGAGGCGCCGCTCGTGGCTGGCGTATGCGCCGAAGTTCGACAGGTGGGCGTCACCGCACAGCTGGACCATGATCCCGGTCGTCGGCGTCGACGCGAGGTCACCGGCCATCACGGCCGCGGACCCGCGCAGGAACGCGAAGGGCGACACCAGCATCCGGCCGATCCTGATCGGAACGAGGTCTTCGATCCGGCCCTCATTCGAGGTGTTCAGCGTCTCGAGCGAATCGGCTCGATCGCTAGGTGGCGTCCAGTTGGCCTGACTCCGCCGTGAAGTGACCTTGCGCAGCCGGACGCCCCGCTCGAACGACACGGCGGCGGGGCTATCGGGTGGCAACGTGGCAGTTGGATCCGGGACCATCGGCACGCTCATTCCAGCGGGGTCCGGGCGCCTCTCGGCGCACTCGGTCCTTGATCATAGCGGCTCGATTGCGGAACTCGGTGCTTGAGTTCTGGTGGCGATTGTTCACGTGGCGGAAACTCGCCGGACATGGGCTCTCGCGACACTCCCATTCCTGAGCGGACCCGGCTTCGTACGGCCGCCTGCCGGAGGACAACAGGAATGAGGACCGAGGCGGTGGACACTCGCCTCACGCAGGCCGTGCTGGCCCGCTGGCGAGCCACCGAGCGAGACCTCGACGCACTTGGCCACGATGCAGCCGCGGCAGACGACCTGCGGGCCCTGGCGGCCGAGCTGCGGGATGAGTACGAGCGCCTGCTCGAGGACCAGACCGAGGACATCGGCGCGAGCACCGGGGCTCCCCGGCACTAGAGTCGAGGCCCCGTGGCTCCGGCCTGTCGATCGAGTTGGGCGATAATTCGATCCCGGGCGGCAACCCGAGCACGCACCCGGGAACCGAACGCCTGCCTGGACGCCGGACCTGCGGAGCGATCCTATTCAGAACGAACTCGGGGTACGCAAGCGGATTGGCCTCGTGGCCCACGACAACAAGAAGCTCGACCTGCTCGAGTGGGCCCAGTACAACCGTGCCCTCCTCGTCCAGCACGAGCTGATCGCGACCGGAACGACTGGCTCGCTCCTTGAATATGAGCTGGGCATCCCCGTCCGGCAGCTCCAGTCCGGACCGCTCGGCGGCGACCTTCAGATCGGAGCACTGATCGCCGAGGGCCAGATCGACCTGCTGATCTTTTTCTGGGATCCCCTCGAACCGCAACCCCACGACCCCGACGTCAAGGCCCTGCTCCGGATCGCCGTCGTCTGGAACATCCCGGCCGCGAGCAACCGGGCGACGGCCGACTTCCTTATTTCCTCGCCGCTGATGACCGGGTCGTACGAGCGGCAACTGCCCGACTACACCACCCGTGGCACAGGCAGCCTGCCCGCTCGCGAGCTTCCCCTGACGCCCGGTTGATGACGTCGATGCAGGCCGTGGTCTACGACCGGTACGGGCCACCCGATGTGCTCCGACTCGTGGAGGTCGATCGGCCCGTTCCGAAGGACGACGAGATCCTCGTTCGGGTCGGGGCTACGGCGGTCACCCGGGCCGACTGCGCGACGCGCGAGGCCAATCGGCGCAGCGGGCCCGCCGTCTCGCTCCTGAGTCGTTCGATCTCGGGCATCCGCCGCCCGAGGCAGCCGATCCTCGGCAGCGAATTCGCCGGGGCTATCGAAAGCGTCGGCCGAGCCGTAACAAGCCATGTCGCCGGCGAACGGGTCTTCGGCACGACCGGCTTCATGTTCGGGGCCTACGCAGAGTACGTCTGCCTGGCCGAGTCGGCCCGAATTGCCCCGATGCCCGCCGAGCTGCGTTTCGAAGAGGCGGCGGCGATCCCGGACGGCGGCCTGAATGCGCTGTGGTGCCTGCGGCTGGCCAATGTCCAGGAGGGCCAGCGCGTCCTCGTGTTCGGTGCCTCCGGGGCGATTGGCACGGCGGGTGTCCAGATCGCCAGGTACCTGGGGGCCGACGTCACTGCCGTGTGCAGCACGCGACATGTCGAGCTGGCCGCGTCGCTCGGGGCGAACCAGGTCATCGACTACACGAAGCAGGACTTCACGACCAACGGCCAGACGTACGACGCGATCTTCGATGCGGTCGGCAAGCACTCCTTCATCGGCTGCCGGCGCTCACTCAAGCCGGGCGGCAGCTACCTCGCAACCGACGGCCTGCGCAACCTCGTGTGGGCCGTGACGACCCGGCGAGGCGGGCTCAGGAACGTGAAGTTCTCGATCCCGCCCCGTTACACGCCGGCCGACGTCCTCCTGCTCAAGGAGCTGATCGAGACCGGCAAATATCGGGCAGTCCTGGATCGAACGTATCCCCTGGCCTCGGTGGTCGAAGCGACGCGCTACGTCGAGACCGAGCACAAGACCGGCAACGTTGTCCTCCTGATCGGGAGCGACCAGGACTGACCCCGGGACGGCCTCGCCACCGACCCTTCGGCCAAGCGCCGGCTCCGGTGGCCGCGTAAGAATTGGCAGATGACGGCAGACGTCTCGGGTTGGCAGAGCTTCTACGTGATGATGGGTGGAGCCGCGGCCGCGTTGACCGGGCTCATCTTCGTCGCCGTCTCGCTCCACACCCAATCGATCATGGGCACGGTCCTCCATCGCGACCGGGCATGGGCCAGCATCGCCTCCCTTATCTCACAGGTGTTCATCTCTGCCGCGATCCTGGTACCGGCGCAATCAGCCCTGGCCCTCGGGATCGAGATCGGGCTGATCGCGTTGTTCTGGGTGTATCGCACTGCCTGGGTGGTCCGCGAGTTCGGTCCGACGATGCGCAGCTCCGACCGACCTGCTGCGCGCTGGCAGCTCGAGTGGCTGGTCTGGCTGGCCTGGCTTGGCGCACTCGTCGTGGGCGGGATCCTCATCGCGGCAAACGTCGAGATCGGTGTCTACCTCCTGTCGATCGCCATGGTCGGCATGCTGGGCTCGGCGGTATGGAATGCCTGGGTCCTCATCTCCGAGGTTGCCGACTAGCCTCGGTCCACCCGCGACTGTCCATGACGACCGCGTAGGGCCAATTTGTCGCGAACCAGTCGTCTGGCTCCTCGGACCCTAGGTCCGGCGCGTATCTCTCCTGAACAGAAGCGTCGCGCCGAGCGCGAAGATGATCGTCCAGACGATCACGCTCACGACCCAGGTCGGGTCGAACGTCCCGCCGAGCAACGGGTAGCGAGCGATGGCCGCCACGCCGTAGGTCGGCATGTAGGGCGCGATGTCCTGCATCGCCGCGGGCAGGAGCGCGATCGGAATGAACAGGCCACCGAACAGGGAAAACACGCCGAGGAGCGGTCCGATCACCTGCATCACGTTCTCAGACGGCAGGAGGTAACCGATAAACAGCCCGAAGGCCGCGAACACGAGCGAGGTGATCCAGGCCAGGAGGCCGGTGAGGATCCAGGTTGCCGGGGCCATGTCGATCTTGCTGATCGCCCCGGCCGCGTATACGACCGCGACCGACGTCAGTCCGAGAAGCATCGCCACGACGACCTTGATCGTCACGTAGGCGGGCGGCCGGAGTGGCGTGAGCCGGAGCTGCCGGCTCCAACCGAGGGCGCGCTCGATCGACACCATGGCGCCGCCCGACGTGGCTGCCAGCATCGCCCCGTACACGGCGATCCCGATCATCGTCGATGCAGCGATGAGCTCTGGATCGCCGATCGCAACGGCCCGCCTTGTCGACTTGAACAGAAGGAACAGGACGACTGGCACGATCAGGTTCACGGCGACAGTCCGCCGGTTGCGGACGAGTCGCCTGACCTCGATCGCCAGGAACGTCACGTTCAGGCCACCGAGGCGGGGCTGCCGACGGCTCGAGAACGCCCCGGTCGCGAGCGGCTCCTCCGAGCTCATCGCACGACCCCCGCGCTCGCTCCAGCCACCGCCACCGGCGCATCGCCGGTCAGGTTGAGGAACGCCTCTTCCAGGTTATGGGCCACGATCTCGAGGTCCCGTGCGCTTGTTGCGGTCAGCAGGTACTTCGCAACGGCGTCCGAATCCATCGTCTGGATGAACACCTGCTCGCCGCGAGCCTCGACAGAGCGAACGCCCGGAAGCCGACCCAGGCTGGCCAGATCGGCCCCGGGCAGGGTCGCCCGGACCGATCGCCCGCTCGACAGGTTCCTGACCTCGGCCGCCGTTCCGTCAGCCACGATTCGACCCTGGCGGAGCAGGATGATCCGGTCCGCGTAGGCGTCGGCCTCGTCCAGGTAGTGAGTCGCGAAGAGGACGGTCCGCCCCTGCTCAGCGTCGTGTCGGATCGCCTTCCAGAAGTCGCGACGACCTTCGACGTCCATGCCGGATGTCGGCTCGTCCAGGACCATCAGCGCCGGATCAGGCAGCAGGGCGAGGGCAAATCGCAAGCGCTGCTGCTCGCCACCGGAACACTTGCCCACCAGCCGGCCGCCGATGGCCGAGATCCCGGCTCGCTCGAGAACCTCGTCCACCGGCCGGGATTCGGCAAACACGGAGGCGGTCAGCTGGACCGTCTCCCGAACGGTCAGGTCCTTGAGCAGGCCGCCGGTCTGCATCACGGCGGCGATCAGGCCACGCGAGATCGCGGCCGACGGCGCCATGCCAAGGACACTCACCGTTCCCTGGTCCGCGTTGCCCAGGCCCAGGATCATGTCGATCGTGGTGGTCTTGCCCGCTCCATTCGGTCCGAGGAGGGCGGCGATCTCGCCGAGCTCGAGACGCAGGTCGATACCGTCGACCGCGCGGACCGGCCCGAAGCTTCGTCGGACGCCCACCAGGTCCACGGCCGGCGTTGTCCCGATCACCCGGCCACCTGCAGCATCGAGCAATCGTAGGTCAATTCGGCCGACGGGCCTTCCAGAGGGTCTGGCTCCCGCCCGCGACCCGCATCGTGGCGGGCAGGGGAGTGCGACTCGTGGCGCCCGCTCCAGCTCCAAGGGCCAGCTTCAAGGGCCAGCTTCAAGGGCCGGCTTCTGACAAAGTCGCGCTGTATCGGCGCTTATGGTCAGTTTCCCAACCGTCCGAGCGGATCTCGGCCGGGGTCGGGGATCGCTTGAGCGTGGCCGGCCTCGAAACCGGGCTCGCACGACCCTCGATCCGCCCGCAGCCGACCGTAGTGACCGCTGTAGCGCGAATTTGTCATGAACCTGGCGCAGCGGCCCGGCGGCTCCACCGTCCCCGGCGCGCTCCTGCGGTCCGGCGGCTCAGCGCGGCTCCAGGGCCCGGCGGCTCAGCGCGGCTGCAGCCCACCTCAGGAAGGCGGCTCGGGCGCGTCCTCGTCGTCTAGCAGCGCGTGGCTGAGGTCCACCTCCGTCCCGGAGGCGAACCGCACCCCAAACGTCTGAATGGCAGATCGCCATCGCCGCGTGAGGTAGTAGCTCAACGCGACCAGGAGAATGCCCCCGGTGACGATCCCGACAACCACCGCAGCCGAGATCGTCGCCCCGAGCGAGACCGCCACGAGCGCGCCGAGCGTGCCCGCAACGATGCTGTTGATGATCGCCATCAGCCCGGCGTTGGTCACGTACAGGTCCCACGGCCGGATGCCGCCCTGGGTCGAGCCCAGGCTGATCAGCACGCCGTGAGCGTCGTCGTTGTCGGAGAGGGTGATGTGCGCCCGCAGCTCGGGTGCGACCTCCAGGTAATAGCGCCGGACACGGTTGATCGCCACCACCGTCCGGATGTTCTCGATGCCGAGCTGGAGCAGGCGCTCGAAGCTGGCCAGGCCGATGATCAGGAGGGTCGGCAGGAGGATCAGCGCGAGCACCGTGAAGGCCGGACCGGTTTGGTCAACCTGCGAGACAAACGCGAGGGCAACCACGCCGGCCGACAACGTGCTCAGGTAGAACCCCGTCCGCCCGTTGGCGTCGCTGATCGCCGCCGCGCGCGCGCCCTGGAGCGTGAAGTGCTCGGTCGACAGGATCGTCAGCAGGTCCTGTCGACTGGCCGGCGCGATACGCTGCATGGTTCGATACCTCCCTGGCCTGCGTGACTGCAGCCTGGCCTGCGTGACTCCAGCGAGCCGCCGTCCATTGTGCCCCCGGGCGGTCGCCCCGAGAGACGCCGATCCAGCCTGTACGATGGCCGGACTGACCGCAGGAGGATGGCGTGACCGCAGCCGAGGACCACCGGGTCGATCCCGGCGCCCTGATCCGGAGCCGGGGCTACATCGCCCTGTTGATCCTGGCGGCGATCGTCGGGATCGTCGTGTCGCTCGCCGGCTGGGCATTCCTGGAGCTGACCGCCCGGATGCAGCAGTGGGCGTACCTGGACCTGCCCAAGGCCCTCGGGTTTTCGACGGTTCCCTGGTGGTGGCCTCTGCCGATCCTCCTGATCGCCGGCGTGCCAATCGCCTACGCGATCGTGCGGCTGCCGGGCCATGGCGGCCACCGTCCCGCGGCCGGGCTCGCGACCGGAACGCCGACCCTGCCCGGCCAGCTGCCCGGGGTGATGCTCGCCGCCATTGCCGGCGTCGGGCTGGGCGTCGTCCTCGGCCCCGAATCGCCGCTCCTCGCGCTCGGCGGTGGGCTGGCCCTGCTGACCGTCGGCCTGGTTCGCAAGGACGCCCCCGACCAGGTGAAGATGGTCATGGCCGCCGCCGGCAGCTTCGCGGCGATCTCGACGGTCTTCGGCAACCCCGTGATCGGGGCCGTGATCATCATCGAAGCCGCCGGGATCGGCGGCCCGACCCTGCCGCTCGTCCTGTTGCCCGGGCTTCTTGCGTCCGGCATCGGCTCGATCGTGTTCATCGGGATGGGCAATCTCACGGGATTGAGCACCTCCGCCTACGCGCTGACGCCGCTCGCCCTGCCAGCGCCGGGCGACCCTTCGATCGCCGAGTTCATCGCCGCGATCGTCATGGGGCTGCTGGCGGCGGTCCTCGTCCGGGCGATTCTCGAGCTCGCCTGGCGGACCGAGAGCGTGGTGTTGACGCGACCGTTCCTGCTCATCCCCGGCGCCGCCGTGGTGGTCGGCGTGATCGCCATCGTGTTTGCCCAGGTAACCGGGCAACCAGCCGAGTCAATCCTGTTCTCCGGCCAGAGCGCGATGCCGGACGTCGTCCAGCGCGCGCCCACCTTGTCGCTCGGGATCCTGGTTGCCCTGCTCCTGTTCAAGGGTCTCGCCTGGAGCGTGTCGCTGGGCAGCTTCCGGGGAGGGCCTACGTTCCCGGCGATCTTCGTCGGGCTTGTTGGTGGCCTGATTGCGACGAGCCTGTTCGGCCTGCCCGAGGCAGCCACGATTGGGATCGGGATGGGCGCGATGACCGTTTCGATGCTGCGCCTGCCGTTGTCGTCGGTCATCCTGGCCATGGTCCTGGCCCAGGCGGGATTGTCGGTCGCGCCGCTGATCATCGTGGCGGTCGTCGTCGCCTATATCGCCACCGAGCTTCTGGGCGAGCGTCGGCGCAGGTTCCAGGAGCCGAGCGCCACCCCGGCCGCGAGCGCATAGCGGATCCACAAGTGGCAGCGGCGCTCCCCTTCGCCCGCCTCGACTACGTCTACACCCCGAGCCCCGACGTCGAGTCCGACGTGGTCTACGCCCGGGACATCCTGGGCGGACGGGTGATCTTCACGATCGAGGCCATGGGCGGCCGGGTGGCCATGGTCGAGCTCGTCGCGGAGGGCCCGCGATTCGTCTTCGCCGACCATCTCGACGGTGACCAGCCGATCCTCGTCTTCCGGGTCGAGAGCCTCGAGCTTTCGGTCAAGGCGCTCGAGGCGCAGGGCTGGCAATCGGACCGCGCCCTCGAGATCCCCCAGGGAGCCTGCCACGTGTTTCGGACAGCGGGCGGGCAGCGACTGGCGATCTACGAGCGCAGCCGCCCGCAGGTCGAGGCCGGCTTCGAGGGCCGCCTGGATTTCTAGCCGGCGTGGGTCGTGCCTATCCGGCCGCCGGCTTCAGCCGATAGGTCAGGACGACAAGGCCGTTGGGCAGGCTGAGCGTGTCGGTCAGATCGAACGAGCGATTCTTGACCGTCGTGAACAGTCGCTTCTGGCCGGTCCCGAGCACGATCGGGTGGAGCATCACCCGGTACTCATCGATCAGGTCATACCAGGTGAGGTAGTCGATCAGCTGGCCGCTGCCACCAATCAGCAGATCGCCTCCGTCCGGCTGCTTCAGCCGGCGGACCGCGTCGGCAACGTCACCGGCGATGATCGTGGCATTCCAGTCAGCCCGATCCAGGGTGCGGGAGGCCACATGCTTGGGCATGCTGTTCATCTTTTCGCCGAACGCACCGGTGCCTTCCATCGTCGGCCACGCCGCGGCAAATCCTTCGTAGGTGATTCGGCCAAGCAGCAGCGCGTCGCTCGCGAACAGCTCGCGGGCCTTGAACTGGGCGGCCTCATCGGACCAGAACGGGAAGGACCACGTGCCTGGCTCGTCGATGTAGCCATCGAGGGTGACGTAGGTGCTGGCGACGATCTTGCGAGGCATGGCGGTGGCTCCTCCGGAAGCTTCGGCGGCGGAGAGGTCAGGGTAGCCCGAGCCATCTTTGAACGTTCGGTCCGAGGTTGCCCCCAATCTATCTGGGGAAACCGGCATCTGACTGGAGGCGAGCGTGGATCGGACCCGTGGGTTGCTTTTGGGTGGCCTGTTCGCCGTGGCCACGGTGGTCACAGTCGCCGCTTGCTCGAGTGCACCGGGCTCGACGAGTTCCCTGACGCAGCCCACCACCGCGACCGGTGGCGCAGCGGGGCCCACGCCGACCGTCAACGTGAGCCCATCGGCTGCGCCACCGGCTCCGCCCTCGCCCTCGCCCACGATCGGTTCGAGCCCACAAGCGGCAGCCAGCGAAGCAGCGCTGGCTGCGCCGTCGCCGGGAACCATCGCCGTCCACGGCAAGAGCCAGACCTTCAGCTCGAACCGTTACGGTTACAGCGTGACCATACCCGCGAGCTGGCTGGTCGCCGAGATTCCAGGCAAGTGGAACGGCATCGCCAAAGGGGTCGGCGAGCAGGACGCAGGGACAGACCGGTTCAGCAGCCCCGGCGTCATCGCGATCGAGGTCGGGTTCCAGGCGCAGGCCGACGGGACGAGCATCGCCGCCTGGGAGTCGAGCGAGGCCGCCTGGGTCCGTGAGGGCGACTGCACCGAGGCTTCGTCGACTAAGGCAATCAAGGTGGCTGGACGCGACGTGCTCCTGCTCGGGGAGACATGCCCGTCACAGGTCATCGGAGAGAATCCGGGGAATCAATCATTCCTCAACGCCTTCTTGGTCAACGGAGGGACCGGGGTCCTCATCCAGATGAACTCGCGCAAGGGTCACGAGGCGGCTGATCGAGCCACCTTCCTGCAGATCCTCGGCACCCTCAAGCTCGGACCGCCGTGAGCGCGGCGCGCCGAACGCTGGTTGAGCTGGCACGACAGGGTGACCCGGATGCCTTCGCCGTGATCGCGACGGAAGCCACCGACCGCCTGTACGCGATCGCGTTCCGGATCCTGAGAGATCCGGACCTCGCCCGGGACGCGGTGCAGGAGACCCTCCTGAATGCCTGGCGGGATTTGAGCGGGCTGCGAGATCCCGATCGCATCGACCCCTGGCTGTACCGGCTGCTCGTCAGGGCTTGCTACTTCGAGGCGCGCCAGCGACGAAAGGCGATCGCCCTGACCCACCTCCCGGCGCTGCGCTCGCTTGGGGCCGTCCCAACTTCCCAGGTCGACGACCAGGAGCAGCTGGAGCGGGGATTTCGACGCTTGTCGCCGGAGCAGCGGACGGTCGTGGTCCTGCGCTTCTACCTTGACCTGCCCCTGACCGAGGTCGCCGCGATCATGGGTATTCCCGTCGGGACGGCCCGTTCCCGGCTGCACTACGCCATGTCGGGCCTGAAGGCGGCGCTCCAGGCCGACAACCGCTCGATCGGCCTGGAATCGGACTCGGCATGAGAACTGACGACGCCGAGCGGCGCGTGCGGAGCTGGCTCGAGACCGGGCCAGAACGCGCGCCCGATGAGCTCATCGAGTCCGTCCTGGCCCAGGTCCCGGCGGTCCGCCGTCGACCTCGCTGGATGGTCTCGCGCCGGCTCGGCGGCCGGGTCGGAGCCTTGGTTGCAGCGGCTATCGTCGCGAGCCTGCTCGTGGCGAGTGCCTGGGTGCTGCCAGGCCGTCTCGGATCGCCCGGCGTGTCGAACCCCGACCAGGGCACGTTCGTCCAGGTCGCCACCCCGCCTGATTTCGCGGCGATCTCCGATGCGATCCCGGTCGGGGGCGGCATCCTGGCCACGGGCACGACCACGTTCGGGGGCCATGACTCGATCGCAGTCTGGAGCTCGCCCGATGGCCGGACGTGGATCGCCTCCCCGCCCGCGCCGTTGTTCGAGGATGCCACTTCAGGGCGCCTGGCCGAGCAAGCGAACCGGGTGGTCATCCTGGCCTTCAAGTGCCAGGTCGGTGGCAGCTACTGTGGCGAATCGACGATGTTCGTGGCGACGGTCGGCGCACCCTGGCAAGCCGTGTCGGGCATCGGTGCCGGAGCCTATGACGCCGTCATCGCAGGTGGTCCGGGCTTCGTGGCCGTAGGCTCGGGAAACACCTCGGCGACCGAGGTCCAGGGGTACGTCGCGACGTCCAGCGATGGCTCGACCTGGTCGGAGATCGCGCCGGCGGACATGGCCGGGGCGAGGATTGGCGGGGTGGCCGCCGGCCCTGCTCGGCTGATCGCCGTCGGGCAGGCCGGTCAACAGCCGGCGGCCTGGATCTCGACCGATGCCCGGACCTGGACCCGCGTTGCAGGTGGGCCGTCCGGTGGAACGCTGAGCGATGTCGCCTTCATCAACGGGCGTTGGGTTGCCGTTGGGACGGGCTCGGGTCGATCGATGGCCTGGACGTCGGGCGATGGCTCGAACTGGCAGGCCGTTCCGGCCGGATCGGGCCCGGACGGCGCCAGCCTCACCCGGATCGTCCAGGTTGGTTCGCGGGTCATTGCCCTGGGTCAGTCAACGTCGGGGGCGGGAGCAGCCTGGCAATCGGTCGACGGGACGTCGTGGACCCGTCTGCAGACGGGCGACATCTTCGACCAGGCAAGCATTTCGGCAGTCGCGTCTGACGGAGGCAACCTCGCGCTCTTCGGCGTCACCGCGACAGGCCATTCGATCGTCGCCATGGGGGCGCCGTAGTCGTCGGATGTCCCGGGTCGAGCGGACTAGACTCAAGGCCCGCCCGACCCGAAGGAGCCAGCTTGATGGACCATGCTGCGACCGCCCGAGACTGAGCATTGGGGCGTCGTCGACATGCTCGGGATCATGGAGCAGCTCGGGGTGGTTTCGGCCGGTCCCGCGGCGTAACCGATGGTGCGCGTGCCGGGCATGTTGCGCTTCACGGTGGAGTGGCACGTCCTGTGGGCGGCGCTCCTCCTGCCCTACGCCCTGGTCGTGACGATCGTGTTCGCCGGCCAGGACGCAGCGGCCAACCTGGTCGATGGCCTGGCCGGCAGCTTCGTGATGGTCCCGGTACTCGTCATCGCGGCGTTGCCGCTCAACCTGGCAACCGCCGGGGCGATCTGGTACGCGCTTGGTGGGTCGTCGCTGGTGACCCGGATGGTCCTCTGTGGAGCCGTCTTTGGCGGCGTTTGGTTCTTCGCCATCCAGCCGATCCTGGGCTTGCTTGGACTCAACATCGAGCTCTCGACGGAGGCCGAGTCCCTCTGGGCGGCCGTCGCCGGAGCGGCCTACGGCTGCGTCTGGGCGATCGGCACAGCCGAGCCGCTCGGGTCGCCCACGCCCTGACGCCGGGCCGGCGCCGGACCTCCTGGCCCCGGCAGGGTTTCGTAGAATGAGCGCGTACCGTTCCGACCCCTCGTGATGCGCTGAGGATCCGCCGATGCCCGAGCTTCCCGCGACCGAGCGGCCGGCACATGTCGCAGCCCCCGACCGGTACGAGCAGATGACCTATCGGCGGGCCGGCCGGAGCGGCCTGGACCTGCCGGCCATCTCACTCGGCCTGTGGCACAACTTCGGCGAGGATCGTCCCCTCGCGACCCAGCGGGCGATCGTCCGGCGGGCGTTCGACCTCGGGATCAGCCACTTCGACCTGGCCAACAACTACGGCCCGCCGTACGGCGCGGCCGAGGAGGCCTTTGGCCGGATCCTGGCCTCCGACCTGGGCCACTACCGGGACGAGCTGGTCATCTCGACCAAGGCTGGCTGGGACATGTGGTCGGGCCCGTACGGCTACCTCGGATCCCGTAAGTACCTCCTGGCCAGCCTTGACCAGAGCCTCGCCCGCCTCGGCCTCGACTACGTCGACATCTTCTACTCGCACCGCTACGACCCCGCAACGCCGCTCGAGGAGACGATGGGCGCGCTCGACACGGCCGTCCGGGCGGGCAAGGCGCGCTATGTCGGGATCTCGTCCTACTCGGCCCAGCGGACCCAGGAGGCGATCGCGATCCTGCGCGGCCTGGGTACGCCACTGCTGATTCACCAGCCGTCCTATTCGATGCTCAACCGCTGGGTGGAGGGGGACCTGCTCGAGGTGCTTGGCCGGCAGGGCGTCGGTTGCATCGCGTTCTCGCCCCTCGGCCAGGGCTTGCTCACCGACAAGTACCTGCAGGGCATCCCTGGCGAGTCGCGAGCGGTCAGGGGCGATTCGTTCTCGCGGGACATGCTCAGCGAGGCCAATCTGGCAAAGGTCAAGGCCCTCAACGAGATCGCCATTCGGCGCGGCCAATCGCTGGCCCAGATGGCGATTGCGTGGGTGCTCCGAGACCAGCGGATGACCTCGACGGTGATCGGCGCGAGCTCGGTCGACCAGCTCGAGGACAGCCTGAAGGCGCTGCAGCGGCTCGATTTCGATCCGGCAGAGCTGGCCGAGATCGACCGCTATGCGACCGAGAGCGGGATCAACCTGTGGGCTGGCCCGAGCACCGCCTAGGCCGTGGTCCTGGAGATCAGCTGGCCGCAGGCGCTCGCCTGGCGCATGCGTCGGCAGCTCCTTGACCCTGTCGGCGACCTGACCGTCGCGGAGGTCGTCGGCCGGCTCTGCGGTGTGCAGGCCCAGGTCGCGTCGTCGGCGGAGCTCGCCGTACGAGTTCGGCGTGAGGATTCCGAGCCCGGTGAGGTGGGCCGGGGCCTGGCCGCCGGCAGCCTGATCAAGACGTGGGCAATGCGCGGGACGCTCCATCTGCTGACTCCCGCTGACGGCGGTGCTTTCCTGTCCCTGATGGCCGCCGGCCGAACGTGGGAACGACCGAGCTGGCAACGCTATTTCGGCATGCCGGTCGAAGCCTGGGCCCTCCTCCGGCCGGTGGTCCGGGAGGCCCTCGCAAACGGTCCGCTGACCCGCGAGGAGCTGGTCGCGGCGATCGTGGCCCAGCCCGGGCTGGAGCATCTCGGCGCGAGGCTGCGCGAAGGCTGGGGCACGCTTCTCAAGCCCCTGGCCTGGCAGGGGGACCTGTGCTTCGGCCCGAGCCAGGGCAGCCGGGTGACGTTCATGCGGCCCGAGGCAGCCAGCCCCGGCTGGGCCGGAATCCCGGGGCCGGACGAGGCGGCCGAACGGGCGATCCTCGCCTACCTCGCTGCCTACGGGCCGGCGACGATCGAGAACTTCCACGGCTGGCTGGCCCGCGGCTGGGCCGGCTCTCGCCGGATTCGGGCCTGGTTCGGTGCCCTTGGCGACCGTCTCATTGAGGTCGACGTGGCAGGTGAGCGCAGGCTCATCCGGGCCGAGGACCTCGACGACCTGGCGTCCGTCGCGCCCACCCAGGCGGTCCGCCTGCTGCCGGGGTTCGACCAATACGTGCTCGGCCCCGGGACCGATGACACGCGGATCGTCCCGGCGGCGCGACGGACCCTCGTCAGCAGGCAGAGCGGCTGGATCGCCCCGACCGTGATCGCTCGGGGCGTCGTCTGCGGCACCTGGGAGGCGATCGGCGACGACGTCCGAATCTCCTGGTTCGGTGAAGCCGGCCGGCCGGACTCGGGTGCTCTTGTCGAGGAAACGGCGCGCCTGGGCCAGATCGTGGGTCGCAGCCTGCATCCGACCATCACGCTCGTCTGACCGCCCGGCGGCGGGCTGCGCGCCATATCCTTCTGTCGTGGCTACGCCCCAGACCGGCATCTTTGCGCTCGGCACGATGTCTCATGCCTACCTCGAGTTCAGCCTTCGCCCCGGCGCCGATGCTGGCCGGCTGGTGCGCCTCGTTGCCGGCCTGCGTGAGCCACGGACCACGATCGGCGGGGTCAACCTGGTGGCCGGCTTTCGGCCCGAGCTATGGGCCCTCCTGGCCCCCGGGGCGATCCCGGGCGGGCTGGCCGGGTTCAACGAGCCAGTCGTGGGCGCTCATGGCTACACCCTGCCGGCCACCCAGCGCGACGTGGTCGTGTGGCTCACCGGGGCAGCCTTTGACGTCGTGTTCGATGTCTCCCGAGGGGTGGCCTCGGCCCTGGCTCCGCAGGCCGACCTCGACCACGAGATCGTCGGCTGGCCGTACCACCGGGATCGCGACCTCACCGGCTTCGAGGACGGCACCGAGAACCCGACGCTGGTCGAGGCGACCACGGCCGCGATCATCCCGGCCGGCTCGCCCGGCGAAGGCGGCAGCGTGCTGCTGCTCCAGCAGTGGGAACACGATGCCGCCGGGTGGGAATCCCTGGCAATCGACGAGCAGGAGCGGATCATGGGTCGCCGGAAGGCCGGCGGCGAAGAGCTCGACCCGAAACCGGCGAGCTCGCATGTCGCCCGGACGGACCAGGACCGATTCGGCAAGATCTTCCGGCGCAACATCGGCTATGGGACCTTGACCGAGCACGGCACGATCTTCGTCGGCTTCAGCCGGGACCGCGATCGCCTCGACGCGATGCTTGCGAGCATGATCGGCATCGGCGAGGAGCCGCACGATCGACTCACTGATTACACCCATCCGATCCGCGGCGCCTACTACTTCGTGCCGCCGAGCGAAACACTGGCTGCCTTCGCCGGATGAGCGCTCCTGCTTAGCTGCTGAGGCGGAACGGCGGATAGCGATTGGACAGGAGAAGCACGTACGCGCCGACCCGGGTCGCCCAGCGCCAGTAGCCGCCCACGATGTCGATGACCGGCCCAGCCTGCCGGCCGAGGAGCAGCACGGGCAGCCAGGTGAAGTAGAACAGGATCACCGCCACGATCCCCACGAAGAACAGTGCGACGTAGTGAGGGATGCACAGGATGACCCGGACGAGCATGCCCACGGCCGGGATGCCCCACAGCCGGTTCATCCGCGGGTATGGATCGATCCGGACATTGACGCTCGAATCGGCGCCAAGCGAGAACGGTGGATACGTGGCCGAGATCAGGAACAGGTAGGCGCCTACCCGAACGAGCCAGCGCAGGTAGCCACCCACGATCGTGGTTACCAGGCCGGCCTGCTGACCGGTCACGAGGACCGGGATCCACGAGAAGAGCAGGACGACGCCGGTCGCGATCGCCAGGAGCCACAGCACGATGAAGTGCGGAATCAGGACGATCGAGCGGATGAAGAAGCCGATGAACGGGATGCCCCACAGCCGATTGATCGACTGGCCGTAGGTGTAGGTCGCGTCGACCGGCTCGTCGGTGGCTTCGGATGCGGCGGCGGCAGCAGCTGCCCAGGGCTGCGCGACCGTCGGTGATGGCGCAGCAACCACGGCCGGCACCGGCGGCGCCTCTGGCGCGACCGCCGGCTCGGGTTCGGGCGGTGCGGCTGACTCGGGCTCGGGCTCGGGCGGTGCGGCTGACACTGGCTCCGGCTCAGGTTCAGGCGTCGTCGGAGCGGGCTCGGACACGGTCTCGGACGCCGCCGGCGCCGGATCGGCCGCCGCCTGCTCGGGCTCCGCCGGCTCGGGCTCCGCCGGCTCGGGCTCGGGCGTCGCCGGGATGTCGTCGGTCATGTCGTCTCCCTCAAGACTGCCAGTGACTCGCCCGGAGTGTAGCCGCGGTTTCAAGCCCGCTGGGCGAGCCGCCATAGCCTATTGGTAGAGGGTCCACACGAGCCCATAGCCGACGAACCCGACGCTGAGCACGATCAGCGCCTTCTCCAGCGCGCCAAACCGGTCGCGCATGGCCAGGCCGACCAGCGCCAGCAGGAACGGCACCACATCCAGGAAGTAGCGGAAGCCATAGGTTTGCCAGCCGCCGCCGCCGTAGTACAGGAGCAGCGGGATCGTCACCAGGCCCGCCGCGGTCCACAGCACCCAGGCGCCGTGGCGCCGCAGGCCGGCGCCCACCGCAACCAGGAGGGCAGGGCTGGTCAACAGGATCGAGTGGCCGTATGGATCAGGGACGAAGAACGGAAATGCGGCTCGAACGTCGAAGCCCTGTCCGATGAGCAGGGCCAGGTTGTCGGCGACATGGCGCAGCGAGAACACGCCGACGGCTCGGGCCCTGGCCAGGACGGGATTGGCCAGCGTCGAGATCCCGTAGCCGGTCTCGAACGGGAGCCCGAAACGGAGCTGGTCATACAGCCCGGTCAGTACGATGCACAGCCCGATCGGCAGGACATAGCCCGCGATCGATCGGCCCCGGCCCCCACCCGCCGCACGAACCACGACCAGCCCGATCGGGATCGCCGCCAGCAGTACGGTCGGACGGGCCAGGAAGGCCAGTCCGAGCCCGGCGCCCATGACCCACGGGCGTCCACGCCCGCTGAGCTCGATCAGCACCACCAACGTCAGGAGCATCGCCTGGACCTGGGCCAGGTAGTAGAAGTCGCCCTGGATCGACTGGTCGAACAGGAGGGTGCCAAAGGTGGTCAGGACGGCCAGCCAATAGGCTTTCGAACCTGGGCCCGCGTAACGCCGGGCGAACGGCAGGGCAAGCCAGCCGGCTGCGATGCCGAAGGCGCAGCCGATGAGCCAGCGCGACACGGCCCACAGGGCCGGGAACGGAACGAACAGCAGGTACGGCGCGATCGGCAGCGGGCTGATCACCTGGTAGGTGAGTCCGCCGAAGGAGGCCGTGTCGTTCGTGCCGGGCGGCAGGTCGAGGTTCAGCCGGCCGTGCGAGATCGCCACGGCGATCTGCATCGCAGGATTGATCCGGGCAGGCTCGATGGCAGCCACGGCCGCCGTGCTGGCGATGTAGACCAGCGCGACGATCAACGCCCAGGCGAGCGCGCCGCGGTCGTTGGCGAGCTGTCGAAACCTGGAAGCCATGACGCACTTCGATCTTACGGCAGTGGTGGCGAGGCGACGGACTTGACCTATGCTCCAAAGGAACCGCTGGGTAGGAGGCGACAGATGGACGATCCAACGATGACGCCCGACGCGCCGCCGCCGGCCTCCAGGCAGCCCATGGTCGATCCGGATTCACGCGCCCGGACCCACATGGCCAACGAGCGAACCTTCCTGGCCTGGTTCCGAACCGGCCTCGTCCTGGTTGCCTTCGGCCTCGCCGGTGCCCAGTTCCTGTCCCGCGACGTTGTGGCTGATTTCCCGCTCGTCCGGGCTCTCTCGACGGTGGCCGTCGGGACGGGGATCTTCCTGGTCATCGTGGGCGCCTGGCGCTATCACGTCGACCGCATTCGAATCGACGCGGTCACGTTCGTACCGGCATCCCGTTCGATCCTCATCGCGACTGCGGCCGCGGTCATCGCCGGCGTGCTGGCGATCGCGTTCATCTGGTTCCTCCGACCGCTCTGAGCCGCACTGCGCTGCGTCGGCACTGGTGCGCCCGGCCAGCAGTGCCCGTGGCGTACGATGGGCGAACCCCTCGCTGAGGCCGCTCGACGGTGATTGCCGGGGAATCCCACCGGCTCGGACCCGAGCCGATCAACTGGAGTCGTGATGACTGACCGATCGCTCGACGAGCTGGGTCCCGTCGACTACCTGATCGTGGAGTTTCCGGCGGGGGCCGCAAACTTCACGGGCGAGATCGCCTCGGCGCTCGTCAAGCTGCACGATGCCGGCACGATCCGGGTGATGGACGTGCTCATCCTGGTAAAGGATGCCGACGGCACGGTCGAAGCGCGCGAGCTGGGCGAGGTCGACGACTCGGGCGAGCTGGCCAGGCTCGAGACCGAGCTCGCTGAGACGCTGGCCGAGGAGGACATCGAGAACCTGGCGGCCGCGATGGATCCGGGCAGCGTAGCCGGGGTGCTCATCTACGAAAACCTGTGGGCCGCGCCGTTCGCCTCGGCCGTCCGGCACTCGGGCGGGCAATTGATCGCCAACGGGCGGATTCCGATCCAGGCCCTCATCGCCGCCGTCGAAGCTGACGACGCGCTCGCAGCCGAAGGAGACTGACATGCGGCCATCACGAATGGGACGAGTTGGAGTGGTCGGCGCCCCCGTGGCCAAGGTGGCCGTCGTGGGCGCCGCGATGTCGCCGGGTCCGTCGCCGGTCGCCAAGGCCGCGGTTGTCGGCGCAGCTGTGTCGCCGGGTCGGTCGCCGGTCGCCAAGGCCGCCGTGGTCGGGGCGGTGGTAACGCCAGGTCGGCGGCGCTTCTAGGCGCGTCTCTGAGGCAGGGAAACGCGGCTCTGCACAGGCTGCAGAGCCGCGTATTCCAGGCGGTGACCCCCGTGTTGGCCAGGGGTGACTCGCGTGAAGCGTTAGTTCTTCTGCTCGCCGTGGACGACGGGCTTGGTCGCCGGCGTGGACGCGGCCTCTTCGGAGAGGATGTCCCCCGAGCGGATGTCGGCGTTCAGGCCACGATTGACGAACGGCTTGGCCGGCACGGCCTCTTCCGTGATGATGTCGCCAGAGCGGATATCAGCGTTCAGGCCGCGGTTGACGAACGGTGCGGCCGGCGCGAGCGGCGCTGCCTGGACCACCGGGGCGACCACGGTATGGGGCATCGGCACCTGTGTCGCGACGGCGACTGAGCCGACGGTCAGGGCGGCAATCAACAGACCGCCGGCGGCCAACCGGGTGCGCATCCGCTGGGCATCGTCGGGCGAGGGAAAGTGCAGGCTGAAGGCGTGTCCCTGGACGTCGTCGCCGACCGTCAGGAGGACGTCGATCGTGGCCCCGTCCGCGGCATGGCCGCTGACGTCCTGATCGTCGATCGGTGCAATCTGCACGGACAGCGGTCCGGGCAGTCCCTCGAAGAGGAGGCGCCGCATCGTGTTGGTCGCGTCGGCGTCCAGTGGATCGGCGAAGGCAGTCCAGCCCGGCTCGAGCTCAACGTTGAAGGCGAGATCTTCGATGACCATGTCGTTGACCCCTTTCGTCGTGGCCGTTGTCTGCGCCACCTGCCGGAGTGTCCTCCGATCCCGGGCCCGAGCGAGATCGAACGGCCGACGCCGCCAGCGTCGAATGGGCGACAGTGATCAAGTCGGATCGGAGCTGGCCGCTGGTCTCGACCGCCCCGATGGCCGGCGGGAGGCCAGGTCCTCAGAAGCCGATCGCACCCGGAATGAGGATCACGGTGATCCGATCCTGGGCGATCTCGCCGTTCAGGATGATCATCTTGTTGATCGAGCTGGGGATGCCGTAGGCGTCCACGAGGCGCGCCGATTCGAGCGGGTAGCTGTACTCCTCGATCCGCCGGAATCCGGTCTCCAGGTCCGGCACGATCTTCTGGGATCCGACGGCGAGGATGACCTTGCCGGCCCCACTGATGATCGGGCCGAGCTGGCTGCCCCCGAACGACACGATCACGATCTCGCCTCGGACGGTCACCGCGTGGGCGCTGCCGAGCCAGAAGTCGGGCCCAGCTCCGAGGCGGCGGATCTCGGCCGCCTGCGTTGCCCGGTCCATCGAGCGCAGCCGCGGACGGATAGCGTCGTAGTGGCCGGACCCCTCGATCTCCGCCGTCACGCCAATCTCCTCGAGGGTCTTCGAGGCACCCTGGCCGACCTCGGCACCGTCCGGGAGCAGGGCCAGGACCTTGCGCCGTGCATCGTCGTGGTCGGCGGCGATCTCGACGCTGAAGCCGCGTTCTCGGAGGGCCTCCGCGGTCCGCTCGATCGTGACCTGATCGGCTGGCTCGTTGAATGCCGGGTTGGTAGCTCCGGAGGGCTGGCGGGGGATGGTGAGAAGCATTGAGGGTTCCTCTGCTGGGCTGCGCGGGCGAAGTAGTTGCAGTCGCAACTATAGCACGCTCTCCCGGTGCTCGTCTTGTTGATTGCAGCGAGACAAAACCGCGGTTTCGACGAGGGGCCGTTCTCCACCTGGCCATCTCGTCCCCAAAAGCTGCACGTGCTGAGCGTAAGTCGGGAGAAGGTCGGCGCTCAGGACCTCGTCGGGCCAGGCGACGCCAGCGAAACCGCGGATTTGTCCTGCTGGGCGAAACGTTCGAAGCAGTGCTGCCGGGCGAAACGCTTTGGAGCAGGACCGCCCGGGGACTCAGCTTGCCTGAATCCGGCGCGCCTCCTCCAGCGCTGGGCGGGCCGCCTTGACGGAGGCGATCGGGCCAGCGTATAGACGCAGCGTGGATCGACGCCAGGCCCTGACCCTCGTCCGAGCCGCCTCAATCCTGGTCGTCCTCGCGGCGATCGTCGCCCAGGCGATCACCCTGGCCAACGCGAACGCGTTCGACTGGACCCGCTTCTTCGCCTACTTCACGATCCAGAGCAACCTGATCGGAGTTGGTGTCCTGGCCTGGCTCGTCGTGCGTCGGGGCCGGGCGCGCTCGCGAAACGTGGAGCTTGCCCGCGGCGCAGCCGCCGTCTACCTAACGGTCACCTTCCTTGTCGTGATCGTCCTGCTGGGCGGCGTCGACGTCCAGCTTCAGCTGGGCTGGGTGGACTTCGTCCTGCACAAGCTGTTCCCGGTTGTCGTCGTGCTGGATTGGATCATCGATCCCCCCGAAATCGCGATCGGCTACCGGGATGCGCTGGTGTGGCTCGTCTATCCGATCGTGTGGACCGTCCTCACGATCATCCGCGGTGCCTACGACGGCTGGTATCCCTATCCATTCCTCGACCCGGCCAGGAGCGGCGGCTATGGCGGTGTCGTCGTGACCGTGATCGGGGTCACGATCGGGTTCCTCGTGATCGCCGCGGCGCTGATCGCTCTCGCCACGGCCCGTCGGCGCGCGGTGCGGAACCGGGTGCGGGCCTGACCGGCGCTCCGGCCCGCGGAGATAATCGAGGGCATGACGCAGCCCGAGCAGGATCGTGACGATCCGGGCGTTTCGCGCTCATCGGCCGATCGTCGCGGTCCGGAGCGCCTCGAGGCGTTCAGCGACGGCGTGTTCGCGATTGCGATCACCCTCCTGGTGCTCGAAGTCCATGTTCCATCCGGAGCCGACCTCGCCAGCAACCACCAGCTGCTGGCCGCCCTTGCAGCCCTGTGGCCGAGCTACCTCGGCTACGTCGTCAGCTTCGCGACGATCGGCATCATGTGGGCGAATCATCACAACCTCATCCGGCTCGTCGGCACGGTCAGCCATGGCCTGATCCTCGCCAACCTGCTGCTCCTGATGCTCGTCGGCTTCGTACCCTTCCCAACCGCGCTGCTGGCCAGCACGCTGGGCAGCCCGACCGCCCAGGTCGGCGTCCTGGTCTATGCCGCGACGTTCTGCGCCCTGGCCGTCGCCTTCAACATCCTGTGGTACGCGATCCGGCGAGGCCCGGGCGTGCTTCGCCCCGACGTCGGAGCGCGGTCGATCCGGACGATCTCCCGGAGCTACCGGCTCGGCCCGCCTGGCTTCCTGGTGGCCTTCATCGCGGCGCTGATCAGCCCAGCCCTGGGCATGGCCGTCGTGATCGTCCTCGTCGTGCTGTACCTGCTGCCGTCGTCATCGGGAGCCTAAGGCCAGCCCGGAGTTGCTTCAGGGCCGCAGGACGTACACGTCGAGGGTTGCGTCGCGGCCGCGCACATCGAGCGTCCGGCGCTCCAGTCCATCGGTTGCCAGGCCGGCCGAATCGCCGGTGGCGACGGACACCAGCAGCTCGCCGGCCTGGGCCACCGAGGCGAGCCTGGCCGTGGTGTTGACCGGGTCTCCCAGTGCCGTGAAGTCGGAGATCTGCTCGCTCGAGCCGATGCTGCCGACGTAGGCCACACCGGTATGGACGCCGCCACCGGCCGGGATCGGTCCGCTCGACGAGGCGTCCGCCTGGCCAACGGCTGCCAGCAGCGTTCGGCCCGCGGAGATCGCCTTCTGAGCGTGGTCATTGCCGGAAAAGCCCGGGATGAACAGACCGATCGCCTCGTCACCAACGAACTTGTCGACGACGCCATCATTTGTCGTGATCGCATCGGCCGCGAGCCGGTAGAAGCGGTTCAGCAGCGCCGAGAAGTCGGTCGGACTGAGCCTCTCGCCGAGGCCGGTGGAGCCCCGGATGTCCACGAAGAGCATCGACAGCTCAACCTCGGCCCCACCGGGGCCCTGCTTGGTCAGGCTCTTCATGCAGTTCTTGCACAGCTGCGCGTTCCGTTCCCAGGGCCCGAACCACGGGCCCAGGACAGCGCCGCCGACCCCGTGGAACGGCGCGTGGCAGAGCTTGCAGCGAGGCGATGCCGGGACCATGCGGAAGGTCTTGCGCAGGGCCAGGACACTCTTGTGCTCACCGGTCAGCAGCGCCTGCCACTCTTCCTCGGGGGAGTCGTAGCCCATCCAGCCAGTCTAGGCCGGGTCCGCTCGATCGAGAAGAGCGGCGGGCACGATCGCCGTAATCGAATCGCAAGGTGCCGGGTCCGAGGATGTGCCTGCATCCCACGGGAGCCGGGCCAACACCGGACCTGGGGAACACTCCTCCTCCAGGGCGACCGGCCGGACAAGAGCGTCTGGCCGGTTGCTCATTTCGGGCTCTCGACAATCGCTGTGGCGAGGAATACGGTGCGCCTACCGGGTCTGAACCGAGCGCGCGCCCTGAGCCCATGGGGAGGCGGATCATGCGACGAATCGCCGGACTGATCGGGGCCCTGGCGGCCCTCCTGCTGGCAGTGACACCTGTCCTCGCCGCTACCTGGACTCCGCCCCTGGCGATTACCTCGAGCCACGAGGCCTTTGCTTCATTTGCCCGCTCGCTGTCCGACTCCGACGGTGTCAGCCACCTCGTCGATGCCCGCCTGACCGGCGCCCTCGACTACCGCCGCTCGACGGATGGCGGGCTGCACTGGTCAAAATCGGTAACCCTGGCCAAGCCCACCAGCCAGTATCCGGTAGTCCTCGGTGATCCCGCCGTCGCAGCCGATGGTCCGCTGGTCGTGTTCGCCTATCGGGCCAACGACGCGGTCGCCGCGTACCTGTTCGTCCGGGTCAGCCGCGATGCGGGCCTGACCTGGGCCAACCCGAAGATGATTGCCCGGGTCATCACCGACCGCCGGATCGGTGAGCAGTCCGTTGCGATCAGCTCCGCCGGGATCTTCGTCGCCTGGACCAATCGGGCGACCGGCTCGATCATCGTCCAGCGCAGCACCGACCAGGGAGCCACGTTCCACGAGGCCCAGCGACTGGGCGTCACGACCGCGACGTTCGATCCGGACAATCCGACGTTCACCGACGGCCTGATCGGCCTGGCGGCGACCGGGCCGGACGTCGACGTGGCCTGGAGCCCGAGCGGCAACGGACAGGCCGATTCGATCGTCCTGAGCCGGTCAATCGACGGTGGCTCGTCCTACCTGGCAGCGAAGACGATCCTGGCCAAGCCGAGCTTCGGCTTTCCTGCGCTCAGCGCCGCCGGAGCCTACCTCGCCGGCGAGATCGAAGGGATCGATGGGGCGATCATCGCGCTGAGCTCAAGGAACGCGGGCACGACCGTCGTGAGCCACCGGCTGGCCGGGCCCGGCGAGGTGTCCGGGCTGCAGAACGGTGGAGTGGCGGTCGATTCGCTCGGCCACATCGTCCTGACCTACAGCCGGACCGGTAGCGTGAGCTCGGTCCCGAGCTCGGTCCTGATCCGGCGGAGCGCGGACGGCGGGAGCCACTGGGCGCCCTTCGAGACGGTCTCCTCGGGCCCTGATCCCGTCCAGGAGATCGACCCGGCGTTCGTCGCCGGGGGCACCCTCGTCGTCTGGACAAGCTGCGTGAATCCGGACGGCACCAACTGCGACATGTTCGAATTGCGCGGCCCCTAAGTCGAGGTTCCGGCCGTCGGTCGGGCGGTACGGCGGCTACGGCTCGTCCGTCGGTTGAGGCTCGTCCGCCAGCATCATCTCGACCTCGAGGTCGATCTCCCGCCGCTCCGGCAAGCGACGCGGCCTGGGGTTCCGGCGGGCGGCTGCCGGCCGGGCCGGGCGGGACGCCTCGGGATCCGGGAGCGGATCGCGGTAGGGCCCGCTCGTCCGGCGCGGCAGCTCCTGGTCGGCGAGCTTGCGCAAGCGCGCAATCAGCTGCGGCTCGGTCGGCCGGCGGGCGGTCGATCGGGTGGTCACGACCAGCGAGCCGCCGGCCTGGGCGCCCAGGCGTTCGAGCAGCTCGGCGAACCGGGCGTGGGGCTGGCCCCGGCCGCTGACCTCCACCTGATCAAGGTCCGCCAGCCGTTCGGCCAGGTCCGCCAGGTACCGCCGCATCAGCTCGACGTGGCGGCCCTCGGTCCGATGGGCCGCGCGGTGGCTGCCGCTGGCCGGCCGAGCCGGTCCGCGCCGGACCGAGCCGACGGCCGTTCGCTTGGGCGGTACGCCGCTCTCGATTCGCTCGACCACGGGTTCGTCCCGCCAGTAGGCGATCAGTGCTCGCTCCGCATCCATCCAGACCAGGCCGATCCGCTCGGAATTGGCGGCCGCTCCGGTGGGCGGGACGTCAGGGGATCGGGCCACCACACACGCTCCTTCGCTCAACACGCGCGTTCGTTGGCTCGTTCAGCCTACGACGGACCGTCTAGCGCCGGACGTTGCGCATCGCCTCGGCAATCTCGGTTCGGCCCACCTGGCTGAGCCCCTCGATCGCCCCCTCGATGTCCGCATCCGATCGATTCTGGCTGAGCTTGGCCTTGGCCTCGATCCGCTCGATCAGGATCTCGACACCGACGATCGCCCGGAGCTGGCCGGCGATGTACGCCTCGGGCGCGTCATCGACCGACCACGGCTCGACCCGGCTCGACTCATGGTGAGCCGTGAGCCGCCGGACGAGCGCCTCGAGCCAGGCGACGTCGTCGTGGATCAGGAGCTGTCCGTACACGTGGGCTGTCAGGTAGTTCCAGGTCGGCACGACCCGGCCGTGCTCACGCTTCGTGGCGTACCAGGCGGGTGAGATGTAGGCATCCGGCCCGCGCACGATGACCAGCGACGTGCCCCGGGCGGGCAGGCGCCACTGGTCGTTGCTCCGGGCCACGTGGCCGACGAGCGAGCCGAGGGCTCCGGCATCGGGCCGGCTGCCGGGCGGATCGAACAGGAACGGCAGCATCGTCGCGACCAGCCCTTGCGCGGTCAGGGTGATCAGGTCGGCCGCGCCCTGGTTGGCCAGCAGGTCGTCGACGGTCTCTGTGTCGGGCTTGAAGTGGGCGGGGATGTACATGACCGCCTGAATTCTACGACCGGCCGAATCCAGTCCGGCCGCCCACCCTAGGATGGGCCGTGGCCCACGATGAACGCGCTGCCCGATCGATCCTCGACGCGCTCGACCTGCCCTCCGCCGAGGTTCGCTCGCTCGGCTTCGGATTGTCGAGCGAGGCCTGGCTGGTCAATGCAGCCGGTCCGGACCTGGTACTGCGGGTTGCGACCGATCCTGGGCTTCCACCATCGACCTACCCGGCCGAGCACACGATCATGGCCCGCCTCGGGGCGGCAGGTGCGTCGGTGCCTGCTCCCGTCCGGGGAAGCTGGGAGGTCGAGGGCTGGAGCGGTCCGGCGTTCTCGTTGACGACGTTCGTGGCGGGCGCGCCACTCAACCCATCGGTCGATGGCCCGGCCACCGGCCAGATTGCAGCGTTCCTGCGCCTCCTCCACTCGATTCCGGTTGCCGGCTTCGGGCCGGTTACGCCCGAGCGTGGGCCCGTTGACGGCGCCGCGCCGCTGCGCGGCGTGGCGGTTGACCGGGCGGCAGGATTGCGGGCCTGGATGGGCGGTGCTCCACTGTGGCCCTTCGACGCCTCCCGACTCGAGTCGCATCCGGCGCTCGTCGATCGACCCGAGCTGCGTGCGCGGATTGCCGCCCGGCGTGGGTTGGTCGAACGGGCTGGCCTGGCGGGGCCGGCCGCTCTCGTCCACTCGGACCTCCACGAGGAGAACGTCCTCGCCGATCCGGCTCCGGGACCGGGCTCGGTCGATGGGGTCCGGCTCGGTTTCATCGACTTCGGGGAAGCGTTCATCGGCTCGCCCGACTGGGACGTCGCGGCCCTCGCCTACTTCCTCGGCTGGCCACTCGCCGAGGCGGTCCTCGTCGGCGTCCTCGCCGACCCGGCCGACGAGCCTGTCCGGCGGCGATCCGTGGCCGCCCTCGGCCTGAGCTTCGGACTGTATCGCTGGTGGCAGGACCGTCAGCGCGGGATCGACGAGGAGTCCCACGACGAGGCGTTCATCGGCGACTCGCTCGACCGCATGACCTGATTCATCGCCAGCGCCAGGCAGGCCAGAACGAGCGCATCGGTTTGTACGGCCATCGGCACGCGGCTACGATCGCGGCGTGACCTTCCCGGAAGCCCTGCTCACCTGGCACGACTTCTACCTGGCCGCCGCGGGGGCCGCCGCGGCCCTGCTCGGCCTGTTGTTCGTGGGCGTTTCGATCAACCTCGGCGAGGTGAGCGCCGCCGAGCGGGTCGATCTGCGCGGGCGTGCCAGCCAGGCCTTCACGAACCTGACCTTCGTCCTGATCCTGTCCCTCAGCGTGCTTATTCCCCAGGAGGATGCTCAGTCGCTGGCGATCGCGTGCGGGATCATGGCCGCGCTCGGGCTCTATCGGGTGGCGAACCTCCTGCGCACGATCGCCCAGAGCTGGGACAAGGTCTCCCACCCTGTCCTCGTCATTCGCCGCCTGTCCTGGACGCTGGTCGCGCTGCTCCTCCTCGGCTACGCCGCGATCATGCTCTGGACGACCGGCACGAACGGCATCCTGTACAGCCTGATCACGGTCGTCTTCCTGCTCCTGATCGGGGCGGCGGACGTGTCCTGGGACCTGCTGGTCCGGCTCAGCGACGAGGCGCACGAGCGCGATCGGCCGGCCGAAGCACCATCGTCAACAGCGACGGTCGCGGTTCCCGCCGCGGTTCCCGCCGCGAAGGTGGCGGAGCCAGATTGACCGCTCCTAGCGCCGGCTCCTCCAGTTCCTGACAAATTCTCGCTGGAGCGGTGCTTATGGCCATTCAGACGGAGGATTCGCAGATCCGGGCCGGTGCCTGGGCCGGGGCGGGCGCTCATTGAGCACGGATCGCGCCCGATTCGGAGGCTCCGAGCCATCGCCGGCACCGTCGAGTGGGCCCGACCGACCATAGGAGCTGCTCCAGCGCGAATTTGTCACCAAGTCGGGCTGGAGTGCACCTTTGGGGGGCTGGCCCGGGACCGGGGGCGTTGGCTCCGCGTATTCGTGACAAATTCACGCCGCAACGGCGCTTATGGCTGGTCCCTTCAGGTCCGCAAGTCCAAGCGGCGCACCTTGAGCACGACTCGAGCCCGATCGATCAGCTCCCGGCCGTCGCCGCGCCCGTAGATTGGGCGCGACCGACCATAAGAGCCGCTCCAGCGCGAATTTGTCAGAAACGCGGGCAGCCGCGCGAATTTGTCAGAAACGCGGGCGGCAGCACCTTTGGGGGCTGGCCCAGATCCTGCCACGGACCGGAACGCGAGCCGCTAGGCCTCGATCAGGCGGCCGTCGCGCAGCTCGACCACCCGGTCGGCGACGTCGAGCATGCCCGGATCGTGGGTGGCGACGATCGCGGTCACGTGCTCGATGCGAACCACCCGGCGGATCAGGGCCATGATCAGGTGGCCCGTCTCGGAATCGAGCTGGCCGGTGGGCTCGTCCGCGAGCAGGATCCGGGGTCGATTGGCCAGCGCCCGGGCGATCGCGACCCGCTGCTGCTCGCCGCCGGACAGCTCCGACGGCCGGTGATCGGCGCGGCCGCCGAGGCCGACCACGTCGAGCATCTCCGCCACCCGTTCCCGCCGAGCGCCCGGCGCGGCCTTGGCCAGCCGGAGGGGAATCTCGACGTTCTCCGCGGCGCTCAGGATCGGCAGCAGCCCGAACCCCTGGAAGATGAAGCTGATCGTCTGCCGGCGCAGGTCGAGCAGCTCGGACGTCGACAGGCTGGCCAGGTCGCGGCCTTCGATCGCGACCCGGCCGGCCGTCGGCCGATCCAGGCCACCGAGGACATTGAGCAGGGTCGTCTTGCCGCTGCCGGAGCGACCCCGAACCGCGATCAGCTCGCCCGGCTCGACTCGCAGGTCGACCCCGGCCAGGGCGCGGACCGTGCTCTCGCCGGACGGGTAATCGCGCTCGACGTCGGCCGCCTCGATCGCCACCGCGGCGCCGGCCGATGTCGGCGCCGGCGTCGCTGTTCGAGCCGCACCGGCGGGCAGGTCCTCGATCGATGAATGCTCCGCGGTCACCGCTGGTCCTCGGTCGGAGGCTCGGCCGGCATGTCGGCCGGCCGCGCCGCGTCGGACGTCCCGGGCTGCTCGGCCCCGCCTGGCCAGATCCCCACGTGATCCTCTTCCAGGCGCAGGCGAACCCGGTCGGCCAGGGCGAGCTTCTCGATATGGGCACGAGGCAGCTGCAGCCGCCCCGCTCGATCCAGGACGGCGAACTCCTCGGCGACGACCCGGTGGTCGCCGCTGCCCGACTGCTCCGTTCGGCGGACGGTTTCGGTGCTGGTTCGTCCGTCGCGGATGGCCACCGTTCGGCTGACGTGGTCGGACACGAGTGGATCGTGGGTCACGGCCACGATCGTCGTCCCGATCTCGCGGTTGATCCGGCGGAACAGCTCGAATACTTCTGCCGAGGTTGTGCTGTCGAGCTCACCGGTCGGTTCGTCGGCGAGCAGGACGGACGGCGAATTGGCCAGGGCGACCGCGATCGCGATGCGCTGTTGCTCGCCCCCTGACAGGTCGTGGGGACGGTGCCTGGCCCGGTTCGGCAACCCCACGAGCTCGAGCAGGTCCTCCGCCCGCTGCTGCCGATTCGCGCGCCGGTCGAGGACCATCGGCAGCTCGACGTTGGCGATCGCGTCAAGGTGGGGCAGCAGGTTGCGCGACGTCTGCTGCCAGACCATGCCCACGGTTCGACGGCGGTAGCGGGTCCGCTCGCTGCGCGACAGGCGGGCCAGGTCCAGGCCGTCGACAACGGCCCGGCCGGCGGTTGGCACATCCAGGCCGCCGAGGATGTTCAACAGGGTCGACTTGCCACTGCCCGAGGCGCCCACGATGGCCACCATCTCGCCCGCCTTGATCCGCAGGTCGAGCCCCTGGAGGGCGACGACCTCGATGTCGCCGACGCTGTAGATGCGGACGAGGTTGTCGCACGCCACGATGTCCCCGGCGATCTGCTGAGTCATGGTCATTGGGTTCCATCCCGGGTTGCGGTCGCCAGCTGTCGCTGCCGCTCGAGGAGGCTCGAAAGGAGCGTCGCGACCGCGATCAGGGTCAGCGTAGCGAGGGCGAGCAGGACAAGACGGCCGAAATCGGGGGTCGACGGGGCAAGCTCAGGGACGCCCAGGACGGCCGGCACGTCGAGGCCGGGCCCGACGAACTCGATCAGGACCATGCCCACGCCGAGCCCGACCAGGACTCCGGCCACGACCGCCGGCGCGAACTCGACCAGGACCAGCCAGACCGACTGGCGGTTCGACAGTCCGAGGATCTGGAGGCGGGCGGTCTCGGTCCGGCGCCCGGCGGTTCCGAGCGCAATCGCCAGGACCACGGTCAGCAGGCTGTACACGACGACCGCGGCCGCGCCGCTCAGGATCCCGAGCGACACCGCCGCGACGGCGGGTGCATTGCGGATGGACGACTCGGTGGCTGCCTGGCCGACAACGGCCAGGCCCGGCAGGTCGCTCACGTCCGACTGGACGCTCGCCAGCGACAGGCCCGGCGCCCGGACCAGCACGGACGTCGGCTCGGGGACGAAGCCCTGCGTCAGCTGGCTGAGCTGCTGGCTCGAGACGACGACGAACGGCACGCCGGCCGGTGCTGCAGGGAACGAATCGCGGGCATCGACCGCCCGGAGCGGCACGGCCCCGCCGTCGATCCGGACGCTGAACGACTGGCCGACGATGATCGGGCTCGAGCCCTCGGCTCCGGTCGAAACGATCACCGGCGCGGCGTCACCGGCGGCTCCCGTCATTGCCGAGGGCAGGCCTGGATCGGCGGGCGATCCACCCGACACGGCGCTCAGGGTTGCCGGATCGACGACGATGAGGTTCCGGATCCCACCGGTGCTGACCGCCACGCTGACGACCGAGATCGTCGCTTCGGCCTGCACCCCGGCCGGGTGGCCGGTCTGGAACGACTCGAGGTAGGCCGGCGCTCCGCTCACCTGGAAGTCCGCGCCGGCGGTCTGCCACGACGCGGATGTGGCGCCTGCATGAATCTGGTCGAGCAGGGCCGACGCGAATGTGCCGACCGCCGTCGCCGTCAGGGCGACGACGAGGACCGCCGCGACCCCGCCGTCTCGCGCCGCCCGCCGCAGTCCGAGCACGGCGACCAGGCCGCGTCCCCGCCCCACCATCCGGGCGAGCAGGCGCAGGGCGACCGGCAGCAGGCGCACCGCGATGATCCCGGCGGCCAGGCCGACGAGCGCCGGCGCGACTGCCAGGAACGGATCCGCACCCACCTGGCTGGACACGCTGGCGGCATTCCGCCCGTGGAGGAGGACCGCCCCGACGATCGCCAGCCCGACCACCACGGCCTCGGCGACGAGCCGGCCCGAGCCGATCCGCCCGGATCGACCCGGCCGGCTGGCAACGCCACCGGTGCGATAGCGACGGTTGGCCAGGATGATCAGGCCGATCGCCGCGACCGACACCAGGCCGGCAACCACGAGGGTCGGTCCGGGATCGGAATCCGGGACGAGGAGGACCGCCAGGATCGTGCCGATGAGCGCTCCGGGCACCACCAGGGCGATCGATTCGCTGAGGATGGCCGTCCGGATCTGGCCCGACGATGCACCGCGCCGATCGACGATCGCCAGCGCCGCGCCACGGCGCCTGGCGATCACCTCGGCCACCAGGGCCAGGCTGGCCAGGATGACCAGGCCCGCGCCGGTCCACAGGATGGCCAGGATCGTGGCACCCGATTGCCAGCGCGCCTGGTGTGCCGCGATCAGGCCGAGGAGCCCGGTCTCGAGCGAGGCTGGACTCATCCTGCCCGGCCCGCTGAAGCTGCCGGCGTTGCCGAGGCCCTGGGTCGCCGGGGGATAGACCGTCTCGGCCCGCCGGAGGGCGGCCGACAGTGAGTCGAGCTGGCTCGATTCGATCAGTGCCGGATCGACGTACGAGCGCCAGCGGTAGATCATCGGCATGCCCGACGACTGTGTCGCCGCCATCAGCCCGGGATAGGCGTCGGGAGCGAGGAGCATCGTGGCGCCGACGTATTCGACGAACTTCTGGAGCGCGTAGATGTACGGCTGGCCGACGCTCGCGTCGTCGATCCAGTAGCCCTCTGAAGGATCATTCACCTCGTAGGTCCCGACGAGGTCGACGGCCAGTCGGACGCTCCGATTGGCTGCCAGCGGATCGCTCGACTCGGGGCCCAGGATGAGCCGCCCACCCACCGCGACATTCAGCTTGGTCGCCGTCTGGGTCGAGGCCGCGACCTCGAAGACCGTCAGGACGCTGTCCGGGCTGGCCCCCGGGGTCGGATCGGGGATCGTCGTCGTGGTCCCGCTCGGGAGGCGGCCCGAGACGATTTTCACGTGCTGCTCGACGTCATCCTGGATGCGCAGGTTCAGGACGGCGTCGAGGGGCGTGCCGGCGCTCGGGTGCCACAGCGGCGTATCGACGACCAACCCGGCGGCCGAGGTGATCGCTGGGATCTCGGCGGGGAAGTGGGCCTGGAGCGCCTGGCCGGCCGCTCGGACCGGCTGGAGCGGATTGCCGCTGCCTGCCGCGATCCGACCCTCCTGCACGAGCTGGAGGTCCCGGACGGTCGAAGCCGCATCGGTGGCTTCCTGGTGGAGGGCGCTGTCCGAGGCGCGATTCAGGACGCGCGGAACGGATGCGGCAATCAGGACCGTGACCAAGATCAGCGCGCCGACGCCGAGCGAGCGGAGCGGCTCCGAGCGCAGCCCACGCGACCAGACCGCGACCCAGCGCCCCCTCATTCGACCACGGCCCGAAGGGTGGCAGCCACCGACACGCGGCTGAGGATGCGCCGGGCCACGAGGAGCGTCGCCAGGAGGAGCCCGACGCTGCCGACAGCCATTGCGGCCAGGACCGGCCAGGGCACGACCAGCGTCGCAGGTGGCACGGGGGCCGCCCCGGTCGGGGTGAAGTTGGCTGCCGGCAGCACGATCCAGCCGAACGCGATGCCCAGGGCGATGCCCACGGTCACTCCAACGGCGAGCAGGAGCGCCTGCTCGACCGCCAGCCAGCGGATCAATTGGGAATTGGTCAGGCCGAGGGCCCGGAGCAGGCCGAACTCCTCGGCGCGCGCCTCGATCGAGGCCGAGCCGCTGACCAGGAAGCCGAGGGCGGCAAACAGGATCGCCGAGATCGCGCCCAGCAGGAGGGCTCCGACGACACCGAGCGCCACGGGATCACCCTGGAGGGTGTGCTGGATCGCTTCCCGGGACACGATCGTGGTCGCCGAGAATGGCGGAGCCGCCAGCAGGCGCGAGACCGAGCTCGCCTGCCCGGGCTCGACCGACAGCCACCATTCAGTGACCGGGATCGTCTCGCCGCTGTTGAAGTAGTCGGCCAGGCTGAGCGTCGGCGCGTCCACGACCAGGAAGGGCTTCGTTGCATCGAGCGGCGGGACGCTGGGTGCCTGGCCCACGATCTGGACATGGATTGGATTGCCCAGGACCGAGCCATCGATCGTGTCCCCGATCGATTGCCCCGTGGCGGCCAGGAGGCCGGCACTCGCGATCGCGTCGACGGTCAGCTCGGTCGGGGGAGCTGCCGAGACCCGGAACGTCGTGGTCGAGTCGAACTCGAAGCCCTGGATCGGATTGGTCGAATCGATCGTGATCCGGTTGGGCTTGCCAATCGGCGGGACGTACGGATTCTGGCCCTGGAAGTCAATCCGCAGCCACGACCAGTTGGGCCGCCCGGCATCGAACGGCACGGCCGTCCAGCTGTCGCCCTCCGCCTCGGCGCTGGTCTGGACGCTCCGAATATCGACCGTGCCTGTCGTGTCGGTGCCCGTGTTCGGCGGTTGGAGCACGACCTCGAGCGCCTCGAGGCGGACGGGCTGGGCGAGCTGGCTCACGATGGCTGGCGATGCTTCGGTCGCGGCGCCCGGCTGGAGCGGAATGTCGACGGTCTCGCCCGATCCGCTGAACGCCACGTCGTTGGCGCTGCTGAACCGCCAAGTGCCGCCATCACCGTCGATGACCAGGGCGTCGACCTCGATCCCCTGGGGAGCCGGCGCGTCGCCCTGTTGCGAACCATCGACATACAGGGCCGACATCGCGCTGTCGAGGGTGACCTGCAGCCGGAGCGGCTGTCCGGGAAGGGCCAGCGCGGGCACGTCTGGGCGGCCCGCAGCGAGCCCGCTGAGCGAGCTGGCCAGGGGACCCTTCGGTCCACCAGGCAGGTCCGCCTGGCCGGCGACCTGGGCGGCATCGATGCCCAGCAGGTCGGCACTGCGGACAGCTCCGCCGATATCGATGGTCGAGCGGATAGCGGGGCTGGCCGCCGTCACCCCGGGCAGGGCCCGATAGCTCGGCCCCAGGAATGCCCCTGGGATCTTGCCGTAGGCGGGTGTCACGACCCGGATATCGGCCACGGCCTGGTACGCGGCCTGATCGGCCTGCGACTGGAACCAGGTCGCGTCATAGACCAGGGCGAACGTGGTCAGGCCGGCCGCGAGCATGACCAGCAGGGTCGACCGGATCGATCGGAGCGGGCGGCGGGCGAGATCGTGGGCGACGAGCTGGGTTACGACGTTGGGGCGATTTACCACCGCCCGCTCCACAAGGCGGGCCAGGCGGGGCAAGGCCCGTGTCGCCAGCAGGGAACACGCCGCCAATCCGATGGCGGGACCGGCAACGAGCAGCGGATCGATCCCCAGGCCGCTCCCGCCTTCGATCACCGGCGAGCCGTACAGGCGGAGCTGCCACAGGCACAGCCCGGCCACGAGCAGCAGGGCCAGGTCGATCCCGAAGCGCTGAGCCGAGACACGCGAACCCTCGCGTCCGAAGGCCAGCCGGATCGAGCTGAGCCGGTTGCCGATCGGCAGGGCCGGCGCGATCAGAACCACCGCCGCAAACAGTCCGGCGAAGACCGCGCCGACGATCGCCACGCTCGAGACCAGCAGGGGCAGGTCGACGCCCGCGCTGGCCAGCGGACCACCCGCGCCGAGGAGGTGGATCACCAGGGCCGCGGCGGGCGGGGCCAGGATGACGGCCGGGAGCGTGACCAGGATCGCCTCGGCCGCGGTGATCATCACGATCTCGGGTTGGGTCGCGCCGCGCGAGACCAGGATCCGGTTCTCACGCCGCCGTCGCTCGCCCAGGAGGGCCGCGACCAGGATCACGGCAAAGACCGCCAGCACGACGAACTGGAGCGTCAGCAGGGTCACGCCTCCCTGGGCCAGGGCGAGCGACTGTTCGACCTTGGCCAGGACCGGGGTCAGCCCGGTCGAGACGGCGACGGGCTGCTGGGGCGGAAAGGCTGCCGCGAGCGACGGGGCGATCCCCGGGATCGCCTGCTGCATCGAGCTGATGTCGGACGGGCCGAGGTCGGCCACGGTCAGCCCCGCCCGCCAGGTCAGTGACAGGTGCGCGATCAGGCCGCGGGTCAGGAGGTCGTCCGGAGCCACCATGAACGGGCCCCGATACGCCAGCGACGTCTGGTCGACGATCCCGTCGAGATCGAGCGGATCGCCAAGCCAATACGGATCATCGGGGTCGGCTGTCCAGGTTCCGGTGACGACCACGGTCAGGAGCGCCTTGGTCGGACCGGCAACGGAGGCGTCGATCAGGTCGAGCTGATCGCCGACCTTCATCCCAAGTGACCGGGCGGCGGCCACCGACAAGGTGGCCTGGACCGGTGATTGTCCAGGAGTGGGCCAGGACCCGGCGCTGAGCTGGGCGTGCTGCTCGATCCCGGCGTAGCTGGCCAGGACGGTCAGGTGGGTGGCCGCCTCGTTGCTGGGCATGCCCAGCGGAGCCAGCGACGCCGAGCGAGCCGCCAGCGTCACGTGGGCCACGGGTCCCAGCGCTCGGCCGAGGATGCCCGACACGATCGAGTCGAAGCTCGCCACCTGGCCCGGGCTGGCCGTGGTCGTGACCGACAGGCCTCGATCGGTCGGAGCTGCGTCGAGGACAGCCCGGCGCAGGCCGCCGAGCGCGACCGCATCGTTGTACTGGAACGAGGCCGCGACCAGGGTGGTCGCGGCCAGCAGGACCAGCCAGACGGCGAGCAGGAAGGTCAGGTCGGAGCGCACCCGCCGGGCTGCCAGCCGGCCAAGGCTCGCGCTCGCTCCCAGGGCAGCCAGTGACATCGCGCGGAGACCCTACCACGGGCCCTCGCGTCGTCGCCTTCGCGTCTGTGAGGCGCGCTCCGGCGCGCGGATTCGCGCCTCTGGCACCGGCTGCGATCAGGTGGCGCCCCTGCGCTCGCCCACTCCTGACAAATTCGCGCTGCAGCGACGCTTATGGCGACTCATGCCCCCGAAGCGCGTCAAAGGTCGCCATCCGGACCCAGATGCGTCCGGCTGAGCACGAATCGAGCTCGTTTGCAGAGCCCCAGCGAGACCCTGATCGCCCGGACCGGGCGCGACCGGCCATAACGATCGACACGGCGCGAATTTGTCACGAACTCCGGCCGGCGGTCCCAACTCGGGCGGCGGCCCTGCTCCAGCCTGGACCGCGCGAATGGCCTAGCCGGCGTTGACCGTGAACGCGGCCAGGGCCACTCCGACCGCGGCGAGCGCGAGCCCGGCCACGATCAGCCCCCGCACGCTGCCCGGGTCGTCGGGCAGGTTGCGCAGGCGGCGCGTCGCGCTCCACAGCAAACCGATCACGAGGATCGTCAAACCGAGGATGATCGAGCCGAAGCCTGCCGCGAGCCCGACGTTCACCTGGCTGAGTTGCAGTTCCGTCTCCTCGGCTCGTGGCTGTTCCCCGGAACCTGACGATAGCGCGAAATCCGATGCCAGGAAGCGCCGCATAGGACTGTCGGCTGCTGTCCGAAATTGGCCGGACATGCGATCCTGCCCGGACCGTCGTCGCCGATGATTCCCGTGCCCACCCTGGAGCTTGCCTGAGATGCTTTCCCGCCGGGCCGCCCGAACCGCCGTCCAGGCGTTCGTGCTGGTCGCGCTGCTCGGCTCCTGGCCGGCGTCGGTGGCCGCCACGAGCGGCCCGGCCAAGGTCGCCAGCCAGCCGTCGAGCCGGGCCCTTTGCCCGCCGGCCACGCCCGGCTACATGACCTGCGATTCGCTCATCTCGACCGCTGTCGCGCCCCTGGCCAAGGCCGCCGTCGGGCCGAACTTCACGCCCAACGGCTATGGCCCGGCGGACCTCCTGTCGGCCTACGCGTTACCCGACCAGTCATCGGGTGAGGGCACCGGCATGACAGTTGCGGTCGTCGATGCCTTCGACCTGGCCAGCGCGGAGGCGGATCTGGCGACGTACCGCAGCCAGTTCGGTCTGAGCGCCTGCACCACGGCGAACGGTTGCTTCACCAAGGTCGACCAGAACGGGGGGACCAATTATCCGGTGACCAATGCCGGCTGGAATGGCGAGACGGCGCTTGACATTGAGATGGTCTCGGCGATCTGCCCGAACTGCAGGATCATCCTGGTCGAGGCCAACTCGAGCTCGGGCGATGACCTGTTCACGGCCGAAGCCGAAGCGGTGGCCCTGGGTGCCAGGGTCATCTCGAACAGCTGGGGTGGCTCCGAGGGATTCGGCGAACAGGATCTCGACGAGCCGTACTTCGACCAGCCTGGCATCGCCATCACGTTCAGCACCGGCGACAACGGCTACGGCACCCAGTATCCGGCGGCGTCGCCGTTCGTCACCGCGGTCGGGGGCACAAGCCTGACCCACGCGGCCAATCCCCGTGGCTGGACGGAGACCGCCTGGGGCTCGGCCGGCGGCGGCAACGGCGCCGGCAGCGGCTGCTCCAGCATCGAGGCCAAGCCGACCTTCCAGCACGACAGCGGCTGCACCATGCGCACGATCGCTGACGTGTCGGCCGACGCCGACCCGGCGACAGGCGTCGCTGTCTACTCGGCTTCCCTGGGGGGCTGGGTGAAGTTCGGCGGCACGAGCGTCGCCTCGCCGATCATTGCCGGCGTCTACGCGCTGGCCGGGCCGGCTTCGCCGGGCACCTATCCGGTGTCCTACCCATACGCCAAGCCCGGCCAGCTCAACGACGTCACCAGCGGCGCGAACGGGAGCTGCGGCGGCACGTATCTGTGTACAGGAAAGACCGGATACGACGGACCAACCGGGCTGGGCACGCCCATCGGCACGGGCGCCTTCGGCACCGGTTCGGCCCCGAGCGCCCCGAACTCGGTCGTAGCCACGGCGGGCAACGCCTCGGCTTCGGTGACCTGGCACGCGGCCGCGCCGAACGGCCATCCGGTCACCGGCTACACCGTCACCTCGACGCCGGGCAGCCAGACCTGCACCACGAGCGGGGCGCTGACCTGCGTGGTCGGCGGCCTGACCAACGGGACCTCGTATACGTTCAAGGTCAAGGCCACGAACTCGGCCGGGACTGGATCCGCCTCGGCCGCTTCGAACGCGGTGATCCCGGCGACCGTGCCCGGCCCACCGACCGGCGTGTCGGCGACCCCCGCCGATGGCGCGGCCCAGGTGAGCTGGCTGGCCCCTGCCTCGAACGGCGGGAAGGCGATCACCGGCTATACCGTGACGGCATCCCCGGGTGGCCGAACGTGCTCCGCGTCGGCAGCCCTGACCTGCTCGGTCATGCTCCTGGCCAACGGGACCTCCTATACCTTCACGGTCATAGCCACGAATCCGATCGGGCCCAGCGGGCCATCGGCGGCATCGAGCGGGATCACTCCGATCACGGTCCCGGGCGCCACCTACTACGTCATTCCGCCGACCCGCTTCGTGGACTCGCGCAAGGGTCAGGGCGGGGTGACCAAGCTCCTGGCAAACGTGCACCAGACGTTCCAGGTGACGAACCTGGATCCGGGCGGCGCGTCGAATATCCCGCTCAACGCCGTCGCCGTCACGGGCAACCTGACCGTCACCGGCCAGACCGCCGCCGGCTACCTGAGCCTGACCACCGTCCCGGACAATGCGCCGGGGACGTCGACCATCAACTTCCCGGTGGGCGATGTCCGGGCCAACGGCGTGGCCGCCCCACTCGGCGCAGGCGGCACGCTCAACGTGACCTACGTTGGCGAGGCCGGGTCCAGCGCCCAGGTGGTCTTCGACGTCACCGGCTATTTCGCCAGTGACGCCGGAGGGGCGACCTACAAAGCCGTCGCGCCGACCCGGTTGGTGGACTCGCGCAGGGCCAGCCAACCCCTGACCAGCCTGGTCGCCAACGTCGCCCAGACGCTCCAGGTCGCCGATCTCAGCCCGTCCGACACCACCACGCCGGTCCTCTTCGGGGCGATCGCGGTGACCGGCAACCTGGCCGTGACCGGCCAGACCTCGGCCGGCTTCATCAGCCTGACGACGGTCGCCGACAACGCCCCTGCGACGTCCACCCTGAACTTCCCGGCCGGCGACACCCGGGCCAATGGCGTGACCGTGCCCCTCGGCCCCGGCGGCACGCTCGGGATCACCTACGTTGCCAAGCCAGGCGCCAGGGCCGATGTGGTCTTCGACGTGACCGGCTACTTCGTCAACGACGCGACTGGCGCGACATATATCCCCGTGACCCCGAACCGACTGGTTGATTCGCGCCAGCCAGGCAGCGTGACCAAGCTCTTCACCAATGTCGCCCAGACGTTCGACGTGGCCAACAAGGCGACCACGATCGCGGCCAACATCCCAGCCGACGCGATCGCCGTGACCGGCAACCTGACTGTGACCGGGCAGACCGCCGCCGGCTACTTCAGCCTGACGACGGTCGCCGACAACAACCCGGCAACCTCCACCCTGAACTTCCCCGTGGGCGACGTCCGGGCCAATGGCGTGACGATCACGCTCGGGTCGGGCCAGACGCTCAGCGTCACCTACGTGGCCAAGGGCGGGGCGACCGCCCAGGTCGTGTTCGACGTGACCGGCTACTTCGTCCCGTAGCTCGTCGTCCCCTGGATCGCCTACGATCGGATCGCCTACGATCGCGGGGTGGCACCGGCACGAGCGCAACCTGGCATGGGCGCAGTCCCACGCACGGACGGCGTGACCTTCCGGGTCTGGGCGCCACATGCCACGGCCGTCGCTGTGGCCGGCTCATTCAATGACTGGTCCGCTGACGGCGTGGCAATGACGGCCGATCCGGCCGGCTCGGGCACCTGGTCGGTGTTCATCGCGGGGGCAACCGTGGGCGCCGAGTATCGGTATCTGCTGGACACCCCGGCCGGCATCGTGTGGCGGATCGACCCGTACGCCCGGCAGGTGACCGGCTCGGCCGGCAATGCCGTCGTCTACGACCCGGCCGCGTTTGACTGGGGCGATCAGCAGTTCGACACGCCGGCCTGGAACGAGGTCGTCCTGTACGAGATGCACGTCGGCACGTTCGCGGCCAGGGCGGATGTCCCCGGCACCTTCGACCGAGCGATCCGGCGGATGCCCTATCTGCGCGACCTGGGGATCGGGGCGATCCAGGTGATGCCCCCATTCGAGTACGCCGGCGACGTCTCGTGGGGCTACAACCCGGCTCACGTCTTCGCGATCGAATTCGACGTACGGCGGCCCGGACGCGTTCAAGCGTTTCGTCAGATCGGCTCACGAGCACGGGATCGGGGTGATCGTCGACGTGGTGTACAACCACCTCGGTCCGGGTGACCTCGACCTGTGGCGCTTCGATGGCTGGGCCGAAGGCGAGTGGGGCGGGATCTACTTCTACAACGACGAGCGCGCGGTAACCCCGTGGGGCAACACCCGGCCCGACTATGGTCGTGGCGAGGTCCGTTCGTTCCTGCGCGACAGCGCCCTGACCTGGCTCGAGGAGTTCCGGGCCGACGGCTTGCGCTTCGATTTCGACCCTCTACATCCGAACGGTCGATGAGAGCCCAGAGCATGCCCTGCCCGACGGCTGGTCGTTCATGGCCTGGCTGAACGACGAGATCCGCAGCCGCCAGCCATGGAAGCTGACGATCGCGGAGGACCTTGGGGCGGATGCCTCGATCACGCTGCCCACGGCCGATGGCGGGGCCGGATTCGGGGCTCGTTGGGAGCCGGCGTTCCTGCATCGCGTGCGCGATGTCCTGACCGCTCCGGAGGATGACCAGCGGTCAGTTGAGGCGATCGTCGAGGCGCTCCTTTCCGGAGCGGACCGGCCCTTCGGCCGGGTGATCTACACCGAGTCGCACGACGATGTGGCCAACGGCCAGGTTCGCCTGGCGGAGGCCGTCGCGCCGGGCGACGCCGGGAACTGGTTCGCCCGGAAGCGGGCGACGCTGGGCTCGGCGATCACCCTGACGGCTCCGGGCATCCCGATGCTGTTCCAGGGCCAGGAGCTCCTCGAGGACGGCTGGTTCGATGACACGATCCCAGTCGACTGGTCGAAGTCCGGTCGGTTCGCCGGAATCGTCCAGCTCCACCGCGACCTGATCGCGCTCAGGCGCAATGCCGACGGCTGGTCCGCCGGGCTGGCCGGGCCGTCGATCGCGATCCTGCGCGCCGACGAGGACAGCAAGCTGATTGCCTGGCATCGGTGGCGGGATGGCGGTCCGGGCGACGATGTCGTGGTCGTGGCCAACCTGTCGACGCAGCCGCTCGAGGACATCGCGGTTGGATTGCCCCGAGCGGGTCGCTGGCGAGTCCGACTGAATTCGGATTCGCGGCTGTACGACGAGGAGTTTGGCGGCTCGATCGCAGACGACCTCGACACGCTCGACGAGCCGCTCGACGGCCAGCTCCAGAGCGGGCTGGTCAGCGTGGCGCCCTACGCGGTGGTCGTCCTCTCGCAGGACCCCTGAGCGCAGGCTTCCCGGTCAGGTTCCGGTGGGCAACCGGCGCTCGCGGACGACGATGACCGCGGCAATCGCGATCAGGACGACCCCGACGAGCGCCCAGAAGCTCGTGCCGGACATCGCACTGCCCTTGACCAGGTTGAGTCCCTGGGCAAGCCAGGCCAGCCCAATCAGGGCGAGGATGACGGCAATGATCAGTCGCGAGCGACGCATGGCGAGATCTCCGGGGGCAAGTTCCGTCGGCCGGTCCAGTCGGCCGGCAGATCGATCCGATTGATGGTACGGCCCTGGGCTCAAAAGTGGTTTTCCCACAAAGGCCGTCCTCCGAGTGGTTGACCGCGGTCAGCAGCGGCCCTAGGATCGGCCCACGGCGATGGTTCCCGCCGAGGCACCCCTGAGTGCCTGAACCGCCCGTCTGGGCTGATGGCTCCTGGACTGCTTGGCAGTGCCCGGGGCCATTCTTGTTGCCCGGGAGAGAGGCGGACGATTCGTGGACATCCTGGCGATTTCGATCGGGGCCGTGCTGGGCGCCAATGCCCGCTACTTCGTTGGCAACTGGGTCGTCGCCCGGCTCGGGGCCGGCTTCCCGTACGGGACGCTCCTGATCAATGTCACCGGCTCGTTCCTGATCGGGTTCGCGCTGGTGACCCTGACCCAGCGGGCGATTGGCCCAACCTGGATTCGGCCGGCGATCGTCATCGGGCTGCTGGGCACGTACACGACGTTCTCGACGTTCAGCTACGAGACGCTCAGCCTGATCAACGCCGGCAACCTTCCGGCGGCGGGCGCCAATATCGCCGCCAGCGTGGGAGCCGGGCTGGTCGCCGTCTATCTCGGCACGATGGCGGCCGCTGCGATTTAACGTGTCCAGCTCGCCCGAAACGGCTCTTCGCCAAGAGAGGGTCAGAATGATCGCCATGAACGAGATCGGAAGGAACGTGCGCCGCCGATGAGCATGCGCCGCTCGACAGGCGCCGGCGCCGGCAGCCTGATGCGCTCGTTCCGCCGCGACGAATCGGTGACGTCGCAGCAGCTGACGCCCGGGATCGTCCGGCGGATTCTCAGGTTTGCCAGGCCCTACCGGGCCAAGCTCAGCGTCTTCCTCGTCCTGATCGTCATCGACGCGCTGCTAGGGGTGGCCAATCCGCTCATCTATCGAGCGATCATCGACGACGGGATCATTCCCAAGAACACCGACCTGATCGTCGACCTGTTCATTCTCCTGATCGTCCTGGCGATTGCCGACGCCGGCCTGTCCCTGTGGCAGCGCTGGATCTCGGCCCAGGTCGGCGAGGGCCTGATCTTCGACATGCGCACCCAGGTCTTCGCCCACTTCCAGAGGATGCCCATCTCGTTCTTCACCCGGACCCAGACGGGTGCCCTGGTGAGCCGCCTCAACAGTGATGTCACGGACGCGCAGCAGGCGTTCACCGACACCTTCTCGTCGGTGATCGGGAACATCCTCGGGGTGACGTTCACCCTGATCGTGATGTTCTTCCTGTCATGGCAGATCACCCTGATCGCCTTGGCCCTGCTGCCGATCATCATCCTGCCCGCCCGGTTCGTGGGCCACCGGATCCAGGTGATCACGAGGGAGAGCTACAACCTGAACGCGAGCATGACCTCGATGATGGCCGAGCGGTTCAACGTCGCCGGGGCGTTGCTGGTCAAGCTGTTCGGCGAGCCCGACATCGAGACCACGCGCTTCGAGGACAAGGCCGGCCGGGTCCGCGACATCGGGATCACCCGGGCGATGTACACCCGGCTGTTCATGGCCGCGGTCCTGCTGACTGCGTCGTTGGCGACCGCCCTGACGTTTGGGCTGGGCGGCCTGCTCGCCGCCAACGGCACCCTCGAGGTTGGAACGCTGGTGGCCATGACTGCCTATCTCGTTCGCCTGTACGGACCGCTGACCGCCTTGTCCAACGTCCAGGTCGACATCATGACCGCCCTGGTGTCCTTTGACCGGGTCTTCGAGGTGCTCGACCTCCAACCGATGATCCTCGATCGAGACGATGCCACGGTCATTCCGCGCGGTCCGGCCACGATCGAGTTCGATCACGTCGACTTCCGCTATCCGACCGCCGACGAGGTTTCGCTGGCCTCGCTCGAGTCGGTCGCGGTGCTCGACCAGGCTCCGACCCAGCCGGTCCTGTTTGATGTCTCCTTCACCGTCCTGCCCGGCCAGCTGGTTGCCCTGGTCGGGCCGTCGGGCGCCGGCAAGACGACGATCAGCCACCTGATCCCGCGCCTGTATGACGTCCGCTCCGGGGCGATCCGGATCAACGGCGTCGACGTTCGCGACGCGACCCTGGCCTCGGTCCACGCGATCGTGGGGGTGGTGACCCAGGACGCTCACCTGTTCCACGAGACGATCCGGACGAACCTCCAATACGCCAGGCCGGGGGCCACCGACATGGAGCTGGTCGCTGCGCTGCGGGCGGCCCACATCCTGCCCTTGATCGAATTGCTGCCGGATGGGCTGGACACGCTCGTCGGCGATCGAGGCTACCGCTTGTCGGGCGGCGAGAAGCAGCGCATCGCGATCGCCCGGCTCCTGCTCAAGGCGCCCGACATCGTTGTCCTTGACGAGGCCACGGCCCATCTCGACTCGGAGTCGGAGGTTGCGGTCCAGCTTGCCCTGAAGACGGCCCTGGCCGGCCGGACCTCGGTGGTTATCGCCCATCGCCTCTCGACGGTCCGTGAGGCGGACCAGATCCTGGTTGTCTCGGCCGGCCACATCGTCGAGCGGGGCACTCACGACGCGCTGCTTCGGGCCGACGGCCTGTACGCCGAGCTGTATCGGACGCAATTCCAGCGCCAGGAAGAGGAAGCCGGCAACCCGGCCGCCTGACGAGCCGAGTCACGCATGCCCGACGGCCGGGACCGAGGCCGCTGAGTCGACCCGCGTCAGATGAATGTTCGCGACCGTCGGATCGATCGGAATGGTCGAATCACTTCATCCGGAGCTGGAGAGCGGCCAATTGGCCGTCCTTGTCGTCGGTTTGCTGCATCGGGAGCACGCAAACGTCGAGTCGACCGGTCAACTCGTCGTGAACATTCATATGGCGCAGGAGCGCCGATCGTGCAGGAGCTCCGGGCCCGACGCCGATGCCACTAGCCTCCCGCCACGGCCGGCAGGATATGGACGTGCCGGCCGGCCCGACCGGGGTGGCAAGATCGGCTGGCTGACCGTCGACGTAGACGTTGATGAACTCGCGCAACGCATCGCTCCGCTGGCAGAGCCGGTCCCGCACGCCAGGCCAGCGCCGATCGAGGGCATCGATCAGCTCGGCGACGGTCGCTCCGTCAGCCTCAACTCGTCGCTCGACGCCCGGAAACAGGACCGTGAGCGAGCGCGGCAGGACGACGATGGCCATCGCTGGGTCGCTGGGTCGCTGGCCGTCAGGCGTCGATGAGCGCGGTCTCGACCGAGGTGATCGGCGGCAGCAGGTCCGCCATCCGGCGCCACGAGCCGCCTTCGTCGGCGCTCGCGAAGAGTTGCCCGGTGCTCGTCCCGAAGTACAGGCCGAACGGCTGGAGGTCGTCGCGGGCCATCGATTCGCGGAGCACGCCGACGAATGCGTCGCTACCTGGCAGGCCTTCGCGCAGCGACGACCAGTGCGAGCCCTGGTCCGTCGTGCGCCAGACGGCCAGCTTTGCCTCGGGCACGTAGCGACCACGATCATCGCCATTGAGCGGGATCGTGAAGACCGTGTCGGGGTCGCTGGGATGGGCGACGATCGGGAAGCCGAAGGTCGACGGCAGCCCCTCATCGAGGCAGATCCAGGTCCGGCCGGCATCGTCACTGCGATAGGTGCCGCAATGGTTCTGCTGGTACAGCCGATCCGGCTGGCCCGCCGCGGCGACCATCTTGTGGACACATTGGCCGGTCTCGGGATACGGATCGGGCAGACCGTCGACGCGCACGCCCTTGTTGCGTGCCTCCCAGGTCGCCCCGCCGTCCTCGGTGGCGAAACAGCCCACGGCCGAGATCGCGACCCACATCCGCTCAGCGTCGCTCGGGTGGGCAAAGACGGTGTGGCAGATGAGGCCACCGTTGCCCGGTTGCCAGCTCGGGCGACTGGGGTGGTTGGTCAACCCTTCGACGTGAGCCCAGGTCGCGCCGCCATCGATCGACTTGAACAGGCCGGCCGGCTCGACGCCGGCATACAGGACGTCGCCGACGGGCTCGAGGTGCCAGACCGAACGCATGGCTGGACCGTCGTCGCCGTAGGTCATGCCCTGGCTCGAGTGCGTCCAGGTGGCACCCACGTCGTCACTCCGCCAGACGGCCGCTCCGTACCAGGGGTTCCCTCCGCCGGCAAGCAACGCGCCGCTCCGCGCGTCCTGCCGGAAGTGGTTGATCGGCCAGCCTTCGCACAGGGGCCCGCTCAAACGCCAGCCATCTCTGCTGTCGCGGCGGTCCGGATCGCCGGCGAGGATGAACGCACCCTTCCTCGTGCCGATGAGGATGAGAAGCTGCCTCGACATTTGGGACCCTCCTGTGCTGTACAGGGCGAGGGTACTGCGACCGTCACCCGGTACGCGCCGGATGCACCATTCTGTGCGGCCGGCTCGCAGCGGAGCCCACCCTCGTAATGTGGCCGACAGCAAGCGTCGCCAGGATTTGTTGCGAGCCGGCCAGCCGATGACCGGCCACAGGGCCACGAACGGAGCGCAATGAGCCGAATCAGGCGGCATCGGGCCGCGCTCGTCCTACTCGGGCTGGGACTGGCGCTCCGTCTCGTCCTGGCCCTGGTGGCCTTTCCCGGCCAGGGCCTCAGCAGCGACCTCGGCTTCTTCGAAAGCTGGGCGACGACCCTCGCCCGGGTGGGTCCGGGCGCCTTCTATGCGACGGCCAGCTCGGCCAACTATCCGCCGGGCTACATGTACGTCCTGTGGCTGGTCGGTGCTGTCGGCAGCCTGGCCGGGACCGGGGCCGACCACGCCACCCTGCTCCTGCTGAAGGTCCCGGCGATCCTTGCCGACATCGGGATCGGGGCCGTGCTGTACGTCGCAGGGCGGCGCTGGCTCGGCGTCCGGGCGGGCCTGCTGGCCGCGGCCCTGTACCTGTTCAACCCGGTGACCTGGTACGACTCGGCGCTGTGGGGCCAGGTCGACGCCGTAGGCGCCCTCGTCATGCTCGTCGCGCTGGTCCTGCTGGTCGAGGGCTGGAGCGAGCCCGCCGCCGCGTTCGCTGCGTTGAGCCTCCTGGTCAAGCCCCAGGACGCGATCATCCTGGTCGTCCTCGTCCCGGTTCTTGTCCGGCGGCACCTCCTGCGCCCCGGCTCCGGGCCGGTCCCGAAGCTCGGCCCGCGGCGAGCCCGCCTCAACGAATTCCTCGGCGGCCTGTTCCTCGACCAGGGCCCTCGCCGGCTGGCGACATCGCTGGCGGCGGGGGCGATCGTCGGGATCGCGCTCCTGGTCCCGTTCGACATCACCCGATATGCGCCGGCGTCGCTCGCCGATGTCCCCGTCATCGGTCACGTCGCCGGCCTGATCGGCCTGTTCGCCTCCGACGGCGGCCAGTTCAGCTACCTGACGGCCAACGCCTACAACGCCTGGGCGCTCGTCGGCGCGAGTCCGCTGGCCAGCATCATCGGTGGCTCCGGGGGGTCGTGGACGCCGGATTTGGTGGTCGTCTTCGGTGGGCTCGAGGCGGTCACCATCGGTGTGATCCTGCTGGCCGGCCTCGGCCTGCTCGTGGTGGCCGGGCTCCTCGTGCGGGCCGACCGGCTGGCGATCCTGCTCGGCTTCTGCGTCGTTGCATTCGGCTTCTACGTCCTGCCGACACGGGTGCACGAGCGCTACTTGTTCCCGTTCTTCGCGGTCGCCCCGCTGCTGGCCGTCGAGGGCGCCCGCTGGACGTGGGCGTACATCGGAGCGGGCCTGCTCAACACGATCAATCTCCACGCAGTCCTCGGAGCGCCCTTGTCGGTCGGCCAGGCCGGCGGTCGGTTCGGTGGGAGTGCCGGCGGAGGCGCTCCGGGCGGATTCGGCGGTGGCGGTGCGCCCGGGTTCGGAGGCGGCGGCACCTTCGGCGGCGCAGGCGCCGCGGGTGGGGCGGGTGGCCAGGCGACCTCGATCTCACTGCCGTTCGTGGACCTGGCCCGAAGCGAGGTTGTCGTGGTTGCCGTGGCTGTCGGCCAGACCGCGATCTTCGTCGGCCTCGTCGCGGCCTGGATCGTGCTCGTCGCCGGCCCGCTCGTCGCCGGCCGTAACCTCGGCGAAAGGTCGCTCGCTCGATCCTGAGCGCATGAACCGCGCCAATCCGGCCGGCGTCCGTCCGGCCATTGAGCGAGTACGCTCCGCGGCGGGAGGCTGAAGCGATGCGGGTCCTGGTTGCCGAAGATGATCCGGGCCTGCGCGATGTCATCTCGCTCGGCCTGCGCGACGCCGGCTACCAGGTCGACGCGGTCGAACGAGGCGACGACGCCATCGACCAGCTCCACTGGTACGACTACGACGTGGCGATCATCGACTGGCGGATGCCCGGGGCCGAAGGCATCGATGTGGTCGCCTGGGCCCGCCGCCACGGCAGGCCGACCGCGCTGCTGATGCTGACCGCGCGGGACGCACCCGCCGACCGGATCCGGGGCCTCGATACGGGGGCCGACGACTACCTGGTCAAGCCGTTCGACTTTGGCGAGCTGCTGGCCCGGGTTCGGGCCCTCCAGCGCCGGCCGCGAGGGATCGACGGACCTGTCCTCGAGAAGGGTCAGGTGGCGCTCGACCCGGTCAGCCGGGCGGTGACCGTGGCCGGCCGGCCGCTCAACCTGACCGGGACCGAGTACCTGATCCTGGAGCTCCTCATGCGCCGCTCGCCGGCCGTCGTCGACCGCAAGGCGATCGCCGAGCACGCCTGGGCGGACGAGACCGATCCGCTCGGCTCGAACGCCATCGACGTCCAGCTGAGCCGGTTGCGGGCGAAGCTGCCCAGCGCAGGGATCCGGATCGTCACCGTCCGTGGCGCCGGCTACCGGCTGGAGGAAGCGTGACCGCCGTCCGTCCGCAGGAGGTCCGGCGCCAATCAATCCGGGTCGCCCTGGCGGCCACCGGGATCGTGGCCGTGGTCTACCTGATCGTGGCCGTGGCGGTCGTGGCAATCGTTGACCGCAACCTCACCGCCCAGATCGACGCCCAGCTCACCGCTGCCCTCCACCGATCGGTCAGCCAGCCGTTTCCCGGTGGCGGCGGCGGCAATGGCGGCGGTGGCGGAGGTGGCTACTTCCCGCCGCCCGATTCGGACCGCCCCGGCGGACTGCCATTCCTGACCTGGACCGTCCAAGGGGATGGCACCGTCTTCGCCCCGCCGTCCAATCCGGACCTGCCGGCTGAGTACACCGCCGTGACCGACCCGCAGACGGCGACGATCGACGGCGTCGACATGAGAATTGCCGGAGCATCGGCCGGCAGCGACCACGTCATCGTCGCCCAGAACCTCGACAGCGTCGCCCAGGCCCAGTCGACTCTGATCCTGGCCGAGCTGCTGATCGCGCCGCTGCTGCTCCTGGTCGTCTTCGTCGGAGCCGTCGCCATCGGCCGGCGCGTCGCCAGCCCAATCGCCCAGGCCAGCCGGCGCCAGCTCGAGTTCACCGCCGATGCCTCGCATGAGCTGCGTACACCCTTGTCGGTGATCGAGGCTCACACCAGCCTGGCCCTGGCCCAGGATCGCAGCGAGGCCTGGTATCGAACGGCGTTTGCCCGAGTGGACCTCGAATCGAAACGAATGCGCCGCCTCCTCGATGACCTCCTGTGGCTGGCCCGCTTCGATGCCACCAGCACCCCGCCCAACGTCGAGCCGGTTGACCTCGGCGTGCTCGCGGCCCAGACCGTGGATCGGTTCGGGGTCGTGGCCGAGGCTCGCCACCTCCAGCTCGAGGTGCGCGTGCCGAACGAGAGCCTGGTGATCAACGCGCCACCTGAATGGCTCGACCGGCTCCTCGGCGTCCTGCTCGACAATGCCTGCAAGTACTCGCCCGAGGGGACGGCCGTGACTGTCTGGGTCGTGCCGGAACGGAGCAGGATCAGCCTGGTTGTCGACGACCACGGTCCGGGCATCCCGGAGGACGAGCGCGCCCGGATCTTCGACCGCTTCCACCGGGCCACGGACAAGCAGGGCGGGGCCGGGCTGGGTCTGGCGATCGCCGACGCGATCGTCCGGGCGACGAACGGGCGCTGGCGGGTAGAGTCGGCTCCGGGCGGCGGGGCGCGGATGGCCGTGACCTGGGAGCGCGCCTGAGGTCCGCCGCGCAGGCCGGCTCACCGACGTAACCGTTTCGAAAGAGACCCGGTCCGATCCTCGGGTCCATGAGATCAACCCTCGGCCAGATCGCCCGGTTCGCCGTGATCGGCGCGGTCAGCACGATTGCCTACGTCGTCCTGTACAGCGTTCTCCGCTCAGCCCAGGCGGCAACGATCGCCAACGCCGTGGCGCTCCTGGCGACCACCCTCGCGAACACCGCCGCGAACCGGCGCTTCACGTTCGGTGTCCGGGGCGCGAATTCGCTCGTCCATGACCACCTGGCCGGCCTGGCCGGCCTGGGCGTGGCCCTCCTGATCACGACCTCGGCGATCGCCTTGCTCGGCCAGATCTCGACCCGGCCGAGCCGGCTGGTCGAGGTGGCCGTCCTCGTGGCGGCCAATGCCATTGCGACCCTCTGCCGGTTCGTCCTCCTCCGGGCCCTGATCGCCCGGTCCCGAGGGCCCGCCAACCAGCCCCCTTTGAGTCTTGAAAGGACCGCATCATGACCACTGCACTCCAGCCCGGCCGAGAGGCGGCCCTGCCGCCGGCCCGGGGCCTGGCCGGGCTGGCCGGCCGGCTGCGCCGGCGGGCCGACGAGGCTGCCTGGATTCGCCCGGTGCAGCTCGGCCTGGGCGCCTTCGCTGCGATCATCTACTTCGTCAATCTGACGATCAGCGGCTACGCCAACACGTACTACTCGGCGGCCGCCCTGGCCGCCTCGAAGAGCTGGTCGGCCTGGTTCTTCGGCTCGTTCGACGCCGCCAACTTCATCACGGTCGACAAGCCGCCGTTCGGCACGATGCTGATGGGCCTGTCGGTCCGCCTCTTCGGGTTGAGCTCGTTCAGCATCCTCCTGCCCCAGGCCCTGGCCGGTGTGGCCACCGTCCTCATCCTGTTCGTCGTCGTTCGCCATTCGTTCGGACCGGTCGCGGCGACGATCGCCGGCCTGGTGATGGCCCTCACGCCGGTCGCCGTCCTGATCTTCCGCTACAACAATCCCGACGCCCTGCTGACGCTCCTGTTCGTGGCTGCGGCCTGGGCCACCCTCCGGGCGATCGAGACCGGCCGGATGCGCTGGATCGCGCTGGTCGCCCTGCTCGTCGGCTTTGCCTTCAACACGAAGTACCTCCAGGGCTTCCTCGTCGTGCCGGCGTTCGCGATCACCTGGCTCGTCGCCGCCCCCTTCAGCCTGCGCCGGCGAATCGCCGGGCTGGCCGTGGCGGCGGCGGTCCTGATCGTCAGCAGCGGTTGGTGGGTCCTCGCGATCGAGCTCATCCCGGCTGCGGCCCGGCCGTTCATCGGGGGCAGCACGAACAACTCGGCGCTCCAGCTCCTCCTCGGCTACGACGGGCTGGCCCGGATCTTCGGCGGCGGCGGCGCAGGCCCCGGCGGTAGCGGCGGCGGTGGGGGCGGTGGGTTCAGCGGAGCGACAGGGATCCTGCGGCTGTTCAACGCCGAGTTCGGCGGAGGGATCAGCTGGCTGATCCCGTTCGCCCTGATCTCGCTGGTGTCCGGCCTGATCCTGCGCGCACGTGCTCCCCGGATCGACCGGGCCCGGGCCGGCTATTTGATGTGGGGCCTCTGGCTCGTCGTCAACGGCCTCGTGTTCAGCTTGATGTCGGGAATCATCCACAGCTACTACGCCGTCGTCCTGGCTCCGGCGATCGCGGCCCTGGTCGGCGCCGGCGTGGTCGAGCTGTGGGGCCTGCGCGAGCGCTACCGCTACGGCGGCCTGGCCCTGGCCGGAGCGATCCTGGTCAGTGCCGTGTGGAGCTGGCAGCTCCTCGAACGGTCGCCGGACTTCGTGCCGGGCCTGGGGTTGGTGATCGTGATCGTGGGCGTGATCGCGGCCCTGGTCGTGGCCATGCCGGCTACGGCGGAGCTTCGCCGGACGCAGCTGCTCGGGGTGGCGCTCGGGATCGGCGTGCTCCTGATCGGGCCCGCCGCCTACACGATCAGCACGATGTCGACCGGATACTCGAGCGGCGACCCGCGGCCTGGACCGGCCGTGACGGCCGACACCACTCAGGGTGGTTTCGGCGGGGGCCAAAGCGGTGGCTTCGGCGGCGGTGGTGGAACCCCGCCCGCGGGCGGTTTCGGCGGGGGCCAGGGCGGCGGCTTCGGCGGCGGGTTCGGCGGCGGGACGCCTATCGGCGGCAGCAGTGCTGGCTTTGCGGGCGGCTCGGGCGGCAGCTCGACCGACAGCGCCCTTGCCAGCTACCTGACCGCGAACCAGGGCAAGGCAACCTGGATCGTGGCGATGACCTCGGCCATGCAGGCCGGCTCGCTCGAGCTGTCGACCGGTGACCCGGTCATGGCCATGGGCGGCTTCAGCGGCACCGACCCGGCCCCGTCGCTCGCCCAGATCCAGGCGTACGTCGCCTCCGGCCAGCTCCGCTTCGTGCTCGTGGGCGGCAACGGGGGCGGCCCGGGCGGGGCATCGACCGCCTCGGCGGTGACCGCCTGGGTCACCTCGGTAGGAAAGGTCGTCGACTACGGCGGCAGCTCGGGGACCTTGTACGACCTCTCCGGCTCCGCCACCACCGGTTCGTAGGAGGCAATTGCCGATGTGCCAGTAACTCGTCAGGACAACGTCAGCCACTATCAGGTAAGGAAGCAACCATGGACACCATCAATCCCCAGGAACCGGCCATGACTCCCCAGGAGTCGGGACTGCCAGCGCGGCCCGGCCACCACCTCTCCGGCGTCCGCCGCCTTGTCGCGACGACCCTCCTGTCGGTGGGCATGATCGCGGTCGGTGGGGTCGCGATCGTCAATGCGGCGAGCCCGGCCCCGGCGGCTTCGAGTGCGCCTTCGACCGGGACGCATCCAGGCGGGTCGTCGACGACTCCGACCGATTGCCCCAACATGGGCGGCTCGACCGCACCCGCGGGCTGATCGCCTGAATCCGATCCGCTCGGCACGGATTCGCCGGCCGGGCGGATCGGCCACTGCTCACCCCCCCGAACGCCCCGTTCGTTGATCGCGACCGGGCCAGGAGAACCACGCGATGACAGCGTCTCAACCGGGCCAGGCGGCCCCCAGGTCCCGACGAACCCTGGCCATCGTCGGAATCGTCGTGCTCGTCGTGGCCCTCGGCGCCGCCGCCTACGGCCTGTGGTACCTGTTCCTGCGGCCATCCGGGCCGCCGGCGATCAGTGGCGAGCCCCTCGCGGCGCTGCCCTCGTTGGCCACCAGCGCGCCGCTGCCGGCCGGCGGAGTGGCCGGGACGTGGACCGTCGACTCCTCGATTGGCTCGTTCTCCGACTCGAGCGATTCGTTCGTCGGCTACCGGGTCCAGGAGCAGCTCGCCTCGATCGGGGCGAACACCGCGGTGGGTCGGACGCCCAAGGTCAGCGGGACGCTCACGATCGCCGGGACCCAGGTCACCGCCGTGTCGATCACGGCCGACCTTACCGCGCTGCAGAGTGATGACCAGCGGCGCGACGGCCAGCTCGTGCGAGGCGGGATCGAGACCGGTACCTACCCAACGGCCACGTTCAGCCTGACCGCGCCGATCGAGCTGGGCACGACCCCAGCCGATGGCCAGGAGGTCGACGTGACGGCCACCGGCAACCTGACCCTGCATGGCGTGACCAAGTCGGTCCAGGTCCCGCTCAAGGCCCGCCTGTCCGGCTCGATCATCGAAGTGGCCGGTTCGATCCCGATCGTGTTCAGCGACTACAACATCCAGAAGCCGACGTCATTCGCCGTCCTGTCGATCGCCGATCAGGGCACGATGGAGCTGCAGCTCTTCTTCAGCCACGCCTGATCCGAGGCCGCGGCCGTCGGGCTCGGCGGTCAAGCGCTCGAACCTGGGCGTGGGCCCGGGGTGCCGGCTCAGTCCCGTGCGCCAGCCAGGGCCCGGCGTTCGAACGTGGCCGTGGGCCCGGGGTGCCGGCTCAGTCCCGTGCGCCAGCCAGGGCCCGGCGCTCGAACGTGGCCGTGGGCCCGGGGTGCCGGCTCAGTCCCGTGCGCCAGCCAGGGCCCGGCGCTGAATCGGGCCGGATATAACGTCCATTCTTAGGAGTCGCCCATGGCCGGAGCTCTGGGCCGCCTCACGCGCATTTCAGTGATGGCCGTGATATTCGAAGCGACGGATCGTCGAATCCTGGCCCGTGCTGGGTCCTGAATCGCGTCCTGCCCATGCCCTAGCAATGGCAGTACTACCGGCTCGGGCCTGACCCCGGGGACGGGAAGAAGGCGTCCTCCCGATGTCGCCTCAGCCCGCCGTTCGGTCGAGCGCGATGACCGGGATGACCCGGTCGGTCTTCGAGACGTAGTCCTTGAACCCGGGGTGGACGTCAGCGTGCTGGCGATAGAGCCGCTCGCGTTCGTCCCCCTCGATCACATTGGCCCGCGTCGTGTCGGTTTCGGCGCCAATCGCCGGGACGACGGCTTGGGGGACGGCGATGTTGATGCCCATGGGACAAAACGGCTGTTTGGACGCATCTTAGTTGGTGCTGCTCTCACGCTGCCCCCGTTTCCATCCCGACCCGAGCGTGCGCCGGGACGAATCGCTTGGCAGCGGACAGGGCCGCGCGGTCGCCGACAGTCGAAACCCCGATCTTGTCTCGCCACAAGCAACATCGGCCGAGGTGGGTGGGCCGAAGCGGGAGGCCGAGGCCGCACCGGGAGAGCGCCGTCCCCCGCCCGGTCGGGCAATTGCGGCGGCTAGGATGGGCAGATGCATTCGGTCGCGCTGGTCACGATCGTCTCGAGCTTCCTGGCCTCGGCGGTCGAGTTCGTCGAGGCGGTCACGATCGTGCTCGCGGTCGGGGTCACCCGCCAGTGGCGCTCGACCCTGATCGGCGTCCTGGCCGCGGCCGTGGCCCTGTTCCTGCTGGTGGCGATCTTCGGGACCGCGCTGGCCGTGCTCGTTCCGATCAGTGCGCTCCGGCTGATCGTGGGCGGCTTTCTCGTGATCTACGGCCTGCAGTGGCTGACCAAGGCCGTCATGCGGGCCGGCGGCGCGAGGGCCAAGCATGACGAGGCGGCGATCTTCGCCGGCCAGGTGGCAGCCCTGGACAGCGAGCCGCCGGTGCCTGCCACCGGGATGGACTGGATCAGCTTCACGGTGGCCTTCAAGGGGGTCCTGCTCGAGGGTCTCGAGGTCGCCTTCATCGTGGTCACGTTCGGGGCGAGCGCCGACCTGCTCGGTCCGGCGGTGATCGGGGCGACCCTCGCCGGCCTGCTCGTCGTGGCGGTCGCGGTCATCGTCCACCGGCCGCTCGAGCGGGTGCCCGAGAACGCGATGAAGTTCGTCGTCGGGGTGATGCTGACCGGCTTCGGAACGTTCTGGTCCGGCGAGGGGGTCGGGATCGAATGGCCGGGCGATGACGTGGCGATCGTGGGCCTGTTGGCCGGCTACCTGCTCGTCGCACTGGTCGGGGTGTGGTTCGTCCGGGCGCACGCTCAGCGAGTTGCTCGGCTCGGGTCGGCGGCTCGGCCGGGGCCAACGGGAGCCGGGGCGGCCGGATCATGAGCCGCTACCTGCGTGCGTTCCTCGGGTTCTGGTCGGACTTCCTGATCGGCGACCGGCTGGAGCTGTTCGTCGGTCCGATCCTGGCCCTGGCCGGCGCGTGGCTGCTGGTTAGCGCAGGGTTGCCCGGCGCCGTGGTCGGCGGCCTGTTGTTCGTCGCCATCGTCACGATCGGTGCGTTCAGCGTGGGCCGGACGATTCGCTCATGACCTACTTCCAGGCGATCTTCCTGGGCGTGCTCCAGGGTGTCACCGAGCTCTTCCCGGTTTCGAGCCTGGGCCATTCCGTGATTGTCCCGGCATTCCTGGGCTGGACCGATCTGGTGGCCGCCGAGGATGCCTCCGAGTCGTACTTCCTGGCGTTCCTGGTCGGGCTCCACGTGGCGACCGCGCTGGCCCTCGCCTACTACTTCCGCGACGACTGGCGGAGGATCATCGGCGCCCTCCTGGACTCGCTCCGCCAGCGCCGGATCGACGGCCCCGACGCCCGGCTCGGCTGGCTGCTCATCGTGGCCACGATCCCGGCGGGCCTGCTCGGGATCGTCTTCGAGCACCAGCTCCGGATCGTGTTCGCGACGCCCTTGCTGGCCGGCGTCCTGTTGTTCATCAACGGCCTGATCCTGCTGGCCGGCGAGCGCCTCCGGCGGCGGTCCGGCCCGGCCCGATCGCCGAGCGCAAGGCCGATTCGCCTTGGGCCGGCCGCGCGGGACACGAGTCACGACGGCCGGCGAGAGCTCGACACACTGGAGTTCCGCGAGGCCGGCGCGATCGGGGTAGCCCAGACCTTCGCCCTGCTGGCCGGCATCAGCCGGTCGGGGATCACGATGGTCGCCGGCCTGCTGCGCGGGCTCGATCACGAGGACGCGGCCCGATTCTCGTTCCTGCTGGCGACGCCGATCATCCTCGCGGCGGGCGTCTACAAGCTGCCCGACCTGCTCGGTCCCAACGGCGCCGGGGTGCAGGGGCAAATCGTTGCCGGCAGCATCGCCGCGGCGATTGCGGCATACCTCTCGGTCCGCTTCCTGAGCCGCTACTTCACGACCCGGACCCTGACGCCGTTCGCCATCTACTGCCTCATCGCAGGTGCGGTCACGGTGATCCACTTCCGCTGATGCGGCGGTTGAGGCTGGCATCGGGTGGACGTCCCGTCGCCTTTGACAAATCTGCGTGCCAGGAACGCTTATGCCGGACCCGCGAGTAAGTCAGGGACCATGACCGCCAGCGCCATCGATGCTGTTGCACGGTCAGTCGCACGGCGATGCGTGCTGGGCCGCCATCGGGCCGGCCGACTTGCCTAAGCACCGACTGAGGAACGATTTGTCCTTCTCGGCGGCTCCGGCAGGTCTCGGGCCGCGAAGTGCCCAGACACGCCCCGCGGTGCCGCCAAATGCCGCGCGAATGTCAGTTCAGGCTGCGCAGGTCCAGGATGCTGCCCCAGTGGAGGACCCGGACCGCGACCAGGACGCCGGCGGCGGCCAGGACCAGGATTGCCGCCGCCGCGATCGAGCCCTCCAGGTCGCCTGACTGGAACAGGCTGTAGACGACCAGGGGCAGCGTCTGGGTCTGGCCCTGGACGTTGCCGGCGAACATGATCGTCGCCCCGAACTCGCCCAGGGCACGCGCCCAGCACATGACGATCCCGGCGGCCAGGGCCGAGCTCGCCAAGGGGACCGTGATCGCGCGCAGGAGCTGCCACTCCGTGGCCCCATCGACCCGGGCGGCATCCTCCAGGTGCCGATCGACCGAGGCAAAGCCGAGCCGGGCCGAGCGGATGAAGAAGGGCGCCGACACGAAGGCCTGGGCCATGATGACGGCGGCCGTCGTGAACGGCAGCTCGATCCCGAGCACCGACAGGGGCTTGCCCAGGAGGCCTTCCCGGCCAAAGGTCAGGAGCAGGGCCAGGCCGGCCACGGACGGCGGCAGGACGATCGGCAAGTCAACCACGACCTCGAGCAGGCCCTCGCCCCGAAACCGGCGTCGAGCGAGCAGGTACCCCAGCGGCAGCCCCAGGACCACGCTGATCAGGAGGCTGATCGCCGTCGTCTCGAGGCTCAGCACGAGCGCGTCGATCACGACCGGATCGTTGGCCGCGGTGACCAGCGTTCCTTCGATGAGTGCGCGAACGACCAGGACCGCGACCGGCAATCCGAGGCACAGGCCGACGAACCAGCCCGCCAGGTACAGCCAGCGCCCGCCGGGCTCGATCCCGTGGCCGGCCTGGTGGGTGGGCGTCGATCGAACGATCGTCGATCGCATCAGGACTCGGGGATCTCGACCAGGACGTCGGTGGCCTTGACCACGGCGACGACGCGGCTGCCGATCGCCAGGCCCAGCTCGTCGGCGGCCTCGGCGGTCATCAGGCTGACCAGGCGATTCGAACCGGCCACCAGCTCGATGACGGCGGTGACCGAGTTGCGCGACACGTTGGTCACGATCGCCGGCAGGCGGCTCCGAGCCGATTGGGCCACGATCAATCGGTCCGGCGTGGTGGTCCGGCGCTCCTGCAGGATCCGGGCGACATCGGCGATCGCCACCAGGCGCTGGCCGCCCGCCGATCGATCCGTGGCGATCCGGCCTTCGGCCTCCCAGCGGCGCAAGGTATCGATCGAGACATTCAGCATCTCGGCGGCCTGGCCGATCCGGACGCGCGCCGTGCGTGGGTTCCGCTCGCTGGTCACAGCCCGGAAGTATCGGGCTCGGCGGAGCTAATGTCTAGGTATTCGGTCTGTCGCGGTTCCCAATGCCAGCATCACTGAACCGCCCATCCGAGTGGACCGCGGACAGCCGGTCGAGCCGACCCTCGAACCAGCCGATCCGAGCCCCGGGCCGGTCATCGAAGGCTGGCAGGTATGGCTTGATGTCCAGCAGCGGGGTCTCGTCGAGGAGGTCCACGTCGAGGACGTGGATCCGGCCGCCGTCGACCCCGACCAGCCTGACCACCGAGATCCCAATCGGATTCGGCCGCGCCGGTGATCGGGTCGCGAAGACGCCGTGCGGCCGGTTGTCCAGGAACGGGGTCACCACGAGGCGCGCGCCGGTCATCGCATGGAGGTGGCTGACCAGGATCAGGTGGCTGAAGCCCTCGAGGTCGAGCAACCCGTCGACCAGCGCCGGCTCGAGCTCGATCGTGCCCTCGGCGCCCGTTGCCACCGACGCCTGGATGGGCATGCCGTCCAGGGACACGAACGGCGTTCGGATACGCCCGATTGGCTGGTAGGTGACCGGTTCCAGCACCACGCTGCGCTCGATCAGTCGTCGACGGCCAGCAGGACCTCGGTCGACTTGATCAGGGCAATCACCTTGGTGCCCGGAGCCAGGCCCAGCCGGCGGGCTGATTTCGGCAGTGATCGCGGCGACCAGCTCCTGGCCGCCATCGAGCTCGACCACGACCTCGGACATGACCTGGCCCGAGATCACGGCCCGGACGGTCGCCGGGTACTGGTTCCTGGCACTGACCTTCATGGCTGCCCTTTCACGCGCCGAACGAATCAGGACGCCGGAGGCGGCAGGAACCCGAAGGAAGCGAGGATTGCCTGGCCGTCCGGACCGGCGAACCAGGTCATGAAGGCCTGCGCCGCGGTGGGATTCTTCGACGCCTTGATGACGACACCGGCGTACGTTGCCGGCACGTTCGCGTCGGTCGGCACGGTGATCGTTATCACCTTAGTCGAGGTCTTGGCATCGGTCACGTAAACGATCGCGGCGTCGCCCTCGCCCAGCTCGATCTTCGACACGACCGCCGCCACGTTGTCCTCCTGGGACACCACGTTGGCGTTGTACTTGGCGACGAAGTTGGCTGGATAGCCGGGCTCCTTGGCCAGGTTGGCCACGAGGACCGTGGCGTACTTCGTGATCGGCACGGCCGACCCGGCCGCGATGATCTTCACAGCCGGCTTGGCCAGGTCGGCCGGTGTCTGAATCCCGGCCGGATTGGCTGTGGGCGCGATCACGGTCAGGAGGTTGCCCGCGAAGTTCACGGCCGGGCCCGTGGTCAGGCCCTTCGTCACCAGCTTGGCCGGATTGGCCTGATCGGCCGACAGGAACACGTCGGCCGGGGCACCCTGTTCGATCTGCGTTTCGAGGGTCGATGAGGCGTCGGTCGAGATCGTCATCGTGAGGCCGGGGTTGGCGGCCATGAATTCCGTCTGGGCCTTGGTCAGGGCGGCCTTGAGCGACGAGGCGCCGTAGACGGTCAGTGAGCCGGTCACGGCAGGAGCGCTGGGTGATGCCGGCGGAGCAGCCGTCGCAGCCGACGAACAGGCCGCCAGGATCAGGGCGAGGACGGCGACCAGGGTCGCGAGACGAGATTTCATGGTCGGCTCTCCGGTTGGCTGCACCACGTCAATACCACGCAGTATTGGTTGATTGTGCCCTAATGTCTAGGTCTTGGCGTCCAGCGGGGACGCTGTGCCGGGCCCGCCGGGTGCGCTCAGGCGGTGCGGGGCTGGGCTACGATGGACGACGATGGCCGGCCCGAATGACGCCTTGATCGAGCGCTTCTACGACGCCTTCGCCCGGGCTGACGGGACGGCGATGGGTGCCTGTTACGCACCCGACGTCCATTTCCGCGACCCGGTCTTCGAGGACCTTCATGGGCCGCAGGCCGGCGCGATGTGGCGGATGCTGACCCGCGCCTCGCGCGACTTCCGGCTCGAGCTGCTCGAGCATGGCTCGGATGCGGCGACCGGCCGGGCCCACTGGATCGCGCACTACACGTTCAGCCAGACCGGCCGGCCCGTGGTGAACGATGTCATCGCCACATTCCGGTTCCGGGACGGCCTGATGGTCGACCACGTCGACACGTTCGACTTCCGGCGATGGGCTGGCCAGGCACTCGGCCTGCGTGGCCAGCTCCTCGGCTGGACCCCCTTCGTCCGTTCGGCGGTCCGGCGCCAGGCCCGGGCCAACCTCGAGCGGTTCGAGGCCACCGAGGCTGCCGCCATCGGCTAGCCTTGGCTGGGCGCGCGGGACACACAGGGAGCACGTCCATGGCTCTAGCCGACCCCCCGGCGCAGGACCCGCCAGTCAGCCCGGCCGCCGTACCGGCTGTCGCCTCGGCCACTCCGGCGCGGGTCAATCCGACCGCGTTCGTGGTCGCGATGGTCGTTGCCCTGATCGGCGCTGCGGCGCTCTTCGTCTACTTCGGGCTGGCCAGCGTGCCGGTCGGCCAGACACCCCAGCAGGCCGCAGGTTTCTTCGGCGCCAGGCTCATCCCATTCGGCCTGCTCCTGATGATCGTCGGCTTTGCCGAGACGCTGGCCCGGGCGATCGGTGAGGCCCTGTACGCCCCTCCCGATCGGGCGGTTGCCGCCCGGGCCACGATCGGACTGTCGTCACTGGCCGAGCTGCTGCGGGCCGTCACGGGCCTGTCCGCGACCCCGGCCGGGATCGGAGCCCTGATCACTCTGCTTGGCGCGTTCCTGCTGATCGGCTCGGGTGCGGCGGCCAGCACGATCCCCTGAGGCGGCGCAGCACGATCCCCGCGATATGGCCCGACAGCGCGAGGGGGGGATCGGCTGTCGGGCCGAGAGGAATCTAGCCGATTACGGCGGACACGATCGAAGCGCTGAAGGCGGCCATGTCGTCGAACTCGAAGTCGGGCCGGGCAACGGCGGCCGGGGTCGCCCCCGAGCCCGGCCGGCCCTTGCGCCGGTTGATCCAGGCCGTCGACAGCCCCAGGGCCTGGGCCGGGACATGGTCGTGGAAGAGGCTCTGGGCGACATGGAGATGCTGCTCGGGCGGGCCGCCGATCTGGGCCCGGGCAAGCTCGAAGTTGCGGGGATCGGGCTTGTAGCTGCCAAGCTGCTCGGCGGTGATGACCCACTCGAAACGGACGCCGAGGCGCTCGTTCGATCGGGCGAACAGGTCGGTGTCGCAGTTCGTGATCACGCCCAGCCGAAAGTGCTCGGCGAGGCTGGCCAGCGCCGCCGCCGAGTCCGGGAAGGCCGGCCAGTCGCCGACGGATTCGGCAAAAGCGGTGACCTCGGCTTCGGTCGGCTGGCAGGCCAGGCTGGCGCAGACGCCCCGGACCGCCCGGGCCAGGACCTCCCGGTAGGGCAGGTACGGGCCGGCTTCGGCCGCCGCCTCGAAGCGGGCGTACGTGGCCAGCAGGGCCTCATCGCCGCCACCGACTCCGTGGGCGTCGAGGACCCGCCGGAGGCCCGTCAGGATGCCGGTCTCCCAGTCGATCAACGTGCCGTAGCAGTCGAAGGTCAGGATTCGGAACTGGGCCAGGTCCGGCCGCTCGACCTGGCTCATTGCCCGTCCCGGAGCTGGCGGGCCGCGTCGGCGAACAGCCCGTTGAAGATCCGCGACGTGGACGGGAAGGCGTGGATCGTCTCGGCCAGGACCTCGACCTTCAGCCTGGCCTGGATCGCCAGGACGCATTCGTGGATCGCCGCCGAGGCGTCGGGCACGGCCATGGCGGCTCCGACCAGCTCGCGGCTGGCCCGGTCGATCACGATCGTGACGTGGCCGAACTCGGCCTCGACCGAGTAGCCCTTGGCCGTCGTCGGGAAGTCCGCGACGAGCTCGAAGGCGTCGATGCCCGCCTCATGGGCCTGCTCGAGGGTCAGGCCGACGAAGGCCAGCTCGGGATCGGTGTAGGTGGCCCGGGGGAGGGCCCTGTAGTCGGGCGTGATCGGGTCACCGAGGGCCATCCGGACCGCCCGCTCGCCCTGGTAGTGGGCCTGGTGGGTGTGCAGCTCGGGTCCGGCCGGATCACCGATCAGGAACAGCCCGGGCGCGATCCGCAGGCGACCGTCATGGGGCAGCGCGGTGTGGCTGGCCACGTCGATTCCAACCTGGTCGAGGCCCAGCTGATCGAGCGGGAAGGCTCGGCCGACGGCGAGCAGGATGGCGTGACCGGTCGCGCTGCTGCCGTCGTCGAGCTCGATCATGTCCGGCTCGTCCGGCTGAGCCGCCGGCCGGGCCCGTACGGCCCGGACGCCAAGGCGGACGTTCACGCCGTCACGGCGCAGGGCGCGCAGGGCGGCCTCTGAATTGCGGGGATGATCCGTCGGGATCAGGCGCGGGCCGGACTGCACGATGGCCGTCGGGACGCCGAACCGGGCATAGACCTGGGCCAGCTCGACTCCGGTCGGACCGCCGCCCAGGACGAGCAGGCTGGCCGGCAGCTCGCGCGCTCCGGTCGCCTCCCGGTTCGTCCACGTCCGGACCTTCTCGATTCCTTCGATCGGCGGGACCTTCGTCGCCGAGCCGACGGCCAGGACCACGTTGGTCGCCTCGAGCTCGTGGTCCCGGCCGTCGTGGCTCACCCCGACCCGGCCCGGCCCGAGGAGCCGGCCGGACCCGCGCAAGACGGTCACCCCGGCCTGCTCGAGACCGCGGACATGGCCGCCGTCATCGGGGTATGGGATTCTCTCCCGGTTGATCATGTAGTCGCGACGGTCCGATGCCCGGGTCCAGGGGTAGTCCGCGCCGGCCGCGTGGCGATCCGCCCCGTGGAGCAGTGACTTCGACGGAATGCATCCCCAGAACGGGCACGATCCGCCGAACAGGTCGCGATCGACGATGGCCACGCTCGCCCCGCGGATGCGCGCCTCGTAGGCCGCGGCCTCGCCGGCCGGTCCGGCTCCGATGATCACGAAGTCGAAGGGGTCCATCCGTCTCCTCGTCGCTTGGGCGATCTCCGGATTGTCGCGCGCCGGGTACAGAAACGCCCGGTCCAGTTGGACCGGGCGCCTGGTCTGAGCCGGGAAGGCTCAGGCGGCCTGCACCTTGATCGCGCGCGGCCCCTTGGGACCGGACTCGACTTCAAAGGTCACATGCTCGCCACCGACAAGCTTGTCGAAGTCGATCGAGCGGTCAAGCCCGTCGCGGTGGAAGAAGTAGTCCTTCCCATCGTCGGCGGTGATGAAACCGAAGCCGCGATCGGAGATGACCTTCTTGACACTTCCGTTGGCCATGGTGATCTGATTCCTGTTCTCTTCTCGGGTAGAGGGATGCGGCGCACGGCCGGCTCGAGAAGGAACCATCGACCTAGCGGAGGCCCCCCAAGCATTCGGGGGGAGTCCTGATCATACACCCAGCGCACAACCAAGCTCGACGGAAAGCTCGCCCAGGGCCCAAAACGACGGTCCGCAGTTCAGGACTTCGTCAGGAGCCGAGGCGACGATAGCTGTCCGGGCCTGCCCACGGTTGCGGGGCCGCCCCTCAAATTACCTGCTTCGAGTACCGAAGGTGCCTGCATGCGTTGGAAGATCCTTGCCGCGGTCGGCCTGATTGTCGTTGGAGTGGCGGCGATCGGGGTCGTGATCGTTGGGCCGTCCTTTGGCTCGAGCTCAGCGACCCAGTACATCACGGCCACGGCGGCCGTCCAGGACGTGACCCAGAGCGCAGCGGCGACCGGTTCCCTGGCTCCCACGGTGACCTACGGCCTGGCGTTCGGGCATGACGCAACGATCGCGGGCGGCAGCTCCTCGTCATCATCATCGTCGTCGGCCTCGAGCGGCTCGGGCGGCTCGTCGACGTGGCCGGTCAGCTCGGTCGCGGTCAAGGTCGGCGACACGGTCACCCAGGGCCAGGTGCTGGCCGTCGCCGACAGCTCCGACGCGACGCTCGCCCTGTCCTCGGCCCAGGCCAACCTGGCGATCGCCAAGGCCCGCCTGGCCAGCGACCAGGGCGGCCTGACCGCCGTGGACCGGGCGGTCGCCCGGCTGTCGGTTACCCAGGCCGAGCAGCAGCTCAGCAATGCCCGGGTCAGCGAATCCGAGGCCAGGCAGCAGAACGCGCTGAACGTCGATGCGGCAACCAGCCAGCTCAAGCAGGCCAAGGCGACCCTCGCCGCCGACAAGGCGGCCAGCGCGCCGGCCGAGCAGATCAGCCAGGACGAGGCAGCCGTCACGAATGCCAGCCAGAACCTGGCCCAGGCGAAGGCCAAGTCGACCCAGTCGAACACCCAGTCCGCCCAGAGCGTCGCCTCCGCCAGCCTCCAGGTCACCTCGGCCGAGCAGGGCTACAAGAGCAAGACGGCGCCGGCACCGGCCCTCACGATCCTGACCGACGAGGCCTCGGTCGCGACCGCCCAGGCTGCGGTCGCCACGGCCCAGACCACGGTCAACCTGGCCCAGATCACGGCACCGTCCAACGGCACGGTCACCGTCGTCTCGATCGTGGCCGGCCTCGATGCTCCCTCGGGCGACGCGATCGAGATGCAGTCGAACCAGATGCAGATCACGGCCAGCTTCGCGGAGACGGACCTACCCAGCCTCAAGGTCGGCCAGGCGGCCGCTATCTCGATCACCGCAACGAATGAGACGGCGACCGGCAAGCTGACCGAGATCGACCCGGTCGCGTCCAGCTCCGGATCGTCGTCGGTCGTCACCTACTCGGCCGTGATCACCCTCGACTCCACCCCGGCCGACGTCAAGACCGGGATGTCCGCGAGCGTGTCGATCACGACCGCCGAGGCTGACAACGTGATCGCCGTGCCGGCCATCGCCCTGGTCGGCAGCGACGGCAACTACAGCGTCCGGGTGATGGCCGCCGATGGCACGATCTCGGTCGTGCCGGTCACGGTCAGCCTGACCACGACCCAGTACGCCGCGATCACCAGCGGGATCACCGCCGGTGACACGATCGTGGTGGGCGTCTCGACTCCGCGGACCTCGACCGCGTCGACGACCACCAACGCAGGCAGCCTGACCGGTGGCTTTGGCGGCGGCTTCGGCGGTGGCTTTGGCGGCGGCGGCACCTTCACCCGCGGCCGTGGGACCCAGCCGTGAGCCTGATCGACCTCCAGGGGGTCAGCCGGATCTACGACCTCGGCCACATCCAAGTGGCGGCCCTGCAGGGTGTCGACCTGTCGGTCGAGGAGGGTGAGTTCCTCGCGATCGTGGGCCCATCCGGCTCAGGCAAGTCGACCATGATGAACATCCTGGGCTGCCTCGATCGGCCCACCGGCGGGACGTACACCCTCGCCGGAACACCGGTCGCCGAGCTTGACGACGACGGCCTCGCCCGGCTGCGCAGTCGGACGATCGGGTTCGTCTTCCAGAGCTACAACCTGCTGCCCCGGACATCGGCCCTCGAGAATGTGGCGACGCCGCTGCTCTACCAGGGCGTGAACCGCAAGGACCGGCTGGCCCGGGCCCAGGCCGCCCTCGAGCGACTCGGCCTGGCCGACCGCGTCGACCACATCCCGACCGAGCTGTCCGGCGGCCAGCAGCAGCGCGTCGCGATCGCCCGGGCGCTCGTCACCGAACCGGCCCTGCTCCTGGCGGACGAGCCGACCGGCAATCTCGACAGCTCGTCGGGCGCCGACGTCATGGCCATCCTCCAGGAGCTCAATGCGGCCGGCCGAACCATCGTGATGATCACCCACGACGCGGACGTCGCCCGGGCGGCCAGTCGCCAGGTCCACGTCCGCGACGGCCGGCTCGTCGCATGAGGACGATGGAGCTGGTCCGGCTGGCTCTTTCGCGTCTCGGCTCGTCCCGACTGCGGGCCGCCCTGACGATGCTCGGGGTGATCATCGGGGTCGCCTCGGTGGTCTCCCTCGTGGCCGTCGGCCAGGGAGCCACCAGCGGGGTCACCAAGCAGCTCCAGGACCTCGGCACGAACCTGCTGACGGTCAATCCAGGAGCGACCACAACGGGCTTTACCCGGGGCGCCGCCGGCTCGGCCAACACCCTCACCATTGAGGACGCCGAGGCGATCCAGGCCCTGCCCGGCGTCGCCGCGGTCGAGCCCGAGATCTCGACCAGCCAGTTCGTGGTCGCGGGCAGCCAGAACACGACGACGACGATCATCGGCACGACCGGCGCCTACACAACCGTCCGCAACTTTGACGTGTGGCAGGGCTCGACCCTGAACGGCGCGGCCGTCGACGCCACCCTCCACGAGGCCGTCCTGGGAGCGACCACGGCCGACGACCTGGGCCTCAGCGCCAGCTCGATCGGCAATACGATCACGATCGGCGGCCTGCCCTTCCAGGTCGTGGGCATCCTGCAGGCCAAGGGCAGCACCGGCCCGGTCAGCCAGGACGACCAGATCCTCGTGCCGTACACGGTGGTCCAGGACGAGTTCTCGCCGGGCGACAAGGTCCGGACGATCGGGATCAGCGTCTCCAGCCCGGACCAGATCGACACGGTCAAGGCCGAGATCACGACCCTGCTCGAGACCCGCCACGACATCGCCATCGGCGGGACCGATGACTTCACGATCGCCGACCAGGCTCAGCTGCTGACGACCGTCGGCGGGGTCAGCGACCTGCTGACCCTGCTGCTGGCCGGGATTGCCTCGATCTCGCTCCTGGTGGGCGGCATCGGGATCATGAACATCATGCTCGTGTCGGTCCGCGAGCGGACCCGCGAGATCGGGATCCGCAAGGCGATCGGCGCGCGCGGCCGGGACATCCTGGCCCAGTTCCTGGTCGAGGCCCTGGTCCTGTCACTGCTCGGCGGCCTGATCGGAATCGTCATCGGCATCGGCGTCTCCGTCCTGATCGGCCAGCTGGCCGGCTGGGGCTTTGTCTTCAGCCCGGTGACGCCGGTCGTGGCCGTCCTGTTCAGCCTCCTCGTCGGGGTCGTCTTCGGTGTCTGGCCCGCTCGCCAGGCCGCCCGGCTCGACCCGATTGTCGCCCTCCGCTACGAATGATCGACCCATTGGGCCGCGCCCCCGGGCGCCGGCCGAAGCCAACTCGAAAGGAGTCTCTTCGATGACCCAGCAATCTCAACCGGGCGGCACGCCGCCGCCCAGCTGGACTCCGGATCCGGCCCAGCCTGCCGCGCCCCCACCGGCGGCCGCGCAGCCGGCTCCGACGGCTCCGCAGCCCGCGCCGCTCGCTCCGCCAGCGGCGGCGCCTGCCTCGTTCGCGCCGGCACCGGTCGCCGCGACGGTGGCCCCGCGCAAGAATCGGGCCTCGACCGGGACGGCCCTGCTGCTGGTCGGCGCGCTCGTCGCGATCGGCGGCGTCGCGTTTGCCGTTGGCCGGGTCACCGCTCCTGCGGCGGCCACGGCGGCGACGGGCTTCGGTGGCCGGGGCAACGGTGGGACCGGGTTCGGCGGCGGCACCGGCACCGGCACCGGAACGGGCACCGGCGCGGGTGGATTCGGCGGCGCAGGCGGCTTCGGCCGAGGCGGCGCAGGTGGAGTCAGCATCAACGGCACGGTCGTTTCGGTTGATGCGACCTCGATCCAGGTCAAGCTGAGCACCGGCAACACCGTGACCCTCAACCTGGGCAGCAACGTGACCTACCGCACCGCAACGACCGGCTCGGCCTCCGACGTGACGCCTGGCGCGACGGTCGAGATCGGCCTCGCCCTTGGCGGCGGCGGAAACGGCCCGACGGCCAGCGGTAACCCGCGACCCAGTGGCGGCGGCTTCGGCGGCGGCTTCACCGGCACCGTGGGCACCATCACGGTCGTCAAGTGACGGCGGCATAGTTCGGCCATGCACATCCTTGTCGTCGAGGACGACCCGCGGCTCGGACGAATGCTCCGGCGCCTGCTCGGCGACGATCGCCATGTCGTCGAGCTGGCCCGGACCGCCGAAGAGGCGACCGAGGTGCTCGAGTCAGAGGCCGCCCTTGACGCCATGATCCTGGATCTCGGACTGCCCGACCGGTCGGGCCTCGAGGTCCTGCGCGACATGCGCCGCGGCGGATCCGACCTGCCGGTCATGATCCTGACCGCCCGTGATGCCATCGAGGATCGGGTCCGCGGCCTCGACGCCGGGGCTGATGACTACCTGGTCAAGCCATTTGCCTACGAGGAGCTCGCGGCCCGCCTGCGCGCCCTCGCCCGGCGAGCCGACCGGGCCCCGTCGGGCCCGAGCCTGGTCAACGGCCCGATCGTCCTTGACGAGGCCGATCGCGCGGTCAGCGTCGGCGGCGCGCCGGTGGCGCTCAGCCCGCGTGAGTTCGCCCTGCTCGAATGCTTCCTGCGCAACACCGGCCGGCTGCTGACCCGGGACAACCTGCTCGATGCGGCCTGGCCGTACGGGCTGGCCGTCACGCCCAACACGGTGGAGGCCTACGTCCACCGCTTGCGCGAGAAGCTCGGGACAAGCGCGGGCACCCTGATCCGAACCGAGCGGGGCATCGGCTACCGGATGGTGGCCGGATGAAACCGGGCTCCCGATGAGCATGGGCGGGCCGTCCGGGGCGGCCGGCGACGCCCGGCTGGTCCGTCGAACCACGCGTCGTCTGATCGCCTGGAGCGGCGGGATCACGCTGGTCATCCTGGTGGCGCTCGGCGCCGCGATCTACCTCGCGGTCGATCGTTCGCTGTCGGACAGCACCGAGCAGCTGTTGCTGGGCCGGGCCAACCAGATCGCTGCCGTCATCGGCCAGATGCCGGGCGAGCCGGCCGGCTTCGGCCAGCACCTGCCGACCGGGCTGGCCTTCGGCGGTCCATCGTCGGGCACGCTGGCCATGGTCATCGGACCGGGCAACGAGTCGGTCGGTCCCCAGAATTCCCAATTCGACGGCCTGCCCGACATGGCGGCCGTCAATGCCGCGCGGGCCGGGGCGACGGACATCCGCAAGACGTCGGTTGACGGCACCCCGATCCAGCTGATCAGCGAACCGGTCGTCCGAGCAGGCCAGACCTACGTGATCCAGGTCGTTGCCGACCGGACCGCCGATGCCCGCGCCCTGCAACAGCTCCTGGCCGTGCTGTTGATCGGCGGGGTGGCCGCATTCGGGCTGTCCGTGGTCGGCGGGGCCCTGTATGCCCGTCGCGCCCTCGTGCCGATCCGCGAGTCGCTCCGGCGCCAGCGCGAGTTCGCCGCCGACGCGAGCCACGAGCTGCGGACCCCGCTGGCCGTGGTCCGGGGCAGCGTCGAATACCTCCAGCGCCATCCCGATTCGACGATCGCCCAGGAGACCGAGACGCTCGATGACATCAAGGCGGAGACCGATCACCTGACCGAGCTGGTCGAATCGCTGCTCCTCCTGGCCCGGGCCAATTCGGGCGCCATCGAGCTCGACCGGCAGCCCCTCGACCTGGCCGATGCGACCACGACCGCGCTCGAGCCGCTGGCCGGAATCGCCGCCGCTGCGGGGGTCACCCTGAGGCTCGATGCCAAGCCCACGCCGGCCGCCGGTGATGCCCTGCGCCTGCGCCAGCTGGTCACGATCCTGGTCGACAACGCGATCCGCCACAGCCCGCCCGGCGGGACGGTGACCGTCGTGACCCAGCCGGCCGGTGATCGTGCCGCGATCACGGTCAGCGACGAGGGCCCGGGCATTCGGGCCGAGGACCTGCCCCATGTCTTCGAGCGTTTCTGGCGCGCGCCCGACGCGCCATCGGGCGGGGCCGGCCTGGGGCTGTCGATCGCGCTGTGGATCGTGGAGCGCCACGGCGGCACGATCGAGGCCAGCTCCCCGGCCAGCGGCGGAGCACGTTTCGAGGTCCTGCTGCCGGTCAGCTGAGTCCGCTATGGGCCAGCTCGTCCGGCCAGCTCGTCGGTGCCAGCTGGCTCAGCCCTCGTAAGCGGCCGCCGCGGCCTCGTACGTCCGGCTCGGCGCGCGTCGGACGTCGTGCCGTCGGACGTCGTGCCGTCGGACGTCGTGCCGTCGGCCGAGTTCCGCCAAATGATCGCTGTGCCGCTCGTTACGGCGACTCGCTTCCCGATTTGGGGCGGGGTCGCGCGCCGGCGAGCACATCAGCTTGCCAGTCGAGCACGAATCCCCCGTGACGGCCCAATTCGGCTTGGCGGAGCGGCGGCCGAGCGACCGTAAGGCCCGCTCGAGCGGCCATTTGGCACAAGTGAGGCAGGCCACGATGCGGCGGCCAACGCTTCGCCTGACCCGCGGCCCGGCCAAGTGGGGCACGCTTGACGGATTCGCGGGATCACCGTTAGGCTCCAACTCAATCGCCCTTGCATTACGAATGCAAGGCCTCCTGTCCAGCTGGGGCAAGATGCTTACCGTATTCCTGATCATGCTGCGCGAGGGCCTCGAAGCCGCCCTGGTCGTCGGGATCGTGCTGGGCTACCTGGTGAAGGTTGGCCGTCGCGACGCGCTGCGCTGGGTGTGGATCGGGATCGCCGCGGCGCTGGTCGTGTCGGTCGGCGCCGGCGCCCTGGTGTTCATCACGATCGGCGACCTGCCGTCGACGATCCAGGAGCCAATCGAGGGCCTGGCCGCGGTCTTTGCCGTGGTCGTACTGACCTGGATGCTGTTCTGGATGCGTCGCCAGGGACGCGCCCTGAAGGGTGACCTGGAGGGCCAGCTCGATGCCGCGCTCCAGGCCGGATCCACGGCCGCCCTGGTCGGCCTGGCCTTCGTGGCGATTGTGCGGGAAGGCCTGGAGACCGCGCTGTTCCTGCTTGCCCTGTTCCGTTCTGCGGCCGCGTCCGGCGAGCTGTCGCCGGCCCTGCCGATCGCGGGCCTGGCCGGCCTGGCCGTTGCCTTCCTGCTCGGCTGGGCCATCGTTCGGGGGGCGATTCGTCTCAACCTGCGCCGGTTCTTCACCCTCACCGGAGTGGTCATCATCTTCGTGGCCGCCGGCCTGGTCGCCTCGGCGATCGGGGCGTTCGTCGATGCCGGCTGGCTGCCGACCGGCACGCCCGCCCTGGACCTGACCGGCCTGCTGCCCGAGACGAGCCCGGTCGGCGCGCTCCTGGCGGGCTTGTTCGGCTACCGCGCCCAGCCCACCGGCCTCCAGCTGATTGGCTACTTCGCCTACCTCATCCCGGTCCTCAGCCTGTTCCTGGCCGGCGAGCGGATCCGGGTGCCTGGACGGGCGCGGTTTGCCTGATCCGTCGTTCCCCGGCACGCGCCGATCAGCCACGAGCCGGCATGGCACGAGACGACCGGGCGCGGCCAGGCTGATCGCCGGGGCCCTGCTGCTGGCGGGATTCGCGGCCGCCTGCTCCTCGGGCGGTGGGGCTCCGACGCTGGCCGCCGGGACAGCCGGAGCCGTCGTCCCGATCCCGTCGGTCCGCCAGGTCCATGTCTCGATCAGCGATGCCGGCTGCGCGCCGCAAGAGCTCCAGCTCAGCGCGGGTCCAGCCACCTTCGTCGTCACGAACAGTGGCTCCGCAAACGTCCTTGAGTACGAGGTCAACCAGTCGGACCGGGTGCTGGGCGAGGTCGAGAACGTCATCCCCGGAATCGACCGAACCTTCACCTTGAACCTGAAGCCCGGCACCTATCAGCTGAGCTGTCCCGGCGGCACGACGTCGGCCAGCGGAACCCTCACGGTTACGGAGTAGCAACCCCCATGAACTCACTGCGGCCCGCCGCCGTCGCGCTCGCCGTCCTGATCATCGCGGCCGGTTGCTCCGGCGCAGCCACCACCGGCGTTCTCTCGAGCAACGGTCCCCAGGCAGCGGCCTCGAACGGTCCGGCCGCCAGCCTGGCGACCGCCTCCGATAGCGTGGCGACCTATCGGGCCTATCTCGAGATGAACACGGACCTGCTCGTCCAGCGGACGAAGGCATTCACGGACGCCGTCGAAGCCAACAAGCTGGATGAGGCCCGCAGCCTGTATGCCCAGGCCCGCTACCCGTATGAGGCGATCGAACCGGTAGCCGAGAGCTTCGGCGACCTGGATCCCGAGATCGACGCCCGCGAGAATGACGTCCCGGCTGGCGGCGCCTGGACCGGATTCCACCGAATCGAGAAGGCCCTGTGGGTCGCCAACTCGACCGCGGGCATGACCTCGATTGCGCACAAGCTGCTGGCCGACGTGACGACCCTGCAGGGCCTGGTCAAGACGGTAGACCTCGACCCGGCCACCATCGCCAACGGCGCGGTCGGCCTGCTCAACGAAGTGTCCGCCTCGAAGATCACCGGCGAAGAGGATCGCTACTCGCATACCGACCTGTCCGACTTCGAGGCCAACGTGGTTGGTTCGCAGGCCGCCTTCAACGCGGTCCGGCCGCTCCTCGTGCCCTACTCGCCGACCCTCGCCGACACGATCGACCAGCGCTTCGCGGCCGTCCTTGCCGCGCTCAAGCCGTTCCAGAAGGGCGATGGCTACGTTTCGTTCACGACCCTGAAGACGGCCGACACCCAGAACCTGAGCACGCTCATCGACGCGCTCGCGGATCCGCTCTCGCAGGTCGCGGCGATCGTGGTCGCGGCCAACTAGCGGCGGTCGTGTCGATCCCTCCGATCGATCCCGAGGAGGTCCGCACGTCCGGGATCAGCCGGCGCCGCGTCCTGGCCGGCGGCCTCGCCGCGGGGGCAGGGGTCGTGCTCGGCGGCGTGGCCGGGTTCGGCCTGGCTCGGGCCGACCAACCGGTCGATCCCCAGTCCGTGCTGGTCCCCTTCCACGGCGTCAACCAGGCGGGTATCGCGACGGCGGCCCAGGAGCGCCTCCAGTTCGCCTCCTTCGACGTCCTGACCACCGACCGGGCGGCGCTGCGCGGTCTCCTCCAGGCGTGGACGGCCGCGGCCCAGGCGATGACCGCCGGGCAGGCCGTCGGCGACCCGGGCTCGCCCGCCGCGAATCCGCTGGCACCGCCGGCCGACACCGGTGAGGCGCTGGGCCTCGGCCCGGCCCGGCTGACCCTGACCTTCGGCTTCGGGCCGAGCCTGTTCGGCACCGCCGGCAACGACCGCTTCGACCTCGCCTCGGCGCGGCCGGCCCAGCTGGCCGACCTGCCTGCGTTCGCCCACGATCAGCTCGATCCGGCGATCAGCGGTGGCGACCTGTGCATCCAGGCCTGCGCCGAGGATCCCCTGGTGGCCTTCCACGCGGTCCGCGACCTGGCCCGGATCGGCCGGGGCCTGGTCGCGATTCGCTGGTCGCAGCTCGGTTTCGGCAGGACGTCCAGCACCAGTGCCAGCCAGGCAACCCCGCGCAACCTGCTGGGCTTCCTCGACGGCACGAACAACGTCCACGGCGACGACCTGGCCACGATGGCCAGCCAGATCTGGGTCGGCGCGAGCGACGACCCGGCCTGGATGACCGGCGGCACGTATCTCGTGGCGCGCCGGATCCGGATGCGGATCGAGACCTGGGACCGGTCCGGACTGGGCGATCAGGAGGCCACGATCGGCCGGCACAAGCTGACCGGCGCCCCGCTGGGCGGCAGCTCCGAGCGGGACCCGGTCGACCTGACTTCGAACGGTCCGGGCGGCAAGCCGGTGATCCCGGCCGGTGCCCACATCCGCCTTGCTGCGCCCGACACGAACGGCGGCATCCGGCTCCTGCGCCGGGGCTACTCGTTCACTGACGGGCTGGCCAGCCAGACCGGCCAGCTCGACGGCGGCCTGTTCTTCATCTGCTTCCAGCGTGATCCGCGGACCGGGTTCGTGCCAGTCCAGACCCGCCTCGCCACCAGCGACGCCTTGAACGAGTACATCGAGCACGTCGGCAGCGCCTTGTTCGCGATCCCGCCGGGGATCGAGCCCGGCGGCTACATCGGCGAGACCCTCTTCGACTAGAATTCGGCCTGGAGGCGTACATGCAAATCTTGCTGGTCGGTGCTGGGGGTGTCGGGGGCGCGGTCGTGCCAATCGCGGCGCGACGCACGTTCTTCGACCGGATGGTCGTGGCCGACTACGATCGGACCAGGGCCGAGCGGGTCGTGGCCTCGGTTGGCCGAGATGGCCGCGAATCGAGGTTCGTGGCGATCCAGGTCGACGCGGCGAATTCGGATGACATCGCCGCGCTGTGCCGCGAACACGAGATCAGCCACGTCCTGAACGCCGTCGATCCGCGCTTCGTCATGCCGATCTTCGACGGTGCCCTGGCTGCTGGGGCGAGCTACCTGGACATGGCCATGTCCCTCAGCCACCCCCACCCGGACAAGCCCTACGAGCTGACCGGCGAGAAGCTCGGCGATGCCCAGTTCGCGAAGTCGGCCGCCTGGGAGGCGGCCGGCCGGCTGGCCCTCGTCGGCATCGGCGTCGAGCCGGGCCTGTCGGACGTGTTCGCTCGCTACGCTGCCGATCACCTGTTCAGCCAGATCGACGAGCTGGGCGTCCGGGACGGAGCCAACCTGGTCGTGGCCGGCTACGACTTCGCGCCGTCCTTCTCGATCTGGACGACGATCGAGGAATGCCTGAATCCGCCGGTGATCTGGGAGGTCGATCGCGGCTGGTACACGACCGCGCCGTTCTCCGAGCCCGAGACGTTCGACTTCCCCGAGGGCATTGGCCCGGTCGAGTGCGTCAATGTCGAGCACGAGGAAGTTCTGCTGATGCCGCGTTGGGTAAAGGCCCGGCGAGCCACCTTCAAATACGGCCTCGGTGACGAGTTCATCAACGTGCTCAAGGTCCTCCACAAGGTCGGGCTCGACTCGACCACCAAGATCCGGATCGGCCGGGCCGAGGTCTCGCCGCGCGACGTGGTTGCCGCGTGCCTGCCGGATCCGGCCACGCTCGGCGACCGGATGTCGGGCAAGACCTGCGCCGGCCTGTGGGTGAGCGGCACCGGACTCGACGGCCAGCCTCGGCAGGTGTACCTCTACCACGTCGTCGACAACGCCTGGTCGATGGCCGAATACGGCTCGCAGGCGGTGGTGTGGCAGACGGCGATCAACCCGGTCATCGCCCTGGAGCTGCTCGCCGCGGGCACCTGGCAGGGCAGCGGCGTGCTGGGTCCGGAGGCATTCGACGCGGTGCCGTTCCTGGACATGCTCAAGGCCTACGGCTCGCCATGGGGCCTGCGCGAAGGCGGCTGATCTCGCTGAACCTGCGCTTCGACTTGGCGCTATCGGCGCTACGGGCGCGCCCCGGTGGCTCGCGACGCCCCGGTGGCTCGCGACGTCCCGGTGGCTCGCGACGTCCCGGTGGCTCGCGACGTCCCGGTGGCTCGCGATGACCCCCATTACTAGCTGACCAGGTTGCGCTGCGATTCAGGCGATCCGATCCCGCGGTCGGCCTCTACGCGGCCCGGAACATAACGGGCCCTACTAATTCGTGCGTCCGAATCGTTTCGCAGCAGGGAATCCTGGCCGGATCCGGCGCGTGCGACGGCTGACCGCGTCCGTTAGCAATGCCGGTAATAAGCACGCCCACGGCAGATGAGTTTCCGGCGGATTCCGCCCACGACCGCACAGTGGTCGAACGCGTCCCGCGTTGAGTTGGATCAATGATGTCGGCGCGGATTTCACGCACGAGCGCGGCACTGTTGGTGTCGCCGTGCCGCGAAGGTGAGGTCGCGACAGCCCACCGTGCGCTCGTGAGCGGAATCTGACGACCGCCGGGTCGCCGTGAGGCCGGGTGGCCAGACCGTCGGGTCGCCGGAACGCCGGTCCGGGCGCCGGCCGTGGGCAGGGCGGGCACGCTGCCGACGTTGCGGCCGGAACGCCGGGTGGCCAGACCGTCGGGTCGCCGGAACGCCGGTCCGGGCGCCGGCCGTGGGCAGGGCGGGCACGCTGCCGACGTTGCGGCCGGAAGTCCACGGACCGTCACCACGTCAAGCGACGAGTAGCTGGATACCCGCTAGCGGGCAATGCGTCTTACGCCCGGCTTACAGCCAACGACGGAGCGCGTGATCACCGGCTGACAGGCTGCGTTCACGGCCACGAAGCGCCGAGACGCAACGAGGACCAGCCATGTCAGTTCGTATCACGCTCCGGATCGGATCGGCCCTGCTCGGCCTGACCCTGGTCGCGGCAGCCTGTTCCGGCACGGCCGGGACCGCCGGGACCGCCGGGACCGCCGCCGGTGGCCCGGGTTCGACCCTCGGGACCGGCCCGGGAGCCGGCGCCGGTCCAGCCACGGACGCGCCGGCCTCGGCCGCGCCGGCGTTCGATCTGGGCAGCCTGCTCAACCCTGATCCCACCCCGGACACCGGTCCGACTTCGAGTCCGAGCGCGCCGGGCACCGGCCCGCAGGCCACGCCCAAGCCGGCCGGGACGGGCTCGCCGGTCATCTCCACCGCCAAAGCCAGCAGCCTGCTGTCGCAGGTCGATCACCTGCTCAACGAAGTGGACAGCGAGCTGTCGAACGCCGACGCCGCTGCCAACAACCCAGGAGAGTGAACTCGATGAACGTCCAGCTTTCGCCTCGCCTTGGGCGGGTCACCCTTGCCCTGGGGGCCGCCGGCCTCCTGGCCATCGGCTCCTTCTCGTCCGTCTACGCAGCCGACCCGACGGCCGGCACCAACTCGACGACCGCCGCCGCCGTCCACCGTTTCTGCATCCCTGAATGGGCCGCCGTGGTCGCCCATCCAGGCAACGTCGATCTCCTCCGCGCTGCCGGCGACTGCGAGATCAACCGGCGGTTCGTCACCCTCGACGGACTGACCTACCTGGTCAACCACTCCGACGTCCTCACCGCCGATCACAAGACGGACCTGCTCAGCGGCGGCGGGATCAACCCGGCCTCGTTCGTGTCGGAGCACTCCGGCCTGACCACGCTCAAGGCATCGATCGACGCAGACACGACGATCGCAACGCTGCGCACCGACATCGGCAGGATCGCCCCGGACTACCGGGTCTACCTGCTGGTCGTGCCCAAGACCCACATCGTTGCGGCCGCCGACGGCAGCACCAAGGTTGCGGCCCGGTTTGGCCCTCTCGCCAGCGAGCTCCAGGTCCTGATCAACCAGGCCAAGGCCGATGGCAAGGACGTGACGGCCGCTCAGGCCAAGCTCGATGACCTGAACGCCAAGGTCGGCCAGGCCAATGCCCTGATCGCCCCGGTCGCCGGGAAGGTCCTGCCGCTCAGCCCGGCCGACTGGAACAGTGGCGCCGCGAAGCCGGTCCTGCAGGCCGCTCGCCAGTCGCTCCACCAGGCACGCGGCCTGCTCGTCGATGCCCGCCAGGACGCGCACCAGATCATCGTCCTGCTCGGCAGCTAGCAGGTGCGGGCCTCGCCTGGCGGGCCCTGGCTCGCTCGCCGAACAACCCCGGTTCGCCCCCGACGGCGGGCCGGGGTTGTCGGCTGGCACCGGCCGCCGGGCCGGATCGCCCGGCCGTCAGCGGAGGTTCAGCAAACTCTGCTATACCCGGGCGATGAGCCTGAGCCCGGCGCTCCCTCGCCGTGTCGGCGCTTCGATCTCCGCCGCGATCCTCGCGCCCGACCGGCTGGCGCTGGGGGCGATCCTCCTCCTGGCAGCCGTGCTCAACCTGGCCTCGCTCGATCGCGAGGGCTGGTCGAACCCGTTCTATGCCGCAGGCGTCCGGAGCATGCTCGCCGGGCCGTCTACGTTCTTCTTTGGAGCGTTTGATCCGGGCGGCTTCATCACCCTCGACAAGCCGCCACTCGGATTCTGGGCTGAAGCCGTCTCGGCCCTGATCTTCGGCTACAACGGTGTGGCCCTGCTCCTGCCGAGCGCCCTGGCGGCGGTCGCCTCGGTGTGGGTCCTGGCCCGCCTGGTCGGCCAGTCATTCGGCCATCTCGCCGGGCTCATCGCCGCGCTGGTCCTGGCGATCAGCCCCATCTCGGTTGCAACCGCGCGTAACAACACGGTCGACAGCCTGCTCGTCCTGGTCACCCTGTTGGCGGTCTGGGCGACGCTCCGCTGGGGGCGCACCGGCCGCGCTCGCTGGCTGATCCTGGCCGGGGTGCTGGTCGGCGCGGGCTTCAACATCAAGATGCTCGAGGCCTACCTGGTCGTCCCGGCCCTGGCCCTGGCGGTCCTGGTCGACCAGCGCCGCTCCCTCGCCCAACGGCTCGGCCACCTGTTCGCGGCTGGCCTCGTCCTGCTCGTCGTCTCGTTCTCGTGGGCGCTCGTTGTCGATGCGATCCCCGCCGGCAGCCGCCCGTTCATCGGCGGCAGCGCGGTCAACTCGGTGGTGGACCTCGCGCTCAACTACAACGGCATCGACCGGCTGGCCGGCGGCCTGAGCTTCCCCAACCTCGGCCGGGCGGGGCCATTCCGCCTGCTCGACCCGTCGCTTTCGGGCCAGGTCGGCTGGTGGCTCCTGTTCGGCCTGGTCGGGCTCGTGGTGGCCGCCTTCGAGCTTCGCCGCCGGCCGGCCCGGCGCAGGTTCCTCGTTCCCATCGTCCTGTGGGCGACCTGGTTCGCCACCGGCGCGGTGTTCTTCAGCGTGGCCCGCTTCTGGCATCCCCATTACCTCGTGATGTTCGCCCCGCCGGTCGCAGCCCTGGCCGGGGCCGGCGGCGCGGCGATGCTCCGGGCGTGGCGCCGGCCGGGCCTGGCCGGCTGGCTGCTGCCGATCGCCGTGATCGGAGCAGGCGCGATCGAGGGCACGATTGTCGGGGTCGCCGCAGGCTTCGACGGGCTCGAGGCCCTGGTGGTCGTGCTGTCACTGGCGGTCGGCGGCGGCCTGCTCCTGGTACGAGCCGGAGTTGGCACGATGGCCCGTGATCGCGCGGCCGGCCTGTCCTTGCTCGTGGTGGCCGTCGCGTGCCTGTCGGTCGCCCCGCTCGCCTGGTCGGCCTGGACGACCCTCCACGCACCTGGCGCGACCCTGCCGATCGGTGGCCCGCCGCAGGCCGTGGCTGCCGGTCGAGGCGGCGGGTTCCTCGGCCTGGCCGGTGGCTTCGGCGGGGCCGGTGGCTTCGGTGGACCGGCGGGTGTCGGGGCGGCCGGCGCCAACGGCAACGCGCTCGTGGCCTTCGCCCTGGCCCATCAGCACGACGCGAAGTTCGTCGTGGCGACCTCGAACGCCAGCCAGGCCGAGTCGATCATCATCGAGACGGGCCTGCCGGTGATGAACCTGGGCGGCTTCGACGGCAGCGATCGGACCCTGACCGTGGCCGAGTTCCAGGCCAGGGTGGCCTCCGGCGACGTCCGCTACGTCCTGGTCGGCGGTGGTGTTGGGGGCGGCGGCCTTGGCGGATTCGGCGGCGGATTCGGCGGCGGATTCGGGGGCGGCGGCTTCGGCGGCGGCGCAGCCGGTGGGGGAGGCCCGGGCGGAGCGAGTCGGGCCAGCGACGTGATCCGCTGGGCCCGGACGGCCTGTGCGCCGATCCGGAGTGGCCCCCTCTCGGGCCAGATCGTCGATTGTCAGTCTGCGTCGAGCAGCTCGAGCACCGCCCCGAATGCCTCGATCGAGTCGAGCGTGATCGGGTCGAGCACGAGCTGGACTTCGTCGATGCCGGCCCGGCTGTAGGCCCGGAGCTCTTCGGCCATCACTTCCGGCGGCCCGCTGAGCGGAACGATCGGATCGGCGCTGTAGCCACCCTGGAATTGGCCGCCTCCGCCGTCCAGCTGGACGAGGACGGCGACGCTCCGGGCGATGTCGGTCGGCTGGCGGCCGGCCACGATCGCCGCGGCATCGACCTTGGCCCGCAGCGGAACGACACCGTCGGGTCGATTGCCGGTCGCGTTGTACCAGGCATTCCAGCCCGCCACATAGGGCGCGCAGATCCGGAGCATCCGCTCGCCGCTCGAGCCGAGCAGCAGCGGCGGACCGCCGGGCCGCGTCGATCGCGGCAGCAGCTCGCAGTCGCGGACCTGGTAGAACGTGCCGTCGAAGTCGATGGCACCTTCCGAGAGGAGGGTCCGGATGATGGTGAAGGCTTCCTCGAACCGGCTGATCCGGCGGTCGAACGGGAAGCCGAACGCGCGGTACTCCGTCTCGTTCCAGCCGGCCCCGAGTCCCAGCACCAGCCGCCCGCCACTGATCTCGTCGACGCCGGCGGCCAGCTTGGCCAGCATCGCCGGGGCATGGAAGCTGGTCGATGCGACAAGTGGCCCGATCGTGACCCGGCTCGTCGACGCCGCGATCGCGGCCAGCATCGTCCAGACCTCCCACGGTCCGCGCGCCTGGGGCACGCCCGGCCAGCGGTAGAGCAGGTGGTCGCCCAGCCAGATCGCGTCAAAGCCGACGTCCTCGACCTGGCGGGCCATGGCCAGGACCTCCGGCCAGCGAACGACCCGTTCGATCTCGGGCAGCTGGACGCCGACCCGCAGCGGCCGGGTCATGCGGGATCGACTCCTGTCAACGGCCCGAACACGTCGGGAGTGTACCCGTCCGCCCCGCACCCGGCCCCTTCGTACGGACCATCGAGCGAATGTTCAACAAACCTTCGTGCCCTGTTGGACGCCCCTCCCCGGCAGGCAGGATGGGCACCAACCACACCGCTCGAGGGCACGATGTTCATCGACTTCACCGGCTTCGCCGGGGACTGCCTGATCAACGGAAAACTTGACCTTCGAGCGCCCCGGCTGACCGACCAGCTGAACGCGCATCCCTTGGTCCACCTGGTCGACGTGAGCCTCGAGGACCTGGGCAATGGCCGCCGGGTGGAGGCGGCCGAGTTCACCATCGAGCGCAGCCAGCTGTGTGCCGTCCGGGCGACCGGTCCACGCGGCTCGCGTGCGTTGCGAATCGCCACCGCGCCGCACCGGCTGCGAGCCCAGATCGGACCGTACACGGTCCTCGGCCGGCTCCACGAGCCGCCTGGCGTCGACGCCCTGGCCACGTTCACCCAGCGCGACCTGATGGTGCCCCTGACCGATGCCACGATCGCGTTCATGGTCGGCGGCATCCTCGACGTCCGCGACTGGGCGACCCTCGTGATCAATCGCGAGCTGGCCAGCTGGTACCAGCCGGCCGAGGGCGACGATGCCGTCGGCGGGACGACCTTCGGCGCGGCGGCCGACGCCGACGGATCGGCGGACCTTGTGCTTGCCGGCGGCGCCCTGGCCGAGCCGGGTTTACAGGCCGCCGATCGAGCGCGACGGCAGGCGCGGACCCCGTCGCGCGGGGCCAAGTCCCGCTAGGTCCCGGCTGCCCAGCTCCAGCCAGCGCACGACCCGGCCGCGCTGGCCGCGCCACGGCTCGAGCAGCTCGAGCATCCGGGCGTCATCGCCGTCGCGCTCGCCGGCCAGCGCGTAGCAGACCAGGCTCGGCAGGTGGTAGTCGCCGATGCTGAGCGCATCTGGATCGCCGAACGCGGCTCGTCCGACCTCGCCCGCGGTCCACGGCCCGACCCCCGGCAGGCGCTGGAGCTGCCGGCCGGCTTCCGCCGGCGGCAGCCGGGTGAGGGCCTCGAGCCGGCCCGCGGACGCGCCGATCCGGCGGAGCAGCTCGGCCCGCCGGCGCTCCAGTCCGAGTGGATGGAACGCGTAGTAGGGCAGGCTGGCCAGCCGCTCAGCGGATGGAGGCAGGTGCAGCCCGAGTGGTCCAGGCGCCGCCTCACCGTGAGTCCTGACGATCGCGCGATACGTCCGGCGAGCCTCGTCACCGGTGATCTTCTGTTCCAGGACGGCCGGCACGAGCGCCTCGACGACGGCGTCGGTCCGTCCGATGCGGATGCCCGCGTAGCGCCGGGCCAGCTCGTCGAGGAGCGGGTGGTCCGGCACGAACGCGGCCGGCAGGTCGGCCAGGCCGAGCAGGTCCGGGGCGTGCCCGACTGCCCACGTGGCGCCCCGGCCCCAGGCCCGGGCCACGACCGCGTGGCCGACCCGTACGAGCTCCTCGGTGGCCGGCCCGTCCGGTGTTCGCGTCGCCCGCCGGACCCGGTCGGGCTCGACCCGGATCGTGGGGTCGCCCCGGCCGTGAGCGAGCGCTGCGAGGGTGCGGACAAGGTCGTACCCAGGGTCGACGGGGAACGTCGCCTGTGCGTCCGGGGAGCCGGCTGCGCCGGGATCACTGGGCAGGCTCATCGCCGGGCATGGTAGCGTCGTGACCCGATGGATCCTCGATCGCCGTCTCGCCGCCTGCTTCGCGCCGGCGCGGGTCCCCGCCGAGCCGATGGATTGGCTCTCACATTGGGCCTGACCGCGCTGTTGGCCGCGTGCGCGGGATCGAGCGCCAGCTCATCGCCCAAGCTGCCGGCTGTCCCGGTCACATTCGTGTACATGATCGACGGCCCGGGCTCGGGCGCTGCCCACACGACGCACATGCAGCTGATCGACGCGAGCCACACCGTCATCGACAACACGACCCTGACGCCGGCGGGTTCGGTCGACACCACCACCGTGGCCCTGTCGCCGGGCAGCTACGCAGCGTTCGTGTGGGATGAGCAGCCGGCGGCGCCCAGCCCGATCGTCTCGACGAAGTGCGGCGCCCCGTTCAAGGTGAACCCAGGCCTCGCGCTGGTGGTCACGATCACCAACTCGCGGATCAACGCTTGCATCACCGACACGAGCGAGCCGGGTGCTTCGGGCTCACCCGGTCCGTCGGACGCGCCCGGATCGTCGAGCTCCGGCTTCAGCCCGGGCCCGTCCTAGCAGCTCCGGAACCGCTCCGACTGTGCTGCTGGGCGGCTTCCCGCGCGGCAAGCCGTCGCGGGCCGTCGTTCCAACGGGCGTCATGCGCGAGGACCAGGCCCGACAGGCGCAGCAGCGCGTCTTCGTAGTTGACCCGCCAGCCGGCGAAGTCGCGCCAGGCCTGGTCCAGGTCCGCCTTCATCGGCAGGCCCGCTCGGGCCAGCTCCTCGACGGCCGCATCGAACTCGGCCCGCGAGACCCGGATTGGGTCGTCCGCCCGGGCCGGCCGGGCGATCGTTGACATCCGGAAGAAGCCGGCGATCGCATCGAGGGTCGTGTAGCCCGCCGTGATCGCGAGATCGGTTCGTGCGTCGGCCGGGACGTCGATCGTTGAGTGGAGCAGGGACGCCGCATCGAGGATCGCACCCGCGGCGGTCGTCCACGACCGGGTCGATCGGGGCGACCGGTAGAAGGGCAGGGCCGCCAGCGTGGTGTGGCTCTCCTCGAGGTCGATGAACCAGGTCTCGGCCTCGGCCCACAGGTCGCCCAGCGCACCGAGCAGGCCGACCGACCAGAATCGGATCAGCAGCTCGGTTCCCGAGGCCGGCGTGCCGGCCCGCACGCTGACCTTGGCCACGAACGCCTCGCGTCGCTGGAAGGCCGTGTACATCGTCGGCAGGTAGGCGATCAGCAAGGCCACCAGGATCAGCCCGATCGCGGCCTCCCCGAATGACAGGACGAGCGCTGGCCAGCCCGTCACTGGGGCGAAGCCGAGGGTCAGCAGGGCCGACCCGCTGTCGCGCGCCGCCGCCTCGATCGTGGTCGGCCCGATCGCCCAGAACATCGCCGCGAAGCCGGCCAGGACCAGGGCCAGGAGGAGGAGCGGGAGGACGACCAGGGCGATCGGCGCGTACAGGGCCATGATCGCGTCGCGCCGGTCATAGCCCAGGCTGGGCCGCGCGATCCCGTTAAAGATCCGGCCGACGACCCGGAACTCGAACGAGCTGAGGTTGTCGTAGGCGCCCCGGGGCACGACGAAGGTCCGCACGGCCGACAGCAACGCGCGCAGGACGAGCAGCAATCCCGCCGCAAAGACGACGACCTGGAGGGCGAGCATCGCCGGTCAGGGTAGCGGGTCGCTCGCAACGCGGGTTGGCCGTTTCTCTTGCCGGCATTCCCTGGCCGCGTTCCCTGGTCGGGTCCGCTGGTCGGGTCGACGGATGCATCACGTCGCTGCGCGCCGACTGACCTGGCGGACCCGGGAACTTCCGGTTTACCAATGGACGTGGTCCTACGAAAGGATGCGGGGTTCCGCGGTGCGTTCAGGGCCTCGATTCGGGCCGTGCCCGGCCCAAGTTAGCCGTTGGCGTCTACCGAAGCGAGGCTCCGGCCGCGCCGCCGACCGCCATTCTTCCTTACGCATACGTTCATTGGTATTCCGGAAGAAACGAGTCCCTTCTCCGGCCCAAGGCAGGGTGGGTCGGCGGTCGGTCGGCGGCTCGGCTGCCTGCGTCGTACGATCGCGCTTCACCCAGGAGGACACACACATGACTGCGACCGCCGATTCGCTGGCCCTTGGCCGGGCCTACCAGCAGACCCTGCTGGCTGCCCTGGGCGACGACGATCCGGCGGCCGCCCAGGCTGCCACGCCGGCCAACGTCCGGACCCTGCTCGACGATGCCGCTGCCGACCTGCGTACCCGACCCGAGCCGCAGGAGTGGTCGGTCGTCGAGCTGATCGGCCATATGGTTGACGCCGAGCTGAGCTCGTCGGCACGCTACCGCTGGATCCTGGCCGAGGACGAACCGGACCTGATGCCTTACGACCAGGACCGGTGGGCAAACCGGCTCCATTCCGTCGACGAGCCGGTCGAGGCGTTGTTGCCGGTGTTCGATGCCCTGCGCGCCGCCAACCTCCGGCTGTGGAACGAGGCGTCGGCGGCCGATCGCGCCCGGATCGGCCAGCATCTCGAACGCGGGCCGGAGAGCTATGAGCTGACCTTCCGGTTGCTGGCCGGCCACGATCGGGTCCACATCGCCCAGGCTCGGGCCGGTCTAGCCCGGATTCGTGCTCGAACGGCCTGAATCGAACCCTGATTACAGCCTGAATCTCGGGGCTTGTGCGAAGCCCCAAGGTGGTCTAGGCTTGATTCGTCCTCGCCCAGGGGACCAAGTGAATCGCACGGCGAACACGGTCACTCCTCTCACGGTTTCCGCGAGATCGATCGCGGTTTCCGGGCATAGTAGGAGTGATTTTTCGTTGTACGCGGACAAGACCCTGAGCTGCGCTGATTGCGGCCAGGAGTTCACGTTCACCTCGAGCGAGCAGGAGTTCTACTCGCAGCGTGGCTTCAGTGAGCCACGTCGTTGCAGCAGCTGCCGAGCCAGCCGCAAGGCAGCTCGCGGCGAAACCGGTGGATCCAGCTATGGCGGCGGCTCGAGCTACAGCTCGGGCGGCAGCTACGGCAGCAGCAGCGGCGGATATGGTGGCGGCGGAAGCCGTGATCGTGGCCCTCGCGAGATGTTCTCGGCCACCTGCTCGAGTTGCGGCAAGGAGGCCCAGGTCCCCTTCCGCCCCACGAGCGGCAAGCCGGTCTACTGCGCGGATTGCTTCGCAACCCAGCGCCGCTAGGCTGACATCGGACGGCAAACGCGCCGCCTGATCTCGAACTGAACCAGACGCCCCGGCTCGAGCCGGGGCGTCTGTCGTTCCCCGCCTCGGAACTGGCCGGGCGAGCGGCGACCCGGGCGACCACACTGGCCACGTCGCCCGACCACGCTGCCCGTCGCGCCAGGAGATCCGATGGCCCGTCGCCACACGCCGTACTACCACCAGTTCGTCGCGCTGGGGGCCGAGATCGTCGACCGAATCGGGTTCGACGCGGCCTACCGCTTCAGCACGGTCGAGGCTGAGCACATTGCCACCCGCACCGCGGCCGGAATGTACGACGTGTACTACCAGGGAGCGGTCGACATCAAGGGCCGCGACGCCGAGGCGTTCCTCAACTCCGTCGTCGTCAACGACGTCCGGCGGCTGACTGACGGCGGCGTGATGTACAGCTCGGTCCTGAACGAGGCGGGCGGCATGATCGACGACCTGACCGTCTTCCGCTTCTCGGCCGGGCACTACTGGCTGTGCCCGACGCCGTCGCGGGTCGACCGGGTCGTCGCCCACCTGACCGAGCAGGCGCGAGGCAGGCTGGCCTATGTCACGAACTGCGTGCCGGGTACGGCCTACCTCTCGATCCAGGGACCGCGCAGCCGGGACATCCTGGCCTCCCTCACCGACATCGACCTGTCGACGGCGGGCCTGCCGTACTACCGGTTCACCGAGGGCACCCTGGCCGAGGTGCCGGTCGTCCTGTCCCGGACGGGCTATTCGGGCGAGCTCGGCTACGAGCTGTTCTACTCGCGCGACTACGCCGACCACATGTGGCTGGCGCTCCTCGAAGCGGGCTGGGCCGATGGCCTGAAGCCGGCCGGCCTGGGCGCACTGCGGAGCGTCCGGATCGAGAAGAAGTATCCGCTGTACGGCCTCGACCTCGACGAGACGACGAGCCCGTACGAGGCGGGGGTCGGCTGGACGGTCCACCTCGACAAGGGCGAATTTATCGGCCGGGCCGCCCTCCTGCGCCAGAAGGAGGCCGGGCTCAGTCGCTCGCTCGTCGGGATCGCGTTCGATGGGCTCGCGTTCCTGCCCAAGCCTGGTGACGCCGTATCGCTCGATCGCGGCTCCATCGGCCGGATCACCTCGGCCGACATCGGCTATACGCTCGGCCGGACCCTGGCCCTCGCCTACCTCGAGCCATCGATCGCGGAGGGCGCCAAGGTCGAGGTCACGACCGCCGACGGTGCGAGCGCCGTGGGCACGGTCCACCGGGCGGCCCTGTATGACCCGGACCGGACCCTCGCCCGGGCCTGATCGCGCTACGATCTGGCCATGTGCCGAAGCATCAAGACCCTCCGCCGACCCGAAACCGAGGCAACCGATGACGAGGTTGCCGCAGCCGCGCTCCAGTTCGTGCGCAAGGTGAGCGGCTATCGCGTCCCGTCGCGCAGGAACGCCGAGGCGTTCGACGGTGCGGTCGCGGAGATCGCCGCCGCCTCAAAGCGCCTGCTCGAGTCGCTCGCGTCCTAGCCGTCGGCGGCGGCCCAGCGGACCGCCTCGGTGACCTCGATCGCGATGATCGGGCGGGACTCGAGGTCGTGGCCGGCGTATTGCGGATAGCGCCCGCGCAGGGCCTCGATCGCCGTGCGCCGCTCGGCGGCATCGGCCGAGATGTCTGGCTCGAGCAGGCTGGCCCGTCCGTGGAGGCGAAGCCAGCCCAGCTCCGACCAGTCCTCGGACCAGCGATCGACGAGCAGGCTGACCGCCGGCCAGGCCGTCAGGTCGGTGACCCGGCCAAGCTGGCGCGGTTCAGCCGACTGCTTGGGCTTCTCGTCGATCGGCGTCCAGACCACCTCACGCACCGGGTCGACAGCGAAGCAGCACGGCACGAGCCGGGGGCGGCCATTCGGATCGAGGGTCGCCAGGGTCGCCGTCCGGCTGCCATCGAGGAGCCGCCGGTCGGACAGGCGCAGGATCGGCTGGGGGTCGGCCATCGAGCCCATCGTAGACTTCGGGCGTGATCGAGCCCACCCGCCACGTTTCGCGCAACCGGATCGTGGCCATCCGCGGCGAGCACATCGAGGAGCGCGACGACACGCTCGTCGGCGAGGAACCGATGGAGATTCGGGTTGCTGGACCGGGTCAGCATGAAGTGGCCGTGGCGATCACGATGCGCACGCCCGGCTCGGAGGCCGAGCTGGCCGTCGGGTTCCTGCGCACGGAGGGCCTGATCGGCGACGACGATGTCGCCTCGATCGAGTTCGGCGACCCGGTGGCCCTGTCCCGGCCGGACGACACGGTGATCGTCCGGCTCAAGCGCTCGTTCGATGCCTCGCTCGTGCCCGAGCGGCATTTCGTGGCGACGGCGAGCTGCGGGATCTGCGGCAAGGCCTCGCTCGACGAGGTCGCCATCCGGTGCGACCCGATCCCGCCCGGGCCGGTCGTGAGCCGGGACACGATCCTGGCCCTGTCGGACCGGCTGCGTGAAGGCCAGGCGGTCTTCGAGCGGACTGGAGGCGTGCATGCCTCGGGCCTGTTCGACCCCGGCGGGACGCTCCTGGCCGTGCGCGAGGACGTCGGCCGCCATAACGCCCTCGACAAGCTGGTCGGCTGGGGGGTGCTGGCCGGCTTGATGCCACTCCACGACCGAATCCTGATGGTCAGCGGCCGGGTCAGCCTCGAGATCGTCCAGAAGGCAGCGGTGGCGGGCATCCCGATCGTGTGCGCGGTCTCGGCGCCGTCCGACCTGGCGGTCGAGGCGGCCGAGCGATTCGGCCAGACCCTGGTGGGCTTCCTGCGCGGCGACGGCTTCAACATCTATGCCGGCCGGGAGCGAATCCAGCTCTGAGACGGCCGAGGGGCCAGGTGTCAGCATCTTCGGGGCCAGTCGGGCGCCGTTATCTCCCCAGGAGATCAAACAGGCCCAAGGCGCGACCGGGCACCGGCGGGGCGACGAGGATTCCCGCGATTTGATCGCCGTCCGCGATGGAATCGGCCTTTGCCGACCCCGACTGGGTCGTTGGCAGGGTCGATTCCGGCATTCTCATCGCCGCGGGAGATAACCCAGGACACGTGACCTGGGGGTGGTGACCCTGTTCGCCCACGGCGACCCCGAGTCGCCCACCACGAACGCCCATCGGCGCCACGGCGAGCCGGTCAGCCGCCTGGCTTGCGGCTCTGGACGAAATCGAAGCCGAAACGGCCCTTGACGCACAGGTGCCCTTCGGTGACCGACGAGTCGAGCGGCGAGGTCACCTTGACGATCTCGTTGTCCTGGACGTGCAGGCTGAGCGTGCAGCCCACCCCGCAGTACGGACAGATCGTGTCGGTCACCGTCTGGGCCGACTCGTCCCAGGTGCCTGTTTCACGCATCTCGTGCTCGGACCGGAACATCAGCGCTCCGGTCGGGCAGACGCCAATGCAGTTGCCGCAGTAGACGCAGGCCGAGTCGGGCAGGCCGACGTTCCATTCGGTCGAGATCCGGGCGTCGAAGCCTCGCCCGGCGACCGCGATCGCGAACGTGTTCTGGGCGTCGACGCCGCAGGCCTCGACGCACTTGTAGCAAAGGATGCACTTCGAGTAGTCGCGGACGTACAGCTCGTTGTCGATCTTGACCGGCTGGGCGACCGTCGCCGCGGTGGGCTCACCGGCAGCCGGGTGATGGTGGCCGGCTTCGTGCCCGTCGCGCTCCCCGGCCGCCGCCGGCTCGGCCGCCGGTCCGAACCGGTCCGGATCAGCGCCATAGCGCTCGAAGTAGGCCGGCGCCTGGGGCGCGGTGGACAGGTCGACGGACGATCCGAGGAGCTCGAGCACGACCTTGCGCGACAGACGGACCCGATCGGTGTCGGTCTGGACGGCCATCCCGGCCTCGACCTTGCGCGAGCAGGCCGGCGCCAGGACGCGCGAGCCGGCCACTTCGACGACGCACACCCGGCAGGCATTGACCGGGGTCAGGTTCTCGAGATAGCACAGGGTCGGGGTGTCGACGCCGCTTGCGCGGCAGGCATCGAGGATCGTGGCGCCGGCGTCAACCGTGACCGCCTGCCCGTCGATCGTCAGCTCCAGCCGCTCAGCAGCCGGCTCCGGCGGTGGGGCCGGCGGCCGGGCCGGCCGGGCCGGAGGATAGAACTGGATCGGGGGGACGCTGCTCACGCCGACACGATACCCGCCCGGACGGCGCTCTCGATGGCCGACGAAGCCGTCTGGCCAAGGCCACAGATCGAGGCATCGCGCATCGCCTGGCCGATCTCCGCGAGGAGGTGCAGCTCGTCGGCCCGTGTGCCGTTTGGCGTGCCGGTCGCCAGCCGGGCGAGGAGCTCTTCCTGGCGGACCGTGCCGACCCGGCAGGGCACGCATTGCCCGCACGACTCGTCGCGGAAGAATGCCGCGATCCGGCGCAGCGTGCCGGCCAGGTCGACGGTCTGGTCGAAGACCATCACGACTCCGGACCCGAGGGTCGCCCCGATCGCCCGGGTGCCCTCGAACGTCAGTGCCGTGTCGAGCGCGTCAGGGCCGACGAAGACGCCCGCGGCGCCGCCCAGGAGGATGGTCCGGATCGCCTTGTCGATGGTCACGCCGGCCGCGGCGGGAACACCGCCGGACAGCTCGAGCAGCTCGCGCAGGGTCGTCCCGAACGGCACCTCGTAGATCCCCGGCCGGGCAACGTGGCCCGAGACACAGAAGAGCTTCGGGCCGGCCGAGCCATCGGTCCCCAGCGCGGCATAGGCCGCACCGCCATCGCGCAGGATCAGCGGGACGTTGGCCAGGGTCTCGACATTGTTCACTGCCGTCGGCTTGCCGAACAGGCCGACGTCGACAGGAAACGGCGGTTTGTTGCGCGGTTCGCCCCGCTTGCCTTCGATCGAGTTGAAGAGGGCCGTCTCCTCGCCGCAGATGTAGGCACCGGCGCCGATCCGGAGCTCGATATCGAACGAGAACTCCGAGCCCGTACCGCCCGAGCCCGGCACGCCCGGGCCGAGCAGGCCGGCCGCCCGGGCCTGGGAGATGGCGTCTCCCAGGCGAGCAGCCGCCAGCGGGTATTCGCCGCGGAGGTAGATGAAACCGCGGCTGGCACCCGTGGCGAAGGCCTCGATCGTCATCGCCTCGATCACGACGAATGGATCGTCCTCGAGCAGGGCCCGGTCCTTGAACGTGCCCGGCTCGGATTCGTCGGCGTTGCAGACCACGTACTTGGGCGAGCCACCGGCAGCCCGGACCGCCGCCCATTTGCGACCCGTCGGGAAGGCCGCGCCTCCGCGGCCGAGCAGCTTCGAGGCAGTCACCTCGGCGATCACCGCCTCGGGCCCGAGCTCGAGTGCCCGGGCGAGGGCCGCGTAGCCGCCGGCAGCCCGGTACGCATCGAGCGAGGTCGGATCGATCCGGCCGACCCGGGCCAGCAGCCTCAGCTGGTCCTGACCCGCCTGGGGAACCGAGACCTGGGCGGCGGCCAGGCGCTCGGCGGTGGTCGGGTCGGTGGAGGGATCTGCCCCGATCGATGCTCCGCCGGCGGCTCGTTCGAGACGCGAGGTGATCCCGACCGCATCGACGGGCGCGACGGCGACCTGCTCGGGTCGCTCGCCGGCCACCGTGAAGAGGGCCGCCGGGGCCCGTTCGCACAGGCCCAGGCAGGGGCTCCGCAGCCAGGTCGTCAGGCCGTCGGCGCCGGTCGCGCCGGGTGGCCCGATTGACCGGCCGAGGTCCGCGCAGACCTGCTCCGCGCCGGCCAGCCGGCAGCCGATGTCGTCGCAGACGTGGGCGACGATCGGAGGGCGCTCACGGGTGCTGAGCAGCGCGTAGAAGGTGGCCACGCCGTAGGCCTCTGCCGGCGGAATGCTCAGGCGCCGGCTGATGTACCCAAGGGCGGGCTGGCTGATCCAGCCAATTCGATCCTGGACGGCATGGAGCGCCGGCAGGAGCTGATCCCGTTGCGCCCGGGCCGCATGGCCGCCATGGGCCGAGTGGCCCTCGGTTGCGCTGTCACGATCGCCGCCGGACCAGCCCGAGGTGGCCGGTCCGAGCAGGGCATCCACCGCGGCCCGCTCGGCAGGGCTGGCCAGCGGTGCGATGACATGGATGTCCATCGCTGCCCAGTGTAACGAGCCAACCCCGCGGCCAGTCCCGCGCCGGACCCTGCGTCCCTTGCCGCCGCCCGCCTGCCCTGGACCGCGATCGACGGGCGGCGGATGGGCAGGGTAGGCTAGGGCCGCGCGAGGGGCAACCCGGGCGCGCGCGGTCGATCCGCTGCCTGATCCGAGAGCCCAAGCGAGGAGTTGACATGCTTCGGTCGTCGATCGGCGCGCGGCTTGCCGGCGTTGGCGGCGCAGCCATCCTCCTTGCGGCGCTGCTCGCCCAGGCAGCACCGACGCTCGCGACCGGCCCCAGCTCGCCGGGCGCGCCCCACAAGGCAGCCCTGTCGGTGAGTGCCGGCCGAATCGCCGCGACAGCAGTGAGTCGCGGGACGGTGGACGTGCGGGCCATGGCGGCCAGGCCGGACAAGTCCCTGCCGTTCGATCCGAGTACCGTGGCGAAGGCCCTGGCCAGGGTCGCGACGGTCGCCACGGCGGCTACGCGGCAGGCCCAGGCCGGCGCCCATCCTGCGGTCGTCGGGCCGCCCGCCCCGGTCCTGGCGACCGCCTCCGGCCAGGCTGCGGCGGCCACGCCGCTGGCCGCGACTGGCCAGGCCGAGGGCGACTCGGGCGGGATCGAACCGCCCGATTCAGGGATCGCGGTCGGGCCCGACGGAACGGTCGAGGCCGACAACGTGGCATTGCTGTTTACTGACCGGGCCGGCACGGTCACCGACAAGGTGTTCATGCCGGACTTCTTCCTGCTGCCGCAGGCCTCCGGGTTCACCAGCTACGACGCCGATCCCCGGATCCATTTCGACACGCTCCGCCAGCGCTGGATCGCCACCGACGTCAGCTGGGACTGCGCGACGAACTACACCCTGACCGGGCAGGCTGCCCCGTCGTTCGGCCACGGCTTCATCGATTTCGCGATCTCGCGGACGGCCGATCCGCATGGCGCGTGGGACGTGTCGTACTTCGGCCAGACCGACGCCTTCCCCGACCAGCCGACCTTTGGCGCGTCGACCGACAAGCTCGGCCTGGTCGCGACCTACTTCGACATGGTCACGGGCAGCGGCCCGAACAGCCCGGACTGCCTTGGCGGTGACTTCGACCAGTCGATCGTGTACGCCATGGACTGGGCCCAGCTTCCCCCGAAGTACGAGGTGTCCGAGGTCGTGTCGGCGGGCTTCACGTTCTCGTCGGCCCTCGGGCTCAGGCTCGCCGTCCAGGAACCGGTGACGACACCCGAGCTTCGACTGGTCAATTCGTTTGATGCAACCGCGAGCGTCCCGCCGGGCACGCCGACCGACGTGGTCTACCTGTCGATCGCGGGCTCGGCTGCCCGGAATACCCTTCTCATCTCGGGCTACGACCTGACCGTCGACAACGTCGTCGCGCAGTTCCTCACTCCACCCAGCCCCGAGCAGTCCGGCGGGACTCTTACCACGGCCATCGACGAGACGCCCGACAGCGTCATCTATCACGACGGCAGCCTGGCCTTCACGGCGAACTATCCGTGCACGCCGACTGGGGATTCAACCAGCCGGGTATGCGTCCGGGTCGTGACCCTGTCCGATCCGGCCGGAACTGCCGAGCCGACCGCCGTCGGTGACACGTTGATCGCTACGAACGGCTTCGACGACTCGTTCGGCGGAATCGCCTACTCCGGCGCCGGGGTCCTCCACGTGGTCTACTCGCGTTCGTCGGCCACGTCCGATGCGGGCTCGTATGACCAGTACAACCTGCCCACGGACGCGCCGACCGCGTGGAGCACGGCGAAGCTCCTGACGGCCGGGGCGGGGACGTACGCCGGCACCCAGTGGGGCGCCTATCTGGGCGTTGCCCAGGATCCCCAGGATCCAAGCTCGGTCTGGGTCGGCGATCCATATGCGGCAGCGGATCACACCTGGGCGACGTCGATCCACCAGGTCAGCGTCGGCGCGGTCGGCACCAAGTACAACCCGATCACGCCGGTCCGGGTCCTCGACGGACGCACCCCGATCGGGCTGTCGGGTCCGTTCGTGTCGGGCGTCCCGCGCACGTTCGCGGTGGCCAACACCGGGGCCATCCCGGCCGACGCAGTGGCGATCACCGGCAACCTCACGGTCACCGGCCAGACCGCGGCCGGCTTCGCCAGCCTGACCCCGACCCCGACGGCCAACCCGCCGAGCTCGACCCTCAACTTCCCGCGCGGCGATACCCGGGCCAACAACGTCACGATCGCGCTGGCCGCCGACGGCAGCCTCGCGGCGGTGTACAAGGCGACCGCCGGCGCGAGCGCCTACCTGCTCCTGGACGTGACCGGCTACTTCAGCACCGCCACCGGCGGCAAGTACCAGCCGGTCGTGCCCAGCCGGATCCTGGACAGCCGGAGCGACCTGACGATCCACTCCTTCGTGGCCAACGTGCCCCAGAGCTTCGCGGTCCGGGGCGATGCGCTCCTTGACCCGGTCATCACCACGATCCCGGCCGACGCGATCGCGATCACGGCCAACCTGACCGTCACCGGGCAAACCGCCGCGGGCTTCGTCAGCCTGACCCCCGACCCGACCACGACGCCTGCCACCTCCACGATCAACTTCCCGCTCAAGGACGTCCGGGCCAATGGCCTGACCATCCCGATCGCGGCCGACGGCACGATCGCCGCGGTGTTCAAGGCCAAGGCCGGCCAGGTCGACCTGGCCCTCGACGTGACCGGCTACTACACCGCATCCGGGGGCCTGCTGTACTACCCGCTCAACCCCGGCCGCCGGGTCGATACCCGCACACCGGTCGGCTTCGCCGGCCTGGGCAATGGCCTGGCCGGGATCCAGGGCACGACCCCCCGCGCTGTCGTCGTGGCCGGCCACGACGCCGTGCCCGCGAGCGCGGTCGCGATCACCGCCAACCTGACCGTCACCGGCCAGACCTGGCCCGGCTTCATCGCGGTCACCGATGTGGCCAACCCCCTGCCGGGCACGTCCACGATCAACTTCCCGCTGGGCGATACGAGGGCCAACGGGATCACCGCACCATTGGGCTCGGGCACAGGCGAGCTGTGGTTCGTCTACCGCAGCAAGGCCGGCAAGGGCACCCAGCTCATCCTCGACATCAGCGGCTACTTCCAGTAACGGGCGAGCAACGGCCGCGAAATGCGACCCCTTCGGTACTCCATCAACGTCACCCTCGACGGGTGCTGCGATCATCGCGCTGTCATGGCGGACGAGGAGCTGCATCGTCACGCGGCCGAGAACCTCGCCGCGGCCGATGCCCTGCTCTTTGGCCGGGTGACCTACCAGATGATGGAATCAGCCTGGCGGGCGCCAGCGCAGACAGGAACAACGCCTGACTGGATGGAGCCCTGGATGGAGCCCTTTGCCCGGACGATCGACGCGGCCAGGAAGTACGTCGTGTCGACCACCCTGGACCAGGTCGATTGGAACGCCGAGCTCTTGCGCGGGGATCTGGGCGAGGCCGTTCGGCAGCTCAAGCGGCAGCCGGGCAAGGGACTGCTCGTGGGAGGAGTGACGCTACCCCTGGCGTTGGCCGAGCTGGGCTTGATCGATGAATACGAGTTCGTGGTGCAGCCCAGGCTGGCGGGTCATGGGCCGACGCTGTTCGCGGGACTGTCGAAGCAGGTCGATTTGAAGCTCGTGAGCCGGCTGGAGTTCGGCTCGGGGGCCGTGGCGCTCCGGTACGAGCCGAGAGGGTAGCCGGCGGGCTAGGACACCGGGATCGGCGAATCCAGCTTCTCGATCCTGATCGCGGTTGCCTTGAACTCGGCCGTGCCCGATTTCGGGTCGGTCGCATCGATCGTCAGCAGGTTGACCGCCACGTCGTCCTGGAAGTGGAGGGTCATGAAGGTCAGCCCGGGCCGGAGCGACGGATCAACCCGGACCGGCACCTCCACCTGGCCCCGCCGTGAGACGACCCGGACCCGTTCGCCATCGACGAGCTCGAACCGGGCCAGGTCCTCGGGCGAGATGTCGAGCGACTCGCCCCGCCGCAGGGGCGATCGATAGCCGCCGCTCTGGACCCCGGTGTTGTACGAGTCCAGCCGGCGGCCGGTCGTCAGCCGGATCGGGAAGTCGGCGTCGAGGCGATCCACCGGCGGATCGTGGTCGACCGGCACGAACGGCGCCCGCATTCCCGGCACCGGGTCCTCCCACAGTCGCGAGTGGAGGAACAGCTCGCCCGGATGGTTCTCGTCGTAGCACGGCCACTGGATGCCGCCCAACTCCTCGAGGCGCCGGTAGCTCATGCCGGCATGGACAGGTGACAGCTGGCGGAGCTCATCCCACAGGCCTTCCGGGGTCGTCGCCGGCCAGTTGCCGCCCATCCGCTGGGCCAGGTCGACCACGATGTCGAGGTCGTCGCGGGCCTCGCCCGGCGGCTTGAGGGCGCGCCGGACGCGCTGGACGCGGCGCTCCGAGTTGGTCACGGTGCCCTCGGTCTCGGCCCAGGCGGCCGAGGCGGGCAGGACGACATCGGCCAGCTGGGCGGTCCGGGTCAGGAAGATGTCCTGGACCACCATGAATTCGAGCCCGGACAGGAGGTGGATCGCCTTCTCCTGGTCGGCCTCCGACTGGACCGGGTTCTCGCCGATCACGTACACGCTGGTCAAATCGCCGCGTTCCATCGCGTCGAACATCCCGGACAGGTGCCAGCCCCGCCGGGGCGGCACCTTGACTCCCCACAGCGCATCGAATTTCGCCCGGAGCTCGTCGTTCTCGACATGCTGGAATCCCGGCAGCCGGTCGGGCAGGGCGCCCATGTCGCCGCCGCCCTGGACGTTGTTCTGGCCGCGCAGCGGATTGACCCCGCTGCCATAGCGGCCGACATGGCCACACAGCAGGACGAGCGAGATCAAGGCGAGCACATTATCGACGCCGTTGTGATGCTCGGTGATCCCCAGCGTCCAGCAGATCATCGCCCGGGGCGCCGTGGCGAAGGCATGGGCAAGCTCGCGGATCATCGCTGCCGGGACGCCTGTCTCGCGCTCGGCGTAGTCGAGGGTGTAGGACTCGACCTTGGCCCGGTAGTCCTCGATCCCGGTCGTGGCCCGCGCGATGAACTCCTTGTTCTCGAGGCCGGCAGCCAGGATCTCCCGGCCGATCGCGTTGGCCAGGGCGATGTCGGATCCGACGTCGAGGCCGAGCCAGCCGTCGGACCACTCGGCCGAGCTCGTCCGGCGCGGATCGACGGTGTACAGCTTCGCGCCGTTGTTGACGCCCTTGAGCAGGTGATGGAAGAAGATCGGATGGGTATCGCGGGCATTCGAGCCCCACAGGATCACCAGGTTGGTGTCCTCGACCTCCCGATATGAGCTTGTGCCGCCACCGGCACCGAAGACGGTCGCCAGACCGGCGACGCTAGGGGCGTGTCACGTCCGGTTGCAGCTGTCGATGTTGTTGCTGCCCAGGATCGTCCGGCTGAACTTCTGGGCGGCATAGTTCAGCTCGTTGGTTGCCTTGGAGCAGCTGAACGTGCCGAACGTGGTTGGGCCGTGGGCAGCCCCGGCGCGACGGAACCCGTCGACGGTGCGCTCAAGGGCCTCTTCCCAGGACGCCGGCCGGAGCGGGGCGCCGGATCGCTTGTCGCCATCGCGCACGAGCGGTGTTGTCAGTCGGGTGTAGGCCTTGGCCATCGAGAACCTCCGATCGAGAGCGTGGTCACCTTGGATCATGGCACGTAACGCGTGCCCGGTGGAGATCCGACGGATACCAGCCTGCTACAGAGTGAGCGCGACGCCGGGTCGGTCGTCGCTCCCGCCGTTCAGGGCTTCGACCCGGCCGACGCGCCAGCTCGAGACGCCGGCCGCGGCCAGCCCCGCCTCGACGGCGGCAAGCCTCGCGGGATCGACCGCGGCGAGCAGCCCGCCCGACGTCTGCGGGTCGTGGGCCAGGGTCACGATCTCGGCCGGGACAGCGGGATCGATGGTGAGCTCGGCCGCTACGAAGCGCCGGTTGTGGCCGGCGCCGCCCGTCTCGATCCCGGCTTGGGCGAGCGCCAGCGCACCGTCCAGGGCCGGCAGGGCGGAGGCAACGAAGGCGAACCGGGTGCCCGACGCGCGGGCCATCTCGAGGCCATGGCCGAGCAGGCCGAAGCCGGTCACGTCCGTGGCGCCTCGAACGTCGTTGGCCAGCAGGACCTCGGCGGCCGCCCGGTTGAGCCGGCGCATCCCGTCGACTGCCGCGCCGAAGGCCGCGTCGCCAGCCTCCGGCCGACCCTGCCGATGACCGGCCACGAGGAGGCCAGTCCCGAGGGCCTTGGTCAGGACCAGCACGTCGCCCGGGCGCCCATCACCCTTGCGCAGGAGGCGATCCGGGTGGGCGACCCCGATGACCGCCAGGCCGTACTTCGGCTCGGCATCGACGATCGTGTGGCCCCCGGCCAGGGTGCCGCCTGCGGCCCGGACCATGGCGTCCGCGCCGGCCAGGATCTCGGTCATCGCCTGCCGGGGCAGGTCGTCCGGGAACGCCGCGATCGACAGCGCGAAGAGGACCCGGCCGCCCATCGCGAAGACGTCCGACAGCGCGTTTGCGGCGGCAATCTCGCCGTACGTCCGCGGGTCATCGACCAACGGCGGGAAGAAGTCGAGGGTGCCGATCACGGCCAGGTCCGGCGCGACGAGGTAGACCGCGGCGTCGTCGGGCGGATCGAGGCCGGCGATCAGGTCGGCCGGGGCATCCTGCCCGACCAGGCCGGCCAGCGCCTCGGCCAGGACGTCCGCCCCGAGCTTGGCGGCACAGCCGCCCGAGGTCGTCAGCGAGGTCAGCGGCGGTGTATCGACGAAGCGAAGGTTCACCCGCCGATGATACGGGGGCGCCGGTAGACTGGGCCGCATGCCGACCGACCTGCGCACTCGAACGGGGCTGGCCTACGACGACCTGCCCTCGAATGGATCTCCGGACGACCCGGCGAGCCGCCGGCCGGTGCTGCTCGTCCATGCCGGTATCTGCGATCGCCGGATGTGGAACCCCCAGATCGACGCACTGACAGCGGCCCGGCGGGTGGTCCGCCTGGACCTCCGTGGCTTCGGGACCTCCGACCGCAAGGCCCCGGGCGATTTCGCCCATTACCTGGAGGTGGCCGGCCTGCTCGACGAGCTGTCGATCGCCGGCGCCCACCTGGTCGGCGTCTCGATGGCCGCCGGCATTGTCGCCGAGGTCGCCCTCGATCGGCCTGAGCTGGCCGGCTCGCTCCTCCTGGTGGCCCCTGACGGCGCCCTCCGGACGGAGGTGACGGCGGACCTTGAGGCATTCTGGGAAGCCGAGAGCGAGGCACGCGCCGACGAGGATCTCGACCAGGCGGTCGAGGCCAACCTCGAGACCTGGCTCGATGGGCCGGGCCAGCCTTCGGATCGGGTCGCGCCGGCGATCCGCACGTTCGTGGGCCAGATGCAGCTCAAGGCGTTCGAGAACACCGACGGTTGGGATGACGAGGAGATCGCGGGTCTCGAGCTCGAGCCCGGAATTGGCGCACGCGCCTCTGACATCCGGGTTCCGACCCGGATCCTCGTCGGCGACCTCGACGTGGCGGCCGTTGTCCGGACGGCGACCCGCCTCGCCGAGGAGCTCCCGGGTGCGAGCCTCGTTCGTTGGCCCGATGTCGCCCACCTGCCCTCGCTCGAACGGCCGGACGACTTCAGCCGGCTGGCCCTGGAATGGTTCGCCCAGGTCGAGGCCGGAGCAACGCCGGGCTGACCGCGACGCGAGGCTGGCCTATCCTCTTGGCCTGGCCCGACGGGCCTGGGAGCGGAGGGGTCCCGGTGGGTCTCCCGGTCTTCAAAACCGGTGGCGCCACGCTCCGCGTGACGCGGTGGGTTCGACTCCCACGCGCTCCCGCCATGTGTCTCGATCAGGGAGGTCTGGTTGCCGACTTCCGATAGGCCCCGTCCACCCGGCGTCGAGCGCCTGCTGGCCGCGGTCCGGCCGCGGCTCCCGGGCGAACGCGACCACGCCGCGCTCGTTGCCGCTGCCCAGGAGCTGATCGGCGAGGACCGGGCCCGGATCGCCGCCGGCACGCCCGGGCACAGCTTCGACGAGCTTGCCTCCGACCTCGCGACCCGGCTCGAGCGCCTGGCTGATCCGCTCGGCTCGGGCCTCGTCAGGGTCATCAACGGGACTGGCGTCATCCTCCACACGAATCTCGGCCGGGCCCCATGGCCGGCGATCGCCGTGGAGGCCGCCCAGGCTGCGGCCGCCGGCTATCCGCTGCTCGAGCTCGATCGCGCAAGCGGCCGCCGGGGCGACCGATTCCGGGCGGCGGAAGCGCACCTGATCGCCCTGACCGGGGCGGACGACGCCCTGGTTGCCAACAACAACGCAGCCGCGCTGGCCCTCGCGGTCGGCCTGGTCGGACGCGGCGGTCGAATCGTGGTTTCGCGAGGCGAGCTCGTCGAGATCGGTGGTGGTGTCCGGATTCCCGAGATCATCCGGCGCAGCGGCGCCCGGTTGATCGAGGTCGGGACGACGAACCGCACCCGGCCGGGCGACTTCGAGGAGGCCCTCGCGGACGGCCGGGCCGGAGCGGTCCTGCGGGTCCACCCCTCGAACTTCGTGATTGCCGGCTTCACTGAGGTACCTGACCCGGCGTCCGTCGCCGAGATCGCCCATCGGCACGGCGCGATCGTCATCGACGATCTCGGCAGCGGGGCGCTCCTGCCGACCGAGCGATTCGGGCTGGCCCATGAGCCGACCCCGGCCGAGCGGCTGTCGGCCGGGGCCGACCTGGTCACGTTCAGCGGCGACAAGCTGGTCGGGGGACCGCAGGCGGGCCTCATCGTGGGCCGCGCCGATCTGGTGGCCCGGCTGCGGCGTGATCCGCTCGCCAGGGCAACCCGGCCGGACAAGGTGACGATGGCCGCCGTCGCCGCAACCCTGGGCCTGTACCGGGCCGGCCTGGCCACGAGCCAGGTCCCGGTGTGGCGGATGATCGCCGCCGCTCCGGCCGTCCTGCAGGCCCGCGCGGAGTCGATCCGGGAGCGCCTGCCGGCCGAGCTGGCAGGCCGGGTCCGGGTCGCCCCGGTGGACTCGACCGTCGGTGGCGGATCCCTTCCCGGCGAGGTCCTGGCCTCCTTCGGCCTCCTCCTCGAGGCGCGCTCCGCCGACCGCCTGCTGGAGGCCCTGCGCCTCGCGGAGCCGTGCATCGTTGGTCGGATCAGCGAGCGGTCCGTGGTCATCGACCTGCGCACGGTCGAACCCGACGACGACCCGCCCCTCGCGGCCGGGATCGAGGCCGCGCTGGCCGCCGTCCGGTGACCGTTGTCCTGGGCACCGCCGGCCACATCGACCACGGCAAGACCGCCCTGCTCCAGGCCCTGACCGGGATGGACCCGGACCGGCTGCCGGAGGAGCGCCGGCGGGGCATGACGATCGAGGTGGGCTACGCTCACCTGCGCCTCGCGGACGGCTCGGAGCTCGACTTCGTGGACGTCCCCGGCCACGACCGTCTCGTCGGCAACATGCTCGTCGGGGCAGGCGAGATCGATGGCGCGATCCTGGTGATCGCCGCCGATGACGGGCCGCGGGCCCAGACCCTGGAGCACCTCGCGCTCCTGGATGGCCTGGGCATCCACGACGGCGTGGTGGCGATCAGCAAGGTCGACCTGGTCGAATCGGCCCGCCTGGCCGAAGTTGCGCAACAGGTCGAGGCGATCCTGGCCGGGACAACCCTCGAGGGCTCCCCGATCGTGGCGGTGTCGTCGATCGATGGGCGCGGCCTGGACGAGCTCGGGGCGTCGCTCAGCGAGCTGCGCGACCGGATCGAACGGCGACGCGGATCGGCTGCTGCCGGGACCGGTCGATCGGTCGCGGCGCCGGTTCGCCTGGCCATCGACCGCGTGTTCGTGATCAGGGGCCGGGGTACCGTCGTGACCGGATCGCTGCGCGGCGGACGGCTGGGCCGGGCCGACCAGCTGCGCCTGGTACCAGGTGACCGTCACCTTCGGGCTCGCGAGCTGCAGGTACACGGTGCCTCGGTCGAGGCAGTCGCGGACGGCGGCCGGGTTGCCCTGAACCTGGCCGGCGTCGAGGCCGCCGGCCTCCATCGCGGAGATGTCCTGACCACGGACCCGCTTGTCGTCGCCAGCTCGAGCGTCCTGGCGGTCCTGCGCCGCGCCCACAGTCGTGCCGGTACTCCGGACGCCGCCGCCTGGCCGCCTCACCCTGGGTCGAGGTTCCGCTTCCACCTCGGGACGGGCCAGGTCGAGGCAGCCTTCGGCCGCGGCCGGCGAGATCTCCTGGCGCTGGCCGACGGGCGGCTGGTCGCGCGACTCCGGCTGGCCGGTCCGATCGCCGCGTCGGACGGTGATCCGTTCGTCCTCCGCCGGGGCTCGAGCGGCGGGCCGGTGTTTGGCGGGACCGTCCTCGACGCGCGGCCTCCCAGCGGGCCATCCCGGCGCCGGGTCGATCCTGAACGCCTGGCCGCGCTCGCCTCGGACGACGCGCGGGAGGCCGCCCTCGCCAGGGTGGCCATCCACGGAGTGCTCGAGCCGCACCGGGCGGCCGGCCCGAATCTCGAGGTCGGCATCGCCGGTCCCGGCGCAGGGGAGCCGACCGAGCCCGTCAGGCTGGCGGGCTGGCTCGTCGACCATGCCCTGGGCAAAGCGCTCGAGTCCCAGGCGCTGGCCGCCGCCTCGGGCAGGCCCGATGATCCGGGAGGGAGCCGGGCCTCGTCCCGGGCGGAGGTTCGGGCGACGCTGGTCGTGTCCCTCCGCCGGGCGGCGTCCGTCGAGCCCGGGCAGGCGGGCTTGATCGCCGATGCGGTGGTGGCCGGGCTGCTGGCAGCCGGCCGGCTCGCCCAGACCGGGGATCGGCTCCATCCGCCCGGCCAGGAGATCGGTCCAGGCCCCACCGTGGTGGCAGCGATGGCTCGGCTCGAGCGGTTGCTGACGACCGCGGCTCCGCCATCGCTCACGCTGGCTGCCCGGGACGCCGCCTGCCCGGCCGAGGGAATCCGCGCGCTCGAGTCGACCGGCCGGATCGTGCGCCTCGACGACGACCTGGCCTATGCCGCGTCGAGCTATGCCGGGCTGGCCCGGGCGGCCGTCCGGATGGCAGGGGAGCGGCCGCTGTCGCCCGCGGCGTTTCGCGACGCGACCGGCACGAGCCGCCGGTACGTCCTGGCGATCCTCGAAGACCTCGATCGCCGAGGCATCCTCCGGCGCAGCGACGCGGGCCACGTGCCGGGTCCGCGGGCGAGCCAGGTCGCGCTTCTCGGCCCGGCCGGCCCGTGACCGGCCCCCCGGCCATCTCGGGGATCGTCCTGGCCGGCGGCGCATCGCGCCGGTTCGGTGGGGACAAGCTGGCCGAGCCCATCGATGGCGTGGCTCTCCTCGACCTGGCGATCCAGTCGCTCATCGGCGTGGTCGACGAGATCGTCGTGGTCGTGGCGCCGGGCCGGGCGCTGCCGAGGTTGGAGCCGCCGCCCGGCCTGGGCGCGCCGCGCTTCGCGGTCGATCCCGAGCGCTTCGGGGGACCGCTGGTGGGCATCCGCACCGGCCTCGACGTGGCCGTCGGTTCGACTGTGGTGGTCATCGGGGGCGACATGCCGGCGATCGTCCCGGCCGTCCTGGCGCTGCTGATCGGGGCCGCGCCGGCGGCGCTCGCGGATGATGCCGGCGTCCTCCGGCCGCTGCCCTGCGCACTCGACCGGCAGGCTGCCCTTGTCGAGGCCGAGCGGCTGCTGGCCGGCGGTGAACGGCGGTTGCGGGCGCTCCTGGCTGCGCTCGGAACGGCTGCCCTGCCTCGCCCGACGTGGGCGGCCCTGGATCCTTCCGCACAGACCCTGGTCGATATCGACGAGCGGGCCGACCTGGCCGACAGGCAGCGGGGCCCCGATCATTCGATCGAGGCCCCGCGGGAGGAGGAACCCGGCCCTTGAAGGGAGGAGGAGGACCGGGGTCAGGTGTACGGGCACCACTCTGCCGGGCGCAGGTTATCGCCGGCCCACCCGTCGGTTAACGCTGGGTATGCTGCAGTTCCAGCCAGCATTTCGAGGACGCCGGGATGACCAGCTCGACCACCTTCGAACCCGAGCTCGCCCGCCTGCGCGGCCTGATCGCCCGAACCTTCGCCGAGGAGGGCCGGCCGCCGTCGGTCGCCGAAGCGGCGCGGCGCCTCGCGACGAGCGTTGACGGCATCCGGGCGAACCTGGCCGAGCTCGATGCCCGCCACCTGATTGTCCTGGCCGTCGATCGCGACGCGATCCGGATGGCCCATCCGTTCTCGGCGGCGCCGATGGGCTTCGTCGTTCGTGCCGGCGACGCTCGCTGGTGGGGCGGTTGCACCTGGAATTCATTCGGGATCTCGGCGGCGCTCGGGCGCGACGTCTCGATCGAGACGACCTGTCCGCTGTGCCTGGCCGAGCACCGGTTCGAGGCCGGGCCGGCCCTCGAGCCGGTCCCTCGCCTCGTCGCCCGGGTGCCTCGACCGGCCCGCAGCTGGTGGGACGACGTTATCTGGACCTGCACGCGCATCCGGACGTTCTGCTCCGACGACCATGCCCGCCGCTTCGCCGACGATCAGGGCGAACCACTCGGCGAGGTCGTCCCAATCTCGACACTGTGGCGGCTGGCCGGCCCGTGGTACGGCGACCGCCTCGATCCGGACTTCGCGCCGCGGCCCGCCGCTCGATCGCAGGCTCTCCTCGACCAGGTCGGCCTCACTGGCGACTTCTGGCTATTGCCCGCCAGCTAGCGGCTGGCGCTCGGTCGCGATCGAGCGGGCCACCCACGCCCACCGGCACCGTGCCACTCCACCCGGCACCGTGCCACTGGAGTTCGTGACAAATTCGCGCCGCAGAGATCCTTATGGTCCGTCGGGCTGCGCTGATCGAGCGGGCCTGGAACGATCGTTGCCTGGCAGGGATCGATCTGAGCACGACACGGCCGCCGAAGGTGCTCATTCGCCCCGACCGACGACCCGATCAGAGCAGCGATCGGTCATTAGCACCGCTACAGCACGTATTTGTCAGGAACGGGCTCGCGCAAGGTGCTCAGCGCCGACCCGAGCGGCCTCCGTCGAGGTGCGCCGGGCCGGCGGTCCTATCGACGAGCGCCGACCCGAGCGGCCTCTGCGGACGAGGGCCGGGACTTCAGATCCGGAAGGTCTCGCCGGCCCGGTGCCGTTCCCGGTGGCGCCCCCGCCATACCGTGACCCGGCCGGCGCCGCGGACCCGCCAGACACCGTCGAAGCCGATCGCCGCCGTTGCCTCGTCGATCCCCAGGATGACCGTACCGCGCGGGGCCCGGGCGACCCGGACCGTGGCCAGCGTCTCGGGAAATCGATCGTAGTGGGGGAGCACGGCAATCCCCGGGACGAGGCCCAGGCCCGGTTCGAAGCCGAGCGGAAGCTGCGGCGGGAATCGGAACCTGGCCTGTTGGGCGCACAGGACCATGGCTCCGGCCGAGCATCCGGCCAGCACGGTTCCCCGGGCATGTGCCGCGACGGCCGCCGACCAGACCGCAGAGCCGCGTAGCGCGCCGAGCAGGTGATCGGGCTTGCCCCCCGACAGGTAGACCAGGTCAGCCTCGCCGATCGCCTGGGCATTCGCAGCGTCATCGGCATCGGGCCGCTCGCGCACGGAGACCACCTCCACCTCGGCTCCGAGGGCCTCGAAGTGCTCGGTGCCGAGGGCCGCCCAGCGGTTGAAGGTGGCTTCGCCATCGGGCCAGGACGCGGTCGGCAGGATCGCCACCCGGGGCCGTTTGCGACCGCTCGCCGCGAGCAGCTCGGCATCGATCGCAGCCATGTCGGGAAGGAACTCACCGGCGCCGACGAGCGCCACGGGACCGGGCATCGACGGAGTCTAGCGCGGGTCCCACGAGGGGGCGCGGGACGACCTTGCGCCGGGTCAACGACGCCCGCACACTGCGAGCGATGAACCCGCGCCAGCGCTGGACGATGGTCGCCGCCGTGCTTGGCTCGTCGATCGTCTTCCTCGACGGAACGATCGTGAACGTGGCCCTGCCGGCGATCGGCGAGAGCCTGCCCCACTCGATCGTCGGCGTCCTCGAAGGGCAGACCTACATCACCAGCGGCTATCTGGCCACGCTCGCCGCGCTGTTGATCCTGGCCGGCGCGCTGGCCGACTTCTACGGTCGTCGACGGGTCTTCCTGATCGGCCTGGCCGGCTTCGGAACGACCTCGGTCCTGTGCGGCCTGGCCCCCAGTCTCGAGCTGCTCGTGGTCTTCCGGATCCTGCAGGGGGCCGCCGGCGCGCTCCTCGTACCGTGCTCGTTGTCGATCATCACGGCAGCCTTCGACGAGCAGGGCCGGGGGCGGGCCTTCGGCATCTGGGCCGCGGCGACCTCGGCGACGACGATCCTCGGCCCCACCCTGGGCGGGCTCCTCGTCCAGTCGATCAGCTGGCGGGCGGCCTTCCTGGTCAACGTGCCGCTGGTTGTCCTGGCCATCTATGCCACCGTGGCGCACGTCCAGGAGAGCCGTGACGAGACCGCCACCGGCCGCTTCGACTGGCTCGGTGCCCTGGTCATCGCGCTGGCGGTCGGCGGCCTGACCTTCGGCGCCATCCGCGGCCAGGCCACGCAGTGGCAGGACCCGCTCCCGTTCATCGCCCTCGGCGTTGGCTTCGTCTGCCTGATCAGCTTCCCGTTCCTGATGGCTCGCCGGCCGCACCCGCTCGTGCCCCTGGGCATGTTCCGGAATCGGCGCTTCGCGACGATCAACCTGTCGACCCTGCTGATCTATGGCGCGCTCTACGTCACGTTCGGATTCCAGAGCCTGTTCCTGCAGGGAACGCTGGGCTACGCCGCGTTTGCGGCCGGCGCGATCGGCCTGCCGACCGGCCTGATGCTGACCTTCCTGTCAACCCGGATCGGCGGCCTGGCCGGGCGAATCGGCGGACGGCCGTTCCTGACGGCCGGCCCGTTGATCAACGCGGCCGGACTGCTGTGGCTGGCCCGGATCCCCGCCACGAGCCAGCCCTGGACCAGCGGGATCATCCCGCCGCTCGACACGATCGTCGACGTGCTGCCCGGGATCATCCTGTTCGGGCTCGGGATGAGCATGGTCGTCGCGCCCTTGACCAGCACCCTGATGAACTCCGTCCCGACTCGCAATGCGGGCCTGGCATCGGCCATCAACAACGCGATCTCGCGCGTCGGCCAGCCGTTGCTCGCCGCCGTGATCTTCATCGTCGTGACGGCCTCCTTCTATACCTCGCTGGCGGCCAGCGTGCCCGGCCTGAATCCCGATGACCCGACGCTCCGGGCGACGATCCAGCCGCTCAACAAGCCCCCGGCCGGAACGCCGCCGGCGGTCGTGGCCGCCGCGAATGAAGCCTCGACCGACGCCTTCCACCTGGCGGTCCTCGTCAGCGCCGCCTTGATGGCCGCCGGCGCGGCGGTCAACTTCGTGGGCCTGCGGAGCAGCGCAGCGGCGCCGGGCGCCGAGGCCGGCGATGACGCTGGCGATGAGCCGCAGGACGAGGCCCCCCAAGCGGTCGCGGCGGCCAGTTCCGCAGGCGGATGAGCCGAGCACGCGACTGGGACGCGGCCACCTACGACCGGATTGCCGAGCCGATGGCCCGCTGGGGCGAGGCCGTCGTCGCCCGCCTGCCACTGGCCGGCGACGAGCTCGTCCTGGATGCCGGTTGCGGCAGCGGCCGGGTGACCGAACAGCTCGCCGAGCGGCTCCCGGGCGGCCGGGTGATCGCCCTCGACGGCTCGCCGGCCATGCTCGATCAGGCGCGCGCCCGGCTCGAGCGGTTCAGTCCCAGGGTTGACTACGTCCTGGCCGACCTGCGCGAACCGCTGATCCTCGACGAGCCGGTCGACGCGATCCTGTCGACGGCCACGTTCCACTGGCTGCCCGATCATGCCGGGCTGTTCCGGAACCTGGCTGCGATTCTCCGGCCCGGCGGCCACTTCGTTGCCCAGTTCGGCGGGGCGGGCAACATCGCCTCGATCCAGGCCATCCTGGCCACGATCGGCGACGGCTGGACCGGGCCGTGGACGTTCGCGAATCCGGCCGACACGAAGGAACGACTCGAGGCGGCCGGGTTCCTCGATGTCGTGGCCTGGCTCCAGCCCGAGCCGACCCGGCTCGAGGAGGGCGAGGCCACGGCCGCCTACTTGCGCACGGTGATCCTTGGTGATCATCTTGCCCGGTTGCCGGCCGCCGAGCGAGAGCCGTTCGTCCAGGCGGTGGTGGCGCGCCTGGCAGAGCCGCTGATCGACTACGTCAGGCTGAACGTGACCGCCCGCCGGGCGGCCTGAGGGCTCAGCTGGCGGAGTGGGTGCGGAAGCAATCCGAGCAGTAGACCGGGCGGTCCATGCGCGGCTTGAACGGGACCTGGGCCTGGTTGCCGCACGACGAGCAAAGCACCGCGAAGTACTCACGAGCGGGCCGATCGCCCCGTTCGAAGCCACGCGGCCCGCCGATGTCACGCATGTCGTACTCCGAGGACTCGCGGCCGGCCCGTCGGCTGGCCCGGCACCCGCTGCAGCGCTTGGGGTCCGACACGAAGCCCTTCTGGACGTAGAACTCCTGGTCCGCCGCGCTATGAATGAACTCGACCCCGCAGTCAACGCAGCTGAGAGTTCGATCGTCGTAGGTCATCCGGTCCTCCAAGAATCTCGACCCTAGGTCAGTCTCATCGGGTGACCCGGGACAGGGCGCGGCCAAGGACGAAATTGAGCCGGCCAGTCCAGAGGCGTGCCGCGCAACCAAGGTCCCATCGCCGAGGTCCCAGTCGGGGCACACCGGTTTGTTTGCGCCGCGAGGATACCAAAGGTTCCGGAATCGGGCAGACGCCGACGCCAGTGAACCTGTCACAATGCGGCCAGACACTCGGGCTGGCGAGCGAGGGCAAGGGGGCTCCTCGCTCGCGTTGAACCCCGCCACGGAGGCCCAGCCCGAACGCGGCCGCTCGATCAGAATCGAACCGACCCGGTGGAGGCGCTCCGCGTTGCTCCGACTCCTGCAAACCTCGGATCTGCACCTCGGCGCTCGTGCCGTGGACCTGGGCGAAGCCGGCGCCATCCTCCGCGAGCGCCGGGCCGCGGCATTCGAGCGATCGCTCGCGCTGGCAATCTCGGAGCAGGTCAACCTCGTCCTCATCGTGGGTGACCTGTTCGACACCAACCTCGTCAACCGGGGAGTCGTCGACCGCGTGGCGGCCGGCCTGGCCAGCCTCGCGAGCGCCGGGATCCGCACGGTCATCCTGCCCGGCGACCACGATCGGCTCGAGCCGGCGTCCGTGTGGCAGGCCTTCGACCTGGGCGGGCAGGCCGGGGCGGCCGGCCTGGTCAACGTCGTGGACCCGTCCGCCGGCCCGGCCGGCGACCTGGCCCTGGCCGACCTCGGCCTGACGATCACCGCCCGCTTTCCCGCGCCCGACCTGCGCGACGACCGCTGGCGGGTCGGCCTCGTCCATCGCCTAGTCCGTCCGCGCGATGACGAGATCGCCGGGGCCGGCGTCGACTACCTGGCCGTCGGCGGCTTGCACGAGGCCGCCTCGGGCGGCGCGGCGGACGTGGCCTGGGGTGCCAGCGGAGCACCGGACCTGGTCGACCCGCGCGACCGGTCCGGCGAGGTCCTGCTCGTACGCCTGGACGAGAAGGGCGATCGTCGATCGGTCAGCGTCGAGCGGCGCCGGGTTGGGACCACCCGCTACGAGTCCCTCAACCTGGACCTGGCCACCTTCGCCGACGACGCGGCCGTCCAGGCCGCGATCGCCGCCCGGGCCGACGGAGGTGCCGGCGCCGACCTGATCCTCGACGTCGCGCTGACCGGCGACTGGGCCGACCCGCTGGATGTCGATCCGGACGCAATCCAGGCCGCCCTGCGTGATCGGTTCCTGCAGCCTGCGCGTCCGGAACGACGCCAGCCCGTTGCTCAGCGGCGCCGACGCGCCCCCGGCGGAGACGGTCCGGGGAGCGTTCATCCGCGACCTCGAGGCGCGCATCGCGGCGCCCGTTGCGGGTGACCCGTCGCCCGATGAGCTACGCGCCGCGCTTCGGCTCGGTCGGCGCCTCCTTAACCCGCCGGACCGCGCCTGATGACGGCCTTCCGGATCTCTCGGATCCAGCTTCGGGACCTCCGCCGTCACCGCGCCCTCGACGTGGCCCTGGCTCCCGGCCTGACCATCGTCAAGGGCCCCAACGAGGCCGGCAAGTCGACCCTTGCGGATGCCATTGAGCTGGGACTGACTCCGGCTCCGGGCGTCAGGGCCGATGGGTTGCGAACCTGGGGCGCCGCGGCCGACGCCAGCCCCGCCGTGACGATCGACTTCAACATCGATGCCGAGCCGGCCGGGACTGAGGCCCCGGCTCCCAGCCGATCCGGGCGAGTGAGCCGGACGTTTGGTCCGAGCGGCCCGACGACGACGCTGACGATCGACGGGGCATCGATCAGCGAGCCGGCCGCTGTCGACGCACGCCTGGCCGAGCTGACCGGCCTGTCGAGCGCCGCGCTGTTCCGCGGGACCGCCTTCGTCCGCCACGCCGACCTGACCGGCATCTCGAGCGACGCGACGATTCGGGACCGCCTCGCCGGCTCGATCTCGGCTGCCGATCGACGCACGGCCGAGGCCAAGTCGAGCCTGGCCGCCAGCCTGGCCGACCTCAACGACCGGGGCGACAACAACCCCGGTCGGATCGGCGTAGCCGAGGCGGCCGTCAATCGTTCGGCCACGCTGGTCGCGACATCGGACGCAGCCCTCGACAAGCTTGGCGTCGATCGGGCCGCGGCCGTCGCGGCCGCCACGGAGCAGGCCGCGACCGCAACCCGCCTGGCCGGGCAACGCGAGCTCCTCGAACAGGCCCGGCGGGCCGAGCGCCTGACCGCCGAGCGCGATGCCGCAACCGAGCGGGCCGGCCGCTACACCGAGGCCATCGCAACGGCCCGCGACCTGGCCGCACTGTCCACCAGCCATCCCTCCAAGGAGCCCTTGCCGATCCTCCGCCAGACCGTTGGGCGGCTGGTCGCCGTCGATGCCCGGATCAACGAGCTGCAGCGCCTCCTGGCGGGCGAGGTCCAGGTCGATTTCGAGACGTCTGCCCCGCAACCCACCTGGCGCCTGCCGACCCTGATCGGGCTGATCGCGATCCTGGCCGGGATTGGGCTGGCGATCGCGGGCATCCTTGTGGCCGGCCTGACCGTGCTGGTGGGCGTTGGGATCGGGGTTGCCCTGATCGGGGCAGGCCTGGTCGTGTTCGCCCGCCGGCGGCGCAGCGCGGCCTACAGCGACGAGCGCAAGAAGCAGCTGGCCGACGTCCAGATCGATCGCCGCCTGCGGGGCCGATCTCAGCTCGAGAACGAGCTCAAGGAGGCCCAGGCCGACTTCGCCCAGCAGCTCCAGGGGATCAGCCAGCCGGACATGGCGACAGCCCAGGCCGAGCTGGCCGCGGAAGAGGCCCACGTCGCCCGGATGGCCGAGCTGACGGCCCAGCTCGAGCGTCTGGTCGGGCGAGACGCCGTCGAAACCCTGCCAGCCAGCCGGGATGCCGCCCTGGCCGCCGCCACCAACCGGACGGCGGACCTGGCCAGGCTCCCGGAGACTGCCCGGGCGGACGGTGCTCGCGAACGGCTCGAGGCCGATGTGACCGCGGCCGAGGCGGCCCTCGAAACTGCACGCCAGGCAGCCGCCAATGCCCGCGCCGCGGCTGATGCGAACCCGGTCGATTCCGACCAGGCCGCAGGCGAGGCAGAGCGCCTCGGAGTGTGGCAGGCGCAGCTCGCTGCCCTCCAGCGCCGGGCCCGGATCGAGGCGGCGGCCCTCAGCGGGATCGAGCGAGCGGAGGCGGCCACCACCGCCCGCACCAGCCGCTATGTCGAGCGACGGGTCAACGCGACGATCGGCCAGATGACCGCCGGCCGCTATCGCCAGGTGAGGATCGACGACGGCAGCCTGGCGGTCTCGGTCTTCGCCGCCGACCGGGGTGACTGGGTGTCGATCGAGTCGCTCTCGGATGGGACCGCGGAACAGGTCCTCCTGGCGGCCCGGATCGGGCTGCTCGGCTACGTGACCGGAGGTCAGCTGCCGCCGCTCGTCCTGGACGACCCGTTCGCCGGCTACGACGACGTCCGGGCGGCCCGCTCGGTCGACCTGCTGCGGGAGCTCGCCACGGGCCAGCAGATCATCTACCTGACCGCGTCGAACCGGTTCGACGCCGCCGGCGAGACGGTCGTGGAGCTGTCCGGTCCACCGAGCGCTGACGGAGCGTAGGGCTCCAACCTGACCGTTGTCATCCTCGGGCTGCTCGCGGCGATCAGCTGGGGAGCCGGCGACTTCGGCGGCGGGATGGCGGTCCGCCGTGGCCCGCTCCTGGGGGTCGTCATCGTCACCCAGTTCGTTGGCGCGGGGCTGACCCTGGGCCTTGCGCTGAGCCGCCGGGAGGCAGCTCCACCGGCCTGGGAGATCGGCTGGGCGCTGACCGCCGGGGTCTGCGGCGGGATCGGGATCATGGCCCTCTATTACGGCCTCGCGACCGGCCGGATGGGCGTCGTGGCGCCGATCAGCGGGGTGCTCGCCGCAGCGATCCCGGTGGCTCTCGGGATCGCCCTCGAGGGCTCGCCGGGCATCCTCCGGATCAGCGGCATGGGCCTGGCCCTGGTGGCCGTCGTGCTCGTTTCGCAGGCTGGCGGCGAGCCCGCCCGGCGCGACGTGGGGCTGGGTCTGCTGGCCGGCCTGGGACTCGCGATCTTCAACATTGCCGTGTCGCGTTTTCCCACCGGCCAGGTCTTTGCCCCGCTGACGATCGTCCGAACATCCGAGGGCATGATGTTCGTGCTGATCGTGATCCTCGGCCAACGTCCGTGGCGGCTGTCGCGATCGGTCCTGCCGTTGGCCATCCTCGTCGGAGCCCTGGACATGGGCGGCAATGCGCTGTACATCCTGGCGATTCAGTCGGGCCGGCTCGACGTGGCCACGATCCTTTCGTCGCTCTATCCGGTCACGACCGTGGTCCTTGCGGCAGTGCTCCTGCGCGAGCGAATTGCCGGTCGACACCTGGCCGGCGTCCTCCTGGCGATCCTTGCGATCGTGCTGATCGGGGCCGGTTGAAGGCAGCTCCGGCCGAGGTCAGGGCCAGCTGACGGTCATCGTCAGGTTGGTGATCCCGAAGCCTCCCTCGAGGTTGGCCAGAGTGCCGTCGTAGGTCGTTCCGGCGACCGCGGAGAATGACGCCGAGGCGCTGGGCGCATTGCCCGATGGATTCAGGTCATGGGGCGGGGTCGAGGCCGGTTCGACCAGCAGGGCGTAGTCGAACGGGTGACCCCAGGCGGCGGTCACCTTGATCGGACCGTCGCCGCGGGCCTTCAGCTTGAACGTCGCGCCGTCGTACGGAAAGTCGGTGCCATCGAAGCGGCCGTTGGTCAGGGTCACCGACGGGGTCGCGCTGCCGAACGTCAGGCCGATATCGAGCGTTGGCGCCGAGCTGCCGCTGCCGATTGCGGTGACGATCCAGCTCGACGTCTGACGGGTGGTCGTGCCGGTGAGGGTCAGCGAGGTTCCGGTCCGGCACACCCCCGAGCCGTTGACCGGCTTGAGGCAAAAGATCGTCCGTCCGCCGCTGACCGTCGGGTGGGTCGTCGCGGTAACCGTGCCCGGTCCCTGGGTGGAGAAGGCGAAGGTGCGGGCCAGCCCGGCCAGGGAACCGGTCTGGGCGTCGAGGCGCATCGCCGTCCAGGTGATCGTGACCAGGTTCGCCTGGGGCGTCGGGCTGGGCACCGCTGTCGGCGTCGGTGGACTGGCCGAGCTGACAGGCGATGGAACGCCTGGCTGGGAGGCGATCTCGCTGGGCGGCGTCGAGCCCGTGCCGGACGGCTGGCTCGATGCCCCGGCCGCGGTCGTCGGGCTGGCCAGCACCGCCGGGGCGGGCCCGCCGTTCAACGTGACCGCGGCGGCCAGGCCACCCAGGATCGCCAGGATGACGGCCAGGACGATCGCGACAGTCCGCCAGCGGTCGTTCACGGGGTGCGACTCCTGCTTCGGTCGGGCTGCTTCGGATCGGGCTGCTTCTGATGTGGATGCGTCGCCGGGACGCCGCCGTTGGCCGACAGCGTATCGCTCCCGCCCGGCGCCGTCAGGCGCACCGACAGGCGGTCGACGGCCTCGGGACTGGCCAGCACGACCAGGCAGTCGTGACCCTCCCGCTCGAGCTGCTGCCCGTCGATCGAGCGACGGAGGGCGGCGAGCTGGCGCCCGACGGCCGGCTCGGGCACCACCCGGCCCAGGCGGGCGGCGTTGCGGGCATGGCACACGTCGGCGGGAAGGTCCAGGACGAGCACGACGACGGGCCGGCCGTGGACCGCGGCCATGCGTTGGAGTGGGCGGCGGGCCGAGGCGTGCACGTTGGTCGCGTCGATCACAGTCAGCCGGCCCTCGGCCAGGCGTCGTCCGGCTCGGGCATGCAGGACCTGGAACGCCCGCCGGTTCACGGCCTGATTCGCCTCGTCGCCGGTGAGCTGGCGCCGAATCGCGTCAGAGGACAGGATCGAGTCCGCCGGGAAGAGGCGCGCTGCGAGGGACGACTTGCCCGAGCCGGCGGCGCCCGCCAGCAGGACGAGGGCGTCGGCCTGGACTTCGAGCGGCCTGTTGTCGCGTGGCGGGCTCACCGGCCGATGATGCATGAACTGCCGGGACCCGGCGGTCGAGGTCGAGCCGGGCGTCGCAAACGCCTCGCGCGGCCGCACCGTCCGGTAGCCTTGGGCTGGTGAACCCCAACCCCGTCCTGCCGCGCCCCGGGCCCGCAGCGCCCGCTGCGTCGGCCCAGGACTGGCGGATCCTGCTGGCGATCTTCTGGGTCACGGCCGCCGTCGAAGGCCTGGGCGTCAGCCAGATCTTTGCCTTCGCGCCGGCCTATCTGAGCTCGATGGGCGTATCCGACGCCGACCGGCTCCGTTTCGTGGGGATCTTCGGCGCACTGATCTTCGTCGTCGGTGCACCGCTCGTGCCGCTGTGGGGCGTGTGGGCGGACAAGTACAGCCGCAAGGTGGTGATCGTCCGGAGTGCCCTGGTCGAGGCGGTCGTGTTTGCCGGCATCGCCCTCAGCCACGAGCCCTGGCAGCTGGCCGTGTGCTTCCTGCTGGTCGGCTTCCAGCTCGGCAACACCGGGGTGATCCTGGCGGCCATCCGGGATGCCACTCCCCGCCTGCGCCTGGGCACCGCGATCGCCCTGTTCGGGGCGAGCACTCCGGTCGGGATGGCCGTCGGGCCCATCCTCGGCGGCCGGATCGTCGACGGCCTGCGCCTTGGCCTGCCGGCCGTCTTCTGGGTGTCGTCGGCCCTGTCGGTCGGGACGGCCCTGCTGGTGACCTTTGGTTCGAAGGAGGTGCGGCCAACGGTGATCCCCGAGGGCTCGCTGCTCGGCCTGGCGTTCGGCGCGGTCAAGGGCGTCCTGACCGACCCGGCGATCCGGCGAATCTTCCTGATCTTCGGCACGGCGTTCCTGGGCACCCAGATCAGCCGGCCGTACATCCCGATCCTGGTCGAGAACGTGAATGGGCCGCTCGAGCTGGCCAGCGCGATCGGCTTCGTGACCGGCACGGCGGCCCTCGTCGGCGCCCTGATGTCGCCGGCCGGCGGCTGGCTGGGCGACCGGATCGGCTTCCGCCCGGTGCTCGTTGCCAGCCTCCTGGGGGGCGGGATCGCGGCGGTCCTGCTACCCACCCTGGGCAGCGTCGGCGCCCTGGCCGCGGGCGTGCTCGTCTTCACCGGCTGCTACGCGGTGACCGCGGCGATGGTCTTCGGCCTGCTGGCTACAGAGGTGCCCGAGGAGCGTCGCTCGGCCACCCTCAACCTGGTGTACCTGCCCCTCTATGCCGCCGGGATCATCGGCCCGATCACCGGTGCGATCGTTGTCGGGAGAGGGATCTGGGCCCCGTTTGCGGTGGCCGCCGCGGTGTTCCTGACCGGTGCCATCGCAATTGCGGTCACGATGGTCCGGGCGCGGCCGGCACCGGCCGAGCGCTGATCCGGGCGACCCGGGCCAGGACCCACCGGCGCGCCGGCACGAGGGGAGCCGGCAGGCGCAACGCGCGTTGCAGGCGGGCGGGCAGCAGCCGGGCCGGTCCCGACCAGTAGGCGAGGCGGCGGGGGTCATGCAGGGGGATCACCGCCAGGAGCATTGCCAGGCCGCCGTACCACAGGGCCGGCAGGGCGAGCATCGCTGCGACCGGTACGGCCCAGTAGCGGTCCGTCCGGGCGCCCCAGACCACGACCGCGATGGCGATCGGCAGGCGCATCCAGAGCGGGATCGGCAGCGCCGCCCAGGTGCCGCTCGTCTTGCCGGCACTGGCGCCGATCACGCCGATCCACTCGAACCAGGCGTGGGGGTCGATCGCCAGCGACACCGTCACGATTGCCAGCGTCGCGCCAAAGGCGATGGCCAGCGCCCGCCATTCGCGTCTGACAACAAACCACAGCAGGCCGATGCCCGGTGTGATCTTGGTCAGCAGGACCAGCGACCAGGCGGCCGGGTAGCGGAAGCCGATCACGATCGCAACGGCAATCAACAGGTGGATGTTGCCGCCGATGATCTCGGGCGCCGCGAGCAGCAGGGCCAGCGCGAAGAGGCGCGGCCCGGACAGGAATCGGACGGCGAGCACGAGGAGGACGGTCCACAGACCGAGGAACGGCTCCCAGGCCAGGGCTCGCAGGGGCGCCAGCAGCTGCAGGAAGGCCGGCGAATAGACGTAGGCGATCGGGGCGGTCCACTCGGATAGCGCGTACGGTGCGTCGTAGCCGGGAACCCAGTAGCAGCGGGCATCCTGGCCGGCGACGAGGAAGCGGCTCCACGGCTCGCCGAACGCCCATACGACCAGCCACAGCCCGACCGCGACGACGATCCCGACGAACTCGAAGCTGACCTGCGGGCGTTCGAAGCGGGGCCTCGCCTGCGAGCGAACGAGGCTCGAGTTGCCGACGGTCATATCAGGCCGGAAGGTCGCGGTCGAGCGGACCGGTGTAGCGCAGGTCGGGCCGGATCAGCTTGTCCACGCCCGCCTGCTCGATCGCATGGGCGGTCCAGCCGGCGTGGCGAGCCAGGGCAAATGTGGCCGGGAAGAGGTCGGGGGTCAGGCCCACGCCTTCGAGCACGGCGGCAGCGTAGTACTCGACGTTGGTCTTCAGGCTCCGACCCGGCTTCATCTCGGCCAGCACCCGCAGGATGATGTCCTCGACGGCAATCGCCAGGTCGAGCCAGTCCGGCCGCTCGTCCATCGATTCGGCGACCTGGCGGAGGGCGGCCGCGCGCGGGTCGTAGGCCCGGTAGACGCGGTGCCCGAAGCCCATGATCCGGCCGTGGTTGGCGATCGTCTCGCGCGCCCACGCCTCGGCATGGTCGACCGAGCCAATCTCGTGCAGCTGGCTGACCACCTCGGCCGGCGCGCCGCCATGGAGGGGGCCCTTCAGGGCGCCGATCGCGCCGCACACCGCGGAGGCCAGGTCCGAGCGCGTGGCCGTGATCACCCGCGCTGCGAAGGTCGAGGCGTTGAGGCCGTGCTCGGCGCCGACGATGAAGTAGGCCTCGAGGGCGCGCGCTGCAGCGGGGTCCGGCGGTGCCCCGGTCAGCTGCTGGAGGAAGCCGCCGGCCAGGCTCAGGGACAGGTCGGGCTCGACCGGCTCGAGGCCCTGCCGCAACCGGCCGAATGTGGCCAGGGCCGACGGCGAGAAGGCGGTCAGGGCGCGGGCCTGCTCCGGGGTCGGCGGCCAGGTCAGGCGCTGGATCGCACCCCACACCGACACGGCCGTGCGCAGGGCGTCCATCGGGTGGGCGGTGCGGGGCAGCTGCCGGAGCGTCGCCAGGACCGGCGCCGGGATCGGTTCCGGGTGGAGCTCGGCGCCGGGGTGCCACTCGCCGGTCCACAGCAGGTCGGCGACCTCGGCGTAGGTTCCCCGGGTGACGAGCTGGCCGATCGGGTAGCCCCGGTACAGGAGCCGGCCCCGGGCGCCGTCGACCAGGGCGATCGCGCTCTCTGCACCGATGACTCCGGCCAGCCCCGGCGAGTACGGGCGAGTGTCGGCTGGAGCGGCCTCGGCGGGGGCCCCAGAGGGAGTTGGAGCCTGCCCGGTCGAGGCGGCCAGCGGTGCTTCGCTCATGGTGCGATGGTACCGCCGTCGGCGAGGAAGCCTTCGATGGCAGCGATGAATGCATCCGGAGCGGTGTGGTGCGCAGCGTGGCGCTGGCCGGCCAGCACGACGATCCGGCCGTCGGGCAGGAGCCGATCGAGCTCGTCCGTGCCGGCCCTGAAGACCTCCGGGCTGGCCCCACCGACCAGTTGGAGGACCGGGATCCGAACCTCCGCCAGCCGCTCCGCGGCGGCGTCCCGGCCGGCTTCGGCGCGCAGCTCGCGGATCGCGGTCGGAGCGGCGGCCGCCCGGATCGGCCAGGTCGGGGCGTGCCGGTAGGCCTCGAGATCGGGCGCCGGCAGGCCCACCACCTCGGTCAGGAAGGTGGCCAGCAGCTCGTCCAGCTCGCCCTTCGCCGCGAGCTCGTCGAGGCGGGCCAGCAGGGCGTCGTCGTGGAACGCCTGGCCGGCCGGTGCGGGAGCGCCTTCGTACACCACCAGGCGCCGAATGTTGCTCGTTCGGCGGGCCGCACCAAGGCCGACCCGGCCGCCGAACGAGTGGCCGGCGACGTCGACCGGACCGCCGGTCCGGGCAGCCAGCCAGTCGACCACCGCGGCCAGGTCCTCGTACTCGCGCTCGATCGCGTAGGGCGGCTGGTCACCGCTGGCGCCACGGCCGCGTCGATCGATCGAGATCACCGTCCGCCGTTCGGCCAGGCGGGGCCCGACCACCCGGAATGTGCTGTGGTCCGCGGTCGCCCCGTGAACCAGGATCAGCGCCGGCCGGCCGGCGCCCGGCTCGGCGGCCCGCCGGTCGGGCGTCGCCCGGAACCACGCGATGGGGGTCCCGTCCGCCGATTGGACGAAGCCGGCCGGGGCCCCGATCATGCCCGCCGGCGGAGGCCGGTTGCAACAGCCGTGTCGAGCAGCCACGTTGCGTTCGAACGGCGGGCGAGCTGGGCCGGGAGGCCGTCCGGGGCAGCCGGCTCGAGGCGCGGGCCGTCGAGGATCCGCCCCAGGACCTCGGCCTTGGCCTCGCCACCGGCCATGACCAGGATCGCCGGAGTCGCGGCCAGGATCGACGGACTGAATGTCACCCGGGGCACGCGCGGGTCGACGTGGGTCGGCGCGGCGATCCCGAGGGCGAGCCGGTCGGTGCCGATGGCCGGGCTGCCGGGGAAGATCGACAGGAGGTGCCCGTCCGGGCCGATCCCGATCAGGACAAGGTCGAAGATCGGGACGCCGGCCGCATCGAGGGGCACGGCAGACCGCACCTCGCGGGCGTATTCGTCGGCACACCAATCGGGCCCCAGATCTCCGGCGATCGCCTGACCCGTCGGCCAGGGGTGAACGTTGTCGTTCGGCAGGGGCACCCCGTGCACTTCATTGAGCAGGATCTCGTCGGCTGCGAACACGTTCGAGAGGGGATGGTCGCGTGGCACGAACCGATCGTCGCCCCACCACAGGTGGACGTCGGCCCAGGGCACTCGGTCGCGCAGCGGCTCGCTCGTCAGCCGGACGTACATCCCGGCCGGGGTCGAGCCGCCCGTCGTCGCCAGGTCGGCCCGGCCGCGCCGCTCGACCGCGGCGACCAGCGCGTCGGCCACCCGCCGGGCGGAGTTGTCGGCCAGGACCGATCCGTCGGCCACGATGTCGATGGTCGGCTCACCAAGCTCCAAGGGATCCTCCATCACGAGACAGTGGCCGCGATCAGGGCGGCCATCCGGACGGCGCCGTCGGCGACCGGATCGTGGCCGCCCGCCTCGATCGCCTCGGCCAGCAGGTCCGCCTCGGTCCGCCGGGCGGCATTGAACCGGCGGTCGAGGATCTCGACGCCGTCCTGCCACGCCCGGACACCGACGGACTCGGCCTCGGCCGTCACGTCGACGCGCAGCTCCGAGCCGCGCCGCTCGCACAGGAGTTCGACCCGCAGGGTCGTTCCAGGCGCCGTCGAGGACAGCACCGGGCGGACCACGACGGCCACATCCGAGCTGCCCTGGCGCAGGGTGGCGGCGTGGCCCCGGCCGGGGCCCGGCTTCGCGCCCGGCCGGGGCGGCGTGGCCGGCCCGGTCACCGGGCTGAGCGGCTTGACCACCTCGAGACCCAGCCGCGAAGCCAGCCAGGCGACGTGGTAGAGCGGCTTGACCAGGTTGGCGTGGCCGGGCTGGCCACTCTCGTCGTGCGTCCCGTAGGTCACCGCGACGCGCCGCAGTGAGCGCAGGTAGGGCAGGAAGTCGGGCATGTCGAAGGTCGACGCGATCGCCTCTCGCCAGCGCGATTGGCGGGCGAGGGCAAAGTCGAACACGGCAATCCGGTTGGCCGCCGCGACCCGGGCCAGCTCGCGCAGCCGGGCGAGTCCGTCGCCATGCCAGCTGGCCCCGTCGACGACGAGGCGATCGGCCGAGGCCAGGACGTCGCGGGCCTGCTGGCTCTCGAGCCGGGCCTCGCCGGGCCACCACACGGTCACCGGCAGGTCGTGGATCAGGAGTGGCTCGACGATGGCGTCGAGGTGGCGACCGGTGTCGCCACCGGCACTGATGTAAATGGTCTCAGCGCAGATCTCGGGTGCGTCGGCCCGGGGCAGGACGCACTGGGCCGTGATCCGGGCATCGAGCCAGCCGGGTCCGTCGGGGTCGGCCGAGCTGAGAATCAGGGTTCGTGACGGGTGTCGGCCGGTGAGCTGGCCGATGATCGCGGCACCGTGCTGGCCGTCCTCGACCTGCTGGGCAATGACGACCAGGTTCATCACGCTCGTCCGCGCGGCGATGTGGCGGATCTCCACGCCGTCGACCTCGGCGGTCAGGTTGGGCTGGGCCCAGATCCGGGAGAGCTCGCGTTCGATCCCGTCGATGGTCGAGGCGCGCGACGCCCAGCGCAGCTGCGGGATCCCCACCTGGGAGCTGTCGTCGAGCACGATGATCTCGCCCTCGGCCATCAGATCCGGCGCCAGCGTCGGCCGTCCCGGCTCATCAGGTCATCGGCCTCGTCCGGCCCCCACGATCCGGCCTCGTAGTTGGGGAACGCCGGGGCGGGCATGTCCAGCCAGGTCTCGATGATCGGGGTGACGATCGACCAGGCCTCCTCGACCTCGTCCGACCGGGTGAACAGCGATGCGTCGCCCAGGAGGGCATCGAGGATCAGGGTCTCGTACGCCTCGGGCAGGTCGACGCTGAAGGCCGAACCGTAGGTGAAGTCCATGTTGACGTTGCGCACGTCGATGCCGAGCCCGGGGACCTTGGCGCTGAAGCGCAGCAGGATTCCCTCGTCGGGCTGGATCCGGAGGGCCAGCAGGTTCGGTTCGGGCTCGGCCGCGGTGTCGCGGAAGAGCCGATGGGGGACCTGCTTGAACTGGATCGCGATCTCCGACGCCCGCTTGGGCAGGCGCTTGCCGCTCCGGACGTAGAACGGCACGCCGGCCCAGCGCCAGTCGTCGATCGTGAACCGGGCGGCCACGTAGGTCTCGGTCTCCGACTCGGGGTCGACCTGGGCCTCGGCCCGATAGCCGGGTACGTGAGCGGCTGCCACCCAGCCCGGACCGTACTGGCCGCGGACCACGTCACGCCGGATCTCGTCGGGCGTCATCGGCGAGATCGCCCGGAGGACCTTGACCTTCTCGTCTCGCAGCGCCTCGGCCTCGAACGCGGCCGGCGGCTCCATCGCCACGAGGGCCAGGAGCTGCATCAGGTGGTTCTGCAGGAAGTCGCGCGAGGCGCCCGTCTCCTCGTAGAACTCGCCCCGGTTCTCGACCCCGATCGATTCGGCCACGGTGATCTGGACGTGGTCGACATAGCGCCGATTCCAGAGCGGCTCGAAGATGCCGTTGCCGAACCGGAAGACCATCAGGTTGCGAACGGTCTCCTTGCCCAGGTAGTGGTCGATCCGGTAGACCTGCTTCTCGCGGAAGACCTTGTTGACCTCGCGGTTCAGGCGGGTGGCCGACTCGACGTCGCGCCCGAACGGCTTCTCGATGATGACCCGGCGCCAGCCGCCGCCGTGGACCTCATGGTCCAGGCCGACCCGGCCGAGCTGGCCAACGACCTCGGCGAAGGCCGACGGCTGGGTGGCCAGGTAGAACAGGCGATTGCCCCGGGTGCCGTGCTCGATATCGATCTGATCGAGCCGGGCCGACAGCGCATCGAACGAGGTCTCGTCGGCGAAGTCGCCCTGGTGATACACGATCCGGCCGACGAACTCGGCCACGATCTCGGGGTCGACCGGCACCCGCGAATAGGTCGCGAGCGAGGCCGCGATCTCCTGCCGGAACGTGTCCTGATCGTACGGCCGCCGGCCGACCGCGACGAGGATGAACTCGTGGGGCAGCAGGTTCGTCCGACGGAGCTGATACAGGGCCGGCAGGACCTTGCGATGGGCCAGATCTCCCGTTGCCCCGAAGAGGACCACGACGCACGGGTCGGGCACCCGTTCGAGGCGCAGGCCCTGGCGGAGGGGATTGACCTGCCTGGTTTCCCTCGGCCGGCGCTTGCCGTCCCGGGCGAGCCGGAGCTCCCGGATCGTCCGACGGACCTCGCGCGTGGTCACGAGCTGGCGAGCGGCGCCGGCAGGGCCCGTTCGAGCGCCCGTTCGAAGGCGGCCAGGCCGGTGTCCGGATCGGCCCCGAGGTGGATCCGGAGGACCGGCAGCAGGTGGCCCTCGAGCGCCTGGAAGTCGCCCGTGGCCTGGGCGTCGATCAGCTGGCCGAACGAGTACGGCCAGCCCGGGATCGGGCGGTCGTGGGGATGGTCGGCCGTGAACTGGAAGAACAGGCCGATCGGCGCGCCGCCCTTGTGGAGCTGGCCGGTCGAGTGCAGGAACCTCGGTCCGTAACCAGCAGTGGTGGCCCGGCCCAGGCGATCGCGCAGGAGCACCCTGATTTGGGCGATCGCGGCGTCGCGCCCGGGCGTTGCCCCGACATAGGCCTGGAGGCACAGGTAGGCATTCGGCCGGGCTCGTTCGAGATGGCGGCGGAGGGCGGCCTCGACGGTCTCGGCCGGCCCGCCGGCGGCCAGGACGCCGTCGCCGAAGAGAGTCAGACCGTCGCTCGAGGCGAGCACCTCGGGCGACGCCTCGGGCTCGACCGGCGGGCTGCCATCCGGGGTGGCCTCGTGGCGGGCCAGGAGCTTCCGGGTGAGGACCTTGGCCTCCTCGACGTTGGGCTGGTCGAACGCGTCGATGCCCAGGACTGCCCCGGCGATCGCCGTGGCGACCTCCCAGCGGATGAACTCCCCGCCGATGTCGATCGGGTCATCGAGCTCGATTCGGATCAGCGGGTGGCCGGCCGCGGCGAGCTGCTCGAGGAGCGCGTCGGCGGTCGTTCCATCGGGAGCGGCCGCGGGTCCCTTCGAGCCGGCCAGGGTGAGCCGGACGAAGACCCGGTCCGGACCGTAGGCCGCCGGCAATCCCAATGGCTCCAGGTCGACCGGCACGATCCCCACCCCGTGCTTGCCGGTGCTCTCTGCGATCAGCTGCTCGAGCCACGAGCCGAGCGATGCGATCTCCGGGTCGGCCACGAAGGTGACCTTGTCCCGGCCGGCTCCGGCCGGCGCGGCGAGGGCCAGGGCCCCCAGGGCGAGGCCCAGGGCGACCCCGGGATTGTCGGCCGGCTCGGGCTCCCGGCAGCGCTCGAGCATGACCACCGCCGATTGGAGCAGCTCGGCGACAGACAGGCCGATCAGGCTCGCTGGAATCAGGCCGACATAGGTCAGGGCGGCATAGCGCCCGCCGATGTCCGGTGGATTCAGGAAGACTTCGCGAAGGTCCTCGTGGTGCGGGATCGCATGCAGGCTCGGACCCGGGTCGGTGATCGCGGCCATCAGGCTGCCAGGCTGCTCGCGGTGCTCGTGGCGAGCATCCAGGGCGGCCCGGATCCGCGCCCAGGCGTCGGCCTGGAACGCCAGCGGCTCGGTCGTGGTGCCCGACTTGCTGGCGACGATGAACAGTGTCGCGAGCGGGTCGAGGCCGTCGACGATCGACCCGACGGCGTCCGGATCGGTCGAGTCGAGCACGTGCAGGTCGAGCCAGTCCGGGATCACCCCGAACGTCGCGTGGAGCACTTCCGGGGCGAGGCTGCTGCCGCCCATCCCGGCGACCACGGCCGCCTGGAAGCCGTCCGCGCGGAGGGCCTCGCCGAAGGCTTCGATGGCCGGCACTTGCTCGATGAAGTGATGGGGGGCGTCCAACCAGCCGAGGCGCTCGGCAATGCCGGCCTGGACGGCCGGATCGTTCGACCACAGCGACGGGTCGCGATCGAACAGGCGGCCGGCCCACGACTCCGCCCGGGCACGCTGCGCGGCCGCGGTCCACAGGCTCGCCTCGGCTGGCGCCAGGCGCACGCCGGCGGGCAACTGGGCCGGAACGGGTTCGGTCATCGAGAACCTCCGAATGGGGGCTGGAGCGGCTGCCCGGTGGTCATCCGTGCTCGGCGGCTTCGATCGCCCGGATCTTGTCGACCCGCCGGCGATGGCGGGCCCCGTTGCTGAACGTCGCGCCGAGATAGGCCCGCACGATCTCGAGGCCCAGCTCGATGGCCACGATCCGTCCGCCAAGGCAGAGCACGTTCATGTCATCGTGCTCGACCCCCTGGTGGGCTGAGTACGTATCGTGGCAGACCGACGCCCGGATCCCGGTCAGCTTGGAGGCGGCCACCGATGCCCCGACCCCGCTGCCGCACACGAGCACGCCCCGGTCGAGCTCGCCGCGCTGGATGGCGCTCCCCAGCCGGACGGCAAAGTCGGGATAGTCGTCGGTCGGATCGGACCCATCGCCACCCAGGTCGAGCAGCTCATTCGACCCGTCGGCGTCGATCCGGAGCCGGGCCAGGAGCTCGTCCTTGAGGGCGGCCCCGCCATGGTCGGCGGCAAAACCGACGCGCATCAGGTCGGCTGCCCGAGCCCCAGCCCGGCCGGCTGATGGCCCGGGTCGAGGGTCGGGATCCGGCCGCGCAAGCCGTCCCGGACGACCCTCCGGCCGACGTCGGCGACCCGCTCCGGGGTGAACCCGAAGTGCTCGAACACGGTCGGTCCGGGAGCCGACGCACCGAAGTGGTCGATCCCGATCATCGCGCCGGCATCGCCCGCATAGCGGTCCCAGCCCAGGGTGATGCCGGCTTCGACGGTGACCCGGTGGCCGGCCGACGGCGGCAGGACCGAGGCCCGGTAGGCGTCGTCCTGTCGCTCGTAGGCCTCGAAGCAGGGCAGGCTCACCAGGCGGGTCCGGATCCCCTCGGCTTCGAGCAGGTCGCGAGCCGTCGCCGCCAGTCCGAGCTCGGAGCCGGTGGCGATGAGGATGAGGTCGATGCCGTCCGCGCCGCCGCTCGATTCGCGCAGGACATAGCCGCCGCGCCGGACACCGTCCCGGGCTGCGCCGGCGGTCTCGGGCAGGGTCGTCAGCTTCTGGCGGGTCAGGCCGAGGGCGACCGGGCCACCGCGGCGCTCGAGCGCCAGGGCCCACGCGGCGACGGCCTCGTTCGCGTCGCCCGGCCGGACGTACCACAGGTTCGGCAGGGCCCGGAGAGCCATCGGCTGCTCGACCGGCTGGTGGGTCGGGCCGTCCTCGCCCAGGCCGACCGAGTCATGGGTCCAGACGTAGGTGACCGGCAGGCCGGCCAGCGCGGCCAGGCGGATGGAGCCGCGCATGTAGTCGCTGAAGGTCAGGAAGGTGGCGCAGTACGGGTGGAACGAGCCGTGGTAGGCGATCCCGTTGGCGATCCCGCCCATCGCATGCTCGCGGACCCCAAAGCGCAGATTCCGGCCCGGGTCGCCCGCCTCGAAGTTGGCGGCGTCCTTGATGTCGGTCAGGTTCGACTCGGACAGGTCGGCGGCGCCACCGAACAGGCCCGGCAGCCGCCCGGCCAGGGCATTGATCGCGGCCTGGCTCACCTGGCGGGTGGCGAAGTCCTGGCCGACGGCGTAGCTCGGCAGGTCGGCATCCCAGCCGTCGGGCAGGCGACCGGTCAGCCGTCGCTCGAACTCGGCGGCCAGGTCGGGCTGGTCGGCGCGATAGCGCTCGAACTCGGCCTTCCAGGCGTCGACCAGCGCCTCGCCGGTGGGCACCGCCCGGCGGAACAACCCCAGCGCCTCGTCCGGGATGTAGAAGTGGCGGTCGGGATCCCAGCCGTAGGCCTCCTTGGCCAGCCGGACCTCGTCTTCGCCGAGGGGCGAGCCGTGGGCCTTCTGGCTGTCCTGCTTGTGGGGCGAGCCGAAGCCGATGTGAGTCCGGACGGCGATCAGGCTCGGCCGAGTGTCTTCACGGGCACGCCGGATCGCCGCGCTGATCGCCTCGAGATCGTTGCCGTCCTCGACCCGCTGGGTGTCCCAGCCGTAGGCGTCGAAGCGGGCGAGGACATCCTCGGAGAAGGCCATCGCGGTCGGCCCGTCGAGCTGGATCCCGTTGTCGTCGTAGAGCATCACCAGCTTGCGCAGCTGGAGGTGGCCGGCCAGCGAGGCCGCCTCGGAGGCGATGCCCTCCTGCATGTCGCCGTCCGAGCAGACCGCGTACGTCCAGTGGTCGACGATGTCGTGGTCCGGCCGATTGAACTCGTGGGCCAGGCGACGCTCGGCGATGGCCATCCCGACGGCGTTTGCCACGCCCTGCCCGAGCGGGCCCGTGGTGGCTTCGATGCCGGGGGTCAGGCCCCGTTCGGGGTGGCCGGGCGTCCGCGAGCCCCATTGGCGGAAGTGCTCGATGTCGTCGAGGGTGAGGTCATAGCCGGTCAGGTGGAGGAGCGAGTACAGGAGCATCGAGGCATGCCCGGCCGACAGGACGAAGCGATCCCGGTTGGGCCAGTCGGGCACGGTTGGCGCGTGGCGCAGGAACCGGGTCCACAGGCTGAAGGCCATCGGCGCCATGCCCATCGGTGCGCCTGGGTGGCCGGAGTTCGCCTTCTGGACTGCATCGATCGCGAGCGTCCGGATCGTGTCGATCGCCAGCAGGTCGAGGTCGTCCGGGGCAAGGGCCATGGCGATCAGGCGGCTCCGTGAAAATGGTCGGGCGAGTGGGCCGGCGTCCGACCGGCAGGAGCATTGTAGAGCGGTCGAGGACGGCCGCCTGTCAACGGACGATCAACGACCCGCGACGGCCCGTTGATATGCTCGCGAGCATGCCAAGCCGACTGGCCGTGACCCGCCGCCTGCCGCGACGCTCGAGCCGCGCCAGGCGGGCCCGGCCACGGATCGTGGTGGTCGGGGACCTGACCCTCGATGTGGTCCTGGCGCCGGCCCAGCCGATCGTGCCGGGGACCGACGTGCCCGGCTCGGTCCGCTTGCGACAGGGCGGTTCCGCGGCGAGCACGGCACGCTGGCTGGGTCGCCTCGGGACGCGGACCCAGCTCGTGTGCGCGGTGGGCCGCGACGGACCGGGCCGGGCCCTGGTCGAGGCGATCCGGGCCGACGGCACGACCGTCCGGGCCGTCCGGGTGGCCGGCCGCCCGACGGGCCGGATCGGGGTCGTCGTCGGCAGCGACGGCGAGCGTTCTTTCGTGGCCGACCGCGGTGCCGCCGACTGGCTCAGCCCGGCCGACCTTCGGCCGGCCTGGTTCGCCTCGGCCGAGCTGCTCCACCTGCCCATGTATTCGCTCCTCGGCGAACCGCTCGGTGGAGCGGGTCGCGAGGCGGTTCGACTCGCCCGCGAGGCCGGCGCGGCGATCAGTCTCGACCTCGCCTCGGCTGGACCACTCCTTGCCGGCGGGCGGCCGGCGGCTCTCGGCCTCGTCCAGGCAATTGGTCCGGACGTGCTCCTGGCCACCGCGACCGAGCTCGGTGCGTTGCTCGACGCTCACAGCCGATCCGAGCTTGCGGTCCGCGCCCTCGGCCTGGCGCCCGTCGTCGTCGTCAAGCGAGGGGCCCATGGGGCCTCGGTCCACCTGCTCGATCCCGGCGGCGCCCCGATGACGTTTGAGGTGGCGACGCGGCCGTTGCCGGCCGCCGATTCAACCGGCGCGGGCGACGCCTTCGACGCCGGATTCCTGGCCGTCTTCGTCGAGGACCGACGATCGGGACGTTCGACTCCGGCCGGCCTCCGCCGGGCCGTGCTGGCCGGCCACCGGGTTGCCGCCCGGCACCTGTCCGGGCCTCATCCCGAGCTTGACCTGGGCTGAGCCTCAGCCGGCCGGCGGGCCCGGAAGCGCGAGGTGGCGGTCGAACCAGTCCAGGACCCGGGTCATCCGATCGATCCGGCGGTCCACCCGGCCGGTCGCCTGGTAGACGTGCGATTCCTCCGGGTAGAGGACGTACTCGACGGTCCGCCCCAGGGCTCGAAGGGCCACGAACAGCTGCTCGTTGTCCGCCTTGGGGCAGCGCTCGTCGGCCTCGGCCTGGAGGATCAGCAGGGGGGTGTGGATGTCCGCGACGTGAGCCAGCGGCGATTGGCGCCACAGCTTGAGCATGCCCGCCTCGCTCAACGGGTCGCCCATGATCGCCATCCGGGCGAAGTCCGGTCCGCCGTCCGAGTTGGCCCAGTCGCTGACCTGGTTCGTCACGCCGTTCTCGCTCACCCCCGCCGCGAATTGGTCGCTCGTGCCGACCAGCCAGTTGACCATGAAGCCGCCGTAGCTGAGGCCGAGGAGGCCGACCCTGGCCGGGTCGGTCAGGCCCCGGCCAATCGCGTCGTCGAGGGCGGCGTGGACGTCCGCCGCGTCGACCCCGCCCCAGTCGCCGAGCTGGGCGCGGATCCACCCGCGGCCGTAGCTGGTCGAGCCCCGGATGTTCGGCAGGAGCACCCGGTAGCCGCGCGAGACCAGCAACGACACCTCCAGGCTCGGTGCGGGGACCCACCCGCCGAGCGGGCCGCCATGGATGTCGATCACCGTCGCGAGCGGTCCCCGGGCACCCGCCGGGCTGGCCACCCAGACATCGATCGGGCCGCCGGGGCCCGGCGCCGTGATCAGCTCCATCTCCGGCTGGCGGACGCGAGCCTGCCAGGCCGAGCCGATCCGGGTGCGGGTCCGCAGGCGGTCCGGTTCCACCGTCATCACCTCGGGGGCGCGGCCATCGAGCGTCCCGACGAGGACGATCCGCCGGCCGCCGGTCGAAACGGCCAGGTGCTCGCAGCCCGCCTCGGCGCGAGCGATCGGCCGGGGCTCCGTTGCGGTCCCGCGACCCGTGGCCGGATCCAGCTCGAACTGCCAGGCGACGCACCGGCCTCGGTCCGAAACGAGCGCGATCAGCCGATCCGGGCCTGCCCAGAACGGCCCGCCCCGTGATGTCGCCTGCCAGCCCACGAGATCGGTGTCCAGCGCCCAGCCAACAGGTCGATCCAGGGCCGGCGCCAGCGGGGTGGCCGGACCGGAGCCGTCGGCCGGGGCGATCACGATCCCGGGACTGACGTCGTCGAGGGCATCCGGATCGATCACCCCGACGGCGGCCAGCCAACGCCCGTCGGGCGAGATCGCCGGGTGGCCGGCAGGGCCGCCGAGGGTCAGGATCTCGACCGGCTGCGAGCCATCCACGCCCACCCGCCAGATCGAGGGCCGGGGATAGAGGTCAGCCGTTGCGGCTCGGTCCGCGACGTAGACCAGCGAGCGGCCGGCCGGATCCCAGCTCGCCTGGCGAACGCCCCAATCGCCCCGGGTCAGGCGGCGGGACCTCGCGTTCGGGCGAGCCGCGACGACGAACAGGTGCTCCCAGCGGTCGACGTGGCCCGCCTCGTCCCAGCGCCAGTCGGCCCGCCGGATCAACCGGCCAAGTGGCGCCCGGTCCGGATCGGCCTTCCGGCCGGCCCCACGGCCTGGCGGCTCGGGGATCGTGAAACGGTCGGGGCCAGCTTCGGCGGTGTAAGCCAGTCGATCGCCGGTGGGGGACCAGGCGAGCTCGACGACCCCATGGATCGGCGCAATCACGGTCCATGGCTGTGCGGCCGGGCCCCCCGGGATGTCCAGGATCTCCAGGGTCGCGCCGGCATCCTTCGGATCCAGCCGCGTCCGACGGAAGGCGACCCGGCTCCCATCCGGGCTGATTCGCGGCCTGCCGTCGTGGACCGGCCCGCTCGTCAGCGCCCGGACCCGGCCCAGGCCGCGAACGAAGGGCACGAACCAGAGGTGCGAGGCGTAACGGTCGGAACGATCGACGAAACGGCGGGCGACGATGGCGAACCGGCCATCGGCCGCGACGTCGAGCTCCTCGAGGACGACCTGGCGGCGGATGACTGCCGGAGTCATTGGCTTCCTGGCCGTCGGCTCCCGGGTCATCGGCTTCCTGGCCATCGTCCCAAGGGTAACGACCACGTGGCTCGCCGTGCCGTACGCTCCACCCGATGGAACGAATCCCTGCCGATGTCTCGGTTCGCGAGCGGCTGCGTGTTTCGCCCGAGGTGGCCGACGCGCTCCTTGCCGGAACGCCGGTCGTGGCGCTCGAGTCGACGCTGATCAGCCACGGACTGCCGTATCCCCAGAACGTCGCCGTCGCCCGGGCGTCCGAGGCGGCAGTCCGAGCTTCCGGGGCGACGCCGGCGACGGTCGCGATCCAAGCCGGCCGGATCCTTGTCGGGTTGGATGATGCCGAGCTCGAGGCGCTCGGTGCGGCTCCTGCCGGCTCGGTTGCCAAGGCGGCCCGGCCAAGCCTTGCTGCGGCGCTGGCAGGCGAAGGCTGGGCCGCGACAACCGTTTCGGCGACGATGATCGCGGCTCATACAGCGGGGATCCGGGTCTTCGCCACGGGTGGCATTGGGGGCGTCCATCGCGGGGCATTCGGGCCGTCGGCCACGCTCGACGTCTCGTCCGACCTGGAGGAACTCGCCCGTACGCCGATGGCCGTTGTGTGCGCCGGGCCCAAGGCGATCCTGGACCTGCCGTTGACCCTCGAGTACCTCGAGACGCGGGGCGTGCCGGTCGTCGTGATCGGCCAGGCCGAGATGCCTGGGTTCTACTCAACGTCGAGCGGCGTTGCAGCGCCGCATGTCGTGCCCGGCGTGGAACAAGCCGCCTGGCTCGTGGCGACCCATCTCGGGCTGGGACTGGGCTCGGGGATCCTGCTGTGCACGCCGGTGCCCGCCGACGTGGCTCTCCCGCCGGACGAAGCGCGGGCCGCGATCGAGCAGGCCCTGACCGAAGCCGAGGCTGCCGGCATCCACGGCCCGGCGACGACGCCATGGCTGCTGGCTCGGGTGGCCGAGCTCACCGACGGAGCGTCGATCCGGGCCAACACCGCCCTGATCGAGAACGATGCCAGGGTTGCCGGGCTGCTCGCGGTGGCGCTGGGCTAGCAGCTGGCCCTGCCTCGACACGGGCTCCGGCTCCCTCGTGCCGTTGTTGAGTGTGGCGGGACAAATCTGGCCATTTCACCCACCCTCGGACGTGCCGCCCGCCGAGCGCGGGTCGAATTCTTCCCGGATCACGCCTGGCTCGGGATGGAATTGGGACCGACTGCGCCGGTCGGTCGCCGAAACGGGGCTGAAACCGCCCATTTGTCTCGTGGACATCAACATCGCGGCAAACGCCCGCGGCGCCCACGGCCAAATGGCCGCCGCTGTTCGTAAACGTTCCCCGATGGTAGAATCGGGCTTCCCCGAAACCGTCAGAGGCCGTGCCGTGTCCGGCTCGATTCAGGCCCCCGCAATCGAGGCTCGCGGGATCACCCGGGTGTACAAGGCGAAGCCCGACGACGTCACCGCGCTGGCCGGCATCGACCTCGAAGTCGCCCCGGGCGAGTTCTTCGGCCTGCTCGGGCCGAACGGGGCCGGCAAGACCACCCTGATCAAGATCCTGACCACCCTGCTCCTGCCGTCCACGGGGACCGCCCGGATCTTCGGCTTCGACGTGGCCACCGAGACCAAGAAGATTCGCCGGATCATGAACATGGTGGCCGGCGGCGAGCAGTCGGGCTACGGCATCCTCGAGGCGCGCGAACAGCTGTGGATGTTCAGCCAGTTCTACGGGCTCGGGGTCAAGGAAGGGTGGCAGCGCGTCGACGAGCTGATCGACGCCGTTGGGCTGGCCGAGCAGCGCCATCAGCGGGTCAGCACGCTGTCGACCGGACAGCGCCAGAAAATGAACTTCGCCCGAGGCCTGCTCAACGACCCATGGGTCTTCTTCCTCGACGAGCCGACCCTCGGCCTGGACGTTTCGGCGGCCCGGGCCGTGCGCGAGCTGGTCGTGGGCTGGCGTGCCGCGGTGCCCGGCCGGACGGTCCTGCTCACGACCCACTACATGGCCGAGGCCGACGAGCTGTGCGAGCGGATCGCGATCGTCGATCGCGGCCGGATCCTGGCCATCGGGACGCCGGCCGAGCTGAAGCGGCGCGTCCAGCGTGAGTCGATCTTCAGGCTCGAGGTCGACCGGCTCGACAGCGGACCCGCCGGCCTGGCCCGCCTGCCGGGGGTCGTGTCGGCCGTGATCGCGGCCGGGTCGGGCGCCGATTCGGAGGGCGTCGCTCGACAGACCGTCGTCATCAACCTGGTCCTCGCCGAGGACGGCGCCCTGGCCGGCGTGGTGGCCGCCCTGGCCGGCCTCGATGCCCGGATCGTCGCCCTGACCAAGTCCGAGCCGAGCCTCGAGGACGTCTTCGTCGAGCTGGTCGGGCGCGGCTTCGATGACGACGAATCCGACGCCGAGGGCAGTGGCGGAGAGGGCCCATCGGACGAGCCATATGAAGCCGGGCAGCCCGAGCCCGACGAGGTCCTGCAGTGACCGAAACCGGCACGAGCCGCCCGCGAACCACCCTCAGCCCACCGATCGTCCGGGCGTTCGTGGGCCGGCCGAGCGCCGGCCCACGCGAAGCAGCCGACTGGACCCGAGGCAGGATCGTGGCCAACAACCTTCATTCGATCATTGGCCGCGCGTTTCCGCGCGTCCGCGGGCTCACCCGGGAACCCTCCTGGATCCTGTTCGAGATGCTCCTGCCGTTCCTGACCACGTCCGCCTTCGTGTTCGTCTATCGGGCGCTCGACGCGCCCGCGTCGTACATCGGTTTCGTCGTGCTCGGCGGGGCGATGACCGCGTTCTGGCTCAACGTCGTGTGGATGATGGCCGCCCAGCTGTACTGGGAGAAGGACCAGGGCAACCTCGAGCTCTATTTCGCCGCGCCGATGAACGTGATGAGCGTCCTCTTCGGGATGGCGGTCGGCGGCCTGGTCATGAGCTCCACCCGGGCGGTTGTCGTCCTGGCGGTCGCCACCCTGGTCTATCACGTCGCGTTCAGCATCGACCAGTGGGGCCTGCTGATCGCGGTGTTCATCCTGACCCTGGCCGCCCTGTATGGCTTCGGGATGATGCTGGCCAGCCTGTTCCTGATGTGGGGCCGGGAGGCCTGGCACATGACTCAGCTCATGATCGAGCCGGTCTACTTCGTGTCCGGACTGAACTTCCCGGTGGGCCGCCTGGGCATGCTCGGCGCAGCCGCGATCGCGCTGATTCCGCTGGCTGTCGGCCTCGATGCGATGCGCCAGCTCGCGTTTGCCTCGACCGGCCCGACCGGCACGCCCAGTCCGGAGGTGGAAGCGCTGATCCTGGTCGCCATGACGGTCATCTTCACGATCCTGGCCCGGGTCCTGCTTCGGTCGATGGAGGAGCGCGCCCGGCGCGAGGGACGGCTGACGGTGCGCTGGCGATGACCGCCACCACGACGTCGCCACCGGCCTTCGCGGGCGGCCCGGGCACCGTCGGCGACGTTCGCTTCGATCGCTCCCGGACCGACGGCAACGGAGCGGCCGACGAGCTCCGGAGCTTCCGAACCGCGGTCAGCCTGGGCTGGAAGATGGAAGCCAACTGGACCGACCCGGTCCTGTTCTTCATCTATTCCGTGGCCAAGCCCCTCGCCTCGGCCCTGATCCTGGTGTTCATGATCCAGGTCATTGCCGGTCCCTCGGGTCAGACCCTGCGCGGCTTCGTCATCGTCGGCAGCGCCCTGTGGTCCCTGGTCCTGAGCGGAATCGCCGGGCTGGCCTGGGCCGTCCTGGACGACCGCGAGCGCTACCGGATGCTCAAGTACGTCTACGTCAGCCCGAGCTCGTTCGTGGTGGTCCTGCTCGGGCGCGGGATCGCCCGCCTGGCGGTCGGCGCGATGGGCGCCGCGATCACCCTGGTGGCCGGGGTCGTCTTCCTGGGGGTGCCGTTCAGCCTGGCGGCCGTCGACTGGCCATTGCTGGCAATCACCGCAGTCCTCGGGACGGTGGCGATCCTCGCCCTGGGGGTGATGATGGCCGCCATCTGCATCCAGACCCGGCAGGACTCGTGGACCTACCCGGAGGCCGTGGCCGGCGCCCTGTTCCTGGTGGTAGGGGCCGTCTTCCCGCTCTCGGCCCTGCCCAGCGTGCTCCAGGTGATCGGCCTGCTGAGCCCGCTGACCTGGTGGATCGCCGGCGTCCGCCAGGCCCTCTTCCCCGGCGGGCCGAGCTCGATCGGCGGGGCGGGCTCGGTCTGGTACCAGGTGTCGGGTGAGCTGAATCCGAACGACGCCCAGATCGTGATTGCCTTGCTGGTCACTGGAGCCGTCGTTACACTCGGAGCCGCGATCCTGTTCCGCGCCAGCGAGCACCGGGCGAAGGACCGCGGCACGATCGATCGAACGACCGGATCCTGACAGGACAGGGAGACGAATGCGGATCTACGAAGGGTCCCCACGCCAGGATTTCGAGGAGGTCTTCCGGTCGATCGGGGCCTTCCTCGACCAGCGTGGGATGCGCGAGGTCCTGCTGGCCGAGGCTCCCGACGGATTCATCGTCCAGGGCCTGGTCACGACCAAGGCCGAGGGTGGCTGGGGTGACTCGCTCGGCAGCCAGGTCAAGGAGACCCTGACCTTCCTCGACGACGACATCGCCCGGTTCATGGAGGAGGCCGTCGCCCGGCGGAACCGGCAGGTCGCGGATGACTGGAGCAAGGCGGGCTACTATGAGCAGGCATTCCGCGTCCTGGGTCGCTACATGGACGAGCAGAAGCCGAAGGACACGTTCTTCTTCGAGCAGGACGGCGCGTTCGTCGTCAGGCTGTTGATGTCGTCCCAGACCGGCAGCAAGCACGTCCTGTCAGAGTTCACCAAAGAGGACGTCGAATTCGATGATCGCCGGAGGTCCGGCGCTGCGAGAGGCCCGGGCGGCGGCAAAGGCCGCGCCGGGCGACAAGAAGGCGTAGCGGGGAGGTACAGCAATGAAAGCTCTCAAGACCGTTGCGGTCGCGCTCGGGGTCACCCTTGGTGCCCTGATCGTCATTCCGCTGGTCATCCTGGCCGGCCTGTTCGTGTGGCTCAAGCTCACCGAGGAGTCCGACGAGGAGTCACTGGTTCTCGACCAGGACAACGCCTGAGTCCCCTGGACCCGGCCGAACCGACGCCCGACGCGGACGACGCGCCGGGCGTCGTCATGTCCGGCGCCGTGGCGTCCGGCGTCCTGATGTCGGGCGCCGCGCCGGCCGTCCAACCGCTCGACCCGGACGCGCCGCCGGTGGCGATCCTGGTCGACTATGACGGCACGATCGCCCTGACCGACGTGTCCGACACGGTCATGGCCGAATACGTCTCGCACGCGGACTGGGAGCGAATCGCCGCGATCTACGATGCCGGCCGGATGGGCTCGCGGCGGCTGATGGAGTGGGAGGTCACCCTGATCCACGCCACCGAGGCCGAGCTGCTGGACACCGCCGCCGTCCAGCCCCACGATCCCGGCTTCGTCCCGTTCGCCCGGCGAGCGGTCGCCGCGGGCATCCCGGTCGAGGTGGTCAGCGACGGCTTCGGCTTCTTCATCGGACCGGCCCTGGCCCGGCTCGGGCTGGCCGGCCTGCCGGTCGTCACGGCCCGGACCACGTTCGAGGGGCGCACGGCCCGGATCGACTGGCCCAATGGGCATCCCGATTGCCAGGTGTGCGGCACCTGCAAGCGGCAGCGGGTCCTCGCCCACCAGGCGGCGGGGCGGGCGGTGGTGTTCATCGGGGACGGCGAGAGCGATCGCTACGCGGCAGGCTACGCCGACGTCATCTTTGCCAAGCGAGCCCTGGTTCCGATCTGCCTCGAGAATCGGTGGCCATTCGAGCGCTGGACCGAGTTCGCCGAGATTCATGCGTGGCTCAACGAGCGGCTGGACCTGTGGCGGGCGGATCCGGCCCGGGCATTCCCGGTCCCGGCCGGACACCCGATCTTCTGTGGCCCCGAGGTCTGGGGCCCGGGGGTCAAGGACCCGCCCGGAGCCGAGCGGCCGCCCGGATTCGACGGGCCGGCCTGACCCCTCGTTGAGGCCCGGCGGGCGACCCGGGCCGCCGTCCGGATTGCCGAGCCGGGCGTCTTCCGGTAGCATTGGAAAAACCCCCGGAGGACCCAGCCCATGGCGAAGTATGTCTTTGTGACCGGAGGCGTGACCTCCTCGCTTGGCAAGGGCATCACCGCCGCCAGCATCGGTCGGATCCTGCGCGCACGGGGCCTGTCGGTGTCGATCCTGAAGCTCGATCCGTACATCAATGTCGACCCCGGGACGATGTCGCCGTATCAGCACGGCGAGGTTTTCGTGACCGACGACGGCGCCGAGACGGACCTCGACCTGGGCCACTACGAGCGGTTCATCGACGAGAACCTGTCGCAGCTGTCGAACGTGACGACCGGCCGGATCTACCAGGCGGTGATCGCCAAGGAGCGGCGCGGGGACTACCTCGGCGGGACTGTCCAGGTCATCCCTCACATCACCAACGAGATCAAGGAACGGATCGGCCGCCTGGCCAAGGACGGCGACCGGGACGTGGTCATCGTCGAGGTTGGCGGGACTGTCGGCGACATCGAGAGCCTGCCCTTCCTCGAGGCGATTCGCCAGATGCGCAAGGACGTCGGCCGGCACAACGTCCTGTACGTCCACGTGACCCTGTTGCCGGTCCTGATGGCCACCGGCGAGCTCAAGACCAAGCCGACCCAGCACAGCGTCAAGGAGCTCCGCGGGATCGGGATCCAGCCCGACGTCATCGTCCTTCGCTCAGACCACCCGGTCAGCGACGAGATCCTCGAGAAGATCGCGCTGTTCACCGACGTCGCCACGGACGCGGTCATCCCGGCCGTCACGGCCGACACGATCTACGAGGTGCCGCTCCAGTTCGAGGCCGCCGGCCTGGGCGAGCTGGTCGTCCGCGAGCTCGGCCTGGCCGAGACGGCGACGGTCCCCGACCTGACCGCCTGGCGGGCGCTGGTCGAGCTGATCAAGCGGCCCAAGCCCGGCCTCGACATCGCGATCGTGGGCAAGTACATCGAGCTGCCGGACGCGTACATGAGTGTCAGCGAGGCGCTCCGCCACGCGGCCTGGGCCAACGGCGTGGACGCCCGGATCCGCTGGGTGAACTCCGAGGAGCTGACTCCCACGAACGTGGCCGAGCGCCTGGCCGGCGTGGCCGGCGTGCTCGTCCCGGGCGGCTTCGGTCATCGCGGCATCGAGGGCAAGGTCCTGGCCGCCCGCTTCGCGCGCGAGAACAAGGTGCCGTTCCTGGGCCTTTGCCTCGGCCTCCAGTGTGCCGTCATCGAGGTCGCCCGGCAGGCGCTCGGTACGCGCGACGCCAATTCGACCGAGTTCGAGATGTTCACCGCCAACCCGGTCATCGACTTCATGCCCGACCAGCGCGAGCTCGAGGACAAGGGCGGCACGATGCGCCTGGGCCTGTACCCGGCCCGCCTGACGCCCGGCACGAAGGCCGCCGCGGTGTATGGCTCGGAGGTGATCTACGAGCGGCATCGCCACCGCTTCGAGGTCAACAATCGCTACCGCCAGACCCTCGAGGGGGCGGGCATGATCCTGTCCGGCCAGTCGCCCGACGGCCGGCTGGTCGAGATCGTCGAGCTGCGCGACCACCCCTGGTTCGTCGCCAGCCAGTTCCATCCCGAGTTCAAGAGCCGGCCAACCCGGCCCCACCCCCTGTTCGACGGGTTCGTGGCCAGCGCCGTTGCCGTCGCCGACGGCCGTGAGCCCGTGCTCACCGCCCGGTCGGCTGTCCGGCCGGATGGCGTGCCGGTCGAGCCCGGCTCGAGCGCGACCGACGCGAGCATGGCCAGCCCGGCCGGCAGTGAATTGGCGGCGCTGCGGTCCTGATCCGGGCGCGGCGTAGAATCGCGGCGCCACCAGGTATGCCCGCAAGTCGCCGCCCGTCCGTGGTCAGCGGCTCGCTCCTAGAAGCCGGAGTTGACCCGTGAAGATCTTCCTCGACACCGCCGAGATCGACGAGATCCGGCAGGCGGCAAAGTGGGGCGTCCTCGACGGCGTGACCACCAATCCGAGCCTGTACGCCAAGGTTGGTGGCTCGTACGACGACATCCTGGCCGAGGTCTGCCGGATCACGCCCGGCCCGGTCTCGGCCGAGGTCATTGCCGACGATGTCGAGGGCATGCTGAGCGAGGGCCGGCACTTCGCCAAGATCGCCCCGAACATCGTGGTCAAGGTGGCGATGAGCGAGAACGGCCTGGAAGCGATCAGCCGGTTCGCCGACGAGGGGATCAAGACGAACTGCACCCTGATCTTCTCGGCCAACCAGGGCCTGCTCGCGGCCAAGGCCGGAGCCAGCCTGCTCAGTCCGTTCGTCGGCCGGCTCGACGACATCAACGAGGACGGCATGACCTGCGTCCGCGAGCTCGTCGACATCGTCGAGATCCATGAGCTCGACGCCGAGGTCCTGGCGGCTTCGATCCGGCATCCGCTCCACGTCACCCAGGCCGCCCTGGCCGGGGCGCAGATCGCGACCTTGCCGTTCAAGATCCTGCAGATGATGATCCACCATCCCCTGACCGACTCGGGCATCGTCCGCTTCAAGGAAGACTGGGCCAAGGCCCGCGCCGGAGCCGCCGCCAAGGCCTGAGGCCTCCTTCGCTGCCACGCCCTCGCGCCGACGGTCTTCCTGGCGCACCAAATCGCCTGAATCCGGGCCTTGGACCGCCCTGGGACGCGGTCGGCAAGGTCGAGCACGGGTCGTCCGTCCGAGATTCATCCCGAGCTGAGCGTGGCTCGGGCTGAATTTCTTCCGCGGCCTGGGGTTGAAGGATGCAGTCGGTGCCGCCAAGAGCTGTTTTGTTGCGTCAGAAAGACGGATCGACCAAGAGGCCCGGGCCACAGCCCGGGCGTCCCGGCCACGCCCCAACCGGATCATCGGAGGCCGTATCGCCCGAGCGCATCTCCCCCGCGTCGATCACGCAGAAGCGGTTGCCTTCGGGGTCGGCCAGGATGATGTAGTCAGCGTCGGGCGGCCGCTTGCTCCAGTGGACCTCGGTCGCGCCGAGCGCCTTGAGGCGCTCGACCTCGGCGGCCTGATCAAGGGCGTAGAGGTCGAGGTGGATCCGGGGCGGCACCTGCACCGTCGAGCGGACCCGGTCGAGGGAGACGTTCGGGCCAACACCGCCGCGTGGCCTGAGGAGCGCGAAATCGTCACCGTCGGTGTCCCTCGGCACGTAGTCGAGGGCGGCCGACCAGAACGCACGCTGGCGCTCGAGGTCGTCGACGCGAATGACGATCGAACCAACACGGAGCATCGCGGCCAATGTACCGGCTCGCATCCCGCTCGTGGCGACGCCACGCACTGCTGGTTGGATCCCGAGTTCGCCCCAGGCGAACAAAACGGCCCATACGTGGACCGCCCGCGCTCCCAAGGACGGCTGCGAGCGAGCATCAGGCCGGATCGTTCGTCCGAGGCGAACGAACGCGGCGCCGTGGCCGCCCCGAGCTTGGCTGGCCGATCCGTCACGCACGCTGTGTTCGCCTGGCGCGAACGTTGCGCCGGCCGGGCAGGACCGGATCAGCCCGCCTCGAGCCGCGCGAATCTGGCAGATTGACGCCGCCCGATCCGGCGTCTATCCTCAATGAGTTCCCAACTCGGCAGCCGCCGGAATAGCGATTCCGCGCGAGCGCCCCGGAACCATTCTTGTCTCCCCTGCCACTGGTGATCCCTACCTGATGCCTGCTATCGGCCCCGACCCACGCGACCCTCGCTCCCGCAACCGGCGCACTCGCCGGCGCCCCAACGCTCCCCGTCCGCCGGTCACGGACTTCGACGAGCTGCAGGAAGCCGAGGCCGCCCGCGGCCGCAATGACCTGGCCATCGCCGAGCTGCGCGAGATGAGCGAGAAGGAGCTCCGCTCGATCGGGCGCGAGCTCGAGATCGAGCTCGTTCCGGCCGATCGACGCGAAGAGCTGATGGATCGCATCCTCCAGCGCCAGACCGAGCGCGCCGGGCTGGCCTATGCCACCGGAATCCTCGACGTGGTCGATGAGGGCTTCGGCTTCATGCGCCGGCACGGCCTCCTGCCCAGCCCGGAGGATGTCTACGTCAGCTCGAGCCAGGTCCGCCGGTTCGGACTGCGGATCGGCGACCGGGTGTCCGGAGCGGTCCGCACCCCGCGCGAGGCCGAGAAGTACTTCGGCCTGCTCCGGGTCGACTCGGTCAACGGCCTCGATCCGGACGCCGCTCGCCGCCGGCCCCATTTCGGGGATATGACCCCGATCCACCCCGACGAGCTGATCAACCTCGAATCCGATCCCAAGAACCTGAGCCAGCGCCTGGTCAACCTGGTCAACCCGCTGGGCAAGGGCCAGCGCGCCCTCATCGTCAGCCCGCCCAAGGCCGGCAAGACGATGCTCCTCAAGCACATCGCCAACGGCATCTCGACCAACTACCCGGAGATCCTCCTGATGGTCGCCCTGATCGGCGAGCGCCCCGAGGAGGTCACCGATATGCGCCGGAGCGTCAAGGGTGAGGTGATCAGCTCGACCTTCGACGAGCCGACCGAGAACCACACCCATGTCGCCGAGATGGCCCTCGAGATCGCCAAGCGCCAGGTCGAGAGCGGCCGCGACGTGGTCATCCTGCTCGACTCGATCACCCGCCTTGCTCGCGCCTACAACCTGGCCCTGCCGCCGAGCGGCCGAACCCTGTCGGGCGGCATCGACCCGATCGCCCTGTACCCCCCGAAGCGCTTCTTCGGGGCCGCCCGGAACATCGAAGAGGGCGGCTCCCTGACGATCATCGGAACCTGCCTGGTCGAGACCGGCTCGCGCATGGACGACGTGATCTACGAAGAGTTCAAGGGCACCGGCAACTCCGAGCTGATCCTCGAGCGCAAGCTGGCCGAGAAGCGCATCTTCCCGGCGATCGACGTCCAGCGCTCGGGCACCCGGCGCGAGGAGCTGCTGCTCGAGGAAGGCACCCTCAAGATGGTCTGGACGATGCGCCGGATGCTCTCGGCCGTCGGCACCAACGAGGGCATCGAGCTGCTCCTCAACCGGCTGTCGAAGACCGAGACGAACACCGAGTTCCTGGCCCAGCTGACCAAGGGCCTTGCCGCGAACGCCTGACCCAGGCCGAACAGGGGACCGAAGGAGCACGGGACTGGGCCCAACCCCGCGGGCGGACCGAGGGAGGAGACCACCCGGCCAACGTCCCCGGCGCGACCCGCGGGCCGGCAGCTTCTGACGAATTCACGCTGTAGCGACTCGTATGGTGGCTCGCCACCGGATCCGGCGCGTGGGCCGGCTCGACCGAAGGAGCGGGGCCGCGTCCCGTGCTCAACTGAGCCTGATCAGGCCCTGTTCGGCTCCGGCTGACGACCGCGATCGCCCATAGCGACCGCTGTAGCGCAAATTTGTCGGAACCAGGGCCAGGCACAGGGCCTTGATCGGGCCCGGAAACGGGGGCCGGGCCGCGGCGAATGCCTGGCCCTGCTGACCAAGGGCCTCGCCGCGAATGCCTGGCCCCGCTCGCCCGGTCGGCGCCCGGATTGCATCGTTCCGGCGTGCCGTGGTACGGTGCCGCCAGCACGAAGTCCCGGCTAGAGATGTTGTCGGGCAGCCGCCTTCAAGAGACCCCAGCTCAAGATCGCGACCGACCCCGGACGGCGAGGCGACCTCCAGCGCTCCCATCCCAGAGCGCCGTCCCCAATCTCGGAGACCGTATTGCAGAAGACCACGGCCCGCGTGCAGCGTGCCCTGCACCGACTGCGCTCAGAACTGCGTCGGACCCACCGTCAGCCAACCGCCCCGATCCGTTCGGGTGCACACCGGATCCCCCGTTCTGAGCGCCTGGCCGACCAGTTCCTGGCGGTCCTGTCGCCCCGCCTGAACGGGGCCGTGGGCCGGATCGGCGGCCGTGAGCGCCTCCTCCCGATCGGGATCGCCCTCCTCGTCCTGGTTGCGTCGATCAGCAGCGTGGCCGTCACCGGAACCGTGAACGGGGCCACCGGCAGCACGAACGAACCAAGCGCGACACCCCGCATCGCCATCGACGGCGTCGACCCGGGCACCGACTCGATCACCGCCCCCGACGACGACGTGACCGCCGCGGTCGGGGCCACCACCAACGCTGGTTCGACCGACCTGGGCCAATACCTCCCGGACGGGACCCTGCTCAAGCCGATCGCGGTCGACACGACCGTCAGCGATGCGTCGGCCCGGCTGGTCACCTACAACGTCCGCTCCGGTGACACCCTGACCGGCATCGCCAAGCACTTCGGCATCTCGATGATGACCCTGTGGTGGGCCAACAACCTGGCCGCCAAGGACGTCCTGCACGTCGGCCAGAAGCTCGAGATCCCGCCGGTCGACGGGCTGGTCATCGTGGTCAAGGCAGGCGATACCCTCGATTCGATCTCCGCCCTGACCGGCATGTCGGCCGATGACATCGTGGCCTACAACAACCTGAGCGACCCGACATTGGTGATCGGCCAGGTCCTGATCGTGCCCGACGCCCTGGGCAAGCCGATCCCGGTGCCGGCGGCCACGCCTCACCCCGTCGCCGCGTCGTCCGGGTCGAGCTCGGGCGGCTCCAAGGCCAAGGCTCCGGTCAGCTACAGCGGTGGCGCGTTCAACTGGCCCGTGCCGGGCGGCTGGATCAGCCAGTACTTCCACGCCAGCCATCCGGCCATCGACATTGCCGCGCCCGAGGGCACGCGCGTCCTGGCCGCGGCGGCCGGAACCGTGATCTGGGCCGGCTGGAAGGACAACGGCGGCGGCTTCCAGGTCTGGATCGCTCACGGCAGCGGCCTGTTCACGACCTACAACCACATGTCGGCGGTCCTCGTCCACGTCGGTGAGCACGTCGGCCGTGCCCAGCAGGTTGGCCGGGTCGGGATGACCGGCAATGCCACCGGCCCGCACCTCCACTTCGAGGTCTGGAAGGGCATGGTCTGGGGCGATGGCACGCGAGTGAACCCGCTGCCCTACTTCTAGGTCGCAGCCGGCCTGGCGCCGGCACGTTCGAGCCGGCGCTTCGACGCCAGCGCGGCGCGGCCATGGGTATGCGACGATCGCCTCGATGTTCCTTGATCGCGTTCGGATCCTCGTGCGCGCCGGAGACGGCGGTGATGGGGCCGCGACATTCCGTCGCGAAGCTCACGTTCCACGGGGTGGTCCGGACGGTGGCGACGGCGGGCGCGGCGGCTCGATCTCGCTGCGGGTCGACCCCGGCCAGACGACCCTGCGGGACTATCGCGAGCATCGCCAATTCAAGGCGACGTCCGGCGGGCGGGGGACGAGCTCGAAGCGCCACGGCAAGGCCGGGGCGGACCTGAGCCTGGCCGTTCCGCCCGGCACGGCCGTGTACGACGACGGCACGGGTGCCCTGCTGGCCGACCTGGTGAGCGTCGAGCAGGTGGCCGAGGTCGCCCGTGGTGGCCGGGGCGGGCTCGGCAATGTTCACTTCACGACGTCGATCCATCGGGCGCCGAAGCACGCCCAGAAGGGCGAGCCGGGGGAGGAGCGCTGGCTCCGCCTCGAGCTCCGGCTGCTGGCGGACGTCGGGCTGGTGGGACTTCCGAACGCGGGCAAGTCGACCCTGCTGGCCGCCCTGACCGCCGCGACCCCGAAGATTGCCGACTACCCGTTCACGACCCTCGAGCCGAATCTCGGCGTGCTCGACTTCGGCATGGACGACGGCCGGCGTCCGACGATCGCCGACGTACCCGGCCTGATCGAGGGTGCGAGCTCCGGAGCCGGCCTGGGCCACGCCTTCCTGCGCCACGTCGAGCGAACCCGGGTCCTCGTCCATGTCGTCGACGGCTCGTCGCGCGACCCGGAGTGGGACCACCAGGTGATTCGGGATGAGCTCGCAGCCCACGACCCGGCGCTCCTCCAGCGGCCGTTGCTGGTCGCGTTCAACAAGATCGACCTGCCGGCAGCCGCGGCGGCCTGGCCCGACTTCGAGCGAGCGCGCCAACGCGATGGCATTCCCGTCCTCGCCCTGGCGGCCTCCCGGGGCGACGGCCTGGCCGAGCTTCGGGCGACCCTGGGGGCGATCCTGCCGACGGCCGCCGAGCTGGGTACGCCGCCCGAGCCGGCCGGCGTCGTGATCCACACCATCGCCGGGATGGACGACGGCTTCAGCGTCGACCTGGAGCCTGACGGCGCGTACCGCGTCAGCGGCCGGCGGATCGAGCGGATCGCCGCCCAGACAGACTTCGAGAACGAGGAATCGGCCGAGCGGTTCCAGCACGACCTCGCCCGCCTCGGGATCGAGGCCGAGCTGCGCCGCCGGGGCGTCGCGTCGGGCGACACCGTCCGGATCGGACGGGTCGAGCTCGAATGGGACCGCCAGCCGTGGGAGACCGATTGAGTCGAGACTCGAAGCCACTGGGTCTGCTCGGTGGGACGTTCGACCCGATCCACGACGGCCACCTGGCGATCGCCGCAGCCGTCCGGGTCGCCCTCGACCTCGACGAGGTCGTGTTCATCCCGGCTGGCAGCCCGCCCCACAAGCCGGGCCAGGCGATCAGCCCGGCCGGTGACCGGCGAGCGATGATCGAGCTGGCGATCCGCGGAGAGCCGGCCTTCCGGCTGAGCACGATCGAGCTGGACCGGCCGGGCCCGTCCTATGCCGTCGACACCCTGGCCGAGCTGGCCCGTCCCGGGACGGATGGGAAACCGGCGACGCCGCTCGAGTTCATCCTGTCGTCGGAGGCGTTCGCCGGCTTTCCGAGCTGGCGCGAGCCCGCCCGGATCCTCGAGCTGGCCCGCCTGGCCGTGGTCCCCAGGGCCGGCGCCGGCTCGCTCGATCCGGAATGGCTCGACGGCCACCTGCCGGGTTGGCGCTCACGGGTCGATTTCGTGGCGGGGCCCGAGGTCTTCATCTCGGCCTCGACGATTCGCGACCGTGTCCGATCCGGCCGCTCGATCAGCGGCCTGGTCCCGCCGGCGGTCGCGACCTACATCCACGACCATCGCCTCTACACTGATCCATCGTGAAGGAACCCTCGTCGATGTCCGATCCAACGCCCGCGACTCCGCCCCTCGGGAAGGCCAAGCCGGCCGTAAAGGCCAAGCCGGCCCCGAGGGCGACGCCGGTCGCGAAGGCCAAGCCAAACGCGGCCGAGCCTGCCCCGCGCACGGCCGGCCTGCCCAAGCGCCCGCGGCCCGCCCGGAAGGCCGGCGCCAAATCGTCGTTGGACATGGCCCGCCGAATCGTCGCCCTCGCCGAGGACAAGAAGGCCGCCGACATCCTCCTCCTGGACCTGACCGGCCTGACCACGCTCGCCGATGCGTTCGTGATCTGTTCCGGCGGTTCGGAGCGTCAGCTCGAGTCGATTGCCGAGGGCATCGTCCGGGGGATGCGCGAAGACGGCATTCGGCCGATCGGCCGGGAAGGGCTGCCGGCCTCGCACTGGATCCTGGTCGACTTCGGCGACGTGATCGTGCATGTCTTCACGCCCCCCGAACGCGACTACTACGGGCTCGAGAAGCACTGGTCGGAGGCCAAGGCAGTCCTGCGGGTCCAGTAGGCGGGTACCACGTTCGGGGGTACTGCCGGGTGATATGGGCCTGACCGCGCGACGGCGAGCATCCGGACCTCGGACACCGCGGGTGTCCCGATCAGAGGTCCCGATCCGTGTCTCGTCTCCGCGAACGATGCCCCGCCTGCGACCACAAGCTCGTCATCACCCGCTTCGACACGACCTTTCGCCTGCCGGATCGGACCGAGCGGCTGTGCTTCGGGATCCCGGCCGGGCTGTGCGAGGACTGCAGCCAGCTGTACATCGATCCGGACCTGATCGAGCTGCTCGACCTCGGCGACAGCCGCTGCGTGTTCGCGATCGAGAGCGACCTGGTCGTCCAGGAACAGGCCTGGTCGAGCGCCGAGTAACTCTCAGGCGCGGATCACGAACTCGCTCAGCCAGAGCGTGAAGCCGAGCTGACGAGCGCGTTCGCCGGATCCGCCGTCGCCCGAGCCCTTGATCGTGGCATCGAGCTCGAGCAGGCCGGCCAGGGCCAATTCGAGCTCGGCGGGCGTCCAGCGACGTGCCTGCGTGTCGAGCGTCCGAGCCCGAAACTCGTGGAGCTTCATCGCCCGAGCGGCAGATTGGAGGGTGGCCCCCGCTGCGGTCCGGTCGGCCAGCTCGAGCAGCTCGCGGATCCGTCGGTGGAGGATCACCACCAGAACCGGTTCGGGCGTCACGGCGAGGGCCCGCTCGAGCTGGTCCATGGCATCTGCCCGGCGCATTCCGACCGCATCGGTCAGGCCCCACAGCGAGCTCGGGATCACCTCGGGAACGATCGCCCGGATGTCGTCCGGGCTGACTTCCGCGTCCAGCCGATACAGTCCTGCCCGGGCCACTTCGGACGCGGCCATCTGGCCCAGCCGATCGCGGTCGACGTCGCCTTCCCTGATGAACCCGCCGAGGCGCTCGGCGAGGACCTGGGCGGCGCCTCGGCCGAGCCGGACGCCGCTGGCCTGCGCCTGGGCTTCGATGAAGCGGGTCAGGCCGCCCTGGGTCAGGGCGGGGACGATCCGGAACTCACCGCCGGCGGAGGCCACCGCGGCTCGTAGCGCCGAGCGTCCGGCATCGAGCGGCCTGCGCTCGGTGGGCAGGCTGTCGACGGGATCGACGAAGGCGAGGGCGTTGCCCGGAGCGACCACCTCGATCGTCGCCAGGAGACCCGTCCGGCTCTCCTTCGAGCGGAGGTACGGGACCGGCTCGAGGACCACCAGCGTTCCGCCCCCGAACATCGCCCCCGTCGCGACGCGCTGGGTGATCGTATCGATCGTCGCCTCGCCGGCCTTCGGTTGCCATCGCTCGAGTGGCTCGCCACCCGGCTCGGTCAGCCGCCGCCCGAGCTCGTCGGCCGCGGCCCCCAGCAGGAAGAGGTCGATGCCGTGGTAATAGCCAATCGGCGCCCCCGGCGACGTGTCCGCTGCCACCGCTAGGGCCGCTGGACGGCGGCGATGGCCCGGCCGGTCCAGGCCAGCCGTCGGACGGCCTGTGGGCCGACACCGGCCGCCCGGCAGACGTCCGACTCGAGCCTGAGCGCCCGCTTCCAGGCCAGGCCACTCTCTGCCCCGTCCCAGCCGCGATCCTTGCCGTAGCGGCGTTCCCACTCGGCGAACCTGGTACGCATCGGGGCGAGCCGCTGGGCCGCCCGCTTGTCGGCGTAGGCCACGATCCGCTCTTCCCGGCCGGCGAAGGCCGACCAGGTCCGGTAGCGCTCCTCGTCGACCAGCCGGGTCACCGGGTGATTGGCCACGAGGCGGGCGAGTTCGGGATGGCCCTGTTGGGTGAGCCAGGCCGCGCTGCCGTCACCATGGGGGAGGGCGCGCAGCGGATCGTCCGCCGGCAGCCTCTTGCGCAGGACCTTGTCGACGTCGTGGAGGAGCGCCGCGGCCTCGACCGCGGCTCGATCGATCGGAATGCCCCGTTCGTCGATGCGCAGGGCCAGCCAGCCGGCCACTTCCGCGACCGCCCGGGCGTGGCGCAGGGCGCGCTTGGATGGGTTGAGCGACAGCAGCAGCGCCGCCGCCTCCGGCCGGGTCGGAATGGACATCGGCTCGATGGTACAGGCCGTCCCCGCTTGTCGCGACCGGCCCGATCAGCGCCGGGCCTGGCCCGGCCCTCGCTGCTCCGGCGACCGGCCCGGCGCCGAACGAGACCGGGACGATCCCGCAGCGAAAGCCCCCGGCGACGGCCTCCGCCGAGCCACCGCCGCGACTGGAGGCGAGGGTAGCGCCGGCGGATCCAGCCTGATCCGTGGCCGGACCGCCACGCTCCGCCTGGACCGACAGCCGATGGCCGTCGAGGGTCGCCTCGACCGTGCCGTTCCGATCCGTCCGGTAGAGCTGTGCGCCGCGCGCCTCGATCCGGGCGAGAGTCTCCGGCGCCGGGTGGCCGTAGGGATTGACGGCACCGACTGACACGATCGCCACGCGCGGACGCACGGCGTCGAGGAACGCGCCGGTCGACGACGTCCGGCTGCCGTGATGGGCAACCTTGAGCAGGTCCACCCTGGGCAGCCCTCGGGCGATGAGCACCGGGTCGATCTCCTCCTCGATATCGCCGGCCAGCAGGAAGCGTTGGGCACCAAACGTGCCAAGCAGGACGATCGAGACGTTGTTGATCGATGTGCCGCCATCGGCGGGCAGCCGCGGGACGGCGGCCCGATCCGGCCAGAGGACCTTGAACCCGATCGAGTCGAGTCGGAGCTCGTCGCCGGTTGACAGGATCTCGGGGGTGCGGGCGTGGAGGGCCAGTCCGCCCCGGAACGCGCGGTAGGCGGGTCCGGGTCCAAGCATCCCGGGCTCGAAGATCCGGTCGATCCGGTAGCTCCGGATCAGCCGGGGAAGGCCGCCGGCATGGTCCTCGTGGGGGTGGCTGAGGATCAGCACATCGATCCGCCGGTCCCAGGGCGGGAACCGGGCGTCGAGCTCGACGATCAACCGATCGGGGTCCGGCCCACCATCGATGAGCATGCGGCTGCCCGAGTCGCCCTCGACCAGGATCGCGTCGCCCTGGCCGACGTCGAGCACGCTGATGTGGACCCGGCCGTCCGGATGACGGGCATACGCAGTCGCGACGATCGCGACGGCCAGGACCAGGCCGGCAACAGCCACGCTGGCGAGCCTGCCCGGTCGGGCCTGGCCGCCGATCAGGCTTTGCCCGGGTCATGCGGTGGCCGCTCATCTGGGTCGGCCTGGGGCGACCGAGCGGGGGGCGGTCGAGAGCCGCATCCGGCGTCCGCCAACGGCCAGGATCAGGGTCGCGCTGATCGCGGCGGCGGCGACGTTCCAGGGCGGCGCCAGGGTGACGCTCGCCAAGGGCAGCGCGGCGGCCGTCCGAACGAGCCAGATCATCAGGCCCAGGGCAGCCCAGGCCGGCAGGCCAAGGAGGGTCACCAGCGCCTGGGGAGCGCCGGCCAGGCCGAGCCAGCCGGCTCCCAGCGCGACCGCCCCGGCGGCCATCGCGGGCGGCACGATCGGCACGATCACCAGGTTCGCCAGGGGCGCCACGATCGCCAGGCGGCCGAAGGTCAGGAGCACGATCGGCAACGTTGCGGCCTGGGCAGCGATCGAGATTGCCAGGCTCTCCGCGAGCCAGCCCGGCAACGGCCGGCCGGCCACCGCAGTCCCCCCGATCCGCTCGGTCAGTGGGCCGGTCCAGGCAATCAGCCCCGCGGTGGCAAGGCCGGACAGCTCGAAGCCGGGATCGAGCACGGTCGTCGGCTCGAGCAGTAGCAGGACCAGCACGGCCCAGCCGAGCCCGGCCAGGGCTGAACCGGAGCGGCCGGTGGCTCGGGCCGTCAAGCCGATCGCGGCCATGAGCGCGGCTCGATCGACGGAGGGCGAGGCGCCCGCGACGAGGGTGTAGCCGGCGATCGCGACCAGGCTCGCCACGGTCCGCCGCCGGGGTCCGACTCCGCGCAGGAGCGCCCCGATGAGCGCGGCCACGATCGCGATGTTCCAGCCCGAGATCGCGACGATGTGAGAGACGCCGGCCTGGGTGAAGGCGGCCGCCAGGTCGCGATCCACCCGGTCTCGAAGGCCGACCAGGATCCCGCTGGCGAGGCCGGCCTGTGGCTCGGGCAGTGCCCGGGCGAGCGCATCGGCCGATCCCTCCCGGATTCCGTCGAGGATGCCCGCCGGACCCGCCGGGCCGGCCAGCCGCTCGAGGGTCGGCGAGCGCAGGGTTCCGGCGGCGCCGATCTGGCGGAGATAGGCGCCGTAGTCGTCGTCGCCGGGCGGCGCGACCGTGCCGCTCACGAGAATCCGGTCCCCCGGCCCGATCTCGGGGTAGCGCGGCAGGAGAGCCTCGACCGACCAGCTCGCGCCGGTCCCTCCGGCCACCGCGCCGGATTCGGCCACCGTGCCTGCCTCGAGGTCGATCAGGGCGATCTGCTCGGCTGCCTTCGGCGATCCGACGCTGACGACGGTCGCCGCGCGCCGGCCGGTGGCTTGAATCCCGGCCCGCGCCAGTCCAGTTGCGCCCGCCTCGCCGGTGTTCGGACGGCCGTCGAGCGAGCTGCGACCGAGCAGGACGAGAATGCCGATGGCGAGTGGCAGACCGGCCCGGGCAAGGCCCTGGGCGGCGGGAGCGGCCGCGCGCCCGGGACGGTGCCCGGCAGCGCGGATGACCGCCCAGCCGGCCAGGATCACGATCGCGCCAAGGGCGGCCATCGGCAGCGCCCGTCCGCCGGCGCCTGCCGCCAGGGCGCCGGCCACCGACCCGACCGCGAGCCATGCGCTTCGTGGGAGTCGAAGGGAACCCGCCACGAATCTCGATCAGACCGTGACGAGCTTGTGCAGCTTGGCGAACTCGGCCGCGCCCACGAGCTTGCGGCTGAGCAGGTCGTTGACCGAGTGGAAGGCGTGCTGGGTTCGGGAGGCGATGATCTTGGCCACGGTCACCGGACCGACCCCGGGCAGCGCATCGAGCTCCTCGGGGGTGGCGTGGTTCAGGTCGACCGGCCCACGGTGGGCCGGTGCGCTCGAAGCTCCGGGCGTGCCGGCGGGACTGGAATCCGCGGGCAGCGGGTCGTCCCGCGACGGCACCAGGATCCGGTCGCCATCGGCAACACGGGCGGCCAGGTTGAGCTCGGCCGTCGCCCGGGCGATATCGACCCGTGGGCCGTAGCCACCGGCCGCGGCAATCGCGTCAGCCACCCGGGCCCCGCCGCCGAGTGAGTAGACGCCGGGCCGGACGACCGCGCCGGCAACCTCGACCACGATCTTGGCGGTTGGGTCGGGCGCGCCCGGATCCGAGAGCGAGTCCGGCCCGCTCGACGGGTCCGGCTGCTGGCCGGTTGCCCCGCCACCGTCACCGCCGGCAGCCACGCTCCCGGTGTCGTCGCCGGGCGCGAAGCTCGGGCTGGCGCCACCGGCCGCGCTGACGCCGACGAACGCGGATCCGCCTGGTCCGGTCAGGACCACCACGACGACGACCGCCGCGATGACCGCCACGGCGCCGATCGCCAGCCACAGCCGCGTCGGCCGGAATCTGGCACCGGGCGGCGGCTCCCCGGCGGGTGCCGGGCCACCCGGGTCTTCGAGGGCGCGCCAGGGCGACGTGGTCCGATCCACAGGAGGCTCTCCCCGGCGGGGTCGAGGCGGGGATCACATCCACTGCGGCGGGGGCACTTCCGAACCGCAGTGGATGTCCGCGGACCTTAGCCAGGCCCGCTTATCTGCGGCTTATCTGGCGCCGGCCGAGCCAGTCGCCAAGTCGATCGGCGGCTTGCTCGCCTAGACTGGTGCGGTGAGCAAGGTGAAGCTGGGCGCCCTGTGCTGGAACCAGTACGGCACGTGGCCCGACCTCCTCGAGGCCGGCGCCCGAGCCGATCGCCTCGGCTATGACAGCCTTTGGACGTGGGACCATCTCTATCCCATCGTCGGCTCGCCGGACGGCCCGATCTTCGAGGGCTGGCTGACGATCACGGCCTGGGCCGGCGTGACGAGCAAGGCGACCCTTGGCCTGATGGTCGGAGCAAACACGTTCAGGGAGCCGGCCCTGACCGCAAAGCTGGCCACCACGCTCGACCACATCAGCGGCGGTCGGGCCGTCCTGGGGATCGGGGCGGCCTGGTTCGAAACGGAGCACACGGCCTTCGGCCTGCCGTTCGGTGACGGCGCCCCGGAGCGACTGCGCTGGCTTGGCGAGGCCCTCCCGATCCTGCGCGGCATGCTCGACGGCAGCGCCCCGACGGCGACCGGCCCGCGCTATGCCGAGCGGCAGGCCCGCAACGACCCGCCGCCGATCCAGCGCCACCTGCCGATCCTGATCGGCGGCGGTGGTGAGAAGGTGACCCTCAAGCTCGTCGCTCGCCACGCGGACATGCACGACATGGGCGGCAGCATCGACACGGTCAGGCGCAAGGACGACATCCTGCGCGAGCATTGCGCCGCCATCGGCCGGGACTTCGACTCGATTGAGCGATGCCACGGCCTGGGCGTGGTCGTGATCCGCGATTCCCGGGATGAGGCGCGCAAGGTCGCCGCCGGCTTGTTCGAGCACAACGGCAACGCCCGGGCCTGGCAGGATCAGCCGGTGGGCACCCCCGAGGATGTGGCCGCCCAGCTCCGTCCGTTCGTGGAGATGGGTCGATCGCACCTCGTTGCGGGCTTTCCCTCGCCATATGACGAAGAATCGATGACCCGACTCGTCGCCGACGTCAAGCCGATGCTCGAGAAGTGACCGGGCCGCCGAACGTGGCCGGGCTCGCGGCCGTGGCTCGCAGCGGTGGCCGGCTCGACCGCTTCTGGCCGGGACCCGACGGCCGGCTCCAGCACGCCACGTTCCGGGCAGGCGCCTGGTCGGAGCCCCAGGACCTGGGTGGCCGCCTGGCCTCGATCCCGGCCGTGGCGGCCTGGGGCGACGAGCCGATGGAAGTGTTCGCGATCTTCGAGGATGGCCAGCTCTGGGATCGCTACTGGGATGGCACCACCTGGCACCCGTGGGAATCGCTCGAGGGCGACCTGCGTCCGGGTTCGACGCCGGCCGCGGCGGCCGCCGGGCCGGATCGGCTCGACGTCCTGGCCGAAGGTCGCGACGGCCGGATGTGGCACCGCTGGTGGGATGGCAGCCGCTGGGTTCCCTGGCAGGCGACCCCTTAGGCCGGTTTCAGCCCGGCTCCCGGTCCGATTTCGAGTCCTTCTCCCAGCCGACGTGCTTGCGCAACCAGCCAACCGAGGCGAGGTGGTACGTCGCCTCCTCGGCGTACGTCGGCAGGCGTTCCAGGTCGGCGGCGCTGAGGTCTGTCTGGACCTGGGCGGCAGTCAGCCGGACGGCGTGCTCGGAGCCCAGCATCACCTCGCGTGACTCGCCGCGCAGCCCCACTCGAAGGCCGTGGAACACGTCCTCCGCATCGGAGCCGAGGACCTCGCGGACCTCGCCGACCGTTTCACCACCAGCCGCCAGGACCGGCGTCCCGTAGGTCAGCGCCCGCCACGCGACTGGCGCGGCATCAGATGGAGAGTCGGTCATCGAGGACACCTCAATCGATCCGGCGCGGATCATGCGCCGCTGGTTCAGCCTAGCGGACTCGCGCCGGAACGGGTGGCCGAGCCATCGGCCGCGCACTCATCGAGGGCCCGGGCCAGCCGGAGCGACTGGCGGCCGACGCCAAGGGCCACCCTTGCGCCGGCGCGCCGAAGCCGATTCGGCGCGCCCTCCGCATCGAGCGGCCGACGCGGCCTCCGGGCGAGGCGGTCGGCCTCGGCCTGGCGCTCCGCGGCGATTCGCATTGCTTCGATCATGTAGTAGCTCGGCAGCATCAGATTGAACTCCGGATATTGTGGTGATCAGGGAACCGATGGTCGTCCTCGCGGAAGTCCGGACGGGACTCGGCTCCGCCATTGATCGCGGCCGCGCCAAGCACGAGAAGCACGACGACGATCCCACCCAGGACCAGTAGATCGAAGAAAAGAGTCATCGAGCATCTCCTTTGTTGCTAACCGGTTTTCGTTTCTTCACCGGTTACGAGGAGATTAACCCCTTGCGCGTAACCTGTCAAGGTGCATATAGTGGTTATTGATGAGTGATCCAGATGCCCTTGACCGGGCCGATCTCGAGACTACCCTCGACTTCGTCAATACCTTCGGCCTCAGTCGCGGCCGTCACTTCGATGACTTCGAGACAACCCGCCAGGCGGTCGACTGGTTGCATGAGCGGACCGGCCTCGATCCGGCGCTCGTGCCCGAAACGGCCGACGCGGCGGCGCAACTGGCCCGGATTGCCCGCGCCCGTGCGGCATTCCGGGAACTCTGGGACGCCACGGTCGAGGGGCGCCAACCGGAGCTCACGGCACTCAAGGAGGTCAACCGGGTCTTGCGCCATCGATCCGTCCTCGAGCTCGAGGCAGGCTTCGGCGACACGGCCGGGCACGGCCTGCGCCTGGCCAGCAGGTTCACCGGGGATGAGATCGACTGCGCCCTGGCTGAGCTGGCCGAGCCGCTCGTGCGGACAGTCGGCAGCGCCGATGCCGAGCGCGCCAGGATCTGCGACAACGACGAGTGTCGGTGGGTCTTCTTCGACGATTCGCGCACGCACCGGCGGCGCTGGTGCGACATGGCCAGCTGCGGCAACCGGGCCAAGGCAGCCCGCCACCGGGCCCGCTCGAAGGTCGCCGATCAGGCCCCGGCGAATGGACCCGCTACGGCTCCCTGACGACGAGATTGACCAGCCGGCCACCGGCGTGGATGACCCGCTCGGGCGTCCGGCCGGCCAGGACCTCACGGACCCGGTCGCGAGCCAGCACGAGCTGCTCCAGTTCGGCCTGGCCGATCCCCGCTGGGACCGTGATCCGATCGCGAACCTTGCCGTTGACCTGGATCGGAACCTCACGCGTCTCGGTGGCCACCGCGGACAGGTCCACGGCCGGCCAGGTCTCGATGTGAATCGTCGATTCGGCCACACCGCGCGCCGCCCGCAGGCGATTCCATAGCTCATCGCTGATGTGCGGAGCGGCCGGGGCGAGCATCAGCAGGAGCAGCTGGATCGCCTCGTCCCAGGCGGGGCCGCCGGCCACCTCGCTGCCGCGATAGCGGAACAGGGCGTTGGCCAGCTCCATCAGATGGGCGACCATCGTGTTGAACCGAAAGCCCTCGTACTCCTCGCTGACGGCTCGGAGGGTTCGATGGGCGGCCATCCGCAGCACCCGCTCGGCGGCCTCCCGATCCTCACCCTCAGGCAGCTTGCCGGCATCTGGATCGCCGCCAGCGACGCCGTGCGGATCGAGGGCCAGGGTCCACACCCGGTTGAGGAAGCGGTGGACACCGCCGATCCCGGTCGAGCTCCACGGACCGCCCTGGTCCCACGGCCCCATGAACATCAGGAAGAGCCGGATCGTATCGGCGCCATACCGTGTCACGAGATCGTCCGGATCCTGGACGTTGCCCCGCGACTTGCTCATCCGCTCGCCGTCGGCGCCGAGGATCTGGCCCTGGTTGAACAGCCGCAGGAACGGCTCGTCCTGTTTCACGAGACCGACGTCGCGCATCATCTTGGTGATCTCGCGCGAGTAGAGCAGGTGCATGACGGCATGCTCCGCGCCGCCCGTGTACTGGTCCACCGGAGTCCACCGGGCGACCGCTGTCGAATTGATCGGACCGTCATCCTTGTGAGGCGACAGGTAGCGGAACCAGTACCACGATGAATCCATGAACGTGTCCATCGTGTCGCTCTCGCGCTGGGCCGGGCCGTCACAGGTCGGGCAGGCGACGTTCAGGAACGCGGCATCCCGGGTCAACGGATTGACCCCGCTGCCGGCATAGTCGACGTCGTCGGGCAGGAGCACCGGCAGGTCCGACTCCGGCACCGGCACGATCCCGCACCGCTCGCAATGGATCACCGGGATGGGCGTACCCCAGAAGCGCTGGCGGCTGAAGCCCCAGTCGCGCAGGCGGTAGGTGACGGTCGGCTTGCCCATGCCGCGCTCTTCGAGCGAGGCAACGATCTCGCCGAATGCAGCGGCCGCGGGCCGGCCACTGAACGGTCCTGAGTTGACCAGGACCTCGTCGGCCGAGTGCTCGACGAATGCACTGGTCAGGCCGGCATCGGGGTCGCCGTCCGCGGGCATCACGACCTTGACGATCGGCAGCCCGAAGCGGGTGGCGAAGTCGAAGTCGCGTTCATCGTGGGCGGGGACAGCCATGATCGCCCCGGTGCCATACGAGCCAAGCACGTAATCGGCGACGAAGATCGGGATTCGAGCCTCGTTCACCGGGTTGATCGCCGCCGCCCCCAGGGCGACGCCGGTCTTCTCGCGATCGGCCGCCAGGCGATCGATCTCGGTTCGGGTCGCAGCCTGGGCCACATAGGCCTCGACCTCGGCCTTGCGTTCGGGTGCGGTCAGGGCGCCAACCAGGGGATGCTCCGGGGCCAGGACCATGAACGTCGCCCCGAACAACGTGTCCGGCCGGGTCGTGAAGACAGGCAGCGGCTCACCGCCCGGGTGATGGGCCGAGGGAGCCGTGGTGAACGTGACCTCGGCGCCTTCCGAGCGACCGATCCAGTTCGTTTGCATGATCCGGATTGGGTCCGGCCAGTTGAGCCCGCTGAAATCGAGCAATTCGTCGGCATACCTGGTGACTCGCAGGTACCACTGGTCGAGCTCCCGTTTCTCGACCCGGGCGCCGCAGCGCCAGCAGTGGCGGTCGACGCCTTCAACTTGCTCCCGGGCGAGCGTCCCGTCGTTCGGGCACCAGTCGACCGCCGACTTCTGGCGATAGGCCAGGCCGGCCTTCAGGAACTCGAGGAAGAGCCACTGATTCCAGCGGTAGTACTCCGGTTCGCAGGTCACGACCTCGGAGCTCCAGTCGAACCTCGTGCCCATGCTCCGCAGCTGGACCCGCATCTTGTCGATGTTGGTCATCGTCCAGGTGCGCGGGTTGACCCCGTTCTTGATGGCCGCGTTCTCGGCGGGCAGGCCAAAGGCGTCGAAGCCGATCGGCATGAACACGTTCTCGCCGTGCATCCGGCGGAAACGGGCGATCGCGTCGGTCGGCGTCTTGGCATACCAGTGGCCGATGTGCAGGTCGCCCGAGGGGTAGTCGTACATCGTCAGGACGAAGGCCTTCGGGCGGGTGGTGTCGGCCAGGTCGGTCCGATGCAGGCCGAGCTCGTCCCAGCGGGCCTGCCAGCGCGGCTCGATCTCGGTGGGCTTGTATCGATCGATGCGGGCGCGTTCGCTCACGTCGGGCCTCGAAATGCTGCACCCCCCGCTGGGCCACCGGCCACGTCGAGGGGTGAAGGAACAGTCGGCGATGGTGGAGCCACGGGGATTCGAACCCCGGACCTCTTGCATGCCATGCAAGCGCTCTGCCAGCTGAGCTATGGCCCCGCCGTGGAGCGGCAGTATAGCAGCGGCCCCGCTCGGATCCGGGTTGGCCCCGGCCATCAGTACGTAATGGATTCCGTGCTCACTGTCAGGATCGTGTCAGAGCGGCTCGCTATGATTCGCGCTGATGAGTGCGATCATTTGACCGAGCAAATCTGGTCACGCCGCCGCTTCCTCAAGACCGGTGGAGTCGTAGCAGCCGGCGCGGTTGCGCTCGGCGCGGTGGGCATCGGCCTGGAGGCCTGCAGCCCGAGCGCCGTCGTCAGCCCGGCTCCATCCGGCTCGGCGCCCCCGGTCGCCCGTCGCCACTATCGCTCCCGCACGGACCTCACGGCCGCCGAGATCGCGGTCGCCAGCCCGGTCGGAGCCGTGGCCCCAGGCGTGGTATTCCTGACGCCCAACAACGGGGCGGCGCCGGACGGACTGCTGATCACCGACAACGCCGGCAAGCCGATCTGGATTCGACCGGACACCGGGTCGAATGCGGCTGATTTCCGAGCGGCCGTGTACCAGGGCAAGCCAGTCCTCACCTGGTGGGAAGGTGCCACCAACGGTGGCTACGGCACTGGCCAGCTGGTGATCGCCGACGAGACCTACACCGAGCTGCTTCGGTTCGGCGCAGGCAATGGTGCCAAAGCCGACATCCACGAGTTCCAGATCACGGCCCAGGACACGGCCCTGGTCCTGACCGACGGCCCAGTCCCGATCCCGGCCGGCTCGACGCCGCCCTGGCAGAACTGGGACTGCGTGGTCGAGGAGCTCAACATTGCGACGGGCGCGGTCCTGTTCGAATGGCACAGTGCGGACCATATCGATCCGAGCGAGTGTGTCCTGCCGCCGCCGTCCGCCACGGCCAGCCCGACTCCGGCAGCTCCTTCAGTGCCGTCGGCCACCGCGACGCCGGTGCCCAAGGCAGCCTCCGGTCCGCCCATCTTCGATTCGGTCCACGTGAACTCGATCGAGCTCGATCGAGACGGCAACCTGCTGGTCTCGGCGCGAAACACCTCGACCGTCTACAAGGTCGATCGGACGACCGGTGACATCAAGTGGCGGATGGGTGGCAAGAAATCCGATTTCAAGATGGGCGATGGCACGGCCTTCGGGCTCCAGCACGATGCCCGACGCCACCCGGACGGCACGATCACGATCTTCGACGACGGGTCGGGTCCGGGCACCTCGCGGGCCCTGGTCCTCGATGTCGACGAGACGGCGATGACGGTCACGCTGGTGAAGGCCTACCCGCATCCACACGCCAAGATGGCGATGAGCCAGGGCAACATGCAGGTCCTGCCCAATGGCAACATCTTCGTCGGCTGGGGCAGCACCGGCTACGCCTCGGAGTTCAGCGTCGATGGAACGGTCGTGCTCGACGCCGACTTCACCGGCTCGATCCAGTCCTACCGCTGCTTCCGTTTCCCGTGGACGGCCAAGCCCACCGGCACGCCGGCCGTGGCGGTCGATCCGCCGGCGAACGGGTCCCTCACGGCCTACGCCAGCTGGAATGGAGCCACCGAGGTTGCCAGCTGGGAGGTCCTCGGCGGGGCCAGTGCCGCGGCGATGACCTCGCTGGGCACCTTCCCGCGAACCGACTTCGAGACGACGATGTCGGTCAAGCAGAGTGGTCCGCTGATCGCCGTCAGGGCGCTCGACTCGAGCGGTGCGGTCCTGGGCCTGTCGCCAGCGGTGACAGTCCCCGAATAGGCCCGCCGCGGGTCGTGGCGTATGGCACCATCCGCGGGTGATCGCGCTCGTCGCCGCCCGATGACCAGCCGTACCGAGGAAGCCGTCGTCGCCCAGCTGCCGGGTGGCCAGCTCGACTACATCCTGCGTCGTTCCAGCCGGGCGCGGCGCGTCCGGGTCACTGTCGATCCGCTCCGTGGCGTGATCGTGACCGTGCCCGCCCGCCGGCCGGGGGCGCGCGACGCGCTGGCCTCGGTCGAGCCCTTCCTGCGCGAACGCGAGGCGTGGATTCGAACCCACCTCGATCACCAGGCCCGCCAGCGCTCCCGGGTCGCCGGCCTGACCGCGGGTCTCGCCTCGGGCCAGCTCCGTGATGGTGCCCTCCTGCCCTACCGCGGCCGCGCCCATCGGATCCGGATCATCGGTCCGAACAAGGCCCTGGTCCGGTCGACGGTGCGGGTCGAGGACGCCGATGTGCTCGGGACGACCCGCACGATCATCCTCGAGCTGGCCAGTCGCGACCGTCGCCGGCCGGCCCGGATCCTCGAGGCATGGCTGCGTGGACGGGCCGTGATCCAGATCGATTCGGCCATCGCCCGGCATGCTCCCGGGCTCGGCGTCCAGCCGTCGGTCGTGGTCGTGCGTGATCCCCGCAGCCGCTGGGGAAGCGCTTCACGAACGGGCCGGGTTGCCCTGAGCTGGCGGCTCATCCTGGCCCCGCCCGAGGCGCTCGAGACCACGGTGGTCCACGAGCTCTGCCATCTGCGGGTGTTCGGCCACGGCCCCGCGTTCTGGGCCCTGGTCGGATCGCGCCAACCCGATCACCTGCGCTGGCGTCGCTGGCTGCGCGACCACGCAGTCGAGCTGCACGCCGTCCTGGCCGAGGATCCGGTCGCGGCCTGACGCCGGCCGAGCAGTCAAGCGGAGATGGTGGAGATGAGGGGACTCGAACCCCTGGCCTCCGCGATGCGAACGCGGCGCTCTGCCAGCTGAGCTACATCCCCACCGAGGGTCGAACCGGGCGGCGACGACCCGCGCCTCGGGACCGGCGGCGAGTGTACCAGAGGGTCTGCCCGGCCAATGACGGGCGCACCGACGCTGAGTGTCTACGCGATGCGCGTCGACGCCGGATCATGTGAACCGTCGACGCGCATGAATGGAGGCAATGTGGCCGATCCAGCCAAAGTCTTCTACCGGGAAGCCGACTACGACGGCCAGTTCGTCCGGTCGTTGAATGCGGTGTATGCCGGATCGGCCGACCTGGGTGAGGTCTTCGCCACGGCTCGCCGGGTCGGACCGCCCGAGGCGGGCCGCTGGTACGCCGCCTGGACCGCGACGGCCGAGCGGGCGGCGGCGGCGGCCGATCGAGCGCTGGCCGATGGCCGCCGGGTGACTGCGCGGGGTGCCTACCTGCGCGCTTCGGAATACGCCCGGCAGGCGTTCTACTTCATTCGGGGCGAGCTCGACGATGCCCGCCTGCGATCGGCCTACACGGCCCACGTGGCCGCATTCGTGGCCGCTGCGGCGCTCATGGAGGAATCCGTCGTCGAGGTCCGCATCCCGTACGACGAGACGACGCTCAAGGGCTATTTCGGCTCGGTCGATCGGTCCGGCCGGGCACGGCCGACGCTGCTCGTGCCATGCGGCTACGACTCGACCGCGGAAGCCGGCTGGGTGAACGTGCCTGACGCCCTGGCCCGGGGCTACAACGTCCTGCTGTTCGAAGGTCCGGGACAAGGCCAGGCGCTGTACGACCAGCGCCTCTTCTTCCGGCCCGACTTCGAGCATATCCTCGGCCAGGTGATCGATTGGCTGGCCACCCGCTCCGACGTGCGGGCGGACCGGATCGGCCTGGTCGGGCGCTCGTTCGGCGGCTACCTGGCACCCCGCGCGGCGACCGTCGAGCACCGGATCGCCGCCCTCGTGTGCGATCCTGCCCAGCCCGACATGGGCCTGAAGATCCCGGGTGGGCTGGTCGGACGAATGGCCGGCCGGGCGGTCGGATCCGAGATGCGGATCAGTGCTCGACGCCGGGAGTTCTTCCATGCCCGAATGGCTGCCCATGGCGTGGACACGCTCGAGGCCTACTTCGCCGAGCTGCGCAGGTTCACGATGATCGGCCAGGCGGCCGGGATCCGCTGTCCAACCCTGATCATCGAGTCCCAGAACGACTTTGCCGGCGGCGGCGGCAAGCTCCTGTTCGATGCCCTGACCTGCCCGAAGCAGCTGCTCGAGTTGACCAACGAGCAGGGGATCGATGGCCATTGCGGCGGGCTGGCCCAGCAGGTCTGGGCCGACACGGTCTACGGCTGGCTCGATCGCGTCCTCGCTGAGTAGCACCAGCCCTCAAGCGCCGCCGCCCCATCCCAGGCCGGGTGGTGCGTACAGAACACCAAACCGACCGTTTCCGACTGATTCGGGGGTGGGACGGTGCGGCTGAGGTTCGGATATCGGTCCGGCGGCCCCAATTCATCCTGAGGCGAGCGTGCCGCGGGATGAGTTGGCCACCGTGTCGGGATGCCAGACCTCTGCTCGCGCCTGAAACCTCGGTTTTGGTGTTCTGTACGCACCATTCGGGCACGGGTCCGCGTTGGCCACGGCCCGCTCGGGTCGACCCACGTTCGCGCCAGGCGAACAAATAAGCCGAACGCGCCACCCAGTCGCGCCGGTAGCGTGGCTGCCGGCGACCAGTCCGCCGGATCGTTCGCCGGCCGCGAACAATTCGGCTGATTCGCCTCCGGGCCGCCGGTGCGACCAACGCGCTGCAGGCGTTTTGTTCGCCCGTGGCGAATGCCAACCGGGCCGGCTGCGTACCCCCGATTCGGGATGGTTTGAACCTTGACAATACAGAACATTTGTTCGATCATCGATGGCCCATGGCGAGCCTCTCCCCGGACGTCTCAGCCGCTCTTGCATCCCTCCGGACGCGCTGGGGAGCGGCAGCTCCGCGGGTGATCGGTTCGCTCGCGATCGCCCCCGGGCTGGAGGCGGAGGCGCTCCCGGGCGGCCTGCCCCAGCCGGTCGATTCGGATCGGGTGATCAGGACCGGGTTCGCTGCCCTGGACGCCATTCTCGGGCCGGGCGGGATGCCCCGCGATGCGGCGGTCACCCTGTGTGGCGATCCGTCCAGCGGCCGGACGACCCTCGCCCTGCGGCTCGTCGCCGAGGCCCAGGCGACGGGTTCGATCGCGGCCTGGGTGGACCTTGCCCGGAGCCTGGATCCGGTCGAGGCCGTGGCCCGGGGCGTGTGCCTGGAGTGGCTCGTCGTCCTCGAGCCCGCTTCACCGGAGGAGGGGATCGCGATGGCCGGATCGCTCCTTGCCGGTCGGTCCGTCGACGTCCTCGTGATCGACCTGCCCGAGGTGATCCGGCCGGCGTCTGGGCCCCGGCCCCGGCCGCCGGCTCAACCACAGCCACAGCCCCAGCCCCAGTCCCGGCTCCAGGCCGGCGGTGCCCGAAACGGCCATCCACCGAAACGTTCGCCCAGCCTGGCCAGCCGCCTTGAACGGCTCAGCGCGCTCGCCCGGCGGGCCGGTGTCCTGCTCATCGTCCTGGAGCCGCCGGGGCTCGGTCAGGACCTGGTGGCCGCCGTGGCCGCTTCCACCGCGCTCCGGCTCGAGCTGGCCCGCCGATCGTGGATCCGGCTCGGTCGAGATGTCGTCGGCCAGCGCACCGAGGTCGTCGTCGGCCGGAACCGGTTCGGTCCAACCGGCCGCCGGGCGGAGCTTCGGATCCTCTACGCGGACGGTGGCAGCCGGGACGCCTGTCTCCTGCGGGATTCCCTCCTGCGCGACGCTCGCCTGGACGACTCCTTCGCGGCCGGCCCGCCCCGCACGGACATCCCTCTCACGGCCGTGCCCGGGGCGATCACCCCTGGCACGGCCGCCACGACCAACGCCCCCATCAACCTGTCTTCACGGACTTACGATCGTGCGACGTCTCCACCTCCTCTGGACGCATCTGCCACTCCGTCTCGCCCGCGCCCGCTCCGCCTCATTCCCGACCGGGCCGGTGGTCCTGGGCGGCCAGCCCTGGGTGGCCGGGACCGTCCTCGACGCGAATCCGGCAGCGACCGAGCTCGGCGTCCGCCGGGGGATGCCGCTCGGGAGCGCACACCGGCTCGCCCCTGAGGCCACCTTCCTCGATCCCGACCCGGAACGGGATGGCGCGGCGATCGAGGCGGCCCTCGAGCGCCTGGCGGTCTTCAGCCCGGGGGTTGCCGGGGCCGTCGATCCGGCCGATCCGGCCTTCGGCCTGATCGAGGTCCAGGTCGATGGCCTCGACCGGCTATGGGGACCGGAGCCGGTCCTTGCCACCCGGCTGGTCGACGCGCTGGCGCCGATCCTGCCCGGCACGCCTCGAGCCGGCATCGCCGGGACGCGCTTCGCCGCGACGATCGCCGCCGCCACCGCCGCACCTGCCACCGGCGCATCGGCCACGGCCGTATCGGGCGATGGCTCAACCCTGATCGTCGGACCCGGCGAAGAGGCGCTCTTCCTCGGTCCGCTGCCGGCCGGCCTGCTCACGCCCGACCCGGATATCCGGGCCCGGCTTGGCCGCTTCGGCTTGCGCCGGATCGACGCGGTGGCCCGGGTCCCCCGATCCGCCCTCGTCGCCCGGTTCGGCGAAGAGGGCGGCCGGATCCACGCCCGGGCGATCGGCGAGGAGCTCGACCCGTTCCGCCCGCGGCGTGCCCCGGAACGGCTGTGCCTGGGGATCGGGCTGGAGCCACCGATCGAGGAGCTCGAGCCGCTCCGTTTCGTCCTCCATCGGCTGACCGCCGCCCTGGCCGACCAGCTCGTTGCACGGGGTGCGGCCACCGGTCGAGCCAGCCTGCGGCTCAGCCTGGACCCGGCGTTCGCCGTTGCCGGTAGCCCGACCGAGATGATCGTGGAGCAGCGCCTGCCTGAGCCCTCATCGGAGGCCGAGGCGATCGAGCGCCTCCTGTTCGCCCGCCTTGAGCGTGAGCCACCGTCGGTGGCCGTGGCCCGTCTCGAGCTGGAATTGACCGAGGTCGCCCCGGCCACCGGCCAGCAGCTGGCCCTGTTCATTCCCCAGGCAAACCGGCTGGCCCGCCTGCGCTGGCAGCTTGCCCGACTTGCCCTGGCCTTCGGGGAGGACCGGATCGGCCGGGTGGAGCTGGCAGATCCCGAGGCCCTCCTGGCCGAGGGCCGCTGGGCCTGGCATCCCGTCGAGGTCGGACCATGACCCGGTTCCTGCGCGAGCATCCCTCGATCGACGTTGAGCTCGACCTCGCGGGCCGCCTCGTCGCGATCCACTGGATCGGCGGGCGCGAGGCCGTGGAGGTCTGCAATCGCTGGCGGGTCGACGAGGCCTGGTGGCGCCGGCCGATCGCCCGCGACTACTTCAAGGTCGTCGGGCCACGCTGGCTGGCCCTGGTCTACCAGGACCGCCTCGACGGCTCATGGCACCTCGAGCGGGTCTACGACTGAGCTCCCGGGCCGAGGACCGGCACGGCGCGCCGGGGCTCCTTCGCCGATGCCCGCGAGGCCCGACCGCCAATTCCGGGCCGCCACCGAGCAGGACGCGGCTGTCGGCGGCATGTGCCGAAATCCGGGACGCCGGACGGCCGAGCAGCCTACTTCGGGATGTTGCCGACCACGAAGATGACCACCAGGCCGATCAATATGCCGGCCAGGCAGGCGGCGCCGACAACGTCGCGGACTCGGAGGTGCATCGACGTTTACTCTACCCGGCGCCCGAGACCGACGCTCCGCGCCATCCCGCGCCATCCCGCGCCATCCCGCGCCGCGAACGGCACCGGATCGGCCCCGACCTCGATGCCCCGGAACCTGGCGAATATTCGCCCGAGTAGTACTCGGCCGGAACTCCAGCGGATTTCGGCTGATTCGGCTGAGGCTCGTCGGCCCGTCGTGCACGAATCCAGGCTCACAGCCCGGCGACGGGCCCGAAATCACCCCCAGTCTCGGCTCAAGACTACGGGGGCTGATATTCGCCAGATTTGGCCAACCCTGACCCAGCGCAGGCCGGCCCGCCAGATTTGGCCAACCCTGACCCTGCCAGGCCGGCCCCGCCAGGTTTGGCGAAACGTGACCCGGCGCGGGCCGGCCGCAGCCCCGCCACCGTCCGGGCAATCAGCCAATCGCGCGGACAATGTGCGAGGCCCCGCCGCACTCTCGCGACGGGGCCTCGTGGGCGCCTGCGCTCGTGCTCGAGCGTCAGGGCCGGTCGGCGGTCCGACTGACGGGTCGGTCGCCGCCAAGAGCGGTCGCGAACCCCCAGGCACGCATCCGATCTGGCCTGTCTACATGACGCCAGAGTGCTCCGAAATGTTGCGTCCCCGGGACCTGATTTTCGGCTGACCTGGCGACCCGTTCGTCGCCCGTGCCCTTGACAGAATAGAACATCTGTTCGATCATGGGCCATGGCATACGCCGAGCTCCACTGCCACACCAACTTCTCGTTCCTGGACGGCGCATCAGCCGCCGACGAGCTCGTCGAACGTGCCCTGCAGCTCGGCCTGACGGGGCTGGCGGTTACCGACCACAACGGGCTCTACGGCGTCGTCCGGTTCGCCTCCACCGCTCGCGAAGCCGGGCTCCGGCCGGTGCTCGGGGTCGAGATCGAGCTGCTCGATGCGTTCGCCCCGGATCCCGAGCAGGTCGTCGTGCCGGCCCGCCGGCCAGTCCGGCGCCGGGGACCCCTGCCAGGTGTCGCGGCCGATGGCCTGCTCGCCGGCCCCAGCCTGCAGGCCGGAGCGGCCGAGGGCATCCCGGTTCGGCCGCGCCCCGAACGAGCTCGGCTGCCCAGCCGCCGCGAGCCGGTCAAGGAGGACCTGCGCGGTATCGGTGAGGGCTCGCGTGGCCCCCACCTGGTCCTGCTGGCCCGCGATTCGACGGGCTACCGAAGCTTGTGCCGCCTGATCAGCCGGGCCAACCTGGCCGGGACGAAGGGTGTGCCCCGCTTCAGCCAGGCCCTCCTGGCCGATCACGCCGAAGGCCTCCTGGCCCTCTCCGGGTGTCGCGATGGCGAGCTCGTCCGGCGGCTGCGGGTCGGCGACCGGGCAGGGGCCCGGCGAGTCGCCGAGGGGTATGCCCAGCTGTTCGGGACCGGACCGGCTGGACGCAGCCGTGCGCGCGGAACGAGTGCGCGTCCGACCGGAGCCGCGAGCTGCCGGTTTCATCCTCGAGCTCCAGCACCATCTCCTGCCCGAGGATGACTGGCTGGTCGCCGAGACGGTTCGCCTGGCCGAGGAGCTGGGCCTGCCCTGCGTCGTGACCAATGATGTCCACTACGCCCGGCCCGAGGGCCGCGAGCTCCAGGACGTCATCGGTGCGATCCGCCACGGCCGGACCCTCGACACACTGGCCGACCTTCGCCGGCCGGATGGCGAGTCGTACCTGAAGTCGGAGGCCGAGCTGCTGGCCCTGCCGCCGGGCGAAGAGGCACGCGCCGAAGACCCCCGGACGGCCAGCGCCTGGCGGGCCGGGCTGGCCACGGCGGCCGAGCTTGCCGCGGCCTGCACCGTCGACCTCGGTTTCGAGCGCTATCGCTTCCCCGGGTTCGAGGTGCCGCCCGGGGAAACCCCGTTCAGCCACCTGGCCGAGCTCTGCCACGCCGGCGCCAGGCGGCGCTACCACCCGCTCACCCCGGCCGTCCTCAGCCAGCTCAGCCACGAGCTGGCGGTGATCGAGCGGACCGGGCTGGCCGAGTTCTTCCTGATCTGCTGGGACCTGATGCGCTTCGCCCGCGATCAGCGGATTCCAGCCCAGGGCCGGGGCAGCGCCGCCGACTCGATCGTGGCCTACGTCCTGGGGATCACCCGGGTCGATCCGATCCGCCACAACCTCCTGTTCGAGCGGTTCATCAACGAGGGCCGGACGACCTACCCGGATGTCGACATCGACTTCTCCTCCGAGCGTCGAGAGGAGGTCATCCAGTACGTCTACGACAAATATGGTCCAGAGCACACGGGCATGGTCTGCAACGTCGTGACCTATCGGGCCCGCTCGATCGTGCGTGAGGTGGGCGTCGCCCTGGGCTTCCCCCGGCCGCTGGTCGATCGGGTGGCCAAGGCGCTCGAGACCTACGACTCGGTCATGGTCCGGCGCGATCTCGAGTCGGATGGCGGCTTTGCCGAGTTCTTCAAACGACCGTCCGATCCGGTCCAGCCGGTGGCCGAGGCCCACGGCCTGGCCGACCGGATGGGTCGGCTCAACCTGCCCGGCAAGCCTGCGATCCGGCCTGGCGGCAGCACCGATGACAAGGGTGGCCCGGGCGACTCGCCGGCCAGCGTCGCCTGGCTTCAATCCGGGCGGGGCACGGGCACGGTCGACGGCCGGGCAATCGATCCCGAGAGCGGTGTCCTCCTGCCTCCGGAACGCCGGACCGACAAGCTCGGCCGGCCCAACCACTGGGATGGCGGCCATCTCGTCGGGCCGAGCGTCGACGCCGGGAGCACGGTCGGCCTGTCGGACTGGGAGCGCTGGCTCGAGTTCTGCGCCCGGATGGACGGCTTCCCACGCCACCTGAGCATCCACAGCGGGGGCATGCTGATCACCGCCGCGCCGCTGATCGACATCGCTCCACTCGAACGAGCGACGATGCCGGATCGGGTCGTCGTCCAGTACGACAAGCGCGATGTCGAGACGATCAAGCTGATCAAGCTGGACCTGCTCGGCCTGGGCATGCTCGCCGCGATCGACGAGACGGTCCAGCTGATCGAGCACGACTGCGCCGCCTGCCTCGACCTCGATCGGCTGCCCGAGGACATCTCCGAGGTCTTCGGGATGCTCCAGGCCGCCGATACCGTGGGGGTCTTCCAGGTCGAGAGCCGGGCCCAGATGCAGACGTTGCCGAAGTCGCGCCCGAACTGCCTCGATGACCTCGTGGTCGAGGTTGCGATCATCCGGCCGGGCCCGATCCAGGGCAACGCCGTTCACCCTTACCTGCGCCGCAAGCAGGGCCTCGAGCCGGTCACCTACCTCCATCCGAGCCTGGCCCCGATCCTGGCCGACAGCCTGGGGGTGATCCTCTACCAGGAACAGGTCATGCGGATCGCGATCGACGTGGCCGGCTTCAGCCCGGGCGATTCGGATGGCTTCCGGCGAGCCATGGGCACCTGGCGCTCGAGCGCCGAGATGGAGAAGCTCCACGCCCGGTTCGTCGACGGTTGCGTGGCGGTCCAGGGCATGCTCCGTGACGATGCCGAGGAGCTGTTCCGCCGGGTCGCCGGCTTCGCCTCGTTCGGCTTTGCCAAGAGCCACGCGGCTGCCTTTGCCCGGACGGCCTACGAATCGTCGTTCCTCAAGCTGTTCTACCCTGCCCAGTTCCTGGTCGGCCTGGTCAACGCCCAGCCGATGGGCTTCTATCCGGTCGAGGTCCTGGTCAACGACGCCAAGCGCCACGGCGTGGCGATCCTGCCGGCCGATATCAACGCATCCGCGTTCCGGACCACGACCGAGTGGGTCGGCCGACCGGGCTGGGCGGGGGCAGCACCAGCGGAGCCGCTGCCGGCCGGCCTGGGGATTGCCGAGCGGCCGGAACCGGTTCGATCGCCGGCCTGTGTCCTGCCCAGCGCCGACGCTCGCCAGCGCTGGTCCGCCGAAAGTGCGGTCGGCTGGGGCGTTCGCCTGGGCCTCGGGCTGGTCAAGGGCATCGGCGCCGAACACGCCGCCCTGCTCGATGCCGAGCTCGCCCGCGGCTCGTATCGGAGCCTGGCCGATGTGGTCGAGCGGACGGGCCTGCCGGAGGAGACGCTCGAACGCCTGATCCGTGCCGGGGCCCTCGATTTACTCGGCCGGCCTCGGCGCGAGCTGCTGTGGCAGTTGCGGGAGGTCGCCTCGCGGCGCGTCGCCGGACCACCCGGCCGGGCCGCCGGCCGGCCTCTCGACCTGCGCCTTCCAGCGACCGATGCCCCGCAGCTGCCGGCCCTCGGCGAGGTCGAGCGACTGGGTGACGCTTATGCCGTCCTGTCCCTCGACGCCCGGCGTCAGGTCGTCGGGCTATTCCGGCCCGCTCTTGAGCGGCTGGGGGCTGTCCCGAATGCCGCGCTCAACGAGCATCGTCCCGGGTCGGTCCGGATCGGTGGCCTGGTGGTTACCCGGCAGCATCCGATGACGGCCAAGGGAACGGTCTTCCTAGCCCTGGAGGATGAGACCGGGATGGTCAACGTCACACTCTGGCCGGATACCTGGGAGCGCCTGCGAGGGGTCGTCCGCCGCCACGCCCTGCTGCTCGTCGACGGCCAGCTCCAACGTGAGGGCGAGGTGGTCAACGTCATTGCCCGCAGGGTTCGTCCGTTGCCCGAGGTCGCGGCCACGGTCGGGGGACCGGCTCGCCCGGTCGGCGTTCGCCAGCTCGGCTATGCCGGTGGACGGCGGGTCGGCTGATCAGCCGGAAATCGCGGACGCGCCCGGCGATCCATCGGTGCGGGTGACGGACCGTCGTTCGGTCCGAGCCTCCGTTCGGGATCCGGCACCACGGCCGTCGATCAGCCGGGACGCGTCCTGCGATTTATTCGTCGCGCCGGCCCCATCGGATTGCGCTCGATCTATCAGCGCTTGCGGGCAGCCTGCTTGGAGCTCTTGGCCGGCGGTCGCTTGGCTGCGTTCGGATTTGCCAGGCGCAGGAATCTCCGGTAGAAGCCGGCGAAGCCACCCACGGCCAGTCCGGTCAGGGGCGACACCAGCAAGGCGTAAAGGGCGAACTGGATTCGGTCGGCGGTCGTGACGGCCGCTCCGGTCGTCGTCGTTCCGATAGCCGTCATCACGTAGACGGCGAACAGGATTCCTGCCACCAGCCCGATCACGCCGCCCGCCAGGTAGCTGGATCGCTGGGTCAGGATCCCAGCCAGGAACGCGGCCGCCAGCGGGGGCGGGAAGATGAACAGGTTGAAGGCAATCGACTGCACGCTCTGATTGCCGATCTCGGCCCCGGATGCCTCGAACAGGACGAAGATCGCGATCATCAAGGCGGACGGCACCCAGATTGCGTAGGTCTGGGTCGCGAGCCGGGGCAGATCCCGGAGGTCCTCACGCAAGTTGATCGGCCGGATTGCGCTCTTGAATGATCCGATGATTCCGGGCCGAGGCGGGCTGGCCGTGGCCGATCCGCCCGAGGTCGTTCGCGTGGCCGGAGCCAGGCTGGCCTCCATTGGGCCGTCGGCCTCCGCCGCTGCCGTCGCCGCGCGATATCGGCGACGGGCTTCGGCTCGATCGGTGCTCTTGGCGCGCGCCACGGTGCCTCCTGGTGGAATTGTTCGAGTGTCACGACCGCCGGGTTGGGCGACCCGGTACCGGTGCGCTCGCCATCCTAGACGAAAGATGACCCGATCGACCGCGGACGGCCACCGGGCGCGCCCGCCGCCCGGTGAGTGTCGGGTGAGTCGGCGATGAGGTCGCAATAACGGACTTCCGGTACAACTGGGACCCGCTTCGCGAATCCCCGCCGGGAGGTCGTCGATGGTTCCAGCCCGGCGTGCGGCCCTGGCCGCGTTCGTTCTCCTGTGGTCGATCGTGGCCATGACGATGGCGGCCGCACCGCCGATGGCGCCCGGTGCCGGAGGCTTGGCGCCCGGCGTGAGCTGGCCGGCCTCTGCCGGATTACTGATCTCGGAGGTCGTCACCGGGGGCGCTTCAGCGTCGGACGAATACGTCGAGCTGACGAACGCCGGCCCGCTCCCGATCGACTTGAACGGGCTGGAGATTGCCTATGCCTCAGCGGCAGGGACCAGCGCGATCCGCCGGGCTGGCTGGACCACGGCCACCGTCCTAGGTCCCGGCCGGCACATCCTCGTTGCAAACGCCGCGGGCATCTATGCGCCGTCCGCCGATGCGACGTACACGGCCGGCATCGCGGCGACGGGGGGCGCGCTGGTCGTCCGACCGACGGGTGGGACACCGATCGATGCCGTCGGCTGGGGCGACGCCGCGAATGCCTTCGTCGAAGGCACGGCGGCCGAGGCCGGCCCAGCTGGTTCGAGCATCGAGCGCCGCCCCGGCGGCAGCGGGGGCAATGTGACCGATACGAACAACAACGCCGGCGACTGGGTCGTCAACCCGTCGCCAAATCCCGAGAACCTCGCTGCTCCGCCCCGTCCCGCGCCTGGCTCGAGCCCACGCCCCACGCCAAGCCCGTCGCCAAGCGCAATGCCCAGTCCGACTCCGACTCCCACGCCCAAGCCGACACCGACGGCCACGCCAACGCCAACGCCGAGGCCGACGCCAACGCCAACGCCAACGCCCACCCCCACGCCTCGGCCGAGTCCGACTCCGACGCCAACGCCAACGCCCACCCCCACGCCTCGGCCGAGTCCGTCTCCGACGCCGAGCGCGATGCCGGCTCCGACGCCAACGCCAACGCCAACGCCCACCCAACGCCCACGCCTCGGCCGAGTCCGTCTCCGACGCCGAGCGCGATGCCGGCTCCGACGCCAACGCCAACGCCGAGTCCGACTGCTATACCCACCCCAATGCCTACGCCAACTCCAACGCCAACCCCGTCGGCGAGTCCGGCCCCGGGCGACTCGGCCATCTCCATTGCCCAGGCCCTGGCCAGGGGCGGCAAGGTAACCGTCGAGGGCGCCGTGACGACCAGCGCGACGCTGATCGACTCGAGCGGCCGCCTCCTCGTTATCCAGGATGCGACTGCGGCCGTCGAGATCCGCCTGCCAGTCACCGGCAGCGCCGGCGCCGCCAGCCTCGCCGGCCACGTGCCTGGAATTCGGGTCATCCCTGCGGGTGACTGGAACGATCGGCCGTGCCTACGGCGCCCCGCGGCTGACAGTCACGACGGTGACCTGGCTGGGCACGACGATCCCGCCCTCGCCCCAGCCGATCAGGACCGCGCCCGGCGCGTCGCTGGAGTGGCGTCTCGTCCAGGTCACCGGGCGTCTTGACACCGTCCACAAGCTCGGTGACCGCTGGAGGACTGAGATCATCGTCGGCTCGATCCGCATTCCGATCGCCGGCCTGGCGGGATCGAGGATCGCCGTCGGACGTATCTTCGCCGGGCGCCAGGCCACGATCGTCGGCATCGTCCGACGAGCGTTCCCGACCGCCATCGACCAGCGCTTCGCGATCGAACCGCGATCGGTGTCGGACGTGGCATTCGCGGCGGCCGGTCCGAGTCGATCTGCTTCGACCGGCGCGAGCTCGGGAGGAGGCTCACAGCCGGTCGATCCGGGGTATGGACCCGGCGTCGGACCGACCAGCGCCGTCCCCGCCGGGTCCGCAGTGCCGGTCGGTCCGCTGGTCGACCTGCGCGAGCTGGCCAGCTACCGCGGCCGGGTCATCCAGGTTGGCGGGCTCGTGACGGCAGTCGAGAACACGACGATCAGCATCGATGACGGCACGGCTTCCGGCCGGCTCATCCTGAGCGGGGAGGCCGCGGTCTACCTCGATCTGGTCGAGGTTGGTGACCCGATCGTCGTCGACGGCCTCGTCGAGCTCGATTCGAGCGGCCCATACCTGTTCGTGACCGACCCTGATGGCGTCGTCCGGACCGGCGATCCGGATGCCCCCAGCCTGGCGTCCGCCACGCCCAGTCAGGCCGTCGCGTCCCCAGCCGGAGCTGGTCTCGCAGCCGCCGACCCGGGACCGTCGAGCAGCGGCTCAGTCGGCGGCCGGGCGGCCGGCGCCAGTGGCCCGAGCTCCATCGGCCTCGGGCCTCTCGAAGCGCTCGGGATCCTGCTGCTCGGCGCGGCGATCGCCCTGGGCCTGGCCGGCGCCCTGGCCGTGCCCCTCGTCCGTCGAGCGGGCCGCCCCAACGGCCGGGCCGCAGGGCCGGCGCTGGCGGCTCCCGACCCCGGGAACGACGCTCCCTGAGGCCAACGATCAACGGGGTCGGCCGCTCGGCCGTCCCCGTTGAACCGATTCGGGCCGAGCCGCTGAGCACGGGCCACGCTCGCCGCGAGTTGACGCTCGTTCGAGCGCGGGGCTATCCTCGGCCGAGTTTCGCGCCAGCGAAGCGCTACGCGAGCGAGGGACGAGGTTTTGCCGAACGCGGATACCCGCGTCGCACTCCCAACCGGAGAACGGCAGTACCACATCGCACTCGGCCCGGGTGACCTGGCCGAGTACATCCTCCTCCCCGGCGACCCCGAACGAGTCCAGCGGATTGCCACGCGCCTCGAGAACGTCGAAGGGCTCCGGCAACATCGCGAGTTCGCCTCGGTCACCGGCACGTATCGCGGCGAGCGGGTCTCGGTCGTTTCGACCGGGATCGGCACCGACAACGTCGAGATCGTCGTAGCGGAGATCCTGGCGATCACGGAGCGTCCGACCTTCATCCGGGTCGGGTCGTGCGGGGCACTCCAGCCGGAGATTGCCGTGGGCGACCTGATCATCTCGTCCGGCTCCGTCCGGCTCGAGGCGACGACAAGCTTCTTCGTCCACGAGGGGTATCCCGCGGTTGCCGATTACGAGGCAGTCGCGGCGCTCGTCGAGGCAGCGGCGGAGCTTGGACACCGGGCCCATGTCGGGATAACGGCCACGGCTCCCGGGTTCTACGGCGCGCAAGGGCGCCCGATCCCGCGCTTGCCCATCCGCTACCCTGACCTCGCCGAGGAGATGGCGCGCCAGCGCGTCCTCAACTTCGAGATGGAGGCATCGGCATTGTTGGTCCTGGCCGGGTTGGCTGGCAGTCGGGCTGGGGTCGTGTGCGCGGTCTACGCTCACCGGCCATCAGGCGACTTCGCAGACGGCGAAGCCAGGAGCCGCGCCGAGGCGGCCTGCGTCGAGACCGGACTCGAAGGGCTCCGGAACCTCGCCGCGATGGATCGCCAGAAGCGGGCAAGTCGGGGTGGACCGCTGGCGGCCGTCCCTGTGGAGTCGACCGTAGGTAGGGCGGATACGGAGCAAGTGCTGCGTAACGCCGGGTAAGCGTGGAGAGGAGACCAGACGTGGCCGAGGCCTATTGCGTCAAGGACAAGAAGAAGGTCGAAGTCAAGAATCCCGAGAAGATCACGATGAAGAACGGGAAGCCGGCGATCAAGGGCACCTGCCCGATCTGCGGCGGGAACGTTTTCAGGATCGGCGGCTGACCACCGCGCGCTGACGCACAGGCAGGCCCCCGTCGAGCGTCGGCGGGGGCCTCTTGCTGCGATCCGGAGCCCGGACGTGCCCGAATGATCCGACCCGTGCTGGCCCTGGACCTGGGCGGAACACAGGTTCGGGCGGCCACCGTCATGGACGACGGCAGCCGGATCGCTCGCCACGCCCGCCCGACCCCGATTGAGCTCGGGCCGGACGCCATTGTCCAGGCCTGCATCGAGATGCTCGCGGCCGCACTGGCCGGCACGCCCGTCGACCGCCAGGGCGAGATCGCGGGAATTGGGATCTCCAGCCCGGGTCCGATCAACCCGTGGACGGGCACGATTGTCAGCCCGCCCAACCTGGGCCCGGAGGTCCACGACATCCCGATTGCGGCGGCGCTCGAGCGTGCCCTGGGGCTGCCCGCGTACCTCGACCGCGACACCAACGTGGCGGCGCTCGGCGAGCGCGCCTTCGGGGCGGCCCGCGGCTGCGATGACTTCCTGTACCTGACGGTGTCGACCGGCATCGGCGGCGCGATCGTCATCTCGGGCAGGCTGGTCCATGGCCCTGATGGCATGGCCGGCGAGCTGGGTCACGTGTCGATCGAGCTAGACGGCCCGCCATGCGGCTGTGGGGGCAGCGGCCACCTGGAGGCCATCTCGAGTGGGGTCGCCCTGGCTCGCGAGGCGCAGGCGGCCATCAGCCGGGGAACATCCCCGTTCCTGGCCGCCCGGGCCAAGGACAAGGGTCCGGCTGAGATTGACGCCCGGGACGTGTCCGAGGGCGAGGACGCCGGCGACCCGGTGTGCGCCGCGCTGATGGCCCACGCTCGGGCGGCATTCGCGATGGCGTGCACCGGCTTCGTGAACGCCTTCAACCCGGACCTCATCGTGGTCGGCGGCTCGATCGCCGAGTCCCAGGGCGATCGGCTCCTGGGCCCTGCCCGCGCCGAGATCCGCCGGGGTGCGTTCCGGGTGCCGGCGGGCCGGGTCCGGGTCGTGCCGGCCGAGCTGGGTCCCGACGTCAGCCTGGCCGGCTGTCAGCCCCTCGTCGCCGGCCGCCTCGACGACGACGCCTGGCGATCCGGCCGCGCCCCGCTGGCGCGCACCGAGCCGTCCATTCGCCCGTGAGGCCTGCGGCGCAGTACGATGCGCCCACGTGCCGGACGTCACGCGCATTGATGACCCAGGGCGGTGGTCGGCGGACGCGTTCGAGTCGTACGGTTTCAGACACGAGTTGACACCCAGCCCCGGTTCGAGCTCGACTCGATACCGGCGCGTGCAGGAGGTACCCCAACGATGACGGTTCGCGTCGGGATCAACGGCTTCGGCCGGATTGGCCGCCAGTCGCTCAAGGCGCTCATCGAGCGTGCGCCCGAGATCGAGGTCGTGGCCGTCAACGACCTGGTCGACACGGCCATGAACGCCCTCCTGTTCAAGCACGACTCGACGTACGGGGCGTATCCCGGATCGGTCGACCACACCGACGATGCCCTGATCATCGATGGGCGCGAGATCAAGGTCCTCAGCGAGCGGAACCCGGCCGACCTGCCCTGGGGCCGCCTGGGAGTCGATGTCGTCCTCGAATCAACCGGCTTGTTCACCGACGCCACGAAGGCCCGGGCGCACCTCGACGCCGGTGCCCGCAAGGTGATCATCAGCGCGCCGGCCACGAACGAGGACGTCACGATCGTCCTCGGCGTGAACCAGGATCGCTACGATCCGGCCAGCCACGACGTCATCAGCAACGCCAGCTGTACCACGAACTGCCTGGCGCCCGCGGCCAAGGTCGTCCACGACAACTGGACGATCGAGCGCGGCCTGATGAACACGATTCACTCGTACACGAACGACCAGCGGATCCTGGACGTGGCCCACAAGGACCCGCGCCGGGCCCGGGCGGCCGGCCTGAACATCATCCCGACGACGACCGGCGCGGCCCGCGCCCTGGCCCTGGTCATTCCCGACCTCAAGGGCAAGTTCGACGGCTTCAGCCTGCGGGTGCCGACGCCCACCGTGAGCGTCGTCGACTTCACCGCCCAGCTGGCCCGGCCGACGACAGTCGAGGAGGTCAACGCCGCCTTCCGCGATGCTGCCGCGGGCCCGCTCAAGGGCATCCTCGGGGTGTCCGACGAGCCCCTCGTATCGACCGACTTCCGAGGTGATACGCGGTCCTCGATCATCGACGCCGATTCGACCATGGTCCTTGGCGGCACGATGGTCAAGGTGATCTCGTGGTACGACAACGAATGGGGTTACAGCTGCCGGGTCGCCGACCTGATCAGGTTCGTTGCTGAGCGGCTCCCCGTCAGCGTCGCCTAGGCGATCGCGATCACCATGGACAAGCTGACCATCCGCGACGTCGACGCGACCGGCAAGCGCGTCTTCGTCAGGGTCGACTTCAACGTGCCCCTCCAGGACGGCAAGGTCACCGACGACTCGCGCATCCGGGCGGCCGTGCCGACGATCCGGGCGCTTCTCGCCCAGGGAGCCCGGGTCATCCTGGCCAGCCACCTGGGCCGGCCGGACGGCCGGGTCCAGGACGGGCTCCGCCTGCGCCCGGTGTCCGAGCGCCTGAGCCAGCTCCTCCGGATGAACATCCCGTGCACCGGCGATGCGCTCGGGATCGGCACGGAGGACGCGATCCGCCGGCTACGCCCGGGGGAGGCCCTGCTCCTGGAGAACCTCCGCTTCCATGTTGAGGAGGAGGCCAACGATCCGGGGTTCGCCGAGGCCCTCGCCTCGTACGCGGACCTGTACGTGAACGACGCCTTCGGGACGGCCCACCGGGCCCATGCCTCAACGGTCGGGATCACCCGGTTCCTGCCGGCCTACGCCGGCCTGTTGATGGAGGCCGAGATCAAGGCCCTGTCGAACTTGCTCGAAGATCCGGCCCGGCCGTTCTTTGCCGTCATCGGCGGGGCCAAGGTGTCCGGCAAGATCCCGGTCCTGGAGCACCTGATGGACCGGGTTGACGGCTTCATCATCGGCGGCGGGATGGCCAACACCTTCCTTCTGGCCCAGGGCAAGAGCGTGGGCAAGAGCCTGGCCGAGCCGGACCGGGTCGAGGAGGCCCGCCGGATCCTCGCCGCGGCCGACGGCAAGGGCGTCCGGATCGTCCTGCCGGTCGACGTGATCGTGGCCAAGGAGGTCACCCAGGGTACCGAATACAAGACGTTGTCGGCCGAGAAGATCCCGGCCTCGTGGCACATCGTCGATGTCGGGCGGCAGACGCTGACCCGCATGGAGGATGCCCTCGAGCCGGCTCGGACGGTGTTCTGGAACGGACCGCTGGGCGTGTTCGAGATCCCCTCGTTCGCCCACGGCACGAATGCCATCGCCCGCTACCTGGCCGATCGAGCCGATGCCGGGGCCACGGTCGTGGTCGGCGGCGGCGACTCGGTCGCGGCGGTGACCCAGCAGGGCCTGGCCGGCCGGATGACCCACATCTCGACCGGTGGAGGGGCCTCCCTGGAGTTCCTCGAAGGCCGCGAGCTGCCGGGGATCGCCGTCCTGCTCGATCGCCCGCCGGTCGACGAGCCATCCGCCGAGGAGCCGACAAGGGTGACCCGGTGACGAGCCTGATCGCCGCCATCGAGGCCCGCCAGATCCTCGACTCGCGGGGCAATCCCACCATCGAGGTGGACGTCATCCTCGAGGATGGGGCGCTCGGCCGGGCAGCCGTCCCGTCCGGAGCGTCGACCGGTGCCAACGAGGCCGTCGAGCTGCGCGATGGCGATCGTGAGCGCTACGGCGGCAAGGGCGTCCTGACCGCCGTGGCCAACGTGACCGAAACGATCGGCCCGAACCTGGTCGGCGCCGATGCCGAAGACCAGGCCGGCGTCGATGCCGCGCTGATCGCTCTGGACGGGACGCCCAACAAGGCCAAGCTTGGGGCCAATGCGCTGCTGGGCGTGTCCCTGGCCTGCGCCCACGCGGTCGCGGCGTCGTACGGCCTGCCCCTCTACCGCTATCTCGGTGGGGTCGGCGCCCGAACCCTGCCGGTGCCGATGTTCAACATCCTCAACGGCGGCAAGCACGCCCAGGACTCGACCGACTTCCAGGAGTTCATGGTCATGCCCATCGGCGTCGAGTCATTCTCGGCGGCGCTCCGGGCAGGCGCCGAGATCTTCCACGCCCTGCGGGCGCTCCTCCACGACGAGGGCCACGCGACCGGGCAGGGCGACGAGGGCGGCTTCGCGCCATCCTTGCCGTCGAACGAGGCGGCCGTCGAGCTGATCCTCCGGGCGATCGAGAAAGCCGGCTACCGACCGGGCGAGGACGTCGCGATCGCCCTGGATCCGGCGACCAGCTCGATTCTCGTGGAAGGGACCGGGGTCGAGGGCACGCCCGGCCGGTACTACCTTGCGCGTGAGAATCGAACCCTCGATTCGGGTGAGCTGATCGACCTGTGGGAGCGCTGGGCGGCGACCTATCCGATCGTCTCGCTCGAGGACGGCCTGGCCGAGGACGACTGGGCCGGCTGGCGTGAGCTGTCGGCTCGCCTCGGTTCGAAGATCCAGCTGGTCGGCGACGACATCCTGGTCACCAACCCGCGCTTCATCGCCCGGGGCATCGACGAACACGCGATGAACGCGGTCTTGATCAAGCTCAACCAGATCGGAACCCTGACGGAGACGATCGACGCGATCGAGCTGGCTCGACAGGCCGGTTGGGCTTCGATCGTCAGCCATCGGTCGGGCGAGACCGAGGACACCACGATCGCCGACCTGGTCGTGGCGATGGGCACCGGCCAGATCAAGACCGGCGCGCCGTCACGATCGGAGCGTGTCGCCAAGTACAACCGGCTGCTCCGGATCGAGGGCGAGCTCGGCAGCGGAGGGCGCTATCCCGGCCGGGCGGCACTAGCGGCCGGCCGGTGACCCGGTTCGTCGATCGCGGGGCGATCACGGCGGCCTACGTCGGGATCGGCATGGCCGTCACGATCGGGGTCAGCTTCCTGCTGGTGATCCCGATTGAGCCGATCTACTGGCTCCTCGCCCCGCTGGCCGGGCTGATGATCGGCTACTACGCGAACCAGCGGTCGAACCGGACCCGGGATGCCTGGCGCCGGGTGATCGCCAACAGCCTGTTTGCCGGACTCGTTACCGGGCTGACCCTGGCCGCCCTCCTGCTCGCGATCAAGTTCCTGTTCTTCACCGCCGACGACGGCTATCGCGACGCCAGCCTGGGCGGACCGATCAGCTGCAACACCGGGGCCGATTGCGTCTACCAGCGCTACCTGATCGAGGGCAAGGGTCCCGAGCTCGAGGCGATCGGGGTGACCGACGTGAGCTCGTTCAGCCGGTTCTACTGGAACCAGCAGCTCACGACGGCGGGGCTGCTGCTGCTCATCACAACCGCCAGCGGACTGCTCGGCGGGGTGGCCTACGCGGTCACCCGGCCTCCGGGCGAGCGGGTCGCCTCGCCGGGGCAGTCGCCGGCCTAGCTGGCCGGCTCGGCCTGCCTCGTTGGCAGGACAGGCTATTCGGTCGGCTTGGCGGCTTTCGTTGCGGTGGCCTTGGCTGGTGCCTTGGCCGTGGCCGTCTTGGCGGTTGCCTTGGCCGGCGCCTTCGCGGGGGCCTTCCTGGGAGTCGCCTTGGCCGGCTTGACAGCGGCAGCTTCGGGCTTGGCCGCGGAACTGGCGGCGGCCGCAGCGCTCGCGGCGGCTTCTGCCCGGGCCGTCTTGCTCAGCGCGGCGCGGGCCTTGCCGGCCGCCGTCTGGGCGCCCTTGGCCTTGTCGGCCTTGGCCAGCGCGATCCGGCTCTTGGCCGCCTTGACCGCCGCGGCCTTGCCTGTCGTCTTGGTCAGCTTGGCAGTCGTCTGCACATGCTCGCCACCGAGGGCGGCGTTGATCTTGCGGGTCAATCGGGACTTGCGCCGGGCGGCGGCGTTGGCGTGGATCGCGCCAGCCTTGGCAGCTCGATCGAGGGCGCTCAGGGCGTCCCGGAGGGCCACGTTCGCATCACCCGGCTGACCGCCGGTGGCGACCTTCACGGCCTTCGTGACGAGCGTCTTAGCAGCGCTCCGGCGCGGTTGGTTGACCGCAGCACGGCGCTCGGCGGTGCGCACGCGCTTGAGCGCTGACGGAGTTCGAGCACCGGTCCAGCCGCGGGGCTTCCTGGCCAAGTTCAGACCTCATGAGTTCGAAGAACGGGGCGCCGGGCGCGCGCGAGCGCCACCCGACGGGGGAGGGCGAATGCTACCAGAAGGCCAGACCGTCGGCCAGCGGCCCGGTTACTCCTTCAGTCGATGCCCGCGGCCCGACGCCTGGCCGGACGCCCAGCCTGCACCTTCCGGCCCGCGCCCAGCCCCGGTTCCGGTTCGTGTTGATTCCCACGGGACAAAACGCCAGTTTCGCTTTGCCCGCCCCCTTTGCCGCCGGCTCCCGCCCTGGTTTCATCCCGAGCCGAGCGTGGGCCAGGACGAATTGCCTCGAGATGACCGCCGTGGATCGTCGCTCGATCGTCGAAACCGCCGTTTTGTCACGCTGGGCGCAACGAGTGCCATGGCTTCGGCGTCTCTCGCCTGGCCGCCGGGCGCGACGGCGTGCGCGGAGGCGGAGCGCGCTCGCCACTGCAGCCGGCGCGCGCACCAGTCGGTCCGTCACACTGGGCTCGATGACCCCCATTCTCGGCGGTCTAGGTGCCGCCCTCATGTTCACCGTGTCCGTCCTCGCCTCAGCCCGGGCCAGCCGGTTGATTGGTGCTTCGTCGACGGTCGCCTGGGCGATGGCCATCGGATTTGTGGTCACGATCCCGGTCGCCCTGCTGGCCTCGCCCGCACCGGATATGGGCAACGGCACGCTGGCCTGGTTCGTTGTGGCCGGCGTCGGCAACGTGACCGGCCTGCTGCTGACCTATGCGGCGTACCGGATCGGCGCAGTCGCGGTGATCGTCACAATCGCCTCGACCGAGGGCGCCATCGCGGCGATCCTGGCCATTCTCGCTGGCGAGATTCTTGCCCCGGGGGCCGCGCCGGTCCTCGGCCTGATCGCCGTCGGCGTTGCCCTTACCGCGGCGGGCGCAACGTCGGGCGCCGAGGGCGCTCCGATCACCCGCGATCGCGAGCTTCGGGCCGTCGCCCTGGCGGTTGGATCGGCCATCGCGTTCGGCATCGGCCTGTATGCATCCGGCCGAATCAGCAGCCTCCTGCCGATCCCCTGGGCGATCCTGCCGCCGCGCGCCGTCGGGGTCCTCATGGTCGTCCTGCCGTTGGTCGTGCTACGCCGCCTCCAGCTGACTCGTGCGGCGGTGCCGTTGGTGGCGGCGGTCGGCCTGTCCGAGGTGTTCGGCTACATCTCCTTCGCCATCGGGGCGCAGCAGGCGATCGCGATCACCGCGGTCCTGGCAACGATGTTCGCCCCGTTCTCGGCGGTGGCCGCGTTCGTGCTGTTCCGCGAGCGGCTGACCCGGCGTCAGATCGCCGGGATCGGCCTCGTCGTTGTCGGGATCACCGCGCTCGGCCTGGTCCAGGCCGGCTAGCGGCGGCGCCCCGGTCGCCCGAGCCGACGCGAGGGTCACGCACGACCGGATCCGAAGGCCGCGGTGTCCTGCCAAATCCTCGCTGTAGCGGGGCTTATGGCCATTCGAGGCTCTGCCCGAGCCGGAAACCTGCCCGGGCCGGCCGACTCGCCTCGTCCGCGAGCGTGGGCGAGCCTGGCCGGCATCGAGAAGCGTGCCGCTAGCCGCCATACGCGCTCGTCCAGGACGAATTTGTCAGAAACGGGGGCGTCATGTCCATCAGGGCGGCCTGCGGCCGTCACAAGCGGCGGGACATCACGCCTCAGCCAAGCACTGGGCCTCACGGACCCAGCCGCGCACACGGCGCCACCCAGCCGGGGCGGCCGACTCACCGCGCGTCGCAAGGACCCCGGCGACCCGCAGCGACTACACTCCGGCACCGTGAACATCCCCCAGAGTCGCCTGCGCAACTTCTCGATCATCGCCCACATCGATCATGGCAAGTCGACCCTGGCTGACCGCCTGCTCGAGGCGACCCATACGATCGAAGCCCGGCTGATGACCAGCCAGGTGCTCGACTCGATGGACCTCGAGCGCGAGAAGGGGATCACGATCAAGGCCCGGGCCGTCCGTCTCGACTACCAGGCGCGGGACGGCCTGACCTACGGCCTGAACCTGATCGACACGCCTGGCCACGTCGACTTCTCGTACGAGGTCAGCCGCTCGCTGCAGGCCTGCGAAGGGGCGATCCTGGTCGTCGATGCCGCCCAGGGGATCGAGGCCCAGACCCTGGCCAACGTCCATCTCGCCCTGCGGGAGGGCCTGACGATCATCCCGGTCCTGAACAAGATCGATCTCCCGAGCGCCCAGCCCGAGCTGGTGATGGAGGAGCTCGAGAACGTCCTGGCGATCCCGCGCGAGGAGGTCATCCTGGCCTCGGCCAAGGAAGGTATCGGGATCTCCGAGATCCTCGAGGCGGTCGTCGCCCGGATTCCCCCGCCGAAGGGCGATCCGGCGGGTCCGCTCCAGGGCCTGATCTTCGACTCCCACTACGACGCTTACAAGGGCGTGGTGGTCTACGTCCGGCTCGCATCCGGCACGCTCCACGCCCACGACACGATCCGGCTGATGGCCTCCGAGGTCGAGTCCGGTCTGCTCGAGCTGGGCATGTTCCGGCCTCAGCTGGTGCCCGTCCCGGCGCTGACCGCCGGCGAGGTCGGCTACGTCGCGACCGGCCTGAAGAGCGTCCGGGATGCCAAGGTCGGGGACACCCTGACCAACGCCGCGGCCCCGGCCAGGACGCCGCTGCCCGGCTACAAGGAGGCCAAGAGCCTCGTGTTTGCCGGGATCTATCCGCTCAGCGGCGAGGACTACCCCCTCCTGCGCGAGGCGATCGAACGGCTCCACCTCAACGACGGCAGCTTCACCTACCAGCCGGAGAGCTCGGTCGCGCTGGGCTTCGGGTTTCGCTGTGGCTTCCTGGGTTTGCTCCACATGGAGATCGTCCAGGAGCGCCTCGAGCGCGAATTCTCGCTGGACCTGATCGCGTCCGCCCCGTCGGTGGCCTACCGGGTCGTGCTGATCGGCAATCGGGGCAGCATCACCGTCGACAATCCGGCCCTGTTTCCCAACGCCGGTGAGATCGAGGCCATCGAGGAGCCCTGGGTGAGCCTGTCGGTGATCACCCCGGCGACCTACATCGGGCCGCTGATGGAGCTTTCGACGAGCCGCCGGGGCACGTTCGTCAACCTCGAATACCTCGATCCGCAACGCGTCCAGATCCACTTCGAGCTGCCCCTGGCCGAGCTGATCATCGACTATTTCGACCAGCTCAAGAGCCGCAGCCAGGGCTACGCCTCGATGGACTACGAGGAGATCGGCTACCGCGCGGCCAACCTGGTCAAGCTCGATATCGTGGTTGCCGGCGAGCCGGTCGACGCGCTCAGCCTGATCGTCCATCGCGACCGGGCGCCGGCGACCGGGCGGCAGCTCACCGAGAAGCTCAAGGAGCTGATCCCGCGCCAGATGTTCGAGGTGCCCATCCAGGCAGCGATCGGGGGCAACGTGGTGGCCCGCGAAACCGTGCGGGCGATGCGCAAGAACGTGCTCGCCAAGTGCTACGGTGGCGACATCACCCGCAAGAAGAAGTTGCTGGAGAAACAGAAAGAGGGGAAGCAGCGCATGAAGCGGGTTGGCTCCGTGGAGATCCCCCAGGAGGCGTTCCTCGCCGTCCTGCGGATGGACGAAGGCTGAGCCAGCCCCGCCGCGACTGATGGACGAGCTCATTCGGCCCTTCGGTTTGCTCATGGCCCTGGCCTTCACGATGTTGCTCGTCGTGCTTCGCTTCCAGGCCGCCCTGTTCGGCGTCGCCGAGTATGCCGATGGCGGGATCGATGGCCAGCCCACCCGCCTGCGCCGCCGATTGAGCTGGTACCTCGTCGGCTTCCTGATCATCCTGGCCATGGTCTGGGTCGATCCGAACGTGGGCACCGACCTGTATGTCGGCCTGGGCGACAAGGGCGAGGCCGTCCTGCTCGGGATCCTCTTCGGGATCGCCGGCACGGCCCTGGCGATCGGGGTCGCCCTGCTCCGCTATCACCGCATCAGGCTGCCCCCGGTCAGCTCCTATCCGGTGGCGCTGCTGAACGCGGTTGGGACCGCGTTCATGGACGAGGTCACCTTCCGTGGCGCGGTTCTGGGCTTCCTCATCCTGGCCGGCCTGAACGCCTGGCTGGCGATCATCCTGCAGACCCTGATCTATGGCCTGGCCACTCGCCTCGGGGCGCCCGGCCGCGACCGTTCGATCTTCGCCCTGGCCCTGCTCCTGGGCATGGCGACCGGCTGGGCGACGATCGTGACCGGTGGAATCGGCGCGGCGTTCATCGGTCACTCGATCAGTCGCTTCGCAATGTTCCTGACGACCGGTCATGCCGGCCAGCCGCTGCCCCAGGGCCGCGAGGTCGAGGAGATCGAGAAGCGCCGCCGGCCGCCCGAAGGCTGGAGCATCGTCAACGTCGTCCGCGATTTCGATCAGTCGCGATCGATGACCCCGCCAGACGGCGGCCCGCCCGCGGAACGGGGGCCTGCCGAGCCGCCCGTCGGGCTGTATGTCCACCTGCCCTTCTGCATCTCGATCTGCCCCTACTGCGACTTCGTCGTGTACGCCGGTGCCGACGCCCGAGGACCGCGCAGCCGGATCGCGCCGCTGGTCGAGGCCCTCATCGTCGAGATCGGCCTGCGGGCCGCGGCCGACGGAGCCGACCCGGCCGGCCGGCCCCTGGCCACGGTTTACCTTGGCGGCGGCACCCCCTCGCTGCTGCCCACGGACGACCTGTACCGGATCATCGACGCGGTGCAGGCCGCATTCGGGATCGCGCCCGGAGCCGAAGTCACGCTCGAGGCGAACCCTGGCGTGGACGAGCGCGGCGACCCGGTCGCCCAGGCCGCCGCGGGAATCACCCGGCTGAGCATCGGTGCCCAGTCGTTCGCTCCGGGCGAGCTCAAGCGCCTCGGCCGGCGGCATTCACCAAGCGACATCGGGCTGGCCCTGATCGCGGCTCGCGAGGCGGGCATCGGCTCGATCAACCTGGACTTGTTGTACGACGTGCCGGGCCAGACCCTGGGCAGCTGGGCGGACAACCTGGAGCGGGCGATCGCCCTCGGCCCGGACCACCTGTCGCTGTACGCATTGACCCTCGATGATCCGGACGCGGAGGGGTTGACCGGTCCCGGTGGCGATCACCTGGCGCCGACCGCCGGGGCGCGCCGCTGGCGTGATCGAGCCCGGCCGGAGCAGGACGAGGACCGTGCCGCGGCGATGTACCACGTTGCCGGCCAGCGTCTCACCGAGGCCGGGCTGCGCGGCTACGAGCTGTCCAACTGGGCCACCCCGGGCCACGAGTCGCGCCACAACCTGGGCTACTGGGAGCGCCGCCCGATCGAGGCCGTCGGACCGGGCGCCCATGCCTTCGACGGCCGCGTCCGGCGCTGGAACGCGGCCCGCCTCGACCTCTACCTGGCCGCGCTGCAGCCGTCCGACGGTGGGCCGCCGACCCTGCCGCCCGGCGGCGAAGAGCCGATCGACGCGGTCATGGCCGCCGCCGAGACGGTCATCCTCGGCCTGCGCCTCGACCGCGGCGTGCCCCTGACGGCGCTCCTCGAGCCACCCTTCGTGGATGCCTTCGACTGGGCCGTGTCGACCGGCCTGGTCGAGGAGACCGAAGGCGCCCGAGTGCGACTGACGACGCGCGGACGCCTCCTCTCGAACGAGCTGTTCGCCCGCCTGATCTGAGCCCCCGGCCGTTGACATGCTGCGGCCTTGGCGGTACGATGCCGGCATCGCGTTAGCACTCTGCTAGTGAGAGTGCTAACCGGAAGGAGCAAGCCCCCGTGGCGCGACGCATGCGACCCACCAGCGGCCCCCTGGATCCCCGCGCGAAGGCGATCCTGCAGGCCGTCATCGACGATTACGTGACCACTGCCAGCCCAGTGGGATCGCAGGCGCTCGTCGAGCGCTACAGCCTCGGCGTGAGCAGCGCGACCGTCCGGGCGATTCTGGCCGACCTCGAGGCTGCCGGCCTGCTGACTCATCCGCACACGTCCGCGGGCCGCGTCCCGACCGACGCCGGCTACCGCAGCTACGTCGAATCGATCGTGGAGCTCGGAGCGCCGCCGCCCGCGGTGGAGCAGCTGATGATCCGCCACCAGTTCGGCCAGGTCGAGTTCGCCAGCGAGCAGTGGTTCCGGCTGGCGGCCACGACCCTCGCGTCGATGACCCGTTCAGCCGGCCTGGCCACGGCGGCCAAGCCTGCCGCCGCGCGGGTCCGCCGGATCGACCTGGTGGCGATCCAGGATCGCCTTGCCAGCCTGATCCTGGTCCTGCGCGAGGGCTCGATCAAGCAGGGCCTGATCGCGCTCGACCTGCCGGTCACCCAGGCCGACCTGACCCGTGTCGCCAACCTGCTCAACGATCGGCTCGCCCAGCTCACGGCCGCCGAGATCGTGGCCGTCCTGCCCCGCCTCGAGCATGCCCTCGGCGGTGACGAGGACAGTCGCAACCTGACCCGCAAGATCGCCGAGCGAATCATCCGGACGGTCGCCGAGTTCGACGCGCTGCGGGTCGAGGAGGTCTACAGCGACGGCCTGCTCAATGTGATGGAGGCGCCCGAGTTCGCCCAGAGCGAGAAGCTCCGGCGAGTGTTCAGCGCCCTCGAGAATCGGGCCTACCTGGCCGACCTGATCGCGGTCGTGACCGAGACGGGCCGGATCCACGTGTTCATCGGTCGCGAGAACGCGCCGGCCGAGATGGGCGAGGTGTCGCTCGTCCTCGCCCCCTACGGGCGGGCCGGCCGGGCGGTCGGCGTCGTCGGCGTCCTGGGTCCCACCCGGATGGCCTACGCCCAGGCGATCGGCACGGTCGGGTTCGTGTCGAGCCTGATGAACGAGCTCGTCGACCACCTGTACGCCTGAGTCCAAGCCCATGACCGAACCGAAATCCAGCCGCCACGACCGCCACAAGACCCGCGCCGAGGAACGCCAGGACGAGCTCGACATCTCGCCGACGAAGCTCCTGGCCGACATCGAGACGTTGGCCGCCGAACGCGACGCGGGCCAGGCCCAGGCCGCCGACTACCTGCTCGCGTTGCAGCGCGAGCGGGCCGAGTTCCAGAACTACAAGCGGCGAACGGCCGAGGAGCGCGAGCGCGAGGCCGGCCTGGCCAACGACTCGCTGATCTTCAAGGTGCTCGTCCTGGCCGATGACTTCGACCGGGCGATCGAGGCCCGGCCGGCCGGCCTGGCCGACGGCGACACGGCCGCCTGGGCGGAGGGCGTCGCCGCGATCGACCGGAAGCTCCGGGCGCTCCTCGAGAGCGAGGGCGTCCGACCGATCGAGGTCAGTCCGGGGATGGCCTTCGACGCCCGCCAGCACGAAGCCCTCGTGAACGTGCCCGGCAGCTCGCTGCCCGAGGGCTCGATCGTGGCCGAGCTCCAGCGCGGCTATCGAATCCGGGAGCGCATCCTCCGGCCGGCCCGGGTAGCCATCGCAGCCGGTCCCCAGGATCCGGGCTCAGCCGGTCCGCTCAACTGACCAACCACCAAGCCAACTGACTCAACCGACCAGGATATTCAAGGAGAACCATCAACGATGGGCAAGATCATCGGCATCGACCTCGGCACGACCAACTCGGTCGTGGCGGTCATGGAGGGCGGCGAACCCACCGTGATCGCTTCGGCTGAGGGCGGCCGGACCGTGCCCTCGGTCGTCGCCTTCACCAAGACGGGCGAGCGCCTTGTCGGCCAGCTGGCCAAGCGCCAGGCGGTCACCAACCCGACCAACACGATCTATTCGATCAAGCGCTTCATGGGCCGGCGCTGGGACGATCCCGAGACGAAGCGCTCGATGGAGCTCGTGCCGTACAAGGTCCAGAAGGACGCCAAGAGCGACGGCCTGGTCGTTGTCGCCAACGACAAGCCGTATACCCCGCCCGAGATCAGCGCGATGATCCTGCAGAAGCTCAAGGCCGACGCCGAGGCCTACCTGGGCGAGAAGATCACCGAGGCGGTGATCACCGTTCCGGCCTACTTCGACGACACCCAGCGCCAGGCCACCAAGGACGCCGGCCGGATCGCCGGCCTCGAGGTCAAGCGGATCATCAACGAGCCGACCGCGTCGGCCCTGGCCTACGGCCTGGACAAGAAGAACGACGAGAAGATCGCCGTCTACGACCTGGGCGGCGGCACGTTCGACATCTCGATCCTCGAGCTGGGCGACGGCGTCTTCGAGGTCAAGGCCACCAACGGCGACACCCACCTCGGCGGCGACGACTTCGACCAGCGTGTCATCGAGTGGCTCCTGGCCGAGTTCAAGAAGGACCAGGGCATCGACCTGCGCAAGGACCAGCAGGCCCTCCAGCGCCTCAAGGAAGCCGCCGAGAAGGCCAAGATCGAGCTGAGCTCGACCAGCCAGACCGAGATCAACCTGCCCTACATCACGGCCGACGCGAGCGGCCCCAAGCACCTCGTCGTGACCCTCTCCCGGGCCAAGCTCGAGGACCTCGTGCGCGACCTGATCGACAAGACTCGCGAGCCTGTCGAGAAGGCGCTCAAGGACGCCGGCCTCAAGCCGGGCGAGATCGACGAGGTCGTCCTCGTCGGCGGGCATGACCCGCATGCCCGCGGTCATCGACGCGGTCAAGGCGATGTTCGGCGGCAAGGAGCCCAACCGGGGGGTCAACCCGGACGAGGTCGTGGCCGTCGGAGCGGCGATCCAGGCCGGCGTCCTGGCCGGCGACGTCAAGGACGTCCTGCTCCTCGACGTGACGCCGCTGTCGCTGGGCATCGAGACGCTGGGCGGCGTGATGACCCGCCTGATCGAGCGCAACACGACGATCCCGACCTCGAAGTCGCAGACGTTCTCCACGGCCTCGGACAACCAGAGCCAGGTCGAGATCCACGTCCTCCAGGGCGAGCGCGAGTTTGCCCAGGACAACAAGACCCTCGGCCGGTTCATCCTCGACGGGATTCCGCCGGCGCCCCGAGGCGTGCCCCAGATCGAGGTGACGTTCGACATCGACGCCAACGGCATCCTCGACGTGAAGGCCAAGGACCGTGCGACCGGCAAGGAGCAGCAGGTCCGCATCACGGCCTCCTCGATGCTCTCCAAGGACGACGTGGACAAGATGGTCCGCGACGCCCAGGAGCATGCCGAGGAAGACCGCCAGCGGCGCGAGGATGTCGAGGCCCGCAACCAGGCCGAGGCCCTCACGTTCCAGGCCGAGCGGACCCTCAAGGACCTTGGCGACAAGGTCTCGGCCGAGGATCGAGCCGAGGCGGAGCGCAAGATCGAGGAGCTGCGGACGGCCCTGAAGGGCTCCGACGCAGCCGCAGTCACGAGCGGCGCCACGGCCCTCGCCGAGGTCCTCAGCCGGATCTCGACGGCCGCGTACCAGGCCGCCCAGGCCGAGACCGCCTCGGCCGGCAGCGACGGGTCGGGCGGATCTGGTGACGGATCGTCATCGTCCGACGGCACTTCAGCCGACGGAACGGGCGACGCCGACGCTGGAGCCGGCGACGCGGAGACGGTCGAGGGCGAGTTCAAGGAGGTCTAGCCCCCGCGCGGATTTGACCGCTCCTCCTTCGTCTCACGAGCCCGCCGGCGCACGCCCGGCGGGCTCCTCGAATTCCGGGCTATGCGCGTCCTCGAGTGGTGGCACGGAACGCTCCACCGGGACGGCGCCTGGGAGGCGCGGTATGAGCGCCATTGCTAGCCGACCCGCTTTGGGACGACAACTGCGTCCGGCGCGCCGAATCACGGCCCGGCGCTCGCATTCGGGCGTCGTCGTATGAGCACCATTGATGAATTGGACCGCACCTGCCGGTTGGCCGCCGATCTGACCAGCTCCGATCGAAATCGCCGGATCGCCGGCCGTGCTCAGCGCGTCCCCTGACAATGGCCGTCATAGGAGCGCGTCGGTTGGGGCCGACGAATCAGCTGGTACCCGCGCCGGACCGCAACCGGCAGCCGCAGTACCATTCCCCTCCCGATGACGACCGCCCAGCCCATCGACGCGCCCAACTCCCGGGAACCCGGCCCGAACCCAACCGAGCCCGGTTCGAACGCGCCCCAGCCCGGCCCGGACCGCTTCGGCGCGCCCGCCGCCGCGGCACAGCCCGACCGAGACAGCCCGCCTCGGGAGAGCCTGATCCGGGCCCGCGGGCTGACCAAGAAGTTCGGCGAGTTCACGGCGGTCGACGCGATCGACTTCGATGTCGCTCCGGGCGAGTCGTTCGGCTTCCTCGGACCAAACGGGGCGGGCAAGACATCCACGATGCGGATGATCGGCTGCGTCTCGCCCGTGACCTCCGGCGAGCTCAGCGTCCTGGGCCTCAATCCGGCGACCGACGGCGCCCGGATCAAGGCGCGCCTCGGTGTCGTACCCCAGCAGGACACCCTGGACATGGAGCTGACCGTCCGCGAGAACCTGATCATCTACGGCCGCTACTTCGACCTGAGCCGGCGCGAGGCCGGCCGCCGGGCCGACGAGCTGCTCGAGTTCGTCCAGCTCAGTGAACGCGCCCGGGACCATGTCGAGCCGCTCTCGGGCGGGATGAAGCGGCGCCTCACGATCGCCCGATCGCTGGTCAACGAGCCGGACCTGCTCCTGCTCGACGAGCCGACCACCGGCCTCGATCCGCAGGCCCGCCACCTGCTCTGGGACCGGCTGTACCGGCTCAAGCAGCGCGGCGTGACCCTCGTCCTCACGACCCACTACATGGACGAGGCCGAGCAGCTGTGCGACCGCCTCGTGATCATGGACAAGGCCCGGATCGTGGCCGAGGGCTCGCCCCGCAAGCTGATCGAGGAGTACTCGACCCGCGAGGTCCTCGAGCTGCGCTTCCCGGTTGGCGTCCAGGAGACGCTTGGTGACGGGCTCGACGGGCTGGCCGACCGGATCGAATACCTGCCCGACCGCGTCCTCCTGTATGCCGACGACGGCGAGGCCGCGGCCGCCGCGGCGCACGACCGCGGCCTGCGGCCGGAGACCGTCCTCGTTCGACGATCGAGCCTTGAGGACGTCTTCCTGCGCCTCACCGGTCGAAGCCTGATCGAATGACCGCGGCCGCCCCGCTCCTGAAGGACACAGGCCGCGCCCCGGCCCACCGGCCCAGCATCCGCGGTGCCCGCCAGGTCTTCGAGTTCCGGTTCCTCGTCTATCGACGGGTCTGGCGCGGCTCGCTCTTCTCGACGTTCCTGTCGCCGGTGCTCTTCCTCGCGGCGATGGGCATCGGCCTGGGCAGCTTCGTCGACCAGGGCAGCGCCGTGGCATCGCTCGGCGGCGTGTCGTACGCCGCGTTCCTGGCCCCCGGCCTCCTCGCCGCGCAGGGCATGCAGACCGCGACATCGGAGTCGACCTGGCCGGTCATGGGTGGCTTCACCTGGGATCGGACGTTCCACGGGATGTACGCCACCCCGGTCTCGGTGGCCGGGATCGTCGCCGGCCACCTGGCCTGGCTGACCGCCCGCCTGATCCTTGTCGCGAGCGTCTTCTTCCTGGTCATGCTTGCCTTCGGCTTCGTTGCTTCGCCGCTGGGAGTTCTCGGGATTGGCGCCTCGGTCCTGACCGGGCTGGCGTTCGCCGCGCCGGTCACGGCGTTCTCGGCCGGCCAGAAGAACGACACGGCCTTCAGTGCGATCAACCGGTTCCTGATCACGCCGCTGTTCCTGTTCTCGGGCACGTTCTTCCCGATCGACCAGCTGCCCGTGCTCCTGCGCCCGATTGCCTGGTTGACGCCCACGTTCCACGGCGTGGCGCTGGCCCGGGGACTGTCCCTGGGGACGCTCGACCTGGTCGGAGCGGTCGTCCACGTCGGGGTCCTCTCGATCTACATCGTCGTCGGCGTCGCCTGGGCGCTCGTCGCCTTCCGTCGGACGCTGACCCGGTAGGCCGCCGATGATCGCCACGAGGGTCCTGCCCGAGCTGCCTTTCGCGCCGCGCGCCGACCGGCTGGTCGAACGCAACGTGATGAACTATCGGCGGACCTGGATCGTCCTGGTCTCGGGCTTCTTCGAGCCCCTCTTCTACCTGCTGGGGATCGGCTACGGGATCGGGGCGCTGGTCGGCAGCGTGACCGGGCCCAATGGCAGCCCGATCCCATACGGGGTCTTCGTGGCGCCCGGCCTGCTGGCCTCGTCGGCCATGAACGGCGCGATCTACGACTCGACCTTCAACATCTTCTTCAAGCTGCGCTATGCCAAGACGTACGACGCGATCCTGTCGACCCCGATGGGCATCAACGACATCGCGGTCGGGGAGATCACCTGGGCGCTGATCCGGGGCACCCTCTACGCGATCGGCTTCCTGGCCGTCATGCTCCTGCTCGGGCTGTACCAGTCACCGCTGGTCATCCTGACGGTGCCGGCCGCGCTGCTGATCGGGTTCGCCTTCGCGGCCGTGGGCATGGCCGCCACGACCTGGGTCCGGAGCTGGACCGACTTCGACTACATCTTCGTGATCACCCTGCCCCTCTTCCTGTTCTCGTCGACCTTCTTCCCGCTGAGCGTCTATCCCGAGCCGCTCCGGACGCTCATCGCGCTGACCCCGCTGTCTCGAAGCATCGACCTGGTCCGATCCCTGTCGCTGGGCGACATCGGGCCAATCCTCCTGGTCGACATCGCGTACCTGCTGGTCATGGGCGCGATCGGCCTGTGGGTCGTCTCGCGCCGGCTCGACAAGCTCCTCCTGAAGTAGGCTCCGCTCCCGATGGATCGCCCGAGCCCGGTTGACCGGGCCGCCCTGGCCGAGCTGGAGGCAGAGATCGTCGCCTGCCGGCGCTGCCCACGGCTGGTCGAGTGGCGCGAGCGAGTGGCCCGGGAGAAGGTCGCCCGCTACGCCGATGAGCCGTACTGGGGCCGGCCGCTGCCCGGCTTCGGCGATCCGGAGGCGCGGGTCCTGATCGTCGGCCTGGCACCGGCTGCCCATGGTGGCAACCGGACCGGGCGGGTCTTCACCGGCGATCGATCGGGTGACTTCCTGTGGACCGCCCTGCATGCGACCGGCTTCGCCAACCGGGCCAGCTCCCGGCGGGCCGACGACGGGCTCGCCTTGACCGACGCCTGGATCGCCGCGGCGGTCCGCTGCGCTCCGCCGCTCAACAAGCCCACCAATGCCGAGCGTGACACCTGCGCGCCGTTCCTCGTCCGCGAGCTGGCCTTGCTGAGCGCCGTCCGGGTGATCGTGCCTCTCGGCGGATTCGGCTGGGAGGTGGTCCTCCGAACGCTCGCTCGCCTGGGCCATCAAAGCCCTCGCCCGAAGCCCCGCTTCGGCCACGGGGCCGAGGTGGAGATCGGGCCATACCGTCTCGTGGCATCGTTCCATCCCAGCCAGCAGAACACGTTCACGGGCCGCCTGACCGGCCCGATGCTGGCCGCCGTCCTGGGCCGGGCGGCGGCCCTTGCGGACGGCCCGGATCGGCCTACACTCATGGCAACGTGATCTACATCGTCTGGTTCGCACTGGGCGTCGGCCTGCTCCTCGCCGAGCTCCACACGGCCGCCTTCTACCCGATCTTCCTGGCCGCCGGCGCATTCGTCGCCGGCTTCCTGGCGTTCGTCGAGCCGGGCAGTGAGGTGTGGGTCCAGGCGTTCGTCGCGCTGGCGGTCGCCGTGCTGGGCGTGGTCCTGATCCGGCCGCGCTTCGCCAAGCGCTACCTGCAGCACTCCGAGGGGACCGCCACGCCGGGGGTGTACGGCGGGTTCGTCGGCGAGCGGGCCCTGGCAACCGACCCGATCGGCGACGAGCTCCACCCCGGGCACGTCCGCCTCGCCGGCGAGAGCTGGCTGGCCATCTCCCATGACGGTTCGGAGATCGATGGTGACGCCACCGTCGTTGTCACGTCTGTTCGCGGAACGACACTCGTCGTTCGCCCCGCCGGCTGAGCCGGACCATCCTGGAGCGCCACCTGCATGGACTCTGAAACTATCGCCGGGATCGTCGTCCTGATCCTGATCATCCTGGTCATCGTCTTTGCCCTGTACCTGCTCCGGTCCGTGGTCAACCTGGTCCAGCAGGGCTCGGTCGGGGTGGTCAAGCGACTGGGCGAATTCCGGAGCATCCGCGAGCCGGGGCTGGTCCTGATCATGCCCTTCATCGACTCGATCGTGATGGTCGACATGCGTGAGTTCCCGCGCCCCGGCGATCGCCAGGAGGTCATCACCAAGGACAACGTGGTGGTGGCGGTCAATGCCACGATCTTCACCCAGGTCGTTGACGCCAAGCAGGCCCTCTTCAGCATCGCCAACTTCGATGTCGCGATCGACGCCCTGGCCAAGACTGCCCTGCGCTCGGTTATCGGCACGTTGTCCCTCGACGAGGCCCTGTCGGAGCGCGAGCGGATCAACGTCGACGTCCAGCAGCAGATGGAGGCGGTGACCGACAAGTGGGGCATCCGGATCAACCGGATCGAGATCGTCGAGATCACCCCGCCGCCCCAGATCCTGCAGGCCCTGGCCCTCCAGAAGCAGGCCGACCAGGAGAAGCGGGCCAAGATCCTCCAGTCGGAGGGCCTCCAGCAGTCGGCGGTCAACGTCGCCGACGGCAACCGGCAGGCCGCGATCAAGAGCGCCGAGGGCGAGCGCCAGTCGGCCATCCTGCGCGCCGAGGGCAACCGGCAGGCCGCGATCCTCGAGGCCGAGGGCCGCGCCCAGGCGATCAAGACGGTCTACGACGCGATCACCGCGGCAGCCCCCAGCCCGACGCTGGTGGCCATCCTCCAACTGGACACGCTGTCCAAGTTCGCGGCCAGTCCGAACACCAAGCTGATCATCCCGGCCGAGTCGTCGGCCCTGCTCGGTGCGGCTGCCGCGCTGCGCTCCGTCTTCGCCGAGGTTCCAACCGAGATCATCGCCGCCCCGCCGTCGGCCTGATCGGACCGACGCCCGTCCGGCCCCGGAGCTGATCGACGCGGGGACGCCCCGCGGTCACCTCTCGTATCCTTGGCGATCGAATGGTGACCGAACGCGACTACTACGAGATCCTCGAGATCGAACGAACGGCCGATGACGCCGAGATCAAGCGATCCTTCCGGCGGCTCGCCCAGAAGTGGCATCCGGACGTGAACACCGAGGCCGGCTCGGAGATTCGATTCAAGGAGATCAACGAGGCCTACCAGGTCCTGTCCGACCCGACCAAGAAGCAGGCCTACGACATGTTCGGCAAGGCCGGCGTGGACGGCGCCGGAGCCGGGGCCGGCTTTGGCCAGGGCTTCGGCGGCTTCGGCGACATCTTCGATGCGTTCTTCGGGGGAGCCGCGTCCGGCGGCCGCCGGACGGGCCGGGCGAATACCGGCTCGGACCTCCGCTATGACCTCCGAATCACGTTCGCTGAGGCCGTCCTGGGGACCGACAAGGAGATCGAGTTCCCGGTCCTGGATCGCTGCACGACGTGCGCTGGAACAGGCGCCAAACCAGGCACCAGCACGACCAAGTGTCCCCAGTGCGACGGCCGGGGCGAGGTCCGCAGCGTTCGCCAGACCATGCTCGGCCAGATGGTCAACGTCCAGCCCTGCCCGCGCTGCAAGGGCAATGGCACGATCGTCGAGACGCCCTGCGAGACGTGTCGCGGCGACGGCCGGGTCGAGCGCCGCAAGAAGCTGCGGGTGAGCGTTCCCGCCGGCATCGACGAGGGCCACCAGATCCGACTTTCAGGCGAGGGCGAGGCGGGACCGCTCGGCGGACCGGCCGGCAGCCTGTATGTCGCCGTCCATATCCAGGCCCACAAGACCCTCAAGCGGGAGGGCACCGAGCTCTTCCTCGAGCGCGAGATCTCGATCGCCCAGGCGGCCCTCGGCACCCGGGTGACGATTCCCACGATCGAGGGCGATGAGCAGGTCGAGATCAAGCCGGGGACCCAGCCCGGTGCCGAGATCCGGCTGCGGGGCCGGGGCGTGCCCCACCTGCGTCGCTCGAATGTCCGCGGTGACCTGCATGTCTTCGTCAAGGTCAGCGTGCCCACCCGGCTCAACAAGAAGCAGCGCGAGCTGCTCGAATCGCTGGCGGCCGAATCGGGCGAGTCGGTGAGCTCAACCGGCGGAATCCTGGGCAGGGTCAAGGACGCGCTTGGTTGACGCCGGCGGGCCTGCCGCCGGCAGCCAGCCGGCCGATGACCCGGGCCCGCCCGATGACGAGGGCCTGAGCGCCGGCGATACGTGGATCGAGCTGTCCGTCCGCTGCGACATCGAGGCGGTCGAGGTGGTCAGCGAGATCCTGTCGCGCCATGCCCCGGGCGGGACCAGCGTCGAGCCGGGCTTCGAGCTGATCGACGAAGGCCTTGGGGCGCGGATCGATCCCAATCGGCCGGCGATCGTGAGGGCCTACCTGCCCGGCCGGGATCGGACCGCGGCCCGGGCTGCCGTCCGGCAGGTCCACGAGGCGCTCGGCCACCTCCAGGCGTTCGAGCTCCGCCCGATCGGTCAGCTCGAGGTCGGTGTCGTCCATGAGGCCGACTGGGCCCACGCCTGGAAGGCCCACTTTCCCGTCTTGCGCGTCGGCCGGCGGCTCGTGATCAAGCCGACCTGGCGTCGCCACCGGCGCCGCACCGACGACGTCGTCCTGGCCCTCGATCCCGGGATGGCCTTCGGGACGGGCCTGCATCCGACCACCCGGCTGTGCCTGGCCGGCATCGAGCGCTGGGCCGACGCAGGGCTGGTGGATGGGGCCACGGTGCTCGACGTCGGTTGCGGCTCGGGCATCCTCCTGATCGCCGCCGGGCTGTTCGGCGGCGGCCGCCTTGTCGGGGTCGACACCGATCCGATCGCGATCGAGGCGAGTGCCGCCAATGCGACCCGGAACCGCCTCGCCGTCGACGTCCGGCAGGCAACCCTGCCGAGCCGGAGCGGGCCGTTCGACCTGGTCGTGGCCAACCTCATCGCCAGCCTGCTCGTGGCGCTGGCCGGTGACCTCGCGGCCGAGCTGCGACCGGGCGGCCGGCTGCTGAGCTCGGGCATCTTCATCGACCGGGAGCAAGATGTCCGGGCGGCCCTCGCGGACGCGGGCTTGCGTGCCCTCGAGCGGACCGCCGAGGGGGATTGGGTTGCCCTCGAGTTCGAGCGGGCCGCCGGCTGAGGCTCGAGCCGACCCGGCCCTACAATCGGGCCTGTGACAGATCGAGTGCCGGATCCGGACTGCCTCTTCTGCCGGATCATCGCCGGCGAGATCCCGGCGACCCGGGTCGTCGACGACGAGACCGTGATCGCCATCCGGGACATCGCCCCGCGAGCGCCGACCCACGTCCTGTTCCTGCCCCGCGAGCACATCGTGTCGGCCGCCGATCTCACCCCGGACGACGGCCCGATGCTCGGCCAGCTGTTCGGAGCGGCGGCGACCTATGCCCGGGCCGAAGGGCTGACCGATGCCGGCTACCGGATGGTCACCAACGTGGGCGACTGGGGCGGCCAGACCGTCGGGCACCTCCACGTCCACCTCCTCGGCGGCCGGTCGATGACCTGGCCACCAGGTTGAGGCGGTCGATCCTGGCCGTATCTGCCCTGATCGCGTTGGCGGTGTCCGGCTGCGGGTTCGCCGCCAACGACGGCGCCGGAGCGACCCCGGAGATCACGCCCCAGGCCAGCCTAAGCCCCACCCTGGAGCTCTGCCGGAACCAGCTCAACGAGACCCTCACGGCCGCCGGGCTCAACCTCGTCCCGCCGACCTCGGCCGTCCGGCCGGCCGAGTCGCCGCTGCTCACGGCGGCCCCGCGGACCGTCGGCCAGGTCCTCCTGCCGGGCGATCCCGATCACGGCTACATCGTGATCTACGAATTCCCCGATCCGGCCAGCGCCTACGCCGCGGCCCAGCAGCAGGCGGCCTACCTGGCGAGCAGCGAGGGCGCGATCCAGTTCCTGCCCGACACCCAGTTCACCCTGCGCCAGTACGGCTCGTGCGTGGTGTTCTACGACTGGTCGCCGTCGGTCTCGACCGATCCCCGCTCGCCGGACATCCAGACGGCCCTCGACACCTTCGGCCTGGCGATCCCCGTCCGGCGTTGAGCTCAGCCTTCGCGAATCGGCAGTGGCTCATCGACGGCCGCCCAGGCCCGAACCCGATCGCGCTTCACCTTGAGCGTGTGGGTCCGCGGGAAGTCGGCCTCCGGCCACAGCCGCCAGGCATGAATCCGCTGATGCGACGCCAGGGTGCTGTTGGCGGCACGCACGGCGGCCTCGATCGTGGATCGGATCGCGGCCGGATCGGCGTCTGCCGCGAGCGGCCCGCTCGCGTTGCGAACCGGGATATCACCACCCTGGGGCAGCGCATGTGAGCCGGGGGCGAGGACCACTGCCTCGATCCGGCCGGGCCGGGATTCGACGACCACGCTGTCGCGAATGCCGGCGACGCGCAGTGCGTTCTCGATGTCCTCGGGATAGACGTTGAGGCCGTTGGGCAGGACGATGATGTCCTTGGTCCGGCCCATCAGGATCAGGTGGCCCCCGGCGTCATGGCGGCCGATGTCGCCGGTCCGGTACCACCCGTCGGCGGTGAATGCCTCGGCCGTCGTCCGGGGGTCGCGCCAGTAGCCCGAGAACAGGGTCGGGCCGCTGACCTGGATCTCGCCATCGTCGGCCAGCCGGACCTCGATCGGCGGGATCGTCCGGCCCACGGTTCCCAGGCCATGGTCCCGCCTGCTCGTGACCGAGGCCATCCCGCACTCGGTCGCCCCGTAGCCCTGCATGACCACGACGCCGAGGTCCTCCCAGGCCTGCTGGAGCTGGGGCGGCAGGAACGCCGCCGCGCAGACGAGGAGGTTGAGGCCGCCGCCGAGGCGCTGGTGAACCTGCCGGAAGAGCACCCGCCGGGCGCCGTACGGCAACCGCCGGGCCACCCGCCGGAGTCGCTCGAACGTCGCTGCCCGCCCGGATGCCTCGACCTCGCGTTCAACGGCGCTCCAGAACAGGTCGAGGATCTGGGGCACGACCAGCATCGTCGTCACGCGATGGTCCCGGATCGCCTCGAAGATCACCCGTGGGTTGCGGCTTCGCACGTACAGGATGTCGCCACCGACGGTCAAGGCGTAGAACAGCGCCGCGACCTGCTCCATGAGATGGGACAGGGGCAGGAGCGAGACGACCCGATGCTCCTGGGCCGGGATGACGTGGTGAATCGCCCCGACGGTCCGGCAGATGCTCCGGTGGGTCAGCATCACGCCCTTGGGGTTGCCGGTCGTGCCGCTGGTGAAGATGACCTCGAACAGGTCCTCGGGCTGCGGCCGCGGCCAGGCCTGGACCTGGCTGTCCCAATCGTCGGGGAACACCACCCCGGTGTCGCCGCCACCAGGTTCGGCCGCCAGCGCCTCGACCGTCGAGGTCGGGAATCGCTCCAGGCGAGCGTCCCGCGGGTCCGGCGCGTCGCGGCCGGTGCCGATCGCCAGCCGGGCGGCCTCGGCCCGTTCCGCGATCCGCTCGATCGCGTCGGGCGCCATCCGCAGGTCAAGCGGCACGACCACGACGCCGGCCCGAATCGCGCCGAAATAGACCGCCGGGAGCTCCGGCGTGGAGGGCGACCAAGTCAGCAGCCGATCGCCCGCCTTGAGGCCGAGCGCCCGCAGCCGCCAGGCGACCATCCGGCTCCGCCGGTCGAGCTCGTTGAAGCTCCAATGCATCGAGCTGCCGTCGTCGCGGCGGAGGCCGAGGGCCGGCCGGTCGCCATAGCGGGTCGCGGCGTCCTCGAGAATGTCGAGCAGGGTTGGCCAGCTCGGCGGGACGGCCGGGGTGTTCGAGTTGGCCCGGGTCACGGCCATGAGTTCGGCGTTGGGCAGGGCACCGCCAGCGATTTCGGGCATCGCCGACAGCGTAACGGGCTGGACGGCCGCTGGCCTAGACTCGGCGCGATGACAGGCGGCGAGGACAGGTCAGCCTTTGGCGCCGATTCGCGCTGGACGGCCGCCGGGCCGCTCGGAGCGCCGCTGGTCGTGCTGATCCATCCGACGCGGATGAACCGGACCTTCTGGACGCCCCAGGTCGACGCCCTCGCCTCGTCGCTGCGGGTGGTGGCGGTGGACCTGCCCGGGCACGGCCAGCTCGAGCATGAGCGCTTCACCCTGCCGGCCGCCGTTGAGCTCGTCCGGGCGGCGATCGAAGCACAGCACGTGCCGGACCTCGGGCCAGGAACCGGGGCCGCCCCGTCGGCGCCGACGGTGCTCGTCGGATCGTCGCTGGGCGGGTACGTGGCGATGGCCGTGGGGGCCGAGCTGCCCGCGACGGTCGACGCCCTGGTCGTCGTCGGCGCGACGGCCGAGCCGACAGGACCTCGGGCTCATCCGTTTCGAGCCCTCGCCGCGGCCTACCAGCGGGCCGGTCCGGTCCGGCTCGACCGGGTCGACCGATCGATGATCCGGCGGCGCTATCCGGGCGGCGTGGGCGATCTCATCGTGGCGTCCGGCCTCGCCTATCGGGGCGGATCAGAGGCGCTCCGATCCCTGGCCGGCGAGGCGTTCCTGCCCCGGCTGGCGCGGTTCCCGGGCCCGGTCATCCTGGTCAATGGCAGCGGCGACGTCGCGATGCGGCCGGGCGAGCAGGGCTTCCTCGCGGCAGCCCGCCACGGCCGCCTGGTCCACCTTCGTGGCGCCTACCACCTGGCCAGCCTCGACCGGCCGGCTCAGTTCAGCGCGATCGTGCGATCGGCGGTGGCCGACGCGGTCGAGGCGAGGCGGCGCGCGGGCGCTGCCGGCGTCACTGGCATCGGTTGACCGACTCGGGGGCCTCGTCTATGCTCCGCCAGCCATTCGACATGGGTGCAATGCACCGACGTCGAATCCTCTTCGGGCCCGACCGGCCATGAGCCCGACGAGCGCAGCCTGACCCTGGCCGTGGGAGGTGATCCCGGAATTGGCAGAAGTCCGCGTGGGTGAGAACGAGACCTTTGAGAGCGCCCTCCGCCGCTTCAACAAGAAGATCCAGCAGAGTGGAATCCTTGCCGAAGCTCGACGTCGTGAGCACTACGAGAAGCCGAGCGTCAAGCGCAAGCGCAAGGAAGCCAAGCGCAAGAAGGCCGCCCGCACGTCGCAGAGCTAGGTCCTGATCGACCTCGCTCCGCACCGGGCGACCCGCCCGAGGTGCCAGCAAACCGGTGACCCTCAAGGAACGACTCCAGTCCGACACGACCGCGTCGATGCGGTCGGGTGACGCGTTGCGCCGCGATACCCTGCGAATGGTCCAGAACGCGGCCTACAACCTCGAGAAGAAGAACGGCAAGCCGTTGACCGACGACGAGCTGCTGGCGGTCGTCTCGCGTGAGGTCAAGACCCGGCGCGAGTCCGTCGAGGCATTTCGCAAGGGCGGCCGCGAGGACCTGGCGTCGAAGGAAGAGGCCGAGATCGCCATCCTGGGCGAGTACCTGCCCGAACAGCTCAGCCCGGCCGAGCTGACCGATCTCGTCGATCAGGCCGTCGCCGCGACGGGTGCGAGCACTCCCCGGGACCTGGGCAAGGTCATGGGCTGGCTCGCTCCACGCACCCGTGGCCGGGCTGACGGCAAGGTGCTCAGCGAGCTCGTCGCAGCCCGTCTCAACGGCGCGGCCTGATCTCATGAACGGGATGCTGGTTCAACGACCCGTCCGGGCGACTCCGTTCACCCGGGGCGATCTCGCCCGGCTCCTGATTGCGTCGATCGTGCTGGTCGTCGCCTTGACCACCGTGCTGGCCTCGGACATCGTGCCCGCCCGACTGGCGGTGACCCTCGGCCAGGTCGCCACGGCCGACATCGTTGCCCCGCGGGCCACCACGTACAACAGCGCGGTCCTCACCCAGCAGGCGCGCGATACCGCCAGCGCCGCCGTTGCCCCCCAGTACGACTACACGCCGGCCAACGCCGATTCCGTGGCCCAGGCTGCAACGGTCCAGCTCAACACCCTGATCGCGCCGGCCGACGCGGCGTTCGCCGCCACCCTCAGCACCGGCGCCCGGGCGATCCTCCTGAAGAATGCGATTCCGGGTCTCTCGGACGAATCCCAGGCGACCCTCCTGGCCATGCTGCCGTCCCGCTGGCCGGCCGTTCGCGACGAGGCTCGCCGGCTCCTTGGCCAGCTGGAACAGGCCGAGCTGCGGGACTCCGACCTGGCGAACACCAAGGCCAACCTGGCGGGCCTGGTGCTGGGCGGCCTGCAGGCATCCGAACGGGAGCTCGTGGCCGAGCTGATTGCGCCGGTGCTCGAGCCCAACTCGTCGTACAGCGCCACCCTCACCGCGGCCGCCCGGCAGCAGGCCTCGCAGGCCGTGGCGCCCGTACCGGTGAGCCTCAGCCAGGGCCAGGTCATCGTGCGCAAGGGCGACCCGATCAGCGCGCTCCAGCTCGAGCAGATCCAGGCATTCGGCCTCACCGACGCCCGGCTCGACTATGCCAAGCTCGCCGGCTGGGCCCTCCTCGCCATGCTGGTCGTGGGCCTGGTCCTGGCCTGGATCTGGCGCTTCCGGCCGACGCTCTGGCACCGGACCAACGTGCTCCTGCTGATCGGCCTGCTGCTGGTCTTCACGACCCTTGCCCTGAAGCTGACAGCGGGTCGATCCGTGCTGCCATTCTTCGTGCCGACCGCGGCCGCCGGGATCCTCATCGCGATCCTTCTCGACGCCAGTGCCGCGGTCATCCTGACCGCCGTAATCGCCGTGATCGGCGGCGCGGTCAACGGAAACTCCCTGGAGCTCACGGCGTACATCTTCATGGGCGGCCTGGCCGGAATCGTTGCCGTCCGGCGGGGCGATCGGATCAACGCGTTCGTGCAGGCGGCGATCGCGATCTTCATCGTGAACGCTCTCGTCGTGTCGACGTTCTCGCTGCTCGGCGAACGGGACATCACCGGAGTGCTCCAGCTCTACGGCGCCTCGGCCGCGGCGGCAGGTGGAGCGGCAATCGCGGCGGTCGGCAGCTTCGCCGTGATCGGCAACCTGTTCGGCATCCTGACCGTCTTCCAGCTGCTCGAGCTCGCCAATCCGTCCCAGCCCCTCCTGCGCCGGCTGTTGATCGAGACCCCGGGGACGTATCACCACTCGATCATGGTCGGCAACCTGGCCGAACGAGCGGCCGAGGCGATCGGCGCCGATCCCCTGATCACCCGCGTAGCAGCGTATTACCACGATGTCGGGAAGCTCGCCAGCCCCACTGCGTTCATCGAAAACCAGAGCGGCGGCGACAACGTCCACGACGACCTCGAGCCGGAGGTCTCGGCGGCGATCCTCAAGCAGCACATCGGCGATGGGATCGAGATTGCCTACCGGGCCCACCTGCCCAAGCCACTGATCGCGTTCATCCCGCAACACCACGGCACGGCCCTGCTGAGCTACTTCTATGCCAAGGCCCGGGAAGAGGCAGCTGCGCCGTACGGCGGCCTCCAGACCTCGGAGGGCGAGAAGGCCGCCAACGCGATCGACCAGCGCACGTATCGCCACAACGGGCCAAAGCCGCAGACCCGTGAGGCGGCCCTGCTGATGCTCGCCGACGGGGTCGAGGCATCAGTCCGGTCGCTTTCTTCGCGCGACGAGCCGGCGATCCGGGCGATGGTCAACCGGATCATCGAGGAGCGCCTCAAGGATGGCCAGTTCGACGAGTGCGACCTGACCTTGCGCGACATCGAACGGATTCGCGAAGCGTTCGTCGCCCAGCTCCTGGGGATGTACCACCAGCGGATCGCCTACCCGCAGTCGAAGATCGTGGAGCTCGAGGCGCGGCGGATCGCAGCGGGTGGTGGCAGCTCGATGGGCGGGCCCGGCTCCGGCGGCGATGGAGCCTAGCCCGAGACGCGATAGCCGCTCGATCTACGCGGGCCCCTGGCGGATTGACATTTCGCTCCGGGCCGGCGTGACCAGGCTCGTTTCGGAGAGTGCCGTCTCGGAGGCCGGCCTGGCGCGGACGGTGGCCGCGGCGCTCGACGCTGCGGTAGCTCCGAAGCTGGCTTCGATCGGACTGATCCTGGCCGACGACACGGAGCTGGCCGGGTTGAACGCCGTGCACATGGGCAAGGCGGGCCCGACCGACGTCCTGTCCTTTCCACTCCTGCCGCCGGACGCATTCCAGGACCACCCGGGCAAGGCTCCGGTGGCCGCTTCGACCATGGAGTTCGCCCTGCCGCCTGGCCGCCGGCCGCATCTGGGTGACATCGTCGTGTCCGTTGAGCGGGCGGTCGAGCAGGCTCGCGCCGGACGAGGCGGTCAGACCGGCGACGTGCGCTGGTCGGCGGCCGACGAGCTGCGCCTGCTGGTCACCCACGGCACCCTTCACGTGTGCGGCTGGGATCACGCCGACCCGGTCGAAGAGGTCGCGATGCGGGCGCTGGAGCAGCGATTGCTGGCCGCCGCCCGGTAGCTCGCCGTCTCTAGGGGTTCCGTGGCGCCCCGGTCGAGCCGCGCCCCCGCCCCGCCTGCCGCCACCCACGTGGTCTGTGCAGAAGGACAAATGACGTAGTTCGAGGCCGCTGGCGACGCTTCGGGCCTGGTGGACGTCGGTGGTCGTCCCGGCCCACGCTTGGCCCGGGACGAATCCCGCCGCTCGCCCGCAGGAACTGAGCTCGAAACACCCCGAATGGCCGGTCCCAGCCCCGAATCTCGGCAGTTTGGTGCGTGGAAAAGGCCAAACGCCTCGCTCGTCCGATGGACGCTCGGCCGCCTGGCTCTCGGCCCCGCCGCCCGGCCGGCCCCGCCGCCCCCGGCCCCGCCGCCCGGCCCGGCCCCGCCGCCCGGCCCGGCCCCGCCGCGCAACCGTACCGCGCCGCCTCCCGGCCCGGCCCGCGGCCGGCGACGCTGATACCATCGGGGCATGGCCCGCCGAGGACGGTTTGGGCCCTGTCCGCGTGCTCGCCGCGCGCACCAGGACGCGTCGGAGCGCGCCTGGATTCAGGCACTGGAGCATCGGTGAAGATCGTCGTCGGCCTGGGCAATCCGGGCAGCCAGTACGCCAAGACCCGCCACAACGCCGGCTGGATGGTCCTCGATCGAGTCGCCGATCGGGCCGGCTGGGCGGGGCGCGGCCGTACCCGCGATGCGAGCAGCGTCGTCCAGGGCCGCTTCCGCAGCCTCGACCTGATCCTGGTCAAGCCGCTCACGTTCATGAACGATTCGGGCCTGGCGGTCCGCAAGGTGCTTGCCCGCGAGCACGCTCCGCTCGTCGACCTGCTCGTGGTCGCCGACGACTTCGCCCTGCCCTTCGGGAAGCTGCGCTTCCGCGAGGGCGGCGGCCCTGGTGGGCACAACGGCCTGCGCTCGATCATCGACGAGCTCTCGAGCGAGGCCTTCAGCCGGCTGCGGGTCGGAATCGGCGACCCCGACCACGGTGCGCTCGACCACGTCCTCTCGGCGTTCCGGCCGGACGAACAGGCCCGCATGGACGAGCTCCTCGACGCCGCCGCCGACGCGGTCGAAGCGTGGGCCCGCGACGGCACCTCGAAGGCGGCCAACCGGTTCAACAGCTTCCAGCTGCGGCCCGCGGACGATGCCCGCCTGGCCGCCCCCGGTGAGGTCGACGGACCACCCGGCGCCGACGGCGTCCGGCGCACGAAGACCGGCTGGCGCAAGCCGCGGCCCGTCGACGAGCCCGAGTAGCCGCAGATGGACGCGAGCAGCCACCCGTGAGCGAACGACCGCCGATGCGCGGCAAGCGGGGCGCCGAGCGACGCCTCGTCGAGCGGATCACGACGGAGTACGCCGAGCGCAAGGCGAAGACGGAATCGACGGCCGTGGATTTCGACGTGGCCGCCGTCGATGCGGAGGTCGACGACGCTCGTCGAATCGAGGCCGCCAAGGCCACGGCCAATGCCCCGTCGGAAGCGGCCCGGGCTGCGGGCGCGAGGGAGGCGAGCGCCAAGGCCGCTGCCCGCCCGCCCCGCCGGGTTCCCGACCTGTCGGCCCTGCCCGCGCTCCTCGTCTCGACCGGCTCATTCGCCTCGCTCCGGGCACGGATCGGCGATCCGGCCAGCCCCCTGCCGGCAACCGGCCGGCACGCCGGCCTGACCACGATTCCGCATGGCGCCAAGAGCTTCCTCGGCGCCGCCCTCGTGGCCACCGGCGAGCGGCTGCTGTGGATCGCACGAGACTCCGAGATCGGCGATCGGCTGGCCGAGGAGCTCGGCGCATTCCTCGGCGACCCCGCCCTGGTAACGGTTCTCGAGCCGCGAACGGCGCTGGCCTACGAGCGGAGTGAGCTCGTCGCCGACGAGACGGCCGCCCGCGTCGCCGCGCTCGCCCGCTGGCGGAGCGGCGCCGCGCAGGTCCTGGTCGCAAGCGTGCAGGCCCTGCTCCAGCACACCCTTGCCCCGGCCGACCTGCCGGCCGAGCCGCGCAGCCTGCGACTGGGCGACCGGATCGTCCTCGACCGCTTCCTGCTCGAGCTGCTGGGCCTCGGCTACCAGCCGGTGATCGAGGTGGCCGGAAGGGGTGAGTTCGCCCGGCGGGGCGGGCTGGTGGACGTGTTCCCGCCGGGCTCGGCGCTGCCCGTCCGAATCGAGCTCTTCGGCGATGAGGTCGAGTCGCTCAGGAGCTTCGACCCGACCGACCAGCGGACGACGGCCCGGATCGAGACCATCGACCTGCTGCCCGCGACCGAGTTCCTGGTGCCGACCGGCGGCGCCGAGGCGATCCGGATCGGCCTGGGCCGGTCCGCGGCCCGCCTGCCGGAGCGCCTCGCCGCCGACCTGGTCCGATTCGAATCGGAGCGCAGCGGGGCGGCGGATGGTGGACGCGCGGTGCGCGTCGGCGATGCGGCAGAGGTCTGGGCCGGAATCGTATGCCCCGCCACGGGCTTCGACCACATCGAGCCCGAGACGCTGGTCATCCTCGATGAGCCCGGTGACCTGGCCGAGGCAGCCCAGTTCCTGTGGCGCCAGGCGGACGAGCGGCGGGCCGAGCTCATCGCCGCGGGCGAGCTGCCCAGGGACTGGCCCCTGACCTACCTGCCACCGCGCGACTGGAAGGGCCGGCTGGTCCGATCGAGGACGGTCGAGCTCACCTGGGAATCCGAGGGCAGCGAAGCGGCGGGGACCTCGATGGCGGCCCGCGGGCTGTCGTCCGGCGACCTGTTCGGCTGGCGTGAGCCGGTCCTGCCGGCGGCCCGAACGGGACGGCTGGCCGCCGCCCTCGAGGCGTTCAGCACGGATGGCGCCCGGATCGTCCTAGCCTCGGACCAGGCTCCCCGCCTGGCGGAGCTGCTGGCCGAGGCCGGAACGGTGGTCGGGGTGACCGGCCGGCTGGCCGAGGCGCCGCCGCCCGGTGCGATCGCCCTGATCGAGCGGAGCCTGAACGGTGGCTTCAGCGGCGGTCCCGACGGCCTCGTCGTGATCACCGACCGGGAGCTGTTCGGATCGGTCCGCGTGCGCCGGCCGAAGGCCCTGCGCCGGGTCGTCCCGCGCGACATCATCGAACGGCTGACCCCGGGCGACCTGGTCGTCCACATCGACCACGGCATCGCCCGCTACGAGCAGATGCTGCGTCGCGGTGGCAGCGGCGAGGAGCGCGACTACCTCGAGCTGAGCTTCGCCGGCGGCGATCGGATCTACGTCCCGGTTGAGCAGATCGTCCGGGTCAGCCGCTACTCGGGGGCCGAGCATCCATCGCTCAGCCGGCTGGGCGGGACTGACTGGCTGCGGACGAAGCAACGGGTCAAGAAGGCCGTCGACGACCTGGCCGAGGAGCTCCTCGAGCTGTACGCCACCCGGGCGGGCGCCGAGGGCCACGCGTTCCCGCCCGACAGCCCATGGCAGGGCGAGATGGAGGCGAGCTTTCCGTACGAGGAGACGGTCGACCAGCTGCGGGCGATCGCCGAGACCAAGGCCGACATGGAGTCACGCCGGCCGATGGATCGGCTGGTCGTCGGTGATGTCGGCTACGGCAAGACCGAGGTCGCAATCCGGGCGGCGTTCAAGGCGATCCAGGACGGTCGCCAGGTTGCTGTCCTCGTGCCGACGACCGTCCTTGCGGCCCAGCACGACACGACGTTCTCGCAGCGCTTCGCCGCCTTTCCGCTGACGGTTCGCCTGCTCAGCCGGTTCGTGCCGGCCCGCCAGCAGGAGGCCACGATTGCCGGCCTTGCCGACGGCTCGGTCGACATCGTGATCGGGACCCATCGGCTCCTGTCGCGCGACATCAGGTTCCGCGACCTGGGCCTGGTCGTGGTCGACGAGGAGCAACGCTTCGGGGTGGCCGCCAAGGAGCGCCTCAAGCGCCTGCGGCGCGAGGTCGACGTGCTGACCCTGTCGGCCACGCCCATCCCGCGAACGCTCAACCTGGCCCTGGCCGGCGTGCGCGACCTGAGCGTGATCGAGACACCGCCGGAGGATCGCTTGCCGATCCAGACCCGGGTGGCCGAGGCGACCGCCGGCCTCGTCCGCGACGCGATCGAACGCGAGCTCGACCGGGGCGGCCAGGTCTTCTATGTCCACAACCGGGTCGAGACGATCGAGGCCCAGGCCCAGCAGCTGCGGGGGATGCTGCCCGACGCCCGGATCGTGGTCGGCCATGGCCAGATGCCCGAGGGCAGCCTGGAGCAGGTCATGATCACCTTCGCCGGCGGCGCCGCGGACGTGCTGGTCTGCACGACGATCATCGAGTCGGGCCTCGACATCCCGAACGCGAACACGATCATCATCGACCGGGCCGACACCCTCGGGCTGGCCCAGCTCTACCAGCTCCGGGGCCGGGTCGGCCGGTCCAGCCGGCGGGCCTTCGCGTATCTCCTGTACCGCCGCCGCGAGCGGCTGTCCGACGAGGCGCGCAAGCGGCTGCAGGCGATCTTCAACGCATCCGAGCTCGGGGCCGGCTTCCAGATCGCCCTGTCGGACCTCGAGATCCGGGGCGCCGGCAACATCCTCGGCGGCGAGCAATCGGGCCACATGGCGGCCGTCGGCTTCGACCTGTACAGCCGCCTGCTGGCCGATGCCGTCGAGGAGGTCAAGGCCCGGCGGGAGCTGCGCGAGCCGAACCTGGCGCCGACCCAGGCCGTGCTCGACCTGCCGATCGACGCCCACCTGCCCGACGAGTACGTGGCCGACGAGGCCCAGAAGCTTGAGCTGTATCGGCGCCTGGCCCGGGCCCGAACTCCGGCCGACCTGATTGCGTTCCGACAGGAGGCGACCGACCGGTTCGGGCCACTGCCCCCGCCGGTCGTCCGGCTGGTCGAGGTCGCCGAGCTGCGGATGGCCGCCGAGGCGGCCGGGATCGCCTCGATCTCGCGCGAGGAGGGCCAGCTCGTTGTCCGGTTCGGGGCCCTGACCCGGGCGACCGCGATGCGCCTGATGGCTCCGCTGGGTGGGGGACCGCGGGCCGTCGGGCTGGGCCTGCCCGGGGTCCGCCCGGGCGACATCACCTTTGCCAGCAACCAGGTCCGGATCCGCCTGCCCCGGGACCCCCGGCTTGGTTGGGGCCTGACCCAGGCCGTCGTCGCCCGGCTGTCGGAGGGCGACTCGCCCGGCCGCGATGGCTGATCCGGACGCCCTGGATGCTCCGCCGGTCGATTCGATCGGCGGCCTGTTCACGGGCAACCTTCGGGGGCTCTCGATCGGCCTGATCCTGACGATCACCCTGGTCGCGTTCGAATCGCTGGCCGTCTCGACCGCGATGCCGATCGTGGCCCGTGAGCTCGGCGGCATCGAGCTGTACGGCTGGGTCTTCAGCGCGTTCTTCCTGGCCGACCTCGTTGGGATCGTGGTCCTGGGCGGCCTGATCGACCGGGGCAGCCTGGTCCGGCCGCTGGCGATCGGCCTGGGCCTGTTCGGGCTGGGCCTGCTGATCGGCGGGCTGGCCCCATCGATGCCGATCCTCGTCGGAGCCCGCCTGCTCCAGGGCTTCGGCGCGGGCGGCATCACCCCGGTCTCGTACGTGGCCATCGGCCGGGCGATGCCGGTCGCCCTGCGACCCCGGATGTTCGCCGTCCTGTCGACCGCCTGGGTCGTGCCCGGGATCATCGGGCCGGCGATCAGCGGCTTCATCGTGGAGCACGCCAGCTGGCGGCTGGTCTTCCTCGGCCTGCTTCCGTTCGTCGTGCTCGCCGCCGCGCTGACGGTCCCGGCAATCGCCCGGGCCGTTCCCGACCGCCCCTCCGATCAATCCTCTGCCCACGCGCCCGGGCTTGAAGGCACTGCCTCATTGACCGACCGCGCGGCCGGCCATCGCCTGCGCTGGGCCCTGCTGCTGACCGGCGGCGCCGCTCTCGTGGTCATCGGCCTGACCGACGCCAGCCTCGTGCCCGGTCTCGTCCTCTTCGCGCTCGGCGTCGCGATCGGGCTGCCGGCCTACGACCGGCTCACGCCGGCGGGCACGCTGCGTGCTCGACCGGGGCTGCCGGCCGCGGTCCTCGTCCGGGGCCTGCTGACGTTTGCCTTCTTCAGCGTCGACGCCTACGTGCCACTCCTGCTGATCGGCTGGCGGGGCATCAACGCGACCCAGGCCGGGATCGCCCTGACCGCGGCGACCCTGACCTGGACGGCCGGCTCGTGGGTCCAGGCGCGCTACGTTGCCCGGATCGGGGCCGCCCGGCTGGTTGCCGCCGGGTTCAGCCTGGTCCTGCTCGGCATCGGCCTGCTGGCCCTGGTCCTGTCACCGGCCGTGCCAATCGTCGTGGCCTCGCTGGCCTGGGCGGTGGCCGGCCTGGGAATGGGCCTGGGCTACGCACCAATTGCCTTGACCGTCCTGGCCGAAGCCCCGCTCGAGAGCCAGGGCTCGGCCACGGCCGCCCTCCAGATGAGCGACGTGCTGGGTACCGCGGTGGGTACCGGCGTCGCCGGCGCCCTGATCGCGATTGCGGCGCGGGATGGCTCGGACCAGTGGGTCGGACTGGCCGCCGCATTTGCCGTCGGGGCGCTGGTCGGCTGCCTGGGCCTCGCCCTGTCGCACCGCCTCGCGGTTCGAGGTTCGCGGACCCGCGTGGCGCTCGAGGCGCGCTAGACTGCAACCGCGATCCCCCGGCTCCTGCCCGAGCCAGCCACGCACCCTCTCACCGGAGGCCCCAAGCCGAATGTCCGCCGAGGAGCTCCGATCGAAGATTCGCGAGATTCCCGACTTCCCCAAGCCGGGCATCCTGTTCTACGACATCACGACGCTGCTCAAGGACCCGGTCGCCTATCGCGAGTCGATCGACCTGATGCTTGAGCCCTGGCGGAACGACCAGGTCGACGTGGTCGTCGGCATGGAATTGCGCGGCTTCATCTTCAGCGCGCCGATGGCCTACCTGCTCAACGCGGGGCTGGTGCCGGTGCGCAAGCTGGGCAAGCTGCCGGCCGAGACGATCACCGTCGAGTACGCCCTCGAATACGGGTCGAACACGCTCGAGATCCACCGCGACGCAATCCAGCCGGGCCAGCGCGTCCTGGTCGTCGACGATCTCCTGGCGACCGGCGGAACGGTCCGTGGCACGATCGACCTGGTCGAACGCCTGCAGGGCGAGGTCATCGGGCTGGGCTTCCTGGTCGAGCTCGAATTCCTCAACGGGCGCGACCGGCTCCAGGGCCTGCGGGTCGAGAGCGTCGTCCGTTACTGACTGGTCGACGGTGAGCGACGACGCCAGCCTGCCTGAACTGCCCGTCCGGACGGATGCCCCGGCCGATCCGAGCGTGCCCGCGCCGGAGCCCGAGGTCGACCTTGGCCGGCGACGCTTCTTTCGCACCTTCGCGGCGGAGGTGATCCAGACGGCAGCGACCGCCGCGGGAGCCGCCGGTGCACTCCAGCGGGCCGCCGCGGATGCCGCCGGCACCCTCCTGGACCCCGAGTCGATGCTCGGGCTGAACGCCCAGGCCCCGGTCAATCCGATGCTCGCGGCAACACCCGCACCGGCCGCGCTCGGGCCCGCCCAGGCTGAACCGGCCCCAGGCGAGGCTCGCGGGTTCCGGACCGCATTCCGGATGGACGGCGGCAGGATCCTGTTCATCGACCAGCGCAAGCTGCCCGGGCTGATCGAGGAGTACTCGTGCGCCGACGGCGGCGAAGTCGCCGTGGCGATCCGGAACATGGTGGTCCGGGGCGCGCCCGCGCTCGGCCAGGCGGCCGCCTACGGCCTCGCCCTGACCGCCCAGCACTCCCGCGATCGCGGCCAGGCCGAGCGCCGAGCGCTCATCCGGGGCGCCGATACGGCCCTCCGCGAGAGCCGGCCGACCGCTGTCAACATCGCCTGGGCCCTGGACCGGATGCAGGCCCGGATCGAGGGACTGGGCGACCTCGCCGAGAACGGTGATGTCGTGGCGGGGGTCCTGCGGGTCGAGGCCGACGCCATCTGCGCCGAGGCGACCCGCGACCACGGGTTGCTCGCCGAGCATGGCCTGCGGGTGCTGCCGCCGACGCCCGACCGGGAGCTGCGCCTGCTCACCCACTGCAACACGGGACCGCTCGCCTGCGGCCAGTTCGGGACGGCGCTGGGCGTGGTCCAGGCCGCCTGGGCGGCCAATCGCCGGCTCGAGATCTACGTCGACGAGACCCGGCCCTACCTCCAGGGCGCCCGGCTGACGGCCTGGGAGCTCGTCCAGGCCGGCGTGCCGTACACCCTCATCGCCGACAGCGCGGCCGGCTCGCTCCTGGCAACCGGCCGGATCGACGCGGTCCTGGTCGGGGCCGACCGGATCGCCGCCAACGGCGATACGGCCAACAAGATCGGGACCTACCCGTTGGCCGCCATGGCCGCCCGGCACGGTGTCCCGTTCTATGTCTGCGCGCCCCTCACCTCGGTCGACCTGGCGACCCCCGACGGGACCGGCATCCCGATCGAGCTGCGGCCCGAGGAGGAGGTCTTCAACATCGGCCAGACCCGGATCGCGCCACGCTTCGGCAAGGCCTGGAACCCGGCCTTCGACGTGACGCCGGCCAGCCTGATCTCGGCGATCGTGACCGAGGAAGGGCCGCTCCAGGCACCCTTCGGACCGGCCCTGGCCGCGGCCGTGGCGGCCAAGGCCGAGCGCGATGCTGCCGCCGGCCTGGCCCGCTATGCCGCATCGGTGGAGGGCTGATGGCCAGCATCGTGGTCACCCGGCGCGGCGCCGGCCTGGTCGTCCGAACCACGACCGACCGGGTCCTCCTGCGCCAGTTCCTCGAGCGCGACCGGCTGTTTGCCGCCTACGCCATCTGCGACCTCGACGATCGCGAGTTCAGTCGGACGCGCTGGGGCGGGGCGTTCGTCGGAACCGAGCTGGTGGCCGTGGCGCTCGAGTACGCCGGGCTGTCGCCCCAGCCGCTGTTCGTGATGGGCCGCAACGATGGGATCGAGGCGGCCCTGCGCGACCTGGTCAAGCCCCGGGCCGCCTATGTCGCGGCGCTGCCGGCGGCCCTGCCGGCCGTCGAATCGAGCTACCGCCTCGATCCGGGACCGCAGATGGTCCGGATGTGGGTCGATCGGACGACGTTTCGACCCTACCCGGCCGATACCCGGCGATTGCTGCCGGTCGAAGTGGGCGAGCTGAATCGGTTGTACCAGCTGGGCTTCGCCTCGTGGCTCGGCTCGAGCGCGATCGCCGACGGGGTCTACTACGGGGTCCGGGTCAACGGCCATCTCGTCGCCGCGGCCGGGACCCACGTGATCAGCCCCACTGCCCGGCTGGCGGTGGTCGGCAACGTCCTGACCCAGGTCGAGTACCGTGGCCGGGGCTACGCCACCGCGACAACGGGAGCCGTGACCGCCGAGCTGCTCAGGTTCTGCGACCAGGTGGTCCTGAACGTCCGGGCCGACAACCCGCCGGCCCTGCAGGCCTATCGGCGACTCGGCTACCAGGAGCACATCCGGTTCGAGGAGCGCCTCGTCCACCGGCTCGGATCGCCCTGGCCCAGCCTGCCCGGACCGCTCCGCCGCCTCCTCTCACCCCGCAAGGAGACTGATCTCTGATGACCGCACCGGCCACTGCGCTGCCTGCCCATGACGTCGTCGACCTGGCCCTGGCCGACGAGGGCGTCCGGCGGATCGAATGGGCGGCCCGCGAGATGCCCGTCCTGCGCCTGATCAGTGATCGCTTCAGCCGTGAACGGCCGCTCGCGGGGCTGCGGATCGGGGCCTGCCTCCACGTCACGACCGAGACGGCCAACCTGGCCCGGGCGCTCAAGGCCGGCGGGGCCGAGGTGACCCTGGTGGCCTCGAACCCGCTGTCGACCCAGGACGACGTGGCCGCCGCCCTCGTCGCCGCCTACGGGATCAGCTGCTATGCCCGCCGGGGCGAGGACCATGACACCTACTACGCCCACCTGAACGCCGCGGCCGACACGCATCCCCAGATCACAATGGACGATGGCTGCGACCTGGTCAGCCTCCTCCACGAGAGCCGCCCCGCGCAGCTGGCCGAGGTGCTCGCCGGGACCGAGGAGACCACGACCGGAGTGATCCGCCTGAAGGCGATGGCAGCCGAGGGCGCCTTGCGCTTCCCGGTCGTGGCCGTCAACGAGGCCCAGACCAAGCACCTCTTCGACAACCGCTACGGGACTGGCCAGTCGACCCTCGACGGGATCCTCCGGGCGACGAACATCCTGATCGCCGGCCGGCACGTGGTCGTGGCCGGCTACGGCTGGGTGGGCAAGGGGATCAGCGCCCGGATGTCCGGCCACGGGGCCCACGTCGCGGTCGTCGAGGTTGACCCGATCCGCGCCCTGGAAGCGCTGATGGACGGCTTCCAGGTGATGACCGCCGGCCAGGCCGCCGCGTGGGGCGAGCTGTTCATCACGGCGACCGGCAACACCAACGTCTTCCGGCGTGAGCACTTCGCGGCGATGCGCGACGGGGCGATCATGGCCAACTCGGGCCATTTCGACGCCGAGCTCGACCTCACGGCCCTGCGCGAGATGGCCGAAGGGCACGTTCGCGAGGTCCGGACCAACGTCCAGGAGTTCGACCTGGGCGGCAAGCGGGTCAACCTCATCGCCGAGGGGCGCCTGGTCAATCTCGGAGCCGCCGAAGGCCACCCCGCCGCGGTCATGGACATGAGCTTCGCGAACCAGGCCCTGTCGGCCGAGTACGTCGCGCTCCATCACGCTGAGCTCGAGCCCGCGGTTTACGTCGTACCCGAGGCGATCGACGCCGAAGTGGCCCGGCTCAAGCTCGCCGCCCTGGGGATCACGCTCGACCCGCTCACGCCCGAACAAGTCGCCTACGCCGCTTCCTGGCGCACCGGCACGTAAAGGGTCCGCGCGACGGCCTTCGGGCTCGTTCGCAGCTTCGAGTCCAGTCGCGGCCGGCCTCCGGCCTGTCCCCGGCCTGTCCCCGGCCCTGAGACCTTCGATGCTCAGTGCACGAGCGCCGTGAGCACAGCCCGAGGTCCCAAGGCTGATTCCGGGCCAATCCTTCGACCCAGGCTGGCCTGCCTGCTTCACATCTGAGCGTGGAATCCTTCTGGCCAGGCCGATCCAAGGTTGAATCTGCCGGGCCCCCGTTCCTTGGCCGCGAGCGCACGGTCGTGGTGGCCATGGACCGAGCATCAGGCGCACCAAGGCTCGCCCGGCGCTACGAAGGTCGAGTCGCGACCAGGCCGTACGAGAGCGGCAGGCGGCCGCGTTCCTCGGGGAGGATGTCGCCGTGGCCGCTCCACCAGTCGCGCGGGTATTCGACCAGGCGCTCGATGCGCAAGCCCGCCCTGGCCACGGCCGAGACGACCTCGCCGAGGGTCCACGCCCGCGAGAACTTCCAGTGCTGCTCGCCGTCGGGGATCGACAGGTGGTCGATGAAACCGGGCGACCAGCCGCGCGAAGCCTCGGGCCCGGCGAAGTAGTCGTAGTCGGTCAGCTCCCATCGGCCGGCTTCGTCGCCGTCGACGAGCCACTCGAACGGGTGGCCCTCGAACAGGACGAGCCGCCCACCCCGGCGGAGGAGACGGGCAACCACGTCAGCCCAGGCCTCGAGGTCCTGGAGCCACAGGAGCGAGCCGCGGCCGGTGTAGACCAGGTCGGCCGTATCGTCGAGGGCGTGGGGCGTGTCGAGCACGTCCGAGACGAACCAGCTGGCCGGTGCCCCGGTCGCCGTCGTGAGGCGTTCGGCCAGGTCGATCATCTTCGGGCTCAGGTCGACCCCGACCACCTCATCGGCGCCGAGCTGCCAGAGCGACAGGGTGTCGCGACCGCCGGCGGACTGGAGGTGGACTGCCCGACGGCAGCGGCCGTGGAGGTCGCCCAGGAGCTCGACCTCCTCGGGGAACAGGTTGGTTCCCCCGCTGCGGATCAGCTCGATCGCCTCGGCCAGCCAGCGTTCGTAGCGTTCGGCCGCCTCATCCCAGGCTGCCCCGGTCGCCGCGTGCATCGCCCGGACATCGGCCGCCTCGGCGGGCGTGGCCGGACGAACATCAGGATCGTCGGGCTCATCTGACTCCACGCAGTGAGGGTAACGCCCGGCTAGAAGGCGGGCGACACCGATGGGCCTGGAGCGAGGCCGCTCAGGTCGATCGTGGTGTTGCCGCTCCCGTAGATGCGGTTGCACAGCGAGGCCAGCGCGGCAGAGATGATCTTGTAGTTGGCATCCCCGATCTGATTCGTGTTGTCCGCGGCGTCCATCAGCGCACCGACGCCCGGAACGTCCTCGGCCTCCACGCCGACGCTGCAGTAGACGTCGCCCTTCAGTGCCGCGAACCCGGCCAATTCGTCATTCGAATCCCACATTGCCTTGTCGCCGACGCCTGGCAGCGGCGCCGGGCTTGCGAACTCCGAGATATCGCTGTTGTACTGGTTCGTCCCGTCATCACCGCCGACGACGATGACATCGACGTTGGCGCTCGGATCGGCGGCCTCGAACCGGCACTCCTGGCCGCCGCCGCTGAGCCCCGCCGCGGTCACGACCACGTTCGTGATCGGAGCGTCGAGCAGGGGCTGGACCTGGCCGAACGTGAGCTGCTTGCAGGTCGCCGTCGCGCCGCCGGTGGGGGCGGCGGAGGCGTCCGGGGCGGCCGAAGCGGCCTGCGCCACCGATGAGGTGACGGCGCTCGATGAGCCCGGGGCCGGCGAGGCGCCTGGGCCGGCGGAGCTGGCCGAGCAACCGGCCAGGACGAACAGGGCGGCGACCAGGCCGACCGAGGTGGCGCGTACGAAGTGATCCATCGGGTTCTCCTGGCGTCTTCGACTACTGACGCCGAGTGCCTCGGCGCCCGTATACCTTCGGCCGGGTCGATCGCAAATCGATCGCAGCCTCGAACTCGTCGAGATGGCATTGCGCAAGGGCGGTTGCTCGTGGCCCCGCCGGCCGGGGACCGGAAGCGAACCTGGGGCATGGACCGGATGCGGGACGTCACGCGGCTCCCGGCCGGTATCCGCTACCGTTGACGAGGCCGCCCACCGAGGCGCGCGAGCCGATCCTGCCCAGTGACCCGTCCCGTCCACACCAGGAGGTTGTTGCGCTCGTGCCAGGCATGATCTGGGAGACTCCCGAGCTGTCCAGCCTCCATCGGCTGCCGATGCACGCCGTGCCCCACGAGGACCGCCTCGACCTGGACGGAACCTGGCGATTCGAGCTGCTTGACCGGGCCGACGCCGAGCCCAGCGGGACCTGGCGCGAGATCCGGGTGCCGGGCGCCTGGACCATGCAGGACACGTTCGACAAGCCCCACTACACGAACGTCCAGATGCCATTCCGGGGCACCGCCCCCGCCGTGCCCGAGGCCAATCCAACGGGCATCTACGAGCGCGAGCTCGAGCTGCCGGCCGCCTGGGCGGGGCGACGGATCGTGCTCCAGGTCGGCGCGGCCGAGAGCCTCCTGATCGTCCACGTCAACGGTGTCGAAGTGGGCCTGTCCAAGGATTCCCACCTGGCCGCCGAATTCGACCTGACCGGCATCCTGGTGGCCGGCTCGAACACGATCCGGCTGCGGGTGATCAAGTGGTCAGACGCGACCTACATCGAGGACCAGGACGAGTGGTGGCATGGCGGGATCACCCGCTCGGTCTTCCTGTATGCGACCGGCCAGGCGTACCTGGCCGAGATCCGGGCGATCGGCGGCCTTGCCGCTGACCTCTCGACCGGCACGCTCGAGTTTCGGGCGGAGGTCGGCTTTGCCGGCGTGCCGGCCAGCCCCGGCTGGACGATCGAGGCCGTGCTCGGCGATCCAGGCACGAATGCCGCGGCGCCGCTGCGGACGATCCGGGCCGCGGCGTCGTTCAGCGACCACGGTCCCGAGCGAGCGACACCCGCCGAGCGCGAGGTCCAGGCTCGCCACGCCTATGGAGGGAAGCTGTCCGAGCACGAGGTTGGGGTCGTCTGGCCGGGCCTGGAGGCCCGGATCGCCCCGCCGCTCGACGGGCTGGTGACCTGGCAGATCGAGATCCCGGGCGTCCGGCCGTGGTCGGCCGAGGTGCCCGACCTCTACCCGCTGACGGTCCGCCTGTCGGACCCGGCCGGCGCCGTGGTCGAAGAGGCGCATCTCCGGGTCGGCTTCCGGCGGGTCGAGGTGGAGGGCCTCGAGCTCCTCCTGAATGGTCGGCCGATCCTGCTCCACGGGGTGAACCGCCACGACTTCGACCAGTTCACCGGGCGAACCGTGGGCCCCGAATCGATGCGGGCGGACATCATCCAGATGAAGCACTTCGGCTTCAATGCCGTCCGGACCTCGCACTATCCGAACGACCCGGCCTTCCTCGACCTGTGCGACGAGCTCGGCCTGTGGGTGATCGGCGAGGCCGACATCGAATCGCACGCCTTCTGGTCGTCGCTGTGCGATGACCCGCGCTACCTCGGCGCGTGGGTGGACCGCGTCGCCCGGATGGCGATCCGGGACAAGAACCACCCATCGGTGATCCTCTGGTCGCTCGGCAACGAGTCGGGCTACGGCGCCAATCACGATGCCGCGGCGGGCTGGCTGCGCCACTACGACCCGAGCCGGCCGCTCCACTACGAGGGCGCGATCCGCTTCGACTGGGGCTCGGCCCAGACGGTCAGCGACATCACCTGCCCGATGTACCCGCCGCTGCCGGGGATCGTCGCCCACGCCACGAATGGAACCCAGCGCCATCCCCTGATCATGTGCGAGTTCTCGCACGCGATGGGCAATAGCAACGGAACGCTGGCCGAGTACTGGGACGCGATCGAGGCGACGCCCGGCCTGCAGGGCGGCTTCATCTGGGAGTGGTGGGACCACGGGCTGGTCCAGCAGCTGCCCGACGGCACGACGCGCTGGGCCTATGGCGGCGATTTTGGCGACGAACCCAATGACGGCAACTTCTGCCTGGACGGCCTGGTCTTCCCCGACCGGCGGCCGAAGCCGGCCCTTTGGGAGCACCGCCACATCGCCTCGCCGGTCCGGATCTCGGCCTCGGCCGAGGACCTGGCGGCCGGCCGGGTGACCTTCGAGAACCGGCAGGATGTGCGCGACCTCGGCTGGCTCCGGTGCGCCTGGCAGCTGGCCGATGAAACCGGGGTGACTACCGCGGGACAGCTCGAGCTGCCGGCGATCGCGCCTGGCGCGAGCGGGACCGTAAGCCTGGCCGGCTGGCCGGGCGCCGATGGACTGGCGGGTCGGGAGTCCTGGCTCACCTTGCGCTTCACGACCGCCGAAGACCAGGCCTGGGCGCCGGCCGGCTTCGAGGTCGACGCGGCCCAGCTTGCCTTCGGCTCGCGCAAGCCATCCGCACCGGCCGCGCCTGCCGCCGCCGATGCGACCGTCGAGCTCGATCCGGACGGCCGGCTGGTCCATCCGCTCCTGGCGGCCGCACCCGACCTGTGCCTGTGGCGCGCGCCGACCGACAACGACCGGATCGGCGGCATGGCTGCCAAGTGGGCCGACTGGGGCCTGGACCATCTCGAGCGCCGGCTCGACTCGATCGAACACGACGGGCCCACGACGATCGTGCACGCGACCCACCATGGCAGTCCGCGGATCAGCCTTCGCCACGAGCAGCGCCTGACGCCGCTCGAGGGCGGCGGCGTGCGGGTCGACGAGGAGGTCGAGGTTCCGCCCGAGCTCGACGACCTGGCCCGGGTCGGCACCGTCCTCGAGACGGTCGCGGGCTTCGAGGACATCGCCTGGTTCGGCAGTGGACCCCACGAGACGTACCCCGACCGGCAGCGCGGCGGCCTGCTCGGACGCTGGGCCGGCACCGTCACCGAACAAGCGACCCGTTACGTCCGGCCCCAGGAGAACGGCGGCCACGCCGGCGTGCGCTGGCTGGAGCTCAGCGGCGTCGGTGACCGGGGCCTGCGGCTCACGTTCGAGCAGCCTTGCCAGGCGTCGTCGACCCACTTCCGGGCGGCCGACCTCGCGGCTGCGGCCCACGACACCGAAGTCGTCCCGGTCGCCGGCACCGTCGTCCATTTCGATGCCGCCCATCGCGGCCTGGGCACCGCCAGCTGCGGCCCGGACACCCTGCCCGAGTACCTCGTCGGGGCGGGGACCTACCGCTGGTCCTGGACGCTCGAGTCACCGGTGCGGAGCTGAACGTGGCAATCGACTGGCTGGCCGAGACCCGCGAGCTCCACCTCCACAACGACCAGGTCAGCTACCTCGTCCGGGTCCTCGAGGACGGCTCGATCGGCCTCCTCCACTTCGGTCAGCCGCTTGTCGCGGGGCGCTCCTACCACCACCTCGGCCGGGCTGGTTTCGCCGGGTTCTCGAACCGGGTCGATGACCCGATCGCGGTCGAATACCCGACCGCGGGAAGCGGCGATTTCCGAGTGCCCGGCCTGGTGATCGAACAGCCGGACGGCTCGACAGTCCTCCACCTCGAATACGACGGCCACCGGATCTTCCCGGGCAAGGCCCCGATCCCCGGACTGCCTTCGACCTATGTCGAGTCGGACAACGAGGCGACGAGCGCGGAGATCCGCCTGGTCGACCGGCTGAGCGGGGCCGAGGTGACCCTCGCGTACACGATCTTCCGCGATGAGCCGGTCGTTGCCCGCAGCGTCCGGATCGCGAACCGCGGCGCCAACGCGCTAACGGTCACCTCCGCGATGAGCGCGGTGCTGGACCTGTCCGACCACGACTGGACGCGGGTCCAGCTGAGCGGGGCCTGGGCGCGCGAGCGTCATCTCGTCGAGCACACCCTGGTTGCGGGCCGCCAGTCGACCGGCAGCCTGCGTGGCGCGTCCGGGCTCGAGCATGACCCATCGCTGATCCTGCGCCGGCCGAACACGACCGAGACGGCCGGCGAGGCCTACGGATTCAGTCTCGTCTACTCCGGCAACTTCCTGGCCGAGGCCGAGGTGGGCCAGTACGGGACGACCCGGGTCCGCCTCGGGATCCACCCGGAGGGCTTTGGCTGGACCCTCGAGCCGGCTGCCGAGCTCAGCACGCCCGAGGCCGTCCTGGCCTGGTCCGGCCAGGGGCTCGGCCGCCTCAGCGACGCCTATCACCGGTTGTACCGCCAGCGACTCGCCCGGGGCAACTGGCGCGACCGGCCGCGGCCGGTCCTGATCAATAACTGGGAAGGAACCTACTTCGACTTCGACGAGGCCAAGCTGCTGGCCATCGCCGAGGTCGCCCGCGACCTGGGGATCGAGCTGTTCGTCCTCGACGACGGCTGGTTCGGGGCCCGCGACGACGACACCAGCTCGCTCGGCGACTGGACCGTCGACCGGCGCAAGCTGCCCAACGGGATCGACGGCCTGGCCGGCAAGGTCGCCGCCCTGGGCATGCAGTTCGGCCTGTGGATCGAGCCGGAGATGATCAGCCAGCGCAGCCGGCTGTTTGCCGAGCATCCGGATTGGGCAATCGGCGTGGTCGGCCGGTCGCGAACCGAGCATCGCAGCCAGTACGTGCTCGACCTGTCCCGGCCGGAGATCGTCGACCACCTGTTCGACGTGCTCTCGAAGGTTCTCGGCAGCGGGCCTATCGCCTACGTCAAGTGGGACATGAACCGGAACATCACCGAGCCGGCGAGTGGGGCGTTGGCGGCCGACCGCCAGGGCGAGTTCTTCCACCGCTACATCCTCGGCGTCTATGACCTGTACGCGCGCCTCACGGCCGCCTTCCCCAACATCCTGTTCGAGTCGTGCGCGAGCGGCGGCGGGCGGTTCGACCCGGGAATGCTGGCCTACGCCCCGCAAGCCTGGACAAGCGACGACACGGACGCGGTCGAGCGCCTCGAGATCCAGTGGGGCGCCTCGATGCTCTATCCCCAGAGCTCGATGGGTGCCCACGTGTCGGCCGTCCCGAACCACCAGACCGGCCGGTTGACGCCGATCTCGACTCGCGCTGCCGTCGCGTTCTTTGGTGTCTTCGGGTATGAGCTCGACGCGACGGCGCTGAGCGCCGAGGAGCGGATCGAGGTGGCTGGCCAGGTGGCCTTCTACAAAACCCATCGCGAGCTGCTCCAGCGCGGCCGGTTCATCCGTCTCCGCAGCCCGTTCGAGGGCGACGGCAACGAGACCGCCTGGTCGGTCGTGTCGGATGACCGACGCCGCGCCATCGTCGGCTTCTACCGCATCCTGACCCGGCCGAATCAGGGGCCGAATCGGCTGCGCCTGCGCGGAATCGACGCTGCCCTGCGCTATCGGCTGACCACCTGGCCGAGCCGGTCGGATTCGATCGAACGCGACAACTCGGTGGTCCGGGGCGGGGACGAGCTGGCCGGGATCGGCCTGTGGCTCGACGTCGATCGCCACGAGACCGCCAGCCACGGCGACTACTGGTCCCAGCTGTTCGTGCTCGAAGCGGAGTGACGGTCTCGCTGGGTTCAGGCGGCGCCGAGTCGGGCGGCGGCGCCGAGTCGGATGGCCCCGCCGTGCTACCCTCCCCGCGGACTAGAGGAGCAAAATGACCACGATCCTGGACGCCGCCGAGTACCTGTTCACGTCCGAGTCGGTGACCGAAGGCCACCCCGACAAGATGTGCGACCAGATCAGCGACGCGATCCTCGACGCGATCATTCGCGAGGATCCCAAGGCCCGGGTTGCCTGCGAGACGGCCACGACCACGGGCCTCGTCGTCGTCCTGGGCGAGATCACGACCACGACCTACGCGGACTTCCAGTCGATCGTCCGCGAAACCGTTCGCGATATCGGCTACACCCGGGCGGACTACGGCTTCGACCACCAGACCTGCGGCGTCATGGTCAGCATCAAGGAGCAATCGCCGGACATCGCGATGGGCGTCGATGGGCATGAGCTCGGCGCCGGCGACCAGGGCATGATGTTCGGCTTCGCCTGCCGCGAGACGCCCGAGCTGATGCCCCTGCCGATCGCCCTGGCCCATCGGATGGCCCGGCGTCTGGCCGAGATGCGCAAGTCCCGCCAGCTGCCCTACCTCCGACCCGACGGCAAGACCCAGGTCACCCTGGAGTACGAGCGGGGCGTTCCCCGCCGGGTCCGGACGGTCGTCGTCAGCACCCAGCACGATCCCGAGGCAACGCCCGAGCAGATCAGTGACGACATCGCCGAGGCCGTGATCCTGCCCAGCCTGCCCCGCGAGCTGCGCGCGTCGGACCCGGTCATGCACATCAATCCGACCGGTCGGTTCGTCACCGGCGGTCCGATGGGCGACGCTGGCCTTACCGGCCGCAAGATCATCGTCGACACGTACGGCGGGATGGCCCGCCACGGCGGTGGCGCGTTCAGCGGCAAGGACCCGACCAAGGTCGACCGCTCGGCCGCCTATGCCGCCCGCTGGGTGGCCAAGAACGTCGTGGCCGCCGGCCTGGCCGAGCGCTTCGAGATCGAGATCGCCTACGGCATCGGGATCGCCCGGCCGATCAGCATCTCGGTCGAGTCGTTCGGCACCGGCCGGATCTCCGATGAACGGATCCAGGCCCTGGTCGAGCACCACTTCGACCTCCGGCCGGCCGCGATCATCGAGGCCCTCGACCTGCGCCGGCCGATCTACCGCCAGACCGCCGCCTATGGCCACTTCGGACGGCCCGACCTGGAGCTGCCCTGGGAACGCACGGATCGAGCGGCGCTGCTGGCCGACGACGCGGGCATCCGCCAGCCGGAGCCGGTCGCCGAGGCGATCTAGGGGTCGGTCGCGCCGGTCCCGCGCGGGTTGGCCGGGCGGCTGGGCCGGTGTGGCCGGGTTGGTGTGGCCGGGCGTCTGGCCCGGTGTGGCTGGGCCCGCCCACGCCGGGCGCGGCTTCGAGTTGTGACAAATCGTTGCTCTAGCAGCGCTTATGGCGGCTCGCGACCCGGATTGGACTGGATTCGACCGGAATCGTGCTCGAGCTGAGCGTGGCCACGAGGCCCAGCGTGGCGGCCGACCACTCGGCCGACCATAAGCGTTGCCACGGCGCGAATTTGTCAACACGGCGGCGCAACCCCCGCCTCGACGGGAGACACGCCGACGGACCCCCGTTCCGGCCGGGTAGAATCGCGCCGTGTATGCCGTCATCATGGCCGGCGGTGGCGGTACCCGGCTCTGGCCGCTGTCGTCGCCTGAGCGCCCCAAGCCGTTCCTGCCGTTGCTCGGCGAGCGGACGCTGCTCCAGCTGACGGCGGATCGACTGGCCGGCGTCGTCGAGCCGGACGCGATCTTCGTGGTTACCGACCGCCGCTACGAGGACCTGGTCCGGGCGCAGCTGCCCCAGGCGGCGATCCTGTCCGAGCCCCGGGGCCGCAACACGGCGGCGGCGATCGCACTGGCCACCGTCGCCATCGAGCGCGACGAGGACGAAGTGATGCTGGTCCTGCCCGCGGATCAAACGGTCGAGAAGCCGGACACATTCCGGGCGGTCCTCAGCGACGCCGAATCGGAGCTCGCACTTGGGTCGTTCGGCCTGCGCGACCCCCTCGTGACCCTCGGGGTCCAGACAACTCGACCCGCGACCGAGTACGGCTACCTGATCCCCGACCTCGAGCAGCGCCAGACGCTCCGACTCGACGCCTATCTGCTGAAGGCGTTCCAGGAGAAGCCGACCAGCGATCACGCGGAGCTCCTCCGCCGCCAGCCGGGTGTCGCCTGGAATGCCGGCATGTTCATGTGGCGGCGCCGGGCCATCCGGGCCGCACTTGAGACCTTCGCACCGGAGGTGCTCGAGCCGGTCGAGCTCGGCTTCGGCGCCGGCACCCTCGAGGAGGCGTACCCGAACGTCAAGTCGATCTCGATCGACTACGCCGTGATGGAACCCGCCGCCGCGGCCGGCCAGGTCGCGATGGGCTCGATGGATGTCGGCTGGAACGACCTGGGCAGCTGGACCTCGCTCCTCGGCGAGCTGGGCATGGCGGGGATCGAGGCGACGATCGCGAAGCCGGGCGAACCGTTCGATGCGGCCGAAAACGACCTCGTGATCTGGCGGCCGAGCCCCCAACAGCTGGTTTCACGGGCCGGCGCGGACGCTACGATGACCGGGTCAAGCGGACCGGTTGCCGTGCTGCGCCGGGCACGGCCGGTGCAGGCCCGAGTCGACGCGCTCCTCGATCGTTGCTCAAGTCCGGAGGCCCACTCGTGACCACGATCAGCCAGGTCCCCCAGCCGACGAAGATCGTCTTCGGCACCGATGGCTGGCGGGCCCGTGTGGCCGACGAGTTCACCTTCGAGAGCGTCCGGCGCTGTGCCGACGGCGTGGCCCGCTACGTCGTCAATCGGGGCGAGCAGGCCAAGGGCGTGGTGATCGCCTACGACCGGCGCTTCGCCTCGGAGCATTTCGCCGCCGCCGCGGCCGAGGTCCTCATGGCCCGGGACATCCCGGTGGCCTTCGCCCGGCATGCCGTGCCCACCCAGATGTCGTCGTACGAGGTGGTCGAACGCGGAGCAGCGGCGGGCATCGTGATCACCGCCAGCCACAACCCGTGGACCGACAACGGCTTCAAGGTCAAGGCCCCGACCGGATCGGCCGCCGGCCCCGAGATCCTGGCCGACCTCGAGGCGGCGATCGCCACGAACGGGGGAACCGCGATCGAGCGCCGGCCGTTCGCCGACGCCGAGGCGGCCGGCCTGGTCGACTGGTACGACCCGTACGAAGGCTATGAGCGCTACGTCCGGCGAACGGTCGAGATCGATCGCCTCAAGGCGGCCGATGTCCGGATCCTGGTCGATCCGATGTATGGCGCCGGGGCGGGCTGGCTGCCGCGCCTGCTGGCCGGCGGCAAGATCCAGGTCCACGAGATCCACAGCGAGCGGAATCCGTACTTCGGCGGGATCAACCCCGAGCCGATCCGGCCCAACGTGGACGAGGCACTGGGGCTGCTGGCGAAGGGCGGCTATGACCTGGGCCTGCTCCTCGATGGCGACGCCGACCGGGCCGGAGCGGCCGACGAGCAAGGCAACTTCATCCACCAGCTCGAGGTGACCGGGCTGCTGATGTACTACCTCGCCGAGTATCGCGGCCTGCGCCAGCCGGTGGTCGAGAGCGTCAACAACACGGCCATGGCGGTGACCCTGGGCAAGCACTACGACATCCCGGTGTACGAGACCTCGGTCGGGTTCAAGTACATCGGCCCGAAGATGATCGAGACCGGCGCGATGATGGGCGCCGAGGAGTCCGGCGGCTATGGCTTCGGGATGCACCTGCCGGAGCGCGACGGCGTCTACGCTGACCTGCTCCTGCTCGACCTGTTCCTGCACGAGAAGGCCGCCGGCCGCTGGCCGGTGTCGAAGGCGCTGGCCGACTTCCACGAGCTTGCCGGCCCGTCGTTCTACCGGCGTATCGACGTCCACGTCGAACAGGGCGTCTACGCCGCGCTCAAGGATCGCCTGCTGGTCGAGCTTCGGACGAATGGACCGAGCGATCTGGCCGGAGCGCCGGTCGTGCGGACCGATGCCCTCACCACGAACGACGGCTTCAAGTTCTTCAGCCCCGACGGTTCGTGGCTGCTGATCCGGTTCAGCGGCACCGAGCCACTGGTGCGGGTGTACACCGAAGCGAAGACGCCTGAGACGCGAGATGCGCTGGTGGCCGCCGGAGAGGCGCTCGTCCGTGCTGCCTGAGCCGAACGTGCCCGGGTCCGGCCCGGACGCGACCCGGCGGGTCGACAAGCCCTGGGGCCACGAGCTGATCTGGACCCACACCGACCACTACGTCGGCAAGCTGATCGTGATCGACGCCGGCCGGCGACTGTCCCTCCAGAAGCATCTCGAGAAGGACGAATCGATTCTCGTGATCAGCGGGCGGCTCCGCCTCCACCTCGAGGCCGATGACGGCTCGATCGAGGCGATCGAGATGGGCCCGGGCGACCATCGACGGGTGCCGGTCGGCCGAATCCACCGGTTCGAGGCGATCGATCGGACGGAGCTCGTCGAGGTCTCGACGCCCCAGCTCGATGACGTGATTCGGCTCGAGGATGACTTCGGTCGCGAGGGGACCAGCGCCCCCTAGACGGGCTGGTGTATCGTCGATCCAGCGACCGCCATCACCGGTCGACGGTGCAGGATCGGACGGCGGCCTCGACAACGCCCAGGTCAGGGCGATGGAGGTCCAGGAGCATGCACAGCTCGCTCATTGGTCAGGTCGAGAAGGCCAATCGCTACGCGCGCGAACTCGACCGGGTTTCGTTCGACCAGCTTTCCCTGACCTTCCGGGGCGACAACGACACCCACACCGTGAGCCTCAATGCCGGTCTGTGGCGCTGCACCTGCCACTACTTCGGCTCCTGGGGTAGTTGCGTCCACCTCCTTGCGATCCACAAGATCCTGGGCGTGATGGTGCCCGAGGAACCCGCGCCGACGGCGACCTACGAGCGCGAGGCCGTGACCGCCTGAGCTCGGAGCCGGCTTCCCGCCGGCGACGCTCACGGAGCCGTCAGCCAGCCAACGACCGCCCGGTTCGCCCCGGGCGGAAGCGCGTATCGAGCGATCTCGCGTCCGTCACCGGCCAGCACGATCCGGATGCCGGTCGCGTCGCCGTCGTCGTTCGCAACGACCAGCGCGACCTCCGTCCCGGCGAGCGAGGGTTGGGCCTGCAGGACCTCCGGGTCAGGGCCGTCACTTCCGGCAGGGATCGGCCGAGCTGCGTCTCCGGCGAGCCAGCCGTCGACCGTATTGACCGAGGCCCGGCCATCCACGCCGATCAGGGCGAAGGTGACACCGCCCACCGCCACGGCGCGAATTGGCCCACCGGCCATGCTCGCCAGCGATCCGATCACCGGGTCCGCGATCATTGGTCGGGGCTGGTCGTTCCGATCTCGGACGACGACCACGACCCGGCCGTCGGGCAGCCAGGCGGGTGCCGATTCGGCCGCCTGGGCCAGGCCAAGGGTTCGAATTGACCGGCCGGCCAGGGTTTCGATGACGAGCCGCCCCGGCTCACCTGACCCGGGCGCGCCCTCGACCAGGGCCGCCGTGAGGCTTGCCGGATCGAGTGTTCCGAACGCCCTCGACGGGCGGCCACCGCCCAGGTCGCCCGAGCCGGTGGTCCAGGCCGGCGGGCTTGACCCGGGGGCGGCGTCTGGACCGATGGCGCTGGTCAGGATTCCGCCCGCGAGCGTGGTCACGAGCAGGGTCCGATAGGCGCCGGACAGCCAGGCCGCCGTCGGCGGCAAGCCGGCAGCGGCGACCGGTTGAATGCCGCCTGGCTCGGCGATGAAGACGTGCATCGATCCGGGCGTCCCGGCCAGGACGACCAGCTCATCGCCGGGCCGAGGCTGGCTGGTTGCCGCGGCCGAGCCCGCCGCCGGTCCGCTCGGGACGTCGGCACACCCGGCCACGGCAAGGCTGGCCAGGGCAAGACTGGCCACGGCAAGGCCGGTCGCAATGATCAGGCCAGGCACTCGGCTCTTCGCCGTCACTCGAGGAGGTCCCCGCCGATCGCCGCTCCGCTGCCGGCATCGAAGGCGAGCTCGACGCCAGCGACGGTGTCGGCGAGGCTGCCCGACATCGTCACCCGGACGATCCAGGCCAGGTGGAGCACGGCGGTCGAGCCGGGCGGGATCGGATCGCCGAACGTGTCATTCGGGGCGACCCAGGCCTGCCCGATCGAGGCGATCGTCGCATCCGGCCGAAGGGCGACCGGCAGCCAGGTGTTGAGGCGAGCCTGGGCCAGCGTCCGCGCGCCGGCTGCGTCGAGGATGGTGGCAGGCACCGGGGCGAGCAGGTGAGCGGTTCGGACGATCGCGTGGAAGGAACCATCACCATCGAGCTGGATGCTGACCCCGTCGCCAGGCACCGGCACCGCGCCGGCCAGGCGCGGCCAGCGCACCAGCCAGCCACCGGCGGCGCGAAGGGCGACCACCGGTGTGCCGGCCACGCTGATCCCGACCCTGGCCGCGACGGCCGAACCGGCCGGGCCGGCAGCCAGTGCGGTGATCGCGGTCCCGTCCGGTGCGACGTAGCCCAGGCGGATCGCGGAGACGAGCCCACCGGACGAGTCGAAGCGGCTGATTCCGAGCGGCGTGCCGTCGCCGTCGAGATCGGTCACCTCGTCGACGATCTGCCCCGACGCGGTGTCGGTAACGCGCTCGACGGTACGACTTGCCGGGACCGGCAGGCCGAGGCTGGTCCCGACCTGGGCCGCAAGGACCAGTGCCGGCGCGACGGTCGAGGACGCATCGAGCGTCGAGCGGCCCGCCAGGTTCGGCCGGGCGACCCCGGCGTGTCCAAGCTCGACCGTCACCGCGCTACCTCCCAGGATGACCATGCCGGCCACGGCCAGCGCGAACCGGGCGAGGCTCCCGGTCGAGGCCCATACGGAACCTGGCCGGCGGCTCATTGGGGATCCGCCGCGAGGCACCGGGGGCAGACCACGGCCGCTCCCGCCCGACCCGACCAGCTGTAGGTGCCCCACCAGTTGGCATCGAGCGGATGGCTGAAGTTCTGGAGCATGCCCAGGTCGAACGCGGCGCCCACGCTGCGGCCTCGCTCGAGCGCCGACCAGAAGGCGGTCTCGAAGGCCTGCTCGTCGTTGTCGTAGGCAATCCCGAGGTAGCCCAGGTAGAAGTGGCTGCCGCCCGTCTGCGCTTTGGTCCGGGCGATTCCGAAGGCGCCCGGCAGGGTCGTGCCCGGGTCCGCGTTGTGGCACGTCGACACCACCACGAGATTCGTGAATCGGCCGGCCCGGGCTGCCGCGATCTCGTTGGAGAAGACGACGGCCTGGCTGCAGTCGCCCGAGTCCTCGCGGAAGCCGTTGTAGCGACGCTGGCCCGGGGCGTACCAGTACTCGTCACCGTGGGAATGGACGTAGAAGGCGAAGTCGTTGACGGTCCGGGCCAGCACGCTGGCGTGGCTGAACCCGGTCCCGGTGTAGCCCGTCGTCGCGTAGCCCAGCGCGCGCAGCCCGGTCAGGGCGAGGCCGAGCATCCGCGCCGGATGGCTGTCCTGGAATCCGACGCACGGGCTCCGAAAGGCCGATTCGTTCGAGTCCGCGGACGCCTCGTAGGCCGCCAGCGTTGGCCGTGACGGTGGCGCGGCCAGGGCCACCAGTACGAGCAGCGGAACCACGACGAGCCGTCGCAGCCGACCGCGAGAATCCACGGGGACCTCCTCCGGCGAGCGTCCACGGCGAAGCAGCCGGCGGATGGCTCGGCGGGCTGGGGTGCGGGATCGGGGTCGGAGGGTTCATCGGCCTGGCGAGGATTACAGGCGCCGCTTAGCTGCGGCTCACCTGGGCCCGGATCGTGTCCGGCGGAGCGTGCGTTGACCGACGTCACCGGCTGCGGCTAGGCTTGCCGGGTGACGCCCATGCGCCCACGGACGGCACGGGCCGTTCGGCTCCCCTTGTTCCTGGCCGGTGCGGTGCTGCTCTTCGCCGCCTGCGGCGCGGCCGCGCCGACCGTCGCCCCGCCATCCGCCGCGCCGTCCGTGGGCCTGGGCAGCACCGGCCCAAGCCAGGGATCGAGCCTGGTTCCGAGCGAGGCGCCCAGCGAGCCACCGAGCGAGTCGCCGGGTTCATCGGGCGAAGCGAGTCAGGCGCCCTCGGCGGGACCGGTCGAATCGAGCGGGCCGCTGCCGTCCAGCTCGGTGTCGCCCAGCTCGGCTCCGACGCCATCGAGCGCGCCCGCCCCCAGTCCGAGCCCGGCAGGGGCCGCCGACGTGTGCTCGGGGGCGAAGGACACGCCGGACTTCTACCAATCGTTCGCGAGCTCGGTCAACTTCCCGGTGTACTGCGCGGTCCTGCCGTCAAGCTGGTCCCTGGTATCCGGCACCTACCGCCTGGCGAACGGCGGCCGGATCACGATCCAATTCCGGCGGCGCTCCGACAACGCCACGTTCGAGCTGGACGAAGGCTCGTTCTGTACCGATGGCTCGGGCTGCGTGCCGGCCGGCTCGGCCGCCGGCTCGGGGCCGTTCGGCGACCTGACGGGCGACCTCGTCCAGACATCGAACGGCTACGCCCTCGTCGTGGCCAAGGGCGAGAAGCCGAGTTGGCTGGCGGTCGGCACCGGCCTCGACCAGCCGACATTCGTGGCCTTGACCGCCGCCCTCGTGGCGATCAACTAGGCGTCCGGGACCAACCGGTGCGCCTGGCCGACTTCGAGCTCGAGCGCTATTTCGCTCGCTGGGAATTCTCGGTCCGCCACCTGCTGTGTGCCTCGGACCTCGAGGGCTATCCGCTGGCCGAGCTGCTGGACCTGGCCGACGACGAGGCGCGGGGCCTGTGGGACGGCCTCCGGCTGGGCTACACCGAGTCGGCCGGCCACCCGCTCCTGCGAGCCGAGATCGCCGGGCTGTACGAGCGGATTGGTCCGGATGATGTGCTGGTCTTCTCGGGGGCCGAGGAGGCGATCTTCTGCCTGATGAATGTCGCCCTGGGTCCGGGCGACCACGCGATCGTCACCTGGCCGGGCTACCAGAGCCTGTTCGAGGTCGGCCGGGCCGCCGGCGCCGAGGTGACCCTCCACGACCTCCGGGAGCCGGACGGCTGGGCGCTCGACGTTGGCCGGATCAAGGCGGCGATCCGGCCGACGACGCGCCTGATCGTGGTCAATGCGCCGCACAACCCGACGGGCATGCTGCCGAGCCAGGCGGAATGGCGCGGGCTGACCGACCTGTGCGCCGAGGCCGGCATCAGGTTGTTCTCGGACGAGGTCTATCGGTTCCTCGAGTTCGACCCGGCCGATCGCCTGCTGGCCGGTGCCGATGGCGTACCCGGCGGAGTGAGCCTGGGGGTAATGTCGAAGTCGTTTGCAATGGCCGGCCTGCGGATCGGCTGGCTGGCCAGCGACGACCACGACCTCCTCGCGCGCTGTGCCGCGTTCAAGGACTACACCACGATCTGTCCGTCCGCCCCGGCCGAGATCCTGAGCCTGATCGGCCTGCGCGCGAAGTCGGTCGTCCTCGACCGGTCGCGAGCGATCATCGCGGCCAACCTGGCCAGCCTCGATCGATTCTTCGCCGAACGCGGCGACCTGCTCAGCTGGGTCAGGCCCAGGGCGGGATCAGTGGGTTTCCCGCGGTTGACCCCGACCGGCCGGTTTGACGGCTGGGATGCTGATCGATTTGCGGCGGAGCTGGTCGAATCCGAAGGCGTCCTGCTCCTGCCCGAATCGCGCTTCGGCGGCCCGGGCAACCACCTCCGGCTGGGCTTCGGCCGAGTCGACCTGCCCGAGGCCCTGGCCGGTCTCGAGCGATTCGTCAGCCGGGCGGCGTGACCGGGGCCGGGCTTCGCTCGGCGCCGCCGACGAACTGGAACGTCGCCCGGGCCCGCAGGCGCGCCAGCGATGCCAGCACGGCCGGTCCGAGGGCCAGGATCATGGCCGCGTTGCCGACCGCCCGGAAGGCGTCGTAGGCAGCCGAGGTCAGCAGGTAGAACTGGCCGAAGCGGACGACCGTTCCATTCAGGCCGAGACCGGCGACGTAGCCCAGGTCCGGCGCTCCCTGGAAGAAGGCCCAGTCCCACAGGTCCATCACCGCCCCATAGGCGAAGCCGGCGACGAAGCCGTAGCCGGCCAGGATCAGGATGTCCCGGCGGGTTGGGCGATGGACCGTCCGCCCGCCGGCCAGGTTGCCGACGATGCCGGCGCCCATCCCCACCCAGGCCGACGCGAACATCTGGTACGGCAGCCATGGTCCGAGGCCGCCGGTGACGATCGCCGAGACGAGCATCGCGACCGCTCCAGTCAGGAAGCCATAGCTCGGCCCAAAGGCATAGCCGGCGCACAGCACGAGCAGGAAGAACGGGCTGAAGCCGGCCAGCCCGGTGACGAGGGCCAGGCGCATGGCTGCGGCCAGGGCGGCCAGGGCAGCCAGCAGGGCGATGCCCTTGGCATCGAGGCGGCGCGCCCCCAGCTCGACCGCCCCGAACGCCACGATCGTGCCCAGCGTTGCCGAAGCCGTGATCGCTCCGCCGGGTGGTTCGATGCCCAGGTACGGCAGCAGGAACAGCAGGCCGCCCACGATCGACGCGCCGAGGATGGCCGCGAACGTCATCGGCCGGCCAGGACGAGCGCGGGCTCCCCGGACGCGGGCGCGGTCGGCGCCGGACTGGGCAGCTCCCGCAACCGGCCGTCCTCGATCGCAACGATCCGGTCCGCGACCTGCGCAACCAGCCGTTCGTCGTGGGTCGCGATCACGATCGAGCAGCCAGCGTCCTGCAGCCGGCGCAGGGCTCGCGCCAGCGCCTGCCGGGCCAGCTCGTCCATGCCCCGGGTAGGCTCGTCGAGCAGCGCGATCCGGGGCTCGCCGGCCAGGATGACCGCCAGGGCGGCTCGCTGGCGTTCGCCCGCGCTCAGGTCGCGCGGATCCCGATCAGCCAGACCCTCCAGCCCGAACTCGGCCAGGCAGGCCCGAGCGGCCGCCTCGACACTCTCGCCCCGTTCGTCCGCCTCGGCGTGGTCGAGGGTCCAGGCAACCTCGGCCAGGACGGTCGGCCGGTGGAGCAGGGCTCCCGGATCCTGGGGCAGGTAGGCGACTCGGCCCGGCCGGTGCTCGATCGATCCCGAGATCGGAGCGAGGAGCCCGGCCAGCGTCCGCAGCAGGCTGGTCTTGCCGCTGCCGTTGTCGCCGACGATGGCGGTCACCTCGCCGGTCCGGCCAACGAGCTCCGGGCACTCGAGCAACCGGATCCCGGCCGGCCCCGCGACGAGGTTGCCCATGGCCCAGGCGATCGTCGCTGGACCCGACGATCCCCCGGCGATCCGTCCGACCGGGGGGTCGATCGCCGTCTTCGGCCGTTCCTCGGCCCGGCCGGCCTCGACCACGACCAGCCGGTCGGCGGCGGGCAGCAGCCGTTCGAGCCGATGCTCGGCGATCAGCACGCCCGTGCCACCGGCCACGAGGTCAAGGCAGGCATCGACGACCGCCGCCGCGCCGCTTCGATCGAGCTCGGAGGTGGGCTCGTCGAGCACGATCAGGCGCGGCCGCATCGCCACGACCGAGGCGATCGCCACCCGCTGGCGTTCGCCACCGGACAGCGTCGCGACGCTTCGGCCGCGCAGCTCGTCGAGACCCAGCCGCTCCAGCGACTCGCCCACTCGCCGGACCATCTCCGAGCGCTCGAAGCCGACGTTCTCGAGGCCGAAGGCGACCTCCCGTTCGACGGTGCCATAGACCACCTGCTTCTCGGGATCCTGGAACACGAAGCCAACGTCGCGCGCCAGCAGGCGGGTCGGCGTCGCCAGCACGTCGAGGCCGAGGACGTTCGCGCGACCGGTGATCCGACCGCCATGGAAATGGGGCACCAGCCCGTTGAACACGCGCAGCAACGACGACTTGCCGCCCCCCGACGGACCCGCCAGGACGGTCAGGCCCGGCCCGAGATCGAGGCTGACATCGACCAGCGCCGAGATCCCGCCCGGATACCAGTAGGACAGGCCATCGAGGCGGGCCAGCGCGGACGCGTCGGAGGACCCACGCGTCAACGATCCAGGCGTCGTCGATCGAAGGGTCATCGCGGAATCGCCACGGCGGGCAGGAGCGCCGCGAGGAGCATGACCGGGCTCACCGGCGGCAGGGTCAGGCTCGGGTACGGGTACCAGTCGGGGGCCAGCCCGGCTGACCGGGCCCAGATCGCGAGGCCGATCGAGGCCAGGGAAGCGGCGACCACGATGACGTCCCGCCGAGCCCAGCGGCCCGGAGCGTAGCGGCTCCTGCGGCCCGAGCCGTACGCCCGGGCCTCCATCGCCTCGGCCAGCTCGAGCGATCCCTCGACCGCGGTGAGCGCAACCGGCACGAGCACCTCGGCCCACGACCGCAGCCCGGCCGGCCGCCAGCCGCGCATCGTCTGGGCATCGCGAACCTGGCGGAAGCTCCGGCCGATGCCGGGCACGAGGTTGAGCGAGGCGGCCACCACGATTCCGGCCCGCTCGATGGGCTGGGGCAGGGCATCGACGAGCTCATGCGGCTCGATCACGTACGACAGCGGGGCGACGACGAGGACGGCCGCGGCCAGGCCGAGGGCCGTGTTCAGCCCGTAGGCGATCGACTCGAGCGTCCACGGGCCGCCCACGATCGGCCAGCTTGCCGGCAGGCCGAACAGGACCGTCACCCCGACGTGGCCGACGACCAGGTTCAGGAGCACAGCCCCGAGAGTGGTGAAGACGAGCAGGCGGAACAGGAACGCGAGATCCTGGTCGGGGCGCCGCCAGGCCAGCAGCACGTTCAGGGCGATCAGGGCAATGAGCGCCCGATAGACCGGGTTCGAGGTCGACAGCGCGACGACGAGCCCGGCCACGGACCACAGGATCAGGGCCCGGGCGTTCACCGCGGATGGCCCGAGCTTGACCGGGCACGCCCGACGGCCAGCCCGGCCAGGCCCACCAGCACGGCCAGCCCGACAGCCAGCGCCAGGGGGCTACCGGATGACGTCCCGCCGGGGCCGTCAGCTGCGGTCTGTGTAGCTGCGAGCGCATCGGACGGGGCCGCAGTCGGCAGGATCTGGCCGGTCACCACGGCGGTCGAGGGACTCGGCGGGTTGCCTGACGCGACCGCGGTCGGTGGGAGCGACGGGGCATCCGGGCTCGGGCTGCCTGCCGAGCCGGCCACGGCAACCGGCGTGGTTCGGGCGGTCGGCTGGGCCGGGCTCGGATTGGGCGTGGCACCAGGGGTGGGCTTCGGGCTGCTCTTCGGCGTTGGCTTCGGCGTGGGCTTGAGCGTTGGCTTGGGCGTCGCTGCTGGACAGTCGCCCTTGACCGACGGCTCGACCGGCTGGGCCTGGGGCTCGAACCGCAATCCCTCGCTGTCGCCGTCGTGGAGGGTCAGGCTCGAGATCCCGAGGCTCGACGGGAACCACGATCCACCGGCCCGGGCGACGAACAGCGCCCAGAAGTTGCTCGTGCTCGTCCAGCAGCCAGGCGGGAACGTGGCCGGCTCGCCGTCAACCTGGCAGACCGCGTCGTTGAGGCCGCCGAACGAGACCGTCTGGTAGCTGATCCCCGAGTCGGCCAGGACCTGTTCGCCGCTCAGCTCCGAACCTGAGAAGGCCACGCAGCGAACGACCGTGGTCCCATCGCCGTGCTGGACGACGATAGCCGCGTGGTGGGCCCCATCAGCGGCCGCGCAGCTGGCCGCCGGGCTCGACCAGGCAACGGCCGTGACCGGCAGCTGGACGAGGACGGCGACGGCCGCTGCGAGGACGAGCCGCCGGACGGTCAGCGTGATGGACGCCTCGACCGGGCCCGGCCGCCGATGACGAGTGCCCCCAGCCCGGCCAGGACCAGGATCGGCAGGCCATCATCCGGCCTCGGTGAATTGGCCGGACCGCCGACCATCGCCGTTGCTGGTGGCGTTGCGACCGGCCGGTTGCTGCCGGTTGGCGTCGGGGACGGCGCTGCCGCCGCACACAGCCCGGCTGGGAGCGTGGCCCCGGCGGTCCAGGCGGTGCTGCCCGGGAACGGCACCTTGGCCAGGCCGGCCGGCACCTGGCTCGTCGTGAATGCGTCGGGGCCGGGGTTGCCGGGATAGGTGAACCCGCCGTTGGCGGCGTCCTGGAAGGTCAGCACGTTGGTCAGCGCGGTGTGGCCGCTCTTGGTCCAGGCCGGGCCGGCCGGATTCTCGCCCGCGGCGACGAGGCCCTGAATCACTGTCGCGTCCGAGTCCGGGTCGCTGAAGGGCGGGCCGAAGGCCGGGCTGTAGGGGAAGCCGCCGTCGGCCAGCTGCTGGCCGGCCAGGTAGGCCAGGCCGCTCACGACCGCCGCGTCGGAGGCCGGCTTGCCCGCTGCGATCAGGGCCTGGATCGCGATCGACGTCGAGTTGGTGTCGCCGCCGCCGGCCGCGTCCTTGACGCCCTGGAAGTCCCACGATCCGTCGCTGTCCTGGACCGCGGTCAGCCCGGTGACTGCGGCCGCGGGCAGGGGATGCCCGGCGTCGGCCGCGGCAACGAGGGTCAGGATCGCCAGCGACTGGGTGTACGTCTCGCCGTCGCCGTAGGCGTGGGTAGTCGTGCTGTACGTCGCATCGAGTGCGCTCAGCAGGTCCTGGCCCCCGAACGACGTCGGATCCAGCTTGCCGTCGAGCGCGGCGAGGGCTTCCTTGGCGACAAGAGCCGCATTGGTCAGCGACGCGCCAGCGCCTGCCTCGAGGTAGTCATAGGCGGTCTTGCCGCTGGCCGCCTTGAGCTTGTTCGGATCGAAGCCCGCAGCCGCCGCGCCGAAGATGTAGTCGGCCGTGACCCCGGCCTGGCCGCCGACCCCGCCACTGGCGGCCTGCTGGCCCGCCAGATATTGCAATGCGCAGGTGGCCGGGTCCGGCGCAGCCCACGTGGCCGGAACGTTGACGAGCAGGAGCCCTGTGGCCAGTATCGCGCTGGCCCACCTGAGTCGACCCACGGTGGTTCCTCCGACGGCGAACGGCCCACACCGCGAAACCTGCCGTCAGAGGTTCATCTACCGATCTGCGCGGGTGGGATGACACATCCCGTTCGACCAGGTCTCCTGGCTCGCGGATCGACACGTCCGACCGCCTTCCCGGGCTCACGCCCAGTGGCATCCTGGCCGGCCGTTCCCCGCTGACAGTTGCGCGACAGCGCCGGACTCACACCGGCTTCCCTTGGGTCAAACGGCACTATTCAGTTGTCCGGCCATGGTACTCGCGTCCGGCGCGAGCGGCCGCGTTTCGTCCCGGCCCAGCGGGGAGCGTCCGCGGCGCTGGCGCGACGCGGTGTCGCGCCCCGGCGCAGGGCAATGTTGCGCCACCGTGCCGCCGGGCGCGATGTTGCGCCCAGAAGGACAAAACCCGGGTTTCGACCGCTGGGATGGCTCGCTTTGGCGCGCCAATTAGCCGTCGGCTGCTACCAGAGGGCCCGATTCTGGCCGATCAGGACACTTCCAAGGGCTCGTCCGGGGCGAAATCGCCTGTTTGTCCTTCTGTGCGCAACAAGGTGCATGACCTGGGGCTCGGGTCGCACCGGACCGGGGGCCGCAGCGCCGGCCCGGTCCCCTGGACGGCCAGCACGGGAGCCCTCAGGCGCGCTTCCGGGGCAGGTCCAGGAAGGGCAGCTCGACGACCGTTGCGCCGACCTTGCCGCGGCGTGCCTCGACCGTCCATTCCGCCTGGAGGAGCGTGCCCGGGCGCTCGTAGGCCGGCGGCACCGAGGCCAGCGCGATCGGCTTCTTGAGGATCGGGCTCCAGCCATGGCTGGTGATCCGGCCGACCTGGTGGCCACCCCGGTCATACAGGGGCAGGGCCGAGCGGTCGACGATCGCCGGCGCAGTCGGGGGCAAGCCCTGGGCGTTGTACATCGCGTCGATATCGGGCCAGTCGATCTCCAGCCCGACCAGCCGCCGGCGCGGCCCGCCGGCCCGACGCTCCTCGAGCAACGCCCGCCGACCGACGAAGTCGCCCTTGTCGAAGTCGACCAGCCGGCCCAGCCCGATCTCGCCCGGCGAATACGCCTGCTCGGTGTTCATCGCGTGGCGGGCGCTCGTGTAGTCGACCTCGAGCAGGATCAACCCCGCTTCGAGCCGGACCACGTCGAGGGCGATCATCCCTGCCGGCCGGATCCCGAACGGGCGCGCCGGCGCTGAACACGGCATCCCACAGGCCGACGGCCTGGTCGGCCGCGACCCATAGCTCATAGCCGAGGTCGCCCGTGTAGCCCGTCCGGCTGATGTCGACCGGGATCCCTGCGATGGTCGCGCCCTGGCGCCGGAAGTAGCGCAGGCCGGCCACGCTCTCCCCGGCGGCCGAGCCAGCCGTCGCGGCCTCGAGGACCGCCCGGCTGAGCGGGCCCTGGATGGCCAGGGCGGCGGTCGACTCGCTGGTGTCCTCGACCTCTACGTCCAGCCCAGCCGCGTTGAGGGTCAGCCAGCGGTACTGGGGGTCGGCCGCGGTCCAGCGGAAGTGGTCGGCGGCCAGGCGGTGGATCGTGCCGTCGTCGACGACCTTGCCGTCCTCGTCGCACCACGGCGTGTAGAAGACCTGGCCGGTCTTGAGCTTCGTCGCGTCGCGAGTGATCACCCGGTCGACCAGCCGCTCGGCCTCGCGTCCGCGCACCTCGTACTTGTAGAGCGGCGAGACGTCGATCAGGGCGGCCTGCTCGCGGATCGCGTTGTACTCGATGTCGTGAAAGTCGGCGTACACGCTGGCGGCGAAATAGCCCGACCACTCACGCCACTGCATCTTCCGGTTGTAGGGCTCGGTCCGGGGATGGAACGCGGTCCCGATGCTCAAACGTACGACCTCCGATGCGACCGCCGGAGCGCGCCCAGGGCGTTCGCGACGGGTCAATTATGCGGTAGAGTCGTGCATGAAACCTATGCAGCCTGCATGCCGGGCTGCGGTCCCCTCAGTGCCCAGCCGAGCGGAGGATCCGTGGCCCGAACGTATGACGCCCTGATCATCGGGGGTGGCCACAACGGCCTGGTAAGCGCGGCCTACCTGGCCCGGGCCGGCCTGCGCACCGTGGTCCTCGAGAAGCGCGAGCTGCTCGGCGGGGCGGCGGTTACCGAGGAGATCTTCCCCGGGTTCCGCTTCTCGGTCGCGTCGTACGTGGTCAGCCTGCTCCGGCCCGAGATCATCCGCGAGCTCGACCTGCCCGCCCACGGGCTCGACATCCTGCCCCTCGACGGCACGTTCACCCCGCTCCAGGGCGACTACCTGTGGCGGGTCAACGACCATGGCCGGACGATCCGGGAGCTCCGGCGCTGGTCCAAGCTCGACGCCGAGGCCTACGAGGAATACGGCCAGCTGATGGTCGAGATGGCCCGCTTCATCAAGCCGATCCTGTCGATCGTGCCGCCCGATCCCAGCGGCCGCGACCCCCGCCAGTTCGCCCCACTGGCCGGCCTGCTCCGCTCCTTCCAGCGCCTGCCCGAGAAGCAGCAGGCGGTCTTCGTGCAGCTGATGACGATGAGCGCGGCCGACTTCCTGGGGCAGTGGTTCGAGACCCAGCCGCTGATGGCCACGATGTCCGCGTCGGGCATCATCGGCACCTTCCAGGGTGTCCACTCACCGGGGACTGCCTACGTCCTGCTCCACCACTACATGGGCGAGATCGACGGCGCCTTCCGGGCCTGGGGCATCCCCCGGGGCGGCACCGGCGGCGTCTCCAACGCGATCGGCAGCGCCGCCCGGGCCCAGGGTGCCGAGATCCGGCTCGAGGCGCCGGTCGCCCGGATCCTCGTGCGTGGCGGCCGGGCGGTGGGCGTGGCCCTCGAGTCGGGCGAGGAGATCTACGCCCAGCACGTCCTGTCGTCGGTCGACGCCCGGCTGACCTACCTCGGCCTGCTCGAGCCGGGCACCCTCGAGCCCGAGTTCGAGGAGGATATTCGCCGCTTCAAGTTCCGGGGCTCGTCGGGCAAGGTCAATCTGGCGGTCGACCGGCTGCCCGACTTCACGTGCCTGCCGGGCGAGGGCGAGCACCTCCGCGGGGCGATCAGCTACAGCGCCTCGCTGGACGACATGGAGCACGCCTACGACGACGCCAAGTACGGCCACTGGAGTCGCCGACCGTACATCGACATGATCATTCCCACCCTGGTCGACCCGTCGATGGCCCCGCCCGGCAAGCACGTGATCAGCTGCTTCGTCCAGTACGCCCCGTACCACCTCGACCCGGCCCTGGGTTCCTGGGACGACAACCGGGAGGCCTTCGGCGACGCGGTCATCGATCGGATCGCGGAGGTCGCGCCGGACATCCGCGAGATCATCCTCCACCGGCAGGTCCTCACCCCACTCGACATCGAGCGCCGCTTCGGGCTGACCGAGGGCAATATCTTCCAGGGCGAGCTGAGCCTCGAGCAGCTCTTCTTCAACCGGCCGACGCCGGGCTACGCCCGCTTCCGGACGCCGGTCCAGGGCCTCTGGCTGTGCGGCTCGGCGACCCATCCGGGGGGCGGGATCATGGGCGCCAACGGCCGGATCGCGGCGATGGAAGTCCTGCGCTCGACCGGCCGGAAGGTGGCCTGACCGTGGCCGCCGCCACCTCGGCCACCAGCCCCGCCACCGGCAGCCCGGCCGGGCGGACCTGGGATGCCATCGTGATCGGGGCCGGCCACAACGGCCTGGTCGCGGCGGCCTACCTGGCCAGGGCCGGCCTGTCGACCCTTGTCCTGGACCGGCGCGAGCGGGTGGGTGGAAGTGCCGATACGGTCGAGCTGAAGCCCGGCGTTCGCGTCCCGGCCGTGGCTGGCACGGTCGGTCGGTTCAAGCCGTCGATCGCCCGCGAGCTGGACCTGCGAGCGCACGGCCTGGCCCTTGTCGCGCCGGATGTCCGGGTCTTCGCCCCGGCACCGAACGGCTCGGCCATCACCCTGTACCACGACGTCGCCCGGACCGCCGACGGCCTGCGGGCCACGTCCGGTCACGACGCGGCAGGCTATGCCGACTTCGACCGCCTGGTCCGATCGCTCGGCCGATTCCTGGCCGAGCTGGCCGCGGCCGCGCCGCCGGACATCAAGGCGCCGTCGCCCGGCGACGCGCTGGCCGGCCTGAAGCTCGGTCGCTCGTTCCGGGGCCTCGGCCGGCGCGACTCCCAGGCGATCCTGCGGGTCCTGCCGATGGCGATCGCGGACTTCGTGGCCGAGGCGTTCGAGACCGATGCATTGCGCGGCATCCTCGCGTCGCGCGGGATCGCGAATACGGCAATGGGCCCCTGGTCGGCCGGCACCACCGCCGTCTTTCTGGCCGACTCGGCCGGCAACGACGGGGGAGCGGCCGGCCAGACCGTCTTTGCCCGGGGCGGGCCCGGCGCGCTGTCCGCGGCGCTGGCCGCGGCCGTGCGCGCCCGTGGCGGGGAGATCCGGACTGGCGCCCAGGTGGCCCAGGTCACGACCCGGGATGGCCGTGCCACGGGTGTCGTCCTGGCCTCCGGCGAGGAGATCGAGGCCCGGATCGTGGTGGCCGGCATCGATCCCAAGCAGGTCCTGACCGAGCTCGTCGATCCGGTCGTGATCGGCCCCGGCCTGCGCTGGCGGGCGGCCAACATCCGGACGCCCGGGACGGTGGCCAAGGTCAACCTGGTCCTGGCCGGCCTGCCGGCCTTCAGCGCCGCGGGCTCGGGCGACGACGCCGAACGCCTGCTCCGTGGCCGGATCGTCATTGCCCCCGGCGTCGACTACCTCGAACGGGCCTTCGACGCGTCGAAGTACGGCCAGCTCAGCCCGGCGCCCTATCTCGAGGCGACGATCCCGTCATTGATCGATCCCGGCCTGGTCCAATCGCCCGGACCGGGCAGCCGGGCGCGTCGCGTTGCCAGGCACGTCATGAGCATCCATCTCCAGTACGCCCCATATGCCCTGCGCGAAGGCAGCTGGCCGGCCCGCCGCGAGGAGATCGGCGACGTCGCCCTGGCCACCCTCGAGGCGTACGCGCCGGGCATCTCCAGGCTCGTCCTCGCCCGGCAGGTGCTCAGCCCGCTCGACCTCGAGCAGGACTACGGCATGACCGGTGGCCACCCATATCACGCCGAGCCCAGCCTCGACAGCTTCTTCGCCTGGCGGCCCCTCCTGGGCAGCGCCCGCTACCGGCTGCCGGTGGAGGGCCTGTACCTGGCCGGCTCCGGCGCCCATCCCGGCGGTGGGATCACCGGCGTGCCCGGGCGCAACGCGGCCCGGGAGATCCTCAGCGACTGGAAGAAGCGCCGGCGCTGAGGCCTTCGTCGAGGGTCTCGTCCTCGACGTCGGGATCGATTCCCGGCTTGGGCTCGGTCGGCACCCGGATCCGCCGGCCCTCCCGTCGTTCGACCCGCCGGGCTGCCCGTTGGGCGACAGTCTCGCCGGACTGCTCTTCGAGGTAATGCCAGAAGAAGGCGGTCACGATCGCCGCGATCGGAATCCCGAAGATCGCCCCGGCGACCCCCGCGATCTTGCCACCCAGGATGACCGAGGCGAGGACGACGATCGGGTGCAGCCCGACCGCGCCGGCCATCAGCCTCGGCTGGAGGACGTTCATGACGAAGATCCAGCCGATCCCGACCAGGATCAGCACCGGCAGGACCAGGTCGGGGTTGAAGATCAGGGCATCGAGGACGGGCGGCACCCAGGCCACGAACGGACCAAAGAACGGGATCGCCATCAGGACGCCGGCCGCCGTCGCCGTGATCGGGATCAGCTTCAGGCCGAAGATGACCGAGACTAGGGCGCAGATCAGGCCGTAGACCGCACCCATGATCACCTGGCCGCGCAGGAACCCGCCGAACGACCGGTTCACGCTGACCCGGAGCAGCTCAGCCTCGGCGCGATAGGAGCTCGGGGTGAGCCGGAACAGGAAGGCCAGGATCCGCTTGCGGTCGATCGCGATGTAGATCGACAGGATCGAGATGATCAGGACGGTGCCGATCACGCTGATGCTGGCCACTGCGATCTGCTGGATCGGCCCAACCACGTCGACCGCCCCCGTCTGGAGGTTGTCGAGGACCGAGTGGACCAGGGCGACCAGGTCGACCGACAGGCCCAGCCCGTTCAGCCGTTCCTGCCACGGGGCGAGGTACTGGCCGAGGTTCTGCTCGATCTCGGGGATCGACTGGACGAACTGGCCGATCGAGGTGGCCAGGTTGGCCGCGACCACGAAGATCGCCAGGAGCAGCGCGCCGACGGCCACGAGGTACACGATCAGGACCGAGGCCGCCTCGGGCAAGGGCCGGACGAGGCGCTTCAACCCCGCCGCGAACGGGGTGACGATGAACGCGATCAGCCAGGCCAGGAAGAAGATCAGGATCGTGTCGCCGAAGGCGAAGATCGCGGTGCCCACGACCGTGATCGCGTAGAACACCGCGATGACGGTGACGCTGATCAGGAGCGCCGCGAACCAGCGCGGGTCGCGACCGAGGATTCGGGCCATGTCGCTGGTCGAGGCTGCGCCCGGGCCCACGCCCGGGCCGGCCGGCGCATCGACGCTCGTCGCGCTCGGCACGACGGACCGGCCGGCGGCGACCGGTGCGTCCTGTTCCTGCCGATCCTGATCGGTCATGGGCTGACCCTCAGCGGAGCCCCATCTTCGCATGGACTTCGGCCAGCGTCGCCTGGGCCAGCGGCTTGAGCCGGGCCGCGCCCGCGGCCAGGACCTCGTCGACCTCGTCGGGCCGGGCGATCAGCTCGAGGTAGCGCTCGCGAGCCGGCGCGTAGTGCTCGATAATTCGATCGGCCAGCAGGCGCTTGGTGTCGACGCAGCCCGTCCGGGCCGTCCGCTCGCCTTCCCAGATCGACTCGTAGTCCGGCCCGAAGTGGCGATGGAGCTGGCACACGTTGCAGACCGACGGCCGGCCAGGGTCGGTCCGCAGGATCCGCTTGGTGTCGGTGACCATCGACATGACCTGCTTCCGGATCAGCTCGGGCGGGCCGAAGATGTCGATCGTGTTGCCAATCGACTTGCTCATCTTCTTCACGCCGTCGGTGCCGAGCACGACCGGGGCATCGGTGAAGACGGCCTGGGGCTCCGGGAAGGTCTCGCCGTAGCGGGCGTTGAAGGCACGCACGATCTCGCGGCTGAGCTCGAGGTGGGCGGCCTGGTCCCGGCCGACCGGGACGAGGGTCGCCTTGTAGATGACGATGTCGGCGGCCTGCAGGACGGGGTAGGTCAGCAGCCCGTGATTGACGTCGTCGGGCTGGTTGGCCTTCTTCTCCTTGTACGTCGGCGTCCGCTCCAGCCAGCTGACCGGGGTCACGGTGGCGAGCAGCCAGGCAAGCTCAGTGTGCTCGGGGCGATCGCTCTGGACGAACAGGGTGCACCGCTCGGGATCCAGGCCGAGGGCCAGCAGGGAGGCCGCCATCTCGCGGGTCCGCTCGCGCAGGAGCGTGCCGTCATGGGTGGTGGTCAGGGCGTGATAGTCGACGATGCAGTAGATCGCCTCGTAGTCGAACTGCAGCCGGACGTAGTTGCGAACGGCGCCGAGGTCATTGCCGAGATGGACGATCCCGGACGGCTGGATGCCGCTGAAGATCTTCGGCCGGTCCTCGGCCATGGGCAGGAGGGCGGGGGCAGGTTCAAGCTCGAGAGCCATCCGTGCGAGTGTAACGGGCGCTCGGCCGGGCTCGTCGCGTGCCCGGGCTCGTGCCGCGGCGCGCGACGTGGCGCGACCGGCGGGGCCGTTTGGCCGTCGGCTACCATTCGGCCCATGCCCGGCCCATCGCCTCGTCCGCCGCTGCGCGTCGGCCTGCTCGGCGCCGGGACCGTCGGCTCGGCAGTCGTCCGGGCCTTCCTCGATTCGCCCGAGCGCCTCGCCCCGTTCGACGGCGCGCGGCTGGTCCTGGCCGGGGTCGCCGTCCGGGACAGCAGTCGGGCCCTGGCCGCAGGGATCCCCGAGGCCCTCCTGACCGATGCGCCGGCCCACCTCGTGGCGTCGCCCGAGGTCGACATCGTGGTCGAGCTGATGGGCGGCGACGAACCGGCCCGGACGCTGATCACGGCAGCCCTGGCCGCGGGCAAGCCGGTCGTCACGGCGAACAAGCACGTGATCGCCCGGCACGGACCGGCGCTCGAGGCGCTCGCCCGTTCGACCGGGACGCCGCTCCGGTTCGAGGCGGCCGTCGGCGCCGGGATCCCGATCCTGGGGCCGCTCGCCGCCGATCTCGCCGCCAACCGGATCGAGCGCGTCCGGGGGATCGTCAACGGCACGACCAACTTCATCCTGAGCGCCATGGCCGAGCGCCGGCGCGGCTACGCTGCCGTCCTCGCCGATGCCCAGCGGGCGGGCTACGCGGAGGCCGATCCGGCGGGCGACGTCGAGGGGGACGACGCGCTGAACAAGCTGGTCATCCTGGCCCGGCTCGCCTTCGGGCAATGGCTCGAACCGGGTTCCATCGAGCGCCGCCCGGTGACCGCCCGCGGCCTGGGCCAGGCCGGGATCAGCGGCGTGACCGGCGAAGATGTCGCGGCCGCGGTCGCCCACGGGCTCCGGCTCAAGCTCCTCGTCGACGGCCATCGCGCGCTCGAAGCGGACGGAGCGGCCGACGAAGGGGTCGAGGCCAGGGTCCAGCCCGTCGCGGTGCCGGCCGATTCCGGCTTCGGCCGGACGGGCGGTGTGCTCAACCGGATCGAGGTCGACGCGACCCCGTACGGGCGGCTCGAGCTGACCGGCCCCGGAGCCGGCGGCGGTTCGACCGGCAGCGCCGTGCTGGCCGACCTGATCGCGATCGCCCGGGGCGGGGGCAGCACCTGGGCCGGCCTGCCGCCTGCCAGCGAGCGCCCGATCGTGGCGACGGCGCCGGACGGCGAAGCGCCCCGCCGCTGGTTCTTCCAGACAGTCCTTCCCGAGCAGCTGATCCGGGACCAGATCGACCTCGAGGCGGCCGCCGCGGACGGCTGCATCACGACGTCCCAGCCGCTCGAGGAGCTGCGGGCCGGCCTGGCGGCCCTGGGCCTCGATCCGACGCTCTACCCCATCGAGGATGCGGCGTGACCGCCCAGCCCGGGTTCGGCGCCGGCTCGTCTCGGCCGAGCCTCGTCGAGCGCTACCGGTCGTTTCTCCCGATCACGGACGACACCCCGGCGCTGACCCTGGGCGAGGGCTTCACCCCGCTCGTCCGGCTCAACCGAATCGGCGCCGCGCTCGGTTTGGCCCGGCTGTATGGCAAGGTCGAGGGCCAGAACCCGACGGGCAGCTTCAAGGATCGAGGGATGGTCGTGGCCGTGGCCAAGGCGATCGAGGCCGGGGCGCGGGCCCTGATCTGCGCCTCGACCGGCAACACCTCGGCGTCGGCCGCGGCCTATGGCGCGGCCGCCGGCCTGGAGGTCGTCGTCGTCCTGCCCCGCGGCCAGATCGCTGCCGGCAAGCTGCTCCAGGCCCAGGTGGCCGGGGCCCGGGTCGTGGCCATCGACGGCAACTTCGACCAGGCCCTGCGGATCGTGCGCGAGCTGGCCGATTCGGCGGCCCATCCGATCACCCTGGTCAACTCGGTCAACCCGCACCGGCTCGAGGGCCAGAAGACGGGCGCGTTCGAGGTCTGTGACGACCTTGGCCGGGCGCCGGACATCCTGGCCATCCCGGTCGGCAATGCCGGCAACATCAGCGCCTACTGGGCCGGATTCGGCGACTACCGGACGGCCGGCGTCATTGCCGCGGTGCCCCGGATGTTCGGCTTCCAGGCCGCGGGCGCCGCCCCGATCGTGCTCGGCCGGCGGGTCGAGGCGCCCGACACGATCGCCACCGCAATCCGGATCGGCGACCCGGCCAGCTGGACCAGGGCCGTCGCGGCCCGGGACGAATCGGGCGGCCTGATCGAGTCCGTGACCGACGACCAGATCCTGGCTGCCTGGCGTGACCTGGCCCGCGAAGAGGGCATCTTCTGCGAGCCGTCATCGGCCGCCGGCCTGGCCGGAGTCGTCCGCCTGGTCGGCGAGGACCGCCTGGATCGGTCGGCCACGATCGTGTGCGTCCTGACCGGCTCCGGGCTCAAGGATCCGAAGACGGCCGAGGCCAGCGTCGACGGCCTGCTCGAGGCGGGACCGTCGGCGGCGGATGTGACCCGGGCCCTCCGATGGTAAGGGTGTGAGCCGGCCCCGTGATGTCGATGATTGGTGCGGCGGCGCGTCGATCCCGAACACATGAGACCCAACGAAGATGAGGCGACAGTGAGGCGATGGTGACGAACTGGTTGGCAGAGCTTGATGGCCGGCGGGTCACCGTGGACGTACCCGCATCGTCGGCCAATCTCGGCGCCGGCTACGACTGCGTCGGCCTGGCCCTCGACATCGTCAACCGGATCGATCTCGAGGTCCGCGGCTGGAGCCGGGGCGGGGTCGAGCTCGAGGTCGAGGGCGAGGGCGCCAACGAGCTGACCGACGACCGGGCCAACCACTTCATCCGCGGCCTCGAGGCCGCCCTCGTCGCCATCCGGGGCGAGCTGCCCGGCCAGATCGGCTGGCGAGTCTCGATGAAGAACCGGATCCCGCTGACCCGTGGCCTCGGCTCGTCGGCAGCGGCCACGGTCGGCGGCCTGCTCGCGGGCAACAGCCTGCTCGGCGGACCGCTGACCTCGGCCGATCTGCTGCGCCTCGCGAACGAGATCGAGGGTCACCCCGACAATGCCGCCGCCGCGCTCCTGGGCGGCTTCATCGTGGTCGACTCGTCGGCCAATCCGCCGATCGCGCTGCGCTTCAACGTCCCCAGGGATCTCAAGGTGGTGCTGTTCATTCCCGAGCTGCGCCTGTCGACGGCCGACATGCGCGAGGTCCTGCCCGAGAAGGTGCCCCTCGCCGACGCCGTCACGAACCTGGGCCGACTGGCGATCGGCGTGGCCGGCATCGCGTCGGGCTCGTACGAGTTCCTCGGGGCCCTGACCCAGGACCGGATCCATGAGCAGTACCGGGCAGCCGTCTACCCCCAGTTCCCGGCCCTGATCGAGGCCGCCCGTGAGGCCGGAGCCATCGGCGCCTGCCTGTCCGGCGCCGGCTCAGCGGTGATCGCGTTCGCCGACGCGCTGGCGACCCTGAGCCGGATCGAGGGAGCGTTCAGCGCGGTCGCCGCCGACCAGGACCTGCCCGGCCGGGTCGCGATCGCCGCGCCTCGCAACGCCGGTGCTCACGTCCGCGCCCACGCCTGACGGCCCCGATCCGGGCGTGGGCCGTCCTGGTCCGAGGCCCGTTCGTCTTTCCCGCGCTCGCTGCATGGTCGCTCCGCGCGTAGCGGGACATCCTTAGGACTGCCGGCCGCGAGTCCGGGCAGTCAGCCGGATCGATCCACCACTTCCCTGAGCGTGGGGCCGACGCCTCGACCGCTGGAATTAGGCTGGCAGCGCCCGCCGATAGGCGCGGATCCGGCTCGAGATCTCGTAGCCGAGGCTGCTGTACAAGCCGCGCGAGGCGTCATTGCGGCTGTCCGCAAGGATCAGGCCGTGGGTCGCGCCCAACCCGATCGCCGCCCGAATCGTGGCCAGGCAGAGCGCCCGGCCGAGGCCGCGACGCTGCCAGGCAGGATGGACTCCGACCGGTTCGAGCTCAAGGGCAAGGCTGACCGGATCGAGCCAGCCGAGAGCGAAGCCCGCCACCGACCCGTCCGGCGCAACCGCGATCTGGTCCAAACCAGGGCGGTAGAGGGTCGAGCGGCGAGCGACGTCGTAGCGTTCCGGCGTCATCTGCGAATGGGGGAACGCGAGCCGACCGCAGGCGACCCTGGACGCGACGTCGTCGGATGACAGGGCCCGGATCGCGAACCCGGGCGGCAGGTCCGCCCGAGGAGCGGACCAGCTGCCAAACTGCCGCGTGAAGATGACCGTCGCGGCCCCCTCGATCGAGCTGAAGCCAAGGCTGAGGAGGGCGGAGATCACGTCGGACCCGGCGTCGGGCGTGAACAGCTGGATCGCTTCCGGCGGACTCGCCAGGCCGAGACCCAGCTGTGTCCGCTCCTCCGCCCAGCGGGCAATCGCTCCCACCAGATCGGGCGATCGAGCGTCCGGCCGGATCAGCAGGTCAACGTCGCCGGGCAGGTTGAACCAGCTCCAGGCGACGAGGTCGGACGCGTCGGCCGCGCCCTCGAACCACAGCTGGACCCGCTGGCTCAACGGCACTGCTCCGCTGACCGAGTCCCGCGACCACCAGTCGAGGTCGCCCGGGTGGGCCGACGGAGCCGGCCAGTCCGAACGCCAGCAGGCCGAGGTCAAGGCCTGCATCAGGCGCAGGTCGGCGGGCGTCTCGTACGGGCGCGAGGACCACGAGCTCGACTTGATCACCGTGCGACGGCGGGCGTCCTCGCGGCGATGAAAGCGAGGCTGCGGGCCCATGAATCAGCGGCGGCATCGGCGAAGTCGGCCGCCTTACGATCGAAGAAGCTGTGCGGCGCGTCGGGGTAGGTGATCAGCTCGTGCTCGACCGCGGCGGCCGTCAAGGCCGGCATCGAAGGCCGTGATCGCCTCCGCGGGGATCGCCTGGTCGGCGCCGCCAAACAGGCCCAGGATCGGGCTGGCCATTGCCGGGGCCATCGAGAGTGGCGAGGGAAAGCCCTCGCGGTCCGTGACCGGCATGCCGTAGAAGGCGATCGTGCCGGCCAGGTCGAGACCGAATGTTCCCGTCGCGTAGGACAACCGTCCGCCGAAGCAGAATCCGATCGTGAACGTCGCCCGGACGCGGCCGTCGCGGCGAAGCTCCTCGGCCGCGGCCGTGACGTCGGCCCGCAGCTCGGCCAGCCGGGTCTGCTGGACATGCTCCGCGTAGCTGAACTCGGCATCCCGCTTCGAGGCCCCGGCGGTCCGGCCGAAGTAGTCGATCGCGAGGGCGTCGATGCCGGCCTCGGCGAAGCGCAGGGCGAGCTCCTCGTAGAACGAGTAGAGGCCGCGAACGTCGGGCAGGATCACGATCCCGGCACCGGTCGGCTGGGCAGCCCGGGCGCGGAACGCGGCGAACCGGTTGCCGTCGGCGGCGGTGAGGACCAGCTCCTGATGGTCGAGGGCACCGCCCGCGATCGGGGCGATGGGCGGCTGGCTGTCGAGATCGAAGCACATGGCGGGCCTCCAGTTGTGGGCCTCGCCAGCGTAACGCGCCAACGCGTTGGCCGGGTCCGCGCCGGGGCGGTGCGCCCGCCGTCGAACTGCCCGCAGTCGTCGCCGGCCCCGTGGCATGGGTGCGCGGAGGGTGGGTGCTCCGGAAACTGCCGTCCAGCGTCCCCAGTGCTACTCAGCAGGATCTCGGGCCCACGCGGGGCCAGGATGGGATCGCCGCGATCGGACTTCGTGCTCGAGCACCGACCGCCAGCGTCGAATCTGCCGGTCCTAGCCTGTCCATCTTTGCCGAGTAGCAGTGGCACTGCTATCTGGCAGAGAGTCCCGGGCGGCCGGAGTCCCGGGCGGCCGGAGTCGCGGGCGCGCGACTGTGGCCCGCCTGAGCCTGGGCGCCAAGGTACGGGCCGCCGAGGCTGCGGCCGGACGTGCTGCTCGGCGGTCGGGCCGGATGGCGCTGCTAGAATCGAACGGATGATGGCACCCGACTCCGAACGCCTACCCAACTCCCAGCCAGGCAACCCCGAGCCGGGCAGCGCCGAGCAGCAGGACGCCCAGGCGCGGCGGCCGCTGGTCGTCCAGAAGTTCGGCGGTTCGTCCGTCGGCACGGCCGACCGGATCCGGCGGGTCGCCCGGCGGATCGCCCGCGAGCGCAGCGCCGGCGCCGATCTCGTCGTCGTCGTCTCGGCGATGGGCGACACGACCGACGAGCTCCTCGCCCTGGCCGCCGCGATCACCGACGAGCCCGACTCGCGCGAGCTGGACATGCTCCTGGCGACCGGCGAGCACCAGAGTGCGACGCTCGTCTCGATGGCCCTCCACGCCCTCGGGGTCCCGGCGATCAGCCTGACCGGCGGCCAGGCGGGGATCACCACCGACGGCCGCCACGGCCGCGCGAGGATTGCCAACGTGGACCCGGGCCGGGTGCGCCAGGAGCTGGCCGATGGTCGAGTCGTGATCGTGGCCGGTTTCCAGGGATTCAGCCAAACGGACCCGCAGCGGGCCGAGACCACGACCCTCGGCCGGGGCGGCTCCGACACGACGGCGGTCGCCCTGGCCGCACGCCTCAACGCCGATCGCTGCCAGGTCTTCACTGACGTCCGGGGCATCTACACGGCCGATCCGCGGATCGTGCGGAATGCCCGGCAGCTGCCCCTGATCGGCTACGAGGAAATGCTCGAGCTGGCTCACCAGGGCGCCCAGGTGATGCAGGTCCGGGCGGTCGAGCTGGGCTGGGTCAACGATGTCGTGATCGAAGTGCTGAGCTCGTTCGAGGACGCACCGGGTACCCTGATCAAGGAGGATCCCTTCGTGGAGCAGCGCAACAAGGTCCGCGGCCTGGCCCACGATCGGAACGTGGCCAAGATCACCCTGGTTGCCGTGCCCGATCGGCCGGGCGTCGCCCATCGCATCTTCAGCCCATTGGCGGAGGCCGGGATCAACGTCGACATGATCGTTCAGAACGTGGGCCATGGCGGATCGACCGACATGAGCTTCACGATCGCGGAGGTCGAGCTGGCCCGGGCCAAGCGGATCCTCGAGCCGATCATCCGCGACCTCGGCTTCCGCGAGATGACCGCCGACTCGGCCGTGGCCAAGGTCTCGATCGTCGGGGCCGGCATCCACAACGCGCCGGGCTACGCCGCCCGGATGTTCGGGGCGCTGGCGGATGCCTCGGTCAACATCGAGATGATCTCGACGAGCGAGGTCCGGATCACCTGCATCATCGCCGAGGATGACGTCGAGACCGCCGTGCGTGCGCTGCACGATGCGTTCGCCCTGGAAACGCCCGAGTCGATCGACGTCGAAGCCGGCCGGCCAGGCGACCCAGCCGAGGACAACGCGCCGGGCAAGGCGGGCGCCAGGCCGGCGTCTGGCGCCGCTTGAGCGACGTCCCGTTCATCAGCCGGCAGGAACGCTTCGCCAGTGTCGGCTCGACCAACGATGTCGTCCGGGCGTGGCTCGCCGACGGTGAGCCCGAGGTGTGCCTGGCTGTCGCCGACGGGCAGACCGCCGGGCGTGGCCGCGAAGGTCGGACGTGGCAGGCGCCGACCGGCGCCGGGCTGCTGTGTTCGATCGGATTCCGACCGGACTGGCTGATGCCCGACCGGGCCTGGCGGTTGGCTGCGATCGTGTCGCTGGCGATGGCCGACGCGGCCGAGGAGGTGGCCGGCCTGCCCGACCTGGCGATCCGGCTGAAGTGGCCCAATGACCTGGTGGTCGAGACGACCGGCCTGGCCGGCGTGAAGCTGGCCAACGCGAGCGGGCCCGAAGCCGGCCGGCTCCTCGACGCGCCGCTCGAGGTGCGCAAGCTGGGCGGTGTCCTGGGCGAGACGATCGGGCTGGGCACCACCGAGCCGCGGGTGATCATCGGCCTGGGGATCAACGCCGACTGGGCGAAGGACGACTTTCCGGCGGAGCTGGCCGACACGATGACCAGCCTGCGAGAGGCCTCGAACGGCCGTCCGATCGAGCTGGCCGGCCTGTTCGCGGCCTTCATCGACCGGGTCGAGGCACGCACGATCGCCCTGCGCGGCGGTCACTTCGACGTGGCCGACTGGACGACCCGGCAGCTGACCAGCGGCCGGCCGGTCCGGCTCGACCTGCCCGATGGCAAATCGCTCGAAACGCGCGCCCTGGGCGTGGACACCGAGTCGGGTGGGCTGGTGATCGAGGACGAGGCGGGGCTCGGCGGCGAGCGGACGATCCTGTCCGGCGAGATCAAGCACCTCCGCCTGCCGGTCGGGGTGTAACGCGATGGCTCGCCCGGTGTTCAGGAAGATGAGGACGGAGGAGGACCACCGTCTCATCCATCTCGACCGCGATCGAGCCATGGTCGAGGCCGCCCTGCGCGACCCTGCCGCCTTCGACCCGCTGTATCGGAAGTACCTCGCCCAGGTGTACAGCTACGCGTATTACGAGCTCGGCAGCCATGCCGATGCCGAGGACGCCGCCGAACGCACGTTCCTGCTCGCGTTGAGCGCCCTGCCGCGCTTCGAGGAGCGCGCCCGGCCGGCCGACGGAGAAGGCGCCTCGACGTTCCGGGTCTGGCTGTTCCAGATCGCCCGCAACGTGATCGCCAACATCCGGCGCAGCCGGCGCCGCAACCCGACGGCACCGCTCGAGGCCGCCGTCCTGATCGCCGACCCCCTCGAGATCGAATCCGAGGCCGGCCGTCGGCACGAGGCCGGCGCGGCCTGGGCCGCGGTCGCGCGCCTGCCCGACGAACGCCGCCGGGCGCTGGTCCTGCGCTTCGTCGAGGAGATGACGACAGCCGAGATCGCGGGCGTGATGGGCCGCTCCGAGGGCGCCGTTCGGGTCCTTATCCATCGCGGCCTGCGGGCCGTGGCGCGTGATCTGGGCGGCCGGCGCTGGTGACCGGCGGACCCGACAACGAGCCCGACGTCGAGGTCCTGCGAGTCGACCGTTACCTCGAATCGATCCTGATCGCCCGCGATCGGGGGGCGGCCGCGGCACCCTACGACTCGCGCCTCGACCCGGACCTGCGCTCGGTGGCCGAGCGGCTGTCGGCAGAGCTCGTCCGGGTCCACCCGTCATTCCGCTTCGAGGAGCGCCTGGCCAACCGGCTGTCCGACCTGGCGGCCGCGATCCGGACGCCGCTGGCCGCCGGCGCCGAGCCCGGCCCGCCGCGGGCGTTGGCCGTGGCCGGCGACGGCAATCCTGAAGACTCCGCCCTGCTCAATCCGGCCGGGCCCGGACCGGCCGGATCACAGCCTGCCGGCCTCGAGGAGGCGCTCGGCGGCCGCAACCGGCCGTACCTGATCGGCGGCGCCCTGACCTCCGCCGCGATCTCGCTGGCTGGCGCCGCCTTCGTGGCCTGGCGGCTGACCAGGCCATTCCACCGGCGGCCGGGCCACGGGACGGGGCTGGCCTGATGCCGATCAAGCTGCCCGCGTTCCGCCAGCGCCGCGATGCATATCCCCCCGACCTGTGGACGCAATGCCCGGAATGCCACGAGATGCTGTTCAACAAGCAGCTCGAGAAGGTCCTCCGGGTGTGCTCGAACTGCGGACATCATTTCCGGCTGTCGGCCGAGGCGCGCCTCGAGCTGCTGCTCGACTCGGGCTCGTTCGATGAGCGCGACCCCGGCCTGCAATCGCTCGATCCCCTCGGCTTCGTCGACCTCAAGGCCTATCCCGACCGGATCAGCGCGGCCCAGGCCACGACCGGCATGCGCGATGCCGCGCTGTGGGGGCTGGGCACGATCGGCGGCCAGCAGGTCGCGATCTGCGTGATGGACTTCTCCTTCATGGGCGGCTCGATGGGCAGCGTCGTCGGCGAGAAGGTGGCCCGGGCGGCCGAGGCGGCCCTGGCCCTGCGTATCCCGATGATCATCGTGTCGGCGTCCGGCGGCGCCCGGATGCAGGAGGGCACCCTGTCCCTGATGCAGCTGGTCAAGACCGTGGCGGCCACCGAGCGCCTTCGCCAGGCCGGCGTCCCGCTGATCTCGGTGATGAGCGATCCGACGACCGGCGGCGTCTTTGCCTCGTTTGCCGCCCTGGGTGACGTGAACCTGGCCGAACCGAACGCTCTGATTGGCTTTGCCGGCGCGCGGGTCAGCGCCGGCACGATCCAGGGCGAGCTGCCCGAAGGCTTCCAGCGATCCGAGTTCCTGTTCGAACACGGCTTCGTCGATCGAGTGGTCCATCGCTCGGCGCTGCGCGACGAGCTGGCCCAGCTGGTTGCCCTGCTGGCCCCGGCCGAGCTCGACGGGGCCGTTGATTCGGGCAGCATCGCGGCTTTCCGGCCGCTCTCGTTCCTGAGCGCCCTGGCCGATCGAGTGAGCTCCGAGTCGGACGAGACCGTCCGTGGTTGAGCGTCTGACCGCCCGTGCCCGGCGCAAGGTCGAATCGGCCGAGCCGGCGGCCGCGGACGAGGCCCAGGCCGACCCGACTGCCGCCGTCTGGGCGAAGGTCCAGCTGGCCCGCAACCTGCGCCGGCCGCGCACCCTCGAGCTGCTTGACCTGCTCGCCGACGACTTCGTCGAGCTCCACGGCGATCGGTACTTCGGGGACGACCCGGCAATGGTCGCCGGGCTCGCCCGGATCGACGGCCGGCGGGTGGTGGTCGTCGGCCAGCAGAAGGGCGCGGAGACCGAGGAGAACATCCGGCGTAACTTCGGGATGCCCCATCCCGAGGGCTATCGCAAGGCGATCCGGGTGATGGAGCTGGGCGAACGGCTGGGACTGCCGATCGTGACCTTCGTCGACGTCCCCGGGGCCCATCCCGGGGCCGAGTCCGAGGAGCGCGGGATCGCCGAGGCGATTGCCCGGTCGATCGCGGTGATGACCCGCCTGCGCACGCCGATCGTGACCGTGATCACCGGCGAAGGCGGATCGGGCGGCGCGCTGGCGATCGCCGTCGGCGATGTCGTGCTGGCTCTCGAGAACGCGGTCTACTCGGTGATCAGCCCGGAAGGCTGCGCCTCGATCCTGTGGCGGACGCCCGACCAGGCGCCCGCGGCCGCCCTGGCGATGCGGATGACCGCCGCCGACCAGCTCGAGCTGGGCGTCGTCGACGAGGTGATCCCGGAACCGCGCGAGGGTGCCCACACCGACCACCGGGCCACGGCCGCCTCGATCAAGTCGGCCCTCGTCCGACACCTCGACAGCCTCGAGCGGGTGCCGCTCGATGACCTGATCGAGGCCCGCTATCGGCGCTATCGTGGCCTCGGCGCGTTCACCACGATCGAGGTCGAGCCCGTCGCGACCTCCGAGCGGCCGGGTCTGGCCGATCGACTGCGCAACCTGATCGGCGGCTCGGGCCGCCTGCCCAACGGCACCAGCCCCAACCCGGCCCACAGCCATGACGAGCCGCCCGCTCGCGAGGAGGTCTGATCCGTGCCTGACCGAAAGGAGGCCGCCCGGCGCGCCGACCACGCCCAGATCGACGGCCTCGCCGACGAGCTCCTGCCGGCCCTGATCGCCAAGCTCGGCGCGAGCGGGCTGGCCGAGCTCGAGGTTCGCGAAGGCGACTGGAAGGTGCGCCTCCGACGGGCCGCGGATGGGCCTGGCAGCACCGGCCGAGCGACGGCCGGGCGGACCGGCCGGAGCACGGGCGGCCACGTCGAGCATGGCCGGGTCGAGCACGCCCACGCCGAGCCGGGGCACGCGCCAGCCGCCGATCCGGCGGCCGATCCCTATCGCAGCGCCGCGACCTCGCCGGCGGTCGGCGTCTACCACCCCCGCGCCGAGATCACCTCCGGCTCGAGGGTCCGGGCCGGCGACCGGATCGGCAGCGTCAACGTCCTGGGCATCCCCCAGGAGGTGGTCGCGCCGGTCAACGGGATCGTCGGGGCGACGATGGTCGAACCGGGCGATGCGGTCGAGTACGGCCAGGAGCTCGTCTGGATCGAGCTGATCTCGGCGCCCGCCGAGCGGCCCGGCCGGGACGCCTGATGTTCGCCAAGATCCTCATCGCCAACCGGGGCGAGATCGCCGTCCGGATCCTGCGGGCCTGCCGGACCCTCGGCGTGGAAGCGGTCGTCGCCTACAGCGAGGCAGATCGCGACAGCCTGGCCGTGCAGCTGGCCGACGAGGCGATCTGCATCGGGCCGGCCGATGCCAAGCGCAGCTATCTCTCGGCGCCGGCCGTGATCAGCGCCGCGATCGTTACCGGCTGTGATGCGATCCACCCCGGCTACGGCTTCCTGTCCGAGGACGAGGGCTTCGCCGAGGTCGTCCGCGCCCACGACCTGACGTTCATCGGCCCGCCGCCCCAGGTCCTCGAGCGCTTCGCCAGCAAGGAGGCGACCCGGCGGCTGCTCGGCGGCCAGGGCCTGGCCACCATCCCGGGCTCGAACGGAATGCTCCGCGACGACCTGCATGCCCTCGAGGAGGCCGAGCGGATCGGCTATCCCGTCCTGATCAAGCCGTCGGCCGGCGGCGGCGGCAAGGGCATGCGCATGGTCCGCACGCCGCGCGAGCTCGAGGCGGCCGTCAAGATCTGCCGGTCCGAGGCGCGGGCCGCGTTCGGCGATGACTCGTTGTACCTCGAGAAGTGGCTGGAGGACAACCGCCACGTCGAGGTCCAGGTCGCGGTCGATCGCTTTGGCCACGGGGTCCACCTGGGCGAGCGGGACTGCTCCGTCCAGCGCCGCCACCAGAAGTTCCTCGAGGAAGCGCCCACGCCGGCCCTCGGCGAGGCGGCCCGGACCGAGCTGGCGGAGCGGGCGATCAAGGCGGTCGTCGCAGCCGGCTACGAGAACGTCGGCACGCTCGAGTTCCTGGTCGACGCCTCGGGCAATGCCTACTTCATCGAGATCAATTGCCGGATCCAGGTCGAGCATCCGGTCACCGAGCTGCTGACCGGGATCGACCTGGTCGTGACCCAGATCCGGATCGCCGCGGGCGAGCCGCTGGGCTTCAGCCAGGCCGACGTCACGCTGCGGGGCCACGCGATCGAGTTCCGGATCAACGCCGAGGATGCCGAGCAGGATTTCCGGCCGAGCACCGGCGTGATCGAGCGCTACCAGGCGCCGGGCGGTCCGGGCGTCCGGATGGACAGTCACCTGTTCGCGGGCTACGAGGTCCCGCCGTTCTATGACTCGCTCCTGGGCAAGCTGATCGTGTGGGGACCGGACCGGCCAACGGCGATCGCCCGATCCCTGGTCGCCCTCGACGAGCTCGTCATCGACGGGGTGATCACCAACATCGTGATCCACCAGGCCCTCCTCCGGAACGAGACGTTCCTGGCCGGCCGGATGACGACGAACCTCGTCGACCGGGTCGGCGCCGGCTCGTTCCTGGTCGCCGGAGCACGCTGAGCCGCGTTGCAGACCTGCACGGAATCCGCTGCACGAGGCGCGTCGCGCCCGGCACACTTTCGCCAGCCAGATCGATGGAGTTGCCCGTGACCGTTGCCCCCGCCGTCGTCCACACCACCCGCGAGATCGAGGGGCTGATCCCGCATCGCTGGCCGTTCCTGCTCGTTGACCGGATCGTCGAATACGACGACGCGGCCCGGCGAATTGTCGGGATCAAGGCGGTCACCGCGACCGAGTGGTTCTTCCAGGGTCACTTCCCGGGCCTGCCGGTCATGCCCGGCGTGCTCCAGGTCGAGGCGCTGGCCCAGACGATGGCGGTCTATGTCGCCCGCCAGCCGGGCTTCGGCGATCGGATCGGGCTGTTCGGCGGGATCGACGAATGCCGCTTCAAACGGGTCGTCAGCCCGGGTGACACGCTCAGGCTCGAGGTGGTCATGGACAAGCTCGGCCGGCGCTTCGGGCGGGGCGTGGGCACCGCCACGGTCGACGGCGAGGTCGCCTGCCAGGCGACCCTGAGCTTCATCATCCCGGACGCCTCGGTGCTCCGCTGATGGCCCGGATCGCGGTCCTGAGCGATATCCACGGCAATCTCGTCGCCCTCGAGGCGGTCCGGGCGATCCTGCGCAAGGAGCGACCCGACGCACTGATGATCTGCGGCGACCTGGCCCTGAATGGGCCGGATCCGGCCGGAGCCATCGACGCGATCCGCGAGCTGGAGGCCGACGGTGCGCTTGTCGTCGCCGGCAACACCGATATCGCCGTGGCCGACTTCGACTACGCGGCGGCCTTCCCGTCGATGATGGACGGCGTGCCCGAGTCGATCCGGTCGGCGGCCGAGTGGGCCCACGACGAGCTCGGGGACGCTCGGATCGACTGGCTCCGCCGGCTGCCCGCGGAACGGCGACTGCGCCTGGGCGACACCCTCCTGCTGGCGACCCACGGATCGCCCGGGTCGCAGACCGAGGGTTTCGACGGCGCCCTCGAGGCGAATGTCACGATCGAGCGGGCGTCGCGGACCGATGCCCGGGTGATCTGCTGCGGCCACACCCACCTGCCCGAGGTCCGCGACCTGGGCTGGAAGCTGATCGTCAACGCCGGCAGCACGGGCTACGTCTTCGACGGCGATCCGACCGCGTCGTGGGCCACGATCGATGTCAGCGGCGAGGAGGTCACGGCCGAGATCCGGCGGACCGAGTTCGACGCCCTGGCCGTCAGCAACGCCCTGTCGGCCCGGGGCCTGCCTGGTGACGTCTACCGGGCGGCCACCGTCCGCACCGGGCGGCTGGTCCGATGAGCGCCGTTGACCGGCGGGTCGTGGTCACCGGGATGGGCGCCGTATCGGCCGTCGGCCTCGGTGTCGACGAGACCTGGGCCAACCTGGTGGCCGGCATCTCGGGTGTCCGCACGATCGACATCTTCGACCCCGAACGGGTCACTTCGAAGATCGCCGCCTCCGTGGTCGCGTTCGATCCCAGCATCGTCCTCGACCGCAAGGAGATCCGCCGGGCGGATCGCTACACCCAGCTCGGCCTGGTCGCGGCCCGCGAAGCGCTCGATGCGGCCGGCCTGCCGGGCCGCCTGGAGGGCAGCCTGGCCGAGGCCACCGGGGTGATCCTCGGAACGGGCCTGGGCGGGGTGAACACGCTGTGCGAGCAGATCGGGATCAATGTCACCCGCGGGCCGGACCGGGTGAGCCCGTTTTTCGTGCCGATGGCCATCCCCAACGTAGGCGCGGGCCAGCTGTCGATCACGTTCGGAGCGATGGGCCCCAGCTTCGCGGTCGTCTCGGCCTGCGCCACAGGCGGCCACGCGATCGGCGAATCGTGGGAGATCATCCGGCGCGGCGATGCCGACGTGATGATTGCCGGTGGGGCCGAGGCTGGCGTCCAGGAGGCGCTCGTCGCCGGCTTCTGCGCGATGCGCGCCCTGTCCACCCGGAACGACGACCCGACCGCGGCGTCGCGGCCATTTGACCGGGGCCGCGACGGTTTCGTGATCGGCGAGGGCTGCGGGATCCTCGTCCTCGAGGAGCTCGAGCACGCCCGGGCGCGCGGCGCCGAGCCCCTGGCCGAAGTCGTCGGCTACGGCGCGACCGCCGACGCGATGCACATCACCCTGCCCGCCCCGGGCGGCAGCGGCGCCGTCCGAGCGGCCCGCCGGGCGCTGGCCAAGGCCGGCCTGGAGGCGGGTGCGATCGACCACCTCAACGCCCACGCGACCTCGACCGAGGAAGGCGACAAGGCCGAGCTGATGGCCATCCGGACGATCCTGGGCGACCGTGCGCCGGAGGTCGCGGTGACCGCCAACAAGTCGATGCTCGGGCACACCCTGGGCGCAGCCGGAGCGCTCGAGGCGATCTCGACGATCCAGACGATCCGGACCGGGATCGTGCCGCCCACGATCAACCTGACCGATCCCGACGAGCTGGCCGAGGGCCTCGACCTGACCCCGTTGACGGCCACCCGGCGCGATGTCGCGATCGCCCTCAGCAACTCGTTCGGGTTCGGCGGCCAGAACACCGCCCTGATCTTCAGCCGGTTCGCCGGATGACCGACGAGCCGACGGCCGAGCTGCCCGTCGAGGCGCCAGCGGAGCCGGCTGCCGAGCCGGCGGCCGTGGGCTCCGGGCTGGCCGGTCAGGACCGATCGTTGCTGGCGCTGGTCGATCGCCTCGCGCTGCTGCTCGAGCGCAGCGAGCTGACCGAGCTCGAGGTCGAGGCCGGCGGCACCGGCCTGGTCCTGCGCAAGGCCGCCGCGCTCAGCCTGACCACCTCCGCCGCCCCGGCCCCAGGCGGACCCGGGGGCGCTGACGTCGCGAACGCGCCGTCGGCGGCCGGAGGACCCTCGGCGGAGATCGCCCGGCCATCGGTCAAGGCGCCCCTGACGGGCATCTTCTACACGTCGCCGTCACCCGGCTCGGCCGACTACGTCCAGGCCGGCGGCGAGGTCGCGGTGGGCCAGGTGATCGGCCTGATCGAGGCGATGAAGCTGTTCAATGAGATCAAGTCGGACCTGGCCGGGCGGGTCGTCCGGGTCGTGGCCGAGAGCGGCCAGCTGGTGAAGGCCCGCCAGCCGCTGGTCGAGGTGGAGCCGCTATGACCATCGACGCCAGGCCGCGCTCGGCCCTCCTGACCGGCTGGGGGCGCTATGCCCCGGCCGGGATCCTGACCAACGCCGACCTCGCGCGGATGGTCGACACCTCCGACGAATGGATCGTCAGCCGGACCGGCATCCGCGAGCGGCGGGTGGCGGCGGCCCACGAGACGACCGCCTCGATGGCCGCGGTCGCCGCCCTGCGGGCGATCGCCGTGGCCGGGATCGACCCGGACGAGATCGACCTGATCCTGCTCGCCACCCTGACGCCCGACTACTGGATGCCGGCCACGGCCGCCCTGGTCAAGGAGGCGATCGGCAACACCCGGGCGGTGGCAATGGACCTTGCCGCCGCCTGCTCGGGCTTCGTCTACGGCTACGCCACGGCCCAGGCCTACATCAAGGGCGGAATGGCCCGCCATGTCCTCGTGATCGGGGCCGAGCTGCTGACCCGCTTCCTCGACTACACCGATCGGAACACCTGCATCCTGTTCGGTGACGGCGCCGGCGCGGTCGTCCTGTCGGCCTCTGACGAGCCGGGCGGCGGCCTCGGGATCGAGCTTACGACCGAACCCCAGGGCGCCTACATGATCTGGCTGCCGTCGGGCGGCTCGAAGAGCCCGCCGTCGGCCGAGACGATCTCGCGCGGCGAGCACTACATCCGGATGGAAGGCCGCGAGACCTACCGCTTCGCGACGCGAACCCTGGCCAGCACAGCCCTGGCCGCGATCGAGCATGCCGGCCTCAAGCCGGCCGACATCGACCTGTTCATTCCCCACCAGGCCAACGTCCGGATCATCGAGGCCGTGGCCAAGGGCCTCGACCTGCCGATGGACCGGATGTTCGTCAACGTCGATCGCTACGGCAACACCTCGGCCGCGTCGATCCCGATCGCCCTGGCCGAGGCGGCCAACAGCGGCCGGATCCAGGTTGGCAGCCGGATCGTGATCGTCGCCTTCGGGGCCGGCTTCACCTCCGGCGCGGTCGCGATCGAGTGGACCGCCGACCCGGCCCGGGGGGCCCTGGGCGAGGCGATCAACCCCGACTCGGTCACGATCCGGCCACCGGTCGACTGGGATTCCGTGGACCCGATCCCGGACGCTCTGGCCGAGATCCTGGCCCGGCCAGGGCCGGTGCCGCTCGACCTGTCGGACGTGGTCCCTGGCGAGCCCGAACACGCGGAGGCAAGCCGATGATCGACCTGACCGGCCGCTCGGCGATCGTGACCGGCGGCTCGCGCGGGATCGGCCGGGCGATCGTCCTGCGCCTGGCCCAGCAGGGCGCCGACGTCACGTTCAGCTACCGCGGCAATGCCGCCGCGGCCGCCGAGACGGCCGAGGCCGTCGCGGCGCTTGGTCGCCAGGCGATCGCCCACCAGGGCGACGCGACTGACCCGGCGGCCGCCGAGTCGCTGGTCAAGGCGGCCCTCGAGGCCCACGGCAAGGTCGACATCCTGGTCAACAACGCCGGGGTCACCCGCGACGACCTGATCATGCGGATGAGCCTGGACGCCTGGCGCGAGGTCCTCGAGACGAACCTGTTCGGGGCGTTCTACGCGATCAAGGCGGTCACCCGGCCGATGCTCAAGGCGAAGAGCGGCCGGATCATCAACATCACCAGCGTGTCGGGCCAGGCCGGCCAGACCGGCCAGGCCAACTACTCGGCGGCCAAGGCCGGACTGATCGGCCTGACCAAGGCCACCGCTCGCGAGCTCGCCAGCCGGGGGATTACCGCCAACGCGATCGCCCCCGGCTTCGTCCTGACCGAGCTGACCCAGGACCTGCCCGAGGCGCTCATGGCCCAGATCACGGCGGCCACCCCCCTGGGCCGCTTCGGCACGACCGAGGAGATCGCCAGCGCCGTCGCCTTCCTGGCCTCGGACGAAGCGGCCTTCATCACCGGCCAGGTCCTGGCGGTGGACGGCGGCCTGGTGATGATGTAGGTCGGTCTGGGCTCAAGCATCGGACCCCACTGGACTACCATCCCAATAGCGCGGCGTATGTCGCGGGCTCGCAGCAGGTCGCGACATTGTCCGTTCATCCGCCGGATCTCCTCGAGATCGGGACCGTGCGCCCCGCGGGCCGGATCCACGTCATCGGGGCCGGTCCGGTCGGACTGTTCCTGACGGCCCTGCTCCAATCGATCGAGGGGCAGGCCGTGCGCCTGTACGAGCGCCGGGTCGCATACACCAGAACCCGGATGGTGTCGCTGGCCGAGTACCTCGTGGCCGACTCGATCGAGAGCTACCGGACCGATTCGATCGACGGTCAGGACGTCGAGGCGATCTTCGAGCCGGCCGAGCTGGAGCGGGGACTGGCCTACCGGCGAGCGACCGCCCCGGATCTGCGGGCACTCCTTGACCAATGGACCCGCGGGTTCGTGCCCCTGAATACGGTTGAGATGACCCTCAGCGAGCTCATCGAGGCACGGGCCACCGGCACCGTTGAGCGGATCCTGACCGAGGTAACGGCCGAGCAGGCACTCGAGCTGCTGGAGCCGGGCGACATCCTGGTCGACTGCACGGGCGCCCGGTCAGTGCTGCGTGATCGGCTCCTGCCCGGCGAGGACGAGCCGGTCAAGGGCCGCAACACGCGCCGATTTCGGCTCGAGTACGCCCTCGTCGTGACCTTCCTGTACAGCCAGGAGTACGCCTGCAACGAGTATTGCAAGTACTACAAGAACGTCGAGAACGAGGGCTACAAGTTCATCCCGGCCGTCCACCGGACCTACTACGACGGGGCCGTCAGCCATGTCACCGGCATCGTCGGGATCAGCAAGGCCGAATTCGATGCCATGCCACCGGAATTCAATGGCACCTGGCTGCGCGATAGCTTTCCGAGCGTCGCTCTGTCGATGGACCGCTTCATCGACAAGGTCCGGGCCGAGACGCACGGCCAGCTCGTGGGCGACCTGGACATCATGCGCATTCCCCTGGACGTGTACCGCGCCAGGAACGCCACGAGCCGGCGCTGGTGGCAATCCGGGCGCGCTGACCCGCTGGCCAAGGCGCCGATCTTCCTGCTCGGGGATTCAGCGATCGGATCGCCATACTTCCAGTCCATCTCGATGGGCCTGGAGTGCGCCTTCTTCCTCGCCGGCCAGCTCGCCAACCGGAGTCTGTCAGTCCCCGAAATGTTCGACCAGTACGAGGCGTTCATGTACCGGCAGTGGCTGCGGGTCTACATGCGTACGCAGATGATCAAGCACAACAAGGATTTGCTCGAGTCGGTCGACGACACGTTCGGCTTGCTCGCCAAGCTGCACGTCTTCTAGCTCGCCGACCAGCAGCAGTCCCTGCTAGCTAGCGGGCGGGCTCGACCTCGGCGGCGGCCAGCGGCTGGGCCGTCGGCGCCCAGCGAACGTTCTGGACGAAGACGGCCGGATCGATCAGATCGCGCTGCCCGGCGATCTTCGTGAGCATCGTGTCGATCAGCTCCTCGGACAGCAGCCGGGGCTGAAGTCCGAGGGCCAGGAGCTTCTCGTGCTTCGGGTTGTAATAGTGCTGCTCGAGCTCGACCCGCGGGTTCTCGACGTGGTCGATCGTGACGGTCCAGCCGAGGTGCTCGCCGGCCGCTTTGACCTTCCCGGCCAGCTCCTCGACGCTGAATTGCTCGGTGAACTGGTTGTACACGCGCAGCTCGCTCGGTCCGGCCGGGTTGGCTACGGCCAGGGCCACGCACTGGATCGTGTCCCGGATGTTCAGGTAGCCGCGGGTCTGGCCGCCCTTGCCGTAGACCGTCAGGGGATGGCCGACGGCGGCCTGCACGCAAAACCGGTTGAGGGCGGTGCCGAAGACCTCGTCGTAGTGGAAGCTCGTGGCCAGCCGCGGATCGAGGGCCGACTCATCGGTCTCGACGCCGTACACGACGCCCTGGTGGAGATCGGTCGCCCGCAGGCCCCAGATCCGGCAGGCGAAGTGGATGTTGTGGCTGTCGTGGACCTTCGACAGGTGGTACATCGAGCCGGGCGTCTTGGGATACAGGAAGGTGTGCTCGCGGCCGTTGTGCTGGACGGTCAGGTAGCCCTCTTCGATGTCGATGTCGGGCGTGCCGTACTCGCCCATCGTGCCCAGCTTGACCAGGTGCGCCTCGGGCGCCCGGTCGCGAATCGCGAACAGCACATTCAGGTTGCCGATCACGTTGTTGGCCTGGGTCAGGGCGGCATGGCGGGCCGAGATCATCGAGAAAGGGGCCGAGGGCTGCTCGCCGTAGTGGACGATCGCGTCCGGCCGGAAGCCGTCGATCACCGATTCGACGAAGGCGTAGTCGGCCAGGTCGCCGACGTACAGCTCGATCTCCTGCTCGGACACCTCGCGCCAGGCGCGGATCCGCTCGTGCAGGGTGTCGATCGGGAAGAGCGGCTGGACGCCGAGCTCGAGCTCCCATTGGCGCTTGGCGAAGTTGTCGACGACCGCCACCCGATCGCCAGCCCGGGAAAAGGCCATGGCCGTCGGCCAGCCGAGGTAGCCGTCGCCGCCGAGCACGAGGATTCGCTGCGTCACCGGGTTCCCATCCGGCTCCAGTATGACGGCTGTGCCCCGGCCCGTGCTCTTGCCCTTGCCCGTGCTACCTTGCCCGCGATGTTCATTCGCCAGTTCCAGATCGACGGCCTCGGCCACCTGTCGACCCTGATCGGCGACGACGAAGCCGGCCTTGCCGCAGTCGTCGACCCGCGCCGCGACGTCGATGTCTACGTCGAGACAGCCGCCCAGCACGGGCTCCGGATCGGCCACGTGTTCGAGACCCACCTTCACAACGACTACGTGTCGGGCGGGCGCGAGCTCGTTGCCGCGACCGGGGCCGAGCTGCATATCGGCGCGGGCGCCGGACTCGGCTTCGAGCATCGGCCGATGGCCGACGGCGAGGCTGCCTCGGTCGGCGCGCTATCGTTTCGGGCGGTCGATACGCCCGGCCATACACCCGAGCACGTCGCCTACGCGGTCGCCGATACCAGCCGCGCGGCCGAGCCACTCCTGCTGTTCACCGGCGGATCGCTCCTCGTGGGGGCCGTGGGCCGGACCGACCTGCTCGGCGCCGAGCACGCCCGGCCCTACGCCGAGCTGATGTTCCGCTCGCTCCACGACCGGATCCTGGCCCATGAGGATTTCGTCGGCGTCTTCCCGACTCATGGCGCCGGCTCGCTGTGCTCGACCGGGATCGGCTCGACGCTCAGCTCGACGATTGGCTTCGAGCGGCGCTACAACCCGCTCCTTCGGCCGACCGACTTCGAGGCGTTCGCGCGGGCCCTGCTCGCCGGCCAGCCGGCCGTGCCGCGCTACTTCGCCCGGATGCGGCCGACGAACCAGGCCGGACCGCGAGTGCTGGGCGGGATTCCGGGGCCAGTGCCCTTGTCGCTCGACGACTTGCACCGGACCGTGGCGACGGGCGGCCTCGTGGTCGACCTGCGTTCGCCCCGGACGTTTGCCTCAGGCCACATTCCGGGCTCGCTGTCGATCCCGGCCGGGTCGTCGTTCGGGACCTGGCTCGGCTGGGTCGTCGACTACGACCGGCCGGCTGTGCTGATCCTGCCCGGCAGTGTCGATGAGCTGGCCGGAGGCTGGGACGACGCGATTCGCCAGGCCCTCCGGATTGGCCACGAATTGATTGCCGGCTACCTCGACGGTGGCCTGCCGACCTGGGTCGACGCCGGGCTGCCGGTCGAGTCGAACGGACGGCTGAACGTCACCGAGCTGGCCGCCGTGGTGGCGGGCGGCGGACCCGACGCCCCGCTGGTCATCGACGTCCGCCAGGCCAGCGAATTTGCCGACGGCCATGTCGGCGGCGCCTGGCACATCGGGGCGGGCGAGCTGCCCGGGCGCCTGGCCGAGCTGCCCCGCGATCGGCCGATCGCGACGATCTGCGCTGCCGGCTACCGGGCCAGCGTGGCGGCCTCGCTCCTCGACGCGGCCGGTTTCACCAACGTGAGCTGGGTGGCCGGCGGCAACGACGACTGGGTGGCCCAGGGACTGCCGGTCGAGCGCGGGGCTGAGACCGCGGTTGCGGGTGCCTCTGGCGAGCACGCGCACGGGCACTCGCACCCGGCCTGATCCAGGGTCGGCCCGTGGCGCGACCCTTGACTTACCCGACCTGCATGGGATGAATGTACGCGACGAGTTGGGTCGGCCGGATCGGGCGCGACCGGGGTCAGACCTCCAGGAGGGTGACCGGATCGCCGAGGCAGATCGAGCCGGGCGTGATCACCGTTCCGTACACGCCGAAGGGCAGCGCCTCGGTCGTCTGTAGGTGGCCCCGGGTCGTCGCGATCAGCTCGAGCGTGTCCAGGCTGCGCCGGCCCGTGTCGGGATCCTGGGTCGTGATCGCGCACCGGCCGACGTTGCCGATCAGCTCGACGACCACGCTGCCCAGCCGCACCCGCCGGCCGATCCAGCCATCCTCGGCGTAGGCGTCGACCCCATCAACCACCGCCGACATCCGGAATCGCCGGGCGTCGAGCGGCTCGTCCAGGCCGGCCGCCGCGGCCAGTGCGGCCAGTGATCCGCGCGAGATGATCGAGAAGCCGCCGCCTTCGGGCGCCCGGTCGATCCCGCCGCCGTCGTCATCGAGCCGGACGAGCCGGAGCGGATGGCCGGCCCAGCGGCTGAGTGCCTCCGAGAATGGTCCGACGACCTCGTGGACCGGCCGCTCCGTGCCGTGGAAGATCGCCTTGACGGCCCGCCCCAGCTCGATATCGCCATGGACCAGCAGGCCATCCGGAAAGACGAGCTTGAGCCGCTCGGGATCCTGGAGGACCCCCGGCACGATGGTCGCCAGGGGACCGATCCGCTTTCCGCTGACCAGCCGGTTGTTCGGGTCGATCACCGCGTAGCGGCGATCGCCGGCGATCCCGGTTGGGCCGACCTGGACCGCCGGCTCGATCGACAGGGCCATCGCCTTGACCGGCGCCCGGGCCAGCCAGGTGACCTCAGCCAATGCTCACCCCGAAGATCCCCAGCACGGCCACCGCCAGCAGGACGAGGTCGAGCAGGATCACCAGCCCGATCGAGATCCACGCAAGCAGGTTGGCAATCCGGCCGTTGGCGTGCTTGCCCATCAGGTTCTTGTCGTTGACCAGGAGGACCATGAACACGAGCACGATCGGCAGCAGGAGTCCCTGCAGGTACTGCGAGGAGAGGATCACCGGCAGCAGGCTGATCCCCGGAATCAGGACGACCGCGGCGCCCACGAACAGCACGAACGTGTAGATCCCGAAGAACGCGCGGGCGTCGCTGAACCGATTGCCAACCCCGGATTCCCAGCCGAACGCCTCGCAGATCACGAACGAGGTCGAGATCGGCATGATCGTCGCGGCCAGCACGCTCGCCCCGAACAGCCCGATCGCGAACAGGACCTCGGCCAGGTTGCCGGCCACCGGCTCGAGGGCCTTGGCGGCGTCGCTGGCGGAGGTGATCGTGCCGCCGACCGCGTAGATCGTGAGGGCAGTGGCGATCACGATGAACACGGCAATCACGTTGGTCCACACGGCGCCCCCGACCGCGTCGGCCTGTTCCAGGACGAGCTCCTCCTCGCCAATGCCTTTCTCGGCGACGGCAGATTGGAGGTAGAACTGCATGTACGGGGTGATCGTCGTACCGACCACCCCCACGATCAGGAGCAGGACGCTGGCCGACAGGCCGGACAGGTTGGGCGAAATCAGGGCGTGGCCGACCTGGCTCCAGTCGGGGTGGGCCAGCACGGCCGAGAAGATGTAGGTCACGAACACGAGCGAGACCGCCAGGAAGACCCGCTCGACCGTCCGATAGCTCGAGAACAGGACGAGCGCCCAGATTGCGACGGCCACCAGGGGCACGGTGATGTAACGCGAGATCCCGAAGATGTCCAGGGCGGCCGCCGCGCCGGAGAACTCGGCGACCGTGTTGGCCAGGTTGGCCACGAGCAGGACGACCATCGCGAAGGCCGTCCAGCGCACCCCGAACCGGTCGCGGATCAGGTCCGACAGGCCCTGCCCGGTGACCACGCCGAGCCGGGCCGCGATCTCCTGGACGATGGCCAGGATGATGATCGTGATCGGGAAGATCCAGAGCAGGGTCAGCCCCGTCGTCGCGCCCATCACGCTGTAGGTCGTGATGCCGCCGGCATCGTTGCCGGCGACGCCGGCGATCAGGCCGGGGCCCATGACGGCCAGGAACGCGATCAGCCCGCGGCGACCACGGAATCGGCCGCGCAGGCGCAGGAACTCGCGGTTGGCGATCCGCTCGCGGAGCCGGTCGAGCAGCCCGATCTTGGGCGGCCGGACCGGCCGTCGCCGGCGCTCGGTCGGGTGGCGCCACGTCTCGACCGCCCGGCGGGCGCCGGTCTCGGCCTGGCGGGCGACGCCTCGGACGGTGGGCAGCTGCGGCATCGTCTTCGACCTTCGCCTGGCCGGCCTGGGCTGCCTGTCCTAGCCGCGCGCGAAGAGGCGCGGAAGGCGCCGCTTCCAGGCGGTGGGCAGGACGGTGTCGAGGGCGTCGTCGACAGTGACGATCCCGGCCAGGCGGCCGTCCTCGTCGATGACCGGCACGGCCAGCAGGTTGTAGTGGGCGACCACCTCGGCGACCTCGTCCTGGTCGGCCAGGACGCCGACCGCGACCGGCTCCTTGATCATCACGTCGCCGATCTGGGTCTCCGGGCCGGCCACGATCAGGTCGCGCAGGGACAGGACGCCGACCAGCCGGCCGTCGTCGTCGGTCACGTAGACGTAGTAGATCGTCTCGGCGTTCGGCTCGAGCTGGCGGAGCATGTCGATGGTCTCGGCCGCGGTCAGGTGGGCCGGGACGGCCACGAATTCGGTGGTCATGATCCCGCCGGCCGACTCCTCGGGATAGCCGAGAAGCTCCTGGACCTCGGCCTTCTCGTCGGTTTCCATCAGGGCGAAGATCTCGTCGCGGGTCGTCTCCGACAGGTCGGCCACGAGGTCGGCGGCATCGTCCGGCGACATCTCCTCGAGGATGTCGGCCGCCCGGCCCGGCTCCAGGTCTTCGAGCACCTCGACCTGGGTCTCGGGGTCCATCTCCTCGATCGCGTCGGCCACGGCGTCGTCGCCGAGCGAGGCCAGCACGCCGGCCCGGTCGCGCGGCGCGAGCTGGTCGATGATCGTGGCCAGGTCGGCCGGGTGGAGCTCGGCCAGGCCGGCGTGCGGGACGCGCAGCTTGATCGAGGCGATCGAGGTCTCGACCGGGTCGACGTCCTCCCAGTCGATGTACTTCTCAGGGACGTGGACGTGGAGGTTGCGGGCGACCGTGCGCAGCCCGCCCTCGACCCCGAGCCGGCGCAGCAGGCCGGCCGTGCCGACGTCGACCGCCACGAGATGGAGCGCGCCGTCGACCTCGTCCAGGCGGAGGTCGTTGACCCGGACCACCTTGCGCCCGTCGATGTCGACGATCTGCTTGTCCATCAGGTCTGAGCGCAGCAGGATCTCGTTCGGCCGCTGGCTGAACTTGCCCAGGTCCATGGTCAGCGTGCTCAGCTTGGCGCCCGTGTCGTCGAGGGCCGCGACCGAGGTCCAGGGCAGGAAGATTCGCCGCCGGTCGGTCTCGACCACGAGGCCGGTCACGGGCGGATAGCGATCGCCAACGGCGACGATGAGGTCGGCGACCTTGCCGATCTGCTCGTCGTTCCGGTCACGGACCGGCCGGCCGATCACCTGGCTCAGGTAGAGCATCTGCCACCTCGCGGCGGGTCCGTCCCCGCGCGTTGGTGGCGCACTCCGTCAGAGAGTGCCGCCGTCAGCGGGCGAGGCGGACCGGGTGCTGGTGGGCGCGCCGGTTATTGCCCGTGATCCGCACGGGGCTGGCCGACGTCCCTCGACTGGGTCCTGACTCCACGAGAGGAGGGGTCCTCCGGTGCTGGCTGGGTCATCCCGGGCAGGCAGATTCGCAGGCAGATTCGAGCGCGGCGGCCGCCGCACGGGACAAGCCGAGTTTAGCCGTCCGTTTCCGGGCGGGTCAACCGTCAGCGGCGGCCCTTCCGGGCGGGCCACGCGCCGCAGGCCGGCGCCCCCGACGGGGATCAGCGGCTAGTCCTCGAAAGCAGCCGCGAAGTGGGCGACACCACGAAGGTCGGGAGTCCAGGCCGGCAGCCGCAGCGCCATCCAGGCGCCGTCCGACCACGGCTGCGGTGGATCGATTCCGATCGACCGGGCCGATTCGAAGCCGAATCGCGGGTAGTAGGTCGGATGTCCAAGCAGGACGAGGACCGGCTGGCTGCGCGCTGTCGCCAGGGCAATCGCCGCGTGCATCAGCATCGAGCCGATCCCGCGTCCCTGGAGCTCGGGCACTACAGCGACCGGACCGACCATCCAGATCCGCCGTTGCGAGCCATCCGCTGCGACCAGGTCGCCTTCGCTCAGGAGGAGATGGCCTACGAGCCTGCCGGCGGTGTCGACAGCGACCAGCGATCCGTCCTCGATCCAACGGTCGGTGCCGCGGATGGCGTCGGGGATCCTGGCTTCGTCGGCTCGCCCGAACGCCGACTCGTTGATCGCCCAGACGAGGCTCTCCTCGCCGGCGCGTTCGGACCGGACCTGGACCGAGGCGCTGTCAGCGGACCGACTCGCCCCGGCGCTCAACGGGATCGACCGGCTAACGCGGCACGAGCGTGCCCGACCGGGCCGCCACCCGGTCGAGGAGGTCTCGGAGCTTGGTCTTTGCTCGCTCCGGGCGGCCGCAGCGGTTGCACAGCCATTCAATCTCGTCCACGCCCGCCAGGTCGACGCAGGTCAGGCTCCCGCGAGGCCCTGTGATGATTGCCCGATTCTGGCCGAACCATTCGACCGAGCCACAGGCAGGGCAATGTGCGTCGACTCGGCGGCGCGCGTCAGCCAAGGCGAATCCTCCATGCGGTCCCGGCCGCTGGGTGTCTCCCTCGCTGATCATTGGCTGACGGCCCGCTTCCTGTCCATCGGGCATCTGACCTAGTTGGCGCGGGACCATCGGCCAGAAACCGAGGCGAGGCCTCGGCATCGGCGGCCGGCGTCGCCCTGGGTCACGAATATGAGCCTCATTCTTAGCAGACGCCCCGAAGAGACCCTGGGCGGTCGAATCGCGTCGAATCCGCGGGTGTTTAGCCGGGCCTTGAGCGTGGATCGGTCACGGGGAACGCCGATTCCGGGGCTCGATGTCCAGAAGTGGGTGGCCGACCGCGGCCGCGAACCATGGGGGTTATGTTCCGCGCGCCAAGCCGCGTTTCCGGGGCCTCGCCGGCTCCGCGCCAAGCCCGGCAGACACGCCCGGCAGACATGCCCGGAAGCCGCGCCCGGCACCCGCGCCCGGCACCCGCGCCCGGCACTCAGGCCCGGAATTCACGCCCGGCAACGCGCCCGGCAGCCACGCCCGATCAGGCGACCGGCGGAGGCCCTTCGCCGACGAGGTGGACCTCGATCTCCGGCAGCTGGTCGAGGAGCTGCTCGCTCAGGTCCGGGCCGAGCCGTCGGGCGATGCCCCGGCGACCCTCGCGGCCGATGACGACGTGAGTGACGCGCAGGCCCCGCGCCAGCTCGACCAGGCCCGTGGCCACATCCCGTGAAGGGTGCTGGACGACCTGCGCACCTAGGTCGGCGGCGTAGTCGAGGTGCTCCTGGAGGTCGCGGGCGCGATCGAACGGCAGGCGCTCGACGGCCGGCGTCACGATCACCGCCGCGCTCAACCCGGCACCCAGGGCCGAGGCGAGCATCGCCCCCCTTCGGAGGGCGCGGCGGCTGATCGGCCGCTCGTCGACGACGACCATGACCCGCTCGCTGACCGGCTTCAGTCGCCCCAGGCCCTGCTCGCTGACGATCTCCTCGAGCTGGTCGTCGACGGCCCTGGTGACGAAGCGCAGCGACAGCTCGCGCAGCGCGGTCAGGTTCGGCTCGGTGAAGAAGCGGTCCAGGGCAAGCCGGGCCCGTTCGGGCGGGTAGACGTTGCCGTGGCGGATCCGCTGGCGGAGCGCGTGCGGGCTCATGTCGACGAGCTCGACTTCGTCGGCGTCCTCCACGACGGCGTCCGGCAGGCGCTCGTTGACCGGCGCGCCGACGATCGTGGAAACCGCGTCCGCGACCGATTCGAGGTGCTGCACATTGCACGTGCTGATCACCTCGATCCCCGCGTTGCGGATCAGCTCGACGTCCTGCCAGCGCTTCTCCCGGGCCGAGCCGGGCACGTTGGTATGAGCCAGCTCGTCGACCAGGGCCACCTCGGGCTGGCGGGCGATGATTGCGTCGGTGTCCATCTCCTCGACCTGGACACCCTGGTATTCGACCCGGATTCGGGGGACGACCTCGAGGCCCTCGAGCATTGCGACCGTTCGCGGCCGGCCGTGGACCTCGGCATAGCCGACGACCACGTCCGTGCCACGCTCGAGCCGGCGATGTCCCTCCTCGAGCATCCGATAGGTCTTGCCGACCCCGGGGGCCATGCCCAGGTACAGGCGCAGCCGGCCGCGTTCGGGCCGCCCATCCGGCCCGCCCGGTTCGAGCCGGCCTTCGGCCGACACCCGGGCCAGCATCTCGTCGCCCGTCGGGCGATCGTCCCGATCGTCGTCGGTCATGGCCCGGATCATGGCATTACCCCAGGCACTATCTCTGGCACAGCAGGGTCACTTCGTGGTCAGCAGCCCATCCAGGTCAAGGTTCAGCTCCAGGACGTTGACGACCGGCTCACCCAGGAAGCCCAGCAGGGGCTGGATCGTGTGCCGGGCGACGACGGCCCGGACCGCATCCGGAGTCATGCCCCGGGCCGCGGCGACCCGGGCGACCTGGTACTCGGCCGCGGCCGGGCTGATGTCGGGATCGAGCCCCGACGCCGAGGTGGTCACGAGATCGACCGGGATCGGGGCGTTGCCGTTGGCCTTGCGCAGGGCGTCGACGACCGCCGTGATCCGGTCGATCAGGGTCTTGCTGGTCGGCCCCAGGTTGGAGCCGGCACTCGAGGTCCCGTCATAGCCCAGCGGGTTGCTGTCCGTGACGCCGGCCGCCGACGGCCGGCCCGAGAAGTACCTGGGCTGATCGAAGGCCTGGCCGATCAGGCTGGAGCCGACCTGGCTGCCGTTGACCGTGATGAACGAGCCGTTGGCCTGGGCTGGGAAGGCGACCTGGCCAATGGCGGTCACGATCCCGGGATAGGCCACCCCGGTGATCAGGGTGAGCAGGACCAGGAGGAGGATCGCGGGACGAAGCTGGTGGTTGACGAAGGTACGCATCGGAGGAGTTCCTATGCCAGGTGGAGGGCGGTCACGACGATGTCGATCGCCTTGATTCCGATAAACGGGGCGATGATCCCGCCCAGGCCGTAGATCAGCAGGTTGCGCTGGAGCAGCTCGCTCGCCGGCGCCGGCCGGAAGCCGACCCCGCGCAGGGCCAGCGGAATCAGCGCGACGATGATCAGCGCGTTGAAGATGACGGCCGACAGGATCGCGCTCTGGGGCGTGGACAGGCCCATGATGTTGAGCTGGTTCAGCTCCGGGTAGACGCTGGCGAACATGGCCGGCACGATCGCGAAGTACTTGGCCACGTCGTTCGAGATCGAGAACGTGGTGATCGAGCCGCGGGTGATCAGGAGCTGCTTGCCGATCGCGATGACCTCGAGCAGCTTGGTCGGGTCGGAGTCGAGGTCGACCATGTTGGCCGCCTCCTTGGCCGCCGACGTGCCGCTGTTCATGGCCAGCCCGACGTCGGCCTGGGCCAGGGCGGGCGCGTCGTTCGTGCCGTCGCCGGTCATCGCCACGAGATGGCCGTCGGCCTGCTCCTTGCGGATGAACCCGATCTTGTCCTCGGGCTTGGCCTGCGCGATGAAGTCGTCGACGCCGGCCTCGCGTGCGATCGTGGCCGCCGTGCGCGGGTTGTCGCCGGTCACCATGACCGTCCGGATGCCCATCCGGCGGAACTCGGCGAAGCGCTCGACGAGGCCTTCCTTGACCGTGTCCTTGAGCTCGATCAGGCCGATGATCCGGCCATCCTGGCGCATCGCCAGGGGAGTCGCCCCGGCATCGGCGAGGCGGTCGGTCTCGTCCCGGATGATCGGCGGCAGGGCCGCGTCGAGGTCGTGCTCGATCGCATCCACGGCACCCTTGAGGACGAGCTGGCCGTTGGCCAGGCGGACGCCGCTCGAGCGGGTCTCGGCCCGGAACGGGATGTCCTCGGTGATCGTATCGGTGAGCGCCTTGAAGCTCGCTTCGTCGTCCGTGCCGCCCGGTGCCTTCAGCTCGGCCAGCCGGCGGCGGGCCAGGTCGACGACCGACTTGCCTTCGGGCGTCTCGTCGTGGGCCGACGCGACGAGGGCGGCCGTCAGCGCCTCGGCGTCGGTGACGCCGGGCGCCGCGGTGATCGACGCAGCGAGGCGGTTGCCGTAGGTGATCGTGCCGGTCTTGTCGAGCAGGATCACGTCGACGTCACCGGAGGCCTCGACGGCCCGGCCGCTCATCGCCAGGACGTTGAACCGGGCGACCCGGTCCATCCCGGCGATTCCGATGGCCGACAGCAAGCCGCCGATCGTGGTCGGGATCAGGCAGACGAGGAGCGCCACCAAGGCCACCGTGTCGACCGTCGTGCCCGCGAAGTCGCCGAACGGCCGGAGGGTGACCACGGCCAGGAAGAACACGATCGTCAGGCCAGCCAGGAGGATCGACAGGGCGATCTCGTTGGGGGTCCGCTGGCGCTTGGCGCCCTCGACCAGGGCGATCATCCGGTCAAGGAAGGTCTCGCCTGGATCGGCGCTGATCTGGATCGTCAACTGGTCGCTGGTGAGGGTCGTTCCGCCGGTCACGCTGCTCCGGATGTCGGTCCCGGGCTCCTTCAGGACGGGCGCCGACTCGCCGGTGATCGCCGATTCGTTGACGAAGCCAATGCCCTCGATCACGTCGCCATCACCCGGGATCGTCTCGCCTTCCATGACCACGATGACGTCGCCGCGCCGGAGCTCCGACGAGCCGACCAGCTCGAGGGTGCCATCTGCCGTGCGCCGATGCGCCTGGGTGACCGAGCGCGCCCGGCGCAGGGTCGCGGCCTGGGCCCGGCCGCGGGCCTCGGCAATCGCTTCGGCATAGGTCGCGAAGAGGACCGTGAACCACAGCCAGATTGCGATCTGGACCTGGAAGCCGAGCCCGGATGCCCCGCTGACCGGCTGGAAGCCGGTCACATTGGCGACCGCGATCAGGGTCACCAGGGCGGCCGTGATCTCGACCACGAACATCACCGGGTTCTTGACCAGCCGGCGCGGGTTCAGCTTGCGGATCGATTCGGGCAGGGCCGCCCGGAGGAGGTCCGGGTCGAAGATGCCCCGCGGGCCCGGCGCGCCGCCGGCCGGCGCTCCCTTGTCGCCGGCGCCCCGGCCGAAGCGCTGGAAACGGCGGGTGCCGCCCGACAGGTCAATGGATTGGAGGATGCTCATCGTTCTAGAAGACCTTTCCGGCGTTCTGCAGGAGCTGTTCGACGATCGGCCCAAGGGCCAGCGCCGGGAAGAACGTCAAGGCACCCACGATCACTACGACTCCGACCAGGAGCACGCCGAACAGGACGCCGGTGGTCGGGAACGTGCCCAGTGACGGCGCAACCCGGCGTTTGGCGGCCATCGAGCCGGCCAGGGCCAGGATCGGCACGATCATCCCGAACCGGCCGATCAGCATCGCGAAGCCGCCCAGGACGTTGTAGAAGGGCGTGTTGCCGGTCAGGCCTGCGAAGGCCGAGCCGTTGTTGGCGGTCTGGCTGGCGAAGGCGTACAGGATCTCCGAGAAGCCGTGCGGCCCGGCGTTCAACGGTCCGGCCTGGCCGGGCTGGGTGGCCGTCGCGACGGCGGCAAAGCCGAGGATGCTGACGGCCAGGACCAGGACCGTGACCATGGCCATCTTCATCTCGTAGCTCTCGACCTTCTTGCCTAGGTACTCGGGCGTCCGGCCGACCATCAGGCCGGCGATGAAGACCGACAGGATCGCCCCGATCACGAGCATCCCGTACAGGCCGGCGCCGATGCCGCCCGGCGAGATCTCGCCCAGGATGAGGTTGAACAGGGGCACCAGGCCGCCGATCGGGGTCAGGCTGTCGTGCATCGCGATCACGGCGCCGGTGCTGGTGTCGGTGGTGATCGTGGCGAACAGGCCGCTGACCGCCGAGCCGAAGCGATCCTCCTTGCCCTCCATGTTGCCCAGCGCCTGGTCGACCCCGGACGGGAACAGCTGGTTGCCGGCTCCCTCGAAGTGCATCAGGAAGACGGCCCCGACGATCAGGATGAAGGCCATCGCCCCGAGGATGACCCAGCCCTGGCGCTGGCGCCCCGCGTACCGGCCGAACGTGTAGGTCAGGGCAAAGGGGGCGAGCAGGATCAGGAACATCTCGAGGAAGTTGGACAGGCCGGTCGGGTTCTCGAACGGGTGGGCCGAGTTCGCATTGAGGAATCCACCACCGTTGTTGCCGAGCTCCTTGATTGCCTCCTGCGACGCGATCGGTCCGATCGACAGCGTCTGATGGGCACCCTGGAGGGTCGTGATCGTGCTCGGCGTGTTGAACGTCTGGGGCACGCCCTGCCAGATCAGGATGACCGCGGCCACGATGCTGATCGGCAGCAGGATGTACAGCACGCCGCGGGTCAGGTCGACCCAGAAGTTGCCGAGCGTGCCGGCACTCCGCCGGACCAGCCCGCGGACCAGGGCGATGGCCACGGCCAGGCCCATCGCCGCCGACACGAACATCTGGACCACGAGGCCGCCCGCCTGGGCCAGGTTGCTCGTGGCGGTCTCGCCCGAGTAGTTCTGCCAGTTCGTGTTCGTGGCGAAGCTGACCGCCGTGTTGAATGACAGGTCCGGGCTCATCGGCGGGGCCGAGTTCGCGTTGAGCGGCAGGCTGGCCTGGACGCGCAGGATCAGGTAGACGGCGACGATGCTGACCAGGGCCAGCAGCAGGACCGAGACGGTGTAGCCCTTCCAACCCTGCTCGACCGTCTCGTCCACGCCGGCGATCCGGTACATGACCCGCTCGACCGGCCGCAGGAGCGGGCTCAGGAGCGTCCGCTCGCCCTCGAAGACGTGGTACATGTAGCCGCCCAGGATCGGCGTTGCGATCAGCAGGACCACGAGCAGCGCGGCGAGGGTCAGGAAATCGGGCGTCGACAAGGCTAGAAGTCCTCGGGCCGGAGGAGGGCCCAGATCAGGTACACGAAGACGAAGACCGTGGCCACCGCGGTGATGAGGTCGATGAGGTTCATCAGCGCACCCGGTCGCACAGCCAGAGATAGCCGGCGAAGAGCGCGACCGTCGCGATGGTGATCAGCAGGATCTCGAGATCGTTCATCCAAGTACCTCGGAGGAATCCGCCGAGGCGGCCGCCCCGGGTTCGTTGATGAACCGATCGATGCACGACGTCAGGAGGGTCATCGAGACCGGCTTGGGCAGGTAGCCCGCGACGTGGAACTCGCGCAGCCGCTCGGGCCGAATCTGGGTCCCGCTCATGATCACGACCGGCGGCGAGCCTGCCCCGGCGAGGCTGCCATCGCGGAGCAGCGACCAGCCCGAGTCGTCGGGCAGGTTGATGTCCAGGATCACCAGGCGCGGCCGGCCGCCCGAGCGGAGCATCGCCCGGGCCGCGCCGACGGACCCGGCCGTGGCAACGGCGTACCCGTGCGCCTCGAGGTGGCGCTGGACGAGGTCGACGAAGACGTCGTCGTCGTCGACCAGCAGGATCGTTCCGTCCGTGCTCGAGCTGTCAGCCGGCATCGGACCAGCGGTGCGGGCGATGGACCCGGATGTCGCAGCGTGCGTCGTCGGGTTGCCACAAGGCCTCGAGGGTGACCCCGGCGTTGTGCGCCGCCCGTTCCGAGCCTTCGAGGACGGTGGGCCCAAACGCGAGCCCGGCGAGGGTCACCCCGGGCGCTCCGCCACCGGCCACCATCCGGATGGCTCCGGCGACAAGGTCGAGCTCGCGCTCGATCGTCCGCCGGGTGAGGCGTGGATCAAGGGTCCCCGTGTTGCTCATGCCTCCAGCCTGGAGGCTGCCCCCAAGAGGCCGGCACGACCGAACGGCGCCAGCCGCTCAAGGATCGCTCAACCCGGTTCGGGATCGACCCCCAGGCTGACCCGGTAGCCCACGCCCGGCTCGGGCACGATCAGGCTCGCCAGGTGGCCGGCCGGGTCGGCCCGCCGGATCTTGCGCCGGATCTGGCCGACGTAGACGTGGACGTAGTGGGCCTGGTCACCGTACGCCGGACCCCACACGGCTCGCAGGAGCCGGCCATAGGTCACCAGCCGGCCGGCGTGCTCGACCAGGACGCGCAGGACCTCGAATTCGAGGGGGGTCAGACGGACCGGGTTGCCGCCGACCACGACCCGGTGCGAGACCGGGTCGATCTCCAGCTCGCCGATCCGGATGCCGCCCGGCGCGTCGGGTCCCGCCGCGATCGGCCCCGCCCGGCGCAGGATGGCGCCGATCCGCGCCTGGAGCTCGGCCATCCCGAACGGCTTGGCCAGGTAGTCATCGGCACCGGCCTCGAGGGCCAGGACCTTGTCCACCTCGCGATCCCGGGCGGACAGGACCAGGATCGGGGCGGTCCCGCTCCCCCGGACGTGCTCGACCACCACCAGGCCGTCCCGGTCGGGCAGGCCGAGGTCGAGCAGGATGAGGTCGGGCGGACTCGCCGAGAACGCCGCCAGGGCCGACTCGGCGTCCGACGCCTCGGTCACCGCAAAGTCGTGACGCTCCAGCAGGGACGCAATCTGGCGGCGGGTCTCGGCATCGTCCTCGACGAGCAGGATCCTCAGGCCGGGCGAGTCGATCACGCGGCGGCCCGCAGGTTGAGGTCCATCGCCAGGCCGCCCAGCTTGGACGGCCGAGCGCTGATCCGGCCGCCCATCGTCTCGACCAGGCCGCGCACGACGGCCAGTCCCAGGCCCGTCCCACGCCGGGCCCCCTCGCCGCTCCGGGGAACCCGGTAGAACTTCTCGAATAGGTGGGGCAGGGCGTCGGCCGGGACGCCCGCCCCGGCGTCCTCGATCGTCACCTGGATCCAGCCATCGCCCAGGTTGCACGCGGAGATCCGGACGGCCACGCCCGGCCCCGCATAACGCGCGGTGTTCTCGAGCAGGTTGGTCAGGACCTGGTCGATGAACACCTCGTCGATGTCGAGCGGCGGCAGGCCGGCCGGGATGTCGAGCTCGATCGGCCGGTCGCCGAGGATCGGCTTGAGCCGCTCGACGACGTCCGGGATCAGGTCCTCGACCGGGAAGGCCGAATGGTGGGCGACCAGGCCGCCGGCCTCGATCCGGCTCAGGTCAAGGATGTTCGAGACGAGCCGGTTCAGGCGATCCGCCTCGCGATCGATCGAGGCGGCGGTCGCCCGCTCGTCCTCGGGCGACCAGGTCACGGTCGGGTCCATGAGGCTGCCGGCGGCCGCCCGGATCGAGGCCAGGGGCGTGCGCAGGTCGTGCGAGACCGAGTCGAGCAGGGCGCTCTTCAATGCGTCGCTGCGCCGGGCGACTTCCATGCTCATCGCCTCGCGGACGAGGCGATCCCGTTCGAGCGTCCGGCCGAGCTGGTCGGCTGCGGCGGCCAGGACCCGGGTCTCGGGCCGCTCGGGCAGGCCCAGCTGTCGGGTCCGGCACGCCCAGATCGAACCGAGCGCGGCGCCGTTCGAGGTGACCGGAATGCGCAAGGCGATCTCGGCCGGTGATCCATGCGGGTCGGTGCGGGGCAGGGCCGTCGGTGCGTGGACCTTGACCCACTGCGCCGGAACGTCGCCGGGCATCCGGCGCAGCACGAAGTGGACCCGCGGTGGGTTCGCCGGAGGCGCCGGACCGCTCTCCGCGGCGACCCGTTCCTGGCTGCCTTCCGCCGCGATCCCGATCCAGACCCGCTCCATCCGGGTCTCCACCCGGAGCAGCTCGGCGATCGCGACCATGGCCGGCCCGGCCGACTGGGCGCTGGCCAGCTCGCGGCTGATCTGGAACAGGGCCCGGGTGACCCGCTCGCGGGTTTCGGCCTCGCGCGCCCGATCGCGCTGGGCGCCGGCCAATCGCCCGCACACGATCCCCACCACGAGGAGCAGGGCCAGGTTGAACCACTCCTCGATTGACGAGACGGTGAGGGTGAAACGCGGGTCGACGAACAGGAAGTCGTACAGCAGGAACGCGGCGATCGAGCCGGCCACTGCCGCCCGGGTTCCGAAGACGACGGCGAGGGCCACGACCGCGAGGAGGTAGGCGGCCGACGGGTTGGCCACGTTGAGCTGGCCCTGGAGGATCGCCACGAGGGCGGTCGTGGCGGTCAGGGCGACCACCTCGCCGAGCAGGACCAGCCCGGTCCGGCGGCTGGCCCAGCTGCGCCGGCTGAACCAGGGCTGGCGGCTCAGCCAGTTGCGCCGCCCCGACGACGTCTGCCGGCTCAGCTGCTCGAGGCGGTCGCCCATCGTCGTCAGAGGTCGCGCCGGAACGGCACCTGGGCAACCAGGATGTTCGGGTGGCCAAGCAGCTCGTCGCGGATTCGACGGGCGTTCCCGTTGAACAGGAGTCGCTCCCAGCGGTGGCGGGCGACGTACTCGGGCAGGATCACCACGATCAGGTCATCCCGGTTCTGGCGGGCGCTGAACTCGAGGTAGCGGACGAACGGCCGGACGAGCTTGCGGTAGGGCGACTCGACGATGACCAGGGGCACGCCGGGCAGCTGCCGGTTGAATTGCTCGCGAAGCTCCTCGCCCCGGGCCAGGTCATCGGTGACGTGGACGGCGGTGACGTCCTCCGACATCGTCCGCCCGAACCGGATCGCCTGGACGACATCGCGGGTCACTTCGGGCACAGGCACGATCACCCGCTGGTGGCGGGTCGGTGGCGGGATGATCGCCTCGGGCCGGACCCGAGTCTCGAGCCGGCGGCGCTCGTACTGGCGGTGGATGAACAGCATCGCCACGACGAGGATCGGGATGATCAGGATGATCAGCCAGGCCCCCAGGGCGAACTTGGCGACCGCGAAGACGATCGTCACGACCAGGGTGGCGCAGGCCCCGAAGCCGTTGATCGCGGCGCTCTTCCGCCAGCCCGCCTCCTTGTTGTTGAGCCAGTGCCGGACCATGCCGGCCTGGGACAGGGTGATCGAGGTGAACACCCCGATCGCGTATAGCGGGATCAGCGCATCGACCGTCCCGCCGAAGGCCACCAGGATCACGATCGCCAGGAAGGCCAGGGCCACGATTCCGGTACTGAATGCGAGGCGCTCGCCCCGGAAGGCGAAGCCGCTGGGCATGAAGCCGTCCCGGGCCAGGATCGAGGCCAGCCGGGGGAAGTCGGCGAAGCTGGTGTTGGCGGCCAGGATCAGGATCCCGGTCGTGGCCAGCTGGAGGACGTAGTACATCGGGCCGGTACCGAACGTGGCCCGGCCGATCTGGGACATCACGGTCTCGTGGTTGGCGGCGGGCACCGCACCGGTGATCCCGGCCAGGGTCGAGATGCCCAGGAACATGATCGCCACGAGGGCGCCCATCATGGTCAGGGTGAGCCGGGCGTTGGCCGCCTCCGGCCGCCGGAAAGCCGGAACTCCATTTGAGACCGCCTCGACCCCGGTGATCGCGCTGCAGCCGTCGGCGAAGGCGCGCATGACCAGCAGGATGCTCAGCGATTCGAGGGGCACCGTGGCCGGCACGACCCCGGTTACCTGGGGCGCGTCGCCCAGCAATGTCCGGCTGATTCCGAGCGCGATCATGCCCAGGGTGATCACGACGAACAGGTAGGTCGGGATGGCGAAGACGGTCCCGCTCTCGCGCAGGCCGCGCAGGTTGACCAGCATGACCGCCAGGATCGCGATCGTGCACAGCTCGATCCGGAACGAGGCCAGCGGGCCGGGGAAGGCCGAGATGATCGCGGCGATGCCGGCGGCGACGCTGACCGAGACGGTCAGGACGTAGTCGGTCAGCAGGGCCGCTCCGGCGATCAGGCCCGCGGTCGTGCCCAGGTTGTCCTTGGCCACGATGTACGACCCGCCACCATTGGGATAGGCCCGAATGGTCTGGCGGTAGGAAATAACGATGATCCACAGGATCACGACGATGACGATCGAGATCGGCAGGGTCAGGCCGAGGGCCACGGTACCGGCCGCGAGCAGGGTGTACATCGAGGCTTCCGTGGCGTATGCCACCGACGAGAGCATGTCGCTCGAGAAGACGGCCAGTGCCTTGAGCTTGGACAGGCGCTCCTCGCCTTCCTCGTCGGTCGCCAGGGCCCGGCCAAAGACCGCCCGGCGCAGGTTCGTGCTGAACCGCTCGCTGACGCCCACCGGCGCGATCGCCTCGCGCTTGGCGGTGACCGTGCCGGGTCCTTCGTAGCGGAAGTAGGTCGAGTGGGGACGCGCAACCCGGACCCGCCGATCGGCCGGGTGGCGCCCGGGCACCGCGACGCGCTCGGCCGCCCCCGGCTTCTGTTCGTCCATGACTCGAACCTAGGCGGCCGGCCCAAGAGGCCCGTGACCGCGGGCGCCCGGTCGGCCTCAACAGGCGCTCAAGAATTCCTCAATCGAGCATCGATCGGCAGCCGATCGCCGCTTGGCCGCTCAGCCGGGTTCAGCCGGCCCCTCATCGGCCCGGACCCGGTAGCCAACCCCGGGCTCGACCAGGATGACGTCGGGTGCCCCGGCGGCGGCCAGCTTCCGCCGGACCCGGCTGACGTACACGTGGAGGTAGTGCGACTCCTCGGCGTAGGCGGCGCCCCACACCGCCCGGAGCAGGCGGCCCCGTGTGACCACGCTGCCGGCCCGGCTGAGGAGGACCTTGAGCAGCTCGTACTCGCGCGGAGTGAGCTCGATCGGCTGGTCGCGCACGAGCACCTCGCGCCGGGCGACATCTAGGGTGACGTTGCCCACCGTCAGCCGACCCGTCGCGTCGGCCAGCGGACCGGCCGCCCGGCGCAGGAGGGCGTTGATCCGGGCCCGCAGCTCGGCCAGCCCGAACGGCTTCGTCAGGTAGTCGTCGGCGCCCTGCTCCAGGGCGGTCACCCGGTCACCTTCGTCGCCCCGCGCCGACAGGACCAGGATCGGCGTGGCCGACTCGCGCCGGACCTGGCGGATGACGCTCAGCCCGTCACGATCGGGCAGGCCGAGGTCGAGCAGGACCAGGTCCGGTCGGCGGGCCGCCCAGGCGCGCAGCCCGTCGGCCGCGGTGCCGGCCTCGTCGACCCGGTGGCCATGGCCGGCCAGGTTCGCCGCCAGGGCCCGCCTCGTGGGCAGGTCGTCCTCGATCAGCAGGAGCAGCGAGCCCGCGCCGTCGCTCATTCGCTGGCGGCCAGGCGAAAAGTGATCGCGAGGCCGCCCAGCTGGCCCGCGCCGGCCTCGATCTGGGCGCCCATTGCCTCGGTCAGGCCGCGGGCGATGGTCAGGCCGATCCCGAGTCCATGACGCGATCCGATCTCGACCCCCTGCCCGCGGTAGAACTTGTCGAATACCTGCTCCAGGACGGCCGGGTCGAGGCCCGGTCCGCTGTCCTCGACGACGAGCTCGACCGGTGCCCGGGACCCGTTCGCCGAGCTGGTCCCTTGCTCCAACCGCTGGGCGCGAAGGCGGACGACGGAATTGCGGGCCGAATGGGCCAGGGCATTGTCGTAGACATTGGTCAGGGCCTGGTCGAAGAACAAGGCATCGACCAGGACCGGAAGGTCCTCCGGGATCTCGATCACGATCTGGTGCTCGCCCTGGGCCGCGCGATAGCGGCGCAGGACCGTGTCGACCAGCTCGTCGAGCTCGTGCAGGGCCAGGTCAGGCCGCAGCTCTCCCGCCTCGATCCGGCTCAGGTCGAGCAGGCCCCGCACGATGTCACTCAGCCGGAGGGCCTCCTCGTCGATCGTCGTGGCGGATTCGCGGACCTCCTCGGTGGACAGGGGCACGCCCTCGTCGAGCAGCCCGCCGGCCAGGGCCCGGATCGTGGCCAGTGGCGTCCGCAGGTCGTGCGAAACCGAGTCGAGCAGGGCGCTCTTGAGCGCATCGCTCCGGCGGGCGACCTCCGCGGTGGTCGCCACCTCGGCCAGGTGCTCCCGGCGCAGGGCCAGGCCGAGCTGGTCGGCAGCCAGCGACAGGCTTCGGGTGGCTCCCCGGCCGGGCAGGCCCGGTTCGCCATCGCGCCGGCTCCAGAGCGAGCCGAGGACCTCGCCGTCGGCCTCGATCAGGACCCGGAAGAGGGTGATCGGCGGGTCGCCAAGGCTGTCTTGACCAGGCTGGCCGCCGGTCGGACCCTCGTGGGCGCGAATCCATTCGGCCGGCTCGTCGCCGGGCATCCGGACCAGCACCCACGGCGTCACGTCCTGGACCTCGGCCGGACCGTCACCGGCCGGCGACGAGTCGGCGATCAGGACCTCCGATTCCGGGGCTGGTCCGAAGCCGACCCAGATCCGGTCCATGGCGGTCTGGTCGATCAATCGCTCGAGGATCTCGGGCGTTGCCGCGTCGATCGATTCGGCCGTGGCCAGCGCCCGGCTGATCCCGAACATCGCCTGGGCCTCGCGCGCCCGGCGGTCGGCTTCGAGGGCCCGCTCGGCCTGGAGTGCCGCGAGCCGGCCGATCACCACGGCCACGACGAGGAACAGGAGCAAGCTCAGCCACTCCTGCGGGTTGGTCACGTTGAACGTGAAGCGGGGAGCCGTGAACAGGAAGTCGTAGATCAGGAAGGCGACCAGGGAGCTGGCCACGCCCGGCCAGGTTCCGAAGCGCCCGGCGATCGCGACCACCGCCAGGAGGTAGATTGCCGACGCGTCGGCAATCCCGAGCCAGGCCTGCAGGACGGCCGCTGCGAGGGTGGCGCCGGCAAGGGCAGCCGCGCAGGCGAACAGGCGGAAGGCGAGATCGTCCGGCTCGGCGCGAAACGCGATCCTCACCGGGGCATCGTACGGCCGCCCCGCCCGACCAGGCCGATCCATCCGTCCGATGCGCAAGTCCGGTGTGCCTGTCCGGTGTACCGTGCGATCCGTCCCGCCGGTGCCCCCGGAACCACCACAGGAGGACCTGATGCGCTCGACTCGACGCCCGGCCGGCCTCGCCGACGATCTCGCGATCAACCCGATGTTCACCCAGGACGTCGAGCAGGGCCCGGTCCCGCGCGACCGGTTCCCGGGCCGGGGCATGCAGCCCGACACGGCCTACCAGCTGATCCACGACGAGCTGCTCCTGGACGGCAACTCGCGCCAGAACGTGGCCACGTTCGGCACGACCTGGATGGAGCCGCAGGCCCAGGCGCTGATCGCCGAGACGCTCGACAAGAACATGATCGACAAGGACGAGTATCCCCAGACGGCCGAGCTCGAGACCCGCTGCGTGCGGATGCTGGCGGACCTCTGGCATGCCTCCGATGTGGGCGTGCCCGGGGTGTCCACGGTCGGCTCGTCGGAGGCGTGCATGCTCGGCGGCCTGGCCCTCAAGCGGCGCTGGCAGGAACGCCGGCGGGCCGCCGGCTTGCCCGTCGATCGCCCGAACATGGTCGCGGGCGCGAACGTCCAGGTGGTCTGGGACAAGTTCTTCAACTACTTCGAGATCGAGCCGCGACTCGTCCCGCTCGAGGGCAATCGGCTCCACCTTGGACCGGCCGAGGCCGTCGCCCTGTGCGACGACAACACGATCGGCGTGGTCGGCATCCTCGGATCGACCATGGACGGTAGCTTCGAGCCGATCGCCGAGATCGCGGCTGCCCTGGATGAGCTGCAGGCCCGCACCGGCCTCGACATCCCGATCCACGTCGATGGTGCATCCGGGGCGATGATCGCGCCGTTCCTCGAGCCAAACCTGGCCTGGGACTTCCGCCTGCCCCGGGTGGCCAGCATCAGCACGTCCGGCCACAAGTACGGCCTGGTGTATCCGGGCGTCGGCTGGGTGATCTGGCGCGACCACGACGTGCTGCCCGAGGACTTGATCTTCCATGTCAACTACCTCGGCGGTGACATGGGCACGTTCACCCTGAACTTCTCGCGGCCGGGCTCCCAGGTGGTCGCCCAGTACTACACGTTCCTGCGCCTGGGATTCGAGGGCTATCGGCGGGTCCAGCAGACCTGTCGCGCGGTGGCCATGAACCTGGCCGCAGAGATCGAGAAGATTGGGCCATACGAGCTGCTCAGCCGGGGCGACGAGCTGCCGGTGTTCGCCTTCCGGCTCAAGGACGAGGTCACCAACTTCACGGTGTTCGATGTCTCGCGCCGGATGCGCGAACGCGGCTGGCAGGTTCCGGCCTACACGATGCCGCCCAATCGGGAGGACCTGGCCGTCCTCCGGGTCGTCGTCCGGAACGGGATGTCGAGCGACCTGGCAGCCATGTTCCTGGCCGACCTGGTCCGCTTCACCGCTGAGCTGGCCCAGCAGCCGGCCCCGGCCAAGGGCGTCCACAAGGAGCGTGGCTTCAAGCACTGATTCGCGGCGGGCTGTCGGCGCGGCCCGGCTCCGCCCGGGTCCGCCGCGGCTCCGCCCGGGTCCAGGCGCCGCCCGGGGGCAGGCGCCGCCCTCTCGTCGGTCGCGACACTCCTGACAAATCCGCGCTGAAGCGACGCTTATGGTCGTTGGCGAGGCCGGGTCGGCGGCGAGCGGGTCTCGGCGGCGCGGATCGGCGCGCCTGGGTCGCGGGCGCCTCTCGTCGGTCGCGACACTCCTGACAAATCCGCGCTGAAGCGACGCTTATGGTCGTTGGCGGGCGGGGTCGGCACGCTACCCCTCTCGCCCACGCTCGGCCCGAGCACGAACCTCGCAGAATCAGACTGGATCCAGGCGATTTTTGGTCGAATTCGAGGCCGCGAGTCGCCAGAAGAACCACCCCAGCAACGATTTGTCACAAACTCGGCGACGCGCGTAGGGCTGCCTTAGAGGTGCCAAGGGCCAGAGCCCCTCGGAGCGGGTGGGTGCCGGCAGGGCCTGGTCACGGCGCTCCTGACAAATTCGCGCGGTAGCAACGCTTAAGTACGGTCGGAGGGTCGGGCCGGCACGCTGCGCCTCGCGGCCACGCTCAACTCCAGCATCATTCCGGTCGAATCCACGCGGCGCGCTGCCATAAGCGCCGCCGGAGCAACCATTTGTCAACAACTCGGGCACGGCGCGCCCAACCGGGCCGCGCGCGCCCACGCGCCCAACTCGGGCAGCGCGCGCCAATCGGCCAGCACCCGCCGGTGCGTCGCCTGCGGAGCCGGCGCGGGCCCGAGCCGGCGCGGGCCCGAGGCACGGCCCAGGCTGCGAGGTGACCATCGGGCCGTCGGGCAGGTACGACCGTAGCGCGGCGGCGCAGGGCCGCCGGATGCGACGATCGGAGGCCATGAACACCCGGGCCGCAGAGGTCATCCGGGGGTGACGCTCCTGCGTGCCCCGATTCCACCCTGGCTGTTGGCGGCGGTGTCGATCACGGCATACGGCCTGGTCCGGCTGGTAACGGGCGTCCACGATCCGTTCGGGATCGGCCTGGCCGCCGTTCCATTGCTCATGGCGGCCATCTTCTTCACCCGCCGGACGGCGGCGATCGTGGTGGTCGCAACCTTCGGCCTGACGGTCGTGCCGATCGCCCTGGCCGGCCATTGGACGGCCCTCGACTGGAGCGCCCTGGCCGAGGTCACGGTCCTGGCCGCGTCGGCCATGTTCCTGCGCATCGCCTTTGGCCGGATCGCCGCCCGGGACGCCTCACGGAGCGCCCGGGAAGAGCGCCTCAACGAGCGGATCGAGTCGGTCCTCGGGATCGCCCAGCGACTGACCACCAGCCTCGACCGCGACCGGGTCTTCGGACTGATCGTGAGCGAGATGAACCGGGCCGTCGAGACCGATGCGACGACGATCCGGATTCGTCGCGGTGACAGCCTCGAGCTGGTGGCCTGGGCCGGCTTGACCGACGAGGCCGCCGCCCTGCTGCCCGATCTCTCGACCGACGAGGACTGGTTCCTGGAGGTCGCCCAGACCCTCCGGCCGTGGCACCGCGACGACGTCGACGCCGATCGAAAGACCCCGGCCGGGCTGACCCGCTACGAGCGCTACGACGGCGTTGCCCCGATCGCGGCCGAGCTCGTCGTGCCCCTCCTCCAGGACGAGCGGGTGATCGGAGTGATGAGCGCCGTGTCGTTCACCCGGCGGACCTGGACCCCCGGCGACATCGAGTTTGCCGAAGCGGTCGCGACCCACGCCTCGATCGCGATCCACAACGCCGACCTGTTCGGCGAGGCCGAGGTCCGAGCCGGCCAGCTGGCCGTGCTCCAGGCCGCTTCGGCCCGGATGAGCCGGCAGAACACGATCGAGTCGGTCGGCCGGGCCATCGTCGAGGAGATCCGCCAGATCATCGACTACCACAACGGCCGGGTGTACATGCTCGAGGACAGCGCCGAGCTGATCCCGATCGCCTTCGAGGGCACGGTCGGTGCCTACGAGCAGGTCGACTTCGAGGTCCTCCGGACCAAGCTCGGCGAGGGCTTCACGGGCTGGGTCGGGGCACACGGCCTGCCCCTCCTGATCAACGACGCCAACGACGACCCGCGGGGCGCCACGATCCCCGGCACGGACGAGGTCGACGAGTCGATGCTGGTCGTGCCGATGCGCTACGACGAGCGGGTGATCGGGGTGATCACCTTGTCCAAGCTCGGCCTGAACCAGTTCGACGAGAACAACCTGCGGCTCCTGACGATCCTCGCCGACCAGGCCGCCACGGCGGTCGAGTCGGCTCGCCTCCTGACTCGGAGCGAGCGCCTGGCCGAAGAGCTCCGGGGCCTGCTCGACATGAGCAGCGCTCTCTCCGAGAGCCTCGATCCGCGCCAGGTCGCGGACCTGATCGCGCGCCACCTCGCGGTCGCGATGGGCGTCGAGCGCTGCGGCATCAGCTACTGGGAGCGGCCATCCGACCGGATCCTGTCGTGGGGCTACTGGCCCGCCGGGGACCTCGAGGCGGTCGAGCCGTATTACGACCTGAACGACTATCCCGAGACCCGCCGTGTGCTCGAGCGCCAGGTGACCTCGGTGATCGACAGCCACGACCCGCTTGCCGATCGGGCCGAGGTGGCGTTGATGGTCCAGCAGGGCGACCGGCTCCTGGCGATGCTGCCGCTGGTGGCCAAGGGCACCTCGATCGGCCTGGTCGAGCTGATGTCGAGCTCGCCCAAGACGTTCGACGCGGCCCGCCTGGAGCTGGCCCGGACGATGGCCAACGAGGCGGCGATGGCCCTCGAGAACGCCCGCCTGTACGAGGATGCGCGAAAGCTGGCCGACCGTGATCAGCTGACCGGCTTCTTCAACCACCGCTATCTCCACGAGCGCCTGGGCGAGGAGGTCGTCCGGTCGCAGCGCTCGAAGACACCCCTGGCCGTGCTGATGATCGACCTCGACGGCTTCAAGCTGGTCAACGACACGTTCGGCCACCTGTTCGGTGACCGCGTCCTGGCGTGGGTGGCGGAGGAGCTTCGGGCCACCTTGCGTGCCTCGGACTTGCCGGCCCGCTACGGCGGCGACGAGTTTGCCGTGATCCTGCCCGATACCGACCGCGAGGCCGCCTGGCTGGCGGCCCAGCGGATCCTCGACACGCTCAGCGACCGGGCCTACCAGAGCCCGGACCGCGCTCCGGTGTCGATCGGCTGCTCGATCGGCGTGGCCGCCTATCCGCTCGACGGCCGGACCGCGCAGGACCTGATCGCCAAGGCCGATGCCGCGATGTACCGGGTCAAGGGCGCCGGAGGGGCGGCCGCCGAGCTGGCCGTGGCCCGCGGTGGCCGGCGCCGTCCGCGGCCCGCTCGAGCCGGCCGGGTGGGTGAGCACGAGCTCGTTGCGCTCAGTGGCGGCGGCGGCACGACCCTCGAATAGCCCGAAGGTACCCCCTCCTGACCGCCATAGGTACCAGGCCGGCCGTCTGGACGAACACCTGTTCCAACCGCATGCTTGAGGTCGTGGCCGACCCCCAACAGACGTTGAGCCAGGGCGACCCCCAGGACCGCTGGATCTCGATCACCCGGCGGATCCTCGGCGGCTCATTCGGCCTCCTCGTCGCTACCGCCTGCCTGGTGGTCGTGGCCGGCCAGGCCCAGCCCCTCGGGATCATCGTGCTGGCCCTTGTTGGCGTGGTCGGCGGCGCAGCCTGGTTCCATCGGCGCGCGGTTGCCGCCGGTGACCGGGCCCGGCGCGCGGAGGCCGAGACGTTCGCCCGGATCCTCCAGGGCCTGTCCCGCTCGGTCTCCCCGGCCGCGATCATCGAGGCAATGCTGGGCGATCTTGGCCGGGTCACCGCGGCCGACCATTGCGTGGTGGTCCGCTTCGAAGCGGGTTCCGACGTTCCGATCGCCACGCTCGTCTCGATGCATCCCGGCGTGCCCAGCACGACCACGGCCTTGCCGCCGACCGCCTTCAGTCAGGCCGATCCGGCTGCCCAGGACCGGGCTACCGAACAGCTCGCTGCGAGGGCCGAGTCGGCCTTCGGGATCGGCAACACCCTGGCCGTGCCGCTCCGCCATGAGGGGCTCGGGATCGGCGCGATCATCCTGTCCCGGCGTTCGACCGAGCCATGGCCGGCGGCCACCCAGCGGGTCCTGGCGGCCGCCGCGATCGAGGCCTCGGCCGCCCTGAGCCGGGTCGACTCGACCCGGGCGGTCGAAGCCCGGGCGTCGACCGACGCCCTGACCGGGCTGCCCAACCGGCGCTATTTCGAGGAGTTCTGCAGCCTCCTCGGCCGCCGCCGCCGGTCGGCGGACGGCCTCGATGTCGGCGTCCTGATGGTCGACATCGACTGGTTCAAGCGGGTCAACGACACCTTCGGGCACGGCGTTGGCGACGAGGTCCTGCGGGCGGTTGGCGGCGCAATCGCCGCGGCCGTGCGCGAAGGCGACGTGCCGGCCCGATTCGGCGGCGAGGAGTTCGCCGTGCTGCTCCGCCACGCCACGGCGCCGATCGCGCTCGAGGTGGCCGAGCGGGTCCGGCTCGCTGTTGGCCAGCTCGACCTCCGGGAGTGGCGCGTCCCCGGGGTCAGCGTGTCGGTCGGGGTGGCCGTTGGCAGCCGCCCGGACGTGCCGATCAACGAGCTGCTCGTCGCCGCCGACCGGGCCCTGTACCGGGCCAAGCGCGGCGGCCGCAACCAGGTCGTCGCCGCCTGAGCCCGGCTCGTCCCGGCCGGCCCGCTACCATCCGGGGATGGTCGATGCCCAGGCTGATCCGCCGCTCCTGACCAACGGGCAGCTGGCCGCGATCTTCCACGAGATCGGCGATATGCTCGAGGTCAAGGGCGAGCTGGTGTTCAAGACCGTCGCCTACCATCGGGCGGCCGACGCGATCGGCCACCACCCAATCGAGATCGCCCGGGCCTACCGGGAGGGCAACGCTCCGCGTATCCCGGGCGTCGGCCAGGCCATCAGCGACAAGCTGGCCGAGCTGTCGACGACCGGCCACCTCGCGTTCTATGACCGGCTCTCGGCCGAGGTTCCGGCCGGGCTCGTCGCCCTGCTGCGGGTTCCCGGGGTCGGCCCGAAGACCGTCCGGATCCTCCACGAGACGATCGGCGTCGACAACCTCGACGACCTGCGCAAGGCCGCCCAGGAAGGCCGGATCAGGACCGTCAAGGGCCTTTCCGAAAAGGCCGAGACGTCGATCCTGGCGGGGATCGCCTCGCTCGAGACCCGGGCCGACGACCGGATGCTGCTGGGAACGGCGGAGGCGATCGTCGAGCGGCTCATCGGGCAGCTGTCGACAGTGCCCGGCGTGACCCGGTTCGAGCCGGCCGGCTCGTATCGACGGCAGAAGGAGACGATCGGCGATCTCGATCTGCTGGCCGAGACGTCCGACGCGGCGGGCCTCGTGGAGCGGTTCGTGTCGCTGCCGGACGTCGAGCGAGTCCTCGGGGCCGGAAGCCACAAGGCGGCGATCGTGCTCATCGGCGGGCCCCAGGTCGACCTGATGATCATGCCGCCGGGCGAGGCTGGGACCTATCTGGTGCACTTCACCGGTTCGCGCGATCACAACATCCGCCTCCGTGGCATCGCCCGGGACCGCGGCTGGAGCCTGTCCGAGAAGGGCTACCTGCGGATGGCCGAGGACGGCGCGCCCGCGACCCCAGCCGAGCTGCGGACCTTCGCGACGGAAGACGAGACCTACCGGTTCCTGGACCTGCCATTCATCGAGCCCGAGCTGCGCGAGGACCAGGGCGAGATCGAGGCCGCCCAGGCTGGCCGCCTGCCCTCGCTCGTCAGCCTGGCCGACCTGCGGGGGGATCTCCATTCGCACTCGGACTGGTCCGACGGCGTCCATTCGATCGAGCAGATGGCCGAGGCCGCCCGCGAGCGCGGCCACGCCTACCAGGTCCTGACCGACCACACCCGGTCGCTCGGGATCGCGAATGGGCTGACCCCGGAGCGGGTCCGCCTCCAGCGGGCCGTCGTTCGCGACCTGAATGCCCGGTTCGCCCAGGAAGAGGCGGCCGGAACGGCGCCGGCGGCAACGCCGGCCGAGGGCTTCCGCCTGCTCCACGGCTGCGAGCTCGAGATCCGCTCCGACGCCACGCTCGACTATGAGGACGAGCTGCTGGCCGATTACGACCTCGTCGTCGCCTCGGTCCATGTCGGCCGAAGCCAGCCACGCGAGCAGCTGACCAGGCGGGTCCTGGCCGCGATTCGGAGCCCCCACGTCGACGTCATCGCCCACCCCGCCGGACGCAAGGTCCAGGGACGGCCCGACCTCGACCTCGATTGGGACCTCATCTTCGCCGAGGCTGCCCGGACCGGGACCGCCCTCGAGATGAACGGGTCGGACCACCGCCTCGACCTCACCGACCAGCGCGCGCGCCGGGCCGTCGCGGCCGGCTGCCTCCTGGCGATCGACTCGGACGCCCATCGGATCGAGGAGTTCCATCATCTCGAGTGGGCCGTGGGGCAGGCTCGGCGAGCGTGGGTCGAGCCCGCGGTCGTGCTCAACGCGCGATCGCGCCACGACCTCCTGGCGTGGGTCGCAGGCAAGGGCGAACGGCTGCTCGCTCAGTGATCGGGTCCCGTACGATCGCGCCGATGGATACCCGGACCGCCGCCCGGCGCGAGCTCGTCCTCATGGCCACGGTCGTGATCGGCATGTCGCGCCTGCTCGATGGCTCGTTGAGCTGGCTCGTCGTGGTGCTCCTCGGGGGATCTGTCGCGTTGTCCACGATCTGGCTACTGGGCGACGGCCGGCCGCGAACAATCGCGATCGAGTCGACGATCCTGCCGGCGCTGGCGGCCATGGCCAGCGTGGGCGTGCTCCAGGTCGTGCCCGATGGCCTGCCGATCGTGGCGGCCCTCGCCCTGGCGGCGGTCCTGATCGACCGGTCGCTGGCCCTCGAGCTGCACCTCCATTCGAGGGTCAGTCCGCCGAGCGCCGACGACCGGACACTCGTCCTGGGCCTGTCCGTCCTGATCGGATTCCTGGCCTTCGTCGGGGCCGCGGCGCTCGTCCAGGGCGGGCTCGTCGAGCCATCCGCGGCCAAGGGCGCGGCGAGTGGCGCGGCGGCTGGCGCGGCCGCACTGTCCGAGCCTGCCCTGCTCCTGCTGGCGTTGTCCGAGGCGCTCGTCGGCGGTCTCCTCGGATTCCGCCTGTCGGTCCTGCGCGAGCGCAACCGGCGAGCCGCCCTGTGGTCGGCCCTCACCTATGCCGCGGTCGTGGCCATCTCGGCTGGCGCGATCCGGGCCGTAGCGCTGCCGCGGCTGCTCGGGCCGGCGATCGTGACCCTCGTCTTCTTCCTGTGGGACGCGATCCACGGCTCGCCGCCCGCCCAGCGACGCGATCCGCGCTGGATCTGGCAGACGGCCCTGCTCGGCGCGCTCGGCCTGGCGGTGATTGCCTGGAACGTAGCCCTGCGCTGACCGGCCGCCGGTCCATGACCGCGGATCTGCGGCGCGCGGCCCTGGCGCGGTTCGGCGTGTTGTGGTCCCGTGGGCGGCCGTGATTGCCCGGAAATGCCCGGATACCAGCCCCCGCGGTAGTAACGAAGAACTGGGCGGCGATTCGGTCGAATCGCGAGCGCGAAGCTGGTAATTCGTGCACAAACCTGGGCGCCGGACAGCGGGACCGGGGCCCGAATCGGTCCGATTTGTTCTCTACCACTACGCGGGCTGATAAACGGGAAGAACCGGACAAGACAGCCCCGGGGAGCCCGCACCCCAGTGGAACGGGCACTGACCGTGGCTCGGCGATGACGCGGCCGCGTTGACGGATCGGGCGAACGATGCTAGAAACAGTGGCCCGCATTCGGTCCGCGATTCGCGCCTGCCCGCGACCCCGTGACCTGGCACCGGCCCCAGCGTGACCGCCCCGCGCCCGATCCGATCATCGAGAGGACGACCCATCCAGTGAGCTTTTCCGACGTCGAAACCAGCCCGGCGACCAGTGCCGCCACGGCCCTCCGCCAGAAGCGCCAGTTCATCGAGCAGGCCATTGCCTTCTCGGCCGTGGCCCAATGGAGCGAGGCCGCCGATACGAACCGGCGAATCCTGGAGATGGGTCCCGACGCGGAGGCCGAAAACCGGTTGGCGAAGGCGCTCTGGGAGCTGGGCGAGCTGGGATCGGCCCGCGAGCACTACCAGACCGCGCTGGCCCTGGATCCGACGAACCGGATCGCCGAGCGCAACATCGACCGCCTGCGGGTCCTGCTCGTAGAGGCCGGCGAGAAGACGGTGCCGGCCATGGAGGGCAGCAAGGCGCCCGTCTCGATCTTCGTCGAGGAGACCGGCAAGACCGGCTTCGCCTTCCTGACCGACCTGGCCGACCCGCGCAAGCTGGCCCAGGTCAATCCGGGCGACGCTGTCGAAATGACCCCCGAAGGCAATCGGCTGATCGCGGTCAGCAACGGGATGCGCATCGGGATCGTCGAGCCACGCGTCGCGGCGCGCCTGCTCAAGCTGATGGCCGAAGGCAACAAGTACTTCGCCGGGATCACCTCGCTCGGCGACAAGGACGTCCGGATCATCATTCGCGAGATCTTCCAGGACCCCCGCAACTACGGCAAGGTCAGCTTCCCGACCGCAGCCAAGTCGACCGACCTGCGGCCGTACACCAAGGGCACCCTGATCCGCGAGGAGATGGACCTCGAGGACGACCTCGACGAGGACGACGAGGACGACGAGATCGAGGATCTCGATCGGGCCCTGCCGGCTGACGTCACGACCGATGAGGCATTCGTCGAGGAGCCCGACGAGCTCGACGAGCCGTAGGCCAGGCCAGGTCAGGCCGGCTCAGGCCGGCTCAGGTCATCGGAACGCAACGTCAGGCCGGGTCAGGCCTGGTCTTCCTTGGCCTTCTGCTCGGCGTGCGCCCGCTCCAGCCGCTCCGCCTGGACCCAGCCGGCGATTCGCACCCGGGAGCGCTCCCAGCGGCCGATGGCGCGACGCGTCTCGCGCTCGGACAGGTTCCGCCCGCCCCAGCGCGATAGCTCGTAATTCGCGGCGAGCAGGTCGAGCTCCAGGCTGCCCGCGCCCTCGCGATGGAGCCGCCGGGCGTGAGCGGCCGGCGTCTCGATCTCCAGGCGTCGATGCGAGTGGAGCTGGTCGAGCTCCTTGAGCGTGGCCAGGTAGGCCGCCTCGGCCGTGGCCGGGCGTCGATCCGGCCGGAGCCGGATGAGCCGGTCGCGGGCCCGAGCCAGCCAGCCTCCGCCCGGCGCGCGGATCTCGAAATCGCCCTCATCGGCGAAGCTGCCGGTCATCTCCTCGAGGCGTGACCGGCGCCAGTTTCGAGCCAGGACGATGACCACGAGGGCCGCGCCAAGGAGAACCCACGCGACGATCACGACACCGAGCATCCCGTTGCCGGCCTGGGCGCCGGTGCCGCCGCCGCCGGCCGCTCCGGCCGGGCCGCTCTTGTCCTGGCTATGGAGGATGTTGTAGACGACGGCGATGCCGATGAACAGCACCGTCAGCACGATCGCTCCCCGCACCGACAGGACGCTCGGACGCTGGCGACCGCCGGTCGGGGCCAGGATGAGGGCCACCAGGGCCACGATGATGACGAGCTCGGGGAAGCCCTCCAGGCCCAGGATCCGCGGCTCGACCGAGGCGACGGCCCGGGCCATGGGCAGGGCCAGCACGGTCAGGCCGATCAGCGACGCCGCCAGGATGACCAGCCAGGCGCGATTCCGCCACCAGCGGATCCCCGTTGGGATCGCGACCGCCTGGACACGTCGAAGGCCGGCGGAAGCGATCCCCGCGGCGACGAACAGCAGGGTCGGACCGAGGGCCGCGGCGCGGAACGCGGCCTGGCTCGCATCCGGTAGGAGCCCGGCGTACAGCCAGGCGATGCTCAGGCCGATGACGCCGCGGACCACCGGCCGGGTCGCCCCGTCCGGGTCGTCCAGCGAGCCGCCGCCGAGCATGCCCCGGAAGGCAGCCACGCCCAGCAGCCAGCCCCCGGGCTGGGCCCCGAAGGCCTGCGCCGAATCGCCGGCCAGGAGGCCCCCGATCACGCCCGGCCCGAGCAGCATGCCCAGCATCCCGACGGCAACGGCGACCAGGGTCATCACCCGCCAGCGCGAATCGCCGAGCCGCTCGAGGCGCGGTCCGGCCAGGGCTCCGAGGAAGGCGACCAGGCTGAAGATCGGCAGGCCGAGCGGGTAGTTGGCCCGGCCCACGGTCTCGATCAGGACGTACACGACCGTGATCCATGCGCCTTCGGCCAGGCCCACCAGGACCGGGCCGAGTACCTCAGCCCACGAGCTCGAGCGCATGGCTCGTCCTCCAATCCGAGTCGAGCCGGACCGCCCGGGCAGGCAGGCCCACCCGGCGAGCCAGCCGGGCGTGCTCGGGACCGGCTGAGCCGAGGGCGAGCAGCTCGACCCCGAACCCGCTCCGGGCCAGGCCGCGGGCTGCCGCCAGGCACGGTCGCGGATCGCGGGCCGTGACCACCACCAGCTGGGTGCCTGGCCGGGCCAGCCGGACCATCCCGCCGAGGAGGGCCGGGAACGGTGCCGAGGGATACGTCCCGAGCCTGGCCAGCAGGTCGCCGATGCGGCCGCTCTGGCCGGCCGCCGAGCTCGGTGCGGCAAACGCAATTCGGCGGGCGCTGCCGGTGTAGGCCGCGGCTGCCAGGCCGCAGGCGGCTCCGTCGGCCTCGAACCGCCGGGCCAGCGAGGCGGCCACGATGCACAGCTCCTCGAACAGCGCGCCATCGTCGGGCTGGCCCGTCGACCGGTAGGGGCGCCAATCGTCGGCACGCGTCTCGATGTCCATGACGATCACGACGTCACGCTCGCGGGCCGGATCGAAGCGCTTCACCACCGGCTCGCCCAGGCGAGCGGTCGCCCGCCAGTGGATTCGCCGGACTGGATCGCCGGGAGTGTACGGCCGGACCCCGGCAAACCGGCTCGGATCGTCGACCCGGCCCGTCCGCGTCGGCCGCTCGCCATTCCAGTCGTGCCGGGCGTCGAGCGCTTCGGTGGCCACGACCCGGGGCCGGACGACGAGAGTGACCGGCATCGAGCGCTGCTCCTCGCCCAGCGCCCGGCCGAGCAGGTCGCCGGCCGACACGTGGACCAGGTCGAAGCGATGCACGCCGCGATGGCCCGCGACCAGATGGATCCGGCGGGTGATCCGGCGATACGGCGCGAGCGACCAGCCGTTGAGCAGCTCCGCCCGGGCGCTGATTCGCGTCCCGGTGCCGGCGAAGGCGGCCGCATCGGCCGGCGAGACCAGCTCGAGCTCGGCCGGCAGGGGCTCCGAGATGCGCAGCCAGGGGACGGGCAGCGGGTCGCGATTGCGGACGGTCACGACCAGCTCCACGGGGTCGCCGCATACGACCCGATCGCGTTCCAGCCGCCGGATCACGACGAGCCCGGCCAGGCCGCGGGCATGGCTGATCCAGCGGATCAGGCCGACGCCGGCCAGGATGAACCCGAGCGCCGCGATGGTGTCGCTGCCGGCCGCGCCGCCAATGATCGCCATCAGCAGCCCGCCGACGATCCAGGCGTACCGGCCGGAGCCCGGGTCGCGGCTGATCGTCGCGGAGGCCGGCTCCTGCTCGTCGTACTCGGCCTCGGGCGCCTCGGTTGCGCGAGCCCCGGTAGGGCCGGGCCCACCGGGCCGCGGTTCGATCAAGCCGGTTGGCTCGTCCGGCTCGAGCCGTCGCCGTCGCCGTCGGCCCCGGCAGACGTCCGGGCCACGCCAGTCCCGTCCGGGCTCGAGCCATCGGCCGGTCCGAACGTTCCGGCCGGACCGACCGGGACCGGGACCCCCGCCATCGCCTCCGCGAACGCGCCCTCGATCGTCTGCCCGTGGAGCGACGAATCGACGCTGAGGCGCAGCCGATGGGCCAGCACGGCGGGCGCGATCGCCCGGATGTCGTCGGGCAGGACGAAGTCGCGGCCGTCGAGCAGGGCGGTGGCCTGAGCGGCTCGGAAGAGGGCCACGCTGGCCCGCGGGCTGCCGCCCAGCTCGATGTCCGGCCGCTCCCGGGTGGCCGCCACGATCGCGACGAGGTGGTCGATCAGCTCGGGGCTGACGTGGACCCGCCGGGCGGCCTCGCGCAGGCCGAGCAGGGTCAGCCGGTCGAGGATCGGCTGGACGCGATCGAGCGGGTCGCGCTCGGCCAGGTAGCGGCTTGCGATCCGGGCTTCGGCCGCCCGGTCCGGGTAGCCGATCCGGATCCGGACGAGGAATCTGTCGAGCTGGGCTTCGGGCAGGCTGAACGTGCCCTCGTACTCGATCGGGTTCTGCGTCGCCAGGACGATGAACGGGTCTGGCAACGGGCGCGTCTCGCCCTCGATCGAGACCTGCCGCTTCCTGCATCGCCTCGAGCAGGGCCGACTGGGTGCGGGGCGTGGACCGGTTGATCTCATCGACCAGGAGGACATTGGTGAAGACCGGCCCGGGCACGAACTTCAGGCGCAGGCCGCCATCGGCGAGCGAGGCCGCCGGAGCAAGGACGCTCGCTCCGGTGACATCCGAGGGCAGCAGGTCGGGCGTGCCCTGGACCCGGCCGAAGTCGAGGTCGAGGGCCCGGGCAAAGGCGCGCGCCAGGAGCGTCTTGCCGACACCGGGCACGTCCTCGATCAGGGCGTGCCCTTCGGCCAGGATCGAGATCGCCAGGAGGCGCAGTGGCTCGTCGCCGCCAACCACGGCCTGGGCGACGGCGGCCCGCAGGCTGCGCCAGGCGCGGGCGCCATCGACCGCCGCCAGGTGCGGGGCGGGAGATGGTTCGATCGTCACCCTCGGATCGTACGCTGTGCGGTGGCACAATTGCGCCATGGCCGGCCGAGACCCCTTCCTGCGCAGCGACCCGGGCTGGTCCCTGCCCGCTTTCGGGCGGCTCGCGCCGCCGCTGCCGCCGGAGCTGGTCGCCGCCCGGATCGAGGCGAACAGCAGGCCGGGCGACGTCGTCGTCGACCTTCACGGCCGGGGCGGCTGGATTGCCCGGACGGCGGTCGACCGGCAGCGCCGGGCGGCCAGCCTCGAAACGAGCCCGCTGACCCGCCTCCTGGCCGAGGTGGTCCTGCGCCCGCCCGATGTCCGCCACCTCGATGCGGCCTTCCAGGCGATTGCCGCCGCTCCGCGCGAGCAATCGGCCCTCAAGGTCTGGCTGGGCGAGCGCTACGCCAGTCGCTGCCTGACCTGCGGTCGGGCCGTCACCGTCGAGGAGGTCGTCTGGGAATCGACCGGCGACGAGCCGGCCCGGCCGATCACCAAGCAGTACCGCTGCATCGTCTGTCGCGACCAGCTCGGCGGCGGAGAGCAGCGCCACGGGCCGGTCGACGAGGCGGACATCGGCCGGATCGCCGAGACGCCGGTCGACGTCGCCGCGCGGCGCGCCCTCCGGGAGCGCTTTCCCTACCCGGAAGGCAAATCCTCGATGGTCAATTCGGTCCTCGACCTGCACACTCCCCGGCAACTGCTCGGGCTGCACGCCATCCTCGAGCGGATCGAGACCGACCTGCGCGCCCCCGCGGTCGAAGCCGCGATGCGCCTGGCCCTCCTCCACGCCATCCTGCCGGCGTCCCGCCTGAACGGCTACCCCGGTCGAATCTCGACCCTCCGGATCAGCCACGGCCGGGTCAAGCTGCCCGGCGGCGGCCAATGGCGCGAGCGCAACCCGTGGCTGGCCTTCGAAGATGCATTCCGGCTTGTGCGCGGCTTCGTCCAGCGCCTCGAGGGCGCGCCGCTCGGGCCGATGCAGGCACGCTTCGGCGAGGATTTCCAGGCCCTGGCCGAAGGCACTGGCAACGTCGTCCTGCGCCTCGGCACGCCGTCCACGTTCCGAGCCCTGGCGGCCGAGGCCGAGTCGCTCGGCCGGGCGCCCGACCGACCCCGGATCAGGCTCGTCCTGGGCCAGCCTCCGATCCGGCCCAACCAGGAGCGCCTTTCGTTCTCGTATGTGGGGTCGGCCTGGGTCCTCGGTCGCGAGGCGGCCTCGCTCGTTCCGATCGAGGCACTCCTGGGCACGACCGCGCGCGTCCCATGGGGCTGGCAATCGGCCCAGATCCGGCGTGCCTACGAGGCCGCCGCGCCGATCCTCGCCCGGGACGCGCGGGCGGTCCTGATCCTCGAGCCGGGCGGGCCCGAGGGGCTCCTGGCCGCGGTCCTGGGCGGCGTCGGCGCGGGCTACCGGCTGGTCGCGGCCCGGTTGGCCGAGCCGGGCGAGGAGACCGGCGGGATCGTCGAGTTCGTGCCGCCCGGCGCCGCCATCCCGGTCGGCCCGCGGACCCGGGCCAACGTGGCCCTGCCGGTCGTTCCGGGTGGTCCGGGCGATCCGGACATGATCCCCGGACGGGGCCTGTTTGCCCCGCCCGAGCAATTCGACCGCGGCCGGTTCTCGGAGGCCGACGTGGCTCGCACGGTGACCGACACGGCCGTCGCGATCCTCCAGGCCCGGGGCGAACCGGCCCGGACCGAGCGACTCCTGGGCGAGATCCTGGTCGGCCTCGACCGGGCCGGCCACCTCCGCCGGCTGGTGTCCCCGGAAATCGACGACCGCGACAATTCGGCCAGCCTCGACGGCGGCCCGACGGGCGGTCCGTCGGAGCGCCCGGGCGTGGCGCCCGAATACGGGCTCCGCCACGAGCCGCCGCCCGACGGCCGGCCATCTCTGCGCGGCCTGCCCGCCTCGCTGCGCGGCCCGGTCGCCCCACCCGGTCCGGAGTCCGTCCGGGCGCCAGAAGTCGCTGTGGCGGCCGATCGGGTCGAGCGCCTGCTCACGCTCGTCCGGGACGAGCTCGCCCGGCCCGACCACCGCCGCCTGCGTGAGATCGAGCCGGGTCGCTGGTGGCTGACCGACCGGGACGACGTCGCGGCCGCCGCGCTGCCCTTGGCCGACCGGGTCGAGTGGTCGGTGTTCAGCCTGCTGTCGACCGCCGGCCGCCTGTCGGAATCGGGCTTCAACGAGCGGATCGCGGGCCTGTTCACCGGCCACGACCTGCCCGACGAGACCCTTGTCGGGGCCTGCCTCGAGAGCTATCGGAGCCTGGCCAGCACGCCCGATCGAGTGGTGACCTCGGATGACCTCCTGCGCCGTTCGCACGACCACAGCGAGCTGATCGCCGAGCTCGCCAACCTCGGCCACCGGCTCGGCCTGCGAGTCTGGATCTCCAGCCGCGAGCAGGGTCGTCGCCTGGGCCGGCGCAGTCTCGGCGAGTGGCTCGATGACTCGGAGTTCCGCTCGGGCCCGCCCCATGTCGGCAAGGCCCGCGCCGAATGGATCGACCAGGTCGACGTCACCTGGCATTTCCGAGCGCGGCTGACGATGCTCTTCGAGGTCGAATGGACCGCAATGCTGGGCGAGCCGCTGCTGCGCCGGGGTGGCCTGATCCCGCCCGACCCCGATCTCGTCCAATTCCTCGTGATCGCTCCCGAGCGCACCGAGCTGATCCGCTACAAGCTCGAACGCTCGCCACTGTTGCGGTCGGCCCTGGAGGCCGGCAACTGGCACATCCTCAAGGCCAACCACCTGCGCGCCTTCGCCGAACGGGAGCAGCCCAGGTTCGAGGACCTCGAGCCATACCTGGGCCTCGATCCCCAGATCGAACGCCAGTCCGGGGAGCAGACGACCCTTTTCAGCGGCTGAGCGGCGCGTTCCCGGCGGCGAATCCAGTAGGCTGAGTGCCACTCGCGTTCGGCCCCCGAGCGCGCCTGCAGCGTCGCCCGTCGGGCGCCACGCCACGGAGGAACACGTGCCCCAGTTCGATCCGTCCAGCCCGGTCAACCGCCTCGCCGACGGTTACTGGGAGGCGACTCTCGAGGAGAGTCCGACGACCGCCACGATGCTCGGCGATTCGCGCTACGACGACCGGCTGGAAGACCCAGGCCCCGCCGGCCGGGCCCGCGCGCGCTCGCTCGCGGAGCGGACGCTCGCCGCGGCGAACGACATCGACGCCGCCGATCAGCCGCTCGAGGACCGGATCACCCTGGACATGGTCCAGGTCATCTGCGAGCTCCAGATCGAGCAGGACAACCAGCGTATCGACCTGCTCCGCCCGGTCGACCAGATGGGTGGGCCGCAGACCCTGCTGCCGACCGTGGCGACCTTCCAGCCGGCCGACACGCCGGAGCGCCTCGAGCAATTCCTGACCCGGCTGCGCGCCTACCCGGCGTTCATCGCGGCCAACATCGAGCTCCTCGAAGAGGGGATTGCGAGCGGGCTGACCGCACCCCGGATCGTGACCGAGCGGACGATTGCCCAGCTCGAGCGGTTGCTCGAGACCCCGCCCGAAGAATCGGTCGTGGTCACGATGGCCCGGGTCGCCGGCGAGGCCGATCGAGCCCGCGTCCTCGAGGCCGTCAAGAACGATGTGATTCCTGCCGACCGGGCCTTCCTGGATGCCCTCCGGAGCGGCTACCTGGAGGCAAGCCGCGAGGAGCCGGGGCTGTGGTCGGCGCCCAATGGCGACGCGCTCTATCGGACCCAGATCCTGGCCTGGACGACCCTTGCTCTCGAGCCGGCCGATCTCCACCAGATCGGCCTCGACGAGCTCGAGCAGATCGAGGCCGAACGCAAGGTGATCGCCCGATCCCAGGGATTCGGCGATGATACGGTCGCCTATCGCGCCCACCTGGCCGCCGACCCGGCCAACCGTCCCGGCACGCCGGCCGAGCTCCTGGCCCGGGCCCGCGAGGACATCGATCGGGCGATGGAGCTCGCCCCGCGCTACTTCGGCACGCTGCCGCGGGTCGGCTGCGAGGTCCGGGCAGTCGAGGAATACAAGGAGAAGGACAGCCCCTTCGCCTACTACCTGCCGCCGACGACCGACGGCTCCCGCCCCGGGATCTACTACGCCAACACCTATGACCTGCCCTCGCGGACCTATTCGAAGCTGGCCAGCACGACCTATCACGAGGCAGTGCCCGGCCATCATTTCCAGATCGCGATGGAAATGGAGAACGAGCGCCTGAGCACGTTCCGGCGGCTGGGCTCGCGCCTGGTCGGCGGCGCCTACGTCGAGGGTTGGGGGCTCTACTCGGAACGGCTGGCCGACGAGATGGGCCTGTTCCGCAACGAGGCCGAGCGCTTCGGCATGCTCGATGCGATGGCCTGGCGGGCCGGCCGGCTGGTCGTCGACACCGGGCTGCACGCGCTGCGCTGGCCGCGCCAGCGCTCGATCGACTTCCTCAAGGGCGCCGGGCTCAGCGATACCGACGCGGTGATCGAGACGGATCGCTACATCTGCTGGCCGGGCCAGGCCCTTACCTACAAGGTTGGGGAGCGCGAGATCGAGCGCCTGCGGGCGGAGATCGAGCGGCGCGACGGCTCGGCCTTCGACCTGCGGGCGTTCCACGACGCGGTCCTCGGGCACGGCTCGCTGCCGTTGGCGACGCTGGCCCGGGAGCTTCCAACCTGGGTGGCGACTCCCGCCTGATCAGCTGGTTCGCCCGCACCCCCGGCCCTGGCGGCCCCGGCGGTTGGCGGCCGGCCGCTAATGGCCGGCGGCCAGCTCGCGCAGGTGGGCTGCGAGGGCCTGGTGGCCGGCCCGCTCGGCCAGGTCGGCCGGGGTCAGGATGTCATCGGTCAGGGCGGTCGGATCGGCGCCGTGGTCGACCAGGAAGTCGCACAGCCCGGCCATGCCGTTGTGGGCCGCCCCGTGGAGTGGTGTGAAGCCGCCGTCCTGGGCGCGATCGGGTTGCGCGCCCCGCTCGACGAGCAGCCGGGCGACCGCGTCGTGACCGCCGGCGACCGCGCTATGCAGCGGCTGGACGTGGAGCGAGCCCGAGGACCACAGGTTCGGGTCGGCACCGCGGTCGAGGAGCAGCTGGGCGACCGCCCGGCGCCCGAAGAAGGCGGCCAGGTGGAGCGCCGTGAAGCCATCGGCCGAGCGTTCGTCGACCGGCCCCGCGTCGGGCTCGTCGAGGAGCTCGGTCAGCCGGCCGATGTCACCCACGATCGAGGCCTCGTACCGGTCGAGGTCGGGAGCGGCCGCCAGGATTCGCTCGAGAATGGCTGGCTGGCGGTTGTACGCCGCGGTCACGATCGCCGACAGCCCGGCCGCATCGCTCGCCCCGGCCAGGTACGGCCGCTCGGTCAGCAGCCGATCGACGGTCGACAGGTCGCCCGCCCGGATCGCCGCGAATAGCTCGTCGGCCGCGGTCATGCCTGAACGGTAGCAGCGGTTTCCACCTCGTGGCCCGGCCTGGTGGCACGGGCCGGCCGAATTCGGCCCCGGCCCCGGCCGCCGTTCGACCGAGTTCCCGCCGGCCCGGCCCGGCCGCCGTTCGACCGAGTTCCCCCGGCCCGGCCCGGGTCGAAACTGACAAATCGTTCCTGGATCGAGGCTTATGGTCGGTCGCAGCCGTTCCGCACCGCTGCCGCCGAGGCTCGGGCCCAGATTCGTGCACGGATTGGGTCCACTCCCGCGGACGAGCCTTCGCCCATCTGGCTTACGCATCGATCTACGAACGATTTGTCAATTTGGCGGCCCTGGCAGACGAGTTGAGCGCCGTCACCTCCGCGTGAATCGGCCGGTTCACAGGAAGGGCGGCACCGAGTCGGTATCGTTGACGGTGTGAGCGCCGAAACGACCGAGTTCGAGGTGCTTCCGGCGACGGCCGATCGCTGGCCCGATATCGAGCTGCTGCTGGGCGGCGACGGTCCTGATCGAGGCTGCTGGTGCCAGCCCTGGCGGGGCCTGGGTCGCCGACCCGGCGAGCCCATCTTGACCCGACCCGAGATGCTCCGGTCCGAGATCACCGACGGCACAGCGCCGCCGGGTTTCGTCGCCTACCGCGACAGCGTGATCGTGGGCTGGTGCGGGGTGAGCGTCCGCAACACCACTCCGAGGCTCGACCGTTCGCGGGTGATTCCGGCCATCGACGACCGGCCGGTCTGGGCGATCGGGTGCTTCAGAGTCCGGGTCGGGTACCGTCGCCAAGGTGTCGCCCGGGCACTCCTGGGCGCCGTCGTCGACGCCGCCCAGGCCGAGGGAGCGCCGGGCGTCGAGGCCTATCCGGTCGACCCGGGCGGACGGCGGATCGACGCGGGCTTCGCCTATGTCGGCATCGCCTCGATGTTCGACGCAGCCGGCTTCAAGCAAATCGTGCTGACCGATGCCCACAGCGCCGGTCTCCCGCGCTGGCTCGTGCGCCTCGACTTCGACCGGGTATCGGGCGGACTGCAGCCAGGACGCTGAGCGCGGGCGGGTCAGAAGCCGTGCTCGCCCAGGCGGCAGCCCCGGCAGAAATTGACAAATCCTTCTTTGGTCGCGGCTTATGGTCAGTCGCGGCGGATCCGTGGCGCGCTACCCGGGGTGCGTGGCCTCGCTCGTGCACGAGCCGAGTCCTCGGGTGCAGGCGAAGGTCCACTCAGTGCGCCTTAGCCTCGATACACGAACGATTTGTCAATTTGGCCCGCGAGCTGCTGGTGGGCGCTCGTGGCCGTGGCCGCCCGTGGCCGCCCGAGGCCGCCGGCCGCCCGAGGCCGCCGTGGCCGCCCGAGGCCGCCCGAGCCGCCCGAGCCGCCCGAGCCGCCCGAGCCTGCGTGGCGCGGGCCACGTTCTGACGCTTTGGGCGACATCCTCGCCACGCAGCGTCGGAATCCGCACACGAATCGGCGCGGCGACGCGAAAATCGTGTTGACCGGCCGCCGGGGAGCGTGGCATCCTAGCCGCTGACCAGTCCCGTATCGCGCAACCGCCCGTGGCGTGTTCCGCAATCCGGGTGCCTGTCTCGCCTGTCGCATCGCTGCGCCGCCCCGCGACCAGCGCCCGACGCGAGCTCTAGCGGAGTGACTCGTGGCCACCGAACCCGCCATCCGCCCCACGCCGACCCTCAAGCGCGAACGCCAGTCGGAGCTCTACCACCGGGCCCTCAAGATCATGCCCGGCGGGACCGATTCGAACTTCCGGACCTGGGGCGAAGACACCATCTACGTCGATCGGGGCAAGGGCGGCCGGGTCTGGGACATCGATGGCAACGAGTACGTGGACCTGCGCCTCGGCTACGGGCCGGTCATGCTCGGCCACGCCGACCCGCGGGTCGACGACTACGTCAACGAGCGGATGCGCCGGGGCGTCAGCTTCTCGCTCACGAGCGAGGACGAGGTCCGAGCCTGCGAGCTGATCTGCGAGATCACGGGCTGGGTCGAGATGGCCCGGATGACCGTGTCCGGCACCGAAGCCACGATGCACCTGATGCGGATCGCCCGGGCGTACACCGGCCGCGAGAAGATCGTCAAGTTCGAGGGCCAGTACCACGGCGTGCACGACTACGCCCTGATCAGCGTCCTGCCCAACGACATGGACGAGCTGGGCGACCGCGACAACCCGGTTCACCTGGCCTGGGGCCGGGGCATCCCGGAGGCCGTCACCCAGACCGTCATCCCGGTCCCCTACAACGACCTGGCGACCCTCCGGCGCGTCTTCGAGGCCCAGGGCGACGACATCGCCGGCGTCATCATCGAGCCGGTCCTCGGCAACGCCCAGGGGATCCTGCCCAAGGAGGGCTTCCACGAGGGCGTCCGGGCGATCACCCAGGAGTTCGGTGCGATGCTGATCTTCGACGAGGTGAAGACCGGCTTCCGGATCGCCCGCGGCGGGGCCGCCGAGTACTTCGGGATCAAGCCCGACCTCGCCTCGTTCGCCAAGGCGATCGGCAACGGCTACCCGGCGGCGGCCTTCGGCGGGCGGCGCGAGGTGATGAGCGTCCTGCCGGACAAGGTCAGCCACGGCGGCACGTACGCCGGCAACCGGGTTGCCGCGGCGGCTGCCGTCGCCACCCTGTCGATCCTCAAGGACGGCTCGGTCGTCGAGGGGATCAAGCAGCGCGGCCTGTCGATCCAGGCCGGCCTCCACGCGATCCTCAACGCCCGCGGCCTCGCCCACAACTTCACCGGCGTCCCGGCGATGTTCGGGATCATGTTCACCGACCAGGACGTCCGCGAGTACCGCGACTGGGTGAAGACCGACCACGACCTGTACGACGCAGTCGCGATCGGCATGCACGCCCGCGGGGCGATGCCCGAGCCCGACTCGCGCGAGCCGTGGTTCCTGTGCGCCGCGCACACCGACGCCGACGAGGCCCAGATCCTCGAGGCGTTCGAGGGCTCGCTCGACGCGGCCCTCGATGCCCGGGCCAAGGGCGTCGCCGCCCCGTCGCTCGTCCTTGATTGATGGACCGACGCGGGTGATCGACGGGAACGCGGTCCGCTCGGTCGATCGAGCCGCATCGCTCCTGCTCGCCCTGGGCGAGTCGGCCGGCGAGGCGGGGGTGACCGAGCTCGCCCGGCGGCTCGGGTTGCACAAGTCGACAGCCTCGCGGCTGCTGGCAACGCTCGAGCGGCGGGGCCTGGTCGAGCAGGACGAGGAGAGCGGCAAGTACCGCCTCGGCCTCGTCGTGATTCGCCTGGCCGAGCGGGCCGAGCGGACGCTCGACCTGCGCGGGATCGCCATGCCCGAGCTGGAACGGCTGGCCCGACTGACCCGGGAAACGACCGGCCTGGGTTCGCTCGAAGGGGACCAGCTCCTGACCGTGGCCCAGGCCGACGGGCCCAACCTGATCGCGGTCGGAGACTGGACCGGCAGGGCGACCCCGCTCCACTGCGTCGCCTCGGGCAAGGTCCTCCTGGCCGCCCTCGCAGAGCGCGAGGTGCTGCGGATCGTGCGCAAGGGCCTGGCGGCCTACACCGAGCGGACGGTGACCGAGCTCGAGCCCCTGCTCGAGGAGCTCTCACGGGTGCGCCGGCGGGGCTACGCCACGGCCATCGGCGAGTTCGAGCTGGGCCTGAACGCCGTGGCGGCGCCGGTCCACGACGCCCGCGGGGCAGTGATCGCCGCGGTCGATATCTGGGGCCCGGCCTTCCGGCTCACGCCCCGTCGGATCCCGGAGCTCGCTTCCCAGGCGCGCGAGGCCGCCGCCGCCATCTCGGTTCGACTGGGCGGCGCCGCGGCCTGAGCCGCCGGCAGCTCCGGATGCCAGCCTGGACCGTGGATCCGGCTCCAGCCGGTCGCGCGGCGGCGAGCCGGCCTGGGCTAGGCTGCAACCGCAATGTTTGACCTGTCTTCCGACCTCCCGATCCTGATCGTCGACCACTTCCTGGCGATCATCATCATCGTGATCGCCAGCGTGATCATCACCCAGCTGACCCTGGGCACGATTCGGCGGATCCTCGGCGCGATGCAGAGCCGGGCCGAGGCCGAGGCATCGTTCGACGAGGCGGCCGAGATCGCCAAGCGGTTCGCGACCCTGCGGGCGCTGTCGGGCTACGTGGTCAAGGGCTTCGTGATCGCGGTCGGGGGACTGCTCGTCCTCGAGCAGGCCGGCCTTAACGTTGGTCCGGCGATCGCCGGCCTGGGCGTGGTCGGGATCGCCCTTGCCTTCGGCTCGCAGGCGATCGTGCGCGACTTCTTCTCGGGGATCCTGATCCTGGTCGAGAACCAGTACAGCGTCGGCGACGCGGTCGACATCGCCGGGGCGAGCGGTGTGGTCGAGGAGATCACCCTGCGCCGGACTGTCCTGCGCGACACGGACGGGGTGGTCCACAGCGTGCCCAACGGCGAGGTCAAGGTCGCCTCGAACCGGACCCGGATCTGGCGCCGGATCAACTACGACGTGCTGATCGCGTACGGCACCGACATCGAGCGGGCCACCGCGATCTTCAACGCCGTCGGCGCGGACATGGCCGTCGATCCGGCGTGGGCCGACCAGATCCTCGAGCAGCCCAAGGTCGACCGCGTCGAGCACCTCGGCGAGCGCGGGATCACCCTCAAGATCCTCGGCCGGGTCCGGGCGGCGTCGATGGTCGCCGTGACGGGTGAGCTGCGCCGGCGGGTGCTCGCGGCGATGACCGCCAATGCCCTCGACCAGCCGCCGGCAACCTCGACCCCGGACGCCACGACCGCCGGCGCGATGAAGGCCTTCGGCCCGTTTGCGCCGTCTGGCCCGATCGTCGAGGACGCGTCGCCCGAAAGCGACGCGAGCGCCGACGAGGGGCCGCCCGAGCAAGACAATCCAACCGCTTGAACCTGCGCCGGCGGCGTTCGTTCGCGGCGCGCGGCCGCCCCGGACCATCGCCCGGCCGGCCCTCCAGCTCGCGGTTTCGTTCGAGGGCGCCCGGCTAGAATGAAGCCCACGTTACGCGGGCAGTCAGTCACTGGAGACCAGCGGTGAGCAGCGAGCCGTCAGCCCAGCCTGAGATCGAGAACCTGATGACCGAGGCGCGGACGTTCGCGCCCGATCCGGCTTTCGTCGCCCAGGCCAATGCCGGGCTCGCTGAATACGCCGAAGCGGCCGAAGACTTCGAGGCGTTCTGGGCCAAGCGCGCCCGCCAGCGGCTGCGCTGGAGCGAGCCGTTCCACACGACCCTCGAGTGGGACCTGCCGTTCGCCAAGTGGTTCCTGGGTGGCCGCCTGAACGTGTCCGAGAATTGCCTCGACCGGCACGTCGAGAACGGCCTCGGAGACAAGGTTGCCTACCACTGGATCGGCGAGCCCGGTGACACCCGGACGCTGACTTATGCCGACATGCTGCGCGAGGTGAGCCGGGCGGCCAATGCCCTCAAGGAGCTCGGGATCGTCGCCGGCGACCGGGTCGCGATCTACATGCCGATGATCCCGGAGCTGCCCATCGCGATGCTCGCCTGTGCCCGCCTTGGGGCAGCCCACACGGTGATCTTTGGCGGCTTCTCGGCCGAGGCGCTGTCCGACCGAATCAACGATGCCCAGGCCAAGGTCCTGATCACCGCCGACGGCGGCTGGCGGCGGGGCAAGGCCGTCGGCCTCAAGCAGCACGCCGACGAAGCCCTGAAGTCGACCCCATCAATCACCGGCTCGATCGTGGTCAGGCGGATCGGCGGCGACGTTCCGATGATCGACGGCCGCGACCACTGGTGGCATGACCTGGTCGATCGCCAGGAGCCAGTCTGTCCGCCGACCCAGGTCGACAGCGAGCAGCTCCTGTACCTGCTGTACACGTCGGGCACGACGGCCAAGCCGAAGGGCATCATCCATACCTCGGCCGGCTATCTCCTGGGTACCTCGTACACCCACGAGATCGTGTTCGACGTCAAGCCCGACGACGTCTACTGGTGCGCCGCCGACATCGGCTGGGTAACCGGCCACAGCTACATCGTGTACGGACCGCTGGCCAATGCCACGACCGGGGTGATGTACGAAGGCGCGCCCGACACGCCCGACTGGGATCGCTGGTGGCAGATCGTCGAGGATCTCAAGGTCACGATCCTGTACTGCGCGCCAACCGCGATCCGGGCGTTCATGAAGCAGGGCGAGACGTACCCCGAGCGGCACGACCTGTCGTCCTTGCGGCTCCTTGGTTCGGTCGGCGAGCCGATCAATCCGGAGGCATGGCTGTGGTACCACCGCAACATCGGCCACGGCAAGGCGCCCATCGTCGACACCTGGTGGCAAACCGAGACCGGCTCGATCCTGATCAGCCCGTTGCCCGGGATCACGACGACCAAGCCCGGTTCGGCGACCTTCCCATTGCCCGGGATCGTCGCCGACGTCGTCGACGCGGACGGCCGCAGCGTGCCCCTGGGCGGCGGCGGGTACCTGGTCCTGAAGCAACCCTGGCCGTCGATGCTGCGCGGGATCTACGGCGATCCGGACCGCTATCGGGCGACCTACTGGAGCCGTTTCCCGGGGATGTACTTCGCCGGCGATGGGGCCAAGCGCGACGAGGAAGGCTATTACTGGCTGCTCGGCCGGGTGGACGACGTGATGAACGTGGCCGGCCACCGGATCAGCACGATCGAGGTCGAATTCGGCCCTGGTCGACCACCCCAGCGTGGCCGAAGCCGCGGTCGTGGGCAAGGCCGACGAGATCAGCGGCCAGGCCATCTTCGCCTTCGTGATCCTCAAGACCGGGGTCGAAGCCAACGACGCCCTGGCGGTCCAGCTGCGCCAGCACGTGAGCTCCGTGATCGGCTCGATCGCGCGGCCCAAGTTCCTGATGTTCACGCCCGACCTGCCCAAGACGCGGTCCGGCAAGATCATGCGCCGGCTGCTCCGAGACATCGCCGAGAACCGGGTGCTGGGCGATACCACCACCCTGGCCGACGCCGGCGTGGTCGAGTCGATCCGCGACAACAGCGGCTCGGCCGAGGAGGAGTAGGTGCCCTTCACCTTTCGCCGCCAGGACGGCAAGCCGCTGGAGGCCGAGGAGTCCCCAACCGCGACCTCGGTCGAGGTGCCGACGCCGGTCGCGACCGAGGGCGGGCTGGCCTTCGACGGCCTGACGGAGGAGTGGCGCCTGGTTGGAATCATGGAGGTGACCGGCCGGTTGTCGGACGCGCTTAACCGACGCGACGCCATCTCGATCCGTGACGTCAGCTGGGCGCCGATCGACGGCTCGGAGCCGTTCAGCCCGGTCCCGGGCCTGCGCAGCATCGACCCCTACGACCTGATCATCGTCCTCGCCGGCGAGGGCAGCCTGCCCGGCCAGTCCGACGACGAGAAGGCTGCCCACCGGATTCACAAGTTGAGCTACGGGGTCAATCTCGAGGTCCCGCCCTACCGGGTCCGTGGCACGGTCCACCTCTTCCCGGGGTCCGAGCCGGAGCGCCTGCTCGATCGGTCCAACGAGATGTTCTTTCCGGTCACCGATGGAGCAGTGATGCTCGAGGAAGAACGGATCGGCGACGCCCGCACATCCACGATCCTGGTCAATCGGCAGTACCTGCGCCGGGTGGAGCAGGCCGAGATGGATCGGGCCGACGACTCGGCCGAGAGCAGCTGACCCGGATCAGGCCCGGGCGGGTTCCTTCGTCCGGTTGAAGATCCGGAACGACGGCTTGCCGGCTGCGGCGGCCCGGTCGAGGGCCAGCCGCTCGCTGCCGACGAGCTTCTCGGCCAGGATCTCGAAGTCCTCGGTCACCTTTTCCTTGGGGTACTGCTCGACGACGGTCCGGCCCTCATTGGCCGCCCGGACGAAGAGCAGTCCGCCTGACCGGATCAGGGCCAGGGCAGGCATCCCGACGGTTCGTTCCATGTCGGCCACGGACACGCCGCTGTTGGCCCGGTTCACGACCAGGGCGAGCTTGTCGCGGACACCCAGCTCGAGCGCCACGTCGCGCATCTGGACGGCTGCCCGGAGGGCCGGCACGTCGGGCGTGACCGGCACGAGGATCCGATCCGAGCGCAGGAAGATCTCCTGGTTGAGCGGGCTGTACGACGGATGCATGTCGACGATGATGAAGTCAAAGCCTCGCCGGGCTGCCCGGATCGCATCACCGACTCGCTGTGGCTCGAGGACCTCGGTGTTGAGTGGGCTCGCGGTCAGGACGCACACGGTCAGGCCGTTCTGGTGCTGCGTCGCGATGTCGATCAGGCCGCGCTCGGAGCGCTCGTCGGCGATGTCCTCGGTCCAGGCGTCCACGACGGTCGTGACCGACTCCAGGCCAAGCGATGTGGCGATGTGGCCGGTCACCGTGTCCGCGTCGAGGAGCATGACCTTGAGCTGCATCCGGGTCTGCAGCGCGGCGGCCAGGTTGACCGCCGTGGTCGTCTTGCCGACGCCACCCTTGGGATTGAAGATCGCCACGATCGTCGCCCGCTTCGACCACGACTCGGACTCGAAGTCGACGCCTGACTGAAGCACCGGGCCGCTGCCATCGTCGATCGTGACTGACCGGATCAGCATCGCCTCGATGCGCCAGCGCAACGAGTCGGTCGAGTACGGGCGGGTGAAGAACTCGTCGTCGATGTTGGCCTTGGTCGCCGCGCCGGCGAGCCGATCGAGGGCACGCTGCGAGACGACCATCAGGGCCGGGATGTCGCGCTCATCGTCATGCAGGAGCGAATAGAACTCGAGGGATCGATCGAAGTCGCTCTCGCCGTCGAGGATCGCCACGCCGACTTCGCGGTGGGCCGCCAGGATGGTCTCGAGCTCGGCCGGGGCCGTAACGGCCAGGACCTCGAAGCCGGCCTCGGTCAGCTCACGGGTAACCGCGACCTGCTCGTCGTGAGGCAGGGCAACGACGATCGTCTGGCGGCCCATCGGGCCTAGCTCCCGGACTCGGGATCGTGGGCCGCGACGCTGATGACGTTGTCGGTCACGTTGGTGACCCTGGCCCGGAAGCCCGGCAGGGTCGGCACGACCTCGCTCGGGTTGACCCCGGCGTCATGGCTGACCGTGAACACGAACTCGCCATCGGGTCCGGACGAGACGCCGACCGATTGGACGCCGGCGACCCGGCCCAGGTGGCGCTTGAAGCTGGCGATGCTGGCCACGCTGACCAGGCCGGTCACCACGACCTTGGAGGTCGCCTCGGACGTTGCCCGGGCGGGACGAGCCTCGGCTTCGCCCTCGGCTGGGACGAGGCCCGCCAGGCGGGCGGCGAGGGCATCGTCACCGATCGTCGGGATCTCTTCGTCACTCGCGGCCGGAGCGGTGTCGGTGCTGCTCGCTTCGGCAGCGGCTTCGGCTTCGGCCGCGTCGAAGCCCGAGGACATCCCGAGCGCGGTCAGCCGGGGATCGGTCTGGTTGGCATCGGCCAGCTGGCCTTCGGGATCGGTCGTTGGCGCTTCGCCTTCGCCGGCCTCGGCCGCCTGGTGGGCTGCCTCGATCGCGGCCATCGCCGCCTCGCTGTCGATCGGCTCGGCGTCGGGGTCGGCGGGCGCCAGGGTGTCGACACCGGCCGGGGCCTCGCTCACTGAGACCGGTGTGTCACCGATCAGCTCGGCCACGGCGGCCGAGGGCTGCCACGGGATCGCCGCGTCGAAGGACGGCGGGTCGGGCAGGTTCTGGGCCATCGCCGCGATCTGGGTCGGATCCTGCTCGGCGACGAGCTGCTCGAAGAAGCGCTCCATCTCGAGCTCGAACCCGGCGACCCGGCTCTGGACACGGTCGATCTCGTATTCGATCTGGCCGGCGTGTTCCTCGAGCTCGCGCTCGAGGCCCTGCTTGCGGTCCGCGATCTTGCCCTGGGTCTCTTCACGAATGCGGGCGATCTCGGCCTTCGACCAATCCTGGATCCCGGAGACGTCGTCGTCGGACCGCTTGCGCAGCTCGGTGGCCTCGACCGCCGAGCGCGAATGGATCTCTTCGATGTAGGTCTTCGCGTCGGCCTGGAACTGGCTCAGGGTCTGGGCGCGCGATTCCTCGGCCGCGGCCTGCATGGCGCGGGTCAGGTCGAGCACGAACTTCGTTGGAGGCTTCGCGACAGGCGCCGAGCTGCCCATTCGGGACGGTGCTGGCGCAGCGGTAAGGGTCGACTCCACGGAGGTTTCCTTCGGGCTCGAATCTGATGCGGTGGGCTGAGCTTGTTCGTCGTTTTCGGCCTGCTCGCTGGCTCCGCCGTCGAGCTGGCTGTCGGTTGGTGCCTCGGTCGTCGCGTCGGTTGGTGCCTCGGCCGGAGCCGCGGTCCCTGCCGCTGCGCCGGCATCGGCCGGAGCCGGGGCGATTGCCGTCGTCTCGGTCACGGCGTCCGTGGCCTCGTCCGTGGTGGTTGCCTCGGCGGTCCGGCCAACAGGCGCCTTGTCACTCCGCTCCTCCGAGCTCCACGGGAGTCGAAAGCCGGTGCGTGATTCGGTCGTCGCCATGGATCGTGCGGTTCCCTCCAGGTGAGGTCGGCTGGTGCATCTCTGAGGACGTGTGGGCATCGTATGGGCGGGTAGCGGTCCGGTGGAGTGCGCTAGTGGTACCAATCGGTCGATCCGGTGGTACCGGAGGTCCCGCACGGCGACCGCCCCGGTGTCCTGCGTCACCGCCACTTCGGGATTGACGGTGTCGCCCGGCAACAACGGCCTGGCCGTGGCTCGGCATCGGCGCGAATGCGCGGTTATCTGGGCGAATCCTGCTGAATTCCTGACGTTCCGTCCGCGGCGGAGTCCAGCGCGCTCAGGTTTCACGGGCCTGCGGCGTACCATGGCGGTGATGGCCCTCGATCTCGACCCTGCCTCGACGCTCGTGCATGACCGCCTCGGGCGGCGCCTGCACGACCTGCGGATCTCGGTCACCGACCGTTGCAACTTTCGGTGCACGTACTGCATGCCCCGGGAGGTGTACGGCCGGGACTTCGCCTTCCTGCCCCGATCCGAGATCCTGACCTTCGAGGAGATCGAGCGGCTGACCCGGATCTTCGTCGGCGAGGGCGTGGAGAAGCTCCGGGTCACCGGCGGGGAACCGCTGGTCCGGCGCAACCTGCCCGACCTGATTGCGATGCTGGCAGCGCTGCGCCGGCCCGATGGCAGGCCGCTCGACCTGACCCTGACCACGAACGGGTCCGGCCTGCGCGCCCTGGCCCGGCCACTCCGGGAGGCCGGCCTGGGCCGGGTCACCGTCAGCCTCGACTCCCTCGATGACGCCACGTTCCAGGCGATGAACGGGGTCGACTATCCGGTGGCCAAGGTCCTCGACGGGATCGCTTCAGCTGGCGAGGCCGGCTTCGGCCCGATCAAGGTCAACATGGTGGTCCGACGCGGGATCAACGAGGCCAGCATCCTGCCGATGGCTCGCTGGGCGCGCCGCGACGGCCACATCCTGCGTTTCATCGAGTACATGGACGTCGGCCACTCCAACGGCTGGCGCCTCGACGAGGTGGTCCCGGCGGCCGAGATCGTGGCCCTGATCGACGCGGAGATGGGCCTGGCCTCGCTCTCCCCGAACTACCCCGGCGAGGTCGCCGACCGCTGGCGCTACCTCGATGGCAACGATGAGGTCGGCGTGATCGCCTCGGTCAGCCAGCCGTTCTGCAGCACCTGTACGCGCGCGAGGCTGTCGGCCGAGGGCAAGCTCTACACCTGTCTGTTCGCCCTGGACGGCACGGACCTGCGCGACCCGCTGCGCAGCGGCGCCTCCGATCCCGAGCTGGCGGCCGCGATCCAGGCCGTGTGGCGAATTCGGGCGGACCGCTACTCGGAGCTGCGCTCGGAGGCGACGGTCGGCCGGCCAAGGATCGAAATGTTCGCGATGGGCGGCTAGCGCTCCTCGTTCTTACCTGGAGTGGTCGTCCGGGTGGCGGCCCGGTGCCAGCCGGGCCCGTCGGGCGCCGGTGCTGGTCTGGGCCGGTTTCCGCCGCCTAGCGACTCCAGTGCTACTCGGCGAGGAATCGGCGAAGGACGATGACACCGGTTGGGCCCACGACCCAGGTTCGCGCACGACCTGACTCGGCGCAACGGCCGAATCGATCGGGGGATCCCGAATGCACCGCCGCAGTCTCGCTGAGTAGCACTCCCAGGAATAGGCGGCAAGAACCAGGCGCCCCGCCCGAGGCCCCGAGCCACGGGCCACGAGGCCAAAGGGCCAAACGGGCGAGACGGGCCTGATGGGCGACCCAGGCGCCCGCGCGACCTTGTCCACCGGATGTCCACAGCGACGGTGGATTGGTGGAAACGAAACTGGCCGCTCCGAGTAACTCGTGGATAACGCCGTTGCCATCGGGCGTTGATCCGGCGATGATTCGTCTTGCCCGAAGGGGCCATCGGGAAACGGAAGCTCGAGATCACATCAAGGGCATTCGCGGAACGACCGGTCGCTTCGGGCGCTTCTCTACCCGCCACGCGGCCTTCGGGCCCGCGCTCGACGGGGATCGCCCGAATGGACGTGATCGGCATCCCGGTGTCGATACTCCGCTCGGGCGATCGAAGCGTCCGGGCCATGATTCCTGCTGGGGCACGTTCCGCCACGGTACGCCTCGCGCCAATCGCGAGCCGAGGCAGGGCTAGACTCAGTCGATGACCGACATCGATCGCAGCCGGCCGATCCACCCTGCAGAGCAACCCGCCCGGCTGGCGGCGCTCGGGGCCGCCGTCCGGGCTCGAACCAGGATCGTGCCACGGGTCGGCATCGTCCTCGGCTCCGGCCTGGGCGCCCTGGCGGATGAGCTTGCCGAGCCCGTCGCGATCCCGTTCTCCGAGCTGCCTGGCTGGCCGGCGGCCACCGCGCCGGGTCATGCCGGCCGGTTCCTGCTGGGTCACCTCGACGGCGTGCCGGTGGCCATGCTCCAGGGGCGCTTCCACCTCTACGAAGGCAACGATCCCGGGCTCGTCGTCCAGCCGGTCCTGCTGATGGGCTGGCTCGGTGCGCGGATGGTGGTCCTGACCAATGCGGCCGGCGGCCTGAATCCGGGGTTCGGCGCGGGCACCCTGATGGCGATCACGGACCATATCAACCTGACCGGGCGGACGCCCCTCCTCGGCCCGAACGCCGACGAGATTGGGCCGCGCTTTCCGGACCTGACCGACGTCTACGCGCCGGCGCACCGGGCACGGCTCCAGGCTGCCGCGCGGGCAGATGGCACGAGCCTGGAGGAGGGGATCTACGTCGGCTTGCTCGGCCCGACGTACGAGACCCCGGCCGAAGTGCGCATGCTGCGCGGGCTGGGCGGCGACGCCGTGGGCATGTCGACGGTCCTCGAGGCGATCGCCTGCCGCTGGGCCGGGATCGATGTGGCCGGCGTGTCACTGGTCACCAACCCGGGCGCCGGCTATTCCGGCGAGCCCCTCTCCCACGAGGAGGTCCTGGCGGCCGGCGCCAGTGCCGGTCCGCGCCTGGCCCGGATCATCCGCCACTTCGTCCGCGAGCTGCCCTGAGCCGGATTCCGATGGATGGGCTCGATCTCCCGCAGACCCGCGCCGAGCTGCTCGCCTTCGAGATCGCGCTTGCCGCCCGGGACGCATCCGGGCTTGACGTGGAGCTGGCCAACCTGATCGCCGATGAGTTCGTCGAATTCGGCGCGAGTGGCCGGTCGTGGACTGCAACGACCATCCGCGCCGCCCTGGCCACGCCGGCCGAGGTGCGGCCGACGATCGAGGACTTCGAGATCGACATCCTGGGCGACGGCGTCGTCCTGGCCACCTACCGGATTTCGGCGCCGGTGCCCGCTCACCGCTCGTCGATCTGGATCCGCCGCGATGGCGCCTGGCAGATCCGCTTCCACCAGGGGACTCGGAGCTGAAGCGGGACTCGGAGCTGAAGCGGGAGCGCCACCCTGCCTAGCTGACGGGCAGCTCGCGACCAGCCGCCCGGGCGGCCTTGGCCTTGTCTGCCCAGGCACCCAGGACGTTGTCCTTGTGGGGTCGGATGGGGCAGTGCTCGTCGCGATTGCCCATCTCGTCGCAGTAGCCGAGGGCGACGCACTTCGGCGCCAGGAAGCTGCCCAGGAACGGGCTCACCTCGAAGATCTCGTGGCGAATCAGCTGGAACAATCGCCGGATCTCCCATTGGGCCATGGTGCACAGGCGCAGTCCCGACATGTGAATCAGCGCTCGCAGGTTGGTGGTCATGACCAGGTTCGTGCGGGTCGCATTAGGAAAGACGAAGCGGGCGTCCTCGCCGGGAATGCCCGCTGCGACCAGGTCGCCGTACAGCTCCATCGAGCCCTCGATCTGTTCCTCGTAGCGCTCGCGCAGGCCGGGCTCGGCCTCGGCCAGGGTGCTCGGCAACATCGTCGACGCGCCCTTGAACGTGACATAGCGCTGGCTCTGCTGGTCGAACGCTACGCCGGCCCGATGCCGGACGAGCTGGTGGCTCAATGTTCGTGAGACGCCGCTGATCCCGAACGTGAACACGATGTGCTCGATCGTGCTGCCGTGGCCCGACTCGATCACGCCCTGGATCAGCTTGCGCTGCTTGGCCGGGTCAATCTCGCCGTCGACAGCCCGCCGGAAGATCTCGTCGGGAGCCAGCTCCGAATAGCAGGTCCGGCAGGCCGTGTAGATCAGGGGCACGTAGTAGCGCTCGACGATGTCACGGTCGGGGAAGAGCAGGGTGGCCTTCATGCCGAGCTCGTGGCGCCCCGGATTCTTCGGGATTCCGGTCTTGTCTCGAATGGGAGTGGTCTCGGCCGCCATCGCTCGAAGTGTAGTCCGGGCGTGCCTCGCCCGGCCGTGCCCGGGCCCGGCTCTGCCGAGGGATGCTAGGGCCTGGGCAGCGGCTCGACCGACACCAGCTTGCGGCGCCAGGCCGGTGGTTCGAACGCCGAGCCGAAGCCGTCCGTCTTGGCCACGATCCGGCCGGCCCGGAACTCGAACAGGCTGATGTTCCGCCAGGGCACCCCGTCGCCGTAGTCCCCGGTCCACACGGCCGCCACAAGGTCCGGCCCGCCGATGATCCGGTGGACGAGGACGCGCGGCAGGGCGGGTGTCAGGGCGACCACCTTCTCGATCACGGCCCGAGAGCGGATCACCTCGCCACTGCCCGGCCACGACCATTCGCAATCGTCGGCCAGGTCGGCCACGATCGCCACGACGTCGCGCCGGTTGACGGCATCGAAGTAGCGTGCAACGGTCTCGCGCTCGATCCGTCCGTCGGGGCTGGTCACGTTCCCGACCCCAGGGCGTAGTCAACGGCCTCGTCCAGGCTCATCGCCCGACCTTCCTCGGCATAGCCTTCGACATCCTCCTCGGTCAACCGCTGGCGCGTCGTCACGAGGGAGTTCGCTTCGTCCAGCTCATCGACCAGGTTGGACAGGTTGGCTCCGGTCGTCACGGCCAGGGCTCGAGCGGCGCCGTGAAGCCGGGCCGAGCGAGGCAGGTCGCCCTGGATCGCGGCGAGGGCGGAGAAGTCGTCGAGCACGAGGGTCAGAGCGGTTGCATCGCCCGCTGCCTTGAAATGACGCATCGCGGCCTGGATCTCGGGCATGGCCTGGTCCGGATCGGCCGTCCGGAGCAAGGCCGTTCCGAGCATGTGCTGCGACCAGGCCACCATCGTGTCGTCCTCGGTCTCGAGGAACAGCCCCAGGGCCGCCCGAAATTCGGTGATCGCTCGCTCGGTCTGGAGGTGGAAGTGATACCAGTTGCCGATCACCCAGGTGGCATTGCCGATGCCGCGTTTGTCGCCGAGCTCCCGGTAGATCGCCAGGGCCTCCTCCATCAGGCGCAGGCCGTCGCCATCGGGGTCGGTCGAGGACAGGCCGGCCGGAGTGTCGCTGAACACGAACGCAAACGACGCGTTGTACAGGGCATTCGCGATCTCGGCCTGGTTGCCCGTCGACCGCCAGGTTTCCAGGGCCTCGTTGTAGAAGGCGGTCATCGCTGGAATGTCGGCCTGCCACCAGGCGATCCCGCCGAGCGCCTCGAGCAGGTGCGCCCGCAACGCCGGGTCATCGTGCGACCACGCCTGGGCCGCGATGCCTTCGAGCCGGCGCCGGCCCTCGACCAGGTAGCCCCGCTTCTGCCAGAACCGCCACAGGGCGAATCCCAGGCGGATGGCCAGGTCGGGATCAGGCCGGTCCGTGGCCCACTCGAGGGCGCCCCGCAGGTTGTCGTGCTCGACGTCGAGCCGATCGAGCCACTGGCGTTGCTCGCCGCCTGACAGCTTCGGGGCCGCGGCTTCGGCCAGGGCCAGGTACGCTCGGGCGTGCCGCTCACGGATCTCGGTCCCTTCACCGCTCTGCTCGAGCTGCTCGGCCGCGTAGGCCCGGATGGTCTCGAGCATCCGGAAGCGCGGTTCGCCGGCGACCTCCTCGGCCCGGACCAGGCTCTGGTCGACGAGCCCACCGATGCCGTCGAGGACATCGAGACCCAGCTCTGCAGCGGGACCGCAGATGGCCTCGGCCTGATCGAGGCTGCAACCCGCGGCGAAGACCGACAGCCGCCGGAGCAATCGTTGGCCGACTGGATCGAGCAGGTCGTAGCTCCAGGCGATCGCGCCGCGCAGCGTCTGCTGCCGCTCGGGCAGGTCCCGGGCGCCGCCGCCAAGGGCCGCCAGCTGGTTGCGCAGCCGGTCCAGGATCGCGTCCGGAGGCAGGAGCTTGATCCGGGCGGCGGCCAGCTCGATGGCCAGGGGCATGCCCTGCAGGCGGACGACGATCCCGGCGACGGCCGCCGCGTTGTCGTCGGTCACCCGGAATGCCGGGTTGACCGCGCGGGCGCGGGCGACGAACAGGCGGACGGATTCGTATCGATCGAGCGCAGCCGGGCCGGCCTGGGCCGGGGCGTCGGACAGGCGGGCTCGGTCGAGCGCGCCGCCCGCTCCAGGGTCCGGTGGTGTGGGCAGGCCCGGAACCGGGTATTCCTGCTCGCCCGACACGTGCAGCGCAGCCCGGCTCGAGACGATCACCTTGAGCTCAGTGGTTCGCCGGATCAGCTCCCCGACCAGCGGCGCGGCATCGATGACCTGCTCGAAGTTGTCGAGCACGAGCAGGATCTTCCGACCGCCGATCGTGCCGGCCAGGCGGTCGATGATCGGGGTCGCCGTGTCCTCCTTCAGCCCGAGCACGGTGGCAATCGTGGTGCCGACCAGGTCCGGCTCGCGGATCGGCTCGAGGGCGACGAAGAAGACGCCATCGGGGAACGCCTCGGCCACCGAAGCCGCCAGCTGCAGCGACAGGCGGGTCTTGCCCGTCCCGCCCGGTCCGGTCAGGGTCAGGAGGCGGGTCGCCGCCAGGCGCTCCGTCGTCTCGTCGAGCTCGGCCGCCCGGCCGACGAACGACGTGACCTGGGTCGGCAGGTTGTTGGGTCGATTGTCGAGCGACCGGATCGGCCGCGGATCGTTCGGCAGCCCGTCGATCTCGAGGATGGACAACCGCTCTGGCCGCAGATCCTTGAGCCGGTGCTCGCCCAGGTCCCGGCTGCGCACGCCGTCCGGCAGCCCGCTCGCGACGAGGGCCGCGGTCGCGGCCGACAGGATCACCTGGCCGCCATTGGCGGCGGCGCCGACCCGGGCAGCCCGGTTGATGTCGGTGCCCACGTAGGTGCCCGAGCTGACCGTCCCCACGCCGGTGTGCAGCCCGATCCGGACCGAGACATGTCCGGCGCCGTGGGGGAAGGTGGCCTGGGCGAGGGCCCGCTGGGCATCGACCGCGGCGGCCACGGCCTGGGGGGCCTCGAGGAAGACGACGAAGAACGAGTCGCCTTCGGTGCTGACCTCGATCCCACCGTGGGCGCCCCAGGCGGCTCGGAGCAGGTCCCGATGGAGGCCCAGGACGTCGCCATAGCGGTCGGCGCCGAGGTCCTGGACGAGCCTGGTCGAGCCCTCGATATCGCTGAACAGGAAGGTCAGCGTTCCGCTCGGCAGATCGACCGCAGGCTGACCGCCGCGGACTCCTGGTCCGGCGCCTGAATCCACCCGGGAATCGTCGATTGACTGGGTCACGGCTTTCTCATGGAATGACCAGGATCGGGCTTCCTGGCCCAAGGTCCAGCGTATACGATGGTGGAACGCGGCGACCGCGCATGCGTCGACCGGGCTGGAGGGCGGACGGGCAACGATGGCCGAGCAGGATCAGATCGCCGACGAGCTGGCCGGCTTCGCCCTCTTTGCGGACCTGTCCACGCCCCAGCTCCAGGGCGTTGCCCATGCCTTCGAGGAGAGCCTGTTCCAGGATGGCGACCGCGTCCTTCGGCAGGGGATGACCGGGACCGGCCTCTACCTGATCCTGGAGGGCGACGCATCGGTCCGGGTCGACGGCGAGGAACGCGCCCGCCTCGGCCGGGGTGAGTTCTTCGGCGAGGTGTCGATCCTGCTGGGTGAGCCTCCGGTGGCCGACGTGGTCGCGGTCGGCACGTTGCGCTGCCTGGTCCTGGCCGGGCCGGCCGTCCACAAGTTCCTGCTCGGCCACCCCACCCTCATGTACCGGATGCTGCAGGCCTCGGCGCGTCGGCTCCGGAACGCGAACCGGTGGCGGAGCTGACAGATCGCCCGTTCCCGCCGGGCGACTACCCACTGATCGTCGTCGGGAGCGGGCCGGGCGGCCTGCAGGCGTCGTCGGCGCTGCGCGGACTCGGGATCGAGCACGCCATCCTTTCGGCCGACCTCGAGCCGGGCGGGATGTTCCGGCGCTGGCCGTTCTTCCAGCGCCTGCTGTCGTGGACCAAGCCGTTCGCCCCGGTCGTGCGCGGGACGCGGCCCTATGAACGCTACGACTGGAACAGCCTCATCCCCGAGACCGACGAGCACCGGGCGGTCGTCGCCGGCCTCATGGACGGCTCGTCCTACTTCCCGAGCCGGCCGGAGATGCAGGCCGGGCTCGAAGCCTTTGCCAGCCGGACCGCCCTGCCCGTCCGCTTCAACTGCCGCTGGACCGCGACCCGCCGGGGCGACGACGGCCGGTTCGTGCTGGAGACCAGCGACGGCGAGTACACCTCGGGCATCCTCGTCTTCGCGGTCGGTGTCGCCCAGCCGTGGCGGCCGGGCAGTCCGGGCATGGACCTGGCCGCTCACTACGCGGACACCCGGGCGGTCGAGGAATACGCAGACAAGCAAATCTTCATCATCGGCAAGCAGAACTCGGGCTTTGAGCTGGCCACCGGGATGCTGCCGTGGGCCCAGCGGATCATCATCGCCTCGCCATCGCCGGCCAAGCTGTCGGTCAACACCCACTCGCTGGTCGGGATCCGGGCTCGCTATGTCCAGCCCTACGAGGATCACGTCCTGGGCGGGGGCGTTGCCGTGCTCGACGCGGCGATCGAGGGAATCGAGCGAGCCGGCGCCGACGCACCGTTTCGGGTCGTGACCCGGCGCTCGTCCGATGCGGTCGAGATGAGCTTCGAAGTTGACGAAGTCATTGCTGCGACCGGCTTTACCGCACCGCTGCTGGACCTGCCCGACCTGGGAGTCACCACCTTCGGCCAGAGCCGGCTGCCGGCCCAGACGCCGTTCTGGGAGAGCGCCACGGTTCCCGGGATCTACTTCGCCGGGACAATCGGGCAGGGCTCGGGCGGCCTCAAGAAGCACGGCATCCCGTCGAACTCGGGTGCCGTCCAGGGCGCTCGCTACAACGCCCGCGTGCTTGCCCGGCACATTGCCTTGACTCACTTCGGGATCGAGCCGGACCGGCCGGTTGTCGAGCCGTCGGCGGTGACCGGGCAGCTGATCGAGGAGCTGACCGACGGGCCGGAGCTGTGGCACCAGCGGGCCTACCTGGCCCGTGTGCTCAGTCTCGATCCGGCCCAGGGAATCCGCGACGAGGGCATCCAGCCGCTGGCCTGGTTCGTCGATGCCGGCGGACCCGATTCGATCGCCGCGACGCTCGAGACGGATGGCACGGGTGCCGTCTATCCGGTGATCTACTTGCGTCAGGACGGGGCGATCTCGGAGCATGCGATCGACCCCGACCCGCTCCTCAACTATCGGACGGACGCGGCCCGTGCGGCGCTCGAGTCGATTCTCGAACCGGTCCTTGGTTAGACGTCGACGACTACTTTGATCCGAATTAGCCATTGACGGCTAAGCTGGTCAAGGTTAGCCTCCGACGGTGAACGCGACGCAGGGTTTCGTGATTTTCGGAGACGTCATCCGGTCCCGGCGCGATCCGGCCGGCTCGTCGAGGTGGCTCCGCTCGCTGTGCGACGAGCTGCAGGCCGCCGCCGCCGACGACGCCCTGGCCCGGTTCGGGTTCACCCAGGGTGACGAGCTCCAGGGCCTCCTCCGGGTCGAGGCGGATCCACTCGCCCCGGTCCTTCGGGCGACGCTCGACAGCGGCCCGCGGAGGATGCGCTGGTCGGTTGCCCTGGGACCGATCGATCCCGGCCGGGGACCGGCCACGGAGCGCACCGGGGCCGCGTTCCTGACGGCCCGGGCGGGTCTCGACGAGAACCGCCGGCAGCGGACCAGCCTCCGGATCGTGACCGGGCAGCCCAGCGTGGATGTCCTCCTCGACGATCTCGGACCGGTCCTCGGGCGGGCCATCTCGGACCTCAGCCCGGCCCAGCGCCGCGTCGCTCGCCTGATTCTCGTCGACGGATTGCGCCGCTCGGAGGTCGCCGAGCGCCTGGGCGTGAGCCGGGCGACCGTGTCGGTCACGGCTGATCGTGCCGGCGTGCCGTCCCTGGAACGGCTGGCACGGGCGGTCCGGACGCTCATCGACCGGGCCCGAACGCTCGAAGCCGCCTCCTGATGTCGCAGACCGCGATCCTGCTGGTCAGCCTGGCCATCCTGGCCCACCTCGTAGCCGACTTCGTGTTCCAGACGGATTCGATCGCCGAGGCCAAGGCGGCGCCAGATGGTCGCGCCTGGCGCGGCCTGGCCATCCATACCGGGATCGTGGCGATCTGCCTGGTTCCGTTCGTGGCTGCCTACGGTGGCCGGGGCCTGGAATACCTGGTGGTCGTGTCGGTGGCCCACGGGCTGATCGATCGGACGAAGGTGGTCCTGAGCCGGCGCGCGGTCCGGCCGGGGGCGACCCCGGCAGATCGCGAGGCACCGGCCACGCCCGCGCCGGCCGGGGAAGGACCCGGCCCGGGCTCCGACGAACCGGGACCAGGCCCCGACTCACCCGGCGATCAGGCCTGGACGCCGATGCCGGCGGTCCTCTTCCTGGCCGACCAGGCTGCCCACTTCGTGGTCCTCATCCTGGGAGCCAGCGTGATCCTGCTGGGACACCCGACCCTGGGCGGCTGGCGCGACGCCGTCCAGGCGATCGGTGGCCACCTGTTGCCGGTGAGCCATCCCCAGGCCGCCCTGATCGTCGTGGTCGTCCTGATCGACCTTGCGATCATCAACATCCGGGGCGGCCTGTTCCTCGTCGGCACCCTGCTCACCCCGCGCGGCTTCGTGGGCGGGTCCGAGGCCGGGTCCGAGCCTGGGCCGGAGCGAGTCGGCGCCACGATCGGCGTGCTCGAGCGGCTGATCGTGTGCGTCCTGGTCCTGACCGGCCAGGTCGCGGCGGTCGGCCTGGTGATCGCGGCCAAGACGCTGGCTCGATTCCGCCAGCTCGACGACCGGCGCTTTGCCGAGTACTACCTGATCGGCACGCTGGCCAGTGTGACCCTCGCCCTCGCTACCGCGATCGTGGCCGAGGCCGCCCTGGGCGCCCTGCGCTGACCCCGCCGGGTCAGCCTGCCGGCCTGAGCCGGGCCAGGCGCTCGGCTGCCGCCTGCAGCGTCGAATGGCGCTTGGGGAAAGCGAATCGGAGGTAATGCCGGCCGAGCTCGGGCCGCGAGAAGAAGGACGAACCGGGCACCGCCGCGATCCCTGGATCTCTGACCAGGCGCCGGGCGTAGGTGACGTCGTCGTCGCTGGTCAGGCCGGTCGTATCGGCCATCACGTAATAGGCACCGGCCGGGACGGAGATTCGGAGCCCGGCGGCCTCCAGCGCGGGCATGATCAGCGCCCGCCGGGCGCGGTAGTCGGCCACCAGCCTGGCGTAGTAGCCATCCGGGAACGCCAGGGCCACGACCGCCGCTCGTTGGAGCGGCGCGGCCGCGCCGACGGTCAGGAAGTCATGGACCCGGCGGATCCCGACCGTGAGGGCCGGACTGGCGATCGTCCAGCCAACCCGCCAGCCGGTGACCGAGTAGGTCTTCGACATCGAGTCGATCGCGATCGTCCGATCGGCCATGCCCGGCAGGGTGGCCAGTGGAATGTGCTCGCCCTCGTACACGATGTGCTGGTAGATGTCGTCGGTGATGGCCAGCACGTCGTGCTCGACGCACAGGCCGGCGATCAGCTCCAGCTCCTCCCGCGAGTAGACCTTGCCGGTGGGGTTGTGGGGCGAGTTGACGATGATCGCCCGGGTCCGCCGGTTGAAGGCGGCCCGCAGCTCATCGGGGTCGATCGACCAGTCCGGTTCGTGCAGGGTCACGTAGCGGGGGACCGCTCCGGCCAGGATCGCGTCCGGTCCATAGTTCTCGTAGAACGGTTCGAAGATGACGACCTCGTCACCCGGATTGAGCACGCCCAGCAGCGCCGCGATCATCGCCTCGGTCGCCCCGCAGGTGACCGTGACCTGGGCCTGCGGGTCGACCTCCCAGCCCGGGTGGAAGCGGCCGGTCTTGGCCGCGATCGCGTCGCGCAGGTCGGCCGCCCCCCAGGTGATCGCGTACTGGTTGACGTCCTCTCCGATCGCCCGGCAGGCCGCCTCCTTGAGCTCCTCGGGAGCGGGAAAGTCGGGAAAGCCCTGGGCCAGGCTGACCGCGCCGGCCTCGACCGCCAGCCGGTTCATCTCGCGGATGACGGACTCGGTGAAGCGCTCGGCCCGCTGCGAGATCTGCCCGGTCGGGCGCACCGGTTCGGACATCAGACCAGCCTCCGTGGAATCGTCTCGGCCCATTCGCGACGGTGGAATGGCCGCCCGTCCAGGGTCACGTCAAGGGTGACAGCCAGCTCGAAGGCCGTCTCGGTCGAAGTCATCAGGCCATCAGCCAGGACGACGACAGCGTGGTTGTCCTGGTCGAGGCGGTAGACGACCTCGGTGCGCATCCGGGCGTGGGCCGGATCGCCGTCCGAGGCGGTCATCTCGAGCAGCTCGGACGAGTACAGGTGGGTCCCGTCGGGCAGGGTGATGGCTTCGCCGCTGCCGGTCGTCACCGTCACCGAGCCGGCCAGGACGTCCTGGCTCACGGTCCAGGTGGCGCTCTCGTCGGAGGTGCGGGCGCCCACCTCGGGCAGGCCCGCGGACCCGGTCCGGAAGGCCGGCGTCGGCAGGCTGGGTTCGGCCCCGATCGTGCCCAGGTGCAGGCGCGACCGGCCACCGAGATGGATGGTCAGCTCGCCGGCATGGGGCGAGGGCCAGATGACCGGCCACCACGTGCTCGCGACCGAAAGCCGGATCCGATGACCCGGCGCGAAGCGGTAGCCGGTTGCGCGCATCGGCACGGTCAGATCGACGACTTCGCCGGGCGCCAGCGGCTCGGCCTCGCGTTCGGATCGGCGGTGAGTCAAGTTGCGGATCCCGGCCGTGACCTGGGCAACCGAGCCGTCGGGGGCCACGTCGCTCAACCGAACGACCGCGCTGGCCACCGGCATCGTCGAGCTGATCGCGAGGCTGACGACCTGAGCACCGAACAGGTGAAGGGGCTCGTCCAGCGGTGGGCTGGTCCAGGTCGGCAGGACGGCGTCGTCCGGCCGCAGGTCGCGGGCCAGGCCGTTGGGCGGCCAGCCAGCCCCCCACGAAAGCGAGGCGGTCGTCCCGACAGTCGGACGGTGGACGAGCGTGGCCCGGCCCGGCGACGGACGGGACGCCGTGAGGCCGCCGGCCGGGCTCAAGTGGAGTGTTCGGACCGACTCGGCCCGAGCTCCCGGCGCTTCGCTCCGCCAGCGCCCGGGCCAGCTCGCCGGGAACGCCTCCGGACGTGCGTAGTCGCGCTCGAAATAGGTCAGCGGCGGCTCGTCCATGACCCCGTTCTCGATACCCTTGAGCCAGTGGTCGAAGAACCGGACGACCTCGTGCAGCCAGTCCAGGTTGGGGCCCGGATACGCCTCGTCGGGCAGGGCGTGGACCCAGTTGCCGACGAGGGCCTTGCGTGGCGCGTTGATGCATTGGCGCGCCATCCGCAGGGCGGCGTCGACGTAGCCGTCCATCCAGCCGCCGATCAGGAAAACCGGCACGACCAGCGACGTCCACTCGGGAGCGAGGGAACCCTGCCGCCAGTACGGGCCGTCGAGCTGCTGGCGGAGCCACTCGAACAGCCACACTGGCGTCTGCTCCAGGCGTTCCCGCCACTCGGCCTGCCAGGCATCGCCGCGGTAGGCCGGGCGGGCCGGCAGGGCGTTCGAGCCGACCATGCTGACCGCGTACTGGCTCAGCTCGCTGGCCGTGACGCAGCCGCCGATGTAGTGGACATCGTCGCGGTAGCGATCGTCCGAGGCGTAGACCGGCACGATCGCCCGGAGATGGGGCGGCCGGAGCATCGCTACCTGGATCGCGCTGAAGCCGCCGTAGCTGATGCCCCACATCCCGACGTTGCCGTTCGACCAGGGCTGCGCCGCCAGCCATTCGACGGCGTCGTAGCCGTCCCGCGTCTCCTGGGCCGTGTACTCGTCCAGGGCGATGCCAGGGCTGCTGCCGGTCCCCCGGACGTCGAGCCGGCAGAAGGCGAAGCCGCGGGCGGCCAGCCACTGGCCTCGGGCTTCGTCGGCGGGCCAGCGCCAGTCGTCCTTGCGATACGGGATCATCTCCAGGATCGCCGGAAACGGGTCGCCCGGCTCCGTGCCGATTGGCAGCCACAAATTGGCCGACAGCTCCAGCCCGTCACGGACCGGAATCCGGACATCGCGCCGGACATCGACGGCGTGACTCGGCCCGGACGCCGGTCGCGAATCGGGCCGAATTGTGTCCATCGCCCGAGTCTAGAGCGCGGCCCGGCGGCCGGGACGTACAATTCGGTGGTGACCGATCTCGACCCAACCCAGTCGCCCTGGCGGCGGCGCTCGCGCCGCCTCGTCTACGAGAACCCGTGGCTGACGGTATTCCACGACGAGGTGGACCGGCCGGACGGAGGGCCGGGCATCTACGGCGTCGTCCACTTCCGGAACCACGCGGTGGCGGTCGTGGCGATCGATGAGCTCGACCGGGTGGCTCTCGTCGGCCAGTGGCGCTATACCCTCGATGCCTACTCGTGGGAGCTGCCCGAGGGTGGCGTGCCGCCCGACGAGGCACCCCTGGCCGGCGCCCAGCGGGAGCTGCGCGAGGAGACCGGGCTGCGGGCCGGCCACTGGCAGGAGATTGCCCGGATCGCGGTCTCGAACTCGGTCACCGACGAGCTGGGCACGATCTTCCTGGCCACCGAGCTGGTCGAGGGCGTGGCCGCGCCGGACGCGACGGAGCAGCTGGCGGTGCTCCGGGTCCCGTTCGACGACGCCCTGGCGATGATCGACTCTGGCCGGATCACGGACCTCCTGACGATCGCCGGGCTCGAACGCGTCGGACGGCTGCGCCAATGAGCGCGGTGCTCCACGTCCTGCGGGTGTTCGTCGACCGGGCCGGCGAGCATGGCAACCAGCTGGGCGTCTTCCTGGATGGCAGCGCGATCCCGGACGAGGGTCGGCAGGCGGTGGCCCGCGACCTGGGCTTCAGTGAAACGGTCTTCGTCGACGACGCCCGGACCGGCCGGATCCGGATCTTCACGCCGGGCCTGGAGCTGGCCTTCGCCGGGCATCCGACGGTCGGCACGGCGTGGCTCCTGGCCGAGGTCGGCATGGCGGTGTCCGAGCTGCGCGTCCCGGCCGGATCGGTCCCGACCTGGAGCGACGGTGATCGACGCTGGATTCGGGCCAGGCCCGAGTGGGTCCACCCGATCACCCTGGCCGAGCTGGCCAACCCGGCGGCCGTGGACGCGCTGACCGGCCCGCCGGCGAACGACGACTCGTGGTACGGCTGGGCCTGGCTGGATCCGGCGGCTGGCGTGATCCGCAGCCGCTACCTGGCCGCCGGCGTCGGGATCGCCGAGGACGAGGCGACCGGCGCGGCGGCCGTCGTGATCACGGCCCGCCTCGGCCGCGACCTCGAGATCCGGCAGGGTCGCGGTTCGCGCCTGTTCACCCGGCTGCAGGCCGATGGCTCGGTCGAGCTCGGGGGTTGGGTCGTCCTGGACGAGACGCGCCGGTATGGTTGATCGCTGAGGTGGGCGGCCGGTCGCGCCGCGACTACGCGGTGGCCGTGGTTGGCCTGGGCGGGATCGGCAGCGGCGCCGCGTACTGGCTCAGCCGGCGGCTGGGAGGCGATGTCCTGGGCCTCGAGCAGTTCGAGCTCGGTCACGCCAACGGGGCCAGCCAGGACCACTCCCGGATCGTCCGGCTGTCGTACCACCGGCCCGACTACGTCCGGCTGGCGAAGCGAGCCTTCGCGACCTGGGACCAGGTGGAGGCGGAGGCGGGCGTCCAGATCGTGACCCGGACGGGTGGCCTCGACCTGTGGCCGGCCGGGACCACGATCCCGATGGCGGACTATACCGAGAGCCTGTCGGCCGAACGGGTCCCCTTCGAGATCCTCGACGCGGCTGAGACGATGCGTCGCTGGCCCCAGTGGCGGCTGGCCGACGATACGTCCACGATGTTCCAGGCCGAGGGCGGCCTGGCCGATCCCAATCGGGCCAACGCCGCGCACCAACGGCTGGCCCGCGCCAACGGCGCCGTCCTGCTCGAGCGGACGCCCGTGACCGGCCTGCGGGAGGCCGACGGAGCGATCGAGATCGAGACCGGATCGGCCGGGACCTTCCGGGCGGGCCAGGTGGTCCTGGCCGCCGACGCCTGGACCAACGAGCTGCTCGCCTCGTTCGACCGGCAGGCTGCCGCTCACGATCACCCGCGAACAGGTGACCTACTACGGCTGCCCCCGCCCCGAGGACTTCGGCCCGGACCGCTTCCCGGTCTGGATCTGGATGGACGAGCCGTCGTTCTATGGCTTCCCCACGTACGGCGAGCCGGGCCCGAAGGCGGCCGAGGACGTCGGCGGCCGGCCGACGACCGCCCGCGAGCGCAGCTTCGAGCCGGATCGGGTCGCCGCCGCCCGGCTCGACGCGTTCATGGCGGCCCACCTGCCGGGCAGCGTCGGCCCCGAGCTGTACACCAAGACCTGCCTGTACACGATGCCCCCCGACCGCGACTTCGTGATCGATCGACTGCCCGACCATCCGGCCGTCCTGGTCGCCCTCGGGGCGGCCCACGGGTTCAAGTTCGCCTCGGTCATCGGACGGATCCTGGCCGAGCTGGCCGTCGACGGCGCGACCCCGTCGGCGGCCGAGATCGAGCGCTTCCGGATCGACCGGCCACTCCTGCTCGAAGACAATCCGCCGACGAGCTTCATGATCTGAGCGCGGGCCGTCCCGTCCGGCGCAACACGGTGCGCGGCGAGGTCGGGCCGTGGGCACGATCGTGCCGATTGTGCAACCCTGCCCGAACGACGCGTCCGGAGGAGATCGTGGCCGCGCGGAGGAGGACCCATTCGATGCGATCGCCCCTGCGCGGCAGGCTCGCGCGTAGCCTTGCTGCGTTCGTCCTGGCCCTGGCCGCCCTGCTGCCGGCGGCCACCGTCCATGCCAAGGACATCCTGACCCTGCGGGTCGGGACGGTCGAGCAGCTCGACTCGCTCAACCCGTTCGAGACTGCCCTCAACGTCGGCTACGAGGTCTTCACCCTCAACTATGACCTGCTGGTCAATTTCGGCCCGAACAATGAGCCGGTGCCCGGCTTTGCCGACACCTGGACCCAATCGGCCGACCAGCTGAGCTGGACGTTCCACATCCGGTCCGGCATGAAGTGGTCGGACGGCCAGCCGGCGACCAGTGCCGACGTCGTGTACACCTACAACCTCGAGCTCAACGGGACGAAGGATGATGGCGTGGTCGGCCTGGGCTACCTCGATCCCTACCTCAAGGATTCGTTCGTGACCAGCGTCACCGCGCCCGATCCATCGACGGTCGTGATCACCTCGTCGCGACCGACGACGAAGCTGACCCATTCGTACATCCCGATCCTGCCCGAGCACATCTGGAAGAACGTCACGCCGGCCAACGTGGCCGACTTCGCCAACCCCGTGCCGGTCGTCGGGACCGGTCCCTACCAGGCCGTCGAGTCGACCAGCCAGTACGTCAGGCTGATCCGGAACCCGTATTACTGGGGCAAGCAGGGGGCCGCCGACGAGGTCGTCATCCAGTACTACCCGAGCGCCCCCGACACGATGGTCGCGGCCTTCAAGAACAACGAGCTCGACTACATCCACAGCCCGAGCGCGGAGTCGTTCAACCAGCTCAAGACGGCCAAGAACACCGTTGCCCTGGCGTCCGAGGGCAATGGCTTCACCCAGCTCAACTACAACACCTACACCAAGGGCGGCGGCGCCTCGACGACCGCCCTCCAGGACCCCGCCTTCCGGCAGGCCCTCGGCTACGCCATCGACAAGCCGACCCTGATCCAGAAGGTGCTCCTCGGCTACGCCTCGCCCGGGACGACCCAGGTGCCGCCCTGGGAGAAGAACTGGCACATCGAGCCGAATGACCCACGGACGTTCGACATCGACAAGGCCAACCAGATGCTCGACGCGGCCGGCTATCCACGGGGCAGCGACGGCACCAGGGTCGACAAGCAGAACAAGCCGATCAACCTGCGCCTGTACGTCCCCAACACCGACCCGAGCTACGCCAAGGACGCCCAGTTCATCCAGGGCTGGTTCGGCCAGGTCGGGGTCAAGGTCAGCACCCAGGTCCTCGACGAGGGCACCCTGGTCACGGACGAGGCCCTCGACACGACCAAGCCTGCCAAGGGCCAGCTGGACTACGACATGGTCATCTGGGGCTGGGTCGGCGACCCCGATCCGAATGCCCTGCTCCAGATCCTGCTGACCTCGTCGATCGGCAGCACCAGCGATAGCCAGTGGTCGAACTCGCAGTACGACCAGCTGTACGACCAGCAGAACGAGGCGGCGACCGACGCCCAGCGCCACGACTACATGGCCCAGATGCAGCAGATCTTCTACGACGCGGCGCCCTACGACATCCTGTACTACGACAACAACCTGGACGCCTATCACACCGACAAGTTCGCCGGCTGGCAGAACCAGCCGGTGGTCGGCGGGGCGCCGTTCTTCCAGGACGGCTCGATCAACTACACCCTGCTGACCGACGCCGCCAACGCCACGCCGGCGCCGGCGGCCACGACCAATGCCGAGCCGACCGCGGCGAGCTCCGGCGGAGCGGCGGCAACCGTCGCCCCGGCTCCGGCGCCACTGCCGGTTGACAGCAGCAGCAGCGGCAGCGCCCTGCCGCTGGTGGTCGGGGTCATCGTGATCGCCGGGCTGCTGATCGGCTTCATGTTGATCACCCGCCGTCGCCGGACCGCGAGCGACGAGGATGACGAGTGACCCAGGCCGACGAGCCCCCGGCCAGCCGGCCGGGGGCGCTTCGCAGCCGACTCGCCGGCTGACCCGGAGAATCCAGCGCCATGGGCAGCCGGTACCTGGTCCGGAAGTCGTTTGGCGCGATCTTCACGATCTTCCTGATCGTGATCCTGAACTTCGTCCTGTTCCGGATGATGCCCGGCTCGCCGGAACGGATCCTCCATAACCCCAACATCACCGCGGCGTCCCAGGCGGCCCTCAGCGCGCGCTGGGGCCTCGACAAGCCGCTGATCCCGGACCAGCTGGTGGCCTACCTGCAGGCGACGGCATCGGGCGACCTCGGCTTCTCGTTCAAGTTCCACGATCAGTCCGTCACCGACGTCCTGGCCGGCCGGCTGTGGCCGACCCTGATCCTGTTCGGCCTGGGCGAGATCCTGGCGGTGATCTTCGGCCTGGCGCTGGGCGCCTATTCCGGCTGGAAACGGGGCGGCCCGGTGGATTACATCGGCAACGGCCTGTCCCTCGTCCTGTACTCGATGCCCTACTTCGTCATCGGCATCCTGTTGCTCGGCGTGTTCGCGATCGGGCTGCACTGGTTCCCGACCAGCGGGATGCTGACCGTCGGCGGCAATAGCACGTCGCCGTGGGACCAGCTGTTGGACTTCCTGGGCCACCTCGCGCTGCCACTGATCACCGTTGCGATCGGGCTGATCGGGCAGTATTCGATCCTGATGCGCTCGTCGGTGATCGAGACGCTGGGCGAGGACTACGTCACGACCGCTCGCGGCAAGGGCCTCAGCTCCGGCCGGATCCTGCGCTCGCATGCGCTGCCAAACGCCCTCCTCCCGGCCGTCACCCTGATCGCGATCAACCTGGGCTACGTCATCGGCGGCGCGATCACCGTTGAAGTCGTCTTCAACTGGCCCGGCCTGGGCACGCTCACGGTGCAGGCCCTCGAGGCGCGCGACTACCCGGTCCTGCAGGGGATCTTCCTGCTGATCAGCGTGTCAGTCGTCGTCGCGAACTTCGGGGCCGACCTGATCTACGGCCGGCTCGACCCGCGGGTCCGACAATGACCGGCGAGGTCCTGCCCGAGCAGGCGATCCGGAACGAGCGGTTGCGGCTGCGGCTCCAGTCGATGCGCTCGTTCGGCCACCGCTTCGCCCAGCGCCCGGACGGGATCGTGGGGGTCGTGGTGCTGATCTTCTTCACGATCCTGGCGATCGCCCCGGGCTTCTTCGTGGGTCCCCTCGAAACAGTCACGACGGCCACCGGCCTGCCCCTCGATCCGCCCAGCGTGGCCCATTGGCTGGGTACCGACGAGCTGGGCCGGGACATCCTGAACCTGACCGTTCACGGCACCCGGATCTCGATGGTCATCGGGCTGCTGGCCACGGTCATCACGATCCTCCTTGGTGCGGTCATCGGGATCCTGGCCGGTTACGTCGGCGGACGCACCGACACCTTCCTGATGCGGATCACCGACTTCTTCCTGGTCCTGCCCACGTTCGTGCTGGCCCTGATCCTGGCCCCGATCATCCTGGACGTGGTTGGCAGCGGCACCGAGATCTTCGGCATCCGGGTGACCCTGATCGTGATCATCATCGTGATCGGGATCACCAGCTGGGCATCGACGGCCCGGATCATTCGGTCCCAGACGCTGTCGGTCAAGGAGCGGGCGTTCGTTGGACGGGCCCGGGTGATCGGCTCGGGCGGGGGCCACATCATGTGGGGCCACATCCTGCCCAACGTGACCAGCCTGATCGTGGCCAACACGGTCCTCGTGTTCGGCGGTGCGATCCTGACCGAGACGACGCTCTCGTTCATCGGCCTCGGCGACCCCTTCGCACCGTCCTGGGGTGAGATCCTCAATGCTGCCGAGTCGGCCGGGGCGATGGGCCTCGGAGCCTGGTGGTACGTCCTGCCGCCTTCGGTCTGTATTGTCCTGGTCGTGCTCGCCTTCACCCTGGTCGGGTCGGCCCTCGATGACGTCCTGAATCCGCGCCTGAGGGTCCGCCGATGACCGAGCCCGCCGTGACCGAGCCGGTTGCGACCCAGCCGGCCGTAGCTGACGCCTCCCTGACCGACGTGGCCGTGACCGACGCGGCCGTGGCGGCCCAGGCGGCGATTCGGGGCCGGCGCACGTGGCCGTTGCCCAAGCAGGCCGATCCGGCTGCTCCACTCCTCGTGGTCGAGCACCTGACGACGCGGTTCAGGATGGCCGGCGGCTCGATCAAGGCGGTCGACGACGTGAGCTTCACCCTCAACGATGGCGAGGCCCTGGGGATTGCCGGCGAGTCTGGCTGCGGCAAGACGACAACGGCCCTGTCGCTCGTTCGCCTGCTGCCGGCCAACGGCCGGATCGGGAAGGACAGCAGTGTCAGGCTGTTCGGGATCGATCTCGCCAAGAAGTCCGAGGACGCCCTGCGGCGTTACCGCTGGCGCGAGATCTCGATCATCTTCCAGGGCGCGATGAACGCGCTCAACCCGGTCCGCCGGATCAACGAGCAGATCGCCGAGCCGATCGAGCTGCGACTCAAGGTCGACAAGGCGGCCGCCCTGAAGCGGGCCGGCGAGCTGCTCGAGCTGGTGGGCATCCCGGCCCGGCGCGGCCATGCCTATCCCCATGAGCTGTCGGGCGGGATGCGCCAGCGGGCGATGATCGCAATGGCCCTGTCGTGCGATCCGGCCATCGTCATCGGGGACGAGCCGACGACCGCCCTCGACGTGATGGTCCAGGCCCAGATCCTGGAGCTCCTCGAGCGCCTCCGGAGCGAGCTGGGCCTGTCCCTGATCCTGATCACCCACGACCTGTCGGTCATCGCCGAGACCTGCGACAGGGTGATGGTCATGTACGCCGGCAAGGTGGCCGAGGAAGGCACCGTCGACGTGATCTTCCGGCGGCCGCGCCATCCGTACACCCAGAAGCTGATCGGTGCCTTCCCGAACATCCATGCCGACCGGCGGACCCTCGACGTCATCCCCGGCTCGCCGCCGGACTTGCGCAATCCGCCGCCCGGCTGCCGCTTCCATCCGCGTTGCCCGTTCGCGATGGCCGTCTGCTCGGTCGAGGTGCCGCCCGAAGTGACGTTCGGCGACGGCGTCCGGGTCGCCTGCCACCTGTATCCGCCGGGCAGCGACGGCGTGCCGATCACCAAGCCGACGAAGGACGCCGTCAACCAGACCGAAGATCCGGCCGGCGCGGGTCTTGCGGCCGGCGTCTTCGGGGATGAGGAGTTCGACCTCGAGGTGCATGGCGAGACCGAGGAGATCGAGGTCACGGACCACGTGTTCAGTCCGAGCCATGGCCTGAGCGACGATCGTTCGCTGGACGATTTCGATTGACCGAGCTGCTTCGGCTGACCGGTCTGCAGGTCTACTTTCCGATTCGGGCCGGGATCCTGGACAGCCTGCGCCGGCGCCCGAGGAACTACGTCCGGGCGGTCGACGGGATCGACCTGACGATCAACAAGGGCGAGGTCCTGGGGCTGGTCGGCGAATCGGGCTCGGGCAAGACGACAACCGGGCGAGTGATCGTGAAGCTCACCCGGCAGACCGGTGGGCAGGTCATCTTCGACGGCCAGGACGTCAGCGACCGGTGGGGCGTGTCGAAGCTGCGGGAGTACCACCGACGCGTCCAGATCATCTTCCAGGACCCATACGAGACGCTCAACCCGAAGCAGACGATCCACGACTTCGTAGCCGAGCCGCTCGAGGTCAACCACCTGGCGAAGTCGAACCGGGACAAGGAGGCGAGGGTGATGGCCGCCCTCGAGAGCGCCGGACTTCGACCTGCCCGCGAGTTTGCCTTCCGCTTTCCGCACGAGCTGTCGGGCGGCCAGCGCCAGCGGGTCGTGATCGCCGGCGCCCTGGTCATGAGCCCCGAGCTGGTCGTCGCCGACGAGCCGGTGTCGATGCTCGACGTGTCGATCCGGACCGAGCTCCTCCGGCTGATGCTGGACCTCCGCCGAGACTTCGGCCTGACCTACCTGTTCATCACCCATGACCTGTCCCTGGCCTGGGTGATCGCCGACCGGATCGCGGTGATGTACCTCGGCAAGATCATGGAGATCGGTCCGGCCGAGGCCGTGATCCGCTCGCCCCGAAACCCGTACACGAAGGCGCTCGTGAGCGTCTCCCCGACCCCGGAGCCGGCCGACGCGGCGACCCGGGCCAAGCGCTACATCCTGCAGGGCGAGACGCCCGACGCGGCGCACATCCCGAGCGGCTGCCGGTTCCATCCACGCTGCCCGCTGGCGTTCGATCGATGCCGGGTCGACGAGCCGCCCCTGTTCGACGTGGGCGAGGGCCACCAGGCCGCCTGCTGGCTGGCCGAGGGCGGCCGGGAGCTGCCACCCTTCCCGATCCGGGCTGGCTCCACGGTCCTGCCGGTGCTGTCCGAGCCGGCCGCGGCGGCATCGATCGCGGCCGTGCCCGGAGGGCCGGCGCCGGCATCGTGAGCGATCTGGCAGCCGGCCAGGTCGCGCCGCTTCTCGCGGCCACGGTGGCCACCCTGCGGGCCGAGGTCCGCGGCCTGGGACTCGAATTCGAGGTGGCGTCCGGCACCCGGCGAGTGGTCGGTCAACGAGTGCGTGGGTCACCTCTTCGAGGCCGATGAACGGGGCTTTGCCGGACGGATCCGGACCATCCTCGAGGCTGATCGGCCGGTCCTCGTCGTGTGGGACCCGCCGGTGGTGGCCGAGTCCCGGCGAGACCACGAAGCCGATCCGCTCGAGCTCGTCGAAGCGTTCGCCGCCCGGCGCAGCTCGGGGATCGGCCTCGTCCGCTCGCTGTCCGAGGCGGACCTCGAGCGGATCGGAATTCACCCGGTCATCGGCCCGATCCGCATCGACGAGCTTCTCGCCGAATGGGTCCACCACGACCGCAACCATGTCCGCCAGGCGCTGGCAGTGACCCAGTCCCGGATCTGGCCGCAGATGGGTGCGACCCGCCGGTTCGGCGATCCGAGCGCCTGAGGCCCGGGCGCCGGTGCCACCCGCCGGTTCAGGGATCTGGCGCCGCCCGGGGCGCCCGGCCCGGCGCCGAGCGACCGGCGGCCCGAACGAGGCCGCCGCTCGAGCCTAGGCGCGCGGCCGGCGCTTCTCGGGGTCGTACAGGGCGGGCTCGCCGACCGTGGCTCGGGCGGTCCCGGCCGAGCCGTCCTCGTCCAGGGCGACCTCGACCCTGGTCCCCGGCACGGCGGCGTCGCGTTCCAGGATGGCCAGCGCGATCGTGCCGAACCGGGGCGACGCGGTCGGGCTGGTCGCCGAGCCGACCGGCCGTCCGTCGATTGTCACTGCGGCACCGGCTTCGGGCACGACCTCGCCGTCGATCGTCAAGGACGCCAGGCGCAAGGCCGGCGCGCCCGAATCGCGCTCGGCCCGGATCGCCAGGTCCCCGTGAAATGCGCGGCCGTCGATCTTCATGAACCGCTCGAAGTTGATGTCGAATGGGCTCGACTCGTCGGGTGTGTAGTCGTAGCCCGGCAGGATCATGCCGGCCTCGATCCGCAGGATGTCCAGGGCGTCGAAGCCGTACGGCCGGACCTCGCCCGTCGCGGTCAGCGTTCGCCACAGCGTGTCGGCGTGCTCCGGCCGGACGAACAGCTCGTAGCCGAGCTCGCCCGAGACACCGGTCCGGGCGATCCAGGCGGGCACCGGCCCGACCTTGACCGGCTCGGTCAGGAACCGGAAGTAGCCCAGGCCCGCCAGGTCGATCGCGACGTGACGCTGCAGGATCTCGCGGCTGCGCGGGCCCTGGAACTGGACGTGGGGCAGGTCGTGGACGATGAGCTCGATCTTCACGTCGAGTCCCGCCGATACGTCCCGGAGGTGGTCGACCAGGTCGAATCGATTGGTCATGAACCAGACGTGGTCCGGGCCGAAGACGTAGACAGTGGCGTCGTCGACGAGCCGGCCCTTGTCGTCGAGGAGCGGCGCGTAGCGGACCCGGCCGGGGCCGTAGCCCAGGACGTCATTGGCGATGAGCCGATCCGCGGCGCGCAGGGCGTCCGGTCCCCGGAACTCCCACTTGATCAGGGCCGAGCAGTCCCAGATCCCGGCACCATCGCGGACGGCGGCGTACTCACCCTCGCGATCGCCGAACCCGGTGGTCCACAGCCAGCCGTCCCAGTCGCCGAATTCGGCGCCGAGCTCTTCCTGGACCGGGTGGAACGCCGAGCGGACGGGTTGATCAGTCATCGGCTGAGGGTAGGCGGCCCGGCTCGGGGCGGGCGGTTGGTGTCGCGCGGGGCGCGACGGAGTTGAGATCGTGACGGCCGCTCCGCGCTACGCTTGGCGACGAGGTGACGGAGGAGGCGAGGGAGCGGGCGGCCCCGTTGGACGGGCCGGCCCATGTCCACGAGGAGCCGCTCAGCCACAACCGCGACTTCCTGCTGCTTCTCGGCGGCCAGGGCATCTCGGCCTTCGGCGATGCCCTGAGCCTGACGGCCATGCCCCTGCTGGTCCTGGCGATCACCGGGTCGGGCGTGGCGATGGGCGTCGTCGGCGTGCTCAATACGATCCCCGACCTGATCTTCGGGCTGCTCTCCGGGGTGATCGCCGATCGGAGCGACCGGCGCCTGATGATCCTCGGCGCCGACCTTGGTCGGGCCGCGCTGACCGCCCTGATCCCAGTCTCGATCTACCTGCACGGGCCGACGATCGTGGTGATCGTGCTCATCGCGGCGCCGATGTCGATGCTCCGCTCGTTGTTCCTGGCGGCCTACACCGCGGCGATGCCCAGCCTCGTCGGGCGGCCCCTCCTCGGTCGCGCCACGTCGACCCTCGAGACCGTCTACAGCCTGAGCTTCGTCGTCGGACCGAGCGTCGCCGGGTTGCTCACGGTCGTCGTCGGGTTCGGCCCGACGATCGCGGTCGATGCCCTGAGCTTCCTGGCCAGCTCGGCCGCGATGGCCCTGATCCGGCGACCGCTGCAGGAGCGCCAGGACCATCCGCCCCTCGACCTCGGCAAGGAGATCCGGGAGGGCATCGCCTATATCGCCGGGCACCCCACGCTTCGCGTCGCCGTGTCCTTCTGGGGCATGATCAGCATCATCACGGCCGGGCTCATCCCGGTCCTGACCTACTTCGTGACCCGCCAGCTGGGCCTGTCGACGGCCACCTTCGGGTTGCTCCTGTCGATCAACGGGATCGGCTACCTGCTGGGCGCCGTGGCGATGAACCGGATCCGGATCCGGCCGGCCGGCCGGATCATGATCGCCGGCACGGCGATCGAGGCCGTCGCGATGATCCTGGCCGTGAATGGCCAGCCGCTCGTCCTCTTCCCGGCCGCTTTCGTGGTCGGCGTCTCGTCGGCGGCGGTCTCGATCACCTACATCACCCTTCGCTCCGCCGCCGCTCCGGATGAGCTCCTCGGGCGGGTCGGGTCGACGGCCCGGACCATCTCGATCGGCCTGCAGCCAATTGGCATGATCACTGCCGGCGTGCTCCTCGACAGCATCGGCGGGGGAGCGACGCTCCTGCTCATGGGCGCCGGCCTGCTCGTGGCAACGATCGGGTTCTCAGCGTCGAGCCGCCTGCGCGGGGCCCTGATCATCGGGGGGCACGTGCCCCGCTGAGCGACTCGGCCGTGACGCTAGGCGGCGAGGGCCTCGACGATCCGGTCGCGGCGACCGGCGATCTCGAAGGCCACCTGGCAACCGTCGCAGCGGATCTCGCCGTCCAGGTCGAGCTGCTCGACCAGGATCGTAGCGTCGCAGGCTGGGCAGTCCAGGGCGATCATCGGATTGGCGATGAGGGTGTCGGTGTTCATGCCCGGAGAATGGGGGCCCGCCGTGACACCTAGCGTGTCACGGCTCAACGTTGGAGTTGTCCCGTTCGGCTGAGGGCAGAGTTCGTGTGAGGGCAGAGTTCGTGCTTGATCGTGCGGCCACCCTGGCCCGCGGTGCCCGGCGGGCGGCGAACAGCCGATCAGAGCTCGCGCCGGCGGAATGAGGCGATGGCGAGGCCCAGCACGATGACGAACCAGGCGCCGACCCAGGCGAGGTAACCGGGCTCGAGGCCAGCCGCTGCGAAGAACGGGTTGGCCGCCAGGGCCACGCTCGATCGACCGCTGGACGAGGCCACGGCGATGACGACCTGGGGCTCGAGGGCGAAGATCGCACCGCGCCAGATCCCGTCGGACGGGAACAGGAAGCGGGTGACCGTGGCGACCTGGGCCAGCAGGTCGGCCCGCAGCAGCAGTCCGAGGCCGCCGAGGACACCGGTGATCCAGCACAGGCCGAAGACGACCACCGCGATAGCCCCGCCGGCGATCGCCGGCAGCCGGGTCGACAGGAGCAGCGTGAAGGTCAGGACCAGGATGGCCTGGAGGGCGATTGCGCCGGCCGCACCGAGCGGATCGGGTGGTCCGTAGCCGGAGGCGAGCTTCATTACCAGGATCTCGAGCAGGCCGGAAGCCAGGGCGTAGGCCCCGGTCACGATGACCAGGCCGAGCCAGCGTCCGAGCAGAAAGATCGAGCGGCTGATCGGCCGGGCTAGGATGGCCAGCAGGATGCCGCTCTCGATGTCCGACGACACGGCCGGGGCACCGATGAAGGCGGCCGTCATGGCCAGGATGAAGCTGAACATGAAGGCCACCACGATCAGGATCTGGCTGACGCCGAGCTGGATGTCGAGCTCGTTGCTGCCGTGTTGCCGGGCCAGGTCGACCAGCCGCTCGAAGCCCAGCCCCGACAGGCCGACGACGACGAAGGTGAGGATCACCAGGACCCACACGATCCGGCGGCGGAGGGCGTCCAGGAGGGTCAGCCGGGCGATGACCACGAGGGGCCACAGGATGGCGCTCACCGCGAGCCCGTCATTGGCTTCCACCCGGCCCGCCCAGCCGATGGGCCGCCGTCGAACCCTCCGGATCGGGCGGCTCGCCGAGGAGCTCGAGAAAACGCTCCTCGAGCGTCTCCCGGCCCTGGGCAACGGCGTGCACTCGGCCGCCGGACTGGACGATCGCGGCCACGACATCCGGGATCCGGTCCGGATCGATCGGCTTGATCGTGAGCTGGGCGGGATCATTCGGATCGGCTTCCACGTTGCCGAATGCGTCGAGGCGGGCCCGGGCCTCGGGCGTGAGCTGGCTGACCCGGACCACCACGGCCTGCGCCCCGAGGAGCTCGTCGAGGGTGCCGCTGGCGACCACCCGGCCCCGATTCACCACGGCCACCCGGTCGCACACGAGCTCGACCTCAGACAGGAGGTGCGAATTGAGGAAGACCGTCACCCCGCGTTCGCGTGCGGCCCGAATGATCTGGCGGACCTCGGTCCGGCCGACCGGGTCGAGGGCCGACGTCGGCTCATCGAGGAAGACCAGCTCGGGCGAGCCGAGCAGGGCGCAGGCGAGGCCCAGCCGTTGCTGCATGCCCTTGGAAAACGTCCCGACCGGGTCGCCGGCACGATCGCCCAGGCCGACCGTCTCAAGGGCGGCCTCGACCTCGGTCGTCCGATGGGCCGAGGGCAGGCCGGCCAGGTCGGCGTGGAACCGGATCACCTCGCGCGCGCGCAGCCACGCCTGGTAGCGGAAGAGCTCGGGCAAGTAGCCGATTCGGCGCCGGGTCTCGCGGTCGCCGATCGGGGCTCCGAGGACCTGTCCGCTGCCCGAGGTCGGGCCGGTCAGGCCGAGCAGGAGCTTGACCGAGGTGGTCTTGCCGGCGCCGTTCGGACCGAGGAAGCCGAACACCTCACCCGGCTCCACCCGCATCGACAGGCCGGCCAGGGCGATCGTTCGGCCGAACCGCTTCGAAAGCTCGTGGGTCTCGATCGCCGCCGCCGAGACCGGTCGCTCGGTCGCCCCGATCGTCATTCGGCCGCCGCGAAGATCGCCCAGGGATCAGGGACGCCCTTGAGGGCGTGGCTGCCGCGCGGATCGAAGGTCAGGCCGGAACCCGCCACGAGATCCTTGACCGTGCTCGAGACGAACACCTCGCCGGGCCCCGCGAGCGCGCAGATCCGGGCCCCGATGTGAACGGCGATTCCGGCGACATCCTGGTCGGTGATCTCGATCTCGCCGGTGTGCAGTCCTGCCCTGATCGCGATCCCTCGTCCGCCCAGGGCCTGCCGAATGGCGAGGGCGCAGCGGACGGCCCGAGCCGGGCCATCGAACGTGGCCAGGAACCCATCACCGGTCGTCTTGACCTCCCGCCCCCTGAACCGTGCCAGCTCGGTCCGCACGTCAACATCGTGCTCGGCAAGCTCCCGGCGCCAGGCCGCGTCACCGATCTCGGCAGCGCGGGCGGTCGAGCCGACGATGTCGGTGAACAGGACCGTCGCCAGCACCCGATCCGGCTCGGCGATCGGCCGGACGCCGGTCAGGAACTCCTCGACCTCGGCGGTCAGGACCCGCGGATCGCCGGCCCACAGGTAGTTCTCCGACCCGGCCAGCTCGACGAAACGCGCGCCCGACACCCGCTCCGCGATGTAGCGCCCGTGCTCCGGGCTGATCCGGGAGCCCGCCGCGTGACTGAGGACGAGGGTCGGGACCCGGATCGCCGGCAGGACGTCGCGCACGTCCGTTTCCCACAGCGCCAAGAGCATTGCCTGGGCGACGCCGGGACTGGCTGATTGGCGTTCGTACCGGATGTAGGGCTCGGCAATCGACCGGTCGGCGAGCAGGTTCGGGGCCATGAACGCCATCGTGCCGCCGTCGACGCCCCACGACGCGCGCAGTCGCTCGAGGTCCTGGGGCAGGTGATCGGTGGGCATTCCGATCGGATAGTCGGCAGCCCGGGCAAAGCGGGCGTACGGATCGACGAGCACGAGCGCCGACGTGCGAGCCGGGTGGGTGGCGGCGAAGACCAGGGTCACGCACGAGGCACCGGGCCCGGACATCAGGGCGGCTCGCTCCGAGCCGACCGCGTCGAGCACGGCCCGCAGGTCGTCGCCCCAGCCCTCGATCGTGGGCAGGTGGCCGATCGCCACCGGGTCGGACAGCCCGGTCCCGCGCTTGTCGAAGATGATCAGCCGGCTGAACGAGGCAAGCTGGGTCATCAGGCGAGCCAGCGGGTCGAAGTCCCAGGCCGCGTCGACGTTGCTGAACCACTGGTCGACGAGGACGAGATCGCGCGGACCATCGCCCAGGGTCTGGTAGGCAATGTGCGCGTCACCGCTTCTCGCGTAGTGCGTCTGGGGTGGCACCTCGACAGAGTAGACGATGCCGCGAGGGTGCCCGCCAGCCCTGAGTTCAGCCGCGGTAGCGGAAGCAGCCGGGGAGGTGGTCGTCGACCAGGCCGACGCTCTGCATGTAGGCGTACGTGATTGTCGGCCCGACGAACCGGAAGCCCCGCGCCCGGAGGTCCCTGGACAGGGCCGTCGCGGCCGGGGTCGTCGCCGGGATCTGGCCGGCCGTGGTCGACGGGGGCAGCGGCCGGGGCGGCTCCGGGACGATCGTGCCGAGGTAGGCCGCGAACGTCCCGAATGTATCGGTCACGGCCTGGAACGCACCGGCGTTGCCGATCGTGGCCTCGACCTTGGCCCGGTTCCGCACGATTCCGGCGTCGGCCATCAGACGGTCCCGGTCGGACTCGTCGAAGCCAGCCACGATGAGCAGATCGAACCCTCGGAAGGCTGCCCGGAAGGACGCCCGCTTGCGCAGGATCGTTGACCAGGACAGGCCGGCCTGGAACGACTCAAGCGCGAGCCGCTCGAACAGCTCGACATCGCCGCTCGTCGGGCGGCCCCATTCGTCGTCGTGATAGGCGGTCATCAGGGGGTCGGCGCGCGGTCCCTCGGCGCTCGCCCAGGCGCACCGGCCGATCAGGCTCACGGGATCGGGGCAGTGTCGACGAGCGTGCTCCACATGTACGGATCGGCCGCCGGCGAGCCCGAGTTGAAGACCTCTCGGAAGATCTCGCCGCTGACCGACTTCGTGCCGAGGCTGCCGCTGAGCACGACCCGGATCAGGCGGCCGGACACGCCCTTGGCCGACAGGTCGAGCCGGGTCAACGACCCGACGTTCGTGCGTGGGTCGGTGGCGAAGATGGCCGACAGCTGGGCGAATGAATACGTCGCGGTGTGCCACGTCGCATGGGGCGAGCTGCTGTCATATGAGACCCCGTCGGGATCGCGGTCGGACGAGCCCCGCAAGTAGCTGATCGGCCCGGACACGACCTGCCCGGTCGCCGATGTGTACACGTTCTCGTTGTTCTCGGTGGCCCCGCCATCGGCCGAGTGGTACAGCGCGTTGATGATCGCCGAGCCGCTCTTGAGCACGCCGCCGGCCGTCGCGCTGACGGCGTTCGTTCCGGCCGTGACCTCGCCCAGCGAGCCGTGATAGACCTGCGAGCGGGTGTCGTCGTACAGGTCGTAGGCGCCGATCCCGACGTGGACGTGTTCCTCGGCGTAGCTCCGGGCGGCGATCGCCTGGGCCTTGAGCGCCTCGGCCGGCCAGCCTGCCGGCATCTCGGCGGGGACGACGCCGCGCAGGTACAGGTCCAGGCCGATCTCGTTGACCGCGACCACCCCGCTCGAGGTTCCGAGCACCCGGATCGTCGCCCGATAGGTGTCGTCCGCGCTCGGTTTCGAATCGACCTGGATCCGGCCCGGGTCGGCCCCGGATCGAATCCGCAGATCGGCGGCCGGCGTGGTCTTGCTCAGGAGCACGGTCCCGCCACTCGAGCTGACCCGCAGGCCGAAGCCGGTGCCCGACCGCCAGATCTGGACCTGCGCCCCGATCGGGAACGTCGGGCTGAAGCCATCGATCGTGAATGGCGCGCCGCGCCCGTGGAGGACGATCGGCTTGGCCGCCGTGGGTGCGCTCGGGGCCAGGACCAGGATGCGCACCGGGGCCGCGCTGCTGACCGTGGCGGCGGTCGTGCCCTGGTAGTAGTGGGCGAGGATCGTGGCGGCGGCCTGGCCGGCGAGGGCCCGGCCGCGCGCGCCGTACTGGCTCAGCCCAAGGCCGTGCCCATACCCCCGGCCGTAGAACGTGACGGTTTGCGGCCGTCCCCGGGTCGGAGCTGTCGGCGGAATGGGCACGGCCGACGGCAGCGTCTGGGGGACCGCCGTCGGGCTCGCTTCGGCCGCGCGCGGCGAGGACTGGGGGCGCGGCGAGGGCTCGGCAGCGGGCGGCCTGGACGACGAGCCCGGCTGGCCCTGGAGCGGGACGCTCGGCGGGAGGCGGCCGCCGACCGGCGACGGGGACGTCGACGGCGCCAGCGAGGCGGCAGGCGAGGGCTCGGCCGAGGCGATGGACGAGGGCTGGACTGAGGCGGTGGGTGACGAAGCGGCCGAAGGGTTGCCCGCGGCGACGACGGAGACCGGCACGACGCCCAACCCAATGAGGGCGATAGTCAATCCGGCCACCGCGACACGGAGCGCGCGAGCACGCCTCCCGATCTTCACCGATCGTCCAGGCATCGGCTGCTCCGACCCACCGGACACCTCCGCTCGCTGCATTCGTTCGTGTAGCGTACCGACCATGATCCCGACGCGCTCCCGGACCCGCTGATGGACACCGTCCTCACCGGGATCGAAGTCCTCGCCGGCCTGTTCCTGATCGCCTATGTCGGCTGGGACGTGTTCAACACCGTCGTCCTGCCTCGGCCGACGCCGTCGGTCTACCGGATCTCGCGCAACGTGACCCGGACCGGCTGGCGGGCATGGCGAGCCCAGGCCCGGCGCCTGCGCGACCCGGACCGGCGCGAGCGCTGGCTAGCCATCTTTGCCCCGCTGATCGTCCTTGTCCTGCTGGTCGCCTGGGTTGCGGTGCTGATCCTCGGCTTCGGGCTGCTCGACCTGGCCTTTGCCGGCGACTTCAATCCGCCGATCACCAGTGTCGGGTCGGCGCTGTACATGGCCAGCACGAGCCTGTTCACGATCGGCTTCGGCGACCTCGTCCCAACCGCGCCGTTGACGCGCACGATCGCGATCGTGTCGGCTGGGCTCGGCCTGGGTACCGTCGCCCTCGTCATCACCTACCTGTTCTCGCTGTACGGCTCGTTTCAGCGACGCGAGGTCCTGGTCACGACGCTCGACGCCCGGGCAGGCGCGCCGCCGTCGGGGCTGGCCGTCCTCGAGACGTGCCGCCGGAGCGGGCTGCTGGACGAGCTCCCGGAGCTCTTCGCTGAGTGGGAGCGCTGGGCCGCCGAGGTCCTCGACAGCCATGTCGCCTACCCGATCCTGGGCTACTTCCGGTCGACCCATGACAAGGAGTCGTGGCTGGCGTCCCTCGGGGCGATGCTCGACGCCGCCGTCCTGATCCTGACCACCGTCCAGGACCAGCCCCGCGGGCGGGCCGAGATGCTGGTGGCGATCGGCGTCCACCTGGTCGAGGACGTGTCCAACTTCTTCGGCTTCGCCAACGATGGCCGGGTCGGGATCGAGCGAGACGAGTACGACGTTGCCCGGGCCAGTCTCGAGGCCGCCGGCTACCGACTCGAATCACCCGACATCGGCTGGATCCTGTTCGCCCAGATCCGGGGACGCTATGCCTCCCGGCTGAACCAGCTGGCGGGGTTCTGGATGATTCCGCCGACGATGTGGATCGGAACCCACGATCGCGACAGTCACCACACCGGGTCAGACGGCGGCGATGCTCGGCAGGTCGATTGACCTCGTCGGCACCAGGGGCGTCGCCGGGTGGCAGGTGAAGTAGAGCACCTGGTGGCGGGTGGCCAGGTCCTCGATCGAGCGGGCCGCCCGTTCCGCCCGCCGCGGATCGAAGTTCACCAGGATGTCGTCCATCACGATCGGCAGCGATTCGGCCTCGCGGGCGAAGTGCTCGACCAGGCCAAAGCGCAAGGCCAGGTAGAGCTGCTCGGCGGTGCCCGTCGACAGGCCGTTGATCGGGACGATCACGCCGTCGCGCCGCTCGAGCTCCTGGATCTGCTTGCCGAGCGGCGCGAGGATCCGGGCGTAGCGCCCGTCGGTCCAGTTGGCCAGCAGCTCCTCCGCCGTGCGCAGGACGTCGGGCCGATGCTCGCGTTCGTACCGGTTCCGGGTGCGCCGGAGGAGCTCCAGGGCGATCGTGGTGGTCGACCAGGCCACGGCCAGCACCTCGAGCTCGGCCACCCGATCGGCTCGTTCCTGGCGCAGGCTCGCTGCCTCTGACGAGCGCTCGATCTCGGCCATCCGGTCGCGCTCGGCGCCCAGCAGCTCGTGCACGGTGGCTCGCTCGGCCTCGATCGAGCGGGCCTGCTCGATCGCCGCAGCCAGGCCGGCATCGATTTCGGCGAAGTCGTCGAATCCGGCCAGGTCCGCCTCGAATGAAGCGACGACCGGGCCTGGACCGGACAGCGCGATCAGGGTGTCCTCGGCGGCTTTCAGCTCCACCTGGACCTGGCTGTGCTGGGCGGCCTGGGCCACGATCGCCCGCAGGCTTGCCGAGTCGTCCGCCCCGCCGGCCGCGAAGACCGCCTGCAGCTCGGCTCGGGCGGCCTCGCGGGCCCGGTCGTTGGCCGCGCCCGCCGCCTCGATCCGGGCCATGTCCTGCCCGGCTCGGTCGTGGGCGGCCTGGGCCGACAGTGCGGCGGCCAGCTCGCGCCTGAGCGCCTCGAGCCCGGCCACGGGATCGTCCGCGGGACGGCCCAGTGCTCGGAGCAGCTCGGCCGCCTCCGCTTCGCCGGCGGCCAGTCGAGCGGCGGCATCTGCTCGCCGCCGTTCGATCGACTGACGCGATGTCAGGATGGCCTTGGCCGACACGGCGCCGGCCATAACCCGGGCGGCGCCCTCGCGATCGAGGTCGGGGTCGAGCCCATGCTCCGAGAGCCACGCTCGCCAATCGCTCCAGGCGCTGGCACGGGCATCCTCGGCGGCCGTGAGGCGGACGGCAGCCGCCTGGCGGCGCTGTTCGGCGGCACGGACCCGGCCGGCCCGCTCCTCGCGACGGGCCGCGTCCGGCACGCCCTGGGCATCGGCGGGGCTTCGGGGTCGGCCGGCCGAACGGTCAGCCAGCGTCCCAACCGAACCGACGGCGACCCCGATCACGACGGCCAGCACGAGGGACTGGGCAAAGCCCAGCCCGAAGGCAAGTGCGCCGAGGCCGGCGATGGCGGCCAGGACCAGGCCGGCCAGCAGCCAGATCGGCTGAAGCGTCGCCGGGGGCAGTGCCCGGCCGGGTTCATCCGGGCCGACTGGGCCGATCGCCGCCAGGTCGGCCCGGGCATCGGACAGGGCGTGTTCGGCGCCGGCGCTGTCGGCCCGGGCCGACACGAGGTCTCGATCGGCGCTCTCGAGGGAGGCGCGGAACCGGCCGTCGATCGCATTCTGGCTGGCCAGCGAGTCATCGACGGCCAGCAGGCGGTCCTCCGTCCAGCCGGGTCCCAGGCGCCGCAGCGCTTCGGCCAGGGCGGCGTCGCGGTCCGTCCGGTCCCGGTCGAGATCGGCGATCCGGGTCCGGTCCGTCCGGAGGTCGGGCAAGCTCACGAGCAGCTGCTCCAGGGTGGGCCGGGCGGCCAGAAGCTGGGAGTCGAGGGGCGTCCGGTCCCGCTCCGCGACCACCTGCTGGCGCTCCGCCGACAGCTCGTCGGAGCGGACGGCAGATGCATCGAGCTCTTGCTGGGAGCGGGCCAGTCGCTCGAGCAGGTCGGGCGGCAGATCTGGTTGAGGAGAGCCTTGGAGGTTCAGCTCGATGGCGCGTCCGCGGGCGTCGGCCAGGGCCAGCCAGGCCGGCCAGCCGGCGCCCAGCCGCTCCATCCGTCGTCGCTCGACAGCAGCCGCCTCGGCCGCCGCAGCCAGCCGGACCAGGTCCGCTTCGAGCTCGACCTGGCGCACGCGGGCGGTCCGGAACGTGGCCGGAGGGTCGAGTGCCTCGATCCGGCTGTCGAGGACGTCAATCTCGGCGAGGAGCAGGTTGATCCGCGGGTTGCGCCCCTGCTTCACGAACAGCTCCGATCGACGCTTCTCGAGGCGGTTCTCGATATCGACCACCGAGGTGGCGCCGGTGCCCATCCCGGCCCCGTAGATCCGGGCGGCGATCTCGGCGCCGGTGAGGTTGGCAAACTGGGCGAGCTCGGCCAGGCCGAAGGCGAACACGTTGTTGTAGACCGGGCGCTCGACCCCGAGCATCACCCGGGCGAGCATCTCGGCACCGAGATCGTCGCCGTCAGGATCCAGAATCCGGAGCTGGCCGTTGCCGCCGGTCTGGCCGTAGCGCTCGACGCGCAGGTGGCGTCCGTCGCCCGCGGTGACCGACAGCCAGCCACCCCGGCGGCCGCCCGCCAGCGCCGGGTGAGCGCGGGTCTCGAAGCCGAACAGGATCGCCCGGATGAAGGCCAGCAAGGTTGACTTGCCGGCCTCGTTCTCGCCGCGGATCAGGGTCAGGCCGGGTGCCGGCTCGAGGCGCCGGTCCCGGAGCAGGCCGAAGCCGTCCACGGCGATCTCATCGATCCGCATGCCTGCGTCAGCCTGCGTCGTCGAGCTGGTCGATCACCATGGCCTCGGCCGAATCGAGGATCGCCAGCAGCCCGGCGGCGTCGGGCCGGGCCCCGCGCAGCACCCGCCGCGCCCGGGCATGGTCGTACAGGTCGGCCAGCATGTCGTCGAGGTCCGCCTGCTGGCCCTCGCCGAGCGCGGCCCGGCTGCGGCCGAACTCGCGCAATGACTCGCCCAGCAGGTCGCCCGCATCGCGCCTTGCGGTCACGTCGATCGAGGGCCGGGTTTCGTCCCGGATCGACTCGAGCCAGGCGAACGGCTGGCCGATTCCGAAGCGTTGCCGGACGACCGCATGCAGGTCGGCGAGGATTCCCGGTCGCTGCAGCGAGGCGTGCTGCCCGCCGCGGCCGGTCAGGGTCACGATCGCGACGATCGAGCGCTGCGCGTCCTCGGCGGCACCTTCGATCGCCTCGCCGATCGCCTGGACCAGTCCGTCCTCGGTCGCGATTCCGTCGATTGCGACCGTCATCCGCTGCCAGCGAACCACGTCCATCGGCCGGAACTCGGGCCTGATCGAACCCGACGCGTCGACTTCGACGAGGTAGCAGCCGCGCGGATCGGCTTCGCCCGGATCGCGGCCTTGCGGATTGCCGCAGTAGACGACCGTTGGAGCCTGCGCCCGCAGGATCCCGTGACGGTGGATATGGCCCAGGGCCCAGTAGTCCATGCCGCTCGTGACCAGGTCGGACATCGAGCATGGAGCGTAGTTCCCGTAGCCCTCGATTCCACCGACGTTGGCGTGGAGCAGCCCGATCGCGAAGCCGTCATCCGGACCGCGCCGGAAGAGGCTGGCCAGGTTCCGGGTGACGTCCCGGACGGGATAGCTGATCCCGTGCACGCGGGCGATCTCGAGCCCGTCACGCAGCACCGGCCGGCTGGTGACCTCGCTGGCGCCAAAGCGCCAGGCCAGCTCCGGCCAGGCTACCGCCGGCTCCCAGCCGGACAGGGGATCGTGGTTGCCGGTCACGACGAACGAAGGAATGCGCTCCGTCGCGAGCCGGGCCAGTCCGTCCCGGAAGGCGACCTGGCCGCGCAGCGTCCGGTTCGCGCCCTCGAACACGTCTCCGGCCACGAGCACCGCGTCGACGTGCTCGTCGAGGGCCAGCTGGACGATCCGCTCCCAGCTCTGGAGCGTGGCGTCGCGGAGCGTGGTCACGACCTGCTCAGGGGCGGTCTGGGCGATGCCCTGGAAGGGGCTGTCGAGATGCAGGTCGCCGGTATGGACGAACCTCAGCCCCACCCCCATCCCGTCAGCTGACCTCGACGACCCGGAGCCCGATCCGCCCCGACGGGATGATCACCTCGACCGCATCACCAGGGCTCCGTCCGACCAGCGCCGCGCCGATCGGCGAGACATTCGAGATTCGGTCGGTCTTCGGGTTGGCCTCCGCCGCGCCGACGATCCGGTAGGTCGTGATCTCGAGGGCACCGGCCGGGTCCAGCCGCTCGACCACGACGGTCGATCCGATCCCGACCACGCTGCCGCCCCCGCCTTCGACGACGACCGCATTGCGAAGCTGATCCTCGAGCTGCAGGATCCGACCTTCGGCGAACGACTGCTCGCGCCGAGCCTCGTGATAGTCCGAGTTCTCCTTCAGGTCGCCAAGCTCCCGGGCGGCGGCAATCCGGGCCACGATCGCCGGCCGCTGCACCGTGGTGAGCTGCTCGAGCTCGGCCTTGAGGGCGAGCAGACCCTCGGCCGAGAGCTGCACCGGCGGACCGGCCGGCCGGCCGGCCGCCTTGATCGCCGCGGCCTCGGCGCGTGATCCACCAGCCCGCGGTGTCGTTGACCGCGGCCGGGCCGGGGTCGAGCGGAGGACGCCGGTCCGCCGGGTCGGATCGGCCTTCGCCCGGCCGGACCCGGATCGACCGGCCGGCGCGCCCGATGCGGCCGCCGCGGCCGCCGCGACTCGCTCGGCCTTGGTCGCCGGCCGATCGGGCTCGTCAGCCAGGAGCGAGCCCTTGAGCCCGTGGTCGCGCCGCTCGTTGGTGACCGTCTGGAGGTTGCCGAAGGGCAGGATGACGTTGTCCGAGCGGAGGCCGGCGCGAGACTCCGGCGAGACCCCCTGGGCAAACGCCGACAGCAGGGCGTCCTCGTACTCTTCGGGGGCTGAGGTCGTCGCCCACCAGACCCGCAGCTCGGGCAGGACCGTGAGCGTCTTGAGCCAGTGACCACCGGCATGGGGCCGCCGGTCCCCGAGCGGCGTGTTGAACAGGGCGCCGACCCGGCCCCCGACCGACACATTGGTCATCCCGACATACACCACGGTCTCGTCCGGCAGCCAGTAGCCAGCCAGCCGGGTCGCCAGCTCCCGGGCGGTGGGCCGGGCGCCATCGAGGGTCAATCCGGGGACCCGTTCGATCCAGTGCCCGACGACGGTGTGATCAATCGGGGCCGACTTCAGTGGCGCCGCCAGCTCAACGATGTAGATCCCCGGACCGCCGGCCCGGACGGGGCTGCCCCAGCGGACGGGTCCGTCGGCGAGGAGGCCGACGGAGCGGAGCAATTCGGCCGCGCCGAGCGAACGAGGTTCGGTCATTCAGGATCCCAATGCGGTCACCCAGTGTAACCGGCCGCTCGGGTCAGCTCGGCTGTCATGGGCCGGATCCGTCGGAAGAGTGTCCAGGCGATGAGCGCCGAGGCCGCGCACGACGGCGCCCTGCGCCTCAGTGCCTCTGCGCCTCAATATCTCTCCAGAAGATCAAATCGGCCAAGCGGCCGGGTTACCGCTGGACGATTCGCCCAGATCTCTGCGATTCCATCGCTTGAGAAGATCGATTCGGGCGAGGGCCGGTCCAGACCGCCAGGTAGGGCCGTCGATTTCCGTGTTTTGATCGCCTGCGGAGGTAACCGCCCGGAGCGCTGCCTCGTGAACCTAGCGAGAGGCTCCAGTCGATCCTCGCAACGGCTTGCGGTGGGCGTGACCGTGTTCGGGGGTCGCGGCACCGGCCCCGAAGCCCGAGCTCCGGCCGGCCCCCGAGCTGGCCCGGCCACCAGGGCCGAAGCCGCGCAACGGTCGAACCTCGACCGAGCGATCGGGCACGAACTCCTCGACGACCCGGTACGGGATCTGGCGCTTGAGCAGGCGCTGGACGCCCTTGAGCAGCTCGACTTCGTCCATGCACACCAGCGAGATGGCGATCCCAGAGGCACCCGCCCGCCCCGTCCGTCCGATCCGGTGGATGTAGTCCTGGGGCTCGAACGGCAGCTCGAAGTTGACGACGTAGGGCAGCTCCTCGATGTCCAGCCCTCGTGACGCGACGTCGGTCGCGACCAGGCAGGTCACCTCGCCGGTCTTGAAGTCCTCCAGGGCCCGGGTGCGCTCGGGCTGGCTTCGGTCGCTGTGAATGGCGACCGCGGCAACGCCCCGTCGGTCCAGGTACGACGCGAGGCGGCTGGCCGCCAGCTTGGTCCGGGTGAAGATCAGGACCTGCTCCATGTGGTCGCGCCTGATCAGGTACAGCAGGAGCTCCTCTTTGCGCTCGCGGTCGACCGGATAAAGGACCTGCTCGACGTTCTCGGCGGCGGTGTTCCGGCGGGCAACTTCGACGATCGCCGGATTCTTCAGGAACTCGCTCGCCAGGCGCCGGATCTCGTCCGAGAACGTCGCCGAGAAGAGCATCGTCTGGCCGCGGTTCGGGAGCTGGGCCACGATCTTGCGGATGTCCGGGATGAAGCCCATGTCGAGCATCCGGTCGCCCTCATCGAGGACGAGGACCTCGACCTGGCTGAGATTGACCGTGCGCTGGCCCATGTGGTCCATCAGCCGGCCCGGAGTCGCCACCAGGATCTCGATGCCCCCGCGCAGCTCCTTGATCTGGGGATCGATCGGGACACCGCCGTACACGACCGCCGACCGGAGCGGCACGTACTTGCCGTACGTCGCGACGCTCTCGGCAATCTGCATCGCCAGCTCCCGGGTCGGGGTCAGGACGAGGGCCCGGACCGGATGGCGGGCGGGCGAGAAGCTGGTGTTGGCCTGGACCTTCAGCCGCTCGAGGATCGGCAGGGTGAAGGCGGCGGTCTTACCGGTTCCGGTCTGGGCCGCCGCGAGCACGTCGCGACCGGCCAGGACCAGCGGGATGGCCTCGGCCTGGACGGGCGTCGGCTCGGTATAGCCCTCCTCGGCCACGGCCCGGAGGATGTCGGCCGAAAGGCCGAGGGTATTGAACGACAAGCGGGTGTGGGCTCCTGTTCGCCCATCGAGGACGGCGCCGGGTTGAGGCAGCCGGACGGGCGGGTCGTGCCCGAGTCTACGGGATTCGGGCGTTGTCCGAGTGGAGCGGCACACGGCCGGGCGAGGCAACCGGTCCGACCACGGATTACGATGAGCCGGTGAAGCACCCTGACCGGCTCTTTTACACCGGTGACGCCGACGCCGATCGGCTGATCGCGGAGGATCCGCTGGCGCTCCTGATCGGCTTCACCCTTGACCAGCAGGTCACCGTCCAGAAGGCCTTCAGCGGCCCGCTCGAGCTGACCCATCGAACCGGCCAGCCGCTGGACGCCCGGGCGATCGCGGCGATGGACCCGGCCGAGCTGATCGGGATCTTCCAGGAGCGGCCAGCCCTGCACCGCTTCCCGGGTGCGATGGCGGGCCGGGTGCAGGCCCTGTGCGCGGCGATCGCCACGGATTACGACAACGACCCGGCTTCGATCTGGACCGGGGCGAAGGATGCCCGGGATCTCCAGAAACGGTTGCTGGCGCTGCCCGGTATCGGCGAGATGAAGGCGCGCACGATCAGCGCGGTGCTGGCCAAGCGATTCGATCTCGACCTGCCCGGCCTGGCGGAGTCGCTGCCCAGCCATCCGACCCTGGGCGATGTCGATTTGCCGGAGGCGCTGGCGAGCTACCAGGCCGGCAAGCGTGCCCACAAGGCATCGCTCCGGGCTGCGGCAGCGGCCAAGGCCGGCTGATCGCCCGGCCGCGGCGGAAGGGCGTGGCCGAGAGCGTGGCCCCGGCCGCTGGACGTTGAAGATGAACATCTGGCTCGGCTGCCAGAGGTCCTGTCGACGCCCTGCCACGACTCTTCGGCGGTTTGGCCGCGGCGGAAGGGCGTGGCCCAGCCCGACGGAGGCCGAATATGACCCCCATGCTTAGCTGACGCGGTGGCGTGCTGATCCCGGGTCGAATCGGGCCGGCGCGCCGCTATGTCCAGGCCGAATCAGTGATGGCAGGCATTAGTTTCGCGCGGGACGGCGCCGACCGGCGTCCGCGTTGGGTCATGGGCCCCGGCGCACGCGTCGGCTTGCAATGGGAGTCATATCCAGGGCCCTGCCGCGATTAGCGCCATATACGCGGGCGGGATTCGAATGCAAGGCTGAGGCGCCACTCGAGGTCACAAGCCCTTCACAAACCGCGAGTAGAATTCGGGCATGTGGTTCACCAGCTCGTCCAAATCGTCCATGCCCGATCCTGCCAAGGCCCTGCCCGGCCGCGCCGAGCCAATGAAGGTCTCCGAACGTCACCTCGTCAACGGCGCGAAGCTCACCCCGCCATATCCCGAAGGCAGCCAGGTGGCCACGTTCGGGATGGGCTGCTTCTGGGGCGCGGAGAAGCTCTTCTGGCAGATCCCAGGTGTGATCGTTACCGCCGTCGGCTACGCCGGGGGCTATACCCCGAACCCGACCTACGAGGAAGTCTGCTCAGGCCGGACCGGGCAGGCCGAGGTCGTGCGGGTCGTGTTCGACCCGAAGATCGTCAGCTATGAGCAGATCCTCGCGGTGTTCTGGGAGAACCATGACCCGACCCAGGGCATGCGCCAGGGCAACGACGCCGGCACCCAGTATCGATCGGCCATCTACACCAGCGACGACGACCAGCGGCGAATCGCCGAGGCGTCACGCGATGCCTACGAGCCACGCCTCGCCGCGGCCGGCTACGGCGCGATCACGACCGGGATCGTCCCGCTCGACACGTTCTACTTTGCCGAGGACTACCACCAGCAGTACCTGGCCAAGAATCCCCGGGGCTACTGCCCGAATCACTCGACGGGCGTAAAGCTTCCGGACGGCTTCGTGGTCACGCCGCTGCAATACGTGGACTAGCCCGGAGTCAGTGCACCGCGGGGGCCACCCCGGCCGCGGCGTCGAGCGCCTCCTGGGTGATCTCGTGGGTCTCGGCCACGCCGCCGAGATCGGTCAGCTTCAGCGAGATCATCGCGACCTCGGGGTCTTCCTCGACCAGGACGCCGATCGCGGCCTTGCCGCCGGCCAGCTCTTCCGCGATCCGGGCGCGGTCCGCATCCGTGAGCCCGAGGCCCTTGTGGTAGAAGTGGCCGATGACCCCGCCGCCGACCATCCCCGCCAGCATGGTCGGCGGTGCAATGATCGCCAGGACCAGGCCGATGCCGGCGCCGCGCTTGCCCGCCCGCGCTCCCAGCTTGTGCTCCTTGATCTGGCCATGCTCGTCGGCGACCAGCACGCCAATTGGCCGGGACACGACGTTGTCGGCCTTCTCCCACTCCCGCAGTGCGTCGACGGCCACGTCGGCCGCGGCCTCGTTGGGGAAGATCCCCAGGACCATCCGGTGATCTGCCATTCCGCGATCCTCCGATCTCATTCCCGGGCGAGGCGCCGGCCTGCGGCAGGGATGATGGCTGGATCTCTCCGGAGCGTGAGTGAATCCGAATGCCAGCACGCCTATTTTGACGCCGATTGTGAGGTCCCTGTCATCGCCCGATCTGGAGGATACGGCCGCCCCGGCACCCGGGCCTCGAGGCCGCGCCACCGACGCGCAATCGGAGCCAGCGCCACGCAGGCTCGCTAGACTTGCGGCACCGAGATCGGCGGCATGGCAAGCCGCCCGAGCCGGACCGAGTGGAGGTGATACGTTGGACGCCCGGAAGCTGCTGGCCGAGCTGGTCGGCACGTTCGTCTTCTTCCTCGCCGGATTCCTGTCGATCCTGGCGACCAAGGCCGTCGGACCGACCGACGACCTGGTGGCGATCGCCTTCGGATTCGGGTTCGGCCTGTTTGCCGCCATCCAGATCGGGGGTGCGGTCTCGGGCGGGCATTTCAACCCAGCCGTGACCATCGGGGCCCTCCTCGACAAGCGGATCGACCCGGTGAATGCCGTGGGCTACCTTATCGCCCAGGTGATCGGCGGGCTCGGGGCTGCCGCACTCGTCCTCCTCGTATCGAACCAGGCCGCCGTGGCCGGGACCCGGACCGTGCCCGGCACGGGCTTCAGCGACATCCAGGCGCTGATCCTCGAGACGGTCTTCACGGCCGTCTTCGTCGCCGTCATCCTGACCGTGACGAAGCTGAATCCGGATCGGGCCTTCATCGTCATCCCGATCACCCTGGTCGTGATCCATGTCGCCCTGATCCCGATCACCGGCGCCTCGGTCAATCCGGCTCGCTCGATTGCCTCGGCCGTCGTCGGAGGTGACCTGACCTCGCTATGGATCTACATCGTCGGGCCAGTGGTTGGCTCGGTGATCGGCTGGGCCGTCTTCCGGGCGCTCCTGAGCGAGCCGGCCAAGGCGTGACCGTGGCTCGTCCGATGGCTCGAGGAATTGGCTGCACCCGCGATGGATGACGCGATCCGATCCGCCCTCGATCAGAGCCAGCTGATCGAGATGACCACGACCGGGGCGAAGACCGGCAAGCAGCGTCGCCTCGACATCGTGCTCCACAACTTTGGCCAGCGCCTCTACATCAGCGGCGTGCCGAACGCGCTCAAGAAACGCGGCTGGCTGGCCAATCTCGAGGCGTTGCCGGCATTCACCGTCGGCCTGAAGGGCCCTGACAGGATTGAGCTGCCGGCCACGGCCCGGGTGGTCACCGATCCGGTCGAGCGCCGGGCGATCCTGGCCAAGGTCGCGGCAGTCTGGAACCGCACGGACCTCGACGTGATGGTCGCCTACAGCCCCCTCATCGAGGTGACGATCGACGGCTATCCGGGCTGACGGCCGCGCGCCACGGGGCCGTCAGGAGGCTCGGGCTCAGGCCCGGCCGCGGACCAGCGTCGCCATGAGATGCTCGAGGGTCGCGGCCGGGTCGTCGGTCAGGCCGGTATGGACGGCCGACGGCTGGACCACGGTGCTGCTCGGGGAGACCAGCCAGTGGAAGCGCTCGGGCCGGCTCAGTCCGGCGATCGGTCCGGTCGACGGGTCGCCCGCGCAGATCCGCGGGATCACCTCGAGCTGGGCCCGGACCAGCGCCGGGTCGCAGCCCGGTGCGAGGGCCCGCAGGACCTCGGAGTCGAGCTCGACCGCCGCAGCCAGGTAGCGCCGGGCACGCGAATGGACCACGATCCCGGCGTTGAGCGCCTCGCCGCGGTCCTCCCGCGGGACGACCCGCAGGATCGCGTACTCGAACGGGCTACGGGTGGCGGGCACGGTCAGCGTCCTCGACGAAGTGGCGGGGCGATTCGAGCCTGGCAAGCAGGTACTCGACATACGCCTGGCGATGTCGATCGGGCTGATCCATCGCTCCCGCTCCGCCTTGCAGCCACTCGTCGGGCACGCTGGCCACGATCCGCTCGAGGAGCTCACGGCTGACCCGCGGCGCCAACCGGGCGTCCGCCCCGGCGATCGAGGATGCATAGGGCAGGAGGACGTGGTCGGCGAGCTTCGGGAACGGTCGCCGGGCGTGTTCGGCCGGGTCGCGCCAGGTGAAATGGATGTACAGCGAGGCGCCGTGATCGATCAGCCACAGCCGGCCGTGCCACGTCAGCAGGTTGACGTTCTTGACTGTTCGATCGATGTTGGTGATCAACCCGTCGAACCACACGATGTCCGCGGCAAGGGCTGGATCAAGCTGGGTCATCGGCCTGAAGGCCATCGCACCGGGCAGGAAGTCGAGCCCCAGGTTGAGCCCCGGGCTGCGTGCCAGGAGCTCCTGGATCTCACTGTCCGGCTCGGCCGGCGCCAGCGCGGGATCGAGCTCGACGAGGACGATCTCGGGGACCGGCAGGCCCAGCGCCCGGCCCAGCTCGCCGGCGATCAGCTCGGCCACGAGCACCCTCGGGCCCTGGCCGGCGCCGTGGAACTTGACCACGTACAGGCCGTCATCGTCGGCTTCCAGCAGGCCGGGCAGCGAGCCGCCCTCGCGCAGGGGCGTGACGTAACGGGTGGCGGTCACGGTCCGGATGGGCAGGCCGAGGGCGGTGCCGGGGGCGGTCATGGCTTGCTGAGCGTAGCCCAGTCACCCGGACCAGTCACCCGGCATTCGGCGATCGATCGGGTAGATTGTGGTCCGTGCGCCTGCCTCGAATCACGATCCTCGGGATCATCGTCCTCGCCGTTTCGGCCTGCTTCGGGGGCACGTCCGCCGGATCGCCCTACGGCGCTGCCTCGCCAACTCCAACGGCCACCGATGATCCGGTGATGTACACGGTCCTGTTCACCTCACTCAGCGCAAGCCAGGCGTGTTCGCTGCTGACCGTGGCCGAGGCCGGCCAGATCCTCGGACGTCAACTCGAAGGTGCGCCGGCGGGGCTGTCGGATCGGGGCGACCACGTCCAGTGCCTCTACCAGGATCAGGGCAACCAGGTGCCCGGCAACTACATCAAGGTCGCGATCAACCGGATCGGCTTCGACGGGCTGGCCGGGCTGGTCAACCTGCATCGAGGCGCCCACACGCTCGAGATCGGCGGGTTCCAGGCGATCGGGGCCGACGCCGAGACGAGCCCGGTGAACGACGAGGCGGTCCTGTCCATCAAGCTCGCCCGCAACGACAGCGACCCCGCCCTATGGATCGAGGCGCCGACGTCGGCCAGCGCCAAGGCTGTAGCCGACTTGATCCTGCCCCGCCTGGCGGCCTTGCCCTGATCGAGCCGGCCGGGGTGAGTCAGGACCGCTGGGGACCCCCGCCGCTGCCGGTCTCGCGCAGGAAGCGCTCGATCTCCGAGATCAGCTCGTCGCCGGCCGGCAGGCGTTCTTCATCGACCATCGACTCGAGCCGCTCGACGTAGGCTCGAGTCGTGTCGTCGCTCTTTGCCAGCGAATCGAGGTGGGATCCAAGCTGGCGCGCCTCCTCTTCGAGGGCCGCCACTGGAACGCTGATCCCGGTATGCCGCTCGACCGCCCGAATCAGGGCCAGCGCAGCCACTGGATAGGGCCCCGAGACGTAATGGGGGACCTGGGCGAAGTAGCCGACCGCGGCGATGCCGGCCCGGGCCATCATCAGTTCCAGGACCGAGAGCACCGCGGCCGGCACCCGGAGCAGGCCGTCCGGACCGGGCCGGACGTTGCCGCGCAGGAGTCCCGACTCCGATTCGGTCCCGATGATCGGCACGGATCGCGTGTGGGGGACGGCCGCCGGGATGGCGCCCAGGCTGAGCCACTGGGCCACCCCGAGCCGGGTCGCGATGTCGAGGATCGCATCGCAGAACTCGCGCCAGCGGAAGTCCGGCTCGACCCCGGTCAGGATCAGCAGGTCGCCCTCGCCCATCCGGACCCGGCGGATCGTCAGCTCGCGCCACGTGATCGAGGTCATCCGTCCGTCCCGGATGTCGAGGGTCGGCCGGCGGGCCCGGTAGTCGAAGAGCTGGTCGCCCTCGAACGTCGCGACCAGCTCGCCGCCGTCGGCCATGTGGGCCGCCGCGGTCGTCGCGGCCGAGCCGGCATCGACCCAGCCGTCGAACGCGGCGAGCATCGTCGGCGCGATCAGGTCTTTCGGCTCGGTCAGTCGATAGAGGGCCACGGCCACAGCATAGGACACTCCCCGACCCCGACATCCCCGCCGCCGGCCGGGCTCCGGGCGCGTCCGGGCAAGCGTGACGAGAGGCCCAGGTCAGATGACCACGGGCCCCTCGAGCCGATGGCGAGCCGCGCAGGCGGCGGGCGAGGACCCTAGCTGCAGCCCGAGGTGGAACCGCAGTTGAGGCACTTGTAGCAGCTTCCGTTGCGAACCATGATCGAGCCGCACTCGGCGCAGGACGGGGAGTCCTCCTGGACCTTGAAAGCGACCCTGGTCGAACCGAGCGACATGCTCGCCACGCCGGCATGGCCGTTGCCATTGCCATTCGCGTGACCGTTGCCGTTGGCGGTGTGGGCGACCGCCTCGACGACGGGCAGGGTCACCGGAGCCGGGGCCGGCTCGAGCGCCACCGCCGTCGGACGATGATCGACGTGGTCCTCTTCGGAATCGAGGGCCGCCGGCGCGTCCGATTCCGGCGCGGATGCCAATGACACGGCTCCGAACGAGACCGGGGCCGAGTCGACCATCGCGCCGCGATCGATCAGCCCGATCTGGGCCTTCTCGTCATCCGGCAGGAAGCGGCTGCCCATCCAGCGGAAGACGTAGTCGACGATCGACTTCGCAATCGGGATCTCCTGGTTGCCGGTGAAGCCACTCGGCTCGAACCGGACATGGGCGAACTTGTTGACCAGGTCACGCAGCGGCACGCCGTACTGGAGGGCCAGGCTGACCGAGGTGGCCAGCGAGTCCATCAGGCCGGAGACCGTCGAGCCCTCCTTGGCCATCTTCAGGAAGATCTCGCCGGGCTGTCCGTCCGGATACAGGCCGATCGTGATGTAGCCCTCGTGGCCGGCGACGTCGAACTTGTGGGTGACGGCCGCCCGCTCGACCGGCAGGCGCCGGCGATGGGGCTTCTTGGCCTCGGCCTGGGCGACGGCGAGCTGTGCCCGGAGCTCGGCGACGAGGCCGGTGTCGATCTCCTCGCCGCTGTCCTTCTTCTTGCCGGTGCTGAGGGGCTGGCTGCGCTTGCTGCCGTCGCGGTAGATCGCGATCGCCTTGAGGCCCAGCTTCCAGCCCTGGAGATAGACCTCCTCGATCTGCTCGGGGGTGGCGGCCTCGGGCATGTTGACGGTCTTGCTGATCGCACCCGAGATGAACGGCTGGATCGCACCCATCATCCGGACGTGGCCCATGTAGTCGATCGAGCGCTCGCCGTTGACCGGCTTGAAGGCGCAGTCGAAGACGGACAGGTGCTCCGGCCGGAGGTGGGGTGCGCCTTCGATCGTCTCGCGCTCGTTGATGTAGCCGAGGATCTCCTCGACCTGCTCGGGCCCGTAGCCGAGCTTCTTGAGCGCGGCCGGGACCGTCTGGTTGACGATCTTGAGGAAACCCTCGCCGACGAGCTTCTTGTACTTGATCAGGGCGATGTCCGGCTCGACCCCAGTCGTATCGCAATCCATCATGAATGCGATCGTGCCGGTCGGCGCCAGGACAGTCACCTGGGCATTGCGGTAGCCGTGCTCGCGGCCCAGCTCCAGCGCGTCGTCGAAGACCGATCGGGCCGCTTCGATCATGTCGAGCGGGACGGCCTGGTCGGCCGGGATCCGGTACGCGGCATCGCGATGCTTGGCGATCACCCGCAGGAACGGGCTCCGGTTGGCCGGGTAGTCGTGGAACGGTCCGCCGTGGTCACGGGCGATCACGGCACTCTGGCGATAGGCCTCGCCGTGCATGATCGCGGTGAGGGCGGCCGCGTAGTTGCGGCCCTCGTCGCTGTCGTAGGCCAGGCCCCGGCTCATCAGGAGCGCGCCGAGGTTGGCATAGCCCAGCCCGAGCGGCCGGAAGCGGTGCGAGTTCTCCTCGATCCGGGCCGTTGGGTAGCTGGCGTTGTCGACCAGGATCTCCTGGGCGGTGATCGTCAAGCGGGCCGCGTAGCGATACGCGTCGACGTCGAATTCGCCGTCCTCGCGGACGAACTGCATCAGGTTGAGGCTGGCCAGGTTGCAGGCCGTGTCGTTGAGGAACATGTACTCGGAGCACGGATTGGACGCGTAGATCCGGTCCGTGGCGGCCGAGGTGTGCCAGTCGTTGATTGTCGTGTCGTACTGGATCCCCGGGTCGCCGCACAGGTGGGCGGCATCGGCCATCCGCTTGAAGATGGCACGTGCCTTGTAGGTGCCCATCGGGGCGCCGTCGACGACGGCGTGGGTGGTCCAGTCGCCATCGGCCTCGACCGCGTTCATGAACTCGTCCGTTACCCGGACCGAGTGGTTGGCGTTCTGGAACGAGACGGACCCGTAGGCCTCGCCGGTGAACGAGGGGTCATAGCCCTGTTCGATCAGTGCCCAGGCCTTCTTCTCCTCGAGCATCTTCGAGTCGATGAAGTCCAGGACATCCGGGTGGTCGGCGTCGAGGATGACCATCTTGGCCGCGCGGCGGGTCTTGCCGCCTGACTTGACCACGCCGGCAAAGGCGTCGTAGCCGCGCATGAAGCTGACCGGTCCGGAGGCCGTTCCGCCGCCCGACATCCGCTCACGCGACGACCGGATCGGACTCAGATTCGAACCGGCGCCGGAGCCGAACTTGAACAGCATCGCCTCGGTCTTGGCCAGGTCCATGATGCTGCTCATCGAGTCCTGGACCGAGTTGATGAAGCAGGCCGAGCACTGCGGCCGGGCCTCGATCCCGACGTTGAACCAGACCGGCGAGTTGAAGCTCATCTTCTGGTGGACGAGGAGGTAGGTCAGCTCCGCCTGGAATGTGGCCAGGTCCTCGTCGGAGGCGAAGTAGTGCTGGGTCTCGGCCCAGGCGGCGATCGTGTCGACCACCCGGTCGATCAGCTGCCGGACGCTCGTCTCGCGCTCGGGCGTGCCGACGTGACCGCGGAAGTACTTGCTGACGACGACGTTGGTGGCGAGCTGGCTCCAGAAGCTCGGGACCTCGACATCCTTCTGCTCGAAGACGAGCTTGCCGGACTCGTTGCCGATCGCGGCGGTGCGCGTCTCCCAGCTGATCTCGTCGTAGGGATGGGTGCCCGGCGCGGTCCAGCGTCGCTCGAAGGTCAGGCCCTTGGCTGGCCGGCCATCCTCGCGGCGACCGTCAAAGCTGGCCCCGTACGGGCCGGCGTGACGCCGCTGGGTCTTCACCAGGACCTTGCCCGAGGCCTTCTCGTGGCCTGCCCGTCTGGCCGACGGGCCGCTCGCGGCTGCACTTCCATCCATGACCGACACTGACGCCGGGACGACACGGACCACTGGTTGCTCCTCTCCTCCAATCCGCCCATCGTCTGATCGATGGGGCGGCTGGTATCTGCTGCGGTCGGGTCGGTCTGGGTCTGGCGACCGGCTGACGACCAATCGATCCGGAGCCAGCCGTTCGGCGGGTAGGCCGGCGGCTCGATCCGGGCTGGTGCGGGGGCGAATACTCGTTGCCTCGGGTTGGGGGTCTGACCCGGGGCTAGCGCGTCGCTGAGAATGTGCCGCGTCGTCGCGGCCGACAGAACCTGGTTGTTGGGCGATGCCGGTCCTCGGTCCGGTAGCTGCGACGTCATCCACGTTCACCGCTCGATCCGGGCCGCTGATCGGCTTCAGAGGAGGCCCGGCCGTTCCTGGCCGGCGGCCTCCCGAGCGATCCTCCGGGGCGTCGCGAGCGACCCACCTACGATACGCTTCGGGCCGCCGCTCGTCAATCCCAAAACACAAGATCTAGTGGTCCGTTTGTACCCTGCACCGCTACATGGTGTGGATGTGGACGATTCAGGCGCACGGCGTGGAAAGCCCGGCCCGGGGCTGTGGACAGGTGCCAGGGCCGTGTGGAGAGGATGTGGATTGAGCGCCGTGGGCCGTGTCTCCCGGCCGCGGCCCGAGCCCGTCAGGGCGTCCCGGGCCCCCGGCCGATAGGTAACAATAGAACACATGTGCTGAATACGTCGAGCGCAGGGGGTCGGGCCCCCCTCTAACCGGCCGAGCGCGCCTGGTGCGCCGCCGCCGCCCGCTGCCGCCCGAGTTTGTGACAAATCGCTGCTCTAGCAGTCCCTATGGCCGCTCGCGGACGCGAATCGGCCAGAACGTCGCCTGGACCCGCCATCGTGCGCCGCAGTTCATGCTCGGGCTCTTCGTGCGCTCGAGAAGCAGTCTGCCTGTCCCGCCGTCCGCCCGACCATCAGCGTTGCCACGGCGCGAATTTGACAGGACGTCCACCCGCGGACGTACGCCCTGCCTCGCTTTGGTCAATCGGTCGCTTGACTCTCACCGATGACGGCGCCGATGGGACGCGTGCCGTCCCGTGGCCCCGCCCGAAAACCACGGGGCGCGCTACCAGAGGCCGGGGATCAGCCTCGAGGTCCGGCGGGCATACTCGGCGTAGCCGGGCAGCTCGCGTTCGAGCAGCTCCTCCTCGGCCAGGATCCGCCGCCGGTAGGCGCCACCCAGCAGGCCGCCGACGAGGGCCGTGACCGGGATGCTCCGGGATGCCAGGGCGAAGCCGGTCCAGGTGAGCAGCGAGCCCAGGTAGCCGGGATGGCGGAGGTAGCGGTAGGGCCCGCTTTCGATCAGGCCCTGATTCCCTTCGATTCGCAGCGTTCGCGTGTACGACGCCTTGAGCTCGGCCATCGACCAGGCTCGGACCGCCAGGCCGGCTCCCTCGATGACCAGGCCGGTCGGACCGGCGAGCGCGGGTAGCTGCGTTCTCGGCAGGCGCCGCACGATCGGGGCCAGGATCAGCGCGGCGCTGAACGCGCCCACGATCATCGCCGTCGTGCCCTGGTCGGCGCTCGTGGCGTCGAGGCTCGCGGCGGCTCCGCCTTCGCGCAGGCCCAGCTCGAGGCCGAAGAAGCCGGCCAGGCCGGCGTAGCCGCCAAGGAACCAGCCTCGGCCGGCCGGGGGCCGGTGACCCGCCTGATTCATCCTGCCCGGCCGACGCTACAGGCTGGCGCGCTACCGGCCGAAGCGCCGGGCGCGCTGCTGGTACGTCCGCAGGGCGCGCAGGAAGTCGATCTCGCGGAAGGCGGGCCAGTACGCCTCGCAGAACTGCAGCTCCGAGTAGACCGACTGCCAGGGCAGGAAACCGGACAGGCGGACCTCGCCCGAGGTCCGGATGATCAGGTCAGGCTCGGTCGAACCGCGGGTGTACAAGTGATCGGCGATCGATTCGGCGGTCAGCTCTTCGGCCATCCGATCGGCTGGTACACCCGAGGCGGCCGCTGCCCGGACCGACGATCGAAACGCTTCGAGCAGCTCGTCCCGTCCGGAATAGGCCAGGGCGACGGTCACCTCCATGGTGCCGTCCTCGCGTGACAGTGCAGCTGATGATTCGACGACTGTCCGCAACCCCTCGGGCAGCAGGTCGCGTCGGCCGATGACCCGCAGGTGAATCGGACGGCGGGTCTTGCGCCGGCCCTCGGCCATCGCCCGGATCGCTTCCTCGGCGACGTCGGTGATGGTGCCAACCTCGTCCTCGGGCCGGCCCAGGTTCTCGAGCGACAGGGCCCACAGGGTGATCTCGTGGATCCCCGTCTGGGCGCACCAGTCGATCAGCTCGAGCGCCTTCTCGGCCCCTGCCCGATGGCCCGCGCCGGGGTCCGCGTAGCCCTCGGCCGTGGCCCACCGACGGTTGCCGTCCATGATCACCGCGATGTGGTCGGGCCGCGGCTCCGACATCACCCGCGCCCTGAGGCGCTGCAGGTAGACGGCGTAAACCGGAGCGAGGGCGACGTCGCGAACCCGGCGATAGGCGGGTCCGAGGCGCGCCCGGAGCGTCCGAGCGCGCCGAACCGGTGCGGCGGCCGACGAGCTGGTCGTCAGTTCAGGCCGGAATACGCGTGCAGCCCGGAGAACCACAGGCTGCCGGAATACGTGACCAGGACCATCCCGAAGCCGACCACCAGCAGGAGCGCCGCGGGCCGGCCGGCCCAGGCGCGCTGGTTTCGGGCGTGGAGGTAGACCGCATAGGTCAGCCAGGTCACGAGCGCCGAGGTCTCCTTGGGATCCCAGCCCCAGTAGCGCGACCAGGCGATCGAGGCCCAGAAGCTGCCCAGGATGATCATCGTGGCAAAGATCGGGAAGCCCACGATCACCGACCGATAGGCCACTTCATCGAGGACCTTGTGGGACGGCAGCCAGTTGAAGCGATCCCGGTTGCCCTGGATCAAGTAGCCAACCCCGGCCGCGAAGCTGGTGGCGAAGATTCCGTAGGCAATCGTGGCCATCCCGACGTGGATCGTCAGGAGTGGCGCGTTGTCCAGCGCCGGCACCAGCGGCGCGATCTCGTTGGGCAGGGTCGTGCTGTAGAGGAACAGGGTCAGGGCGACCCCGGTCGGGATGAACCCGATCGAACGAATCGGATAGCGCCGGCTGAGGACCAGGTAGCCGACCAGGATCGTGAAGGTGAAGGCAACGGTGAACTCTTCCATGTTGCCCCACGGCCCGCGCCCGACGACGATTGCCCGCATCAGCATCGACAGCCCGAGGACGGTCGCCGCCAGCACGGTCAGCGCCCAGGCGAACGGGCCGGCCGGCGACTGCGGTTCGATGCCCGCCGCGAAGGCGGCGTCGCGGCTGTCCACGAACGATCCGGTGGCGACGCCGGCGAAGGCGGGTTCCCGGGCCGGGCTGAGGGCCGCGGCAATGCGCCGGCCCTGGGCGAGGAGGACGGCGTGGACGACGTGCGCGCCGAAGGCCAGCACGAGCAGGATCCCAGCCACCGTATCGAAGATGTACGAGCCGTTAGCCAGGCCGCTATCCACGTTCCGTCTCCTGTTTTCGAACGATCACGACAACGGCTGCCGCCGGGCTCAGGCGGCGGCAGCTCCGCCGGGTGGCGGCCCGGCCGGTTGCAACGTACGCACGGCGACCCGCCGGTCGACCTTGAGCACGAGTCCGCAATTGGTGCAGGTGGTCACGTCGGCGAAGCGGGCGATGCCGCACATCGGACAGGTGACCGACAGGAGCTGGCCGGCGTCGTTCTCGACGGTGCCGGCCTCGTAGATCAGGCCGGTCTGCGGGTCGTACGGCTCGCCCACCGGGAACAGCGGCAGGCCGTCGGACGCAAGCCGGGCCGGCCGGGGCCCCTCGGTGAAGCGGACCTTCGTGCGCGGCTTGCTCACGAAGTAGTAGAACCACAGGAGGGCCAGGATCGTGATGGCCGGACCGATCACCCCGATCAGCACGAGCAGGGGGAGCAGCCCGATGACGGATCCCCAGTCCGGGCTGACCACCTTGGCGATCACGTCCAGGGCCTGGGTCCACAGCTGGTTGATCTCGTCAACGAGGCTCACCGGCGCATTCTAGCCCGTCGACGGGGATTGCCGGTCTTCCGGGTCGCGCCTCGCCCGCTTCGCCAGCCGGGTCGATCCGGCTCGTCCGCGGTCGGCGCAGGGCCGCCCGGCCCAGGCGGTCGCGGAGCGCCAACTGACGGGGCGCTCAGACGGGCTCGGTCGAGCCGCGCGATCAGCCAGCCCGCGCTCGCGACCCGGCCGCCGCGCCGCCGGATCCGTTGCCCGAGCTCGCGATCGTCGGTCACCACCAGGAGCGTGTCGGCGGCCCGGGCAGCGGCCTCGGCCGTGCCGCCGGAGCCGACAGCATCGGCGACCAGGCGGTCCAGGAGCGCATCAGCCGAGCCGCGGCCGCTATGGCGCACGGTCAGTCCGTTGGCGATTCGGGTGCCCGCCAGGCCGTGCTCCGGGGCTCCGTCGAGGACCAGCTCGATTCGGGTCGAGCTGGGGATCACCGCCCTCAACCGGCCGACCAGCGCGGCCGGTGGCTGCGGTTCCGCGACCGATGCGTCCCGGCTCATTCGGTACAGCAGGTTCGAGCCGTCGACCAGCAACCGCTCGACCCCGGCCAGCGGGTCTCGGGCTGGTCGACCCTCGGGAGCGTGCTGGCCGGCGGACTGCTTCATCGGGGCCATCCTGACACGCCCGGCCCGGGCCGTCGCCTGTACGCTTCGAGCGTGCTCCTGCTGGTTGATCTCGACGGCGTCGTCTATCGCGGCTCCGATCCGGTGCCCGGGGTCGCCGCGCTCCTCGATCGACTGGTGAGGGCCGGCGACGAAGTGATCTATGTCACGAACAACTCGCTCTGGCATCGAACGGACTACGTCAATCGGCTGCGCTCGATGGGCGCCCCCGTCTCCGCCGATCGGATCGTGAGCGCGCCCCGGGCGACCGCGCTGTACCTGCGGGAGTCGACGCCCGGCCTGGAGCGCGTGCTGGTCCTCGGAGGGCCGGGCCTGGGCCGCGAGATGCGCGATGTCGGCTTCGAGGTGGTCATGGCCGGTGATGCGGCGGCGCGGGTCCAGGCCGAGGGCCTCGATCGGTTCGATGCGGCCGGCCGGCCGGGGGCCGTGGTGGTCGGCCTGGATCCCGACGTCAGCTGGCAGCGCCTGGCGATCGCGACGAGCTCGATTCGGGCGGGCGCCCGGTTTGTCGTCACCAATCGCGACCCGATCTACCCAACCGAGCAGGGCCTGATGCCGGGCGCCGGCGCGATCGTGGCGGCCGTCGAGGCGGCCAGCGAATGCGTCCCGATCTCGATCGGCAAGCCGGCACCACTGCTGCTCGAGGAAGCGGCCCGGGTGGCCGGCGTCGATCCGCGGACCGCGGTGATGATCGGCGACTCGGTTCGGACCGACCTGCCGGCCGCCCGCGCCGTCGGGGCTCGCTGCATCCTGATGCTGACCGGCGTGACGAGCCGGGCCGAGGTCGAGGCGCTCGCCCCAGGTGATCGACCCGACGTGGTCGCTGCGGACGCGATCGAGCTGGAGCGGGCGCTCGCAGGGCTGCGCCCGACGGGCTGAGCGTGGCTCGCCGGTAGCGCTAGGCGCCGCTCGGGGGTTCCCGGTCGATGAGCTCCGGAATGTCGTCCGCCCAGCGCTCGAACTCTGCCCGCAGCGGCCCGATGTCGGCCGGACCGGCGAACGCCGCGTCGAGCCCATGGAGATCGATCTGCCACAGCTCGGCCAGGCCGAGGCCGGCCTCGGTCACGGCCCGCAGGTACTCCTCGGACAGGAGCGTGTCGGACACCGTCAGGCCATCGGTCGACAGGCTGACCGGGACGCCGGCGCGACGAAGGCGGACGAGCGGGTGGGTCGCGACCGACGAGGCGATTCCCGCCTGGACGTTGCTCGTCGGACACAGGTCGAGGGTGATGTCGCGCTGGATCAGCTCGGCCACCAGCTGGGGGTCGTCGATCGCGCCAGGGCCATGGGCAATCCGCTCGGGATCCAACTCGAGGGCGCGCCGGACCTGCCCCGCACCGCCCCACTCCCCGGCGTGGAGAGTGATCCCCAGCCCGCCCTCGCGAGCGACCTCGAAGGCGCGGGCAAATCGGCGCGGATCGGGGAAGGCGGCTTCCGGGCCGGCCAGGTCCCAGCCGGTCAGGCCCTGGTCGCGGAACCGGACCGCCGTCTGGGCCAGCTCGACGGTGGCCTCGGGCTCGTGGCTACGGATCGCGGTGCAGATCAGGCGGACGGTGGAGCCGGTCCTGGCAGCGGCGTCGCGGGCGCCCCGGCAGACGGCCGCGATCCCGTCGGCGACGGCCAGCCCGGATCGGGTATGGAGGGCCGGCCCCCAGCGGAGCTCCATGTAGCGCACGTTCTCGGCCGCCTTGGCCTCGACCAGCTCCGCGGTCACCTGCTCGAGGGCCTCGGCGTCCTGGAGCAGGGCGATGGGCAGGTCGAACCGTCCGAGCAGCTCGGCCTGTGACGCGCCAAGGGCCGGCGCGACGAGGGCTTCGAACATCGCGCCAAACGAGCGCGGAGCATCGATCCGCCGACTTCGGGCGAGCGCCAGGGCGGTGCTCACCCGGAGGGACCCGTCGATGTGCAGATGGAGCTCGGCCTTGGGCATGGCCTCGGTCAGCCGCCGGATCTGGCGGCTGTCGGCCTGGCCCGCTCCGGACGATCGGATCACCGAGCGATGCTACCCTCCGGCCATGTCGACCGTTTTCGTGACCGGGGCCAGCGGCTTTGTCGGAAGCTACGCCGTGCCCGAGCTGCTCGCCGGTGGCCATCACGTGCTGGCCCTCGTGCGAACCCAGGCGGCCGGCCGGCGCGTCCTGGATCGCCTGCCGACGAAGGATCGGGAGCAGGTCGAGGTTCGGATCGGCGACGTCACGGATCGGGCGTCGCTCGAGCCGGCGATGGCCGGCGCCGAAGCCGTGGTCCACCTGGTGGCGATCGCCCGTGACCGCGGTGACGGCGCCGAGCTGGCCCGGGTGAACGTCGAGGGCACCGGCAACGTGGTGGCCGCGGCCCAATCGGCGGGTGTGCGCCGCTTCGTGCACCAGGGCGCGCTCGGCGTCGTCGATGATCCGCGCCTTCACTTCGCCAGCTCGAAGGCCCGGGGCGAGGCGCTCGTCCGGGCGAGCGGGCTCGATTGGACGATCCTCAAGCCGTCCCTGCTGTGGGGCGAGCGCGACGGGTTCTTCAATGTCGTCGCCGGCCTGGTGCGGACCGCCCCGGGAATCGTGCCGGTGCCGGGTGACGGAAGCACCCGTTTCCAGCCCCTCGCCGCGACCGATTCGGCCAGGGCATTGCGTCTCTCGATCGAGCGCCCGGCGACGATCGGCGCGACCTACGAGCTGGGTGGACCGCGCTACTGGACCTACCGCCAGATCACCCGGGAGGTCCTCCGGGGCATGGGCCGGCGGCGGATGATCGTGCCCGTGCCGGTCGCCCTGATCTCGCTCGTCGCCCGGATCTGCGAAGCGGTCCACCTGCCGTTCCCGGTCGCCAGCGACCAGCTCCGCCAGCTGAAGCTCGACAACATCGGACCGCTGGACGGCTTCCCGGCGGCCTTTGGAGTCGCCCCACGCGAGCTCGCCGGGAGCCTCGGCTACCTGGCCCGCAAGCCCAGGGAACAGGAGCCCGGGCGATGATCGAGGTGTCCGGTGCGGGTGCACAGGCCGCCCGGCCGGCCGCGCCGCGTGGGTCGCGCCTGAGCCGGTGGGCGGCACGGGCCGGCTGGCTCGTGGCGGTCGTCGTGCTCAGCCTCGGCTCGGCCGGGATCGTCGGCGCGATGAGCCCGTCGCCGTCGACCGTCGCCCGGCCGGAGCTGACCTGGGCCGCTGACGAGGCGGTCCAGCCTGGCCTCGGAGCGGCATCGACCCAGCTCAGCCTGTTGTCGGCCGAGGTCGACCAGCTCGGCGCGCTCGGCCGGGATGCGATCGCCGACCTGGTCAACCAGGACACGGCCGGTCTCAACACGACGATCAACAGCGGGACGGCGCTCACCGCCCAGATCGGCCGGGACACGGCGGCCATCCGGACCAGGCTGGCCGCGCTGCCGGTGATTGGAACCGGCGACGAGACGATGATCGGGGCCGACCTGCGGACGCGCTACGACGCGATCTCGGTGGCACTGGCCACGACTGCGGGTCTGCAGAGCTCGTGGCTGCAGCTGACGAGTGGCAGTGCCGGCGCAACGGCCCTGATCGGCAACCTGGCCGACCACGACACGCAGGCGGCCCAGGCCGTCAAGCTGGGCAGCACCGCCCAATACGCCAAGGCGCTCGCCGCGATGACCAAGGCCGAGGCCTCGCTGACCCTCGCCGCCAACCGTCGGGATGCCCTGGCCACGACCGTCGATGTCACGATCCTGTCGGAGTGGATTGATCGGAACCAGGCCTTCGACGCGGCCGCGACGACGCTGTACCGACTGCTGGAGGCGTCGCCCCACAAGGTGACCCCGGCGATCCGCACGGCGTTCGCGAGCCTGACCCTGGCCAGGAACAACCTGCCGCCCGACACGAAGGGCCTCGAAGTGATCCTGAGCGACCTGGCCCGCGGTGGCCTGAACCAGGCGGTCATCGAGATCGAGGACGCCAAGGGCAGCCTGGCCAACGCGGTGGCCCTGATCGCCGGGATGACCGCTCCGCCCGCCCCCTGATCGGACGGTACACTGCCGGGGCATCATCAATTCCCCGACTCCAGGGTCGGGTTTCCGACCGGGAGGTTCGCGCAAGCATGCAGCTTCGGATCGTCACTGACCAGCCCTGGGACACGCGAGCCGATGTGCTCGCCGTCCCGATCATCGGCGAGCCGGCCTTCGACGGTCCGCTGGCCGAGCTGAACCGGCGGGCGGCCGGCGAGCTCGCGGCCCTGGCAGCGTTCGGTGAGCTGACCGGCAAGCGCTACCACTCCGCCCTGGCCCCAGCCGGTGAGCTGCCGGCCGGACGGATCCTGGTCGTTGGCGCCGGCAAGGCCGAGGAGATCAACCGGGAGACGATCCATCACCTCGGTGCGACGATCGAGCGCCGGCTTGGGGGCCGCCAGGTCCACGCCCTGGCGATCTGGCCGGGCGACCTAAGCCAGCACGTCGAGGGCGGCGACCTGACGGTGGTGGAGCTCCTGGTGCGCGGCGTCGTCGAGGGCAGCTACGAGCCCAAGGCGATCTACCTCGACCACGTCGAGTCGGCCCCGCCCGCGCTCGATGAGCTGATTCTCATCGTTCCAGGTGGCGATGCCGCCGCCCTCGGTCGTGCCGCCGACCGGGGCCGGATCATGGGCGAAGGTGCCAATGTCGCCCGGACCCTGTCCAACCGCGCCAGCAACGACGTCAGTCCGGTCGTGCTGGCGGATGCCGCCCGGGAGATTGCTGCGCGGAACAACCTCTCGGTCGACGTGATCGAGCCGGCTCGCGCCGCGGAGCTGGGGATGGGCATGTTCCTGGCGGTCGGCCAGGGCAGCGACAACCCGCCCCGGATGATCGTGCTTCGCTCCGGTGGGCCTGGGGAGCTGGACGCCCTGGGCCGGCATCTGGCGATCGTGGGCAAGGGCGTTTGCTTCGACTCCGGCGGCATCTCGATCAAGCCGGCCGACCGGATGGAAGAGATGAAGATGGACAAGACGGGCGCGGCCACGGTGATCGCCGCGATCGAGACGGTCGCCCGGCTGGCGCCTGGCACGCCCCTGCTGGCCATCGCGCCCGCCGTCGAGAACATGCCCGGCTCCCATTCGACCCGGCCCGGCGACGTCGTACGGGCCCTCAACGGCAAGCAAGTCGAGATCACCAACACCGACGCCGAGGGCCGTTTGATCCTGGGCGATGCGCTGACCTACGCGGAACAGATCGGGGCGACCCATCTGGTCGACGTCGCGACGCTCACCGGGGCCGTATCGCGCGCCCTCGGCCACCTCGTGACTGGAGCCTTCGGCACGCCCCAGGACTGGTACGACAGCGTGATGACGGCGGGCGACCTGGCCGGGGAACGCTACTGGCAGGTGCCGCTGGTCGACGACTATGTCGTCGAGATGGACAGCTGGTATGGCGACATCCAGAACTCCGGCCCGGCCGAGGGCTCGCTGGTCAAGAGTGGCCTCTTCCTGCGCGAGTTCCGCACCCGGCCGTGGGTCCATCTCGATATCGGCGGCACCGGCTACTTCCGGAAGGCGTCGCCGTTCGCGGCCCGGGGTTCGAACGGCGTGACCCATGCCACGCTGGTCGAGCTGGCTCTCGCCGGCGCCCGGTGACCGGACGGCCGGCCCGACGCTCCTGACCTTCAGCGGACTCGGCCGCGGATGAGCGGCGGCCGGCCGGGATGAGCCCGCTGAGCGTTGGCCTGGCCATCATCGGCGTGGCCTGGGGACTGGCCGCCGACCGGATCGCCGCCCGCTGGCCGAGCCACGAGGACGGCTCGATCCGGGGAGTGGATTGGCGGACCGCGGTTGTCCCGATCGTCGGGGCGATTGCCCTGGGCCTTCTCGGCAGTCGATTCCCGGATCCCGGCAGCACCCTGGTCTACAGCCTCGTCTTTGTCGTCCTGATCCTGCTCCTGGCGACCGACCTCGATCAGCGCATCCTGCCGGACGAGCTGACCCTGCCCCTGGCGGGCTTCGCCGTCGTCTACGGCCTGACCGGCCGGAACCCGCTGATCGGCCACGATGTGCCCGCCGCGATGCTGCCCGCCCTGGTCGCCGCCATCGCGATTCCCGCGATCTTCTTCATCCTGTCCCTGCCGTTCGGCGCTGGGGCGTTCGGACTTGGCGATGTCAAGCTGCTGTTCGGCGTCGGCCTGCTGGCTGGGCTCGGCCGGACGGTGGTCGGGGTGATCGGCGGGGTCCTCCTGTCGGGAGTCGTCATCGTGGTCCTGCTGGCCACACGTCGGATCAGCCTGCACAGCTTCATTCCGTACGGGCCGTTCCTGATCATCGGGGCGTTCTGGGCCGTCCTCCTCCAGTCGTAGCCGTGGCCCCGGTGATAGTCATCTGGTAGGGGGTCATCCGTCGGGGTAGACCGGTCGGGCGGAATCGGGGTAGGGTGGACGACCGGGGTATCATGCCCCGGTGCCGGAGTCGTCCCGGACGAATGGGTTCGGACGGCGTTCAACCGGCGACGACATCCGCCATCCGCGTCACGGACGCGCTAACGGAGTTCGATCGCTCGATGACGACCGCTCGACTGATTCGCCCGCTGGTCATTGCCGGCCTGCTGGTCTCGCTCTTCGGTGGCTCCGCGACTCCCACCCTCGTCCGCGGCGACGACCTTTCCCAGGCCCAGGCCCAGCAACGGGCGATCGCGGCCCAGGTCGCCGCCCAGAAGGCCAAGATGGCCCAGCTCGCTGCGCTCCAGGCGGATCTCGCCTCGGCCTTGTCGGTGACCAAGACCAAGCTGATCGGGATCAACTCCGACCTCGCCGACGTCAAGGCGACGATCGCCGCGACCCAGGTCAAGGTCAATACGGTCCAGGCGGCCTACAACGGCCAGGTCGAGGACCTGGCCAATCTCGACCTGGCCCTGATCGGGCTCGATCGTGAGGAACAGGCGAAGGCGGCCGACCTGGCTTCGGCCAAGGCGCTCCTGGCCGACCACATCGTCGCGGCCTACGACCAGGATCGGACCTCGATCCTGGAGACTCTCCTGTCGGCTTCATCGTTCACCGATGCCGTGGGCGACATCGGCAACCTGCTCGACCTCGGTGACCAGGATCATGTCCTGGCGACCCAGATCGCGAGCGATCAGGCCACCCTGTTCGCCGTCAACGAAACGGTGACCTCGACCCGGATCCAGACCCAGCAGCTGGCCGACGAGACCGCCGCCCAGAAGGTCCAGCTCGACGCGAGCCTGGCCTCGCTGGCCACCGCCAAGTCGCAGCTGGCGATCCTCCAGGCAGCCACGTCCAAGACCCTCGCCCTCCAGCAAACGACATTCGACAAGCTTTCGAGCAATGCCGCCGCGCTCAAGAAGGCGCTCAACGCAGAGGCGGCGGCCGAGGCCTCCATCACCAAGAAGATCCAGACCCTGCTCAATGAAGGCGGCCAGAACGGCAGCATCCCGTCGCAGTACAACGGCTCCCTTGCCTGGCCCTTGAGGGGCACGGTGACCCAGGAGTTCGGGTGCACGGGCTTCGCCTGGGAGCCACCCCTGGGCAACTGCGCCCACTACCACACCGGGATCGACCTGGCCGATCCGATGGATACGCCGATCCACGCCGCCGGCGATGGGCGGGTCATCTTTGCCGGCCCACAGTCGGATGGGGACTGGGTCGTGATGATCGCTCACTCGACCCACCTGGTCACCTGGTACGCCCACGCTGACGATCGCCGAGGCCACATGATCCCGGTCCACGTCGGCCAGTGGGTCACCGCGGGCCAGGTGGTCGCCTACGTCGGGATGACCGGCAACACGACCGGGCCGCACCTGCACTGGGCGGTCCAGCTCAACGGCACGTTCGTCAACCCGCGCCTGTTCCTGTGATCATTCCGGGGGAACCCGCGGCCCGACCGCTGGCCGCCTCCGCACAGGTCTAGAATCGGGGCCTGGCCGCAGCCGCGGCCGAACGCCGTGACCGGACGGAGAGCGCCGTGAAGCCGACGATGGCGGTGATCCTGGCTGGAGGCGAGGGCGAGCGCCTGTCGATCCTGTCCTCGGTTCGGGCCAAGCCGGCCGTTCCCTTCGGAGGGAAGTACCGGATCATCGACTTCACCCTGAGCAACTGCGTCAATTCAGGCCTGGACAACGTGGTCGTCCTGACCCAGTACAACCCTCGCTCGTTGAATGACCACATCGGCCTCGGCCGGCCGTGGGACCTCGACCGCAACACGGGCGGGGTCCGCATGCTCCAGCCGTACATCGCCCGGGGCCGGGTGGCCGAGTGGTACCGGGGCACGGCCGACGCGGTCCTCCAGAACTGGAACGTGATCGAGCACGATCCGTGCGACACGGTCGTGGTCCTGGCCGGCGATCACATCTACAAGATGGACTACACCCCGTTCATCGCCGCCCACCGCCGCCGCCGGGCGGACGTCACGATCGCGGTGCGCCGGGTTCCGCTGGCCGATGCGACCCGGATGGGCATCCTCGCGATGGACGAGACCAATCGGATCTTCGAGTTCCAGGAAAAGCCCAAGGCGCCCCGGAGCGACCTCGCCAGCATGGGCGTGTACGTCTTCAGCAAGCGCGCCCTCAAGACCTGGCTCTCCGATGACCGGCCCGACTTCGGCGGCAACGTGGTCCCGGCCATGATCGAGGGCGGTGCCCGCGTCTTCGGCCACCGCTTCGACGGCTACTGGCAGGACGTTGGCACGATCCAGTCGTACTGGGAAGCCAACATGGCCCTGGTCGAGGAGCATCCCGAGCTCGACCTGTACGACCGGACCTGGCTTATCCATACCCGTTCGGAAGAGCGGGCCCCGGGCAAGATCGGCCAGACGGCCCAGGTCCATCGCAGCCTGATCAGCCACGGCTGCGTCATCAACGGCACGGTCGTCAACAGCGTCCTGTCGCCGGGCGTCCGGGTGGAGCTCGGAGCGGTGGTCCGCGACTCGATCATCATGTTCGACACCGTCATCCGCCAGGGCGCGATCATCGATCGGGCGATCCTGGACAAGGAGATCGTCGTCGGCCCCGGCGCGGTGGTGGGCGAAGGTCCCGATGGCCCGCCGAATCGGCAGGAGCCGGGCCGGCTCAACACCGGAATCACGGTGATCGGCAAGCGCGCGATCATCCCGCGCGGCCAGCGGATCGGCCGCAACGTCAAGGTCGACGGCGACGTCCGGGCCGCCGACTTCGCCAGCCGGAATGTCCGGAGCGGCGAATCGGTGACCCATCCGGTCTTGCCGGTCGCCCCGGGCGGGCGGATTCCGGCCACCTCGAGGGGCGTTGCCCGGCGGCCTTGATCTCGGCGCGGCCGGGCTGGGCCGCCCCGGCCGGCCATCGCGGGATCGTCGGCTAGACTCCGCCTCATGTCGCCAACGGCCGGGAGCCCATCCGCTGTAACGATCGAAGCGTGGCTGGCTGAGCTGGGGATCGCGCCGACCGCCCGGGTCGACCGGGATGCGGTCGTGGCCTGGGACCTCCAGCTCGACGGCCGCCGAAGGTTCGACGTGCGCTTCACGGTGATCCTCGATCCGGCCCTGGGGCTGATCACCTGGGTCCACTTCGCGCCGCCGATCGGCGACGGACTGCGCCGGTCGTACCATCGGCTGCTGCGCTGGAACGACGAGTTCCCCTTCGTCAAGTTCTCGCTGGCCGAGGACGGCCGGCCGATCCTGAGCACCGAGATCCCACTGCAAATCCTCGACCGGGATGAGCTCGGGGTCGCCCTGGCCCGATCGCTCGCGATCTGCGACTCGCTGCTCGAGGAATCTGCCGGCTGGCTCTGGATCGGCGGACGGATCCCGGACCTGACCAACCGGAAGGGGCGCAACCCGGCGCTATTCGAGCGTTTCGCCGCGCGGCTGCCCGAGCTCCTCGGGCCGTGACCCGACGAAGGCCCGGCGCAACCCTGGCCGCCACCTCGCTCGCCTTCGTCGGCGCAGTCGGGCTGGCCCTCGGCGGGCCGCTCGTCCAGGCCAGCCCGGCCCGGGTCGATGCCGCCGGGCCGGGCCTGACCATGGTCGGGGCGGCAATCTATGACGTCCGCCCGGCCGCCCGGCTCATTCACGTGACGGTCCAGCTGGCGGCCACGAACCACCTCTCGGACAGCGTGATCCGGCGCTACACCTTCGATCGGATCGAGGTCTCGGTGCCCCCCATGGCCAGCCATCCGACGGCGACCGCCGGGTCGAAGACCGTCGCCGTCCGCGTGGCCAGCCGGACGACTGCTCAGGAGCTGCTGTCGGTCAGCCTGGGTGCACCGCTCGGAGCGGGGCGAACCTCGACGGTCAGCCTGGGCTTTGACCTGCCCGATCCAGGCGGGGCCGCCGGCCGACCGCTGCGGGTCGGCGCATCGCTGGTGACCTTTCCGATCTGGGCGTATGGCTCGGCTGGCCAGCCTGGTTCGAGCGTCCTCGTCCGGTTTCCGGCCGGCTTCGACGTCAGAGTCGTGTCCGGCCCGCTGGGCAAGCCGCTGACCGCGGCCGATGGCACCATCAGCCTGAGCACGACCTCCATCGCCGATCCGCTGACATTCAGCGCCGTCGTGGCCGCCGACCGGCCGGGCACCTTCGTCGACACCCCGGTCGAGCTCGATGTGGCCGGCCAGCCGGCCACGATCACGGTCCGGTCCTGGCCGGACGATCCGGCCTTCGGCGTGCGCATGGCCCAGCTCGTCCGGCGGAGCCTGCCGCTCCTGGCGACCGAAATCGGGTTGCCCTTCCAGCCGGCCGCCCCGGCGATCTCGATCGAGGAGGCGTTGCCCCGATCGATCGATGGCTACGCAGCCGACTACGTGCCGGCCGAGGGCGTGATCCAGGTCGCCTACACGGCCGACGACACGGTCGCGATCCACGAGCTTGCCCACCTGTGGTTCGACGGATCGCTGTTCGCCGATCGCTGGATCGACGACGGCTTCGCGATCATGTATGGCAACCGCGTGGCGGACGCGCTCAAGCTCAAGCCTGCCGACGAGTCGATCAGCCCGGCCCTCGCTGCAGCGGCCCAGCCGCTCAACGCGTGGTCCGGCGTGGACGCTGCGGCGAGCGGTCAGGGCGCCCGGTCGTCGGCCGACCTCGCCGATCGCTACGGGCGAGCAGCCTCGGTCACGCTCGCCGGCCAGCTCTACACCCTCGTCGGAGCCGACGGTCTCCAGGTGGTCTGGCGGGCCGCCTCGGGTCGTGAGGTGGCCTATCAGCCGGCGGGCCAGATCGGCCCGTCCGCCGTCAGCCCCGGACCGATCGACTGGCGGGGACTGCTCGACCTGATCGCCGAACGGACCGGCGTGGACGCCAGCAGCCAGTGGTCCAGCTGGGTCGTGACCCCGGCCGAGGCGCCGCTCCTGGCGGCCAGGACCAACGCCCGAAGTGCCCTGGACGCGATCGTCGCCCGGGCCGGGACCTGGACGATTCCGCCGAGCGTGCTTGCCGCGTTGAATGCCTGGCAGTTCGACTCGGTGGTCAGCCAGCTGTCCGGCCTGGGCCAGGTCCTCGACCAGCGCGACCGGATCGCGAGCGCCGCGGCGGCGGCCGGCCTGATCCCCCCGTCGACCCTCGAGACCGCCTTCGAGCAGGGCGCCACCTCGAGTGCCCAGGTCGAGGCGGCCAACGAGGTCCAGGTAATCGATGCGATCAGCACGGCCAGCTCGGCCCAGGCGTCCTCGCCGTCGCTGGTCCAGGACGTCGGCCTGATCGGTTCGACGCCCGACGACACGCTCCGTGCAGCAGCGACCGCGTTCAGCGTCGGTGACCTGACCACGGCCCGCAACGACGCCCTCGCTGCCGACGCAATCTGGAGCCAGGCCGACGACATCGGCAGCTTCCGGATCCGGGTGGGGATCGCCTCGATCCTCGTCAGCGGGGTGCTCCTCGGCTACGTCATCGTCCAGCTCCGCTCGATCGGCCGCTTCGGCCGGCGCGCCCGGCGACGCGCCCGGACGGCCGGTTCGGGCCGTCCTCCCCGGGGTACACTCGCCCACCAGCCCGTGCGGATGGCCAGGCGCATTCGCCCCGGGCCGGATGAGGGAGACCCGTTGCCCTGATGGGAATCATGCGCAGCCGGCCGTCGAAGGAGATCCTTTCGGGCGACTCGGCCGATGTCTACTTCGCGCGGGCCGACAGCATCCTTGATCGTGAAGGCCTGGATCCGCTCGTCTCGATGGAGGTCTTTGCGCGCGAAGCGGCCGTCCTGTGCGGGATCGATGAGGCCAAGAACCTGCTCGCCCACGTCCTCGTCGAGGCAGATCCGGCCGAGACATCGGTCGAGGCGCTCGACGATGGCGACCCGATCGACCCCAAGGAGATCGTCCTTCGGATCCGAGCGCGCTACCGCCGATTTCGGCCTGTACGAGACGGCGTTCCTGGGCATGCTCGCCCAGTCAACCGGCTGGGCCACGGCCGCCCGCGCGGTCGTCGAAGCCGCCGCGCCGCAGCCGGTGATCAGCTTCGGCGCCCGCCACGTCCACCCGGACATCACCGACGTCCTCGACTACGCGGCGATCATCGGCGGTTGCGTGGGTGCCTCAACCCCGGCCGGCGCCCGGCTGGCCGGATTGAGCCCGACCGGCACGATGCCCCACTCGCTCGTCCTGGTCTTCGGCGACACGGTCCGGGCGGCCGAGGCATTCGATCGCGACCTCGGCCCGGACGTGTCCCGGATCGTCCTCGTCGACACGTTCAAGGACGAGGCCGAGGAGGCCCTCCGGGTCGCTCACGCCCTGGGCGACCGGCTGTACGGGATCCGGCTGGACACGCCGTCCGAACGGGGCCGGGTCACCGCCGACCTGGTCAAGGAAGTCCGGGCCAGGCTCGACCTCGAGGGCTTCCAGCACGTCAAGATCGTGATCTCAGGGGGCCTGACCCCAGAGCGAATCGGCTACTTCCGGGAGCAGGGCGCCCAGGTCGATTCGTACGCGGTGGGCAGCTACATCAGCGGCGCGAGCCCGATCGATTTCACCGGCGACATCAAGGAGCTGGACGGCCGTCCGATCGCCAAGCGCGGCCGGATCCCGGGGCTGACCGACAGCCCTCGCCTGCGATCGGTCGATCTCGCTGACTGGCGGGATGGCGCCGGCTGATTCAGGCCAGGCCGGCCGGCCCCAGGCGAGCGACCCACAGCAGTCCGATGATCGACTTCGCGTCGCAGATCTCACCCCGCTCGACCGCGACCAGGGCGTCGGCGAGGGACATCCGGACGAGCTCGAGGCGCTCGTCCTCGTCCGGCCCGAGGCGGTCACCGTGGGCCGGCGAGAGATCGGTCGCCAGGTACAGGTGCATCAGCTCGGTGGCAAAGCCGGGCGCCGTCCAGAATGCGGCCAGCTTGCGCCAGCGGCCGGCCCGAAAGCCGGTCTCCTCCTCGAGCTCGCGCGGTGCGGCCCGGGCCGGATCCTCGATCGTGCGCGTCAGCGGGTCGACGATGTCGAGCGTCCCGGCCGGGATCTCCAGGAGGATCCGGCCGGCGGCCGTGCGCCACTGGCGGACGAGGATGACGCTGCCGTCCCGGTCCATGGCCACGATGGCGACCGCCCCGGGGTGGCCGAGGATCTCCCGGGTCGACTCGCGCCCATCGCTGAAGCGAACGGTGTCAATCCGGTAGTCGCCGACCCGACCCCGATGGATGAGCTTCGAGCCGACGACAGTTTCGCGCAGGTCGTCGTCGGCCACCTGAGCGCTCGTCCCGGGGGTCGCGCGGTCAGGCCGTAACGGCGACCGGAGGCGCCGTCACCGGCGCATCGCCGCGGATCACGTCGCCCGAATCGGCGTCGAACAGGTGGAGCTTGTCCAGCGACAGGTTCAGGCTGACGGTATCGCCCGGATGGACGACATTGGCCGAGCTGACCACCGCGACCAGGTCATGGCCCTCGAGCGAGAGATGGAGCAGCTCGTCATTGCCGAGGTACTCGACGACGTCGGCCGTCGCGCGGAAGGCCGCCTGGTTCAGGCCGGCCTCGCCGATATCGAGGTGCTCCGGCCGGAAGCCGGCGATCAGCGTCTTGCCGTGAACTGAATCGGCCGCCGCCCGCAGCCGCGGCGGTAGCGGAATTGACATGCCCGAGCCGGTCAGGACGGCGGCGTCGCCGGTCCCCGAGGCGGTCACCGTCACGAAGTTCATGGCCGGGCTGCCGATGAAGCCGGCCACGAATCGGTTGACCGGATGGTCATAGAGCTCCTGCGGCCGTCCGACCTGCTGGAGCAGGCCGTCGCTCATGACCGCGATCCGGGTGCCCATCGTCATCGCCTCGACCTGGTCGTGGGTGACGTAGACCATCGTGGTCCCGAGCCGCTGGTGAAGGCGGGCGATCTCGGCCCGGGTCTGCACGCGGAGCTTGGCGTCCAGGTTCGACAGCGGCTCGTCCATCAGGAAGACCGCCGGCTCCCGGACGATCGCCCGGCCCAGCGCGACGCGCTGGCGCTGCCCGCCGGACAGCTCCTTGGGCTTGCGATCGAGCAGGTTCGAGAGCTGGATCGTATCGGCCGCTTCCTTGACCCGGCGTTCGATCTCGGGCTTGGGCACCTTGCGCAGCTTGAGCCCGAAGGCGAGGTTGTCCCGCACGGTCATGTGTGGATACAGCGCGTAGCTCTGGAAGACCATGGCGATGTCGCGATCCTTGGGGGCGACGTCGTTGACCACCTTGTCACCGATTCGAAGGGTGCCCTCGGTGATCTCCTCGAGGCCGGCGATCATCCGCAGGCTGGTCGTCTTGCCGCAGCCCGAGGGTCCGACGAGGACCATGAACTCGCCATCCTCGATCGCGAGGTTCAGGTCGTTGACCGCTAGGACCTCGCCGTATTTCTTCGAAACGTGATCGAACGTGACCGTGGCCATGCTGGAATCCTCCAACCCCGAGCAGTCCTGCGCGGGTCCATGCATCCGGCCACCGGGGTGGACTCGGACGGACCCCGTACGCGTCCCGACGGGTTGTTGGCATCGTAGCATCGGCTGATCCGGCCAGGACCACGAGTTTCGAGGCAACCCGTCGGCTTCCGCGGCCGATCGGGGGCGGCTTTTGTCAGATCGTTCTTTTCTGACGGCTTACGCACGAGCTCGACCCGGATTCCGGCACGGTCTCGGCGTCAACGGCTCAGCCAACGCTCGGAACATTGCTTCGGCACCCCGAGGACTGGGGCAAATTGGCGGAGATCGAGCCTAAGTCTTCACGAATCAACGATCTGACAACTCGACGGCGCGGCGAACCGATGGGTCGGGCGAGACACGGCGCCATCGGCGGGCAGGTGCGTGGGCCAGGCTCGCCCTGAGGTCGCTCGGCCGCCGTCGTCGGGCGGACCTTTACGTTAACGTCAACGTCTGGCATGATTTGCTCGTGACCAACGCAAGCGCCCAACCCGTCCCGGTGCCGGCATGAGCGCAGCTGCCCAGCCGGCCCGGCGGCGCCTGGTGGACCCCGAGGCGCCCAGCTACCGCTGGTGGCTGCTCGTCGTGACCAGCCTCGGCGCGCTCCTCGCCTCACTCACGTCGGGCACCCTGATCATCGCCTTGCCCGACATCCTGCGGGACCTCAACACCGACCTGTTCGCCCTGCTCTGGATCGTCGTCGGCTACACCCTGGTCGTAACCGTCCTGGTCCTGAACGCCGGGCGACTGGCCGACATCTTCGGCCGGGCCCGGACGTACACGATCGGGCTGGCCATCTTCACCGCCGCGTCGGCCTTCTGCGCCATCGCCCCGACGCCGCTGCTGCTGATCGTCGGCCGGGTGCTCCAGGGCGTCGGTGGCGCGTTCATGTTCGCCAACTCGGCGGCCCTGGTCACCGACGCATTCCCCCGGTCCGAGCTGGGCAAGGCCCTCGGGCTCAACGCCATGGTCGTCGGTGCGGGCCTGATCCTCGGCCCGATCCTGGGCGGCTGGCTGACCGGCTTTGGCTGGCGCTTCGTGTTCTGGTTCAACGTGCCCCTGGGCCTGATCGGGATCGTTGCGGCCTGGCTGATCCTGGTCGAGAAGACGCCGGCCCAGCGGACGATCTCGATCGACTGGCTTGGGTCGGGCCTGTACCTGGTGGCCCTGGTCGGCCTGATGACCTCGCTGGCGTTCGGCGGCCTGTACGGCTGGACGACCTGGTGGGTGGTCGGCGGGATCGTCCTGTTCGTGGTCCTCATGCCGATCTTCGTGCTCGTCGAGGGCCGGGTGCGGACGCCGATCCTCGACCTGACCCTGTTCCGGGACCGGCTGTTCACGATGGGCAACCTGACCGGCCTGCTGAACGGGATCGCCCGCAACAGCGTCCTGTTCCTGCTCGTGTTCTACCTGCAGGGCGTCAAGGGCTCCGATCCGGTGACCGCCGGGATCCAGCTCGCCCCGCTTGCCATCGGCCTGCTCGTGCTGTCCCCGATCAGCGGGGCCCTGGCCGATCGCTACGGCTCGCGCGAGCTGGCCACGCTGGGGATGCTGGTGACCGCGGTGGGCCTGGCCGGCCTGATGACGATCGGGGTCGACACGCCGTACTGGCAGCTCGCCCTGTGGCAGCTGATCATTGGCGCCGGCTCGGGCCTGTTCAACTCTCCCAACACCAGCGCCGTGATGGGCGTGATTCCTCCGGCCAAGCGAGGCATCGGGGCCGGCACCCGGGCGATGCTGACCAACACCGGCTTCGTCATCAGCATCGCCCTGGCAATCGGCCTGATGACCAGCGCGATGGATCCCCGGGTGCTCGTGGCGATCTTCGCCGGGACCCAGACCGGGACGGCCGGGATCAACATGGAGCCGTTCATCGATGCCCTCCACGTTGCCTTCGGGGCAGGTGTCGTGGCCAGCCTCATCGGGGCGGGCATCTCGATGATGCGCGGCGGCAACCGCTCCTGGGAAGAGACGCCGGTGACCGAAGAGCTCGTGAGCGAAGGCCTGATCACCGACGCCGAGGCGGGCGCCTCGATCTGAGCTCCGCGCGCGGCCTGGTTGAGGCCGGCCCCAGCGCCCAAGCGGCAATCGCGTCGTATTCGGCGAAGTCGGGTCACGGGCGTTCGAGCGCCGGATCCTCGTGGACCGGGACGCCCTCGATCAGGGTGGCCACGACACGTGCGTCGCCGAGGGTGCGCGGATCCATCCGGGCGATATCCCGGTCGAGCACGACGAGATCGGCCAGCTTGCCAGGCTCGATCGAGCCCGTGTCGTGGTCGCGGTGGTTGACCCAGGCGCTGCCATTGGTGAACGCAGCGAGCGCGCTGGGCAGGTCGATGGCTTCGGCGGGCAGGAACGGTTCGTCGTCCCGACGCTCGGGCGAGATGCGGTTGACGGCGACCTCGATCTCGGCCATCACGTTGGGCGTGCTAACGGTCCAGTCCGAGCCGCCGACCAGCCGCGCGCCGGCGGCCTGGAGCGAGCGGAACGGATACTGGCGGGCGGCCCGGTCGGGCGGCAGGAAGGGCAGCGTCAGCTCGGCCATCTGGGCATCGTTGCAGGCCCAGTAGGGCTGGATGTTGGCGGATGCGCCGAGCTGGCGAAAGCGTCCGTAGTCGGCCGGGTCGACGACCTGCAGGTGGGCCAGGTGGTGGCGCCCGTCTGACGGGCCGTTCGCGGCCCGCGCGGCCTCGATCGCGTCGAGCGATTCCCGCACGGCACGGTCGCCCAATGCGTGGAAGTGGACCTGGAAGCCGGCCGCGTCGAGGCGGGCGACGTAACCCTTGAGGAGCTCCGGATCGATGAAGCTGATCCCGCGGTTGGCAGTTGGCCGGCCGACCGCGTCGAGGTACGGTTCGAGCATCGCCGCCGTGTAGTTCTCGGCCACCCCATCGGCCATGATCTTGACGGTCGAGGCTCGTAGGCGTCCGATGGTGCCCGTCTGGCGGCGCTCGATCAGCTCGTCGATCTGCTCGCCGCCCCGGTCCCGTTCCCACCAGTGGCAGGCGATCGCCCGGCCGGTCAGGCGGCCCCGCTCGGCGACCAGCCGATAGGCCGCCAGGTCCTCGGCGGTGACCCAGGCGTCCTGCCAGGCGCTGATCCCCAGCCGATGGAGGTAGGCCTGGGCAAGCTCAAGGCCGTGGGCCAGGTCCTCTGTCGAGGCCGGCGGCAGGATCTCTCGAACGAGGTCCATGGCCCCTTCGTGGAGGGTGCCGCTCGGGTCGCCGCCGGGCTCCCGCTCGATCCGGCCCGACGCCGGATCCGAGGACTCCCGGTCGATCCCGGCCAGCTCGAGTGCCCGGGAGTTCACCCAGGCGCCATGGCCATCGCGGTTGACGAAGAAGGCCGGCCGGTCGGGGACGACGGCATCGAGCGCCTGGCGAGTCGGCGTACCCCCTGGAAATGCGCTCATGTACCAGCCGTCGCCGATCACCCACGAACGGTCGGGGTTGGCCAGCGCATAGGTCTGGATCGCCTCGACGTACACGGATGCTTCCGGTTCGAGGTCATGCAGCGGACAGAGAGTGAGGTTGATACCGGCCATGGCCGGATGGACGTGAGCATCCTGGAAGCTGGGCAGGAGGGTCCGTCCGGCCAGGTCAATTCGGCGCGTGCGCGGCCCGCGCAGACGGTCGATCTTGCTCGTATCGCCGATCGCCGCGATCCGCCCGCCGCTGACGGCCACCGCCTGCGCGCCCTGACGAGCTCCATCCATCGTCATCACGGCGCCGCCAACCAGGACCAGATCGGCCGGGGCTCCCGGATCCGTCATGTCAGGGATCCCGTGGTTTGAGGTGGGCCGGCCACGCGCGAATGCACCGTCCGAGCACCTGTTACGGCCGGATTGAGCGCCACTATACTTCGCGGAACGTGGCTGAAGACCCGATCCCAGCTATTCATTCGGAGACCGCCGGGGAGCCAGGCGTCGATGGCCAGACCCTGGCCGATCCGCTGGCCGAGGCGCTCCGGCTGATCGCCAAGGCGAATGCCGCGGGACTCCAGGTCAGGCTGATGGGCGGCTTGTCGTTCCACGCCCGTTGCCCGAGTTGGACCGCCCGGATCGATCGCGACGGGCGCGACATCGACCTGGCCACGCGCGGCAAGGATCGCAAAAGCGTGACCGCTCTACTGGATGGCAACGGCTATGTCGCCGACCGCCAGTACAACGCCCTGCATGGCCAGAAACAGATGTATTTCGTGGATCCCGCCCGGCGCCGTCCGGTTGACGTCCTGGTCGACCGGCTGGAAATGTGCCACAAGTTCGAGTTTGCCGACCGGCTCGCGGTCGACAGTCCGACCGTGCCACTGGCCGAGATGATCCTGTCCAAGGTCCAGATCGCCAAGATCAACCGCAAGGACATCCTCGACGGCCTGGCCCTGCTGTCCGAGTACCCGCTCGGCAGCGGCGACGATGGGACGATCAACGTGGACCGGCTCACCTCGATCACCTCCAACGATTGGGGCTGGTGGCGGACCTTCACCGGCAACCTCGACAAGTTCGAGGCCTACTACACGACCAGCCTCCAGCCGGGCGAGCTCGAGTTCGGGCGGCCACCGCGGTTCGAAGCGCTGGCCCAGATCAGCGCGCTTCGCAGCGCGATCGACGCCGGGGGCAAGTCATCCCGCTGGAAGCTCCGGGCCCGGGTCGGTGAGCGGGTCCAGTGGTACATCGAGCCGGAAGAGGTCGGTCATGCCGGTTAGGGAGCCGGATCAATTCGCTCCGGCGGAAGCCCTGCCGGCGTTACTCGCGCGACGGTTGGAGCGAGGCCCGCAGCTCGGCGATCTCGGCCCGCAGCCCGGCCAGCTCGGACGCGATCGCCTCTGATCCGGGGTCGACGGGCGCTGGTCCTGGGACGGCAGCCGCGTCATCCGGGCTCGAGGGTGACACGAGCAGGCTGGCCAGGATGCTGGCCAGGGCGCCGATGATGCCGATCCCGGCGAACATCACGAAGACCGCCGTCAGCCGGCCGAGGAACGTCACCGGGTAGAAGTCGCCGTAGCCGACCGTGGTGATCGTGACGATGCCCCACCAGATCGCCTCGCCGCCGGTCTTGATATTGCCGTTGGGAGACGTGCTCTCGACCTGCAGGACCAGCATGCTCGCGATGGCCAGGGTCATCCCGGCCATCAAGATCGTGATGAATACCGCGTACTGGCCCCGGTTCTTCAAGACGTCGAGGACGAGGTCCTTGCCGGCCTGGCCGCGCAGAAGCCTCGTGATCCGGGCCAGCCGGCTGATCCGGGCGAGCCGGAGCAGGGCCGTGATCTGGAAGAAGCCGAGGGTCGGGATCGAACCGAGCAGGTCCAGCCAGCCTCGCGCGCCGATGAAATATGCCCGCCGCGGATGCGCGCCGGCCAGGTTGAGGAAGAAGTCGATCAGGAAGACCACGCATACCGCGTTGTCGTAGAACAGGAGCAGGTCGCGCTCCTGCGGGGAGACCGGCAGGAGGAGCAGGACCATGATCGCCAGCGAGAAGATCGTCAGGACAAGGATGAAAATGCTGTACGCATTGCCGTGCTTGCGTACGCCTGCTTCCTCGCTCGTCATGCCGTCAGTGACCTCCTCGCGCAGGTGTGGCTCTCGGGCCTGATCCGGACCGCCGTGCTGCGCGACGATCGAACGGGAAGGTGGGGTGGCCTACGGGAATCGAACCCGTAACCTGCGGAACCACAATCCGCTGCTCTGCCGATTGAGCTAAGGCCACCGTGGTCGCCGGCGACGCCGGGCGTGTGCGCGGGCGACCGGGAGTATAGCCCGCACACCGAGTCGCGGGGGCCGTAGGTCAGGCGTTGGCCGACTCCAGGAGCGATCGTCCGGGGGCCGTCGCCCGGTTGCTCGTCACCCGGTTGAAGAGCTGCAGGTAGCGCTGGCCGACTTCTGGCCAGAGCATGTCCCGGCTGAAGGCATGGGCCCGGGCCCCCAGCGTCCGCCGGCGCCGGGCGTCCGACAGCAGGGCGATCAACGCGGCGGACAGCGCCGCCGGGTCCGGCTTGGCCAGCACGCCCCGGCCCCCCCCGAGCAGCTCGGACGCGTAGGCGAACGGGGTCGACACCACGGCCTTGCCCGCGCCCATCGCGTACGACAGCGTGCCCGAAACCGTCTGCTCCAGGTTGGGATACGGGGTCACGACGATATCGGCGGCCTGCAGCCAGCGTCCCAGCTCGGTCTTGCCGACGAACCGATCGATGAGCTCGACGTGCTCGGCCAGCTTCAACGCGCGGATCTGGTCCTGGAGCGCCCGCCGATAGGCCTCACCCTCGGATCGGATCAGATCCGGATGGGTCGGCCCGAGGATCACGTAGCGAACGGTCGGCACGGCCGCAACGACCGCGGGCAGGGCCGCCAGGGCGAGCTCGTAGCCCTTGCCTGGACCAAGCAGGCCGAAGCTGAGCAGGAGAGGCTCGTCGGACAGCGACAGGCCGGGCTTGGCAGCCGCCGGATCGACCAGGGGCAGGTCGGGCACGCCGTGGGGGATCACCTCGACCTGGCCCGGATCGATTCCGTAGGATCGGCCGAGGAGGCCCGCGGCGGCCTGGGACATGACCACCGTGGCGGCGCTGGCAGCAGTCAGCTCACCGACGATCCGGCGCTGGGCGGCGCTCGGCCGCCGGCCGATCGAGTGGAACGTGGTCACGGCCGGCCGGTTGAGGGCCCGCGCAAAGTCGAGGACGTATTCGCCGTCCGGGCCGCCCCAGATCGCGAAGTCGTGCTGGATCGAGACGACGTCGACCCGGCAGCCGTCGAGGGCGCGCGCCACCCGGACGTAGTCCTCCTGGACATCGCGCCGAATCCGGTGGTGGACCTCGGTCGGATAGGGCGCCTCGTGATCGGGCGGTGTCAGGGCGACGATCTCGCGATTGCCGCTGGCGCGGCCCAGGTCGCTGGTGTACGTGGCGATGCCGCAGCGACGCGGCGGATACGGGGACGCGAAGGCGATTCGGATCGGTACGCTCCTGAGTGGCTTCACCCCACGGTGCGCTCGTGCGCTGCGACCTGTCAAACGGCGAGGACCGGACTGGCCCGCCGCAGCGCCGTGGGACGTGGACGCGACCGGTACCCCAGTTCGCTCGACCCCGGACCATCTCGCGGGTCCCGAATCGAGTGGCCCGGCCGTAGGGTCAGCTGGTCGCGGGCCCCAGCCGCGGCTCGAACTCCGAGGACCCGCCTTGCACCCGACTCGACCGACGGCCCGGCTCCCCTTCGCGGCGTTTGTCCTGGCGCTTGGTCTCGCCCTCGCTGCTGCCGGTCACGGCTTTCGCCTGGGGCAGCAATGCCTTCAGCTCGAGCTCGGAGCAGCAGCTCTTCCAGCTCACCAACCAGGCCCGCGCCGCCGCCGGCCTGAAGTCGCTCCACTGGGATTCGACCCTCGCCTCGCTGGCCCGGGCGCGGGCCAAGGACATGATCGTGCGGAACTACTTCTCGCACCAGATTCCACCCGACGGCCACACCGTGTTCGACGTGATGAGCAACGACGGCTATTGCTTCAAGCTGGCCGGCGAGAACATCGGCTGGAACAACTATCCCGACGACCAGGCGACGACCGAGATCCAGACAATGTTCATGAACTCCCCGGATCATCGCCAGAACATCCTGGGCCCGGCCTGGGACGTGGTCGGGATCGGCGCCTACAAGGGCGCCGACGGCAAGAAGATGTGGTCGGTCGTGTTTGCCGACAAGTGCGGCTCGGTCAGCGCTCCGCCGCCCAAGCCGGTCAAGTCCAAGCCGAAGCCGACGGCCAAGCCTGCCCCGCTGAAGCCCAAGGTCCATCCGGCCGCCAGCGCGTCGCCAGGTGCGTCACCGAGCGCCTCGCCCAGCCCGAGCCTCAGCCCAGCGCCGGCGCCGAGCACCAGCCCGCCGTCCGGACCGTCGCCTTCGCCCTCGGGCGAGGTTGCCATCGCCGGCGGAGGGTCGCTCCGGGTGACTGATCCGCCTGCCCCGCAGGGCCTCCTCGAGTCGATTGCAGCGGGCGTGGCCGGCCTGTTCTTCGGCAACTGACGGCGCCACCGATGGCCATCCATCAGCCCATCCTTGAAGCGCGCGACCTGACCAAGAGCTATGCCTTCGGCGAGACGAGCGTCGACGCGCTCCGGGGCGTTTCCCTGACTGTCCAGCCCGGCGAGTTCGTGGCCCTGATGGGCGCCAGCGGGTCCGGCAAGAGCACCCTGCTCCACATCCTCGGCGGCCTCGACCGGCCGACCAGCGGGGACGTGATCTGGGGCGGCCAGGCGATCACCGGCCTCGACGACGACGCGGCGACCCGGCTGCGCCGCGACCAGACCGGATTCGTCTTCCAGTTCTTCAACCTGATCCCCCTGCTCAACGCCGTCGAGAACGTCAGCCTGCCGTTCACGATTGCTGGCCAGGATCCCCGGCGGGGTGTCCCGGCGGATCGAATTCGCGACGTCTTCGAGCTGGTCGACCTCACCGCCAAGCAGCGCCATCGCCCGGACCAGCTGTCGGCCGGCGAGCAGCAGCGGGTTGCGATCGCCCGGGCCCTGGTCAATCGACCGGCGATCGTGCTGGCCGACGAGCCGACAGGCAACCTCGACTTCACCACGGGCGGCGACATCCTCGAGGCCCTGTGGCGCTCGTGCAACGAGCGCGGCCAGACGATCGTCCTGGTCACCCACGATGCCAAGGCGGCTGCCTACGCCGATCGGGTTGAGGTGATCCAGGACGGCCGGATTCGGGACGAGATCGTGCTCGGCAGGCGAGCCGACCACGCGGCCGGACCGCTGATTGCGAGGCTGGCCCAGCTCGGGCTGTAGATGACGGGTCTGGCGCCATTCGCCTGGCGGAGCCTCCGCTCGCGGCCCCTCCGGACGGCGCTGTCGATCGTTGGAATCGCCCTGGGCGTGGCCGTCCTGTTCGCCGCCCTGGCCGTCAACGCAGGGATCGATGCCGGCGTGGGCCGTACGGTCGATGCCGTCATGGGCCAGGCTGACCTGCGGGTCGGGGCGTTCGAGGAGCACGGCCTGTCGGCTGCGACGGTGGCTGCGATTCGGGCGACGCCGGGGGTGGCGGTCGCCGCCCCGCTGCTCGAGCAGCGGACCTACCTGCAGCGCGATCCGCTCGGCTCGCCCGGGGCCGGCCCCGATGCCTACGTCGCGCCGGTGAGCGTGATCGGCATCGACCCCGCGATTGATCGACCCGTCGTTGGCAATCAGACGCAGGGGATCCACGACCTTCGGCTCGTCAGCGGGACGAGCCTGCCGGCGAGTTCTTCGGCCGGCTCGGGACCGACGGCCGCCCAGCCACCCAGCGCCCTGTTGCCGGCCGCCCTGGCTGGTGAGCTGGGGATCCCCCTGGGCGGCACGGTCACCCTGCTTGGGTCGAATGGACCCGTCCCGTTCCAGGTCATCGGCCTGCTCGCCGGGGGCGGCCCGGACCCGACCACCGAAGGAAGAACGGTGGTCATTCCGCTGGCCTCGACAGCGACCCTGTTCGGGCCACGCGGGGCGAGCTGGATCGACGTGTCGCTGGCGCCCGGCGCGACGCCCGACGGGGTCGCGGCCGAGCTTGACCAGCGGCTGACGATCGAGCCCTATGTCCTCTCGGATCGGGACGACCTGACCGCCTCGCTGCGAGCCTCGACCGCCGGCTTCCAGGCAATGACCGCGTTGATCGCCGCGGTGACCCTCTTCGGGGGCGCGTTCCTGATCTTCAATACCCTGTCGATGACCCTGGCCGAGCGGGTCCGCGAGATCGGGCTGCTGCGGGCCGCCGGGACCACCCGGGGCCAGGTTCACCGCCTCGTCCTGCGCCAGGCGGCGATTCTCGGCGTGGCCGGCTCGTTCCTGGGACTGCTCCTCGGCTACGGATTGTCGAGCTTGATCTCGGGCACGATCGGGTCGCTCGGCGACAACGTGCCCATCGAAGGGCCAGTGGTGCCGCCGGTGGGTGTCGTGGTGGCTGGGGCCGTCGGCCTCCTCGTCACCCTGGCGGCCGCCCTCGAACCGGCGATTCGGGCCGGCCGGATCTCGCCGATCGAGACCCTTCGGCCCTCGGGCGGGACCCGCCACTCGATGGCCAGCCAGGCTCGCTGGCTTATCGCTGTCGTGGTCACGGTGGGCGTCGCCGGCCTGGCCCTGTGGCCGCTCGGCCTGGGCCCGGCCGGCCCGGCCGACTCGGGCTCCGGCCTGGTCCGGCCGCTGCTCGTGTACGGCGTCCTCCTGGCGGTGACCCTGCTGACGCCGCTGATCCTCGGCCCGCTCGGCCGGATCGCCGGCTGGCCGTTCAGCCTGGTCCTGCCGGCAGAGGTCCGCCTCTCGCGCGGATCGCTCGTGCGCGACCGCAAGCGGACGGCCCTGACCGTGGGCGCCCTGACCATCGGCCTGGCCATGATCGTGGCCCTTGGCGGCCTGGCCGGGAATGCCCGGGTGGCGGCGGCGGGCTGGCTGACTGACGTCATCCCGGGCGACGTGGTGGCTACCTCGATCCGACCGATCTCACCCGACGAAGGCGTGGCCGGCCAGCTCGCCCAGGTGGCCGGCGTCGCCCAGGTCAGCCCGATCGCCCGGTTCGCCGTCGCCTTCCGCGGCGTCCGCCTCGACGCGGCTGCCATGGCCGGGTCGGACCTTGCCACTGACGGCCGGCTGACATTCATCGCCGGCGACCGGCGGGCGGCCCTAAGCGCCCTCGACAGTGGCGGCTCGACGATCGTGCCGGCCGCCGTGGCCGCTGAGTTTGGCCTGCAGGTTGGCGACACCCTCGACTTCGCCATCGGCGGAGGCAAGGCCGTCGAGGAGCGGGTCGTCGGCATCGTCGCCCGGGGCCTGCCCGGGCAATCGGGCGAATCGATCCTGCTCGGCTGGTCGGATGCGACCGAGCAATTCGGCGTCCTGGGTGCCGACGCCTTCGCGATTCGCTATGTGCCCGGCCAGTCGGCCAGCGCCGGCCCGGCAGTCGCCGCTGCCGCCGCCGGACTGGCCCTCCAGCCAACCCCGCTGACCGGGATCGAGAGCGCGATCAGCGACGCCTTCGGGCGGGTCTTCGGGTTGTTCGACACGCTTGCCCTGCTGGCCGTCCTGATCGCCGGCCTGGGGATCATCAACACGCTCACGATGAACGTGTACGAGCGAGTCCGCGAGATCGGGATCCTGCGGGCGGCGGGAATGACCCGCCGCCAGGTCTGGCGGATGGTCGTGGTCGAGGCGGGCATCCTGGGCGTGGTCGGGGCATTCCTCGGCTGCCTGGCTGGGGTTGTCCTCGGCTTCGTGCTCAGCGGCGTGGCCGGCCTGGGTGGCCCGGGTGGCAGCCTCACGATCCCATGGGAGACGATCGTCCTGGCGTCGCTGTTCGGAGTGGGCATCGCCATGCTGGCCGCCTTCCAGCCGGCCCGGGTCGCCAGTCGAATCTCGATCGTCCGAGCCGTCCAGTTCGAGTAGGGCCGGGTCGGCCGCCTGCTAGACTCGGGCGGCATCGACCACCGAATACTTGACCGGCTGGAGACCCCGACCTTGATCGTCGCCCCGCGCCTCAATCGTCTGCCTGCCGCTGAGCGGGGGATCACGATCGGTGACTTCCTCGTTCCGGTCAGCCTCGGCGAGCGGATCAGCACCCGGGTCAGGCACCTCACGCTCATCCTCATGGGTGCCCTGTTCATTGCGCTGACCGCCCAGTTCGTGATCGTGCGCGAGCCGGTCCCGATCACCGGCCAGACCTTGGGGGTGCTCCTGGTGGGCGGCGCGCTCGGGTCCAAGCGGGGCGCCTCGGCCGCCCTGCTGTACGTGGTCATCGGCTTCTTCCTGCCGGTCTACGCCGAGCACACCCAGGGATTGGCCAGGATCATCGGTACGAGCGGGGGCCATATCGTCCTCGGCGCGACCGGTGGCTACCTCATCGGATTCATCGTCGCGGCGGCCGTCGTGGGACGCCTGGCCGAGCTCGGCTGGGATCGCAATGTCCTCGGTGCGATTGCCGCGTTCACCATCGGCAACCTGGTGATCTACGCCTTCGGGGTGCCCTGGCTGATGCTCGCCACGGGGCTCGACCTGACTGGCGCGATCGCCGTTGGGGTGACGCCCTTTTTGGTCCTCGACGCGCTCAAGATCCTGATCGCGGCAGCCCTCTTCCCGGGCGCCTGGTGGATCGTCGGGCGGAGACCGGCCGAGCGCTAGGCCACCGGCCGGCGGCTGGCCGGCTCGCGAACCGCCCGGCTGAGGCTGCGATAGGAGGCTCCGAGGAGGCGGGCCACCTCGGGCCAGTAGGCGCCACCCTCGCCCCGCGGCCCGGCCGGATCGGCGGTTGCGCCACGATCCCGGACCTCGGCGGCCAGTCCTCGCAGGCGACCCGCTTCGCTGACCGATTCGAGGGGCACGTCGTAGAGCGCGGCGTACAGCCGGCCGATCGAGTCGCCGGCTGCGCTGCCGGCCGCAAGGCCGATCTCGCGCCGGACCACCCACCAGCGAAGCTCCTCACGGGCGACCGCGTCGATGTCGACCGATGACGGCAGTCCGAGCGCCCGGTAGCCGGCGGCCACGTCGGGCGCGAAGCGCTCGTAGTCGCCGGTCGAACGGGCGAAGCCGACGGCCGCCCGGGTCAGCAGGCCGGCGGCGTAGATCGCCCGGGGCCAGGGGACGCGAGCCTGCTCGCGGAGGGCCATCACCAGCAGCCCGAACAGGCGAGCCGGCTGGCGGCGGTAGTACGCCTTCCACATCCGCAGCTCGAGCAGGGCCAGCCGGTTCGGTTCGAAATCCGCCCCCCAGCCCGGTCGACGGGCCGGCGTTGCCTGGCTCTGGGTCGGGCTTGCCGCCACGGTTCGCTCCTCGAGGCCTTGCCGCTACGATGCTGGCGATGTTCGCACGATCACCGGCCCCGGTCAGCGCCGATGCCCGGCCGCCCATCGGTCACGCCCTCGATACGGCCGCCACCGGCGCCCGGATCAACGCCGAAGGCCTGTACGGCCCGGCCAGCCAGGCCTGGCGCCTCAACCGCGAAGCGACGCTGCTGCTCGGGGCGGGCCCGCGAGCCCTGCTGATGCAGGTCGCCCACCCCCGGGTGGCCATCGGCGTGGCCGAGCACAGCAACTTCCGGGCCGACCCCTGGAGTCGGCTGCGGGCAACCTTGCGGAGCTACCTGACGATCGTGTACGGAACGAGCGCCGAAGCACATGCCGAGATTCGCCGGCTGAACCAGCTCCACCGGGGAATCACCGGCCGGGTTCCCGGCCCTCACCCGGGCGGTTCGTCTGGCGAGACCTACACGGCCCGCGATCCCGAGCTGTCGCTATGGGTCCACGCCACGTTGATCGATGCGACGCTGGTGCTCAACGAGCGCTGGATCGGACCTCTTACGTGGGCCGAACGGGCCAGGTTCTACGGGGAGTCCCGCCCGATCGCCCGGGCGTTCGGTGTCCCCGATGAGCTGATCCCGGCCGATATCGATGCCTTCGACGCCTACCTGGCCGGGATGATCGGGCCAGCCGGTCCGGTTCGGGTTGGCCCGGTCGCCCGGGACCTGGCGGTAGCGATCCTGCGCCCGCCACTCGGCCCGCTCCATCCTCGCCTGGCCGGCATTCCGGCCGGCCTGTACGCCTGGACGCTGTGGCCCGCAGTCGGGCTCTTGCCGGAGCCGATCCGGGCCGGCTACGGGCTGCCGTGGGGGCTCCGCCAGCAGGCCGCATCGGCCTGGCTGGAACGCGGCTACCGGACGTGGCGGCCACTGCTTCCGGTCGCCTTGCGGACGATGTCCTGGGCAACCGCCGCCGACCGTCGGCTCGCCGCTTGGCAGAACGGCCGGTGAGCCAGCCGGGACCTTCCCTCGCCCGGCCGGCGCGCATCCTGGCCATCGATCTCGGCACGACCGAGGCGAAGACCGGCCTGTTCACGTTCGACGGCCGCCTCATCGGCCTCGCCCGGGAGGGCTATGAGACCGTGCGCCGTGGCCAGGCCGTCGCCGAGCAGGAAGCCGGGGCCTGGTGGGCCGCGATCGCCTCAACCGTCCGGCGCGTCGTCGCGGCCGACCGCCTGCCCGGCGGAGCAGCCCCGGAGATTGCCGCGATCTGCTGCGTCGGACAAGGCCCCACCTTCGTCCCGACTGATGCGGCGGGGCTGGCGACCGGTCCGGCCGTTACCTGGCTCGATCGCCGGGGCGCCGGTGAGATCGCCGAGCTGACCGCACTGACCGGCCGCTTCAGCTGGGAGCTCGGCGTGCTGCCGGCGGCCCTCCACCTCGAGCGGACCGATCCGGCCGCGCTCGGTGACGCGCGCTGGTACCTCAACGCGTGGGAGGCGATCGCCTGTCGGATGACCGGCGTGGCCGCCGAGACCCGCCTCGTGGGTCAGCTCCGGGCCGATCCCCCTGACGTGGCCGGAACGGGCATCCGGGTGGACCGGCTGCCGCCGGTCGTGCCGGCCGGGGCGGTCCTGGGCGGCCTGCTGGCGCAGCCCGCCGCCGAGCTCGGCCTGTCGGCTGGAACACCCGTCGTTGCCGGCCTCGTCGACGCCTACGCCAGCTTCTTTGGGGCCGGCCTGCTCGAGCCGGGCGACGCCGTCGACACCGGTGGCACGTCGGGCGGCTTCGCCGTGTACGTCGATCGGCCGCTCGACGTGCCGGGCTCCTTCCAGGCGCCCGCGCCGTTCCCCCGGACGTGGGTCATGGGTGGCGCGATGAACGCCACCGGCAAGGCCATCGAGTGGTTCGCCGGGCTGGCCTGGGAGCAGGCCCCGAGCGTCGAGCGGCTGCTGGTGGAGGCCGCCTCCGCGCCGGCCGGGTCCGCTGGCCTGCTGTTCCTGCCCTACCTGGCCGGCGAACGGTCGCCGATCTGGGATCCCGGGGCGCGCGGGGCGTTCGTCGGGCTCAGCCTCGGGCATCGCCGGGCGCACCTGGCGCGCTCGGTGGTCGAGGCCGCCGCGCTCGCCTTGCGCCACGTCATCAGCCCGATCGTCGCGGCGGGCGCGACCGTGAACGAGCTGCGGGTCAGCGGCGGCCAGGCCCAGAACCGCGCCTGGAACCAGCTCAAGGCGGACGTCACGAACCTGCCTGTGGCGGTGCCCCGGGTGGCTGAAACGGCCGTCCTCGGGGCCGCGATCCTGGCCTCGGTAGGAGTTGGCATCCATCCGGACCTCGCGACGGCGACGCGGCGGATGGTCGCGATCGAGGACCGGCTCACGCCCAACCCGGCCGTCCGCGCGATCTATGACCAAGCGTACGAGCTGTACGCGGGGCTGTATCCCGCCCTCGCCCAATCGTTCCACCGGCTGGGAGAGCTGTCCGAACCACGCTGAAGGCAGGTGAACTCGGGTTACCGCGGCTGACGGCCGGCGTGCGCGGCTGAACCGGTCTTCGAGGCGCGCCCCGGGCCCGCGGGCGCTGGCCCCCGCCAGGTGGGCCAATGTTGCCCGTAGCGCGACAAAACGCCGGTTTCGCATGCCGTCGCTGCTGCCGGAGGGCTCGCACGCTCCAATTCATCCCGGCCCACGCTCCGCTCGTGCGCCTTCTGATGCCGTGGGCGTGCCGGGGGCGGCCTTTGGGACGTGAAACCGCCGTTTTGTCTCGCTGGAATCAACGCGTGTTGTTACCCACCGGGTCACGTGGCCGGACTATCTCCCTTGGAGATAAGAACGCGGAAATCGACCCTGCCGCCCACCCGGTCGAGGACGGAAGGGGCTCGTTCCATCGCGGACGGAGATCAAATCGCGGGAATTGTCGTTCGCTCCGCCGGTACCCGTGCGAGCACGAGGCCTGTTTGATCTCCTGGGGAGATAGCGGCACCCGAATGATCTGGAACGTGAGGACACTCGTCCTTTGCCCAGGAAGATCAGCCTCGCCTCGACCCCCGGCCGCGGGCGGGGCCACGGAGCCGCGATTCGAGCCCTGGCCCGGTCCCGTGATAGATTTGAGCCGGCCTTCGGGGCAGGGTGCAATTCCCGACCGGTGGTAGTCCTGCGTCATCGACGCGGGGAGCCCACGAGCGGCCCGCCGAACGGCGGGTGCCAGCAGATCCGATGGTCGCCTCGGTGAGGCGATCCGAACGGAGCCGACGGTACAGTCCGGATGGAAGAAGGCCGTGCGTGATCGCGTCCTGCCCGGGCGTGCTCGCCACGGACGTGCCTCGAAGCGCCGAGAGGTGAAGAGGCGCAATGATCGACCCAGGCCAGCTCCATCGACCACGACGCGTCTTCGCGCTGGCCGCCCTGCTCATCCTGGTCGCTGCCTGCGCGCCCGGCGCCAGCCAGCCAGCCGGCACGACTGCCACGTCGGGCATCGGCGGCAGCCCGGTCCCAACCGGATCGAGCGGGCCGACTGGAACCCTCACGATCGGACTATCCGCCGACGCCGAGTCGATGGATCCCTACCGGGTCTACCAGAACTCGGGGTTCTCGGTGATGTACGCGATCTTTGACACCCTCATCACGATCGCGCCCGACGGCAGCCTGGGACCGGGCCTGGCCAATTCGTGGACGTCGCCAGATGCCAAGACGCTCGAGCTCAAGCTCCACCCGGGCGTGAAGTTCCAGGACGGCGAGCCCTTCGACGCCGCGGCGGTCAAGTTCTCGCTGTACCGGATCGCCGATATCGACCCGGCCACGAGCACGCCCTATCCGGTCGGCGACAGCCGCCGGCTCAACTCGGCGTTTGCCTCGAACTTCGCATCGCTGGCGAGCGTCGAGATCGTCGATCCGCTCACGGTCAGGCTTCACCTGGGCCAGCCGGATTCGGGCCTGCTGGGCAACCTCGGGACGCTCCAGATGGTGCCGCCCCAGTACTTCGCCCAGGTCGGCAATGCGGGCTTCGCCCTCAAGCCGGTCGGGACCGGTCCGTTCAAGTTCGTCGAGTGGGTCAAGGACGACCACATCACGCTCGAGGCAAATCCCGACTACTGGAACAGCCCGCGGGGCAAGCCCCTGGTCCAGACCGTGATTTTCCGGCCGATCCCGGACGTCTCGACCCGGATCAGTGAGCTGGCCACGGGCGGGATCCAGATCATGCAGGACTTGCCGTTCGACCAGGCCGCCCAGGTCAAGGCCTCTGGCGACCAGGCGATCTATCTCTCGGACGCCCATTCGCTGGCGATCTGGCTGACCACGGACAAGGGCGGCAACCTGGCCAAGAATCCGGGCGACCAGGCGACCGCGATCGCGGCCCTCGCCAACCCGGTCGTGCGCCAGGCCCTGAACATGGCGATCGATCGCAAGACGCTCGTGGCGACGGTCATGGACGGCTACGGCGAGCCGATGAACTCCCTCTGGGTCACCGGCGACAAGGGCTACGATCCGAGCCTCCCGGCGATCCCGTTCGATCCCGTCAAGGCCAAGCAGATCCTCGCCCAGCAGGGCTACCCAAACGGCTTCTCCGTGAACATGGACACCTGCACCTGCGACGACCAGTCGATCTACGAGGCGGTCGCCGGAATGTTGGCCAATGTCGGCGTCCAGGTCACCCTGAAACCGGCGGAGCTGGCCCAGTTCAACGACGCGTGGAGCAAGGGTGATACGAACCCGATGCGAGCGGCCCGCCTCGGATTCCCCGTTGACCCCAATACGGAGCTCTACCTGTGGCTCTACTCGAAAGGCTACCTGAGCCGCTACGACAATCCCCAGGTCGACGCCCTGATCAGCCAGCAGGCCGGTCTGCCGTCGGATGACTACGGCCCCGCCCGGGAGGCGATCCTGCGCCAGATCGCCGTCGCGACCCAGGCCGACCCGCCCGCGATCTTCCTGGTCGGCGACGGCAGCCTGTATGGCACCGTGGGCAAGGGCCTGACCTGGCAGCCCAACGTCCAGGGCTACATCCCGGTGGTGAACGTGAGCTACACGCCCTGAGCCAAACAGCCTGAGCTACGGCTCACCCCGGGGCAGCGGCGCACCGCAACCTCCAGGCCGTCACCGCAACCCGATGGCAACCTTCGGATCGACGGTGTAGGCTTCTGTTGACTGCGAAAGCCGACTCCCCGGACCGCCGCGACGCGCGGCGATCGAGGTACGCGCGGCCGGTCGACCAGCGCCGATCCATGGGTCGGCTGGTGTCGATGCGGCCTGCCGCCGAACGGGAGTAGATCGTGAGCCCCACCCAGTCATCAAGCTCGACCGGCACCTCGATCGGCAGCGTGCTGCGCCTGAACCTGTCCACCGCCGAGCTCTACGAGGACGCCATCCGGGCGGGTGAGGGCCTGGTCGCCGCGGAGGGTCCGCTGGTCGTCCGGACCGGGCGCCACACGGGCCGTTCGCCCGAGGACAAGTTCATCGTCAGGGAGGCTTCCAGCCAGGACAAGATCTGGTGGGGGACCGTCAACCGGCCAATCAGCGAGGAGCACTACGAGCGCCTCCGGTCGAGGCTCCTGGCATACGCGGCGAAACGGCCGGTCTATGCCCAGGACCTGTTCATCGGGGCCGCGCCGGCCCATCGCCGCTCGCTCCGGGTGTACACCGAGACAGCCTGGGCCAGCATCTTTGCCCGGAACCTGTTCCGTCGACCCGAACCCGCCGACCTGGCGGCCTTCCAGCCCAACTTCACGATCATCAACGTGCCCTCGTTCAAGGCCGACCCATCCACCGAGGGCACCCGCACCGAGACCGCGATCCTGGTCCACCTCAAGCGGATGGAGGTGATCATCGTCGGGACCGAGTACGCCGGCGAGATCAAGAAGAGTGCCTTCACCGTGATGAACTACCTGTTGCCGGATGAGGGCATCCTGCCGATGCATTCCGCCGTCAACGTGGGCCGGGAAGGCGATCCGGCCATCTTCTTCGGCCTGTCGGGGACGGGCAAGACGACCCTCTCGGCGGATCCCGAGCGGAGCCTGATCGGGGATGACGAGCATGGCTGGGGAGAGGCCGGTGTCTTCAACTTCGAAGGCGGCTGTTACGCCAAGACCATTCGACTCTCGCCGATGTACGAGCCGGACATCTTCCAGACGACCCGCCGATTCGGCACGATTCTCGAGAACGTCGACCTGAACCCCGGGACCCGGGAGCTTGACCTGGACTCGGACCGCTTCACCGAGAACACCCGCGGGGCGTATCCGCTGGAGTTCATCGGCAACGCCGACCCGACCGGCATCACCGGCCAGCCGCGCAACGTGATCCTGCTGACCGCCGATGCCTTCGGCGTGCTGCCGCCGATCGCCCGGCTCACCCACGACCAGGCGGCCTATCACTTCATCAGCGGCTACACGGCCAAGCTGGCCGGAACCGAGATCGGCGTGAAGGAACCCAAGGCGACATTCTCGACCTGCTTCGGAGCGCCGTTCATGCCCCGCCATCCCGGCGAATACGCGGCCATGCTCGTCGAGCGCCTGGGCCGGGGCGACGTACCGGTCTGGCTGGTCAACACCGGTTGGACCGGCGGGCCCTACGGGACCGGCGAGCGAATGAACATCAACCACACCCGGGCGATGGTCCGGGCCGCCCTGAACGGCAGCCTGAGCGGGGTCCCAACCGTGACCGACCCGCGCTTCGGCCTGGCGGTGCCGCGGGAGTGCGCCGAGGTCCCGACGGACTTCCTGCAGCCGCGCAGCACGTGGCAGGATCGGGACGCTTACGATCAGGCGGCGGCGAAGCTGGCCCGGATGTTTGCGGCCAACTTCGAGGCGTTTGCCGGCGGCGTGTCGGAGGCCGTCCGCGGGGCGGGTCCACGAATCGACTGAACGAGGAGGAGAGCGAGCGGATGGGCCGCCACAAGGTGACCGTCGTCGGTGCCGGCAATGTCGGGGCCACGACCGCCCAACGGATCGCCGAGGCCGGCCTGGCCGACGTCGTCCTGATCGACATCGTCGAAGGCCTGCCCCAGGGCAAGGCACTCGACCTGGCCGAGGCCGCTCCGGTGGTCGGCCACGATTCGCGGATCGTCGGGACCAACGACTACGCGGACACGACCGGTTCGGACATCGTGGTGGTCACCTCGGGCCTCGCCCGGCAACCCGGGATGAGCCGCGACGACCTGCTTGCGAAGAACGCCGGGATCGTCCGATCCGTGGTCCAGCAGGCCGCCGCCCAGTCGCCCGACGCGATCCTGATCATCGTCACGAACCCGCTCGATGCGATGTGCCACGTTGCCCTGGCCGCGTCCGGCTTTCCCCGGGAGCGGGTCCTGGGCATGGCCGGCGTGCTCGATTCCGCTCGCTTCCGGTACTTCATCGCGGAGGAGCTCGGCGTGTCCGTGGTCGATACCCACGCCTTCGTGCTCGGCGGTCACGGCGACACCATGGTGCCCCTGCCGCGCTATTCGACCGTGGCCGGGGTGCCGATCACCGAGCTGATGAGCGCCGAGCGAGTCGGCGCACTGTGCGACCGGACCGCGAACGGCGGCGCTGAGGTCGTGGCCCTGCTCAAGACCGGTTCGGCCTACTACGCTCCGGCCGCGTCGGCCTTCGAGATGGTCGACGCGATCTTGGGCGATCGCCATCGGGTCCTGCCCTGCGCGATCCTGCTGGACGGCGAGTTCCATACCAGCGGCCTGTTCGTCGGCGTCCCGGCAATCCTGGGCGCCGGCGGTCTCGAGCGGGTCCTCGAGATCGAGCTTCAGCCGGATGAGCAGGCTGCCTTCGACAAGTCGGCCGCGGCGGTCCGGGAGCTGGTCGACAAGCTGGCGGTCTTGTAGCCGGGTCTAGCATGTGCGCGTGAACGTGCGCTCAGTCGGACTCGTCGTCGGGGTGCTGGCCCTCCTGGTCTGTGGCTGCAACGCGGCCGCCGCGACGGCGACACCCGGCTCAAGTCAGCCGGGCACCAGCCCCGGCCCCTCCTCGAGCGGTCTGGTTCCAGCGCCCTTGCCGGTGGTCTCGCCCAGTCCCTCAAGCTCCGCTCCGGCCGCGTCGGGCAGTCCCGTGGCGCTCGACCCGTGTGCCCTGCTGACGAACGACCAGGCCGATGCCGTGAACGGCGGCTCGTACGGCGACGGGGTGAGGCACGACCTCGGTCCCTCGGCGATCTGCGTCCGCCTGAGCACATCGCCCAAGGCCAGCCTGACGGTCAGCGTCAGCTCGGGCAGCGACGTGATCATCGCGGCCAAGTACGCCGCCCTCAAGGCTTCGCTCAAGAACTATGCCGTGACCGACGTGGCCGGGATCGGAGATGCAGCGTTCATCGCCCGGAATGCGACGCCACTGACCGGCGGCATCTACGTCCGTCGCGGCGGGACCTTCTTCTACGTGGTCTACCTCGGGGGCACCGCGCCCAGCGACGACAGCCTGAAGGCGACAGCGGAGATCGTGCTCGGCGAGCTGCCCTGAGCTGAACCGCGATCACGCTGCCGGCTGGCGAGGTACGTTGGTCGGTCGGGGGCAGGCGGTGAGGAGCCGGGCCTTTGGTACGCTGGACCGACTGTGCCGTTCGCCGTCATCGAGCTGAACTTCGACCCGTACCTCCGCCTGCCGGGTCTGGCCGTGCGCTGGGAGACGCTCGCGCTGGCCGGCGTGATCTGCCTGATCCTGGTCTTCAGCGGCCTGCTGGCGGGTCGATCCTCGCCTCGTGCCGGCAGCGTAGACACGGCCCAGCGCAGCCTGCGCCGGGACGACATGCTGTTCATCGTCCTGGGGATCGTGACCGGGGCGGTGATCGGCGGACGGCTGACCTACGTCCTGATTCATTTCGACTATTACCACGCCAATCCCGGATTGGTCTTCGACCCATCGAGCGGCAGCCTGACCCTGACCGGCGCCGTCGTCCTGGGCACGCTGACCGGCTGCTACGTCGCACGGCTGCTCGACGCGCCGGTCGGTCGCTGGCTCGACGTCGCCGCAGTCGGGCTGATCCTCGGCCTCGGCCTGGGCAAGCTGGCGAACGTCCTGGGGGGCAATGGCCAGGGCCTGCTCTCGAGCCTGAGCTGGGCCACGGCGTACCTGGGACCGGGGCCCTGGGGCGTCCTCGGCCCGGAGCTGCCAGCCCAGCCTTCCCAGGTCTACGAGGCGATCGGCGACGCCATGGTCCTGCTGGTCGTCCTGATCCTGGCCCGCTTCGGCCCATTCCGGGCGGGCGACGGCCGGCGCTTCCTGGTCGTGATCGGGGCCTGGGCGATCGTGCGTTTCATCGTCGCGTTCACCTGGCGCGATGCACCCGTGCTCGGGTCGCTGCGCCTCGAGCAGCTGTTCGACCTGGCCCTGCTGGCGGGGGCGATCATCGGGCTGGTCGCCATCGGCCGACGCCCTGCTACCATCGCTGGCGGGACGCCGAGCAGCCCCATACCAGGCCGCCCGGCCAGCACGCCGGGATGGACGGAGCCACGAGAGGACGCGTCATGACCCAGGTCGCCGAGCCAACCACCGCTCCAGCCGCCACCCTTGGCGAGGACGTCGGGCACTGGATCGAGGGCCGCCGGATGGCGGGCACATCGGGTCGGTCGGGTCCGGTCTTCGATCCGGCGACCGGGCAGATCGTCCGTCGGGTCGACTTCGCCTCGGTGGACGATGTGGATCGAGCCGTCGCCGCGGCCGCAGCGGCGTTCCCGGCCTGGCGCGCAACGTCGCTCTCGAAGCGGTCCGAGATCATGTTCCGGATCCGGAACCTGATCGAGGCCCATCGCAAGGACCTGGCCGCGCTGCTGACCGCCGAACATGGCAAGGTCCCTGGCGATGCCCTGGGCGAGATCGCGCGCGGGCTGGAGAACATCGAGTTCGCCTGTGGCGTGCCGCAGCTGCTCAAGGGTGGCTTCAGCGAGCAGGTCTCGACCGGCGTCGATGTCTACCAGATTCGCCAGCCGCTCGGCGTCGTGGCCGGGATCACCCCGTTCAACTTCCCGGCGATGGTCCCGATGTGGATGTTCGGCAATGCCCTTGCGACGGGCAACACGTTCGTGCTCAAGCCCTCCGAGAAGGATCCGTCCGCCTCGCTCCTGCTGGCCGAGCTACTGGCCGAGGCCGGCGTTCCGGCCGGCGTCTTCAGCGTCGTCCAGGGCGACAAGGTCGCCGTCGACCGGCTCCTCGAGCATCCCGACATTGCCGCCCTCAGCTTCGTTGGGTCGACCCCGATCGCCCGTTACATCTACGAGACGGGGACGCGCAACGGCAAGCGGGTGCAGGCTCTCGGGGGCGCCAAGAACCACATGGTCGTGCTACCCGACGCCGACGTCGAGATGGCCGCCGACGCGGCGGTCTCGGCCGGCTACGGATCGGCCGGGGAGCGCTGCATGGCGATCTCCGTCGTCGTCGCCGTCGGCGACGTGGCAGATCCACTCGTGTCGGCGATCTCGGCCCGCCTGCCCCGGATCAAGGTCGGGCCTGGATCCGACGCGTCATCGGAGATGGGTCCGCTGATCACGCGGGAGCACCGCGACCGGGTGGCCGGCTACCTCGACAGCGGCGCCGCGCAGGGTGCCCGGGTCGTCGTCGACGGGCGCAAGGATGCCGCGTTCGAGGGCTCCGGCTTCTTCCTCGGGGCGTCGTTGATCGACAACGTGACGCCCGAGATGGACTGCTACCGGGACGAGATCTTCGGCCCGGTCCTGGGCGTGGTCCGCGTCGACACGTACGCCGAAGCGCTCCAGCTGGTCAACGACAACCCGTACGGCAACGGCACGGCCATCTTCACCCGCGACGGCGGCGCCGCCCGGCAGTTCCAGTTCGACTGCAACGTGGGCATGGTCGGAATCAACGTGCCCATCCCGGTCCCTGTTGCCTACTACTCGTTTGGCGGCTGGAAAGCCTCGCTCTTCGGCGACAGCCACATGTACGGCCCGGACGGGATCACCTTCTACACCCGGGCCAAGGTCGTCACGGCGCGCTGGCCCGACCCGGGCACATCCTCGGTCGACCTGGGCTTCCCCCGCACGCGATAGCCCTCGGCCGGGACGGCTCGGCGGCGGGTTCGGGCGGCGGGTTCGGCCCGGGAGGCCCCGACCGCCGCCTTACGAGGCCTCACGCTCCGGCCAGCTTGCGGTTCGTGCTTCGGATCGCGGCACCCACGTAACCGGGCCTCGTGTGGTGCGATGCAGCTGCGAGCCGCCTGTTCGCGTGGCGCCGAGGCGGCCCAACAGGCTGACAGGAGAGTCGTCCGGGCCGATCTCCGACCTCGAACGGGACCATTGTCCCGGTGCCAGGACGCACCTCGGCCACCTATCGTCGGAGGGCAAGGGGGGCCTAGCACTGCTACAGGTGAACCCTTGTCCCGATTTCGACTCGCTCTGTCCGCGTCGGCCGTTGCGGCCCTCCTCCTCGCGACGCTCGGCGTGGCCCCGAGCCTGGCCGCTGCTCCGAGCATCGAGTGCGGCCAGCTCACGGCCTACACGGCACCGGTCCCGGCCGGCCCAACGGACGGCAGCCTGACCCTTGGAACCTCGAGCACGTGGGTGGTCCTGGCCGCCGCGACGGTCTCGCCCGCGGCCGAGGCCAACCTGCCCAACGATGTCAACAGTGGACCGACCTGCCTGGCCCTCGGCCTCGACGGTACCGGCAAGGTGACCTCGATCGACTTCGCCGCCCAGGGCACGATCACCGGCAAGGTCGCCTTCGACAGCGGCAACGGCTTCTATGTCTTTGCCGCCCGCCTGATCGTGCCGACCAATGTCACCGATGCCTATCCACCGATCAGTGCCCTGTTCAAGTCGAGCTACGAGGCCGGAACCTCACTGTCCGTGACGTTCATGGTCGATACGACGACGGGCGGCTTCACTGGCTTCGATGGCCACGCCGCGTTCTGCGGCGCGGCCAGCCTCGATTCGAAGGGGGTTGGCCACGTCGGCAAGGCAACAATTCCGGCAGCAGCCCTGAACAAGGCCGCCACGGCCGCGCTCAAGGCGGCCGATGGGGCGCACGCCTGCGCGACCGTTCACTCGACCGGGACGATCGACCCATCGAACGGCAACATCACGACCTCGGCCAATGTGGTCATCGCCGTGACGGCAGCCAAGGTCACCCCGCCATCGACCACGACCTCGGTCCCCGGTTCGACGGGCTCGACCCCTGTCTCGGCTCAGCTGGCCGCGTGGCTGGTCCTCGTCAGCGGCGCGGTTGTGGTCGTTGCACGGCGCTGGGACCGTCGCTCGCTCCGGCGCTAGGCGAACCCGTGCACGAAGCCCGGAATGGGCCGCCTCGACCTCAGTTCTGGCGGGCAAACGTGGCCGGGGAGCGGCGCAGGAACTGGCCGCGTCCCTTCGACCCCAGGAATGCGCCATCACGAACCACCACCTCGCCCCGGGACAGGACGATGTCGGACCGGCCCGTGACCGACCGGCCCTCGTAGCACGAGTAGTCGACGTCCATGTGGTGGGTCGACGCGCTGATCGTGTGGACCGCCGCCGGATCGTAGATGACCAGGTCGGCATCGGAGCCGATGGCCACGACGCCCTTGCGCGGATACAGCCCGAACATCCGGGCCGGGGCAGTGGCAATGATCTCGATCCAGCGCTCGCGGGTGATCCGGCCGGCGATCACGCCGCCGTCGTGGAGCAGGTCGACCCGGTCCTCGACCCCGGGCAGGCCGTTCGGGATCTTCCGGAAGTCGCCCCGGCCCAGCTCCTTCTGGCCGTGGAAGTCGAACGGGCAGTGGTCGGTCGCGACGAGCTGAAGGTCGTCCTTGACCAGGCCCTTCCAGAGATCCTCCTGGTGGTCGGCCGGCCGAAGCGGTGGTGAGCACACGAACTTCGCCCCGTTGAACCCGTCGGCCATGTCCTCGAGCGACAGGAACAGGTACTGCGGGCAGGTCTCGGCGTAGACCCTGCTGCCTCGACCGCGCGCTGCCCGGACCTCGTTGAGGGCATCGCGAGCGGACAGGTGGACGATATACAGCGGGGCGCCGGCGGCCTCGGCCAGGCGGATCGCCCGGTTCGTCGCCTCACCTTCGAAGATCGGGTAGCGGGCGACACCGTGGTAGTAGGGATCGCTGTGGCCCGCTGCGATCTCGTCGCCGGCGACCACGTCGATGGCCGGCCCATTCTCGGCATGGACCATGATCAGGCCGCCGTTGCGAACGGTCTGCTGGAGGGCCCGGTAGATCTGGCCGTCGTCGCTGTAGAACACGCCGGGATAGGCGGTGAAGACCTTGAAATCGGGGATTCCCTCGCCGACCAGGCCGTCCATCTCGGCCAGGCTGGCGTCGTTCACGTCGCTCATGATCATGTGGAAGCCATAGTCGATGACGGCGTTGCCCTCGGCCTTGGCGTGCCAGGCGTCAAGGCCCTCGCGCAGCGACTTGCCCCGCGACTGGACGGCGAAATCGACGATCGTGGTCGTGCCCCCGAACGCGGCCGCCCGGGTCCCGGTCTCGAAGGTGTCCTTGGCGAACGTGCCCCCGAAGGGCAGCTCCATGTGGGTGTGGACGTCGATCGCACCCGGCAGCACATAGCGCCCCGCGGCATCGATCATGGCGTCGGCGGTCAGGCCGGCGCCGGCCAGGTCGGTGCCGATCGCGGCGATCGTCTCGCCCTCGACGAGCACGTCGGCGACCTGCGAGCCATCGGCCCCGACGATCGTGCCGTTCGTGATCAGGGTGCGCATCGGATCCTCCTCATGGCCGGCCCGCCGGGACGTCGCGCAGGACCGGGATGATCTCCCGGCCGTACGTCTCGAGCACCGATTCCTCGTCCCCGTTCATCAGGTAGATGTTGAACTGGTCGACCCCGGCGGCCGCCAGCCGGCGGAGCTTCGCGATGTGCTGCTCGACCGAACCAAGGACGCAGAAGCGATCGGTCACCTCGTCGCCCACGAAGGCGGCATTCGAGGAGCCGACCTCGGCGTGGTGGAGGTAGTCGTAGCCGGTCCGATCCTGGACGTAGCCGGTCAGGGCCGGGGGCAGCTCCTCGCGCGGATAGCGGTTGACCAGGTCGACGACGTGGTTGCTGACCAGGGCCGGGAACCAGCGGGTTCGCTCGCGGCACTCGGCGAGCGAACCGAAGTCGGCCGGCGCGGCCGCCTGGACCTTGACCGCATCAGGCTCGCGCCCGGCCGCCACGGCCGCCGCTCGAACCTGGGCGACGAACCAGGCCACGAGGTCAGGGTCGGCCAGCTGGAGGATCACCCCATCGGCGATCCGGCCGGTCATCTTCAGGGCGAGCGGCCCGTATCCGGCGATCCATACGGGCAGCCGCCAGTGCCCGGTCCAGGGCAGGGCCAGCTCGGTTCCCTCGTACTCGATCGAGCGCCCCTCGACGAGGTCGCGAATGACCCCGATCGCCTCCTCCAGCGTGGCCAGGGTGGTCGGTGGCTTGCCCAGCACCCGGCGCGCAGAGTCGCCCCGGCCGATGCCCAGGTCCATCCGCCCATCGCTGATCTCGTCCAGCGTGGCCAGGGCCGAGGCCGTCACCGACGGCTCGCGGGTGGCCGGGTTGGTCACGCACGTACCCAGGCGCAGCCGAGTCGTGGCGGCCGCCATCAGGGTCAGCAGGGGATACGGCTCGCGCCACAGGACGTGCGAGTCGAACAGCCAGCCGTAGTCGAAGCCGGCCGCCTCGGCCCGGCGGGTCAGGTCGAGCGTGCGCTCGACCGAGTGATCCGGCTTGAGGGTGAACCCGAACTGCATGGGTCAGGTCTCCGACGCCAGGAGCAGGACCGCTCGGGCCGGGTTCAGGGCCGGGTCAGGTCGGCGTAGGCGTCGGGCCGGCGATCGCGGAAGAACTGCCACGTCTGGCGGACCTCGGTGATCATGTCGAGGTCCATGTCACGCACGATGAGCTCCTCGTCGTGGGCGCTGCCGAGCTCGCCGATGAACTGGCCACGTGGATTGACGAAGTAGCTTTGGCCGTAGAAGTCGTCGTCACCGATCTCGGCCTCGATGCCCACCCGGTTGATCGTGCCGACGAAATAGCCGTTGGCGACCGCGTGGCTGACCTGTTCGATCCGCCACAGGTACTCGGACAGGCCCCGGCTCGTCGCGCTCGGGATCAGCACGATCTCGGCGCCGTTGAGGCCCAGCGCCCGGGCGCCCTCGGGGAAGTGCCGGTCGTAGCAGATGTACACGCCGACCTTGCCCACCGCCGTCTCGAAGACCGGGTAGCCCAGGTTGCCGGGCCGGAAGTAGAACTTCTCCCAGAAGCCCTTGACGTGGGGGATGTGGGTCTTGCGGTACTTGCCCAGGTAGCGCCCGTCGGCATCGATCACGGCCGCCGTGTTGTAGTAGATCCCCGAGGCGTGCTCGTCCTCCTCGTACATCGGCACGACCAGGACCATGCCGGTCTGCCTGGCGAGGTCCTGCATCCGCTTCGTCGTCGGACCGTCCGGGATCAGCTCGGTGTAGGAGTAGTACTGGGCGTCCTGGACCTGGCAGAAGTAGGGCCCGTAGAAGAGCTCCTGGAAGAGCATCACCCCGGCGCCCTGCTTGGACGCCTCGTGGGCGGCTGCCTCGTGCTTCTGGATCATCGATTCCTTGTCGCCGGTCCAGGTGGCCTGGAGCAGCGCGCCACGCACGTTCCGGGGCATCTTCGATCCTCCTAGGTTGGTCTCGGGCGGTCATGGCCGGTCGGTCGACTGGCCTTGATCATACGAGGTCCGGTACCCGATTCGGCCGTGCCTCGCCAACCATGATCGGGTGATCGGCTCGGTATAGTTGGAAGACGCCCCCGTCGCGCCAGCCAGCCCCGCTCCGAGGTTCATCCAGATGGGCATCGCCACCGCTCCCGGCATGACCGCCGAGGAGATCGTCCGCCTCAGCCGCAAGCACACGCTCTTCTCCTGGTCGACCCAGGGCGTGCTCGATCCGATCGCCATCGACCGAGCCGAGGGCGTGTACATCTACACCCCGGACGGGACCCGGATCCTCGACTTCAACAGCCAGCTGATGTCGGTCAATATCGGCCATGGCGATCGCCGGGTGATCGACGCCATCACGGCCCAGGCGCTCAAGCTCCAGTTCGTCCAGCCGGCCTTCGCGACCGAGCCCCGGGCGCGCCTGGGCGAGAAGCTGGCCGAGATCCTGCCGGGCGACATGGACAAGGTCTTCTTCACCCTGGGCGGGGCCGAGGCGGTCGAGAACGCGATCAAGATTGCCCGCCACGTATCCGGCCGGTACAAGATCCTGGCCCGCTATCGCTCCTATCACGGAGCCACGCTCGGGGCGATGTCGCTCACCGGCGATCCGCGCCGCTGGGCCAACGAGCCGGGCATCGTGGGCGTCATCCGCTACCCCGACACGCATCGCTGGGGCGAGGCCGAACCGCGGCCGGCAGCCGAGGCCCTCCAGGGCCTCGAGGACGTCATCCGCTACGAGGGCGCCCACACGATCGCCGCGATCTTCCTCGAGACGATCGTGGGCACGAACGGCATCCTGATCCCGCCCGACGGCTACATCGCCGGCGTCCGCGAGATCTGCGATCGGTACGGCATCCTGATGGTCGCCGACGAGGTCATGGCCGGTTTCGGCCGGACCGGGCGCTGGTTCGCGATCGACCACTGGGACACCGTGCCCGACCTCATGACGATGGCCAAGGGCCTGACCAGCAGCTACCTGCCCCTCGGCGCCGTGGCGATGCGTCACCACATCGCTGAGCACTTCGAGAAGAACTACTACTACGGTGGCCTGACCTACAGCAGCCATCCGGTCAGCCTGGCCGCGGCCCTGGCCACCCTGTCGGTCTACGAGGAGGATGGCTTGATCGAGCGGGCCGCCCGCCTCGGCCCGGTCATGCGAGCCCATCACGAGGCCCTCCGCGCCAAGCACCCCAGCGTCGGCGCGATCCGCAACCTGGGCCTGTTCGGGGTGATCGATCTCGCCCGCAGCCGCAACCCGTACGAGCCGATGACGGCCTACAACGCGACATCGGACGAGATGAAGGCGATCGGCGCATACCTCCGGCGTAACCACCTGTACACCATGGTCTCGAACAACTCGATCCACACCAACCCGCCCCTCACGATCACCGAGGAGCAGCTGGCGGAAGGCTTCGCGATCATCGACGGAGCCCTCGAGATCGCCGACCAGGCGGTGCGGGCGTAGCAGCCATGGCCGCGGCCGGCCCGCTCGTCGGCGGGCCGGACGGCCCGGCGCAGCCGATCGTCGAGGCGATTGGCGTGGGCAAGGCCTTCGGGTCCGGTCCCGATCGAGTCACGGCGCTCGAGGGCGTCGATCTCGTCGTCCAGGCCGGCGAGTTCGTCAGCCTGATCGGGCCATCGGGCTGCGGCAAGTCGACCCTGCTGCGCCTGATCGGCGACCTGCTCGAACCCAGCGCCGGGGCGATCCGGGTCAATGCCAAGCCGGCCCGCCAGGCCCGCCTGGACCGGGATTACGGGATGGTCTTCCAGGCCCCCGTCCTGATGGATTGGCGGACGATCGCGGGCAATGTCGAGCTGCCCCTCGAGATCATGGGCTTCACCCGGTCGGAGCGCTCCCGGCGCTCGGCGGAGCTGCTCCACCTGGTCGAGCTCGACGAGTTCGGCGAGCGACACCCGTGGCAGCTGTCGGGCGGCATGCAGCAGCGCGTCGCGATCGCCCGGGCGCTTGCGGCCAATCCCCGGCTGCTGCTGATGGACGAGCCATTCGGCGCGCTGGACGAGATGACCCGGGAGCGCCAGAACCTCGAGCTGATGACGATCTGGTCGCAGACCGGCACGACTGTCCTCTTCGTGACCCATTCGATTCCAGAGGCCGTCTTCCTGTCGACCAGGGTGGTCGTCATGAGCCCCCGGCCTGGCCGGGTGAGCCGGATCGTGCCGATCGACCTGCCCCAGCCGAGGACGGCCGCGACGCGCGAGACGACGGCCTTCTTCGAGCTCGTCACCGAAGTTCGGGCGGCCCTCCGCTCCGACGACTGAATCGGAACCGTCGCTCGTCTCCGGCTGCGGATCGACGCCGCACCTGGCAGGTTTGCCGACGCCTGACAATTCCACCCAACGCCGCTGACAGGGCGCGCCCAGCCTGCTCGTCGTGAAGCCGGAACGACGCCCGCTTGCTGGCCGGATGGCCCGGATCGCCGGCTGCCTCGGGCTGGTGGCCATGCTGGCCGGCTGCGCTGCCCGCTCCCTGAACGTGCCCGTCGCGCCCGGCTCGGCTGGCGCGCCCATCGGCTCGTCGAGCGGGGCGATCGAGAGCGGCGGCCGGTTCCGCACCTATCGACTCTACCGGCCCGCATCCCTTCCGGCCGGCCAGGTGGTTCCTCTCGTCGTTTTCCTGCACGGCGGCTTCGGCGACGGGGCCCAGGCCGAGCAGAGCTACGGCTGGGACGAGGCAGCCGATCTCGGATCCTTCGCCGTGGCCTACCCGGACGGGGTACGCAGAGCCTGGAATGGCGGCACGTGCTGCGGCCTGCCGGCCAGCCAGGACATCGATGACGTCGGCTTCGTGCGCGATCTTGTCGCCCACCTCGAGACGGAGCTCCCGGTCGACCCAGGGCGGATCTACGCGACCGGGATCTCGAACGGCGGGATCCTCGCCTACCGGCTCGCCTGTGAGACCGATATCTTCGCGGCGATCGCGCCGGACTCGGCGACGATGCTCGTCCCTTGCACGACGCCTTCGCGCACGTCGCTCATCGCGATCCACGGCACGGCCGACAGTCGCGTCCCGTACACCGGTGGCGTGGGCTCCGGCGTCGGCCATGTCGACGGCCCGGCCGTGCCCGACGTGATCGCCCGATGGCGTGCCATCGATGGCTGCCAGCCGGCGACGACATCGGCCAGCGGGCTGGTCGCGACGAGCCTCGCCAGCTGCCCGGGCGGTCGAGCCGTGGAGCTCGTCACGATCGCCGGTGCGGGTCACCAATGGCCCGGAGGCAGGCCCTCGAACCCGATCGTGGCGACGCTCCTGGGCCTGGACCAGCCCTCCACCGCCCTCGACGCGACGGCCACGATCTGGGCATTCTTCGCGGCTCATCCCGGAGCCTGAGGCGGGTCGGCCGTCGCGGTGGTAGAGTGCTCGAGTCGCCCACCTTCGTGTAGATTTGGGTAGGTTTTGGCTCCCCGACAAGCCCCCGATCAGGACTGGCTCGGCCTGTCCGAGGCCAGTCGCGTCCTCGGTGTCTCGCCCGCCACGCTGCGACGCTGGAGTGACGCGGGACGGCTGCGGGTCTTCACGACGCCCGGTGGCCACCGCCGATTCTCGCGGACCGTCCTCGAGCGGCTGCTGCCGGCGGATCGATCCCGGCGGCCGGCCGTCGGCGGTCCGGGCCTGAGCCCCAGCCGGATCGCCCGAACATACCGGCGGGCGGGCCGGGACGTTGCCCGCGAGCTGCCCTGGGTGACGACCCTCGATGACGAACAGAGGCTCCTCTTCCGCGAGCGCGGCCAGCTCCTCGCGGGGAGCCTCCTCCTGCATCTCGACGCGAGCCGCCCAGAGAGTGCTGCGCACCACCTCAAGGAAGCGTCGGTCGGTGCCGCCGACTACGGACGCTTGGCGGCCGGCATGGGGCTCTCGCTGAGCCAGACGATCGAGGGCTTCCTGCGCTTTCGGGCGCCATTCCACCATGAGCTGGCCGTCGCGGCCCGCCAGCGTGGCTTTGACGCGGCCGAGACGACCGAGCTCCTGGAGGCGGCCGAGCGAGCGATGGACCGCCTGCTCGTCGCGACGATGACCGGCCACAGCCTTGCCAGTGGGCGGCCCCATCCGGGCCAGCCGGTCACGCTCGCGGCGGCCGACCAGTGAGCGGCCGGTCACCCGGCACGATCGTGGCGATGACGGTCCATGCACGCCGTGTCCCCGCTCCCGAACGGCAGCAGTTCGCCGGCCGGATCCGGGCTCTCCCGGCAGGCGACGCCGTAGTCATCGAGACCTGTCACCGGGTTGAGGCGTACTTCAACAGCCCGGCCGACCCGGTTGAGCTCGGCCGCCAGGTCGAGCTGCCCGACGGCGGCTCCACCCTGATCGACGAGGCGGCGGTCCGGCATGCGATCGCCGTCGCCGTCGGACGCGACTCGGTCATCGTCGGCGAGGACCAGATCCTCCACCAGGTCCGCGAAGCCGTCGACCACGCCCGGCGCGACGAGCGGCTCGATCCCGAGCTCGAGCGACTCTTCGGGCATGCCCTCCAGGCGGGCCGCCGGGCGCGATCCTGGCGGCAGGGCCAGCCCCGCTCACTGGCCGATGTCGCGGTCAGCGCGATCGAAGGCCGGATCGGCCCCCTGGCAGGCCGCGGGCTGCTGGTGGTCGGAGCGGGCCGGATGGGTCGGCTGGCTGCCCGAGCCGGGGCGTCGGCCGGCGCCTCGGTCGCGATCGCCAATCGGACCCGGGAGGGTGCGACTGCCCTGGCCGCCATGACCGGCGCCGCCACGACCGGGTTCGACCCGGGTCGGGACCTGGCCGGCTTTGCCGGGGTGATCGTTGCACTGGCTGGACCGTGGCGACTCGGCCCGGCCGGCCGGGCGGCCCTTCAGGAAGGCTCGGCAATCGTGGTCGACCTGTCCGTCCCGGTCGCCGTCGAGGCCCATGCTGGACAAGCCCTCGGAACACGCCTGATCTCGGCCGACATGCTGGCGCTGACCTTGGCCGAGGCCGATCCGATGGCCGCCGATGTGGGCCTGCTGAACCGCCTTGACGCGCTGGTCGATGAAGCCACGCGGGAGTACATCGCCTGGCTCGACGGTCACCAGGGCCGGGCTACGGCCGAGGCGCTGATGGAGCAAGCCGACCGGGAGCGTCAGGCCGAGCTCGAACGCCTGTGGCGCAACCTGCCCGACCTGGAACCGGAGGCTCGCGCCGCGATCGAGGGAATGACCCGGCACCTCGCCCGGCGGCTCCTGCGCGAGCCGCTGGAGCGCCTCGGCCGTGATCACGACGGGCGCGACGAGCAGGCCGTCCGGGATCTCTTCGCGCTGTGACCGCGCCCCCGATCGCGATCGGCACCCGTGGAAGCAAGCTCGCCCTGGTCCAGGCGGGGCTCGTCCAGGCGGCGCTGACGCAGGCCGGCCTGGCCAGCCGGATCGTGGTCCTCGAGACCGCGGGCGACCGCCGCCGGCCGGACACGGCCTGGGGCGAAGGCGCCTTCGTCACGGCGATCGAGCTGGCCCTCCTTGACGGCCGGGTGGACCTGGCGGTCCACAGCGCCAAGGACCTGCCGACGGAGGGCGACCCCCGCCTCGAGATCGGCGCCTACCTTGAGCGGGCCGATCCGCGCGATGCCCTGATCGTTCGACGCGACGCCCCCGGGCAGCGGCTCGACGACCTGCCGGCCGGCGCCCGGGTCGGGACCGACAGCCCCCGTCGCACCGGCTTCCTGCTGGCTTATCGGCCCGACCTGGCGATTCACCCGCTCCACGGCAACGTCGACACGCGGCTGCGGCGGCTCGACGAGGGCGAGACCGATGCCCTCGTGCTGGCCTGCGCCGGCCTCGATCGACTCGGCCTGGCCGGCCGCATCAGCGAGCGGCTCCAGCCGGACGTCGTTCCGCCCGCCCCGGGTCAGGGCGCGATTGCCGTCCAGATTCGCCGCGACGATGCCCGCCTGACCGACGTGATGGCGGCGATCGACGACCGGCCGACGCGCCTCGCGGTCGAGTCGGAACGGGCATTCCTGCAGGCTGCGGGCGGCGGCTGCCGGGCCCCGATCGGCGCCCTGGCCACGATCTCCCATGACCGGATCGAGCTCGTCGGGGGCTTTGCCCGGGTCGACGGCACGGCCACGGCGGTCATCCGACGCGACGCACCGGCGGTGGCCGGCTCGGACCTGGCCGGCGAGGTTGCCAGCCTGCTCGAGACCGAGTTCCGCCGGCGGCCGGCTCGGCCGGGCCGGCGGGTGATCGTGACCCGCGCCGCCCAGCAGGCGGCCGGCCTGGTCGCGGCGCTCGAGGCGGCGGGCGTCGAGGCGATCGCCGTGCCGGCGATCTCGGTCGAGCCGGAACCGGCCGGCGGCGAGCTCGACGAGGCCGCTCGAGGCCTGGCCGACTACGCCTGGGTCGTGATCACCAGCGTGAACGGCGCACAGGCGATCCTCGCGGCAGCGGCCCGCGTGTCGACCCGGCCCGACCGCCCTCGCTGGGCGGCGGTCGGGCAGGCTACCGCGGGCGCCCTCGAGTCGGCGGGCGTCACGATCGATCTCCAGCCGCAGGAGGCGAGCGGCCGGGCGATCGCCTCCGAGCTGCCAGTCGAGGCCGGCGAACGAGTCCTCGTCGTGCGCGGTGACCTGGCCGGGACGGACCTCGCCGAGCGGCTCCGGGCGAAGGGCGTCATCGTTGACGACGTGATCGGCTATCGGACCCACGAAGCGCCAGCCACCTCGCGTCCCCTCCTGCGCCGGGCGCTCGAGGCGGGGCCGATCGACGCGATCGTCTTCAGCAGCGGCTCGACCGTCCGGGGGCTGGCCACCCTGGCCGCTGCGGAGGCGCTCGCGATCGACGCGATTCCGGCGATCTGTGCCGGCCCACGGACCGCAGGTGCGGCCCGGGCCGCGGGCTTCGCCATCCTGGCCGAGTCGGCCCGGCCCGAGGCTGCGGCGATCGCCAGGGCAACGGCCGAGGCCCTCGCCCGGACCAATGCCCAGCTCGAGGAGATCAGATGACCGTCGACCTGGCCGGACAGCCGGAAGCGCCGGCAACGGGGCTGGCCGCCCCGCTCATCCGCCGGCCGCGCCGGCTGCGCCGGACGCCAGCCCTGCGCGCGCTCGTGCGCGAGACCCGGTTCGAGCCGTCGATGCTCGTGGCCCCCCTGTTCGTCCGGCCGGGCCGGGGGCTGCGGGAAGCCGTCGGCTCGATGCCCGGCGTGGCCAGGCTCTCGCCCGACCTGGCCGCCGAGGAGGCTGCTCGCCTGGCCGACCTCGGGGTTGGCGGAGTCATCCTGTTCGGCCTGCCCGAGGCCAAGGATGCCGACGGCTCCGGCGCTTCGGCCGACGACGGCATCGTCCAGGACGCCTTCCGCCGGATCCGCTCGCTGGAGCTGCCCCTCGTGGCGATCGCCGATACCTGCCTGTGCGAGTACACCGACCACGGCCACTGCGGGCCGCTCGGCGGGGATGGCTCGATCGATAACGATCGCGGGGTGCAGCGGCTGGCCGAGACGGCCGTCAGCCAGGCCCGGGCCGGCGCCGAGATCATCGCGCCGTCGGCGATGATGGACGGCCAGGTCGCCGGGATCCGGGCCGCCCTGGATGCCGCTGGGTTCTCCGAGACCCCGATCATGGCCTATGCCTCGAAGCACGCCTCGGCGTTCTACGGTCCATTTCGCGAGGCAGCCGAGAGCGCGCCCGCGTTCGGCGACCGGCGGACCTACCAGCAGGATCCCGCCAACGGCCGTGAGGCGCTCCTGGAGATGTCGCTCGACGTAGCCGAGGGCGCGGACATCCTGCTGGTCAAGCCGGCCCTGCCCGGGCTCGACCTGATCGCCGCCGCAAGGGCCCGGTTCGACCTGCCCATCGCCGCCTACCAGGTGTCGGGCGAGTACGCCATGTTGATGGCGGCCGCGGAACGCGGCTGGCTCGACGGCCGGCGGGCCATGACCGAGTCAATCACCGCAATGGTGCGGGCCGGGGCCGGGATCGTGATCACGTACGCGGCGGGCGACCTGGCCGGCTGGCTCCGGCAGGGCTGGTGAGCGCCGCCATGAGCGCCGACGAGCAGATCTACATCCAGGCGCTTGCCCTCGGCCTGGATCCGGCCTGGCGGCGACGGACCAACGCCGACCGGGCGGACGATGCCCGGCAGCTGGCCGAGGCCGAGGCCGCGGCGGACGGCGATGGGGTGCGCAGCATCACCTACTCGTCGATCGGGATCCAGCCCGGCGTCGACATCCTGCTGTGGCGGATGGGCCCGTCAGTCGACGCCCTCGAGGCGGCCGCGGCCCGGCTGCTGCGCTCCGGCCTCGGCCGCTGGCTCACCGTGAGCCACTCGTTCATCGGGCGGATCGGACCATCCCAGTACGTCCGCAAGGCCACCGAGCAGGAACAGTCGCTCTTCTATGGCGAACGTTCGCGCTACCTGATCGTGTACCCATTCACGAAGAGCACGGATTGGTACCTCCAGTCGAAGGAATCGCGCCAGAGCGTGATGAACGAGCACATGAAGGTCGGCCATCAGTACCCGATGGTGCGCCAGGCGCTGGCCTACTCGTTCGGCCTCGACAGCCAGGATTTCGTGGTGGCCTACGAGACCGACGACCTGGTCGCGTTCGGCGACCTGGTCCGGGCCCTGCGCGGCACCGAGAGCCGACGCTCCACCGTGAGCGACACGCCGATCCTGCTGGGGACCCACCGCTCGATCGACGAGATCCTCGGCCTGCTGGGCGCGCCGTGAGCGCGATCGTGCCAACCGGGGCCAGGACTGCCGGCCTCGTCGAGCGGGCCGAGCAGCTGTTCCCCGGCGGTGTCAACAGCCCCGTCCGCGCGTTTCGCTCGGTCGACCGCCCGCCGCTGCTGCTCGAGCGTGGGGAGGGGCCGTGGGTCTGGGACGCCGACGGGCAACGCTATGTCGACTACCTCGGCGCGTGGGGCCCGGCGATCCTCGGCCACGCCGACCCGGCGGTGATCGTGGCGATCGTGGCGGCCGCGCGGCAGGGCCTCGCCCTCGGGGCCACAAATCCGCTCGAGGTTGAGCTGGGCGAGCTGATTCGCTCGGGGATGCCCTCGATCGAGCGGCTGCGCTTCACCTCGTCGGGGACCGAGGCGGTGATGAGCGCGATCCGCCTGGCCCGGGCGGCGACGGGCCGCGACCTCATCGTGAAGTTTGCCGGTGGCTACCACGGTCATGCCGACGGGCTGCTGGTCGAGGCCGGCTCCGGCGTGGCGACCCAGGGCATCCCGGGCAGCGCCGGCGTTCCGGCCGCGACGGCTGCCCTGACCCTGGTCCTGCCGTACAACGATCCGACCTCGGTGACCCTGGCCTTTGCCCAGCATCCGGGCCGGATCGCGGCCGTCATCGTCGAGCCCATTGCGGCCAACGTCGGGGTCATCGCCCCGATCCCGGGGTTCCTCGAGCATCTCCGCGAGGCGACCACGGCCGATGGCGCGATCCTCATCTTCGACGAGGTGATCACCGGCTTCCGGGTGGGGCCGGGCGGGGCCCAGGCCCGCTACGGGGTTCGGCCCGACCTCACCACGCTGGGCAAGATCATCGGTGGCGGGATGCCCATCGGCGCCTACGGCGGGCGGGCCGACCTGCTCGAGCTGGTCGCTCCGGCCGGCCCCGTCTACCAGGCCGGCACGTTGTCGGGCCACCCGTTGTCGATGGCCGCCGGGATCGCGACCCTGGCGGCGCTGGACGCGGACCGCTACCTCGTCCTCGACGCGATCTCGGCCGCGCTCGGGTCCGGGCTGGAGGCCGCGGCGGCCGACGCCGGGCGCTCGATCGCCGTCTCCCGGGTCGGCTCGCTCCTGACCGTGTTCTTCCGGCCGACGCCGCCGATCGACGCCGCCGAGGCGTTGACCTCGGACCGGGCCGCCTACAGCCGGTTCTTCGGGGCGATGCTCGACCGCGGCGTCCTCCTGCCGCCGTCCCAGTTCGAGGCATGGTTCGTGTCGATGGCCCACGGCGAGGAGGAGGTCGAAGCGACCCTCGAGGCAGCCCGCCTGGCGTTCCGAGCGTGAACGACCGATTCGTCCGGGCATGCCGGCACGAGCCGGTCGACGCAACGCCGGTCTGGTTCATGCGCCAGGCCGGCCGCAGCTTCGCCGCCTATCGCCAGCTTCGGGAGCGCTACGGCATCCTGGAGCTGGCCAAGACGCCCGAGCTGTGCGCCGAGGTCACCCTGATGCCCGTGAACGAGCTGGGGGTGGACGCGGCCGTGCTCTTCGCCGACATCATGCTGCCGCTCGAGCCGATGGGAGTCGGGCTCCGAATCGAGCCGGAGGTGGGCCCGATCATCGACCAGCCGATCCGGTCCGCGGCCGATGTCGAGCGGCTCCGGCCGTTCGACCCGGCCGAGGTCTCGTTCACCCTCGAGGCGATCCGCCTCGTCCGGCGCCGAGCTCGGCGGCCGGGCCGGGGTCATCGGCTTCTCGGGCGCCCCGTTCACCCTGGCCTGCTACCTGATCGAAGGGCGGCCATCGCGGGACTACGCCCTGGCCAAGGCCTTCATGTTCGCCGAGCCAGGCGCGTGGCACGACCTGATGGACCGCCTGTCGACGATGGTGATCGCCTACCTGCGGGCCCAGGTCGATGCCGGCGCCGAGGTCGTCCAGCTCTTCGACAGCTGGGTCGGCGGGCTCGGACCGAGCGACTACGAGACGTTCGTCCAGCCCCACGTCCGACGGATCTTCGACGGCCTGGCGGGCGTGCCCACGATCCATTTCGGCACGGGCACCTCGGCGCTGCTCGAGAGGCTGGCGGCGGCCGGCGGCGACGTGATCGGGATCGACCATCGCGAATCGCTGGGCAGCGCGTGGGCCCGGGTGGGCTACGACCGTGGGGTCCAGGGCAACCTCGATGCCGCGCGGTTGCTGGCCGGCTGGGACGCGACCGAGGCCGGTGCCCGGCAGGTCCTGTCCGAGGCAGCCGGCCGTCCCGGTCACGTGTTCAACCTGGGCCATGGGGTCCTGCCCGCGACCGACACCGGCCTGCTCCGACGGCTCGTCGACTTCGTCCACGAGCAGACGGCCCAGCTCGAACCTTCCATGGAGATCGCTCGATGACCGTCGCAACCGGGCTCAAGGGTGCCCTGCTCATGACCTATGGCTCACCGGCGACGCTCGATGCCGTCGGGGTGAACGACTACCTCACGTCGATTTGCGGCAGGGCCGCTCGCCCGACGCCGAGCTGCTCGAGGAGTTCACCCGGCGCTACCAGGTCATCGGCGGGTCTCCCCTGATCGAGATCACCCGGGCCCAGGCCGCGGCCCTGGCGACGCGACTGGGCTGGCCGGCCGCGGCCGGGATGCGCTTCTCGGATCCGTCGATCGCCGACTCGATTCGTGACCTGGCGGCCCAGGGCGTCGAGGAGATCGCGGCGATCATCCTGTCGCCACAGTACTCACCACTGTTGATGGGCGGCTACGCTCGCGCAATCGATGCCGCCCGAATGGAGATCGGCGATGGCGCGCCGAGGGTCACGATCGCGGGCGCCTGGCACCTCCAGCCGGCCTTCATCCAGTCCCTGGCGGATCGCCTCCTCGCGGCGATCGGCCGGCTGCCGGTCGAGGAGCGGGACGCGGTCGCCGATCCTGATGACGGCCCATAGCCTGCCTCGCCGGGTGGCCGAGCAGGAGCCGGGCTACCTGGCCCAGCTCCGAGATACCGCGGTCGCGATCGCGACCGCGGCCGGCCTGCCCGAGAGCCGCTGGACGTTCTGCTGGCAGAGCGCGGGCCACGAGCCGGGCGAGTGGATGAAACCCGATTTTGCCGACCTGATGCCGGGCATCGCCGCTGCCGGCGGCCGGTCGGTGATCGTCGTGCCCGTCCAGTTCCTGGCCGACCATCTCGAGATCCTGTACGACGTCGACATCGGGGCCCGCGACCAGGCCGAGCGCTCTGGCCTGATCTTTGCCCGGATCGAATCGCTCAACGTGGATTCGGGCCTGGTCGACGCCCTGGCCGCTGTCGCCCGCGAGACGCTGGGCGGCTAGCGCCCCGGCCCGGCCGGCGGCCCGTCCGCTGCCTCGGTTTCCCCCGGTCTCCTTTCCCTCGCCTCGGCGCTGACAAATTCGCCCTATGGCAATCGTTATGGCGGTCCACACCCCAGTTCGGACCTTCGCACGCCCTGATCGAGGCTCGGCCGAGCGTGATTTCGTGCTCAGGATGAGCTGGCGGGCCGGTCGACTCCAGGTGGACCCGCCCCAAACCGCCATAAGCGTTGCCACAGCGCGAATTTGTCCAAGCGGCAACCTGAGCCCCTGGGCCCGCCCATCCGGACCTGCTGAGATCGTCTGGAGCAGCTTCTGAGCGCGGCCGGTCCCGAATGGCTCAACGCGCGACTGACACGCCCCGGCCGCTCGGAGCTGCACGCGGACGCTCGGCGGCCCTCAGGCCCCCGCGCTCGCTGCATGAGCAAAGCAAGGGGAACAGGCGCCCCAACGGACTCGGGTAGGGCGTCCAACGGGATCCCGGACCTCGTGTGAGCGTGTTTCGAGCGTGATCGTGAGGAGTTCGTCTTCGGCGTGCCCGCCGGCCGGGGCCCAGAGGGCAACGATGCGGCAGGCAATGCTCATGCAGCGAGCGCGGACTCGCCGAACGTATGCCGGGCAGCCTGGAAATGAAGACTGTGTGCCCGTCATCGCGTCTGGGGCGCCGGCCGTGATCTGGTCTTTCTCACGCACCAAACTGCGGGATTTAGCCATTCCACCGGGGCGCGCGCAGGGTCCACCAGCCTAGTTCATCCCGGCCCACGCTCAGCGCGTGCTACTCGAGGCGCCATGGCTCATCGGCGGCCGGCGAGTTGCTCCAAGGCTCGCCCGAGTCGGCTCGGTCGGCTCTCCGGTCTGCTCGATTTGGTGCGTGAGAAAGACCAGGGGCGGCGCGACACGTTCGGCCGCGAGGCCAGGCCGGGGGGGAGGCGTCGCGGCCAGGTGCGCCGGCCCGTCCGGGGCCAGCCTCGCCGACCGGAGCCGCGTGGCCCTCGCGGCCGGGGGGCGCCTGGGCCGGCAGGGCCAGAGCCCTAGCGGCCGGTCCCGAACTGCCGGTCGCCGGCGTCGCCCAGGCCGGGCATGATGTAGCCCTTCTCGTTGAGCTGGCGGTCGAGTGCCGCGCAGTAGATCTCGACATCGGGATGGGCCGCCGTGACCGCAGCCACGCCTTCCGGCGCGGCGATCAGGTTGATCATCTTGATTCGAGTCGCCCCCCAGCGCTTGAGCACCTCGATCGCCGCCGTCGATGATCCGCCGGTTGCCAGCATCGGGTCGAGGATCAGGCACAGATCGACCGTGGCCGAGTCGGGCAGCTTGTTGTAGTACTCGACCGGGCGGAGGGTCCGCTCGTCCCGGAACAGGCCGAGGTGCCAGACCTCGGCGGTGGGCATCAGCTCGAGCATCGCATCGACCATGCCCAGCCCGGCGCGCAGGATCGGCACCAGGCCAATCCGGTCCGCCAGCTCGCTGGCATTCATCGTTTCGAGGGGCGTCTCGATCTCGAGCGGCCGGACCCGGACGTCCGCCAGCGCTTCATAGCCGAGCAGCCACGACAGCTCCCGGACGACCTCGCGAAACTTCTTGGGCTCGGTCGACGTGCTGCGCAGGATGGCCAGCTTGTGCAGCACGGCGGGATGAGTCGAGACGTGCAGGCTGGGCCAGGTCCGGTCGGGCGTCACCGAGGAAGACACGCTGGGCATCCTAGCATCGCCACGCGTATCCTCGGGGTGTGTCCAGCAGCCGTACTCGAAGTGCGATTCCGGGTGGTGCCGTGGCCTCCGGCAGCCGCGTCGCGGTCGCCCGCAACGGTGTGCCGCCCGTCCTCGTCCGGCAGGTTCGGAGCGGGATCGTCGAGTCGAGCCAGCGCGGTGACGTCGTCGAGGTCGACGTCGATGGCCGGCTGATCCGCTCGATCGGCAATCCCGACCGCGTGGTGACCCTTCGTTCGTGCGTCAAGCCGTTCGGGCTGCTGGCCCTGGTCGAGGCCGGCGGGATCGAGGCGCTCGACCTCGGGCCGGCCGAGCTGGCGGTCATGGCCTCGTCCCACTCCGGCGAAGACATCCACGTTCGGACCCTGCAGGCGGTCTATCGACGGGCCAATGTGAGCCAGACGATCCTGGCCTGCGGCAACGAGGGCATGCCGCTCGACGCGCTGACCGCGGCCCGCCTGGCCCGCGATGGCGAGCGCGCCGGGCCGATTCGCCACATGTGCTCAGGACAGCACAGCGCGATGATCCTGCTGGCCCGGCTGCGGGGCTGGCCCCTCGAGGACTACTGGCGACCCGAGCATCCCAGCCAGGCCGCCTTTCGATCCGCCGTGGCGGCCGTCTTCCTGACCAGCCCGGACAAGCTCGTCAGTGGAGTCGACGGCTGTGGGATCGAGACCTTCGCCTTCAGCCTGGCCGAGGTTGCCCGAGCGTATGCCTTCCTGGCCGATCCGGCCGCCGTCCCGCCGGGCGATCCGCGGGCCCAGCTGGCCGCCCCGATGACCGTGATCCGGGACGCCATGCTGGCCAATCCGGAGATGGTCGCCGGTTCGCGTGATCGGATCGACACCTCGTTGATGAAGGCGCTTCCCGGCCGGCTGATCAGCAAGGGTGGGATGGAGGCGCTGCGGGGCATGGCGATCCTCGGCGCCGGCCGCCGGCAGGCGTCGGGGATGGCGATCAAGATCGAGGATGGCGACGGCTACGAGCGAGCGACCTGGGCGGCCACCGTCGAGGCGCTCCGCCAGGCCGGACTGCTCGAGGGATCCTCGTTGCGCGAGGTCGCCCGCTACCATCGCCCGGTATCGCTCGACCCGCGCGGCCGGGTCGTGGCCGAGGCGGTCCCCGATTTCGACCTGGCGCCGGTCGGCGAGCTGATCGGCTGATCCGACCCACGGAGCGATCCGAACCAAGCAGATGACACCAAGCAGCGATCCACTTCGAACCCTCGGCCTCGAACCGGGAGCTACCCCCGCCGAGATCAAGCGGGCGTATCGCCGGCTGGCCAAGGCGTATCACCCGGACAGTGCCGGCGAGCGCGCCCTGCCGCGCTTCCTCGCGATTCAAGCTGCCTACGAGCGACTCACCGATGAGCTGCCGGGCCCGTCCCGGGCGACGCGCAAGCCGGCCGATTCGAGGACAGCGAGCGAAGGGCCACAGGCCCCGCCGCCTGGCCGGAGCTGGCGGGCGGACGCGGAGCGCGCCCGGGCAACCCGCGAGGCCTTCCGGCGCCGGGCCAACCGCGCCGGAGCCCAGGGCCCTGGCTCGACCGAGAGCGCCGGCCCGGCCGGATCAGGCCCAGGATCGGCTCGGCCCGAATCGGCTGGCCCAGGACCGGCTGGCCCAGGATCGGCTGGGCCAGGACCGGCTGGGCCAGGATCGGCTGGGCCAGGACCCGCCGGGCCGGGCGCCCGGGGCAGCTCCGGGAGCGGGCCCGCCGGGCCGGCGTCGTCGGCCAGGCCTGGTCGAGGGTCAGGCCGGCGAGCTAAGCCGAAGGCCACGATCGGCTCGACCTCGTACGACGGCACCGAGAACGAGCCGTTCGAGCCGGGCTGGTCGGGGGCCACCTGGTACGGCGCCGCGAGTGGAACCTATTGGACCATCAACCCGAAGGAATATGCCGACCCGCGCAAGCACGGCCCGGAATACCTGGCTCGCGGCCGGCGCAGCCGTGGGCCCGAGGGCGCAACCGGCCAGCCCGCGGCGGAGGCGGGCCCGGCACCGGCCCCATCGGCCGACCGACCAGCCAGCCCGCGCCCGGTCGATCCTGCCGGCACGCCCGGAGGGGCGCACGGGACGGCACCCACGAGCCCACCTCCTGCCCCGGCCGACCCGGCTCCGGCGACCCCGTCCGGGGCGGCCTCCCGAGCCTCGGCCAAACCATCCGATTCGATTGATCCCGACCGCGTGTCGGCGCAGGTCGGCCGCCGCGCGGCGGCCCCCACGCCGGGCCAGATCCCCGGCGAGCGAGTCAGGCCCCGGTCGGCCGTTGACGGCGCAGCCGGGGCCACCCTTGCCCGTCGATCGCTCGATCTCAGCTCGATCGATCCGGGCCGGGTGGTTCGATCATGGCGCGGCCGGATCATGCTGGCCGCGCTGGCCTGGTTCCCGATCGGGCTGGCGATCTTCGGGATCCACGGCCAGCTGACCGGTTGCTCACAGTACCTGGCCCAGTGCACCCAACCTATCGGATTGAGCGTGTGGATTCCCCAGCTCGTCGTGATCGGCCTGCTGCTGCTCTCGCCGCGACTGTCCTGGATCGGGGGCAGCGCCAGTCTCGGCCTGCTCCTCATTGCCGTCCCGACCGCCGGCCTGCTGACGTCGGTGAGCGGTGGCCGGCCGCCATCGAGCGAGACAACCGCTGTGCTGGTCGGGGCGATGGCGCTCGGCTGGTTGGTCGGCGCGGCGATCGCGCTATCGGGCCGGATCGCGCTCCCGCCGTGGCGCTCGCGTACGATGAGGCGGTGACTCGCCCACACGTCGCCAGCGCCATCTCGAGCGCGGCGCAGGAGTACCTCCTTGCCCTGCGGGTGATCGCGGTCGATGGGTCCAAGGTCACGGCCGCGCAGGTCGGACGGCACCTTGGCGTGACCACCCAGGCCGCCAGCGAGATGTTCCGGCGCCTGGCGGCGGACGGGCTCGTGTCCCAGGCCGGCGGCCGGGAGCTGATCCTGACCGAGGCCGGGCGCGCGGCGGCCGACGCGATCTTTCGGCGCCACGCCCTCCTGGAATGGCTGCTGACGGCGGTGATCGGGTTGGGTTGGGCCGAGTCCGACGAAGAGGCAGCCCGGCTCCAGGGCGCAATCTCGCCGCGGGTGGAGGCGCGCCTCGACGAGATGCTCGGCCATCCCGAGACCTGTCCCCATGGCAACCCGATCGACGCGGCCACCGCCCGCCGGCGTCCGGCCGGGATTCCGCTCGACACGGTCGAAGCGGGCGGCCGGGCCACGATCTACCGGATCACCGAGGAGGCCGAGGAGGACGCCGGGCTGCTGTCCTACCTCGAAGCCCGGGCGCTCACGCCGGGCGCGGCGATCAATGTGCTCGCCCGCTCCGAGTCGCTCGACTCGCTGACGCTCGAAGGGCCCCGCGGCCGGGCCACTCTCGGCCTCCGGCCGGCGGCCCTCATCCGGGTCCTGCCGGGCGAGGCGGATCCGGGCCTCTTCCACCGGGTCCCGGAGACAGAGCGCCGATGACCCTGGACGGGTCGATCGGCGATCCGCCCGTTCGGGTCCGAATTGCCCCGAGCCCGACCGGACCACTCCACATCGGGACCGCTCGGACGGCCCTGTTCAACTATCTCTTCGCCCGCCGGATGGGTGGCACGTTCATCCTCCGAATGGAAGACACCGACGCCGAGCGATCGACCCCGGAGTTCGAGCGCGACATCCTCGAGGGGCTGCGCTGGCTTGGCCTCGACTGGACCGAGGGGCCCGGCCTGCCCGGCCAGCCCGATGTGGGGCCGTACGGGCCCTATCGCCAGATGCAGAGGCTTGAGCGCTACCGGGCGATCAGCGACCGCCTCCTGGCCGAGGATCGAGCGTATTACTGCTACTGCACCGCGGCAGAGCTCGACGCCGAGCGCAAGCGCCTCGAGGCGGCCCGCCTGCCACCACGCTACAGCGGTCGGTGTGCCCATCTCGACGCGTCCGAACGGGCCGCCTTCGAGGCGTCCGGCCGGCGTCCGGCGATTCGCTTCCGGATCGAGCCGGGCGTCGTCGCCTTCGACGATCTCGTGCGCGGCCATGTCGAGATCGATGCGTCCGCGCTCGGCGGCGACCTGGTCATCGTCCGGGCCGACGGCACCCCGCTCTACCACTTCTGTGTCGTCATCGACGACGCTGCGATGCGGATCAGTCACGTGATCCGGGGCGAGGATCACCTGAGCAACACGCCCAAGCACATCCTCCTGTTCCGGGCCCTGAACGAGCCGATCCCGAGCTTTGCCCATCTCCCGCTGATTCTCAATGCGGATCGGACCAAGATGAGCAAGCGCAAGAGCCAGACGGCCGTCGACGACTACATCGGCGAGGGCTTCATCCGGGAGGGGCTGGTCAACTACCTTGCCCTGCTCGGCTGGTCGACCGGGACCGAAGAGGAAATTCTCGGCCTCGACGAGATCTCCGCGCGATTCAGCCTGGAGCACGTCCAGAAAGGTGGCGCGGTCTTCGACCGGGAGCGCCTCGAATGGCTGAACGGCCAATGGATCCGGCGCCTGTCGCCGGCCGAGCTGGCCGATCGCCTGCGTCCATTCCTGGAGCGCGAGCTCGAAGCCGGCCGGATCGACCGGCTGCCGGATGCGGCCGAGGCCGAGGCGCTGGTGCCTCTCGTCCAGGAGCGCCTGCCCGTCCTCGGAGCGGTCGGCGACCTGCTCGATTTCCTGTTCACCGACGAGCTCCGAATCGATCCCGCCAGCCTGGTGCCGAAGCGCTGGGACCGAACCACGGCGCTTGACGGCCTGCGCGCGGCCCGGGCGGCGCTCGAATCGGTCGGGGCCGCCGAGTTCACGGCGGACCGACTCGAGCCGCCGTTGCGAGCCCTGGCCGAGGCCCGCGGCTGGAAGGCCGGCGACCTGTTCATGGCGATCCGCGTCGCGGTTACCGGCCGGACGGCCACGCCACCGCTGTTCGAGACGCTCATCGCGCTGGGCCGCGAGCGGGTCCTGGATCGGCTGGACGCGGCCACCGCGATTCTTGCCGGAATGGTCGATGAGGAGGCACGCACTTGAACCACGCTGATGTCCAGTCCTGGCTCGATCGCTATGCCGAGGCCTGGCAGACCTACCAGCCTGACGCGATCCGCGACCTGTTCAGCGCCGACGCCGAGTATCGCTATCACGCCTGGGACGAGCCGATCGTCGGCCGTGAGGCGATCGTGGCCGACTGGCTGAGCCCGGGTGGCGATCCGGCCGAGCGTGATCAGCCGGGCTCGTTCCGAACGCACTACGAGCCGTACGTGGTCGAGGGCCGGCGGGCCGTGGCCATCGGGACGAGCGATTACGACGCCGCGGGAGATGCCCCCGCGCGGTTGTTCCACAACGCCTGGCTGCTCGAGTTCGATGCCGACGGCCGCTGCCGATCCTTCACCGAGTACTACAACCTGCAGCGGCGAGAGCAGGCCGGCGGTTAACGGCCTGTTCACCGGTTGTTGACCCGGCTGGACCACGGTAGCCCGCACATGGCACGCACGATCCTCGTCGTCGACGACGAGCCGACCCAGCGCGAGATGCTGGCCGAAGCGCTCGAGGCGGAAGGCTTCACGATCGTGACCGCCGCCGACGGCCGAGCCGCGCTCCTGAAGTTCCGGGAAAGCCGACCGGACCTGGTCCTGCTCGACCTGATGCTGCCCGAGATGTCCGGGATCGAGGTGTGCCGGATCATCCGGGCCGAGTCGGGCGTGCCGATCCTGATGCTCACGGCCAAGGATTCCGAGCTGGACAAGGTCGTTGGGCTCGAGCTCGGCGCCGACGACTACGTGACCAAGCCGTTCAGCCTGCGCGAGCTGATCGCCCGTGTTCGGGCCCAGTTCCGGCGGACCGAGCAGCAGGCCGCGTCCTCCGGGGGGCCGGTCGTGCTCGACCTTGGGCCGATCCAGGTCGACCTGGCCGGTCATCGCCTGATGCGCGACGGCACGACGATCCCGCTCAAGCCGAAGGCCTTCGAGCTGCTCGCCTTCCTGGTCCGCAACCCCGGTCAGGTCTTCACCCGGGACCAGCTCCTCGAGCATGTCTGGGGCTACGACTACGCCGGCGAGACGAGAACCGTGGACGTCCACGTCCATTGGCTCAGGGCCCGGATCGAGGAGGACCCGGCCCACCCGGCCTTCCTGCACACCGTCCGGGGCACCGGCTACGTGTTCCGCCGACCGGCCTGAGCTGGGCGCCGGTATCCTTGCCGGTATGCGCCTGAGTCAGCTCTTCTTTGCCACGCTGCGCGACGATCCCTCGGATGCCGAGATGCCGTCCCATCGGCTGCTGCTCCGGGCGGGCTACGTCCGCCAGCTTGGCTCGGGCCTGTACTCCCTGCTGCCGCTCGGATTCCGGGTGACCAAGCGGGTCGAGCAGGTGATCCGCGAGGAGATGAACGCGATCGGCTGCCAGGAGCTGGAGATGCCGGTGATCCATCCTGCGGATCTCTGGCGCGAATCAGGGCGCTACGACCAGATCGGGCCCGAGATGGCCCGGTTCAAGGACCGCGGCGACCGGGACATGGTGATCGCGATGACCCACGAAGAGGTGGTGACCGACCTGCTCCGGGACATCGTCCGCTCGTACCGCCAGTTGCCGGTCCGGCTGTACCACTTCCAGACCAAGTTCCGCGACGAGCCGCGGTCGCGCGGCGGGCTCATCCGGGTTCGCGAGTTCGTGATGAAGGACTCCTACAGCTGCGATCGGGACGACGAGGGCCTCGACGCCAGCTATTGGGCCCACCACGGCGCCTACGTCCGGATCTTCGAGCGGCTGGGCCTCGATGCGATCCCGGTCGCGTCCGACGTGGGCATGATGGGCGGCAGCCTGGCCCACGAGTTCATGGTCCTCAATCCGGCCGGCGAGGACCTCCTGGTCCTGTGCGAATCGTGTGGCTTCTCGGCCAACCGCCAGGTGGCTGCGATCCGTCAGCCGGCCGCAGAGCCGGCACCTGAGCTGGCCGTCGAGGAAGTGGTCACGCCTGGAGCGACGACGATCGCCGCGCTGGCCGAGTTCCTGGCAATCGACCCGTCCGCAACGGCCAAAGCGGCCTTCTTCATGGCCGGTGACGGGCGCCTGATCACCGCGATCGTGCGCGGCGATCGGGACGTGAACGAGACGAAGCTGACCAACGCCGCCAAGGTCGCAGGTGGCCTGCGGCCGGCCACCATCGACGAGATCCATGCCGCCGGCATGGAGCCCGGCTACGGTTCAGCCGTTGGTGCCCACGACACGTTCGTCGTCGTCGACGAGCTTGCCGCGCGTTCGCCCAACCTGGTCGCCGGAGCCAACCGTGTCGGCGTCCACCTGCGCAATGTCAACGTCGGTCGCGACTATCACGCCGACGTGATCACCGACATCGACAACGCCCGAGAGGGCGATGCCTGTCCCGTGTGCGGCCACCCCGTCATCCTGCGCAACGGGATCGAGGTCGGCAACATCTTCAAGCTCGGCACGCGCTACTCCGCCGCGCTCGGGGCGACCTACCTGGGCGAGGACGGGCAGGCCCACCCGATCGTCATGGGCTCGTACGGGATCGGCCTGGGCCGCAACGTCGCCTGCATCGTGGAGGCCCACCACGACGAGAAGGGGATCGCCTGGCCCGATGAAGTCGCCCCGTATCCGGCCCATCTCGTCTCGATCGGGGCGAACAAGGAGCCCCGGGTCAACGAGCTCGCCGGCGAGATCCACGCTTCGGCCGAGGCCGCCGGCCGGGAGATCCTGTGGGATGACCGGGATGAGTCGCCGGGCGTGAAGTTCAACGATGCGGACCTGCTGGGCATGCCCTGGATCGTGACGATCAGCCCGCGCTCGCTGGCCGCCGGTGGGGTCGAGGTCACCCGGCGCGCGACGGGCAAGCGCGAGGTCGTGCCGCTCGAGGTCGCTCGGGCCTGGCTGGCGGGGAACGGCCCGCCACCTGCCCCGTAGCCACGTCGGCGGCGCGTCAGATGCCGACCCGGCTCCCGATCGGGGCAGCCAGCGGATCGCCCTCCGCCTCAATGACGCCGGCCGCGGCCAGCGCCCGGGCAACGCCGGTCGCGGGCGGCTCGTCGTCGTCGTCATCGCCGGCAGCACCGTCGTCATCGACGGCCTGATCGAGCGGTTCATCCGCAACGTCGGAAGGCTGGAGCGCCCCTTCGGCCTCCTGCTCGACCTCGATCCGGCCGATGGTGAACGCGACGTCCGGGGGGATGCCCGCGGTGATCGTGATCTGGTTGATCCGGTACGGCGAGCCCTTCTCGCGCAGGCTCCGGTTGGCTCGTTCCTGGAGGGTGGTTGACTTGATCACCAGGTCGGCCATCAAGCCTGGATCGATCCGATCGATCGCCCCGGACAGGCCCGATTTCGCCTTGGTCAGTCCGCTCCGGGCGACGACCTTGGCCTTGGCATGGTTGGCCGGGTCGGCGGCTGCCGTGGCTGCCGTTCCGACCGCCTCGGTCGTGGCCTTGCCGAGCTGGCCCGCCACCACCTTGGCCTGGCCGGTGGCGACCCTGAACTGGTCGCCCGCCTGGATCGTGGTGATTCGCGCCTGGTTCGAGGCGTGTTCGGCTGCCTCCCTGGCCTTGTCGAGCAGTCCCGTGACGACCTCCCTCACCCTCGGGGACCGGATCGACGCCGATCGGGCCCGCCAAGGGGCAGGATCGGGCGCATGGCCCGGGCCGTCAATGGGTTGCCTGTAGATGCCCGTCGTGTGCGATCCTCTGAGGGTGAGGCGGACCGGCGGCGACCGATGACCGAGACAGGCGACGAGCTGCGGGTCCTGGCCGACGGCCTGGGAGTCGGGATCATCCGGCTGGACCAGGACTTCGTGATCCGCTACGCCAACCCCGCATCCCACCTCTTCGCCCAGCGCCAGGCAGGCTCGCTGATCGGGCGCAGCCTGATCGAGGCATTCATCGATCGCCGGATCGAGGAACTGGCCGAGGCGGCCCGGGCCTCCGGCTCGGCAAGTGGCGAGCTCACCCTGCGCTCGGCCGACGGTCCCGCCCTCGTGATCCGGGCCCGCCGGACGGCGGATCGCGTCGGGATCTGGCTGACCATGGAGGACGTGTCCGAACTGCGCCGGCTGCAGCTGATCCGGAGCGAGTTCGTCGACAACCTGTCGCACGAGCTCCGGACGCCCCTGACGAATGTCAGCCTGCTGGCCGAGACGCTCGTCCGCGAGGCGGAAGCGGCGGGCGAGAAGATTCCCGTCCGGATGCGCGACCGGATCGTCAAGATCGAGGTCGAGACGGACCATCTCGTCCAGATGGTGAGCGAGCTGCTCGACCTGGCCCGGATCGAATCGGGCAAGCCGATGCTCCTGCTCGACCAGGTCGATCTCGCCCGACTGGCAGTCGCTTCCGCCGAGCGACTTCGCCTGTTCGCCGAGCGGCAGGGGGTCAGGCTGGTCATGGAGGTTCCGGCCGAGGGCCTGCCGGTGGTTAACGGGGCGGAGGAGCGTCTTGGCCAGGTCATCGTGAACCTGGTCCACAACGCCGTGAAGTTCAGCCCGGATGGTGGCGAGGTGACGATGCGGGTCGTGGCGGACAGCCAGCCGGGCTCTGATCACGAAGTGGTGGTGTCCGTCGAGGACCACGGGATCGGCATCCCGCGGGCGGCCCAGGCACGGGTCTTCGAACGGTTCTACAAGGTTGACCGGGCCCGGGCCCGAGGCGGCGGCACCGGTCTTGGGCTGTCGATCGCGCGCCACGTGATCGAGGGCCACGGCGGCCGGATCTGGGTCGCGTCCGAGGAGGGCCGTGGCTCGACGTTCTCGTTTGCCCTGCCCATCGCCGATCAAGCCGAGCTGCCCCGTTGACCCGGCTCCATGTCGCCAGCCTGAACATTCGAAACCTGGCCGATCGCTGGAATGAGCGCCTGCCGCTCCTGCTGGCCGATTTCGCGGCGCTCCAGCCGGACATCGTCGGGCTCCAGGAGGTCGTCTATCCGCTGGAGCAGGATCGGCTGATCGGATCCGCCGGCGCCGGCCACTATCAGGCGCTGCGGGCCTGGGCCGGCCGCCCGGAATATGGCAACTCGATCCTCGTTCGGGAAGGGCTGGCGGTTGCCGAGGCGGATCGGCTGGAGCTCGGCTACAACCGATCGGCCGGCCGGCTGCGGATCGAGATCGCGGAGGTCGCCCTGACGTTCGTCAACGCCCACCTCCACCACGAGGTCGCCGATGATCCGATCCGTGACGACCAGGCAAGGCAGCTCCTCGAATGGCTGGCGAGCGCGCCGGGCGAGGCCCTTCCGGCCGGCCGGGCGGAGATCGTGGTCGGCGACTTCAACGCCGATCCGGCCGAGCCGGCCTACGCTCGAATGATCGCCGATGGCTTCCGTTCGGCCCTGTTCGAGGCGAACGGCCGCGAGCCCGACGTCACCTGGCCGTCCGGGCTGCAGGGTCCGGCGATCGACACCGATGGCGATCCGAGCTGCCTCGATTACATCTGGCTGCGCGGCGACGTGACCGTGGAGTCTGCCCGAGTCGTCTTCGATCGACCGTCGGCCGACGACCCGGGCGTCTTCCCGAGCGACCACTTCGGGCTGAGCGCGCAGGTCCGCCTTGGCCAGGGCCGGCCGTGACCGACCCGCCGGCCGGCAGCAGCCGAGCGCTGCGGCTGGCCCATCGCGGGGACCATCGGGTCGAACCCGAGAACAGCCTTGGGGCAATGCTTGCGGCGATGGACTCGCCCGGCTGCGACGGACTCGAATTCGACGTCCGGCTATCGCTTGACGGCGTGCCGATCCTGCTCCACGACCGGTCCCTTGAGCGCGTTCAGCGGGTGGCCGCCCGGCCCGGGGACCTGACCGCGCTGGAGCTTGCCGGGCACGGGATCCCGACCCTGGCCGAGGTCCTCGAGCGGGTGCCCCGGCGGGCCTTCCTCGATGTCGAGCTGAAGGCCGACGTGGGCCGGGCGGTGGTCGAGGTCCTGGCGGCCGGCCGCGGGGCGGAGCTCCAGCGCGCGGTCGTGTCGTCCTTCGAGGTTTCGGCGCTGGAACGGATCCGGGGCTTGGCACCGGCCTGGCCGTGCTGGCTCAACCGCGACACGCTCCGGCCAGGCGATGTTCGGCTCGCCCGTGAGCTGGGCTGCGTCGGCATTTCGGTCGACTGGCATGCGATCGATGCGGCCGGTCTCGATCGTGCCCGGGCGACCGGTCTCGACGTCGCCGCCTGGACCGTCACCGATCCGCGGGTCACCCGCCGGCTCGAGGCGGCCGGGGTCGTGGCGCTGTGCGTCGAGGGGCGCGCCTTCCCGCGTTGACCCGGGCTGCGCGACAGGCCATTCCGCGGTTCGGCCGCGACCCTATCCTCGGGCCGGGGACACGGCTCGAGGACCGGAGGAACGGATGATGGCAGCCCGGCAGACGGCCGATCTCGTGGTCGTGGGGGCGGGCACCGTCGGGGGCTGGGCAGCGGCCTTCGCGGCCGAGGCCGGCCTCGGTCGCGTCGTCGTGCTGGAGCAGGGCATCGCCGGCGGGGGCGCCAGCAGTCGCGCCGCGGGAATCGTGCGGGCCCAGGGCGGCACCCCGACGACGGTCGCCCTCGGTCGCTGGACGATCGACTTCTATCGCGGCCAACAGGCCCGCTACGGCACGGACTCCGGCTTTCGGGAGCTCGGCTACCTGATCCTGGCGGTATCGGCCCGGGACGAACGTGAAGGGCTGGCCAGGGTCGAGATGCAGCGCGCCGCGGGCCTGGACGTCACCTGGCTCGGTGCGCAAGCGGCCCTGGCCGTAAATCCCACCCTCGCTCCGGCCGGCCATCGCGGCGGGAGCTACGCCGCGACGGACGGGGCGATCGATCCGCCCCGCAACGTCCGGGCCTACTCGCTGGCGATGCAGCAGGCGGGGGTCGACCTCCGCGAGCGAACCGCGTTCGAGGGACTCCAGCTCCAGGCGGGCCGGGTCGTCGGGGTTGAGACCTCCGCCGGGTCGATCGCCACCGAGCGCGTGCTGTTGACCGGCGGGCCTTCCCTGCGCAGCGTCGGCCGGTTGGCCGGCGTGCGCATCGCGGCCGGCGGGGCCCGCCACCAGGTCGCGATCACCGAGCCCCACCCGGCCTTCGAGGTCGATCGCCAGCCGATGGTCTTCGACCTGGGCCGGGGCCTGTACTGGCGTCTCGAGGAAGGCGGTCTGCTGTTCGGCATGAGCAACCCGGCCGAGAAGCCCGGCATGGCTCGCGAGATCGACTGGCCCTACCTGCGCCGGATGCAGCGTCGTCTCGCCCGGCTGGTGCCCGCGACGCGCGGCCTGGGCCTGCGCAAGGCGTGGTGCGCGACGATCGACTTCACGCCCGATCACCAGCCGATCCTGGGCCCGGCGATCGACGACCGCGGGCAGGTGATCGGCGGCGTAAGCGTCGCCTCGGCGGGCGGCCACGGGATGATGTGGGGGCCGGCCGTGGCCAGGGTCGCCGCCGACCTTGCCGTCGATGGCCGGACGGGGCTCATCGACGTCGGCGAGCTTGGGCTCGATCGGTTCGACGCCCAGGGACGCAGCCGGCTGGCCGCCGACCCGATCGCCCTGCCGTTCCCGCTGAGCGCCGACGAGGACTAGCCCCGGGGGCCACGTTTACCGTTGACGGCCCGTTTGCCCGAAGATGGTGAGCGCACCGATGCGGCGGAGCTGCCGCGAGACGGAGCGCCGGCCGGGTTGAGGATTCCGCGTGCACTCGAGGTTCCTGGGGCTTGTCACCGTGAGCGCGATCGTGGTCGCGCTGGTGTCGGGCTGCGCGGGTGACCCGGTGGCGACCCCGACCGCTGGGTCGGGGATCGTCTCGCTCCTCCTGCCGGATCGGACCGACAGTCGCTTCGAGATGGTCGACGAGCCCGCCTTCCGGACCGAGCTGGCCAGGGTCTGCCCGAACGCGCCGCTCGACTACCAGAACGCCGACGGCGACGGCCCGACCCAACAGGAACAGCTCGAGGCCGAGCTGGCCCAGGGCAGCCGGGTCATCGTCATCGACGCCGCCGACGGACCGACGATGGGCGCGGTCCTGGCCGATGCCAACGCCCGTGGGGTCAAGGTCATCAGCTATGACCGCCCGATCACGGCCGCAGGTTCGCGGCCCGACTATGCCGTCACGTTCGATCCCGAACAGGTCGGCGAGCTCCAGGGCCGGGTTCTCCTCGCGGAGCTGCAGGCAACGGCACGCGCGGGCCGCAGGCTGATCTGGATCGACGGGCCCCGCCAGGACCCGCTTGCCCAGCTCGTGGCCAAGGGCGCCCATCGGATCCTCGATGGGGCCGCCACGATCGTCCAGGAGGACGCCCCGGCCTCGGCCAATTCGAGCGACGCCAGGCAGCTGATGGACGACGCGATTGCCAGGTTCGGACCGGCGGCCTTCGACGGCGTGTATGCCGCCACCGACGCCGCCGCGGCCGGGGTCTCGGCGGCCGAGGCCGCGGCGGGGATCGATCCGACGGCGATCCCGCTTACGGGCCAGGGGGCTGACGTCGCGGCCATCCAGCGGATCGTCGCGGGCGACCAGGCGATGACCGTCTACGAGCCGGTCCAGGCCGAGGCGGTGGCCGCGGCGGACCTGGCCTGCCAGGTCCTGATGGGGACGGTGACCGCCCCCCCGGCAACCATCAGTAACGGCACCGTCGACGTGCCCGCGATCCTCCTCCATCCGATTGCGGTGACCCTCGACGGCTCGATTCCAGGAACGACGTCGGTCGAGGCTTCGGTGGTCCACGACGCCGCCTACGGGTCGGACACGGTCAGCCAGATCTGCACCGCGAAGCTGGCCGCCGCGTGCCTGGCGGCGGGGATCAAATAGGCCGACCCTGGGCGGCTATCCTCAGGTCATGGCAAACGCGGCGGTGCAGCTCCACTTCCTGCGCCACGCCCATGCCGGCGACGCGGCCAAGTGGGCGGCGCCCGACTTCGATCGTCCGCTCTCGGACAAGGGCCGCCGTCAGGCCGAGGCGCTGGGCGCCCATCTCGAGGCGCTCGAGCTCAAGTTCGACCTGATCGTGAGCTCGCCCCTGATCCGGGCTCGCCAGACCGCCGAGCTCGTCGCCGAGCAGCTGGCCATGCCGGTCGCGATCGACGACCGCCTGGCCGGCATGGGTCGGGGCCTGGGGATCGCCGGCCTCGAGGCGATCCTGCGCGACCACGGCAACCCGTGGCGGCCGATCCTGGTCGGCCACGACCCGGACTTCAGCGAGCTGGTCAGCCGCCTGGCCGGGGCCGGGGCCATCCCGATGCGCAAGGGCGCGTTCGCCCGGATCGACATTGACCGACCGATCCAGCCGGGCGCCGGTGTGCTCGCCTGGCTGCTCCCGCCCGAGATCATCGCGCCGGTCTGAGCGCCGGATCGATGCCCTGGCTAGGGGTTGAGGTCCTCGATCTCGCCGGTGGCCAGGAAGACCACGTCCTCGGCGATGTTCGTGACCCGGTCGCCGATCCGCTCGAGGTAGTGCGTGGCGAACAGGATCCGGGTGCCCCGGTCGACGTTGGCCGGGCTCTCCCGCATCAGGACCAGGACGGTATCGAACGTGCGGTGATAGAGGTCGTCGATCAGGTCGTCGCGTTGGGCGACCTGGCGGGCTGCGGCTTCGTCGATATCGACCAGGGCCCGCAGGATGTCGTGGACCTGCTGGGCGGCCAGCTCGCCGATCTCGGGCATGTCCATGTAGTTGGCGAGGGGTGGCTCGGGGGCGAGCTTGCGAGCCTGCTTGGCAACGGAGCCGGCGTGGTCGCCCATCCGCTCGAGCTCGTAGGACACATGGTCCAGCGCGATCAGGAAGCGCAGGTCGCGGGCGACCGGGGACTGGGTCGCGATCGTGGTCGAGACCATCGTGGTCAGCTGGCGCTGGGCTTCGTTGATTCGGGCGTCGCCCCTGATCACGGCCGTGGCCGCTTCGGCGTCATGCGCCACGAGGGCCTTCAGGGTTGCCCGGATCTGATCCTCGACCATGGCACCCATGCGCAGGACGTTGTCCTTGATGTCGCGCAGCTCGCGGTCGAGCCCCTCGCGCGACGGGTGGGCGGTCTGGCTGGTGACCGAACTGGGCGGGTCGGATGCGCGTCGCTCCGGGCTCGCCGCACCAATCTCCTCGACCTGTCCCGCCATCGTCTGCTCCTCGCCGCTCAACCGAACCGCCCCGACACATAGTCCTCGGTGAGCTGATTCTGTGGATTGGTAAACAGGGTCGCCGTCTCGCCCAGCTCGACCAGGTAGCCCGCCCGGTCCTCGCCCATGTTGAAGAAGGCGGTGTGATCGCTGACCCGGGCGGCCTGCTGCATGTTGTGGGTCACGATGATGATCGTGTAGGCCTCCCGGAGGTCGCGCATGAGCTCCTCGATCCGGAGGGTCGAGATCGGGTCCAGGGCCGAGGCCGGTTCATCCATCAGGATCACCTCCGGTTCGGTCGCCAGTACCCGGGCAATGCACAGGCGCTGCTGCTGGCCGCCGGACAGGGCCAGGCCCGACTTCTTGAGCTCGTCCTTGACCTCGTCCCACAGGGCGGCCCGGGTCAGGCTCCGCTCGACCAGGACGTCGAGGTCGGCCCGCTTGGAGTTGCCCCGCCGGCGCGGCCCGTAGGCCACGTTGTCGTAGATCGACATCGGAAAGGGATTGGGCCGCTGGAAGACCATGCCGACCCGTCGGCGTAGCTCGACCACGCTGACATCGGGGTGCATCAGGTCCTCACCATCGAGGTGGACCTTGCCGGTGACCCGGGCGCCCGGGATGAGGTCGTTCATCCGGTTGAAGCAGCGCAGGAACGTGCTCTTGCCGCTGCCCGACGGACCAATCACGGCCAGGATCGACCGCTCCCGGACCTCCAGGCTGACGTCCTTCACCGCCAGCTTGGTGCCGTAGAAGATGTTGACGCCCTCGGTGGCGACCTTGACTGCTGAGGCCCGGGTCGTGGCCGCGACGGCGGCAGTCGCCGCAGCGGCCGGCGGGGAGCTCGGTACGATCCGGGGCGGGGCTATCGTCGGGCTGGCCTCGATCGCGGCCAGGAGCGGCTCATCGGCCTGGCTGACGCCGGTCATCTCATCTCCGCTGTTCATGCCGCGGTGAGGCGGCGGGTCAGTCGACGGCTCACGAAGCGGGCCCCGACGTTGAAAGCCAGGACGGCGGCCAGCAGGATCGCCGACGCGCCGTCGCCGATCTGGGCCGCGTACTGGCTCAGGCCCTCCGAATTCGTCTTCCAGATGTAGACCGCCAGTGTCGTCGCCGGTCGGAGCGGGCTCCACGGCGACTGCGGGTCGAAGATGTTGAAGTTCAGGTAGTCATAGTTCGTCGGCGTCGACAGGCCGGCGGTGAAGATCAGGGCCGCCGCCTCGCCGAAGACCCGCCCGGAGGTCAGGATGATCCCGGTCGCAAGGCCGGGGATCGCCAGGGGCAGCACGACGTGCCGGATCGACTGCCATTTCGTGGCCCCGAGGGCCAGGCTGGCGCTGCGCTCGTCGGCCGGCACCGCCCGGAGTGCCTGCTCGCTCAGCCTGGCCATCAGGGGCAGGTTGAACATCGTCAGGGCGAGTGCCCCGCTCAGGGCAGTGAAGCCCCAGTGGGTCAGGTTGACGAAGACGATCAGGCCGAACAGTCCAACCACGATCGAGGGCACCGAGCTGATTGCTTCCTCGGCGAACCGGATTGCGTTGGTGACCTGGTTGTCGCCCGCGTACTCGGCCATGTAGATCCCGGCGAGGAGCCCGAAGGGGACCGCGATCGCCATCGTCAGGACCAGCATGTAGAACGAGTTCCAGATGAGCGGGCCGACCCCGCCCAGCTCGGTGTCGCTGGGGTCCCCGAAGATGAACGACACGGACACGACGCCGATCGAGGCGATGATGAAGTGGACGATGATCGCGCCGAGGACCACGATGACGAAGACGCCCAGCGCCCACAGGACCACCGTGGCCGCCCGGTCCGCGATGATCGTCCGTCCCGATCTGGTTCGGCGCAGGCTCGTCCTGCCCGGGCTGGTTGTCATCGGTTCGCTCCGACGCGGTTGACCGCCCGGATCGCGAGCACGGAGATCATCGAGATCGCCAGCAGGACCAGGCCCATTGTCCACAGGACGTTGTTGTCCGGCGCGCCGAACACCGTGTTGCCCATGTCCAGGGTGATCTGGCTGGTCAGGGTCGTTAACGGCTGGGTCACGCTGGTCGGCATGGTCGGCCGGTTGCCGATCACCATCTGAACGGCGAGCGCTTCGCCCGCGGCACGGGTCAGGCCCAGGACGATCGCCGTCAGCGTGCCGGCCTTGGCCGCCGGAATCAGGATGTGCCGAATCGTCTGCCAGCGGGTCGTGCCCAGCGCCAGCGAGCTCGTCCGCAGGTCCTGGGGGATCGCCCGGTAGGCGTCAAAGGTGATCGTCGTGACCGTCGGCAGGATCATCAGCGAGAGGACCAGCGACCCGGCCAGCCAGCTGAAGCCGACCGTGAAGCCTAGCGGGGCGAAGTTCTCCCGGAGGAAGGGCACCAGGATCGTGAGGCCCAGCCAGCCCCAAACCACGCTGGGGATGCCCACGAAGATCTCGAGTGCCGGCTGGACAACGGCCCTGGCCCAGCGCGGCGCGACCTCCGACAGGAACAGGGCCAGGCCGATTGACAGCGGCGCCGCGATCAGGACCGCGAGGGCGGTCACGCCGACCGTCCCAGCCACAAAGGGCAGGATGCCGTAGCTGATCGGAGCATCCTCCGGCGACCAGGTGGTGTTGATCACCGAGCTGACCGGGAGCCCGTTCTGGACGAACAGCTGGATGCCCTGCCAGGCGATGAAGCCGAGCAGGGCGGCAACAATCGCGACCATTGAGATCGCCGCGACAAAGACGATCCGCCGGGGCAGGTCGATCCTGTCCCGTAGGGTTGCCTTGGCCCGCAGGCTGCCGAATCCGGCAGCCTCGGAGGTGACGGCCATAAGGTTGGTTACCCGTGTGCGGTCTTGACGAGTCGCCTACGGAGTGACGGGAGCGTAGAACTGGGCCGGGATGAGGCCTTTCTGGATCGCCGGGCTCAGCATCCAGTCCAGGAAGTCCTTGGTCAAGCCGGTCGGCTCGCCCTTGGTGTACATGTGCCCAATCGCGTTGAGCTTGTAGGTGCCGCTGACCATGTTGTCGACGGTGGCGTCGACCCCATCGAGCTGGAAGCCGACCAGGTTGGCCTTGGCCGTCTGCCAGTAGGCGAAGCCGATCACGCTGATGCTGCCGGGGGTGTTCTGGACAGCCGTCGTGACCGCCCCGTTGGAGTCCTCGGTCAAGGCCTGGCCGGCCGCCTCGGCGGCCCCGCCGAGCACGATCTGCTTGTAGGTCGCCCGGGTGCCGGAGCTGCTTGGGCGCAGGATCAGCACGATCGGAAGGTCTGGACCGCCGACCTCCTTCCAGTTGGTCGTGGCTCCTGTCCAAATGGCGACCGACTGGGCGCTCGTCAGGTTGGTGACCCCGGTCACGCCCTTGTTGGCCACCACGATCCAGCCCTGCTTGGCGACCATGTGGTCGATCAGGGCTGCCGCGTCCGGCGTCGCCAGCTTCGATGCTGCGGTCACGTCGGAGTTGCCGATGTTGACGTTGCCCTGCGAAACCTGGGTCAGTCCGGTACCCGATCCGCCGCCGTTGACCGTGATCGTCGAGCCGGGGCAGGCCGATTGGTAGGCCAGGCCGGCGGCTGCGACGAGGGGCTGGAGGGCGGTCGAGCCGACCGACGTGATCGTGCCCGTCGCGCAGGTCGGTGGCGGGTACGACCCCAGCGCCGGAGCGCCGCTCGAGCCTGCGCCCGAACTCGAGCCCGCGCCCGAGCTGGCGGCGGGCGCTGGCGTGGCGCTGCTGGAGCAGGCCGCAATCGCCATGGTTGCGGCAACGGCAAGCACGCCGAAGCCACGGGTCCCGATCTTCAACGTGATTCCTCCTCGTAAGGGCGCGGCAAGGACGCCCACGGAAGCAAGCCTCCGACCCGGAGCGTGTCCAACAGGCGTCAACGTCCGGTTGCTGCCGTGTTAACAGTTGGGCCCGCAGGTCGGCGAGCTCGTGGTCGTGATGGCAGACTGGATGCCTACCGTCACTGCCACTCCTCCGATCCACCGTGCCACCGCAACCGAGGAGACGCCCACGATGGCCAAGTCGACGAAGGCCAAGTCCACGAAGGCCAAGTCCGCAGCACCAGACCGGCGGCCGTCGCGGGAGCAGGCGACGAAGGCCTTCAAGCGAGCCTGGCGGCTCCTCGGACGGCTGGAGCGGAAGCTGGAACGCGCCCAGAAAGATGTCGCCAGGCGCCGCCGTCAACTGGCCGAGGCCACCGGACCGGACGTCGCCCGACGCCAGTCCCAGCTCGACGCCGCCCTGGCCCGCGAAGATGAGATTGCCGGGCTGCTGACAGAGCTGACCGAGCTGATCGCGGCGAATGCCCACGCCCAGGCCCGCCAGACCGTCAGCGACATCGCCCATGAGGCGGCCCTCGCGGTGAAGAGCGAGGAACAGGCCCGGACCGCCCGACTGGCAGCGCCCGCGCCAGGCTCGGCAGCAACCGTCGCACCGGCTATCGTCGAGCCGGCCCCCGCCGATCCGGGGTCCGCGGCGCCGAAGCCCGTGCCGACCGCGGCGCCGAAGCGCGTGCCGACCGCGGCGCCGAAGCCCATGCCGACCGCGGCGCCCCGCGTTCGAACCGCCTCCCCGCGGACCCGTCCCGCCCGCCCCGTCAAGACCGCGCCCCCGCCCAGCGCGGCCATTCCGACGGAAGCTCCATTGCCCGCCTCGGAGGCGAGCCCGGCGAGCCCGGCCCGGCCCCGCACGCGGAGGTCCCTTCAACCCGGCTCCGAAGATCCTGCCCAGTCGAGCGGCTGAGCCGGGAGTGGTGGCCGAGCCCCCGGAGGCCGCTCCGAGCCCGGCCCTGACCGCCCCGCCGGAGCCCGAGCCGCCGGTCCTTGGGCCCGGTTCGATCGCGGTCGCCGGGGTGGATGTCGGCGCGAACTCGGTCCATCTGCTGGTTGCCGTGGTCACCGGCCACCGCCTCGAGCCGGTCGTCGATGAGTCGGTCTTCCTCGGGCTTGGCGACCGGGTCGACCTGGCCGGAACGCTGGGGCCGGCCAAGCGGTCGGAGCTGGTCGCCGCATTGGTCCGCTACGCCGACACCGCTCGTCGACTCGGCGCCCTGCGCATCAGCTTTGTCGGCACGGACCCGCTCCGGCGGGCCGCCGATGCGGCGACGGCGGTGCACGAGGTTGGCGCAGCCAGCGCAGCCCCCCTGTATGTGATCGATTCGCGCGAGGAAGCGGAGCTCACCCTGCTCGGCGTCACCCTCGGCCAGCCGATCGTCAAGGATCTCGCGATCGTCGATATCGGCGGCGGCAGCAGCCAGCTGGTCCGGGTCGGGCCCGGCCACGCCCAGCAATCCGCCGGGCTACGGATCGGGGGAGCTCGCCTCACGGCCGCGTTCGTCCGTCACGATCCGCCAACACGGGACGAGGTCAACGCGATGCGGGCCGAGGCTCGGCGCGCGATCGCCGGAATTGCCAACGGCGGCTTGTCGGAGCTCATTGCCGTGGGCGGCACTGCATCCAACCTGGTCAAGATCCTGCCGGCCGCGACGCTGGACCGGGTCCTCGACCGGGACCGATTGCTGGCCGCCCTGGCCGACCTCGGCAGCGAGCCGGCCGCCGAGGCTGCCGTGCGCCACCTGATCAACCCCACCCGGGCCCGCCTGTTGCCGGCCGGGGCGGTGATCATGGAGGCCATCCTGGGTCACTTTGGGCTGGATCGCCTGACCGTTTCCGAGTCGGGTGTGCGGGAAGGCCTGGTGCTGGCCTCGTCGCGCGCCGGACTGGCCTGGCGCGACCAGCTGGCCGTCCTGGCTCGCGGCTGGGACGATGCGACGGGTGGACCGGCCTGACGATCCCGGCCGGGCGAAGCCTCAGACGGCGTGGACGCCCGGCGCGTGAGGCGGCCCGGACTTGGCCGGGACCTTGTGCTTTGGCACCTTTTTCCTGGGCGTGACCCGATGGACCGGCGGAGCCTTTCGGACGACCTTGTGGTGCTTCGGCGGAATCGGCCGGTAGACCGTCGCGATCGCCTTCCAGTCGTCGACGGAGCCGTTGTCGTAGCCGAGTGCCCACAGGCCGATGCCCGCCAGTTGACGCGACTTCGCGAGGGAGAACTTGGAGACCAGGGCTTTGGGTGAGTCGTAGTAGGTCTGTCGCCAGACATGATGGGCGCCATCCCAGGTCATGACCCAGGCACTGGCCTCGACGGGATCGTAACCGCGTCGGGCGTGGGCCGACACGATGACCTTGCTCACCCGGATGGGGTAGGCCGGCGACCGCCGGTAGGCCGACCGGGCGGGCGCCGCCCCAACACCGGCCGACTTCGTCGGCCAGCTCATCCCGTAATAGGGCAGGGCAAGGATCAGCCGGTTCATGGGCAGCTTCGCCGCCGCGTACAGGTTCAGCGTCCAGGTCAGGCTCATCCCGCCCCCGCGGCGGACGAGCGGATCGGTGCTGCCGGTCGTGGTCGAGCTTCCGCTGCGGTAGTCATAGCCCATGATCAGGACACGATCGGCGCGGTCCTTCAGGACCGTGGCGGCCATGGCCACGCCAGCCTGCGATGCACCGACCGCGACCGTCACCCGGCCAATCGGATTGTGGGCCCGGATCGCTCGCCGAAGGGCATCGACGAACCGGCCGAAGGCCGGCAGGTCCGTTCGGTAGACGCTTTCGAAGTCGACCGTGACCCCGTCAAGTCCGCGGGCCACGACCAGCGCCGCGGTCTGGGCGATGGTCCGGCGCTGGGCGACCCGGCTGCGCAGGAAGGCCCGGTTCTTGGCGAAGCCGAAGCTGGCCAGGGTCAGGTCCGCCCGGACCCCGGCCGCATGGACAGTGCGAATGATCGATGTGGTCGAGGCGCTCTCCAGGGCCGGATAGCCGAGGCTGGAACGCTCCAGGCTGCCATTCGGATTGATCCCGACGTCGAAGAACGAGACCGACGTCAGCAGGTCGGTCCGCAGGCCTGCGGCGGTCTCGGGCGTCTCGAGCCAATACGGCAGGAAGCCGTAGACCTCCCCGCTGAGGCGGTGCGCGATCTGCTTCGACTTGAGTGGGCGTAGGGCCTTGGTGGCAGCCTTGGCCGAGCTGGCCTGGGCCGGTGCGGGGACCATCGCGGCGGCCAGGACGACCGCGAAGGCCAGGGCGGCGATCAGGGGCAGGCGAACGATGCTCATGCCCGAATGTTGTCCGGTCCAACCTCACCGGACCACCCCACGATGGTCCTGTCTGCCCTCGAATCAGGGTGCGACCATCCGGCCATGCCGGTCCCTGGTCAGGGCGGTCGCCGGGGGATCGCTCCTAGAGGACCGCCACCGTCCGGCCGAGTGCCCGCCGGAAGGTCGGACCGGCCACGCCCCGCCAGGCGCTTCCGACGTTTCGCCTGAGCCGGGCGACCTCCCGCTCGCGAGAAACGAGATAGCGCCCGATCGCCTGGGCCTCGGCCTCGGCCAGCTCGTTGCCGTGTTCGACCAGGAAGGCGCGGGCCATCGTGGCAGCCACCTCGGCATCGTTCATGAAACCAAGGTGATCCTGGAGGCTGACGATCCGGGCGATCAGCGGCGCCGCATCGGGCCCCAGCGGCTCTCGCACGAACTCGACCGTGTAGCGCAGCCGCTTGGCGGCGATCCGAAGCTGATGCAGGGTGGCGACGTCGGCCCAGCGCAGGACCGCCTCGTACGCCCGGACGTGCTCGTAGGCGGTCCAGATCCGTGACGCCGCCGTATCGCGGACCCGGTGGGGGAGGGTCGAGTCGACGACCAGTACATCCCGGCCGGGGATCGACACGAAGTCGACATAGTCATCGATGAATTGCCGGTGTGCCTTCGAATCGAGCTTCGTCACGAGGCGCCCGCGAGCGATCTCGCGCTGGCTGCGCCAGGCCGCGAGGAGCGGTTCCAGGGCGGCCCGGTCGGGCGTCCCGATGGCATTGCCATAGACCTCGGTGGCCTCGATCAGGACATCAAGGTCCCGGACTGCTCCCAGGAGTCCGGCCAGCTCGCGCAACCGGCGTCGATACGTTCGCGTCCGATCGCGCCGGTAGGCGTCGTCGAAGACGCGCCAGGCGGCTCGCATCCGGCGGGTCGCCACGCGCATCCCGTGGAGCTCCTCGGGGTCGCTGCCGTCGCGCGTTCCCGGCTCCCGTTCGAGCATCCGGGCCAGGTGGAAGCGGAGGACCTTGCGGCCGGCCTCCGCGTGGAGGTCCTCGGCGGTCACCCCGGGCGTCTTCGACGTGGGCAGGCGCACGACGGGCTCGTCATCCGCCGGCTCGAGGACGTCCTTCGAGCGGCCGCTGGCCTTGGCTCGGGCAGGTTCGGCGGGTAGCAGCTCCGGCAGGTCGAGCGGATCGTCCGAGGCGTGGGGAAGCTCGACGATCGGGGCCAGCTCGTCGTCGGCCGGATCTTCCGGGTCGGCCGCATCCTCCGGGTCGGCCGGGTCCTCCGGATCCTCCGGCTCGGCGGGATCTTCGACGGCGGCCAGATCCTCGACATCGGCCGGGGCCTCCGGCTCGACCGCCTCCGGCTCGACCGCCTCGGGCGCGGGCGTCCCTTCGGCCGGAGGCTCCTCAGCCTCGGGCGCCTGTGTCGCCTCGGGCGCTTCAGGCGACTCTCCCCGGGCAAGCGCGGCCGCCGCATAGGCCCGGGCCAGCTTCGAGGTTACCGCAGGCGACAGCCCCGGCCTGCCGTCAAGCAGGCCGAGCAGCGGACCGAGGGCCTCCTCGGGGCCGCGGGTCAGCTCGGCCTCGAGCTCGGTGAACCGCTCCACCGTTCGTCGGTCGACGACGATCCGGGCTTCGTCGAGGCTCAGCTCCACCGTTGCTTCGGCAGTCCTGAAGTCTCGCTTGCGGCGGTACTGGCGGATCGTGACGACTTCGTGGATGGGCTGATCGCCGATCAGCTCGAGGAGTCGGTCGCGGGCGGCCGAAGGCGGCCACGACTGGGGTGGCTTGCCCGGTGTGGCCGGGCCTTCGAGCTCCTCGCGCCGCCGGAGCGCTCCCTCGACGGCGCCGGCCGACTTGACAGTCAGGGTCGTCTGATCGCCATCGGTCCGGATCCGAACCCCGATCCTGCCCGCCTCGAAGATCCCATCGGGGGTGTCGAAGTAGGTGTCCTCGTGCTCGGCGACGCGGATGTCGCCGTCGGGCACGAAGCCGCCCAGCCGTTCCGCCGCGAGCAGGCGCTCGCCGATCGCCAGGTCCGCGACCTGGTACTTCAGCTCGACCTCGACTGGACCCGGCGCGGTCATGCCCGAGGGTCCAGGGAACCGCCGCCCAGCCCGGGCCGGTGCGGCTGGTTGATCGCTGCCGAGTAGATCAGGGTCCGTTCCTTCATCGCGGCAAACGTGTCAATCGTGCCTTCGGCGCCGTTGAGCTCCTCGGTCCGGCGCCAGACGGCGTCGCTGCCGAGCTGCCACGACCGCCTGTCGTCGGCCAGCATCGTCGCGATCACCTCGGCCAGCCTCGCCCTGGCCTCGACGTCCTCGACCGGAACCACGGCTTCGATCCGCCGATCGAGGTTGCGCTCCATCAGGTCGGCCGACCCGATGTACCACTCCTCGGCCCCACCGTTGGCAAAGCCCCAGATGCGCGAATGTTCGAGGAAGTCGCCAACGATCGATCGGACGCGGATGTTATCGGACACACCGGGCACGCCCGGTTGGATCGAGCAGATGCCCCGAACGATCAGATCGACCTGCACACCGGCCTGGCTGGCCCGGTACAGGGCCGCGATGCAGGCCGGGTCCACGATGGCATTGACCTTGAAGACCACTCGGCCTGACCGACCGGCCTCGACGTGGGCGATCTCCCGGTCGAGCAGCTCGATCACCCGGCTGCGCATGCCGTGGGGAGCCACGATCAGGCGCCGGAACGTCCGCTGCCGGGACAGCCCGGTCAGGACATTGAACAGCTCGGTCACGTCGGCGGCGATCTCCGGCCGGCACGTCAGGAGGCCCAGGTCGACATACATCCGGGCGGTCTTGGGGTTGTAGTTGCCCGTTCCGATGTGGACGTAGCGCCGGAGCAGGTTGCCCTCGCGGCGGACGACCAGGGCCACCTTGGAGTGGGTCTTGAGGCCGACCAGGCCGTATACGACATGCGCCCCGGCCCGCTCGAGCTTGCGGGCCCATTCGATGTTCTGCTCCTCGTCGAAGCGCGCCTTGATCTCGACCAGGACGACGACCTGCTTGCCTCGTTCGGCGGCCCTGATCAGGTCGCGCACGATCGGGGAATCGCCGGACGTGCGGTATAGCGTCTGCTTGATCGAAAGGACATCCGGGTCCGCCGCGGCCTGGGCGATGAACCGCTCGGTCGATGCCGCGAACGATTCGTAGGGATGGTGGACCAGGATGTCGCCGGCCCGGATCGCGGCGAAGACGTCGACAGGCTCGTCCTCGTCGGCGGGCACGAGCCGGGGCGGGGTCACCGGCGTCCAGGGCGGACGCTGGAGCTCGGGCAGGTCGAGCTCGGCGATCTGGAACAGACCGGTCAGGTCGAGCATCCCGCTGATCTCGTAGGCGTCGTCCTCGGTCAGCCCGATGCCCTGCAGGAGCAGGCGGCGGGTCGCGGCCGGCATGCTCCGTTCGACCTCGAGCCGAACCGCCTCGCCGAAGCGCCGCCGCCGGAGCTCCTCCTCGATCGCCATCAGGAGGTCGTCGGCTTCGTCTTCCTCGATCGCGAGATCGGCGTTGCGAGTCACCCGGAACAGGTGGGCCTCGACGATCTCGAGGCCGGTGAACAGCGTGTCGAGGTTGTTGGCGATCACCTGATCGAGCAGGACGAAGGTGGTCGAGTCGATATCCATCAGGCGGGGCAGGACCGGCGGCACCTTGACCCTGGCGAAGCGACGCTCACCGGTCTCCGGGTCGCGCAATCCAACGGCGATGGACAGGCTCAGTGTTGAGATGTACGGAAAGGGATGGCCCGGGTCGACAGCCAGCGGGGTCAGGACCGGGAAGACTTCCTCGATGAATTGCTCGCGTAGCCTGGCGTGATGCTCGGGCACCGAGGCATAGTCGACGATTTGCACGTCGGCCTCGGCCAGCTTGGTCCTGATCCGCGCGTACATCGCGCCCTGCTCTTCGACGAGCGCCTGGACCCGGGCCTGGATTGCCGCCAGCTGTTCCGCCGGGCTCCGGCCGTCGGGCGAGCTGCGGACCGAGGCAGCGGCCTGCTGCCGGCGGAGGCCCGCGACCCGGACCTGGAAGAACTCGTCGAGCATCGAGGCGAAGATCGCCAGGAACTTGACCCGCTCGAGGAGCGGATTGCGCTCGTCGTTGGCCTCGTGCAGGACCCGGGCGTCGTAATCGAGCCAGGACAGCTCTCGATTGATGTAGGGCAGGCTCGGCCCCGCTGAAGGTCGGCGGGCCCGCGCGATGCGAGGGACCCGGTCTGCGCGAACGGCCGTCATCGGCGGAGCGACTCCTGGGCTGTCTGGGTGACGGAGCAAGCCGGCACTGCCGGCCGGCCGAGCAAGCGTAGCACGGCTATTTGGCCGGTCGGGACCACCCGGAGGTCAGGTGTCAGCGGGGCCGATCCGGGCCGGCGCCGGAATTGGTGCCCACGTCTCCTTCGGCCACATAGCGCCGCGCGCCCGTCGCGGGCTGGGCGTAGACCCGCATGCGCTGGCCGGAGGTCGGGTCGACGAAGACTTCGCCGGTCGCCCGGAAGCCCGCCGGCACCGTTCCCGCCGGCTCGCCGCCGCCCGGGCCGATCGGCGCATGGCTGGCTTCGGCGTGCTCGGATCGATAGCGCAGGCGCTCGTACAACAGGGCGACCACGATCCCCGCACCGATCAGGACGGTGACCAGTCCGGCGAATTGCCCGCCCGTCGTCGACAGGATGTACAGCCCTAGCAGGACGGTGATCGCGCCGATGAAGGCCATGATGATCCGGGCGGCCGCGAGCATCACCGGCTACTCGGTGCTGGGCGGCGCTGCCGTATCCGGGATCAGGACCACGGCCGTCCCGTACGCCACGATCTCGGACATCGAGGTGCCCATCTCGGAGCTGTCGAAGCGCATCGACAGGACGGCGTTGGCGCCCATCATCGTCGCGTTCTGGACCATCCGGTCGATCGCCTGCCGGCGGGTGTCCTCGAGCAGGCTGGTGTACTCGTGGATCTCGCCGCCGGCGAGCGAGCGCAGGCCGGCCGCCAGGTTGCCGGCCAGACCCCGGCTGCGGACCACGAGGCCGAAGACGTGGCCCTTCGTCTCGCCCACGCGGAAGCCGGCGACATAAGGGGTCGTGGCAATGATCATGAACTGCCTCCAGCTCGGCCTGCGGGTGGGGTGGCCGGATCGAGCAGATCGCCCGGGCCGGCGTGTCCGGCGTGGCCGCGATCGGCCGGGCTCGCTTCGTCTGAGCTTCGTCCGGCCGCGCACGCGGCGCACGGGCACATCTCGCGCAGCGTCGTGAACGTGTAGAAGCCGGTGTGGTGGCCATCGCCCCAGGTGGGTGCGACCGCGTACTGGCCGACCATCGCGATATCGACGAGCCGAACCTGGTCCGGCGTGAGGGACGGAGCCGAGTCGAGCCAGCCCGGCAGGCCGGCTTCGCCCCGACAGTAGGCGCACGGGCAGAGCCAGCGCAGGGTGGTCGTCGGAAACACCGTCAGGTGGTCATCGCGCCACTCGATCGTGAGCGTGCCGGCAGCCCGGTCGGCATGGATCGTGGCCGGGTCGGTCGAAGGCGCCATGTCGTGATGGTAGCGCTGGGACCTCTGTCACGGGGCGGTTGGCGGGCTTGTGTGCGATCCTCCGGCCATGACCCTGGTGATCGACGGCGTTTCGAAGCAGTACGGCGCGGTGCTGGCCCTCGACGAGATTGGATTCCGGGTCGAACCGGGCCAGGTCTTCGGCTTTCTCGGCGCGAACGGCGCGGGCAAGACCACGACCATGCGGATCGTCCTCGACATCCTGCGCCCCGACGCCGGCAGCGTCACCTGGCGGGGCCGGTCCAATCTCGAGCTCAGCCGGTCGACCTTCGGCTACCTGCCCGAGGAGCGCGGGCTCTATCCCAGGATGCGGGTCCTCGACCAGCTCATCTTCTTTGCCGGGCTGTACGGCGTGCCGAACGCCATCGCCCGACGTGACGCCCTCGGCTGGCTCGAGCGCTTCCGGGTCACCGAGCTGGCCGGTCGCCGGGCCGATGAGCTGAGCAAGGGCAACCAACAGAAGATCCAGTTCATCGCGGCGATCCTGCACGATCCGGAAGTGGTCCTGATGGACGAGCCGTTCACCGGGCTCGACCCGGTCAACGTGGCCCTCCTGCGGGATGCCCTGCTGGAGCTGGCCGAGCGGGGTCGGACGCTGGTGATCTCGACCCACCAGATGGAGCTGGTCGAGGCACTCGCCGACTCGATCGCGATCATCGACCACGGCCGGCTGGTCACCAGCGGGGCGACCCGCGAAGTTCGCCGGCGGGCCGGCCGCTCTGTCGTTCGGCTGGCTGTCGAGGGCGATCGGGAGCTCACCTGGGCCGCCGGGCTGCCCGGGGTGGAGCGCACCAGGACCGGCCTCGACGTGACCGAGCTGAGCCTGGCGCCAGGGGTGGATCCGCAGCTGATCCTTCACGCCGTGCTCGCCCGGGGCGTGGCCGTTAGCTGTTTCGAGGTGGCCGATCCGTCGCTCGAGGAGATCTTCATCGAGCTGGTCGGACGACCGATCCCGATGCCGGTCGCGGCCGGGCGGGACATGATCGTGGGCTCCGCGGCGTGATCGAACGCCGACCGCCGAATACCCTGATCGTCGCCCGGCGCGAGTACGTCGAGAAGCTGCGCAGCCGATCGTTCGCCGTGGCCACGGCGATCCTGATCATCGTCGCGATCGGGGCGGCCCTGATCCCGATCGGATTGCGCGCCCTCGATCGCAGCAGCCTGACCAGGATCGGTGTCGCGTCGGGCGATCCGGCGGTGACCGAGCGCGTGATCGGCCTGGTCTCGGATTATCTCAACCCGGTGCCGCCCGGGGTCGACCCGGCCACGGTCCGGCCGCATTACGTTCTGACTGCCGTCGCGGACCTGGCCAGCGGCCTGGCCGCCGTCCAGGCCGGCCATCTGAACAGCGTGCTCGACGTGGCCATCCGGCCCCAGGGCGGCCTCGACTTCACGTTCCACGGCAACGATGGTCCGACGAGCGCCACGATCCAGCGCCTGCAGGTCGCCACGTTCGGAGCGGCGGTCGTCGAGTACTCGCAGGCCCTCGACCACTCGGGCTCGGGCCCCGCATTCCACCTGCCCTCGTTCGAGGTCCAGCCGACCGGCCTGGGCTCGGCCGTGGCCGCTCCGATTGATCCGGTGGCGACGGGCAGCCGGACGCTCATGGCATCGATCCTGATCGTGCTGATCTTCCTGACCCTGACGATCTACGGGATGTGGGTCGCGAACAGCGTCGCCGCGGAGAAGGCGAGCCGGGTGATGGAGCTCCTGGTCAGCGCGGCGACGCCACGCCAGCTCCTCGTCGGCAAGGTCATCGGTGTCGGCGGGGCCGGGCTGACCCAGTACATCGCGATCCTGGTGCCCGCCGCGGTCGTCCTTGCCCTCCAGGACCCGATCGCGACGGCACTGATTGGTCCGGCCGACCCGGGCGAGGCGCCCCTGGTCGGCCTGACCCTGACGATCCTGCTGGCTTTCGGGGCCTTCTTCCTGCTCGGCTTCCTGCTGTACGCGTTCGTGTACGCGGCAGCCGGCTCGCTGGTCAGCCGGCCCGAGGATGTCCAGCAGCTGGCGCTGCCGCTCAGCTTCCTGTCAATGGCCGGCTACTTCGCGGCAATCTTCGCGATGAGCTCGATCAACTCGACGTGGGTGGCGATTCTGTCGTACATCCCGTTCTTCAGCCCATACGTGATGCTCTCGCGGGTGATGCTCGGCCATGTGGAAGGCTGGGAGATCGGCCTGTCGCTGATCCTGCTGGTGCTCGCGATTGCGGGCTCGGCCTGGCTCGCGGCCCGGATCTATGGAGCCGGGGTGCTGCTCTACGGCCAGCGGCCGGGCTTCCGGACGTTCGTGCGGGTCGCGATCCGGCCAAACGGCGGCTGATCCGGCCTAGCGTTCCGCCCCGTTGTCGTCGAGCGGCAGGCGCCGGATCAGGGCCAGGATCGGACTCGATCCGGCCGGCTCCGGCGGCCCGGGCTCGGTCGGCCGGACGGCGCCGTCAGGTTTGATCTCGATCAGGCGCCAGAGCTTGCTGGTGACGCCGGCAAGATACGGGCTGCGCCGGTCGCGAGCGAGCACCCAGCCGACGCCCTGGGCCGACGCGGCCGCCGACAGGGCCCGGCCCTCGCCCGCGATCATCGGCACGAGGACGATCGATGGACTTGGCTTGAGCAGGCGAGCCAGCGTTGCCCGTCGTCGCTCGAGCGGCTCGGCGGCGAGCGAGCGCCCGTCCAGCCAGATCAGGTCATAGACGAGGTAGGCCAGGCCCGGTCCGGTCGCGCCCTCCAGCCGGGCCAGCAATCCGGCGGTGTCCAGCCGACCCGTCGCGTCGACCGCGACGAGCGTCCCATCGAGGATGGCGGTCCGGTCGCCGATTCGGCTGGGCAGGTCGGCGATCTCGGGAACCTGGTCGGTCAGGACAACGCCGTCGGCGCTGACCAGGCGGACGGCCGGTGCCCGGCTGCCGGACTCCCCGGCGGGCTCGTGGCCGACGTAGGCGAGCGCCCGCTCGCCGCCCCACCACGGCTCGAACAGGGTGTCCGGATCGTCGAATGCTTCGGCCGCGAGCTGGGGACGCATGGCTCCAAGTGCCGCGGGCCATCCGGCCGAATCCGGTTCGAGGCGAAGCGAGAGCTGGTCGGCCATCGGCTCGATGGTAGCGGTAGACTCGCTCGATGGCTCGCACTCCCCAGCCCGACGACATGTATCGCTTCCGGATCCCGACCGATCCACAGCTCGCACCCGACGGCCAGAGGATCGCGTTCACCGTGCAGACGGTGGCTGCTGCCCGGGATGGCTATCGGCACGCGATCTGGTCGGCACCGTTCGACGGCTCTGCCCTGCCGGTCCAGCTGACCGTGGGCAGCCGCCATGACAGCCATCCCCGCTTCCGGCCGGACGGCCGGGCCCTCGCCTTCCTGTCCGACCGGCGGCTGGCGGTCGAGGACGAGCCGGCAGCCCCGAAGGACCGCGAGGATGCGGTCCAGGTCTACCTGCTGCCGCTCGACCATCCAGGCGAGGCCCGCCGGGTCACCAACCTGCCCCGGGGCGTCGACGAATTTGCCTGGTCGCCCGACGGCTCACGCCTGGCGGTGGTCAGCTCATCTCACGGAGCGACGATGGCCGAGGACGCGCGCCGGCGCGGCCGCCCCCAGCACCCACCGAGCCCGGGTGAGCCACCAACATCGGACATCCACTACGTCGACCGCCTGCGCGCCCAGGCCAACGGGCCCGGCTGGGTCTACCACCGGGTCGGCCGGCTGTGGGTCGTCGACGTTGAATCCGGCGAAGCACGCCTTGTCCACGCCGGAAGCTCACCGGTCTCGGAGCTGGTCTGGTCGCCCGACGGCGGCCGGATCGCATTCAGCGCGGATCGCGGGCGCGACGACGACCTGGGCTTCAACAGCGACGTGTGGGTCGTCGGGGCCGACGGAGGCCGGGCCATCCGGGTGACCGGAGGCACCGCCGGCCGGAGCGGCCGGGCCTACTTCAGCGCCCCGGTCTGGCTGGCCGACGGCTCCCGGCTGGCGGTCCTGGGGCATCGTTACGGCGGCGGCAACGGCAGCCGGGCCGACGCCTGGGTGTTCGCCGCCGATGGCTCGGAGTCCGGGGCCCGCGCCGGCCGGAACCTGACTGCCCCGGCCGACCTCGTCATCGATTCCGGGATGGGCAGTGACGTGACGATCGGGGAGGCCAATCGGATCCAGCTGGCCCCGGACGGGCAGGCCGTCTGGTTCAGTGCTCCGGTCGATGGCTCGTTCGAGCTGTGGCGAGTCCCACTCGAGGGCGGGGCGCCCGAGCGGTTGACCCAGGGCCGCCACTACTACTCTGCCTTCGTGATCGGGCCCGGCCCCCGCGCTGCCGTCCGGATCGCGGCGGTGCGGTCGAGCCCGGTCGAGCTGCCCGAGGTCGTGGCCGCCGAGCTTCCGGCCGGACGGCTTCGAGCGCCCCTGGAGCCGCGCGCGGTAGCCGCCCTGAACCAGGATCTCCTGGCCGAGATCGAGCTGGTTGCCCCGGACGATCGCTGGAGCGAAGTCGACGGCCGCCGGATCCAGGGTTGGTACTATCCACCCAGCCCGCTCGCCTCGTCGGCACGTGCAGCGGACCGCACCCCGGCCGGGTCGCCGCCCCTGGTCGTCGAGATCCACGGCGGGCCGCACACCCTGTACGGCTGGAGCCCGGTCTGGGAGTGGCAGATCCTGGCCGGTTCCGGGATCGGCGTGTGGGCGGCCAATCCGCGCGGATCGCAGGGCTACGGCGAAGCGTTCAACGCCGCCAACTTCCGGGACTGGGGGCCCGGACCGATGCGTGACATCCTGGCCGGCGTCGACAGCCTGATCGCGGACGGCCTGGCGGACCCCGACCGGCTGGGGGTGACGGGAGGCTCGTACGGCGGCTACCTGACCAGCTGGATCGTCGGCCACACCGATCGCTTCCGGGCCGCCATCACATGTCGTTCGGTCAACGACCTGACCAGTCAGATGTCGACCGGCGACATCGCCGGGCCGTCGTTCGGCCGGCTCGAGTTCGGGGCGGCTCCCTGGGAGGACCCCGACCTCTACCGCGAGCATTCCCCGCTGACCTATGCCAGCCAGATCCGGACGCCCCTCCTGATCCAGCACTCCGAGCGGGACCTGCGCACCCCGATCGGGCAGGCCGAGGAGCTGTTCACGGTCCTGCGCTCCCTGCGCCGTCCCGTCCGCCTGATGCGGGTGCCCGACGAGACGCACGAGCTGACCCGCTCCGGTACGCCGTTTCGGCGGGTCGAGAACGCGGCCCAGATCGCCGCCTGGTTCCGCCATTTCCTGCTCGACGGCGGACGCGGCCTGCCGGCTCTGCCCCGCGTTCGGGCCGGCCGCTAAGGTTCGCCTCCGTGACCACCGTCCAGCCTGCCGCCGGTGGCCTCGCCCGCGAACGGGCCGATGAGCTCGTCCGCTCGTTCGATTCGCGAGCTGGCTCGCTGGGCAGCCTCCTCGGCCGGGTGACTCCGGTCGACCAGGTCGGCGTGGAGGAGCGGGTCGACTCGCTCCGGCGGCGATCGATCAAGGCCGCTTCGAAGCTGTGGGCCTTCGACCTGGCGATCCGGATGATGGATCTGACCACGCTCGAGGGCAAGGACACGCCGGGCAAGATCCGGGCGATGTGCGCCAAGGCGATCCGGCCGCAGGCCGGCGATCCGACGATTCCCCACGTGGCCGCGGTGTGCGTCTATCCGGCCCTCGTTGCCGATGCCAGGGAAGCCCTCGGTTCGTCCGGCGTCCTCGTCGCCAGCGTCGCCACCGGTTTCCCCTCGGGCCAGACCTTCCTGGACCTGAAGCTGGCCGAGACGCGCCAGGCGATCGAGGCCGGCGCCGACGAGGTCGACATGGTCATCGATCGGGGCGCCTTCCTGTCGGGCGACTATGGCGCCGTGTTCGACGAGATCGTGGCGATCAAGGAAGCCTGCGGCGAGACCCACCTCAAGGTGATCCTCGAGACGGGCGAGCTCGAGACCTATGACAACGTCCGGCGGGCGAGCGTCCTGGCCATGGCCGCCGGGGCCGACTTCATCAAGACGTCGACCGGCAAGGTGACCCCGGCGGCCACCCTCCCGGTGACCCTGGTCATGCTCGAGGCGATCCGCGATTTCGAGCGCGCGACCGGCCGGGCGGTCGGGATGAAGCCGGCCGGCGGGATCCGGACCGCCAAGGAGGCGGTCCAATACCTGGTCGTGCTGTACGAGACCCTCGGTCCGCGCTGGATGACCCCCGAGCGGTTCCGGTTCGGCGCCTCGAGCCTGCTCAACGACGTCCTGATGCAGATCGAGAAGCAGCGCACCGGTCGCTACCAGGGGCCCGACCACTTCAGCCTGGACTGATGGTCCGCGCCGTCCGGCCCGGGCTCAGCCGTCGGCCCGCCGGGACGCCCGATACCAGGGGATCGTGAACCGCTCGACGAGGCCGACGAGCAGCCACAGGCAGAGGGTCAGGACCGCCGTCACCAGGATCGCCCCGAACACGAGGTCGGTCCGGAACAGGTTCTTGCTCAGGATGATCCAGATCCCCAGGCCGTTCACGGCGCCGACCTGCTCGCCGAAGATCGCGCCGATCACGGCGTAGGTGACCGCGATCCGGAGCCCCGTGAACAGGGACGGCAGCGCGCCGGGCAGGCGCAGCTTGACGAGGGCCTGGTAGCGGCTTGCGCCCATCGTCTGGAGCAGGCTGGTGGCGTCCCGCCCGGTCGCGGCCAGGCCGTCGAGCAGGGCCACCGTCACCGGAAAGAAGGTGACCAGCACGACGACCACGATCTTCGGGGTGAGGCCGAGCCCGAACCAGATGATCAGCAGGGGAGCAACGGCCACGATCGGGATGGTCTGGCTGGCCACCAGGATCGGGTAGACCGCCCGGCGGACCCAGCCGATCGAGTCCATGACCAGGGCCGTGCCGATCGCGAACACGACCGAGATGCTGAACCCAACGATCGTCTCGGACAGGGTCGTGAAGGCATGGCCGGCCGCCACCGCCCGGGCATCCCACAGGGCGCCCAGGATCCGGCTCGGCGCCGGCAGCACGATCGGATCGATCGCCAGCAGCCGGACGACGGCCTCCCAAACGAGGACGAGCAGGACGACCAGGCCGATGCTCGGCAGGGCCCGCCGCAGGCTGCTCACCAAGAATCCCGGATCACGGCAGGTATTGGTTCGTGAAGTACGTCGAGAAGTCGGGCCGGGTTGCCAGAGGCTTGCCGTCCGGGCCGGCCAGCACACCCAGGTCGAAGAGGTAGCCGGAGTAGGCGTTCCAGGTGGCGAGGGTCTCCGGGCCCACGCTGCCCGATGGGTCGAGGTACAGCTTGGTATCCGCCAGGTACTTGGCGCTGTCGAGGGGCAGCGCGGGGTTCGCGTCGAACACGCCAGGGTTGGCCGCGATCAGCTCGGCGGCAGCAGCAGCCGGGTCGGTCGCGGCGAATGCGAAGCCGCGAACCGTGGCCGCCAGGAACCGGCGGGCCACATCGCCGTTGGCCGCCAGCCAATTGTTGTTGCAGACGAGCACGACGGCGTACTCGTCGGGCAGGCCGTAGTCGGGAAACGAGAACGTCCGGAGGGCGATTCCCCGCTCCTTGGCCTCGATCGCCTCCCAGGCGCTGAACGTGATCGCCATGTCGGCCTTGCCCGCGTAGAGCGCCTCGTAGGCCGCCGTGTCGAGGGTCACCGTGGTGAACACGCCCTTGCCCCCGTCGGCCTTGATCACGGCCGTCAGCAACGGGCCCTCCTGGGGCGACCCAAATCCGGCATAGACCTTGCCGTCCATGTCCCGGGGGCGGGTGATCGGACCGCTGGCCAGCACCGCGATCTCGCTGGCCGTGTGCTGCAGGATCGCCATCACCGACTGCTCCTTCTCACCGGCCGCGATCGCGAACGTCGCGCCCTCCTCGGTGCTGATCCCGCAGTCCGCCTGGCCGGCACCGACCAGGGTCTCCGGATTGGCGCTGGCGTACGGGATGAACGTCAGGTCGATCGCCTCCTGGGCGTACCAGCCGCTGTGCTGGGCGACGTAGAACCCGGTGTGGTTCGTGTTCGGCGTCCAGTCCAGGGCGAGGGTCACCGGCGCGACCGGTGGCAGCGGCGTTGCGGACGGAGGCTGGGAGGCAGCCGCCGGGGCGCTCGGGACGATCGCGGCCGGCGAGACGGACGGGGCCGGGCTCGGGGAGCCGCTCGGCAGCGGACCGGACCCACCCGCGCAGGCGCCGGCCACGAGGGCCACGAGCGTGACGAGGGACCCTAACCGAAGCGTGTTGACTGACATTGGGGACCGTGACTCCTCGCAGGAAACGATGAACGCCGCCCCGGGTGTGAACGGGACGGCGTCGAGTCGACGGTTGGCCTGCTCCCTACGCCGGTGTCAGCCGGATCAGGTTCGGCGGGTCTGTGGTCGTACCACACTCTCAGCGCGTTGGCGCTCCCCGGAGGCATATTCAGTTGTCGGTCGATCTTACCTCAGGAGGAGAATGAGTCGGTGATTCCGACGTGGGGATCGCGATACGGGCCTCCGCGACGATTGACCTGGGTGAATCCCCGGCCCGGAGGCAGCGCCGGCCGAATTGGTCGCACCCGGCGAACGAATCGACCTGAAGCTCGCTCGAGGAGCTGCTCCCCTGGTCGAATTGGCTCGTCCGTTGTCTACGGCGAGCGCCCGGTCGAGGCCGCGCAGGTCCGCCTCGGCCCTCGAGCCCCACACCCAGGTAGGTCCAGTCTCGTGAGCGCCAATGACGCCAGGTCCTGACAAATTCGCGCTGTGGCGACGCCTAAGGTCGGTGGCCGCCACGGACCACCGATTGCAGCGAGCGGTCCGATCAACGCCAAGCACGATTCACGGAAGCGACGTGCCCAATCGAAGAGCCCCGCGTCGATCGCGCCGGCCCGAGTGGCCGTAAGCGCCAATCCAGCGCGAATTTGTCACAAACGCGATCCGGAGCGGGCCCGGGAGACAACGACGACCGCCGGACCGCCAGCGAGCGGATGCAATAATGGCTGCGATGGCCACTGAAACGAAGCCGAGCCCGACCACGCCCGATCCGACCACCCCCGAGTCGATTCAACCGGAGTCGACCACGCTGGGGCCGAGCCAGCCCGATTCGGGCCCGTCGGTCCCGGCCCGGACTGGAAAGGCCGCGCCGAACAGCTGGGGTATGGGCGACGGCCAGGCGATCCCGTGGGAGTACTCGCCGGCGCCAGAGTCGCGCGAGATCGTCACGATCCGCGAGCGATACGGCCTGATGATCGGTGGCCGGGAAGTGCCGTCGTCCGACGGCCGGACCTTCGTCACCCTCAATCCGGCGACCGAGGAGCCCCTGGCCGACATCGCCCGGGCCACCGAAGCTGATGTCGACACGGCGGTCAAGGCCGCTCGTCACGCCCAGTCGAAGAGCTGGGGACGCCTGCCGGGCCGCGAGCGGGCCAAGTACCTGTTCCGGATCGCCCGGCTGCTCCAGGAGCGATCGCGCGAGTTCGCCGTCCTCGAATCGATGGATTCGGGCAAGCCGATCAAGGAATCTCGCGATGTCGACGTGCCCCTCGCCGCGGCTCACTTCTGGTACTACGCGGGCTGGGCCGACAAGCTCGATTACGCGTTTCCGGGCAGGGTCGCCCGTCCACTGGGTGTGGCGGCCCAGGTGATTCCGTGGAACTTCCCGCTGCTGATGCTGGCCTGGAAGATCGCCCCGGCCCTGGCCGCGGGCAACACGGTCGTGCTCAAGCCGGCCAGCACGACGCCGCTCAGCGCCCTCCTCTTTGCCGATCTGTGCCGCCAGGCCGACCTGCCGCCGGGTGTCGTCAACATCATCACCGGCCCGGGCGACATCGGCATGGCCCTGGTGACCCACCCCGATGTCGACAAGGTCGCATTCACCGGGTCGACCGCGGTCGGCCGCAAGATCGCCCAGGGCATCGCCGGCCAGGGCAAGGCGCTCACCCTGGAGCTTGGCGGCAAGGCGGCCAACATCGTTTTCGACGACGCCCCGCTCGACCAGGCGGTCGAAGGAATCATCAACGGGATCTACTTCAACCAGGGCGAGGTGTGCTGTGCCGGCAGCCGCCTGATCGTCCAGGAATCGATCGCCGACGTGCTGATCGCCAAGCTCAAGGATCGCCTGTCCACGATTCGGGTGGGCGATCCGCTGGACAAGAACACCGACGTCGGGGCGATCAACAGCCGGGCCCAGCTGGACAAGATCACCGAGCTCGTCGCGTCCGGGGTGGCCGAAGGCGCCGAGCTCTACCAGCCGGCCTGCGAGCTGCCCGAGCGAGGCTACTTCTTCCGGCCGACCCTGTTCACGAACGTGGCCCAGAGCTACCGGATCGCCCGCGAGGAGATCTTCGGCCCGGTCCTCTCGACCCTCACCTTCCGCACGCCCGAGGAGGCCATTGAGAAGGCCAACAACACGCCCTATGGCCTGTCGGCCGGGATCTGGACCGACAAGGGCTCGCGGATCCTGATGATGGTCCGTCGGATGCGAGCCGGGGTCGTGTGGGCCAATACGTTCAACAAGTTCGACCCGACGTCGCCCTTCGGTGGCTACAAGGAGTCGGGCTATGGCCGCGAGGGCGGCCTGCCCGGGCTGCAGGCCTATCTTCGCCTCGAGGACCGCTGAGATGCCGGGCGTGCGTCTTCGGACGCCGGACCGGATCGATGTCCGGAAGACCAACAAGCAGTACATCGGGGGTGCCTTCCCGCGCTCGGAGTCGGGCCGCACCTACCTCGTGACGACGCCCCGCGGAGACGAGCTGGCCAACGCCAGCCGGGCCTCACGCAAGGACGTCCGTGATGCGGTGCGGGCGGCGCGCAAGGCGTTCGAGCCATGGGCCGCCAGGACGGCCATGAACCGGGGCCAGGTCCTGTACCGGGTAGCCGAGCTCATGGAGGGCCGGCGCGACCAGTTCGTGGCCGAGGTTGGCGACGCTGAAGGGCTGTCGGCGCGGCGAGCGCGGACGAGCGTCGAACACGCCATCGATCGCTGGGTCTGGTACGCCGGCTGGGCCGACAAGATCAGCCAGGTCCTCGGCTCGACCAATCCCGTCGCCGCTCCGTACTTCAACTTCACGATCCCCGAGGCAACCGGCGTGGTCGGCCTGATTGCCCCGGAATCGAGCTCCCTGCTCGGCCTGGTCAGCCGCCTCGCTCCGGCCCTCGTGGCCGGCAACGCGGTCGTCGTCCTGGCCTCCGAGACGCGGCCGTTGCCCGCGGTCACCCTGGGCGAGGTCCTGGCCACGAGCGACGTTCCGGGCGGCGTGGTCAACCTCCTGACTGGCCTGAAGAAGGAGCTCGTGCCGGTGATCGCGGCGCATGTCGACATCGATGCGATCGACACCTGGGGGGTCGCGCCAGATGATCAGGTGGCCGTGGAGGTCTCGGCCGCCGAGTCGATCAAACGGATCGCCCGCCGACCGGCCGGGGTCGCCGACGCCGCCTTCGACTGGACCGACGATCGCGCCGCGCAACGGCCCGAATGGATCGTCGCCTTCCTCGAGATGAAGACGGTCTGGCATCCGATCGGCGCCTGAGCGATTCCGGACGACCCGACAGCCCTGATCGAATCACGCCAGCCGAGCCAGCGTCGAATGCCCGTACCGCGACCGGCCCCTCCACCCGGCGTCCTCGAGCGGCTTACCTACATCAAGGCGCCGGCGCGCCAGGTCTGGGCGACGCTGCATGATCCGGCCGCCCAGGACGCCCTGTTTCCAGAGCTCCGGCTTGGACCGCCCGTGCCCAGCTGGCCGGCTGCCGGTGCGACACGTTCGGCGCGCCTGCGGCTCGGGTTGCTGGCGGCCAATGTCCGCCTCGAGAGTCTCGAGGCACGCCCGGCCACGAGCTTCCGGATGATCCTGGTCGGCGACGGCATCCGGTTCGACCGAGGCTGGCACCTCGACGAGGTGGCCGGCGGGACGCGGGTGGCGGCCACGGCCGAGCTCGCCACGAACGGACGCTGGACGGCTCTCCTGATCGGCCTCGGGCGGGGCTCGGCGGCGGGCGTGATCGAGACCCACCTGCGGATCCTGAAAGAGATGGCCGAAGGCGGCCGGCCCGCGCCCGAATCAGGCCGAGCAGCGAGCGGACGGGCCTGATTGCCGCCCGGGATCATCCTCCTGCTGCTGTTCGCAGCGGTGCTCCACGCCACCTGGAACGTGCTCCTCAAGACCGCCAGCGATCCACTCCGGACGGCAGGCAGGGGCATGCTCGTGGGGGCCGGGTTCCTGATCCCGATCGCCACGCTCGGCTGGCTGGTCAGTGGCCAGGCCTCGATCCCCGATGAGGCCTGGCGCCTGGCGATCCTGTCGGGCGTGCTGGAAGCGGCCTACTTCATCTTCCTGTCGGCGGCCTATCGCCGGGGTGACCTGTCCCTGGTCTATCCGATCGCGCGGGGAACGGCGCCGGTCCTGTCGGTCGCTGTCGGTGTCGTCATCCTGGGCGAGACGCTCGAGCCCGTCGGCTGGATCGGAGTTGCCCTGCTCCTGTTCGGGATCCTCGCCCTGCAGCGGCCGTGGGCCATCCTCCGCGGAGGCCGGGCGATGCCCCCCGCGGTGCGCGAGGCGGCCCTCTTCGCGTTGCTGACCGGGGTCACGATCGCGTCGTACTCGGCGGTCGACACCCAGGGCGCCCGCCTGATCGACCCGTTGTTCTACGCGGCGCTGCTGTGGACGTTCACGACGATCTTCCTGCTGAGCTGGATCGGCCTGGCGATCTGGCGCGACCGCAGCCGGCCGCCCGCCGAAGCCGTCGCCAGCGCGCCCGGCCCTCGTCCGCCCGGCGACCCCCTCTTTCGGCGGCTGGTTGGCCATCCCTGGTTCCGGGCCGGAGTCGGTGGCCTGATCACCGTCGGGGCGTACCTGTTCGTGCTGATCGCCTACCGCTATGCGCCCCTCACGGCAGTCGCACCCCTGCGCGAGTCGGCCATCGTGATCATCAGCGGCTGGGGCGCGTTCCGCCTCAAGGAGGCCCGCAACCGGCGCGAGGGGCTGACCCGGATCTCGATCGCCCTGGTCATCGTGGCCGGGGCGGTCCTGCTGGCCGCCGAGGGTTGAGCCGGGCGCGCCTGGCCTGTGCCGGGCGTGCTACTTGAAGTAGCCGCTCACGTCGAGGATGAGCTGGACGGTCCGGGCATTGCGCGTCTTGTACACGAACGAAGCGCTGCCGGTCGCGCCGAGCGGTCCGAAGAATCCGTTGGCCCGGCTATCGCCGAGCGGGAAGTTGAGGGTCGAGGTCGAGGGCATGTCCGTGGGATCGGGCGTCATCGCCACAAAGCCGGCCGCGGTCTGGCCGGTCACGGTCAGGTTGCCGGTGATCGCTCCAGCACCGGGCGGGACCCCCCAGTGGCCGTCCACCGCGAGGGTTCGGGCTACGTTGGCCAGGAACGCCCCGGTCAGGCCGCTGTTGGCCACGCCGGCCCGGGTGTCCATCACCCGGCCGGGATTGAGCGGGTAGAAGGACAGCCCCGGCAAGGCCGTGAAGTAACCGGTGATGTCGACGACCACGTCCGTGGTTCCGCCAGCGCCGATGTACACGATCGACAGCTGGCCGGAGCCGTTGAGCCGGACGGTGAAGCCATTCGCCCGGGCGTCGCCCAGCGGGAAATTGAGGGTGGACGTGACTGGACTGCTGGTCGGATCGGTGGTGACCGAGAGATAGCCCGCCCGGGTCTGACCGGTGGCGGTCAGGTTGCCGGTGATGGCCACGGCATCGGCCGGGATCCCGGCCACGCCAGTTGCTCCGCTGACCTGGAGGCTGACCGGATTCCCGGCGACGAACCTGGCCGGCGTGCCTCCCGCGAGGCCCGTTCCAAGACGGCTGTCGAGGGCGCGGACGGGCGGCAGCGTCACGTAGTGGGCCTGGCCGGTGCCCGTCACGAAGTAGCCGGTGACATCGAACACGAGGTCGGCCGTCCGGCCAGCCGAGGCCTTGTACACGGCAGCCAGGCCACCCGCGGCGTTGAGCGGGATCGTGACGTTGTTGGCCCGCACGTCGCCGGCCGGAAAGTTCAGCGTGGACGAGCTGGGCGTGTTGGTGAGGTCAGGCGTGATCGCGATGTAGCCGGCCCCGGTCTGGCCGGTCACCGCCAGGTTGCCCGTGACGGCTACGGCAGCACTCGAGATCGAGCCGAGCCCGGCGACCTGGAACGAGCGGGCGGTATTGGCCACGAACTTGCCGGCCAGGCCCGACAGGCCGTTCACGCCGCCAGTGCGCGTGTCCACCACCCGGACCGACGTGATCGGGACATACGTCGATGCCGCGGTGCTGCCCAGGCGGTCGACGAAGGTCGTCCAGCCGGAGGCGTTGCTGGTGGCGTTGGCCTGCCACACGCTGGCCGCGACCTGGGGATCCTGGGCCAGGCCGAGATAGGCACCCCAGGCACCGCCGGCGTCGCTGCCGGTGCCGGCCGCGAGGAGGTACGGCGGGCTGATCGAATTGGGGCCATCGCCAGGGCGCTGGTATTGCTCGTAGGAAGACGGATAGTTCGAGCCTGTTCCGTTGGACTGGGTGTAGACCAGCTCAAGCGTGCCGTCGCCGCTCTGGCCGATCCCGGGCAGGTAACTGTCAAAGCCATTCCTGGCGAGGAGGAAGTCCTGCTCCGGGGTTGGCTCGGAGAACGCTCCCGCGGTGCCCAGCTGGCTCACCCGGACGCAGTCCCGGGTCGACGAGTCGCCGCTCGGGGTGCACGGATAGGTCGTCGCCCAGCTCAGCTGCCCGGCCTTCCACAGGGCGGCCTGGGGGTTGCCGTCGATGCCGCTGGTCAGCGTTCCCGGCGAGCCCGGCTGGTGCGCCGCCGGGGGATTGGCGAAGGGGGCTGTGACCCCGGCGCTGGTCAGGTCCCAGCTGTCGGCGCTGGTCACCCCGACGTTCTTCGTGGTCGTGCCGGTGAACGTGCTGACGATCACGTCGTTGTTGGTTGCCGCCTCGCCGGAGCGGGCCACCACGTACAGCGTCGGATCCGTGGCCGGCGCCTGGAGCGCCGCCGTCAGGCCAGTGGCCAGGAATGGATCGGCCGCCACGAACTCGCTCGAAAGCAGGGTGCTCGCGTTGTCCGCGATCACATCCGCCCAGTTCGCGATGAGCAGGTCGCCGGCATCGGCGGTCGGCGCATTCGCGCATGAGCCGTCGCCAGCTCCGCCGTCACCCTTGGTCATCGACACGAGGGCGTCCGAGACGGCCAGCTTGTCGGTCGACGTGCCGATCGCCGGCTCGGTCGGCAGGCGATCCTGGTATCCCCAGAAAAACAGGTTCCAGCTGCCGGTCGGGTCCGAGGTCTGGGACACGGCCAGATCGATATAGCCATGGCCGAACGTAGCCGGGAAGACAGGATTGCCCGGATCGCTGGCGCAGTCCCAGCTCGTTTCGGTGGCGATGAACCGGCCGTGGAGGCTGTCGTAGACGACGCGTGGTTGACGATCGAAGAATCCCGCGGGAACGCTGAAAAAGCTGGCGACCGCGGTGTCGGACACGAGCGCGTTGCCACTCCGGTCGGTGATCCGAATCCTGGAATTGGTCATCTGGACGACCTGCTCGGGTCCGACTGCGATCGTCGAGTTGGCCGGCTCGGTGCCGGGCGCGACCTGGTCAGACTCGGCCAATCCGGCGAAGCCTGCGACGTGCTGATCCGGCGCTGCCGTCAACGAGGCCTGGATGGGTGGGCTGAGGGCAGCAGGCCTGGCCGTCCCAGGGGTCGGCCTGGGCCCCGGTCGCTGGCCTGCCGGCGCGACGTTGCCAGCCGCCCCGCCGATGCCCGGACCGGCCGACCGGGAGATGACCGGCTGCCCGCCGCTCGGCGTGCCCCTGGCGTACAGGCGCGCGTTCGGCCGGCCGGCGGACGTCCACGAGAAGCTGCTTCGATCCAGCGCCGGCCTGGTCACCGGCCCAACCGGCAGCTGGTCCGCAGGCGCCAGCGCCCGTGTCGGGCCAACACCGGTCCCGGCGACGAGGGCAAGGGCCGCCGCCAGGCCGAGCAGGCGCCGGCCCATCGGTAGGCTCACCGGCTAATCATCCGCGATCCTGGTCCGAGCATCACCGGTGGTTCGTGCGCACCTTGCCGCCGCCTCAGCCGGCCGGTGCCACGAAGTAGCCCGACAGGTCAAGGACGAGCTGGACGCTCTTGCCGGGCGCCGTCCGGTCCACGAACCACAGCCGGCCAAGGTCATCGACCGGCACGTTCAGCCCGTTCGCCCGGACCTCGCCAAGGGGGAAGTCGAGGGTCGAGGTCGTCGGCTTGGCGATGGCCTTGTCACCGACGCTCACGAACCCGGCCGCCGTCTGGCCCGTCACGGTCAGGTTGGCGATCACGGCCTGGGCATCGGACGGGACGCCGTAGTGGCCATTGACCTGGACGCTCCGCGGAGTCGCACCCTGCGGGCCGCTCAGACCGTTGAGCTCTCCGCCCGGCCCCAGTGGCTGGCGGGTGTCGATGTAGCGACCCGGGTTGAGCGGGTGGAACAGCAACCCACCGGGGTCTGCGCTGTAGTAACCGGTCACGTCGAGGATCAGGTCGGCCGAGCCGCTCGACGCCTTGAACACCGCCGCGATCTTGCCCGCCGCGCCGAGCGGAAGGGTCAGGCCGTTGGCCCGGGTGTCGCCGGCCGCGATGTTCAGGTTCGAGGTGGCCGGGCTGTTCGTGGGGTCGGTCGTGACCGAGACATAGCCGTCGTGAGTCACGTCGGTCACGGTCAGGTTGGCACTGATCGCGGTGGCAGTCGATGGAATTGGCCCGACGCCGGCCACGCTGATCGGCTGGGCGACGTTCGCCCGGAAGGCGCCACCGGGGGCGGTCCGCGAGTCGAGGATTCGAACCGGGCTGAGCGGCCAGAAGCCGTCGCCCGACCCGTCCGAGTACAGGCCGGTCACGTCGAGGATGACCTGGACGCGTGCGCCGGCTCCGCCGTGGAGCGTGGCCGTCAGGCTGCCGCCCGGCCCGATCGCCACGGTCACGTTGTTGGCGCGGGTGTCGCCCGCCCCGAAGTTGATGGTCGAGCTGGTCGAGTTCGGGTCGGCCGAGAGGGTCACGAATCCGGCCGCGCTCGCTCCGGTCACGGTGAGGTTGCCGGTCACTGCGATCAGGTCAGGCTGGCCCGACAGGGGCAGGTGGAAGAGGCGCGGCACGCCCGCCGTGAGCGGCCCGCTCAGGCCGATCCCGATCCGCGAGTCGACCACCCGAACCGGATCGATCGTGATCAATCCGGCGCCCTGGGTCGCCGCAATGCTGCTGAAGCTGGTCGCCCACATGCCCCCGACCGATGAGTACTCGGGGCTGACCCAGATCCGATTGGGGTCCTGCGGATCCTGGCCGGCCAGGGAGTAGTCGCCCCAGCGCGAGCCGCCGTAGGCCGTTGTGCCCGCGATCACCAGCTGCGGATCGCTCCAGCCCAGGAACGGGTCCGTTCGCCGGTGGTACTGGGCATAGCCCGAGGGCATCACGCTGGTCGACGAGGCGGTGTAGACGGCGTGGAGGGTGCCGCTCCCGGTAAAGGCGATGGCCGCCTGGTACTGGTCGAGCCCGTTCGAGCCGAGCAGGCTATCGCCCAGCCGGCTTGGCTCGAGGTAGCCGGGCGTCTCGGCCAGGCTGATGATCCGGACGCAATCCCGGGTCGAGCTGTCGCCTTGCGGGGTGCACGGGTAGGTTGACCCGATGGCGAGCACGCCGGCCTGCCAGATGGCCGCCGTGGGCCGCGCGTCGACGGCATTGGCGATCGTGCCCGGTCCGGGCTGGTTGGGTGGTCCGGGATCCAGGAAGGGGGGCACGACGCCATCGGCCGACAGGTCGTAGGTCACCCCGTCGAGGGTGCTGTTGCGAGCCGAGCCGGTAGCCGCGATGTAGGCCACGTCGAGCGGACTGCCGCCGGCGATCGCGCCGATCAGGCGCAGGTCGGGCGAGCTGACCGGCTCCTGAAGGACGGGTCGCAGCCACACGAACGGCGCTCCGACCAGGACGCCGAAGGGATGCCAGGTCGTGAAGCCAGGGGCAAGCTCGGCCAGGTCGATCACGTACAGGACCTCACCGGCCGGCGCTCCGCCGATGCAGCCGGGGTTGCCGGGACCGCCGCCCGCCTGCATCGCCGAGCCGTCAGCCGTGAATGCGATCTTGTCGCTCGATAGCCCGAACGTTGGCTCGTCGGGCAGGAGGTCGTTGAGCGTGACGGTCCCCAGGGTCCAGCCGCCGAGGGCATTGGGTCCATCGGAGATCGCGAACTCGATGTGACCGTGACCGATGGTGGCGCCGTCGCCCGGGAAGCTGTTGGTGACGCAATCCCAGCTCACCTCGGATGCGATCCAGCGGCCAGAGGTCGCGTCGTAGACGACCCGTGGCGCGGCGTCGAAGGTCTCGAAGGCCGCCCCGTTGCCAGGCTCGGGCAGCTTGAAGAAGGCCGAGGTCGACACGGCCTGCTGGCCGACCAACCCGCCGCTTCGATCGGCGAAGTAGATCGCGCCGGTCACAGCCTCGAGGACCTGGTCAGGGCCGGCGGCGGTCGATCCGTCGGCCGGTTCGGCGCCGGGCGACAGCTCACGACCGCCCACGCCGGGCGCCGTCACCGCGGCAGCGGGCGCGCCGCTGCTCTGCCAGGGATCGGGGGCAGGCGCCGGCGGGAGGGTCAGGCCCGGCTTGAGGCTGGATCCCGTCCGGCGGGCGGCCTCGCTCCGGGCGCGTACGGCGTCCAGGGCCCGGCCGGCGGCCGCAGCCGAGAACGGTGAGGCGGCCGGCCGGCGATGGACCAGCCGGCTCGCCTCGATTCGGCCATGACTGTCCGGGCTGCCGAGCGGCGCGGCCGAGCCGAGCCGGCTGAGGGGCGACAGCCGGGCCTGGCTGGGACTACCGGCAAGGACGGTCCCGGGCAGGGCGGGCGCGGCGAGGGCGGCAAGGAGCAAACCGGCGCCGGCGATGGCGCACAGTCGCGACCAAGGGCGAGGGCTGGTCATCAGGTACTCCCGTAGCGCGCTGCGGTGCGGTGCCGTCTGGTGCGGTGCGGAGTGGTCGAGAACGGCGATGCTGCGGGCAGCCTACCAGCCGAATCGGCGGCTGGCTCGCAGCCGCGGCTCGGATGGCCGGGCGTCGGCCGCGCTGCGCGGGCTACGATGAGCGTCGTCCGCCGCGTTCAGCGGCGCCACCGGTGGAGGTTGGATGGAGCTCTGGGGCGGCCGTTTCCACGGCTCGAGCGACGACCGGCTGGCCGGCTTCACCCGGTCGATCGAGCTCGATTCGCGCCTTGCCGATGACGATCTCGTCGGTTCGATCGCCCACGTCAACGGCCTGGCCCGGGCGGACCTGCTGACCGCCGACGAGGCGGCCGCGCTGATTGCCGGGCTGGAGGGCCTGCGCTCGGAGGTGGCTGCCGGGACGATCACCTGGGATCCGGCGCTCGAGGACGTCCACCTGAACCTCGAGGCGGCCCTGGCCGAGCGGATCGGGCCGCTGGCGGGCAAGCTCCACACCGGCCGCTCGCGCAACGACCAGGTCGCGACCGACCTCCGCCTGTGGGCGCGCCGGGAGGTGCTCGGCCTGGATGATTCGATCCTGGCCATGGAACACTCGCTGGTCGGCCTGGCCGAGCGCGATGGCGACGCGATCCTGCCCGGGTCGACCCACCTCCAGCCGGCCCAGCCGGTCCTGTTCGGCCACCACCTCCTCGCCTACGTCGAGATGCTCGAGCGCGATCGGGGTCGCCTGGCCGATGCCCTCCGGCGGCTCAACGTCTCCCCGCTTGGGTCGGGCGCGCTGGCCGGTGCGGGCTACCCGCTTGACCGCGAGGCCACGGCCGCCGAGCTCGGCTTCGAACGAGCCAGCCGGAACTCGCTCGATGCCGTCAGCGACCGGGACTTCGTGGTCGAGATCCTGGCCGCCGTCGCCCTCGCGATGGTCCACCTCAGCCGGCTGGCGGAGGAGCTGACCTGGTGGTCGAATCCGCGCTTCGGGTTCGTGCATGTATCGGATTCGTTCTCGACCGGCAGCTCGATGATGCCCAACAAGAAGAATCCCGATCCAGCCGAGCTCGTGCGCGGCCGGACCGGCCCGGTGATCGGCGCGTTGACGGGCATGCTGATCCTGCTCAAGGGGCTGCCGCTGGCCTACCAGCGTGACCTCCAGGAGGACAAGGCGCCCCTGTTCGACAGCGTGGCGACCCTCGGGGCATCCCTCGAGGTCCTGTCCGGCCTGCTCGACGGCCTGGCCGTCGACCGGGCGAGGATGCGCGCCGCCGCCGACGAAGGATTCATCACCGCGACGGCGATGGCCGACGCGCTCGTCCGGCGGGGCCTCCCGTTCCGGGTCGCCCACCACGTCGTCGGCCGCCTCGTGGCCCGGGCCGAGGCGGACGAGGTCGGCCTGGGCGAGCTCAGTGATGAGACGATCGTGGCCGCCCTGCGCGAGATGGACGATCCGCTCGCAGCCAGCCTCGCCTCCGACCCGGCCGTGCCGGCCGGCATCCGCTCGGCCGCCTCGGTGGAATCGGCCCTCGAGTCGTGTGACGTCGTCGGTGGGACTGCGCCGGACCGGGTTGCCGGCGCGATCGCCGCGGCCCGCCAGCGACTCGGGCGATGATCAGGGCCGGTCTTGACCCGGCCCTGATCGGGCGCGCCCCGAAGGTCCTCCTGCACGACCATCTCGACGGCGGCCTGCGGCCCGCGACGATCATCGAGCTGGCGGAGGCACAGGGCTATCACGCCCTGCCGTCGACCGATCCTGATGAGCTGGCACGCTGGTTCAGGCGAGGTGCCGATCAGCAGTCGCTGGAGCTGTACCTCGAGACGTTCGAGCACACGGTCGGGGTCATGCAGACGGTCGGGGCGCTCGTCCGGGTCGCCGCGGAGTGCGTCGAGGACCTGGCTGCCGACGGGGTCGTGTACGCCGAGGTTCGCCACGCGCCGGAGCTCAGCACCCGGTCCGGCCTGGGCCTGGACCAGGTCGTCGAGGCCATCCTCGAGGGCTTCCGGATCGGATCCGCGCAGGCTGCCCTGACGAACGGCCGGCCGATCGTGGTCCGCTTCCTGGCGACGGCCATGCGCCAGGCAGATCGGGCGGCCGAGATAGCCGAGCTTGCCCTGCGCCATCGGGCCGAAGGGGTGGTGGGCTTCGATATCGCCGGTCCCGAGGCGGGCTACCCGCCGGGTCGCTTCGCCGACGTCTTCCACCGGCTGGTCCACGCCAACTTCCACCTGACCCTCCATGCCGGCGAGGGCTACGGCCTGCCCTCGATCCGGGAGGCGCTCGACCTGGGGGCCGAGCGCCTGGGCCACGGCGTGCGGATCGTCGACGACATCTCGATCGACGACGCGGGCGAGGCCCGCCTGGGAGCGCTGGCCGCCTACGTCCGCGACCGTCGCATTCCGCTCGAGCTGTGCCCGACCTCGAACGTCCACACCGGCGCCGCCGCGTCGATCGCGACCCATCCCATCGACCTGCTCCGACGGCTGCGCTTCCGGGTCACGGTCAACACCGACAACCGGCTGATGAGCCAGGTCAGCCTGTCGAGCGAGCTGGCAGCCCTCGACACGGCCTTTGGCCTCGGGCTCGACGAGATCGAGTGGCTGACCCTGAACGCGATGAAGAGTGCCTTCCTGCCGTTCGACGAGCGGCTGGCCCTGATCACCGACCGGATCAAGCCCGGCTACGCGGCCCTGCGGGCAGAGCTGCCGGGCGGCTGATCGCGAAACAGCACCTCGAAACCGGGGAGGGAGCCCGGCTTCGAGGTGCTGGATCGGTCCAGTGGATCAGGCGGCTTGCGACGGCATAGGTGGGATCACGAGGCGATCCTTGGGGAAGATCTCGCCGAGGGGCAAATCCTCCGGGACGTAGCCCACGCTGCCCATCTCGGGGATGTCGAGGCCCTGCAGCTCGGTGGCGGCCGAGACGCGCAACTTGACGAAGCGGTTGAGGACCTTGAAGAAGACATACGACGCTCCGAAGGCCCAGGCGAAGCACACGGCGGCCCCGATCAGCTGGGCCACGAACTGGCCCACGTTGCCGTACAGCAGGCCGGTCACCGACAGGCCCGAGTAGTTCGATGTCCCGTCGGCGAAGATCCCGACCGCGATGACCCCCCACAGGCCGTTCACGCCATGCACGGCGATCGCCCCGACCGGATCGTCGACCCGCAGCTTCTTCTCGATGAACACGGCAGCCACGCAGACAAGCACCCCGGCGACCAGGCCGATGAACGAGCCGGCGATCGGGCCGACGTAGCCGGACGGCGCCGTGATCGCCACGAGCCCGGCGAGCATCCCGTTGACCATCATGCCCGGGTTCGGCTTGCCTTCGGTCCACCAGGTGTAGACCATCGCCGATGCTGCCCCGAAGCCGGATGCCAGCATCGTGACGACTGCCACGATGCCGATCCGCAGGGCCCCGTTACCCGAGGCCGCAAAGGTGCTGCCCGGGTTGAAGCCGAACCAGCCGAAGGCCAGGATGAACGTACCCAGGATCGCCAGGATCTGGTTGTGGCCCGGGATGGTGTTGGCCGAGCCATCCTTGTTGTACTTGCCGATCCGGGGACCGAGCACGATCGCCCCGGCCAGGGCGCACCAGCCACCGACCGAGTGGACCACGCCGGAACCGGCGAAGTCGGCGTAGCCGGCGCCCAGTCCGAGCGTGCCGAGCTGGCTTAGCCAGCCACCGCCCCAGGACCAGTTGGCGAACACTGGATACAGGATTGCCGAGATGAACAGGCCGTAGATCACGAATGGCTTCCAGGCGAAGCGCTCGGCCATCGAGCCCGTCGGGATCGTCGCGGCGGTGTCCATGAACACGAGCTGGAAGAGGAAGAAGGCGATCACGCCGACGTCATAGGTTGCTCCGTTGAGCAGGAAGCCCGTGCCGCCGAGCAGGCCCCAGCTGGTCCCGCCGATGGTCACCCCGATCTCGTGGTTGAGCGGATGCAACCCGCCGAGCTGGCTCACCCCCACGACGCCGACGCCGCCGAAGGCGATGGCAAATCCGATCGTGAAGAACCCGATGATTCCGATCGCGTAGATCATGAAGTTCATCGACATCGTGTGAAGCGCGTTCTTGGCCCGGGTGAAGCCGGTCTCGACCAGGGCAAAGCCGGCCTGCATGAACATGACCAGGAAGCCGGTCACGAGCAGCCACGAGAAGTTGATCGCCAGTCGATTCTGGTCGACCAGGTCGGCCAGCTGCACGGCGAACGGCTCGGTGGTCTTGGCCTTGGTGAGGTCGTCGGAGGTGATCGTGCCCGGGGCGATTCCGACCAGGTTCTGGCTGGAGCTGGTCGTCAATCCGGCCGGGTCGCCGCCGGTGTTCTTGTCCACCGAGCAGCCGGCCAGCACGAGCACGGCGAAGAGCGCGATCGTGCCGAGCCAGGCGACTCGCCGGACTCGGCCCGATTTCGGTGAGCTGGCAGGGTCCCTCATTCGATACTTCCTCCATCCTCCACGGGGCTACTTACCCGGGCAGCAACGGCCCGGTGCAAAAACGCCGGCCGCTGCCAGCGTGGGAACGCGGTCTGCCGGCCGATCGAACGGCTGGCCTGGCGGCGGGTGGTGCCGAGGAGGGTCCTGGCCGCTGCGGCGTCGCGCGAGCCGTGCGGAGCGACCTCGAGAGCCCGGCGGAAATGACCCTCGGCCGAATCCAGGTCGCCCAGCCTCAGGGCGAGCTCACCTCCCTTGAGATGTGGGGCAAAGTGGTTGGGGCCCAGCTCCAGCGCCCGGTCCATGGCCTCCCGGGCCGCCTCGATCCGGCCCATTGCGGCCCAGGTGGTCGCCAGGTAGGCGAGGGGCTCTGGTTCGTCGGGAGCCTCGTCGACCACGGATCGGAGGAGTGGCTCTGCCTCGTCGAGCTGCTCCCGGGCGAGGGCGACCAGGCCGGTCCGGTAGCGCTCGGACAGGTCTCCGCTCATTGGCCCGGGATCGCCGGCAGGGCGTTCGCGGTCGCCGGCCGGCGATTCCCGGCGTGACCCGCCCACAGTGCGAGCCCGATCGGGGTGATCACGGTCGTGGCCAGCGCAACCAGCACGGCGGCCGAGTAGACTCCGGCACTGATTGCTCCGGACTGGAGGCCCAGGGAGGCGGCCACGAGGGCGACCTCGCCACGGGCGATCATGCCGGTCCCGACTAGGCTGGCCGAGCGTCCGTCGAGCCCGCCGAGCCACGCCCCAGCGCCGGAGCCGATGAGCTTTCCAATGACGGCGACGGCGAGCAGCGCGATGGCCAGGGGCAAGACCGGCCCGACCGTGCGCAGGTCGGCGGCGAGGCCAATGGCCACGAAGAAGACAGGCACGCAGAAGGCCTCACCGGCGTGAACCAGCCGGTCCCGGACCGTAGGCGCGATGGGCGAGTCGGCCAGGGCGAAGCCGGCCAGGTAGGCCCCAGTGATTCCGGCGAGCCCGCCGAGCGTGGCGAAGGCCCAGCCAACCGCCAGGATCAGCGCCATTGTGGCGGCGTTCCCGCCGCCTTGATCATGGAGGCGGCTGAGCGCCGTGGCCATCGGCTTGCTGAGCAGCCGGATCGCCGCGGCGCTGACCAGCAGGGTCACCGTCATTGGCACGATCACGAGAAGGGCCGACGCCCCTGACCGGCTGGCATCCGCCACGACCAGGGCCAAGACCACGAGGCCGATCACGTCATCGATGACGGCGGCCCCGAGGACGACCATCCCGGCCTCCGAGGTGAGCAACCCGAGCTCGCCCAGGACCGCCGCGGTGATGCCGACACTGGTGGCGGTCAGGATCGCACCGACGAACAAGGATGCCTGGACGTCGAGGCCGGCCACCAGGGCCACGCCGAGACCGCCGAAAAATGGCAAGACGACGCCGCCTACGGCGGCCAGCAGGGCCGCCCGGCCAACACGCCTCATCAGAACCCGGTTCGTCTCGAGGCCGGCGATCGCCAGGATGCACAGGGCGCCGATCTGGGCCAGGGTCGCCACCACCGGCCCGACGGTCGCGACGCCGAGCAGGCTCGGCCCAAGGATGAGGCCGGCGGTGATCTGACCAACGGCTCGCGGCAGGCGAATGCTCGCCGCTACCAGCGAGCCGAGCTCAGCTGCGCCGAGGATCACCGCGAGGGTCAGCAGGGTCGCGTCCATGGCGATGAGGCTGGCGGCGCAATCGAGCTGGCACCAGCGCCGCGACGCGGAGGGCGATCGTCGGCCCGGTTGCGTCCCGGTTGCGGTTCAGGACCCCCGGCCGACGTCGCCTGCCGCGATGCGCAGCCCGTAGCCCCGGCCACGGACGTTGCGCAGCCCTGGGTGACCCTCGGCCACCAGCTTCTGGTTGAGGTGGTTCAAGTGGGTTCGCAACGTCTCCGGATCGACGTTGCGGGGATCTGCCCAGCCGGCTCGGAGGAGCTTCCAGTGATCGACGATCTCGCCCCGGCGGGCGGCGATCACGGCCAGCAGCTCGAACTCGGTGGGCGTCAGCGCCAGTCGCCGGCCGGCCACGCTGGCCTGGCGCCGTCGCCCGTCGACCTTGAGGCCGTCGAGGTTCGCCTCGACCCCGGTCGTGACCGGCGGCCGGCGCCGGATCGCCGCGTTGATCCGGGCAACGAGCTCGAGCGGCCGCAGCGGCAGCGGCACGACGTCGGCGGCCCCGGCGTCGAGGATGGCCACGACCCGCTCCTCGTCGCGGGTGTCGGCCACGGCCAGGATCGGGGCATCGCTTCGGGCATGCAGCCGGGCCACCAGCGAGGTCAGCTCAGGGTCGATGCCGGGCAGGCAGACCACGACGTAGTCGGGCGACTCGGCAACCAGCCGGACCAGCGCGCTATCGACCCGATAGGCCGTGACGATCTCGTGGCCCGCCGCGCCCAGCGCGCTGGCGATCACTCCGACGTCAGCCGGGTCGGTCGCGGCGACCAATCCGCGCAGGCGAATGATTGGTTGCCTGGGTCCGGGCTCGGGCATGACCTGGACAGTATCGGCCTTCGATTCCGGTCCGGAGGCTGGGCAGGTCGCGGATTCGTTGCTGCCCGGTCGCGGCCCGGTGGCCGTGCCAGGTCGCAACCTGGCGGCGACCCGCCCGTCGGTCAACGGCACCCCCAGCGCTACCGACGAGCGTGATGGCCGAGCCTACGGTCGTGGTCGGACCGCCGCGAGCTCCAAAGGACCGTCGGAGATGGACGACCCAGGCCGCATCGACGCTTACCGGGACGAGATCGTTCCCGATGCACCGCTGTACGACGCCGGCCTCGAGCACGATGCCTGTGGCGTCGGGTTCGTGGCCGAGAGCCGGCGCGGCCCGAGTGAGCGGGTCGTGCCGCTGGCCCTGGCGGCCCTGGCGGCGATGGCCCATCGCGGGGCCACCGCGGCCGATGCCCGGACGAGCGACGGCTCCGGGCTGGCATTGCCGCTGGCTCCCGCCCTGCTCGAGCGAATCACCGCGCGGCTGCCGGGCGCACCGGCCGATCTCAGCCGGCTGGCCGCCGGCGCGGTCTTCCTGCCCCGGTCCGCGGCCGCGCGCGGCGCGGCGATCCGCCTGGTCGAGCGCTCTTTGGCGGCCGAGGGCCTGACCGTGGTCGGCTGGCGGACCGTTCCGGTCGAGCCGGCGATGCTCGGTGACCAGGCCGCCGCAACCTTGCCGGTCATCCGCCAGGTGGTCGTGGCGCGCTCGGTACGCCTGGTGCCGGTCGCGTTCGAGCAGCGCCTGTTCCACGCCCGGCGGGCGATCGAACGCACGGCCGCCCGGACTGCAGGCCTGGAGTCCGTCCACCTGCCCTCGCTGTCGAGCCGGACAATTGTCTACAAGGGCCTCGTTCGGGGGTCCGACCTGGGCTCGTTCTACCCGGACCTGGGCCAGCTCCCGCCGGCCGTAGCCTACGCAACGTTCCACCAGCGCTTCTCGACCAATACCCGGCCCACGTGGCGGCTGGCCCAGCCCTTTCGCTACCTCGCCCACAACGGCGAGATCAACACGATCCGGGGCAACCGGCGGGCAATGGCCGGCCGGTCGGCCGGCCTCGGTGGCGGGCGACTTGGCGCACGCCTGGGCCACGAGGCAGCCACGGCCGCGATCCTCGACCTGGCCGGCTCCGACTCACTTTCGCTCGACGAGGCCCTCGAGCTGCTGGTCATGGCCGGCTGGCCGGTGGCCCGGGCGATGATCGCGCTCGTGCCCGAGTCGCTGGCCCTGCGCGACGACCCGATCGAGGGCCTGCAGGCATGGCAGGACATGCTGGCGGCCCGTTTGGAGCCGTGGGACGGGCCGGCGGCGCTGGTCTTCGGCGACGGCCAGCGGGTCGGGGCCCTGCTCGATCGGAACGGTCTGCGTCCGGCCGCCTGGGAGATCCGCCGCGACGGCCTGGTCGTCCTTGCCTCGGAAGCAGGGTTGCTCCCGGCCGGGCCGGGGGAGGTCCTCCGGCGTGGGCGGCTGGGTCCCGGCGAGCTGCTCGTCGTCGAACCGGCCGGACGGGGGCTCGTGGAGGACGCCCAGGCCAAGGCCGACGCCATCTACCAGGCGACCGCCACAGGCCCGGCCGGGCCGCGGCTCGCCCGGCCCGACGCCTCGATCGCCACCGCCGCGCCGCACGGCCTGCCCGGCCCGGTCGACCCGGCCGTCGCCGAGCGCAATCGGCGCATCCGGCTCAGCCTCGGCCTCGATGCGGAGCAGTCCCGGCTGACCGTCGCCGCGATGGCCACGACCGGCCGCGAGCCGATGTGGAGCATGGGCGACGACACGCCGCCGGCCTTCCTGGCCCGGCGCGGCCGGGGCGTCGCCGGCTACCTCCGCCAGTCTTTTGCCCAGGTCACGAATCCGGCGATCGACCCCGAGCGCGAGCGGCTGGTCATGTCGCTGGCCGTGTCCCTCGGTCCGCGGCCGCCCCTGCTCGACCTCGCCAGCTGCGCCAGCCGGCCGGCGATCCGGCTCGATCCGCCGATCCTTCGATCATCCGACCTCGAGGAGATCCTGGCCGGTGGGGGAGTCGAGTGGCGGATCGTCCGGCTCGACGCGACCTGGCCCTCCGGGCGCGATCCGGGGAGCCTGCGCCACGCCCTGGACCGCCTGGTCCGGGATGGGTTGCGCGCCGCCCGGGCAGGCGCCGACGTGATCGTCGTCAGCGATGCCGCGAGCGGGCCGGGCCGGGTCGCCATCCCGAGCCTCCTCGCGGTTGGGGCCCTGGATACCGCACTGACCGAAGCGGGACGGCGCGATCGGACGGACCTGGTCGCCGACGCCGGCGACGCGTTCGATATTCACAGCGTCGCGATGCTCCTCGCGGCCGGAGCCTCGGCGGTCCATCCCCGCGAAGCGCTGGCGGTCGCCCGGGAGCAGGCCGGCAGCCGGGGCCATGAGCACCTGGACCCGGCCACCGCCGAATCCCAGCTGATCGGCGCCCTCGATCGGGGCCTGCGCAAGGTTCTGGCCCGGATGGGCATCAGCACCCTGGCGGCGTACCGCGGCGGCCAGCTCTTCGAGATCCTCGGCCTGTCGGCCGAGGTCGGCAGCCGGTGCTTCCCGGCGGCCCCGGCGACGCCCGGGGCAACCGGCTTCGACGAGCTGGGCAAGGAGCTGCTGGCTCGTTCCGAGGCGGCCTACGGCCCGGCCAGGTTGGCGGCCCTGCCCGACCCCGGCTTCGCCCGGTTCCGCTCGGATGGCGAGCTCCACCTGTTCGCGCCGGTCGCGGTCCGGGCCATCCAGGCTCTCGCCGCCACCGGCGATGAGCCACCGGCCGGGCGTTTGCCGGCCTATCGCGCCGCGGTCGATCGAGCCGAGCCCGCCCTGGTCCGGGACCTGCTGGCCATCCAGCCGGCCGGTCCGCCGGTGCCGCTCGCCGCGGTCGAGCCGGTCGAGGCGATCACGTCCCGGTTCGTCTCGGCGGCGATGAGCCTGGGTGCACTGTCGCCCGAGGCCCATCGCACGATCGCGATCGGGATGCGCCGGCTGGGGGCCGCCTCGAACACGGGCGAGGGTGGCGAGGACGAGGCCTGGTACGAACCGGACGCCAACGGCGAGCGGGCCGAGTCGGCCATCAAGCAGGTCGCATCGGCCCGGTTCGGGGTGACCGCTCGATACCTCGCCCGGGCGGAGCAGCTCGAGATCAAGATCGCCCAGGGCTCGAAGCCCGGCGAGGGCGGCCAGCTCCCCGCGGCCAAGGCCACCGCCCTGATCGCGGCGTTGCGCCGCGGCCGGCCCGGGGCGACGATGATCAGCCCGCCGCCCCACCACGACATCTACTCGATCGAGGACCTGGCCCAGCTGATCGCCGACCTGCGGGCGATCAATCCGGCAGCGCGGATTGGGGTCAAGCTGGTCGCCAGCCGGGGCGTCGGGACGATTGCCGCCGGCGTGGCCAAGGCCGGCGCCGACTACATCCTGGTGGCCGGGCACGCAGGGGGCACGGGGGCCAGCCCGCTCTCATCGATCAAGTCGATCGGCCTGCCCTGGGAGCTTGGCCTGGCCGAAGCCCACCAGGTGCTCGTTCGCCAGCGCTTGCGTGACCGCCTCGTGCTGCGCACGGACGGCGGCCTCCAGACCGGCCACGACGTCCTGATCGCGGCGATGCTGGGTGCCGAGGAATACGGGTTCGGCACGGCCGCGCTGGTGGCGATCGGCTGTGACATGGCCCGCCAGTGCCACCTGGACACCTGCCCGACCGGGATTGCCACCCAGCGTGCGGACCTCCGGGCGAAGTTCGATGGCAGCCCCGAACAGGTCGTCGCGTTCTTCCGGGCGATTGCCGAGGACGTCCGACGGGAGCTGGCGGCGGCCGGCTTCGCCAGTCTCGACGACGCGATCGGGCGGGTCGATTGCCTGTCGTCGCCAGGTGCCGGCCCGCTGAACCTCGCGGGCGTGATCGAAGGACCTCCCTGGAGCGTGCCACCCGAGCGGCGCGACCCGCGCGTGCGCCGTCGAGCCGTGGCCCGCACGGAGGTCCCCGCGTCGGCGGTCGAGGCCGGCCTGGTCGCGGCCCTCGGGGCCTCCCGGACGGGCCGCAACGTCGACCTCGTGGCGTCGGTGACGACCGCCGAGCGGGCTCTCGGGGCGGCGATCACGGGGGTTCTCGAGCGTGCCGCCGACGCCGGCGCTCGGCGCCCGGCCACGGTCAACCTGCGCCTGACCGGGGCCGCCGGCCAGAGCCTCGGCGCCTTCCTCGGGCGAGGCGTCCGGATCGAGCTGACCGGGGTCGCCAACGACTTCGTGGCCAAAGGACTATCGGGCGGAACCGTGGTAGTCCGGCCACCGATGGATGAGCTCGACCGGCCGGGCGCCGCGATCGCGGGCAACACCTGCCTGTATGGCGCGACCAGCGGTCGGCTGCACCTGGTCGGCCGGGCCGGAATGCGCTTCGGCGTGCGGAACTCCGGGGCGATCGCTGTCCTCGAGGGGATGGGCGCTCACGGTGTCGAGTACATGACGGCGGGCACGGTCGTGGTCCTTGGACCGACGGGCCGGAACACGGCCGCCGGCATGACCGGTGGCCGGCTGTGGCTATACGACCCGGACCGGCGCGCGTCGAGCCGGCTCAACCGGGGCAGCGTCGTTGCCCGCCTGGCGGTCGCTGTCGCTTCGTCGGGCGATGAAGGCGCGGCAGCGGTGCTCGAGCTGCGCGAGCTGGTGGCCGACCATGCCGACGCCGGCAGCCCGCTGGCCGCACGCCTGCTCGAGGACTGGCCGGACGCCCTCGACGCGTTCCTCCTGGTCGAGGCCGCCGATGAGGCCGGGCCGCCGGCCGCCGCCGCCGATTCAGCCGCCGGCCACGACCTCGGCCGGGTCGGCGATCGTCGTGGGCAGGTGCTCGAGGAGCGGCTCGGTCCACGACCAGGCGGCACCGTGGAACTTCCCGACGGCGCCGTGGCGGGCCGCCTCGACCCGTAGCGGCAGGCCGAAGATCTCGATGAAGCCAACCGCGCTGGCGTGGTCGAAGGCATCATCGGCGTCGTACGTCGCGAGGCTCCGGTCGTACAGCGAAAGTGGCGAACGGCGGCCGACCAGGATGGCGTTGCCGTGGTCGAGCCGGATCCGGGCGTCGCCGCTGACGACGCGCTGGGACGATGCGACATAGCCGCGCAGGTCGCGGTGGAGGGCGCTGAACCACAGCCCGTCGTAGGTCAGCCGGGCGAGCTCGTCGGCGACCAGCCGATTGAAGCGGAGGGTGTCCTTGGACAGGGCCAGCCCTTCGACCGCCCGGTGGGCGGCGTGCAGGACCGTGGCGGCCGGGGCCTCATAGATCTCGCGGCTCTTGATCCCGACCAGCCGATCCTCGACATGATCGATCCGGCCGACACCGTGGGCGCCGGCCAGGGCGTGCAGCCGCTCGACCAGCTCGAGCGGGGCAATCCGCTCGCCGTCGAGGGCGACCGGCACGCCGCCCTCGAAGGTGACGGTCAGCTCGACCGGATCGGGCGCCGCGCCGGGCGCTACCGTCCACTCGAAGACGTCGTCGGGCGGCGCGACCCACGGGTCTTCCAGGACACCCGTCTCGATCGAGCGACCCCACAGGTTCACGTCGATCGAATAGGGCGATGACTTCGTGATCGGGAGCTCGATCCCGCGCTCGTTGGCGTAGTCGATCTCCTGCTCGCGCGACAGGCCCATCCCGACCCGCATCGGGGCGATCACCTCGAGGCTCGGGTTCAGGGCATGAACGGCGACATCGAAGCGGACCTGGTCGTTGCCCTTGCCCGTGCAGCCGTGGGCGACGGCGTCGGCGCCCTCCCGTGCGGCGACTTCGCACAGGAGCTGGGCGATGAGGGGACGGGCCAGGGCCGTGGCCAGCGGATACGCACCCTGGTAGAGCGCGTCGGCCTGGAGGTGGGGCCACACGAAGTCGGTCAGGAAGCGCTCGCGCGCGTCGACCACGTAGGCCCGGCTTGCCCCGGCGCTCATCGCCCGCTGCTCGACACCCGGCCGGAGCGAGCCGCCGCCGACGTCGACCGTCAGGGTGATCACCTCGACCCCGAACTGCTCGCGCAGCCAGGCCACGGCGACCGACGTGTCGAGCCCGCCCGAGTAGGCGAGGACGACCTTCTTCATAGGGGAACCTCCGCGCTGGCTTGTGCCTGGATGGCCTCGAAGCGTTCCAGCCAGCCTTCGAGGCGGGCGTCATCGGCAAACAGGACGAGCAGCGTATTGTCACCGGCCAGGGTGCCCTCCTGCTCGTCGAGGGCCAATTCGTCGATGGCCTGGGCAATCGCGCCGGCTGTCCCGGGCGTGGCGGTGAGGAGCAGGATCAGCCCGCTCCGGCCGACCCGCACGGGGATGTCGGCCAGGATCCGTCGCAGGCGCTGGTTGGAAGCTGGCCGCTCGGCTGGGCGTGCCGCAAGGTCGTCGGTCGAGATGTAGACGTGGCGGTCGCCCCGAGCCACCTTGACCAGGCCGAGCTCGGCGATGTCCCGGCTGATCGTCGCCTGGGTGACGGCGTGCCCGCGTTCGAGGAGGACGGCGGCCAACTCAGCCTGGCTGCCGATCGGGCGGCCGGCCACGATCTCGCGGATCGCCCGCCGGCGCTCGCCGGCGCTAAGCTCGACGGCCGGACGCCGGGTGGCCATCAGGCGGCCCCGGCGGTGGCCGAACGGGCGGCGGTCAGATGGGTTCCGAAGGAGGGGTCCTCGAGGGCACGATGGATGGCTTCGGGCGCCGAGCCGTCGGCGATGATCGCCTCGGCGCCGTCCCAGCCCAGGGCCGCCTGGGCCGCCCGGACCTTGGGGATCATCCCGCCGGCGATCACGCCACTGGCGATCAGCTCATCGGCCTCGCCAGATGTCAGCGAGTCGAGCCGGCGCCCGTCGCCGTCGAGAATGCCATCGACGTCGGTCAGGAGCACGAGCTGGCGGGCCCCCAGGCCGGCCGCGATTCCGGCGGCTGCATCGTCGGCATTCACGTTGCACACGATGCCGTCCTCGTCCCGCGCGAGCGGAGCGACGACCGGGACCTGCCCGCCGACGAGGACGGCATCGAGCAGGTCCCGGCGGATCCCCACGACGTGGGCGACCAGGCCCATGCCCGGCACGCGCTCAGCCACGAGCAGGCCGCCGTCGACGCCCGACAGCCCGACCGCGTCGACGCCGACATCGTGCAGGCCGGCGACCAGCTCGCTGTTGACCACGCCGCGCAGGACCGCTGCCGCGACCTCGAGCGAAGCCGCATCGGTGACCCGCAGCCCGCCTTCGAAGCGGCTCGGCACGCCCAGCCGCTCGAGCCACTCGGTGATCCGCTTGCCGCCGCCGTGGACCAGGACGACCGGTCGTCGCCGGGCGATCGCGGCGATCTCGACAAGGACCTGCTTCTGGTCCGCAACGGTCGTCCCGCCGAGCTTGACCACGAGGATCTCACTCATCGCACATCGCTCACGTCGTGTACTCGGCGTTCTCGATCACGTACTCCTCGGTCAGGTCGCAGCCGAAGGCCTCACCGCTCCCGGAGCCGAGTCCCAGGTCAAGCCGGACGAGGATCTCGGGGGCATCCATGGCGGCCCGGGTGGCGGCCCGGTCGAAGGCCTGTGGGCCGCCGGCCGAGCCGTCGAACACGCCCTGTCCGGCAATCGAGATTCGGAGCCGGGCCGGGTCCAGGGTGACCGGCCGGCCCGCTCGTGCCGCGACGGCTTCGGGGCCCATGCCGGCGGCCTCGAGGACCGGGCCGTCGGCAACCCGGGCGTTGCCGGCCGCCGCCGCGATCCGGCCCCAGTTCGGGTCGCGACCGTGGGCGGCAGCCTTCACCAGGGAGCTGCTCACGACCGAGCGCGCGACGGCCCGCGCGTCCGCCGCATCGACCGCCCCGGAAACCTGGCAGGTGAGCAGGGTCGTGGCGCCTTCTCCGTCGGCGGCCTGCTGCCGGGCCAGGTCGCGGGCAACCGCTTCGATCGCCCGGCCGAGCTGGCGGGCGGCATCCGAACCGGCCCGGATGCCGGCAGTCCCCGATGCCCCGGAGGCGAGGACAAAGACCGTGTCGTTGGTGCTCGTGTCGCCATCCACGGTCAGCTGGTTCCAGGTCCGGGCAGCGACCGGGCGGAGGATGGCGTGGAGGACCGCGGGCTCGACGGCCGCGTCGGTCAGGATGATCGAGAGCATCGTGGCCATGCCCGGGTGGATCATGCCCACCCCCTTGGCGCAGCCACTGACCGCGACCGAGCGCACCGCAAAGCCGTCGATGTCGGGCAACGCCAGCTCCGTGGCGGCCAGCTTCGTCCGCGAGTCGGTGGTCCGCAGGGCGACGGCAACGGCCTCGAGGCCCGCATCGGTTTCGGCCAGGCCGGCCGGTACGAGCGCCGCCAGACCGGCTGAGACGGCGTCGATCGGCAGGCGCGTGCCGATGATCCCCGTCGAAAGGTGCAGGGTCCGCTCGGCGGCCACGCCCGCGGCACCGGCCAGGAGCCGGGCGACCTGGCGCTGGTCCTCGAGTCCGGGCTCGCCCGTGGCTGCATTGGCGCACCCGGAAGTGGCGATGATCGCCTCGGCCCAGCCGAAGCCGCCACCGCCTTCGGGGGCGCCCGCGGCCAGGTGCACCCGACTCAGCAGGATCGGCGCGGCCGCAAATGGATGCTGGGTGTAGACCGCCGCCGCGGACGCCGGCCCGTGCGTCGTCCGGACGACCGCCAGGTCGGGCCGGCCACTGGCCTTGATCCCGGCCGCTACCGCCCCGGCCGCGAAGCCGAGGGGCAGGCTTGCCTTGCGCGCGACGGCGGGCAGGTCCGAGGGCAGCCAGTTGAGCAGGCCGGACGTGGCGGCCGCCTGGCCCTCGATCGCCGTCACGGCGCGAGCGGCAGCTGGTCGAGGCCGCTCGTCTCGGGCAGCCCGTGCACGATGTTGAAGGCCTGGACGGCCTGGCCCGCCGCTCCCTTGACCAGGTTGTCGAGGACGGCGATGACCAGGATTCGCCCCGTCCGCTCATCGTAGGAGGCATGCACCCGGGCCTCGTTGCTGCCGGTCACGTGCTTGGTTGCCGGCGGTTCGGCAACCACGTGGACGAACGGCTCGCCGGCATAAGCCGCCGCGAAGATCGCGTCGAGCTCGGCCTGGCTGGTCGGCCTGGCCGGCCGGACGTGGGCGGCGGCGAGGATTCCCCGGGTCATCGGGATCAGGTGGGGCAGGAAGTCGATCGGACCCGGTGCCGCCTGGCTGCCACCGGCCGCCAGCCCGATCTCCTGCTCGATCTCGGCCACGTGGCGGTGACCGCCCACGCCATAGGCCTTGACGCTCTCGTTCACCTCGCCAAACATCAGGTCCGGCCGGGCCTCGCGACCCGCCCCGGAAACCCCGCTCTTGGCATCGACCACGACGTCCCCAAGCAGGCCGACCCGGGCCAGCGGGGCGAGGGCCAGGATCGAGGCCGTGGCGTAGCAGCCGGGCGCGCCGACGATCCGGATCGGCTCGCCGGCCAGCTCGGCCAGCTCGGCCCGATGCAGCTCGGGCAGGCCGTACACGGCAAGATCGAGGAGGTCGGCCCGAGGGTGCTCGAAGCGATACCAGCGGGGATAGTCGGCCGGATCGCGCAGCCGAAAATCGGGCCCGAGGTCGATCACGGTCGCCCCGTCGGCGATCAATGCCGGGACTCGTTCGGCGGCGACGCCGTGGGGCAGGGCCAGGAAGACCGCGTCGGCCGGTGGGGCGTCGGCGTCAAGGTTGAGCTTGCTTGCGGCAAGGTGGGGGTGGACGGTCTCGACGGGTTCGGAGCTCCTCCCTCGCCCGACGAGACCGACCAGCTCCACGGCTGGGTGCCGAGCGAGGATGCGGACCAGCTCGGCCCCGGCGTAGCCAGTTGCGCCAACCACCGCAACACGGATTCGATCGGCCGGCGCGCCCTGCCGGCGACCCGCCCCAGTCGATGTCGATACCAATTCGAGGCCCGCGCTCACGGGCGCGCGCCGTCCCTCGCCGGGGACCGCCTCGATTCGTGATTGCATCCAGGGTGGATCGCCGCCATGACGTGTATGACTATACATCGGCACGCATAGTCATGCAACGCTTTGGTGACAGTGGCCCTGTCGGCGGCGCGACACGAATCGGGTCGGGTGGTTCCGGGCAGGTCTCGTCTTCTGGCGCGCCTCCGAGTTCTCGGGACGCCTCCGAGTTCCGGGACGGCTGGCTCCCGCCAGCGGGGCCCGGCTCCGGGCGGCGGGGCGGCTCTCATCGTGGACCCGTTGCTGCGGGGCGGCTCTCATCGTGGACCCGTTGCGGCGGGGCGGCTCCCGTTGCGGCGGGGCGGCGGCCCGCCTCCTGACCAGCGATCGTGGGACAGGCGATCGGTCGTGCTCGCGCGGCCGGCGCCCGCGCCCCGTCGCCGTCTCGAATCCACGACAAGCGAGCATAAGCCCGTCCTCGGTGAAATCTGGAGCGAACGCAATGGACGGCCTGGTCCATGCCCGCGTTCTGCCAAATCGTTCTTCAAACGTGTCTTAGTCGGCTCGGCGGCCACGTCGCGCCTCGGATCTCCCCGGACGAGGCGGATTCGTGCACGAGATTTGGCCGAAGCACGCCTCCGGGTGCCGCCCTTGCGCTCGAACGTGGCATAAGCTGCGATCGAGGGACGATTTGTCAATTTCGGCCTCCACGGCCGCCGGCCCCACGGCCGCCGACGCTGCCACGGCCGCCGACGCTGCCACGGCCGCCGACGCTGCCACGGCCGCCGACGCTGCCACGGCCGCCGCCTCACGGCCGCCGTACGGCCGCCGACGCTGCCACGGCCGCCGGCCTCGGCCACCGGCCTGCCACGGCCACCGGCCCTGCCACGGCCACCGGCCCTGCCACGGCCGCCGACGCCGGCCGCCTGCGCCTGGCCCCGAGCGCAGCGCGAACCTGGCCGGAGACAAGCAACTAGTCCTAGCGGAATAGTAGGAGTTATACTTCGGACTAGGGGGCCATCAGGACGCCACGATCCAAGCCAGGAGCACCTTCGATGCCAAATTCCATCCCGGGCGGCGTCGCCGGCGGCCTGCCCCCGGCGCGCATGATCGACCCGCGCGGGCACCGCTTCGGGGCGGGGCTGTCGGCGCTCCTGATTGTCGCGTCGTTCCTGCTGGACCTGCCGCTCGGGGTTGCCCTGGCCTTCGCGTCGATCGCGGTCAGCGGCGTCTTTGGCCTCAAGTATTCGATCTATGGCGCCATCTGGCGTCGGATCGTCCGGTTCGCCCACCTCGGCAAGGTCGAGCCCGAGCACGAGTACCCGCCGCGAATTCGCGCAGGTCTTCGGGAGCGTCGTCCTGGCCGTCTCGCTGCTCGCCTTCGCGCTCGGCCTGCCCGTCGTGGGCTGGCTCCTGGCCGGTGCCGTGGCGGCCCTCCAGACGGTGCTTGCCCTGACCGGCTACTGCCTCGGCTGCCGGCTGTACTTCCTGCGCTGGTGGGTGCCCGGCCTGGTCACCCGTTTCTGGCGGCGGGGGCTGGTGGAGCCGCGGACGCCGATCCGCTTCTAGCCCTGGGCTAGCGGCCCGGCCGGAGGACGTCCGGCCGGCGATACGGCCCGATCACCACCACCTCGCCCGACTCGTCGAGCGGGAGCGGCCCGGTGCGGACGACCCGGTACGAGTTGTGGATCTCCGTGGCACCGGCGGCGAGCATCGCGATCACTGGGCAGTACTTCGTCGCCGACAGCTCGATCGAGCGACGCACGGCCGCCACATCGAGGTTGGGGCCCTCGAGCTCGTGGACCACATCGATCCTGGTGAAGACCTGGGGGTAGCCGTCGCGCTGGTCGCCCCGAACCCGGATCTCGTAGCGATCGAAGGGCTGGCGCTTCTTGGCCAGGATCGAGATGACGTCCATTGCCGAGCACGAGGCGAGGGCCGCCAGGACCACCTCGGTCGGACCCGGCGCGGCCTGGCCGATGCCGCTGTCGAAGTCAACCGCGAAGCCGCTCCCGGTGACGGCGGTAAGGTGCATCCCGGCCAGGTTCCGGACCACGACCTGCTTGATCGTCATGCCACCGATTCTCCCTCCGGGAGGTCGCCCAGGAATTGCTCCCGGTAGAGCTGGGCATACAACCCGTCGCGGGCAACCAGCTCGGCGTGGGTGCCCTGTTCGACAATCCGTCCGCGCTGGTAGACGAGGATCCGGTCGGCCCGCAGGATCGTCGACAGGCGATGGGCGATCGCAATCGTCGTGCGTCCCTCCATCAGCTGCTCCAGGGCGGACTGGATCAACCGCTCGCTGACCGTGTCGAGAGCCGACGTCGCCTCGTCGAGGATCAGGATCCGAGGGTCCTTGAGCAGGACCCGGGCGATCGCGATCCGTTGCTTCTCGCCACCCGACAGCTTGTAGCCACGCTCGCCGACCATCGTGTCGTAGCCATCGGGCAGCTCCTGGATCCGCTCGTGGATGGCCGCCGCCGACGCCGCCACCACGAGCTCGTCGTCCGTCGCCTCCGGCCGGGCGTAGCGCAGGTTGTCCCGGATCGAGGCGTGGAACAGGTAGGTCTCCTGGGTCACGAACCCGATCGTCTCGCCGAGCGAGGCGAGGGTGACCATGCGGATGTCATGGCCGTCGATCTCGACGGCGCCCCGGTCGACGTCGTACAGGCGCGGAATCAGGTAGGTCGTGCTCGTCTTGCCGGCGCCGGACGGACCGACGAGGGCGACCAGCTCGCCCGGCCGCGCCTCGAAGTCGATGCCCTCGAGGGCAAAACCGCCGGTCGGGATGGGCGGCAGGGGCAGGATCTCGGGCAGCAGGTTCTGTGCGATCGCGGCCGGGTCGGCCTCGTCGGTGTCGGCCGGCTCGGCCGGGCCGGCGGCGTCGGCCGGGCCGGTGGTCGCCACGCCTGGGCTTGCCGGATAGCGGAACCAGACGTCCCGCAGCCGGACGCCGCCGGCGACCCGACGCGGATCGAGCGCGACGGCGCCGGGCGCATCGACGATCTCGGGGTCCAGGTCGAGGTACTCGAAGATCCGGTCGAACAGGGCCAGCGAGCCCTGGATGTCGACCTGCACATTGAGCAGCGCGCCGAGCGGGAAGAACAACCGGCTCTGGAGCGTCGTGAAGGCCACGATCTGGCCAATCGAGGGCGCAGTCGGATTGTTATTGATGATCAGGACTCCGGCCAGCCAGTAGACGAAGGCCGGGGTGATGCTGAAGATCGTGCCGATGATCATGAAGAACCAGCGGCCGACCATGGCCTGCCGGATCTGGAGGACGGCCAGCTTCGCGTTGAGGTTGTTGTAGCGGGCGATCGAGGCTGCCTGCTGGCCGAACGTCTTGGACAGCAGGATTCCGCTCACGCTGAGGGTCTCCTCGGTTGCCGCGGACAGGTCGGCCATCGACTTCTGGGTCTCGCCGCTGACCGTCCGGCGGACTTTGCCGACCCGGAAGGTCAGGTACAGGAAGAAGGGCAGGATCCCGACCGACAGGAGCGTCAGCCGCCAGTCGATCAGGACCATCGCGACGAGGGTGCTCACGGCCGTGGCCACGTTGCTGGTCAGGTTTGCCGCGGTATCGGTCACGACCGACTGGATCCCGCCCACGTCGTTGGCCAGGCGGCTCTGGATCTCGCCCGTCCGGGTCTCGGTGAAGAAGCGCAAGGGCAGCCGCTGCAGGTGGGCGTAGAGCACGTTGCGGAGGTCCTGCATGACGTGCTGGCCGACCTTGTTGTTGAGGTAGGCCTGGCCGACTCCGATCAGGCCCGACACGATCGGGATGGCGATCATCAGGCCGACGTACAGGTTCAGCTCGGCCATGTTCTTGTTCGGGATCGCGTCGTCGATGATCCGTTCGAGCAGGAGCGGATTGACGATCCCGAGCAGGCTCGTGAGCAGGATCGCCGCGGTCACGATCGCGACCTGGGCCCGGTAGGGCGCGAAGAAGATCGTGATCCGGCGGACCGTGCGATTGCGTCGCTCGGGCGTCATCGGCACGACCGGCTGATCTCCGCCGATCGACCCGGCCGAGCCGCCGGCACGCCCCCGGAAGGTCATCGAGGCCGCCTTGCTGCGACGCGCACGGTTAGCCCGCCAGCGCGGTCGTCGCGACTCGGACCGGATTCACCTCGAGCCAGCGTTCGGCGTCGATCGCCGCCTTGCAGCCCTCGCCGGCGGCCGTGATCGCCTGGCGATAGCGATGATCGTGGACATCACCGGCGATGAACACGCCGTCGATCTTCGAGCCGGTCTCGTCGCGCACGACCAGATAGCCCATCTCGTCGACATCGAGGACATCCCTGAAGAGGTCCGTGTTGGGCTTGTAGCCGATCGCCACGAACAGGCCGTCCACGGGCAGCTCGGACTTGGCTCCGTCGGCGGTGTCCCGCAGCCGCAGGCCCTCGACGTGGGCATCGCCGAGGACCTCGTCCACCGAGGTGTTCAGGTTGATCTTGATCTTGGGATGGGCATACGCCCGCTCGACCATGATCTTGCTGGCCCGCAGGGTGTCGCGTCGATGGAGGAGGTGGACCCGGGTGGCAAAGCGGGTGAGGAAGAGGGCCTCCTCGAGAGCGGTGTCGCCGCCGCCGACCACGGCGATCTCCTTGTCCCGGAAGAAGAAGCCGTCGCAGGTGGCGCAGGCGCTCACCCCGCGCCCACGCAGGCGCGTCTCGCTCTCCAGGCCCAGCCACAGGGCCGATGCGCCGGTTGCCACGATCAGCGCATCGCCGCGGTACTCGACACCTCGAGCCCACACCCGGAATGGCCGGCTCGAGACATCGATCCGATCGACGTCCACGTCGACGATCCGGCTGCCGAAGCGCTCGGCCTGGGCACGGAACGCGGCCATGAGCTCGGGTCCCTGGATCCCGTCGGGGAATCCGGGATAGTTCTCGACGTCGCTGGTGATCATCAGCTGGCCGCCGGGTGCCGAGCCGGCCAGGACGATCGGCGACAGGTTGGCCCGGGCGGCATAGATCGCCGCGGTCAGGCCGGCCGGGCCCGAGCCGATGATCACGACCTTCCCTTCGACCGGGGTTCCGGCATCGCCCGGATCGACCGCGACCGAGCTTGCCTGCGGGTCCGGGGCAAACGCGATGGGCGTGGCCGCGAATGCGATCGGGCTCGATGGAGCCCCCTTGCTGTCGTCTGTCATGGTCCCCATCCTACCACCGTTCGCATACCCCCGGGGAGTATATTTGCCGTCACCCTCAGAGCCCTCGGAGGTGGGGGATTACGTCCCGCCCGATCAGCTCCAGGCGGCTCAGGTCCTGGGCGTCCGGCAGGCTCACGATGACGTGCTGGACCCCGGCGTCGGCCAGCTCCCCGAACGAATCGACGATTCGGGCCGGGCTGCGCGTGCCGGCCCTGCCGTCGGTGCTGATCCGGACGTCCTGGAGGGTGGTCCGCTCGATCTCGTCATAGGGCCGGCCGAGCCGTTCGCAGTGGGCCCGCAGGACGGCGAACTTGTGGGCCAGGCGGGGAGGGTCGCCGAAGACGTTGGCCGCGTCGCCGTACTGGGCAACGAGGCGCAGGGTCTTCTGTTCGCCGCCGCCGCCGATCATGATCGGGGGATGGGGCCGGGCCAGCGCCTGGGGCGAGTTGAGCAGGCGCCCCGCCTGGTAGTGCCGGCCAGTGAAGGCCTCCTCGGTGCCACGCTCGCCGGTCCACAGGGCGTGGGTGATCTGGAGCATCTCCTCGAGCATCTCGAAACGCTCGCCCAGGGGTGGCATCGGAAAGCCCAGCGCCCGGCTCTCTTCCTCATTCCAGGCCGCGCCGATCCCGAGCCAGGCCCGCCCCCCGGACAGGATGTCCAGGGTGGTCGCGGTCTTCGCCCACAGTCCGGCCGTTCGGTAATGGATCCCACCCACGAGCAGGCCGAGTGTCGCCCGCTCGGTCAGGCCGGCCAGGAAGCCCAGGGTGGTCCAGCCCTCGAGCATCGGATCGGTCGCCGGGCCGACGCCCCGGATCTGGAAGAAGTGATCCATCACCCAGATCGAGTCGAAGCCGACCTGATCTGCCGTCCGGGCGATCCGGGCGAGGGTCGGCCCGATCGCCGCCGGCCCACCCGGCCAGTTGAATGCGTCGATCTGGATGCCGAGCTTCACGCGTCGCTCCTGCTGGGGGGATCTCGCCGGCAACGGGGGTTGGGCCGCCTGCCGAATCTAGCGGAACAGGTCCCATTCGGATGGAATGAGGGCGTCCCGGATCGACGCCTCGCCGCGAATCGGGTGGGCGCCCCGAACGATCGCGGCCGGCCGGCCGGCGACCTTGCCCAGGGTCAGCTCGGCCGCGCTGGCAAGCTCGTCGGCGACGGCTCGAACCGTCGAGCTCATTGTCCGTCCGTCGGCGTCCGCGCTGCCCCGCAGGTCCTCGAGCGGGAGCAGGCCGGCGACGCCGATCGCGACGTCGACGATGCCCCAGCGCCACGGCCGGCCGAAGCTGTCCGAGATGACCACCGGCAGGTCCACCCCGACTCGACGAGCCACGGTCGCCCGAATGCGCTGAGCCGAGGCGTCCGGGTCGACCGGGAGGAGGGTCACGATCGAGCCGGTCGCCGGACCGACGTTCGAGGCATCGATTCCCCCGTTGGCGCACACGAAGCCGTGGGCCGTCTCCGTGATCAACACGCCGTTGGCCATCCGGACGACCCGGCGGGCCTCGCGCAGGACCACCTCGATCTGGCGCGGATCGCGTTGCCAGCGTTCGGCGAAGGCCACGGCCTCCGGCCGGGGCTCGACCGCGGTCAGGTCGACGATCGCGTTCTCGGCCTTGGACACGACCTTCTGGGTGACGACGAGGACGTCGTCCTCGACCAGCGCCGGCAAGCCGGGCTCGTGCTCGAACAGCCGCTCGATCGCAGCGCCGATCAACTCGCCGATGTCGTCGCCCGGCCGGACCTCGGGGATGCCCTCCAGGGCCAGCACGCTCAGGCGCCCCCGGTCAGCGGCCGGCTCGGGCTGGTCAGCCGGCACGAGCCGGATCCAGCAGGCCGAGCTCCTCGGCCAGGGTCAGGTCCGCCGGCAGGTCGAGGTCGAGGGCCAGCGGCCCATCGACTTCGAGGCTGAGCGCGCCGGCGGCCCGGGCGGCACTCTCGTGGGCGACCCGGCTGTCCTCGCCGAAGGCCGGCTCGATCGCATCCGGCGGGCTGAGCAGGAGTGCATTGGTGCCCCGGCCGTGGCGGTCCGGGACGACGACCACGATCGCCCGGTCGGGCTGGATCGCGGCTTCGGCCGTGGCTACGATCGCGTGGATCGCGTCAGCGCTGACCGACGGCAGGTCAGCGGCGAGCACCAGCACGGCGGTCGCCCTGGTCTCAACAGCCCAGCGGATCGCTTCCTGGATGCCCTGGTTGAGGCCGATCCCGGTCTGGGCGACGGGTGTCGCGCCGGAATCACCGGCCAGCCCCAGGATCGTCGGATCCGGGCTGACGACGCCGACCCGGACGATCGCCTCGACCGCCTGCGCCGCGACGATCGTCCGGTCGAGCAGGAAGCGAACAAGGTCCTGGCGCTCCTCGGCGTCGAGCGAGCCGCCCAGGCGGCTCTTGGCGCCCTCGAGGGCGCCGACCGGGACGATCGCCACGAGCCGCCCAAGATCGGCCGCGCGGCCGGCCGCGGTCATCGTGCGCCGGCCAGCGATCGAGCGAGCGAGAGGACCTCGCCGGCAACGCGCGCCCGGCCGGCGTCATCGCTCATCACGGTGTCCGCCACGAGGGCGCGCATGCCCAGCGCTTCGATTGGCCCGGCGAGCTCCGCGTCGATCGGGTCGATGACCATGGCGGTGGCCAGGCCGGCATAGATGCGGGCTACCCCGAGGGCGCTCGATTCATGGCCGAGCGACGCCAGCATCCGGTCGGCCGGTCCCTTGAGGGCATGGCCGCCGATGATTCCGGAGACGGCGACCACGGGTGTGCCGGCCGCCCGGGCGGCCTCGATCCGCGTGCGCATCCCGGGCACGGCCAGGATCGGTCCAAGCGACACGATCGGATTCGAGGGCGCGATGACGATCACGTCGGCGTTGGCCAGGGCCGCCCCGACGGGCTCGGTCGGCCGGGCCTCCTCGACACCTCGGAAGCGAACTTCAAGCACGTCCGGCTCCTGGCGGCGCCGGACGAAGTAGTCCTGGAACTCGAGCCAGCCGGCCGCCGTGCGAACCTCGGTGCGCACCGGTTCATCGGCCATCGGCAGGATTCGCGCCTGGATCCCGAGCGACTGCTGGAGCCCCAGGCTCGCCTCGGTCAGCTTCGCGCCGGCCCGGATCCGGGCGGTGCGGACGATGTGCCCGGCCAGGTCGCGGTCGCCCAGGCTGAACCAGCTCTCCTCGCCGTAGGCGGCCAGCTGGGCCATCACTGCCGACGTGTCGCCGCCGATGCCCCAGCCGAACGGCCCTTCGATCCCGGCCAGCGTGTACAGCACCGTGTCATGGTCGGGGCAGATGAGCAGGCCATGCCGTTCGAGGTCGTCGCCGGTGTTGACGACCACCGTCAGGGCAGATCCGATCTGCGCCTGCAGGCCTTGGGCGAGGCGCGCCCCACCGACCCCACCGGCCAGCTCGACGACGCGCGGCGCGGCTGGAGTCACTGCTGGGCGTCGAGGGCAGCCCGCACCTCGCCGATCCGGGCGACCGTCTCGGCGTCGTACGGGGCCGGCATCCGGACCACGACCTCGGCCATGCCCAGCGAGCGGTATGGCGCGAGTCGTTGGGCGATCAGTCCCGGAGGGCCGAGCAGGATTGGCGCCCCTGACAGCTCCGTCAGGCCGTTATGGGCAAGGACCGCGTCGAGCGCCCGACCCGCCTCGGCCGGATCGTCGCGGACCACGATCGGAAAGCTGACCGTCCGCTCGATCAAGGCCTCGTCCCGGCCGACCTCGAGGCAATGCTGGCGCAGGATTGCATCCTTGGCGGCGAACTCCTCGGGTGTTCCGCTCGTGTTCCAGGCGTCGCCGTAGCGAGCGACCGTGCGCAGCGTCTTGCGGGGGCCCGAGCCACCGATGAGGATCGGCAAGTGGGCCTGGAGCGGGGCCGGCGCATGGGCGGCCTCGTGAAAGGTGTAGAAGCGGCCGGCATGGTCGATCGTCTCGCCATCGAGCAACCGTCGGATCAGGCCGACCGCCTCGTCCAGCCGGTCGAGGCGCTCGCCGAAGCCGGAGCCGAAGTCAAGACCGTGGGCGTCGTGCTCTCGTTCGAACCAGGCCCCGCCGATGGCCAGGATCGCGCGCCCGTCGCTGATGTGGTCGAGCGTTGCCGCCAGCTTGGCGGTATGCCCGGGATTGCGGAAGGTGTTGGCGCCGACCATCAGGCCGATCCGGATCCGTTCGGTGAGCGCGGCCCACGCCGCGAGGACCGCCCAGCCCTCGAAGATCGGCTGGCGCCAGGGGCCCTGGATCGCCATCAGGTGATCCCACGTGTAGATCGCGTCCCAGCCGGCCTGTTCGCAGTCGAGGGCGACGGCCCGCAGGCCCGCCCAGTCCGTTGCCTGCGACCAGGGCTGGGCGCCGAAGCGCATGGAAGCCACGTTCGTCATTCCTCGTAGTGGAGCCGGCTGTCGGCCAGGGCGAGGCGAAAGCTGACCCGTGCTTGTCGCTCGAATCGGTCCCGGATCATCGCCTCGGCCCGTCCGGGCTCGTCGGCGTGGTAGTGGCGGGCCATTGCGGCGATGTCGGCCTGGGCGATCCGCTGATCGTCGTTGACGTCGACCTTCCCGCGCATCGACAGCCAGCGGTAGCCGTCCTCGACCGTCACGCTGACCCGCGGATCGCGCCGCAGGTTGGCCGGCCAGGCCCGCCCGTCGGCGCTGTTCAGGACCAGGACGTCGTCCCGGAGGAGGTACCAGGCGACCGCCTGGTGCGGCGCGCCGTCGGGTCCGATCGTCGCGATCGTGGCGAACCACAGCCCGGCCCCGAGGAAGTTCCGGGCGACCTCGACCGGGTCCGGGTCGAGCGCGCCTGGGGTGGACTGGGCCATGTCCGGATGGTAGTCGAAGCAACGACCCGGGGAGTCCGCCAGCCCCGAATCCTGGCGGAGGGCCGATTCCCAGCCGCGCTGTCAAACTGGCCGGACATGTCGCGGGATCGCCAGCCGTCGCTCCACCGGGCACTCCTGCCGCTGCGCTTCTTCGTCGGCGGCACCTTCCTCTTCGCCGGCCTGGACAAGCTGCTCGATCCCAGCTTCCTGCAGGCCAGCGGGCCGGGCTCGATCGGGGAGCAGCTGGCGACGTATGCCCGGGTGTCGCCGCTTGCCCCGTTGGTCACCACGTTCGCCCTGCCGGCACCGGTCCTGGTCGGCGTGCTCGTCGCCGCCCTCGAGATCGTGGCCGGGCTGGGTGCCCTGACCGGCCTCGCCTATCGAGCCTGTGCCGTCATTGGGGCGATCCTGTCGGCCACGTTCTTCCTGACGGCCTCGTGGACGGTCCGGCCGTACTACCTCGGCGCCGACCTGCCCTACCTGTTCGGCTGGATCACCCTCGGACTGGCTGGACACGGCAACCTGTACGTGGTCGGTGACGCGATCGAGCGGGCCTTCAGCATGGCCCCCCTACCGGTCGAGCCGGAAGGCGCCGGCGCGGGTCCAGCCGACGAGACCCGCCGGGGCCTGCTCCAGATGGCGGTCCTGCTGGCCGGCTCACTCAGCGTGGCCGGGCTGGCCGGCATGATCAGTGCCCTGGGCCCGGCCTTCGGCTCCGAGCCGACTCCGTCAAGCGGGCCCCTGGCCGGCGCAAGTGGCGGCCCGTCCGAGGCCCCACTGGCGAGCCGCTCTCCCGGCGAGATCACGACGGTCGCCTCGGTCCGGGCCCAGCACGCGACGCCATTCACCGACCCGCACAGTGGCGACCCCGCCGTTCTCGTGGCCCTGGCCAACGGCACGATCGTGGCCTTCGACGCCGTGTGCACCCATGCCGGCTGCACGGTCAACTACGACCAGCTGTCGGGTCACCTGCTGTGCCCCTGCCACGGCGCGATCTTCGACCCGGCCCACGGTGGGCAGGTCCTGGGCGGACCCACCGATCAGCCCCTGGCCTCGCTGCCGATCCGGATCGACCAGCAGACCGGCGTGATCAGCCTGGCCGGGTGACGACGGAGCCGCGCCGGCCGGGCGTCCGGCGGACCAGCGAGCGCGGACGGCTGGGCTCGATCGACGGCCGCCCCAGCAGGTAGCCCTGGCCGAACTCGACGCCGAGGGCGCGCAACGTCTCAAGCTCGCGGTGGGTCTCGATTCCCTCGGCGATCAGGCGGGCATTGATCCGCCGGCCGAAGGAGACGAAGGCCTCGACCAGCGCCTTCTTGGCGTCGTTGGCCGCACAGCCGTGGACGATCTCGCGGTCGATCTTGATGATCGTGGGCCGGAGGGCGGCGATCAGGGTGAAGCTGGCGTAGCCCGCACCGGCGTCGTCGACGGCGAACCCGAAGCCAAGCCGGCGGAGTGCCTTGACCTGGCGCTGGAGCGGTCCGATGTCGCTGACCGCCTGCTGCTCGGTGCACTCGAGGGTCACCTGGCGCGGGTCGATTCCAGCCTGGCGGACCATCCGGGCCACGGCCCTCGCTTCGAAGTGGGGGTCGAGCAGGCTGGCCGGGGTCGTGTTGATGGCGACCGCGAAACGGATCCCGGAAGGAACGGCATCGGCTGCCACGAGCGCGGCGATCCGCTCCAGGATGACCCGGACGATGAAGGTGTCGAGCTCCACGGCCCGGCCGGTGGCGATTGCTGCCTCGACGATCGTGCTGATCGAAGCCGGCTGGTGCGGCAGCTGCGGCCGGAAGAGGCACTCGTACTCGTGGAGCTCGCCGCTTGACAGCTCAACGATCGGCTGGAACGCGACTTCGTGGGTGCGGATCGCGAAGAACAGGTCGAGCAGCTTCGATTGGACGGCCTGGACGGTCTGGCTCATGCCGATCCTGTCGGCGATGCCCGACAGCTGGACCGCCGCGGTCAGGGCATGCAGGTACTTGTCCGACTCGGTCAAGCTCGGGTCGACCTGGACGAGGCCGTAGTCCGGACCGCCGCTGGGGCCCGCGACCTCGGCGGCAAGGGTCTCGCTGAGGGACTCGGCAGGAGCGATCAGGCACGCCCCCGCGGCCAGCTCGATCAGGCGTCCGTCGGGAACGCGTTCGTGAAGGCGGTGCAGGAACCGCACATCACGGGACCAGATGAGCCGCTCGTCGCCGCGATGCTGGCTGCTGAAGAACCGCACGCCCCCGCCCAGGTGACCACCTCGCGCCGGCGACCGGCCGACCGACCCGCGTCAGCGGGCCGGGTCATCATGCGCCACCCGGCCTGCCGGCGAGGGTGCGTCAGCGGTACCGGGCGCGGGCCAGTCGATCGTACTGGCCCTCCGGCCGAGGGTCCTCAGGCGATCCGTTCGCCCGCCCGGATCGGCAGGTCGAGCCGGTTCTCCGGCGGCGCCAGGGGACAGGCCCACTGGGGATCGAAGGCACACGAGGGCTGGTAGGCGAAGTTGAAGTCGAGGATCAGGCTGCTTCGATCGGGCGCTCCGCCGAGGTCCGCGCTCTTGGCCGTGTCCAGCAGGTAGCGGCCAGCCGGATAGGTCTCCTGGCCGCTCGTCGCGTCCCGAAAGGGCAGGAACAGGCCGCCGGCGTAGCCTTCCATCCAGAACAGCGACAGGGTCCGCGGGCCATGCTCGGGGAACGGAATCTCGACCGATCCGATCCGCCGGAAGGACAGCGTGTCGGCGCCGCTGTTGGGCAGGCTGAGCGGGGCGGCCCCTGACGGGCTGAGCGGGGCGGCTCCGAGCGGGCTCGCTGGCGCAAGCGGGCTCGGCGTTGGCGCCGCAGCGCCGGAGGTCGTTGAGGTGGCGGGCTGGACCACGACCTCGAAGCGCAGGGTCGGGTCCGGCGCAAAGTGCTTGGCGCTGAAGTTGGCCCGCTCGGCGGCTGGCACCGGGCTCATCGGATGGTCGCGATAGAGCCGTTCACGCTCCGCCCGCCAGATGTTGAGGGCGGCGATCGGGTCGCCGGCGGCCAGCCGGCGGACCTCCGCGTACAAGTCGCTGACCTGACGACGCCAATCGGCCAGCTGCAGCTCGGTCCCGGGTGCGACGCTCACGTGAGGAGTATCCGTGGCGGCATGCCACGCGTCCAGCCCCCGATGGCTTCTCCGGCCCGGCGCTGTCCGCCGCTCATGTCGGCTGGGATATCCATTGGATATACGGCCGGGCAGACCCCCGGCGAGGGTCTCGCCCCTGCGACGGTGGCAATCCGCGTCGGCGGACAGCCGGCCGTCGGGATCGCATCGGCCCGGCTAGAATCACCGCCCGGCCGGCACTCCTGCCGCCGGTACCCACGAGAGGGCTGAACGTGGCAGACAGGGCGGAGATCGGGATCTTCGGCGGCTCGGGCTTCTACTCGCTTCTTGACGATGTCCGCGAGGTGAAGGTCGATACGCCGTACGGGCCGCCCTCGGACAGCTTCTTCCTGGCCGAGGTCGCCGGACGCGGCGTGGCCTTCCTGCCTCGCCACGGTCGCCGCCACAGCCTGCCGCCCCACAAGGTCAACTATCGGGCCAACGTCTGGGCGATGAAGGCGCTGGGGGTCAAGGCGGTCATCAGCCCATGCGCCGCCGGCTCGCTTCAGCGTGCCGTCGAGCCCGGCCACTTCGTCGTGTGCGACCAGTTCGTCGACCGCACCAGCGGCCGCGCCGACACGTTCTACGACGGCCCGATCGTGAGCCACGTCAGCTCAGCCGAGATCTACGACCCGGAGCTCCGGCGGATCGCGATCGAGGTGATCCGGGAGCAGGGGATCACCGTCCATGAGCACGGCACCGTGGTCGTGATCCAGGGTCCGCGCTTCTCGACCAAGGCGGAATCCAAGTGGTTCTCGGACGCCGGCTGGGAGGTCATCAACATGACCCAGTACCCGGAGGCCTACCTGTGCCGCGAGCTGGGCATGGCCGTGGTCAACATCAGCCTGATCACAGACTACGATGCGGGCGTCCTGGCCGGCACCGAGGCGGTGACCGCCCACGACGTCCTCGAGGTGTTCACCACGAACGCGGCCCGCATCCAGAAGGTCGTGCTCGAGATGGTCGGGCGCTTTCCGGCCGACCTCGACGGCCTTGGCGCGACCCGGGATCTCGCCTTCACCCGGGGCGATGGCCACGCCGCGGCCGCGGACGACATCCGGATCTTCGAGACCGACCTGGGTTGACGGCCGACTCACACGGTCTCCGGGGCCGGCGGCGCCGCCGGCCGGCTCTGTCCGCCCGGCCCTGCCTGGTTCGTAGGACAATCGGGCGACGATGACCCCCTCGCCCATTCCTGCGACCGAGCCGACCCACGGCTGCGTCCGGTGCGGCGCCCCGGTGCCCATCGCCGACGGGATGTGCGAGCGTTGCAACCCGCTCGGCCTGAAGCAGCCGGCCGCCTCCCAGGCGCATGGCACGGTCGTCGTCGGAATCGTCATCGGGGTGATCGTCCTGTTCCTCGTGGCGAGGTACTCGCTGCAGGGCGTCGGGCCGTTCAACGGCGTGGTGGCCGACGTGATCTCGGCGCCGCCTGGGCTCGCGGTGACGATCACGGTCACGAACCAGGGCACGGCGGCCGGCAGCACGACCTGCCGGATCTACGACCCGTCGGTCGGAGGAATCGGGCCTGAGTCGACCTACGCGGACAGCCCGCGCGTTGAGGGTGGCCGGTCCGTCTCATTCTCCGCCCAGGTGGTCACCCTGGGCAGCACCGTCCGGCCCCTGGCGGTCTCCTGCAGCAACCCCTGACCAATCTGCCCTGGCTGATCTGCCTTGATCAAGCTGGCCGGGTCAGGGCTCGATCCAGCGGTGCGGCCGCGACCTGAGGCGTTCGAGGCCCAGCTGGTCGCAGAAGTCGTACCAGGCCGACCGGGGCGTTCCGGCCCAGAACAGCTCGGCCGGTACCCGCTGGGGAATCGGCGCATCGCTTCGGAGACGGGCGAGGGTCCGGTACAGGAGCACCTCCGGCAGGCGCTCGCGCAGGGTCGCCCCGAGGGCGGCCGCGCCCCGCACTGGCGCGTCCCAGGCGGCCGGATCGGCCGGGATCTCCTCGAGCGAGCCGTACCGCGCGAGGACCAGGGCCGCCGAGCGGGCGCCCCAGCCCGGCAACCCGGGATAGCCGTCGGCGGCATCGCCGACGAGGGCCAGCCAGTCCGGGATCGAGGCTGGCTCGACGCCCCACTTCGAACGTACCCCGTCGGCGTCGTAGATGATCCGGCGGCGCCGGTCCCAGAGCACGACACGTGATCCCCGGACACACTGGGCAAGGTCCTTGTCCGGCGTGCAGACCAGGATCCGATCGACTTCGGGCAGGTCGCCGAAACGGCTGACCGCTGCGGCGATGGCGTCGTCGGCCTCGAACTCGACCATCGGCCAGAGGACCAGGCCGAGGGCCTCGATCGCCGCCTCGGCGATCGGGAACTGGGCGAGCAGCTCGGGCGGCATCCCGGCGTCGGTCTTGTAGCCGGCGTACAGGTCGTTTCGGAACGACGCGATGACTCGGTCCGTGGCACAGCCGACATGGGTCGCACCCTCGTCCCGGAGCAGGTACAGGAGCTGCTCGACGAGGCCGGCCACGCCCGACAACGGCCGGCCGCCATGGCCAAGGACCGCAGGCCGTGGCGCGAAATGGGCCCGGAAGAGCTCGTACGTCGCGTCGACGAAGTGGAGCTCCACCTAGCCTCCGACCGTGACCGTTTCGATCTCGAGCTGGTCGGCCAGGCGTTCCAGGTCGGCCTGGAAGACCCGGCCCAGGATGGGCGCCAGGATGGCTCCAAGCAGGCTCGGCAGGACCGGCGGGATGAGCGTCTCGTCCCAGGTGACCCGGGTTCGGCCGTCGTCGAGCGCCTCGAGGCGGAACACGCCGGACCCCCGAAACATGCCCTCGTGGCGAATCGCGTAATCGGTCGGCGGCAGGAACTCGATCACCTCGACCGGATCCGGGACACCGAAGCCCAGGATCCGGACGAAGGCGGTGGCCCGCGTTCCGACTCCGACCGGAGCGCTGGTTTCCAGGCGAACCCGCTTCAGGTCGAGCATCCATTCGGGCTGTCGCTCGATTTCCGCCAGCCGGAACCAGACCTGCTCGATCGGGGCTCCGATGTCGACGCTGCTCCGGATCGGATCGGGCGTCGCGGGGCCGTCGCCGGACCGCTGCCGGCCGGCCAGCCAGCGATCGACCGCCCAGGCCAGGCCCACCCCTGCAGCCACCGCGGTCGCGACCCGCAGGATCCAGCGGATCACCCGGGAGCCTCCCGGCCGACGAGCGCGACGCCTGCGGCCGCCATCGCGATCAGGGCCCGCTCGCCGTCACCGGGCGCCAGGTCGACCGCCCGGATGCCGGCCAGCAGGACCCTGGTCGGGTAGCCCAGCCGGGTCGCGTCGAGCGCGCTGGCCAGGACGCAGTAGTCGGTCGCCAGGCCGGCGATCACGACCTCCTTGATCGCGCCGTCCCGGAGAATCGAATCGAGCTCGGTCGGCGACTCCTGGCCGGTCAGCGGATCGCGCATCGTGAAGCCGGAGTAGCCATCTTCGCCCCGGCTGCCCTTGTGGACGCTCGGTCCGTCGACGAGCAGGTTCGGATGAAGCTCGGCACCCCAGGTGTCCATCACGCAATGGACCGGCCAGATCCCGCCGTCCCGGGCGAAGTGGGGGGTGACCGGCGGATGCCAGTCCTGGGTGTAGGCAACCAGCCCGCCGGCCCGTCGGGCGACTCCGATCTGGTCATTGAGGAATGGAATGATCGCCTCCCCGCCGCCAACGACGAGGCTCCCGCCCGGATCCGCGAAGTCGTTCTGGACGTCGACGATGAGAAGTGCCGTCGCCCGATCGTAGGCCACGCCAACCGGATAGCGGATCACCAATGGAGGCTACCGCAGACGAGCGAGTCCGGTCAGCCGGCCCCATGGCGACCGATCCGCAACCACACGTCCGGGCGCGATGGGCTACGCTCCGGAGAGATGTACTTCGACGAGTTCAAGCACCAGCTCCCGGACCGCGATGAGCGCGAGACCGCCGACTGGCTCGAGTCCCTGGACCAGGTGGTCGGCGAAGAGGGTGACACCCGCGCCCGATTCCTGATGTACAAGCTGCTCAAGCGTGCCCGGCAGCTCCATGTCGGCCTGCCTCCGCTTACCCAGACGCGCTACATCAACACCATCAGCCCGGAGCAGGAGCCGTTCTTTCCCGGGGACGAGGCGATCGAGCACCGGATCCGCCGGATCGTCCGCTGGAACGCCGTGGCCATGGTCCTCCGGGCAAACAATCACTTTCCCGGCATCGGCGGCCACCTGTCGACCTACGCCTCGGCGGCCAGCCTGTACGAGGTCGGCTTCAACCACTTCTTCAGGGGCAAGGACGGCGCCGACGGCGGGCCCGGCGACCAGGTCTTCTACCAGGGCCACGCGGCACCCGGCATGTACGCCCGGGCGTTCCTCGAGGGCCGCCTGAGCGAGGACCAGCTCGACCACTTCCGGCGTGAGTCCGTGCCCGGCCAGGGATTGTCGTCGTATCCGCATCCCCGGCTCATGCCCGATTTCTGGGAGTTCCCGACGGTCTCGATGGGCCTTGGGCCGATCAGTGCGATCTACCAGGCCCGGTTCAACCGCTACCTGGCCAACCGGGGCCTGGCCGACACCTCCGCCTCTCGCGTGTGGGCCTTCCTGGGCGACGGCGAAATGGATGAGCCTGAGTCGCTCGGCGCCCTGTCCCTGGCCGCCCGCGACGGCCTGGACAACCTGACCTTCGTGGTCAATTGCAACCTGCAACGCCTCGACGGTCCGGTGCGCGGCAACGGCAAGATCATCCAGGAGCTCGAGTCGGTATTCCGGGGGGCCGGCTGGAATGTGATCAAGGTCATCTGGGCGCGCGAATGGGACGACCTCCTCGCCCGGGATACCGACGGCGTGCTGGTCGACAAGATGAACGAGACGGTCGACGGCGAGTTCCAGAAGTACTCGGTCGCCGGCGGCGCCTACATCCGGGACCACTTCTTCGGGCCTGATCCGCGCCTGGCCAAGCTCGTCGAGCACCTCACCGACGACGACCTGGCCCGGTTGCGCCGGGGCGGCCACGATTACCGCAAGGTCTATGCGGCGTACAAGGCCGCCACCGAGTTCAACGCCGGGCCAACGGTGATCCTGGTCCACACGATCAAGGGCTGGACGCTCGGCCCGGGGGTCGAGGCCCGCAACATCACCCACCAGGCCAAGAAGCTGTCCGAGCAGGAGCTGCGGGTCTTCCGCGATCGGCTGGAGCTGCCGATCCCCGACGCGAAGCTCAAGGACGCACCCTACTACCACCCCGGCCCGACATCAGAAGAGGTCGAGTACCTGGGCGAGCGGCGCCGCCAGCTGGGCGGGCTTCCTGCCCCGCCGAGTCGTCCGGGCCAAGCTGTTCAGTGGCGTCGCGCCGGCGATCGACGCGGAGTTCGCGGCGGGCAGCCCCACGCCGGTCAGCACCACGATGGTCTTCGCCCGCTTGCTTCGGAACCTGGTCCGCGATCCGGAGCTCGGCCCGCGGATCGTGCCGATCATCCCGGATGAGGCGCGCACCTTCGGGCTCGACCCCTTGTTCAAGGAGGTCGGGATCTACGCCGCCCATGGGCAGCATTACGAGCCGGTCGACTCGGAGCTGCTGCTGTCCTACCGCGAGGCCCAGGACGGCCAGGTGCTCGAGGAGGGGATCACCGAATCGGGCTCGATGGCCAGCTTCCAGGCCGCCGGCACGGCCTATGCGACCCACGGCCTGGCGATGATCCCGTTCTACATCTTCTATTCGATGTTCGGCTTCCAGCGGACGGGCGACCAGGCCTGGGCCTTCGCCGACGCGCGCGGGCGGGGCTTCATGCTCGGGGCAACCGCCGGCCGGACGACCCTGACCGGCGAAGGCCTCCAGCACGACGACGGCCACTCCCACCTGCTGGCCTCAACGATCCCCAACATCCGGGCCTACGACCCCGCCTACGCCTACGAGCTGGCCGCGGTGATCCGGGACGGCATCGAACGGATGTATGTCCGGGGCGAGGACGTCTACTACTACGTGACCCTGTACAACGAGAACTACCCGATGGCGCCCAAGCCGGCCGGCGTCGACGACGGGATCCTGCGCGGCATCTACCGGTTCTCGGGGCCACCCGAATCGGTCGCCGCCACGCCGTCGGCCCAGCGGATCAGGCTCGTCGGCAGCGGCTCGATCCTGCAGCAGGTGATCGAGGCGCAGGCCGTGCTGGCCGACCGGTTCGGCATCGCGGCCGAGGTCTACAGCGCCCCGTCCTTCCCGCTCCTGCGCCGCGATGCACTCGAAGTCGAGCGCTGGAACCGGCTCCATCCCGACCAGGATCCGCGGATCCCGTACGTCAGCCAGGTCCTGGGGCCCGACGGTGGTCCCGTCGTGATCGCCACCGACTGGCTGAAGGCGGTGCCCGACCTGGTCGCGCGCTGGCTGCCCCGTGACTACGTCTCGCTCGGAACGGAGGGCTTCGGCCGGAGCGATACCCGCGAGAATCTCCGGGCGCTGTTCGAGATCGATCCGCCCGCGATCGCGGCTGCGGCGCTGGCCGCTCTGGCCCGCTGCGGAGGCTTGCCGGCAAAGCGAGCGGCCAAGGGGATGCGGGAGCTCGGCTTCGATCCCGCCAAGCTCGACCCGGCCGCCCTGTAGCGGCCGCGACCGGCCCGGAACGCGGGCCACGACGGGCGAAACCAGGACAATGAGGAACGCCGGATCCGCGCTGGATCCGGCGTTCCTGCTCCTCCGGTGGATTAGTTGTTGGGTTACTTGATGAGGTACACGACGTTGACCGTGATCGTCACGTCGTTGGTTCCGGCCTGGATGGGCGTGGCGATCTTGGCCGCGTCGGGAGCGCTGGCCGCACCGGCTGCGGCGTAGGGGATCGGGACCTCGATCGGGGCGGACGTCTCGCTGATCGAGGCAACGCCGTCGATCGAGATGCCCGCGGCAGAGGCGAGGGTATCGGCCTTGGACTTCGCCTCGGTCATGGCCGCCTGGCGGGCCTGGGCTTCGGCCGCGGCCTCGTCGTTGACCCGGAAGGTGACGCTGTCGAGCGAGGTCGCGCCCGCGGCCAGGCTGTTGTCGATCGCGTCGCCCAGCTTGGTCAGGTCGTGGACGGTGACGGTCACGCTGTTCGACATCTGGTAGCCGGTGATCCGGGGCGGGTTCGTGTTGTTCGAATAGTCATAGGTCGGTTGGAGCGAGACGTTCGAGGTCTGGATGTCCTTGGGATCGATCCCGAGGGTTTTGAGGGCGGCGAGCACCCGGGTCATGGCCGCCGCCGCGTCGTTCTGGGCCGCCTTGACGGTCGAGCGATTGACCAGGACCCCGAGGTGCAGATCGGCCGTGTCGGGCTGGAGGGTCACGGTGCCCGTGCCGGTGACCGAGATCGTGTGCTCGTTCGCGGTCGGCGTCGGGTCGACGGCCCGGGCCGGGGCCGGGCTGAGCGAGGGCAGGCTGGTGGCTGCCAGGAACAGGCTGACGCCGATCCCGGCGGCGATCAATCGAGCTCGGCGACCGGGTGTCGGTATCGTCAGCGTCGTCGACATGGTGGAGGTGCTCCTGTCGGATCACCGGCCTGGTCCGGCCGGTCTGACCCGCTAGACGCACCTGACCCGCGGCCGGTTCCCTGGTCAGGCCAGGAGCTTGGCAAGCTCCATGGCGCGCAGGGCCGAGGCACCCGTGGCGTCGTGACGGAAGAACACGAAGGCATCATCGCCGGCGGCCAGGAACGGCTCGAGCCGGGCCGCCCAGCCGGCCAGCTCGGCCGGGCTGTAGCTCGTCCGGCGCAGGCGCAGGTACAGGAAGTGGCCCGTTCGCCGGATCGTCGGGGGCTCCTCGAGCTCGTCGAGGTCGGTCGCGCACAGGACCGCACCGATCCGGGCCAGCGCCGAGAACGTCTCGTCCACCTGCCAGGACGGATCCTGGAACTCGACAGTCAACGGCAGGTCGAGGGGCCAGGCCTCGAGCAGGGTCCCCAGCTGGTCGTCATTCCGGCCGATGTTCGCCGGCACCCGGAACAGGACCGTCCCGAGACGCGGACCGAACAGCCGCAATGGGCTCGTCAGCCAGGGCACCGAGGTGGCCGGGTCCACGGTCAGTGCGCGCAGGCTGCCGCCGCGCTGGGCCTTGACCGCGAAACGGAACGTCCCGGGCGTGGCGGCCAGCCAGCCGGCCACCGCAGCCTCGGTCGGACTGCGGTAGAAGGTGTTGTTGAGCTCGCAGGCCGGCAGCCGATCAGCGTAGACCTGGAGGAGGCTGCGCTCGGCAACGCCGGCCGGATAGAAGAGAGGGATCCAGTCCCGATAGGCAAAGCCGCTCGTGCCGACCAGCAATCGCCCGCGTAACGGTCCGGCCACTCGACCGGGATCAGTTCGAGGCGGCGGTCGTGGCTCGCCCAGCCGAACGCCCGGGCTCTTCGAGCTCCGGATCCGGATCGCAGCCGGCTATGGCGCAGGGCGGGTCGCCGGCGATCCGGACTCGCTCGCCGATCGTTCGGAGCGTCCGCTGCAGGACCTCGCCGTCGGGGCCGGGAATGGCCGCCAGGAAATACTGGTCGATGCCCCGCAGGTGGGTGGCCGCCGCCCCGCGCAGGCGGGCGAGGCCGGCGTCGGTCAGGACCGCCAGCGAGCCCCGGCCATCCGAGGTGCAGCTCGACCTCGCGATCAGGCCGTCCGCCTCGAGGCGGTCGATCAGGCGGGTGACCCCGCTGCGACTGAGGAAGATCCCATCGGCCAGCTGGTTCATCCGGAGCGAACGATCGGGCGCCTCGGCCACCTGCAGAAGGGCCGAGTATTCGCCCAGGGTCAGGCCGTCTTCGGCCCGCAGGTCCTCGTCGAGGCGGCGGGTCAGGAGGGCATGGGCCATCAGGAAGGCCCGCCAGGTATCCAGTCGCGGGTCGCGGGCGCTCAGGGCCGGCCGATGCGTGTGCACCGGCCCGTCCACGGTCGCGCGACCTGACTTCACCTCGGGCATTGCGGCATCATACGCCGGTTTGCAACTAATTGCGCCCGCAACAATCAGCTACTGACCCGCTTCCCGGAGCCAGGGCAGCAGGGTCGTGCCGTCCTCCTCGTAGGCGTTCGCGAACGACCACGTGGCACCCTCGGTGGTGTGTGACCAGCCCTTCATGACGGCGATGATCCGGGGCAGTCCCTCGGTCAGGGGAACGGTGAACGAGGTGAGCTCCTGCTCCCGTCCGTCGAGCGATCCGCCCAGGGCGATGATCCAGGGCAGCAGCTCTCGGTCGATCTCGCCGGCCAGGTCGAGGCCCGGGTACCAGACCTGGATGCACAGATTGCCCCCACGTTCCTCGACCTCGTAATCGCCCGTCTGCGGATCGACCGCGAAGACGTCGCCCTTGGCCATGCCGTCGAGGATGCCGGGCGACGCGAGAAGCCGATAGCGGGCCGGTCCGAGGAGCTCGACGGGCACCTCTTCGTAGACCGGCTGGCCCGACTCCTTGGTCGTGGCGAGCAGACGGACGGTCGGCTGGTTTGGTGCGGGCCCGGTGGTCATGCGCTCATTCTCGCCGATCCGGCGCCGTCGGTGGTTGGCCTGGCTATCCTGCTCGAATGACGCCCGAGACCACGAGCCTGGCGCGGTTCGGCGCTCAGAGCATGACCGCCCCCCTCCGCCAGGTCCTGGTCAAGCGGCCTGGGCCGGCCTTCGGTCGAGCCTTCGACGATCCGGCCCACGGCTTCCTCCGGCCGGTCGACCTGGCCGTCGCCCAGCGCGAGCACGACGCGTTCGTGGACCTGCTGGCCGGCCTCGGGCCAGCCGTCCACGAGCTCGGATCCGAGAGCGCCAGCCCCGATCTGGTCTACCAGTTCGACCCGTTGCTGGTGACCGAAAATGGTGCGATTCCTCTTCGACCGGGCAAGCCCAACCGACGCGGTGAAGAGCTGCTCATCGAGGACTGGCTGAACGTCCGTGGCGTCCCGACGATCGGCCGGATCGGGGCGCCCGGCACGATCGAGGGCGGCGATACCTTCTGGCTGGACCCCGACACGCTGTGCATCGGGCGGTCGCTCCGATCGAACCAGGCCGGCGCGGATCAGCTCGGCGCGATCGTCGGCGGCGACGTGCGGATCTTTGACCTGCCCTACTGGCGCGGGCCGGCCGAGCTGGTCCACCTACTGTCGGTGATCTCGCCCGTCGCCGACGACCTTGCCGTGGTCTTCCCGCCACTGCTGCCGGTCGGCCTTCGGGACCTGCTCGAGGAGCGGTCGATTCGCCTGATCGCCGTCGCCGACGAGGAGTTCGCGACCCTCGGCTGCAATGTGCTGGCGGTCCGTCCCGGCGTGGTGATCCTGGCCGAGGGCAATCCCGGCATAGCCCGGGCCCTGGCTGGCGCCGGTTGCGAGGTTCATCGGTACGCGGCGACCGAGATCGGGCTCAACGGATCGGGTGGCCCGACCTGCCTGACCCGGCCGATCTGGCGCGAGACGAACGGGTGAGCGCCGGCCAGGCCGAGCCCCTGAGCGTCCTCGAGCAGGCGGCCGTCGACGCGGTCGATCCGGCTCGCGTCGAGCGCGAGCTCCGGACGATCCTGGCTGTCCCGAGCGTCACCGGAGCCGAAGAAGCTGTCCAGGCAGTGATGGCCGGCCTGATGGTCGACTCGGGTTTGGTCGTGGACCAGGCCGACCCGGATCCCCTCACTCTGGCCCGCGATCCGGACTGGCCCGGGAGCGAGGTTGACCGGACCCACTTGCCGGTGGTCATCGGCCGGACCGGCCGGCCGGGCGGTCGCCGGGCGATCGTCCTTGGCCACGTCGACGTCGTGCCCGTCGGCGACGAATCTCTGTGGCGGTCCCCGCCCTGGACGCCGACCCTGGTCGGGGGCGAGCTGTATGGCCGCGGCGCGGTCGACATGAAAGGTGGGGTGATCGCCGGCCTGGCCGCCGTTCGGGCGGTTGCGAGCGCGAGCCGGCAGGCCGGAGTCGAGCTGGGCGGCGAGATCCTGTTCGTCACGGTGCCCTCCGAGGAGGACGGCGGAGGCGGGATGCTGGCGGCGATCCGGGCCGGGGTCACGGGCGACGTCGCCGTGATTCCCGAGCCGACGGCGCTCCATCTCGTCACCGCCCATGCCGGGGCGATCACCTTCCGCCTGACCATCACCGGCAAGGCGGCCCACGCCTCGAAGCGCCGGGAAGGCGTTTCGGCGCTCGACAAGCTGATCTTCGTGGCCGGCGCCCTGGCCGCCGACGAGGCCGCCCGGAATGCCGCGGAGAGCCGGCCGAAGATGACCGCGCTCGGCCTGCCCTACCCGACGATCATCGGCAAGGTGAGCGGCGGCGAATGGGCCTCGACGGTGATCGATCGGATCGTCGCCGAGGGTCGCTATGGCGTCCGCTTGGGCGACACCTGGCAGCAGGCCGAGGGTGAGCTCCGGGCGGCGATCGCCGCCGCCTGTGCGGCCGATCCGTGGCTGCGCGACCACCCGGTCCAGGTCGAGCTGGTCGGTGGACTGTTCTCGTCAGCCGAGATCGCCGACGATCACCCGCTGCCGGTCGCCCTGGCCGAGGCGATCGAGGACACGCTCGGCCGGCGCCCGGCGTTCATCGCCGAGCCGTACGGGGCGGACATGCGCCTGCTCATCCAGCAAGGGCACACTCCGACCGTCATCTTCGGGCCGGGCCGGCCGGAGGTCGCCCACGCCCCGAACGAATCGGTTCCGCTCGACGAGGTGGTTGCCTGCGCTCGGGCCCTGGCGGTCTGGCTCCTGCGCGAAGTGGGGCCGGGCTAGGCGAACAATTCGTCCAGGGCGCCGGCGAAGGCAACGGTATGGGCATCGACGTCCGCTTCCGTCGTCGCCGGGCTCATCAGGGCCATGTTGTGGAACGGCGTCATCAGGATCCGCCGGTTCATCGCGTAGAGGTGCAGAAAGCGCTCGAGTTCGGGGTCGCTGGCGGCCCACTGGGCGGCGCCGTCGCGTGGCGGCTGGGGCAGGAAGTGATATTCGGCCCGGCAGCCGAGGCGGGTCACGTGCCAGGGCACATTGCGTTCCCTGATCGCGCCATCGACCCCGGCGGCCCAGCGTTCGGCCAGGGGGATCATCCGCTCGAAGGCGGCCTCGGTCAGGACCTCGCCCAGGGTCGCCCGGACAGCGGCCAGCGACAGGGCATAGCCGGCCAGGGTCCCGCCGACACCGCCGACATCCGAGTTGTCGACCTCGAGCATCGAGTTGATCCGATCGCCGAGCTCCCGGCTGAAGCCGTATGTCCCGACCGGGATACCTCCGCCGATGGTCTTGCCGATGACCAGGATGTCGGGATCGAGGCCGAAGGCCCGGGTGTAGCCACCCGGTCCGGCGCAGATCGTGTGGGTCTCATCGATGATCAGGAGTGTCCCGTAGCGACGGGTGAGCTCGCGCACGCCCTCGAGATAGCCCGGCTCGGGCAGGACGATGCCGATATTGGTCAGGGCCGGTTCGATCAGGAGGACCGCGACGTCGCGGTGGGCCAGGGCGGCCTCCAGGGCAGGCAGGTCGTTGTAGGGGACGACCCGGGTGGTGATGGCGGGATCGACCGGCGGGCCGACGTTGCCCTCGCGTTCGACCACCCGCCCGGCGGGGTCGAGGGTCGCGATCGTCTCGTCGACCGAGCCGTGGTAGCAGAAGTCGTGGACGGCGATCCTGGGCCGGCCGGTGACCATCCGGGCGAGCCGGATCGCGAATCGGTTGGCGTCGGTCGCGGTCAGGGTGAACTGCCAGTACTTGAGGCCGAACCTGCGCTGGAGCTCCTCGCCGCACCAGATCGAATCCTCGGTCGGCAGCATGTGGGTGATCCCGCGGCCATGGATCTGGCGATCGATCGCGGCCACGGTCGGGGCGGCGCCGTGGCCGGCCATCGCCCCGGTATCGCCCAGGCAGAAGTCGATGTAGTCGTGCCCGTCCACGTCGGTGAAGTGGGCGCCGGCGGCGGTGTCGACAAAGATCGGGTAGCCGCCCGCCCAGCGGACCATCCAGTTCATCGGCACCCCGGCCAGGAGCGAGTGCTTGGCACGCTCGAACAGCGCGAGCGACTTCGGATGGTCGTCCCGAAACGTCCGGATCTCGCGTTCGAGAAGGCCGCCCAAGCGGGCGCGATCGAGGGTCCGAGAGGGGGTCGATTTGTTCATCGACCCATGATGCTGGTTGGGCCGCGGCTTGGGGCCCCCGGTTCCGGAGGTTGAGCCCTGGACTGAGCTCCTGGGCGAGCCGTCAAGCCCGAATGCTGGCGAATATCAACCCCCGTGGTGTTGGGCGGAGACGCAGCTCGGATTTCAGGGGTAGGCAGAGCGGCTGTCCGCTCGCTTCGAGCGTGAGGTTGGCGTGATCAGGACCCGACCAGCTCAGAATCGGGGCCGGTTGCCTCCTACTTCCCGACTACCACTACCGGGAGTGATAGACGCCACATTTGAGGTCGGGAGCGGTGGAGGTCGGCCGCGGAGGTGAGCCGCGGAGGTGAGCCGCGGAGGTGAGCCGGAACCAGCTCGGGCGCGACCCGAGCCGCCCAACCCGAAGCAGGGAGGGGTCTTTAGTTGACCCGGCGGTGCAACCCGCAGATTGGGCAGGTCGCGACGCCGGTCGAGGAGTCGAGCCGGAGCAGCGTGGCGCAGCCGTTGGTTGAGCAGAAGAGGGGGTGGGCAGCGGCGGCCCGGCGGCGCATTCGGCGCATCGCCTGGGCGCGCATCGGCGCACCGGGATTCGAGGTACGAGTAAGCATCGAGCGAACAATCCTGGTTTTCTGACCGCTCGAACGAACCCGGGATAGGTGGGTCGGAGCGGACTGGTTCTTTGAGTGCCTGGCGCGTCGCGGGAGCAAAGTTCTGTGCTCTGACCTGCGACGCCGCTCGGGCGTTGACATGAGAGAGGATGGCGCAGAACACCCGTTCTGTCAAACGGCCGATGGTCCGGGTCGAATCTCTCGCGACCCTCAGCCGTCGCGGTGGTAGCGCTCCATCAGGCGGGTGACGGCCCGGCGGGCCGTCCGCCACTCCTCCTGGTCGGCGAAGATGTCGGCCTCGCTGTTGCCCCACCGTGCGAGCTGGCTGATCGCCGTGACAACCGCGTCGTGGAGGACCGTCCGGCCGCGGCCGGCATCGACCAGGCCGGTCACGAGATAGCGCCGAACGAGGTCGAACGGTGCCCAGGCCTCGCCGATCCGGATCCGATCGCCGACTCGCAGGGACTCGAGCCAGTCGTCGTCGCCGACGGGATAGCGATCATGCTCGACGAGGTGATCGGAGATCGGCAGGCGCCGGCCGGAGCCAGCCAGGGACAGGAGCAGGCCGTCGTCGTCGACCGTCCGATAGCAGACCGGACACGATGGCAGGCGAGCCTCGGCCGATGGCGCACTGCCGTACGGAATGCCGCATCGACGGCAGAAGCTAACGGCTGCGCTCGGCCGGGCCGCCCCGCATTGCCGGCAGCTTTCGGGGGCTGCCGCAGGGGCCCCGCGGGTCAGGCCGATCATCGCTGCGGAGCCGGTGTATCTGGCACGAGCCAATCATCGCCGAGCGGGCCCGCGCTGCGAAGATGGCCGGGCGGGACGTTGGTCCCGGCAGCTCCCCGGCGTTCGTCCGGAATGGCGCGCGGCCGCACCGGCGGGCGGGGCTGGACGACGGCCGGGCGGGTCAGTCGCGAACCAGCGCCTCCACCGCCTGGTCGCCCGGGCCGGCCGGCTGGGCCCCGTCGGCCGACCCTCCGTCGCCCGGTTCGGCGTCGGTGTTGAAGCCCCGGATGACCTTCGAGTCGGCGCCCGGAAAGAAAAAGCCGAGCTCCAGGTCACTCTCGATCCGGTCGACCGCGTAGCGATTGATCCAGGCCAGATCGTGCTCGTCTACGCCGTCGTCGGGCCGGCCGGCCAGGCCCAGCCGAATCTCGCCGAGGAGCACGAATGATCCCGACGGGCGAGCCAGGGCCCGGGCTGGATCGAACCCGGGCAGGGTCGGCAGGCGGGCCTCCAGGACGTACGGCCCGGCGTGGATCCGGACATCGTGCCAGACCGAGTGGGCCGGGCCCATGAATCCGGGCGGGGCGACGACGACCAGAAAGTCATCGACCGGCTGGCGGGTTGTTCCCACCACCGCGGTCACGTTGCCGTCAAGCCGGGAGAATCGGCCACCCTCGATGGCCAGCACGGACTCCGATCCGAGCAGGTCGCCGAGGCGCCCTGCGTCCGGGATCGCGCCGTGGCGGATCCCCTCTGCGGTGTAGGCCTCGAACTGGATCGGCATGCGACACCCCGTTCGGAGGGAGCGTCCCACCAGGCGACCGCGGCGTCCAGCCACGCGAGTACCAAACCACCGATCGGTTGGTACTACCTGGCTCCACGAGCGGTGCCGGATCGCACCGCATCGGGGTTCCAGGTCAGTACGGCGGCCAGGGAATCGCCGGTCGCTCGGGGTCGGGCTGGGGGAATCGACGGTCATCCAGGAGCGTCGCCAGGCGGAGGCGGGTCGCCCCGAGCTCGGCCGGGGTCAGCAGCGCAGCCAGGCGCCGGCCGAGCCGGCCCTCGAGCGACCGTTCGAGCGCCTCCAGCTCCACCAGCTCCTCCGGCTCGATCGGCTCGCCGCGCCACGCCCACAGGACGGTCCGCAGCTTGGGATCCTCGGAGAAGCACACGCCATGATCCACGCCGTACAGGTGGAGCGGCCGGGCTGAGTGGTCGACCGGCTCGTCGCCCAGCTCGAGGGCGTCGCTCGCATCGGTCGGCTGCCCGCCGGCCGACGAGCTCGCCGGGGAGTCGAGGCAGACGGGCAGGATATGCCCGCCCTTGCGATCGGTGTTGTTGACGACGGCATCGAAGAGGGCCATCCGGCGCAACCGCCGGTCAGAGGTGCGGACCAGGTCCCAGGGATGGACAGCCGGGTCGGGTTCGATCCACAGCTGGACCATTCCCGGACCGAACGGTCCGTCGCGGAGGACGGTCGGGGGCACGAGCGCCCAGCCGCTCGCGTCGGACAGCAGCGCCGCGGCGACCTCCCGATTGGCCAGCGTGCCGTCGGGGAAGTCCCACAGGGGTCGCTCGAAGCGGACCGGCTTGTAGATCGCCGGGACCTCCAGCGAGCCGGACCGGAGGCTGCAATAGAGGGCGGCGTTGGATGACACGACCAGCCGGCCCTGGACCTCCAGCCTGCCTGACCGGAGGAGGCGCAGGGCTTCCTTCCGGTCGAGTCCGGGCAGCCCCGGCAGGCTCATCAGGCTCAGTTGAGGTAGGCGGTCGGGCGGAGGCAGATGTGGCCCTGTGGATCGAGCGGCTCGCCGCACCGCGGGCAGAGTGGTCGCCCTCCGGCGATCACCCGGGCCGCCCGGGCGACAAACGCCCGGACATCGGTTGGCGAGAGGCGCACCCGGATGAGGTCAGGGCCGTCGGTATCGTCGTCGTCGTCGGCGAGGGTCGCCTGCCCGACCGTCTCATCCTCGTCGTCATCATCGGCGATCGCCGCCGCCTGGACGAGGACCGTGGCCCGCGCGCTGTCCCAGCCGATCGTCATGGCGCCGATCCGGAAGGCCTCGACCAGGGGCTCACCCAACGGCTCGTCATCGATCAGCCGATCGCCCGCGTCGACGGGGATCCCCTCGACGCCGCGTTCGGCCAGCGTGTCGAGCAGGGCGGCCAGGTTCGCCGCGAGGACCGCCACCTGGGTCTTCTCGGCGGCGACGCTGACGATCGAGCCACCCTGACGGGCCTGCAGGAAGAAAGCGCGGTGGCCCGGCTCGCCGATCGTGCCGGCGACGAATTGATCGGGCGAGTCGAAGTTCGAGATCCGTCGGGTCATGCGGGTGCCTCTGTGGTGGCCGGCCGGCGGGGCCGGCCCGTTCTCTTCCTCATCTTCGCTTCAACCAGGTCGATCGGATCGCCGCCCTGGTCATTGACCCTGAGGACGAAGGGTCGCAGGCGGGTGTAGCGCACGACGCTCAACGACGCCGGCCCTACGACGATTCGCTGGAACTGGTCGAGGTGGAGGCCGAGCGCGTCGGCCAGGATCGCCTTGATCACGTCGGCGTGGCTCACGATCGCATACGTGGCCTCCTCGCCCAGACGCTCGTTCCAGTCGCGGACGGCGGCGACGGCCCGCGCCTGGGTCTCGCGCAGCGCCTCTCCGCCCGGGAAGGTCATCGCCGACGGGTGGGCCTGGACGACCGACCAGAGGGGGTCGCGGGCGAGCTTCCTGATCTCGCCACCGGTCCACGTCCCGTAGCGGACCTCGCCGACACGATCGTCGACGTGCCGATCCGGCACCGGGTTGCGTCCCGCAGCGAGCGCGTCGGCCGTGTCGACGCAGCGCTCGAGGGGCGAGCTGACGATGGCGGCCAGGGGCACCGGCGCGAGGCGGCCGGCGAGGGCCTCGACCTGGCGCCGGCCACGGTCGTCGAGGTGGATCCCCGGGGTCCAGCCAGTCAGGACCGGGCCGGTCAGCGCGGTCAGGCCATGGCGAACGAACAGGACAGTGGTCACGGGAGGCGAATCCTACCCCGGGCCGGGGCCGGCCGGGTCGGCCGTATGATCGGCCGATGGCCGAGTCGCGGGAGCTGCCTTGAACGCCCTGGTGTCGCAGCTCGGGCTTGGCTGCGTCCTGCTGGCGCTGGCCTGCGGGCTCGGCCTGGTCGCCCTGCGCGAGCGAGTGCGGAGCGGTTCCGATGCATCGACTGCATTCGGCCGGTCACGCGCCTTCGCTGCCCTGGCCCTGATCTCGGGCCTGGTCTTCGTGATCAGCGGTATCGTCAACGCCAGTGCGCCGCCGATCACCTACCTCAACCCGACAGCCGACTCGGTCGCCTCGGTCGACCGCGGTGCGGTGGTCTACGACGCGACCTGCGCCCGCTGCCATGGCGCCGAGTACCGGGGCGACGGACCCGATGCAGGCACCACGGCGGTGCCCCCCGGGTCGCTCGTGACGGGTCATCTCGACAGCCACTCCGACTCCGACCTGTATACCTGGATCCGGGACGGATTGCCGGGCGGGATGCCCGGCTACGCTACGACCCTGACCGAAGCCCAGCGCTGGGACCTGGTCAACTTCCTGCGCGGGATCAACGGCCAGGGTCCATCGCCCGACGTCACCCCGGCACCCGCGCCATCGCCCAGCGTCAACGTTGCCAGTGAGCTCGCCGGGTTCGGAGCCGTGGGCGGCGCCTCGCTGGTCCTGCTGGGTTGGTTCACGGCCGGCGTTCGCCGCAGCAGGTCAACGCCCGCGGCGCGACCGGGGTCGAGCGATCGATGACTGACCCGAACGCCAGTCCGGCCGGCTCGGCGTTTGCCCGCCCGGATAGCGCGGCCGATTGGCGACCCGGGCCGGACCAGCTGGCCGAGGCCCGGCTTGGCCGCTTCGTCAGGTCAGCGGGATTCGCTGACCTCGAGCAGCTCCAGGCGCGGGCCTTCGCCGACCCGGGCTGGTTCTGGGGCGCCGCGACCGACGATATCGGGGTCAGCTGGCAGCGCCGGCCGGGGACGATCCTGGACCTGGCCGGCGGCCCGGCGCGGGCGCGCTGGTGGGGCGGGGGAGCCTTCAATCACGCGGCCGCCTCGACCGAGCCGTGGGCGGCGTCCCGGCCGGATTCAGAGGCCCTCGCCTGGGAAGGCGAGGATGGCGCGACCCGGCGCTATTCGTGGCGCGAGCTCGATCGCGCGGTCCACCGGGCCGCCGCGCGCCTGGCCGTCCTCGGCATCGGCCGGGGCAGCCGGGTGGGGATCTTCCTGCCGATGCTGCCGGAGACGGTGATCGCGGTGCTCGCCCTCGGTCGGCTCGAAGCCGTTTTCAGCCCGATCTTCAGCGGCTACGCGGCGCCAGCCGTGGCGGCCCGGCTGGATGCCTTCGAGGCGACCCACCTGATCACCGCGGATGGGTTCCTGCGGCGCGGGGCCGTGGTCGCCCTCAAGGCCGTTGCCGACGAAGCCGTCGCCCTCGCCCCGACGGTTCGCTCGGTGATCGTCGTCCAGCGATTCGGCGCCGGAGCGACGCCGCTCGATCCTGGCCGGGAGACCGCCTGGGACGCCGCTTGGGAGGACGGCATCGAGCCGTCGTCGCCCGACCTGGTCGAGGCAGCGGCCCCGACCGATCCGGAGCTGCCGTACATGGTGATCTACACATCGGGGACCACCGGCCGGCCCAAGGGCACGGTCCACGTCCACGGTGGCTTCCCGATCAAGGCGGCCCAGGATCTGGCCCACACGTTCGACCTGCGCGCGGGCGACGCGCTGTGCTGGTTCACCGACCTGGGCTGGATGATGGGCCCCTGGGCGATCAGTGGGGCGCTGATGCTCGGCGCTCGCCTGGTCATCTACGAGGGCGCGCCCGACTGGCCCGATCCGGGCCGCCTGTGGAAGCTCGTGGCCGATCATCGGATCAGCCACATGGGCGTCAGTCCGACCCTGGTGCGGGCCCTCCGCGTCCACGGCGAGGATCCCGTCCGCGGTCACGATCGATCGAGCCTGCGTGTCCTTGGCTCGACCGGTGAGCCCTGGAACCCGGATCCCTGGCAGTGGCTCTTCTCGGTGGTGGGCGAGCGCCGGCTACCAATCGTCAATTACAGCGGCGGCACCGAGGTCAGCGGGGGAATCCTGGGCTGTACCCTTCTCCGGCCGATCCGGGCGACCTCGTTCAACGGGCCCTGTGTCGGGATGGCGGCCGACGTCGTCGACCCGGCCGGCGCGCCGGTCCGCAATGCGGTCGGCGAGCTGGCCATCCGCCAACCCTGGCCCGGGATGACCCGCGGCTTCTGGGCCGAGCCCGATGACGAGCGCTACCTCGATACGTACTGGCGCCGGATTCCCGGCCTGTGGCTCCACGGCGACTTCGCGGCCACCGATGCCGACGGCTACTGGTACATCCACGGGCGTTCGGACGACACCCTCAAGGTCGCCGGCAAGCGGGTCGGTCCGGCCGAGGTGGAGGCCTGTGCCGTCGCCCACCCGGCAGTGATGGCGGCCGCCGCGATCGGGGTGCCCGATGCCCTCAAGGGCGAGGCGATCATCGTCCTGTGCGTGCCCCGGCCGGGAATCGCCTGGGACCCTGCCATCGCCGCGGCCGTCAGCCAGCAGGTCGTCCATGAGCTGGGCAAGCCCGTCCGGCCGAAGGCGATCGTGGCCGTGGCGGACCTGCCCCGAACGCGCAGCGGCAAGGTCATGCGGCGGGTGGCCCGGGCGGCCTACCTCGGCCTTGATCCGGGCGACCTGTCGGCCCTCGAGAATCCGGCCTCGCTGGAATCGATCGAAGCCGCCGGCCGGGATTAGGGCCGCTGGAAACGCAGGGGTGGCTCAGGCTCCCGAAGGGCTCATGAGGCCGATCGCGCTCGGTGAATGGACAGCCTGAGTACAAGGACTGGCCGCAAGGCGCGTCCCGGGCCATGGACCGCTCTTGGCTCGTTGTCGAGCAGGCAACCCACGCTCAGACCGGCCGCATTTCGAGTTCGCGGAGGTCTACAGATGACCTTAGGCCTCCGCTTGTGCAGGGAGAGTCCATGCACCGAGCGCGATCGGCGTTAAGGCCCTTCGCGAGCCCATCCCCATCGCGGGGCCTCGGCAAGCCTTGTGGTTTCCGGTTCTCTGTGCATGAGCAGCCTGAGCACAGGGGCTGGCCACAAGGCTCGCCATAGGCCGTCGACGCGCCCTTGGGGCTTCGTGAGCCGTCGTCCCCCCTCAGGTCGGACATTCTCCCGCCTCGTTCATCGCCGATCCCGGAGCCTCGACCAGGCTTGCCCGTGGAATGCCCATGCACCGAGCGTCATGTCCCACACGGGTCCGGCGGCCCTGCCAACGCTCGGCGCCACCTGCCTCGGGCTATCCTGCGGGCATGGTCACTCCCGTTTCGGCGGATCCCGCAACCGGGGCAGCATTCCTGTCCGAGGTCGCCCAGCGCCTGCCCGCCCTGCGCCTGCTGACCGACCCAATCGACCTCGACAGCTATCGCCGCGACGAGACCGCCTATCTCGATCCACCGCCGCCCCTGGCGGTGGCGCTCCCGAGCGAGACGAGCGAGGTCGCCGAGCTCGTCCGGCTGGCCGCCCGGCACAGGGTGCCGGTCGTTGCCCGCGGCGCCGGCAGCGGCCTGTCGGGCGGCGCGATCTCGGTCGCCGGTGGCCTGACGATCTCGTTCATGCGGATGAACCGGATCCTCGAGATCGATCGTTCGAACCTGGTCGTGGTGACCCAACCCGGGGTCCTGAACGCGGCCCTGAAACGCGCGGTCGCCGATGAGGGCCTGTTCTACGCTCCCGATCCGGCCAGCACCGAGATCTGCTCGATCGGCGGCAACCTGGGCACGAACGCCGGTGGCCTGTGCTGCCTGAAGTACGGCGTGACCCGGGACGCGGTGGTCGGCCTCGAGATCGTGACCGCGACCGGTGAGATCGTCAGGCTCGGCGGCCGGACGACGAAGGACGTCGCGGGCTACGGCCTGATTCCCCTGATCGTCGGATCGCAGGGAACGCTGGCCCTGATCACCGAGGCCACCCTCCGGCTGCGGCCCACGCCTCCGCCGAAGGCCACCCTCCTGGCATTCTTCCCGAGCCTCGTGTCGGCCGGCGACGCCGTCTCGGCCCTGGCCGCGGCGGGCGTCGAGCCGTGCACCCTCGAGCTGATGGACCGGACCACGATCAGGGCCGTCGACGACGATCATCACCTGGGCCTCGACCGCGACGCCGCGGCGATGCTCATGATCGAATTGGACCTGCCCGGGTCGGCCGCGACGCGCGCCCTCGAGCTGGCCGAGGCGGCCTGCCTTGGCGCCGGTGCCGCATCGACGATCGTGGCCGCCGACCAGGTCGAGGCCGACATGCTCCGCCAGGCGCGCCGGCTCGCCTTCAACTCGATGGAACGACTTGGCGTTGCCCGGATGGAGGACGTTGGCGTGCCCCGCGGGCGGGTCCCCGAGCTCCTTGTCGAGATCGAACGCGTCGGGCGCGAGCAGGGCCTGACGATCGCCACCTTCGGCCACGTCGGCGACGGCAATCTCCACCCGAACATCATCCTGGAGCGGGATGACCCCGACGGGGAGGCGAAGCTCGGGCGTGCCTGCGACGCGCTCTATCGGGCGGCCATCGCGCTGGGCGGCACGGTCACGGCCGAGCATGGCATCGGTGCCTCGCGACGCGACTACCTCGAGCTCCAGCGAGGCAGCGGCGCGGTTGCCCTGATGCGCGCGGTCAAGGCCGCCTTCGATCCACTGGGCATCCTCAATCCGGGCAAGGTCCTGCCCGACGCCTGAACCCTAGATCCACCAGGTGGCAAGGTCGGCCACGATGTGAGCGAGGGCCGGGGCCGCGACGCTGCCCGAGGCAAGCCGCAGGCCGGCCAGGAAGATTCCCACCCCGAAGTCGAGCGGCACCACGTGCCAGCCATAGAGCGGCACGTGGATCAGCGCGAAGAGCAGGCTGGTCACGACGATCGCCGCGCCGATCCCGGCGGCCTCGCCGATCGCGTCGAACAGGATGCCCCGCAGGATCAGCTCCTCGGCGGACGCGACCAGGATCGTGATCAAGGCCCACCAGGCGAAGTCGGTCTGGGGCACGACCCGCAGCGGCAGGCCGGCCAGGCGGCTCGCTCCGATCGCCAGTCCGACCAGGACAGCCGCCCCGGCCAGCCCGATCGCGATGGCCTCTGGCCGGATGGCCGACGGGCGAAGGCCCCCGGCCCAGGCGACGCCGACCAATGCGACCCCGAACAGGGCGCCAACCACGAGCGGCGGCGCCTCGTCGACGGTGGCCGCCCAGCGCGCACCGACCACGACGACCAGGCCCAGGCCGACCAGGATCGCCCGGAGCAGGCTCATTCGGAGCGGTTTCGAGCTCGGACGTTCCTGGTCGGCCAGATTCCTTGCCGTGGTGGTCACGGTGATCACTCAGCGCGAGAGCGGAACGTACTTGATCGAGGCCGTCGCGTACGTCGGCGGCCAGACGTAGGCGTACTGCTGGACTGCCTGCCACTGCCAGATCACGGCCGCTGCCCGCAGGTTCTGGCCGAGGGAGCCCGGCGCGGTCGAGAAGCGCACCCCGGCCCCATTGGGCAGGCTGCCCTCCGGCAGGTCCAGGCCACGGGCGGCAGCGGCGATCGAGGTCGGGCTGAGCGCGTGGCCGGCGGTCTGCGAATTGCCGGCGGCGGCGGGCAGGACATCGTGGAACAGCACCCAGGCCGCCGAGAAGCCGGACAGGGCCTCCTCCGTGGGTCCCGCCGCGGCCGAATCCTCGCCGATCGGGCCGACGATCACGGGCGTGCTGCCGGGCGCGGTCGATTTCGGCTTCGGATCCGCCGTTGTCACCATAGGAATTGTTCGGGGCAGCGACCGGATTGTCCTTGGCCCAGGCCACGGCGAGGCGGTTGTAGAGGGCCAGTGCAGCGGGATTGAGGGCGCTCGGTTGGAAGCCGCCGGTCGGGCGGTCGGATGCGAAGATCCCGATCGCGTCGGCTCCCAGCTCGCCGGCAAAGTCCGGCGTGCACTCGGCCATCGTCGAGCCGATCAGGGCCTGGACCTTGAGGCCCGCGGCCAGCATCGCCTGGCGGAAGGCGACACCGTCGGCGATGTCCGAGGCGAGGATGATCACCGACGGCTTGGCGGCGGCCAGCTCGGCCATCACCCGGGGCCAGTTCGGGTAGGACAGGTTGTAGGTCTGCTGGTCGACGATGTTCGTGCCGTCATTCCGGGCCGTAGCCATCGCCGCGGCGGCCACCGATTGTGGATACGGATCGTTGGCGGCCACGATCGCCACGCGCAGGCCCGACGCGGTGGTCCCCAGTCGCGGCGCGAGCTGGGTCGCCGCGAAGGTCGCCGAGTTGTCGCCGAGGTTCGTGCCGCTGGCGCCGACCCGGAACACGAGGGGCAGCCCGCGGCCGGTCAGCTGGTCGGCCACCGCGCCAGCCTCCCAGTACACGAGCCCGGCCTTATCAGCCGCAGCAGCCGCCGGGATCGACAGGTCGGACGAATAGGCCCCGACCACGACCGATACCCCATCGGCCCGCAGCGAGGCCATCGCCGCCGGCGCCGCCTCGGCCGATTCAAGGTCGCGGATGTCGAGCACGATCCGGCGTCCACCGATCCCGCCGTCGGCATTCACGAAGTCGGCCGCCAGCTGCACGCCGCGCAACTCCTGCAGGGCGAGGCTGGCAGCGTCGCCGCTGATCGGGAACACGGCCCCGATCCGGATCGGCGAACCGGAGGCCGCTGATCCGCCCGTCGGCGCATGGGCCGTGCTCGCCGGGCTTGCCGTCGGGACCGATCCGGCGCAGCCGGCGAGGACGAGCGCGACAGCGACAACGAGGCAGCGACGAACGACGGCCGGCATGCGAGGCTCTCCCTGGTTCGGTGATGGTTGAGTTTGGCGTGGCTGGCTGATTGGCGCCTGGCCGATCGAGGCCGGGCTGAGTTGCATTCGGGTCATCGGCGTTTGCGCTTCTTCTTGTTGGCGGGCGGGCTTGACCGATTGGTCGGCGGTGGCCCGCGCCGGTCGCGAGCCGTCGACGGCCCGCTCGCCAGTGCCGGCCTCCGGCGGCGGCGGATGAGGAGGAGCCCGCCAGTGGCCAGGACCGCGGTGACGACGATCGTCAGGATCCCCGCCTGGACCAGGCCAAAGCCGGCCGGCGCGGCCACCAGTGCGAACGTGCCGCTGCCGGCCGTCATCGCGATGAAGAAGCCCGGCGTTCCCGACGGCGACGATGGGACGAGGTCCCAGCTGCCGGTCGAGTACTCGGCGAACTCGGCGTCGCTGGTCGCATCGGGCGCGCGCAGGACGAGGGTCACGTCGGTACCTGGCTGGGTCGGCAGGGCCGTGCCCGCCTGGTCGGTGACGGCGAAGCGATAGGTGTTGCCGAGGAGCGCGCCCACGGTCGACGGCGCGGGCGGCGGGACCGGCGTGATCGTGACCACGACCGAGGTCGAGGCGGGCCCGAGGACGAAGGCACCCGGCGCCGCAATCAGCTGGGCCTGGGGCGGCGTCTCGGTCGTGGCCGCATTGAAGCCCGGACTCGCACCGGAGGCGACCGCCTCGCTGACCATGGCCGAGCCGGGCGAGCCGGTCTGGCCCGGGCCGGGGCTGAGGTAGTGATACGGCCCCAGGACGATCAGGCCGTCGAACAATGGGGCCACGACGGGCGCCATGACCTGGGCCGCGGCGATCAGGACGAGCCCGCTACCCAGCGCGAACCAGCCGGCACGCCGCCGGCTTGTGTCCACCCCGCCCGGGGGGCCCGGCTTCAATGCACCGTGAAGAAGACTTGGTTCGACCAGACGCGGGGATCGAACGGGGCGTGGTCGGCGGCCACGAACTCGGCCTTCAGGACATACGTCCCCGGATGGACCGGCAGGTCCTGGGTCAGGCCGTAGTTCATCGACACGAGGACGTTGTCGACGTACAGGTGCACGTGGCCGGTTGTCGGGCTGACATTGGTCGTCGTGGCCGGCACGATCGTCGCGTTCTGGAGGGTGATGACGACGTGCAGGGTGGTCCCCGTCACGACCTGGTTGGAGGTTGGCGAGACGATCGTGACGACGGCGGGCGAGGATGGCCGGGAGCCGGCTGGAGTGGGTCCACTGGTCGCCGGTCCGGCCGAGCCGGGCACGTTCGTGGCCGCCGAGCTGCAGCCAGCGAGGAACACTGCGATCAGGATGAGCCCGAGGCGTCGGGCCGGCCGGCGAGGGGAAGTCGAGGGTGACATCGGGGGGTGCCTCAGGGGGTGACGGGGAGGTTGAGCTGGGTCGTCAGCTGGTCGCCGTTGGGGGCGGGGCCGGCAACCGACAGGGTGTAGGTGCCGGCGACGAGTGTGGTGTCGGCCACGAAGTGGCCGGGCTCGAGCTGACGCGGGGTCAGGCTGGTCGCCGGTTGACCGGCCAGGCCCATGACCATCACGACGCTGGGGACCGGCAGCTCATTGCCGGCGGCATCGAAGAACGTGCTGTGAACTTCATTCGCCCCAGGGGTTCCCGGGTCGAGATAGACCTGGACGCTTCGTCCGGCCGACAGGTGGACGGTATAGATCGTGGGCAGCCCGGCCACCGCGTTCACGTCGATCGTCGCCGGAGCGGTCCGCGTGATCAGCTCGAACGGGACCTCGACCGAGGCCGTCCCGTTGACGACCAGGGCCGTGATCTGCCACGCCCCGACGAGTGACAGGTTGGAGCCCGTGGCGGTGAACACGCCGGGCGCCGTGGCCGGCAGGTCCAGCCGGGAGCTGCCGACGTCGGCCCGGCCGGGGAACGTGAAGCGCAGGCTGACACTGGTTGCCGAGGCGAGGGCGGCACCCGTGTCGTAATCGGTGACCGTTGCCTTGAACGTGTTGAAGCCGGCGGCGCCCGGGGACACATCGAGGAGGACCTTGACCGACGTCCCGAAGTCTGACCCGGTCAGCAACACGGGATTGACCGCTGCGACCGGGGTCGATCCCCCGCTCGTCTCGGTCGGTGGGGCCAGGTTGACCAGTGATGCCGACAGGAGCAGGACAGTGGCGCCGACGAGGAGCTCGGTCGAACCGATCCGGCGCAGGCCCCGAATGGTCCGGCCGGCTGCTGGCACATTCCGGAAGTGGTTGATCGCGCCGAGCCCGGCCAGCACGCCCAGCAGGGCCGTCTTGGCGATGACCAGGCGCCCGAAGTCGGTCGAAACCAGGTTGTTGATCGTGCCGACCTCGTCGATTGCGCGGAGCAGCCCGGTCAGCGCCACCGTGGCGATCCCGACCGTGGCCAGCCGCGAGAACCGGCTGGCCATCCGGGCCGTCGCTTCCGTTGGTTCGCCGCGCAGGTTCACGACCAGGCCGAGCAGGCCGCCCAGCCATAGGCCGACCGCCACCACGTGGATCACCTGCACCAGGACGTCGAGGCCGACGTTGGCGCCGGCAGCGGCGTGACTGAGCAGGACGTCGGCCAGCATCGCCCCCGCCGCCCCCAGGCCGATCAGCACCAGGGCCGCCCGCGTGCGCGAGCGACCGGAGGCCGCCACGGCCACGCCGATGCCGGCGACGACCATGGGCACGATCCGGCCGACGATGCCCGGCCCGAATGAGGTGCCGAAGGCTGTACCGGGGTCGACCCCCGCATCGCCCAGCTGGACGACGATGACCAGACCGGTCCCGATGGCGCCGATCAACCAGGCAACCGGCAGGACCCGCCGGACGGCCCCGGGAGCCTGGGGGGCGACGACGGCGCCGAACACAGCCAGCCCGAGCAGGCCGACCAGGCCGAGGTACAGCAGCCAGCGGGCGACGATTGCGGCGATCGATGGACCGGCCGACGTGGTCGAGCCTGATCCGGAGCCACTGGCCGGCGGGGCGACACCGATGCCAAAGGCAAACGAGCCCGTGGCCAGGTGGCCATCGACTGCCGAGACGGTTCGCCAGGCGACGGTGTACACGCCGTCCGGCAGGTCGGCCTTGAGCGGCACCACGAGCTCGGCCGCGTTGGCCGGCGCCGCGGCCGTCGGGCCGGACGTGACCGCGGCGCCGGTCGTGTCCAGGACCTTGATCGTCGACAGCTTCGGGTCAGGACGCTCGCCGAAGACGATCGAGACCTGGCTCGGTGACGTCGTCAGCTCGGCACCCGGGCTTGGGACGCTCGACTGGGGCAGCGAGTGACCGAGCGCGCTGCCTGACAGGACCAGGGTCAGGGCGAATCCGAGGAGCGCCCCGACACCAAGCGTCCTGGCCCGGCCGACCACCTCGTCAGGCCTGGCCGCGACGGCCACGCACGGCGACGCCCAGGGCGGCCAGCCCGATGACCACGCCAAGCAACCCCAGCGCGCCGCCCACGATGAGGGCGGTGTTGGCCGCTGACTGGGCGCTGGCCGCGGCTGCGTTGGCTGAGTCGAGTGCGTCGTAGATCGGCGTCGAGCTCGAGCCGGGCGCGCTTGACGGTGCGACGTTGGCCTCCGGTGATGGACTGGCCAGACGGGCATCGATCCGGTCGAGCCGGGTGATCACGTCGGTCAGCGCCGGTAGCTGGTTCGGAAACTGGATCCCGGTCGAGTCGACGACCGAGTTGAACGTCGAATTGCTCGAGGTCGCCGTCTCGTCCACCGCCGTCCCGTCGATCGAGCCGGTCAGGTGGAACGTGTAGTCGCCGGGCGCGGTCGGGATGATCGCCGCCTCGTAGTCCCCGGGAACCCCGAGGCCCGTGTCCGGGTCGAACGTGTTGAGCAGGGGCAGTGGGTCAGAGGTCTTGCCCCCGTTGCTGACCGTTACCTTGAGGTCGCCGTCGTTGAGGTCGGTGACGGCCTTGCCCGAGGCGTCCTTGATCACGACCTGGACGGCGTTGAGCTCGCCCACGAACGTCGGCTCGTGGACCCAGCCGAGGGCAACGGTGTAGGTCCCGATCGTCTTCACGACGTGGGCGTCGGCGACGCTCGACAGGAGCAGCGCGGCACCGACCGCGCAGGCCACGGCAATGCCGATTCGCCGGGATCGAGGCTTGTTCATGGGGTTCCTCCGGGGCACCGCCGGACTTCCTGGTCCGACGCCTGCCGCTTCGCATGCGGTGGGTCCGGGGCGGCCAGCGGGCCGGACCGGACCACGGGCTAGGCGAAGGGCGCCGGGGGAGCGCGACCGGAGATCCGGTTGCCGGTGATCGACGCGTGCCGGATGTCGACCCACGGCAGCGACCGGCCGGCGATCCGGGCCGGTCGACGGGCGAGGCGGGCCCGGGCGGCCTCGATCCGGGCGACGAGGATGTCCCGGCGCCAGCGGTACAGGGCGTCGACCAGGGCGGCCAGCATCGACACGACGACGAAGACGCCGACGACCGAGTGGTACTGGCTCGACCCGAGCACGCTCAGGCCCGGCGCCGGCAGCCCGACCGAGAGATGCTCGAGGTTCTCGACCACGATGAACAGCAGGAGCGCGATCGGCAGGATCACCAGCCATGATCGAAGCAGCAGGCCGCCAAGATCGCCCAGCCGGCCCCGGCTCACGGTCAGGTCGCCTGCATCCAGTTCGCGGGCGAGGCGGGTCAACGAGATCAGCCGGGCGATCCCGACGATCGCGAGCGTGGTTGCGAGCCCGGCCACGATCACCACCGTGCCGGTCCACTGGTCGCCGTGACCGGTCTGGGCCAGCGCGACGCCGTACAACCGACCATCGGTGATCAGGAAGATCAGGTCGTGGGCCAGGACGAACGCGACGGCCGCCAACGCTGCCAGCCGGAATCGATCGCGCCACTGCGCCGGGATCATCGGCTCACTGTACGCGACCTTTCGAACGGACGCCGCCACCCGGCCGGGTCAGGCCGGCAGGGCGAACCAGAAGCGGGTCGTCCCACCGCCCGATTCGGCACCAACCCGGCCGCCCGCCGCCTCCACCAGCTGCTGGACGATGGACAGGCCAATCCCGGCGCCACCGTGAGCCCGGTCACGCGACTTGTCGACCCGGTAGAAGCGCTCGAACACATGGGGCAGGTCGCCGGCCGGGATCCCCTCGCCGCTGTTGGTCACCGTCACCAGGACGTCCGCCGGTCGACGTTCGGCCCGGACCTCGACGCGACCGCCGCGGGGCGTGTAGCGCGTCGCGTTCTGGAGCAGGTTGCCCAGGACCTGGGCCAGGCCATCGGGATCGGCCCGCGCCAGCAGGTGGCCGGGCAGGTCCAGCTCGAGCCGGATACCGGCCCGCTCGAAGCCGGGCATCGCAAGCTCGGCGGCGAGGCGGACGGCTGCCGTCATGTCGATCTCGACCGGTGGGCCGGGCCGGCCACCGGCATCACCCTCGGCCAGCGTATCCAGCGACGCGGCCAGCCGGACGAGGCGTTCGGCCTCATCCCAGAGCGACTCGAACGTCGCCCGATCGGCCGGGATGACGCCGTCGCGCAGGCCCTCGAGGTAGCCCTGCAGGTTGGTCAGCGGAGTGCGCAGCTCGTGGGCGGCGTTGGCGATGAACTCCCGGCGCATGCGCTCCTGCTCCTCGAGGCTGGCCGCCATCTGATTGAACGAATCGGCCAGGCTGGCGATCTCCTCGGGACCGCGGCGGGGGACCCGGACCGCGTAGTCGCCGGCGGCCACGGTCCGCGCGGCCGAGCCGATCTCGGCCAGCGGTCGGGCCAGGCGCCGGCCGAGGATGATCGCCAGCACCACCCCGGCGACGGCGGCCGCGATGATCGCGGCGAGCAGGACCAGCGTGATCGAGTGGTCGAACATGGCGTGGGCCGCGTCGGCGGTCGCGCCGTTCTTCATCATCAGGTCGGCGAACACGGCCCCGCCGACCACGACCACGCCGAAGGTGACGATCGCCACCGCCAGGCCCGAGGTCAACACGGCCACCAGGACGATCCGGGCGCCGACGCCACGGGACCAGCCCTGGCCCCGGGCACGGCCGCCGGCCCGCTCTCCCGGCAGGCTCATCGGATCCGGGTCACGGCCCGGGGCCGCGTTGATTCGGGCGGCTCGGCGGTCGCCGGCCGAGCCGTTGAGCGGTAGCCCACGCCGCGCACGGTGGCGATGTAGCGAGGCTCGACTGCCGTGTCCTCGAGCTTGTCCCGGAGCCGGCCGACGTGGACATCGATCGTCCGCTCGAGGACGCCATCGGCGTCGTGGCCATAGACGCCGTCCAGGAGCTGGTCGCGACTGAGGACCCGGCCATCGGCTTCGAGGAGCGCCACCAGGAGCCGGAACTCGACGGCAGTCAGGGCCACGTCTCGACCCGCGATCTCGACGGAGTGCCGGTCGCGGTCGACAACCAGGTCGCCATGGACCAGCGGCCGGGCCGGCTCGGCCCCCGACCCAGCCGGCCCAGGCTGCTCCGGCCCGGCCTGGACCCGGGCGAGGATCCGCCGGACCCGGAGGACGAGCTCGGCCGGCGAGAACGGCTTGGGCAGGTAGTCGTCGGCCCCGGTCGCCAGGCCGCTGATCCGGTCAGCGGTGGTGCCCCGGGCGGACAGGATGATGATCGGAGTGTCGTCGGCCGCACTCCTCATCGCGCGGACGACGGACAGGCCGTCGACCTCCGGAAGCATCAGGTCGAGCACAATCAGGGCGGGTCGTTCGAGCTCGACCGCCGTCAGCGCGGCGCGACCATCGGTCGCCCCGATGACCCGGTAGCCGTCCCGCTCCAGGTAGGCTCGGACGAGCCGGACGATCTTGGCATCGTCATCGACCACGAGGATCGGCCGATCGGATTCCTGGCGCATCGCGGTCCATCGTAGAGATCGGTTCGTGACGACGTTGTGACGGCCCAGTGACGGCGAGCGACCCGGACAGGCGCTGACATGCGTTCGTCACACGGGCGCGATAGGGTTGCCCGATATGAGCAGCTCCAGCCGACCCAACCCGAAGGCCGGCCCGTCCGTCGCGCGCCGCCCGGCCGTGTGGCAAGGCGCGCTGGCCGGGCTCGCCTCGGGGGCAGCCGGACTGGGCGTCGCCGAGCTGATCGCCGGCCTCATCAAGGGCGCCCCGTCGCTCGTCACCGCCGTCGGGACGATGATCATCGCGCTCCAGCCGGCCGGCGCCAAGGAGCTGATGGTCAACCTCTTCGGCACCAACGACAAGTTGGCCCTTAACGTCGCCGTGCTTGTCGTCGCGCTCCTGGTCGCCGCCCTGACCGGGGTCCTGGCGGCCCGCCGGTTCGAGAACGGGATGTGGCTCTTCGGCGGGTTTGGTGCCCTGTCGGCATTCGCGGCGTTCCAGGATCCCTTGACGTCGAAGCTGTTCGCGATCGTGGTCCCCGTCGTGGCCGTCGGGGTCGGCCTGGCCGCCCTGCATTTCCTGCTTGGCCTCGTTCCGGGCTCGTCCGTCGCAGTTGCCGCGGAGGCCAGCCGGCAGACGGGCCCGAGCTCGCGCGATTCGACTGTCGACCTCGAGGAGCGTCCCGTCTGGCGGCCATCCAGCGGCAAGGCGGCACGCCGCAGCGCTGCGGCCCAGGCTGGGGCGCGCGCTCGGTCGGCGCCGGGCCAGCCGGGCTCCGCCAAGGCGCGCCCGGCCGGGACCGCCGACGTGGCGGCAACGTCGATGAGCCTGGAGTGGACCCGCCGGCGATTCCTGATCGCCAGTGCGGGCACGCTCGGGGGAGCGGTGATCGTCGGCGGGATCGGTCGATCGCTGGTGAACGACCAGCACCCGACAGGCATCGTGAGCACGACCAAGCTGCCGGCGGTCCTCAATCCGGTGCCGCCACTGACCTCGAGCGAATTGTTCACGATCCCCGGAATCACGCCAATCGTGATGCCGAATGACTCGTTCTACAAGATCGACACGACCTTGCTGACCCCCCAGGTCGACGCCAACGGCTGGCAGGTCGACGTGAAGGGGATGGTCGATCACCCCCTCTCGTTCACCTATGACGAGCTGCTGGCGATGCCGCTCTTCGAGCAGTACGTCACGATCGCCTGCGTCAGCAACGATGTCGCCTCGGACAACCAGCCGGGCTTGAACCTGGTCGGCAACGCCCTGTGGACGGGGGTCCGCCTAAAGGACGTGCTCAACATGGCCGGCATCCAGGCCGGCGCAACCCAGGTCGTGGGCCGCTCGGTAGATGACTTCACGGTCGGCTTCCCGACGGACTGGGCGATGGCCGAGGGCCGCGAGCCGATGATCGCGGTCGGCATGAACCGGGTCCCTCTGCCGGCCGAGCACGGGTTCCCCGCCCGCCTCATCGTGCCCGGCCTGTTCGGCTATGTCTCGGCCACGAAGTGGCTGGCATCGATCGAGCTGACCACCCGCGAAGCAGTCGACGGCTACTGGATCCCGCTGGGCTGGGCCAAGGACGGCCCGATCCTGACCCAGTCAAGGATCGACGTGCCGGCCGGCGGCTCGAACCTGGCCGCCGGCCGGGTCAACCTGGCCGGCGTCGCCTGGGCACCGGACCGCGGCATCGAAGGGGTCGAGGTCAAGATCGACAACGGGGCGTGGCAACCGGCCGAGATCAGCCAGCCCATCTCGAAGGCGACCTGGGTCCAGTGGCTCCTTCCCTGGACCGCGGTTGCCGGACCCCATTCGATCGAGGTCCGGGCGACCGACGGAACGGGCACCATCCAGACCGATCAGGTCAGCGATCCGGCCCCGGACGGCGCTCGCGGCCACCACCGCATCACGGTCACCGTGGGCTAGGACCCCGGTGCCTCGGCGCGCCAATCTGGGCGCATTGGTGAAGTTGGTGGTACTTGCCTAGTCTGGATGGATCGCGACAATAGTCCTATGAACACCTATGAAGTTCCCACGACGATTCGCCGGCGCCTCAGCGTCGGGCTTGCGGCCGGCCTGGTCGGAACGGCCCTCGCCCTTGGGAGCGTCGCCGGTGTATCTGCGGCAGGCCTCGCCCAGCCGCCATCTCTGTCGTACACGATCAACGAGAACACTACCCTCCAGGTATCCAAGGCGGACATGCTGGCTGGTGAACCCAGCGATGCCTACGTCCGGACGACGGACCTGACCGACTTCCCGCCCGAATGGGGCAAGATTTCAGGCACCGGGTCCGGCATCACGTACGTGCCCCAGGAGGACTACGTCGGCAGCGACAAGTTCAGCTACACGGACTGCGAACAGGTCGCCGAGGCCCAGCCCGTGTGCATGACGAACTTCGTGACGATCAACGTCCTCGCGACGGCGACCCCGACCCCGACCGGTGCCGTTGGCGCCGCGACCGGTAAGCCCAAGGTCACCCCGCCGAGCACCTCGACGGCCGGCCTGACTGACAGCTCGACCAGCGAGGGCCCCGGTGTCCTGCTTCTCGCGGGCCTCGGGATCATGCTGGCGGGTACGCTCCTGCTGATCCCGACCGGCCATCGCCGAGGGCGCAAGCAGGACTGACCGGCCAATCACCGCAGGCTCCACCAGAAGCTCTCATCGACCAGCCCCGGTCCGTCAGGCCCGGGGCTGTGCCGGTGGAATAGGGGCGCGGCCGCTCGCTCGGACGATCGGCACGTCGGTCCGACGGCGCAGGTGGAACGACACGCCGTAGGGCGCTCCGGTTTCGGGATCGAGCCGGGCCATCGCCGTCAGCCGCCAGGCCTGTCCGTCGACCGCGATCCAGCGAGCGAGCGGCCGGCCGCCGGCCAGCACGGCGTCGAGCAGGGCAAATGCCTCGCTGGGCAGCTTGACCAGCGCTTCCCGGGCGGGCATTCCGACGCAGCGGCCGCCGAATGCGCCGACGAAGTCCGGGTTGCCGTAGACCACCAGGTGACCCGAACCGAGGCACATGGCAGCCGGCCGGCTCAGGGCTTCGATCTCGGCCATGGCGGTCCTCCCGGCGCTCTCCTGGTGCGTCCAGGCCAAGGATGACAGAGCGATGAGCGACGTCAATCAGGCTGGTCGTGATGAACCGGCGCTCCAGAGCAGCCCGGGCCGCTCTGCCACCTCGCCATGCCATGTTCACGGCGGCTCCACATTCGTCGCCGACGATGGCCAGGGACACCCCGGGCGATGGGCTTGCGGGTCCGTTACAGACCGGGTATATTGTCAACGTGTCATTGAATATCGTTGCAGCACGTACAGAGCAGCTGGGCCTGGATCGGCGCCGGCGGCTGGTGGATGAGCTCATCGAAGAGCTCGTCTCGACGCCGCGCGAGAAGATGGACGCGTATCGGCGCTGGCATCGCGGATCCCTCAGCCTGGTCCACCTGAATGTGCTGACCGTGCTCGAGGCAGAAGGCCCGATCTCGATGGGCCGGCTGGCCGACACCCTCGACGTGTCGGTCGCCAGTGCCACCGGTATCGTCAGCCGGATGACCGATCGGGGCGTGGTCGAACGGCGTCACGATGCCACGGACCGGCGGGTGGTGCTGGTCCACCTGACCGAGGCCGGATCGATGATCTCGACCTCGCTCGGGGAGCACCATCGCGAACGCCTGGGGGTCCTGCTCGAGGAGCTCAGTGAGCCCGAGATGACCGGCCTGCTGACCGGCCTGCGAGCTCTCCACGCAGCCCGCAGCCGGGTGGCTCCGGACGTCGACGGCGTGATTGCCGGCGGGAGCCAGCGATGATCCGCCTCCTCCGGACCTACCTCCGGCCGTACCGTGGCTCGATTGCGCTGGTCGTGATCATGCTCACGATCCAGTCGCTCGGCACGCTCTACCTGCCCGACCTGAACGCCAGCATCATCAACAACGGGATCGTCAAGGGCGACACCACCTACATCCTTCAGACCGGCGCCCTGATGCTGGTCGTGACCCTCGTCCTGGGGATCGCCTCGATCATTGCGATCTATTTCGGGGCGCGGGCCGCGATGGGCCTTGGGCGTGACGTCCGAACGGCGATCTTCCGGACGGTCGAAGGCTTCTCGCAGGTCGAGGTGAATCGCTTCGGGGCGGGCTCGCTGATCACCCGCAACACGAACGACGTCCTGCAGGTCCAGACGGTCGTATTCCTCGGACTGACCGCCCTGATCTCGGCCCCGATCCTGGCCGTGGGCGGGGTGATCATGGCGGTTCGCCAGGACGTCCCGCTGTCGTCGCTCCTGATCGTGATCGTGCCGCTCATGGGCCTGGTCATCGCGATCGTGATGTCCCGGGCCATCCCGCTCTTCCGGGCGATGCAGGTCAAGCTCGACCGGATCAACCAGGTCATGCGCGAGACGCTCTCGGGCGTCCGGGTGATCCGGGCGTTCGTCGCGACCCGGCACGAGGAAGAGCGCTTCGACGTGGCCAACAAGGACCTGTTCTCGACGTCGATCCGGGTCAACCGCCTCTTCGCCCTGATGATCCCGGTGATGACCGCAATCATCAACCTGTCGATGGTCGCGGTGATGTGGTTCGGGGCCGCCCGGGTCAACAGCGGCGAGATGCCGATCGGAAACCTGACCGCCTTCCTGCAGTACCTGACTCAGATCCTGTTCGCGGTCCTGATGGCCGTGATCCTGTTCGTGTTCGTGCCACGGGCCGTGGTCTCGGCCGGTCGTATCCAGGAGGTCCTCCAGACCGAGCTGTCCGTCCGCGATCCCGAGCATCCGGTCGCACCGGCGGCCTCCCAGCAGCCGGGCCTGGTCGAGTTCCGGCACGTCGAGTTCGGCTACCCGGGGGCCGAGGCGCCAGTCCTGTTCGACATCAACTTCGAGGCGCGCCCGGGTCAGACGACGGCCATCGTGGGCAGCACGGGCAGCGGCAAGTCGACCCTGATCAACCTGATCCCGCGCTTCTACGACGCGACTGGGGGCGCCGTTCTGATCGACGGCGTCGATGTCCGGGACATGCTCCAGGCCGACGTCTGGCACAAGATGGGGGTGATCCCCCAGAAGTCGTTCCTGTTCAGCGGGACCGTCGCCAGCAACCTGCGCTACGGCGACCAGGAGGCAACCGATGCCGAGCTGTGGCACGCCCTCGAGATCGCCCAGGGCCGCGATTTCGTCGAGGCCCTCGACGGCGGCCTCGACGCGCCGGTCATGCAGGGCGGGACGAACCTGTCGGGGGGCCAGCGACAGCGGATGGCGATCGCCCGGGCCCTGGTCAAGCGGGCCGAGATATTCATCTTCGACGACAGCTTCTCGGCCCTTGACTTCAGCACCGATGCCCGTCTCCGGGCGGCCCTCAGCAAGGATCTGAGCGGGTCGACCGTGATCATCGTCGCGCAGCGGGTCGGCACGATCATGAAGGCCGATCAGATCATCGTCATGGATGTCGGCCGGATCGTCGGCAAGGGCACCCATGCCGAGCTGATGGAAACCTGCGAGACCTATCGCGAGATCGTCTACTCCCAGCTGTCCGAAGCCGAGGCCGTGGCATGAGCGGGCGACCGGGAACTCCTTCCGGGGGCTCCGCTCCGGGCGGTTCGGCGACGCCTGCCGGCGGAATGGGCGGCCCGGGCGGCCGCCCGCCGATGCGCCGGGGCCCGATGGGCGGACCGGGCGGGATGATGGGCGGCATGCCGGCCGAGAAGTCGAAGAACTTCCGGGTCGCCTTCGGCCGCCTGCTCGGGCGGCTCCGCCCCGAGGCTCCCTTGATCATCCTCGTTTTCCTGCTCGCGATCGTTAGCGTCACGTTCGCTGTGCTGGGGCCGAAGATCCTGGGCAACGCCACGAACATCATCTTCCAGGGAGCGATCGGCGCCAAGCTCCCGGCCGGCCTCAGCCAGGCCCAGGTCGAGGCCGCCCTGCGCGCCTCGGGCAATGGCCAGCAGGCCGACTTGCTCAGCGGGATGACCATCACCCCGGGCGTCGGGATCGACTTCGGGGCCCTGGCCCAGATCCTGCTCGTCCTGGTCGGCGTGTACGTCCTGAGCGCGCTGTTCGCGTGGGCCCAGGCGTACATCATGGCCGGAGTCACCCAGCGGACGGTCTACCGGATGCGCCGGGACGTCGACGAGAAGCTCGGCCGGCTGCCCGCTCAAGTACTTCGACAGCCACGCCCGGGGCGATGTCCTGAGCCGGGTCACGAATGACATCGACAACATCGGCCAGACCCTCCAGCAGAGCCTGACCCAGTTGATCACGGCGCTCCTGACGGTGATCGGGGTGCTGATCATGATGCTCCTGATCAGTCCGCTCCTGGCCGTGGTCTCGCTCCTGGCCGTGCCGGTCTCGATCGTGGTCACGATCCTGATCGCGAGCCGCTCCCAGAAGCAGTTCGCCGCCCAGTGGGCTTCGACCGGCAGGCTCAACGGCCAGGTCGAGGAGATGCACACGGGCCAGGCCATCGTGAAGCTGTTCGGGCGCGAGGAAGAGGCCGTGGCCAACTTCACGGTCGAGAACGACCTGCTCTACGAAGCGAGCTACAAGGCCCAGTTCATCTCGGGCATCATCCAGCCAGCGATGAACTTCATCGCCAACCTGAACTACGTGGCGATCGCCGTAATCGGCGGCCTGCAGGTCGCCTCCGGCCAGATGTCGCTCGGTGACGTGATCGCGTTCATCCAGTACTCCCGCCAGTTCACCTTCCCGATCATCCAGACGGCGAGCATCGCCAACGTCCTCCAGTCGGCGGCCGCGTCGGCCGAGCGAGTCTTTGAGCTCCTCGATGAACCCGAGGAGATCGCCGACCCAGCGTCGCCGATCCTGATCGACCATGCGCGGGGCAACGTCGGGTTCAAGGACGTGTCGTTCCGGTACGAACCGGACAAGCCCTTGATCGACGACCTGAACCTCGATGTCAAGGCCGGCCAGACGATCGCGATCGTCGGCCCGACCGGAGCCGGCAAGACGACCCTCGTCAACCTGTTGATGCGGTTCTACGAGATCGACGGCGGGCAGATCTCGGTCGAGGGCGTGGATACCCGCGACACGACCCGCGACAGCCTGCGCAAGACGTTCGGGATGGTCCTCCAGGACACCTGGCTGTTCCACGGCACGATCCGCGAGAACATCGGCTACGGCAAGGAGGACGCGACCGAGGAGGAGATCGTGGCCGCCGCCGAAGCCGCCCACGTGGACCACTTCGTACGAACCCTGCCAGGCGGCTACGACACGGAGATCGACGACGACGCGACGAACGTGTCGGCCGGCGAGAAGCAGCTCCTGACGATTGCCCGCGCGTTCCTGGCCGACCCGCCGATCCTGATCCTCGACGAGGCGACGAGCTCGGTCGACACCCGGACCGAAGTCCTGATCCAGCGGGCGATGGCCCGCCTGATGAAGGGCCGCACGACGTTCGTGATCGCCCACCGCTTGTCGACGATCCGCGACGCCGACACGATCCTGGTCATGGACCACGGCCACATCATCGAGCAGGGCACCCACGACCAGCTCCTGGCCGCCGGCGGCTTCTACTACGACCTGTACAACAGCCAGTTCGTCGAGGCCCTCGCGAGCTGATCCCGGGGGCCGTCGGGCTGTCGAGCATCACAGCGGGCTTGATCCTGCCGACCGCGGAGGTTGACCGGGCCTGTGCTCGCTGCATGGGCACTGCCAGCACACCGGAGTGGCTAAGCCGAGGGCAGTCCGCGCCGCGGAGCCGCGAACTCGTCAGTGCGCCCCGATGTTGAGCGTGCTTCACGCTCCAAGAAGGCGCCCGCCGGTCACGAATGCCGGACGCAAGGCGCTTATGACTTCGTGTTGTGCTCGACGCGACCATGCAGTGAGCACGCCTTGCCTCTAGCCTGGGTTGACTGGCCCGCGCCGGCGCGTCGCCGCGCCAAGGGCCGTGGGCACGGCCCCGGACCGCGCCCGCCAGAAACAGCGGCTGCGCCTACTCCTTGGGCCGGATCCGGATGATCAGCATCGATCCTCCGTCGGGGCCGGTCGACTCGCCTTCGTGGGGGATCGTGCCGTCCCAGCGAACGTAGTCGCCGGGTCCGAGATGCAGGGTGTGCTCGCCCTGGGTCATCCGGAAGGTGCCGCGCAGGACGATGTGGTGCTCCTCGCCGGCATGGGCGTGAGCGCCCACCCGCTGGCCCGCCTCCGTACTGGTCACCTCCAGGATCGAGACCTCGCGCGACCCACGGCCGTCGACGTGCTCGATCCGGCCCAGGCTCGTTTCCGTCGTCGGACGATCAGAGGCCCGGACAAGATACGGCTCGGGTACGTCCTCGATCAGGAACCAGGCAGCCGGCACCTCGAGCGCCGAGCCGATCGCGGTCAGGCATTGGAGCGAGGGCGATGCCTTGTCGTTCTCGATCTGCGACAGGTAGCCGATGTTGAGCCCACTCCGTTCGGCCACGTTGGCCAGGGTCATGCCGCGCTCGACCCGCCATTTCCTGATCTGGACCCCGACGGCCGGCTTGCGCCGCTCCTCGGTCGTCATGTTGGCTCTCCACAAACTAGTATTGACGCAGGCTCACGAACGACGTATGTTTGTGCTGTCAACAAATATCGCTTGGCGAAGACCAACTCGTCAAGGTGCAGAGGGTGAGCCCACCATGAAGATCGCGATCATCGGAGCCGGCAATGTCGGAACGGCTCTGGCCACCTCGTTCAACCGGGCAGGCCACGACGTGGTGATCGCCTCGCGCGATCCCGAGGACGCCGGCGGAGCCGCAGCCTCGTCAGGCGCGCGCATCGCGAGCTCCAACGCCGATGCCGCCGCCTCGGCCGAGCTGGTCGTCCTGGCCATCCCGTTCACGAGTGCGCCAGACGTCGCTGCCGAGATCGCCCAGGGGGTCGCCGGCAAGGCCGTCGTGGACGTCAGCAATCGGATGTCCTACGGCCCGAACGGGCCCGAGATCGACACGACCTCGTCGAACGCCGAGGAGCTTGCCGCCCTTCTTCCGGAAGCAAACGTCGTCAAGGCGTTCAATACCCTGTTCGCTTCCAGGCAGGGCGCCCCGCTCGCGAGTGAGCTGCAGCTCGACGGCTTCGTCGCCGGCGACGATGCCACGGCCAAGGCCCAGGTCATCGAGCTCATTCGTTCGATCGGGCTCACCCCGGTCGACGTCGGGCCACTGGTGCGATCCCGTCAGCTCGAGGGCCTGGCCTTCCTCAACATCGCCCTGAACATCGCCAACGGCGGCTCCTGGCAGTCGGCCTGGAAGCTCGTTGGTGCCCCGCTGGCAGCGGCGGCCTGACCAACGTGACCGGCCAACAATCGGGCGCAGTGCCGGCGGGCGGGGCGATCTCGGTCGCCCGCCTCAATCATGCCGTCCTGTACGTCCGCGACGCGACTGCGGCAGCCGAGTTCTACGGGCGCGTGTTCGGTTTTGAGGTGGTCGAGAGCGCATTCGGTGGCCGGGCGGTGTTCATGCGCGCCGCCCACGGAGACAACCACCACGACCTCGGCCTGTTCTCGGTCGGACCCGACGCACCTCGTCCCGCCCGTGGCTCGATCGGCCTGTACCACCTGGCCTGGGAAGTGCCGACGATCGACGACCTGGCCCACGCCGCGGCCGTCCTGACCGGCGAAGGCGCCCTGGCCGGCGCATCGGACCACGGCGTCTCGAAGTCCCTCTACGGTGCCGATCCCGACGGTAACGAATTCGAGATCATGTGGCGTGTTCCGACTGCCGCCTGGGGCGAGTTCGAGCACCACGGTGCCGTGCTGCCGCTGGACCTGGAGGCCGAGCTCCGGCGATGGGGCGGCGAGGGTGCCGTCCGCGCCTGACCGGCTCAGTTCAGGTGGTCCTGCCAATCTGGCGGGACACGTTCGGCGGGGCCGGGCACCGTCTGGTCGAGGGGATGATGATCGGGCGGAGCGAGGCTCGGCCCGTTGGCGTATTGCTCGCGCGAGTAATCCCAGAACCAGTCCTCGCCAGGCTCATAGCTGCGTACGATCGGGTGCTGCCGGTCGGCCGCGTGATGGCTGGCATGCTGCGAAGGGGATGAGTCACAGCAGCCGACGTGGCCGCACTCGGCGCACCGACGCAGGTGGAACCACCAGCCGCCCGTGGCGGTGCACTCGACGCAGCCCGGGCCGCTCGGTTCGATGTCGGGGTCTATTCCATGTTCGGCTGGCATTGATCGTCCTCGTCCCTGGTCATCCGTCGCAACCCCCATCCTCACCGAATTCGACCTCGGCGGGTCCAGTCTCGATGCTACGATCGTCGAGCGCCAGCAGCAGCTGAGCTGGGAACGTGGTCGGCCGGACGCGGTCCGGGGCCGCCGCCACCACCGGAGGGATCGCATGGCCGGTTTCAAGGAGTTCCTGCTCAAGACCAACGCCCTGGCCCTGGCGATCGGCGTGATCATCGGCGCCGCGCTGGGTGCGGTCGTCACGTCGCTCGTCAACGACATCATCATGCCGCCGATCGGCTACCTCCTCGGGGGCGTGGACTTCAGCTCGCTCGTGATCCAGCTCAAGCCCGCCGGGCTTGATGCCTCGGGCAAGCCGGTCCCGGCCGTCGATATTCGTTACGGCCAGTTCATCAACGTGGTGATCATCTTCATCATCGTGGCCCTCGTGGTGTACCTGATCGCCAAGGCCCTGATCAAGGATCCGGTGCCGGATCCGACCAAGATCTGTCCCGCCTGCAAGGAGGCCAACGCCGTCGACGCCACGCGCTGCCGGGCCTGCACCAGCGCGATCTGATCCCAACCACCGGCGGGCGGCGCTCATCGCCCGCTTCGATCCAACCAGCCGATCCATGACCTGAGGCGCCCACTTCACCATGGCCGACGATTTCGAGCAGCGCATCGCCGCTGCCTACACCACTGGTAGCCCATCCCTCGAGTACGGCGCAGTCGTCCGGGGCCCGACCACCTACCCTGGCGCGATCGTCCGGCTGGCCCTGGAAATGGTCAACCGTCACGGGCTTGTGGCCGGGGCAACCGGAACCGGCAAGACGAAGACGCTGCAGGTCCTGACCGAGGAGCTTTCCGACGCCGGCGTGCCCGTCTTCCTGGTCGACATCAAGGGCGATATCAGCGGCCTCGGTGCGGCGGCCGTGGTCAACGACCACATCACGGCCCGCCTGGCCCAGATCGTAGTGACCGATTGGTCGCCGCGGGCCTATCCGGTCGAGTTCCAGACCCTCGACCAGGCCGGCCAGGGCATCCGGCTGCGGGCCAACGTCAGCTCGTTCGGGCCGATCCTGCTGGCCAAGGTCCTCCAGCTCAACGCAACCCAGGAGAGCGTGCTGTCGCTGGTCTTCAAATATGCCGATGACCAGCAGCTGCCCCTGGTCAACCTGGCCGACCTGCAGGCGACCTTGACCTACCTGAACGGGCCAGCCGGCCAGGCCGCGCTGGCCCAGTACGGCGGCATCTCAAGCGCATCGGTCGGGGTCATGCTGCGGAATATCGTGCAGCTCCAGGAGCAGGGCGCCGATGCGTTCTTCGGCGCCCCTGAGTTCGACATCGACGACCTGATCCGGACCACCGCCGATGGCCGCGGCGTCGTCAGCATTCTCGAAGTCGCCAACATGCAGGATCGGCCGGCCCTGTTCAGCACATTCATGATGTGGCTCCTGGCCGCCGTCTACCACCACCTGCCGGAGGTGGGCGATCCGGACAAGCCCAGGCTGGTGTTCTTCCTGGACGAGGCGCACCTCCTGTTCGAGAACTCCAACCAGAGCTTCCTCGACCAGATCGAGATGGTCGCCCGGCTGATCCGGAGCAAGGGGGTCGGGGTCTACTTCGTGACCCAGTCGCCAGAGGACGTGCCACCCAAGGTGCTGGCCCAGCTCGGCAACCGGGTCCAGCACGCGCTCCGGGCCTTCACTCCGGACGACCAGAAGATGATCACCGACACCGCCCGGACCTTTCCGACCACGACCGATTACGACGTGGCCAAGGAGCTCGTGTCATTGGGCACCGGCGAGGGCCTGGTCACGGTCCTGTCGCCTCGCGGCGTCCCGACGCCGACCGTCCACGTGATGCTCCGGCCGCCCCGGTCGCTGATGGCCCAGATCGATCCGGCCGCGTTCAGCGCGATCGTGTCGGCCTCCGCGCTCGCTACGAAGTACGCGACGGACCAGGACCCGCAATCGGCCAGGGAGATCCTCGCGGCCCGGCTCCAGGCGGCCAGCCAGGCTGTGCCGTCAGCAGCCCCGATCGGAGCGGCACCCTCGACGCCGGCCCCGCCAGTGCCAGGACCGACGGCACGACCGACGGCCCGACCGGCCCCGGGCTTCGACCTCGAAGATGCGGCCAAGCTCGGCACGCGGGTCCTGACCAGCTCCACGACGAACACCATCGTCCGGGGCCTGTTCGGCATCCTCGGCGGCAAGAAGCTCTAGTCCGAACACGCTAGTCTCGTTCGATGGATCGAACGATCTCGGTGTCCGGGAGCGCCAGCCTGGCGACCAGTCCCGATGTCGCCGACATCCGGCTCGGGGTGAGCCTGACCCGCCCTACGGTCGGCGAGGCTCGAGCGACGGTCGCGGCCACGATGACCGCCGTCCTCGACGCGGTTCGCGCGGCCGGGATCGAGCCGGCCGACATCCGGACCTCGGCCTTGAGCCTGGATCCGCACTACCAGTACGACCCGGCTGGTGAACAGAAGCTGATCGGCTACCGGGCGACGAACGTGGTGACCGTCAGCGCCAGGGACCTGGGCCGGATCGCCACGGTCGTCGACGCTGCCCTCGAAGCCGGCGCCACCAGCCTCGACAGCCTGGCCTTCCGAATCGCTGACCCGGCCCCGCTCCAGGCAGCCGCCCGGCGTGCCGCCGTGGACGATGCCCGGGCCCGGGCGGAGACCCTCGCCGAGGCGAGCGGCGTCGCGATCATCGGGGTCATCTCGATCACCGAGATGGAGTCCGGAGGAGGCCAGCCGCACCTTCCCGGAGTGGCCCGCTTCCGGGCCGCGGCGGCGGCGTCACCGACGCCGATCGAGGCGGGCAGCTCCGAGGTATCGATCAGCGTGGCGATCGTCTACGCGATCAGCGACCGGGACCGGAGCTGACGTCGTCAGCTGACCTCGCTGGCCACCGCGGCCGATTGCAGCGGACCGAATGAGCGGGCCGACCAGGCGCCGATCCCGACGACCGACAGGCCCACCACGACCAGCACGAGGGGAGCCGAGATTCGATCGGCGAGCGGCCCGGCAACGAGCGTCGGCAGGAGGCTCGTCGCGCTGACGATCGAGGCCAGCACGCCGAAGACCCGGCCCCGAACCTCGATCGGTACCGATTCGAGGAGGGCCGTCTGGGCCGACACGAGGGTCACGGCATACGCTGCGCCTGCCGCGATCGCGATGGCCACGAGCATGGGCAGGACGGACGCGCCGACCTGCTCGAGCGCGATGTGCAGCGGGGCGATGAGCGCCAGCGATGCCGTCAGGCTGCCGAACGCGAGCAAACCCGCCTCGGCGGCCCGGCGCCGCGGAACGTTGCGGATCCGGCGCAGGCCCAGGACTCCCAGGACGACTCCGATGCCGAGGGGCAGGACGACGACGATCAGGTGATCGGGCGATATTCCGACGCTCAGGGCGAGGGCCGGACCGAGCACGCCCAGGACGCCGGCGACCGAGGCGCTCGCAGCCTGGTGGATGATCGGCCGGCTGATCTCGCGGTTGCCCCGGACGACGGCAAAGCCCTGGCGCAGCTCCCCCAGCGCCTCGGCCGCCTCGTGGCCGGGCGAGCCTCCCGCCGGACGGCTGAGTGGCGGCTCGGACGGCAGGCCGATGCAGGCCACCGAGGCGGCCACGTACAGGACGGTTACCACGGCCAGGACCGCAGACGGCCCCGCGATCGCGACGAGGAGCGGCCCGGCAAAGGCAAAGCCGACGGCGAACGAGCCCTGCAAGGTGAGGTTGAAGATCCCCATCGCCGTTTCGAGCTGGGCGCGGGGCACCACCCGGGGGATCATCGAACCCTCGGCTGGGGTGAGCGCCACGCTGGTCAGGCTGACTGCCAGGTTCAGGGCCAGGAGCGCGGCCAGGTTCGGACCCGACAGCGCCAGGCCGGCCATCAGTGCCGCCCGCGCCACGTTTGGTCCGACGAGCGCCCAGCGCAGGTCGAGCCGGTCGATCACGACGCCGGCGAATGGCGACAGGACGATCTGGGGCAGGACGTACGTCGCGAACAGGACACTCACCGCGGAATTGGAGCCCGTGGTGTTGAAGACCAGGATGGTCATCGCATACAGGGCCATGTTGCCCCCGACCTGGGTGGCGCCCTGGATGAACCACAGCCTGGCGAAGACAGGGTTGCGGATCAGCGGCCCGGCGGCGGATCTGGTCACTCTCCGAGGATAGGGGTCGGGCGTCGCCGCCTGGCTGGCGCCCTGGATCACCGCCCCGCGAATGCGGTTGCATTGTCAACGACCCTGATATCCTCGGTTGGTCCTCGATCGCAGCGGAGCCAGGTGCCATGCCAGTTCAACCCAGCGAGCTCGCCTGGAACGCGGGCATGATCGCCGATTTCCGAGCTCACGACGGCCAGATCACCGAGGGCCGCCTGGCCGGATCGAACCTGCTGCTGATGACCTCAACCGGCGCAGCCTCGGGCGAGAAGCGCACCATCCCGTTGGGCTACAGCCGCGACGGCGATCGCTACGTCGTGGTCGGCTCGAACAGCGGCCGGCCGGAGCAGCCGATTTGGCTTTCCAACATCGACGCCAATCCGCTCGTGACGGTCGAGGTGGGGACTGAGACCTTCCCGGCGCAAGCCACGATCACTCACGGGCCGGAGCGTGAGCGGCTGTGGCAGATCCACGTCACCGCCATCCCGTATTTCGCCAACTACGAGCAGATGGTCGAGCGCGAGCTGCAGGTCGTGGCCCTCGAGCGCCTGCCCGCGGACTGAGCCCTCCGCCCGGCCGGAAATCCTTCGGCACTCCCAGTCCACGGGCGTACGATGCTTGCGCGGTGACACGATTGGCCCGAACTGGGTCCCTTTCGCCGCGATGGAGGACCGTGTGGCCAAGTACCTGTTTACGGCTACCTGCAGCCTGACCGTCGGCGCGAGCGGGTCGGTCAACCTCGCCACCCTTCCGTTGCTGACCGCCAAGGACCTCGACGAAGCCGCCAGGCGAACGACCGACTACCGGGCTCCGGACGCCAAGGCCAAGTAGACCAGCTCGCGGCTGTCTCGAGCGCAGTGCGTCGACCCGGCGACCAGAATGGATCGCCTGCTGGATGCACCCGAGCTGCTCGACGGGCCTCTCGACGATCCGGCTGCCCTGGCCGGCAACCTGCGTGACCTGGGCCGGGTCAATCGCTGGCTGGGCGGCGTCCGCTTGAGCGCCGCCGCGATCGGCGCACTGGCACCGGGCGACGCCGGCCGGACGATGATCGACGTGGGCACGGGCGGCGCCGACATCCCCCTGGAGCTTGCCCGGCGATTCGCCCGGCGTGGGCAGCAATGGTCGATCACCGCCCTCGACAGCCGGTCAGAGGTCATCGCCGCCGCATTCAGGACCCGGCCGGACCTGGCCTCGACCCCCGGCCTGCGCCTTGTGGTTGGCGATGGACGGCGCCTCGACGAGCCGGACCAGGCCTACGACATCGCCCATTGCTCGCTGGTCCTGCATCACCTGGAACCGCGCGCGGCGGTCGACCTCCTGGCCGAGATGGCCCGGGTCGCCCGGCACGGCGTCGTGGTCAACGACCTTGACCGAAACCCGCTTGCCTGGCTGGGGGCGTGGTTGCTCGGCCATGTCCTGACCCGCAACCGCTACACCCGCAACGACGCCCCGCTGTCCGTGCGGCGGGCCTACCGGGTCCCCGAGGTCGTCGAGCTGCTCGGAGCAGCGGGCCTGACCCCGATCCGGACCTTTCACGGATTCCTTGGCCATCGCTACGCCATCGCGGCCGTCGTCCGGTCCCCCGGGTGAGGGTCGAGCAGGCGGAGGTCGCTGTGATCGGGGGCGGCCTGGCCGGAGCCGCGATCGCCGCCCGGCTGGGCGCCCTGGGCCATGAGGTCGTCGTCCTTGAGCGGATGCCCGCCTGGCGCTGGCGGGCGGCCGGCGTCTTCGCGTCGCCGGCGGCGGCCGACGCCCTGCGCCGGCTGGGCCTCGATCCGGCCACGGTCGGCGCCGTGACCCAGCCAATCCCGGCGATGCGGGTCGAGACCCGCGGCGGGGCCTGGTTCCGGCTGACCTACGGAGCCGATGGCGGCCCGGCCGCAGGCGGTCGTGCGACGGCGATCGGGTTCGATCGATCTCGGCTCGATCCTGCCCTGCTCGAGCTGGCCCGGCGGGCCGGTGCCGATGTCCGACCCGGCTGGTCGGCAATTTCCGTCGATGCCTCCGAGGGGACCATGGTGGCAAACGGGCCAGACGGAGCGCCGATAAAGCTTCGGGCACGGGTCATCGTCGGTGCGGACGGACTGCACTCGCTCGTCGCGCGTTCGACCGGGGTAGCCCGGCCGGCCCGGCTCGGTCCTCGGCTCGGCCTGACCTGGCATCAGCCGGATCCGCAGCCGGATCCCGGCCGCGATGCCCGGATGCACCTGCTCCAGGACGGCTACGTGGGCGTCGCGCCGGTGCCAGGGGGTCGCGTCAACGTCGGGATCGTGCTCGGTCGAACGTGGCACGCCGGGGTCGCCCGGCGGGGAAGCCGGTCCATCGCCGAGTCGATCGTCGCGGCCGTCCCGCCTACCTCGAACGATCCGGGTGGCTGGCGTGCCGGCCCGGCCAGCGATGCCCTCGTCGGAGCATGGCCACTTGGCCACCGGGTGGAGCGGCGCTCGGGCCGCGGCTGGCTGCTGGTCGGCGACGCAGCCGGATTCCTCGATCCGTTCACGGGGGAGGGGATCCACCGCGCGCTGGTCTCGGCCGAGCTGGGAGCGGCCGCGATCCACGCCCGGTCGCGGGGTCGCGCCGGTGCATTCGAGGCGTACGAACGAATGATGGAGCGGCGCTTCCTGGCCAAGGACATCGTCTCCTGGATCGTCCAGGCCTTCCTCGCCCGGCCGGTTGCCTTCGAGTACGCGGCCCGGCGGATCGCGGCCAGGGCCGACGTCCGGGCGACGCTCGGCCTGGTCATGGGCGACCTGGTCGGGGCGGGTCGCGCCCTCGACCCCCGCTACCTCGCCGCCCTCCTCGCGCCATGAGCACGATTGCGACCGAGATGTTCGCGCCCCCGGACCTCGTCTTCAGGCTGTGCCGGGACGTCGAGCGCTGGCAGGTCCTGCTGCCCCACTACGTTCGGTCCCGGCCGGTTCGGCGGAGCGGCGGGGGAGGATTGATCGTCGAGTTCGTCGCCCGTCGGTCGCTCGTGGGAGCCCTCGGGCTGGGCCTGCCGGTCGCCTGGCGCGCCCGGACCTGGAACGAGCCGGATCGCCGCCGCTTGCGCTTCCGCCATCTGGCCGGGGTCACGAAGGGCATGGACGTGACCTGGCGGATCGAGGCTCGCGGCGAGGGCTGTATCGTCTCGATCGATCACGAGTTCCGGCCACGCCTCCCCGGCCTGGCTGGATTTGTGGACCGGGTGTTCACCCGGCCGATCGCGGGCCGCACCCTGGCCACCTTCAAGGCCCTTGCCGAAGCACTCGCGGAGCTGCCGTCCGACGCTGATGAGTCCGCCCAGCCCGACATGTCGAAGAAGACCATGTGAGCGACCGCCGCCGTGTCTGGATCACCGGAATTGGGATCATCACCGCGATCGGCATCGGCGGCGACGAGTTCGCCGCCGGGCTGCGAGCTGGCCGATCGCCGGTCCGCCGGATCGACCGGTTCGATCCGGCCCCGTTTCGCTCGCAGGTGGCCGCCCAGGTCGACGCCTTCGACCCGCTCGCCTGGATGGTCCCGAAGACGGCTCGCCAGCTCGACCGCTTCAGCCAGTTCGGCCTGGTCGCCGGCCGGCTGGCCCTCGATGACGCCGGCTTCCGGCCGGGCGAGGCGGGGGCCGCGGCGCCCGAGCGAACCGGGATCTACCTTGGCTCGGCCCTGGGCGGGATCGCCTATGCGGAGGAGCAGCACGAGCGCTATCTCGAGCGAGGCATCCGGGCCGTCGCCCCGAACCTTGCCCTGGCGGTCTTCGGTGGCGCCGCCCCGGCCAACCTCGGGATCGCCCTGGGCGTCCGCGGTCCAATCCTGTCGACCGCCAACTCGTGTGCCTCGGGAGCCGTCGCGCTGGGCGAGGCGCTGGGTGACCTGCGCGAAGGCCGTGTCGACGCGGCGATCGCGGGCGGCTGCGAAATCCCGCTGAGCCCGCTCGCCTTCGGCGCCTTCGACATCATCCGGGCCCTGTCCGCCGGCCGGAACGCGTCACCGGCCGAGTCGGCCCGGCCGTTCGATGCCGGCCGGGATGGCTTCGTCATGGGCGAGGGTGCGGCGCTGCTGGTCCTGGAGGCGGCCGACGTTGCCTCCCGGCGGGGCGTGCGACCGTACGCCGAGCTGCTCGGGTACGGCGCGACCTCAGACGCCCATCACATGGTCCAGCCCCGAGCCGACGGCACAGAAGCGGCCCGGGCCGCTACGATCGCCCTGGCCGATGCGGGCGTCGCGCCCGAGGCGATCGATTACGTCAACGCCCATGCGTCGTCGACGCCGATCGGCGACCTGGCCGAAGCCCGGGCGATCAGCCTGGCCCTGGGTGAGCGTGCCGCGACGGTCCCGATCAGCGCCACCAAGGCACTCTACGGCCATCCGCTTGGCGCCTCGGGGGCGATCGAGGCCGCGATCTGCGCCCTGGCGATCCGCGACGGCTGGGCGCCGGCCTCGGCCAACCTGTTCGATCCCGATCCGGCGATCGCCGCGTTGCTGCCGGGCCTGCTCCGGGCGAGCCGGAGCGACCACTACGGCCACGTCCTGTCGACCTCGTTTGGCTTTGGTGGCCTGAACGCGGCGCTCGTCCTGGGCCCCGCCTGAGGCGCTCGCCGGACAAAGAGAACGGGGCCCGTCCGGTGTGGACGAGCCCCGTCTGCTGAGCCTGCCTAGCCGGCTGGCGAAGCCGGATCAGTCACGTCGGTTGTTGCGTCCGACTTGCTGGCCGCGGCGCTTGATCGGGGTGAAGGCGACCACCAGGGCAATGGCCCCGAGGAGAGCCACCACGAAGCCGATGCTGCCACCGGGCCCGGATGACGAACCCTGGTCGATCGTGCTCGTCGACGGAGCCGTGACGCGGGGAGTTGCCGTTGCCGCCTCAACGCCGCCGCTGGGCGGGGCGCTGGCCGAGTCGGTCGGCAGGGCAGAGCCGGTCGGGGTCGGCGTCGGAGCGGCCAACTGGGTCGCGACGGGCGTCGGCGTGGGCGTCGGGACCGCCGTTGGCGTGGGCGTCGGGACGGCCGTCGGTGTGGGCGTCGGGACCGCCGTCGGGGTCGGCGTCGGAACCGGGGTCGGCGTCGGGGTCGGCTTCGGCGTCGGGGTCGGCGCCAGGCAAGCCTCGCTCGACAAGTTGATCGTGCGGCTGTAACCCTTCGAGCCGGTCGGGTCGTCGCCGGCCAGGACGATCACCTGGGCGGTGTGGGCCACGAACGGGCTGCCGGCGCTGAAGCTGTGGGAGTAGGTTGTGCCGAAGGTGGTCGTGGCCAGGACCGACGTGCCGTCGATCGTCGCCGAGACCGTGTTGGTGAACGAGGCCTGGTAGTTGGTCAGGCTGATGTTCAGCACTGGATTGCCGTCGTTGCACGACAGCGAGGCATTGGGATTGTGGGCCGAGGCGATGCCGGCCGTCATCAATAGCAGGCCGGCGATCGCCGGCAAGATTAGGACCTTGGACACCCGAGACGTTGCCATGAAGTTGCTCCTGGATGAAAAACGGGTCTGCCAATGAAGCGACCGGTCCTAGGACTTTAGTCCCGGGGAATCGACGGTCAACCGCGCAGACTTCAGCGGACCGCACCTCCGATTCTAGAGCGTTGCGGGCAAACACCGCTGCAGGACCGGACCAGGACCGTACTTTTGGCGCCGACGCGCTCGGGACAGTGCCAGTTTCCAAATGCAACGAGATGCAATAGCATCGTGGATCATCCAGCCGTTGCCGGGCCACGTAGATCTTGACGGCGGCATCGACTGGCGCAGCGCTACGGGGAAGACAAGGTGCACATCCCGGACGGCTATCTCAGTCCGATCTTCTCGATCGGCCTTGGGGTGGCTACCCTGCCCACCTGGGGCATCGCCACGCGCCGGGTCCAGCGGGTGCTCACGAACCGCACGATCCCGCTTCTGGCGATCTTCGCCGCGATGGCGTTCACGATCATGATGTTCAACATTCCCGTCCCGGGCGGCACGACGGCGCACGGCGTCGGCGGGACGTTGATCGCGATCGTCCTCGGGCCGTGGGCTGCGGTGATCGCGGTCAGCGTCGCCTTGATCATCCAGGCCCTGTTCTTCGGAGACGGTGGCGTCCTGGCCATCTTCGCGAATTGCCTGAACATGGCCATCATCCTGCCCTTCGTCGGGTATGGCACGTACCGCCTGCTGTCCAGTCGCTCACCGGTCCTGTCGACCCGGCGGGTGTGGGCCGCCGGAATCGGCGCGTACGTCGGGATCACCGTGGCTGCCCTATGCGTCGGTGTCGAGCTGGGCCTCCAGCCGCTCCTGTTCAGTCAGAACGGCGTCGCCCTGTACAGCCCGTACGGGCTGGCCCAGGCCGTCCCGGCCATGCTGATCGCCCATGCCCTGGGCGCCTCGATCGTCGAGGCCCTGATCACCGCGTTCGGGTTGGCCTACCTGCAACAGCGCCACCCGGAGTACCTGACCGCCATGCGCGGCGTCGTCGGCGGGGCCGTCGGGCTCGAGCCGGGCCGGCCGGCCCGCCCGCTGTGGCAGGTCGGGGGAGCGATCGTCGCGGTCAGCCTGGCCCTGCTGGGACTGGCCGGACTGGTCACCGGCGGCGGGCGGATTGAGCATGCCTTCGGTGCCGACTGGAGCCGGGTGGACTGGCCCGGCGTGGCGACCATGCTCCTCGTGGTCGCGGTCATCGCGGCAGTGGCGATCCCGATCGCCTGGCTTGGCCTGCCCCGGCGCATTCGGGCGGTCGGAACCGGCTTCATTGCCGCCGCGATCCTCGCTCCGCTCGGCCTGATCGCGCCCGGTTTCGCCTTCGGCGAAGGGAATGCCCAGGCCGTCCAGGCATCGTTCGGCTACGTGCCCAGGGGACTCCAGGCGCTATCCGGGATCTTCAGCGCTCCATTCTCGGGTTACAACGTGCCGTTGCCCTTCCTTGAGGATGCTCGCCCCGCCCTGTGGCAGACCGCGATCGGCTATGAGCTCGCGGGCATGATCGGGATGCTGGCCCTGGGGAGCGCGATCCTCGGCCTGGCCTATCTGCTCCAGCGCCGGAGCTCGGCCGAGCCATCGCCGGTGCGCCCGGCTTCGCCCGATCTTGGGCGGAGCCGGATCGGCTGGCTGGAGCACACCCTGGCCGGGATCGCCGGCTCGATCGAACGGGCGGTCTTCACCGAGGAGCATGCCCGATCCCGGGGCTGGCTCCAGGCGGTCGATCCACGGGCCAAGCTCGGAATGTTCTTCGCGGTGATCCTTGCGGCGAGCCTGTCCAGCTCGATCCTGGTCGAGGTTGGCCTGTACCTGGTGGTCCTCGGTGCGGCGGCCCGGAGTCGCGTGCCGTTCGAGTTCTTCGTCAAACGGGTCTGGCTCGGGATCCCGCTGTTTGCCGCGCTCGTGGTCATTCCGGCGATCTTCCTGGTGCCCGGCCCGCGCCTGTTCGAGCTGACCATCGGACCGATCGTGCTGGCGCCGTCGATCCCCGGCCTGACCGGGGCCGTCCTGTTCGTCGCCCGGGTCGGGGTCAGCGTCTCGCTCGCCGTGCTGCTTGTCCTGACGACGCCCTGGGCCGATCTCCTGCGAAGCCTGCAGGCCATGCGCGTGCCCAAGCTCTTCGTGCTGATCCTGTCGATGGCCTATCGCTACATCTTCCTGTTCCTGCACCTGGCCAACGGGATGTTCGAGGCGCGCAAGAGCCGGATCGTTGCCCGGACGAGCGGGAGCGAGCAGCGCCGGTTCATCTCGGGGACGATGGGCAACCTGGTCAATCGCTCGATCAAGATGAGCAACGACGTCTACGCGGCGATGGCGGCGCGCGGCTTCAGTGGCACGATCCAGACCTTCCAGGCCTACCGGATGCGATCTGCCGACTGGTGGGCCCTGGCCGGGGCCAGCCTGGTCGGGGTCGTAGCCGTGATTGCCAGCCGGAGCCTCGCTTGACCGCGGGACCACTGCCGGCCCCGACCGGATCCGCTATTGCCCCGGGCGAGCCGGTCTTCGACCTGCGCGGGGTGCGCTACGTGTATGGCGGCCGCCAGGTTGCCCTCGATGGGATCGACCTGCGGATCGAGCGCGGCGAGCGAGTCGCCCTGCTGGGCGCAAACGGGTCGGGCAAGTCGACCTTGCTCAAGCTCCTCGATGGGATCATCGGCCCGACGGCCGGCACGATGCGGGCGCTCGGCCGGGATGTGAGCGCAGTGGCCGATGGCCAGGATTCGTTTCGGTTCCACCGGGAGGTCGGGTTGGTCTTCCAGGATCCGGACATCCAGCTGTTCAGTGCGACCGTCTTCGACGACGTCGCCTTCGGCCCGCTCCAGCTCGGCCTCGGCCAGGCAGAGGTGCGCGAAGCATGCGACCGGGCGATGCGCCAGATGGACATCGTCCACCTGGCCGACCGGGCGCCGTTCGAGCTGTCCGGTGGCGAGAAGAAGCGCGCAGCGATCGCCTCGGTCCTGTCGCTTGAGCCGGACGTCCTGCTCCTCGACGAGCCCACGGCTTCGCTCGATCCGCGGACGAAGTGGGTCCTGGTCAACTTGATCCGGCAGCTCGGCGAGGGCGGCAAGACGATGGTGATCGCGACCCACGAGCTCGAGATCGTGCCCCTGGTCGCCGGCCGGGTGATCGTCATCGGCGAGAATCGGCGGGTCCTCGCGGACGGTGAGCCGGACGCCATCCTGGCCGATCGCGAGCTCCTGATCCGGGCGAACCTGATCCATGAGCACCTCCACGAGCACGGTTCGACACGTCATGCCCACGACCACGACGCCGACCATCACGAGCTGCTCGAATGACCACGATCGAGTCCGCCGGATCGTGGTCGACGGTCCGCGACGAGCTTCGTTCGCACGGCCTGCGTTGGACGCCCCAGCGCCGCCTCATCCTCGAGGTCCTGGCCGCAACCAGCGGCCACGTGACCGGCAGCGAGATCGTCGACCGCTGCCGCGAGCGTGACGCCGAGACCACGCCGTCAACCGTCTACCGGACCCTCGACGTGCTGGAAGACCTGGGCTACCTCAGCCACAGTCACGGCGCCGATGGCCGCGAGGAGTTCCACGTCCTGCCCGAGACCGAGCACGCCCACCTGCAGTGCACCGACTGCGGCAGCTCCTGGGAGCTCGCACCGATCGAAGCGGGTGAGCTGCTCGAGGGCATCCAGCGATCGACCGGATTCTCGGTCGACGTCGGCCATCTCACGATCGCCGGGACGTGCTCCGCCTGCGCCTCGAAGGCTGCTCTTGCCGGCGCGACCGACCCGGCCGCCCGGCCGACCTACATCGAGGGTGCGTAGCCCGGATCCAGGAAGCGATCCGGATCCTCCTCGAAGCTGAGCCGGCAGCCGCGCCCGCAGAAGTAGTAGTCGATCCCCCCGGCCGAGGCGTACAGCCCGGCCGCCCGTGCCGTTGCCGGATCGACGGCCATGCCGCACACGGGATCGATCGAGCTCTTCGGGGAATGTTCTGGCGCGACTGCGGCAACGCGGCCCGGCCGGACGTCGACGCGTCGGAGACGGAGCGAGCTGGCCACGACGCTGATCGAGGACAGGGCCATCGCGCCGGCTGCCAGGGCCGGATTGAGCAGGATGCCGAAGGCCGGGTAGAGGACGCCCATCGCGACCGGGATCAGCACGATGTTGTAGCCGAACGCCCAGAACAGGTTCTGGCGGATCACCGACATCGTGCGCCGCGACAGCTCGATTCCCGACTGCACGAGCCGCGGGTCCCCTCCAATCAGGGTCAGATCCGAGGCCTCGATCGCGACATCGGCGCCGGTTCCGATCGCGACCCCGACGTCCGCCTGGGCGAGCGCCGGCGCATCGTTGATCCCGTCGCCGACCATCGCCACGATCCGACCGCCGGCCTGGAGGTCGGCCACGGCTTGGACCTTGTCGGCGGGCAGCATCCCGCCCCGGACCCGGTCGGCCGGGATGCCCACCGCCGCAGCGACGGCTTCGGCCGCGGCCGGCCCATCGCCCGACACGAGCCAGACCTCGATTCCGGCCGCCTGCAGGTCCCGGACCGCGGCGCCGGATTCGGCCCGGACGGGATCGCTGATCAGGAAGGTCGCGACATGCCGCCGATCGATCGCGACGAGGACGTTCGAACACTCCCCGGGACTGGTCGCCGGCGCGCCTGGCGCAATGCCCAGCTCGTCGAACCAGCGCGCATTGCCGACCGCGACGTGCTGCCCCGCGACCACGGCGACGGCGCCGCGACCGGGACTCGTTTCGGCCCGCTCGATCGGCTGAAATCCGAGCTCGTGAAGATGGCCGTAGGCGATGATCGCCGCCGCGAATGGATGCTGGCTCGCCCGTTCGACCGACGCGGCCAGGTCGACCACCCGGCTCTCATCGAAGCCGGCCTCAACGATGACCTGATCGACCACCGGTCGACCCACCGTCAGCGTCCCGGTCTTGTCGAAGATGACGGTCCCGACCTGGGCCGCCCGTTCGATGGCCGCGGCGGTCCGGATCAGGATGCCGGCCTCGGCCGCCCGGCCGGTGCCGACGATCACGGCGGTCGGCGTGGCCAGGCCCATCGCGCATGGGCAGGCGATCACGAGGACCGCGATGAACGCGGTCAGGGCCAGGGTCAGACGGGGCTCCGGGCCGGCCAGGTACCAGGTCGCGAAGGTCAGGCCGGCAACGAGCAGGACAAACGGCACGAAGAATTCGCTGACCCGGTCGGCGAGCCGCTGAATGGGCGCCTTCGAGCCCTGGGCACGCTCGACCAGGTCAACGATCGAGGCGAGCACCGTGTCCCGGCCCACTCGGGTCGCCCGCATGACCACGCTGCCCGAGGCGTTGACCGTGGCCCCGTAGAGCTCGTCCCCAATGGACTTGTCGACTGGCCGCGGCTCGCCGGTGAGCATCGAATTCGTCGACACTGGTCTGGCCGTCGGCGACGACCCCATCGACTGGGACCTTGTCGCCCGGCCGGACCCGAAGCAGGTCGCCGACCTGGACGGCGGCCAGGGGTACGTCGTGCTCGAGCCCGTTGTCCAGGCGGCGGGCCGTCCTGGGCTGCAGGCCGATCAGGGTGCGGATGGCTCCGCCCGTCTCGTCTCGAGCGCGGGCCTCGAGCCAGCGCCCCAGGAGGACCAGTCCGATGATGATGGTGGCGCTGTCGAAGTAGGTCACTGGCTGGAGGCCGGCCTGCTCGACCTGGCTGGGGAACAGCGTGACGATGACGCTGTAGGTCCACGCTGCGCTGGTGCCGACGGCCACCAGCGTGTCCATGGTGGTGGTCCCGTGCCGGGCGGCCCGGAATGCCGCGGCGTAGAAGCGACGCCCGGCCCAGGCCTGGATCAGCGTGGCGGGCACGAGGGCCAGCCAGTTGAGGGTCGTCATCGGGACGGCCGTCTGAGGCCACCACATCACGACCATCACCGCGATGGCGACCGCGATCGAGGCGATCGCCTGGATCAGCAGCCGGCGCCGCTCCCGGTCGCGAGCCGGCTCGGCGGGATCGACCTCGAGCACGGCCGTGGCCGCCGTTTCCGGCCGGACGTCGTAACCGGCTGCCTCGACCGCCGCAACCAGCCGCCGACGATCGGTTCGGCCCGGATCGAGGATCACGCTGGCTCGCTCCGTGGCCAGGTTGACGTTCGCCCCGAGGACCCCGTCGGTCCGGGCCAGGAAGCGCTCGATGCGGTTGACGCAGGACGCGCAGGTCATCCCTTCGATCGGCAGGATCATCTCGATCGGGGCCTGGCCAGAGCTGGTTGCGACGGGCGGATTCATACTCCCCGGTAGTATACAGGCGGATACCCCTGGGTAGTATGGTTTGGCGGTGACGCGGCTTACCTGGCTCGGCCATTCCACCGTCCTGCTCGAGATCGGCGGCCTGCGAGTCCTGACCGATCCTGTGCTCCGACCGTGGATCGGCCCGATCCACCGCCGGGTCGAGCCCGTTGAGATCGACCTCGAGCTGGTCGACCTCGTCCTGATCTCGCATCTTCACCGGGACCACCTCGACCTGCCCTCGATGAACCTCCTTCGTCCCGAGGTTCGGGTCATCGTCCCGGTCGGTTCCGCCGATCTTCTCCGTTCGAGTGGGTTCACCCGCATCACCGAGCTCGACGTGGGCCAGTCGACGTCGGTCGACGCAGTCGCGATCACTGCGACCCGGGCGGTTCATGACGGCCGGCGGGTGCCCTTCGGATCCGGACCACCGCCCCTCGGCTTCCAGATCATCGCCGAGCACTCGATCTACTTCGCCGGGGACACCGACATCTTCCCGGAGATGGCTGAGCTGGCGCCGGGCCTCGACCTTGCCCTGCTGCCGGTCGGTGGCTGGGGCCCGACGCTGCGGGGCGGGCACATGGATCCGATCAGGGCGGCCGAGTCGCTGACCCTCCTCCGTCCGACCACCGCGGTGGCCATCCATTGGGGCACCTTCTGGCCCGTCGGGATGAGCAGGGTCCGGCGGGCGCGATTCGAGGAGCCTGCCCGCCGATTCATCGAAGAGGCCCAGCGGGTTGCACCAGACGTCGTGATTCCGGTCCTCGATCCAGGCGGCCAGCTCGAGCTTGGCTGAGCTCGGCCCGAATGCCGGGTGCTACCGTGTCCGACCGTGAAGGAATCCGATCTCGAGTCGGGCCGGGCGCTGCCCGATCCGGCAACGCTCGCTCGAGGGCCCGGGCCGGCCCACAACCCGGCCGGCCCCAGGACGAGCGGGCGCATGGCGAGCGGGCGCCTGGCGAGCAACCCGGAGCTGGTGCTCGCCGAGGCGCGGCTGCGAGCTCCGCAGCTCGGGCCGGGCCATCTCGAGCGACCGGAGCTCGTTGATCGGCTTGGCGATGCCTCTCCGGCCCGGATCCGCCTGCTCGCGGCGCCGGCGGGCTACGGCAAGACCTCGCTGCTGGGCGAGGTCGCGCGACGGAGCCCCGAGCCGGTTGCCTGGCTGACCGTCGATGCGGACCTCGACCGGGTCGATGTGCTGGTCCGCTACCTGGCGGCGGCACTCGGGCGGGTCACGGCCATCGACCCGGACATCTCGTTCGACCCGACTGCCGGAAAGGACTCGGCCGGTCAGATCCTGAACCGCCTGACGAACTCGCTGGCAGCCGGCGGAACCTCGTTCGCACTGGTCATCGACGATGCCCATCGGATCCGGTCCGGTGCTGCCCGGCGGGCGCTCGCCGCAATTTGCCGGGCCGTGCCGGTTGGATCCACGGTGTTCCTCGCAGCGCGTGGAGCGGCACCGATCCCCGTCGCCGCGCTGCGCCTCGACGATGCCATCCGCGAGCTTGGCCCGGACGACCTGGCCTTCAGCCCGGCCGAGGCGGCCCACTTCCTGGTCCGATCCGGCATTGTCCTGGCCCCGGCTTCGGTCGCCCGCCTGGTGGCGCTGACCGAGGGCTGGCCGGCCGGCCTGGCCCTCGCCCTGCGGGCGATCGCCGGGTCCGCCGATCCCGAGCTCGTGGCCCGAGCCTGGTCGCTACGGGACCATCGGGCGGTCGAGTACTTCGAGGAGAACGTCCTCGACGGACTCGACCTCGACCAGCGGACATTCATGACCGAGGCGTCCGTCCTTGGCCAATTCTCTCGGGGCCTGGCCCGGGCAGCCCTGGCCGGGCCCGGGCAGCCCGACCCGGTTGACCAGGCTCGTCACGATGGCCTGTTCCTTGTCCCGCTCGACGAGCGCCACGAATGGTTCCGGCTGACCGGGCCCATCGCCGAGCTCCTGGCTGAGGAGGCCGTGCGCTCGCTCAGTCCTGATCGAATCGTGGCGATCCACACTCGGGCGGCCCTGGCCGAAGAGGCTAGCGGCGACTTCGTCAGCGCCCTGGCTCATGCCCGGGCCGCCCACGACGACGAGCTGGCGGCAGGCATCCTGGATCGCGGGGCCGTCCAGATGACAGGGCGGATCGCGGTCGCCGAGGTCCTCGATTCCGTCGCCCGGCTTCCCCCGGCACGATTGGCCGGCGAGCCGAACCTGGCCATCACCGCCGCCCTGATCGGGGCGCTCGGTGGCGCCCCAGCAGAGTCAAGGCACTACCGGCTCGTGGCCGAGGGCGCGGCTGCGACTGGGGCAGGCATCCCCTCCGGAGCGACCCTCCGGGCCCGGATTCTCATTGTCCAGTCACTGCAGGGCGGGGCCGGCATCAGCGGCATGACCGCACTGGCGATCGAAGCCTCGGAGCTCGATCCGGGCGGCGGGCCGTGGCGTGGCTGTATCGAGCTCATGCGCGGGGCCAGCCAGGCGCTGCTGGGTCATCCCGACCTGGCCCTGGCCAGGCTCGAGCTGGCCGCCGATTGGCTGGCCGACGTGGATCCCTCGACGGCGGTCTTCGCGACCGGCTACCTGGCCCTGACGGCACTGGCTGCGGGCGAGCCGAACCGGGCGATGGTGTCGGCCCAGGCCGCCCTGAAGGGTGCCGAGGTCCTGCCCGCGGGCGACCGGGCTGGAACGAGCCTGGCTGCGCTGGCCGCCTCGGGCCTCCTGGCGGCACGCCGTGGTCAATCTGCCGCCGCGCTCGAGTGGCTGCGGGCCGCCGTATCGGCCATTGATCGGTCCGCCGGCCTGCCCTGGTGGTCGATCCAGCTTCGGATCGAGCTCGCCCGGCTGGCCATTGCCACCGGCGAGCTCCAGGTGGCCGGGACGATGCTGGCCGCAGCACGCCGGGAGCTGCTGCGCTTCCGCGAAGCCGGCATCCTGCCCCAGGTCCTGGTCCAGGCCGAGCGCGCGCTGGCGCTCGCACGGCGCGGTGAGCAGATGCTCTCGGAGCCATTGACGCCCGCCGAGTGGCGCGTCCTCGACCTGCTCCAGACCCATCTGCCCATTCCCGAGATCGCAGATCGCCTGTTCGTCTCGCGGAACACCGCCAGGACCCATGTCAAAGCGCTCTACGAGAAGCTCGACGCTCATTCGCGGAGCGAGGCGATCGAGCGAGCGTTCGCCCTCAAGCTCCTCGAAATCACCGCCGCCCGACGAACCGCGATAACAGGCCCGCGGCGCGAGCCGCAGGAATTCGAGGCCGGTCCTGGCTCACAGGCCGAGCAGCCTTGCCATCGCCTCGGTGAACGCCGAGTCGCTGAGGACGCCGTTCCGGCGGAGCCGGGCGAGCTGGCTGATCTGCCGGTCGAGGACCGCGCGTGCGGCCTCTTCGGCACGGGGCGCCGTCGCCGCGGCAACCTCGAGCGCCTGCAGCTCGTCCATCTGGCCGTGGAGCGCGGAGACCTCGTCGCTGGACCAAGGCTCCTGGCCGGCGACGCCGTCGCGGGCGGTGGCCGTCCCCGCGATCGCGACTGATCGGGCCAGCGTGCTGATCAGGCCGGGACCGCGACGCATCGATATCCGCCTGGCGGCCATTCGCGGACGCTCCCTTCGGGCTCGATTCAGGCAGGGGCCGGCGCGGCGAGGCTCGCCGATCGGGCGGCGATGAGCTCGTCGATGACCGCCCGCGGGATCCGCTCCGATACGACCAGCCGGCCGCCGGCCGTCTGGACCGCGTCGCGGAAGCGGTTAGCCCAGCAGTCCTCGAACAGAATCAGGGCCGCCGAGGAATTCGGCGCGAGCGACCCACCGAGCCGCTCGGCGTCATCCTCTGTGAGCAGCTCGGTGAGCTCCGCGATCAGGGGCTGGAACTCACCGAACGCCTCCCGGACCTCGTCGGTCTCGGCGACCGACAGCCGGCCGTCCTGGTCCTTGACCTCGAACAGGAGGTCAAGGATCCGGACGGTGCCGTCGTCTACCAGCTGCTGCAGGACCGGCAGGACCTCCTGCCTGAAGGCATTGCCTTCGAAGTGCAGGACGATCAGCTCAACCGGCCCAAGTGACACGTTGCGGCCCCCTGGACCCCGGGGTCAAGCGAGCAGCTTGGCCTTGAGGGCGTCGAACTCCGGGACGGTGATCGCGCCCGAGTCCTTGAGCTGCTGGAGCTTGGTCAGCTCGTCGGCCGTCGAGACGCTCGATGCAGCCCTCATCGCGGCATCGGCCTGGGTCGCCATCTGGACGTCCTGGGCCGTCATCTTGGGGCGCGAGACCAGGTAGATCAGGCAGCCCAGGAACGGCAGGATGAAGATGATCACGATCCAGATCGCCTTCCAGCCACCCGACAGGTCATTGCGCCGGAAGATGTCGGCGAAGATCTGGATGAAGATCCAGATCGCCATGAACCAGAAGAAGAAGAAGATCATGTCCCAGAGCACGTCAACAAACGTCATCTACGCATCCCTCAAATCCGTGGTGGCTCAAGTGCCTGAGCTGGTTGTACGGCGCGCAGCTGGGTTGGTCATCATCCGAAACGGGTGACGTCCTCGTCCCCGCGGAGGTGCACGATCGGCCCGCAGACGAGCTCAGACCATGGGGAGGTAGCCCGGGTGTCGAAACCCGACGGCCGCACGGCGGCGGCGCGCGCCACGACGGGATCATCCTGTTCCGGCCGGCCTGGGTCGCCGTGGCCAGCCTCTTGACCCTGCGCCGCGGGCCGCGCCGCCACGTCGCCGATGTCTACCATGCCCATGGAGGCATGCCCGAATGACGGTTGAAGCGAGCGAGGCCGGCGATCTGTTCTCGGGGCCGGATGTCGACGGACATCACACGGTCCCGTTCTGGCTGATCACCCTCGGGGCGCTCGCCTGGCGGATCCTGGCCATCGTCGGCCTGGTCGTGGTCGTCGCCGGCGTCGCGTTCGCCGTCGGAACGGTGACGGCCTCGGTGATCGTAGCCGCCGTGGCCTCGATCACGGTCCTGCCCGTCGTGCGCCGCCTCAGGGACCGCGGCTGGGGCGCGGGAAAGGCGGCCGCCGTCGGTACGCTGCTCGCCTTTGGCGCGATCATCCTCGTCCTGGGCGTCGGGGCAGTAGTCTTCGTCCGCTATGGACCCGAGCTGGTCGCGGCGATCAAGGCGGCCCTCGCCGACCTGCATGGCCGCGAGGCGAGCATCCAGCTACCGGGCCAGATCGGAGACGCCATCGAGGCGATCATCAACGGCGGCTCGAGCTGGCTGGCGGCCAACTTTGCCGCCATCGCCTCGCACATCTCGACGATCTTCACGGTCCTGCTGTTCGGGGCATTCACCACGTTCTACCTGCTGGTCAGCCCGACCAACTGGTGGCCCTGGATCACCCAGGGCCTCAACGAGCAGGAGGAGCACCTCGCGGCTGCCGTGGCGAGCGCCGGGGCGAAGCGACTGGGCGACTACATTCGGCGGCTGACGGTGGTGGCGGGGGTGCGGGCCCTGGTCAGCCTGGTCGCCCTGGCCCTGCTCGGGGTCCCGCTCGTGCTGGCCCTCGCCACCCTGATGTTCGCAGCGAGCTTCGTTCCGTATGTCGGTGCGGCGGTGGCCACGATCGCGATCATGCTGGCAGTCCTCGCTGTCAACGGCCCGGGCTGGGCGATCGCGATGCTGATCGTGCTCGTCGTAACGAGCATCGCGATCGAGCGTGCGCTGGCCCGCCGGGACGCCGGGTGGGTCGTCCCGGTCAACCCGGCCGTGGTCCTCATCGCCATGCTGGTCGGGGTATACGTCGCCGGGCTGTTCGGCCTGCTCCTGGCCGTGCCCGTGGCGGTCGCCACGTTCGCGGCCGCCGCAACCTTCAAGGCCGAGCGTCCGCGAGGATCGTTGGCGCCGACGCCGGCGGGCAGCGTCGTCCCGCCCTGGCTCGATCTCCTGGCCGGCTGGAGCTGGCGGCTCCTGGCGGGGATGGCCCTGGTCATTGTGATCATCATCCCGATCGCGGTCGTGCCGTTGCTGCTCGTGCCCCTGATCCTGGCGGCGGTCCTGGCGGCGACCCTGGCGCCGGCCGTCGCCGCGCTCGTCAGGCGCGGTTGGGGACGGACCCTTGCGTCAATCGTGGCCACGGTGAGCCTGGTCGGTGCCGTCCTGATCCTGTGTGGGTTCGCCCTCGCCGTGCTGGTCGCCAACGTCGCGGACATCGCCACCAAGGTGGTCAGCGGCAGCGGCTCGGTCAACGACTCGGTCAGCGGCCTGGCCGGCGTCCTGACCGCGTTCGCCGGCCAGGTCAGCGGCCAGATCGCCCAGGCCGTCCTCGGGATCGCCGCCGATGTTGCCAGCTTCAGCGTGGTCATGGCGGTCGGCATCGTGCTGACGTTCATCGCCCTGCGCGACGGTCGCGAGGGCTGGGCGGCCCTGACCTCGACTCTCGCGCCGTGGCGGCGGACGTTGGCCGACGGCGCTGCCGGCCGGGCCGTCTCGGTCCTCGGCGGCTACATGATCGCGACCGGCGTCGTGTCAGTGGTCGGCGCGTTCACCCAGTTCGTGATCATGCTGATCCTGGGCGTGCCCCTGGCGTTGCCCGTCTTCGTGCTCTCGGCCTTTGCCGGTTACATTCCGTATATCGGGGGCATGATCACGACCGGGATCGCCGTCCTGCTCACGATCACAACGGGCAACCCGGTGGCCATCGCGGTGATGCTCATCTGGACCGTTGTGTTCAACATCGTCCAGGGCAACATCGTCCAGCCGCTGGTCTTCAGCAAGGCCGTGCACATCCATCCGGCGATCATCCTCCTCGCGATTCCGGCAGGAAACGCGCTAGGTGGGATCCTTGGGATGTTCCTGGTGGTCCCGATTCTCGGGGTCGTTGCGGCGACGTGGCGGACCGTCCTCGCGGTGATGGGCCCACCGCCGAGCCTGGCGGCTGCCGCTGCCACGCCCGGGGCTGAGCCGAAAGGATCTGAGCCATGAGCAAGCAATCCAACGGTGCGCCGCGAACCGACCCGGGGCACGAGTCGAAGGCCGAGGCCTATGACGCCGCTTGGCAGGTTGACCCACCCGATGGCAACGTGTGGACCGCCCGGCCTTGGGTCCACCCGAGGGAGCGGGCCGAGGCGGGCAAGGCCGCCCGGAAGCGCGTTCCACGGGTCAGCCATGCCGCCTTCGAACCGGCGGCTGGTCGCGACCCGATCGCCATCCTCGAAGCCCAGGAAACCGACCGCCTGGCCAACCTGATGCCGCTCCGCCACGAGCGGATGGCCGAGTCACCGTTCGCCTACTACCGGGGCACTCCGGCCGTGCTCGCCTTTGACCTGTCCGGCGCGCCACGGACCGACATCATCGTGCAGGCCAGTGGTGACGCCCACCTGTCCAACTTCGGCCTGTTCGCTTCGCCCGAACGAACCCTTGTCTTCGACACCAACGACTTCGACGAGACGCTGCCGGGCCCCTGGGAGTGGGATATCAAGCGCCTCGCCGCGAGCGTGGTCATCGCGGGCCGGGCGAACGGCTTCAATGCGGACCAGAACCGCGCCGCCGCGATGCACGGCGTCCGGAGCTACCGGCAATGGATCGATCGCTTCGCCACGATGGGCCTGACCGACCTGCAGTACACGTCGATCACCGACGCCAACATCCGCGACGCGGCCGAGGCCAGCGGCCTGCTCGTCGGCCGGAGCGGGGTAGCCCGCCGGCAGGCGATCGAGTCAATCTTCACCAAGGCCCGCCGGCGCGACGGGTTGCGCGCATTCGCCTCGATGACCGGGGTCGTCGACGGCCGCCGGGTGATCCTCGACGATCCGCCCGTCCTGACCCACGTCGAATTCGAGGGCGGACCGCGCGCGCTTGAGCCGACCTTCGCCGCCTATCGCGCAACCTTGCCCGAAGCGAGGCGCCACTTCCTCGAGCGATTCCGCTTTGTCGACGCCGCCCTGAAGGTGGTTGGCGTGGGCAGTGTGGGCACGCGCTGCTTCGTGGTCGTGCTCCAGGGTCGCGACGAGAACGACCCGCTCATCCTGCAGGCCAAGGAGGCCGTCGCGTCGGTCCTCGAGCCGTTCGTCGAGCACTCTCACCATGAGAACCACGGTGAGCGCGTGGTGGTCGGCCAGCAGGTGATGCAGGCCACGCCGGATATCTTCCTGGGCTGGACCAGGGGTCCGGGCGGACGCGACTTCTACTTCCGCCAGCTGTGGGACATGAAGGGCTCGGTCGACACCGCGGTCCTCCAGCCGCCCGGGCTGGGCTTCTATGCCGGTCTGTGCGGCTGGGCCCTGGCCCGGGCCCATGCCCGGAGCGGTGATGCCGTCGCGATCGCGGCCTACCTCGGTACCAGCGACACGTTCGATGGGGCCATCGCCGACTTTGCCGAGACGTACGCCGACCGTAATGCGCTCGACTACGCGGCCTATTTGAGCGCAATCGAGGCGGGTCGGGTTGCGGTGTCTCAACCGGCCCTCTAGCCGGCGTCCCTGCCGCGCGCGACCGTCCGCGACCGAAACCGTGGCCCGCCGGTTCGCGTAGTCGAGACGATCCGGGCTGCGAATGGCGTCCGACCAGCCGGGCCCGCTCTGACATCCAGGCGGGTCCCGCGGTAGGATGGCCCCTCCAACTGTCCGAGGGCGTGCACGATCGCGTGCCCCAATTTCGACGGAGGACTGGCCCAATGTCTGACGAAAAGACCCAGGCACCGAGCGACACTGATACGACCATCGTGGCCGGCGTGATCGCCGACGACAAAGGCGTGCTGGCCGAAGCCGCAGTCGCGACCGACGGCACCCACGCCCTGGTCGTCGCCCGGTTCGCCAACCCGGATGCCGCCCGGTTGACCTACGAGGACCTGCTCTATGCGGAGATGGACGGCGCCCTGCACATCGACGGCGTGCTGGTCGTCAAGGCGGATGCGGACGGACGGCTGCGCGTCGAGAAGATGACCGATCACAGCACCAGGACCGGGCTCAAGTGGGGCATCGTCGGCGGCGTGGTCGCCGGGATCTTCCTGCCCGCGACGATCATCGCCAGCGCCGCCGTGCTGGGCGTCGCCGGGATGACCGCCGGCAAGGCGCGCAACCTTTCGCACCGGCTCGATGTCGAGCACGCCCTGACCGATGTGATCACACCCGGCACGTCGGGCATCCTGGCCCTGGTCACCGCCGAGGACGTCCCGGCCGTGGAGAAGAAGATGGCGTCGGCCGAGAAGGTCGAGTCGGTGACGGTCGACGAGAAGACCGCCAGCGAGATCAAGGACGTGGCCGCCGCGGCCGACAAGCCGACCGATACGCCGGCGCCGGCCGCAAGCTGACCACGGCACCGCTGAATCAGCGGTCCTCGACTGGCGTCGGCGGACCGCTGATTCGATGTTCGACGGGATGGCGGAGGCTTCTCACGGCGGCTATGCTGCGATAGACGAGGCGCGCAGCATCCGCGCAGCAATCACGAGGGAGGCCTACGGACCATGCATCGACCCATTGGCGTCACGATCCTGGCCATCCTGGCCGGGCTTGCCGGTATCTTCGAGGTCTGGCGGGCGCTCGTCTTCATGGGCGCGGTGAGCTTCACGTTTGTCGGCAACGCGGTCTCGTTCCCCAATCCCCAATGGGGCTCGGTCCTGTGGGCCGTCATCCTGGCTGCCATCTGGTTCTGGGTGGCCCTGGGCCTCTGGAACATGCGCGCGTACGCCTGGGCGTTCGGCATCTACATCAGCATCTTTACCCTGATCTTCGGCTTCTTCGCCCTCCTGTTTGGGTCGACGATGGAAGCGGAGAGCGTCGGCTGGCTGCTCGCGATCGCCGTGTTCTTCTACCTCAACTACCCCGGGGTGCGCGACCAGTTCATGAAGCATGAGATGTCGCTGCTGACTCCAGAGCAGAAGGCTGCGATGGAGCAGATGGCGGTGGCCCAGGCGGCGATGGCCCAGGCAACGGCGGCCGCTTCGCCGGCAGCGGCAGCTCCGGCTCCCGCAGCTCCGGCCCCGGCCGCTCCGGCCCCGACTCCGCCCGCCCCTCCGACTGATCCGACCGCTCCGACAAGCTAATCGTCGCGAGGCCGGGAATCCGGCCCGCCAACCAGGCCGGCCACCCGTCGAGACCGATCGGCATCCGCCGGTCGGTCTCTGGAGGCCCTGCCCATGTGTTGCGCCGTTGCCATCCTGGGAATCCTCGGACCGCGGTTCGCCATCGTGTTCTGGTGGCTGACGGACCCGGCCCGCTGGGCTCTCGTCTTCAACAACCAGGGTCTCGTGCCGGCGCTCGGATTCGTGTTCCTGCCGTGGACCACGATCATGTACGTCCTGGCCTGGGGCGTCGGCGGCCTTTCGCCTCTCGGCTGGATCTTCGTGGGCCTGGCCGTGCTCCTCGATCTGGGCACGTACGGCGGCGGCGCCTTTGGCAATCGGGGCAGGGCCCGCAGCTACTACCAGTGACGGTTGCACGACTCGGGAGACACTGACGATGCGACGGCTGATCGACTTCTACGCGATCCAGGTGCGCGTGCTGCGGGAGTGGCGCGGCGGCCGGGTGGCTCTCGTGAAGCGGCTGCTGATCACCCTGATCGTGGCGACGGTGTCGTTCCTCGTAACGACCTGGCTCCTGCCGCGGATGACCATCGACCGACCGCTGGACGCGGTGTTCGCCGTCGTCCTGATCGCCCTGTTCAACGCGATCGTTCGGCCGGTGGTCCTGACCGTGGCGGCCCCTGTCTCGCTGATCCTGGTGGGAGTCCTCGTCCTCGTCCTGCAGGTCGTCTCGTTCATCGTCGTCGCCCAATGGGCGCCGGGCGTCCATGTCGACAGCTTCGGAACCGCCCTGGTTGGCTCGTTCATCTACGCGATCATCAACACGATCCTGACCGCGATCCTCGGTATCGACCGGGGCGGTTCGTACTACGGGGTGCTCATCCAGCGCCTGATGGTCAGGCGCTCGGCCGGCCACTCGGACAAGCCGGGCCTGGTGATCATCCAGATCGACGGCCTGGCCCATCCGATCCTGGCCGGCCGGATGCGAGCCGGGTCGGTCAACACGATGGCCGGCCTGGTCCGCGACGGCAGCCACAAGCTGTCACGCTGGGAAGCGATCCTGCCCTCGATGACCTCCGGCAGCCAGGCCGGGATCCTGCATGGCAACAACGACGGCATCCCGGCATTCCGCTGGTATGAGCGCGACCGGGACCACCTGATGGCTTCGAGCAACCCGGTCGATGCAACCCTGATCGTGTCCCGGATCTCGAACGGCGAAGGCCTGCTCTCGAACAACGGGGCGAGCATCTGCAACCTGCTCACCGGCGATGCGACCCGGTCGTACCTGACAACCGCCGCGATCAAGGCGGAGGGCGGCGGGATCGGCGACAGCAAGGCGTTCCTGTCGTTCTTCTTCAGCCCGACCGCCTATCTCCGCTCGTTCACCCTGTTCCTCGGTGAGTTCATCAAGGAACTGACCCAGGCGCGGCGAACCCGGCGGTCAGGGATTCGGCCGCAGATGCATCGGGGCATGAAGTACGCTGGCATGCGGGCCGCCAGCAACGTCCTGCTGCGGGACGTCAACACCTCGCTGATCATCGAGGAGATGTACCGCGGCACGAACGTCATCTACGCAGACTTCACCGACTACGACGAGCTGGCCCACCACTGCGGGCCGGAGCGGGTCGAATCGCTCGAAGCCCTTGACGGTGTCGATGGCGCGATCGCCACGCTGATCAAGGCGACCGACGAAGCGCCCCGTCCGTACAAGTTCATCGTCCTGTCCGATCACGGCCAGAGCCTGGGTGAGACCTTCCTCCAGCGCTACGGCGTGAGCCTGGGCGAATACGTCCGCAGCCTGATGAGCGGGCGAGCAACGCTCATCCAGACCAGGACCAAGGCCGAGGGCTCGACATTCGTCAACGCCTTCCTGTCCGAGATCACGTCGAGCAAGGGCGTCGGCCCGACCGTCGCCCGGGCCGCCCTCAAGAGCAGGACGACCGACGGCGTGGTCGACCTCGACCAGGACGAAGCCGAGCCGCCGATCCCGGACGCTGCTTCAATCGCGGTCGTCGGCTCGGGCAATCTCGGCCTCGTCTGGTTCACCGGTCATGACCATCGGCTGACCGTGGAGGAGCTCGAGGAGCTCCATCCCGGGCTCGTCGCCTCGGTCGCGGCACATCCCGGCGTCGGGTTGCTCCTGGTCCGTTCGAAGGAATTCGGTGCGGTCGTCTTCGGCCCGAAAGGGACCCGCTTCCTCGACCAGGATCGAGTCGAGGGCGAGGATCCGGCGACGTTGTTCGGACCGCACACGATCATGAGCCTCAAGCGTGAGGACGCGATGACCCACGCGCCGGACCTGCTGCTGCTCAGCCAATACGACCCTGAGCTCGGAGAGGTTGCCGCGTTCGAGGAGCTGATCGGATCGCACGGCGGCCTGGGCGGTCCCCAGACCGAGCCGTTCATCCTCCACCCAACCGAGTGGACCCTCGACGAGGACGTGCCGCTGGGCGCTCCCGCGATCTACCGGAACCTGCGCCGCTGGCTGGGCGAGATCGGGATCCAGCTCGGGAAGCCGGGCACGGTTGCCCCGGCCGCCGGGAGCGGGGCGGAGCCGGCGCCCTCAACCTCGCCGGCCGGCTGACACGGATCGTCCCGGCGATGGCTCCGTGCCAGGCCGGGACGACGGTACGGTTTCAGATTCGGGCGAAGGCCTAGATTCCGAGCAGCTTGCCCTTGGCTGCCGCGAACTCCTCGTCGCTCAGGATTCCCTGGTTGTGGAGGTTCGCGAGGTTCTGGAGCTGGGCCATCGTCGGGTCAACCGGCGCGGCCGCGGGGGCTGCGGCTGCCGGCGGCGGAGCCGAGGCGAGCTGCTGCTGCATCATCGCGTTCTGGGCCTGGAGGTCGGCCAGCTGCTGGTTCTGGGCCTGCTCGTTGGCCTGCGCCTGGGCACTCTTGTTGGCGCTGGAGGCGCCAACGTGCGCCGCGGTGCCGACTACGGCCGCCGTCATGAGGAGTCCTGGTCCACGCCGTCGCATCATCTTGGTTTGATCCTTCCTCTTGTCCTGGGCCGGGCCGTCAGGCCGGGGTCGACTCTGCTTCGAGCTCGGCGTTGACCATCTCCAACGCCTCCGGCGGGATCAGCCGACGAGCCACGAGGAAGCCGCCGGCGTCCGTGATCGCATCCTTGATCTTCTCCGCCCAGCGATGCTCGAAGAGCAGGATCAGCGCCGAGGTGTTCTTGGGCAGCTCATCGGCCAGCGTGCCGATATCCTCGGGCGTCAGCAGGCCCATCAGGTCTTCCATCATCGGGGCGAATCCCGCGAAGCGGGGGTCTCCCTTTGAGTCGATCTCGAGGATCGAGACCTCGCCGTCGATATCCTTGGTCACGGCGACGACATCGACGAGGCGGATGATCCGCTTCTCGACGACCTTTTCGATCTCCTTGGAGATCTCGCCATTGAACCGGTTGCCATCGAAGCCGATGACCGTGTATTCGAGCGGACCGAGTGTCATTCCATGCTCCCTTTGGGATCCGGCAGCGCCGATGACTATCGCGCGAGCCGAAGCGACCTTGTGAGGACGGTCAATCTGCGCGCTATGGGCCGCTAACTATAGTCGCTGCGCCTGGCCCTGAACAGGATCGCGTGCACGATCCCGGGCGGACGCCAGGGTCGTCAGTAACCCGATGGGTAGGGCGCCGGTGAGCCTGAAGCAACCGCCCCACCATTCCCGGCGCTCACGTACACGACCAGCGACGGCCCGCTCGCGAAGTCGAAGATCACGATCCCCTGGTCGCCGAGCGGCGGGGCGCAGGAAGCCCCGGGCGCACACAGGCCACCCCAGCGGAACTCCTGCCGAATGATCGGCGGATGCGCGGCTGGGAGCGCGGCCACCGCCGCAGCGACCGCGGGGGCGCAGGTGAGGGTCGGAGGCGGCGCGAACTGCGCCTGATCGCAGACCACTCCTGCGGCGGACGCGGTTGCCGGCGCCGAAGGCGCGGTGGAAGCTGCGGCTGCGCAGCCCGAGCAGGCGATTGCGACAATCGCCACGAGGATCAGGGGCACTTTCATGTCCGGATGCCAAGCCTCCCAAACGCGGTTTCCTTCGGCCCGACCGGGGACCGCAGGTTCGCGATGCTCACCACCCGGGCTCGGCACCACTAGATTAGCCCTTGCGCCGGTCCCTGGTTGACGTGTCAGCTCGTTCGTCGCGCCTACGCGAACGATTGAAACGCCAGGATGATCCCGATGACTACGACCACGGACAGGGCGATGAGGAGCATCAGTCGGCCTTCGTGCTTGCTCACTTCCGCCGTCCCAGCCAAGCAACGATCGGAATCAGCATCAGCGGCACATCCGTGACGGAGTAGAGCAGGGTCGCCCTCGGTCCGCGTGCGTTCATCACCGCGGTCACGTACTCGAGCCACAGCGGGAGCATGGCCAGGGAGAAGGTCGACGATCACGCCAGCCGCAACCCACCAGCCTCGCGATCGGATCCCGATCAGAGCGAATGGCGCCACCGATGGTTTGAGCAGGACGAACGCCGCCGGCCAGCCCCAGCGCGTCCCGACCGCCACCGCCGCCGCGATCCACATCGCCGGATTGCCGGTCGCAACGAGCACGAGCGCATGAGAAAAGTGCCAGTCGAATGGAACTGGCAATACCAGGAGCGCAAGGATCGCCGCCAAGGCCCACGGGGATGGTCGGTCGGTCGCGATTACCCAGCCGATGATCCCGAGCGGGACCGCCCACCACAGCACGGCCGGCAGGAGGGTGAAGGGCACGAGCAGGGCGAGGGAGCTCGGTGGGTACAGGATGTTGCCGTCCGTGACCGCATACGGCCCGGCCAGCTGGCCGGGAGCGTAGAAACCTCCGCCTGCCAGGAACCGCCGGGTCGCGTTCATGTACATGTCGTAATCGAACCCGAGCTGCCCGGACAGCATCCCGCCTGGATGGGTCGCGACGATCACCTGGACGGCGAGCAAAAGGGCAAGCAGGCCGCAGCTAGAGAGCGCGAGCATCCGTGAGACCCGAATGGATCCCAACGACGAAATCGGACGACTGACCCTGGCCGCGTCCGACGCCAAGCGACTCGGCCACGCCCCCACTTGCAGCATGGCCCGATAGTACTAAGGGGGACTAGTACTTTTGGGCATCCAGGGTCGTTTCGGTGATTTGATGCACCGCTGTTCACGCCCCGGTCGGCTCTCGGAGCGTCACGCAGGGCCTACAGCGGGTCTTGGCACAGGCCGGACTTCAGCGCCAGCGCTTCTCTCCGATCCGGCACTCGTCGATCCCGTCCGCCTACTGCCCAAACCACGGATGCTCTAGCAAGACCATTCGGAGATCGCGCTCGTCTCCATTACCGGCTGTTCGGCACCCAGTCAAGCACGAAGGCCTCCTGCGCCTCCGTCGTGATCGTGCCGGGACGGGTTTAGCCGATGGTCGCGAGCACGGGTATGACGATTGCTTCGGCGAGTGCCCGGGGGGATTGATACCCGACCGGAGCCAGGACGAAGTGGCGAGCGCCTGCCTCGGTGAGCTCAAGGATCAGATCGCGTGCGGCCGCGGGATCAAAATATCGAGGGAGCACGCCGGCACTGGGCGCTGCACCGCCCGCGGCTTCGGTGGCGACGAGGATCTGGACGGAGCGGATGATCTCAGCGGGATCCCGTCCGATCGAGGCGCAGTGTGCATCCAGGACGGCACTCTTGCGGCGGAACTCGTCAACGTCGCCCCGGGTTGGGCAGTTCCAGATATCGGCGTGCTCGGCCACGACCCGGAGGGCCATCCGTTCGCCGGCTGCGCCGATGGTGATCGGCGGTCCTGGGCGCTGGACCGGCTTGGGCTCACAGATCGCGCCCTTGAGTTGGTAGTACCGGCCCTCAAAGTCGAACGGAGCCTCCTCGCTCCATAGCCGCTTGACGATCGTGCACGCCTCGCCCAGCGCAGCCACGGCTTCCCCTGGGGAGACGACATCGATCCCGTAGGCGTCGAACTCGCGATGGACCATCGCCAGTCCGACGGGGTCGGCGACCGCGCTGCCACCGGCACCGACCCCGAACTCGAGCCGGCCGCCCGAAACGATGTCGACCGTGGCGGCCATCTTGGCCAGCACTGCCGGCGGGCGGATCCGATTGTTGGTCACGATGATCCCCAGCCGCAGGCGAGAGGTCTGACCCGCGAGCGCCGCGAGGAGGGTCCACGCCTCGAGGGCCGGGCCAGTGACTTCGCCACGCAGCGGCACGAGGTGGTCCCACAACCAGGCGTGCTCAAAGGCTTCGACCTCGTCGGCTTCGCGCCAGATCCGCAGGATCTCGGCGTAGGTCGTGTTCGCTTGACTCGTCTTGATCCCAAAGCTCACGTGATGACCGTCAGCGATCACGTCACCCTCCTGCGTCCAGAGTATCGCCAGCCATATTCATGGGTCGCTCGTCACAAGCGGTGCGCTACGCTCGACTCTTGCAGGCGACGAAGCCTTGTTCCCGCTGCGCGTCGATGGAGGTTTAGAGATGCCGACCGTGAGCGTCCGGTACATCGTCAACGACATCGACGCTGCAATCGAGTTCTACTGCGGTCGCCTCGGATTCCACGAGGAGATGCATCCCAACGCGTTCTTCGCCATGCTTGGACGCGACGACCTTCGACTCGTGTTGAGCCGGCCAGGCGGCGGGCCAGGCGGAGGCCAGGCGCTGGCGGATGGCCGCCTGCCTGAGCCCGGTGGCTGGAACCGCTTTTCGCTCGAGGTCACCGACCTTGCCGCCTTGGCATCCGAGTTACACGCGAGCGGGGTCCATTTCCGCAACGAAGTCGTGGTTGGCGTAGGAGGCAAGCAGGTCTTGATCGAAGATCCCTCGGGCAACCCGGTCGAGCTGTTCGAACCGACGATCGCCGAGGCCAGGTTGTCGCCGAGGTCGGTAGGCTGAGGAACGGGGCGGCGTGTTCAGGACGGCCCCGCGGTTCAGTCCCCCTGCTTCACCCGGTCGAGAGCGTCGGCATACCTTTGACGGAGCGTTTCGAACTCGTGCATTAACTCAGTGGCATCGGGCGACGCCGGCTCCGCGTCGGCCAGCCGGCGCTCGACATCCCGCCAGCGGTCAAGGATGCTGGCGAGGCTGGCCCGGGGAGTCGACGCATTGATCGTCGACAAGCCGGCCCCCGCCGCAGTCCCGGAGGTGATCTCGGCCCGATTGGCCTCCTCAATGGCGAGCCTCAGCACGAGTTGGGCCGCGGCGACCACATCGCGGGCCAGCGGCCCGAAGCCTTCGTCGCCGGGTGGCATGCCCCGCTTTTGGCGCTCCTTCGCGTCGACTTCGCGAATGGCGATCAGGAGACCATCGGACGCTCCCCGAAGGACGGCTTCGCTCGTGCTCGGATCGTCGGTCAATATTGCCTGCCTTTCCGGGCCCCGAACCTAATCCGCTCCCTGACCGTCCGAAGCCGGTGTGCTGTCGCGCCGCAGGTCCGAGGCAATCTCACGGCTCCTGGTAGCCAGGCGACCGCCGTACTCATCGGTCGCACCGGCGGCCTTGTGGGCCACGGGTCCGGCCGCCTCTGCCGCCTTCGCCGCGAGTTCGGCAGCGCGGGCCGCGATTTCTCGGAGGACGGGCCGGGCATAGCTCGTCAGGTTCGCGATCATCCCCTCCAGCTGACTGACGGGCTGATTCGACTCATCGATTGACTGGGTCGCGGCGGTTTCGGACGTGACATCGACGTGCACGGTGGGGAACCCGTCGAGGTCCGCGCCATCTGACTGGCCCGAGGATGGGTCTCGCAGATCGGCGGAGCCGACCGGCCCGGTCACCACGCTACCAGCACCGGGGTGGTTCGCAGTCTCGCCCGAAAGGTCGGTTGTACTCATCTGGAATGACTCCATAGCTGGGGATCGGCGTATTGGAGAACGCCGAGATTGAACAGGGCCCAAGTCTCCTGGGCGGCGAACTCGCACCGACCATCTATGGTTCCCGTCCAAGTTGTGGGCCTATGGTCGCCTCGTCGCCGTAGCTGCCATCCGCTCTTGCCCGGCGACCGGCTATCAACGGCATGTCAGCGGCAGCGCTCCTGATCCTCGACTGCCAGGCAGAGCGATCCCGGAGGAGCGGCTCGGACATGCCGTTCCAGCGCGTGGCCGCAGTCGCCCCGAGGACCCGGCCGGAGGATCCGCTCGGCGACGGGCCCAGGCGGCCTTCGCCGCGCAACTGCTCGGATACGAAGTCGTGCGCTGATCGTTCCGGGGGATGGACCGCCAACGGTGTACTCGACCGCAGGCCGAGTCGGTGTTCGAGAGTCTTCAGGACGCGGTTCCGGCGTCGACGCTCTCTATGACGGCGTCCATCACCTCGTCAGTTTCGCGCAGTCGGCGCGTCTCGTTGGCTTCGTAGGTCGTCCGGATCAGTCTGGCGAGCTCCTTGAACCCGTCCTCACCAAGAACCTGCCGGAGCGTCGGATACGACTCGGCCATTGTGTCAGCCATGGTGATGGACCCTCCAGCACGGCCTCGCCGACACGTACGGCGCGGGGCCAGCCTATCCCGAATCCGGCCGGGGCCGGCCACGACGCAGTCTATCCCGGCCCCGGCCTGGACGATGCGAACTAACCCGGTGGTGAGGGGCCCGTTGACTACGGGCTCGGGTCCTCGGTGTCATGCCATTGCAAGGTCACCGCGCCGAGTCTTGAAGACGATCGGCACGGGCGAGGACGCAGGATGGATCGCGATCGAGGCCACGCGGCCCATCGAAGACCCATCCGAGCCCGTTCTCGAGGTCATGCCATGAAGCGAGTCATTGCCACCATCGCCCTCCTCGCCGCAATGGCGGCGGCCGTCGCCGCCTGTAATCCCGCAGCGACCACGGCGCCCAGCTCTGCGCCAATTGTCGGTCCCTCGGCAGCGCCAACGATCAGCGCACCCTCGGCGGCACCGTCTGCCTCGTAGACAGGCGGGAGCTGCCCGAGGCGTGAATCGTGAGAAATGTCGATCTCCAGGCGATCCGTTCGTCGAAGGGGTGAGCGGGCTCGCGGAGCCCACCGGACGATTGGACGTGAGACATGCCGAAATACCTGGTCCTGATCTACGGGAGTGAGCGGACCTGGGCCGAGGAGTTGCCGGCGTGGCACGCCGCGAACGCCGTGCGCCACCAGTCCTTCATCAGATCGGCCGGCCACTCAGTCCTCGGTGCCAGTGAGCTTGAACCAACGGCCCGAGCGGTCAGCATCCGCGCCGATTCGTCGGGCAAGCGATCCGTCACGGATGGGCCATTCCTCGAGACGAAGGAGGTCATCGGCGGCTACTACGTGCTCGAGGCGGCGGACCTCGCCGGGGCGATCGAGCTCGCCGGCCAGATCCCAGAGGCGACAGCGACGCACGGCGGAGTCGAGATCCGGCCGATCACAAGCTCGTAGCTCGAGAGGTGTCGAGCCCCTCGCGCGTCGCCTCGCTGGCCAACGTAGCCTGGCCCCTCCCGCCCGGTGACTCCCTGGGCTCGTTGGAACGCATTGGTCCAACCTGCCCGAGGGCACCTTCCGCCCGCCGGGTGGATCGCTCCGCCAGAGCGGCGGTCGATCTGGCCGCCCGTGCTTCTCGTCGTCCTGATCGTGATGGCGATTCTCGTGATCGGCCTCCTGCGTTACACGAGCCTAGGCATCTACATCCAGCAGACCCTCCAGAACGTCGGGGACTCGGTCTGAGAGTGTTCGAACTCGCCGGCAGGGATCAATAGCCCGACGGGTATGGCACTGGTGAGCCCGCAGCGACCGCCCCGCCTGACCCGGCGCTGACGCACACGAACACCGGGCGGCTCAGGGTGACTTCCCGCTATTCCGAGTCGCCCGAGCCGCCACAACGCCGAGGGCGGGTCCTCCGATCGTCAGGGCGACAATGCCGACCCACCAGATCGGCTCGAAGGACCAGTCTTGGAGGCCCAAGACGGCCAGGACCCAGAAGTCGACGAACCACAACCCCAGCCAGACGACCAGTCCGACCACGATCGACAGGCAGCCGAGACTCGCCGACTGAGCATCTGCCTGTATACCCGGCGTTCGGCGCCCTACGAGCGCATCACCCAGTTCGTGCGCTCCGCGCTGCTCAGGGGACTCGATTGAGAAGGCGGCTTCCGAGCCGAGGCGCAGGTAGAGACCGTGAGCGCCGTTGTCGGCGAGTCCGAACTTGTCAATCGACCAGCGAACGAGCACCTGTCCGTCATGGCCAAGCACAACGAGGTCGACCGGTGTCAGGCGGATCTCGACGACGGTGCTGGTGGGTAGCAGAGACTTCGGTCGGGCATTGGTGACTCGCCACCACCCAAACGACACTTCGTCCGGCTCGTCCTTGGGCTCGACCATCGCAGGACTTCCTCATTCAGGGCAGAAGCGGGCCGGGACAACCGTAGGCCGCGAGACTGCGGCGTCAAGGTGGAGACGCGCGTTCGGCTGATCTGTCACGGATCCGCGCCTCGTCGCGCCGATGGCCAACAGAGTCGGCGCCCGGCCAGAGCGACATACCGCCCCGGCCCGGACTCGCGATCGCGGCGCCGCCGAGTCGAGTTTCGCTGCATGGCGGGAGTATCGTGATCAGGTAACCGGCCGCGACGATCGGGTGGGTTCCTGACCAGCACCAATCTCGACTACGCCAACGCGGGGGGCGCCTAAGGTGCCACGACCGCGGAAGTTCACCGATGACCAGTGGATCGTGGCCCTGCGCCTGTACGGCACCGACGGCCCGACAGCGGCCTCGGCCGCAACCGGGATCGACAAGGGCAACATCTATCGCCGGGCCAAGGCGCTCGGTTTGACAACGGTTGTCACGGCCTCCACGCGTCAAGCCACCGAGGCCGTGGCCGCCCGATGTGCCCTCAAACGCGAACTGTCGATCGAGCGGATGCACGACTTCATCATGGCCGGGTGCCGGATGACGACCGGGTCGCATGTGATCTTCGTGGGTCAGGCCAAGCGGCCGGTCACGATCGAGGGCCTGCTGCCCATGGAGTACGGAGTGGTCGGAACCGCGATCGCCAAGATGGCCGAGGCGCTGGACCGCGAGGTTGGCCGAAGCAAGGGCCGCTAGTCACTTGGCCGAGGGCAAACACCCGCTGAACTGCACATCGCCAGCCTCATGGACGACCCACGTCGCCGTAGGAAAGGCTAGCGGGGCGTGTCTAAATAGCATCCACCGCAGCATCCACCGACATGCCGTGACCTGCCTCGACCCGCCACGAGGCGCCCCGAAACGGGCTGTTTGTGAGCGTGGATTGGCTGGCGAGGAAGGATTCGAACCTTCGATCTCCTGATCCAGAGTCAGGCGCGGGACCCTCAACGAAGACACAGGTGAGCGTCCAGCCAGCCCACCGGCGTCTGCCAGAAGCACCTGATTCCAACCGCTAGGTGGTACGGAAAGTGGTACGCGCAGAAGCAGCGGCGGATCAGGCTAGCCGACCCGATTGAGGAACGGCCAGAGCATCCGGGCGTAGCCCTCGACCGTTCGCCGCGAGCCAGAGCGTCGCTCCTTCTCGGCCAGGAAGGCCATGACCGTCTGTCGCCAGGCCGGTCGAGTCAGCGGTCGTGGCGGGAAGCAGCTGTGGAGCCATCGTGGAGAACCTCCTGAGCGTGGACGTGGTCAGCCACATCCATCGATCAGGTCGGCCGGAATAGCAACACCATTCGGAGATCGTGTTGCCCACGAGTTGAAGACCGACGATGCCTCAACGCCTGGAGCTAATCCTTGGCCGCGTCGATTTGGCGCGGCCTTAACCCGTAGGCCTCGCGGAGTTCATCGACCCGGCTCGAGATCCCGGCTAATCGCGAGTTGAGCTCGTTCGATTGCCATTGAGCGCCTCCAGCTGTCACGGCGGCCACCTGATCCCCGCATGAGACTCATGTATTCGGCCCTCACCTCGGCCCATTCCGGCGTCGGAGGAGCGAGTTGCTGAAGCCTAGAAAGAGCTTCATCTCCTTCGATCGAGACCGATCGAGCCCGGCCGTCTGCATCGCCGTCTTTCGGGCCGGCATAGAGGAGCCGACCTAGCGGCTCGATCGTTCGATGTAGGCGCCTATCGAACTGAAACCGCGAGGACCGAGCGGCCCGGAGTCGAGCAATCAGTTGATCGCCCGTCGGGCTCAAGAAGTACCAGAGTGATGCGAAGAAGACCAGGAACACTAAGTCGGTCGGTCCTGGCGGCCCGTACGAGACTTGGCCGCCTCGCCAAATGAGCGCAAGGGGGATGCCCAGCAGAGGCACGGCCGTCAGGCCGAACCACTCCAGGGTCCATCGTGGACGGAACGCCCATCCGACCACGACGGATGTCACGATCAGGCAGGCGACGTTGTAAATCGTCATAGCGTTTTACCAGACTCACGGTGCTAGGCCCGCAAGTCTCTAGGAGGCTTGGACCAATATCAATGGTGCGCAGACCACCACAATGACCAAATCGTCACCGTTCTTCTCGGCCACATCGCGTCTTCACGGTGGTCTACAGTCGGCCTGATGCCACCTGACGGCGCTGACGCATTCTCGATCGAGACTCTCGGCGAGGTTGACGTGCCGTCAGGAGATCTGCTCCTCCTCGACTTCGGCTATCTCCAAATGTGGTCGGGCGATGAGATCCCGGTGCTCGCGGATGGGGATGGTCCGCCGGCGTTCGTGGAGCGGCTCAACAGCTCGGTGGACATCGTCCTCGACGGACCGGGCGCCCTCGAGCTGGCGCGAAGGCTCGATCGCGCCAATGGCCGGGGCGTGTACTACTTCGATGTCCCGGCGAGCCAGGCAGACGAAGTCGTCCAGGGGCTGACGGCCGCAGCCCGCGACGCGGGCCTCGATGCGACACCGTCGATCCTCACGTCGCGTATTCCCCATGCCAAGCGGGCAAGGCTCCTTCTCGCCAATGAGCCACACGCCAGTGACGTGCTCTGGGCGGGCCCCTGGGCGGTCGCAGTCCGCGGCCTACCGAGGAATCGGACGCTCCTGGTAAAGGGTCTCCGGATCGGATTCGTCCGGACCGGACTTCGATCGCTGGCAATCCGTCTGGGTCGAGTGCTCAAGTCAGCCGGTCGCGTCTTCGTTCGAAGCCGGTCATGTCCTCGTCGATGAAGCCCGGCTGATGTTCGCGGACCTCGAGGCGATCAGCGCGATCCGAGTTCGGCCCAGCGCCGATGACAAGGTCGATGTCGTCTTCTGGGGCCGCGACGAGATTGCACTCGCGAGCCGACTTGAAGCGGGTGCGATCAACGAGGGAGGGACCCACCCAGTCCATGGTTGGCTAAGTCTCGGTTGGCCGGATGCCCGGGCGCAGCTTGAGCGGCTGGACGATGCCAAAGCTGCAGGCAATCTTCTTGTCCGGGTGGACGTTCGGGCTCATACCGACATCTGGGCGATCTTGCGTGATGCTCGGTCATCGCCTACTGGGTCAGGTTCGATCCGCGCCGCCGGTGCGTCGGCCTGCGGGTTCTTTACGAGCTGGGGCGATGGTGCCTTCGCCGTCTATCGCGACCTCGACGCGCAGGGCCACTTGGCTAGGGTCCGAGTCGAGCTCGGAGCACCTGACATCGTCGAGCGGAGTGCGAAGCTCCACGCCGGTTAGACACGATGAGAACGTCGTGACCTGCGTGCTCCGAGGCGGTAGACACTCTTAGGTAGGCTGCTGCCATGCCAAGCCTCATACCTGCCGACCCAACGGGAGACCCGGACACGGTGGCACAGCTACTGGCGACTAGCGACGAAGATCGCCGATTTGAGCTGATCGTCGAGTTCGTGAAAGCCGAGCCCGCGCTCGCACTTGCCGAAGCCGAGCGCCTCGTCGCGAGCGATGACCCGGTCCGCCGAACTCTCGGAGCCGACATCTTCGGCCGGATGGTCTGGGCCGACAGTCCCTTGGTCGAGCGCGTCGGCGACATTCTGATCCCAAGGGTGGTTGTCGAGACCGACCCGTCTGCCCTGGACGCCGCGATCGCCGCGCTCGGCAACGCTGGCGATGAGCGGGCCCGATCGGCGGTCGTCGGCCGTGCCACGTTTGACGACGAGGCCGTGCAGCTCGCCGTCGCCTGCGCGTTGCCCTCTCTGAGCTGGATGATGCCGCCTTGGCTGCCCTCCGGGAGCTGAGCACGGATCCTGATGACGATGTCCGCGATTGGGCGACGTTCGGCCTCGGTCCGAGCGAGGCAACGGATGTCGCGACGGTCGAGGCGCTCTTCGCCCGTACCGACGATCCGCACTACGACACCCGGTGCGAGGCCATCCTGGGCTTGGCGATGCGCCATGACCCTCGAGCTCGAGCCCTCGTCGAGAGGGAGCTTGCCCAACCAATGTTCGGCGCGCTTATTGAAGAGGCCCAGGGATTGCTCGATGCGGTCTGACGGATTGCTGCTCGATCGTCGAGTAGCTCCTCGAGCAACCAATCCGGGCTGAGCACCGTCTAGGCCACGATGAAGTCGCTCGCCGCGCTCCTTGGTGTCCTTGTCGTTGGGTGCGCGACGCCGGCACCACCGCCGACATCGGGCCCATCCCCGTCGCCCAGCGCGAGCGTCACGTTCGACTGCCCGCCGATCTACTGCACGCCCGCCTCCAAGGACGCGATCCTCAAGGCGGTGGCAGGCCTCGGCTACCCCGTCGAAAGCGTTACGGTCGGGCTGATTGGAGCGACCTGTGGCGCACCGTTCCCATCGTCGACGATTGCCTGCCCCTTAGCGACCGACCCGTTGCCGACGGCATACGTGACGTTCGTCGGCACAAACGAGGTCGCAGCTGTTGAGGTCGGAACGATCGTCGGCGGCATCGATCAGGTGCTCGCCTTCCAGGTGCCGCCGCCCGAGTAGTCGCTTCCGTAGCTCCGACACCCCCTTGGGGGGTGGTCACGATGGGTGGATCGTGTTTAAAGAGGCCACGATCACCACGTCGTCTTACGCAGCGCCCTGCCGCGGGTGTGCCTTACGTGTCCCAAACAGTGCGATCCCTTGATCATCGATCACGCTCTGGAGGTGATTGATCCGTTCTGGTGATGGAGTGCTGGAGCCGAGCGAGTAGCCAAAGCTTTCCTGGAGCGCATCGATCAACTGATCCGTCGTTCCATCGCGCATTGAGTCCATACCGGCGAGTACAGCGAGGACATGGGCACGAATGACTTCGTCGCGCGCGGTGGCACGGGCGTAGTCATCGGCGAGGCGTTTCTGTTGCCTGGCGATCTCGTCACTTGTGGCGAACGACTGGAGCCCCGCACGCAAGTTAATGGCTTCTTCCCGTTCGTCATATGCGGCTTGTAGGGCGACGATCGAGCGATGTACGTCCACCCAGGCCCAGAACAACCTGACCCGCGGCGCCGACCAGCGAAGCAAGCGATCGGCCGTCCGGTGCCGAGGCCAGTTGGGCCTTCTTCCATCCTGAGTGCCGGCGGAAGACGGCCGATGCGGGTTTGACGAATTTGCCACGTGGGGAACCCTGTGTCCGGCTCGCACGGATGTCAAGAAGCTCTCGATGAGCACGTCGCGGGACGCCCTAAGGCTCGTTCTGCAGACGCTTACACCGAGTAGACCTCGGCCAGCGGTCCGACGAGGCCGTTAGTGTTACCACGCATGCCAACGCAGATGGATCGCGACGCCTACCTACTACTCCGGCGACTCGCTGATGCGCCTCGCGACGAGTTCGTGGACGCCAGCGAACTTGCCGAGCAATCTGGACTTCCGTCCGATCGTTTGAACGACGCAATCGCTCTCCTTGTCGATTCTGGGTATGCGGAATCGATCCAGACTCTGGCTCCGCGCCGTATGACTTCGCCGCGGTCCAAATAACGTCCCGTGGCAGATACGAGGACCAGCGGGCGGCCGCCTTGGCGGCCGAACCGAGCCCGACGCCTGAGGGCGCGACCTCGGCAGCCGGAGCCGCGCTGGATTCGGGCGGGACGCCGAAGATGTTGCCGCCTTCTCCGATCGGATCCTCATATGGATTTACCGATGCCGATTGGGAGGCTGTCGCCGAGCGAAAAGCTCAGGCTACGAAGCTTTACGTGGTGCTCGGTCATCAGTTCAAGTCGGAACATTTTGACCGCGCTGCATTGCGCACGAATGTGGAAGCGATGCGGAAGTTGGCCCGAATGATCGAACGGGCCATTCGCAAGAAAGGCGTGTGAGGCCGCCCGGCGCCGTAATGGATCACCCCCGCCAGGCGAGTCGCCACGATCTGGTCATCGTGTGGCCTCGCCGTGGACAAATTCAGGTGATTGGCGTGGGGATCGATAGGAGAGCTCGACGCCCAAGCAGAGCACGGCGACATGTCGGGTTCACTGCGTCCCATCCCGGAGTGCCGTTGCGAGCTGGCTGCGCCGCTCGAGCACGGTCGAGAGTACCGTCGCGCCAGCGACCAGTGCCAGCGTGATGAGAGCTGGGACCGCGAGCCGGCCGATGTCGGGCGCAGAAGGCAACAGCTCGGCGACGCCGAGGACGGCGGGCAAACCCAGCCCCGGACCGACGAACTCGACCAGGAGGATGCCAACGCCGAATCCGACGACGACGCCCACGACCACGGCCGGCAGGTACTCCAGCAACACGACGCTCACGCCCTGGCCGTTCGACAGGCCGAGGATCTGAAGCCGGGCGGTCTCGTTCCGGCGGCTGGCCGTTGCGAGCGCGATCGCCAGCACGATCGTGAGCATGCCGTAGACCAGGACGGCGAGGGCGCCGGTCGCGATCCCGAGCGACACGGCGGTCACAATCGGGGCACTGCGCAGATTGCTCTCGGTGGCCGCTCGGCCCTGGACGGTGACCGTCGGCAGGCCGCTCGCCGCCGCATTGATCTGGTCAACCGACAGGCCGGGTGCCCGGACGAGGATCGCGGTCGGCGCGATTGGTGATCCCTGCGAGATCGCCGCCAGCTGGGCTCTCGAGACGACGATGAACGGCTGGCCGACTGGTGCGGCGGGAAACCCGGCCCGGACATCGACGGCATATAGGGAGACCGGGGTGCCGCCCAGCCAGATCGTGAAGGTCTGGCCTGCAGCGATCGGACCGGTGCCCTCGCCGCCCCCGGACACCAGCGCCGGGACCGAGCCCGTGGCCGAGCCGGCCAGCGCCGCCGGGATCCCCGGTTGGGCCGGCGTTCCGCCGGCCACCGCGCCGAGCGAAGCCGGGTCAACGACGACCAGGTTGCGTGCCCCACCAGTGCTCACGGTGACGCTGCTCACGCTGATGGGCGACTCAGCTTCGATGCCGGGCGCTTTTCGGGTCTCGAACGCTGCCAGGTCGTCAGTCCGCCCAGAGACCTGGAAGTCGGCCCCGACCAGCTGCCAGGAGGCCGCCGTCGTGCCGGTGTTGATCCGATCGAGCAGAGCTGACGCGAACGTGCCAACCATCGTTGCGGTCAGGGCCACGACCAGGACCGCCGAGATGCTGCCTTCGCGTGTCGCTCGCCAGACGCCCAGGACCGCCACCAGCCCGCGTCCCCGGGCAAGCGCCGCTCCGATCGGGCGAAGGACGAGCGGCAGCCCCCGGACCACGATGATTCCGGCTGCCAGCCCGACCAGGGCCGGCGCGAGCGCAAGGAGTGGATTGGCCTCGGCACCTGTTGCACTGTCGGATCCGTTGGCGCCACGCAGGGCGATCGCACTCACGATCGCCAGGCCCACCACCAACGCCTCGGCGACCAGCCGGCCCGAACCGGTTCGCCGCGAGCGCACCGTGCGGAGCGGATCGGTGGACCGCCGCTGACGCAGGCCAGCCCCGGCCAGCAGCACAACCGCGGCAAGGGCCACCGTGCCGGCCACGATCAGGGTCGGTCCGAGGTCGCTCGCGGGGACCAGGACGATCGCCAGGATCATCCCTGCCAGGGCGGCCGGCACGACCAAGACAAGCGCCTCGCCCAGGATGGCAGTGCGGAGCTGGCTCGCCGAAGCTCCCCGCCGATCGACGATCGAGAGCGAGCTCCCGCGCCGGCGGGCAATCGCCTCCGCGACGAGGGCCAGGCTGGCCAAGATCACGATCGCGACGCCCGTCCACAGGATCGCCAGGATCGCCTCTCCCGACTGCCAGCGTGCCTGGTGGGTCTCAACCAGGCCGAGCAGGCCCGTCTGGAGCGCGGCCGGGCTGAGCAGATCGGGCCCGCCCAGAGCACCCCCGGCAAGGGCGGGATTGGCCGGGGGGTAGAGCGTCTCGGCCCGCCGTAGGGCCGCCGCCAGCCCATCGAGCTGGCTCGACTCGAGCCGGGCCGGGTCGAGGTAGGAGCGCCAGCGGTAGGTCATCGGCAGTCCCGATGCCCGCGTCGCGTCCATCAGGGCCGGGTAGGCATCGGGCGACAGAAGCATCGTCGCGCCGACGTACTCGGTGAATCCCTGAAGGGCGTACGTGAAGGTGTGGTCGACGCTCTGGTCGTTCATCCAGAACGGATCCGTGGGATCGACGACCTCGTACGTGCCGACCAGGTCAATCGCGATGCGGACATCGCGACTCGCGGCGAGCGGGTCGCTCGGCTCGGGCTCGAGGATCAGCCGACCGCCCAGCGGGACCTGGAGCTTCTGGGCCGTCTGGGTCGAGGCGGCCACCTCGAGTACAACGAGCTGGCTGTCCGGAGCCGCACCGGGGGTCGGGTCGGCGATCGTCTGCGTCCCTCCGCTCGGCAACCGGCCGGCCACGAGCCGGAGATGGGGCTCGACGTCCGACTGGATCCGCAGGTTCAGGACGCTGTCGAGCGGGGTGCCTGCGCTCGGATGCCAGAGCGGCGTGTCGACCACCGTCTCGGTCCTGGCCGTCAATGCCGGGATCGGATCCGGGTACTGGCCCTGGAGCGCAGTGCCCATCGTGTCGACCAGGCGGAGTGGATCGTCGGCTACTTCGGAGATCCGGCCAAAGCGATCGAGCTCGAGATTGCGGACCACCGCCGGTGCGGCCCCGAGCTCCTGGTGCAGGGCCTGGTCGGAGGCCAGGGCAACGACCCGCGGCACCGATGACGCGAGGAGCACGGTGACCACGATCAGCCCGGCCACGCTGAGCGTCCTGATCGGTTCGGAGCGCGGCGCACGAGACCACAGCGCCAACCAGCGACCGCTCATTCGACCACGGCCCGGAGGGTGGCCGCGACCGAGACCCCAACGATGATTTGCCGGGCGATCACGAGCGTGGCGATGAGCACCCCGACGCCGCCCGCGAACATCGCGGCGAACACCTCGACCGGAAGCACGATCGTCGCCGCCGGGATGGGTCGCAATCCGGTTGGTGTGAAGTTCACCGCTGGCAGCACGACCCAGGCGAGCCCAATCCCGAGGGCGATCCCGACCACGAGGCCCACCGCGATCAGCAGCCCCTGCTCGGCCGCCAGCCATCGCATCACCTGACCATCGGTCATGCCGAGGGCCCTCAGCAAGCCGAACTCGTCAGCTCGCGATCCGATCGATGCGGACGCGCTCACGACGAACCCAACGGCCGCAAACGTCAACGCCGAGATCGCCCCAACAAGGAGAGCACCAACGACCCCGAGCGCGACCGGATCGCCTTGCAAGGCCTCGTCGAGCGCATCGCGCGAAATGACCGTGGACGCCGCGAAGGGTGGCGTTTGAAGCTGGCGATCGACGCTGGCTGCGGCGCCCGGCGTGACCGACAACCACCACTCGGTCGGCAGGAGGGCCGCCCCGCTGCCAAAGTAGTCGGCAAGCGCGAGCGTTGGTCCGTCGACAAGCAGGAACGGCCTGGCCGGGTCAAGCGGCGGCAGCGCGTCGGTCTTGCCGACGATCTGGAGGTGGATCGGGTTGCCGGTGATCGAGCCGACGAGGCCATCGCCGACCCGGTTGCCCGTGGCAGCCAGAAAGCCCGTGCTGGCAATCGCCTGGGGCACGATGTCGTTGGCTGGGGTCGCCAGAGCCCGGAAGACGGTCGCCGGATTGCCGGTGAACACTTTGATCGGAGTCGATGGCGTGATCTCGATCCGATCCGGCCGACCGGCGGGTGGAAAGTACTGTGTCTGGGCCCCGTTGTCGGTCCTGAACCAGGTCCAGCCGGTCGCCCCGGGGTTGAACGGCACCGCAGTCCAGCTGTCTCCACTCGACGCATCGCTTACCGCGACCCGCCCGATGTCGAGGGTCCCAGTCGTGAGCGTTCCGGTCGAAAACGACGGGTTGGGCGGTGTCAGGGCGACCTCGATCGACTCGAGCCGGAGTGGGGCAGCGAGGTGCTCGACGATTCCGGCCGTGCCGGCTTCGTCGGCTCCCAACGGGATCTCGAGGGTTTGGGCCGGGCCGCTGAAGCTGGCCTGATCCGTGCTCGTGAAGCGCCAGATCGCCCCGTCGCCATCGAGGACCACGGCGCTCACCGAGATATCGTCCGTGCCGGGGAGGATCTGCTTTGGTCGGTATCCCACCGTTATCCAGCGCTGCCGCGCTCATGGCAGCGTCGAGGGTGACCTCAAGCCGCGCCGGTTGCCCCGGCAGAGCAAGTGCCGCGAGCCCCGGCCGGCCATCGGCCAGGGCCCTGATGGCGAGGCCCAGCGACCCGCCGGCTCCGCCCTGGATATAGGCTTGGGCCGGCATTCGGCGCGCATCGACACCGATCAGGTCGGCCGTCCGGATCGAACCGCCGAGATCGAGGTCCGTCCGGATGGTTGGACTGGCGACGGTGACGCCTGGGATCGAGCGGTAGGTCGGGCCAAGAAGCGCTTCGGATGTCTTCGAGTTGGTGGGCGTGACGACCCGAATGTCCGCGGCGGCCTGGTAGGCCGCCTGATCGGCCTGCGATTGCACCCACGTCGCGTCATACACCAGGGCGAACGTGGCCAGGCCCGCGGCCAGCATGACCAGGAGCGTTGATCGGATCGAACGGAGCGGTCGCCGGGCAAGGTCGTGGGCGCCGAGCTGGGGCACGAGGCTGGCTCGGTGCGCGAGAATCCCCTCCGCCAATCGAGCGATCCGGGGCAAGGCCCGTGTTGCCACGAGTGCACCGGCAGCCAGGCCGATCGCCGGCCCGGCGACGATCAGCGGGTTGACCCCAAGCTCGCCATCGCTGCCGGTGACCGGCGAGCCATAGACGCGCAGCTGCCAGAGGGCCACGCCGGCGACGACGAGCAGGGCGAGATCGACCCCAAAGCGCTGCAACGAGACCTGGCTGCCCTCCCGCCCGCCGGCCAGCCGGAGCGTCGCGAGCCGCGGACCCAGCGGGAGGCTCGGGCCGATCAACGCGATCATGGCGCCGACGCCGGCGACGGCCGCTCCGAGCGCAGCCTGGGCCGACAGCGTGAGGGGCAGGCTGATTCGCGCGGCGGCGAGGGGCCCGCCAATCGCCAGCAGATGGATGATCCCGGCCGACAGGACCGGGGCGAGAAGCACCGCCGGGACGGTCACGAGGATGGCCTCCACGGTCGTCACCGCGATGATCTCCAGACGCGTGGCCCCGCGGCTTTCGAGGACCCGGTTCTCGCGTCGGCGACGCTCGCCTAGCAGGCCTGCGCCGAGGATGACCGCAAACGCGGCGAGGACGACAAACTGGACCGCGAGCAGGGTCACGCCGCCCGCCGCGACGACGAGCGATTGCTGGGTGCCGACCAGGATCGGTCCGACTCCGAGGGTGACGTTGAGTGGTTGACGCGGCGGGAGCGCGGCAGCCAACGTGGGAGTCAGGGCGGGGACAGCTTGCGCCAACGCGGGAAGCTCGGCTGGGGTCGAGGAGTCCGGCGACGAGGTCGGCCCGCCAGGTCAGGCTGAGGTCTTTGACCAGGCCGCGAGCGAGGAGATCCTCGGGCGCGACCATGAGGGGACCCCGGTAGGCAATCGTGCCCTCGTCGAGCACTCCTTCGAGGTCGAGCTGATCGCCGAACCAATAGGCGTCAGTCGGGTCGGGCACCCAGATTCCGGTGATGACCACGCTCAACAGTGGCGCCGTCGGCGTCCCCGGGACGGATGCATCGACGAGGGCGAGCTGGTCGCCGATCTTGAGTCCCAGTGCCCTCGCCGCGCCTTCCGAGAGGGTCGCTTCGACCGGGTCCTGCCCGCCCACCGCCCAGCGACCTGTCGCCAGCTGGGCGTGGTCCTCGATGGCGGTGTAGCTCCCAAGGACGGTGAGATGCAAGGCGGCTTGCCCGCTGTCCATGCCCAGTGGCGCAAGCGAGCTCGAACGAGCGGCCAAGTTGATCACGGCCGCCGGGCCGAGCGCCTTGCCGATGATCCCCTGGACCGTGTGATCGAAGGCCGGCTCCTGTCCAACCGTCGCGGTGGTCTGGACCGAGATCCCGCGGTCTGCAGGGGCTGCGCTGGTGACTACTTGCTGGAGTCCGGCGATCGCGACGATGTCGCGGTACTGAAAGGCGGTTGCGACCAGGGTCGTCGCCGCCAGGATGATCAGCCATAGGGCCAGAAGGAAGGTGTGATCGGCTCGCACTCGATTGGCAGCCAGCCGACCCAGTCCTAAGGTCCCACCCACTGCCCCAGGTGCCATGGCTCGGACCCTACCACTGCCGGTCGAGACACGACGCGTTCCCGATAGGAGTTTCTAAGGTGGCCGCTGCTCCCGCACGATCCGTTCATCGTGTGGGCGCAATTCAGACGATCTCGATCTGACGCTCCGCTAGCTTGAGGGTGGTCCTGGCTCGAGCGATCTCCCGCTCGACTCGGGCTCGGAACGCCGCATCGTCATCGAGTAAGTCGCGGTAGCCGCGAAGCGCCTCAAGCCCTTGAACTTGCCAGGGATGTTCAGCCTCCACGCTGAGCTGGCGGTCCATCAGTTGGCGGGCCGACTCGCGGTCTCCCGCAATGGCGCAAGCGATCGCCGCGTTGAACTGCGGCCAGAAACCGACGGCACTACTTCGGAGAGCCCTGGCAACCGACCGAATATCGATGAGCTCGCCTCGCAGCTCGGTCACCCGAGTAGCGGCGAGTTCGGCGAGCTCTTTGGTTGCTGCGGCCCAGTCCTGATCTGCGCTCGGTGGAATCCGGCGATCCGATCGCCGTCTGGGCCGCCATAGTCAAAACTGAGGTAGTCCTTGTCTCGCCACAGCCACATCGCGGCGACGTTCAGATAGCTTCCCTTGCTCCAGCTCGAGGGCTGGAACTCGACGACGATCAGAAACCAGCCACGGTCATCGAGCCAGACCCGAGAGCGTCCGCGCTGGATGAGCCCGAGCGGCAGGAGGGCGGCCCGGGCCGCAGTCCGCAGGACGGCGTTGTGGTCGGGCGCCGCGGCGGTCACGGTCGGATGAGCTCCCCAACGCAGACGGTCTCGAGGAACCACGAGCAAACCCGGAGGAAATCAGGGTTCAAGCTCATGACTTCGCCATGATCTCGATCCGATTGCCGAACGGGTCCGCCGAGAGCATCGTTCGAAGCCGGCGAGCTGGGGTGTCCTCGACCACGGCTGCACCGGCGATCCTCAACGCTTCCCGGATCTCCGCGAGATCCTGGAAGCGTTGGTCAACCTGCCAAAGCGCACAATCGTGCTCAGGTGTTGGCTGGCGAGGAAGGATTCGAACCTTCGATCTCCTGATCCAGAGTCAGGCGCCTTACCGCTTGGCCACTCGCCATTGGGCCGGTCGGGATGATACCCCAGACGTTCCCGACCTGAGCCACCTCGGGCCGGAAGATCGAATCGCGCAATCCGGCTGGCCACGTTTCCGGCAAGCGCCATTACTTCGTGCCAAATTCCGCCCACCGCCGCACGTCGGGCGCTCGAGCGAGCCCTGGAAGCCCAGGTCCAGCCACTCGGCGCACTGCGAGGCTGAACGTTGAGCTAGCCGGCGGGTCGAGGGACGAGGACCCGCCACGATCCGATCCTGAGCGGAATTTGTCCAAGTAGCGCCGGGCGGCGGGCGCAGCACGGCCATGAGTCGCACCTTCTGCTAGCCTACCGACCGTGACGACGCCTCCGCCTCGCCCCGGACCGGACAGCGCCGCCCCGACCGCCCCGACCTGGCGGTCGCGCTACGTCCCGGCAGTCCTCGATGCGATCGCGCCGGGCCTCGGCCACCTCGTCGCTGGCCGGCGCAAGCTGGCGGCGATCTTCGGCATCCCGTTCCTGGCCCTGATCCTGGTCAGCCTGATGATCGTGGCGACGACATCCGGCGGGCGCCTGGCGGCCGAGGCGATTAACGTGTTCTGGCTGCTGATCGGCGTCCAGGGAGTTGTCCTGGTCTGGCGCGTCCTGGCCGCCGGCACCAGCCTGTTCGCCCCGGAATTGCCCCGGCTTCGGGTCCTCGATGCGGTTCCGATCGCGATCCTGTTCCTGCTCCTGGCGGGACCTCAGGTCGTCCTCGGCTACGTCACGAACGAGGCCCGGATTGCCACTGACGAGATCTTCGTCGGGCAGACGGTGACGCCGGGTGCCTGGACCCCCCAGGGCTCAGTCGCCCCGGATCCGAGTGACTTCCTGAGCCCGGGTCCGTCGTTCTCGGAGGCGCCTTCGGTCGCGCCATCGGCTACGACTGGGCCGCAGCGGATCACGGTCCTGCTGGTCGGCCTCGACTCGGGCTTCGGTCGCGACACGTCCTCGACCGACACGATGATCGTCGCCTCGCTTGACCCGGTCACCGGTACGGTCTCGATGATCTCGGTCCCCCGGGACATGGTCAACGTGCCCCTGCCTGACGGTCGCGTCTTCAGCGGCAAGATCAACGGGCTCTACTCGTTCGCCCGGATTCATCCCAAGGAGTTCCCCGGTTCGAACGGGCAGGGCATGGATGTCCTGATGGCGGCCCTGGGCACGCTCCTGAACATCAAGATCGACTACTACGCCTCGGTCAACCTGCAGAATTTCGTCACCGTGGTCAACGACGTCGGCGGCGTCGACGTCAACGTTGCCCACGGCTTCTGCGACCCGACGTACGACATGTACGGCTATTCCAACGGCTTCTCGATCACGGCCGGCCATCACCACCTGAACGGCACGGCCGCGCTGGCCTATGCCCGCGTCCGCAAGGCCGCCGGTGAATCCGACTTCACCCGCGCCGCCCGCCAACAGGAGATCCTCACCGGCCTGCGCGACTCGATCGTCAAGGGCGGCTTCCTCAAGGACCCGATCGGGCTGCTCCGGGCGCTCGGCAATACCCTGAGCACGAACGTGCCACGTTCGATCCTGCCGGACCTGGCCGACGACATGGCCCATATCGGGCGCAACCAGACGTACCGGGCGGTGATCGACCATCCCCTTGTCAAGCCCGGATCGGACTACCGCGGCTCGATCCAGCTGCCCGACCTCAAGGCGATTCGCGCACTCGCAGCCCAGATGTTCACCACGCCCGGTACGCTGCCCAGCAAGGGCTACCTGGCACCGCCCGCGATCAGCGGGGGCGGTGGTTCGGGGGTAGGCAGCTGTGCGCCAGCCCCGACGCCCAAGCCGACCCCGAAGCCAACGCCAAAGCCGACCCCGAAACCGAGCGGCAGCGGCGGCGGGTCGCCCACGCCGACGCCGGCGGCAAGCCCGTCGGAAGAGCACTCACCCGAGCCAACGCCGTCCTGACCAGGTGCTAGCGCCATGGCAGCCGCGCGGCTGGGCGACGCCTGAATGCTCAGGCCGTCAGGGCGATCCCTTCCAGCGCCTCGCTGAGGACCTCGCCGAGCTGTGCCCACTCGACCAGGAAGGCATCGTGGCCCTTGGTTGAATCCAGCTCGCGATAGCTCGCTTCGACGCCGGCCGCGGCCGCCTCGGCCACGAGCTCGCGGACCTGGGCCGGGCCGTACAGGATGTCTCCGGCGATCCCCAGCCCGGTCAGGCGCGTTCCCGCGGCAGCCAGCGCCGCGAGCGCTGCGACGTTCCCACCCCGGGCCCGGCCGATGTCGTGCAGATCCATCGCCCGGACGAGGATTCGGTAGGAGTCCGGGTCGAACCGCTCGACGAGCTTGCGGCCCTGGTAGTCGAGGTACGAGGCGATCGCCAGCCGGCCGTCGGCCTCGAGCCGGCGGCCAAACCGGCTATCGAAGTCGACCTCGCTCCGGTAGGTGGTCATCGCCAGCTGCCGGGCGAGCGCCAGGCCATCCTCTCCGAGGTGCTCGATCATTGCCAGCTGGATCGCGTTCCAGGCCATCGCCAGGGCGCCGGTCGCGGCCGGCGCGGCCATCGGCAGGACCGTTCGCACCGAAGCCGGCCGCTCCAGCGCGATCTCGAGCGAGACCATCCCGCCCAGCGAGCCGCCGGTGACGACCGCCAGCTCACCGATCCCGAGGATGTCGAGCAGCCGCCACTGGACCGCCGCCTGGTCGCGGGTCGAGACCTCCGGGAAGTCGCGGCCATAGGCTGTGCCCGTATCGGGCGAGCGCGACGTTGGCCCGGTCGTGCCGTAGCGCCCTCCCAGGAGGTTGGCGCAGAGCACGCCGAAGCGCGCCGTGTCGAGGGCCCGGCCCGGCCCGATCAGGGGCTCCCACCAATCACCGGCGGCATCCGCCGAGCCGGTCAGGGCGTGGACTGCCAGGACCTGCGGGCCCTGGTCGGGGGGCAGGCCGTCGTGGCGGTAGGCGACCACCACGTCCGGCAGGATCACCCCCGATTCGAGTTGAAACGAGCCGGTCGAGACGGTCTCGAGCCGGCCCGTGCCGAGGACGGGAGGCGGGCCGTCGCCCGATCCCGTCCCCAGGTCGAGGCTCACGCGCCGGCGCCGGCGAGCTCCGCCGCGCCCGTGGTGATCGTGCTGCCCGTCGCAGCAGCGAGGGCCTGATCGAGGTCGGCGACCAGGTCGTCGACGTTCTCCAGGCCGACCGACAGCCGGACCAGGTCGTCGGTCACGCCCGTTGCGAACTGGTCCTCGACGCTCAGCTGCGAGTGGGTCGTCGATGCCGGATGGATGATCAGCGACTTGGCGTCGCCGACGTTGGCCAGCAGGCTGAAGATGTTGACCGCGTCGATCAATTTCTGGCCAGCTTCCGCCCCACCCTTCACGCCGAACGTGACAACGCCGCCGAAGCCACCCTTTAGGTACTTCACGGCAGTCCGGTGGGCGGCGTGGGAGGGCAGGCCGGGATAGCTCACCCAGGTCACCGACGGATGGGTCTCGAGCCAGCGGGCAACGGCCAGGGCGTTCTCGCTGTGGCGCTGGATCCGCACCGGGAGCGTCTCCAGGCCCTGCAGGAAGAGCCATGAGTTGAACGGACTGAGCGCCGGACCGAGGTCCCGGAGACCCTGGACGCGGAGCTTGAGGATGAACGCGAGCGGTCCGAAGGCGCCCGTGTAGCTGATCCCGTGGTAGCTCGGATCCGGGTCGACGAAGTCCTCCTTGAAGCGCGGCGAAGCCGCCCAGTCGAAGGTTCCGCCGTCGACCACGACGCCCCCGATCGAGGTGCCATGGCCGCCGATCCACTTGGTGGCCGAGTGAATCACGATGTCCGCGCCGTGGGCAATGGGCTGGGTCAGCAACGGGGCAAACGTGTTGTCGACGACGAGCGGCACGCCGTGGGCATGGGCCACGTCGGCAATCGCGGCGATGTCGTGGACATCGAGGCGGGGATTGCCGATCGTCTCGATGAAGACCGCCTTGGTGTGCTCGTCGATCGCCGGCGCGAACGTCTCGGGCCGGGTTCCGTCGACGAAGCGGGTCGTGATCCCGATCTTGGGCAGGGTGTACTGGAACAGGTTCCACGTGCCGCCGTACAGGCTCGAGCTCGACACGATGTTGTCGCCGGTCCGCGCCAGGTTGAGGATCGTGAGCGTCTCGGCGGCCTGGCCGGAGGCGACGCCGAGGGCCGCGACGCCACCCTCGAGCGCGGCGATCCGCTCCTCGAAGACGCCCGTCGTGGGGTTCATGATCCGGGTGTAGATGTTGCCGAACTCCTGCAGCCCGAACAGCCGGGCGGCGTGGGCGGCGTCATTGAAGACATAGCTGGTCGTGGCGTAGATCGGCACGGCCCGGGCGTTCGTTGCGGGGTCCGGCTTCTGGCCGGCGTGCAGGGCGAGCGTCTCGGGGTGGAGCTTGGGCTGATTGTCTTCGCTCATTGCTGGGACTCCTCTGTCGGGTTGCGTGGTTGGACGTGGTGGAGGGCGGGTCGGCTCGGTCCCGGGCTGGCTGTGTCGGCGGCTACCCGTCGCTTGTGCCGGAGAATCAACAAGGCCGCAGATCCTCTGGATCTACGGCCCCGGGACCGGCCTGCGTCCCGCCTCCTGCTGCTCAGGTGTGCGTGACCTCAGGCGCCATCCTCCGCACGGCGGGGCCGCCAGGGCATACACATCTCCCAGGAAACGGATGTATGGGTCACGCCTGGAATGGTGGGTGACACCGACATGATCGTCAACCCCACAGCCCGGAGTAGGTGGTTCCGGCCGTAGAATCGCCCGATGCCCGAGCTGCCCGCGGAGTTTCGCGCCTTCGTCGTCGACAAGGTCGACGATCGGGTCGAGCGTTCGGTCCGGATGTTCCGGTCGGCCGACCTGCCGCCCGGCGAGGTCACCGTCCGGATCGACTGGTCGAGCGTCAACTATAAGGACGGCCTGGCCACGATTGCCGGCGGCAAGGTCGCCCGGATCAGCCCGCTCATCCCCGGGATCGACCTGGCCGGCGAAGTCATCGCGAGCAGCGACCCGGACATTCCGCCCGGGACGGGGATCCTCGCCCACGGCTACGACCTGGGCGTGTCCCGTCACGGCGGCTTTGGCCAGTTCAATCGCCTGCCGTCCGGCTGGGTCGTGCCCCTGCCGGCCGGCCTCGACGGGCGCGCGGCAATGGCGATTGGCACGGCCGGCTTCACGGCCGCGATGTCGGTGGCCCGGCTGGAGGCGCGCGGCCTGTCGCCGACCGACGGGCCGGTCCTGGTCACTGGTGCCAGTGGTGGAGTGGGCCGCACGGCGATCGCGATCCTGCTGGCTCGCGGCTACGAGACCTGGGCCTCGACGGGCAAGCCGGCGGTCCACGCCGACCTCGCCGCGCTGGGCGTGGCCGGCATCCTGGCGCGCGACGAGCTGACCGTCGAGAGCGCCAGGCCGCTGGAGGCCGAGCGCTGGGCCGCCGCGGTCGATTGCGTGGGCGGCGCGACACTGCCCTACCTGCTCCGAACCTTGCGCTACGGCGGAGCCATTGCCGCCTCGGGCAACACCGGTGGAGCGAGCTTCTCCACGACCGTATTTCCGTTCATCCTGCGCGGCGTCAGCCTGATCGGGGTCGATTCAGCCGGAGTCCCGATCGACGAGCGTCGTTCGCTCTGGGAACGCCTGGCGACCGACCTGCGACCGCTCAACCTCGGTGACCGAGTCACGGAGATCGACCTCGACGGCCTGTCCGAAGCGCTGGACGCGATCCTGGCCGGCCGCGCCCATGGCCGCTGGCTCGTGCGGATCGGACGGTGAGCGTGTCTTCCAGGATCACGGCCCGTGACGGGGAGACCCTGGCGCTGCGCCGCTGGGCACCAACCGGTGAGCCGGCGGCTCGAGTGTTGATCATCCACGGCCTCGGGGAGCACGGCGGGCGCTACAGCCGGACGGCGGGGATCCTCGCCGGCCACGACCTGGACTGCTGGGCGCTCGACCTGCGCGGGTTCGGCGCGTCGGGCGGGCCGCGGGCGTTCGTCGAACGGCTCGACGTGTGGCTTGATGACATCGCCGAGGAGATCGCGACGCTACGGGCGATGGGCCGGCCGCTCGTCCTGTTGGGTCACTCGATGGGCGGCCTGGTGTCCTGTCGCTACGCCGAGTCGGATCGGCCCCAGCCGGACCTGCTGGTCCTGAGCGCGCCCGCGCTGGATGGCAACATCCCTGGTTGGAAGAAGGCCCTTGCGCCCGTGATTGGCCGGCTGGCCCCGCGGATGGCGGTCAGCAACGACTTCGACGGCTCGATCCTGTCCCGCGATCCCGCCGTCGGAGCCGACTACCTGGCCGATCCATTGAACGTCCACTCGACGACCGCCCGGCTGGGGGCCGCCGTGTTGGCCGCACAGCGGCCGGCCAAGGCCGAGCTCGATCGGATCCGTGTCCCGACCCTGGTGATCCACGGCGGCAGCGACCATCTCGTCCCGACCGCTTCCTCGGAGGTCTTCCTGGGCCGGCCGGGAGTCGATCGACGGGTCATCGACGGCCTGGCTCACGAATCGTTCAACGAGCCAGAAGGTCCCCGGGTCGTGCGCGACGTCGCGACCTGGATCCTGGGTCACCTGCCCCCGCCCGCGCCGGCCTGAGCGTCGTCAGCCGAGGGTCCCACGCAGCTGGGCCAGGGCCCGTTCGATCCCTTCGGCGGCCGCTTCGGCCGGATACGGTGCGGCGGCGATCGCCTCGGGCAGGCCGATGGCCTGGGCTTCGACCTGCCGGGCCAGGTCGGCGATCGCGGTCATCTCGGCCATCGACCGCTCGACGAAGGCTCGGTCGCCGACGTCGCCATGGCCCGGAACCACGGCCACAGCCGACCCAGGCCCGGGCGCCGGCGGAAGCAGGCCCAGGATGCCCTCGATCGTGCCGGTCCAGTCGATCGGGAAGCCGTCGCCAAGCCACGGCGGAGCACCGTTCTCGAGGAGGTCGCCGGCGAAGATGACCGAGGCGTCGGGGACGCGGATGACCAGGTCATTGTCGGTGTGGCCCCGTCCCAGCCAGCGCAGCTCGATGGGCCGACCGCCGATCTCGAGGTCGACGCCTTCGTCGCCGACCGGGCGATCCGGCGGGTCGAGAGTCACCCCGGCAATTTCGTCGGCGATCGATGGATACTCCGCGGCGATCCCGGCGAGGTTCAGGGCGTGGGCCGCCGGATCCTCGAGATTCCGGCGGATCCGCTCGATGCAGCGAACGTGAGCCCAGATTGGCGCGGGCCGGAACGCGTGGTTGCCGAAGCTGTGATCGAAGTGATGGTGGGTGTCGATCACCGCGGCGACCGGCCGGTCGGTGATCTCGCCCAGCTCGGTCAGCACTTCGTGAGCGTGGGCGACGGTGCTGCGGGTGTCGATGACGACCGGGCCATCGTCGGTCAGGATCGCCCCGATCTGCTGGTGCATGAAGCGGTAGCGGCGGGCGAAGACCCGCTCGCCCACCTCGAGCCAGTGACGCTCGCCGGCGCTCATCCGATCCACCTCCTCCGGCCGTGCCCTCCGGACGGGCCTGCCGGATGGCATCCTAGAGCGCGATGAGCGACGCGCGCACGGTCGTGTTCTTTCCCGAGGGAGCGTTCGGTCCGACCAACAATTGCGTCGGGATCGGCAACGTGCTGCGGGACCGCGGACATCGGGTCGTGTTCATCGTCGAGGAGTCATTCGCCGGTCGCCTCGAGGCGCAGGGCTTCGAGGAACGGCTGATGCGACTCGGGCCGCCACCGGAGGCCGCCGAAGTCCCCGGCCAGTTCTGGATCGACTTCATCCGCGACACGTCGCCAGTCTTCCGCAAGCCGACGATCGAGCAGCTGGAAGGGTTCATCGCGCCAACCTGGCAGGCGCTGTGCGACGGAGCGAGGTACGTCGAGCCACGCCTGCAGGCGATCTTCGATGAGCTCCATCCGGATGCGATCGTCGAGGACAACGTGGTCGGCTTCGCCGCGGTCGTGAACGGCGGCCGGCCCTGGGCGCGGATCGTCAGCTGCAACCCGGCCGAGGTCAAGGACGAGGCGATTCCGCCGTTTTCGAGCGGCTACTCAACGGCGGATCGAGGCCAATGGCCGGCCTTCCTCGAGGAGGTCCGGCGAACCCACGACGAGATGTGGTCAGGCTTCGATGCGTTCATGCGCGAGTCCGGTGCGCCGCGTCTCGGCTATGGGCCGCTGGGACCGGAGTTCATCCACGAGTCGGCCTTCCTCAACCTCGTGCTGTACCCGGCCGATGCCGACTACCGGCGGGCCGTTCCACTCGGGCCGACCTGGCATCGCCTGGAGTCCTGCGTCCGGGCGACAACCGAAGCGTGGTTCCCGCCGGCCGCGCTGGATCGAGGTTCGGGCGGGCACGACGGAGCGTTGCTGTATCTCTCGCTGGGCAGCCTGGGATCGGCCGACGTGGCCCTGATGCAGCGCCTGGTCGACGTGCTCGGGGAGACGCGCCATCGGGTCGTCGTCAGCAAGGGCCCCCTGGCCGATCAGCTCGTGTTGCCGGACAACATGGCCGGGGCGGCCTTCCTGCCCCAGCCGGCGATCATCCCGCAGGTTGACCTTGTGATCACCCACGGCGGGAACAACACCGTCACCGAGGCACTCCATCACGGCAAGCCGATGGTGGTCCTGCCGCTCTTCTGGGATCAGGTCGACAATGCCCAGCGGCTGGCCGAGACCGGATTCGGCGCGCGTCTGCCGCCCTACGAAGCCGACGCTGCGGCCCTCATCGGGGCGATCGACGGACTCCTTGCCGACGAGCCGCTGCGCCGGCGACTGGCCCGGCTCTCGGCCCGACTCCAGGCGGATCCCGGCACGATTCGAGCCGCCGACCTGATCGAGCGGCTGGCCCGGACCGGCGCTCCCGTTTACGCCTGAGCATGGGCAGTCCGCGACGGCGGCGCGCGGAGTGGGACGTGCTTCCCCTCCCGGCGCACAATGCCGACACGCCTGAATCACGCGCCAAGCGCGCGCCTGAGTGCGTCCAACCTGAGATGGCCGGAGGTTCCGCGACGTGACCGAGCTCCTCGAGAAGACCACCACGTACCAGCAGTTCATCGGCGGCGAATGGGTGGACAGTGCCGACGGCCAGACCCTGGCCGTCGAGAACCCGGCCAACGGCGAGGTGATCGCCCACGTCCAGGCGTCGAGCCCTAAAGACGTGGATCGCGCCGTGAAGGCAGCCGAGAAGGCATTCCAGACGTGGCAGCACACGACCCCGGCTGAGCGCAGCACGGCCCTGCTCAAGCTGGCCGACGCGATCGAGGCCCGCGCGGACGAGCTCGGCCGCCTCGAGAGCCGCAATGCGGGCAAGCCGGTCGGGCTCGCGATCGACGAGATTCCGGTGGTCGTCGACAACCTGCGGTTCTTCGCCGGCGCGGCCCGGGTGATGGAGGGCAAGGCGGCCAACGAATACATGGCCGGGCACACCTCGATGATCCGGCGCGAGCCGGTCGGGGTCGTGGCTTCGATCGCGCCCTGGAACTACCCGTTGATGATGGCCGGCTGGAAGATCGGGCCGGCCCTGGCGGCGGGCAACACCGTCGTCCTCAAGCCCTCTGCCCGCACGCCGTTGACCGCTGTGATCCTGGCCGAGATTGCCGCCGGCATCCTGCCGCCCGGGGTGCTCAACGTGATCACCGGCACCGGCGCCGCGATCGGCGACGCGCTGGTCGCTCATCCCGGTGTCGGGATGATCTCGGTCACCGGCGACACCGACACCGGCAAGCAGATCGCACGGACGGCCGCCGAGCGGGTCAAGCGGCTGCACCTCGAGCTGGGCGGCAAGGCTCCGGTCGTCGTGTTCGACGATGCCGATCTCGACGCGGTCACCGAGACGATCAAGCTCTTCGGCTACTGGAACTCGGGCCAGGACTGCACGGCTGCCTGCCGGGTCATCGTCGGTCCGAAGGTCTACGACAAGTTCGTGGCCAAGCTGGCCGACGAGGTCAAGACGATCAAGTGGGGCGATCCGGCCGAGGGCGAGCACATCGAGATGGGCTCGCTCATCGCCGGCGCCCAGGCCGACAAGGTCGAGGGCATGGTCGATCGAGCCCGCTCCGGGGCGGAGGTGGTGGCCGGCGGCCATCGGCCGAGCCGGGCCGGCGCCTACTACGAGCCGACCGTGATCGCCGGGCCCGACCAGCGCAGCGAGATCGTCCAGGACGAGGTCTTCGGCCCGGTCGTGACGGTCCAGCGGTTCAGCGACGAGGACCAGGCGATCGCCTGGGCCAACGACGTTCGATTCGGCCTGGCGGCATCGGTCTGGTCGAGCGACATCGGCAAGGCGCTCCGGGTGGCCAAGGCGATCCAGTTCGGGACGGTCTGGGTCAACGACCACTTCATGCTCGTGTCCGAGATGCCCCATGGCGGCTTCAAGGAGTCCGGCTACGGCAAGGACCAGTCGATGTACGCGATCGAGGACTACACGGTCGTCAAGCACGTCATGGTCAAGCTCTAGCCGGTGCTTCCGCGGCGCCGGGCTCGCGCCTCGCCCGCTTCCGGCAGCTTCCGGCCGGCTTCCGGCAGCTTCCGGCAGCTTCCGGCCCCAGGTTCCGGATTACCAACCCGGGGAGTGGTAAGGAAGGAGCCAGGGCCGATTCGGCGAGACGGCTCAATCCCGGGCCGGGTCGTGAGCGTGGGTTCCGTGGCCGAGAGGCCCGCAGCCGCCGGATCCGCGGTCGATTCGCTGCCGAATCCTCCTTACTACCTCGCCCATTGGTAATCCGGACGAATTCGTGCGAAGCGGCAGATCTGGGGGCCGTCGCGCCGTTAGATCCGTGACACTGGCCCGATGACCGCCGGCGAAGCTCCCGCGAGCGACCGACTGGCCGGGCTCGACCTGCCCGGGTTCCGGCAGGCGGTCCTGGCCTGGTTCGATGCCCGGGGGCGGGCCTTCCCGTTCCGCGGCACGACCGACCCCTACCTGGTCCTCGTGTCCGAGGTCCTCATGCAGCAGACCCAGATTTCGCGCGGTGGCCCGGCCTGGGTCACGTTCACGGCCCAGTTCCCGACCGTTGCGGCCCTCGCCGCCGCCAGCCCGGCCGACGTGCTCAGGGCCTGGCGGGGGCTGGGTTACAACCGCCGAGCGATCAACCTGCAGCGCGCCGCCCGGATCATCGTGGACGAGCTCGGCGGAGCATTTCCGAACGACGTTGCGGGCCTCGAGCGGCTGCCCGGCGTCGGGCCCTACACCGCGCGGGCCGTGGCCTCGATCGCGTTCCGGATCCCGACCGGGGCCGTCGACACGAATGTCCGGCGTGTTCTGGGCCGGGTCGTGGCGGGCGATCCGGCGGCACTCCCGCCGCGCGACCTGCAGGCCGTCGCAGACCGGCTGGTCGATCCGGTCCGGCCGGATGACTGGACCCACGCGCTGATGGACATCGGCTCGATCCTGTGCCGCCCGGTGCGGCCGGTCTGTGCCGAGTGTCCCGTCCGTGTGATGTGCCAGTTTGCCGCGGACGGCCCCCCGCGCAGCACGGCGCCGGCTGCCTCGCGTCGGAAGGCCACGGCCGAGCCCGAATTCCAGGCGACAAGCCGCTGGCTGCGCGGCCGGCTCCTCGACCGGTTGCGTGAATCACCCGGCGAGGCCTGGACGACGATCCCGGCCAGGATCGGCGGCCACGACGACGGTGCGATCCAGGTCGCCCTCGAGGCCATGGAGCGCGATCGCCTGGTGGAGCTCGACCGATCTGTCCCGGGCAGGCCACGGGCGCGCCTGCCGACGGCCTGAACGGCTACGCTTGGGGTGTGTCCGCAACCTTGCCGGCGACCCGCATCACAGTCGATCCACGCACCGGGATCACTCTCCCAGCCGAGGATCCGACGCTGCTGACCCTCGGCCTGCGCGACCTGGTCCGGCGCTGGGCGGCGGCCAAGGACCTGCCGCCCATGGCCGGCGAGGCAATGACCGGCGCCGACAAGCGCGCCCAGGCGCTGGGGGTGCCCGGCACGCGGCTGATGGAGCACGCTGGCGTGGCCGTCGCCGCGGCGGTCCGGGCCGTTGCCCTGGACCAGGGTCGCCTGGGCCGCGGCCCGATCCTGGTTGCCTGCGGTCCCGGCAACAATGGCGGCGATGGCTTTGTTGCTGCCCGCCACCTTGCCCACCTCGGTCTCGACGTGATCGTGGTCTTCGTGGCAGCCGAGCCGAAGCCGGGTACGCGCAATGCCACGATCAACTGGGACCGCCTCGCCAACGAACCGACCGTGACCCGGATCCATGCCCCCTACCCGCGCGACCTGGCCATCCTCGGCCAGGGGATCGAGAAGGCCAGCGTGATCGTCGATGCCCTCCTCGGCAGCGGCGTCCGGGGTGAACTGCGCGATCCGATTCGGACGGCGGTCGAGCTGATTCGACGGGCCGCCGAGAGCGGCGTACCGGTGGTGGCGGTCGATACGCCTACAGCCGTCGACTTGACCAGCGGGGAGGCATCGACGCCCGCCGTCCGGGCCGACCTGACCGTGACCTTCCATCGCCCCAAGAGCGGCCTCCTGACCCGTCGCGGGGCGGCCCTGGCCGGGAAGGTCCTGGTTGCCCCGATCGGGATCCCATTGGAGGCCGACCGTGCCTGATCCAGCTGCCGTGCGGACATTCGGCTGGCGCGAGGTGCTGACCGTGGGCGGCGTGATCGTCGTTGCCGTGCTCGGGCTGTCCCTGATCACGAGCATTCTGCCGAGCGGCGCGCAGTGGTTCGTGTTCCAGTCGCCGCTGTTCATCGTGGTGATCGTGATTGGCACGATTCTGGTGCTGGCCAGCCTGCTCCGGCGGCCGCCTGCCCGCTAGCCTGGCCCACGCTCGGCACGAGCAGGGGATCGTGCCAGAGATTGCCCCTATACACGCGCACGATCGGGGCCTAGACTCCCGCGCATCAAAGGGCCGCGACGTGGGGTCGCGACCAGAGCCGGTAGCACGCTAGAACCGCACTCCTCGAGGCTGGCCCAAGGACAACGGCTCGTGCGGCTGCACAGAGGAGTGTTCGTGTACAGCGACAAGAACCTGACCTGCGCCGACTGTGGGCAGGAGTTCGTCTTTACTGCCAGCGAGCAGGATTTCTATGCCCAGCGAAACTTCACCGAGCCGCGCCGCTGCAGCAGCTGCCGGGCCAGTCGGAAGGCTGCTCGAAATGCCGCCGACGGTGGTGGCGGGGGCGGCGGCTATTCCGACGGCGGATCGTCATCGAGCTATGGCGGCTACGGCGCAGGCGGCTCGTACAGCGCCGGCGGGTACAGCGGGTCGCGCGATCGGGGACCGCGCGAGATGTTCACCGCGACCTGCAGCAACTGCGGCAAGGACGCCCAGGTGCCGTTCCGGCCGACCAGCGGCAAGCCGGTCTACTGCAGCGACTGCTTCCGGACGATGCGGGGCGCCTGACCCCCGGAATCGCCATCGGTTGCGCCGGTCGGGAGGGGGCGCGTACCATCGAGCCGATCCCCACCCGTGCTCGAGAGGTTGCCCCACCCGATGGCCGTCGGCTCCAGTAACGACTTCGACCTCGTCGTCCTCGGGGCCGGCACCGGTGGCTATAGCGCGGCATTTCGGGCTGCCCAGCTGGGCCTGAAGGTCGCCCTCGTCGATGAGGGCAAGATCGGTGGGACGTGCCTCCATCGGGGCTGCATCCCGACCAAGGCGCTCCTCGAATTGGCCGAGATGATGAACCGCGCCCGGCACCTCAAGGACTATGGGGTCGTGCTGGCCGGCGAGCCGGGCGTCGACTACGCGACCATGGCCGCCCGGCGTGATGCGGTCGTCAAGCGCTTGTGGACCGGCCTGAAGACGCTGGTCGACAAGAACAAGGTGGCCTGGATCCCCGGCCGTGGCCGGCTTGATGGGGCTAACCGGATCAACGTCCGCCAGCCCGGGGAGGACGGCACGCCGGGGACCGGCGGTGAGCGCGTGCTCCAGGCGACCGACGTGATCATCGCCACCGGCAGCCGGGTCAAGAGCCTGCCCGGCCTGGTGCCCGATGGCACCACCATCGTGACCAGCGACGAGATCCTGCGCCTCGATAGCAAGCCCGAGCGCATCGTGATCGTCGGCGGGGGAGCGGTCGGGGTCGAGTTCGCCAGCTTCTATCACGACATCGGGACGGCCGTCACGCTCCTCGAGTACCTGCCCGGGATCGTGCCGCTCGAGGATGGTGAGGTGAGCAAGCTGCTCGAACGGAGCTTCACCAAGCGTGGAATCCGGGTGATCACGAATGCCCGCTTCGACGTGGCGGCGGTCAAGACGGGCAAGGGCAAGGTCAGCCTGGTCGTCGGTCCGGACGGCCAGCCGGCCGAGCCGATCGAGGCCGACCTGATGCTGGTCGCGACCGGTCGTGCCGCGAACGTCGAGGACATCGGCCTGGAGACGACCAAGGTCGAGGTCGAGCGCGGGATCATCAAGGTCAATGGGCGGATGCGGACCCGCGAGCCGCACGTCTATGCGATCGGCGACGTCGTTGGCGGACTGTGGCTCGCCCACACTGCGGCCCACGAGGGGATCGTCGCCGCCCACACCATCGCCGGCGAACAGGATGTCCACGAGATCGACTACGCCGAGCAGCCCCGGGCGACCTATTGCCGGCCCGAGATCGCATCGGTCGGCCTGACCGAAGCCCAATGCCAGGAACGGGGGCTGCCGTACAAGGTGGGCAAGGTGCCGTTCCAGGCGATCGGCAAGGCGCTCATCGGCGGTGAATACGAAGGCTTTGCCAAGGTCATCGGCAACACCGAAACCGGGGACACGCTCGGCGTCCACATCGTCGGACCACATGCCACGGACCTGATCGCCGAGGCGTCCCTCGCGATCTCACTCGAAGCGACGCCGTGGGAGATCGGGGCGGCGACCCATCCCCATCCAACCCTGTCCGAGGTGGTTGGCGAGGCGGCCCTCGCGGTCGATGGCCGCTCGATCAACTTCTGACCACGTCCTGACCACGGAGGCGGCTATGACCGCGACCGGGCATCGAGCCAAGACACCGAGCGATCTCGGCGCCGACGTCGGGCTCGACGACGAGCAGCTCCTGGCGATGTATCGGATGGTCGCCCTGGCCCGCGCGGTCGACGAGCGGATGTGGATCCTGAACCGGGCCGGCCGGATCCCGTTCGTGATCAGTGGCCAGGGCCACGAGGGAGCCCAGGTCGGGGTGACCTGGGCCCTCCAGAAGGGGCACGACTGGATCGCCCCGTTCTATCGCTCGATCGCGATGTGCATGACCTTCGGCATGAGCGCCCGGGACATCATGCTGGCCCAGTACGCCCGGGCCTCCGACCCGTCGTCGGGCGGCCGCCAGATGCCCGGCCACTACGGCGACCGCCGGCACAACCTGCTGTCCGTCTCATCCCCGGTCGCGACCCAGATCCTGCACGCCGTCGGGATCGCCCTGGCGGCCAAGATCCGGCGGACCGGCCAGGTCGCGCTGACCGCGATGGGTGAAGGATCCTCGAACCAGGGCGACGTCCACGAAGCGCTCAACTTCGCGGCCATCCATCGCCTGCCGTTCATCTTCCTGGTCGAGAACAACGGCTATGCGATCAGCGTCCCGGCGGCAATGGAGATCTCGGTCCCGGACGTGGCCATGCGCGCGTCGGGCTACGGGATTCCCGGCGTCGTGGTCGACGGCACCGACGTGCTGGCCTGCTATCGCGCGGCAAAGACGGCCGTCGAGCGGGCCAGGGCGGGCGACGGACCGACCTTGATCGAGGCCAAGGTCACCCGCCTGACGGCCCACTCGTCGGACGACCAGCAGACGAAGTACCGGAGCGAGGAGGATCTCAACGCGGGCAAGGGCCATGACGCCCTGCCCCATTTCCGCGATCAGCTCCGGGCGGCGGGGGTGCTCACCGACGAGACCGAGGCCGCCCTCCTGGCCGAGATCGGCGCGATCGTGACCGACGCGACCGACTTCGCCGAAGCGGAGGCCGATCCCGAGCCGTCGACGGCGATGCGCTGGGTCTACGCCGAGGATTGGCCGTCCGAGACGCCGCCACCGTGGGGCTTCGGCGAGGGCGGCGGCTGATGCCCACCCGAACGTTCATCGACGCGATCCGGGAGACCCTGGCCGACGAGATGCGCCGGGACGAGTCGATCATCGTGCTGGGCGAGGACGTGGGCAAGAAGGGCGGGGTCTTCCTGGCCACCGACGGGCTGTGGGCAGAGTTCGGCCAGGACCGGGTGATCGATACGCCGCTGACCGAGTCGATGATCATCGGCGCGTCGATCGGAGCGGCTGTCAACGGGCTACGGCCGGTGGCCGAGATCCAGTTCGCCGACTTCATCCACCCCGCGTTCAACCAGATCGTGTCCGAGGCGGCCCGGATGCGCTACCGCTCGAACAACGCGGTCGGCGTGCCGATGACGATCCGGGCACCGTACGGCGGTGGCGTCCACGGCGCGCTCTACCACTCGCAATCGGTCGAGGCATTCTTCACCCACGTGCCCGGCCTGAAGATCGTGATTCCGTCGACCCCGTATGACGCCCGGGGCCTCCTGCGCAGCTCGATCCGGGACGAGGATCCGGTGCTCTTCTTCGAGCACAAGAAGATGTACCGGAGCGTCCGGGGCGATGTTCCGGACACCGACTACGTCGTGCCGATCGGCCGCGCCACCGTTACCCGGCCGGGCACCCAGGTCACGGTCATCGCCTACGGCTTGATGGCCCACTACGCCCTGGAGGCCGCCGACCGGGTTGCCGAGGAGGGGATCAGCGTCGAGGTCGTCGACCTGCGCACGCTCCGGCCACTCGACAAGGAGACGGTCATCGGCTCCGTCCGGAAGACCGGCAAGTGCCTCGTCGTCTACGAGGACAACCGCTTCGGCGGCTACGGCGCGGAGGTCGCCGCGACGGTCGCCGAGGAGGCCTTCGACTACCTCGACGGACCGGTCACCCGGATCGCCGGCCCGGACGTCCCGGCCGTGCCCTACAACCACGTCCTCGAGGACTGGTTCATGGTCGACCCGGCCAAGATCGCCGCCGGAATCCGCAAGCTCGCCGCCTACTAGCGGCTTGCCGCGGTGCCGGGCTTGGGCCGGCCCGCTCGCCCTGAGGCGATGGCAGGGGCCCAATGCCGGTGCCGCTCACTCCCGCAGCCCCATTTCTGGCGATTATTAGCGCCCGTGGTCTTGGGCCGAGACTCAGCCGGTTTTCGGCTCGCCGGTCCCGGTCGCCAACCTGAAATCCGCTTGGGCGGTGCTCGAGCCAGCACGGATCCCGGCTCGCTTGGGTCGCATCACCCGGTCGGGGCCTCCCAAGGTTCGCCCAACACTACGGGGGCTGATATCCGCTAGAAACCAGCGGCCGTGGATCGATCCAATCGGTTCGGCGAGCCAGTGCCGGATCGCCACGTTTCCGGCGGGAAAGACGGCATCGAGCACCTCACGGTGGCGTGATGACCGGCGCCTGGCCGCAGCGGTGTCGGGCATGACCAGGAGGCGGGAAGTTGAAGAAGGCGTCCAGCCGAACCTGTCCCGCGCGATCTTGCCCGCGAGACGGACCTTCTGGTCGAGCCGGCGCAGGGTTTCCTCGATCGAGGTGAGCTCGGTCTTGACCTCGATGACGAGCAGGGAAGCGGTCCGACGATGGTAGGCCAGGATGTCGATCGAGCCGCGCTCACCGTAAATGGCATAGGTCACTTCGGGCTCCGCGACCCAGCTCACGTTCGGGAGGGCCCGGAGCGTACTGCCAACGAGGGCGGCATGGCCTTCGTCGAGGGTCCGGTCGATGCTGCCGCCGCGCCATCGAACGTCCACGTCGCCGCGCGCCTCGAGCGCCAGGAGAATGCTTCGGAACGTCCTGAGTGAGAACGTGTCGACGTGCCCGCGTTCGACGAGCGAGATCGCGGCCTGCGAAACGCCGGATGCAGCTGCCAGGTCCGACTGGCGCCAGCCGCGGCGGCGGCGCAAGGCACGGATGACCAGGCCAACCCGTCGATCGTCCACCCGAGGATGGTGGAGACCGGCGATTATCGCGGCCGTATTCGGCGATCACGCCCGGCCGGCTCGACCGAAGATCGCTTGATGCGCGACACTGTGCATGGGAGCCGGCGGCCGAACCATTGAGTCCGACTCGAAGCGCGAATGTCCAGGAGGACTGAATCCGTGGCCAAGGTGACGATGCCCCAGCTCGGCGAGAGTGTTGCCGAGGGGACGATCGGCAAATGGCTGAAGAAGCCCGGCGATCACGTCGCCAAGTACGAGCCCCTGCTCGAGGTCATCACCGACAAGGTCAACGCCGAGGTGCCATCGCCGGTCGAGGGCACGCTCACGGCGATCCTGGCCGAAGAGGGCGCGACCGTCCCGAACAACGCCGAGATCGCGGAGATCGAGACCGCCGACGAAGCCGGCGCCGGCTCGAATGGAGCGTCGGCCGCCGCTGCCGCCCCGGCAACCGTCAGCGCGGCCGCCTCGACCTCAGCTCCGCCAGTCCCGCCTGCCCAGGCCCCAGTGGGCGCTCCGGCTTCGGCTCCGGCAGCGTTCGGACCGGCCGGCTCCGATGAGCGGCCGGGCCAGGCCAGCCGAGCCGAATCCCCGGAACGAGCCGCCGCAGTCGGCACCGCGACCCTGCCCGGCGACGCGGATGCGCGGATGACCCCGGCCGTTCGGCGCCTCCTGCGCGAGCACGGCCTGACCGCCGCCATGATCATCGGCACTGGGGGCGGCGGTCGGATCACCCGTGACGACGTCTCGAACTATGTCGAAACCCAGCGGACCGGCAGCTCGGTCGGAGGCCAGGTCGTCGGCGGCGCCGCGGCCACGCCGACCAGCTCGGCAGCAACGCCCACGAGCCCTCGCGGCCACGCCCGCCGACCCGCGCTCCCGGCCCCCAGGCCGGCGCTGCGACCAGCCCGGTCGCCTCGATCACCTTCCCGGCTGGGGCTGACGAAGTCCTCGTGCCGATGACCCAGATGCGCAAGGGCATCGCGGCCCAGATGACCCGGGCCTTGACGATCCCGCACGCCTACGTCCAGATGGAGGTCGACGCATCGGGCCTGGTCAAGCTGCGCGAATTGGCCAAGCGTGAGTACCAGGCCGCCAACGGCGCCTCGCTGAGCTACGTCCCGTTCGTCGTCAAGGCCGCCGTCGAGGCCCTCCGCCGCAACCGGACGTTCAACGCGAACTGGACCGATGGCGGCCTGCTGGCCAAGCGCCGAATCAATATCGGCGTGGCGGTCGCGGTCGACGATGGCCTGATCGTGCCGGTCGTCCGCGATGCCGACCAGCTCTCGATCCACGGCATCAACCAGGCGATCGCCGACGTCGCCGCCCGGGCCAGGGCCAACAAGCTCCGGCTGGACGACTTCGGCGGCGGCACGTTCACGATCGACAACACCGGCTGGCTGGGCTCGAACCTGACCATGCCGATCATCAACGCACCCGAGGTCGGCATCCTGACGATGGAGGCCATCACCAAGCGGGCGGTCGTGCGCGAAACGGACGAGGGGGACGTCATCGCCATCCGACCGGTCATGAACATCGTCCTTGGGCTGGACCATCGGGCCAACGATGGATCCGGCGGGGCGGCCCTCCTGCGCGACATCAAGGCCTGGCTCGAGGGGGTCGGTCCCGACACGGCGATCTACTAGGCGGCTGACCGATGCGGGTTGCCGTTACCGGCGCTGCTGGGTTCATCGGCGGGGCTGTCGTCCGACAGCTCCGGGCGCGCGGCGACGAGGTCATCGCGATCGTTCGCGATCCCGCGCAGGCGGCCGAGCTCGGCGACCTCGGAGTCCAGCTGGTGGCCGGCGACCTCAGCGACGTCGACCAGATCGTCGACCAGCTGGCCGGAGCCGATGCCCTCGTGCACATGGCCGGCAGCTACCGGATCGGCATCCCGGTCTCGGAACGACCGGCCATGCTCGACGCAAACCTCGGGACGACCAGCCGGGTGCTTGACGCGGCGGCGCGAGCCGGAACGCCCAGGATCGTCTATGTCTCGACGGTCAACGTGCTCGGCGACACGCATGGCCTGGTTGTCCCCGAAAGCCACGTCCGCGACCTGGCGGAGGGTTTCTACAGCTACTACGACCTGACGAAATACCAGGCCCACGAGCTGGTTTCCGCCCGGATCGCGGCCGGCGCTCCGATCCTGATCGCGATGCCCGGTGGGGTCTACGGACCGCACGACCATTCGGAGGCGGGGGAGCAGCTGGCGCAGGCCTACGCGGGCAAGCTGCACTACGTCGCCCTCGGCAACATCGGCCTGAGCTGGACCTACGTCGACGATGTCGCCGACGGGATCGTCCGGATCCTCGACGCTGGCCGGCTGGGGGAGTCATACATCCTGAGTGGACCCCCTGGATTGCTCAAGGATGCGATCGGGGCGGCCGCGATCGCCGGCGCCCGCCGAGCGCCGCGGCTCACCCTGCCGACCGGCCTGCTGCGTCTCTTCATCCCGGTCAATCGACGGTTCGGGTCAGTCGCCGGGCTGCCCGCAAACCTGGCCGAGACGATCAAGGCCGCCGACGGGGTCACCTACTGGGCGAGCGCCGCCAGGGCCGAGACAGAGCTGGGCTTCCGAGCTCGCGACCTGGCGTCGGGCCTGCACGCCATGTTCAGCGTCTAGCCCTACACTCCGAGCCATGGGTCGCCCACTCCCGATCTTCGAGCCCCAGGGCCAGGCCGGCGCCGGCCACCACGCCGCGGCCTCCGGCCTGTCGATCGCGCTTGGCGGCGGCCCTTACGGCGGCGGCCCTGCCGGCTCCGCGCAGCCGGGACTGCCGGCTCCGGATGGCCCGACCGCCCTGCGCCGCCACCCCGAGTGGATCAAGGCCCGGATCCCGTCGGGCGACAACTACCACGAGCTCAAGTCGCTCCTCGGCGGGCTCAACCTCAACACGGTCTGCGAGGAGGCCCACTGCCCGAACATCGGGGAGTGCTGGGACCAGCGCACCGCCACGATCATGATCCTGGGCGACACCTGCACCCGGGCGTGTGGCTTCTGCGCGGTCAAGACCGGCCGCCCGACCTGGTTCGATGACGACGAGCCGCGGCGGGTCGCCGAGGCCCTGGCTGCGCTCGATCTCGAGCACGTGGTGATCACCAGCGTGGCCCGCGACGACCTGCCCGACGGCGGCGCCTCGGTCTTCGCCGAGACGATCCGCCAGGTCCGGAGCCAGTCGCCAGGCATGGGCGTCGAGGTCCTGATCCCCGACTTCAACGGCACCGACGCGCCGTTGCAGGCGGTGATGGCCGCCCGCCCGGACATCCTCAACCACAACCTCGAGACGGTCGAGCGGCTCCAGAAGCCGGTCCGGCGGCGGGCCCGCTACGGCCGCAGCCTGTCGGTCCTCGAGCGGGCCAAGGCCTACGCGGTCGCCGACGGCTGGACCGTCCACACCAAGTCGAGCCTGATGGTCGGCCTGGGCGAGACGCGCGAGGAGCTGAGCCAGGCCTTCACCGACCTCCGTTCGGTCGATTGCGACATCCTCACGATCGGCCAGTACCTGCGGCCCTCGATGAACCACCTCGAGCTCGTCCGCTACTACCATCCGGACGAGTTCGCCGAGATGAAGGCCGAGGCCCTCGGGCTCGGCTTCCGCCATGTCGAATCGGGCCCGCTCGTCCGCTCGAGCTACCACGCCCGCGACCAGGTCCCAGGGGCCGAGCTGCGCCGAGTCCGGCGCCAGGCCACGATCGATGCCCAGGGCCGGATCGTGCCCGGCGAAGCAGTCGCGAACGGGCTGCCAGACGCCCTGGCCGGCTGAAGCATCGGACCGGCGGGAACGAGTCGCCGGGCTCGGTGACCACGCAGTGAACCGGCGTGGCTCTGTGGACGAACCAGTGGGGGTGAACGGTCTCGGTCCGGAGCCGCGCGACCCGGTCGCGGTCGCGTTCGACGTCGTACCGCTCGGACGCCGGGGTCGACGGCTCGATCCCGGCCTGATCGCTGTCGCCCTTGCCGTGGTCTTCGTTGGCGCGGCCATCCTCCAACCGTGGGCCGAAGGCGCCTTGCCGAGCCTGGCGGTCGCGTCTCCCGCGATCGGGTCTCCGGCCGTTGCGTCTGGGGCGCTCCCCGCCAGGCACTCGCCGAGCCCCTCGGCCGCCTCCACGGTCCCGGCCGCCCGAGCCGCGGCGGATCTGCTGATCCTGGACCCGGCCAGCGACGCCCAACACTGGGGCATCGCGTTGGGGGCCGGGTCAAGCCCGCACGGCGGTCCGGCCTCCGACGCGAACAGCCAGGTACCAGTCATCTCGATGTCGCTCGACGGGTCGTGGTCGGCCTGGGCGCCGGTCCAGCTGCTGCCGTCGCCGGCCCCGGCCGATGGTTCGAGCTCGGTCGTGGCTGGATTGAAGCCGGCGGAGCTGTGCCAGGGCTTGCCCGACCTGCCGTCCGGTGCCCAGGTCGTGGCCGTGACGTCACCGGGCGGCCCTCGCGACGACGTCGTCGTCGAGGGCTGGCAGGTCGTCGGCTGGCACGACGAGCCGCGCGATGTCCAACCCGTGGCGAGCATGCGAGGGCTCACGACTGATCGCAGCGGAACCATCACCTACCTCGAGCAGCCAGGCGGAAAGCCGTGGCCGGACGGCCGCTACGAGTTCCAGATGAGGGGCCTGATCGGCGCCTCGATATCCATCTGCCTGGGCCAGCTCTGACCGACTGGTCTATCCTCAGGCCATGGCGATCCTCTCCCGCAAGACGGCCCTGGCCGAGCTCCACTGCCACCTCGGTGGGGCCGTCACGCCGTCGATCATGTGGGGCATCGCCCACGCCCAGGGGATCAAGCTCCCGACCAAGGACTACTGGGAGTTCCGGGACATGATCACCGTGTCCAACCGCCGCAGCCGGAGCTTCGACGGGTACCTCCAGCTGTTCCATTGGACGGAGCTGATCCAGTCCTCGCCGCTGGCCGTCGAGCGCTCGGTCTACGAAGTCGTCGGCGGCGCGTACCGCAAGAACAACATCACCACGACCGAGCTGCGCTTCAATCCGATGAAGCGAAATCGTGGTGGCGAACAGGACCTCGACCACATCATCGCGGCCGCCGTTCGCGGGATGGACCGAGCTTCGCTCGAATACCCGGTCAAGCCGGGCCTGATCTTCTGCCTCGACCGGGCGTTCCCGTTCGAGCTGAACGAGATCATCGTGGAGAAGGCGATCATCTGGCATGACCGCGGTGTCGTCGGCATCGATATCGCCGGGCCCGAGAGCGCGACGTTCCGGGTGGCCGATTACCGGCGCCTCTTCCGGCGGGCGCGCCAGTTCGGACTGGGTCTGACCGTCCATACCGGCGAATCCGGCCCGATCGACGAGGTCGCCCGGGTGATCGAGCTGCTGGAGCCCGACCGGATCGGCCATGGCGTCAAGGCGGCCTACGACCCGCGGGCGATGGACATGCTCCGGGAGCGAGGCATCGTCCTCGAGATCTGCCCGGCCTCCAACCTCAACACCCGGGTCGTGGCCAGCTGGGAGGAGTTCCGCTGGATCTTCGACCAGTTCCGTCGCAACGAGGTCAGGTTCACCATCAACACCGATGGCCCGGAGATGCTCAAGACGTACATCCGCGACGAGCTCCAGACGCTCGGCCGCCTCGGCATCCTGTCGCCCGACGACCAGCGCGTGGCGATCGAGACGGCCCTGGCAGCCTCGTTCGTGCCGAACGTGACCGACGTGATCCCGTCCGTGCTCGAGCCGGCCCGCAGGGTCGAGGTCGAACGCGAGGAAGCCTGACGCGCCGCCCGGGGCCGCCTTACGACGTGCGGCCGCTCCGCCGGGCTCCCCTCAGTCGGGGCGGGCGCTGATTCGGTAGGTGCAGCAGCGATCGCCTGAAGCGATGTGGGTCTCGCGAGTGATGTCCGCGTCAAGCACGTCGCGGAACAGCTCGAGCTCCGCCTCGCATGCCGCCGGATCCTCGTTGGCGACGTGGAAGATCGCGCAGTTGTGCTCGCGCAGGCGGATCGTGCCATCGGCCGACAGCTCCGCGCCGCACAGGTAGCCCTGCTCGTCCTGGATCACGGCGAGCTCCCGGACCCGATCGAGGAACGGCGCCTGGTCGCCCACGCTCTCGTCGAGCCGGCGCCGGATTCGCTCGGCCGTCTGGGCGCGCCGGGTCGTGAACACCCGGTCGACCAGCTCGCGTCCGCCGATCGAATCGATCGCCGCGATCAGGCCGGCGGCCAGGCCGTCGTAGTTGGCCGGGAAGAGCTGCTGTGCGCTGGCGGTCACGTCGTACAGGTGGCGCGGCCGTCCGACGCCGTGGCGCTCTGTCCGGCGCGAGACGAGCCCGTCGGTCTCGAGAACACGGAGCTGCTGGAGGACGCCCGTGCGGCTCGCCCCGACGAGCGCTGCGAGCTGGTCCGGCGAGCTCGGACCGGCCGTGCGGAGGGCCACCACGAGCTCGCGCCGGAGGGTCGGGGCGTGGCCATCGTGCGAGCTGCCGACGCTGTCGGCGGCATGGCTGAACGGTGCACTTGGCTCGGCCGGCTGCGGAGCTGCGGGTTGTGGGCCACCCATCACGTGGAGGCTAGCAGAGGCCCGCCGGACGCGCTGTGAGCCCGCCCAGCGAGCCCGCCGCGGGGTCCCTCCGGTGTACCCTCCGGGCGTGGACCTCGACCTCGCTCCCGAGCACGTCCTGCTCCGGGACACGATCCGGGAGTTCATGCTCGCCGAGGTCGCTCCGGCCGTCGACGAGCATGAGCGGGCACGGCGCTTCCCCAGGGATATCGTCGATCGGCTCGGCACGATGGGCTGGTTGGGGATCCCGTTTCCCGAGGCGGAAGGCGGGGCGGGCCTCGATACCCTGGCCTACGCCATCGCGGTCGAGGAGATCGGCCGCGTGTGGGGCTCGCTCGGCCTGATCGTCGCGGCCCATACCAGCCTCGGCTGCGGACCACTCCACGCGTCGGGCACGAGCGAGCAGAAGTCGCGCTACCTCGTTCCGATGGCCGAGGGTCGGGTCATTGGCGCCTACGGCCTGACCGAGCCCGGGGCAGGGTCCGATTCGGGTGGGACCCGGACGACGGCCCGCTTCGAAGACGGCCCCGATGGTGGCTCGTGGGTCCTCGACGGCGGCAAGCGATTCATCACCAACGCCGGTCAGGCTGGGACGTACATCATCACAGCCCGAACCGGCACTCGACCGGCCCCGGCCGGCCGCGACGGCGATGACTCGGCCGAGATCAGCGCGTTCATCGTCCCGGCCGACACGCCCGGGTTCAGCATTGGCCGGCTCGAGGAGAAGATGGGCCTGCACGCGTCGGCCACCGGCGAGCTGATCCTCGAGGGTGCCCGGGTTCCTGCCGCGAACCTGCTCGGGGAGCGGGGCGGTGGCTTCCACATCGCGCTCAAGACCCTCGATGGCGGTCGGATCAGCATCGGTGCCCTGGCCGTCGGCCTGGCCCAGGCAGCCCTTGATGCATCGATCCCGTACGCCCGCAGCCGGCGCCAGTTCGGCCGGCCGATCGGCACGTTCCAGGGCGTCGCGTTCATGATCGCGGACATGGCCACCGAGATCGAAGCGGCCCGGCAGCTGGTCTGGCGAGCGGCCTGGCTCAAGGACCAGGGCCGGGAGTACGCCCTTGCCGCCGCCCAGGCCAAGCTGTTTGCCTCGGAGGTCAGTGCCCGGGCCACCAACGCCGCGATCCAGGTCCACGGCGGCTACGGCTACGTCGAGGAGTACAAGGTCGAACGCTATCTCCGGGACGCCAAGCTGACCGAGATCGGCGAGGGCACCAGCCAGATCCAGCGGCTCGTGATTGCCCGGCGGATCCTCGACCTGCGGGTCGTCTAGGGGTTTCCGCCCCCGCCCCCATCACTGCCGTTGCCGCCGTCGCCGGCCGAGGTCGTCAGGACATCCGTGAGCTTGGCCTTGAACTGGCTCGCCCAGGGGCCCTGGCCGGTCGCGATGTAGGGCGACGGACCCACCGACTCATAGGTTGACGGGTCGGTGACGAAGCTCTGGGCGCAGGTCGCGACCTCGATCGACAGGCGGCTCCAGGTCGCGGAGTCGGCGAAGATGTAGATGTGGATCCGGACCGGCGCCGCCTGGTCCAGGCCGGTGGCGGTGAAGCCGATCGCGGTTGGCACAAGCTTCGCGTCGTTGCAGCCGGCATCGCCCGAGACTTCCTGGCTGACGGTGATCCCGGCATCGGCCAGGGCCGACACGATTCCCGGGAAGTTGGCCGGACTGGGCGAGGGCAGGTCGGCCGTCTTCGTGCCGCAGCCGGCCAGGGCCAGGCTGAGCCCGGCGACCGTTGCGAGCAGCGCGAAGTGCCGTGACACCAGCCGGGGCATGGATCGAGGCTACCACCGGTTCCCCGGGGCTGCCGTCGGGCGGGACCCGCGGTCCACGAATGGGCCCTCATATCGTACGATTGGGCTGCCCCGGCACCCGCTCGCTGAGCCGTTCGCCTGGTCCGCTCGCCGAGTGCCAATCGAGGATCCAGTGCCAGAAGTCCGACCATTTCGCGCCCTGCGCTACGAGCCGGACGTCGTGGGCGACCTCGCCGCCGTGGTCAGCCCGCCGTACGACGCGATCGACCGGGAGCAGGCGACCGAGCTGCTCGCCCGCCACCCGAAGAATGCCGTCCGGATCGATCTGCCGACCGCGGTCCAGGGCGACGAGCCGGACGATCAATATCGGCGGGCCGCACGGACATTCGCCGCGTGGCGTTCCGACGGCACGTTCCGGAAGGACCCCAGGCCCTCCCTCTATCCCTACGAGCAGGTCCAACCTGGCCAGCTGGGCGGCAGTGATCGGGTGAGCCGGGGGTTCTTCGGCCGGCTCCGGCTCGAGCCGCTGGCACCCAATTCCGCGATTCGCACGGCCCAGCCCGCTCCGGCCCAGCCGCGCGACGATCGCTACAAGCTGCTGCGGGCCACGGGCGTCAACACCAGCCCGATCATCGGGCGCTATGTCGATCCCAGCGGGCAGGCCGCGAGCGTCCTGGCCGAGACGGCCCGGACCAATCCGCTCATTGACCTGACCGACGACAATGGCGTCGGGCACCGGCTGTGGGCGCTGGTTGCCGAGGGCCCGGATGCCGAGCGTGTGATGACGCTGATCGCCGCGGTCGCCGCCGGTCCGATCACCGTCGATGACAGCTCCGAGCGCTATAAATCGGCCCTTCGATACCGGGACGAGCGGCGAATGAGCCGCTCGTGCGAAGAGGACCCGGCCTTCGACTACATCCTGACCCTGTTCCTCGAATCAGCCGATGACGCCGCCAGCCCGCCGAGGCCGGCGACCGGACTGCTGATCAATCCCCATGAATGGTGAAACGATGACCGACACCTCGACCGGCACCCGTCCGATCGCACCGCCCGTTCCGACCCGGCCCGTCCGCAAGGACGAGATCGAGCTCAGCGAGCGGGGAATCTATGTCGAATCGTGGCTGCCCGAACGGCGCTCCCGGCGGCGACCCCTGCTGTTCGTCCATGGCGAGCTCGCCGGCTCGTGGGTCTGGGAGCGCCACCTCCAGTACTTCGCGGCGCGCGGCTGGGAGGGCCATGCCCTGAACCTGCGCAACCACTTCTGGTCCCAGACGGCCGACCCCACGACCCTCACGTTCGACAGCTACACCGAGGACGTGCTCGAGGCAATCGAGCGGCTGGGCGACTCGGTCGTGGTCGTCGGCCACGGGATGGGCGGCCTGCTGGCCCTCAAGGCGGTCGAGCGCCGCCCGGTCGGCGGGCTGGTCCTGCTGTCCTCCGAGCTGCCCCGCGAGCTGCGCGATCCGGCCCATGCCCACGAGCTGCGCGAGGTCCCCGACGTGTACGGCCGCGATGTGCTGGGCTGGGAGACCCTGCCCGAACGGCTCCAGCGCGACCATCGCGACCTCGCCCTGGCCGACATCCTGCGGATCCAGCACCTGCTCGGCCAGAAGCCGCACGAATCGGGAGCGGCCCGCCGCCAGGTGATCGCGGGCGTGCCGATCGAGCAGGCCCGCCTGGCCGGCATTCCCACCCTGGTCATCGGGGCCGGCCTCGATCGATACGTCCCGGAGACATCCAGCGAGCGCCTGGCGGAGTGGCTGGCGGCCGATTACGAGCCCTTCGGAGCGCACTCCCACTACGGCCTGATCCTGGGTGAGACGAGCCATCTCCAGGTCGCCGAGACGATCCGGACGTTCCTCGAGGCGAACCGGCTGTAGGGTCCGGGCTGGTATCATTCCGGCCGGTCCGGCGCTCGACGCCACCGGCCGACCTGCCGCATTCGTCTAGAGGCCCAGGACACCGCCCTCTCAAGGCGGAGATCACCGGTTCGAATCCGGTATGCGGTACCAGCGACGTGGTGCTGGGGCTGGCAGACCGTCCAGGGAGGCCCAGTGACCGAGCCGGCAGCCCGTCGCCTGATCATCCTGGCTGAGGGCCATTTCGGGCCCCACGACGGCAAGACCGCGATGGGCGTGATCCGCTACGGCCCGGATCCGATCGTCGCCGTGATCGACTCGGCCAACACCGGCCGAAACGTCCGGGAATGGTTCGACGAGCGGCCCCGCTTTGACATCCCGATCGTCGCCTCGCTGGCGGAGGCCCTGGCCCTCGGACCGAGCCGGGGCGTCCCGACGGCCCTGCTGATCGGGATCGCGCCGACCGGCGGCAAGCTGCCGGCCGCCTGGCGGCGGACGATCATGGACGCGATCGGGGCCGGCCTGGACATCCTGTCGGGCCTCCACACGCTGCTCGGCGACGACCCGGAGCTCGCCGCCGCGGCGCGCCAGGCCGGAGTCGAGATCATCGACTACCGGCGACCGCCGGCCCGCGAGGAGACGGCCGTCGGTCGCGGCCACGGCCCAGGCAAGCACGTGATCCTGACCGTAGGAACCGACTGCGCGATCGGCAAGATGAGCGTGGCCCTCGAGCTCCGGCGAGCCGCCCTGGAGGCCGGCCTGGCGGCGGTCTTCGTGCCCACCGGGCAGACCGGCATGATGATCGACGGCTGGGGCGTTGCGGTCGATCGGGTGATCAGCGATTTTTCCAACGGGACCTGCGAATGGCTCGTCGAGCAGGCCGAGGGCAAGGGTGACTGGATCATCGTCGAGGGCCAGGGCGCACTCGATCATCCGGCCTACAGCGCGGTGACCCTGAGCCTGATCCACGGGACGACCCCCCAGGCGATGGTGATGGTCCACAAGCCCGGCCTGGCCGAGCACGACTGGGACCACGTGGCCGGCAAGGAGTTCCCCCTCCAACCGCTGTCCGAGTTCATTCGCCTGCACGAGCAGGTCGCCGGCATCGTGGCACCGTCGAAGGTCGTGGCGATCGCCCTGAACACCTCGCTCGTGCCGGACGAGGCCGAGGCTCGCCGGCTGATCGCGGAGACCGCGGCCCAGACCGGGCTGCCGGTGGATGACCCGGTTCGCTTCGGACCGACCGCCCTGTGGGCCGGGATCCAGGCCGGCGTGGAATCGCTTTCGGCGGGGCCGACGACCGTCCGGCCATGAGCCTGGATCTCGCCGTCGACATCGTCCGGCTGCCCTATCGGGAGCCCTTCCGGATCGCGCGGGCGCACGGCGCCGGCGGGATGAGCTCGGCGATCGTCGAGCTGCGCCACCCGGGCTGGCCCGGCCTGGTCGGCCTGGGCGAAGGCTATCCCGATGCGTACTACGGCGAGACGCTCGAGACCATCCGGGTCGTCCTGCCGCTCCTGCTGGCGACGATCGTTCCGGACGAGCTCGAGGCCGTCACGGTGGCGGAGGCCGGGGGCTTTCTGGAAACGGCCGGCGACCGATTCAACGCTGCGATCGCCAACCATGGGGCAGCCAAGTGCGCCCTCGACACCGCCTTGCACGATCTCGTCGGCAAGCACCTTGGCCTGCCCGTTCACCAGCTCCTCGGCCTGTCGCCGGCGATCGGCCCGACCGATTTCACGCTCGGACTGGACGAACCCGAGGTCGTGGCCGAACGGGCTGCCCGGGCGAGCCACTTCCCGGCCCTCAAGATCAAGGTCGGTGGACCGGCCGACCTCCAGACGCTCGAGGCTGTCCGACGGGTGTTCACCGGCCCGATCCGGATTGATGCCAACACGGGCTGGACCCCGGAGCAGGGCGCCGCGCTCATCCCCGACCTCGTCCGGCTCGGGGTAGAGCTGATCGAGCAGCCCTTCCCGGCCCACCGCCTCGATCAGCTTGGCTGGCTCCAGGCCCGCTCGGAGCTGCCCCTCGTGGCCGACGAAAGCGCGGTCACGATCGACGACCTTGATGGGCTCGTCGGCGTCGTCGACGGCGTCAACGTCAAGCTGGCCAAGTGCGGTGGACCGGGACCGGCCGGGCGGATGCTGGCTCGCGCCCGCGAGCTCGGATTCCGGACGTTCCTCGGGTGTATGGAGGAGACATCGCTGGGGATCGCCGCCTCGGCCAATGTCGCCAGCCTGGCCGACTGGATCGACCTGGACGGCTGCCTCCTGATCTCGGGCGATCCCTTCGAAGGGCTCGAGCTTGGCCCCGACTGCCGCTGGCTGCTGACCAATGCGCCCGGCCTGGGCATCGGTCGACGGCCGGATTGAACGCCTCGCCGACCGGTCGCAGGCGACCCTCGCGGCTGTGGACAACTTGGTGGACGAGATCGTGGACAAACCCCCTGCCCGCGATCCGGGCCGCGGCCTATCATTGGGGGACGGGCTGAGGGACCCCGGGAGGGGGTCCCCGGCACCCCGATTCATGCGGCCAGACCGCCCGCTTCCGCGGTCGAGCGCGCCCAGTCGACGCGAGAGGAGGAGGGCTCTCTTTTGCCTGATTCGCGCACGCCTGCCCCGGTACCGCTGTCCCCGGAGGCGATCGAATTCGTGCGCTTCTGCTACCGCCGGCGGAGGGTCGGCTGGCCGGAGCTCTATGACGAGATGTGCGCAGTTGCGAACCGCGGGCTATACCAGGGCTGGGGAGTGGCGGAGCTCTCCGAGCACGGCATCGGCTTCTCGTTGTTCGAGACGCCGGCCCTCGCCCGAGTGGCCGCGGATGTTGCCAGGGAGGAATCCGACCGACGTCCGTCCGCCGCGGTCCCGATACCGGTGGCGACCAACTGACGGGCGACCACTGACGGGGTCGACCCACCCCCAGCCGGCTGCGCGGCCCCTGTCGAATTGGCGGGGGCCGCTGGATTCAGGGCCGGCGCGACTTCCGGCTCAGGCCCTGATCTTGCGGCGGGCCATCTCGCCTTCGATCTGGCGCTCGGCCTCGACATAGCGATCGATCTGGTCGCGGATGTCGTTCGCCTCGGGTGTGTACAGATGGACCTGCTGCTGGAGGATGTAGCTCAGCCGGCGGCTGCTCATCCGGACATGGTCGAGGTTCTTCATCAGCACGAGCGGATCCATCGCGGCCAGGTCCGACGGGTGGTACATCTCCTGCATGGCCATATTCTAGCGGCGGTCGTCGGGCCGGCTGCGACGCTCGAGTGGCCGGTCAGAGGGCCCGCAGCCGGCGTGGTGGCCAGTCCCAGTCCACCGGCAATCCGGCGCCGCTGATGGCTCGTCGTCGGCCGGCCTCGGTTGCCCCGAGGACCAGGATCCGGTCGAGCTTCGTGGCCCGTCCGGCTTCGGTGCCCCACAGCTTGGTCATCTTGCGACCCGCCGCGACATCGTCGAGGGCGACCCCGGCCAGGCGATAGCCAGCCGGCAGGGCGGCTTCGGCCCAGACCTTCTCGGCCAGTCCGACTCCACCGATCAGGGCCCGACCCCGGTCGCGCTCGACGTCGCCGATGACCAGGACCACGACGGCATCGTCGGCCAGGGCCGGCCGCAGCCCGTCGAGGACTTCCCGCAGGAACTGGAGGTAGGCGGTTCGATGGTGTGCGTCGTCGAGGGTGGCATCGATCCGGGCCGGGTCCTCGCCGAGCAGCCACGCCCGCATCCAGTTGTAGTAGCCGTACTTCACGACGCGCAGGTACGGTGGCGACGTGACGACGAGCCGGGCCCGGTCGGGCAGGGCCCGCGCCCGCAGCGCCGTCCGGGCTCGAGCGCCCGCATCACGGGCGTCGCCCAGCAGGGCGATCCCGCTTGCGGCAGGCGGGGGCTGGCGGTACAGCCGGTTCAGCTTCAGGTCCAGGCCGGCGAACACGTCGCGCTCGGGTGAGTGGAAGTCCGTCCGGGCAACGAAGTCGCGAACGTAGCCGCGGGCCATGCTGAACGTGTTGGGCATCACCTCGGACAGGTAGCTGGCCGACTTGCCATGGAGGATCCCGGTGAGCCCGGCCGCGAGGAAACGGTCGACCCTGTCATCGAGGCGGAGCATCGTCCGGATGAACAGGAGCTGCCCGAAGGTCCGAGGGTGGAAGGCCAGGGCAACCTCGATCGGCACCGTCTCGATTCCGTCGGTCGGACCTGCCCCGGATCCGGCTGCGGGCACCAGTGCCCCGCCGGGGCCAGGGGCCGCCAGGAGGCGCAGGGACAGGGCCAGCCAGGCCGAGCCTTCGTTCGCCCAGCGCAGCCGCAGCGCCGTCAGCCGGGTGCGGGCCTCGGCCGGACTGGCCGGCTCGACCTTGGCGGCGGTCAGCAGGAAGGCGAAAGGATTGAGATCGTTACCGACGCCGATGCGGCCCTCGGCGCAGGCCTGCAGGGGCACCGTGCCGCGGCCGCTGAACGGGTCGAGGACTACGTCGCCGGGGCGCGACCAGCGTGCGATGAAGGCGTGAGCAAGGCTGGCCGGAAAGCTCGCCAGGTACGAGCACATCGGGTGGAAGCTGTGGCCCCACAGCCGCTGCTGATCCTTCCATTCCGGTGCGATCGCCAGCCGTGGAAGCTCGGCCGGCAGCTCAAGGGCAAGCTGGGAAGGCCCGGTGGCCGCCGTGCCGATCCCCGGGAACGCCGTGACCCCGGCGCTGGCGCGTTGGGCGCGCGGCACGTTCGGGCACTACCTCCGCAAGCTCGATCGCCGCGATTCGTGCGCAGCGGACGCGGAGTGTAGCACGCCGATTTGAGCCCTCAGACCGCCTTCGCGCGTCCTCCCGTACCCTGCCCCCCGGTACGATCGGGCCTGGCGGCCTTGCTCTAGCCGACGCGCCTGATCGTGGCCGCCGGCGGATGGAGGCCCATCCTGGCGTCGTGTTCGGACGCAATCCGGTCGAGGTCGCGGTCGGCCTCCGATCGGACCTCGTCAAGCGCTACCTGGCGGGCCGGGACGGTCGTCGTCCAGTGGCCGGAGGCTGCTGGCGTCTCATCGCGTTGTCCGAGGAGGTCATCGTTCATGCCGCCCAGCATAGGCGCCCCGCGTCGGGCGGTCTGCTCGACCAGCTATTGCCTGACCCAGACGTACGCCTGGTCCGTCCCGGCCGGCGATGCGCCGCCGACCACGACCACGGTCTGGCCGATCGAGCCGACGGCCGTCGCCTGGGTTTTCGACGAATTCGGGAGCTCGCCGTCCCGAGTCCAGGTGGACCCGTCGGACGATGACCAGGTCACCGATCCGTCGCTGTCGTAGCCCGCCGCGATCAACCCGTTCGACGTTGTCGTGACTGCGTCCATCGTTGCGCCCTTGAGATCGGGACCGTCGGCCACGGCGGTCCAGGTAAGCCCGTCGGTCGAGGTCCAGACGGCGGCGCCGTCGGCTCCCGTCCCCACGGCCACGAAGCCGGGCCCTCCGGCTACGACCGCCAGCATGTCTCCGCCTCTCAAAGAGGCCTGACTGTCGGACGCATTCCAGATTTGCCCGTCGGCCGACGCCCATGAAGCTGCCCGCCAGGTGCCGTCAGCCAGCTGGCTATGGCCGACCGCGACGACGGCCCGCTTGCCAGCAGCAACGCTCTGGACCTGAGAGGCGGACACGGACGGAACGGCTGCCATCGTCCATGTCACGCCGTCGGGTGAGGTCGTGATGCGACCCGAGTTCGGATCAGAGTTGCCATCACTCCCGACCGCGACGAACTGCGAGTCGGCCCAGACGGCGTTCCATGCGCGTTGGAGGCTGCCGCTGACCTCGCCGCCGGCGGTCCAGGTCATGCCGTCGGCCGAGAGGAACGAATCGGAGTGATCCAGGCCACACTCGCCGCCTCCCGAGCAGTCGTTGCCCAGGGCCAGGAGGCCCTTCGGGCCGGTCGTCACGGCCCTCAGTGGGGACGAGGCGAGGATCGCCGAGTCCGGCGCGGCCGTCCAGGTCCGCCCATCGGCCGAGCTCCAGACGAGGCCGGGACCACGAACGCCCCGGTATCCAGCGCCAAAGAACGTCGAGCCCTGGACCGTGATGCTCGAGAGCGCTCCGCCCAACGACGGCGGCAGGCCGCTTACCGACTGCCAGCTCGATCCTCCTCCGGCCGAGCAGGCCGCGAGGGCGATCATCGATCCGCAGATAAGTGCGAGCAGTCCAAGGCGCCGCGTTTGCCAAACCATCTGAGCCACCTCCACCATCGACCGACGACACCGGTATTGGGGTGGGCCGGCCGGCAAACGTTCAACAAACGCCGGGCGCCACGACCGGAGAGTGGCTCGACTGGACGACGGCCGCGATAATCGTCGAGCGCCAGCCCGTCCCCGTAGCTCAGTGGACAGAGCAACCGCCTTCTAAGCGGTAGGTCGAAGGTTCGAACCCTTCCGGGGACGCCATAGAACACGAACGTACGGCCGATCCTGCCAAACTCGCTCTGCAGCGGTCGTTACGGTCGCTCCCGCCATGGAATCAGAGCCTGGCCGATGGCTGCAGCCTTCACAGTTCGTCCTTGCGGGCTCGGGCTCGATCGTCGGAGGTCGAGCCGGGAAATCAGCTCGCCCATGAGCGGCCATAAGACTCGTCACACCGCGAATTTGTCAGCACGGAGACTCCCAAACCATCGGGGCCGGGCGCGGGGCCCACGTTCAGGGCTCGCCAATAGGGCATTCACCCCAGTGCCAAACACGTGACTAGGACCATCGGCTGATGCAACATGGCACCGCCTGTCCAGTTAGGTACCTTGACGGCCGTTAACTACGGTCTACGTTTGGGACCTGGCCGTGATGGTCAGCTCATGAATCGGACGATGAACCGCAGCTCGGAGGCCAACATACGGCAATGAACACGTGGCATTTCAGGCTGGTCCTTCGTGGCCGGCGCCGGAATGCGGGTCAGGGCCTCGTTGAATACGGACTTATCCTCTCTCTTGTCACGATCGTCGCAATCCTCTCCCTGGCTTTCATTGGCGGCAACCTTCACAACATGCTGAGCAACGTCGGGCACTCGGTCTGACGTCCCTTCTGCGTCATTGCGCAGGCGGCGCCCCCGTCCCGGCCATTGGCTGGACCAACGGGGGCGTTTTCGTGCCCAGCCGGCGCTGCGCTCTCGGTCGGGCCGGCGAACATGCGCCGCTGGGTAGGCGGCCGGCAGGAGCGTCGGCAGGAGCCCGCAAGCCAGCCAGGAGTCCCGCCGAGGCCGCTCCCGGCACCTGGGGTACCTCCGGACGGGACGAATGTACGGCTTGGCGGTGAGTAGGCCCCACCCCTACGCTCCACCCAGCAGCAGGCCGCACTCTACCCGTCACACCTAGACGGGCCCGGAACGGCCGAAGACGCACCGACGTGAGGCGAACTCGACCGATGGCATCCATGGCCGCCACCGACCTGGGACCGATGCTCACCGCGAGCGAAGTCGCCGAGATGCTCCACCTGCACGTGAACACGGTGAAGCGACTCGGGGACCGCGGAGAGCTCCCGTTTTATCGCGTGTGCAAGCGGGGCGATCGACGCTTCCGCCTGGACGACGTGATGGCTTTTCTCGCCCGAAACCGCTGAACCCGGCGGCGGCCCGATCCGCCCCTCCAGCTCCATACCGTCTTCGAGCGCCCGCCGGGCGGCGGGCGCTCGCTGCTGTCCGTCGTTAGCCGACGAATGGCCGGGCCGTCAGGCGGGGATCGCGGCCAGCGCCTGGTCGATGACCCGGAGCGCTTCGCCGACCTCCGCCGGGCTGACATCGAGGGGCGGGATCAGGCGGATCACATTGTGGTCGCGGCCGCACGACAGCACGAGCAGGCCGGCATCGGCGCAGCTCGCCAGGAGCGCCTCGACGAGCGCGCCGTCCGGTCGCTGGGCACTCCCATCCTTGACCAGCTCGATGCCGATCATCAGGCCGGGGCCGCGGACGTCGCCGATGCGGGGGTCCTCGGCGGCCATGGCCTCGAGACCACGGGTGAGCTCCGCCCCGCGTTCGGCGGCGTTTCGGACGAGGTCCTCGGACTGGATCGTATGCAGGACGGCGAGCCCGGCGGCGCAGGCCACCGGATTGCCCCCGTACGTGCTGCCATGAGCGCTCCTGCCCCAGCGCTCCTGGAGGTCGCGTGAGCTGACGATTGCGGACAGGGGCAGGCCGTTCGCGATCGCCTTGGCCACGCACACGACGTCGGGCACGATGCCGGCCTGCTCGAATGCCCACATCCGGCCGGTCCGGCCGTAGCCGGTCTGGACTTCGTCGGCGATGAGCAGGATGCCGTGCTCGTCGCTGAACCTGCGCAAGCCCTGCAGGAAGGCCGCCGGCGCCGGGTAGTAGCCGCCCTCGCCCTGCACCGGCTCGACCAGGATCGAGGCGATCTCGTCGGCCGGGATCTCGGTCTGGGCCAGCTCTTCCAGGGCTGCCAGGCAGGCGGCAGTGGCGCGCTCGTCGTCGCCATCGAAGTCGCGATAGGCGGCCGGGAAGGGCAGCAGATGGACGCCCGGCAGCAGTGGCTCGTAGCCGGTCCGGTAGTTCAGGGCCGAGCTGGTGACCGATGCCGCCCCGAACGTCCGGCCGTGGAACCCGCCCCGGAAGGCGACGATCCCGGGCCGGCCCGTCGTCCGCCGGGCGAGCTTGAGGGCCGCTTCGATCGCTTCGGAGCCGGAGTTGAGGAACATCACCGTGTCGAGCGGCGCGGGAAAGGTTGCCGCGAGCTCGGCCGCGAGGCGGACGACCGGCTCGGCGTAGCCGATCGCGCCGGTCGGAACGATCAGCCGGTCGACCTGCTCGTGGATCGCCCGGGTCACCGCCGGATGCCGGTGTCCCAGGGCCGACACGGCGATCCCGTTGGCGAAGTCGAGGTAGTCGTGGCCGTCGGTGTCGAACAGCCGGTGGCCGACACCGTGGCTCCAGCTCCGCTCGAAGTAGCGCCCGAGGACGGGCGTCAGGTTGGGCTGGGCGAGGGCGCGGTAGTCGGCGCCGGGGGACGATCGATCCATCTGGCGAGGATACCGGAATGCCAGTCGGGGCCGCCCTGGGCGATGGCACAATGGCCTGCGTCTACGGCGACAGGCTCCGGAGGTTTGGCCCAGCGTGATCGACTTCCGGCTGAGTGATGAGAACCGGCTCGTGCAGGCCAGCGCGCGCGCGTTCGTCGAGGCCGAGATCCTGCCCCACATCCGCGACTGGGACAGCTCGGAGGAGGTCCATCCCGAGGTCTTCGCCCGGATGGGCGAGCTGGGCTTCCTCGGCGCACCGATCCCCGAGCAGTACGGCGGGTCGGGCATGGACTACATCAGCTTCGCCCTCCTGTGCGAGGAGCTCGAACGCGCCGACACGGCCTTCCGGGTGGTCCAGAGCGTCCACGTGGGGCTCAATTCGCTGACCCTCCTGCAGTGGGGCACCGAGGCCCAGCGGCAGAAATACCTCGTGCCCCAGGCTCGCGGCGAGAAGCTGGCCACGTTCTGCCTGACCGAGCCCGGGGTCGGCACTGATGCCGGCGCCCTCCAGACGACGGCCCGGCGCGAGGGTGACGTCTACGTCCTGAACGGCCAGAAGATCTGGATCAGCCTGGCCGACCTGGCCGATCACTTCCTCGTCTTCGCCACGGTCGATCGCTCGAAGAAGCACAGGGGCGTGACCGCGTTCATCGTCGAGCGCGGCTTCAAGGGCCTGTCGACCGGGACGCTCCACGGCAAGCTCGGGATCCACGCCGGCAACACCGGCATCGTCAACCTCGAGGACTGCGAGGTCCCCCTCGAGAACCGGGTCGGCGAGGAGGGCGAAGGCTTCCTGATCGCGATGAGCGCGATCGACCAGGGCCGCTACACCGTCGCGGCCGGCAGCGTCGGGCTGGCCCAGGCCTGCCTCGATGCGAGCGTGAAATACGCCCACGAGCGCCAGACCTTTGGCGAGGAGATCGGCCGGCACCAGCTGGTCAAGCAGATGATCGCGAGGATGGCTGCCGGCATCGAGATCGGGCGGCTGCTCGTCTGGCGGGCAGGCTGGCTCAAGAACCAGGGACTGCGCAATACCCGTGAGACGAGCCTGGCCAAGTGGCATGCCACCGACCATGCCGTCCAGTCCGCCCTGGACGCGATCCAGGTCCACGGTGCCAACGGATATTCGAACGAGTTTCCGGTAGAGCGCTACCTGCGCAACTCGAAGGCCAGCGTAATCTACGAGGGCACGAGCCAACTGCACACGCTGATCCAGGCCGACTACGCGCTCGGCTACCGCGAGGATCGGCCACTCCGCTGCGAGCCCTGGCCGGCCCCGGGCTGGCAGCGGCCAGCCAGTGCCTGAACCCGGCCCCCGGTGAGCGACGCACACCCGACCCAGGGTGTGGGACCTGCCGCCCCTCCGTGGACGAGCGAGGAGCTGGCCACCCTGGCCGCGGTCGCCGAGACCTTCGTCCGTGGTGCCGCGACCCGCCGGGCCAGCCTGGCCTCCGCGGCGCTCGACCGGGCTGTCGACCCGGAGCAGGTCGCCCAGCTTCGGATGGTCCTCCGCCTGCTCGAGCGGCCGGCCGTCAACCTGGTCCTGGGCGGTGGCTCGAAACGGTTCCGCGACCTGTCACCGGCCGAACGTGAGCGCTACCTCCTGGGCTGGGCCACCTCGCGGCTCGACCAGCGCCGTACGGCCTACCAGGCGTTGCGCAAGCTGCTGTGCTTCCTGGCCTATGCCGACCCGGGCGAACCGGCCATCCAGAACCCGTACTGGGCCCGCATCGGCTATCAGCCGGACCGGCCCGCGCTGACCGAACGCCCCACCCCGATCCGCGCCCTGGCCGTGGCCGAGCGGACCCTCGACGCCGACGTCGTGGTCGTCGGCTCGGGAGCCGGGGCCGGCGTCGTCGCCCGGGAGCTGGCCATCGCCGGCCGCTCGGTGGTCGTCCTCGAGGCCGGGCCGTTCGTGCCCGAAGCGGAGATGCCTACGAACGAGATGGCCGCGTTCGACCGACTCTACCTGGACCACGGCATGACCTCCACCTGGGACGGCGCGATCTCGATCCTGGCCGGGGCCGGCGTGGGCGGCGGGACCACGGTCAACTGGATGACCTGCATCGACGCTCCAGCGGCGATCCGCCAGGAATGGACCCGCGACCATGGCCTGGCCGAATTCGACGAGGCTGAAGGCGACCAGGACTACGCGGCGATCCGGGGCGAGCTGGGGGTCACCCCGGCGCCCCGCCTGCCGGCCAAGGATGCCATTCTCGTGGCCGGTGCCCGGGCGCTCGGCGTCGAGGTCGGGCCAACCGATCGCAACGCCGCCGCCTGCACCGAGTGCGGGTCCTGTCCATTCGGCTGCCGGGCCGGTACGAAGCGATCGGGCCTCCAGGCCCACCTGGCCGACGCGACCCTGCGCGGTGCAAGGCTCGTGGCCAACGCCCGGGTCGATCGCATCCTCGTCGAAGGTGGCCGGGTCACGGGCGTCGAGGCGACGCTCGACTGGGACCAGCCGCCGACAGGCCGGCCGGACGCGGGCCAGCCTGCCCCACGGGCGCTGACCGTGCGGGCGCGCCAGGTGGTGGTCGCTGCCGGGGCCCTGCGCAGCCCGGCGATCCTGATCCGGAGTGGGCTCAGTCATCCGGCCATTGGACGCAACCTGCGCCTGCACCCGGTGCCGGTGGTGGCCGGCCGGTTCGCCGATCCGATCGAGATGTGGAACGGCGTGATGCAGGCAGCGCGATCCGTCGAATACGCCGCCGGCGAGCCGGGGCGCAACGGTTACGTGATCGAGTCTGCCCCTGGTCATCCGGGCCTGATTGCCCTGGCGTTCGCCTGGGAAGGCGCCGACGCCCATGCGACGCTGATGGAGCGGGTCCGGTCGTTCGTGCCGCTCCTCGCGATCACCCGCGATGGCGGCGAGGGCCGGATCAGCCTGTCCAAGGCGGGCTCGGTCCGGATCGACTACGCCCTGGATTCGAGCGGAGTGGCCACCCTCCGGCATGCCCTCGTCCGGATGGCCCGCCTGGTCCGGGCGGCCGGTGCCCTCGAGATCGTGGCCAACGGCACGCCGCCGCTGTGGCACGGGCCGCAGGCCTTTGGACCCGGCGGCGAGGAACGCGCCTTTGGTCACTTCGAGCAGCGCCTTTCCTCGTTCGACTTCCGGCCGAACCGTGGCGCTCTCTTCTCGGCCCACCAGATGGGCTCGGTCCGGATGGGCGGGGATGGGCGGACCCACCCGGTGGACCCGGCCGGCCGGGTTCGAACGGGCGTCGCGGACCAGCTGGTCGGCGGGCTGTACGTTGCCGACGCCTCGCTGTTTCCGACCGCGATCGGTGCGAATCCGATGCTGACCGTGATGGCCCTCGCCCGCCGCGTCGCCCGGACCGTGGTCAGCGAGGGCTGAGCTCGGCCTCGCGTTCGGGCATCTCCGCTCGCTCCGTCGCCGGGGCGCTCGGCATCCTGGGATCGCCCCCGGGCGGTGACGATCAGTGCGACGCCGGCCACGATCACCGCACCGGCCAGTGCCGTCCGCGGCTCGATCGGCTCGCCCAGGAAGATTCCGGCGAGGACGACGGCAACGACCGGGTTGACGTAGGCGTAGGTCGCAACCTTGGGCAGGGGCGCGACCCGCAGGAGCCAGACGTACGTCGTGAAGCCGACCAGGCTGCCGATCGCGATCAGGTAGACCAGGCCGAGCTCGGACCGGGGCGTCACGGTTCCCAGATCGAACCCTTGCAGCTCCCCGGTCAGGACCGCCGCGATCAGCAGGATCACGCTGCCGCAGATCATCTGGAGCCCGGTCGCCGTGAGCGGCCGGCGGGGCAGGACCGCTCGATGGCTCGAGTACAGCGAGCCGGCAGCCCAGCAGACCGGTGAGCACAGCAGCACGAGCAGGCCGAAGCGGTCGAAGGCGAAGCCGCCTGCCGATGTCCCGAACGGCCCAACGAGGATGCCGACACCCAGGATTCCGACGATGATCCCGACGATCACGGTCCTGGGCAGCCGCTCCTTGAAGAACAGCCAGCCGAGCACGGCCACCCAAACCGGGAGCATGGCGATCAGGAAGGCGGCGATGCCGGCCGGAACGGTCCGCTCGCCGACGGCGACCAGGCCCATCCCGCCGCCGAGCAGCAGGCCTCCGACGATCGCCGAGTCGCGCCATTGACGAACCGTCGGGCGTGTCGGCCGATCCTCCGGGGGGACCGCCGGATCCCGGGCGATCCGCCGGACCGACAGCCACTCCCAGGCCAGCAGGATCGCACCCGCCACGAGGAAGCGACTGCCCGCCATCAGGAACGGCGGGATCGATTCGTCGGCCAGGCGGATCCCGATATAGGTCGAGCCCCACACGAAGTACAGGATGAACATGCCGCCCCAGATGGCGAGCGGGCTGGCATGGCCGCGGACTCTCTGGTCGGGGCTCATGACAAATCTTGGCTCAGTCGGCTGGTCCAAGTGGCGAGCATACACCGCCGGGGATCGACCGACAGACGGCAAACGTCCGGCCGCGACTCGAAATCAGGCGGCGACGGCCGGCCGGCACGCGTGGCAGGCCTGATAGCCGGCCCGGATTCCTTCCGCCGCCGAGTGGAAGCCCACCCGGTGCCGGTCGCTGATGCGCTTCGCGTTGTGGCACGTCGGCAGGCAGTAGATCCGGGTCGTGTCCGAGCCGATGTAGCGGATGCCGGACCGAGCGAGGCCCTCCATTCCGTCGGGGTCGAGGCCCTCCCAGGCGAGGAGGGCGCGCTTGTTGACCGGCCCGCCGAGCGAGTACTCGCCGAGCATCCCGTCGGTGCGGACGACGCGGTGGCAGGGGACGATGAGCGGCACCGGATTGTGGCCGAGCGCGGTGCCGACGGCCCGGACGGCCTTCGGCCGGCCGATCTCCGAGGCGACCCAGCCATACGGCCGGACCTCTCCCCGCGGGATCTCGAGGGCCTTCCGCCAGACGTCCTGCTCGAAGGCCGAGTGGCCCCGCAGGTCGAGCGGAATCGACACCCGCCGGTCGCCGTCAAGGCGGCGCTGGATCGCCGCGCTCAGGCGAGGCGGCAGCCGGTCGAGGCGATGGGCCGTCCGTCCCCGGGTCAGTCGCAGGTGGTCCTCGAAGGCCCCGCCAGATCCAGCCGACTCGACCGCGCTGATGCCAAGGCCGTTGAAGGCGACCCACAGCGGGCCGATCACGGTGTCGAGCGGGCCGTAGGCGTCGGCCAGGCCGACGGCTACCAGGGTTCGATCGGCCAGACCGTCCGGAGCGGTCGTCGCGAGCTCATCCAGGGCAGCCTCGATCGTCGGGTCGAGCGCCTCGTCGCGATAGCGGGTCGGCTGAGTCACGGGGCCACCTCCAGTGGTCGGCGGGCGGGTTCGGGTTGACGATGGGGCGGCCGCTCATCGAGCTGGTGCTCGGCGTCGAGGGCGGCCCGTAACAGGCCGATCCCGCGGTGGACCTGCGCCTTGACCGTGCCGGCAGGCCGGTCGAGCGCCTGGCCGATCTCCTCGTACGACAGGCCGTCCACGTGGCGCAGGACGAGCGGCGCTCGATAGCGCTCTGGCAGGGCGAGCAGTCGCGCCGCCCAGGCCTCGGTGGCCTCGCGCCGGGCCAGCCGGCCGTCGGGCGTCTCCCGGACCGGGATCCGGGGATGGGCCAGCTCATCGACCAGGCTGACCGTCGTGGGCCGGCTGGCCCGGGCGCGGGCCCGGTTGCGGGCGAGGTTGACCACGATGCTGGCCAGCCACGGTCGAACCGAGAGCTCACGAATTCTGGCTGGCTCCCACGCGGCCAGGGCCCGGTAGACCCGAACGAGCGCATCCTGGGCAAGGTCTTCGGCGTCGGCCGGACGTCCGGTCAGGCGCAGCGCGATGCTGTAGATGCGGTTCATCTCGGCGTCGACGAAGGCGGGGAATGCCGCGTCGAGATTCGTCGCGAGGGCCGCCCGGAGGTCCGGGAGAGAGTCCGCCATGTTTGCCGCCTGCCGCCGTGGTTCCATCATTCGTTCATAACACGGGCGGCCGCCACGCGGTTGCACACGCCAACGCCGACGACTCGGAGGCGGGCGCCCCGCCAGGCGTCAGGCCGGGACGCCGACCAAATCGAGACGGCTCACCCGGCCGGAGCCGTCGATTGCGTCGATCTCGCCCGTCGGCTGGACCAGGAAGATCCAGATGTCCCAGGTGGTGTGGCTCACGATCAGGGCCCCGAGGGGCACGCCGGCGGCGTACAGGGCGCACCAGTGGGCTCCGGCCACGGAGGCAGCACCCATCAGGGTGAAGTTGCCGGTCACGACGTGGACCCCGCCGTAGGCAGCCGTCGCCAGGGCCGCCCCCCGCCAGGTTCCGTAGCGCCGCATCAACGCGGACTGGACCAGGCCCCGCCAGAAGATCTCCTCGGCCGGCCCGATCAGGAGGGCCAGCCTGGTTGCGACCTCGGCCCGCGGCCGGAGCGTCCGCAGCGCGTAGATGTCGCGGATCTGGGCGTCGCCGCCCGGCACGAAGCGGCGGGCGAATCGATCGCCGGCCTGGAAGGTCAGGTACAGCACGCCGGCCGAGGCGAGCCCGGCCGGGAGGTACCACCAGCGAGGCCCGAGCCGGCGCGAGCGGTTCGAGCTCAGGAGGGCCCACGAGCCCAGGCCGATCCCGGTAAACGTCATCCGGCTCCAGAACCGGTCGCGGGGCCCGTTGAACGTGGCACCGAACGCGGCAACGGCGCCGGCCAGCCCAACCAGCAGCGGCAGCGTGCCCGGGCGGGTCTCGACTGGATCGTCGAGGGCCGGCGACGTGGGCTGCGGGCTAGCCATTCAGGTGAACGGACGACAGCAGCAGGCCGACCACGAGGAGGACTCCGAAGGTCATGTGCAGCCGGGCCGTCTGGACGTCGATCATCGCGATCGCCCGCTGTTGGCCCGTCGCTCCGAGCTCGGCCGAGCGGATCACCTGGGCCAGGAATGGCAGCGACACGATCGCCAGCAGGGTCTGGGGCGGGAGCCAGCCGACGGCGACGGTCAGGCCGAGGGCGATGTAGGCGCCGAGCACGAGGGCGACGTAGAAGTAGTGGGCGCGCTCGCGGCCCAGGCGCGCCGACAGGGTCGAGATGCCGGCCCGGCTGTCCTCGCTGATGTCGCGCCACTCGTTGCCGTCGAGGATTGCCGCGACGAGCAGGCCGACCGGAACCGAGGCCGCGAGGGCAGTGACGCTCCAGGTGCCGGTGATCGCGAAGTACGTGCCGACGACCATCAGCGGGCCCATCAGGGCAAACACCAGGGGAACCCCGAGGGCGCGGTACTTGTACTCGAACGGGGGAGCCGTATAGAAGTAGCCGCCGAGCAGGCCGAGCAGGCCGAGCCCGATGATCGCCGGGCCGCGCAGGGCGATCAGGTAGATCCCGATGACGATGGCCAGGCCGAACGCGATGAAGGCCGCCGTGAACGCCTGGCTCTCGGTCAGGCGGCCCTTGAGGATGGCGTGGCTGGCGCGCGGCGAGACGATCGTGTCGATGCCCTTCCGGACGTCGTAGATCTCGTTGATGATGTTGGTTCCGGAATGGAGGAGGACACCCCCGAGCAGGGCGGCGAGGAACGGCAGCCAGCTGAACTGCTGATCGACGACCGCCAGGGCCGCTCCAGTCAGGATCGGGATGACCGATGCGGTGTAGGCGAATGGGCGGAGGATCTCCCACAGCGCGCCCAGCCTGCGGCTCGCCCGGTCGCCGAGGCCCAAGCTTCGATCGTCGGCCAACCCGGCCGGTACCGGCGTCGGTCCGGTGGGCTGTGCGGCTCGCGTCCCGGCGGGGTCGGGCAGGCCAGCGTACAGGGCGGCGGCGCCGATCAGCTCGGAGATCTGGCGATCCTCCTGGAGGACCGGCTGCAGGAGTGGCAGGCCGAGCCCGGCCTCGAGGTGGAAGGCCATCGCCTTGGCGGCGACGTCCTCGCGGGTTCCGCACAGCATGTAGGCATCGAGCAGATCGTCCGGGATGAGGGCCCCCGCACCATGGAAGTCCTCGGCCCGCCAGGCGGCCGCGATCCGGTCGCGCAAGTCGGGCTCGAAGCCGGCCCGGGCAAGGGACACGTCGCCGAGGACCGACATCATGTAGATCACGAACGGCTCGCGCTTCGCCCGGTTGAGCGCCTCGCGCCGGGTCGAATCGACGAGCGACAGCAGGTAGCCCTCGGTCTCGATCTCGTTGGGATCCCGGCCGGCCTCGGTCGCGGCCGCCCGGAGCCGTTCGAGAATGCCCCGCAACGACGCGATTGATTCGGCCGGACGGGCGATGTAGCCGTCGGCCTTCTGCCCGGCCAGGGTCACGAACTCACGCCGGTAGGCGGCGATGTGGATCGGGATTCGGTGGGTCGGCGCGAACATTGGCTGGATCGGTGGCAGGCCGGGGGTCGCCGACGGCAGCCGCTCGCCGCGCCACAGCAGGCGCAGGTCATCGATCGCGGCGGACACGCCCGCCAGGGCCGCGGCGGGCTCATACGGGATGCCCATCTGCTTGAGCCTGAGCGGCAACCCCGTGCCCAGGGCCATGACGATCCGGCCGGGCAGGATCTCGTCGAGGGCCGAGCCGGTCATGGCCAGGACGACGGGGTGACGGGTGTTCGGATTGACCGCTCCGAGGGCGACCCGGAATCCAGACTCGTCGGTATCCCCGTCGGTCTCGAATGCCCGGGCCACGGCGGTCGCGAAGGTGATTCCGTCGCGCTCGAAGTACGAGTCGTGGATCCACAGCGAATCGAGGCCGGCGTCGCGGGCATCGCGGGCCCAGCCGACGACGTCGCCGATGTCATTTCGGGCGGCAAGCCCAAGTCCGATGGGTCGGGCGAGACGGGTCATCGTAGCGGCTTCCTTGGTGCGTTCTGGCGTTCGGCGGCCACGCCCATCGTAGCCGGTTTGCCCGCCATTGGCTACTTCGCGCTAGCCAGTAATTCGGATGGGAATCCGCAATCCGATTGCGGGGTTGGACGATCGTCTCGCGTGCGACAATCCGGCCCATGTCGATGGACGATCGGTTCGACGACCTGGCCGCCGGGCTTGCCGGGTTCTACCAGACCTGGGCGGTCTACCTGGGCCTCGAGCTGGGGCTCTTTCGGCGGATCCGGGCCGCCGCGCCATCCGGCATCACGGCCGCCGGACTGGCGACCCAGGCAGGCTGCCAGCCTGATCTCGTCGAGACCTGGCTGCGCCTGGCCCATGCCGTTGACCTGGTCGACTTCGAGTCCGGCCGGGCCACGATCGATGAGCACGTCGCCGCGATCCTGCTCGATGACCAGCGCCCGGAGTACCTCGGGGGCCAGTTCGTCTCGACCGTGGTGAGCAGCCTTGATCACGAAGGCCTGGTCGACTTTGCCCGGACCGGCCGGCCGATGGCCGTGCGCCCGGCCCGCTATCACCGGGCGATCGAGGCGCTGACTGCCCAGGACATCGCGGTTTTCTTCCAGGAGGCCCTGGCCGCCTTACCCGACCTGGCCGCCGACCTGTCCGGTGGTGGCCGCGTGCTCGACGTCCACTGCGGTGGCGGGCGCTGGCTCATCGCGGTCGCCACCCGCTTTCCCGAGACGAGCCTGGTCGGGGTCGAGCTCGAGCCGGACTCGCTCGCCCGGGCCGTTCGCCACGTCCAGGAGGCCGGCCTGTCGAGCCGGATCGCGATCGAGGGCCGGCCCGGCGAGGACTTGCCCTGGCCTGCCGCGTTCGACCTGGTCTACTTCCAGGACGCGATCCACGATGTGCCGGATCCGGTCGCCTCGCTCCGGGCGGCGTGGGCCTGCGTCCGCCCCGGCGGGCGGCTCCTCGTCCTCGACTGGGCGCTACCCGAGACCGGCGACGAATTGCGCTCGGTCCACGGCGCGATGATGTGGGGCATCCAGCTCGACCAGCTGTTCCAGGGCACGCGGCTGTGGGACCACGCCGGCTTCGCGGGCCTCTTCGGCCTGGCCGAAATCGGCGATCCGACAATCGTGGACCTGCCCTCCGGAGCCACCTTGTTCATCGCCCAGCGACCTTAGTTCGCCCTCGTTCTTGCCACTTAGTACGGCCAGTGCTACTCGGCGCGAAGTCAGTCGCTTCGAGACCGTTGGTGTGGCTCAAATCGTCGAGTCCACGCTTGCTCAAGCACGTTTGAAGGCCAAACCAGGCCGATTCCAGGGCTTCGGAGCTCGGATCTTGCCGAGTAGCAGGTGGAATGCTTGGCGGCAGGAACTCGGCCGGAGGACACCACTCCGGTGCGGGCGATCCGTGCCGGGTATCGTGGGTTGATGGGACCCAGCGGTGGCCTGACCGAAGTCGATGTCGTGATTCGCGCATGGATCGAGTCGCTGGAAACACTCCCGGCATCTCGAGCAAGCATCGACATCCTGGCCGTTGGCTGGGCGACGGTCGAGAGCGAGCGTGCCGCAACCGAGTTGGGCGGCGAATGGAGACCAGCGCCGCGCGACGCGTTGCTCGGCGCATCGGTCCAACGATCGACCGGCCGGGAGCCCCCGATCCTCCTCCTCGAGCCCGACAGCGAGGGCCGGCTGGCGGGCGCGCTGGCCCGGCACGGCGAGGGGCCGATCGCCCTGTACCTGAGGGCGGACGGCAAGACTGCAGATGAACGGGGTCTGGCCCAAGCTCGAACGCGAGCCGGGGCCGGACCACTCGGCCGGCAGTGGCTCGTCCTCGCCGGGCCGCCCGCCGGGCCATTCCTCCTGCTGGTCGACGGCCCAGCCCCGCCGGACGCCGAGCAGGTACCATCGGAGCCATGATCGAGACCGAGATTGCCCTCCGGCCAGCCGCCGTCGACGATGCCCCGCGGATCGCGACCCTGTTCACCGAGGAGGGCTATCCCGTCGGCGCGTCGGCGATCGAAGCCCGGCTCGGCCGGTTCAGCTCGGACGAGTCGACCGTCATCGTGGCCGACCACGACGGCGAGATCCTGGGCTTCATCGCGATCCACATCGTGCCTCGCTTCGAGCTCGACGAATTATTCGTCCGGATCGTCGCCCTGGTCGTCGATTTCGAGCGTCCGCGAGCGCGGCATCGGCCGAATCCTGATGGCCGAGGCCGAGCGCTACGGGACCGAGCACGGCGCCTCGTTCGTCGAGGTGACCGCCGGCCATCATCGCCCCGAGGCCCGCCACCTGTATGAATCGCTCGGGTATGACCCAAATCTCGCGGCGTACCTGAGGAAGCGACTCCCTGGCCGCTGAGGAATTCCCGCATCTCCGCCTGCGGAGCGCCTCGCCCAACCTGATCGCCCTGCCCTGGGAGATCCCCCTCGAGGCGTGGACCGCCGGCCGGGCCGACCTCCGTGAGCTGCCGATTGGGCCGTCGCGCCATCTCGTCCGGTTCGTCCAGGACGATGATCGCCTGGTCGCGCTCAAGGAGGAGCCGATCGAGATCGCCCGGGGCGAGTACGACATCCTGCGCCGGCTCGAAGCGCTGGAGCTGCCGGCCGTGCTGCCGCTGGGCCTGGCCGAGATGCCCAGCCGGGGCAGCGCGATCCTGGTCACCGAGTTCCTGGCCCACTCCCTCCAGTACCGGCGTCTCCTGATGCGCCTGCCGGCCGGCCCGTCGACGGGCCGGGACCGGCTCCTCGACGCGATGGCCTCGCTCCTGGTCGACCTCCACCGGGGCGGCGTCTATTGGGGTGACTGCTCCCTGGCCAACACGCTCTTCCGCCGCGACGGCGACCTGATCCAGGCCTATCTCGTCGACGCCGAGACGAGCGAGACCCACCCCCAGCTTTCGGACGGCCAGCGCGAGTACGACCTCGACGTGCTCGTCGAGAACGTAGCCTTCGGGCTGGCCGACCTGGCCGCCCACAGCGCACGCGAGAACCCGACCGGCGACGGGTACGACGAGGCGATCCGCGAGGCGGAGAGCGTCCAGATCCGGTATCGCCAGCTGTGGGCCGAGCTGCATACCGAGGAGGAAGTGGCGCCCGGCGATCGCTATGCCCTGGCGGCGCGGGTCCGTCGCCTCAACGACCTTGGCTTCGCGATCGACGAGATCGAGATCGAGCCGAGCGGCAGCGGCGGGCGGCTGCGCTTCCGGATTGCCGTGGCCACCCGCCGATTCCACGCTCGGGAGCTCGAACGTCGGACCGGCCTGGTCGCCCTGGAGGGCCAGGCCCGGATCCTGATGAACGACCTGCGCGAGTACAGGAGCTGGTTGCAGTGGTTCGAGCATCGCCGGATCGAACGTCCCGAAGCCGCCCGGCGCTGGATCGAGGAAGTCTTCCGGCCGACCACCGATCGGCTGGCGTCGGTCGTGGGGCCGGACCGGGACATCATCCAGGCCTACTGCGACGTGCTCGAGCACAAGTGGCTGCTGTCCGAGCAGGCCGGTCGTGACATCGGCCTGGAGACCGCGATCCAGTCCTACCTGGAGATCGGGGCCCCGGCTCCGGAGACCGGCGCGGACCCGGCCACTGAGGCCGGCCTCGAGGGATTCGGTCCACCTTCCTGACTCCGTGGGAGAATGCAGCGATGACTGCAAGTGACGCCATGGGCTCGGCCACGACCGCATTCGGCGCGACGAACCGCGCCTCTGGCGGCATGGCGATCCGGGTCCAGGACGTGTACAAGAAGTACGGCGCGGTGCAGGCCGTCAATGGGGTCTCGTTCGAGGTCGGCCAGGGCGAGGTCTTTGGCCTGCTCGGACCGAATGGGGCCGGCAAGACGACGACGGTCGAGATGCTCGAAGGACTCCGTTCGCCCGATTCCGGCCGTCTCGAGGTGCTCGGGATCGACGCCGCCCGCCAGCCGGACGACCTGAAGGAGCGGATCGGGGTCACCCTCCAGACGGCCGCCCTCTACCCGAAGCTGACCGTGGTCGAGGTCCTCGACCTGTTCCGCAGCTTCTACAAGCGCTCACTGTCGACCGAGCAGCTGATCGACTTCCTCGACCTGGGCGAACGACGGACGGCCCAGACCCGGCAGCTGTCCGGTGGCCAGCGCCAGCGCCTGGCCGTCGCCCTGGCCCTGGTCAACGACCCCGAGGTGATCTTCCTCGACGAGCCCACCACCGGCCTCGACCCGGCCGCTCGGCGCTCGCTGTGGGACCTCGTCCAGCGCCTCCAGTCGATGGGCAAGACGATCCTCCTTACGACCCACTACATGGAGGAGGCCGAGGTCCTGTGTGATCGCCTGGCGATCATGGATCACGGCACGATCCTGGCCCTGGGCACCGTCAACAACCTGGTTGCGGCCAGGTTCAAGGATCGCTCGGTCCGCTTCGATCGAATCGACTCGTTGTCCGACGCGGCCCTGGCGGCCCTGCCCGGGGTGCAGTCGGTCAAGCAGGACGACGGCGAGACCGTGTTGTACACGCAGGACGTGTCGGGCACGGTCGGCGGCCTGCTGGCGGCGACCGAGGCGCTGGGCATTGAACCAGGCAACCTGGGCATCCGCCGGCCGACCCTCGAGGACCTGTTCCTGGACCTGACCGGCCGGGCACTGCGGGACTAGGGGCGAGCGTGCAGCCGCTGATCAAGCTCAGCATCGCCAACATCCGGAGCTACGTCCGCGACCGCGCCGCCCTGTTCTGGACGTTCGCCTTTCCGCTCATCTTCGTGGTCCTGTTCGGGCTGATCTCCTCGGGCGGGGATCCTACCCTGAAGCTGGCCTGGGTCGATATGGACCAGACGAGCGCGTCGATGAGCCTGCGAGCCGAGTTCGCCGCGGTTCCGGGCGTGATCCTCACCGACGAGGAGCTGGCCACGGCGAAGGACGAGATGAAGACCGGCACGTACGATGGGATTTTCGTCGGTGCCCCAGGGCTATGGCGCGGCGGTGGCCGCGGCGAGCTCGTCCGGTACGACGCCGGCCCAGCCGGCCCAGATCACGGTCTATACCGACCCGGCCCGGGCGGCCAACGCGAGCGTGACCCAGCAGGTCGTCGGCAGCGTGCTGGGCACGGTCAACCTGAATGGCAATCCGCCGATCGTGGCGGCGGAGGTCACGACGATCCAGACCCAGAGCCTGAGCACGATGAGCTATCTCGTGCCCAGCATCCTGGGCATGGCGTTGATGCAGCTCGGCGTGTTTGCCGCCGTTCCGCTCGTGGCCGATCGCCAGAAGATGATCCTGAAGCGACTGAACGCGACGCCGCTCCATCGCTGGCAGCTGGTCGGCAGCAACGTCGTGATGCGCCTGCTGATCGGCATCCTCCAGGCCGTGATCATCGTCGCCGTCGGGACGGCCCTGTTCGGGATGCAGATGACCGGCAGCCTGATCCAGGTGGCCTTCCTGGTCGTCCTGGGTGCCCTGGCCTTCCTGTCCCTGGGCTACGTGATCGCATCGTTCGCCCCGACAGAGGACGCCGCAAACGGCATGACCAGCGTCGTCCAGTTCCCGCTGATGTTCCTGTCGGGCACGTTCTTCGTGATCGACCAGATGCCCCAGCCGCTCCAGGTCGTGGCCCGGTTCCTGCCCCTGACCTACCTGTCCGACGCCCTGCGCCAGGTCATGGTCGACGGCACGGCGTTCTCGCCGCTGTGGTTCTGCGTCGTCGTCCTGATCGGTTGGACCGTCGCCTGCTTCGGGATCTCTGCCCGCTTCTTCAAGTGGCAGTAGGGCCGGCTACCAGCGCTCGTCGTGGACGAGCTCGCCGATCGACCGGCGCCCCCCGGGCTTGAGCGGCCGGCTCAGGTCGGCCGGATCGGCCGGATAGCCAAAGGACAAGAAGTACTCGCAGGTCTGGTCGGCCGGATAGCCGAGCAGCTCCCGGCACAGCGCCTCGTCGTAAACCGTCGCCGGTACGCTGCCGATCCCCAGGTCCCAGGCGACGAGCATCATCGCCGCCGCGGCCTGGCCCAGGTCGAACAGGATCGACAGGGGTGCTTCGGGCGAGTGCGGATCGGGGGTGACCAGGGCGACGGCCGTCGCCGCGCCGGCCAGGTGGCCGGCGAACGGTCCCACCCGTGACAGCCGTTCGAGGTGGACCCGGTCGTGGCACACGACGAACGACCAGCGCTGGAGGTTCTTCGAGCTGCCGCTCCGCCTGCCGGCATCGAGGATTTGCTCGAGGTGGGCGGGCTCGAGCGGCCGGTCCGCGAAGTGCCGGATCGCCCGCTTCATTCGGACGGCGTCCCAGGTCGAGGTCACTGGTCGACGGGACTGCCGATTGCCGGCAGCGCTGCTCCGGACCGCGGGCCGGCGAGCATGGCGCCGACCATCCGATCCGCCCGGTCGCCGACGAGCGACGCTTCGGGCTCGGGCAAGCGAACGACTTCAATCGCCGCGGCGGCATCGGCGGCCGCCTCGGGGCTGAGCGGACCGGCCAGCTCCCGGGCGAGGAACGAAGCGATCTCGCGCCGATAGCCTTCGTCCTCGTACAGCCAGGTGTGGCCGCCACGGGCCACCACGAAGACCTTCACGGTCCTGGCGCCGGTCGGTCGCCCGGCGCTCGCGGCCACGCGAAGCCGCTCTGCGTGCGCGACCGGGATGACCTGGTCGAGCTCGCCGTGGACGAGCAGGACCGGTCCGCCATAGCGGGCGATGGCCGCACCGGCGCTGACGTCGTCGACCCGGTGGCCCCGCGGGCGAAGGAACTCGCGGGTCGTCAGCCAGCTGAGAGGCACGGCGATCGGGGCAGGAAAGGGCAGATGGGCAAGCCGGAATGTCTCACTGACCAGCCGGCGTGGATCCGACGGGGCCGATGAGCTGACCAGGGCGGCCACGCGCGGATCGGCGGCGGCGGCCAGGATCGCCCCGACTGCTCCCATCGAATGGCCCAGGATCGCGCCGACCGTCACCTCGGGCCGGCCCATGAGCGTCGCGAAGGCCGCGCTGGCGTCGGCCCCGAACTCGCCGCCAGTCACCGGCAGCGTCTCGGCCGGATTGGCCCCGTGACCGCGGACGTCGAACGCCAGGCAGTGGAATCCAGCCGCATGCAGGAACTCAATGTTGCCGAGCATCCGGTCACGGGCCGAATCCCAGCCGTGGACGAGGACCACGCCCGGTCCCGGGACGCCGTCGTTGGCCGGGATGAACCAGGCCGGCAGGTCGCCCCCGGCCGAACGCACCGTGATCGGCTCGAACGCCAGCCCGAAGTCGGCCGGGTCGAATTGCGGCGGCCGTCGATGAGGAAACCCGGCGCGCACCCGGTAGATCTGGCTGAAGCGGTACGCGAGCACAAACGGGACGGCCGCGACCGTCGCCGCCACGCCCGTCCGGCGAGCCTTGGACATGGCCCAATGGGACGACGGGCCGCCGATCCTGTCAAGCGCGCCCGGGGCCGGGCGACCGCTAGACTCGAGCCGTGACGAAACGCGCTCCACATCTGGTCCTGGGGGTCGAGGCCCAGGCATCGCCGGCGACCGTGAAGGCGGCTTGGCGCCGGCTCGCCCGGGCGAATCACCCAGACCTGAATGCCGGCGATCCGGTTGCGGCCCGGGCGGCGACCGCCCGGATGGTCGAGATCAACGCAGCCTACGAAGCCCTGCGCGACGGCGGCCGATCCGGTCCGCCGAACCAGGCCAATGGCCATGGTCCGCGGCCGTCTGCCGATGCGGCTGCGTTCGATGCCTCGGGGACCCGGCGGGGCACCGGCGGTCCGCCGCCGCCTCGGCCGACCCGGCCGGTTACAGCTCACCTCGACACGAGCCAGGTCCTCCATGCCCGGAACCGGACGACAAGCGAGCCGGCGGGATCGGCCCGTCGGGCCACGTTCGGCCAGCACGGATCGCTCGATCAGCCGGCCCGCCGGTCACGGGCCACAGATCTGGGACCGCGCCGGGCGTCCGATCCGACTGGCCCGCTCCGACGCGGGCGGGTCCGCAACTTCCGGGCGCCGGTGCCCCCGACCCTCGACCTGGCCCTGGCCACCGAGATGACCTTCGGCAAGTTCCACGGCCACACGCTGGGCCAGATAGCGGCCTTCGAGCCGAGCTACATCGACTGGGTCTCGGGCACGATCACCCGCGATCCGGAGCTGGTGGCCGCAGCCCGGGTCGTCCGGGCAGAGCTCGACCGGCGCGGCGTGGTCCGTCGGATCCGCGAATCACGGGACCCCTACCCGGCCGGCGACTGAGCTCCGGGCGGGGTGTGCGAGGCAAGAGAAACGCCCCCGAGTGCCCTCGGAGGCGTTCGACGGTGATCAGATGATGGTGGCGATGAGGCCTGCCGTCATGTTACGAGTCCCGGGCCCGCTGGCCGATTGATCATGGTTGCTCGGCTCGTGACCCGGAGTGGCTGAGCCTCGTTGATGGTTAGCGGGATACCCCTTGACCATCCTGTAGCAGAGACTCGACCGGTTCCAGATCCGTGACCGACGCCCCGGGTTCCTCCCCGGATGGCTCGCTCGACGGCGTATCCACACGGTACGCCCGACCGGGAGTGGACACCATGGCCATTCCGTCCGTTTGGGCGGGACCGATTGGTCGGGCGCGCCGACGCACCACTCCATGGACGGAGGTACCGGTGCGCGCACCGGCTACAGGACGTCGCGCTCGCGTTGCAGGAAGATCCGGTCGAGCCGGAACGGCGATTGGCCGGCCGGATCCGCGGTCAGGCCCCCCTCCGGCGCCGTGGAGCGGCCCGTGATCAGGTCGATCAGGAGCCGGCTCCCGCCGGCCGAGCTCATCACACCGTGCCCGCTGTAGCCACCGTTCAGCCACAACCCCCGAATCTCCGTCGGCGATACGTACGGACGGTGGTCCGGGCTGACCTCGTATTGCCCGGCCTGGACCGAGAACGGAGCTCCGCCGGCCTCCCACGTCGCACGCCAGAAGGGGCTGATCCGGGCCACCGACACGGGTGACGCCGGATCGAGCAGGGCAAAGGCCGCTTCGGGCCGGCCGGCCGGCGACCACGATGGAGGCTCGGACGGGCTGGTCGTGTCGGTATGGAGGACCAGCGCTCCACGCAGCCAGGGCCGCCAATGGGCCGCAGTCTCCTCGTCGATTGTCATCGGTGCCCCGGCCGGGACCGCCGGGAGGTCGGGGATCGCCACCCGCTGGCGGATGGTTGGGGCCAGGGCCACGGCCACGCCGGCGAGGGCCGCCGTTTCGGCCAGGAATGGGCCGGTCGCGAGGACGACCGTCGGCGCTGCGATGCTGCCGCCGGTCGTCGTGAGTGCCGTGATCCCGTCGCCGGCCACCCGCACGCCGGTGACGGCCTGGTCGAAGCAGAAGGTCGCCTGGGCTGTGCCTCGAGCTCGCCCGACTCCGGGGCCGTTGGATGCCGCCAGCGCGTAGCCGAGGGCAACCCGAACCTGGTCGATGAATCCGTCCTGGGCGCGAAACCGGGCACCCACGACATCGGGCGAGATGTACGGGAATCGGGCACGGACTTCGTCGCCGCTGAGCAGCTCGACGTCCGCCAGGCCGTAGCCCTGCTGGCGCTCGACCATCCGCCGCTGGCGCTCGAGCGAGCCAGGATCGGTCGTGCAGAAGAGATAGCCCTGAGGGCGCAATCGGATGTCGTAGCCGGGCAGGCCCAGGCGAGCCGGGTAGTCGAACAGGATGTCGACGCCCTCGCGCACCAGGGCCAGCTCCTCGGCGTTGTCGTGCTGGAGCCGGTAGCCGCCGGTAGCCGCGGCCGTGGTCAGGGTCGCCGGGCCGGCCCGGGCATCGACCACGACGGTCCGAAGCCCGGCGGCGGTCGCGTAGAAGGCGGTCGCGCAGCCGATCACGCCGGCTCCCACGATCACCAGGTCCGCGGTCGGCGGAAGTGGCCCGCGGCGGAGCTGGAACGGGACGTCGACGGGCGACCCAACAGGCGGCTGGCTGGCGGTCATCGCCGCGACGATAGCGCGTCGGGGCACGGTCGGGCGGCTCGACGTATCCTCGGATCCGTGCCCTCGATCACCACCGGCTCCCAGATCCGCCGCTCGATCTCGCATCCTGGGCATCGTGCTGGCCGGCGCCCTGCTGGCCGGTTGCATGTCCGATCCGGAGGCGGCGGCCTCGTTCAATCCGTCGGCCGCCTGCAACGGTGCCGACAGCCAGGTCATGGCCGGAGCCTACCCCGAGCTCGAGGGGCTCCTCCCGACAAGCCTGGCCGGCGTCGCTCCGACCAGTCTCGTTTCGGGCCGGCTGTGCTCGGCCGCGACCCTCGGGACGCTGTACACGGCCGGCATCCGTGAGACCCACTTCGGGAGTGCCGTGTGGGACCGGGGCGGTGGCTCCGGGATCCAGATGACGATCATGGAGGCAACCGGTCTGACCGTGGCCAACGCGCTCGAGTCGTATGACAACGGCGCCGCCAGCGCGCCCAAGGTCCACCTCCTGACCGCCCAGGATGTCACCGTCAACGGGATCGCCGGCCAGCAGCTCAACATCGAGAATGACGACTTCCAGCAGAAGGTCGTGATCTGGCCAACCGGCACCCCGGGTCGGTTGCACGTCCTGATCGCCTCGAACACCGTCCCGGCCGATCTCCAGGCAGCCCTCAGCGCGTTCCAGTGAAGCCCGCCCACTGAGCTCCGCCGGGGCCATGCTAGAGTCCCGCCCATGACCTGGTCCGCCCGCCGCCGCGCATGGGAACAGGAACGGCTGCGGTCCGCCCTGGAGCGGGCGCCCGAGCGACGGACGGGCTTCAGCACGATCAGCGACGTCGAGGTCGAGCGGCTGTACGGGCCGTGGGATTGGTCCGGCGATCGTGGCCACGAGCCGCCCGGCCCCGGTGGGCCAACGGCCGTCGACCACCTGGGCGAACCGCTGCGGGCCGGCCGCTGGGACGATTTCGACCCGCTTCGTGACATCGGCCTGCCCGGCGCGCCGCCGTTCACCCGGGGCATCCATCCGACGGCCTATCGAAGCCGGCTGTGGACGATGCGGATGTTCGCCGGATTCGGCGCTGCCGAGGACACCAACGCCCGGTTCCGGCAGCTCCTCGCCGCCGGCCAGACCGGACTGTCGGTCGCCTTCGACATGCCCACTCTGTACGGCTACGACACCGACGACCCCGAGGCTGAGGGTGAGTTCGGGACGTGCGGAGTCGCCGTCAGCAGTCTGGCTGACATGGAGGTCCTGCTGGCCGACCTGCCGCTCGAGCGGATCAGCACGTCGATGACGATCAACTCGCCTGCCGCCCCGATCTGGGCGATGTACATCGCCGCGGCCGAGCAGCGCGGCGTGTCCCGGACGGTCCTCGAAGGCACGCTCCAGAACGACATCCTCAAGGAGTTCGTGGCCCAGAAGGAATTTCTGTTCCCGCCCGAACACTCGATCCGGCTGGTCACCGATACGATCGAGTTCGGGACACGCGAGCTGCCGCGCTGGAACACGATCTCGATCAGCGGCTATCACATTCGCGAAGCCGGCTCGACGGCCGTGCAGGAGCTGGCCTTCACGATCGCCGACGGGATGGCCTACGTCGAGGAATGCCTGCGCCGCGGCCTGCGGGTAGACGAGTTCGCGCCGCGGCTGAGCTTCTTCTTCAACAGCCACAGCGACTTCTTCGAGGAGATCGCCAAGTTCCGGGCCGCCCGGCGGATCTGGTACAAGCTGATGACCGAGCGTTACCGGGCCGAGAACGAACGATCGACCTGGCTGCGCTTCCACACCCAGACGGCCGGCGTGAGCCTGACCGCCCAGCAGCCGCTCAACAACCTCACCCGGGTTGCGATCCAGGCGCTGGCCGCCGTCCTGGGCGGCACCCAGTCGCTCCACACCGACGCCTACGACGAGGCCTGGGCCGTGCCCTCGGCGGAGGCCGCCCTGCTCGCCCTGCGCCAGCAGCAGGTGATCGCCGAGGAGAGCGGCGTGGCGTCGACCGTCGATCCCCTGGGCGGCAGCTGGTTCGTCGAATCGCTCACGAACGAGACGGAGCGAGCCGTCTGGCGCTACCTCGACGAGATCGATCGACGGGGCGGGATGGTCAAGGCCATCGCCGAGGGCTATCCCCAGCGCGAGATCGCCGATGCCGCCTACCGGTTCCAGCGCGAGCTGGACGCCGGCGAGCGGACGATCGTGGGCGTCAACAGCCAGGTTGATCCGGGCGAGCGCCTGTCGATCCCACTGCTCGAGGTGTCCGAGGCTTCGAAGCGGCGCCACCTGGACCGGCTCGAGCGTACCCGCCGGGACCGCGATGCCGCGGCCGTCGGTGCGGCCTTGGCCGGCCTGCGCGATGCCGCGGGCCGTCCGGGCTCGTCCGAGACCAACCTGATGCCCCACTTCCTGCGCTGTGCCGAGGCCTATGCGACGCTAGGCGAGCAGTGCGCCGTCCTCCGCCAGGTCTTCGGCGAGTACCGCGAGCCGGTCGCCGTCTGATCGGGCGAGTACCATCGCGCCATGTACCGTGATGCACTCGAGTTCCTCGAGGACGAGCGAGAAGCCTGGCGTCCCTTCGAGGCGCTCCTCGATCTGACGGACACGGACCTGTCGTTGCCCCTCGAAGGCGCCCACGGCTGGTCCGGCCGGGACCTGATGAGCCACCTGTCCCACTGGCAGGGCGTCGCCCTGGCCGTTGCCCAGGAGCTCGCCCTGCGCGAGACGAGCCAGGCCAAGGTCGACTCGGACATCGAGTGGGACGCCCGCGGTGACGAGCTTAACGAGGCGATTCGGCTGGCCGACCTGGCTCTGCCCATGGACGAGCTTCGGGCCCGCTTCGTCTCCGTCCCGGGCGAGCTGCGTGGCTATCTGACGGTCGTGCCCGAGACGCGCTGGCTCAAGAACACCGAGTACGAGACGTTCTTCCTGGACGAGACCACCGACCACTACGCGGCCCACATGGCCGACCTTGCGGCCGTCCTCGCGGCAGCGGCAGGAGCAGCCAAGCCGGCCTGAGGTTGGGCAGGGCTCCTGGCCGTGGGCCCGGGCCCACGGCGCGGCCCCTCGCCCCCAGGTACGCCGCGGTTTTCCGGCCCCTCGTCCCGAGTCCGCCCCGGTTTCTGACAAATTCGCGTTGAAGCGGTCGCTACGTTCGGCTGCCGGTCGGATTCCGCGACCTCGAGGCGCCCGCACAGAGCTTCCCCGCACGAGTCGAGTCGGGACCGACGGCTCGGAGTGTCGCTTTTCGAGCCCGAGCGACGATAGCGCTCGCTGGGGCACGAATTTGTCAGGAGCGGTCACGGACCCGCTCGAGGCGAGCCGGGGCGTGGCTCAGCCGAACGGGCACGAATCGAAGAACCCCGCTCGGCGTTCGAAGCGAGGTCCTGGGCGACGGTCCGGCCGCTGCCAGGCGGCGTCGGAGCGACGGGTCAGTCGGCCGCGGCGGTCTCGGTGGCAACGGGAGCGGCCACGCCGGCCTGATCGGACCGGGTTCCGGCTCCGCGGGATCACTGTCGCCGGCGCCGTCGGCGCTGGATTGCTTCTGACAAACTCGCCCTGTAGCGATCGTTACGCCGGAGCGCCCGTCGGATTCCTCGATCTCGGGGTTCGCAGGCGGCGCTGTCGTGCTCGTATTGAGCTGGCAGAACGGCCCGGGACGTTCCTTTCGACCGCGAGCGACCATAACGCTCGCCCTGGCGCGAATTTGTCACGAGCGGCCGCGACCCGGATCGAGGAGAGCGCAGGCCGCGCGCTGGCACGGCACGTCACGGGGCAGCAAAAGGCCCCGCTCGGCGATCGAACGGGGCCTCGGGCGAGGTGCGGCCGTCGCGAAGGGCGGCTCACGAAGCGAGCGGTCAGTCGGCCGCGGCGGTCTCGGTGGCAACGGGAGCGGCCACCGGCGCAGCCGGCTTCGAGTAGCTGGCCAGGCCGAACTGCTGCTCAAGCTGCTCCATCGGCCGGAAGCCGACCACGCCCATCGGCTGCTCGCCGGGGCGGAAGAAGGCGATCGTGGGGATGCTCATGATTCCGTACTTCTGGGACAGGCTCGGGTTGGCGTCGACGTCAACCTTGACCACGTTCACGGCGCCGTCGTACTTGGCGGCGATCTTCTCCATCTCGGGCGCGACCATCTTGCACGGTCCGCACCAGGTGGCCCAGAAATCGACGAGGACGGGGCGATCGCTGTTGATCACCATCTCTTCGAATGTTGCGTCGGTTACTGCCTTGATCTCGGCCATTGCGGGCCCCGATCCTTTCTCCCGCTGACTAGCGGGCAAACTCCTGGATAAGGTGATAGGCCTCGAGGACCCGGGGGTCCGAAAGGCGGTAATAGATGGTGCTGCCGTCCCGCCGGGTTGTGACCAGCCCGGCGCTGCGGAGGACGGCGAGATGCTGGCTCATGTTGGGGACCTGGCAGCCGACCTGGCTGGACAGGTCGCCGACCGATTGCTCGCCGCGGGCGAGGCACTCGAGCACGCATAGCCGCTTGGGATCGGCCAGGGCTCGGCCGACCGCGGCAAAGCGCTGTCGCTCGAGGTCCGATGAAGGCAAGGCCTGTTCCACTCCGTGAGGATATACCGAGTTGCGCAAATGTGCAAGTGTCATTCGACGATCGCTGCCCGGTACCCTTGCGCCATGCCTCACGAATTCATCTACACGACGAACCGGCTTGCCCGGCACTACCCACCCGACCGCACGGTCCTCGAGAACATCTCCATTTCGTTCTTCCCGGGCGCGAAGATCGGGGTGATCGGGTCGAATGGAGCGGGCAAGTCGAGCCTGCTCCGGATCATGGCCGGCCTGGACGACGGCTATTCGGGCGAGGCCCGGCTCACTCCAGGGTTCTCGGTCGGCTACCTGGCCCAGGAGCCGGAGCTTGATCCCGCCAAGGACGTCAGGGGCAATGTCCTCGACGGGGTCCGCGAGGTCTATTCGCTGCTCGAGAGCTACAACGCCGTGATGGCCCGCTGGTCCGAACCCGACGCCGACTACGACGCGATCGGCAAGCAGCAGGCCGCCCTCGAGGACCGGATCGCCGCCACCGACGCATGGAGCCTGGAGCGCAACGTCGAGATCGCCATGGACGCGCTCCGCTGTCCGCCGGACGACTCCGACGTCACGACCCTGTCCGGCGGTGAGAAGCGGCGGGTCGCGCTGTGCCGGCTCCTCCTCAGCCACCCCGACCTGCTCCTGCTCGACGAGCCGACCAACCACCTCGACGCCGAGTCCGTCGAATGGCTGGAGCGCTTCCTGCAGGAGTACTCGGGCACGGTCGTGGCCATCACCCACGATCGCTACTTCCTCGACAATGTCGCCCAGTGGATCCTGGAGCTTGATCGTGGGCGAGGAATGCCGTTCGAGGGCAACTACTCGAGCTGGCTCGAGCAGAAGCTCGAACGCCTGGCCAGTGAGGAACGCGCTGGATCGGCCCGGCAGCGGACGCTGGCCCGCGAGCTCGATTGGGTCCGCCTTGCGCCGAGAGCGCGCCAGGCCAAGGGCAAGGCCCGCCTGGGTGCCTACGAGAAGCTGCTGGCCGAAGCCAACGACGCCAAGGTCGCGACCCGCGAGCTCGAGATCGCGATTCCACCGGGCCCTCGCCTGGGCGACAGCGTCATCGAGGTCAAGGACCTGCGCAAGGCGTTCGGCGACAAGCTGCTCATCGACGACCTGACGTTTTCGCTGCCGAAGGCCGGAATCGTCGGCGTCATCGGCGCGAACGGGGCGGGCAAGACAACTCTGTTCCGGATGATCATCGGACAGGAGCAACCTGATAGCGGCAGGATCACGATCGGCGACACGGTCCAGCTCGAGTATGTCGACCAGAGTCGCGACGATCTCCGGGCCGACAAGACGGTGTACGACGAGATCAGCGGCGGCAACGAGTTCATCAAGGTCGGCCCCCGCGAGCTGCCCGCCCGGGCCTACGTCTCGAGCTTCAACTTCAAGGGAACGGACCAGCAGAAGCCCGTCGGCAAGCTGTCGGGCGGCGAGCGCAACCGGGTCCACCTGGCCAAGCTGCTGAAGTCGGGTGGCAACGTCCTGCTCCTCGATGAGCCGACCAACGACCTCGACGTCGACACGTTGCGGGCGCTGGAAGCGGGCCTCGAATCATTCCCGGGCTGTGCCGTGATCATCAGCCACGACCGCTGGTTCCTGGATCGGATCGCCACCCATGTGCTGGCCTTCGAGGGTGACAGCGTGGTCCGCTGGTTCGAGGGCAACTTCAGCGAGTACGAGGCCTTCCGCCATCGCGAGCTGGGCACTGCCGCCGACCAGCCCCACCGGATCAGGTACAAGCGTCTCGCCTCCTGACATACTCGGGGGCATGCCTGACCATGTCGTGACCCTCGCCCAGATCCAGGATGCCCGGCCGCTCGTCGCGAGCCGGGTCCATCGGACGCCGCTGTTCAGCTCGAAGACGGCGGCCCGGTTCGTCGAGGCGGCGACCGGCATCGAGCCGGCCGATGGCAGGCTCTACGTCAAGGCCGAGCACCTCCAGAGGACGGGCTCGTTCAAGCCGCGCGGGATGACCTGGAAGATCGCGTCGCTGACGACCGACGAGCGGATGCGCGGGATCATCACCCTGTCGGCAGGCAACGCTGCCCAGGCCTATGCGTGGGCGGGTCGAAGTGCTGGAGTGCCGGTGACCGTGGTCATGCCGGCCGGAGCGGTCCGATCGAAGGTCGAGGCCTGCCTGGGCTACGGCGCCGAGGTGATCCTCCACGGAGCCGACGTCGGCGAGGCACTGGCCGAGATGGAACGCGTCCGGGACGCGCGCGGGCTGACCTACTGCCACCCGTTTGACGACCCCTTCGTGATCGCAGGCCACGGCTCGATCGGCCTCGAGATCATCGAGGACCTGCCGGATGTCGATGTCGTCGTGGTCGGGGTCGGGGGCGGCGGGCTGATCTCGGGCGTGGCCGCCGCCCTGAAAGAGTCCCGGCCGGAGGTGCGGGTGTATGGCGTCGAGCCTGTCCAGTCCAACGCGGTGTCGCTCGGGCTCGAGCGTGGCGAAGTCGTTCGGATCCAGCCAGCAAGCGTGGCCGACGGGCTGGGTGCGCCATTTGCCGGGGCGTGGACCCTGGCCATGGCTCGCCACTATCTCGACGGGATCGTCCTGCTCGACGATCCGACGATCCTGGCCGGCGTGCGCTTCGCAGCCGAACGGATGAAGCAGGTCCTGGAGCCCGCCGGGGCGGCCGCCCTGGCCGCCCTGTTGGCCGGACGGATCCCGCTCGAGGCGGGCGATCGGGTCGTGGCCGTGGCCAGCGGCGGAAATGTCGAAGTCAGCCGCCTGAGCGATCTGATCTCGGCAGCCGCGGAGCTGTCCGGGGCCTAGCTGTAGCCAAGCTCGTGTAGTCGGGCGTCGTCGATCCCCACGTGGTGCGCGAGCTCATGGACGACGGTCCGGCGGACCTCGATCTCGAGCTGCTCCGGATCGGGGAAATCGGCTTCGAGAGGCAGCCGGAACAGGCTGATCTTGCTGGGCACAGCCGCCTGGTCCGCGCCCCAGGCCGTCCGGGGCACGCCCTCGTACAGGCCGTACAGGTCGCCGCCGGGCTGCACCCGGGCGGCGACGAGCTGTTCGTCGGACGCCTCGTCCTCGATCACGATCGCGACCTGCTCAAGGGCCGGCTGGAACGGCTCGGGGATTCCGTCGAGGGCCCGTTCGACCAGGGCCTCGAATGACGACGGGCGCGATCCCGCCGGCAGGTGCTCGGGCGGGCTCGAGGTCAGCGGCCGGGCGGCTCGGCTGCCCCGTCGTGGGATCGGCATCAGGTCCGTATCCTAGGGGCAATGGAGCTGAACGCTGCCCTGGACCGGGTTCCACGTCCCGACCTGGGCGCGGTCCCGGAGGGATTCCTGGTCGAGATCGTCCCCGGCGAGCGGATCCATTTCCTCGACTGGGGCGCTTCGGATGCCGGGGACCTGGCCAGTGATCCTCGGCCCGGTGCGCTCCTGGTCCATGGCCTGAGCGCCACGGCGTGGGCTTGGACCCCGGTAGCCCGGCGCATCCGAGGGCTGGTCCGGACCGTGGCAATCGATCTCCGCGGTCACGGCCTGTCCGATTCGCCGACCTCGGGCTACGACGAAGGGCAGCTGGCGGACGACCTGGTCGCGGTCGCCGAGGGCTCGGGGCTGCTGGGCGCCGCCGACGATCGGATCGTGCTGGCCGGCCATGGCTACGGCGCGATGCTGGCCGCCTGGGCGGCCCGCCGGCTCGGGGACCGGTGCGCGGGACTGATCCTCGTCGACGGCGGCTGGGAGGACGTGGCGGCCGAGACGGGCATGAGCCCCGACGAATGGCTGCGCGGGCTCGAGGAGCCGCCCGAGGTGCTCCGGTCGATGGCCGCATTCCTGGCCGACCGGCGTGACTTCGACCCGGCGAGCTGGGACGCCGACCAGGAGCAGGCGGCCCGGTCCAGCGTGGTCGAGGTCCCCGCCGGCAAGGTCGTGCCCGCGATCCGCCCGCACGCCCTCGCCGGATCCGTCGGGGCGCTGTTCAGCTACGACCCACAGCTGACCCTGGCCGACATCCGGGTTCCGATCACGGCGCTGGTGGCCGGCGGCGAGGAGGCGGGCGAGAAGCGAGCGGCGCTGGCCAGCCTCGACGCCGCGCGCCGGCGAGCCGGCCACGAACCAATCCAGATCATCGACCTCGGGCCAGTCGGTCACACCTTGATGCGCTATCGGCCGGCTCAGATCAGCGACGCGATCCTGGCCGCGGCCGGCGTTGGCGGACGCCGCGATCGCGCCGGGGAACCAGGCGGCTAGCTGGCGCGTCACTGGCCCGGCCGATCCTCCGGAGCGGCGACAGGGAGGTCCCGATGCGCACTTCACCTCACGCTCGAGCCATGTTCACGATGGCCGGCCTGGGCATTGCCGTCGTTGTCGCGCTTGCCGCGTGCTCGAACGCGGCCACGTCTGCGCCGGCCGGCGACACTTCGATCGATCCGACCCGGAGCGTCGCCGGGGGCTTCGATGCGGCCGCGTCCGCTGCCCTGCCCGAGTCCGGTTCGAATGCGGATCAGGGCTTGCCGGCCGCGAGCGGCGAGCCCGCCAACCCGGCGGATCCGGCGCTCGCGGTTACGGACGCCGACATCGTGCGAACCGGCTCGATCTCGATCGAGGTCCCGAAGATCGATCCGGCCCTCGACGCGGTCCGGACCGCGATCCTTGGCCTGGGCGGCTACGTCAGCGACTCCGACCAGTCCAACAGCCCAGACCAGGAGGCAGCCTCCGTCACCTACCGGGTGCCGGTTGATCGCTGGCAGGACGCGCTCGACGCGGTCGACAAGCTCGCCGCGAAGGTCGATTCGGCCAAGTCCAACGCGGTCGAGGTGACCGGCCAGGTCCTCGACCTGGGCGCCCGGATCGACAATCTGCAGACGACCGAACGGGCCCTCCAGACGATCATGGGCCAGGCCACCAAGATCTCCGACATCCTGGCTGTCGAGTCGCAGCTGAGCGACGTCCAGGGCCAGATCGAAGAGCTGACGACGCAGCAGAACCACCTCAAGGACCAGGCCGCCCTGGCGACGCTGACCGTCGACTTCGCCCTGCCCCCGACCCAGGCCGTGGTCGAGACCTCGCGTGGCTGGGACCCCGGCGCCCAGCTCGACCAGGCGTCGGCCGCCCTGCTCGGAATCGGCCAGGCCCTGGCATCAGGCGGGATCTGGCTGATCGTGGTCGGCCTGCCGGTGGGCCTTCTCGCCCTGATCGTGATCGGCCTGGCCTGGCTCGTCGCTCGCCGCGTTCGCCGGCTCCGCCCGAACGAGATCGCCACGCCGCCGGCTGAGGCCTGACGATCAGGGTACGATCGCGACCCACTGCCAGGAGCCGCCATCCATGCCCGTCCTGCCCGACCATGTTCAATCGATCGTCGCCGAGATCGAGACCGAGATTGGCGAAGACCGGGGGATCGAGCGCTCATCGGCGGACGGCGCTGCCGGCGAGGCCGGGCGGGTCGAGCACGCCGTGCGCGACATCCTGACCGAGATCGGCGAGGATCCCGATCGGGAGGGCCTGCGCCGCACGCCGGAGCGGATCCACCGGATGTACCACGAGCTGACGGCCGGCTACCACGTCGACCCCGACCGGCTCATCAATGGGGCCGTCTTCTCGGTCGACTACAGCGAGATGGTGGTGGTCAAGGGGATCGAGTTCTACTCGCTCTGCGAGCACCACCTGCTGCCCTTCTTCGGCACGGCCGCGGTCGGCTACCTGCCCCGCGATCGGGTGATCGGACTGTCCAAGATTCCGCGGATCGTCGAGATGTACGCCCGCCGGCTGCAGGTCCAGGAGCGCCTGACCCAGGAGATCGCCGAATTCCTGATGGAGCGGATCGAGCCGCTGGGCGTCGGCGTGGTCATCGAGGCCCAGCACCTGTGCACCGCGATGCGCGGCGTCCGCAAGGGCGGTACGACGATGGTCACCAGCGCAGTGCTGGGCCAGTTCCGGCGCAGCCAGCGAACCCGTGAGGAGTTCCTTGCCCACCTGGATCGCCCGGACCCCCGGGGCTGAGTAGCCGCCATCTCAGGCGGGTGGCAGGCAGGCATCCCGCTCCGAAAGGGCCAGGAAGGGCTCGGTGGTGAATCTCCGGCGGAGATCAAAGGGCCGAATCCGTGCGGCAACCCAGCCGCGCGAGGCCCGATTCGGCCGAATCGATCGCCCCCCGAGATGAAAACTGCGAATTGGGTTGAGCGAGAAACCCCGTCAGCCGATGATTCGGCCGTTGTGATCGCCCACGGAGATATCGTCGCGCCGCGCGCCTACGGGTTTTGACCGCGCCGCGTGTCGACCGCGTCACGGGACGCCGGGCGGGCTACTTCGTGTCGACCGTCAGGCGGTTCGCCCCACCGGCCAGGTCGATCTCGTAGTAGGGGGCTGCCGGATCGAGGCGGCTCGTCTCGTGGCTGAGCCAGCCATGGCCGTGGGCCTGGTCGTCGGTGAAGCTGACCTGGCCCCGCCGATGGATCTGCTGGCCGTCGAAGGTGACCTTGTTCGCGCCACCCCGGATTGCGAGCCGGACGGCGGTCCCGACCGGCCGATGGACGGCCATGTCGTTGGCACCGCCGGCGACCCGGATCCGGACGACCCGCTTCGGCGCCGGCAGGTTGAGCTCGACCGAGCTGGTGCCGCCGGCAACGTCGAGGCCGGCCAGGTCGACCTGGCGGAGGTCAGCGCTGACCTTCGACACGCCGCCGCGCACCTCGATCGTCCAGGGGATCCGTCCATTCAGAACGATGTCGCCCCGGTCGTCGCGCCAGTGGGCCATCGCCTCGAACACCTGGCTACCGATCCGGGTCCGCCACTCGAACCATGACAGCCGGCCGTAGCGGATCGTCACGACTCCGTCCCGGACGCGGACCCGGGGGATGGCCCCGCTGAACTTCGCCCGGTACAGGTTGGCCAGCTCGGGATCACCGCTGATGGTCAGGTAGGGCGCACCCGACAGGAAGACCAGCCGGCCGTTCGAGGTGCCGCCAAGCGGGGCGAACGACGATGAGTCCGATGGCCCACCGGCCGGCGCCTCGCCGACCCGTGCGGTCTCGACCCGCTCGACCTCGAGGCTCCGGGTGAGGAAGTCGTTGATCAGGCCCAGCTCGTCGTCGGCGTAGCGCTCGATGGCCGTCCGGGTCGCGGCCCGGATCGCGGCGTACTGCGCCTCGACCTCGCGGACCCGTTCGGCGATCGGTTCGACGATCACCCGGCGTCGATCGGCCGGATCGGTGGTCCGCCGGACAAAGCCCGACTGCTCGAGCCGGTCGATCATCCTGGTCGCGGCCCCGGTCGTCAGGCCGGTCAGCTCGGCGATCCGGCCGGCCGTGGCCGTGCCCAGGACGGAGAGTTGCTCGAGCGCGGTCGTGTCGGTGACGGCCAGCCCGAAGCGCTCCGCGACGGACTGGCTGAAGAGGATTCCCTGGTTCGTCAGCTGGCGAGTGGCCGCCAGCACGGATTCGAGCAGCGCGGCTCGGCGTGCTTCGTCCTTCGCGTCGTCGCTTGACATCATGTCGCTCCCTTGGCTATCTTCTGCACTGCGCAGATAAATGATAGCGCAAATGATGAGTCGGCGATGCGACTCGCCTGGAGGACATGATCCCGTGAATCCCGACCGCTCGCAGGTCGCCGGCGCAAGCCCTGGGCAGACGACCCTGCCCGCTCTGCCCGGCCCGGCCGCCATCGAGGCCGCCGACCTCGTCAAGACCTATCCCGGCGACATCCGTGCGCTCGACGGCATCAGCCTGAGCGTCGAGGCCGGCACCATCTTCGGACTCCTCGGCCCCAACGGGGCGGGGAAGTCGACGACCGTCAAGATCCTGACGACGCTGTCGCGCGCGGACAGTGGCCAGGCGACCGTGATGGGCATCGACATCGCCCGCCAGCCCGACCGTGTGCGGCGCCTGATCGGCCTCGTTGGCCAGCACGGCGCTGTCGATTCGGAGGCCACCGGACGAGAGAACCTCATGCTCCAGGGCCGGCTCTACGGCATGTCCGGAGCCCCGCTCGCGCGGCGGGTCGACGAGCTGCTCGAGCGGTTCGGGCTGACCGACGCCGCCAACCGGATCGCCAAGACCTGGTCGGGCGGCATGCAGCGCAAGCTCGACGTGGCGTCCGGGCTGGTCCACCAGCCCAGGGTGCTGTTCCTCGACGAGCCGACCACGGGCCTCGATCCCGAGGCGCGGGCCGACCTGTGGGCGGAGGTCCAGCGGCTGTCGGCCGAGGGCTTGACGATCCTGCTCACGACCCACTACCTGGAGGAGGCCGATCGGCTGGCCGGCCAGGTCGCGATCATCGACCGAGGCCGGATCGTCGCCCGGGGCACGCCCGAGGCGCTGAAGTCCGAGCTGCGCGGCGACGCGATCGTGGTCGAGCTGAGCGACTCGGTCCGGAACGGCCACGCGTCGGCCGTGCTCGAGCTGCTCGATGGCGTCCACGAGCCGTCGATCGCGGGGCGGACCCTGCGCGCTCGGGCCGACGACGGGGCCCGCTCCGTCCCGGCCGTTCTTGCCGCGCTCGACGCGGCTGGGGTCGGGGTGGCCTCGGTGACCGTCGCCCGGCCGTCTCTCGACGACGTCTATCTCCGACATACCGGCCGGGCCTATCGCCCGGAGAGCCAGGAGGCAACCCGATGACCGCCCTCGCCCAGTCCGCCTATCTGACCGGCCGCCACCTGCGCTTCTTCCTGCGCCAGCCGTGGTTCATCGGGATCAGCCTGGTCCAGCCGGTGATCTGGCTGCTCCTGTTCGGCGCCCTGTTCAAGAACGTTGTGCTGATCCCGGGCTTCACGGTCGGGACCAGCTACATCGACTACATCGTGCCCGGCGTGCTGGTGATGACCGCCCTCTTCTCGTGCGGCTGGAGCGGCATGTCGATCATCGAGGACCTTGATCGCTCGATCATGGACCGCCTACTCGCCACGCCCATCCACCGCAGCGCGATCATCGTCGGGCTCAACCTGTACTCCCTCGTGTCCTTCGGGATCCAGGCCCTGATCATCGGCGGCCTGGCGCTCATCCTGGGGGCACGCTTTCCAGGTGGTCTCCTCGGTTACGCCGTCCTCACCCTGTGCGCGATGCTGGTCGGGGCGACCGTCGCCGCGTTCTCCGATGCGATGGCCCTCCTCCTGCGCCAACGCGAGTCGGTGATCGGGATCAACACCCTGCTGACCCTGCCGCTGACCTTCCTGTCGGGCGCGTTCATGCCGCTCGCGCTCGTACCCGCCTGGATTGCGACGGTCGCCACGTTCAACCCGGTCAACTGGGCCGTCGAAGCCGGCCGGGAGGCGCTCACGTCAAGCCCCGACTGGTCGTTCGTGCTGGTCCGGATGGCGCTCCTGGTCGGCCTGGCCGCGCTGACCACCGCCTGGGCCACCCGGACCTTCCGGGCCTACCAGCGCTCGATCTAGCCGATCGGGCCCGAGATCGGCCGGGAGCGGGCAGCCTACAATCGGTCCATGACCGATCGGCCGATCAAGGTGCTCATCGCCAAGCCGGGCCTCGACGGCCACGACCGCGGCGCGAAGGTCCTGGCCCGGGGCCTTCGTGACGAAGGCTTCGAGGTCGTCTACACCGGCCTGCGCCAGACCCCCGAGATGGTCGCCACGGCCGCCCTCCAGGAGGACGTCGACATCGTCGGCCTGTCGATCCTGTCGGGCGCCCACATGACCCTCGTGCCGCGCATCTGCCAGCTCCTCCGCGACGAGGGCCTGACCGACATCCTCGTATCCGTCGGCGGAATCATTCCCGACGACGACATCCCCGCCCTCAAGGACGCCGGCGTGAGTGCCGTCTTCGGGCCGGGCACGACGATCGCCGAGGTGGCCACGTTCTTCCGGGCGAACGCCCGACCGCGCGAGTAGCGTGGCCGCGCCGGCCGGCAGCTCGACCGAGCCCTCTGTCGCGACCGGCACGGACGGACTGACCGAGGCGGCGCTGGGCGGCGACCGCCGTGCGCTCGCCCGGTTGCTGACGGCCGTCGAGAATCGGACTCCGCTGGCCGAGGTCGCGCTGCGGCGCATCTATCCCGCCGGCGGCCGCGCCCACCTCGTCGGGATGACCGGGCCGCCCGGCGCAGGCAAGAGCACGCTCGTGGCCGCCCTGGTCGGCGAGCTCCGAAGAACCGGCCGGACGGTGGCCGTGGTCGCGGTCGACCCGTCGAGCCCGATCAGCGGCGGCGCCATCCTGGGCGACCGGGTCCGGATGCAGGCCTACGCCGGCGACCCGGACGTATTCATCCGCTCGATGGCTGCCCGTGGTCACGCCGGCGGCCTGGCCTCCACCACCGGGGCGGCCTGCGCCGTGCTCGATGCCGCCGGATTCGAGGTGGTCTTCATCGAGACCGTGGGCACCGGCCAGAGCGAGGTCGAGGTCGCGGCGATGGCCGACACGACGGTCGTCCTCGAGGCGCCGGAGATGGGCGACGAGGTCCAGGCGATCAAGGCTGGCCTGCTCGAGGTGGCCGACCTCGTGGTCGTGAACAAGGGCGATCGTCCCGGCGCCCAGCGCACGGCCAGCCAGCTCCGGGCGATGCTCGGCGGAGGCCATCGAGGGATCCACGGGCCACCAGTCATGATCACGACGGCTGCCACCGGCGCGGGCGTGCCCGAGCTGCTGGCGGCGATCGACCATCGGCGCGAGTCGGGTGCCCTGGCCGGCGACGGCGCAGCCCGGCTGGCCCGGGCCGCTGCCGAGGTACGGGGTGCGCTCGCCGACCGCCTCGAGCGGCTCCTGCGCGCTCCCGAGACGGCCCAGGCGACGGATCGTGCGGTGCGAGCCGTGGCCGCCCACGACGTCGATCCATACACGGCGGCAGATCAGCTGTTCGCCGCTCTCGTCGGAGGCCCTGATGACCGTGCTGCGCCCCAGGTCGATTAGATGAGCATCGATCGGGTGTTCGTGGCCGGTGCCGGGTTGATGGGCCACGGCATCGCCCAGGTCCTCGCCGTCCTCGGCAAGCAGGTCACGCTGTACGAGCCGGACCTGGTCCGGGCCGTCGTTGGACGCGATCGGATTGCCGGGAACCTGGAGCGGGCGGTCAGCAAAGGTCAGCTCGATCCGTCCCGACGGAACGCGGGCCTGGCGCGAATCACGCCGACGGACCAGCTGGCCGACGTCTCGAGCGCCGACCTCGTGATCGAGGCCGTGTTCGAGGACATCAACGTCAAGCGGGCGCTGTGGGCTGAGATCGACGGTCTCGCCCAGCCCGGCGCGATCTTCGCGTCGAACACGAGCTCGATCGCGATTGCCGACCTTGCCGCGGCCGTGGCCGCGGATCGCCGGGCACGGTTCGTCGGGATGCACTTCTTCAGTCCCGTGCCGGTCATGCGCCTGGTCGAGCTGATCCGCAGCCAGGCGACCTCGGACGCGACCGAGGCCGCGATCCGCAGCCTGGTTCGCGAGCTGGAGGCGGACGGCAGCGAACGTGACGGGACCAAGCCGTGGGTGATGATCGTGTCGGCCGACCGGCCCGGCTTCATCGTCAACCGGATCCTGATGCCATTCCTGGCCGAGGCGATGCGCGCCCTCGAGGAGCAGCTCGGCACAGCCGAGGACATCGACACCGGTGCGAGGCGCGGCCTGAACCATCCGATGGGACCGCTCCAGCTGGCCGACTTCATTGGCCTCGATGTCTGCCTCGGGGTGATGCGGGTGCTCCATGCCGGCCTCGGCGACGAGCGCTTCGCCCCGCCGGCGATCCTCGACGAGCTCGTCGCCGCCGGGCATCTCGGCCAGAAGACGGGCCGCGGCTTCTACACCTACCCGCGCTGACGCCCGACTCCGGCCACGGGCGCGACGTCGGCCCGGTGTAGATTCGAGCCATGCCCGAACTCCCAGCCGGCCTGAACGGCCACGTCTACATCGTCAGCGCCCAGCGCACCCCGATCGGCAAGTTCGGCGGCGCGCTGAGCGGCGTGCCCGCCACCGAGCTCGGCGGAATCGCGATCAGGGCCGCCGTGGAGCGAGCCGGCCTGCCCGAGGGCACGCCGGTCGACGAAGTCCTGATGGGCCAGGTCCTCCAGGCTGGCGTCGGCCAGGCGCCGGCCCGCCAGGCGGCCCTCGCCGCCGGGCTGCCCGACACGACCAGCGCGACCACCATCAACCGGGTGTGTGGCTCGGGACTCAAGGCGATCATGCTCGCCGCGGCCGAGATCCGGGCCGGCGACGCCGAGGTTGCGGTCGCCGGCGGGATGGAGAGCATGAACCGGGCGCCCTTCCTCCTCCAGAGTGCCCGCTTCGGCTATCGCCTGGGCGACGGTACCCTGGTCGACTCGACGGTCCACGACGGGCTGTGGTGCGCGTTCGAGGACTGCCACATGGGCACCCACGCCGAGCGCGTCGCGATCCACGACTCGGTGTCGCGCGCCGACCAGGACGCGTTCGCGCTGCAGAGCCACGAGCGGGCCGTCGCGGCGATCGATGCGGGCCGGTTCGACGCCGAGCTCGCGCCGGTGACGATCCGCGACGCCAAAGGGCGCGCAACGGTCGTGTCCGTCGACGAGGGTCCACGCCGGGATTCCTCGCTCGAGGCGTTGGCCCGGCTCAAGCCGGTCTTCGCCCTGCCCGATGGTCCGGACCGCGGCTCGGCGACCGAGGGGACCGTCACCGCCGGCAACGCTCCAGGGATCACCGATGGCGCCGCCGCGACCGTGGTTGCCAGCGAGCGCGCCATGGAGCGCCTCGGCCTGCAGCCGCTCGCCCGGATCATCGGCTACAGCCAGGCCGAGGTTGCCCCGAAGTGGCTGTTCCTCGCTCCGGTCACGGGGGTCCGCCGGCTGCTCGAGCGGATCGAGATGCCGGTCGAGGCGTTCGACCTGGTCGAGATCAACGAGGCCTTCGCCGCCCAGACCCTGGCCGACGGGCGCGAGCTTGGATTCGACTGGTCGAAGGTCAACGTGAACGGGGGAGCGATCGCCCTGGGCCATCCGATCGGCGCGAGCGGCGCCCGGATCGTCGCCACGCTCCTCCACGAGCTGGACCGCCGGGCCGGCCGCTACGGCCTGGCGACCCTGTGCCTGGGCGGTGGTGGTTCGGTGGCGATGGCCTTCGAGCGGGTCCAGGCATGACTGCGACCGAGCAGACCGCGGTCCGGGCGCCGACATACCAGCTGTTCATCGCCGGCGAATGGGTTGACTCGGTCAGCGGCCGGACGTTCGCCAGCCACAACCCGGCCGACACCCGCGACCTCGTCGGCCACTTCCAGGCCGGCACGGCCGCCGACGTCGCGATGGCGATCCGGGCGGCCGAGCAGGCCGGCGTCGCCTGGCGTCGAACTCCGGCACCCAAGCGGGGCGAGATCCTGTACCGCTTCGGGGCCCTGCTGGCCGAGCACAAGGAGCGCCTCGCCCGGGCAATGACCCGCGAGATGGGCAAGGTCCTGGCCGAGGCTCGGGGCGACGTCCAGGAGGGCATCGACATCGCCTTCCTGATGGCCGGCGAGGGCCGCCGGATGTTCGGCGACACGACGCCCTCCGAGCTGCCCGACAAGTGGGCGATGTCGATTCGCGAACCGATCGGCGTCGCCGGGATCATCACTCCCTGGAACTTCCCGATGGCGATCCCGTGCTGGAAGATGATGCCGGCCCTCGTGAGCGGCAACACCGTCGTGTTCAAGCCCTCGAGCGATACGCCCCACTGCGCCACGCTCTTGGTCGAGCTGATGGCGGAGGCTGGCTTCCCAGCGGGAACGGTCAACCTCGTGACCGGACCGGGAGGCGAGGTCGGTGATGCGATCGTGGCCAGTCCGGATGTGCCGGTGATCAGCTTTACCGGCAACACGGAAACGGGCCGGCGGCTGGCGACCCAGGCGGCCACCCGGCTCAAGCGGGTCAGCCTCGAGCTTGGCGGCAAGAACGGGATCGTCGTGATGGGCGACGCGGACCTCGACCTCGCGACCGATGGCATCCTTTGGTCAGCCTTCGGCACGACCGGCCAGCGCTGCACGGCCGCCAGCCGGGTGATCGTCGAGCGTCCTGTCGCGGATCAGCTGCTCGAGCGCCTGGAGCGGCGCGCGAAGGCCCTTCGGCTCGGCTCGGGCCTCGAGCCCTCGACCGACGTCGGGCCATTGGTCAATGCTGCCGCGCTGGACAAGGTGACCGGCTACATCGATGTCGGCCGGCGCGATGGCGAGCTGGTGACCGGTGGCGGGCGGGGCAGCGGTGCTCTCCTCGACCACGGCCACTTCTTCGAGCCGACCATCTTTGCCGGGGTCGCTCCGATGGCCCGGATCGCCCAGGAGGAGATCTTCGGGCCGGTCCTGTCGGTCATCCCGGTCGACGACTACGACGCGGCCGTGGTCGCCCTCAACCAGATCCGCTACGGCCTGTCGTCGTCGATCTTCACCCGAGACGCGTACACCGCCTTCCGGGCGATGCGCGATTTCGAGACCGGCATCGTCTACGTCAACGCCGGCACGATCGGGGCCGAGACCCACCTGCCGTTCGGAGGCACCAAGGAGACCGGCAACGGCCACCGCGAGGCCGGCCACGCCGCGCTCGACACCTACACCGAGTGGAAGTCGATCTATGTCGACTTCTCGGGCAAGCTCCAGCGCGCCCAGATCGACAACCAGCCCGACTGAGCGGCCCTGGCGCGGCGCCCCGCAGGTGTCGTGGGGCCCGGCTTTTGGTCAGTTCTTGCCATTTAGCACGCTGACTGCTGCTCGGCGAGGAATCCCACCAGCCGGGGTCGTGCTGGCGCTACCACGACGAAGTTCGTGCTCGGTCGACGCGCCCGAAGCACCCGAATCGCGTCGGTTCGGCGTCCAGCGGCGGCCACATCCTGCTGAGTAGCAGCCCCAGCGCTATTCGGCAAGGATCCGGCACGCACGTGGCGATCGTCCCGAGCTCAAGGTCCCCGAGCAGCGGCGATGGGGTATCCTTCGCCCGGGCCGGTAGCTCAACGGCAGAGCAACTGACTCTTAATCAGTTGGTTGGGGGTTCGAATCCCCCCGGCTCACCACCGACTGAGCACGAAATGACCCCCCGGAGGCGACTCCGAGGGGTTTTCGTTTGGCCGTTGGCCCCCCTGGGCTGGCCCCAAATGACTACCGCGAGACCATGCGCCGAGGTCGAGGCGATCCAGGTGACGTGCCGGACCGGCGCGGAGCCACGAGAGATGATCGCCGGCTCAGCCGCGAGAAGGGTGGCCGGCACGATGCGCTTGGAAGAGCCGTTCGGGGGCGGTCGACGGGACACGCCCTGGGGGCCGGCCGAAGCCCGTGACAGCTCGGCCGGCGGTCACCGCGTCGAGATCAGCAGCGCCAGGCCCACCACAAGCACCACGACGCCGGCGATATAGCCGGTCCTTCGTGGCAGACCCAGGTTCGGTCCCCGAACGTACGTCACGACCAGGGCAATGACCCCGATGACCGTGAGGATGATGCCGAGAGTCACGTTCACCTCCTCATCCGCGACGCCGGTTCGCACGGCGTTGGACGACGGGAGGATACCTCCCGATGGGGGATAGCCATCGGAGCTTAGGCTGACATCGCGCTCAGATCCCCTAAACGCATCCGACTGCACGTAACAAGACGGAACCGCCCACGTTCTCTACTGTGGCGACGCGCCGTAGGCAGCCCAGAAAGGAACGCCGCCCGATGCCGTATCAGCGCCTGGCCCAGGCCGTGCTCGCCCAGTGGCGCGATGTCGAACGCCAGCTCGCGGCGGTGCCGGCGGAGTCAGCCGAGGCCGAGGACCTCAAGCGGCAGAGCTACCTGCTCCGCGAGGAGTACCAGCACCTGGTCGACGAGGCAGTAGCGCATCACCGGCCTCTGCCGCCGGCGTTCCCCGAATGATGAAGGCTCCGTAGGCCCATTTCCCTTCCCCGATCCGGGTATGTACGACCCCGTCCCGGTCGACGAAACAGTCGCTCCGCGCGCCATTCGCCGCGTATTGACCGAGGCCCAGCAATCTAGGGGCCTTTGGCGTGTCCCTTGCCGTGGCCCTGGCCCATGATCCAGCCGATGCCCGGACCGATCGGCAGGCCGAGTTCGTGGTCGATCTCACCCCACCCCTTGCCCGATTGGAAGAGCGCGAGGATCTGTGCCGGCGTCTTGTCGCTGGCATGGGCGAAGGCGAGGGTACGGACTGCCCCGCCGACCCCGACCGTCGCAGCAAGCGCCTGGACCTGGGCAGCCGTCGCTGGGATCCCGGCAGCCTTGAGCAGACCTACGACTCGGGCGATCTCAGCGGCCGACGGCGGGCCATCGGCGGTGTCGGGCGCTTCCGCCGCTTCGGGAGGCTCGGATGCCTCAGGCGGCTCGGTTGCCTCGGGCGGCTCGGAAGCTTCCGGCTGGACCGATGCGGCTGCGCCGGGTGATGTCGAAGCCGCGGCAGGAGTGGGTGTAGCTACGGATGCGGACGGGCTGACGCTCGGAGACGAAGACGGGCTTGCCGCGAGAACGGTGCCCGCGAGGAGTCCCAGCGCGGCCAGGGCAACCGCAGCCCGCGTCAAAGTGAATTGCAGGATCAGGGCGTCCACCTTCGACCCGATCGTAGGGGTCTCGTTTGTCCGCGAGGCCTATTCAAGGTTCATCTTGGGCCGCGTCAGGGCGTACCACACGAAGAGGAGCAGGAGCGCGCCGAGGATCGCGGTCACGATGCTCTCCAGGTTCAGGCCGGTCACGTCGCCCCGGTCGAACAGGGCCGCCGCGATGTAGCCGCCGACCAGGGCCCCGACGATCCCAAGGGCGACCGTGGCGATAGCTCCCTCGCGCCGGTTGAATACGAAGTTGGCGACGAACCCGGCGATCGCCCCCAGGATCAGCCAGCTGACAATGCCCAAGGTTCCGCGTCCCTAGTTCGTACGGCCGCTGTCGGTCGCGTCGATCAGGCCCTGAAGCCAGCCGGACATGCCGGCGAGGTGCATCCGGGCTCGCTTCGTGACCCCGGCGCTGTCGAGGCGGTCGCGGCTGGGCCCGCCGCCCGGCAGCGTTCGGGGGGCAGGCGCCGGAAACAGCGCGTTGAACTCCGCGCTCAGTGGATCATCGTCGGGAAGGAGCTCGCGGATGGCGTTGCGGAAGCGGGTGTCGGCGTCAACGAGGCCCTCGGCAAATGTTGGGTATGAGCCCTGCTCACGGAGCGTCGCCTCGATAGCCGCTCGTACCCGGATGGCAACGTCGCGATCCACGCCTGTTCCGCCTTTCCCGCGGTGTCGGACCTGGCTTGACCTGGCCCCACTATAGGGTCATCGGCAGCTAGCGACCGGCCCTCGATGGATTTCGAGGGCCGCGTTTCCCGGCCAGGACGCCCGGGGCTTCCAGGAAGTCGATCCACAGCTCGGGTTGTTCGAGCTCGATCGCAAGGTGCCGGGCAAACGGCAGGCCGCCGATTCGAAGCGTCGGACCGGCCTCGGCGAGGATGCCCAGGAGGCGCTCCTCGACGAACATTGGAACGCCCTCGACCGGGGCCAGCTCGAGGTAGCCGGGCCCCGGCGCGACCGCCTTGAACGAGCAGGTCAGGTCGCCGACCACGAAGCTGCAGCCCCGGCTCGCAAAGTAGTCGATCACGATTGCCCGGCCCGCGGCCCGGCCGGCGAGCGAGCGTCGGAGCGCCGGCTCGAGACCGATGCTGACCTCGGAGCGGGGAATCACGGACCCGACCTCGGGTGTGTTCACCTCAGGAGCATCTCACAATCGAGCCGGCCCGCCGTTCGCCCGGCCTGCGATCGACCCTGGGCCTGCAGGTGACCTATGCGCCTCCGCACGGCAGCAGCTGATTTGCGGCCTTGAGCTCCAGCACGCGCAGGGCCGCCGCGTTGACCTGGGCCCGGAACGCCGGGTCGGTGCTGGCCCGGGCGGTGATCGCCACGGCCATCGCCTCCGCCGGCGGAATCGTCTTCGAGATGATCATGTCGCCGCCGGCCGCGATGAAGGCGATGCCACGGGTCGCCGCCGGGATGCCGCTGACCGCGATCGTTGCCCCGAGGTCGTCGGACATCACGATCCCGGTGAACCCGAGCTGCTTGCGCATGAGGTTGCCGATCACGATCGGCGAGAACGCCGCGAGGTGATCGGGATCGATCTTCGTGTACGTCGCCAGGGCGACCATCACGATCGGCACCCCGGCCCCGATCACGTCCCTGAACGAGTCCAGGTCCGGGTCCGTCGGGCTGGTCACGGTATCGACCACATTGGCCGAGAAGTCGGTGTTGCCGACTACCCGGCCGAGCCCGGGAAAGTGCTTGGCAACCGTCACGATCCCGGCCGCCGTCATGCCCTCCATGAACGCAGCGGCGTGCGGGCCGGCGCTGCCCGGCGTATGGCCGTACTCGCGATCGAGGGCGCCGATCGGCTGGTTCTGGGCGGCCGTCGCGAGGGGCACGACGTCGGTCACCGGGGCGAAGTTGAGATTGATCCCAGCCGCCTTCAGCTGGCTGCCCCAGGATGTCGCCCGGCTCTCGATCTTTCCGGTTGACAGGGTCGTTCCCTGCTCAAGGGCGCTCGGAATCGTGGTGAAGCCAGGCCCATTGAGGGCCTGGACCAGACCTCCCTCCTGGTTGGCGGCGACGAAGAATCCGATGCCGTCCGTCCCTGGGCCGGCCGTCGACTTGGCCGCGAGCGCCTGAACCTTGTTGGCCACGGCCCGCACTCCGGCGATGCCGGCCTGGGTCTTGGTGGTAAACCAGACGGAGCCGAAGTGATCGGTCTCGATCGCCGCCTGCTCGTCCGGGCCGAGCTGATCGTTGGCCAGGCCGAGGAGGAACAGCTGGCCTACCCGCTGGCCCTCGTTCAGCGTGTTGAGGGTGCGAAGGGCGCAGGCCTGGGCCGCGTTCGGAGTCGCTGCCGGCGTCGGGCTCGGGCCGGCCGGAGCCGTGGCCAGGGCTGACGAGCCGGCGGGGCTCGCGGCTGCCGACCCGGCCGGACCGGGCGAGTCCGTCGATCCCTCGGCGCTCGGGCCGGAACCGCTCGAACCAGGACTGCTCGGACCTGGGCCGCTCGCATTGGGCCCGCTCGGGCCCGGGCTGATCGGGCTGGCGCAGGCGGCCGCCAGGAGGCTCAGGGCAACCAGCAGGGCGAGCCGGGTCGAGATCTTCGTGGTCATATGGTCAGGACGGCTGGGAGCCCCGGATTGTCTCGCGGGCGTCACCCGGGAGTCGGCCGAGAAGATCGGCTTCACATGTGGAGGCCGATCTCCATGAACAGGAACATCACCGCATAGAAGAACGCAAAGATCACGATTCCGCCGAGGCGCGACTCGGCCTGACTGGGCTCGCGAACCTGGCGGACGGCCTTGAGCAACAGTCGCTCGTGCGTCCGGGGGTTCCGGGTCAGGAACATCGCACCCAGGGCGAACGGTGTCAGGACGACGAAGCCGATGACGATTTCGGTGAGGAGGATGATGGGCTCTCAGGGCGGCTGACTGCGCCTCGGATGCTAGCCGATCCGGATCGGCACAGCCGGCTCGATCCTAGCGATCGCGGCGGCGCTTCGAGGTATACATCGCCGCGTCCGCCCGCTCGAGCGCCGCGGCCAGGGACTCGCCGTCGCGCGGGGTTGCGACTCCCACCGACAGCCTCAGGCGAGCGGTTCCGTCGACCCGGGTGCGCCGAGCCGCGGCCCGCAGCCGGGCGACATAGCGGGCCGCGCCCGCCGCGTCTGTTTCGGGCAGCAGGACATAGAACTCGTCACCGCCGACCCGGGCGACACGGTCCACCGAGCGGGCGTGCTGCTTCAACAGCCCGGCCGCCGTGCAGATCAGGCGATCACCGGCGACGTGGCCGGAGCGGTCATTTGTCTCCTTGAGCTCGTCGAGGTCGGCGCTCACGATCGCCACCGGGTGGCCGTAGCGCGACCGCCGGCTCTCCTCGGCCTCGAGGATCTCCCGCCAGGCCAGGCGGTTGGGCAATCCGGTCAGGGCGTCGGTCCGGGCTTCGCGGGCGAACTGATCGCGTTCGGCGGCCAGCTCCTCGCGCGTCATCGCCTGGACCAACAACGACTCGGCGGCGTCCGCGAGAGCCTGGCCGATCCGCTGGCAGACGTTGGTAAAGCCGCGGGAATGGGTTGCCGCATGGGCCACGACCAGGACCCCGAACGGCTCGGGACGGCCGATGGGCAAGGCCAGGCGGGCGACCAGGCCCTGCTCGCGCCCGAGCGCGTCATCGGCGGCGGCCTCGAGCTCGGGTTCGAGGAACGGCCCGTTGCCCACCTGTTCGAACAGTCGGACCAGGGTAGCCCGGATGTCCGCCGGATCGAGCCGGGCCGGCCAATCCCGGGTGATCACCTCGACCACGACCTTGCCGCCTGTCCGGACCAGGACAGCGCCGACTTCGCACGACAGCGGCTCTGCCGCCTTGAGTGCGACGTGGCGGGCGGTCTCGATCAGGCGCTCCGGCCGGTAGTCCATCAGGTCGCGGATCGCGTGGACGATTTCCAGCTCGTCGGCCAGGAGCTTGGTCGGCGACACCTGCTGGAGGCCGGCCACGAGCTGGGTGGCGATCGGCACGAGCGTCGCGTCGGGCGCGTCGAGCGGATCGGGTCCACCGAACACGACGAGGTGCTCGCTGCCCACCGGAACGAGCGCGGCATGCTTCGCCCAGTACGGACCGACGATTCGGACCGGGGTCGTCCCGCCGTCGACCCGCGCCAGCCGGCTCGTCCGATGGACGCTCGCCGCAAGCGGCTCATCGAGCATGGCCAGGTCGACAATCCCGCCCCAGCCCGACCCTCGACCGCTGCCACCGAGGAGGCTGAGCGCCGTCGCCGATACCTGAAAGACCAGGGTGTCGGGCGCGATCGAGACCGACGCGGGCGGGACCTGGGGGCCGATCGGGACCTGAGGGCCGATCGCGGATGCGCGCATCTGCCAAGTACAGGTGACCCGAGCCGTCGGCGACACCACCACGAGGTCCTGCGCCGGGTAGGACGGACGGCGATCCGCGCTATCCTCGACGCCTGCCCGGCAGCCATCCGCGCAGTGATGACCACGAGGTGAACCTTGGTCGAGGCACAGCCCGCCGCGGCGCCCGAGCCGGTCCTGGAGTTCCCGATCAGGGTCCAGAAGAACCTGCGGCCACTCCTCATCTTCTTTGGCGTCCGAGACAACGGCAAGGCCGTGGTCCGCATCGACGGCAACGAGCTGACGGTCAGCTTCGGCTGGTTCGGCGCGAGGACGACCCTGGCCAACATCGAGCGCTGGGATATCACCGGTCCGTACAGCTCGCTTCGGGCGGTCGGGGTACGCCGCACGATCGGGACCCGCGACCTCAGCTTCGGCGGCAGCGCCCACGGTGGCGTCCGGCTCCGGTTCCGTGAACCGGTCCGAGCGGCCCGCTTCGGCAACACCGAGCTGTACCTGACCGTGGACGACCTCGAAGGACTGGCGGCCGCCCTGTCGGCCCGCGGGATCCCCGGCTCCGACCTTCGCCGAACCGTTACGAGCTAGCCATGGCCGGCTTGGCCCGGCCGGAGGATACTCAGGCGGTGTCGGCTGACTTCCGACCCCAGGGAGGCAACGTCGTGAGCGATCAACCAGTCCGTCCGTGGCGGTCCGAGCCGGTCGGCCAGCGGTTCGCCGCCATCGACATTGGCTCGGACACCGTCCACATGCTGATCGCCGACCTTGCCCCGGCCGCACCCGGCAGCCGCAGCTCGACGGCGACCCGCATGCTGCGCGGCGTCCATTCGGAGTCGGAGCTGCTCGAGCTCGGCAAGGTGGTCGCTCGTCGCGGGCGAATCACGGCGGCAGCCGAGGCCGAAGTCGCCCGCGCGCTCGACCGGATGACCCGCCGGGCTCGAAAGTCGGGCGCGACGGTCCTGATCGCGGCCACCGAGGCCACCCGCCGGGCTGCCAACGGCCAGGAGGTCCTCGATCGAATTTCCAGCCGGATCAAGGTGCCGATCCGGCTGCTGTCGCCAATCCGTGAAGCGGAGCTCGGGTTCGCCGGCGTTCGGCCGGACCTGCCGACGCGGGGCGACCTCGTCGTCATCGACTCTGGCGGCGCTTCGACCGAGGTCAGCCTCACCCGGGGCCGCAAGCTCCTGGATGCGTCATCGCTGCCGGTCGGAGCCGCCAAGCTCGCCGGCGGCCTCGTCGGCGATCCACCCCAGCCAATCGACTGGGCGATGGCCGCGGTCGAGATCGGGGCGACCCTGGGCAGCCTGCCCACCGGCCTGCCCCACCATGCATACGCAACCGGCGGAACGGCCCATGGGCTGCTCGCCGTCGGGACACTCGAGGCCAGTCACCTGCCCAGTGGCCGGACGACGATCGGGATCCTCGAGCTGGACCGGATCGCCCGGATGTTGCTGTCCCGCCCCGCCCGCCGAATCGGCAGCGCGGCCCGGATCGATCCGCGCCGCGTGGCCCTGCTGGCACCGGGTGTCCTGATTCTTGGGGCGATCCTGCGCCACTATCGGCTGACCGAGATCGTGGTGGTTCCGGCAGGCGTGCGCGAAGGCATGATCCGGGCTGCCGCGGCGGATCCGGATGGCTGGTTCGCCGACGCGCTCTCGACCGCCGGCTGAGGCTCAGCCGCGCGGGCCGCGCCACGACGTGTAGCGCGGCGGCCAATCGTCCGGGTCGGCCCGCTCGCCGAAGACCGCCTGCTCGATGCTGAACTCGTACAGCCGGTAGCCGTCATCGGCGTCGAAGGACCAGGCGGCGGCCACAGACGCACGGCGGACCGGCTCGCTGACCTCGTGGGCGTGTCCGCGGACCTGGAACTCGTGTGGGTGGGCCGGATCCTGGTGGGCGTGCAGGGCGTAGCGGCCGTCGGCCTCGAGGTCGGCCAGCTTGCCTGAGCCCACGATCAGGAAGGCCACGAGCTGGCCCTCGACGATTGCGAGGGTGACCGGATTGATCCGGGGCGGGAGATCCGCCCGGACGGTAGCAAGGAACGCCTGGCCCGTGCCGGACCGCTCCAGTGCCTGGCGGCCGGCACCCGCCATCGATGGCGCCGACGCGGCAAATTCGTCCCAGCTCGACATGACCTGTTTCCTCCGGCGGCGATCGTCAGCCTGGGCACGATACGCCCGGCCGCGCCGGCCCGCCGGCCTGGCCCGGGCCGGTCACCCGGGATCGGCCCCGTGGTACCCTTCGGACAGTCCTTGGAGCCGGTCCCGTGAGGCCGGTGTACCGGTCCCGTGAGGCCGGAAGGGAGGCTCGATCGATCGTGTCCGCGCAGGTCCGTGGTCCGGGACGCCCCGATCCGGACGGCCAGCTCGTGGTTGGATCGGCTCTCCCGATGGACCCGCCGGCAGCGCCGCCCGTGCTACGGCCCCTCGTACCGCCCCGGCCGCGTTCGAGCTCGATCGTCGATCCCCGGGTGGGCGACCACGGTCCTGCCCTCCTCGCCCTCGCCGATGGCACGGTCTTTCCGGGGATTGCCTTTGGTGCCCCCCTGGCGGCCGGCGGCGATCTCGTCGTAAACACCAGCCAGACGGGTTATCAGGAGGTCTGTACCGACCCGTCGTACGCCGGCCAGGTGGTGGTCATGACCTATCCCCTGATCGGCAACCACGGCCGCGTGCGCTTCGACGACCAGTCCGGGAGACCGTGGCTGCGGGCCCTCGTGGTGGCCAACGCGACAGCGGCCGTGCTCGACGACGCGCGCCAGCTGGCGACCCTGCTGCGTGAGTCGGGGATCCCCGCGATTGCCGGGATCGACACGCGGGCCCTGGCCCGCCACCTGCGGACCCACGGCTCGATCCCGGGCCTGGTGACCAGTCCCGGTTCGATCGAGCCCGCGACCGCGATCGCCGCGGTGCGCTCGCTGCCACGCTGGGAGGACGAGGACTTCGTCGGCCTGGTCTCGCCGGCCGAGGCGGTCGACGTCGGTGAGCCCGGCGAGGCCGGGCCGCTGATCGGGATCGTCGACCTCGGGCTCAAGGCAAACATCATTCGGTCGCTCCGACGCCGGGGCGTCCGGGTCAGGATCCTGCCCCACAGCGTGGCGCCCGACGAGGCCCTCGCCCCGGAGATCGACGGCCTCGTCTTCTCGCCCGGCCCGGGCGACCCGGCTCGACTGGCCGGACAGGTCAGCCTCGCGGCGGCCGCGATCGCCGACGGCCGGCCGGTGCTCGGGATCTGCCTCGGCCACCAGATCGTGGGTCGGGCGGCGGGGGCCGAAACACGCCGCCTGCGGTTCGGGCACCACGGTGCCAACCATCCGGTCCGCGATGTCGACAGCGGCCGGGTCCAGGTGACCGCCCAGAACCACGAGGTCCAGGTCGTCGCCGAATCCGTGCCCAGATCGAGCGGGTTCCGGGTCAGCCAGCTCAACCTGAACGACGGATCCGTCGAAGGCCTGCGCCACCGGGAGCTGCCGATCGAGACGGTCCAGTATCACCCGGAAGGTGCACCTGGGCCGCTCGACGCGCTGGCCGTCTTCGATCGGTTCGTGGCCTCCGCCGCAGCCTCCGCCGCCGGACGCCGATGAAGCCGGCCTCGGTCCTCATCCTCGGGTCAGGGCCGGTGGTCATCGGCCAGGCGGCCGAATTCGACTACGCCGGGACGCAGGCCTGCCGGGCCCTCCGCGGGGAGGGCGTCCGGACGATCCTGGTCAACTCGAACCCGGCCACGATCATGACCGACCCGCAGGTCGCCGACGTGGTCTATCTCGAGGCATTGACCGTCGAGGCGGTCGAGGCCGTGATCGCCCGGGAGCGTCCGGAGGGGCTCCTGGCCGGCCTGGGCGGCCAGACGGCCCTGAACCTGGCCGTCGAGCTGGCCAAGGCCGGTGTATTCGAGCGCTACAACGTCCGCCTCGTCGGCACCCCGCTCGAGGCGATCGAGATGGCCGAGGACCGTCAGCGCTTCCGGGAGCTGCTCGATCGCATCCAGCAGCCCTACGCACCCTCGGCGATCGTCGAGGGTGCGACCGCGGCTGAGCGCCAGGTCGCGGCCGACCGGGCCCTGCTCGAGATCGGGCTGCCGGCGATCATCCGGCCGGCCTTCACCCTGGGCGGCACCGGTGGTGGCATCGTCGAGACCGAGACCGCCTACCGCGAGCGGATCCGGACCGGCCTGCGAGCGAGCCCCATCGGCCAGGTCATCGTCGAGCGCTGCCTGGTCGGCTGGGGCGAGATCGAGTACGAGGTGATGCGCGACGCCGACGACACCTGCATCGCGGTCTGTTCGATGGAGAACGTCGACCCGCTGGGGGTCCACACCGGCGACTCGATCGTGGTGGCCCCGGTCCAGACCCTGCCCGACGCCGTCCACCAGCGCCTGCGCAGCGCGGCCCTCGAGATCATCCGTGCGCTCGGGGTCGAGGGCGGCTGCAATGTCCAGTTCGCCCTCAGCCCGGACTACGCCGACTACGCGGTGATCGAGGTCAATCCCCGGGTCAGCCGCTCATCGGCCCTGGCCAGCAAGGCGACGGGCTATCCGATTGCCCGGGTTGCCGCCCAGATTGCCGCCGGCCGGCGCCTGGCCGACATCCCCAACGTGGTGACCGGCACGACGGTGGCCGCGTTCGAACCAGCCCTCGACTACGTCGTGGTCAAGCTGCCGCGCTTCCCGTTCGACAAGTTTCCCCTGGCCGATCGGACCCTGGGCAGCCAGATGAAGGCCACCGGTGAGGTCATGGCCATCGATCGGACCTTCGGCGCGGCGCTCAACAAGGCCCTACGTGGGCTCGAGCAGGCCGGCATCGGCCCGCTCGCCGAGGACGCCGCGTGGGAGCCGACGCTGAGCTACCTGGCCGCTGTCTACCCGGGCCCGGAGGCCGACGATGAAGGGGCCGGGCTGATCGCGGGCGAGGCCGATGCGTGGAGTGACGAGGCACCGATCCGCTGGATCGATGCGGCCGGGCTGGCGTGCGAATCGACCCGCTTCGCCGAGCGCAGCGCCGCCCCGATCGTCCTGCGCCAATTCCTGGCGCCGTCCGATACGCGCCTGTGGCGGATCCTGGCTCTCCTCCGGCGCGGGGTGCCCGAGGCGACCATCGGCGCCGCGACCGGCATCGGTCCGTGGTTCCTGGCCGAATTCGGTCGGGCCGTCGCCCTTGAGCGGTCGGTCGTCGAAGCCGGCCCGACCCTGCTCGAGCCGGGCGACGGCGGGGCCATGGAGCTGCTGGCCACGGTCAAGCGGGCGGGCTTCGGCGACCGGGAGCTGGCGACCCTGGCCGGTGTCGAGCCAGAGGCGATCCGGACGACCCGCCGCGCGGTCGGGCTCGTGCCGGGCTACGCGATGGTCGACACGTGCGCTGCGGAGTTCGCCGCCGAGACGCCCTATTTCTACTCGACCTACGCGGCGGCAGGGTCGCCGCCCGAGGCGCCGCCGATCGGCCGTCCGGCCGCCCTGGTGATCGGCTCCGGGCCGGTCCGGATCGGCCAGGGGATCGAGTTCGACTACTGCGCCGTGCAGGCCGCCGACACCCTCCGCCGGTGTGGCTGGAACGCCTTGATGATGAACTCGAACCCGGAGACCGTGTCGACCGACTTTGACGCCAGCAGCCGGCTGTACTTCGAGCCCCTCGATCCCGAGTCGGTCAGGAATGTGATCGAGGCCGAGACGCCGCCCGGCCAGGAGCTCCTGCCGGTCTTCGTCCAGTTCGGCGGCCAGACCCCGCTCAACCTGGCTGCGCCCCTGGTCGCGGCCGGCGTCACCCTGCTCGGGGCGGACCTGGAGGCGATCGACCAGTCTGAGGACCGGACCCGGTTCTCGGCACTCCTCGACCGCCTGGGGATTCCCCAGCCCGAAGGCGGCATGGCCCACAGCGCCGAGGAGGCCCTGACCCTGGCCGAGCGGATCGGCTACCCGGTGATCGTCCGGCCGAGCTTCGTGATCGGCGGCCTGGCCATCGACTTTGCGTATTCGCCGACGGACCTCGTCCGACAGCTGGCCGCGGCGACGGTGGTGGACCCCGATCGACCGGTCCGGATCGATCGCTACCTCGAGGGCGTCGAGGTCGATGTCGATGCGATCAGCGACGGCACGAATGTCCTGATCCCGGGCCTGCTCGAGCACGTCGAGCGGGCCGGCGTCCATTCGGGCGACTCGGTCGGGGTGTTTCCGCCCCAGTCGGTCAGCGACGGCGACCAGGGCCTGATCGTGGCGACGATGGAGCGGATCGTGCTGGCCCTCGGCGTGCGCGGCCTGGTCAACGCCCAGTTCATCGTGCGCGAGGACGGGGTGTACCTGATCGAGGTCAATCCGCGGGCCTCGCGAACCGTGCCGTTCCTGTCCAAGGTCACCGGGGTCCCGATGGTCGAGCTGGCCGTGCGGATCGCCCTCGGGGCGACCCTCCCGGAGCTCGGTTGGGCGAACGGCCTGATGGATCCGCCGGACCACGTGGCCGTCAAGGCCCCGGCGTTCTCGACGGCCAAGCTGCGCGGAGTGGATCCGTCGGTCGGCCCAGGCATGCAGTCAACCGGGGAAGTGATCGGGATCCATCGTGATCCCTCCGTCGCCCTGGCCAAGGCCCTCGTCGCGGCGTCGCTGGTTCCGCCGAGACCGGTGCCCGGCCGGGGCTCGCTGGCCCTGCTGTCGATCGCCGATCGTGACAAGCCCCTGCTCGGGCGGCTCGCCGCCGCGCTGACCCGGGCCGGCTTCGAGCTGAGCGCGACCGCTGGGACCGCCGCCGCCCTGGCCGCCCTGGGCTACCCGTCCCGATTGGTCGCCAAGACGGCCACATCGGCGGTGCCGGACGTCGGAGCCGGGCTGCCGATCCTGGAGCTGATCGGCTCCGGCGAGGTGCGCCTCGTGGTCAACACGCCGACCCCGCAGTCGGGGGCCGTCCGCGACGCCGTCGAGATTCGGCTGGCGGCGACGGGCGAAGGGATCCTGTGCCTGACGGCGATCGAGACCGCCGTGGCTGCCGCCGAGGCGCTCGATCCGGCCGTGGCTGGCCGCCTGGCCGAGGTCCGCTCCCTGGGTGAGTGGGTGCCGGCCCGGAGCCTGGTCACCGCCGGATCCTGACGATTCCGGGTTCGGTCGTTCCAGTCTCAGGCCGAGTGGGCGGGCCGGCCGGACGGCTCGTCGGCGATCGTTCGGCCGATCCGGATCAGGACGTGGCCGACGCTCCGCCGGATCCCGTTGCGGGGCTCGCTGGGAGCCGGCCGCACCAGGCGCTCTGCCTCCGCCTCGGCCAGCAGCGTGGCCAGGTGGTCATTGGCGAATGTCCGGTGAAGGTCCATCCACGGCTCTTCGTATCGGGTTCGGGGCATATGAGGTGCTTCCTCTCGTAAGTCGTGCATCTAACTCGAGGTCTTTCGCCGGACCGCTGAGCCCGGTTCTCGAGGCCGGTCAGGAAATGCCCAGGTACTCCTTGAGCGAGCCGCCGACCGCACTGATCGTGGGTCGCCGGAGGCTGTAGTAGGACAGGCCGCCCTCCTCGGTCAGGGTGACCAGGCCGGCCGACCGCAGGAGGATGAGATGGTGCTTGATGGTGGGCTTCGATAGTTCGAGCTGTTGGGCGATCTCGGTCAGGTACCAGTCCCGGCTCGTGAGGAGCTGCAGGATTCGCAGGCGGGTGTCGTCGCCGAGGGCCCGATGGAGCCGGACGACGTCGAGCGGCGGGGCCGTCGGGTCGACGCCATCGAGCGCGGCGTCGGCGATTGGGTAGCCGAAGAGTCGCCAGCCCTCGCCCCCGAGGAGATAGTTGTAGGGGCGGCTGAAGTACGACGGGGCGAGGATCACCCGCCGAATGCCCGGCTCCGAGAGCCACCGAATCCCGCCGGTCGTGGCCTCGATCAGGGCAGCCGGCGCGAGACGGCTCCGGTCAGCTGCGCGCAGGCTGACGTCCCGCTCGATCATCGCGGCGACGCGCCCCTCGACCTCCTGGAAGCGAGGCAACCAGGCGCGCAGGATCCCGGCGATCTGGACGACGAGCCCGGCCGGATCACGAAGGACTGCTTCGGCGGTCAGGCGCACGTCGGCCGGCACCTCTGACTCGAGCTGGTGCAGCGCCGCGGTCGAGCCTGCCAGGGCCTCATCGAGGCACACCCGCATCTTGGGATCGGCCAGCGACTCGGCCAGGACCAGCCGGACCACGTCGGGCGGGTCAAGGACGGCCACGAACTCGACCAGGTCGGCGGCGGTTCGGACATCGGGCCGATCAACCGCCAGGCCGGCCACACTGACCGCGATCTCAACCGCGCGCAGGGCCCCGGCATCCTCCAGCTCGAGGTTCAGCCCGGCGCGTGCCTCGCGCAGCCAGGCTCGGTCGGCGGCGGGCAGGTCGTCGGTTGCGCCGGCTTCCTCGGACAGGCTGAAGACGAAGTCGTACAGGGTCCGTGCGTCGAACTCGACGCTGACCTGGCCCAGCCCGCTGCCCGAGAAGCCGCGCACCCGGACATTGGCCGGAACGTCACTGGCTGGCGCCGCCCCGGTCCGCTGGCGCTCGATCGCTGGGGCCATGTGTCATCGACTCCTTACTGGCGTTAGACCACAATCTAACACGATCCGCGCCGGCGTCAAGAGCCTCCGGCCCGGTCGCGACCTGCGGTACCCTTCGCGCCATGGTCAATCCCATCGTCTCCTTCACCGATCAGCGGCTGTCCAACGGGCTGCGCCTGATCATCGCCGAGGACCACCTGGCACCCGTCGTTGCCGTGAACATCTGGTACGCGGTCGGTTCCAAGAACGAGGTTCCGGGCAAGACCGGCTTTGCCCACTTGTTCGAGCACGTGATGTTCCAGGGGTCGCGCAATGTCCGCAAGGCCGAGCACATTGCCCTGGTCCAGGCCGCCGGCGGGACGATCAACGGCACGACCTGGCTCGACCGCACGAACTATTTCGAGACGATGCCGTCGAACCAGCTCGAGCTGGCCCTGTGGCTCGAGGCCGACCGGCTGGGGACCCTCCTTGACGCGCTCAGCCAGGACAACCTGGACAACCAGCGCGAGGTCGTCAAGAACGAGAAGCGATCGACCTACGACAACCGGCCGTACGGGACCTGGTCCGAGAAGCTCCAGGCCCACTTGTATCCCGAGGGTCACCCATATCACCACTCGACGATCGGCTCGATGGCCGATCTCGATGCGGCTTCGCTCGAGGACGTATCCGAGTTCTTCCGGACCTACTACGCCCCGAACAACGCCGTCCTGGCTGTTGTCGGCGACGTCGAGCCGGTGCAGGTCCGGGCCTGGGTCGACAAGTACTTCGGCCGCCTGGCTGCCAACCCGTCGATCCCGCCGGTCGGCGATACGAGCCTGCCCCCAACCCTGGGCGGGGAGATCCGCGAGACGGTCATCGACCAGGTTCCGCTGCCCCGGCTGTACTTCGGATTTCGCGCACCAGCCATGGGTGACAGGCGCCTCGACGCCCTCGAGGTGGCCATGCAGATCCTGGCCGGCGGCAAGGGCAGCCGGCTCGATCGGCGCCTGGTCCGCGACGAGCAAATCGCCCAGGACGTCGTCGCATTCGTGCTCGGCTTCGTGGGCGGAGCATCGATGGCCTCCGGCTGGGCGACCGCCCGGCCGGGAATTGAGCTCGACCGCCTCGAGGCGGCCTATCTCGAGGAGCTTGAACTGCTGACTCGCGAGCTGGTCACCGACGACGAGCTGGCCCGGGCCAAGGCCCTGATCGAGACCGAGGAGCTCGGCGCGCTGAGCCGGGTCGAGGAGCGGGCTGACCGGCTGGCCATGTTCGCTACCCTGTTCGACGATCCCGAGCTGATCAATACGATGCTCGGGCGCTACCTGTCGGTCAGCGCCGAGGAGATCCGGGCCGTTGCCGCCGAGGTGTTCCGGGCCGACAACCGCCTGGTCATGACCTACCTGCCCGCCGTCAGCGGCAGCGCCGAGGAGACTGCCGCGTGACCGACGCCACCGTGATCGCCACGCGGCCGACGCCCGGCCATCCCCGCCCGTACGAGTTCCCACCCTTCAGCCGGACGTCGCTCGACAACGGGCTGGAGGTGATCGTCGCGCCGATGGCCGGACGCCCCCTCGTGAGTGCATCGCTGATCGTGCGCAACGGCGCCGCCGACGATCCTGACGCGGATGGCGGGGCCCTCGTCCTTGCCGCCCGGGCGTTGTCCGAAGGGACTCGCCAGTACGACGCGGTCGCCCTCATCGAGGCAACCGAGCGGCTCGGCGCCGGCCTCCACGCGGATGCGGGCTGGGACGCCTCGACGGTCAGCATCGAGGTCCCGGTCGAGCGTCTCGAGGCGGCGCTGGAGCTGCTGGCCGAGGTCGCCGCCCATCCCACGTTCCCGCCGCGGGAAGTCGACCGGCTGCGCGAGGAGCGTCTCAACGACCTTCTGCAGGCTCGGGCCGAGCCCCGCCGCCGGGTCGAGGAAGCATTCATCGGCACGATCTATGGACCGCGCTCGCCCTATCGCAGGCCGGCCGGCGGGGTGGCAGAGACGGTCGAAGGTCTCGACGCCGAGCGGCTCGCGGGTGCCTGGGCACGCGGTTTCGACCCGGCCCGGATGAGCCTGATCTTCGCCGGCGACCTGGCCGGCGCGGCGGGCGGCGACCCGGTCGAGATTGCCAATCGGCTGCTGGGTGAGTGGACCGCCGCCCCGGGTGCCACGCCGGGAGGATCGATCTCGGACGAGGCGTCCGGTCACGGACTCCAGATCCGGCTGCTCGATCGGCCGGGCTCGGTACAGACCGAGATCCGGGTTGGCCACGTCGGCGTCGCCCGGCGGATCGACGACTACGCCGGCCTGAGCGTGATGGGCGCGATCCTCGGGGGCCTGTTCAACTCTCGCCTGAACATGAAGCTGCGCGAGGAGAAGGGCTACACCTACGGCGCCTCGGCCGGCTTCGATCCGCGCCGGGCGGCCGGGCCGTTTGCGGCTCGCGTGGCGGTCAACACTGAAGTCACCGTCCCGGCGCTCGTCGACCTCCTGGCCGAGCTCCGTCGGATCGGCGACGCGCCGGTCACGACCGCCGAGCTGTCGGCTGCCCGAGACTTCCTGGTCGGCGTGTTCCCGCTCAGGTTCGAGACGCCCGGTCCGGTCGTCGGGGCACTCAGCGGGCTGGTCATCCACGACCTGCCAAACGACGAGCTGGCGACGTATCGGTCCAGGATCGAAGCGGTCAGCGCGGCGAACGTCCAGTCGCTCGCCAGGGCCCACATCCATCCCGACCGGGCGGCGATCGTGATGGTCGGCGACGCCAGTCGAATCGTCGACGAGCTGGAGGCCGCAGCCATCGGCCCGCTCGAGGTCATCCGGGACGACCCGGCCGACGGGGCGCCTGGCGAGCCCTAGCCCGCAGGCTTCGCTGAAACCTTTGGCGCAGTCCCTGTCTCATTGGAAGTAGCGGCCCGAATCCGGCCTCGAGACTCCAGCGAAAAGGGACCCTCAAACCATGACTCCACAGACTCGCCTTCTTCGCGGGGCGGCGGCCACTGTCGCTGCGCTGTTCGTCGGGGCCAGCGTTGCCCTCGCCGCCGGAACCGTGTCCGGGCCGTTTGCTTCGGGCGATCGCGTTGTGCCGGCTGCGACCCATGCCGCAGAGACGGCCGAGCCGACCGAGACGGCCGAGCCGACCGAGCCGACCGAGACGGCCGAGCCGACCGAGACGGCCGAGCCCGGCGAGGACCACGGTCACGACGGCAATGAGGAGCACCACGGCGACCACGAAGGCTCGAACCACCGCGGAGGTCACGACGGCTCAGGCGACGACCAGGGCAACGACTAGCCAGCCGTCTGGCTGATGGCCAATCCGGACCAGTGTCCGGGCACGAAGACTGTGGCAGGCAAGCCCGAAGCGGAGGCTGAACGATCGATCCCGACCGCGACCCACCGCCGGGCCCGCCCGCCGATGCCGAGGCTGCGCGGGTCGTTGCCCTCGTGCTCGGCGGCGATCGAGAGGCCTTTCGCGTCCTCGTCGATCGCGAGTCGGCCCCCGTCGTCCGCGCCTGCCACCGGATCCTGGGCGACCTCCACGAAGCCGAAGACGCAGCCCAGGAGGCATTCGTGATCGCCTATCGCTCGCTCGCCAGCTGGCAGGCGACCGGGCCGTTTGGCGCCTGGCTGCGCCGGATTGCGGTGCGGGTTGCGCTCCGGCGGGCCGGCAGCCGGCGCCCAGTAGTGCGCCTCGATTCGATCCTGGTAGAGCCAGACGGCGGCCGCCTGCCTGGATCGCCGGCCGGAGCTACCTCGTTGTCGCCCGACCCGGCCGACGTCTCGGTGAAAGCCGAGCGGGCCGATGCCGTTCGCCGGGCCGTCACGGCGCTCGACGAGCCGTATCGCGAGGTCGTCCTCCTGCGCTTCTTCGGCGACCTTTCCCTGGCCGAGATCGCGACGGCCACTGGACGCCCGGTGCCGACCGTCAAGACCCATCTTCGGCGGGGCCTGCTCCGCCTGCGCCAGGCTGCGATCCAGATCGGATTCGAGACGTGACCCGGCCGTTCAGCCCCGGGGAGCTTGCCGGTGGCGAAGGATCCGGCGATTCGCCCGGCTCGGATGACGTTGCCGACGCGGTCCGGATGGCCGGCTTGATCGAGCAATTCACCGGCGAAGACGGCGTCCGCCCGACGGCCGATTTCGCCGACCGCGTGATGGCCGCGCTGGCTGGTGAGCCGACGCCACGTCGGAGCCGGCTGGCCGCGTTCGGGATCGCGGTCCAGGCCGCCTGGCGAACCGCGATCGACACCACTCGGCCGCCCCTCGTTCGGGCCCGGGCGGTCGCGATCCTGCTCGCAGTAGTGGTCCTGGCGGCCTCGCTCGGCGGCGCGGCCAGCCTGGCCGCGGTGGGAGCGTTTCAGCGCCTCCGGCCGAATCCGTCGGTCGGGCCGGTGGTCAGCCCGCTGCCGGGCCCAAGCGCACGCCCGACGGCGAGCCCAAGCCTGGCTCCATCGTTCGAGCCTGGACCGAGCCAATCGCCGCTGATCGGTCCAACGCCCACGCCGGTGTCGACCACCGAGCCGGTCGACACCCCTGAACCGAGTGCCAGCGATGACCACGGCGGAGGCGGCGGAGGCGGCGGAGGCGGCGGAGGCCGCGGAGGCGGGGGAGGAGACAGCGGCGGGGGCAAGCCGACGCCGACCACCGGTCGCACGCCCCGGCCGACGGAAACCCTTGAACCGACTGAGACGCCCGACCACTGACCTGGCCGCCGGGTATCCTCGGCGGGATGATCGTGGTCATAGGCTCGCCGTCCTTCGCGCCGGGTGATCCCGCCGATCCGTCCATGGCTACCGGTCGTTCGATCGACGTTGCCAGGGGTGCGATCGGCGAGGGCGGCCGGGTCGAGCTGGTCGGCAAGGTCGGCGACGACCCGGCCGGCGATGCCTTGATGCTCGCCCTGGCGGATCTCGGAATTGGTCATGCCGCGGTCCTCCGCGATCCCGCCCGGCCCACTCCCGTCGTGGCCGCCGAGGTCCTCGATGACGATGCCTTCGACGCGGATGACGACGCTGCACCAAGCCCGCCCGGAGCCGGCCTGCCGCGGCCGACCATCGACTCCGGGGATCTCGAGCTGGCCCTGCGCTACCTGCCCGATCACTCGGTCGTGGTGATCGCCGAACGCGTCGAGGCCGACGGGCTGGAGGTCGTCTGGGCGGACGCAGCGTACGTCGGCGCGAACGTCGTGATCATTGTCGAGACGAGCGCGCAGGCGGCGGGCCTGCCAGCCGGGGTCACGGTTCTCGAGGCGCCGCCAAGCGACCCTGACGGGATCTTCGGACGGACCGTCGGGCGCTTCGCTGCGGCGCTTGACCAGGGCCGGCCCGGAGCGGAGGCGCTGGCCCTGGCGACCCAGGGCGCCGGCTGGCTGCCGGCCGAATGATCAGGCCGGCTCGATGAGCTCCGGTCCCTCGTTGCGGACGCTGTTGACGAGCGGCCGGACCGGGTAGAGCTCGAGCTCGTCATCGGGCGCCGGCTGGAGCAGGCCCTCGAGCTCACCGAGGTCAGTGTTCGTGGTGTCGAGCCAGCGCTTCCAGTCGCGAGGCTCGAGGATCACCGGCATCCGGTCGTGGATGCCCGCTAGGGCCTGGTTGGCCCTCGTCGTGATGATCGTGAACGTCCGGACAACCTGCTCGGTCTCGGGGTGGTGCCAGCCGGACCACAGCCCGGCGATCGCCAGCGGCGCGCCGTCTGACCGGTGGATCAGGAACGGCTCGCGGACGCCGTCGCTCCGGCGCCACTCGTAGAACCCGTCGGCCGGGACGATGCAGCGCCGCTTGCGGAACGAATCCCGGAAGGCCCCGCTCGTGTCGAGCGTCTCGGCCCGGGCATTGAACAGCTTCGAGGCAATTCGCTCGTCCTTGGCCCAGGACGGGATGAGGCCCCAGCGATAGGCCCGGATCGCCCGGCGCTCGCCACGCTCGACCACGACCGCCGCTTCGTCGGTCGGCGCCAGGTTGTAGCGTGGCTCGAGTTCAGCCGGCGCGGGCTCGGCGTCGAACAGCTCCGCCAGCTCGGCGGTCGGGCGTTGCTGGGTGAACCGGCCGCACATCGACCCGAGTCTAGCCTGCCCTGATATCGTCCCGCCAATGGACGATCGCAGCCGGGAGCGCGCCCCGCAGGGGACTCTGAGCCGCCCCGAGGCGATCGATCACCTCGCGCGGGCGGACGCATTCCTGGCCTCCGGTGACCTGGCCGATGCCAACCGCCTGTATTCGCGTGTCGTCGGCTACCCCGAACCGGCGATCACCTCGGCAGCCATGCTCGGCGTCGGCAACGTCTGGTTCCGGGCCAGCGAGGAGGACCAGGCCATGGCCAGCTGGCGCGCCGCGGCCGGCGTCGGCGAGACGCCCAGCAGCTACCCGGCCTGGCGGAATATCGCGGCGGAGCTCGTCCGGCGCAACCAGCTCCACGACGCGATCAAGGCCTACCGGGAGGCCGACCGCCGGGCACCGGCGAGCGACAAGGCGGAGATCGCCTCGCGCCTGGGCTGGCTGGCCAAGGAGACCGGCAACAGCGGCGCCGCACGGCGCTATTTCGCCCGGAGCCGCGGCGACGGCCTGCCGTTCCCGATGACCTACTTGATCATCGCGCTGACGGTCATCGCGTTCGTCCTGGCCCAGCCCGGTACCGAATGGTTCAACAACCTGCTCCTGGACAAGTCGGCCGTCGCGGCCGGCGAGTACTGGCGGCTGTTCACGGTCGCCCTGCTCCACGAGAACTTCCTGCACATCGCGTTCAACATGTATGCCCTGTTCCTGGTCGGGCCGATCGTCGAGCGGATCTACGGCTGGAAGATCTTCCTGTTCATGTACGTGACCTGCGCCCTGGCGGCATCGGTGGCGAGCTACCTGTTCGGGGATCCGAACGTCGACTCCGTCGGCGCGTCCGGCGCGATCTTCGGACTGTTCGGCGTCCTCTTCGCGGCTGGGCGGGTCCACAATCCGGTGCTCGATCGCCAGAGCCGCAACCTCACCGCCCAGATCGGCAGCCTGATCGTCCTGAACCTCGTCCTTGGCTTCACCCTGGGCGCCGGCTCGATCGACAACTTTGCCCATGTCGGCGGACTGCTCGCCGGCGCCTGGCTCGGCTTCGTCCTGGTGCCCCAGGGCGTACCGACCCTCGCCAGCGGCTGGGTCCGGACCAACGGCCTGCCCGTCCCAACCGATCCGCGAGCCACGGATGCGCTGCGGCTGCTGGCCGTGGTGGGCCTGCTCGTGCTGTGTGCCGTCGGGGTGATCATCGGCAGCGACCCGTCGCGCTTCGCGCCGCACTAGGCCAGGTGACTGCTAGGCGGCCACGCGCGGCGTCCTCGGCAGGTCGATGATCACCCGGGCGCCGTGTGGGGCGAGCGACTCCGCCCGCGCCTCGCCACCGTGGGCCCGGGCCAGGTCGCGCACGATCGCCAGGCCGAGGCCGCTGCCCGGACCGCTGCGGGCCGGGTCGCCCCGATAGAACCGGTCGAAGATCCGTTCCGTCTCCCCCGGTGGGAAGCCCGGCCCGTCATCACTGACCAGCAGGGTGACCCAATCGGGCGTGCTCCGGGCCTCGAGCCAGACGTGGCCGCCGGGGGACGGGGCCACGGCCAGGGCGTTCTCGATCAGGTTGCCCAGGATCCGGTCGACGGCCACCCGGTCGGCGCTGAAGCCGAGGTCCGGCGGGGTGCCGGCGGGAGCACCCGCGGCGGTCGCCCCGATCACGCTCAACTCGACCTGTCGGGCGGCTGCCCGGGCCCGGAACCGCTCGACGGTCTCGGCCAGCAGCACGCCGCCGTCGACCTGCTCCGGCCGGAGGCCCCCGGCTCCCGAACGCAGACGGTCCATCGTGTCGAGCTCGGACACGAGCCGCTCGAGCCGGTCCGCCTCTTGCCCGATCGTCAGGCCGGCCTTGACCGCGTCCGGGCCGGCGGCGGTGCCGTCCGCGATCGCTGCCGCAAAGCCGCTGATCACGGTGAGGGGCGTCCGGAGGTCATGCCGGAGATTGGCCAGGAGCTGTTCTTCGCGCTCCCGGACGACGCTCAGCTCGGCGGTCATCGCGTTGAAATGCTCGGTCAGCTCACGGACCTCCCGCGGACCGTCGACCGGGACCGGTGGCTGGCCCGCCTGGGGCACGCCAGCCGTGGCCTGCTGGAGCCGGCGCAGGGGTCCCGTCACCGATCGGGACAGGACGTAGGCCAGCGGCCCGCCGATCAGGATCACGGCCAGGAGCCCGATCGGGATCGCCCGGGCGAGGTCGCCCAGGGCCGCGGCACCGGATCGATCGAGGGTGGCGAAGACGACGGATCGGGCGTTGACCTTGGTCGCCGCCCACGAGTGCTGCTTGCCGTCGGCGAACTCGCTCGTGCTGTGAACGTCCTGGCCGCGCAGGGTGGCCGTGGCCAGGTCGATCGTGCCGGTCACCGAGTCGGCGCCGTTGATGGGATGGAGGACGCCGTCGGCGGTCGCGATCAGGATGTCCACCCCGGTTGCCTCGAGCTGCGCCTGGGTATCGGCCAGGGCGCCCTGCAGGTTGCCCGAGGCGATGCTGGCGCGGAGCTGCGGCAGGAGGCTGTCGGCGAGATCGGCCATCCGGCTCTCGGTCGAGGCCCGATGGAGGTCCCGCAGGACGACGAAGACGGTCCCGCCGATGGCGATCAGGAGGGCCAGGGACAGGGCGGCAAACGCCGCCACGATTCGACCGCTCAGGCTGCGCGGCATCGCGTTCAGCCGGCGACCGGCTCGCGCCCGGGTGGTACCAGCCGGTAGCCAAGTCCGCGGATGGTCTCGATCGCGGGTCCGTCCTCGCCAAGCTTCTTGCGCACCTCGGCGACGTGGACATCCACCGTGCGCGTCTCGCCGGGGAAGTCGGTGCCCCACACGCTCTCGAGGAGGGTGTCCCGGGTGAGGACCACCCCTGCGTCCCGGGCCAGCGCCGCGAGTAGGTCGAACTCGCGCGCGCGCAGCTCGAGCCGGCGTGGCCCGACCATCGCCTCGCGCCGACGGGGGTCGATCCGGAGGTTGCCCACCTCGACCGGGCGGCCGCCCTTGCCGGTCGCCTCGGTCCGGCGGAAGATCGCCTTGATCCGGGCTACCAGCGCCCGCGGGTTGAACGGCTTGGCGACGTAGTCATCGGCGCCGAGCTCGAGGCCGACGATCGAGTCGACGACGTCATCGCGGGCGGTGAGCATCACGATCGGGACATCGCCCCGGCGACGCAGCTCGCGGCAAACCTCGAAGCCATCGAGCTTGGGCAGCATCAGGTCCAGGATCACCAGGTCGGGGTCGTGGCGGGCATGCAGGACGAGCGCCTCTTCGCCGTCGGCCGCGCTGATGACGGCCCAGCCCTCCTTCTCGAGGTACAGCCGGAGCAGCTCGACGATGTTGCGCTCGTCGTCGACAACCAGGATCGTCTTCATCGCGGGCAGGATACCCGGGCGGATCGACGCCCAAGCCAGTCCATGTAAGCGGCGTGTAAGACGGCCGCGTCCGGCCGGCCCACGGTCCTGATGCCGTACGATCGAGGCGATGTTCGCGACGCTCCACGGCGGCTACCCCAGTGCTCCGGTCGATCGCGAGGATCCGGACGCGCTCGACCGGGCTGTCAGCGCCGTCCTCGACGAGCAGGCGGCGGCCGGGTTGTCGCTCCTGACCGACGGCGGCCTGCGCAGTCCTGACCTGTTGGCCGCGACCGTCGCCGGGCTGGCCGGGATCGAACCGGGCCTGTCGGCGGGAGGTGCCGCCCGGGCAGTCAGCCTGCCGGTCTGGGAGCGACCGGGACTGGTCGGTGCGTGGCGGGCGACGGCCGCCCTGACCGATCTGCCGGTCAAGGCTCGGATGGTCGGGCCGTATTCGCTCGGCCGGCGTCTCGAGCGGGGCGGCCTCGATCGGCCCGGGCTGACGCTGGCCCTGGCCACGGCCCTCAACCTCGAGCTGACGGCGCTGGCCGAGGCCGGTTGTCCGTTCGTCCAGGTCGAGGAGGACCAGGCCGTCCTGATCGGGCCGGACCCTGCCGAGTGTGACCTCTTTCGGGCAGCGCAGGCTCACCTCCTCGACGGGGTCCCGGACGCGACCCAGGCGTTCCACCGGAGCCTGGCGATCAGCGGCGGGAACGCCGATACCAGCGACCCGGCAACCTTCTTCGAGGCGCCCTGGGAGAGCTTCTTCTTCGACCTGATCGACGGCCCCGACAATTGGCGCCTGATCACCCGAGCGCCCAAGTCGCGCGGGATCGTGTGCGGCGCCGTGGACGTCCACGACCCGCGCATCGACGACAAGGAGCTGATCGTGTGGGCCGCGTCCTACGCCGCCAGCGGCGGCCGCGAGTTCGAGCGGGTCGGCGTGGCACCGGCCGGCTCGATGGCCGGCCTCGATCCGGCGATCGCCCGGCGCAAGATCGACCGGCTGGGCGAGGCGACCCGGATCGTCGAGGCACGTGGGGAGGTCCCGATCCAGGCCCAGCTCGACCCGCGCGCCGTCGACACGCGCAGCGCGGCCCTCGGCAAGTGGACACCCCCCAACGAGCTGCCGCCCCGCCGGCGGCCCTGATCGTTACCCGGTTGTCACGCCGCGCCCTGGATGCGAGCATTGGGGCCGTATCTCTGGGTATTCCTGCGCCGGGAATTCGACCGGCCGCGTCGAGGACTGGCGCCAGGTGCGAATCGTTCATCTCGTCCCAGGCCACGGCTTGGACCCGAATTTGGCCGGCTCCGTCCTCGCGCGCGATCTGCTCGTGGCCGGCGACCGCTGGCCCAAGGGTCGCCGGCTGAGTGCCGCCGATCTTGAGCTGCTCGGCCGGCCGGGCACCAGGATCGATGCCGGACGAGACCTCGAGGCGTCCGGGCTGACGGTCCTCGTGCCCGGTCCCGACGACGTCCACGAGGATGAAGCGGCGCTCCGGCTGGCGAGTGTCGTGTCCGGTCCCGGGCTGACCCAGCGCGGTCCCGCCGAGAGCCGGGTCGACCTGCTGGCCGCCGCCGACGGCGTCGTCCATGTCCGGATCGGGCGCCTGGAGCGCCTGAACCGGATCGACATGATCGACGTGTTCACGGTGTACGACGGCCAGGTCGTGCGCACGGGCGATCTCGTGGCCAGCGCCAAGATCGCGCCGCACCTCGTCCCGGCGGCCGTGCTCGACAGTGCGGCCGGCCTGGTTGGCCCGGCCGGCCTGGTCCGGGTGGCGCCGTTCGTCGCGCGCCGGGTCATCGCGGTCGTCAAGGAATCCGTCCACCCACCGGCCCGCCAGCGCTTCGAGTCGAGCGTCCGAGTGAAGGTCGAGGCCCTCGGCTCGAACCTGGTCGGGATCGACTACGTCGAGGATTCGGTCGACGCGGTGGGTGCCGCCCTGGCGGCCGCCCAGCGAGGTGCCGATCTCATCCTCACGGCCGGCTCGGCCTCGACGGACCCGTCGGATCCGTTCTTCGCTGCGATCGAGCGGCTGGGCGGGACGGTCGTCCGGCACGGCGTGCCGGCTCATCCCGGCTCGATGCTGTGGCTGGCGCGGCTCGGCCGCGCGGACGTGCTCGGCCTGCCGACCTGTGGCGCCTATTCGAAGGCGACTGCGGCCGACCTGATCCTGCCCCGCCTGCTGACCGGCGAACGCGTGTCGCGCGGGCTGGTTGCCGGCCTCGGTCATGGCGGCGTGCTCTCCCGGACGATGCGCTTCCGTTTCCCGGACTACGCCCGGGACCTCGACGCGCCCGACGGCTGAAGCGGTGCGGCGGTAAATTCGAGCCATGACCCGATCCACGTCCATGCAGCGGCCTGCCGGGACCGCCTCGGTCGAGGCGATCCAGGCCTCGTTCCGGGCCCATGACTACATCGCCGATCGGTCGGTCGCGACGGCCGTCTTCCTGGCCCTCGAGCTCGAGCGCCCGCTCCTCCTCGAAGGCGAAGCCGGGGTCGGCAAGACCGAGTTGGCCAAGGTCCTCGCGGTGACCCTGGGCGCGCCGCTGATCCGGCTCCAGTGCTACGAGGGACTCGACGTGACGAGCGCCGTGTACGAGTGGAACTACCCCCGGCAGATGCTCGAGATCCGGCTGCTCGAAGCACGTGGCGAAGCCGGGCGGGCGACCGCCCATGACATCTTCGGTCCCGAGTTCCTGATCCGGCGACCGTTGCTCCAGGCGCTCGACGCGCCCGGCGGCGTTGCCCCGGTCCTGCTGATCGACGAGATCGACCGGGCCGACGAGGAGTTCGAGGCGTATCTCCTCGAGATCCTGTCTGACTTCCAGGTGAGCGTGCCCGAGATCGGCACGATCCGGGCCGAGCTGACGCCGCGGGTCATCCTGACCAGCAACCGGACCCGCGAGGTCCACGACGCGCTCAAGCGCCGTTGTCTGTACCACTGGATCGACTACCCGAGCTTCGAGCGCGAGCTCGAGATCGTGCTGACCCGCGTGCCCGAAGCACCGGCCCTCCTGGCTCGCCAGATCGTTGCGTTCGTCCACCGCCTCCGGGAAGCGGACCTGACCAAGGTTCCGGGTGTAGCCGAGACGCTCGATTGGGCCGCGGCCCTGCTGGCCCTGGGGGCCGCCGAGCTGACCCCGGCGGTCGTCGACGACACACTTGGCGTCGTCCTCAAGTACGAGGAGGATGTGCGCGGCGTGCGTGGTGACTCCGTCCGGGTCCTGCTCGAGGAGCTCGCCCCCGGCGCCTAGCCGCGGCGAGAATCCTGCCCGTTCCCATGGCGCTTGACCTCGACGACGGCGGCCGGCCGGCGTGGGTCATCCCGGTCGGAGCGCCCGGCCTGGCCCGTGGCTCGGCCGTCGACGGCCGGCGCTTCCTCGGTCGGGCGGTCCGGTTCGCCCGCGAGCTGCGCCTGGCCGGCCTGGCCACCGACCTTGGCGCGGCGATCGACTTCAGCCGTGCGCTGGCCATCGTGGCCATCGGCGATCGCGAGCAGGTTCGCTCGGCCGGCGAGGCGGTCTTCGTCCGGAGACGAGACGAGATCGAGATCTACAACGTGGTGTTCGACCGCTTCTGGCGGGCGCGCGGGGCACGCCTGCCGGGCCAGGACGGACCGCTGCCGCTCCAGGCCCCGCGCGAGGAGGCGGCCGACGAGGACGACGAGAAGGGCCCCGGCCAGGAGGCCCTGGGCGACGAGATCCGCGAATCGACGCCCGAGGGTTCGCCTCGCGGGATCGATGACGGCGAGGATTCGGATGAGGACGGCGCGCTCGACGGATTGGCCGTGTCCGAGCTGGCCTACGGCCAGGGCGAGGTCGACCGCCACCAGCAGTTCGACCGGATGAGCGCCGCCGAGCTGCGCGAGGCCGAGCGGCTGATCGACCTGCTCCTGCCCAACCTCGAGCGCCGCCGAACTCGTCGAAGCGAGCTCCATCACCACGGCCGGACGGTGGCGCCTCGGGTGATGTTCCGGCGCAGCCTGGCCACCGGCGGCGATGTCCTCGACTGGGTCTGGCGACGGCCTGTCCGGCGACCCCGCCAGCTTGTCGTGATCTGCGACATCTCGGGTTCGATGGAGCGCCACGCCCGGGTGCTCCTGCGCTTCAGCCAGGCCCTCGCCGCATCGGCTGTCCGTACCGAGGCGTTCGTGTTCGGAACCCGGCTGACCCGGGTGACCCGGCTGCTCCGAGATCGGGACCGGGACCGCGCCCTGACCAGGGTGTCGCTGACCGTGAGCGACTGGTCGGGCGGGACCCGCATCGGCGAGTCGTTCCGGACCTTCAACATGCGCTGGGCGCGGCGCGTCCTGCGCAGCAGCGCGGTCGTGGTCGTGGTCAGCGACGGCTGGGACCGAGGCGATCCTGACCTGGTTGCGATCGAGACCGCCCGCCTCCAGCGCAGCTGCCACCGCCTGATCTGGCTCAACCCGCTGGCCAGCGCCCCGGGCTACCAGCCCCTGGCCGCCGGGATGTCGGCGGCGATGCCCTATATCGACGACTTCGTGCCGGCCGGCACGATCGCCAGCCTGCAGCGGCTGGGGGTCCTCCTGTCCGACGCTTCGACCCGCCGCGAGGCCGCCCGCCGGGCCCGGCGCGGGGCCGTCGGCCCGGAGTCGTACCTTGTCGGCCGACCGGTCGCGCGCCGGGGCGAGGCGGCCGCCCCACGCCCGGCCCGGATCGTGAGCCTGCGGCCCGAGGTCCGGCGGATGACCTCGGTCGCCGCGACCGACGACGCCCTGGCCGCCACGGCCCGGCCCTTGAGCACGTAGCCGAGCGAGTCGAGGATCCGATGCGCGAGCTGATCGAGACCGTGGACGCCTGGCGGGCCGAGGGGGTCGACGTGGGCCGGGCCGTCGTGATCCGGACGTTCGGGTCGGCGCCGCGGCCGGCCGGCGCCGTCCTGCTGGCGGCCGCGGACGGCCGGCTGGCCGGCTCGGTCAGCGGTGGCTGCGTCGAGGGCGCGGCGTTCGAGCAGATCGAGTCGGCCCGGACGGCGAACCGCGCTCGGGTCATCCGCTACGGAATCAGCGACGAGCAGGCCTGGGATGTCGGCCTGGCCTGCGGCGGGACGATTGACGTGCTGGTCGAGCCGCGCCTGCGTCCCGAGATCATCGCTGCCGCCCGGACAGCAGGCGTGTGCGTCGCGATCCCGCTCCCGGCGGGCGCCCCGACGGCGGAGTTCGGCGCGGTCGATCCGGCCGATGGTGAGGCCCTGCCGCCGGCCGTGCTGGTCGCCGCCGACGGATCCCTGACCGGCTCGCTCGGCTCGACGGCCGATGACGCGGCGCTGCGAACGGCCGCCCTGGTCGCCCTGGATCGGGGCGAGTCCACGACGGTCGAGGTCGGATCGAGGCAGGTCTTCCTGGAGGCCTACCCCGTGCTGCCCCGGCTGGTCGTCGTCGGCGCAGTCGAAGTGGCTCGCTATCTCGTCCGCTTCGCACGCGAGCTGGGCTACCACACGATCGTGATCGACGGGCGCGCGTCGTTCGCCACCGCCGCCCGCTTCCCCGATGTCGACCAGCTCATCGTGGGCTGGCCCGATGAGGTTGCCGATGAGATCGGTTTGGGCCCGGCCGATGCAGTGGCGGTCCTGACCCATGACGTCAAGTTCGACGAGCCGGCGATCGTGGAGGCCCTCCACCGGCGCTGCCGGTACGTCGGCGCGGTCGGGTCGCGCAAGACCCAGGGCGACCGCCGGGCGCGCCTGCTCGAGGCCGGGGTGACGCCCGCCGAGCTCGACCAGCTGCGCGGACCGGTCGGCCTCGATCTCGGGGGGCGTGCCCCTGCCGAGACCGCCCTCGCGATCATGGCCGAGATCGTGGCCGAACGGCGCGGCGGCACTGGCCGGCCGATGCGCGACCGCGTCCCGGCCTGAGCGGACCCGGCCCGTGACCGACCCTGGCCGGACGACGGCCATCGTCCTGGCTGCCGGGGCCGGGTCGAGGTTCGGCGGCGGCAAGCTCCAGGCCGAGCTTGCCGGCAAGCCGGTTGCCCAGCACGTGCTGGACCGGCTGGCGGAGGCGGGCCTGACCGACGTGGTCGTGGTCCTGGGTGACGACGCCGCGGACCTCGAGGCGGCGCTCGACTGGCGATCCGAGCGGCGGATCCACAACCCGGACCCCGGCCGGGGACTGTCGAGCTCGGTCAGACTTGGCCTGGCGGCCGTGCCGGCCGATGCTGCCGCCGTGCTGATCGCCCTGGGCGACCAGCCCCTCCTCGATCCGGAGGTCCTCCAGGCATTGCTCGGGGCGCCGGACGAAGCCGGCCGGCCGATCGTCGTGCCGGTCTACGCCCACGATCAAGGACGGAATCCGGTCCTGCTCCGACCCGCCGCGTGGGATCTGGCCGCCGGGCTCGAGGGCGACCGCGGCTTCGGGCCGCTGATCACGGCCCATCCGGGGCTCGTGCTGGAGGTGCCCGTCGGCAGCGCCAATCCCGACGTCGATACGCCCGGCGACCTGGCCGCCCTGGCCTGGGGCCTGCGGGTGCGGGCGAACCGCGAGCAGGCCGAGCGTGTCCGTGAAGCTCCCGCCGGACCTGACTTCTATGGGCCGATCACGGGCCTGTTCCGGGCCGACCCCCAGCGGACCGACGACCCGGTCCTGGCGGCCCTCCTGGAGGAGGTCGAACCGTCGGATGTCTGGCTCGACGTCGGTGCCGGGGCGGGCCGCTTCGGCTTGCCGATCGCGCTCAGGGCTCGGGAAGTCATTGCCCTCGACCCATCGCCGGGAATGCTGACTGCACTGGCCGAGCTGGCCAGCGAACAGCGGATCGACAACATCAGGACGATCGAGGCGCGCTGGCCGGCCGCAGGCGCGGCGGACCTCCATGCCGATGCCTCGCTGATCGCCCACGTCGGCTACGACATCGAGGCGATCGGCCGGTTCCTCGACGCGCTCGAGGCGGCCACGCGGCGCCAGTGCGTGGCGATCATGAACGACGTCACCCCGGCCGCGGCCGCGTCGGCGTTCTGGCCGGCGATCCACGGGGAGGCGCGGGCCGAGCTGCCGGCCCTGCCCGAGTTCGTGGAGCTCCTCCGCGCGCGCGGCCGCGAGCCTCGGGTCCGGCCGGTCGAGCGCGAGCCACGGGCCTATCCCACGAGAGCCGACCTGCTCCGCTGGGTGCGCCAGCAGTTGTACGTCGAGCCGGGCAGCCAGCGCGACCGACGCCTGGTCGGGCTGGTCGAGGCGGCCACGATCGAGATCGACGGGGGCGTCCGGCTTGCCCACCAGCGCAGCGGCGTCGTGGGCGTCGTGACGTGGCAACCGTGACGACTCGACCCGAGTTCCCACCCGAAGCGCTCCTGGCCGACTACCCGGATTCGATCGCCGAGCTGGCCGAACAGCTCCGCCTGGTTGTCCGGGCGGCCGTGCCCGATGCCGTCGAGGCCGTCCGGCCGGGTTGGCGGGTGATCGGCTACAACGTGCCGGTCGGTCGTCGGACCCCGTTCTTTGCCTGGATCATGGTCCAGCTCGAGCACGTCCACCTGGGCTTCCCGCAGGGGGTCCTGCTGGCTGATCCCTCGAAGCTGCTCGAAGGCGCGGGGATCACGAAGCGGGCGCGCTGGCTGACCGTCGGCCCTGGTGAGCCGGTCGACACGAGGCGCTTCGGTTGGTACGCCGGCGAAGCGGCACGCGTTGCGCGCCTTTCGTCCTCCGAGCAAGGGGCGATCCTGGCCCAGCGTGACCTGCAGGTTTCGTCCGCGAAACCTCGTTGACGAGTGAACGACCCAGGCCTATCCTCGAGCCAATCTCCCCTCGCCCCGAGCGCCTGGTTTGACACGAAGGAGGACGGATGATCCCGGCTCAATTCGACTATGTCCGGCCCGCGGCGATGCACGAGGCGCTCCAGATCCTGGCCGACCGCGAGGGCGAGGCCAAGGTCCTGTCGGGCGGCTACAGCCTGCTGCCGCTGCTGAAGCTCCGCCTGGCCTCGCCGACCCTGCTGGTCGACATCCAGGACCTCGACGGCCTCGACGAGGTCATCGAGACGGACGACGGCCTGCGCATCGGTGGCCGGGCCACGCACCGCCGGATTCATGAGAGTGGCGCCGTCCAGGCCCGTCACCCGCTGCTCGTTGATGCCGCGGGTGGGATCGGCGATCCGCAGGTTCGCAATTGGGGCACGATCGGTGGCTCCTGCGCCCACGCCGACCCGTCCTCCGACTGGCCGGCCGTGCTGATCGCAACCCGGGCCACGATCTTCCTGCGCAGCCTGTCCGGTGAACGGTCGATCGGGGCGCGGGACTTCTTCCTCGATACGTTCCAGACGGCGATCGAGCCGACCGAGCTCCTCACCGAGGTCCTGATCCCGAGCGCGCCGCGGCCGTCCGGCGAGGCCTACGCCAAGCTCGAGCGGCGAGCGGGAGACTTCGCCACGGTCGGCGTCGCGGCCCTGCTGTCACTCGGGTCCGACGGCCGGATCACGGCGGCCGGCCTGGGCCTGACCGCGGTTGCCGAAGCACCCTTCGCGGCGGTCGGCGCCGAGCGGGCGCTGGTCGGCCAGGAGCCGAACGAGGCGACCTTCCAGGCGGCCGGCATCGCCGCAGCCGCAGAGTCCCGGCCGGGCACGGACTCCCACGGTCCCGAGGAGTACAAGCGAGCGATGGTCAAGGAAATGGTCGTCCGGGCCCTGCGCTCGGCAGCCGCCCGCGCGCAGACCCAGCGGTAGGAGCACGAGATGACCACCCAGCACGTCAGCCTCACGGTCAACGGCGAGGTCCGCGACGCGGATGTCGAACCTCGCTATCTGCTCGTCCACCTCCTCCGCGACACATTCGGCTTGACCGGCACCCACATCGGCTGCGACACGAGCAACTGCGGTGCATGCACCGTTCTGGTGGATGGGGAAAGCGCCAAGTCGTGCACGATGCTGGCCGTCAGCGCCGACGGCCACGAGGTCAAGACGATCGAGGGCATGGCCGACGGGGCCACTCTCCACCCGCTCCAGCAGGCCTTCTGGGACCAGCACGGGCTGCAGTGCGGCTTCTGCACCCCGGGCATGATCATGCAGGCGTCCTGGCTGCTCGCCCAGAACCCGGACCCGACCGAGACCGAGATCCGCGAGGGGATCGCCGGCAACCTGTGCCGCTGCACCGGCTACGTCAACATCGTCAAGGCGATCGACCAGGCAGCCGGTGAGCTGCGGGCGAGCGCCTCCCATGACGCGCCGGCCGAGCCGGCCGCGGCCAGCTGAGCGAGGGCGACCAAGATGGCCGACGCGACAGTCCAGGCAACGCCCCAGACCACCGAGGCCGTCGGGGGCATGGGCCATTCGGTCAAGCGCAAGGAAGATCCCCGGTTCATTCGGGGCCAGGGCGAGTACATCGACGACGTGAACCTGCCGGGCCAGCTCTGGCTCGACATCGTCCGCTCGCCGTACGCTCATGCGAGGATCAAGTCGATTGACGCATCGGAAGCGCTGAAGGTCCCGGGCGTGGCCGCGGTAGTTACGGGCAAGGACCTGGAGGGCTACAAGCTCGCCTGGATGCCCACCCTGGCCGGGGACATGCAGATGGTGCTGCCGGTGGACACGGTCATGTACCAGTCGCAGGAAGTGGCCGCCGTCATCGCCACGTCACGCTATGCGGCAGCCGACGGCGTCGCCGCGGTCCTGGTCGACTACGAGCCCCTGCCGGTCATCGTCGACCCGTTCAAGGCGCTCGAGCCGGACGCGTTCGTGCTCCGGCCTGACCGCGGGCCGGACAAGGCGAACAACCACATCTGGCACTGGGAATCAGGCGACGCCGCCATGACCGATGCTGCCATGGCCGCCGCCGAGGTCCGGGTCTCCGAGGACATCTACATCCCCCGGATCCACGTCGCCTCGATCGAGACCTGTGGCTGCGTCGCCGATTGGGATCCTGTTCGCCAGCAGCTGACCCTGCACATGACTTCGCAGGCGCCGCATGCCATCCGGACCGTTCTGGCACTTGTTGCAGGGGGCGCCGGCCTGCCCATCTACGAACAAAACATCCGGGTCAAGACTCACGACATCGGCGGTGGCTTTGGCGGCAAGGTCCCGGTCTACCCCGGCTACGTGCTGGCGGTCGCGGCGTCGTTCCTGACCGGCAAGCCGGTCAAGTGGATCGAGGATCGGTCGGAGAACCTGCAGGCCGATTCGTTCGCCCGGGACTATCACATCCACGCCGAGCTCGGGGCGTCGAAGGACGGCAAGATCAGCGCCCTCAAGGTCAAGACCGTGGCCGACCACGGCTATACCGACGCGGCCGCCGATCCGTCCAAGTTCCCGGCCGGCCTGTTCAACGTGATCACCGGCTCGTATGACTTCGACAACGCCTTCGTCGAGGTCGACGGCGTCTATACCAACAAGCCGCCTGGCGGCGTGGCCTACCGCTGCTCGTTCCGGGTGACCGAGGCGGTCCACGCGATCGAGCGGATGGTCGACATCCTGGCCCACGACATCGGCAAGGATCCGGCCCAGCTCCGGATGGAGAACTTCATCCAGCCCGAGCAGTTCCCGTACAAGACACCGACCGGCTGGTCGTACGACTCGGGTGACTACCCGCGGGCGCTCAAGAAGGCGCTCGAGATGATCGGCTACGACGACCTCCGCAAGGAGCAGCTCGAGAAGCGCGCCCGGGGCGAGCTGATGGGCATCGGCATCAGCTCGTTCACGGAGATCGTCGGAGCCGGGCCATCCCATGACTTCGACATCCTCGGGATCAAGATGTTCGACAGCTGCGAGATCCGGGTCCATCCGACCGGCAAGGTCCTGGCCCGGATCGGGGTCCAGACCCAGGGCCAGGGCCATGAGACGACCTTCGCCCAGATCATCGCCGAGGAGCTCGGCTTTCCGGTCGCCGACATCAAGATCGAGTACGGCGACACCGACACCGCACCGTACGGCCTGGGCACGTACGCCTCGCGCTCGACCCCGGTTGCCGGGGCGGCCACCGCGATCGCGGCCCGCAAGATCCGGGACAAGTCGCGCAAGATCGCGGCGCACCTGCTCGAGGCCAGCGAGGACGACCTCGAGTGGACGAACGGCAAGTTCTCGGTCAAGGGCTCGCCCGACAAGTCGAAGACGATCCAGGAGATCGCCTTCGCCGCGTACACCAACCACCCGGCCGGGATGGAGGCCGGCCTCGAGGCGGTCGACTACTACGACCCGCCCAACCTGACCTTCCCATTCGGCAGCTACATCTGCGTCGTCGACATCGACCGGGGCACCGGCCAGGTCACCGTGCGCCGGTTCGTGGCGGTGGACGACTGCGGCAACATCATCAACCCGATGATCGTCGACGGCCAGATCCACGGCGGCCTGACCATGGGCTTCGCCCCGTCGCTGCTCGAGGAGATCACCTACGACGAGCTGGGCAACAACCTGGCCGGAACGTTCATGGACTACCTCCTGCCGACGGCCGTCGAGACGCCCGCCTGGGAGACCGGCAAGACGATCACCCCGTCGCCCCATCACCCGATCGGGGCCAAGGGTGTCGGCGAATCGGCCACGGTCGGCGCTCCGCCGGCGATCGCCAACGCCGTCGTCGATGCCCTCTGGCATCTCGGCGTGCGCAACATCGACATCCCCCTGACGCCCCCCAAGATCTGGGCGATCCTGAACGAGAAGGGGGTCACGGCGTAGCCACGGCATCCCTCTTCGAACGAGTGGTCGAGCTCGAGCGGGCGGGCGAATCGTTCGCCCTGGCCACGGTCGTGGCCGTCCGCCGGCCGACGTCGGCCCGGCCCGGGGCGCGCGGGTTGATCCACCCGGATGGATCGATCGAGGGCTTCGTCGGCGGCAGCTGTGCCCGTCCGCTCGTGATCCGCGAGGGGCTCCGTGCGCTGGCCGACGGCCAGCCCCGGCTGCTCCGGATCAGCAAGGAGCTGCCGTCCAATTCGCGCCGCGGCGATGGCGTGGTCGATGAGATCATGACCTGCCACTCCGGCGGCACACTGGAGATCTACGTGGAACCGCACCTGCCCGCCCCGGCCCTGTGGATTGCCGGCACCAGCCCGATCGCGACGGCCACCGCCGAGCTCGGCGCCGTGATGGGCTACGCCGTGACCGTGATGGACCCGGTCGCCGAGGGTGGCCACCTGCCGGAGGCCGTCAGCGTGGTCGCCGGCGATGATTTCAGCAGCCTGCCCCGGCCGGCCGTCGGGCCCTACGTGATCGTCGCCAGCCAGGGGACGTGGGACGAGGAAGCGGTCCTGTCCGCGCTGCGCCTCGAGCCGGCCTACGTCGGCCTCGTTGCCAGCCCCACCCGGGCAGACACGGTCCGGGCGTGGCTCCTGGCCGAGGGCGTGCCGCCCGAGCGGGTCGCGGCGGTGCGGGCGCCGGCCGGGATCGACCTGGGCGCGGAGCAGGCGGCCGAGGTTGCCATCTCGATCCTGGCCGAGCTGGTCCAGGTCCGCCGCGGCCGGGCGACCTTCGTGGCGGCGCCCGGTCCGGCCACCCTCGCCGGCGTGGCCCCCGAGCGGCTGGACGCTTTGCCCGCCGGGGTCGCCGTCGACGATGTCGTCCTGCTCGACCCCGTGTGCGGGATGACGGTGGACCGGGCGAATGCCCGTCACCTGGCCGAGCATGCCGGGATCGTCTATGCCTTCTGTTCGATCGGCTGCCGATCGAGCTTCATCCGCGAGCCCGAAGCCTACGTCGGCAGCGGCGCCCACAGCGGCGGCTGAGCCCGCCGGTCCCGGAGGATTCGATGCATTTCGAAGGCACCGTCGAGATCGCCGCGCCGCGCCCGAAGGTCTGGGCGTTCGTCACCGACCCGGTCTCGGCCGGCTCGTGCGGGCCCGGTGTCGAGTCGGTCGAGCCGAGCGATGCCAGCCACTTCAAGGCCCGGGCCAAAGTCGGCATCGGCTTCATCAACGCCCGCTTCGTCCTCGACGGCGAGATGGTCACCGTGACCGAGAATGAGGTCGCCGAGGTGAAGGCTCACGGCCAGGCGCCGGGTAGCGCCGTCGACGGGACGGCGACGATGCGCCTGAGCGACGGCGCGGACGGCGGCACGACGATGGACTGGAGCGCCGACGTCAACATCTCGGGCACGCTGGCCAGTCTTGGCTCGCGGCTGATCGAAGGCACGGCCAACAAGATGATCGGCCAGACCTTCGTGTGCATGAAGACCAAGCTCGAGGCCTGAGCGAGCGACGACACCGGACCTGAGCCCGCAGTGCACCACCTCAGCCGTGCGCTCGGACCCGTCGCGACCAACGTCCAGATCCTGGCCGACGAGCGGAGCCGCGAGGCGATCGCGATCGACGTGGCCATTCCATCGCTGGCCTGGATCATCGGCGAGCTGGCCGAGCGCGGCTGGACCCTCAAGCTGATCGTGTCGACCCACGGTCATTGGGATCACATCGGCGACAACGCCGCGCTGAGCGCCCAGACCGGTGCTCCGATCGCGGTCCACCCGCTCGATGGCGATCGGCTGCGCTCGCCCTCGCCGATCATGGCTCCCTTCCCGATCCCGCCGTCGGTTCCCGCCGTGGAACTGGCTGAGGGAGGCGTGATCCAATTTGGCTCGATCCGGCTCGAGGTGCTCCACACGCCCGGCCACACCGAGGGCTCGGTCTGCCTGCTGTCTGCCGGGGACGGGCTCCTGCTCAGCGGCGACACCTTGTTCGCCGGGGGCTGGGGACGGGTCGACCTGGCCGGCGGTTCGGCCGAGCAGATGGCCGAGTCGATCATCCGGCTCGGCCGGCTCGATCCCGGAATCCGGGTTCAACCGGGCCACGGACCGGCCACGACGATCGGGCGCGAGGCCCCCTGGATGGAGCTCGTCCAGGCAAACGGCCGGCTGTTTGCCTGACCAGGCCGAAGCCGCCCGGCCGCGGTGGCACCGCGGAAGTGACCGTCAGAGTGGCCGGGCGTACAGCCGGGCGATCCGGCTCACCCGGAAGCCGAGCTGCTCGTAGACCTTGACCGCCCCGTTGGGGTTCTCGGAATCCACTCCGAGGTCGGCCTCGCTCAACCCGATCGACCGGAGGCCGAGCATTGCCTCGGTGATCAGGGCGGAGGCGAGCCCTCGCTGGCGCCAGGGCCGGCGCACGCTGATGTGCTCGAGCCAGCCTCGCTGGACGCCGAGGATCTCGTTCTCCTCGGCAAAGATCGCGGTCATCACCGAGCCGGCGACCTCGTCGCCGTCCCAGGCCACCCGCCACAGGCTCGTGTCCAGGTCGGGCATCGCGAACCAGCCCAGGTAGTCCTCCTCCGTCCGATCGGGGCTGTTCCAGTGGTCCTGGAACGCCTCCACGTCGGCATCCCAGATCCGGCGATGGTCGGCGGGCTGGACCGGCCGAATCTCGAGCCCGACGGGGAGGTCGCGCGGCTCGATCGGATCGGACAGGTCGCGGACCATCTGGTGAAAGTAGCGAATGACGCCGTAGCCCTCGGACTCGAGCAGAGCGCGCGCTCCAGGCTGGTCGCCCATAACCCACGACTGGAGGTCGTGCTGGTGGCCGTCGTCGGTGGCCGCGGCGACCGCACCTGCGCGGGCATGGGACCAGCCCAGGAGCGCCCGGCCCAGGCCGCGGCGGCGCCAGGCGGGTGCAACGGAGCCGCCAACGTGGTGGACCGGCCGACCGCCGTGAATCCGAATGTGGGTCTGGGTAAATCCGGACATCGTGCCGTCGATCTCGGCCACGAGGATGTCCCGGCGCGGATCGAACCCGGCGACGTGCTCATGCTCGACGCGGAGCTCGTTTGCGCTCTGGAGGACGTCGACCCCGTCGAACAGCGCCGCAGCCCGGGTGAGCGAGCTGAGCTCGTCGTAGTCGGAGTCGGGCTCGAACGGGCGGAAGCGGAGGCCCGGGATCGCCGGGCCGGCCGGAGACTCACCGGTCGTCGTCAGTGGCTCGGTCATTGGTCATCTGCCCTCCTTTCCGTACTTCGCGGTCATCTGGCTGTCGACGGCCTTGCTGATCTTCTTCCAGTGGCGTCGTTCCTGTTCGCGGGCGAGGGCGTCCACCTTGCGCGCCTGGTGGCGAGCCTCGCGCTCGAGCTTGCGCCAGCTCTCGAGCCGGGCGGCGGCCAGGGTGCCGGCTCCGATCGCCGCCTGGACGGCGCAGCCGGGTTCGGCCGCGTGGGCGCAATCGGCGAAGCGACAGCCGCCGGCGAGGTCGTCGATATCCTCGAACGACGACTCGAGCCCGTCGCCATCCCACATGGCAAGCTCACGCATGCCCGGCGTGTCGAGGACCAGTCCGCCATCGGGCAACAGGTGAATCTGGCGCCGAACGGTGGTGTGCCGGCCGCGGTCGTCGCCGGCCCGAGTGGCGCTGACGGCGGCCCGTTCCTCACCGGCCAGCCGGTTGAGCAGGGTCGACTTGCCGACCCCCGACGAGCCAACGAACGCGGCCGTCCGGCCCGGCCCGATCCGCGCCCGGACCGCATCGACGCCGCGACCATCGAATGAGCTGACCACGAGCACGGCGGCCCCCGCGGCGATCGCCTCGATGCTGGCCACGATCGCCTCGGGATCCTCGGCCAGATCGGCCTTGGACAGCAGGATGATCGGCTCGGCGCCGCTGTCCCAGGCCACCGCGATGTAGCGCTCGAGGCGGCGCAGGTTGAGGTCGCCGTTGAGCGATGCGACGACGAAGACCACGTCCAGGTTGGAGCCGACCACCTGGGCCTCGGTCCGCCGGCCCGCCGCCTGCCGGATGAGCGCGCTGCGGCGGGGGAGCACGGCCTGGATCACCACGTCGCCGTCGGTGCCAGGGTCGATCGCCACCCAGTCGCCGACCGCCGGATAGGCGGCCGGGCTGGCGCCGGCCTCGAAGCGGAAGCGTCCGCTCACGGCCGCCCTCACCTCGCCGCCGGCACCCAGGAGCTGGTAGAAGCCACGATCCTCGGCGACGACGCGGGCTGCGCCCCGGCCGGCCGAAGCGTGGCTGGCATGGGCCTCGGCGAGCGCCGGGGTCCAGCCCAGTCGCTCCAGGGACGGGTTGCCGGCTTCGGTCACCACGTCAGCCCACCCGCTTCAGCTTGCCTGTCCGCTTGGCGTAGCGCTCGGCCCGACCGAACGCCCAGATCCCGAGCGGAATGAAGGTGAACCCCATTACGACCAGGGGCCACACGTCGCCCATCAGGTCGCTGATCGGGACGCCGTCGATCAGGCCGGCCCGGACGCCATCGAGGACGTAGGTCGCCGGCGAGAGGCGCGACAGGACCTGCATCCACGGCGGCAGGATCGCGACCGAGTAGTAGACGCCACTGACGAGGAGCAGGCATGACTGCAGGACGAACGTCATCTGGGCGCCCCGCTCGACGTACAGCAGCGGCAGGATCGCGGCCAGCATGCCGATGCCGACAAAGCTGAACGAGCCGAGCAGGACGAAGATCACGGCGGTGGCCGGATTGGCCTTGGCCAGGTCGAGCTGCGGGAAGAACAGGACCAGGACGACCAGGATGACCGCGGTGTGGATCAGCCCGTACACGATGGCGTAGGCGGTCGAGCCGATCAGCTGGGTTGAGCGCCGGATCGGGGCCATCATCGTGTATTCCAGGGTTCCCTCCCAGCGCTCCACTGCGATCGTCTCGGCGATCCACGAGAAGACGACCGACAGGTAGTTCCAGAAGATCGCCCCGATCATCAGCGACAGGAGCAGGCGCGGATCGCCCGCCTGCGCGCCGATCAGCGAGATCGACAGGGCCCCGGCGACGGAGTAGACCAGGAAGGCGAATTCCCAGCCCCAGTACCGGCGGGTCAGGTTGAAGTTGCGCTCGATGAAGGCGAAGCTCGTCTTCATCTCGTAGGTGAGCACAGTCACGGGAGTGTCTCCAGATGGGGCGCCCGGCCCGGTCCCTCAGCGGGACCGGGCCGGGCGAAGATTCGGCTCGGCGGCCAGACGGGAACCGAGGCGGACCATCGAGCGACCGATTGCCCGACGGATCGGGCGACGGCTGGACCGGCGGGCCTGTCGATCGCCCTCACGCTCGGCAATGCCGCGAGCGAGGCGTTCGGCGTGGATGACCCGGGCCAACGCGTAGTGGTGATACATCACGATTGGCTCCTTCCCTGGGAGTGAATGGCGAGGCAGAGGTGCGACCGAGGTCGCTCGGCGTGGTTCAGTTCGACTCATCGGACTCCTCCGTTTCTTCGTGGTCGTCGTCGAGCGATCGACCGGTGTAGGTCATGAATGCCGCCTCGAGCGTCGCGGGCTGGTCGAATCGTTCGGCGACCAGCAGCTTCAGCCCGGTGGGCGTTGACTCGACGACCTTCCGGCCGTCGTTCAGGATTGCGATCCGACCGCACAGGCGATCGGCTTCGGCGAGGTCATGGGTGGTCAGGACGATCGTCGCGTCGTGGCTCACCCGGAGCTCCTCGATGAACGCCTGGACGTCGAGCTTCGAGCGTGGATCGAGGCCGGTGGTCGGCTCGTCCAGGAGCAACAGGGCGGGGGAGGTGAGCAGGGCCCGCGCGATCGCGACCTTCTGCTGCATCCCCCGGCTCATCTGCTCGATGGGACGGTCCGCCCGCTGGGCCGAGATTCCCAGCCGGGCGAGGATCTCGAGCGTCGCCGCCCGGGCCGGCCCTGCTTCGAGGCCGTACAGGCGGGCCGCGAAGCTGAGATTCTCAAGCGGACTGAGCTTCTTGAAGAACGCCGCGTCGACCGAGACCCGGTTGATCAGGCGCTTGACGGCCAGCTCCTCGCGGACCAGATCGTGGCCGAATACCTCGACCCGTCCACCGTCGAGGGTGAGCAGGCCGCAGATCAGCCGGATCAGGGTCGACTTGCCGGACCCGTTGGTGCCCAGGATCCCGTAGATCTCGCCCCGTTCGAGGCGCATCGAGACATCGTCGATGGCCACGACCGGACGATGCTTCTTGCCCACCGCGAACCGCTTCTGGACGTGCTCGACGAGCAGGGCCGGGAGCGGCGCCAGTGGGCCGGCATTGGTCGAGGGCCGCCCCGAGTCGGCGGGACCTGGTCGATTCAGTTGTTGGTTGGCCATGGTTGTCATCGAAAGGCTCCGGCTGGGAGGCATGGATCGGTCAGACGGAAAACGACCCGGGAATCACATGAGCCGCGGATCGGCGGCGACGTCATCGCGTCGGCGGTCTCGCGGCTCGGCCAACCAGCTGGATGGCAACAAAAAACCGTGCGACCGGTTCCGGTCCACGGCTCGAGGTGCGGCTGACGGCCAGTGGCCGCCAATTGACCTACGAGATGGGCAGGAACGTCCCGCGAGCGCCAGGGGCGCCGGCCGGGGTGGGGATACGGACGTCGTTTGTCATGCCCGACGCCTCCTCAACTCGCGATCTGCACGGGCACCCAGCGGGTGCCTGGGCAGGATAGGACGGCCCGCGCCGTTCCGTCAACCCCTGATCTGCCCGGACAGGTGGATTCTTGCCAGAGCATCGCCTGGGCCGGCGTGGCCGGACTCGCCGGGCCAGATCCTGCTACCTAGCGCGGGCAGTGCCACTGGGCAGGGACCGAAGCCCGAGCAAGCCGATCTGAGCCGGCAGGGCGGCACGGCCAAGCTCGGTGGCCCGCGCTGGGGATCCGTTCCAATCGCTCTATGAGCTTGGAATCGGCCGGATGGCTCCTCAACGGGTAGGCTCTGCCGGCCGCGGGGACTCAGATCCGCCCCGATTCTCCGCTGAGCAGCACTGGTGGCGCCATCTGGCACAAACCGGCGGTCCCTCGTCCCGCCGGTTCGTCCGGGCCGGTCCCGTCGGTCGTCCCCGGACCACAATCGCGCAACGCCCTAGACTGCCGCCGGTGAGCACGGCCGGTACTACACCTTCAATCGAGCCGCCCGGCGTCGACGCTCAGCCGCCCGACGCCGAGGCCCGTGGGCGCAACCCCGCCGACGATTCGGGAGCGGCCGAGGTAGACCGGCGCTCCATCCTGGAACGCGTCCGCCAGCCAGGCCTGCTCGTGCCTCTCATCAGCGGACTGGGCGGACTGGCGATCTACTCGCAGACCTTCATGCCCGGGGTCGGGTTCGGCGACTGGGGCGAGATGGCCACGGTGCCCCACATCCTGGGCGTCGCCCATCCGACTGGCTACCCGACCTACATCCTGATGGCCTGGCTGGCCGAGCTCGTCCCGATCGGCAGCGTGGCCTTCCGGGCCAACCTGCTGTCGGCGGTGTACGTGGCGATCACCCTCGCCACGCTCAGCCTCATCTCGCTCCGACTGGGCGTCCGGCCGCTGCTGGCGGTGGTCGGTGCGTTGACCCTCGGGCTGATCGGGACCGTCTGGATCGCCGCCGACGTGTCCGAGGTCAACCCACTCCACCTGATGTTCGTGGCCCTGGTGATCCATCGCGCCCTGGTCTGGGCCGACCGGCGGGCGACCCGCGACCTCGTCCTTGGCGGGCTCCTGATCGGACTGGCCCTGGGCAACCACCTGCTGATGCTGTTCGTCGCTCCGTTCGTTGTTGTATATGTCCTGTGGGCCGGTCGCCGAGAGCTCCTGGCACGGCCCTGGCTGCTCCTTGCGGCTGGTGGGGCCATCCTCGTGGGCCTGTCCGTCTATCTCTACATCCCGCTTGCCGCGATGCAGAATCCGCCCCTGCCGTACAACCATCCGACGACCCTCGACGGCGTGATCTGGCTGGTGAGCGGCACCCAGTTCCGGGGCCAGTTCGACTTCCTGGCCGGCGCCGGGCCAGGCGACTTCATGGCGGCCCTGCCCAACCTGTGGTCGCTGATGCTGGCCCGGGCGACGATCGTCGTCCCGATCGTCGGCGCCATCGGCCTTGCCCGCCTGCTCTGGCGCCGGCCGGCGTTCGGCCTGATGTGCATCGGGATCATGGTCACCGCGACGTACATCTGGGCCAACTACCTCGAGCTCGAGCACTACCTGCTGGTGCCCTGGCTGGTCCTCGGCCTGGGCTTCTCGATGGGTCTCGAAGGCCTGGCCCGGGCCCTCGCCTGGAGCGTGGCCGCGATCGGCCGGGCCGTCGGGCAGGCGCGGCCGGACCCGGTCGCGACGCGCCGGACGAAGCTGGCCAGCGGAGCCGTGATCGGCGTGCTCGGACTGGTCTTCGCCATCACCCTCGGCAGCCTCAACTGGGCATCCAACGACCTGAGTGCCAATGTCTCGGGGCCGACCTACGTCGACGCCGTGTTCAGGGCCCTGCCCAGCAATGCGGCGATCCTGTCGTACTGGGACGCTTCGACCCCGCTGTGGTACGGCCAGCACGTCGAGGGCCTCCGGCCCGACGTCCTGATCGTGGACGACACCAACATCGTGTACGAGGGCTGGGGGACGCGCGAGGCGCGGATCGCCTCGCTCATCTGCAGCCGGCCGGTCTTCATCCTGCGCCTCGACCCACGCGACCTGGAGCCGACCCAGGCTGACTACGAGCTCGATCCATTCCTGGCCGTGAACGTCGCGGCGGGCGGTCCGACGGCCGCTGCCGGGGCCGAGATCTACCAGGTCCACCCGCGTGACGCCGGCACCTGTCCGGGCTGATCGGCCGGGGCCCGGAGCGGGCCGGCCAATCGCGCCATAACCGCGTGATACGTCGGAGTTGAGCTCGCCGGGCTATCTTCGCGGAGCGTTGTCCGGAAGCCCGATGACGGTGAGGAGACCCTCGCCGCGCCATGGCCCACGACGCCGCGCCGCGATGACTCCCGCCTCGTGAGAGCGCGCCGCCCGCCCCTGGATGGCCGCCTGCGGGAGATGTACAGAATGGTCCAGCCAACCCTCCGTCGCCCTCGTTTCGGCCCGGCTCGATGGGCTGCCCTGGCCGGCGTGCTGCTGGCCCTCGGTCTCGTGTCACCGGCCGCTGCCAGCGTGCCGGCCGGGCCTGGACGAACGTCGCCCGATGTCGTCAGGTCGACCGCCCTGGTGACCGCCCTGGCCGCGGCTCCGGACCCCGCCGGTCGGTTCGCGGCACTGGCGGTCAGCGATCAGCACGCGGTGATCAGCTACCTGTCCGTTGCCTCGTACGCAACGTCCCATGTCCTCGGCCGGCAGGCCCAGCGGCCGCGGCCGGACGAGCTGGCTCTCGATGGACAGCGCTTCGCCGCGGCGCTCAGCGGGCCGGGCGCCGGATGCTGGACGTGGAAGTGGGAGCGTGATGCCTACAACCTGTTCGGGCTGAAGCTGTGGGCCTACTTCCAGCAGATCGACTGGTGCGACGACGGCTACGTGATCGTCGGTGCCCCGCAGGTGGTCAACTACGGTTCGACCACATTCCCGTTCTGGACCTGGCTGCACGCGGGCGACCACCTGTGGGGCGGAGCCGGCCAGCCCAGCTTCCGATCCTGGACGCAGGCGGACTTCAGCCTGTGCCTGTCCCCCAACATCGGCTGTATCCAGAGCACCTATCCCTGGCTCGACATGACCGCCCGCGCCAACGGGACGGCCACCGGCAGCGTCGGCTGATCAGGCGGCCGAGATCTGGCGCGACGGCCCGGACGCGTCGTGGCCGGCCGCCATGACCGTGTTCCGGCCGGCGGCCTTCGCCTCGTACAGAGCCTTGTCGCCTCGCTCGAGCCACTGGCTGTCGGTCATGACCAGGTCGTCGCGGTCAAGCAGGGTCACCCCCAGGCTGATCGTGACGATGCCGTGTGGGTCGTTCTCGGCAAGGGGGATCGAGAGGGCCTCGACCGTCGCCCGTAGTCGCTCGGCGGCGGCCAGCAGGCCCTCCCAGGTAGCGACGTGGAGGATCACCAGGAACTCCTCGCCGCCCATCCGGTAGATCGCGTCCTCGGCCCGCAGGGTCTGCTGGATCGCCGCCACCAGTCGTCGCAGGACCTCGTCTCCGGCCTGGTGCCCGGACCGGTCGTTGATCGCCTTGAACCGGTCGAGGTCGATCGAGACCAGGCCGTAGCTCATCGACGAACGACTGATGTGGGCCCGGACCGCCCGCAGGTCCTCGTCCAGACGGCGTCGATTGCCGGCGCCCGTGAGCGGGTCGATCCGGGCGGTCAGCTCAAGGGCGTGGTGGACGCGCTCGAGCTCGAGCATGTCGGCGTCCGCCCGCTGGCGGAGGGCCCGGATCTTGTCCAGCTGGGCGAAGCTCCGAATCTGGGCCGCCTTCAGGAGGACGTGGCCGGCCAGGCTTGCGCCGAGGGCGATGACCAGCACGGTCACCAGGTCAGCCCGCTCATCGGGTGAGAATCGACCGCTGGGGTCAAGCGCGAGGTAGCCGATCGAGATCGTGGCATAGCCCACCAGCCACCAGCCGTGGACCCGCGTTCGCCAGGGCAGGACGAGGGCGATCAGGCCGGGCATGACCAGGAGGTAGCCGACGGTCTCGGCTGCGAGGGTGGGCACGGCGACGCCGGTGGCGGCGGTCGAGGCAGCCAGGCACAGGCTGACCGTTGCGGCGACCAGCTCGGGCCGATGGCGCAGGTCGCGGGGCAGGTACCACCAGGCCAGGATGGCCATGGTCAGCATCACGGCATCCGTCGCGAGGGCGAACAACACGCTGCCGGCCTGCAGGTCGAACAGGGCAGCCGCGTCGAAGCCGACCGCGACGGCGATCACGGCAACGCCGGCCCGCGTCGCCGTGCCGGTGCGCCGGCGCTCGATGGCCCGGAACCGGGCGCTGCCGCCGACCTGCTGGTACTCGCTCGACCGGAACCGGGCCGGCGCGCCGGCCAGCCGGGCCACGGCAGCCTGGAGGTTCACCGGCCGAATGTACCGGCCGGGCCATCCCCGGCCAAGCCACCTGATGGTCATGGCGGGCACGCCGACCAGCCGGCCAGGCAACGTTCCCGGCGCGGTGTTTGACGCTCCCCGGCCGCGGTCCTAGGCTGGATTCTCCGAGGCCAGACCAACCGATTCGGAGCACGCGTGGATCACACCAAGGGCCATCTGGACGGCAGCCCGCAGGCGCCATCGCCTGGCGGCCCGCCGCGCTCGATCACGGGCTGGATTCGAGCAGGCACGCTCGACCCGGAGCTGGCTGCCCTGGCATCGATCCTGATCGAGCTCGGATTGCCACTCGTGGTCGCCGCTCCAACGCAATCGTCGAGCAGCGGCTGGGCAGGCGACGACGTCCGAGACGCACTCGGACAAACCTTGCTGACGTGCTCCCTCCCGCCCCAGGCCAACACCCGAACGGCGTCCCCGGTGACGGTTGACGCCGAGTCGCTCGAAGCGGTGCTGGCGCGGATGCCGCTGCTCAGTCTCGAAGCAGCCGACGACGCCGGGGCCCGGGTCGCCATTGTCGTCATCCTCGAGGTCGACCCGGATGCCGCCGGCTGGCGCGTGGCGGCGGCCCACCTGCTCCGGCCGCCGATGCGCGATGGTCACGGCCACGTCCAACGCCAGGGCCCGGCCGTGCTGGCCACCTGGGATGCGGCTGCCCAGCACTACCAGCACTTCTCGTGGGGGGTCATGGCCGAGCTGGGGCTCCTCGTCGACGAGCGGGCCGGCGATCTCGAGGTGATGCTCGATGCCCGGAGCGATCTGCTGGCTGGGCTGGTCGCCCATGACATCGACGATCCCGGCGCCGTGCGACTGGCGATCGATGTAGCCCGGTCCGACTCGGTCGGGGCCGGCCATCGTCATTGACCCGAGCGTCCCGGACTGGGCGCACATTCCCTCCTGAGGTCCAGATGTCCCGTTCCAGAGCTCCCCACTCCGACGATTCGGCAGCCGCTCCGCCCAATGCCAGCACCATCGGGGAGCTGCGGGCCCTGGGCTGGCGCTCACGCTCGGTCAAGGCAGAGCTTCGGACGAACCTGCTGGCCCGCCTGGGCGAAGGCGCGGCGGTGTTCCCGGGTGTCGTCGGCTATGCCGACTCCGTCCTTCCGGCAGTCGAGAATGCGATCCTGGCCGGCCAGGATCTCGTCTTCCTCGGCGAGCGCGGGCAGGGCAAGACCCGGCTGGCCCGGCTGCTCGTTGGCCTGCTCGATCCGTGGCTGCCGGTGGTGGCCGGTGGCGAGCTCAACGACGATCCGTTCGGGCCGATCAGCCCGTCGGCGCGGGCGCTGGTGGCCGAGGGCGGCGATGAAACTCCGATCAGCTGGTTGCCTCGCGATCGCCGCTATGGCGAGAAGCTGGCCACCCCGGACATCACGATCGCCGACCTGATCGGTGAAGTCGATCCGATCAGGGTCGCCGAGGGCCGCTACCTGTCGGACGAGCTGGTCCTCCATTTCGGCCTGATCCCGCGTTCGAACCGGGGGATCTTCGCGATCAACGAGCTGCCCGACCTTGCCGAGCGGATCCAGGTCGGCCTGCTCAACATCCTCGAAGAGCGGGACGTCCAGGTCCGCGGCTTCACGATCCGCCTGCCACTCGACCTGTTCGTGGTCGCCAGCGCGAATCCCGAGGACTACACCAGCCGGGGCCGGATCATCACGCCGCTCAAGGATCGCCTCGGCTCGCAGATCCGGACCCACTACCCCCGGACCCTCACCGACGAGATCGCGATCGTCCGCCAGGAGAAGCTGGCCTTCCCGCCCGAGGAAGGTGTTCCGACGGTCCACGTTCCGGCCTTCGTCGAGGAGATCGTGGCCGAGCTGACCCACCTTGCCCGGCGCTCCGGTGAGATCAGCCAGCGTTCGGGGGTCAGCGTGCGCGTCTCGATCGCCAACCTGGAGGTCCTCGAGGCCGCCGCGCTCAAGCGCGCGGTCCGGCTCGGCGAGGCCGCGGCGGCGCCCCGGATCAGCGACCTGGGCGCAGTGGTCGCCTCGACTGCCGGCAAGATCGAGCTCGAGACGGCTGGCGATGAATTACCCGAGGACCGGATCGTCGAGCGGCTCATCACCAAGGCCGTGTACGCGACCTTCAACCGGCGGGTGGCGATCGACGACCTCGACGTGCTGGTCGAGGCGTTCGACCAGGGCCTCACCCTCGAGACGGGCGACCAGGTTCGCTCGAACGAGTACGTCCGCTGGGTTGGCGAAGTCCCTGGCCTGGCCGATGCGGTCCAGCGTACCGGGATCCTGTCGCAGGCCGGTGAGGAGGCCTCGATGACCCGCCGGGCGGGCCTCGGTCCACAGGCCGAAGCAGCCCTGGTGGCCTCGGCCGTCGAGTTCCTGCTCGAGGGCTTGCACCTCGCCCGGCGCCTGAACAAGGAACGGGTGGGCGGGTCGGTCACGTACCGACGATGAGCCAGTGGTCGCCCGACCGCCGCGATCTCGATGAGGCCCGGCCGGGCCCGCTCGCCAGCGGCAACGCTGCGTCGGAGGCGGACCCGGCCCAGTCCCGTCCGCCGGCCGGGCCGCTCGTCCATCGTGCCCGGTTCGGCCGCTGGGACGGCAGCCAGGCGCTGCCCGACCTGTCAGCCGACGAGATCATCGCCGAGCTGGCCGACGACCTCATGTCGGACGGTGACCTGGGCGAGGCCCTCCGCCGGTTGCTGGAGCGCGGCTGGCGATCGCCCGACCCTGACCGGGCCGATCTCGCAGGACTGGCTGCGCTCCGGGAGCGCCTCCGAGCCAGGCGCGACGAGCTCCTCAATCGCTATCGGCTGGGCGACGTCCTGGCCGACGTCCGGGCCGAGCTCGCCCAGATCGTCCAGTCCGAGCGGGATGGGCTCGACCAGCGGCTGGCGGCCACGGCCGGCGGCGACGAGGGAGAGGCCTCGCCTGCGCCTGAGCTGAACGACTTGCTGCGGGACACGATCGCCCGGCGGCTGGCCCGCCTCGACGCGCTGCCTGACGACCTCGGCGACCGGATTCGCGCCCTCGAGGAGTACGACTTCCTCGACCAGCCGGCACGCGCCCGGTTCGAGGCGATGGTCGAGCGCCTCAGGCGTTCGGTCCTTGATCGCTACGCGGCGGGCATGGCCGATGCCGTCCGGCAGATGAGCCCGGAGGACCTGGCAGCGAATCGAGCCATGGTCCGCGATCTCGACCAGCTGCTCCAGCAGCAGCTGGCCGGAGCCGAGCCCGACCCGGCCGAGTTCCTCGCCCGGCACGGCGCGTTCTTTCCGGGCGCGAAGACCGTCGACGACATCATCGAACAGCTCGCCGAGCGGATGGCGGCGATGCAGTCCCTCATGCGCTCGCTCAGCCCGGAGCAGCGCGCCGAGCTCAACTCCCTGGTCGACGGCCTGCTGCGCGACGACCGGCTGCGCTGGGACCTGGCCCAGCTCTCGGCAACCCTCGACCAGCTGCTGCCGGACGGGCTGGGCGAACGATTCCGCTTTGGTGGCGAAGAGGAGCTCGGGCTCGAGGGTGCGCTCGGCCAGCTCGAGACCCTGGGGCAGCTGGAAGCGCTCGAGGCCCAGCTCGGCGACGTTGACGGCCCGGCCGACCTCGATCGGATCGATCGAACCGCGCTCGGTGAGCTGCTCGACGACGATGCCGTGCGTGACTTCGACGCGCTCGATCGGCTGGCCGCCCGGCTCGAGGCGGCCGGCTACCTGACCGGCGATCGCGACCACCTCGAGCTGACCCCGCGGGGCAGCCGCCGGATCGGCCAGAAGGTCCTCGACGACCTCTTTGCCCGCCTGGCCCGCGACGCCTTCGGCGAGCACCGGATCGATCGGGCCGGTCGAACCGGTGAGCGGACCGACGGGAGCAAGCCGTTCGAATTCGGCGACCCCTTCGATCTCGACCTGCGCGAGACCCTGGCCAATGCCCTGCAGCGGCCCGAGAATCGCCGATCGACCGTGGACCAGGCGGCCGGCGGCCGGCGCTCGATCCAGCTTGCGGCGTCGGACTTCGCCGTCCACCGGACCGAGGAATCGACCCGGACCGCCACGGTCCTGCTGGTCGACATGAGCCGCTCGATGCTCCTGCGCGGCTGTTTCGTGGCGGCCAAGAAGGTGGCCGTGGCGCTCGATACGCTGATCCGGACGCAGTACCCGCGCGATGACCTGACCGTGATCGGATTCGCCTACTACGCTCGCGAGATTCGGCCGGGCACCCTGGCCGAGCTGTCCTGGCACGGCTATGAGTACGGCACGAACCTCCAGCACGGCCTGCTGCTGGCCCGCCGGATCCTGGCCCGGTCCGGAGCTGCGAACCGGCAGGTCGTGGTCATCACCGACGGCGAGCCGACAGCCCATTTCCAGGACGGCCAGGTCGAGTTCAACTACCCGCCGACGCGCCAGACGATCCAGGAGACGTTGCGCGAGGTGCAGCGCTGCACGAAGGCCGGGATCACGATCAACACCTTCATGCTCGAGCGATCCCGGGCGCTGACCGAGTTCGTGGCCCACGTGACCCGGCTCAACCATGGCCGGGCCTTCTTCACCGAGCCGGAGCACCTCGGCGAATACGTGCTCGTCGACTTCGTGCGGGGACGCACGGCCCGCCGACGGGACTGACTTCGACCCCACCGCGAGCCAACGTCTAGAATCGGGACCGGGAGCCATCTGGATGGGCTCGAATCGTCCAGTCCCTGCCGAGTCGGAGTGCCCAGATGCCCACCGTTGCCGCTTCCGTGGCCCAGCTCGTCGAGCTGATCCGGCCGACCGCGACCGTCGCCGGCGGCCGCCTGGTGATCGGCCACGAGGCTGCCTTCCGCTCGACCACGATCCGCGACCTGGCCTGGACCGCGGCGTTCGCCACGGATGAGGAGACGGTCGACGCTGCCCGCTGGCTGGTGTGGGAGGCGAGCCTGGAGCTTGGCGCGCATTCGTCGAGCATCCAGGACCTCTATCTCGCCCGGTCGCGGGGCGAGATCCACGGCTTCACCGTGCCCGCGATCAACCTGCGCGCCCAGACCTTCGACATGGCCCGGACGATCTTCGAGACCGCCGAGGCGGGCGGAGTCGGAGCCGTCATCCTCGAGCTGGCTCGGAGCGAGCAGACCTACACGTTCCAGCGCCCGGCCGAATACGCCACGAGCGTCCTGGCCGGCGCAATCGCCGCCGGCTGGCAGCACCCCGTCTTCATCCAGGGCGACCATTACCAGTTCAACGCCGCGAAATACCAGGCCGACCCTGAGAAGATGACCGAGGAGATTCGATCTGCCTGTCGCCAGGCGATCACGGTCGGCTACCGCAACATCGACATCGACAGCTCGACCCTGGTCGACCTGTCCCAGCCGAACGTCGACCTCGAGCAGCGCCTGAACTACGAACGGGCGGCCGAGCTGACCGCCCTGATCCGGGAGCTCGAGCCGGCCGGGATCACGATCAGCGTCGGGGGCGAGATCGGCGAGGTCGGCAAGCAGAACTCGACCGAGCCGGAGCTGCGGGCCTACCTCGACGGCTTCCGGGCGGAGCTCGAACGGCGCCGGCCGGGCGCCGTCGGAATCAGCAAGGTCAGCCTGCAGACCGGCACCAGTCACGGCGGGGTGCCCCTGCCCGACGGCTCGATTGCCGCGGTCAAGCTCGACTTCGAAGTCATCCGCCGGCTGGGCGAAGTTGCCCGCGAGTACGGCCTGGCCGGGGCAGTCCAGCATGGGGCGAGCACCCTGCCCGACGACCTGTTCCATCACTTCCCGGCAGTGGAGACGGCCGAGATCCACCTCGCCACCGGCTTCCAGAACGCGCTTTTCGACAACCCGGCGTTTCCGGCCGAGCTGACCCGCGAGATTGACGGTTGGTGCCAGGCCAATGCGGCCGACGAGCGCAAGGCCGGCCAGACCGACGAGCAGTTCCTGTACACCACCCGCAAGAAGGCGATCGGCCCATTCAAACGGGAGCTGTGGGACCTGCCCCAGAAGGACCCGATCCTGGCCGACCAGGCGACCAAGATCGCCTTCCTGTTCAAGGAGCTGGCGGTGCTCGACACGCGCTCGATGGTCGATCGCTATGTGCAGCCGATCGTCCACCACCGCGAGGCGCCGGCCGCGCTCCGCGAGGCCGTCGCCACGTCCTGACGCCAGCCGACGAGCCGGACGGCCGCTCCGGCCCGCCGTTGGCCGGTGCTCTCCGGCGGCCGCACCATTGCCAAATCGTTACTTGACGAGGGCCTAGTCGCGGTGGCGGCCGATTTTGCGGGCCAGCGACGCCGTGGGGCTCGAATTCGTGCACAGACGGCCCGCCTGGCGGACCCAGTCGCCCGCCTTGAACGACCCGAACCTGCGCAAGCCGCGTTCAATGAACGATTTGGCAATGGTGCGGCGCGAGGCACGCTCCATGAGCTGATCCGCCTCGTGCGAATCCTCGTTGACTCTGCACCGGACCCCACCTATCCTGCGCCGCAAGCATGTTCGGTGAGGGAGCCGGACCGGCGATCCCAGCGATTCCTCGCGGCTCTTGATGGGTCATGCCTCGCCCGACGTCCCCCAGTCGACGCGAGGCGCAGGAGGAGGGTTGTTCGTGTCGGGTCCAACCAGCGCGTCCGATCAGGCGGCGCGCGACGATGCGCACCTTGAGAGCCTGGGCATCAAGCCGGAGCTGAAACGGTCGCTCGGCTTCCTGTCGAACTTTGCGGTCGCTTTCGCCTACATCAGCGTCTCGACGGGAACGTACACCCTGATCGGCCTGGGCCTGGCGGTCGGCGGCCCGTCGTTCTTCTGGTCATGGCCCCTGGTCGTTGCCGGCCAGCTGTTCGTCGCCCTCAACTTCGCCGAGCTGTCGAGCCACTTCCCGGTGGCAGGCTCGATCTACCAGTGGTCCAAGCGGCTGTCCAACCGGACCCTCGGATTCTTCACCGGCTGGATCTACTTCTGGGCCGGAGTCCTGACCGTCACGGCCGTGGCGGCGACGGTGCCCCTCGTGCTGTCGAGCATCTTCGGCTTCGCCCTGAGCGCACCATCGCCGCTGCCGGCCGTCAACAACCTGATCTTCTGGGCCATCCTGACCCTGATCAGCACGACGTTCATCAATGCCTTCGGCGTGCGGCTGCTGTCGATCATCAACAACCTGGGAGTGGCCGCCGAGATCGCCGGCATGCTCGTCTTCGCTCTGATCCTGCTGATCTTCTTCCACAATCAGCCGCTGTCGGTCCTGACCACGACGGCGGGTCTCGAGAACCAGCCCGGTGGCAGCTATACCGCGGTCTTCCTGGTCGCGATGTTCATGTCCCTGTTCGTGATCTACGGTTTCGACACTGCCGGCACCTTCGGCGAGGAGACCGTGGATCCGGGCCGCCAGGCGCCGCGCGGGATCCTGGCCGCCATCCTGCTGTCCGGCGCGGTCGGCGCGATCTTCCTGCTGGCGATCATCCTGTCGTTCAAGAGTGTGCCGGACGAGATCGCCTCGGCCCAGGCATTCGGCCTGCCAATCGGCGACACGATCCTGGCCAACATGCAGGACTTCGGCAAGATCTACCTCGCGGTGATCCTCTTCGCCGTCTATGTCTGCACCATGGCGATCCAGGGCGCGACCACGCGCCTGATGTTCTCGATGGGCCGCGATCGGCGGATGCCCCTCGGCGGCGTCTGGGCCCACGTCAACACGCGCTTCCGGACACCGGCCAATGCCGCCGTCGCGGTGGGCGTCCTGGCCGCGATCCCGTTGCTCGTGAGCGACAGTCCAGCCACCCTCGCGATCGGCGCGACCGGCCTGATCTACACGAGCTATTTCCTGTGCAACTTCGGCGTCCTGATCGCCCGGCGCCGGGGCTGGCCGCACCAGGGCGCCTGGTTCAAGCTCGGATCGTGGGGCACGATCATCAATGTCCTGGCCCTGGTCTGGGGCGGTGTGATGATCATCAACTTCGCGATCTGGAACTCGAGCATGTTCGGGGCCCTGGGCACGATGTCGTACACGATCCCGGCCTCGGGCAGCACGCCCGCGGCAGTCTGGAACCTGCGCGACCTGACCAACCCGTTGCTCAACACCCTGACCTTCCTCGGCGGCAAGACCGTCTCGTGGCTGCCACCGATTCCCCTGTTCGAGTTCACCCTCGGCCTGATCGTGGTCGTCGGTGGGATCTACTACCTGGTCGCCGGGCGCGGCCGGCTCGATGTCGAGCCGGTCATGGCCGATGCGACCACCGGTGAGGCCACGATCGGCTGACCCGGCCTGATGCCTGGGTGTTCGGCGGCGTGGCGAGGTATCGTCGCGCCGTCGACTCGTTCCGGGCGGGCGGCTAGTTCAACGGGCCAGGAGACACGATGACCGACCACAGCCCCGAGCCGCTGCCGGGTGCAGGTGAGCGCCATGACGATCTCGTGGCTGCACTGCAGCGGGTGCCCGACCTGGCCGGGCGGCCGCTGACCCTGACCGCGCTCTCGGGCGGGATCACCAACCGCAACTTCCTGGTCGAGGTCGGCGGGGAGACCGAGCGCTACGTCATTCGCCTGGCCGGCAACGACACCCACCTGCTCGGGATCAGCCGGGAGGTCGAGCACGCGGCGACCGTGGCCGCCGCAGGCGTCGGGGTCGGGCCGGAGGTGATCGCATTCATCCGGCCCGAGGGCCTCCTCGTGACCAGGTTCATCGTGGGCTCTCCGGTCAGCGACGAGGCGGTCCACCAACCCGAGACGATTCGCCGGGTGGCCGATTCGGTCCGGCGCTTCCACGAAGGTCCGGCCATCCCTGGCCTGTTCATCCCGCTCCGAATCGTCGAGGCATACCGGGCCCTGGCCCAGGCCCGGGGTGTGCCGATCCCGATCGACTACGGCCTGGCCACGACCGTCGGCCGGCGGGTCGAGCTGGCCCTGCTGAGCAATCCGATCGACCTCCGGCCGTGTCACAACGACCTGCTCAACGGCAACTTCATCGACGATGGCCACCGGATCCGGATCGTCGACTGGGAGTACGCCGGCATGGGCGACCCGTTCTTCGACCTCGGAAATTTCAGCGTGAACCACGGCTTGACGCCCGACGAGGACCGGATCCTGCTCGAGGCCTACGACGGCGGCACGGCGCGGCCCGATCGCCTGGCGCGGCTCAGCCTGATGCGTATCGTGTCCGACTTCCGGGAAGCGATGTGGGGCGTGCTCCAGCAGGGCGTGAGCACGCTTGACGTCGATTTCGTGGGCTATGCGAGCGAGCATTTCGAGCGGCTCCTGGCCAACGCCGCGACGCCCGCGTTCGATCGGGCGCTGCACGACGCAGCCGGCGCCTGAGCCGGTCCCGGCAGCCGATGGACCACGCTCGCGCCGTTGTCATCGGGGGCGGCATCACCGGCTGCAGCGTCGCCTTCCACCTGGCCGAGCTGGGCTGGACCGATGTCGTGCTGGTCGAGAAGGCGCAGCTGACGGCCGGCTCGACCTGTCACGCGGCCGGCCTTGTCACGGTCTTCAACCCGTCCTCGACGATGATGCAGTTCCGCCGCTACAGCGTGGAGCTGTACGAGCGGCTGGGTGTCTTCGAGCGGGTGGGCAGCCTCCGCCTGGCATCCAGCCCGGAGCAGCTGCTCGAGCTTGAGCGGGCCTCCAGCCGGGCGCGCGGGATCGGCCTCGACGTCGGGGTCGTGTCGGCGGCCGAGGCGCGTCGACTGATGCCGGCAATCTCTTCCGAGTCGCTCTACGGCGCGGTCTTCCTGCCCGTTGACGGCCACCTCGACCCACATCGGGCGACCCATGCGCTGGCCGACGCGGCGCGGGCGCTCGGGGTGCGGATCCGAACCGGCGTGCGGGTCACCGGCTTCGACCTGTCGGCGGGGCGATCGATCAAGCGCGTCCTGACCGACCATGGCCCGATCGAGACCGACCTGGTCGTGGACGCAGCGGGAATCTGGGCGCCCCAGGTCGCGGCGATGGCCGGCGGGTTCATCCCGTCGACACCGGTCGACCACCAGCACATCGCCCTGCGGGCGGTGCCGGGCAACGAGCTGCCCCAGGACATGCCCTGCTTCAGGGACCCCGACAACCTCGTGTACGGCAAGAGCGAGCAGGGTGGGATGCTCTTTGGCGGCTACGAGCTCGATCCGGCCAGCCGCTGGGAGGACGGCGTGCCCTGGGAGCACGCGGCCCAGTCCCTGCCGCCTGACTTCGAACGGTTCGGCCCGCTGATGGCCGGGGCCATCCGGCGCTTCCCGTTCCTGGCCGACGCGGAAGTCATCCGGCTGGTGTGCCATCCCGACGCGATGACGCCCGACGCCAATCCGCTGCTCGGGCCGCTGCCCGGGGTCGGCGGCCTGTGGGTTGCCGCCGGGCTGTCCCTGAACGGATTCGGGGGCGGTGGCGGAATCGGCCGGGCGCTGGCCGGCTGGATCACGAGCCGGGACCCGGGTGTCGATGTCGGACCCTACCGGGCCGGGCGTTTCGCGGCGACCTACCGTGACCCGGTCTTCTCGGCCGCCCTGGCTCGCGAGACCTACTCCGACTACTACCGGCTGCGCTATCCGTACGACGCCGACCTGGCCGGCCGGCCGCGACGCCTGTCGGCGCTCCACGGTCGCCTCCAGGAGCTTGGTGCGGTGTTCGGGACGAAGGCCGGCTGGGAGCGACCCGACCATCTCCAGCCTGGCCAGCCGTGGCGGCGGGCCGGTCGAGACCAGGCCGCCTGGGGCTGGACCAAGCCGCCCTGGTTCGAGCGCGTGGTCGCCGAGGGCCGGGCCGTTCGGGAGCGGGCCGGCCTGATCGACCTGAGCTCGTTCGGCAAGATCGCGGTCGAAGGTCCCGGGGCGCTCGGGCTGCTCCAGCGGGTGGCTGCCAACAACATCGATCGCCCGGTCGGCAGCCTGGTCTACAGCCAGCTCCTCGACGACCGTGGCGGGATCGTGGCCGACGTGACGATCACCCGGCTGGCCGAGTCGCGCTTTCGGGTCGTGACCGGAGCCGGCTACGTCGCCGGTGACCTGGCCTGGTTGCGCGCCAACGTCCAGGCTGACGAGCCGCCCGTCCGCCTCCGCGACGAGAGCGACGAGCTGGCCGTGCTCGGGCTGTGGGGACCGGGCGCCAGGGCCGTCCTTGAGGCGGTGGCCGACGAGGACGTGTCGGATGCGGCCCTGCCCCTGCGCCGCTCGATCGAGGCCAGGATCGGCGGCGTGCCGGCCCGGGCCAGCCGGATCAGCTACGTCGGTGAGCTCGGCTGGGAGCTCTACGTTCGCCCGACGTGGGCGGTCCAGCTGTGGGACCGCCTCATGGCAGCCGGCGCGGCCGGCGGCCTGGAGCCGTTCGGCTACCGGGCCCTGGAGGCGCTTCGCCTCGAGAAGGGCTACCGCTACTTCGGGACGGACCTGACCATGCTCGACTCGCCCCAGGAGGCCGGGCTGGGAGCGTTCGTGCGCTGGGACAAGGGTCCGTTTGTCGGCCGCGAGGCGCTCCGCCGGCGGCTCGAAGCCGAACCCGACGGACCGGCCCGTCGGCTGACCACGATCACGATCGGCGGCTCCGGCTACGAGCGGGTGTATGGCGGAGAGGCCGTCCGGCTGGCCGGGACCGTGGCGGGACGGCTGCGCAGCGCGGCCTTCGGCTCGACGATCGGCCGGACCGTGGGCACCGCCTACCTGCCCTCGAACCTGCCGCCGGGAACGGCCTTGGCGGTGGATGTCTTCGGGGACCGGATACCGGCCGAGACGGCGGCCGACGTCCTGGTCGACCCAGCGGGCATCCGGATGCGGGGCTAGGCCGCCGGGGCCCGCGGCCGAGAGCCGCTAGACCGCGGCCAGCCAGTCCTCGAAGCCGGGCCCGGCCAGGTTCGCGGCGGCCCGCGCCCAGCGCTCCTCGGCCCAGCCCCAGAAGTCGAAGTCGATGGCCGAAATCCGGGCCTGGATCGCTGCCCACAGGGTCCAGCCGATGTCGGACATGATCATCTGGAGGTGCATCCGGGCAAGCCGGCTATCGTCGGCGGTGCCGAAATAGGCGGCACACAGCTGGGCTGCCCGGGGGGCATCGAAGCCGAGCTCCTGGCACGTGTTGCCGAGCTCGAATGTCGGATCGTTGTTGCCGCTGTATTCATAGTCGACGATCCACAGCCGGTCGCCGTCATCGAGGTAGTTCTCGGCCAGCAGGTCGTTGTGGCAGGGCACCCTGGACAGGGGCCGGCGGGCGAGCGCCGCCTCGATCCGGGCCACCGCCGGCAGGGCCCCGCGGAACCCCGGCGGAATCGGGACCTGCCGCTCGGCCACCACGCCGAGGTAGCGCTCGGTCAGCCGGAACATGTCGAAGTCGAGGGCGAAGCGCGGACCCGCGTGGAGGCGACGGACGACTTCGGCGATCCGGCCGGGGCTATCGGCTGCTTCGAACGCACAATTCGACATCGTCCGGCTGGGCAGCCACTCGAGGACCATCGCATCCCACTCCGGGAACTGCTCGAGCACCCGCGGGCCGACTCCCGCAACGGCCGCTGCCCGCGTGTTGTGGAGCTCGTTGGCACGGTCGATCGCGAGGAGATCGGTGGCCGGGCCAGGGATCCGGATGAAATACGGCTGGCCGTCCACGTCGACCCGGTAGTTCCGGTTGGTCAGTCCGCCGCCGATCGGTTCCACGCTGATCGACCGGCCGACCCAGGCCGGGACCGCGGCCACGACCTGGTCGATCGAGGGCGAACCCGCGCTGGCTGCCATGCGAGCCATTCTGGCAGTCGATACGCTAGCCGGGAAGCGCCCGCGCCGGGTCGCGACCGACATCGACCCCAGACGAGGAGCACGCCCCGATGGACCAGGCCCAGGCGGTGATCATCGGCGGCGGCGTCGGCGGCACGAGCATCGCCTATCACCTGGCCGAGCGGGGCTGGCGCGACGTGGTCCTGGTGGAGCGGGCCGAGCTGACCTCCGGGTCGACCTTCCATTCGGCCGGGCTGGTCGGCCAGCTCCGCTCGAGCGTGACCCTGACCCGGATGATGATGGACAGCGTTGCCCTCTACCGCCGGCTCAGGGACGAGACCGGGACCGACCCGGCCTGGCACGAGGTCGGTTCGCTTCGGCTGGCCTCCACTCCGGCCCGGCTCGAGGAGCTCAACCGGCAGGCCGGCTGGGCCAAGACGTTCGGGTTGCCGCTGGAGCTGATCGGACCGGATGAGGCCCGGCAGCTGTTTCCGCTGATGTCACTCGAGGGCGTCCTGGGAGCGGTCTACCTGCCCACCGACGGCTGGCTCGACCCGTCCGGCCTGGCATTCGCCCTGGCGGCCGGAGCCCGCTCCCGCGGCGTCCGCATCGAGACGGCCACCCGCGTCGTCGCGATCGGTTCCCGCGACGGCCGGGTCACCGGCGTCGAAGTCGAGAAGGCGGGTGAACGTCGAACGATCCAGGCCGATGTCGTGATCAATGCCGGCGGGATGTTCGCGCCCGAGATCGGGCGACTGGTCGGGGTCAACGTGCCGATCATCCCGATGGCCCACGAGTACCTGTTCACCGAGCCGATCGAGGGCGTGAAGCCGAGCCTGCCCACGATGCGCGATCCGGATCACCTGTGCTACTTCCGGGAGGAGGTCGGCGGCCTGTGCATGGGCGGCTACGAACGCCACCCCGCGCCGTGGTCGCTGGACGGCGTCCCGGCCGATTTCAACGGCAAGCTCCTGGCCCCGGATTGGCCACGCTTCGCCGAGATCATGGACGGCGCCGTCCACCGGGTCCCGCCGATCGCCGACGCCGGGATCAACCGGATGATCAATGGACCAGAAGGCTTCACCCCGGACAACGAGTTCATCCTCGGCGAGAGCGAGGTTCGCGGCTTCTTTGTCGCGGCTGGCTTCTGCGCGCACGGGATCGCCGGCGCCGGCGGGATCGGCCGCCAGGTGGCCAGCTGGATCGTCGACGGCGAGCCGGAGCTCGACCTCTGGAAGATGGACATCCGCCGCTTCGGAGCGCAGTACCGATCGCAGGCCTACACCCTGGCCCGGACCGTGGAGGTCTACCAGCAGTACTACGACATCCACTATCCCAACGAGGAGCGCCAGAGTGGCCGTCCGCTGCGCCTGTCGCCGGCGTATGCCCGGTTGATCGAGCTGGGCGCGGAGTTCGGTGAGAAATCTGGCTGGGAGCGGCCCAACTGGTTCAATCCGAACGCGGCGCATGGCCGTGAGGACTGGCGACCGCGGGGCTGGGCCGGCCAGCACTGGTCGAGCGCGATCGGAGCCGAGGCGCTGGCCACCCGGACCGCGGCGGGCCTGTTCGACGAGTCCAGCTTCGCCAAGATCGAGATCGCCGGCCCCGGTGCGGCCGCGTTCCTGGGCCGGCTGTGTGCGAACGACATCGACCGCGCGGTCGGGGCGGTCGTCTACACCCAGATGCTCAATCAGCGCGGCGGCATTGAGACGGACTTCACCGTGACCCGCCTGGCCAGCGACCGGTTCATGATCGTGACCGGGACAGCCGTCGGCAACCACGACCTCGGCTGGATCCGCAAGCAGCTCGACGACGACCCGGCTGCCCGCGGTCGGGTGCTCGTCAACGACCTGACCTCGGCGATGGCCTGCTTCGGCCTGTGGGGTCCGGCTGCCCGGGCGATCCTTGGGTCAATCACCAGCGACGACATCAGTGACGCCGGTTTCCCGTACCTGACCGCCCGCCGGATCACTGTCGGCAGCGTCCCGCTCGTGGCCCTCCGGGTGACCTACGTCGGCGAGCTCGGCTGGGAGCTGTATCCCCCGAGCGAATACGGCGCCGGCCTGTGGGACGCGCTGTGGGCGGCCGGGGCGGACCATGGCCTCGTCGCCGGCGGCTACCGGGCGATCGACGCCCTGCGTCTCGAGAAGGGCTATCGGGTGTGGTCGAGCGACATCACGCCCGACGAGACGCCCTGGGAGGCGGGTCTTGGCTTCGCGGTGCGCCTCGAAGCTGCGGGCGAGCCGCGGGAGTTCATCGGGCGTGAGGCGCTGGTCGCGGCCAGGGCGGCCGGACCCCGCAAGCGCCTGCGCTGCCTCGTCCTCGACGATCCACGCAGCGTCTGCCTGGGCAATGAGCCAGTCCGAGTCGACGACGCAATCGTCGGACGGGTCACCAGCGGCGGTTACGGCTATGCGGTCGAGCGCTCGATTGCGTACGCCTACCTGCCGCCCGATCGAGCCGCGATCGGCACGCGTGGCGAGATCGAGGTCTTCGGGCAATGGGTCGGCTTCGAGGTCGCCGCCGAGCCGCTGTACGACCCGAGCGGGGCAAGGATTCGGGGGTGACCGAGGCGCGCTTCGACCCCGCAGTCGCCGACGTCGTGGCCGCCGGCAGCGCCTGGAGCGCGGCCCGGGCGCGGGCCGGCGGCGAAGAGCTCGAGGCCTGGCTGGATTTCGCCCAATCCGCCTGCGATGCGGCGGATTCGATCGCCCTTGGTCATTTCCGGCGGGACCTGGAGGTCATGACCAAGCCCGATCGCTCGTTCGTGACGATCGCCGACCAGGCCGTCGAGCGGATGATCCGCGAGCGGATCCGGACGGCCTACCCGGACCATGGACTCGTCGGCGAGGAGTACGGCTCGGAGGACGGGACAGCCCGCTGCCGCTGGTACATCGATCCGATCGACGGAACCCACAACTACATCCGCGGGATCCCCCTGTTCGGGACCCTGCTCGCGCTGGAGGTCGACGGCGAGCTGCAGCTTGGGGTGATCTCCGCGCCGGCCTTGCGCGAGCGCTGGTATGCCCGCCGGGGTGGGGGAGCGTGGGCCGTCGGGGCGGCCGGCCAGGAGGCGCCCAGATCGATCCACGTGTCGGGAATCGCCACGCTGGCCGACGCCCAGGTGCTGTATGGATCGGCCCACGACATCGAGGCGTCCGGGCGGGCGCCGGGCTTCGCCGGCCTGCTGGGCGAGGTCTGGCGCGATCGTGGATTCGGAGATTTCTGGGGCTACGCGCTGCTGGCCGAGGGTGCCGCCGAAGCCTGCGTCGAGGTCGAGCTGTCGGCCTGGGACATGGCCGCGCCGCTCGTCCTGATCGAGGAGGCCGGCGGCCGGGTAACCGACTTTGGCGGCCGGCGGCTGATCGATTCCGGGACCCTCGTGGCCAGCAACGGCCTCCTCCACGACACCGTCCTGGCGAGGCTGGCCGGCGGATCGGCGGGCTGACTTCGGCGTACCGATGACCAACCCGGCGCGGGACGATCGGATGCGGTCGGGTGGGTCCGGGCACGGATACGCTGGCGGGCATGGAGCGACAGCGAGCTCGCCTCGTGTTCGGCGCGGCGGTGGTCGTCGCCCTCATGGTGGCCTGTGCGCCGGCGGCGATCGGGCCGGGCTCGACCTCGGCCTCCGGCCTGGCGATCGCCGCGGGGCTCGCGCCGGGCACATATGCCTCGAGCGGGCCGGGCGGCGTCGCAGGTCCTTCGCCGGTCCAGATCCAGATCGCCCAGGCCTCCTCCGGTGCCCCCTCGACGGCACCAGCCAGGACCGGGGCCAAGGGCGGGCCGACCCCCACGCCGAGCCAGCGCCCGATTCCACTGGCCACGCCGCCCGTCTCGAAGGCGACGCCCAAACCGACGCCCAAGCCCAAGCCCGCTCCGATCCCGCCGCTCGGCAACTGCGAAATCTTCCCGGCCAGCAACCAGTGGAACGAGCGGGTCGATTCGCTCCCGGTCGCGGGCGATTCGGCGGCGATGATCAAGGCGATCGGGCTGACCACCGGCGTCCATCCCGACTTCGACACCAGCCCGGGTGATGGCATCCCGTACAACATCGTGGGCAGCTCGACGCCGCGCTCGACCGTCTCCTTCCAGTACAGCTCCGAGTCGGACCACGTGGGCTACCCGATCCCGAGCAGCCCCAGGATTGAGGGTGGCTCCGACCGCCACCTGCTGATGGTCGACACGAGCGCCTGCCGGCTGTACGAGCTGTTCGATGCGACCTCTTCCAACGGCAAGTGGCACGCCGGCTCGGGTGCGACCTGGAGCCTGACCTCGAACGCGGTCCGGCCAGCCGGCTGGACCAGCGCCGATGCAGCCGGCCTGCCGATCTTCCCGGGCCTGGCCCGCTACGACCAGGTGGCGGCCGGCGTCATCCGGCATGCCTTGCGTTTCACCGCGCCGTCGAGCTGCGCCGGGTACGTCTATCCGGCCCGCCATGAGGCCGGCAGCGGTTCGTGCAGCGTCGAGCCGCCGATGGGCCTGCGAGTCCGGCTCAAGGCGTCGTTCGACATCTCCGGCTTCTCGGCCCAGACCCGGGTGATCCTCCAGGCGCTCAAGACCTACGGAATGATCCTCGCCGATAACGGCTCGCCGTGGTACATCAGCGGTTCGTACAGTCCCCACTGGGACGACGACGGGCTCCACAACCTGAACCAGGTCAAGGGCTCCGACTTCGAGGTCGTCGACACCTCGGGCCTGTAGCCGCCGCGCGGCAGCGGGACGGCTGTCAGGCGCCGGCCGCGGTCAGGCTGTCCTCGAGGATCGCCAGGGCCAGGTCCACCTCCGCGGCCGTGGTGACCAGCGGCGGGATGATCCGGGCGACGTTGGCGTAGGTGCCTGCCGACAGGACGATCAGCTTGCGCTCGAGCGCCTCGGCCAGGACCCGCCGGGCCAGGTCCGGGTTGGGGACCCGGCCGTCGCCCTCGCCCGGCGTGACGAATTCGAGGGCCAGCATCAGGCCCAGGCCGCGGACGTCGCCGATCGCCGGATGGCGGCCGGCCAGCTCACGCAGGCCGGCCAGGAACTGGCTGCCGCGCGCCGCTGCGTTCCTTACCAGGCCCTCCTCCTCGATCACGTCGAGGGTGGCGTTGGCGGCGGCGCAGCTGATCACGTTGCCGCCGTAGGTTCCGCCGTGGGTGCCGGGCGGCCACTTGTCGATGAGGGCGCGCTTGGCCAGGATTCCGCTCAGGGGCAGGCCCGAGGCGATCCCCTTGGCCATCACCAGGATGTCGGGCTCGACATTCCAGTGCTCGACCGCGAAGAAGCGGCCCGTCCGGCCGTAGCCGGTCTGGACCTCGTCGGCGATCAGCAGGATCCCGTGCTGGCGGGTGATCTCGCGCAAGCGGGGCAGGAAGCCCGGCGGGGGCACGATGTAGCCGCCCTCGCCCAGGACCGGCTCGATCAGGATCGCGGCCACGTGCTCCGGATAGATCAGCTGGTGGAAAGTCAGCTCGAGCTGCTCCTCCCAGTCGCAGGTGCATCGGGCCGGATCGTGACTGCCCCCTGCGGCGCGGTAGCAGTACGGGTAGGCGGTGTGATAGACCGAGCCGGGGAGGGGCTCGAAATGGCCGCGATAGACATCCTTGGCCGTGGTCAGGGCCATCGTCTGGGCCGTCCGTCCGTGATAGCCCCCGCGGAAGCCGATGACGACCGGGCGGCCCGTGGCGATTCGGGCCAGCTTGACCGCGGCTTCGATCGCCTCGGCACCGCTGTTCGACAGGAAGGCCTGCCAGCCGTCACCGGGCAGGACGTGCTGGAGACGCTCGTGGAGGCGTAGGCCTGGCTCGTGGTAGACGATGTTCTGCTGGCCGTGGATCAGCTTCGTTGCCTGGGCCGCGATCGCCGCCGCGACCCGCGGATGGGCATGGCCCGTGTTGGTCACCCCGATCCCGGAGCTGTAGTCGAGGTAGCGCTCGCCGGCCGGAGTGATCAGCCAGCTGCCTTCGCCACGCTCGACTTCGATGTTGGTGATCCGGCTCCAGACGGGCGGGATGACCGAGTGGTCGGGCCACGGCCCGGCCTGGCCGGCGCCGGCCGAAGCCTCGGGCTGGGAAGCGATTTCGACCATCGGTCTCTCCGTCCTGGCCCGGCCCGTGACCGGGCGATGTGCTAGCGGCTGGCTTTCCGGGCGTTGCGGATGCTGGACAGGCCGACGATCAGGACGGCCCCCAGGAAGATCATCGAGCCAACCACGTTGATCTGCACCGGCAGCGCGTTCTTGATGATGCTATAGGCCCAGATCGGGAAGGTATTGGTCGTGCCCGATACGAAGCTGGTGATGATGAAGTCGTCGATCGACAGGGAGAATGCCAGCAGGCCGGCGGCCAGCACGCCCGGCAGGATCAGCGGGAAGGTGACCTTGCGGAAGGTCGTGAGCTCGTCGGCGCCGAGGTCCATGGCGGCCTCTTCGAGGCGCCGGTCGAGTCCGGCGATCCGCGCCTTGACGGTGACCACCACGAAGCTGATGTTGAACATGATGTGGGCGATCAGGATCGTGCTGAAGCCGAGCGGGAAGAGCAGGCCCTGGGGGGCCAGCCCGTTGAGGATTCCCCCCTTCAGCCCGGAACTGACGAACAGGGTCAGCAGGCTGGCGCCCATCACGATCTCGGGCGTCGCCATCGGCAGGAAGATCAAGCCGTTGATGGGGCCGCGTCCACGGAACTGGTAGCGGCTCAGGGACAGCCCGATGAACGTGCCCAGGATCGTCGCGACCACCGTCGACAGCAGGGCGACCGTCAGGCTGGTCCGGATCGCATCGGGCAGGCCAGGCCAGTCGAAGGGATGGAGCCAGCCCTGCAGGGTGAAGCTATGCCAGACGAAGTTGAACTTCCCCTGGTAGTCGTTGAAGCTGAACAGGATCATCACGGCGATCGGCAGGAGCAGGTAGCAGATCGCCAGGAACGTGAACACGGGCAGGGCCCAGTGGTCGACGTAGTGCAGGAACTTGCGCGGCGGGCGGCGCGCGGCTGCCCGGGTCCCGCTTTCGGCGATCGGCTGGCTGACAGCAGTCATTGCGCCTACCCGGTCAGCTGCTCAGTGCCCAGGGCGCGGGCATAGATCGAGACGCCAACGAGGATCGCCGCCATCAGCAGGAATGACAGGGCGGCGGCGACCGGATAGTCGCCGAGGAGGAGGAAGCGGCTCTGGATCACGTTGCCGATCATCACCGTCTGAGGTCCGCCCAGGAGTGCCGCGTTGACGTAGTCGCCCAGCGCCGGGATCAGGACCAGCAGCGTCCCGGCGAAGATCCCGGGCAGGGCCAACGGGATCGTGACCCGCTCGAAGGCGCCCCAGCGGCTGGCATACAGATCGTTGGCCGCCTCGATCAGGCGCGGGTCGATCTTCTCAAGGGCGACGTACAACGGCAGGATCATGAACGGCAGGAAGTTGTAGGTGATCCCGGCGATCACCGCGATCGGGGTGCCGATGACCGACGCGTCCGCCGGCAGGATGTGCAGGCCGTTACGCATGAACGACAGCACCGGGCCATCGTCCAGGAAGATCACCTTCCAGCTGATCGTCCGGATCAGGAAGCTGGTGAAGAACGGGGCGATCACGATGAACAACAGGAAGTTCTTGTAGCGGCCGCCGCGGAAGGCAATCGTGTAGGCCACCGGGAAGCCGATCAGGAAGGTCAGGATCGTGGCGGTGCCGGCGTACAGGATCGAGTTGAGGAACTGCGGGCCGAACTTGGTCAAGGCCGTGACGTAGGCCGCCCCCGACCAGGTCAGCTTGAAGCCGTCGTCGAGCGACCCGCTCGAGACCGACGTCAGGAACATCTGGATCGAGGGAAGCACGAAAAAGATCAGCAGCCACACGATCCCGGGGAACAGCAGGAGGTAGGGCGTGGCCTTGCCGACGCGCTGGCGCAGGCTCGGCCCGGTCGGGCCGGGCTTGCCCGGCAGGCTGGACGCGGTCATCTTCGAATTCCGGGTCGGGCGGGGCAGGTCAACGGCTCAACCGGCTCAGCCGCCGGCCAGGTCGAGGTACAGCATATTCAACGCGTTCTCGAGGTCGTCCGACAGGTACTGGAAGTTGTGTTGCTTGGCGACCACGTCGTCCGGCGGGAAGAGCAGGTCGAACAGGGCCGGATCGAGTGGCGCCGAGGCGTTGAGCGACTTCACCACGGCATCGGCGCCCTTGACCGGCGAGACGTAGTACACGAAGTTGGCGATCTGGCCGGCGATCATCGGGTCATACACGAAGTTCATCATCAGCTCGGCCGTGTACACGTTCACGGCACCCTTGGGGATGACCATGTTGTCGGACCAGACCATTGTCCCCTCGGTCGGGAAGACGAAGATCTGATCGGCCGAGCCGGATGAGGCCAGGTCGCCCGACCAGACCATGGCCGCCCAGGTCTTCTGGGCGGCGAAGTTCTGGAGGTACTCGTTGCCGGTGAACGTCAGGCCGCCGCCGACGAGGGGCTTGATGTCGTCGTGGACCGCCTGCAGGTCGTCCGCCGTGACGGTCGTCGCGTCGGCCGATTTGCCCAGCTTGAGCAGGCCCAGGCCGAAGGTGTCACGGGCCTCCGACAGGAACGACAGCTTCTTGGGATCGATGGCGTAGAGGTCGACCAGGCTGGCCGGCGCGGCGATCTTGGCCGAGCCCAGCGACGTCTTGTCGTAGCCGATCCCGGTCATGCCTGACTGCCACGGGTAGTGGTAGTCGTTCTTGGGATCCCAGGGGTAGCCCTTGAGCGGGTCGCGCAGGTTGTTGACGCAGTTCGGGACGTTGGTCTGGTCGATCGCCTCGGCCCAGCCCTTGACGATGATCTTGGCCGCCAGCCAGTCGGTGACGACGATCAGGTCCCAGCCGGTCGGCGCGCCGGCGACCAGCTCGGGCTGGATCGTGGCGTAGAACGTGTTGTTGTCCTCGATCTTCTCTTCGTAGTCGACGTCGACCTTGTACTTGGCCTTGAATTGCTCGAGGGTCGGCGAGGAGCCGGGGGCGTATTTCCCGTTCGTTGCGGCCTTGCCAGTCAGGTCGATGTAGGCCGGCCACTGGGCCCAGTGGAGGGGTCCGGTGATGACCTTGGGCGTCGGTGCGACCGACGGGGCCGGCGTCGCCGGCGGCAGGGTCGGGATGTTGGCGTTGCTGCCAGCCGGTCCGCCGCTCGCGACCGGCGCGCCCGTCGCGCCGCTGCTGCTGCAGGCGGCCAGGAAGGCACCCAGTCCGGCCGCCGCCGTCCCCTGCAGGAAGCGTCGCCGGCTGAGGATCGGCAGGTTCGGTTCCAGATCGCTCGCGCTCAATCGATCTCCTTCGCGTGGACGGTTCACGAGTCCGCCGGCGCACTACCGCGGACGATGAATGTGTGCTCGGGGAGCCATGACAGGCGAACGGTGTCGCCCTGTCGATAGAGCGAGCCTTGGCTGGTTCGCTCGACGTTCTGCTCGTAGACGGACATCGGGATGCCGCCCTTCGCCTCCACGATGTACTGGGTGCTGACGCCGACATACGACACGTCCCGGACGGTGCCTTCCAGCTGGTTGGCCGCGGCCGGGATGACGCCATCGGTCCAATTCATGCGGATCTTCTCGGGCCGGATTCCGACCTCGATGCCGGCGTCGCCATCAACCAGGGCGGAAGGTACCCGCAGCCGAGTGTCGTCGGCCAGCTTGACCAGGGCGAAGCCGTCGGCCGTGCCGTCGACCGTGCCAGCGAGCAGGTTGCTGACCCCCAGGAAGCTCGCTACGAAGCGCGTCTGGGGTCGTTCGTAGAGGCTCTCCGGATCGCCCAGCTGCTCATACCTGCCCCGGTTCATGACGGCGATCCGATCGGACATCGTCATCGCCTCTTCCTGATCATGGGTCACGTAGATGAACGTGATCCCGACCTCCCGCTGGATTCGCTTCAGCTCGATCTGCATCTGCTTGCGCAGCTTCAGGTCAAGGGCGCCAAGCGGCTCGTCGAGGAGCAGGACGGCAGGCCGATTGATCAGGGCCCGGGCGAGGGCCACCCGCTGAGCCTGGCCGCCGGAGATCTGGTTGGGCTTGCGCTTGTCGAAGCCGGGCAGCTCGACAAGCCGGAGCATGTCCTGGACCCGGGACTTGACCTCGGAGTCCTTGACCTTCTTGCGGCGCAAGCCGAAGGCGACGTTCTCCTCGATGGTCAGATGCGGGAACAGGGCATAGCTCTGGAAGACGGTGTTGACGTTGCGCTTGTAGGACGGCAGCCAGGTCACGTCCTGGCCCTGCAGCTCGATCAGGCCGCTCGTCGGCTGCTCGAACCCGCCGATCATCCGCAGCGTCGTGGTCTTGCCGCAGCCGGACGGGCCCAGGAGCGAGAAGAATTCACCGTCGTTGACGTCGATGCTGATGTGGTCGACCGCATTGCTGTCGCCAAATCGCTTGACTACGTCAACGAGCCGGACATCGATCTCGGACACAGCCTCTACGAACTCCTGCGGCAGTGGGGCTCAGCCCGGGAGGGAAGGAGCGCGCTTCGATGGGCGCGCCTCTCCCGCGAGTCACCATCGAATGCCGCAGGATAGGGCCGCGCTGAAACGGGTGTCAAGAACCCGTTGCCGGTGCGTTCTTCGTACGGATCGGGCCCGTGGACGACGAGAATCGTGCGAGCGCATCCAGCCCGGAGTACGGATCACGCAGCCCTTCTGCCGGGCATCAGGCGGCTACGGCGGGGATCGCGAGGCCGCGCTACGATTGCGACGCAAATCCCGTCAGAACCCAGCCCATCGGCGCGCGAGGATCAGCAGCCCATGATCGTACTCACCGAGGACGCGATTCACGCGGCACTCCGGACGGTGCAGGAGCCCGAGCTCGGCCGCGACATCGAGACCCTCAACATGGTCAAGGGAGTCGCGATCGACGGCAGCCGGGTCGCGTTCACGATCGAGCTGACGACACCGGCCTGCCCGCTCAAGGACGAGATCGAGGGCAACGCCCGGGCCGCCCTGCAGGCCATCGGCGCCGAGACGATCGAGATCACCTGGGGCGCGATGGTCCGCCGAGCCGCACCGGCCCAGGCCCAGCAGCTCCTGCCCGGGGTCAAGAACATCATCGCCGTGGTGTCGGGCAAGGGCGGCGTCGGCAAGAGCACGGTCAGCGTGAACCTCGCCGTCGCGCTGGCCCAGGCGGGAGCCTCGGTCGGCCTCCTCGATGCCGACATCACCGGCCCCAACATTCCCCTGATGATGGGCATCGAAGGCCAGCCGAAGGCCAGCCCGAACAACAAGATCACCCCACTCGAGCGCTACGGGGTGAAGGTCATCTCGATCCAGTTCTTCGTGCCCGAGGGCCAGCCAGTGGTCTGGCGCGGTCCGCTCGTCGGCGGCGCCATCCAGCAGTTCCTGCGCGATGTCGAGTGGGGCGATCTCGATTACCTGGTGGTCGACCTGCCGCCGGGCACGTCCGATGCCCAGCTGACGCTCGCCCAGGCCGTCCCCATCTCGGGCGCGGTCCTGGTGACCACGCCCCAGGAGGTCTCGCTGCTCGACGTGACCAAGGCCCTGGCGATGCTCCGAAGGATGAACGTGCCGGTCACCGGGATCCTCGAGAACATGGGCGCGTTCGTGTGCGGCCACTGTGGCGAGGTGACCGAGATCTTCGGCCGGGGCGGTGGCGAGCGGTTTGCCCGCGAGCACGGCATCGACTACCTCGGCTCGATCCCGCTCGATGTCACGGTTCGGCAGGGCGCCGATGCGGGCATTCCGGCGGTGGCCCAGCGCGAGCCTGGCCCGGCGGCCCGGGCCCTGGTCGATGTCGCCCAGCAGGTGGCCGCCCGGATGAGCGTCGCGGCCGCTCGCAACGAGGCCCCGGTCCTGTCGATCTCCTGATCAGCCGGCCGGCGCCGCCCGCAGCCGGCGAAGCAACGCCGCCGCCGCCAGGAGCGCAGCGCGCGAGCGTCCCTGGCTGCCGCCGAGGAATCCGAGCCGGCGCTCGCGCTCCAGCCCGAGCGGCGTGGCGATGCCGATCGTGACCACCGTGTCGTCGCCCCGGGGCCGGGCGTCCACGGCAAGTCCTACCGTGGCCGCAGCTGCCCGTGCCGCGGATTGGGCCTCGGCGGTGATGCTCGCACCGCTGGCCCTGGTGGCTGCCGGCAGCGACTCGACCCGTCGAAGGCGGGCCATCCCGCCGAGCAGCGCGGCCAGCGCCGCGTCGGTCCCGGCTTCGCGGATCGCGAGGGTCCAGTCGAGCCGGTCGAGCTCGGCGGCAAGCGCCTCGGTCCACGTCGTACTGCCCCTGGCCCAGACGTGGTCGCCGAGCTGGGCGAGGACGTCGGCCTCGACCTCGTCGAGCAGCTCCGCGGCCGGCCGGCCCGGCCGGTCGTAGGCCGACAGCCGAACATCCACGCCGTCGGCGCGGGCATAGGTGGCGATCTCGGGATTGGTCCGCCGGAGGCGCGCCTCGCCGAGCTCATCGGCGAGCTGTGACTCGCCGATCCCGGTCAGGCGCAGGGTCCGGCTGAGGAGGCCGTTGCCGAGGCGCCGCCGGCGCAGTTCCGGCAGGACCTGCTCGAACCACATCGGGCGCATCTCCCGGGGCGGGCCCGGGAGCAGGACGACCAGGCGCCCGTCCGGCCGGCCGACCCACCAGCCCGGAGCGGTACCGTTCGGGTTGGGCAGCGCCCGCGCGCTCGGGATGAGCCAGGCCTGCTTGCGGTTGATCTCCGGGAAGGGCAGTCCGCGCCGGGTCCACAGGCCGCGCAGCCAGGATTCCAGCTCGTCGTCCACGAGCGGGGCTTCGCCGACCACCTGGGCGATCGCCTCGCGGGTCAGGTCGTCCGGCGTCGGGCCGAGGCCACCCGTCGAGACGACCAGGTCTGCTCGCCGGAGGGCGGCCCTGAAGGTACCCGCGACCACCCGCAGCCGATCGGGCACAACGTTGATACGGGTGATCCCGACGCCTGCTTCGACCAGGCTGCGGGCGATCTCGCCGCTGTTCGTATCGCGAGTCTCGCCGACGGTCAGCTCGGCGCCTACCGCCAGGAGCTCGGCGGTCCGGAGGGGTCGATCGCCGGGTATCGGAGGGGCCACGGGCAGAGGGTAGCGCAGCCTTGCCGGTCCGGAACCGGGACGGGACCATGGTCCGGCGCGGTATCATCCGATCGCCTACCCAGTCCTGCCCGAGGATCCCGGCACTGGACGATTCGAACCAGGCCCCACACGATCCGAGCCCGGATCCGCCGCCGCCACGATCCGCCCCGCCCGGATTCAGAGAGCAGCTGAGGGCGACGATCGCGGCCGCCGTGCGGATCGTGCAGGCCCACGTCGCGCTGGCCAGGGCCGAGCTCAATGCGATCGCGGCCGAGGGCAAGCGATTCGGCACCCTGTCTGGCGTTGCAGCCGGCCTGGTCCTGTTCGCCCTGCTGTTCGTTCCGATCGGCGGGATGCTGTTCCTCGGCGAGTGGCTGTTCGGTTCGATCGGCTGGGGCCTCCTCCTGGGCACCGAGCTGGCGATCGGCGGCGCCGTCCTGCTCGTGAGCGCGGCCCTGTACGTGCCATCGGGCACGCTCGTGGGCCGCTTCGTGCTGGCCCTGCTGGCAGGTGTCGTGGTCACCATCGTCCTGGGCCTCGACCTGCCTCATCAGGCCTTTGTGTCGATCGGCGCATCGGCCTTCCCATCGATGGATCCCGGCCCCCGTCCCCTCGTCGTCGGGCTGCTCATCGGGGCCGGCGTCGGCCTTGTTGCCGGCCTCGTGATCGGCCTGGTCAAGCGGCGCGGCCTGGGCGGCACGGTCCAGCTCGCGATCGGCCTGGCCATCCTGGGCCTGGTCATCGGGGCACTGGTCGCGATCGACTACAGCCTGAACGTCACGATCGCGCTCGGGCTGGCGGTGCTGCTCGCAGTCTGGCCGACCCTGGTCGGCCTCGACATCCGACGGGATGGCGTGGATATCGAGGCGCTCAAGAACCGGTTCTATCCTCGAATGACGGTCGAGACGACCAAGGAGACGATGGAGTGGCTACAGAAGCAGAGGCCGCTCGGGCCGAAGTCGTAGTTTCCCGCGAGGCCGCCCTGGCGGAGGTCATCGCGTCCCGCGAGGCGTTCTCGGCCGAGCTCGTCCGCCTCGAGGCATCCGGCCGGGCGGCCGTCGACATCAAGGCCAAGGTCAGGCGTAATCCGGCCAGGGCCGCCGGGCTCGTGGCGAGTGCCGGATTCCTCGCGGTCGGCGGCCCGGGCAAGGTGGCCCGTGGCACGCGGCGCGTCCTGCGCGGCCGCAAGGAACCCCTGCCGCCGTCGCTCCTGCCGGAGGACGTGGACCGGGCGCTGCGGGCCCTCGGCGACGACGGGACGAAGGTCCGTGGCGCGCTCGAGCGCGACTTTGCCGACTACCTCGACAAGCGCAAGCCCGACCGCGGCAGGCACCCATTCCGGACGATCGCCGGAACCCTGGCCACCGGCATGGTTGCGCCTGTCGGCCAGACGCTGGTCAAGCGGCTCCTCGGACAGATGGCCGAGGTCAACGATGCCAACGTCCGCAAGACGATGAGCGGCATCCGGAGCCAGCCCGCCGCCGGGACACCAGGCGCACAGCCACCCGGCGCGAAGCCACCCGACGCGAAGCCACCCGCCGCGAGGTAGTCCGGCACGAAGCCACCCGAGGCGAAGCCACCCGAGGCGAAGTAGTCCAGCGGGCGCGACGGGGCGGTTGCTGGCGGCTGCAACGTGCCGCCCCTCCGCAGCTCTCAAATTGACAAATCATTCTCAGGTCGCGGCTTATGGTCGCTCGAGCCCGGGTTCCTGCCAATGGCTCCGACGGCACATCAGGACTCGTGCACGGCACGCCCCGCCACAGGGCTCGTCGCCCCGAATCCGCCCGCTGGATCCGGCGTAAGCATCGATCGGCAAACGATCTGTCAATGTCCCGGATCGGGGCCGGCTGCAGCACAGACTCCGGGAGCTGGCGGAGGCACAGGCTCCGGGAGCCGGCCGCTCGCGATGCGTTCGGGCGAGCCGCTCGCTCGCGATGCGTTCGGGCGACGCGGCATGGCACCTGCGACGGCCAGGCGACGCCCGTTCGTTGCCCCCGACGGCGCCAAATTGACAGATCGTTTCCCGATCGAGGCTTAGGCAATGCCAGGCCCGGGCTGCGGCCTGTCTGCGGGAGGTTGCGCCGCGGTTCGCGCTTGGCCCGGCCCGCCGAGCGGCTCGAGCGGCCTCCCGCCTGCCTCGGAAGCTGCATAAGCACCGATCGAGGAATGATTTGGCACGACGCAGGGCGGGTGGGGCCACCGCGCCGGAGCCTGAACCAGTTGTACGCGCGGCCAAACCCCCGGCCGCTAGACTCCTCCGGGGCGAGTGGCGAAATGGCAGACGCGCCGGCCTTAGGAGCCGGTGCCGCGTGAGCGGCGTCAGAGTTCGAGTCTCTGCTCGCCCACCATCTCCGGCGAGGACCTCCGGCGAGGACCTCCGGCGAGGACGTCCGGCGACGTCGGATGCCTGACCGACGAGGCGCCACGCTCGCGCCCGGCGGCCCCGGGAAGCGCCGCCTATACTCCCCGACGATGAACGTCACAGCCACGCCCTCGCCCAATTCGACGATTCTGCTCGAGATCGAACTGCCCCCCGAAAACCTCGAGCGATCGATGGACGAGGCGACCCGACGCCTCGCTCGGCGCACCCGGGTCGCCGGATTCCGCCCTGGCAAGGCACCCCGGTTCATGCTCGAGCGAGTGCTTGGACCCTCCGCGGTCCTCGACGAGGCCGTCGAGCTCCTGATCCAGAAGTCGTACCGCGAGGCGCTCGTCGAGCAGGGCATCGTGCCGCTGACCGAGGCCAGCGTCGAGGTCGTCCAGGCCGTCGAGGGCCAGCCGGTCATCTTCAAGGCGACGGTCCAGGTGCCGCCCGAAGTCACCCTGGGTGACTTCCGCAACTTCAATTTCGTGCCTGAGATCGACACGATCGATGACGTCAAGATCGACAAGGTGATCAGCGAGCTGCAGGACGAGCATGCAACCCTCCGTCCGGTGGAGGATCGTCCCGCCGCCAACGGTGACTACGCCGTGGTCGGCTTCAGCGGAAGTCGCGACGGCGTGCCATTCGAGGGCGGCTCGTCCGACCGAATGCCGATCATCCTGGGCGAGGAACGGCTGATCCCCGGCTTCGAGGCCCACATCGTGGGCAGCCGCGTGGGCGACCACGTCGAGTTTGACATCGACTTCCCTGACGATTACGGCGAGTCGAGCCTGGCCGGCCAGACGGCCCACTTCGCGGTCGATGTCAAGGAGCTCCGGGAAAAGGTCGTTCCGCCGGTCGACGACGAGTTCGCGACCCAGATGGGCGATTTCAAGGATGTGCCCGAGCTGCGCCTCGCGATCAAGGAGCGCCTCGAGCGGAATGCCCTCGACCGGGCCCGCCACACGTTCAGCGACCGGATCATCCAGTACGCCGTCGCCAACGCCACCCTCGAGGTGCCTCCGATCCTGATCGATCAGGAGGTCGAGGTGATGCACGACGAGTTCCGGGCGACGATCGCCCGCCAGGGCATCGGCGAGGCGGCCTACCTCAAGGCGACGGAGCAGACCGAAGCGGACCTCCACACCGAGTTCCGGCCGCGGGCCGAGGATCGGGTGAAGACCCTGCTGGTCCTGTCCAAGATCGCCGAGACCGAAGGAATCAGCGCCGACGACGGAGCGGTTGAGGCCGAGGTGAACGCCGCCCGGCGCCGCTACGCCGGTGACTCCAAGACGATTGCCTACTTCGAATCGGAGCGCGGCCGGAACTTCATCCGGAGCACCCTTCGGCGGACCCGAACCGTCGAGGCCCTGGTCGACGAATGGCTGGCGGCGCATCCCGAGCATCCCGCCCTGCCTCACCTCGAAGATGACGCCAGCCCCGCGGTCGAATCCAATTCGGCCGGCGCGAACGCCGCGGTCGGGGCCACCGACCCGGGCACGACCCTTAACCTGGCCGAGACGGCCGCAAATCCGGCCTGAGCCGGCCCGCCCAAGCGACGATCCAGCAACGTTCCAGCGCCACCAGGAGAATCTCAATGCTCGTACCGATGGTCATCGAATCATCGAGCCGCGGAGAGCGCGCCTACGACATCTACTCGCGCCTGCTCAAGGAGCGGATCATCTTCCTGGGCGACCAGATCGATGACCACATGGCCAACCTGGTGATCGCCCAGCTGCTGTTCCTCGAGTCGGAGGATCCCGAGCGCGACATCAGCCTGTACATCAACTCGCCGGGCGGGGTGGTCACGTCGGGCCTGGCGATCTACGACACGATGCAGTTCCTGCGCGCTCCGGTGAGCACCTTGTGTGTCGGGATGGCCGCCAGCATGGCCGCCGTCCTGCTGGCCGCGGGCGCGAAGGGCAAGCGCTATGCCCTGCCGAACAGCCGGGTGATGATCCACCAGGGCTCCGGTGGCTTCCGCGGCAATGCGCCCGACGCGATGATCCAGATGCGGGAGTGGGAGCGCCTGGTCGAGGTCAACAATGCGATCCTGGCCCGCCACACCGGCCAGCCCCTCGACAAGATCGAGCGCGATACGGACCGGGACTTCTTCATGTCTGGTGACGAGGCCCGCGACTATGGCATCATCGATGAGGTGTATGCGATGACCGGCGACTCGCTGATTGCCCAGGCTCACGACGCCGGCGCGACCGGCGGCGAGGGTGCGGCCGTGGCCGACGAGTCTGCGGTGACGCCCGACGAGGCCCGGGCGCCCCGGAAGGTCAAGGACTGAACGTGGTGAGGCGCGGGGACGCGAGGCCGGCATGACCACCACGACGACCTCGAAGGGGCCCAAGGTTCCCTATCGCTGCAGCTTCTGCGGCAAGAGCCAGGAGCAGGTCCGCAAGCTGATCGCGGGCCAGGGCGTGTACATCTGCGATGAGTGCATCAACCTCTGCCAGGAAATCATCGAAGAGGAGATGCTCGAGGCGCCCAAGGCCCGGCCGGCCGCGGCCAAGCTGCCCAACCCGCGCCAGATCAAGGCGGCTCTCGACCAGTACGTGATCAGCCAGGAACGGCCCAAGAAGGTCCTGTCCGTGGCGATCTACAACCACTACAAGCGGGTCAATGCCGGGCATACCGTCGACGAGGTCGAGCTGCAGAAGTCGAACGTGCTGCTGGTGGGGCCGACGGGCTCGGGCAAGACCCTCATGGCCCAGACTCTCGCCCGCGTCCTCGACGTGCCCTTCTGCATTGCCGACGCGACCAGCCTGACCGAGGCCGGCTACGTCGGCGAGGACGTCGAGAACATCCTGCTGCGCCTGATCCAGGCCGCCGACTTCGACGTGGCCCGGGCCCAGCGCGGGATCATCTACATCGACGAGATCGACAAGATCGCCCGGAAGGCCGACAACCCGTCGATCACCCGGGACGTATCGGGCGAAGGCGTCCAGCAGGCCCTCCTCAAGATCCTCGAGGGGACGGTTGCAAATGTGCCGCCCCAGGGCGGTCGCAAGCACCCCCACCAGGACTTCATCCAGATCGACACGACCAACGTCCTGTTCGTGTGCGGCGGGGCATTCGACGGCCTCGAACGGATCGTCGAGGAGCGGATCGGCCGGAAGTCGATCGGCTTCGGCGCCGAGGCCCAGGTCTCGAAGGTCGAGCGCAACCGGATCCTCGACCACCTGATGCCCGAGGACCTGCTCAAGTTCGGCCTGATCCCCGAGTTTGTCGGCCGCCTGCCGGTCGTGGTCACCCTGTCGGCGCTCACCGCGGCCGACCTGGTCCGGGTGCTGACCGAGCCGAAGAACGCGATTGCCCGCCAGTTCCAGCGCTTCCTCTCGCTGGACAAGGTGGACCTGGCCTTCACCGATGGCGCCTTGCGGGCCGCCGCCGAGGTCGCCCTCGATCGCAAGACCGGGGCGCGGGCTCTGCGCTCAATCGTCGAGGAGGCCCTCCTCGAGGTGATGTACGACATCCCGGAGCGGACCGACATTCGCAAATGCATCATCACCGAGGAGACGATCCGGAACGGCCGGCTACCGCTGCTGCTGACCAAGGTGGACCTCGACAAAGGCGTCGACGAGACGAACTACGAGGAGTGGCTGGCGGAGCGGAGCGAGAGCGCCTGAGCTCATTCGGCCCATCCTCCGATCAGCCCGGGGAGCCCGCCCGGGCCCACTCGATCGCCATTCTCGGCGGTGGCTTCTCCGGCACGATGGTTGCCGTCCACCTGCTCCGAGGCGCCCGCCGGCCGCTTGACATCAGCCTGATCGAACGCCGTTCGGCCATGGGCCAGGGCCTGGCCTACTCGACCACCCTGGGAACGCACGTCCTGAACGTGCCGGCGGCCAGGATGGGCGCCTTTGCCGAGTCGATCGAGGACTTCCAGCGCTGGCTCAAGGCGCTCGAGCCCGAGTTTGGTGCATTTGCAGCCGACGGCTTCGTGCCCCGGATCTGGTACGGGACCTATCTCCGGGCGATCCTGGCCGAGGCCGAGATTGCCGCGGTCGAAGGGGTCCGGCTCAACCGCCAGGTCGACTCGGTCGAATCGGTCGAGCTGGCGCCGGGCGGCGTCTCGATCGGCCTCGCCTCTGGTGATCGAATCGAGGCCGACCGGCTGGTGGTCGCCATCGGCAACCTGCCGGCATCGGATCCGGCCCTTGAGTCGGGGCGCCTGGCCGACCACCCGGTCTACCTCCACGATGCCTGGGACACGGAGTCCGTCCGGGCGATCCCGGCCGACGCCGACATCCTCCTGATCGGCACCGGCCTGACGATGATCGACTGGGCCTTCTCGCTCGGCCGGCACGGCCACCGCGGCACGATCCACGCCCTGTCCCGGCGCGGCCTCCTGCCGCGCAGCCACGGACCGGCCGCGGTCGTCGAGCTCGGAGCCGGAATTGGCGCGGCCCCGGCAACTGCCCTCGGCCTCAGCCGGGCCGTCCGGGCCGAGATTGGCAAGGTGGTCGAACAGGGCGGCGACTGGCGGGCGGTTGTCGATGCTCTGCGGCCCCGGACCCAGAGCCTGTGGGCGGCCTTGCCGATCGAAGAGCGCGCCCGGTTCCTGCGCCACCTGCGCCCGTACTGGGATGTCCATCGGCATCGGGCGGCGCCCCACGTGGCGGCCCTGATCGATGACATGCGCGCGCGCGGCCAGCTGATCGTCCACGCCGGCCGGCTCATCTCGGTCGCCGATCGTCCGGACCTCGGCGGCCGGCCCGCCGGCGCGGATGTCACGTTCCGCGAGCGCCACACAGGCGCTCGGCGAACCGTGACCGTCGAACGGATCGTCAACGCGATCGGACCGGGCGGCGACATCCGGGCGAGCCACGAGCCGGTTCTCGAAGGCATGCTCAAGGAGGGCCTGGCCTCGCCGGATCCGCTCGGGTTGGGCCTGCGCACGGCGGCCAACGGGGCTCTCCTTGATCGGCGCGACCGGCCCTCGACCGTCCTGTACACCCTGGGCTCGCCCCGCCGGGCCGAGCTCTGGGAGTCGACGGCGGTGCCCGAGCTGCGGGTGCAGGCCGCCCAGCTCGCTGCGCACCTGCTCGAAGGCGACGTGGAGCCCGGTGCTACAATCCCGGCTCACGGCAGGGACCGGGAAGAGTAGCCTCCAGGCGGACCCAGCAGCGAATCCGGGGCGGTGCAAGCCGGATGGGCCATGGATGAGAATGTCGCCCGCGAGCCGTGCGGCCGGCGCCCGATAGCGCGCCGAGAGGATCGCCGTGATCGGGCGAGCGCGATGAGCGAGCGCGCCGGTGATCGAACCAGCAGGTGGTACCACGACCCGTTCGTCCGCTGGACGAGCGGGTTCTTGTTTGAGCGGGACAGGAGCGAGCGGCCATGGCCGACGGCGAATCGATCTCGAAGCTGGCCCGGACCTACGATCCGGCCGCCGTCGAAGGCGAGATCTACGAGCGCTGGCTGGCGGCCGACGTCTTCGCGCCGGACGGCGCCGGCAGCCGGGCCCGGCCGGAGGCTGAGCCGTTCGTCATCGTCCAGCCGCCACCGAATGTCACCGGGGCCCTGCACCTGGGCCATGCGTTCACCGCCGATATCGAGGACGTCATGGTCCGGCACGCCCGGATGCAGGGCCGGCCGACCCTGTGGCTGCCCGGCCTGGACCACGCCTCGATCGCCGCCCAGGTCGTGCTCGACCGGATCCTCGATCGGGAAGGGGAGTCGCGGGCCTCGCTCGGCCGCGAGCGGTATCTCGAGCGGATGTGGGCGTTCGTGGACGAGACACGCGCCACGATCCTCGTCCAGAGCCGTCGCTTCGGCTCGTCGCTCGACTGGGCCCGGCTCCGGTTCACGATGGACGAGGTCAGCGCGAAGGCGGTTCGGACCGCCTTCGCCCGGCTGTACCGGGATGACCTGGCCTACCGGACCGAGGCCCTCGCGAACTGGTGCGCCGGTTGCCAGACGACGGTCAGCGACCTGGAGGTCGTGCCCACCCCGGAGAAGGGCACGCTCTGGACGATCCGCTACCACATCGTCGACGCCGACGGAAGCGTCGAGCCGGGTCGCTCGATCGACATCGCCACGACCCGGCCGGAGACGCTCCTGGGCGACGTCGCCGTTGCCGTTCATCCCGATGACCCGCGCCATGCCGGACTGATCGGTTCGAGGGTCATGATCCCGTTCGTCGAGCGCATCGTGCCGGTCATCGCCGATGACGTCGTGCGGCCCGAATTCGGCACCGGGGCGGTCAAGATCACCCCGGCCCATGACCCCGAGGACTACGCCACGGGACGGCGCCACGACCTGCCGATGATCGACGTCTTCGACGACCTCGGGCGAATCAACGAAAACGGGGATGGCTTCGCGGGGCTCGGCCTGGCCGAGGCGCGGCGACGGATCCTGGCCGACCTGGACGAGCGCGGCGACCTGATCGCGGCCGTTCCCCACGAGATGCTGATCGGCCGCTGCCAGCGCAGCAACGACGTGATCGAGCCGCGCCTGAAGACCCAGTGGTTCATCCGCACGAAACCCCTGGCCGAACGCGCCCTGGCCGCCACCCGGACTGGCCGGACGCGAATCGTCCCGGCCCATTTCGACAAGGTCTGGGAGCACTGGCTGACCGAGATCCGGGACTGGAACGTCAGCCGGCAGCTGTGGTGGGGGCATCGGATCCCGGCCTGGTACTGCCCCGATGGCCATATCAGCGTGACCGAGGACCCGGCCGGCCCGGATGCCTGCCAGGTGTGCGGCCGGCCGGCCGGCTCGCTCCGCCAGGACGAGGACATCTTCGACACGTGGTTCTCGAGCGGCCTGTGGCCGTTCTCGACGCTGGGCTGGCCCGACCAGACTGCCGACCTCGGGCGCTACTACCCCGGCTCGGTCATGGAGACGGGCTACGACATCATCTTCTTCTGGGTCGCCCGGATGATGATGCTGGGCATCCAGTTCATGGATGAGCCGCCCTTCCACACGGTCTACCTCCATGGGATGGTCCGCGATCCGATCGGCAAGAAGATGTCGAAGACGACGGGCAACGTCGTCGATCCGCTGGCGGTCATCGACATCAGTGGGGCCGACGCCCTGCGTTTCACCCTGGTCAACGGCACCTCGGCGGGCAACGACCAGAAGCTGACCCAGGACAAGGTCGACGCCGCCCGCAACTTCGTGAACAAGCTCTGGAACGCGGCCCGGTTCGTGCTCGGAGCGCGGCCCGAGACGATCGCCGCGGACGAGCCTCGGCGCGCGCCCGACGTGACCCGGCTGGGTCCGGCCGAACGCTGGATCAGGAGCCGGACGGCGGCCACGGTCGCCGAGGTCGACCGGGCATTCGGTGAGCATGCCTACAGCGAGGCGACCCGGGTGTTGTACGACGCCGTGTGGAGCGAGCTGTGCGACTGGGGGCTCGAGCTGGCCAAGGTCCGCCTGGCCGACCCGGACCTGGCACCGGAGGTCCGCGCAGCCACTTGGTGGACGCTGGTCGAAGCCCTCGACGTCGACCTGCGCCTGCTCCACCCGTTCCTGCCTTTCGTCACCGAAGCCATCTGGGCGGCCACCCCGCACGCCGCCACCGATCCGGCCTTGCTGATCGTGGCCGACTGGCCCGGTCGGGAGATCGCCGATCGACGCGACCCGGAGGCCGAGGCCGAGGTCGATGCCTTGATCGAGCTCGTCCGAGGAATCCGCAACGCCCGGTCCGAGGCACGGATCGAGCCGGCAGCCTGGCTGCCGGTCGACCTCCTGGTGGTCCCGCAGGTGGCTCACCCGATCGAGGTGCTCCGGCCGGCCGTCGAGCGCCTGGCCCGGGCCCGGCCGTTGACGATCCACCACCAGCGCGCGGCTTACGAGGAGGCGACCCGCGCCGGTGGCCTGACGGTCATCGGCCTCGGCATCGAGGCCGTGATCGGCCGGCCCGGGGCCGCCCTCGCGACGGCTGCGACGGCCGAGTCGATCGGGCTCGATCGGGAACGCCTCGAGCGGGAGCTGGCGGCCGCCACCGCCCAGCTCGAGGCAGCTCGGCTCAGGCTGGCGAACGAGGCGTTCACCAGCCGGGCGCCCGCCGCGGTGGTTGAAGGAGCCCGCAGGCGGGCGACCGAGCTCGAGGACCAGGTTCGAAGGCTGACGGAACGGCTGCACGCCTGAGCCGGAGGAGGCCAGCTCAGGCGCGCGCCTGCGTTAGCCCTTGACCGAGCCACCCACGATGCCGCGCACGAAGTAGCGCTGCAGGGTGATGAACACGACGAGGGGTAGCGCGCAGGACAGGAAGGCCGCGGCCGCGAGGTACCACCAGCCCTGACCATAGGACCCGACGAGGTTGGCCACCACGATCGTCAGCGGAGCATTCTGCGGGTTGGCCGCGCCAACGTAGATCAGGGCCACCAGCAGGTCGTTCCAGACGAACAGGAACTGGAAGATCGCCAGAGCAGCGATTGCCGGGACGGTCATCGGCAGGGCCAACCGGAAGAACGAAGTGACGTGGCTGGCGCCGTCGATCGCCGCGGACTCGAAGACCTCCCGTGGCAGGCCGCCCATGAAATTCCGGAGCAGGAAGATCGCGAACGGCAGACCGTAGGCGGTATGGGCGAGCCACAGGGCCATGAACGTCCCATTCAGATGGAACATGCCGAACAGCTCGAGGATCGGGATGAATGTCGTCTGGAGCGGGATCACGAGCAGCCCGACGACCACGACGAACAGAACGTTCCGGCCCGGAAAGCTCATCCAGGCGAAGGCGTACGCGGCGAAGGCGGCCACGAAGATCGGGATGATCGTGGCCGGGATCGTGATGAACAGGCTGTTGATGAAGGCGGGCCAGATCCCACCCTGGTCCAGCACGAACTTGTAGTTCGACAGGGTCAGCTCGGATGGCTTGAAGATGGCCGTCCACCAGCCGCTCGACTGGACCGCGTCCGCGGGGCGGAACGAGTTGATCAGGAGGCCGATCGTCGGGATCAGCCAGATGACCATGAGCACGATCACCGCGACATGGAGGGGGACATGCCGGAAGCGGCGTCGCCAGCCGCGCGTACCGGACTGGCCAACCTCGATCGGGCCGGAGCGGGCTACGGCCGTCATCGGATCGCCTCCTGGGCCTGGAACCGCCGAACGTTCAGGGCCATAACCGGGATGATCGCGATCATCAGCACGATGGCGATTGCGCTGCCACGGCTCGAAGTTGCCGAAGTTGAACATCTCCTGGTACATCGAGTTGGCAATCACCTGCGTATCGAAGTTCCCGTCGGTCATGACGTAGACGATGTCGAAGGCCTTCAGGGCGGTGATCACGATCGTGGTCGAAACGACCGCCAAGGTGGGAACCAGGAGCGGAAAGATGATCCCCTTGAAGACTTGCCATTCGGTCGCGCCATCGACCCGGGCCGCCTCGAGCAGCTCGGCGTTGATGCCTTTCAGGGCGGCCGAGATGATGACCATGCAGAAGCCGGTCCAGATCCAGGTCGTGACCAGGATGAGCAGGATCGTGTTGAAGCTGAAGTTGCTCAGGGTCAGCCAGGGCTGGGGCGGGAAGCCGAAGGCGGTGACGGCCGCATTGAGCGTGCCCGTTTGGGTTGCCCCGGCCGGCTGGTAGGCGAACATGAACAGCCAGATCACGCTGGCGGCGGTTGCGCTAATGGCCAGGGGCAGGAAGATCACGGACTTGGCGACGGACTCGTAGCGGACCCGGTCGACGAGGGTCGCGATCAGCAGGCCGAAGCCGACGGCCAGGATGGGCAGCAGGACGACCCAGATCAGGCTGTTCTTCAGCGCGCCGAGGGTGCCGTTGTTGCCGAAGAACCAGGCGTAGTTGGCCAGCCCGACGAACTCCTTGCCGGCCTCATCCTGGAGGCTCCGGATGAACGTGGCGAACGTGGGGTAGACCAGGAACACGAACAGGAAGGCCAGGGCCGGGAACAGCCACAGCCATGGCCTGAGCCGCGGCTGGGCTCGTTGGGGGAAGAGGCGCAGGACCTGTTCGGTAAGCACGATGTACCCGACCAGGACCGCGGGTACGCCAATCACGACGACGATCGCCGTGATCAATCGGGGATCCATTCGCCCTCCTCCAGCTTCGGGTTGCGCGAGCGGGCGGCCAGCGGCCACCCGCTCGTGAGAGTGAGGATCTTCGAGTTCGGTCCTCTGGTTACTGGTTGTACGAGGAAGCCTGGACCGAGTCGAGGTCCGACAGGACCGAGTCCAGCTTGGTTGGATCCTGGATGTAGACCAGAAGCTGCTTGTAGAACTCCGTCTGCATCGCCGCCGGCATCTGGTCGGATGCATCGAACACGAACGATGTAGCCCCGGCCAGCAGCGCGCCGAGGCGCTGATTGATCGGGCTGGGGTAATTGGTCACGTTCTTGTTGGCCGACAGGAACTCACCGCCCGAGACGAAGAGCTGCTGGGCCTGGGAGCTGACCAGGTACTTCATCAGGGCTGCCGTCTGGGGCGTCGTGCTGAAGGCTCCAAACAGGTCGCCCGCACCCTCGACTGCGCCCGAGTATTGCGCGTTAACGGCGGGGAATGGGAAAAAGTTGTAGTCGGTCAAGGCTGTCTTGGTCATGAACGCACCGAGGCCGGTGATGAAGCTGGCCTGGTGCAGGAACAGGCAGTTGGGGGGCGTCGCGAACATTGGATCGCCCGCGTTCGCAAAGTTCGTGGTCAGGATCCGATTGGCCCCGCCGTAGCTTCCGGCGACCATCGTGCCGAGGTCCTGGAAGGCGGTCTTGATGGCCGGATCGCTCCACTTCGTCTTGCCGTTCCACCAGCTGTTGTACACGTCGGGACCGGCGCTCTTGAGCACGAATGACTCGACGACATCGGTCGCCGGCCAGCCCGAGGCCGCGCCGGACTCGACGCTGAAGCACCACGGTGTGGCGGCCTTGGACGCGTCCGCGGTCATGGCTGCCGTAAAGGCATCCCAGCTGGCCGGCGGTGTCGTGCTCATGTCGCCGACCACGGTCGGGTCGTACCAGATCTGGCCCTTGGCCGATACGTCAAGGAAGATGCCGGCCAGCTTGCCGTCGGTCGTGCCCAGCTGGACCAGCGCATCCGGGGTTTGCGCCTTGTAGGACGCCACGTCGAGCATCGTCGACAGGTCCTGTAGCTTGCCGGCCGCTGCGTACTGGATCATCTGGGCCGGACCGGGCAGGCCAGCCACGTCGGGCAGCTGACCCGAGGCGATTCCCGCCGTGAGGACGGCCGGCTCGTCCCGCGTGCCGGTGTAGTTGACCTTGATCCCGGTGGCGTCCTCGAAAGGCTGGAGCATGCCCAGGAACTGGGCTTCCTCGGGGCCGCCCCAGACCGCAAGGACGCTGACCGATCCGCCGATGTTGCCGAGGGTGGCGGCGTAGGTCTTGGCCGCACTGACCTGCGCCGGGTCGAAGGACGCCGGGGGCACGCTGGGGGCGACGCTTGCGCCCGCGGCCGCCGAACCGGCTGCCGCCGAGCCGGCTGCCGCCGAGCCCGGGGCAGTCGTTGCGCTGCTGCCGCACGCCGCGACGATCAGGCCGGTCGAGGCCAGTAGCACTCCTATCCGTTTCATGCCAGTGGCTGTTCGATCAATCACGCGATGTCTCCTCTCCATGTGACGGCCTCTACGTGCGAGGCCCGACTCGCGATCTGTCCAGATTGGCTCCTCCTGCTAACGGCTTTATTGCCCCGCGCTTCCGGGGGCTTGCAGTTGAATCGCGAATGACGAGATCGATGGCGAGGAGCGTCCTCGATGGCACGGGCCGGCCGGCGATCCGATCCAGGAGCAGCCGCCCCGCGGTCTCGCCCAGAGCGCCGGCGGGCAGGTGGACGGTCGTCAGGGGCGGGTCGACGTGGGCGGCGATCGGGATGTCGTCGAAGCCGACCACCGACACATCGGCGGGGACCCGCAGGCCGGCGTCACGCAGGCCGCGCATGGCGCCAATCGCCACGACGTCGCTGGCCACGAAGACCGCCGTGGGCTCATAGGCGCGGAGGATGGTGGCCATCGCCAGGTGGCCGCTGCCGGCCTCGAAGTCGCCCTCCGCCCGCATGTCCGGACCCTGCTCGAGGCCCGCCGCGTCCATTGCGTCGACGTAGCCCTGCAGCCGCTCGCCCGCCGCGGTGTAGTGGAGCGGCGCGTTGGTGATGCAGGCGATCCGACGATGTCCCAGCCGAAGCAGGTGCTCGACGGCGCCTCGCGCGCCGGCCCGATTGTCGACGTCGACGCTCGGCGCGTCGAGGTCAGACCGAGCACCCTGGATGACGATCGGGAAGCCGTCGCGGACGAGGGCGGCCAGCTCTTTGTCGTCGTCGCGCGGACCCGACACGATCAGGCCGTCGGCCCGCCGCGAGCGAAGTAGTCCGGCATACGTCCCATCGCCGGGGGCCAGCGGCTCGACGAGCACCCGAAAGCCGTCGGCCCGCGCCGCCGCTGCGAGGCCCCACAGGTAGTTGGGCAGGTTCATGTCAGCCGCCACCTGTTCGGCCGACTGGCGCATCACCAGGCCGATCGTCAGGCTCGCCCCCGCTGCCAGCTGCCGGGCGGGTCCGTGCGGGTGGTAGCCCAGCTCGCGCGCCGCGTCCTCGACCCGCTGCCAGGTCGCCGCCGGGATCTGGACATCCGACCGGCGGTTGATCACGAACGATACGGTCGTCCGCGACACGCCCGCCCGCGCCGCCACGTCAGCGCTCGTCGGATGCCGCGGTCGCTCGCTCACTGGACCTCCTCGCGACAATCCGGCCAGCCTTCGGGCTTGACCTGATCGTCTGCGTGGCCGAGACTAACTCGCGTTACTAACGCGCATTATGTGCTCCCGCCGTAGGACGTCAAGCGAAATCCCTGGTCCGCCCATGCGGCTGCTCAAGGAAAATCGGCTGCGCCTGTTGAGCGATCCCCTCGGCGAGGTCGAGCCCGCTCCGGGCGGTCTCGGGCTGTACCTCGGCGACACCCGGTTCGTCTGCCGGCTTGACCTTCGGATCGACGGCCGCCGTCCGGTCCTGGCCCCGAACGGGCGATCCCAGGGACCCGCCCGATCCGACTCGATCGTGCTGGCCCTGCCCACTGCGCCCGGGCTCCGACTTCGGCGCGGCAGGACGCTTGGTTCGGGCCTGCGCGAGGAGTTGACGGTCGCTCGATCGGGCCCGTCCGGGCGCGAGGCCAGAGTACGGCTGACGATCGGGTTCGACGCTGCCGACATCTTCGAGCTCCGGGGCTATCGGCGTCGGCAGCGCGGTGAGCTGCTGCCCGCCTGGCTCACGCCCTACGGCGCGCGGTTCGGCTATCTGGGCCTCGATCATCGCCTGCGCCTGCTCGATGTCGAGATCGAATCGCCGGCCGGCTGGACGATGGCCACGAGCGTTCGGCGCGCCGGGCGGGAGTCCGTTGCGACGATCGACTGGCGGATCCACCTCGAGCCGGGCGAGGGCAGCCGGGCGATCTGGCGGCTGAACCCGGCTGAGCTCGACGTTGCGAGTCGGGCCGAGGCAGACCGCCGCATGGCCCGTCCCCGCCTGGCGGTCCGGCGCTCGTCGAACTCGCGCCCAGGCCCGCGGGCCGTCTCGATCCGGATCGACGATCCGACGATCCAGCGGGTCGTGGACCGAGCACTGGCCGACCTCGAGATGCTGTCGGAGGACGGGCCCGGGCCCGGCCAGCGCTTCCTCGCGGCTGGCCTGCCGTGGTTCGCTGCTCTATTTGGACGCGATTCTCTCCTGGCCGCAGGCGAAGCAATCGCCTTTCGACCCGATCTTGCGGTCGACGCCTTGACCGTCCTGGCCGAACGGCAGGCGGCGCGCGTCGATCCCGCCTTCGCCGCGGAGCCGGGTCAGATTCTCCACGAGCTTCGGACCGGCGAGATGGCCAGCCTGGGCGAGGTGCCCTTCGGATCATGGTTCGGCAGCGTCGATGCAACCCCGTTGTGGCTGGTCCTCCTGGCCGAGGCCGATGGCTGGCTTCGTGACCGCGACCTCGTGGACCGCCTCTGGCCGCACGCTCTCCGGGCGCTGGCCTGGATCGATGCCCGGCTGAGCAAGGATCCGGCTGGATTTCTTCGCTACGATGGCCGGCCGGGAGCCCTCGCCAACGAAGGCTGGAAGGATTCGCCCGATGCGATTCGCGATCGTTCGGGGGCCATCGTCCAGGGACCAATCGCCCTGGCCGAGGTCCAGGGCTACGTTCACGAGGCGTGGGCCCGGTTATCGGCCATCGCGTTCGCGCGGGGCGATCGCGATCTCGGCCGGACGCTGGCCGCCCAGGCGCGCGGCCTTCGAGCCAGGTTCGGACCGGCGTTCTGGGTTGCCGATCGGACGTTCCTGGCGATGGCCATTGGCGCCGCCGGGCAGCTTGCCGACGCGGTCGCCTCCAATCCCGGTCAAGCATTGTCGTCGGGAATCCTCGATCGCCGGACGGCCGCCTCCGTCGCCCGGCGGATCCTGGCGCCGGACATGGATTCGGGCTGGGGAATCCGGACCCTGGCCGCCTCCGAGCCCGCCTTCGATCCGGCCGGCTACCACACGGGGTCGGTCTGGCCCCATGACACTGCGCTGATCACGGCCGGCCTGCGCCGGGCGGGTTTCGACCAGGCGGCGATTGGCGTCGCCGACCGACTGCTCCAGGCGGCGGCATCGTTGCCCGAGTATCGGCTGCCCGAGCTGCTCCGGGGCGACCAGAGGTCGCCGACGGAGGCTGCTCCCGGCCTGGTCGCAGGAGCATGCCCCGTCCAGGCCTGGGCTTCGGCGGCTCCGCTGCACCTTCTGCGCACGCTCCTGGGACTGCGGCCCGACGCACGAGCCAACCGCCTTGCCATGGAACGTCCAACCCTGCCATCAGCGGTCAGTCGCGTGGAGCTTGGCGGTCTCGCGGTGGGCTCAGCTCGGCTCGACCTCGACATCCGCCGAACCCGCCGGGGCGTGACCGCGAGGGCGGTTCGGGCCGAGGGCATCGCCGAGCTTGTGACCACGAGTCGCTGAGGCCGCAACGGTACGGTGGTCATCCTGTCCGGGCGCACGGCCCGGGTTATCATCGGCCCGAGGCTGGCGACGTGGGTCCCCGGCCAGCCACGGGGAGTAGTTCGTGCCACCTGAATTCCTGCGACGCAAGAACACGGCAGTCCAGCCGGCCGCGCCCGAGGCACCGGGCGCGGCGTTGCCCGACGAGACCACTGCCCAGGAGTATCAGCTCAAGCTGTACTACGCGGGCAAGAGCAGCGCCGGGGTCCGGTTCAAGGCCGGCCCGCGCACGATCGAGGAGATCCCGGGAATGCTCACCGGCATCGCCAAGAGCGATGTCGAGATGGTCGAGCCGCTGCCCATCGAGTTCAGCCAGGCGACTCCGTCGATCGTCCATCCCTCGGAGGCGATGCAGTGGCTCAACGCCCACCACGCCAGCACGCCGATCACCCGCCACGCCCTGGTCGTCCTCGAATCGATCGATGCGATCGACCTGGCCTTTGACACATTCGCCTGCGGCTTGCTCGATGGTGAGACGGACACATCCGGGTATCCCGAGTACAGCGCGATCGTCGGTGGCATCGCCTCGCACTGGGATGAGTCGAATGGAGACCTGGTCCTGCGGGCTGTGGTCGGCTGGGGCGGCCGGGGCGTTCGTGGCGACACCGACCGGACCGGGGCCCGGATCCTGGGCGGCATGCTCACCAACATCCTGGCCAACCAGTACTCGATGGGCCTGACCGCCCTCGAGCGACCGGTGCCGGCCGCCGGGCGGGGCGGCGTGGTGTGTGCCCACTGCGGGTTCGCCTCGGCCCACGAGCGAGCGTTCTACTGTCCCAAGTGCGGCATGCGGCTCCTGCGGGGCTAGCGCCGACGGTCATGCCCACCTACGACTACACCTGCTCCAGCTGCGGCCGGACGACCGAGATCGTCCACTCGATCAACGGTGGACCACCAAGTGCCTGCCCGGCGTGCGGAGCCGAAGGCACCCTGCGCAAGGAGTTCAATCCGCCCACGATCCACTTCAAAGGCTCGGGCTGGGCCAAGAAGGACCGCAGCGTTGCCCGGACCAAGGCAGCCCGGTCAGCCGAGTCGGCGACCTCGGGCAGCTCCGGTGCCGGCTCGGCGACGTCATCGACAGACTCCGGGACGGGCGCCAACGGCTCGTCCGCGCCGGACACCGGCAGCGACCATCGCGAGAGCGGGAAGACATCGACCGAATCCGACCACGGCCGAACCGGGAGCAAGGAAGCCGGCCGGGACACGGCCAAGGACCCAGCCCCAGCGTCGAGCGCCGGAGCCGGCGAAGGCCGCAAGGCGACCGCCCCGGCGACCTCGTCGAGCGACTGACGATGGCCGCCCCGTCCGACTGGATCACGCTGGCCCAGGCGTCCGAGCTGCTGGCAGCCGCGAACGTGCAGTTTCGCCCGGCCACGATTGGTGCCTGGGCTCGCTCCGGACGCCTTCAGAGCATCAAGCTTGGCGGCCGGCGCTATGTCCGGCGCGGCCAGGTTCGGGCCCTGATCGCCGTGCCGCGCCACGTCCGGGCGGGCGACCTGCAGCCGGGGTTGTTCGAAGAGCTGTAGCGGCCGGAACGGTCCAGATCAGCCCTGGGACGACCCGCAGCGGCGGCAGAAGCGAGCGTTGGCCGACAGCGACAGCCCGCACTTGACGCAGGACTGGACCCCGGCCTGCGGCGCGGGCAGGCCCGGGGCGCCGATGACTTCCTGGGCGGAGGCACTCCACAGGCCCGCTTCGCGGCTGGCTCGGCCGGCATCGCCCGATGCCCAGAACGGCGGGACGCTGAGGTCGATCCCCGGCGTTCGGGGTGCCGGCCACTGGGGAGCCCCGGCCGGCTGCGGGCGCGCCACGGGTGCGGCCTGGGCCTGGATCGGAGCCGGCTCGACCGGAGCGACAGGAGCCGCCGGGACGACGGCCGCGGCCGCGGCCGGGACCACCGCCGGCGTGTCCGTTACCGGGCGGCGACGATCGACCAGCGGCCAGGTCGGCATCTCCACCACGTCGACTGCCGGAGCCGCGACCGGAGCCGGTGTCGCAGGGGCAGGGGCGGGCGCCCCCGGCGAGACTTCCGCCGGGGAAACGTCCGCCGGGGAGGACGCCGCCGGCGCAGGTGTTGCCGGATCGAGACCAATGGGAGCCGGCGCGACCGACTCGGGTTCGGCGGCGAGGATCGCGGCTGCGGCCAATGGAGCGGTCTCGATCGAGGGCGGCGGGCTCGCGGCTGTCCCTACCCGGAAGCGGCCGAGCAACCGAGCCGTATGGGCGGCGAGCTCGTCGGCCCGCTCCTGGGCAGCCGGATCGGTGGCCGGGCTCGCCGCGACCGGTTCAGGATCAGCCACCGGGGCTACCTCGGCAGCCAGAGCGACCTCGGCCACGGGAGCAACTTCGGCCACTGGTGCGACGTCGGCAGCCGCGACGTCGGCAGCCGCGGCCTCCGCGACAGCAACGGCGGGCTCGGGTTCGAGGACCGGCTCAGTGGCGAGGATCGCTGCCGCGGCCGGCTCGGGCGGCGCGGCTTCGACCTCGCCGGCATCGATCGCCTCCGCGGGCTCGTGATGGCCATTGCCGTTCGTCTGGGCGACCGGGGCAAAGCCGGTGAACGGGCGCATCCAGAATGCGGCCGCCGACGACAGCTCGGCCTCATCCTGCGGCGAATCGGCAGTCGCCTCCGGTGCCTCCTGATCAGCCGCCGGGCTGTCCGCCTGGGTGGCTGCGGCATCGGCCGGGACGTCGGGCACGACCTCGGCCGGGTCTCGGCCGGGGCGGGATCGGGGGTTCGGAACAGGTCGATGGTCGGCCATGGCGAGCCGGCGACGGCCGGAGCCGGAACGTCCTCGACCGCTGCCGAACCATTCGCCGCGAGGCCGTTCGCGGCCAGGAGCGCCGGAGGAGCAACCTCGGGCAGGCCATCCGACACGACATCGGGCGTGGTCTCGGGCTCGGCCGGGGAGACGAGCGGAGCCATTCCACCATGGGCCAGGAGATCGTCAAGCGGGGAACCGAGGGTGCTCGCGCCGATCGTCATCGGGGCGCAGCTCAGGCACCGACCGTCCGCCTCGTTCCAGCAGTTCGAGCAGGTGTACTGCCGGCACGACATGCAGAACTGGAACGTCTGGTGAAACGCGTCGAGCTGGCCCCCGGTCAGCTCGCGCTGTTCGTCGGAGCGCGCCTCGGCCAGGGCCTCGTCGAGCGAAGCGTCGTCACTCAGGACGTAGTTCTTGAGTCCCTTGGACAGGACGCGGAGCTTGCCGATCCGGCGCTTCTTCGTAATGGCCGCCTCGAAGGTGTAGCGAGTGCCACACCGTTCACAGAACGACTCGGTGATGATCTCGGTCATGCGACTTCCACGCGAGGGACTCACCCGGGGCAATCGCGCTCCCCGAGCGGGGCGAGAGTATAGCGCAGGGGTCCACCCCGACCCTGAGCCGCAGGTACCCCCGGCGCGTCCCGATCGTACGGCTGTTCCGTTCGCCCTCGATCGCCTGTCGACCCGGCCGGGGCCGGCTCGGCAGGCAGCCTGCTAGACTCCGGCCGACCATGCAGCCGATCGCCGCAGTCGAGCGGTTCCTCGAGCGGTTGCTCGAGCGACCCACCGCTCGCCTCTTCCACTCACCCTTGCAGCCGATCCAGATTCAGCACCGGATCGAGCGGGCGATGGAGGGTGAGCGGCGGACCGTCGGAGCGCGGACCCGTGTTCCCGATCGCTATCGGGTGCACCTCGCGCCGGCCGACATCGCGGCCCTCGGGACGCAGGCCGAGCCACTTGCCGCGAGCCTCGCCGACGAGGCGCTCGCGTTCGCCCGGAGCCACGGCTACATCCTGGATCACGCTCCGACGGTCGAGCTGGTGCTGGATCGATCCATTGCGCCGGCCGAAATCCGGGTCACTGTCGACGAGCACTGGGCCGGCCAGGGCCAGGCTGGTCAGCGGGTCGAGCTGGGCAGCCCGGCCGGACCCGCCGCCGACGGCCTTGAGCGGACCCGCTCGTATGAGATCCCGGCTGCCCTGGCACCATCGGCCGCGCTCCGCGAGCAACGGCCCGACGGACGGGGACGCCGGATTGGCCTCGACGGCAGTCTTCTGTCGATCGGCCGCGCACCCGACAACGGGCTCGTGATCGACGATCGGCGAGTGTCCCGCCATCATGCCCGGCTGCAGGCCCGCCGGGGCATGCTCATCCTGACCGACCTTGACAGTGCCAATGGCACGAGGGTCAACGGAGTCACCGTCTCGGAGATCGCCCTTGGAGCGGGCGACCGGATCGAGCTGGGAACGACCCTGTTCGTGGTCGAAGATCAGTCCGGCGGTTGATGGATCCCTATGTCGTTGCGATCTGGATCGTGCGGATCGCCTTCCTGGCCGGCTTGTACGTGTTCATGTTCGGGGTCGCCCGGCTGCTCCTGCGCGACCTGCGGGGCGCGATCCGGGACCCCGGCGCCGCTCTCGCCCGCCTCGTGGTCGTCGCATCGGATGTCCCCGAGCCCCCGCGCGGGACGGTCTTCGGCCTTGATGCGGTGGCGACGATCGGCCGCGACGTTAACAACTCGATCGTGGTCGAAGACGACTTCGCGTCGACCGAGCACGCGACCATCGCCTTCCGCGGCCGGGCCTGGTACGTCGAGGACCTCGGCAGCACCAATGGGACCTTCGTGAACGGAGCCCGGATCGAACAGCTGAGCGTCCTCGGCTACGGCGATGAGCTGCAGGTCGGACGGGTCCGTTTCCGGTTCGAGCGAGCCCGCCGATGACGGCCGCGAGCGGGGTCTCGGCGCGCCCGAATCGGTCCGTCCTGAGCCGGGTGCGACCGCGCAGCCGGCGGCGCGAGTCGGGCCTGCTGGTCATCGTGGCCCTTGTCCTGGTCGCCGGGAGCGTCTCTCTTGGCGTCACCCAGCGCGACCTGGCGGGCCAGCCCCTCAGCTGGCTGCCGGCCGACGCCGGGCAGCTGGCGATCTATCTCGGGGCGCTGGTCGCGGCACACCTGGCCCTGGTCCTGGCCGGCCGCCGGTCGGACCAGATCCTGCTGCCCACCATCGGACTGCTCGGCGGCATCAGCCTCCTGCTGATGGAGCGCCTGCCCCAGTCGCTTGTCTCGCAGTCGGTCGGCGGGCGCAACTTTGGCCTGGCGTCGATCCAGCTGGGCTGGCTCCTGCTGGCCCTGGCGGTGATCACGACCCTGGCCATCGTCGTCCGTTCCGACGCCTGGCTGCGCCGCTACAAGTACACCTGGGCCGCCGCCGGAATCGCCCTCCTCCTGCTTACCTTCCTGCTCGGGAGCGAGGTCAATGGAGCTCTCCTGACGATCCAGATCGGACCGTTCAGCGGCCAGCCGACTGAGCTGATCAAGGTCATCCTGGTGATCTTCCTGGCCGGTTACCTGTCCGAGTTCCGGCCGATCCTGGTCAGCGACAGCATGGCCGTCGGGCCGCTCCGCCTGCCGCCCCTGCCGTACCTCCTGCCGATGCTGGCGATGTGGGCGATGGCCCTCGGGATCGTGGTCGTCCAGCGCGACCTCGGCGCCGCCCTGCTGTTCTTCGCGGTGTTCCTCGCCCTCGTCTACATCGCCACGGCCCGGGCCAGCTACGTCGTGATCGGCCTGATCCTGTTCGTGGCCGGCAGCTACCTGTCGTACCAGCTCTTCCAGACGGTCCGCGACCGGGTCGACATCTGGATCAACCCGTTCCTTGATGCGAGTGGCACCGGCTACCAGGTCGTCCAATCGCTGTACGCCTTTGCCCGGGGCGGGATCCTGGGCACGGGGCTCGGTGCGGGGCTGCCCCTGGTCGGCGGCCACCTGCCGGTCCCGGCGATCCACACCGACTTCCCGCTGGCGGCGCTGGGCGAGGAGCTGGGCCTGATCGGCGTCGTGGCGATCCTCGGGCTGTACCTCATCGTGATCGAGCGAGGCCTGCGGATCGCGGCGTCGGCGGCGGATGATTTCCGCTCGCTCCTGGCGGCCGGCCTCACCCTCGTGGTCGGAGTCCAGGCCTTCATCATCGCCGGCGGCAACCTCAAGCTGATCCCGTTGACCGGGGTGACCCTGCCGTTCATCAGCTACGGCGGATCGTCCCTGCTGGCCAATGGGGTCGCCATCGGGCTCCTCCTGGCCCTGTCGGATCGCGGCGTCGATCCGCCGCCGCCACCCGAGCCCGCCGGTCGCCGGGCCGGGCGTGGCCCAGGCCGGCGTGCAGCGCGGAGGACCCGATGAGCGGCACCACGCCGTCGGTCCAGGCGCCGATTGGACGCGGAATTGCGCGGGTCGGGTTGATCCTCACGATCGTCTTCGGGCTGGTTGCGGTCGGGGCTGGCTATTGGCAGGTCGTCCGGGCCTCCGAGCTCAGCCGGGCCCCTGACAACCCGCTGGTGATCGCCGCGGCGCGCAATGCGATCCGGGGCAAGATCTTCGATCGCACCGGAGCAATCCTGGCCACCAACAAGAGCGATGCCAACGGCGAGCCCTATCGGGTCTACGCCGACCGGGCGCTGGCCCCGCTGATCGGCTACGCATCGACGGTCTATGGGACGTCCGGGCTGGAGCGGGCGTACAACGCCGAGCTGTCCGGCCTCGGTGGGAACAACTCGCTGGACGACCTGCTGTACAAGCTGGCGCCACGCCAGCGCCAGGGGGACAACCTCGACCTGAGCCTGTCGCTCAAGCTCCAGCAGGCCGCGGTGAAGGCCCTCGGCTCGGACCGCGGCGCGGTCGTCATGCTCGATCCGCGAACCGGGCGGGTGCTGGCGATGGCATCCACGCCGACCTTCGATGCCAGCGCCATCTCCAATCCGGTCACGGCCCAGGCCGCCTTCAAGCGGACCGCGGCCGCGGCCGGCCAGCCATTCCTCAACCGGGCCACGATGGGCCTGTACGTGCCCGGCTCCGTGTTCAAGATCGTGACCTCGATCGCGGCCCTGGGCTCCGGCGCGATCACGGCTTCGACGACCTACCCGGAGCAGCCCCCGGCGGAGACGACCGGCCTGCTCGTGTCCGGATTCCGGATCCACGACGGGCACCACGACTTCACCGGATCGCTGGCCCTCAACTACGACCAGGCGATCGAGGTTTCGTGCAACATCTACTTCGCCCTGACCGGCCTGCGCACAGGTGGGGCCGCCCTGGCCGACTGGGCCGCCCGGGCAGGCTTCGGAGCCCCGATTCCGTTCGACCTGCCGACCGCGACCAGCCAGGTGACGAACGGTGGCGGCTCGTACGGGGGAGGCTTCAGCGATGACGTCGAGCTGGCCAACGCCGCCTATGGCCAGGCGGAGACGCTGGCCACGCCGCTCCAGATGGCCCTGGTCGCCTCGAGCGTGGCCAACGGTGGCGTCCTGATGAAGCCCCAGCTCGTGACCGCGATCGTAGGGCCGAGCGGCACCCAGAACGTCCAGCCCGAAGCGTGGCGGACGGTGATGTCGCCATCGGTCGCCGGCACGATCGGGACGGCCATGCGTCTGGCGGTCGAAAGTCCGTGGGGTCGGATCTTCACCACGGGCGCGGCAATCCCGGGCATCCCCACCGCGGGCAAGACGGGCACGGCCCAGATCGGCGGAAGTGCCGAGCCGAACTCGTGGTTCATCGGCTATGCCCCGGCCGACAATCCCCAGGTTGCGATCGCGGTGATCGTCGAGCAGGGTGGCCACGGCTCAGCCCGGGCGGCACCGATCGCCGGCTCGCTGATGGGCCTGTGGCTCAAGACGCTGGCCAAGTGAGCGAGCAACCGCCGGTGGCCGGACCCGGTCCGGGCAGCGATCGCGAGAAGCGGCCGATCCTGGAGCGGCTTGGCCTGGCCCTGATCGCGGTCGTCCTGGGGGCCCTGTTCGGGGGCATGGCCGTGGCAGCCTGGATCGGTGGCGAGCTGTTCCTGGCCGGGATGGGCGCCATCGGCTGTGGAATGACCCTGTGGGTCGGCGCGCTGACCCTGATCCGGGGCTGATCCTGCTCGGTCAGTCGTCCGGGTTGTCGTCGGCATCATCGCGCCGCCGGCGTGCGGTCTGCTCAAGGAGCTTGGCCACCAGGGCAGTCCAGCCGGTCTGGTGGCTGGCCCCCGCGCCGCGCCCGGTGTCGCCATCGAAGTACTCGTAGAACGGGATCCGATCGATCCAGGCCGGATCGGGCTGGAGCCGGGCGCCTTCCCCCAGCACAGGACGCCGGCCGTCCGGGTCGAGGAGGAACAACCCGGCCAGCCGATCGGTCAGGTCCTGGGCCAGCTCGTCCAACCCGCGAACCTCGCCGGAGCCGGCCGGCATCTCGACCTTGAACTGGTCTCCGTGATAGTGGTGGAAGGTCAGGAACGCCTCGACCAGGAGGAAGTTGAACGGGAACCAGACGGGGCCCCGCCAGTTCGAGTTGCCTCCGAAGATCCCGGTTCGCGACTCGGCCGGCTCGTAGTCGATCATCGCCTTCGTCCCGCCGGGCAACGTGACGCTGACCGGGTGGTCGAGGTATTCCCGGCTGAGCGACCGAACGCCGTGCGGACTGAGGAACTCGTCCGGATCGACGATCCGCCGGATCATCGCCTGGAGCCGATCGTCGTGGACCAGGGACAGCAGGCGCCGCTCGCCGACGCCCGGCTCGGTCCAGCTGGCGACGTTCCGGGCAAGCTCGGGCCGGTTGTCGAGGAACCAGCTCATCCGGCGCCGAAAGCCGGGCAGGTTGCTGATCGCGTCCGGCTCCAGGACATGGACGGCCAGGAGGGGGATCAGCCCCACCAGTGACCGGACCCGGAGCGGGACGACCCGGCCCGTGTCGAAGTGGAGCACGTCGTAGTAGAAGCCGTCGGACTCGTCCCATAGCGAGATGCCCGTCCCGCCCAGGTTGTTGAGGGCTCCGGCGATGTACAGGAAGTGCTCGAAGAACTTGGTCGCGATGTCCTCGTAGACCATGTCGTTCTGGGCCAGCTCGAGCGCGATCGCCAGCATGTTCAGGCAGAACATGCCCATCCATGCCGTGCCGTCGGCCTGCCCGAGGTGGGCCCCCCCGGGCAGCGGCGCGTCGCGATCGAACAGCCCGATGTTGTCCAGGCCGAGGAAGCCGCCCTGGAAGACATTGGCGCCGTCGAGGTCCTTGCGGTTGACCCACCAGGTGAAGTTGATCAGGAGCTTGTGGAAGACCCGCTCGAGGAAGCCCAGGTCGCCCTGCCCGGTCATCCGCCGCTCGATCTGGTAAACCCGCCAGGCGGCCCACGCGTGGACGGGCGGATTGACATCGCCGAACCGCCATTCGTACGCCGGCAGCTGGCCGTTCGCGTGCATGTACCACTCGCGGGTCAGCAGCAGGAGCTGGCTCTTGGCAAACGTCGGGTCGACCAGCGCGAAGGTCACGGCGTGGAAGGCCAGGTCCCAGGCGGCGAACCACGGGTACTCCCAGTTGTCGGGCATCGAGATGATGTCGCGCGTGTTGAGCTCGCGCCAGTCAGCATTGCGGCCGACCCGGCGCGACGGCGCTGGCGGCGGTGCAGCGGGATCGCCATCGAGCCACTCGTCGACGTCGTAGTGGTAGAACTGCTTGCACCAGATCAATCCGGCAAAGGCCTGGCGCTGGACGAGTCGCTCGTCACCAGTCAGGTCGTCGCCCCCGAAGCCCGCGTAGAAGCCATCGGCCTCGGCGACCCTGGTCGCGAAGATCGCCTCGAACGCGTCGAACGGATCGGCAGCGGGCAGGTCGGGTCCGGCCGCCTCGGGCTGTCCCTGGGACCCGAGCCGGAGGCGCAGTCGGAGCGTCTCCGTCGCGCCCGCGGCGATGACCAGGCGATGGCGGCTGGCGGCCTTCGAACCGACCTGGGCGGGGTTCGTTGCGCCAGGCTCGCCATCGACGATCGCGCGATGAAAGGCATCCTTGACGAACGGCTGGGGATTGACCGTCCCCCACAGCCGCTCGGCATTGGACTCGTTCTCGGTGAAGAGCAGCTCGCCCGGGCCGTCGATGTCGAGCCGGATCCGGCCGAGGCGGTCGTCCTCGCCGACGATCATCCGTCGGTCGGGCAGCGGGACGGGCCCTCCGGCCGTCTCGGATGCCTGACCGGATCTCAGCCGGGCCTGCTGGCCGCCCCGCCCCCATGACCAGGTGTTCCGGAACCATAGCGTGGGCAGGAGCTGGACCGGTGCGGCCTCGGGCCCGGCGTTCGTGACCCGGATCCGGATCAGGATGTCGTCCGGGCTCGCCTTGGCGTACTCGACCAGCACGTCGAACCAGCGCCGGTCGGCGAGCACACCGGTGTCGACGAGCTCGTATTCGTCGTCGTCCCGCGTCCGGCGGGCATTCTCGGCCACCAGGTCGGCATACGGGAACGCGGCCTGGGGATAGATGTAGCCGGCCTTGAGATAGCTGTGGCTGGGCGTGGCGTCGAGGAACCAGTACAGCTCCTTGACGTCCTCGCCGTGGTTGCCCTCGGGGCCGGACAGGCCGAACAGGCGCTCCTTGAGGATCGGATCGTGCTCGTTCCACAAGGTCAGGCCGAAACACAGCCGGCCGTGGTCGTCGCTCAACCCGAGCAACCCATCCTCGCCCCAGCGGTAGGCCCGCGAGCGAGCCTGGTCATGGGTCAGGTAGGTCCACGGCTCACCGTTGGCCGAGTAGTCCTCGCGGACCGTGCCCCACTGGCGGCTCGAGAGATACGGGCCCCAGCGCTCCCAGTGGGCCGTGCCGGCATCTCGCTCGGCCAGGCGGATGTGCTCGGCATCGCGCTCCCGTTCGGCTCGGCCTTCGGCCGCTGGCGTCATCGGCGTATCGTGCCCCGTCGGACGGCGTCCTGCTGCCGGACGGGCCGGCCGTCACGACATGAACCGGATGAACGTCCGTGGCGTAGGATCACCCGACACGTAAAGCCCAAGGACCGGTTCCCCGGCCGGTTTTCAGCCCCGTCCGGTCGGCCCAGTCGACCGGCACCCGTCACCGAGGGAGCCCGATGACGAAGATCCAGGAGACGGGCGAGAAGGTCGTCGCCAACGTCGAACGCGTGATCGTGGGCAAGCACCACGAGGTGCGCCTGGCCATGGTCGCCCTGATGTGTCGCGGCCATCTCCTGATCGAGGACGTGCCCGGCACGGGCAAGACCGTCCTGGCCAAGGCCCTCGCCCGGAGCCTCGGCTGCACCTTCCGGCGGATCCAGTTCACGCCGGACCTGCTGCCCTCGGACGTGACCGGGCTGTCGATCTACAACCAGAAGACCCAGGAGTTCGAGTTCCGGCCGGGCCCGATCATGGCCCAGGTCGTCCTGGCCGACGAGATCAACCGGGCGACGCCCAAGACCCAGTCGAGCCTGCTCGAATGCATGGAGGAGCGCCAGGCTACGATCGACGGGATCACCTACCCGATGCCCGACCCGTTCCTGGTCATCGCCACCCAGAACCCGATCGAGTACGAGGGCACGTTCGCCCTGCCGGAGGCCCAGCTCGACCGGTTCATGATCCGGTTGCGCCTGGGCTACCCCCAGCCGATCGAGGAGATCGTGATCCTCGATGAGCAGAAGCGGACCCATCCCCTGGACGAGCTCGAGGAGGTCTGCACCAACGACGAGCTGCGCGAGCTGCAGGCCGCGGTCCGGGAGGTCTACGTCGACAGCTCGGTCAGCGAGTACATCGTCCGGCTGGTCAACGGCACCCGCAGCCATGCCGACGTCTACCTTGGCGCATCGCCGCGCGGCTCGATCGCCCTGTACCGGGCGAGCCAGGCCTATGCCGGCCTGATGGGCCGCGACTACGTGATCCCGGACGACGTCAAGGCCCTGGCCGAGCCGGCCCTGGCCCATCGCCTGATCATCAAGACGAGCGCCACGATTCACGACGTCCTGCCGGCCCAGATCGTGCGCGAGCTGCTCGACACGCTGCCGGTCGGAGCAGCGTCGCCCACCCTCCACGGCCCGCGCGAGATCCCGGCCGCTGCCGGCGACAGCGGTCCGGCCGAGCGACTGGCGCGCTAGGCACAAGCCCCGGTGGTGCGCCGCCTGCCGATCATCGCGCTGGCCATCGTCCTGGTCCTGGCCGCGTTCTCGTCCGGGTTGCCATTCCTGTTCTACCTGCTGTACCTGGGCATCCTGGTCGTGGGAGGCAGCTATGTCCTGACCCGGCTGGGGCTGGCCGACCTCGAGGCTGGCTACGCGGTCGGCCAGGTCACCGGGCATGTCGGCGAGCAGCTCAAGGTGACCTACACCCTGCGCAACGCCGGCCGGATGCCGAAGCCCTGGCTCGAGGTCCACAACCCGACGAGCCTGCCCGTGGCGATCCCGGGCCGGGCGATCGGGATCGGCTCGCGGGCCGAGCGATCGTGGATCGCCCGCGTCCCGCTCACCCGGCGCGGCCACTTCCGGATCGAGCCGCTCCAGGTCCGGACCGGCGACCCATTCGGCTTCTTCGAGGCCTCGGCCGTCGTCGGCCAGCCGATCAGCCTGGTCATCTACCCGCGGATCGACGCCCTGCCCCTGTGGCGCCTGCCCTCGGCCAACATCGAAGGCAGCCATGCCGCTCCCGAGCGGACCCTCCAGACGAGCCCGCTCGCGACCAGCGTTCGGCCCTATGCCCCGGGTGACGGCTTCAACCGGATCCACTGGAAGTCGACGGCGCGCCAGGGCGAGATCCAGGTCAAGGAGTTCGACCTGGAGCAGACGGCCGACGTGTGGCTCTTCCTCGATCTCGAAAGCCGGGTCCAGGCCGGCAGCGGCGCGAACTCGAGCGTCGAGCTCGCGGTCCGCGCAGCCGCCTCGATCGCCGCGAAGTCCCTGGGCGAGAACCGGGCAGTCGGCCTGACGGCTTATGGCCACCGGATGGCCGTCCTGCCGGCCGATCGCGGGGGCCGCCAGTACCTGAAGATGATGCAGCTGCTTGCCGCGGTCGACGGCGACGGGGTCAACCCGCTGGTCGAGGGCCTCCTGTCCAGCCTGCCCCGATTGCGCCGGGGGATGACCGCGGTCGTGATCACGCCATCCCTCGACCGGTCGTGGGTCCGGCCGCTGGCCAGCTTGCGTGGTCGGGGGATCGCGGCCGTCGTCATATCGGTTCGGGGCAGCTCGGCGGACACGCCGGATCCCGAGTCCGCGGCAGAAGCCCGGGCGCTCGGCTATGCGCTGGCCGAGTACGAGCTGCGGACGTACGCGATCAGCCCGGACCAGACGCTCGGCGCCCAGCTCGCCCGGGCCGGCCGATGACGATCCGCTCGCGGCCGATCCCGCGCCAGCCCGCCGAGGGCTGGATCAGCCTGCTCCTGGTCTACGTCATGGCCGCCTGCCTGGCCTGGTCGATTGCCGATTCCAGGTGGGTCCTGGGCCGCTCGGATCTGACCGGCTTCCTGCCGCTCGCCGCCGCCGGGGGCGTCGCCTGGGGCTTCATCTCGGCCAAGGCTGGCTGGTCGCGCTGGCAGGCGCACCTCCTGGGGGCGGTCTTCGCTGCCCTGATCCTGCCGATCATGGTCGGCGGCGTCCTGCTCGGCGGCAACTTCAGTCCCGGGCCGGCCTTCAGCGCCACGGCCGATTCGACGATCAACGCCTATCTCGATCTCGCCTTCCGGGGCCTCGCCTTCACCCAGGAGTACGGCCACTTCATCCTGATCCTGGCGATCCTGTGCTGGGCCAACGGCCAGTTCGCGAGCTATGCCGTGTTCGGCCACCATCGCCCCCTGAACGCGGTGATCATGTCCGGCGTTGCGCTCGTCCTGAACATGAGCCTGACCCTCGACGAGCAGCTGGGCATCCTCATCTGGTTCAGCCTGGCCGCCATGTTCCTGCTGATCCGGCTACACGCCCTCGACGAGCGATCGACCTGGCTGCGCCATCGCCTGGGCGATGCCGGGTCCCTGTCCAGCTTCTACCTGCGCGGCGGGACCGCGTTCATCGTGGCCTCCGTGCTGGGTGCCCTCGTGCTCACCTCGACGGCGGCTTCGGCTCCGTTGAGCAGCCTGTGGCATGGCGCCGACCAGCGCCTGGTCGAGCTGACCCACGACCTCGACGCGATCTTCCGGGGCGGCGGCCCGGGTACCCGGATCCAGCCGCTGGACTTCCTGTCGTCGACCCGGATCACCGGCCACTGGACGACCTCCGAAACGCCCGAGCTCACCATCAAGCTCACGGACCCGCAGGACAAGGGCGACTACCACTGGGCCGCGGTCGCCTACGACTACTTCGACGGCGAGGCCTGGAACATCACCAAGCCCCAGCTGACCGACGTCCCGGCCGGCAAGGCGTTGACCCACGACTCGCTCGACGACCCGGCCAGCGTCCTCGACCGCAAGACGATCAATTTCAGCGTGACCGAGCTCAATGGCGACCCGGGCGTGATCTTCTCGCCCGATACGCCGATAAACGTCAACGCCGATACCACCGTCTCCTACCTTGGATTGGCCCCCAACCGGTTCATCGGCACGGTCACGAACTCGGGCGCCAATGACTACACCGTGAGCGCCGCGGTGCCCGACTTCGCGACCGACGCGGCGGCCGGCTCGGTCGAGGCCGGCCTGACGGCGAACAAGCTGCAGGTGGCCGGCACCGACTATCCGAGCGTCGTCACCCAGTACTACGAGCAGCTCGATCCGGTCGTCGCGGCCGGTCCGGCAACCAACAACCTGCTCCACCAGATCGAGCTGGCCCATCCCGCCGCCTTCGATCCCAAGACGGGCAACCCGTTCCTCGCCAGCAAGACCATCCAGGACTACCTCAAGAGTGAAGGCGGCTTCCACTACAAGACCGACCTGGACGGGATCAATTGCGGTGACGACGGCGTGGTCGAATGCTTCGCCGCGTACAAGACCGGCTACTGCGAGTACTACGCGAGCACCATGGTCGTGCTCCTGCGGATGCTCCACATCCCGGCCCGCTTCGTGACCGGCTTCCTGCCCAGCACGCCCGACGCCAACGGCATCGAGCAGATCAACGCGAGCGCTGCCCACGCCTGGGTCGAGGTCTACTTTCCGCACTACGGCTGGATTCCCTTCGACCCGACCGGCGGCGGGGTCGGCCAGCCCCAGGTGATCGTCCCGGGCCCGAAGGTCACGCCCCTGCCGACCCCCAGCCGGTCGCCGGGCAGCTCGGCCAACCCCAACGAGACCGACCTTCGACGGACGCTCAACGTGGGCGACAACAACGACACGGGAGCGGCCGGGACGACGGCCGGACCGGGATCGGGGACCGGCGGCTTCGTGGTGATCGGGCTGCTCCTTGCCGCGATCATGGGCGTGCTCGTGATCGTCGCCTGGCAACGTGGCCCGCGAACGCCCCAGGAGCCAGACCGGGTGTACGGCGGAGTGGTCGGCCTGGCCCGGCGATTCGGCTTCGGGCCACGCCCCAACCAGACCGTCTACGAGTATGCCGGCTCGCTCGGTGAGGTGCTGCCCGGAGCCCGGCCCGACCTGAACACGGTGGCCCAGGCCAAGGTCGAGGTCGCCTACGGCCGGCGAACGCTCGAACCGGCCCGGATCGACGCCCTGCGCCAGGCCCAGCGCCATCTTCGGGTCGCCCTGCTGAGCCTCATCTTCCACCGCTCCGAACGCAAGGCGCGCGGCCGGAACCGGCCCCGGAGCAGCTAGCCTCTCCGCGCCGGGCTGGGCCCGCGGCCCTGAACGTCGACTCCGGCGCGTTCGTGACAACTTCGCGGTACAGCGGGTCTTGTGGCCGTTCGGCCTGCTCGCCGGCCGTCGCACAGGGTCCTTTTCTGGTCGTTTGAGCACGAATTGACCGCCCGAGCGGCCCGAGTCGGGCGCCGAACCTAAGACGTCGCCGCCTGGGCGACCATAAGGATCGTTCGGGGGCGAATTTGTCACGAACGCGCCGTTCCGGGTGGGCTACCGGCGCTCTACATCGAGCGGGCCAATCCATGGCACGATGCGGTGGCCCGCACCGCACAGGAGCCGTCCCGTGAATTGCTTCGAGCCCAACCTCAGGATCCCGGGGCCGACGGCCCTGCCACCGGCCGTCCGCGAGGCCGGCGGACGCCAGATGATCAACCATCGCGGGCCCGAGTTTGCGGCCATGCTCGGCCGGATCCTGGCCCGGATGAAGCCGTTCTTCGGAACGACCAGCGACGTGGCCATCCTGTCCTGCGCCGGTTCGGGCGGCCTCGAGGCAGCGGTCGTCAATACCCTGTCGCCGGGCGACCGCGTCCTGGGCGTGTCGATCGGCTCGTTCGGCGATCGGATCGCCAAGATCGCGAGCGTCTACGGCGCCGACGTCACCAAGCTGGCGATCGACTGGGGCCAGGCGGCCGACCCGGCCGAGCTGCGCGCCCACCTCGAGTCGAACCCGGGCTACCGGGCCGTCCTGCTGACCCACAACGAGACCTCGACCGGAGTCATGAACCCGGTCGCCCAGCTGGCCGCAGTTATCCGCGAGGTCCAGCCCGAGGCGCTGATCATCGTCGACAGCGTGTCTGGCCTGGGCGCCGTGCCCTTCGAGATGGATGCGTGGGGCGTCGACGTGGTCGTGACCGGTTCCCAGAAGGCCTGGATGGCCGCACCCGGGCTGGCCATGGTCGCTGCCTCCGGGCGGGCCTGGGCGGCGATGGAGACGGCCACGATGCCGCGCTTCTACCTCGACCTGCGCAAGCATCGCGAGTCGCATGCCCTGGGCCAGACTCCCTGGACGCCGGCGATTGCTGTGGTCTACCAGGTCGATGCCGGGCTCGAGCTGATGGCCGCCGAGGGGGCCGAGGCGATCTTCGCCCGGCACGAGACCTGCGCTGCCGCCACCCGGGCCGGGCTGGCCGCCCTGGGCTTCGAGCTGTTCGCCGATCCGGCTCACTATTCGCGGACGGTCACGGCCGCCCGGGTGCCGGACGGCTTCGACTGGAAGGCGATCAACGCTGCGGTCAAGGCCGAGGGCGTCGTCCTGGCGGGTGGACAGGGTCCCCTGACCGGCCAGATCTTCCGCCTCGGCCACCTCGGCTCGGTCACCCTGGGCGAGATCCTCGATGCGATCGGGGTGCTCGAGGAGGTCTCGATCCGCTTCGAGCGAGCCGTCCTGCCGGGGGCGGGCATTGCCGCCGCCCAGGCCGCGGCGCTGGAGCGGATGGGGATCGGGCCGGCGGCCAGCTCGCGCGCCGTGCCAGCCGGCGCCGCGGGGTGAGGATCCTCGTCGCCGAGAAGGTCGCCCCCGAGGGCCTGGCGCTGCTCCGGGAGCGGCACGAGGTCGAAGAGCGGATCGGGCTCGGGCCCGACGAATACCGGACCCTGTTGCCCGACTATGACGGCCTGATCGTGCGCAGCCAGGTCCAGGTGGATGCCGGCCTGATCGAGGCCGGGCGGCGCCTGGTCGTGATCGGCCGGGCCGGCGTGGGCGTCGACAACGTCGACCTTGAGGCAGCCACCCGGGCCGGCATCACCGTCGTCAACGCCCCGACCGGCAATACGATCGCTGCGGCCGAGCACACCCTGGCGCTCCTGTACGTTCTGGCCCGGCGGGTCGCCGCGGCCGACGCATCGGTCCGGCGGGGCGAATGGAAGCGGAGCGAGTTCGTCGGGGTCGAGCTGCGTGGGCGCACCCTCGGGATCATCGGCCTGGGCAAGATCGGCCAGGCGATCGCGCAGCGAGCGCGGGCCATGGAGATGACGGTGATCGCGGTCGATCCGTTCGTGTCGGCCGAGGCAGCCGCGCTGCAGGGAGTCGAGCTGGTCGACCTCGAGGCCCTCCTCAGCCGCTCCGATGCGATCACCGTCCACGTGCCTCTGACCCGCCAGACGCGAGGCCTGATCGGCGCCGCCCAGATCGCCCGGATGAAGCCCGGCTCGTTCGTGCTGAACGTCGCCCGAGGCGGAATCCTCGATGAGCTGGCCGTCGCCGAGGCGCTCCGCTCCGGGCACCTAGGCGGCGCCGGGATCGACGTGTTCGAAGCGGAGCCGCCCGTCGGCTCGCCCCTCCTGGACGCACCGCAGACGGTGCTCACCCCGCATCTCGGCGCATCGACCGAGGAAGCCCAGGTCCTGGTCGCGGAGGAGGTCGCCGCCCAGGTCCTCGACGTCCTCGAAGGCCGCTCGGCGCGTTACGCGGTCAACGCCCCGCTGCTGACCCCGGAGACGGCCCAGGCCGTGGGCCCGTTCCTGCCCCTGGCCGAGATCCTGGGCCGGTTCATCAGCCAGTTCAGCCGGACCGGGATCCGCCGGCTCAGCCTGGAGATCGGCGGCGAGCTGGCTCGCGACCTTGCCGGCCAGGATGGCGCACCGCTGACCGCGGCGGTCCTGCGCGGATTGCTCGAGGGATCGACGACCGAGCGGGTCAACCTGGTCAACGCGTTCGCCCTGGCCAAGGCCCGGGGCATCGCGATCGTCGAACGCAAGACGCCCGATGCCGAGGCATACAGCTCGCTGCTCAGCCTGACCGCCGAGGGCGACGGCGCAACCACGACGATTGCCGGGACGGTCGCCAACGGCGAGCCCCGGCTGACCCGCCTGGGCGAGCATCGCACCGATCTGACCCTCAGCCCGGTGATGCTGGTCACCCGCCACCACGACCAACCCGGGACCATGGGCCGGATCGGGTCGATCCTGGGCCAGGCCGACGTGAACATCAGCGCGATGCATCTGGCCCGGTCCGAGCCGCGCGCCGATGCGCTGATGATCCTGGCCCTCGACGACGACGTCCTGGCGCCGGTCGCCGAGGCGATCCGGGCCGATGCCGCCGTCCTCGATCTGTGGCTGATCCACCTGGGCAGCGAACCTTGAGCGAGCGCCTGGTCCCGGCCGGGCTGCACGCGACGATCGTCCTCCTCCGCCACGGTGAGTCGGTGGCGATCACGGAAGGCCGGTTCCAGGGCCGCCTGGACACCCCGCTCAGCCCGCTCGGCGAGCGCCAGGCCGAGCTCGCCGGGGATCGCCTGGCCCATCCCGGCCGGCCGCCCCAGATCGCGGTCCCGACGACAGCCCCGGTCGAGATCGCCCACTCGCCACTCGCCCGGACCGCGGCCACGGCTGCTGCCGCCGAGGCCGCCCTGCGCGCGACCTACGGCTCGGCGACTCCCGCGCTGCACCCCGAGCCCGGCCTCTACGAAATCGGCCAGGGAGCGTGGGACGGGCTCGAGCGGTCGGAAGTCGAGGCTCGCTTCGGGCCCGAGCTCGAGGCCTGGCGGCGAGCGCCCCACCTCAACAACGCACCGGGGGGCGAAAGCCTCGTCGAGGCCGACCGGCGCGTTCGAGTCGCGTTGCCGGCCATGCTCGACCGGCTCGCCCTGGCCAGCCCGCCGATCAACGCCGCGATCACCTCGGCTTCGGGTTACCCACCGCCGATGTCCAGCCCGGCCTGGTCGCTCCTGGTCGGCCACGACGGCGTGTTCAAGCTCGTCACCCTGGCCCTCCTCGAGCTGCCCCTCGAGCGATTCTGGACGATCGCCTTTGGTCTCACCGGGATCACGATCCTGGCGATCCACGACGGACAGGTCGTGCTCCGCGCCCACAACCTGCTCGATCACCTTGGCCCGCTCCAGGCCGCCGCGGCTGCGGCCGATCCGGTCTCTCCGCGAGAGGGCAGCGGCGCGCTGTAAGTGCCGGGTCTCCCGGCCATCGGCCTCGGTCCGCCCGCCCCTCCCGTCCGTCGACCTCGTCCGCCCGCCAAGCAAGTTCGTGACAAATTGGCGCCACAGCGGACCTTATGGCCGGTCGGCGGTGCGACCCGAGGCTCGAAAGGCTTTGGGCACCTCATTCGGCCTCCGTACGGTGCTCAGGTAGCACCGAGGTCCGCGATCTCAGGGCAAGCGCCGATCCGGAGCGACGATTACGACCGCTCTGGCGCGAATTTGCCACAAACGCCGCTTGCGTCCAACGCCGCTTGCCCCGGTGCCTCGGCCAGCCCGCTAGCTGCCGCCGGCGTCGCGCTTTTCCGTGTCGGCCAGCTTCTTTCGATTCGCCTCGCGGGTGCGCATGATCGAGGCGCCGGCCTTCATCGAGTCGACCGCCGGGCCCGGCTGGGCGACCCGCTTCTGCCGGCCGGCCAGCCGGGCGGCCTGGCGCGCCTCGGCCCGGGCCGCCATCCGGCTTCCGATCGTGGCTTCGTAGCCCTGCTCGCCGGGCTGGTAGTAGTGGCGCTCGGCCAGCTCCTCGGGCAGGTACACCTGGTCGATGTCCGAGCCTTCGAATTCGGGCGGAAAACGATAGCCCACGCCGTGGCCGTAGTGCTTCATGGCGGGGTGGCCGGCGCTCCGAAGGTGGAGCGGGACGGGCAGGGCACCGTGCTCGTCGAGGTCGGCCACCGCCGCGAAGTAGGCCGCCCCGGAGCGATTGGACTTGGGTGCGCTGGCGATGTAGGTCGTCGCCTGGGCCAGCGCGTATTGGGCCTCCGGCAGGCCGACGTGGTCGAGCGCCTGAGCGGCCGCCACGGCGACCTGGAGGGCCCGCGGATCGGCGTTGCCGACATCCTCGGAGGCGCTGATGATCAGGCGCCGGACGATGAACCGGGGGTCCTCGCCGGCCGCGATCATCGTGGCCAGCCAGTACAGGGCGCCATCCGGGTCATTGCCGCGCAGGCTCTTGATGAACGCCGAGGCCGTGTCGTAGTGGCCGTCGCCGGCCCGGTCGTAGGCCAGGACCCGTTGCTGGGCGGCCGTTTCGACGTCGACCAGGCGGGGCGTGACCCGGCCGCCCGGGTCGCGCTCGCCGGCGGAATCGGCCAGGGCCGTTGCTCCCTCGAGGACGTTCAGGGCCTGCCGGGCGTCGCCACCGGCCAGCCCGACGAGATGCTCGAACGCGTCATCGGCGAGGGCCACGCCGCCCGACGGACCGAGCGGCCCAGCCAGGCCGCGCTCAGGATCGTCGAGGGCCCGCTGGACCACCGTCCGGACGTCGTCGTCGGAGAGCGGCTCGAGGCGCCAGATCCGCAGCCGTGACAGCAGGGCGCTGTTCAGCTCGAAGTACGGGTTCTCGGTGGTGGCCCCGATCAGGATCACCGTGCCGTCCTCCACGTGGGGCAGCAGGCCGTCCTGCTGGGACTTGTTGAAGCGGTGGATCTCATCGATGAACAGGACGGTGCGGGCGCCGTCGAGGCTCAGCCGCTCGCGGGCGGCGGCGACCGTGGCCCGGATGTCGGCCACCCCGCTCATCACCGCCGAGAGGCTGGTGAACTCGGCTCCGACGGCCTCGGCCAGGAGCCGGGCGAGGCTCGTCTTGCCCGTCCCGGGCGGCCCCCACAGGAGGATCGAGCCGAGATAGCCGCGCTCGACCGAACGCCGGAGCGGGCCCTCCTCGCCGACCAGGTGCTCCTGGCCGACGTACTCGGCCAGGGTCCGCGGTCGCATCCGGGCAGCCAGCGGCTGGACGCCCGGTGGCGGCTGGAACAGGGCCGTCTGCTGGTCGGAGCTCGGTCGGCGGGTCGGCACCGGCCCAGTCTAGGGCTAGGCGACGCTGGTTTCGAGGCCCTTGCCGGGGGTCCAGATCCGGCGCAGCGGCCGGCCGTCGCCGGGCAGTGGCGCGTTCTCGGCCGTCTCGATGCCCTTGACGAAGGCCGTGACGAGAGCCGGATCGAGCTGCGTCCCGGCGGCGTCCTCGAGCCGGTGGAGGGCTTCCTGGATCGACATTGCGACGCGGTACGGCCGGGTCGTCGTCATCGCGCTGAAGGCGTCGCCGACGGCCAGGATCCGGGCGATCAATGGGATCTCCTCGCCGGTCAGCCCGTCGAGATAGCCCTGCCCGTCCCAGCGCTCGTGATGGTGGCGGACGCCCGCCCGGACGAGGTCGACGTTGGGCACGATCCGGACGATCGAGTCGCCCAGGGCAACATGCTGCTTGACGATGGCGTACTCATCCTCGGTCAGCGGGCCGGGCTTGCGCAGGATCCCGTCGGGGATCCCGATCTTGCCCACGTCGTGGAGCAGGCCGGCGATCTCGATCGTCCGGCGCAGCTCGACGTCGAGACCCATTCGGTCGGCCAGGAACAGTCCGTAGCGAGCGACATCCTCCGAGTGGCGCTTGGTGTAGCGATCCTTGGTATCGACGGCAAGGACCAGGCCGGCCAGGACGTCGAAGCTCGATCGTTCGGCCGGGCCGAGGTCGCTGGGCGCGGCATCGGCGACCCGGACCCCGTTGCCGCCGCTGGCCTTGGCCTCGCCGAGGACCACCGCAGCCACGGCCAGCAGCTCGGTGGCGGCATTGCCGTCGGCGGGCGCGTAGCAGATCCCGGCGCTGACGGTGACCGGCAGCCGCTCCGAGGCCCCGAACTGGAGGCTCAGCTCGGCGATCCGGTCGCGCAGCCGGTCGATCGCGGTGACGAGATCGGCGCTGTGGTCGGGCGGCGCCACGACGAGGAACTCGTCGGGCCCATAGCGGCCCAGGATGGCCGTCTCGGCGAACTCCGCCGCGCAGCAGCCGGGCGACTTCGAGGAGGGCCCGATCGCCGGCCTGGTGGCCGTGGGTATCGTTGACCAGCCGGAAGTTGTCGATGTCGATCAAGGCGACTCCGATCGAGCCATCGGCGCCCCGGGACTGCTCGAGCAGGTCGGCCAGCCGGGCGACCGCAGTGCCATGGTTGAGCAGACCGGTCAGCGCGTCGCGCCGGCCGGCATCGACAAGGGCCCGGGTCTGGCGGGTCAGCCGGCGCTGGGTGGCCTGGAAGATGAAGTACAGCAGGAGGCCCAGGAGGAGCGCCGCGGCGACCACCACGAGGGCGACCTCGCGGGTCGTGTTGGCCACCGTGTCCAGGATCGGCTGGGCGTTCCGGTAGATCTCGAAGACGCCCGGAACGGTGCCGTTGGGACCGGGGATCGGAACGTACTCCTCGAGCAGCTGGCCGTCGGGCGGAAAGCCGGCGGTCGCCGCGTCCGGGTCGTCGGCGCCGATGATCGAGGGCGCCACCTGACCCGTGTCGAACGCGGCCTCGAGGTCGTCGTCCGGGCCGAGGTTCCGGCCGCGCAGGTCGGTCCGGTTGCTGTAGAGGACGGTCTGGTCGGGGCCGAAGATCTTGACGTGGACGATCCCGTCCGGCTCGATCAGGGAGGCCAGCCGGGCCTCGATCTGGGCGACCCGGGCGTCGGATACGCCGGTTGTCGCCAGGTCCGAGGTCTGCAGGTCGGATTGGAACAGGCCGATGGCCAGCGACTTGTCGGCCGCCGAGGACGCCGAGATCGCGGCGTCCTGGACGTTCCGGCTGACCACTCCGGCAAGCGCCACGCCGGTGGCAGCCACCAGGATGAGGCTCGCACCAAGGACTCCCAGCAGGAGCCTTGAGCGACGAAACGGACGCTCGGACAGGATGCTCGACAAGGACGGACGCTCACCTACGGGATTCCCGAAGCCCGACCGTAGGTGGCCCGAATCCGCCTGTCGATAGGCCGTTCGGGGGATAGGGGCCTACCGGCCCGGCCCGCGCCCGGGTCAGTGGCCGAGGCCGATGACCTCGAGCAGGATGAACAGGATGATCAGGATCGCGAACATCGAACCGCCGATCAGGGCGATCCGGCGAACGTCCCGGGCAACGTAGCGATACTCCTCGGCGGCCTCCGCCGCGAGTCGGCCCGTGGTCGCGGCGGAGGCCGCGCTGCGGCGCCCGGCCGGGGCGCTGTCGGCCGGGACCGGCCGCCCGCCATCCGCCGCTGCCATACCGGCCGGCTGGGCCGGGATGACGCCGGCCTCCGACCCGGCCACGAGGGCCGAACCCGGGTCGGCGGGCGCGAGCGGAGCCGCCACGGCCGCAGGCTGGCTGGCGGCCGGCCGGGCCGATCGCTGGATCGGTGGGCGCTGACCCGGACGAGTCGTTCCGCGCGCACGTTTGGCCATCAGATCCGTTGCTCCTCCGCGTCGATTCGGTGGCGATCCACCGACGGCAGAGGATAGCACCCGGCCCTGCTAGACTCGGCGGCGTGCCCGATTCCGCGACGCTGACGCTCGTCCTCGTCGTCGCCCTGCTGGTCAGCCTGGTCGCGCTGGCGGTGCTCTGGCGGCGGGTCTCGAGCCTTCGTGGACGCCTCGACGGGATCACCCGGGGCGAGGACGGCCAGAGCCTCCAGGGCATCCTCGAGACGCACCTCGGCCGGGTCGTGTCGGCCCAGGCGGATCTGGCCGATCTCGGCCGCCGCACCGAGCGCCTGGAAGTCGAAGGGCGCCGGGCCTTCCAACGGATCGGCCTTGTCCGGTTCAACCCGTTCGAGGATACCGGCGGAAATCAGAGCTTCGCCCTGGCGCTCCTCGATGCGGATGAGGACGGGATCGTGATCTCGAGCCTCCATTCCCGAGGCAATACCCGGATCTATGCCAAGGCCGTGGCTGCGGGCCGGCCCGAGGCGGCCCTGTCCGACGAGGAGTCCGAGGCACTCGCCCTGGCCCGCGACGCGACGAGCGGTCGAGGCGGGATTCGTGGCCGGGCTGCGCCTCCGGCTGCTGCCCAGCCGAGCCGGTGACGCCAGAGCTGTCACGACGGACGGCCATCCTGCGGGCATGCCCCCTTCAGTCCTGACCCAGCCAAACCCGATCAAGCCGAGCCCGGCCACCCGCCCAGGACGAGCCAGGCCGTCAGCCGGCCGCCCCCTGGAGCAGGTGCCGATGTGGGGCACCCTCACCACAACCCGACGACCGGTCCGGTCCTCGGCCCCGCCCGCGTCCGCGTCGGCAGGCTTCGACGCGTTGCTCGGCGGGCTCAACCCGGAGCAGCGCAAGGCTGTGGTCCATCGCTCCGGCCCGCTCCTGGTGGTTGCCGGTGCCGGCACCGGCAAGACCCAGGTCATCACCCGCCGGATCGCCTGGCTGATCGCATCCCGTGCTGCCCGGCCCTCGGAGATCCTCGCCCTCACGTTCACCGACAAGGCGGCCGCCGAGATGCAGGTCCGGGTCGACCAGCTCGTGCCGTACGGCTACGCGGACACGACGATTGCGACGTTCCATGCCTTCGGCGATCGCCTGGTCCGCGAATTCGCCTTCGAGCTGGGTCTGCCACCCGACGTCCGGGTCCTGTCTCGCCCGGAGGTGGTGATCTTCCTGCGCGATCGGCTGTTCGAGTTCGAGCTCGACGCATATCGGCCCCTCGGCGATCCAACCCGGTTCCTGGCCGCCCTGGCCGGACACTTCAGCCGGTGCAAGGACGAGGACATCAGCCCGGACGAATACCTTGCCTGTGCCGACCGACTCAGTGGCGAGGCGGATCGGCTGGTGGCCGCGGCGCGGCAGTCCGCGCCCGGGGCCGGCCGGCTGGCGGTCGCCACGGCTGCGGCCGACAATGCGACCCGCCAGCTCGAGCTGGCCCGCGCCTACGCCCGCTACCAGCACCTCCTGGGGGAGGCCGGCCTGATCGACTTCGGTGACCAGGTGAGCCTGGCCCTGCGCCTCCTGCGCGAATCGCCGGCGGCCCGGGTCGAGCTCCAGCGGCGCTTCAAGTACATCCTTGTCGACGAGTTCCAGGACACCAACCCGGCCCAGGCGGAGCTCGTGGCCATCCTCGCCGAGGGCCATCGGAACGTGACCGTCGTCGGTGATGACGACCAGTCGATCTATCGCTTCCGCGGTGCCGCCATCAGCAACATTCTCGAGTTTCGCGCGCGCTATCGACGGGCCCGCGTCGTCGTCCTGCGTCGGAACTATCGATCGAGGACGGGAATCCTCGAGGCCAGCCGGCGCCTGGTCCGGTTCAACGATCCGGACCGGCTCGAGGTCCAGGCGGGTATCTCCAAGCAGCTCCGCGCCGAGCGACCGGAACCGGCCGGCGCAGCGCCGGCGGTTTGCCATGAGGCGTTCGCGACCGCAACCGACGAAGCCGACTGGATCGCGGCGGAGATCGCCCGGCGGATTGCCGACGGAGCCCGACCCCGGGACCACGCCGTCCTCGTCCGGACCAACGCCGGCGCGGATCCAATCCTGCGCAGCCTGAACATGGCGGCCGTGCCCTGGCGTTTCAGTGGGACGTCCGGCCTGTATGCCCGGCCGGAGATCCGGTTGTTGCTCGCCTTCCTGCGCTCGATCGCCGACCTGTCGTCAAGCGTTGACGTCTACAGCGTCGCCGCGAGCGATGTCTACGGGCTGCATGGCCCCGACCTCACCGCGATCACGTCCCTCGCCCGGCGACGCAGCCGGCCGCTGTGGGACATGCTCGAGGAGCTGGAGCGCCAGCCGGGCATCCTCCGCCTGGCGCCCGATTCACAGGCGACGGTCGCCCGCCTTGTGGCCGACCTGCGCCGGTACAGCGAGCTGGCCCACGAGCGCCCGGCCGGCGAGCTGCTGTATGCGTTCCTGAAGGGCTCCGGCCTGCTGGCGCGGTTCGCGGCGGGTGGCACGCCCGGCGGCGAGGATGCCCTCCGGAACGTTGCCCGGTTCTTCGAGATCGTCCGCGGCCAGTCAGCCCTCCTGGCCGATGACCGGGTCGTGTTCGTCGCGGGCCATCTGCAGACGCTGATCGAGGCCGGCGACGATCCTGCCACGGTCGAGCTCGATGGCGATGCTGACGCCGTGGCCGTGCTCACGGTCCACAAGGCCAAGGGCCTCGAGTTCCCGGCCGTCTTCCTGGCCGGCCTGGTCGATGGCCGGTTCCCGGCCCTCGGCCGGCGTGAGGGCCTCCAGATTCCGGCCGAGCTGGTCCGGGCGGCGCCACCCAGCGGCGACCATCACGTCCAGGAGGAGCGTCGCCTGTTCTACGTGGCGATGACCCGGGCCCGCGATGAGCTGATCCTCAGCCATGCCGCCGACTACGGCGGGCGTCGCGCCCGGCGAGTCTCGCCGTTCGTGCTCGAGGCGCTCGACCTGCCGCTCGCCGGGAGCGAATGGTCGGTCGGGCCGTCAGCCGGCCCGGCCCTCGACCGGCTCAGCGCCTACGCCTCGATCGACACGCCCGCAACGCCGCTCCGGTCAAGCTCGAGCGAACCACTGGCGCTGAGCTTCTACCAGGTTGACGACTACCTGACCTGCCCCCTCAAGTACAAGTACGTGCACATCCTGCGGGTGCCCGTCGCGCCGCATCATTCGATCATCTATGGCGCGGCCCTTCATCGAGCGGTGCAGGAGTTCCACAAGCGCCATGCCCGGGGCGAGGTCATGTCCGAGGAGTCGCTCATCGCCTCGTTCGAGGAGGCCTGGTCCAACGAGGGTTTCCTGAACCGCGAGCACGAGTCGGCCCGGCTCGAGTCGGGGCGGGCCGCGCTGCGCCGGTTCCGTCTCGAGCAGCTCGAGCCCGCTGCGGTCGTGCCGGCCTACGTCGAGCGTGACTTCGCGTTTACCCTGAACGGCGATCGGATTCGGGGACGCTGGGACCGGGTCGACGTGGAGCCCGGCGTGGCGGACACCACGTCGGGCGCTGCGCCGGTCGCGTCCGGGCTCGAGCCCGATGTCGTCGAGCCCACCCTGGCGCTCCTGCCCCCGGAGGTCGTGACGATCACCGACTACAAGTCAAGCGACGTGCGCGACCCGGACAAGGCGCGCCAGCGAGCCAGGGATTCCCTCCAGCTCACGATCTACGCGATGGGCTGGCAGGCAATGACCGGTCGCTTGCCCGACGCGGTACAGCTCAGCTTCCTCGAATCGGGAGTGGTCGGTCGAGCCGTCGTCGATGAACGCCGGCTGGCCCGCGGGCGGGCCCAGATCGAGGCGGCGGCGAGCGGGATTCGAGCCAGGGACTTTGGCCCGCGGCCCGATCCGCTGGCCTGCTCGTACTGTCCGTTCCGGGAGATCTGCCCGGCCAGCGTCGCCCGCCGGGGATGATCGCGACCGAACACCTGTCGAGCGTCAGCGCGATCACCTTCGACTTCGGCAACACCCTGGTGCCCGTGGGTCGAGCCGACCTGGCGGCGGTCGTCGAGCAGATGACGGCGGCAACCATCGACCGGTGTGGGCCGTTCGATCCTGGTTTGTTCCGGCAGGCCTGGGACGAGGAGCGTGACCGGCAGTTCGCCGAGGACGTGCCCGAGCTTCGAGAGGTCGACCTGGACCGCCGGATGGTGCGGGTCCTGGCTCGCCTGCGGGGGATGCCGCTGCCGGCCGCCGGCGAGCGCTGGGATGACCTGCTGGCGGCCGGCTGGTCCAGTCCGGACGAGATCGCGTTCGCGGTCGGTGCCTACAGCGACGCCTTTGTCGCGATCGTGCCCCATCCGGCGACGATCCGGCCGATGCTCGAACGGCTGGCCTCGCGCTATCGCCTGGCCATCCTGTCGAACTGGCCACTCGCCGCGACGATCGATGCCTACGCCGAGGCTGCTGGCTGGACGCCCTACCTGGTCGCCATCGTCGTCAGCCAGCGGGTCGGCGTGATCAAGCCCGATCCCCGCATCTTCCGGGCGGCTGAGCTCGCCCTCGACCGCCCGGGTCCGCCTGATCCTCCATGTCGGCGACGACTGGGCGGCCGACATCATCGGGGCGATCGACGCCGGCTGGCGCGCGGCCTACCTGCGCGACCGGCAATCCGGGTCGCCTCTGCCTCGCTCCGACCCGGACGCCTCGGTCCAGCCCGACCTGGCCATCGACGACCTGTCCGAGCTCGAGGCAATCCTGGGCGATGGCCGCCGAGGACCGGGATGATCGGTGGCCCGCGGCTAGACTCCCTGTCCATGGAGTCCCGTGATCGGCTTACCAACATCGCCACGCTGCTGGCCGCCGGCGTGGCCTGGATCATCGTGATCATCATCGTCACCACCCAGGATCCGCGGGCCAGCGGCCAGGCCGCCTTCATCGGGGCGATCGCGATCGGTGCCGCCGTGGGATTGACCCTCGTTCCGCTGCTGTGGCTGGTGACCTTCAGCCGGCACGCCCGGATCGCCTATCGTGGCGACTGGTTGCGGGCCTTCCGGCGCGGCGCGTGGGTCGCTTTCGTGGTCGCGCTGTTCGTCCTGCTCCGGCTCGAGAATGCGTTCAGCCTGCCGATTGCCTTGTTTGTCCTGGTGATCGTCGGGGTCGCCGAAGCCACCCTGTCGGTCGACCGGTGATGCCCAGCCAGGTCGGTTCGCTGACCGGCGCCATCCCGGCCGAGCCGGCCGCCGCGTTGAAGGCGCGGGTTGCCGCCGCGGTCGAGGCTCATCGAGCCGAGATCCTGGACCTCAGCCACCGGATCCATGCGAACCCGGAGCCGGCCTTCGAGGAGCTCAAGGCTGCCAGCTGGGTTGCCGATTCGCTGCGCCCCTATGGCTATGCCCTGGAGCATCCCGCCGGCAGCCTGGCCACCGCCGTCCGCGGCCGCCTGGCCGGTGGCCGGTCGGGCGATCCCGGGGGCGAACGGCCGAGGATCGGAATCCTGGCCGAATACGACGCGTTGCCCGGCCTTGGGCATGGCTGCGGCCATAACACCATGGCGGCCTCGGGGGTGGGTGCGGCGATCGCCCTGGCTACGATCGCAGCCGATCTTCCGGGGGAGATCGTGTTCCTGGGCACACCGGCCGAGGAACGTGGCTCGGGCAAGGCGATCATGATCGAGGACGGACTCTTCGACGGCCTCGACGCCGCACTCCTGTTCCACCCGTCCGACGTCACCCACCTGACCAGCGGGCTGCTCGCCGCCGAGGATGTCCACGTCACGTTCCATGGCCTGCAGGCCCACGCAGCATCGGATCCGTGGGCCGGGCGTAATGCCCTCGACGCGATGATCCTGCTGTTCAGCTCGGTCGGCCTGTGGCGCCAGCAGCTGCGACCCGAGGCCCGGGTCCACGGCGTCATCCTCGAGGGCGGGACGGCCGCCAACATCATCCCGGACCGGACCATGGCCTGGTTCATGGTCCGCTCACCCGACGAGGCCGAATACGAGCGGATGCGAGTGCGATTCGGCGAGCTGTGCGAGGCGGCGGCCCTGGCCGCGGGCTGCACGGCCGACGTGGTGTTCAGTGGGCGCTCCTCGACGATGCGCAACAACCTGGTCCTGGCCAACCGATTCGGGGCAAATCTCGCCGCCTACGGGATCGCGGCCGGACCGCAGACCGACAACCTGGGCAGTTCCGACATGGGCAACGTCAGCCAGGTTTTGCCGACGATCCATCCCGAGGTGGCGATCTGCGAACCGGGCGTACCCGGCCACTCGATCGAGTTCCGCAATGCGGCCGGGTCGGCCTACGCCGACGAGGTGACCCTCGTCGTCGCCGCGGTGGTTGCCCAGACGGCCGTTGAGCTGTTCACCGATCCTGCCCTCGTCGAGGCGGCCTGGCAGGAGTTCCGGGCAGGACCATAGGCCGCGAAGGTCCCGCCGACGGGCAGCGGCCGAATGCTAGGATGGCCGCGGCTCGCCCCGCTGGACGCCACATGCGAACCGGCGGCGTCCCCAGAAGACGTGATGATGCGGCCATCCCCGGAACAGTCCGCCGGCCGAGATGCGTCTCCCGGAGGTCTTGATGGCCAAGCGCCATGACCCAGTCCCGGCCGCCGGGTTCGCGGCCGCGAACGGCTGGGATCGCGATTACGAGGTCTTCTCGGACTTCGACCTGCCGACCTACGTCGGCCCAGCCACGTTCATGAACCTGCCCTGGATCACCGATCCGGCGGTGCTCCGCGGCCGGCGAACCGATGTCGCCATCATCGGCGCGCCGTTCGACGACGGGGTGAGCCACCGATCTGGTGCCCGCTTCGGGCCGCGGGCCATTCGGCAGGCCCAGTACACCTCCGGCTCGATCAACTCGCTGCAGCTCGGAGTCGAGCCATTCGAGGTCCTCGACGTGGTCGACGCCGGCGACGCGAACATCGTGCCGGCCCTCCTCGAGCGCGGCCACGCGATGATCTATCGGAAGGTCGCTGAGGTCGCCGCCACCGGCGCGATCCCGATCATCCTCGGCGGCGACCATTCGATCACCTGGCCTGCCGCGACTGCGATCGCCGAGATCCGGCGGCCTGGCTCGATCGGGATCGTCCACTTCGACGCCCATGCCGACACGGCCGACGTCGACCGCGGCGTGCTGGCCGGCCACGGCACGCCGATGCGTCGCCTGATCGAGTCCGGAGCGGTCGCCGGACGGAACTTCGTGCAGGTCGGCCTGCGCGGCTACTGGCCGCCGGTTGAGGTCTTCGAGTGGATGAATGAGCACGGCCTGCGCTACCACTTCATGCACGAGATCGAGGAGCGTGGCGCCGAGTCCGTGATCGCCGATGCGATCGCTGAAGCCCTCGACGGTCCCGATTCGATCTACCTCAGCCTCGACATCGACGTGATCGATCCCGGCATGGCCCCCGGGACCGGCACGCCCGAACCGGGCGGCATGCTGACCAGGGAGGTCCTCCGGGCCGTTCGCCAGATCGTCGGCGCGGTCGAGCTGTGCGCCATGGACATCGTCGAGGTGTCACCGCCCTACGACCATGCTGAGACGACGGCGATGGCCGCCAACCGGGCGGCCCTGGAGGCAATCAGCGCGCTGGCCGTCAAGAAGCGGGCCGGAGCAACGGTCCGCTGGGAGCCTGCGGCCGGGTGAGCCGCGCAAATCGGCCCGGGCGATTGGCGAGGCGCTCGCCCGCCTGTACGACCTCGACCTGACCGAGGACGCCGGCGACGACATCGCCCTGTACCTGGCCCTGGCCGAACGAACGGGCGGCCCGATCGTCGAGCTGGCGGCCGGGACCGGCCGGGTTGTCCGGCCGCTGGCCGCAGCTGGCCATGAGGTCACCGCGGTCGACCTTGATCCCACGATGCTGGCCAGGCTGGCGGCCGACCGGCTGGACCGCGTGACCTGCGTCGAAGCCGACCTCACGACCTGGCGGCCGGAGCGGCCCGAGTTCAAGCTGGCGATCCTCGGCCTCAACTCACTGTTCCTGCTGGTCGAGCGCCATCTCCAGCGGGCCGCGTTCGAGACGCTCGCGGCAGCCCTGGCACCGGGCGGCCTGGCCGTGGTCGACATCTGGCTGCCGGACGCGGCCGACCTCGCCCGGTATGACCGGCGCCTGATCCTCGAGTACGTCCGAACGGAACCCGAAACCGGCCGGACCGTGACCCGTACGGTCTCCGCGCTGCACGACGCAGCGACCTCGACCGTCCTGCTCGATGCGATCTACGAGGAGGGCCAGCCGGGCGAACCCGCCCGGCGCTGGATCCGGCGCGACACGCTCCGGCTGGTGACGGCCGGCGAGCTGGTCGATTTCGCGACATCCGCCGGGCTGATCGTCGACACGCTCGCGGGTGACTACGGCCTCGACCCACTCGAAGCGGGCGACGAGCGGGCAATCCTGGTCGCGCGGCGTCCATAGCCTCGATGGCGCCGGCCCGAATGGCCCGTTCGGCGGGCTAGCCCGGCTCGATCCGCATGGTATCGTCGGCTGATGGCCAAGGACCAGATCCGGCTTTTGATCGTCGAGGACGTCCCGCAGGTTGCCCAATACATCCGCGGCCTGCTCAATTCCCAGAGCGCGATCAAGCTTCTCGATGTCCTGACCGACGGGGCCAAGGCCGCCGGACAGATCGGCCAGCTACGCCCCGATGTCCTCGTCGTCGATGCCCTCCTGCAGGGCCGGATCAAGGGCCTCCAGCTCGTGGACCAGCTCCACGAATCGGGGATCGGCCTGCCGATGATCGTGCTGACCGTGCCCCAGCACCCGGTCGAGCCGGATCCGATCCGCGGCATCCAGGCCGTCCTGATGATGCCGTTCTCGGGCTTCGACCTGATGAACAAGGTGTCCGGGGTCCACCACGCCTTCCAGGCCAGTGAGCAGGCGGCCGGATCGAGGGTCCTGACCGTGTTTGCCCCGAAGGGTGGGGTCGGCAAGACCACGATTGCGTTCAACCTCGCCGTTGCCGCCGCCCAGATCGGCAAGCGCACGGCGCTGATCGACGGCAGCCTCCAGTTCGGCGACCTCCGCTCGCTCCTGAAGGTCCCACCGGATGCCCCGTCGATCCTCGACCTGCCCACCGATCGGGTCCAGGAGAGCGACCTGGCCGACGTCCTGTGGCGCGACCCGTCGGGCGTGGATATCCTGCTCGCGCCGCCGCGGATCGAACAGGCCGAGATGGTCACCGTGCGCGACGTAGACAAGATCCTGTCGCTCCTGCGGCGGGTCTACGAGGTCGTCGTCATCGACACCCCGGCCGCCCTGACCGAGACGACCCTGAGCTTCCTGGACGCGTGCGACACGATCATCGAGATCGTGACTTTCGACTCGACCACGATCCACAACACGCTGGCGATGGCCGACACCTTCCGATCGATCGGCTATCCGCCGAGCAAGGTCCGCTACCTCGTCAACCGGGCCGATTCATCGGGTGGCATGGACGCCAATGACCTGGCCCGGATGATCGGCCGGGTGCCCGAGCACTACGTGGTCTCTGACGGCCGGCTCGTGATCCAGGCCAACAACGGCGGCCTGCCCTTCGTGCTGGCCGAGCCCGGCGCCCAGGTCAGCCAGGACATCGCCCGGGTGCTCGAGGAGCTCCTGGCCGGCGAGCAGGTCCCGGTCGGGGCGCGGCGCTAGGTCCGGTGTCCGACCCGCGGCCGATCGGCGTGTTCGACTCAGGAGTCGGCGGCCTGACGGTCCTCCGCCAGATCCTGCGGCGGATGCCTCGCGAGTCGACGATCTACCTCGGTGACAATGCCCGCGCACCGTATGGGCCCCGGTCCGACGACGAGGTCCTCATGTTCAGCCGGCAGGCGATCGAGCAGCTCGCCGAGCGCGACGTGAAGGCGATCGTGATCGCCTGCAACACCTCGACCGCGATCGCCCTGGCCGACCTGCGCCGGCGCCACGACCTGCCGATCCTGGGCGTCATCCGGCCGGGCGCCGTGACCGCGGCCTTGTCGACCCGGACCCGCCGGGTCGGCGTGATCGCGACCTCGGCGACCGTTCGTTCGCACGCCTACTTCCAGGCGATCAAGGAGGAGAATCCCGCGATCGAGGTCTACGAGCACGCCACGCCCGACCTCGTCCCCCTGGTCGAGGCCGGCCGCCTGCACGGCCCCGAGGTCGAGGCGGTCGTACGCGCCTCGCTGGCCGGGCTGCTCGGCGCACGCGACGGGGATGGCAACCCGGTCGGCCCGATGCCGCCGTCCGCGACGATCGACACGCTGCTCCTTGGCTGCACCCACTACCCCCTGATCGAGCCCGTCATCCGGTCCGTGACCGGGGAGCGAATCGCCCTCGTCGACTCGGCCACGGCCACGGCCGGCGCACTGGGCGACCTGCTGGCGATCAACGGCCTCGAGGCCCCCGGGACCACCCGGGGCACGGCCGCCGATCCGGGCCCGACCGGCCATGAGCGCCTGGTCGAGCCGCTCGCGCCGGTCACCCATCGACAGATGACAACCGGCTCGCTGGAGGCATTCCGGGACCTTGCCGATCGCCTCTTCGGCGAGGGCTTCGTCGATGTCGAAGCGATCGCCCTGGGGGTGGCCGCATGACCGGTCCGCGCCGCGACGACCGCCTGTGGCAGGCCGGCTTCCTGGTCGGCTCGGCGATCGGCGCGGCCGTCACGGTCCTCGGCCGGCGAGCCGAGCGCTCGGCGCGCCGCGGACTGATCGACTGGACCCAGGCCGAGAGCGTCGCCATCGGCCGCCTGCGCAAGGCACCCGGTGCGCTCGACCCGGCCGAGCTGCGCGCGTCCGAAGCCGCTTATGCCGCCGCGATGGCCGTGGTCGTGCCGCGCCTTGCGATCGCCCTGGGGACTGAGCTGCCGGGGATCGTCGACCGGGTCGGGGTGGTCGATCGGGCCGGCTGGGTCCGGGCCAACTCGGCCAGCTTTGCCGACCTGATCGGTCGCCTGGAGGGCCAGCTGCTCGACCAGGTCGTGCCCCCCGGCGGCGGCCTGATCCCGGCGACGATGGCGATCGCCAACCGCTGGGTCACGACCCGCCAGATCGGCTATCTCCTCGGATTCATGGGTGGCCGGGTCCTCGGCCAGTACGACCTTGCCTTGCTCGCGGCAGAGACCACGCCAGGCCGGCTGTTGTTCGTCGAGGAGAACATCCGCCAGACAGCCAAGCTGCTGGACGTGCCCCTCGATCCGTTCCGGACCTGGATCGCGCTGCACGAGACGACCCACGCCTTCGAGTTCGAGGCGCATCCCTGGCTGCGCCCGTACCTGGCCGACCGGCTCGAGCGCCAGCTGACCGCCTTCTCGAACGGGGCGGCCTCGCTCAGCCGCGACGGCCTCCGGCGGCTGGGCCGGTCGCTGCGAGGTGAAGGCGGCACGGAGCATTGGCTGGAACGGCTGATGAACGCCGAGCAGCGGCGGCTGTTCCGGGAAACCCAGGCGGTGATGAGCCTGCTCGAGGGCTTCAGCGACTACGTCATGGATGAGCACGGCAAGGACCTCGTGCCGGGTCTCGAGCAGATCAGCCAGCGCTTCCACGCCCGGCGCGACCAGAAGAAGACCGGTGTCGAGCGGGCGATGATGCGCCTGATCGGGATGGACCTGAAGATGGAGCAGTACCGGAAGGGCGAGCGCTTCGTGGCCGCGATCGCCGCGGCCGGAGGCTCGAGCGCGCTGAACCGGCTGTGGGAGGGTCCCGACAGCCTGCCCCTCGACGGTGAGATCGAAGCCCCCGAGCGCTGGCTCGCCCGGGTGATCGGCCCGGGACCGCAAGCTTGACCGACATCCGGCGGGTGGCCGGGCCGGGCCGCGGGCCGCACGGGGTCCCCGCGGCGATCGCCCTGAGCCCGATCCTGTCGGCGCGCTACCGCTCCCGTGACCTTGAGCGAATCCGTGCCGCCGCCCCCGGCTCGCGCCTGGTGATGATCTCGGTCGAGGGCCTGGCCGATGGTCCGGTCGAGGACGCCGAGGTGCTCCTGCGCGGCTTCCTGGGGGCGGATGCCTTCGATCGGTTGCTGGCAAGGACGCCGCGCCTGGCCTGGGTCCACTCAGCGACCGCCGGCGTCGAGCGTGTCCTGACGCCGAGCAGCCGCCGGCGGGACCTGGTCATCACCAACGCCCGGGGCGTCTTCTCGGCACCGATCGCCGAATACGTCCTGATGATGATCCTCGCGATCAGCCGCCGGCTGCCCCAGCTCCTCGAGCTCCAGCGCGAGCGGACCTGGCAGCCGCTCGGCGGGGCCGAGATGGGCGACGTGACGGTCGGCATCGTCGGGCTCGGCTCGATCGGCCGGGCGGTGGCGGTCCAGGCGCACTCGCTGGGCTGCCGGGTCATCGCGACGCGGCGCCGGAGCGAGGCCGGTTCGGGCCGTGCCGAAGGCGAGCCGGCCGGGCAAGAGCCGGTCGGCGAGCTGGCCGGTGCGCTTGCCCTCGACCGGGTCCTCGGGCCGGAGGGCCTGTCCGAGCTGCTCGCCGAGTCCGACTTCGTGGTGCTGGCTGCGCCGCTCACGCCGGCGACCGAGAACCTGATCGACGCCGCTGCCCTGGAGGCGATGAAGCCGGGAGCGTGGCTGATCAACGTCGCCCGGGGCGGGCTCGTCGACGAGCGGGCCCTCCTTCGCGCGCTTCGCGACGGACAGCTCGGCGGAGCCGTCCTGGACACGTTCCGGGACGAGCCGCTCCTCCCGTCATCGCCGTTCTACGACCTCGACAACGTGATCCTGACGCCCCAGACGTCGTGGTCGAGCGATCGGGTCCTCGACCGATCGGTCGAGCTGTTCTGCGCCAACCTGCGCCGCTATTCGGCCGGCGAGGCGCTGGTCAACGTGGTCGATCCGACCGCCGGCTACTGACCGCCGGCTGCTGACCGCCGGCTGCTGACCGCCGGCCTCTGACCGAACGCCGGGCCCCCGCATCGGCCACAATCTGCCGACATGCAGATCGCGATCGTCGGCCTTGCCGGAGCGGGCAAGTCCACCGTCTTCAACACCCTGACCCGGGGCCACGCCGAGACCGGCGGATTCGGCGGCATGCAGCTCAACGTCGGCGTCGTCAAGGTGCCCGACGAGCGCCTCGACCGGCTGGCCGCGATCTTCAAGCCGAAGAAGATCGTCCAGGCCGACGTCACCTACGCCGACCTGCCGGCACCGCCGGCGTCATCGGATGGCCGGGTCGGGACCGAGGAGCTGCCGGCCGAGCACCTCGCCCGGCTGCGCGACTCCGACGCGCTGCTGCACGTTGTCCGGGCGTTCGAGGATCCGTCGGCGCCCCATCCCGATGGGTCGGTCGATCCGTGGCGGGACATCGAGCGGCTCGATCTCGAGTTCATCCTGGCCGACCTGTCGGTGACCGAGCGCAGACTCGAGCGACTGAAGGCCACCGGCCGGCACGGCACCCCGGCCGAGCGCGAAGCCAATGAGCGCGAGGAGGCGATCCTCACCCGGCTCCATGCCGGGCTGGTCGAAGGTTCTCCAATCCGCGAGGTCGAGCTGAGCGGCGACGAGGAAAAGGCCCTGCGCGGGTTCCGGTTCCTCAGCCAGAAGCCGGTCCTGGTCCTGCTCAACGTCGGCGAGGCGGACATTTCCAACGAGGCCGCGATCGTCGCCGGGATCGCCTCGCGCTACCAGCATCGCGGGGCGATGGTCGACGCCATGTCGGCCCGGATCGAGATGGAGCTGGGCGAGCTCGAGCCAGACGAGGCGGCCGCGTTCATGGACGAGCTCGGGATCAATGGGTCCAGCCTCGACCGTGTGATCGCCCTGTCGTACAAGCTGCTTGGCCTGGTCAGCTTCCTCACCGCCGGCCCGGACGAGGTGCGGGCCTGGCCGATCCCGAGCGGCTCAACCGCCGTCGATGCCGCCGGGGCGATCCACACGGACCTGGCCCGCGGCTTCATCCGGGCCGAGACGGTCGCCTACGAGGACCTCCTCGAGCTGGGCTCGATGGCCGAGGCGCGCAAGCACGGCCGGCTGCGATCCGAGGGCAAGACCTACATCGTCAAGGACGGCGACGTGCTGGAAGTACTTTTCAGCAAATAGCGGACCGACGGATGCGCGTTCTGATTTGGGCACCCCCACACTATTCCAGCTCATCTCGTTAACGGCGAAGGAGCACAAATGGCCGACTTTCCGGACTTCTACGCTGACGGGATCGGCGTCAGCGTCGGTCCATTCGGCGTCACGGTGACGTTCCAGCTCTCGCAGCCAATCCTCGAGCCGGGTCCACACGCCGAGGCCAGCATCGTGGTCGGCCGAGTTCGGATGAGTCCGGCGCTTTCGAAAGCCCTGATTCAAGGGCTGACGGACGCGACGGCCCAGCAGGCGACCATCCAGCCGGAGACCAAAACGCGGAATTGAATGGGCACGCGGTGCCGCCGGCTATCCCGCCTCGCGCCGTCGGCTAGTTCAGGTTGGGGTCCCGATTCGGGCGGAGCTCGGCGATGACCGCGCGGTAGTCCGGCAGGTCGTCCTCGTCGATGTCGTTCTCGTCGATGTCCTCGTCGCCCCAGTCCGGGCCGTCGTCGGCCGCCTCGAGCGGGGTGAGCTGTGTTTCGTCCGGATTCGTGCTCACGAAGACTGACGCGGTCAGCCGATCGTCGCTGACCGGAGTGAAGCCCTGCTCCTCTTCGAGGAGGCGGGCGACCGCGAGGATGAGGGTATCCTCCTCGAAGGAGTCGCGGACCCGCAGCGTCGCAGCCTGCACGAGCTCGATGAATTCGTCCGGCTCGAAGCGCTCTTCGTGAACGAGAATGAGGTCCGAGAAGATGTCGCCCTCGCCCTCGTGGAGTTCGTAGAAGTACATGGCGTCACGATACCGCGGCAGCGGCGACTTCGACATCGTCCATGTCGCCAGCGCAGCTCGCGACCTTGCCCCGGACGATCCACGCGGGTGGCGGCTGGGTGGCGGGGTCACCTATGCGGCGCTGACGACTGCCCGGCTCGGGTTGCGGACTGCCGCCCTGATCGGCGCGGACGCGCTTGCCGCGCAGGCTGTCGAGCTCGACCTCCTGCGCGACGCCGGAGTCGAGGTCCGGATCGAGCCGCTCGCCCACGGACCGGTCTTCGACAACATCGAGACGCCGGCCGGCCGCGTCCAGACGTGCCTCGACCCGGGCGATCCGGTTCCGGTGATCCGATTCCCGGCGGGCTGGCTGGCCGCGCCGGTCTGGCTGGTGGTCCCGGTTGCCAACGAGACCCGCTCCGCGTGGGCCCACGCCATCCCGCCCGAGGCCAAGCTCGGCGTCGGCTGGCAGGGCCTGCTCCGGACCCTGGTGGCCGGCGAACGAGTCCGGCGCCTGCCCCCAAGCTCGACACCGCTGATTCGCCGGGCCAACCTGGTCAGTGTCAGCCGCAACGACCTCGAACCGGGCACCGAGATTGCCCGAGCTGGTCGCGATGCTCCAGCCCGGCGCGCATCTCGTCCTCACCAACGGCCGGGCGGGTGGTCACCTTGCCATCGCGCCAACGGCTCCCCCTGACCCGCTCGAAGAGGAGCATCCGGGCTGGCGCTACCAACCGATCGAGGCGACCGAAGTCGATCCGACCGGGGCGGGTGACATCTTCATGGCTGCCCTTGTGGCCGCCCTGTGGCTGGCCGATCCGGCCGGAGATGTCGCGTCCGCGGCTGCGGCTGACGAAACCGCCGCCCTGCGCTGGGCCGCGGTCGCCGCAGCGCTGGCTGTCGAGCGGGTCGGGCTGCCCGCCGTTCCCGATCGGGCCGAGGTCATCGAGCGACTGGAGCTGGCTACCCGGCCCTCGTAGACCGGCTGGCCCGGACGGCCCTTGGCGCCACGAGACCCGGGTCTCAGTCCCCCTGGTCAGACGAGGGTCTTGAGCATCGACACGTCCGTCTCGATGTAGCCGATCGAGAGGTACAGCTTGCGCGCCACCGTGTTGTCGCCGAAGACATGCAGCCAGATCGCGTCGTAACCGAGGCTCAGGGCAAGACGCTCCACGGCTGCCATCGATGCCCGGCCGTAGCCGTGTCCCCGGAATTCGGGCGCAATCACGAGGTTGTAGAAGAACAAGGCGCCCCGTCCGGCTTCGTCCGCCGGAGCGACCCACGCCGACCCGACCGGCAGGCCAGCCTCGTTCAGTACCTCGTAGAACCCGTGGCCGGGCGTGGCCTGACCCTCCGGCGCGATCTGGTCGAACTCGGCGGTCGCCTTGCCCTCCGCACCGTCTCCGGGCCAGGAGCCCGTCCGGACCATGTCCTCGGCGTAGGCCTTGATCGTTTCCGCGCGCCAGGCCGCCCATGCGTCGGCCGACATCGGCTCAAGCGTAACCATCGCGCGAGGATATCGCCCCGAGCACGGCCCTGGCGGCCGGAGGGCGGCCGCCAGCCGGCGCTCGTCCGAGTCGCCGGCCGAGCCGGATCCGGCGGCGACCGAGGTCCGCCTCGACGGATCGCAGGGGCCGGCCCAGCAAGCGTGAACGCTGGGCGAGCCGGTCCGCGGCCGCGCAGGCTCCGAGCGCGCCGGCAGGATCGCGTTCGCGATGCTCGAGGCACTTGGCGACCTCGATCCAGGCCAGGGCGGCGTCAGGGCCTCCCGAGCGCGCGACGTCCTGCCAGGCCTGAAGCGCCTCGCGATGACGACCGAGCCGGCGGAGCACCCGGGCGCGCTCGACGATGATGTCCAGGCGGGTCGGCCCGTTGCCGTTGCCGCCGGCAAGGCCGGCTGGCGGGTCATCGGCCCGGGTGGTCAGAATGGCCGTCCACGACCGCCGCAACGGGACAGGGCCGGCCGACGTCGGCGGCGCGGTCGCCGGAACGGAACGGGGCGGCCCCTCGAGCGCCGCTTCGAGGCAGTCGAGGGCTTCATCCTCGCGGCCCGACCGGCGGTAGGCGCGGGCCAGGCCGAACAGGTCGCCGGCCGGCGCCCGAGCGACGATCGGATGCGGCGCCCAGGTGTTGCTCGGCATGGGCCAGGAGGCGTGCCAGCGAGCGGACGTCCTCGTGGTTGTGCCGGACGATCTCGGCGATCGGCTCGATCGACCCACCGCGAAGCATCTCGAGGTAGCGCCCAGGGATCTCCCAGCCCTCGATGTCGTGGCCACGGCGCATCCCGAGGAGCTCGGTTTCGACGGTCTTCAGGCGAGCGTCGGCCATCCGGTGGCGAAAGACGCGACGCACGAACGGGAGCAGGTCGAGGTGGCCGGCCAGGACCGGCGGCGTACGTCGGTTCATCCGATAGCGGGTGACCAGCAGCGGCCAGTCGAAGCCCCGGCCGTTGTACGTCACGAGCCAGGCGTCCGGCGGGAGGTAATCGGCCAGAGCGTCGAGCATCGCGACCTTCAACCGCCTCATCCGGCAGGAGCAGCTGGACCTGGCGGAACCGGCTGTGGTCCCACCAGCCCAGCCCGATCAGGAACGCCAGGGTGCCGGCACCGGTCGCCAGCCCGGTCGTCTCCGTGTCGAGGCAGACGAGCGGAACGTCAGGCCCGGGATGGCCGGGCAGGCCGGCGCTCCGATCCCGGTCGATCGGCAGCTCAATCGGCGCAGGTTCGATCCGGACGTGGCCGCCGCCCGGACCGTCCATCCAGCGGCCGCCGAGCGCCTCGGCGAGGCGCATCGCCCGATCCCTGGCGGAGCGGGCTAGACCCGCCGACGTCGCCTCGCCAGGGGAGCGCGTCGCCGCTTCCGGGTCGCGATCGCGATCCGCCTGGCGGGCCGCCCGGAGGCGGTCGAGGCGGCGCTCGAGGAGCCCGGAATCGGCCATCTCGGACCGGTGCGATCGCCGACCGGCGTCGGAGCGTCCAAGGGTCCCGAGCACGCGCAGGGCGAGCGCCCGGGCATCGATCCCGGGTTCGAGCCGCGGCCCGGTGCAGCGCCGGGCAGCCGCCCTCGCAGGCGCAGCCAGCGATCAGTTCGGTGGCCCCGGCGATCAGCTCATCCGTCCGGCGCGAACAGGCGCTCGGCCAGCCCGACCCCGCCGGGCACGGTCTCGTACAGGTAGATCGTGGGCGCCTCGTGGTGAGGCGAGCGGACCTGGCTGACGAGACCGAGGTCGCGCGGATCGACCATCAGCAGGAAGCTGGCGACCGCCTGCAGGGCCCGTCCGGCGCCGACCAGGCCGATGTCGAGCTCGTCTCGCCGCCAGCTTCCCCCGGTTCCGGTGGCCACGAGGCTCGGGTCCAGGGTCAGCCAGGCCGCGGTGGTCTGCAGCTCGATCTCGGGCAGGTGGATCCGACCCCAGCCGAGGTTCTCGTTGGTGATGAACTTGAGCTTCTTGTAGATCGTGGCCAGGCTGGCGACCATCACCTCGCCGTGCTCCCGGTATCCGCCCGGCAGGGCCGCCGTACCGAAGACGTCGAGCGGCTTGAGCGTGACCGCGGTGTCGGCCTGGGTGTAGTGGTCGACGTCCACCCGCCGGACATAGGCCTTGCGCTCGTCCCAGTCGAGCCGGTCGACGTGGAACTGGGCCGACTCGTGGAGATAGATGGCGTCCTCGTGGACGGCCGTCTGGGCGCCGAACAGGTCGATCTCGCCGATCACCCTGGGTCGGTCCGGAGTGGTGTCGATGATCACGACGTTCTCCGATGCCGCCGTCCGAAGCGAGATCGACGAGGCAGGGAAGTTCTCGCTCGACCAGTACCAGCGACCGTCGCCGGCCTGGCGGACGTGATGCTCCTCGGCCAGGAAGGCCAGGAGGTCGTCGGCCGGACCCGGGCCGAAGACCTCGCCGGGCTCGAACGGCAGCTCGAACGTTGCCGCCTTCAGGTGGGCGAGCAGGATGTGCAGGTTGTCCGGGTCGATCCGGGCTTCCTCGGGTGCGCCGGCGAGCAGGTAGTCCGGGTGGTGGATCACGTACTGGTCGAGTGGTGCGCCGCTCGCGATCAGCACGGCCACGCTGACCCCGCTGCGGCGTCCGGCCCGGCCGATCTGCTGCCAGGTTGCCGGCCACCGAGCCCGGGTAGCCCGCGATCACCGCGACGTCCAGGCGACCGATGTCGACGCCCAGCTCGAGCGCATTCGTGGCGACGACGCCGAGCACCTCGCCGCTGCGCAGGCCCTGTTCGATCGACCGGCGCTCGGTGGGCAGATAGCCGCCGCGATAGCCGCGCACGCGTGAACGCGGTCCGGCGTGCTCCCGGAGCGACTCGCGAAGACCCGTCAGGAGCAGCTCGACGGCCGTCCGCGAGCGGCCGAAGACGATCGTCTGGCGGCCGGCTCGCAGGAACGGCAGGCTCCATCGGTTGGCCAGGGTAAGGGCCGAGCCGCGGGCACCGGTGGCCGCGTCGAGCAGCGGAGGATCGACCAGCAGCAGGTGGCGCTCGCCGGCCGGGGCGCCGTTGCGATCGACGAGCTGGGGAGTCCGGCCGGTCAGCATCGTGGCCAGCTCCAGCGGGATTGCCGATCGTGGCCGAGCAGCACACGATCAGCGGCTTGGAGCCGTAGTGGGCGCACAGCCGCAGGAGCCGGCGCAGGACGTTGGCGACGTGGCTGCCGAAGACGCCCCGGTAGGTGTGGAGCTCGTCGACGACGATGACCTGGAGCTGCTCGAACAGCTGGAACCACTTGGTGTGGTGGGGCAGGATCGCCGCGTGGAGCATGTCCGGGTTGGTCACCACGACCTGGCCGGCCGTGCGGATCGCCGCGCGGATCGGCGCCGGGGTGTCGCCGTCGTAGGTCGCGGTCGACACGTCCAGCTCCGACAGCCGGGCCAGCGTGCTGAACTCGGCGACCTGGTCCTGGCCGAGGGCCTTCGTCGGGAAGAGGAACAGCGCGCGGGCCGAGCGATCCTGGGCGAGCGCCTGGAGGACCGGCACCGTGTAGCACAACGACTTGCCCGATGCCGTGGGCGTCACCACGACGACGTCTCGCCCGGCATGGACCGCCTCGATCGCCTCCGCCTGGTGGGTGTACAGGCTGGAGATCCCGCGCTGCTCCAGGCCGCGGCTGATCCGCGGGTCGAGCCACGCCGGGAGCGGTGCCGTGCGAGCGGCTCGGGCCGGGATTCGCTCGTGATGGACGACGCCCCGGGCCATCGATGGTTCGCTCAGCAATTCGTCCAGGACGTGATCCACCGTGGCCGGGGCGTAGGTTCGCATGGGAACCTCCATATCGAACGCATGTACGAAATGTCGGCAGTCTAGCAGGGACGATGGCGAGGTTCCGTGCCATCTCTGCTGTCACGCCGCTCGGGTGCGACTGGTTTGACACGTCAGCTGCGGGTAGCCTACGCTGCGCGGCAATGACCGGCCGGCCTGACGAACCGAGCGAGCCGCTCGATGCTGTGCGCGACCGATCTCCCTCCTGATCTCGAACAGGGCGACGGGATGCTGGCCCGCGGGCGAGACCTCGCCGGGCTGTCCGTGGCCGGGTATCACCCGGCGCCGGATCGCGATCGTGCTGGCCGCCCTGCTGTGCGCCTGGATCGTCCTCGCCCTGTCCCGGCAGGTCGGCGAGGCGGCCGACGCCACGAGCCGCGCTCATCAGCTCAGCGTGGCCAACGCGGCGCTGAGCACCCAGATCCAGACGCTGAGCGAAGAGCGGACCCTGATCCAGCAGCAGGCCTACATCGAGATCGAGGCGCGGGCCCACGGCCTGGGCGGGCGCGATGAAAAGCCGTTCAGCCTGGCCGCCGGCGCCCCGTCACTGCCGCCGGACGCCCCGGGCAGTGCCTCGGCCGCGCTGGGTGCGACGCCGGCCCGAAATGCTCCGATCGACGCCTGGCTCGACCTCCTCTTCGGGTCCGGCCACTAGTCAGCATTCCGTCGTCGCGGACCCGGCCCGCCGGCGCCCGGCAGCGCGTCGGAGCGGATGGCACGATCGATCGATGCACCGACCCGTCCTCACGGCGGCCCACCTGTCGCGGGCGACCCTCGCCCGGCAGCTTCTGCTCGAGCGCGTCCGGCTCGAGCCGGCCCGGGCGATCGAACGGCTCGTCGGCCTCCAGGCCCAGGAACCGGCATCGCCCCATCTTGCCCTGTGGTCGCGCCTCGAAGGGTTCGAGGCGGCGCTCCTGAGCGACGCATTCGCGTCCAGGCAGGTCGTCAAGGGCACGCTCTTCCGGGTGACCCTCCACGCCGTCAGCTCGAGCGACTACCTCAGGTTCTGGCCGGCCGTCCAGCCCAGCCTGCACCGCTGGCGGGCGCCCTACCTCCGCCAGCTGTCCCTCGAGCCGGAGCTCGGTGGGCTGGCCGAACAGGCCGCCGCATTCGGCATGCAACCGCGCACTGGGGCCGAGATGCGCGACCACCTGCCGCAGCTCACCGGTGGGGTCGGTCCGGCCGGGCAGACCGACGCCTGGTGGGCCGTCCGGCCGCTCCTGCCGTTCGTGATGGCGCCGGGCGAGCCACCGTGGTCCTTCGGCCGCCGGCCCCGATTCGTGTCCGGGCCGGCCTGGCTGGACGCCGAGCTTGCCGGCCATGACGACGGCCTTGAGCACCTGATCCGGCGTTATCTGGCCGGATTCGGGCCGGCCGGGGTCGACGACCTGCACCAGTTCAGCCGGGTCGGGGTGGGTCACCTCCGGAAGGCCCTGGCCGGCCTCGACGCCGAGCTGCGCACGTTCGAGGATGAGCGCGGTCGCATCCTGTACGACGTTCCCGATGGCCTCCTGCCGCCGGGCGACCTGCCGGCCCCTGTCCGCTTCCTGCCGATGTGGGACAGCCTCCTGCTGGCGTATCACGATCGGAGCCGAGTCCTGCCGGAGCACTACCGCCGCCGGGTGATCCGGGCCAACGGCGACTTCCTGCCGTCGTTCATGGTCGATGGCCTGGTCGCGGGCCTGTGGCGGGCCGATCTGATCTCGGGCCACTCGGTCGTGACGCCCCTGCCATTCGAACCGCTCACCCCCGAGTCGTCCATCGCGGTGGCAGCCGAAGCCGATCGGCTCGCGGCGTTCCTTGATCCGCTCGAGCCGGCGGTCTATTCCCGCTACGCGACTACCTGGATGAAGGACAGCCGCCCCGCCACCTGAGCTCGGGGATGCCTTGAGGGCTGGCTCAGCAGCGGGCGGCTGCCTCGTCGACTGCCTGCCTGGCCAGCAGCAGCTGCGGCCGCGCCGGGTCGAATTGAGCGTTCGACGAGGCGATCGCGACCGCGTTGCCCGACCTGAAGTCCTCGACCGACATGTCCATGTCGGCCTTCAGCGTGGCGATGGCCGATGCCCACCCGGCGGCGGCCGCGGCCAGGCACGGGATGGCTGGCTGGGCTGCGATCCAGCCTTGCTCGTAGACGGCGAAGCGCGAGTCGGCCGCGTACTGCTCGAGGGAGCTGCCCTCCGCGTCCCGGAAGATGGCCGTGATCGTGTCAAAGGTCGAGTCGACGTGCGTGGCGTAGGCCGCAGCCCCGGTCACGGTCGCCGATGGACCGGCCCCGCTGCGCGTCGTGGCCGGGTTGTTGCAGGCACCGAGGACCAAGGCAACGGCCGCGAAGAGCACAAGCGGTCTGAGGCCTCGTCTGATCATGACCTGATGATGATCGCAGGCCGGCAGGCCGCCAGGCCGGCAGCTCGACGGCCGGAGTCGCGGCCTTAGGACGGCCTCGGGTCAGCCGCGACGGCGTCGGAGCAGGCGCGTGAAGAGGACGAGCCATCCTGCGAAGACTCCGCCCACAAGGAGCCATGGGAAGGCCGTCGGGGCATCCTCGATAGGAGCGGCCGTTGCGGTTTCCGGCGCCACGCCACTCACCGGCGAGTGAACGACCATCACGACGACGAAGCCGCCCGAATTGTCGTCATCGGGCTGACAGGTCTCGGCCCCGTTGAGGATCGTGCAGTTCATCGATGTCGACGGGATCGTGTAGTGCACGAGCTGCGGAGGAGCGATCGTGAGGCCGGTCGGCGGTGTGACCTCGGTCAGCCAGTAGCTGCCGGCAGCCGGCGGGTTGAAGACCGCGAACCCGTCCGGTGCGTCGAGGCTCGCCAGCACTGGTGCGTCCGCGCCAGTGGGCTCGTAGATCCCGTCGCCATTGTCGGCTCGGATCTCGAACCGGGCTCCGCCGGCGATGACGTCATCGGCGGTCGTCGGGGTTCCCTGGTCGTTGACCGTGACAACGATCAGTGGCGGATCCGCCGGTGGCGTTGGCGTCGGCGTCGGGCCAAGCGAAGGCGAAACGGTCGGTGTGGGCGTGGGTCCGACCGAAGGGGAAGAGGTCGGGGCCGGCGTCGGCGAAGCCGTTGGCGTTGGGGTTGGTGTCGGAGTCGGTGGCGGCGTGGGGGTCGGTGTCGGCGTGGGGGTCGGCGTGGGCGTGGGCGTGGGCGTCGGCGTTGGTGTGGGCGTGGGAGTTGGAGTCGGCGTCGGCGTTGGAGTCGGCGTCGGCGTTGGTGTAGGCGTCGGCGTGGGCGGCGTTGGTGTAGGCGTCGGCGTTGGAGTCGGCGTGGGCGTGGGCGTGGGCGTCGGCGTTGGTGTGGGCGTGGGAGTTGGAGTCGGCGTGGGCGTGGGTGTTGGAGCGTTGCAGTCGATCGCGATGTCCATGCGACGGCCCGCGAGGGCGGATGTCGAGCTCCGGAACTCGGGCCGGACGTCGGGCAGGACCTCGGCCTTGACGTTCAGCCCGTTCGCGCCGACATAGCTGCCGGGTGCCAGGTGGAACGAACCTTCCCAGGCGCCTCCGTCGACATAGGCGAAGTCGGGTGGGCTGCCGTTATTGAAGCTGTTGCCGTCGACCAGCTTCAGGTTGCCGAGCGCGACGTAGTTGTCGCCGTCCGACGGCAAAATCCGCCAGCCAGGGACGGCCACGACGAGGACATAGAAGAAGAAGGTCGAGCAGTCGTAGCGGGCATAGAGCTGCGACCGGACCGGGAGATTGGGCGAGCCTGCCTGGAACATATCGGCGAGGAAGTCCAGGTCGGGCGTTGTCCAGTCGGACCTCGAGCCGTCGATGGTGATGTCAGCAGGAGTCACCTCTCGGACGTTCGGCGCCGCGGACATGGCCGGGCCGGGCTGCGCGACCACGATCAGGCACGCTGCGATCAGCAGACTCGTGGCGATGGTGGCGGCCGCTCGTCGACGCATCCCGGCTTCCCCTTTGAACCGCCAGGATCGACCGATCCGGCAACGCTCTGAGCGAGGGGGGCTGACCGGGGACCCCGGTCAGGCTCAGCCTACCCTTGTCGCGCAGACAGGGCTATAGGACGAACGACGCGGTCGCGCGGAACCGGAGTCCGCGGCCGACGCGGGCGCACCGAGGCCTGTTGGCACGGCTTCGCCCGGTTGGGTACCATTCGCGACCGAGGCCGACCACGGCGGAGTAGCTCAGTGGTAGAGCAGGGGACTCATAAGCCCTGTGTCGCAAGTCCAATTCTTGCCTCCGCTACCAAACCAATCGAAATCCTTTCAGTCCACGCATGACCGAGACCACCCGAAAGCTGTTCCGACTCGCGGCGATTGCGACCTCCGAGGGGCCGCTCCACATCCTGTGGACCCTCGATGAGGACGGCGTATGGGTCCTGCCGTGGGCCTCGTTCGAGCTCAGCGACCAGCGCAGGCTGGGCGAGACGATCAGCCAGGTCGGCGCTTTCTCCGACCCCCGGATGCCCTCCGAGATCGTTGCCCTGACCAAGGCGGGAGCGCGATTCGTGGCCTTGACCCCCGAGCAGGCCGCCTCGATCGCCGGCGAGGTTGCGACCTCGTTGCCGGCCGGCGCTCCGGCCTGACCGGGGCCGAATCCGAACGAAGCCAGCGGTTCGTGCGCACAGAACACCAAAACGGCGGATTTCGGGCCCTTCGCACGGCCTTGTGACCCTGCCCAGGCCACGATTTGTCCCGCGCCACGCTCAGCGCGTGCAGGAACTCTGGGTCGGGCGACGGGTTCGGGGTTTCGGATCGGGCAATTCGGCCGGTTTGGTGTTCTGGGAGCACCATCGAGCGGAACTGCTTCGCGCGAGCGGGCTGGCACGGACCGCGGGCTGACCCAGGCTCCGCGCTGGCACGGAGCGAGCGCAACGAGCGGAACAATCCGATCCGTCAGGGCGTTCTACCCGTACTACCGGTGTAAGACCACCAGCGACTCGTCATCGAGCCAGGAATCCGGCCGAGGGTATACTCGGCTCGAGGCTGGCGCGCGGTCGCCGGCCGAATGATTCGGAGGCCCCTTTCTTGAACGCCAAATTTGCCCGCAACGGGATCGTGATGCTGGTCCTCGTGGTGGGGACCCTGGTCCTGCTGTGGCAGCTCCTGGGAACGCAAACACCGGCCAATCCCATCGGCTATTCGCAGTTCCTGAACAACGTCCAGACCGGCAAGGTCAGCAACGTCGTCCAGGAGCAGTCGACTCTGACCGTGACCACGACGGACACTCCGGCGACGACCTACACCGTCACGGTCCCGACGATCCTGGTCGACGTCTACGCCCAGATGCGGACGGCGGCGGCGGCCGGCAACCAGACCCTTCCGGCCACCGTCTTCGAGGCCAAGGACGCGCCCGACACCTCGTGGATCGGGCTCCTGGCTGACCACCCTCCTGCCGCTGATCCTGATCGGCGGCTTCATCCTGTTCATGATGCGCCAGGCCCAGGGCACGAATAACCAGGCCCTGAGCTTCGGCAAGAGCCGCGCCCGGATGTTCCTGGGCAACAAGACCGTCGTCACCTTCGACGACGTGGCCGGCGTGGACGAGGCCAAGACGGAGCTCCAGGAAGTCGTGGAGTTCCTGAAGTATCCCGAGAAGTTCAACTCGCTCGGCGCGCGCATCCCGCGTGGCGTGCTGCTCGTCGGCCCTCCTGGCACGGGCAAGACGCTGATGGCCCGGGCCGTCGCCGGCGAGGCCGGCGTGCCGTTCTTCAGCATCTCCGGCTCGGAGTTCGTCGAGATGTTCGTGGGCGTCGGCGCCAGCCGCGTGCGCGACCTGTTCGACCAGGCCAAGCGCAACTCGCCGTGCATCGTCTTCGTCGACGAGATCGACGCGGTCGGCCGCCAGCGCGGCGCCGGCCTGGGCGGCTCGCACGACGAGCGCGAGCAGACCCTCAACCAGATCCTGGTCGAGATGGACGGCTTCGACACGAACACGAACGTGATCGTGGTCGCCGCCACCAACCGGCCCGACGTGCTCGACCCGGCGCTGCTGCGGCCCGGGCCGCTTCGACCGCCAGGTCATCCTCGACCGGCCGGACATGAAGGGCCGGACGGCGATCCTCAAGGTCCACGCCAAGGGCAAGCCGCTCGACAAGGGCCTCGACGTGGAGGGCATCGCCCGCCAGTCGCCGGGCTTCTCCGGGCGCCGACCTGGCCAACCTGGTCAACGAGGCGGCCATCCTGTCGGCCCGGCGCAACAAGAAGGTCATCGGGATGTCCGAGTTCCAGGAGGCACTCGAGCGGATCGTGGCCGGCCCCGAGCGCAAGAGCCGGGTCATCTCGGACGCCGAGAAGGAGATCATCGCCTACCACGAGGGCGGCCACGCGGTCGTGCATGCGCGTCCTGCCCAAGTGCGACCCGGTCCAGAAGGTCACGATCATCAGCCGCGGCATGGCCCTCGGCTACACGATGGGCGCTGCCGCATGGAGGATCGCTACCTGCAAGCCAAGACCGAGTTCGAGGACCAGATCGCGGGCCTGCTGGCCGGCAACGCCTCGGAGCGGATCGTCTTCGGCGACACGACGACCGGGGCCGAGCAACGACATCGAGAAGGCGACCGACCTGGCCCGCCGGATGGTCACCGAGTACGGCATGAGCGAGAAGCTCGGGCCGCTGTCGTTCGGCAAGCGCGAAGAGATGGTCTTCCTCGGCCGCGACATCGGCGAGCAGCGCAACTACTCGGACGAGGTCGCCAAGCAGATCGACGAGGAGGTCCGGGCGATCATCGACCGGGCCTACGACCGGGCGCACACGGCGCTCACGGACGAACCGCGAGCGGCTCGATCGCCTGGCCGCGAAGCTGGTCGCCGAGGAGACCGTCGACTCGGAGGAGTTCGAGGAGCTGTTCGCCGACCTGCCGCCCAAGACAGACGTGCGGACGCATGGCTCGATCGTGGCCCCGGGCGATTCCGGGCCGGCCGTCGACCCGGCGCCGATTCCGATCTGACCAACCCGTCATCGCAACTCGACGGGCGAGCCGAAGCGGCTCGCCCGTCCTGATTCCCGGCAGCGGACACGTCGGTACACTGGACCCGGCAACGCCGAACGACACGCCCGGAGGGACCGCCGCCGCGATGACCAGTGAGCTCGACGCCTACCTCGCCTCCACGGCCGACCGGCGGATCGCGTCGTACCTCGAATTCCTGCGGATCCCGAGCATCTCCGGCCCAGCCCGAGTACGCGGACGACTGTCGCCAGGCGGCCGGCTGGGTCGCCGGCCAGCTCCACGGGATGGGCGTCGAGAACGTCGAGGTGTCGCGAGACCGGCGGCCATCCGATCGTCTACGGCGATTGGCTCCACGCGCCCGACGCCCCGACGGTCATCGTCTACGGCCACTACGACGTGCAGCCGGTCGATCCGATCGAGCTGTGGGAGACGGCGCCGTTCGAGCCGTTCGTCAAGGGCGACCGGGTGATCGGCCGGGGCTCGGCCGACGACAAGGGCCAGATCCACATCCATCTGCGGCGCGACGGAGGCGATCCTGGCGACCCGGGGCGGCCTGCCGGTCAACCTCAAGTTCGTCTTCGAGGGCGAGGAGGAGTCGAGCTCGATCCACCTCGACGCCTGGCTCGAGGCCAATCGCGAACGCCTTGCCGCGGACCTCGCCGTGATCAGCGACAGCGGCTTCTTCGACGGCAACCGGCCGGCGATCACGGTCGGCCTGCGCGGGCATCTGCTACGTCCAGGTCGACGTGGTCGGGACCGCCGTCGACCTCCATTCGGGCCAGTTCGGCGGGGCGGTCCAGAACCCGGCCAACGCCCTCGCCCAGATCATCGCCGCGCTCAAGGGGCCCGATGGCCGGATCCGGGTGCCCGGCTTCTACGACGACGTGGTCGCCCTGACCGATGCCGATCGGGCGGCGTTCGCCGCCCTGCCCTTCGACGAGGAGGTCTATCAGGCCGATCTCGGCCTGCCGGCCCTCGTCGGCGAGTCGGGCTACACGACGCTCGAGCGACGAGGCGGCCGGCCGACCCTCGACGTGAACGGGCTGTGGGCCGGCTTCCAGGGCAGTGGCGCCAAGACGATCATCCCGGCCCATGCCCACGCCAAGATCAGCTGCCGGCTGGTCACGGCCCAGGATCCGCAGACGATCTTCGAGCTGTTGCGGGCGTACGTCCTCGAAGTCGCCCCGCCCGGCTGTGTCGGTGACCGTCGACTACCTCGGTGGCGGCCGGCCGAGCCTGACCCCGATCGACCATCCGGCGACGCAGGCCGCCGCACGAGCGATCGAGGCCACCTTCGGCGCGGCCCCGCTGTACATCCGCGAGGGCGGGTCGATCCCGGTCTGTGCCAGCTTCGAGACGATCCTCGGCCTGCCGGTCGTCCTGCTCGGCTTCACGCCGCCCGACGACAATGCCCATGCGCCCAACGAGTCGATGTCGCTGTCCAACCACGAGACCGCGATTCGGACGGTGGCGGCCTACTGGGACGAGCTCGCCGCCCTGCCGCGCTGAGACGGCCTTCGGCTGTGCAGAAATGTGGGGTCCGGACGGGTGATTCGGCCCCCTCCGGGTGCTAGGATGCGGGCACTGCCATCACCGGGAGGATCCATTCGCGTGAGCACCGAAGCAGCCGAGCCGGCCACCAGCCAAAAGGGCGTGTGGCGTCTCGAGACCCCCAACGGGAGCATGGCGCCGCGCTCGGCGCTCGACGTCCTGGTCGACCTCAACGATCGTGTCACCAGCGGCAAGGTTGGCGAGTTCCAGCCGATTCCGCTCGGCTTCACACCCCTCGACAAGACGATCGGAGCCGGCCTCCGGCCGGGCGAGCTGCTCCTGATCGGCGGCGCCCAGGGCACCGGCAAGACCACGATGGCCCTCCAGATGGCCCGCAACGTCGCGTCCGCCGGCCAGGCCAACGTCCTGTACATCTGCTTCGAGCACGAGGAGCAGTACCTCCTCAACCGGATGATCGCGATGGAGTCGGCCCTCGCCCACCTGCCCCACAAGACCGGCGCGATCAAGATCCAGGACGTCCGCAAGGAGATCCTTGGGTCGTGGCTGGCCGAGGGCCAGTCGGGCACGCCAGCTGGCCAACAACCCGCGCCTGCGCCCGTCGCTCGACCGGATCGCCCGCTACGGCCAGAACCTGTTCCTGCTGCGCGGCTCGCAGACGGCCAGCACCGTCGACAACATCCGCAACCTGGTCCGCCAGCACCGCGAGCTGTCGGGCGACCGGCGGCTGATGGTGATCGTCGACTACATGCAGAAGGTGCCGGTGATCCCGGAGCCGCCGACCGAGGCCGAGAAGGTGACCTACGTCATCAACGGGCTCAAGGACATCTCGCTGTCGGAGGACGTGCCGATGATCGCGATCGTGGCCGCCGACAAGGAGGGCCTCAAGGCCGCCCGCCTGCGCAACCACCACCTGCGCGGCTCGTCGGCCATCAACTACGAGGCCGACATCATCCTGATCCTCAACGAGAAGTACAACGTCGTGGCCAAGGTCAACATCGAGTTCAACCCGTACCAGGCCCAGCGCTTCCGCGACTGGGTCATCGTGTCGGTCGAGAAGAACCGCGGCGGCCAGGACAACGTCGACCTCGAGTTCGAGAAGCACTTCGAGTTCTCCTGCTTCGACCCGAACGGGCGGACGGTCCAGGAGAAGCTGATCGAAGAGCGGCTCTACAACGACTGAACAGGCGAGCCGGGCCGGCTCGTTTCCGGCGATCGTCGAGATCGTCGTCGAGATCCCGCGGGGCAGCCGCAACAAGTACGAGTTCGACGAGCAGGCCGGCGTGTTCCGCCTCGACCGGGTCCTGTCCTCGGCCGTCTACTACAACTTCGACTACGGCTTCATCGAGGGCACGCGCTCCGGTGACGGCGACCACACCGACGCGCTCCTCCTGATCGACGAGCCCACGTTCACTGGCTGCCGGGTGTGGGCCCGGCCGATCGGCGGCCTCGAGATGCAGGACGACAAGGGACCCGACTTCAAGGTCCTGTGCGTCGCGGTCGACGATCCCCACCAGGCGCACGTCGAACGGCTCGACCAGGTCCGACCCCATCGCCTCGTGGAGATCCGCCACTTCTTCGACACCTACAAGCTGCTCGAGGCCAAGGAGACCGATGTCGTCGGCTGGCGCGAGGCCGAGGATGCCCGTCAGGTCCTGGTCGCCGATCGGCATCGCTACCTCGAGGAGATCCGGGCCAAGACCGAATCCGGGTGAGCGACAGCCAGGTGGGCGACAGCCACGTTCGCCGGTTCCGACCGCCCCAGGCCGAGATCGACGGGCCGCGCCTGTTCGTTGCGGTGCCCCTGCCCCCGTCGACGATGGAAGCCGTGGCCGACCCTCGTCGCCGGCGTCCGGCTGGCACCCGAGCCCGCCCCGGGCGAGCGCCGCGACCGGCACGATGTCCGCTGGGTCCGGATGGACGGCCTCCACCTGACCCTGCGCTTCCTCGGGCCGACCGATCCAGCCCGGCTGCCCGAGGCCCGGGCTGCTGTGCTGGAGGCGGCATCCGGTGTCGGCCCGTTCGAGCTGGGCCTGGCCGGGGCGGGCGCGTTTCCCAGCCCGACCCGGCCGCGGGTCCTGTGGCTCGGCCTCGGCCTCGGAACCGATCCACTGGAGGAGCTGACGATCCGCCTGTCGACGGCCCTCGCCGATCACGGCTGGCCCCACGATGACCGGCCGCCCCGTCCCCACCTGACCCTCGCCCGAAGCGACGGCGTCCCAGCCGGATCGCTCGTCGCCGGGCGCCTGTTGACCGCCGCCGCCGACCTCGACCTGCGCTGGACGGCCGACCGGGTCGTGCTCTTCGAGAGCCAGACGGGCGGCGGACCCGCACGCTACGTGCGCCTGCTCGAGGCACAGCTCGAAGCCCGCGGTTGACGGCTGCACCGAAATCGTGACCCAGGCCGGGACGAATGCGTCATTCGGGGGTACGATCAGCGGGTGCCCAGACTCGCCTGCCGTTCGTGTGGACGGCAGATCTACGCCACGGTACCGATCGAGGCGCTGTACGCCGAGGAGCGTCGCTGCCCGCGCTGCGGCGCGAACATGAACAGCGAGCGGCGCGAGGCCGATCGACGCCTGCTGATCCGGCGTACCAACCCGGTCGATGATCCTGGGCCGCCGGCCGACGGGGAGCGCCGGACGGCGGCGCGCCGGGAAGGCTCACGACGCAAGGATGGAGCGCGCACGTCGACACCGGCCGGCAGTGGAGCCGGCTGGATCGACTAGGCACAGCCCTCGGTGCGCCTGGCGATCCTGGGGTTCGGCCTGATCGGTGGGTCCGATCGCGCGCGCAGTCCGGGCAGGTCCGGCCTCCGCCTCTGCATCGAATTCGATCGACGCCTGGAGTCCCGACCGGTCGAGGACCCGCCGCAGCCCGGTCCGACGGGCGTGATCGATCGGGCCGCCGGTTCGATCGACGAGGCGGTCGACGGAGCCGAGCTGATCGTCCTGGCCGCCGATCCGCTGGCCTGCCTCGACGCTCCTCGACCAGCTCGCCCGGCGGCCGACCAGCGGATGATCCGGCGACGATCACCGACGTCGCCAGCACGAAGGCCGAGCTCGTCCGGCGGGCTGATGCGCTGCGCCTGCCATACGTCGGTGGTCATCCCCTGGCCGGCTCCGAGACGAGCGGCTACGGCAATTCGACGGCCGACCTGTTTGCCGGCCGGCCGTGGGTCCTGTGCCCGGGCGCGGCCGCCCGGCCGGTCGACATCGCCCGGGTCGAGGCGCTCGTCGACGCCTGTCGGGCCGATCGCCACTGGCTCACGGCGGAGGCGCACGACCGGGCGGTCGCGGCGATCAGCCACCTCCCCCTGGCCCTGGCCGTCGCGCTCGTCGACAGCGTCAGCGGTGGCGACGACTGGCCGGTTGCCGAGGGCCTGGCGGCGGGCGGCTGGCGGAGCGCAACGCGGCTCGCCCAGGGCGATCCGACGATGGGCGCGGGAATCGCGGCAACCAACGCACCGGAGCTGGCTCGCCGGCTGCGCTCGGTCCGGACCCAGCTCGACGACTGGCTGGCGGACCTCGAGGCGACCCCCGACGACCTGACCGCGACCGCCGACCCGAATCCAGCTCCGGCTGAGCGCCGCCCGGCGGACGCTGACCGGCGCCGAATGATCGCGGGCCTGGGCGGCACGATCCTGGAACAGGTCCTGGTCGTTCCCCGGGCCTGCGTGATCGGACAAACCGGCTGGCATGGCTTTCGAACCGGCGAGCTGGACGGCCTGTACGACGCCGTGGTCCGGGAGGCCCGCTACGAGTCGCGCGACGCGGTCGAATCAGATCCGCGCTGGAAGCAGGTGATCCCGTACCTCGTCGTCCGGGACGGCCCGCGCTACTTCCTGATGCAGCGTAGCCGGGCCGGAGCCGACGCCCGCCTCCACGACCGATGGTCGATCGGTGTCGGCGGCCACGTCAATCCCGGCGACGGCGGGATCGTCGGGGGCCTCCAGCGAGAGTGGCGCGAGGAGATCGATTCCGGCGTTCGATCCGGAACCGCGCTTCCTGGGCCTGCTCAACGATGACACGACCGACGTCGGCCGGGTCCACATCGGCCTGGTCTTCAGCGCCGAAGCCGCGCGGGCGCCAGCTGGCGATCCGGGAAACGAGCCAAGCTGCGAGGCTCCTTCGCCACGGCCGAGCGAGGTCAGGGCCGTCGCGCCCCGGCTCGAGACCTGGAGCCAGCTCGTTTTCGAACGGCTCGACGACTCGGGCTCGCTGATCGGAGCGCCTATAATCGGGCGGTAGAGCCGACCGGCTGCTTCAAACATGGGGAGGCGATGGCCGCCAAGATCCTCGTCGTCGACGACGACCCGAATGTCCAGCGGCTGCTGACCTATACCCTGAAGCAGGAAGGCTACGAGGTCCTCGTCGCCTCGGACGGCGCCGAGGGCTTTCGGCTGTGGGGCGCCGAGACGCCCGCCCTGATCCTCCTCGACATCATGCTGCCCAAGATCGACGGCTACCAGGTCGCCACCAAGATCCGGGCCGAGGAAGGCACCGTCGCCCACGTCCCGATCATCATGCTGACCGCCGAACGCGAGGTCGAGCAGAAGGTCAAGGGCCTCCGCGCCGGGGCCGACGACTACCTGATCAAGCCGTTCCACCCGGCCGAGCTGCTCGCCCGGATCAAGAGCCTGCTGGCCCGCTTCGCCCCACGCGACCTGCTGGTCGGCCGGCCGCCGCTCGGCCGGGTCCTGGCGTTCTACGGCGCCAAGGGCGGCGTGGGCACGACGACGATCGCGATCAACGCCGCGATCGCCCTGCAGCGCGAGCTCGGGCCGCAAGGTCGTCCTCGTCGACGCCAACCTGCAGTTCGGCGACCACCGGGTCTTCCTGGACCTCGGCCTCGACCGCAAGAGCATCATCGACATCGTCACCGCCCCGTCGATCGACGTCGACCTGGTCAAGCAGGTCCTCGTCCATCACGACTCGGGGGTCGACCTGCTCCTCGCCCCGCCTTCGCCCGAGACGGCCGAGCTCGTGACCGAGGAGCACCTGCCCCAGATCCTCGACCAGCTCCGCTCGCTGTACGACTACGTCGTCCTGGACATCGACAAGCGCCTCGACGAGATCAACCTCAAGATCCTCGACCAGGCCGACCAGTTCTTCGTGGTCATGACCGCCGACCTGTCCTGCCTGAAGAACGTCCGGCTGGTCCTCGAGACGATCGCCCACCTCGGCGTCGAGCCGGGCAAGGTCCACCTCGTCCTGAATCGCTCGAACGCGTTCACCGGCATCAGCATGAAGAACGCCGAGAGCGCCCTCAAGCGCGAGATCGAGTTCCAGGTCATCAACGAGTACCGGGGGGCGATCAGCGCGCTCAACAGCGGCGCGCCGTTCATGTACACCAAGGCCGATTCGCCGCTTGGCCGGTCGCTCCTCGAGTTCGGCCGCACGATCGACAAGACCGCCTCGGGCGGGGCACCCCAGCCGGCACTCGGAACGCGCTGAACCGCGATCGGGCGGCGGCCGAGCGCATCCTCGACGGCCTGAACGAGGCCCAGCACGAGGCGGCCGTCGCGACGTCCGGGCCGGTCGCGATCCTGGCCGGGGCGGGCACCGGCAAGACCCGGGTGATCAGCCGCCGGGCGGCCTATGCGATTGCGATCGGGCTCGTCCCGGCCGCCGAGGTCCTGGTCGTGACCTTCACCGACAAGGCGGCCAGCCGAGATGGCCGGCCGCCTGCGCCCAGCTCGACCAGCCGGGCGTCACGGCCCGCACGTTCCATGCCCATGCCCTGTCCCAGCTCCGCCACTTCTGGCCGTCCCGGCATGCCGGAGCTGCGGCGCCGGCCATCCTCGAGTCGAAGTTCCCGATCGTCGGCCGGATTGCCCGGGGACTGCCCGGCGGCTATCGCTACACGCCCGGCCCGGGACCTGGCCGCCGAGATCGAGTGGGCCAAGAACCGGCGGATCGGACCGGCTCGCTACGCGGCCGCGGCGCTCGACGCCCGGCGCGACCCGCCGATCCCGGTCGAGCTGATGGCCCGGGCCTACGCCGACTACGAGCGGGCCAAGGAACGCGCCGGCGGATCGATTTCGAGGACATGCTGGCCGCCACGATCGACCTGCTCGAGGCAGACTGCCGAGGCGGCCGCGATCGTCCGGAGCCCGCAAGCGCTGGTTCAGCGTCGACGAGTACCAGGACACGAATCCGCTCCAGGAGCGCCTGCCTGGCCCTGTGGGCCGGGTCGCAGCCGGGACGTGTGCGTCGTCGGCGACGAGGACCAGACGATCTACAGCTTCACCGGCGCGTCGAGCCACTACCTGCGCGACTTTCGCCCGGAGCCATCCGGGCACGAAGGATCGTGGCCCTGACCGAGAACTACCGCTCGAGCCCGGAGATCCTGGGCCTGGCCAACCGGCTGATCGCCGCCGCGCGGCCGGACCAAGGTGCTGACCGCCACCCAGCCGTCCGGGTCCGCCGCCGTCGCTGGCGGGCTATGCCGATGCCGACGCCGAGCTGGCCGGCCTGGTCAACGGGCCATCGCGGCGCGGATCGCCGAAGGGATCGCCCCGGCCGAGATCGCGATCCTCGTCCGGATGAATGCCCAGCTGGCCCCGATCGAGGCCGCCCTGACCACGGCCGGCATCCCGTACACGGTCCGCGGCGGCCGGTTCTACGAGCGAGCCGACGTCCGCGTCGGCGATCCGGGCGATCGAGCGGGCCGGGATCAGCGCCACCGGCCGGGACCTGCCGGCGGCCCTCGAGGCGCTCTTCGCATCGGCGCTCGGCTACGACCCGACCGCCAGCCCGGCCGGGCCGGAGGAGCGCGAGCGGGCCGCCAACCTGGAGGTCCTGCTGGCGATCGCCCGGAACGGCTCGGCCGGCGGCGGGACGCCGGGCGATGCGAGCCGCGTTCCTGGCCGACCTGGCGGCGCGGGACGGGGCCGAGCGGGCCAATACCTCGGGCGGAGTGACCCTTTCGACGATCCACCGGGCCAAGGGCCTCGAATGGGACGCGGTCTTCCTGCCCGGACTCGAGGAGGGCAACCTCCCGGCCGGCCAGGCTGCCGGCGACCCGGAGGCGATCGCCGAGGAGCGCCGGCTGCTTTACGTCGGGATCACCCGGGCTCGGCGCTACCTGGCGCTGTCATGGGCCGGCCGGCGGGCCGGTTCCGGCGGTCGCGAGGGCAGCCGGCACCGCTCGCGCTTCCTGGACGACCTGGGCGGGCCGGTTCAGGCTCGGCCGCGCGCCCCGGCCCGACGCGCCCCGGCGGGTCCTGCCCCGAGCCAGTCGCGCCGCCGGCCGCTGCGGCCCGCGGATCAGCCGAGGCCCGCAGACGCGGCCCGGTTCGAGGCGCTCCGGACCTGGCGCTCCGAGCGGGCCCGGGCCGATGGCGTCCCGGCCTACGTGGTCGCCCACGACGCGACCCTCCGCGCGATCGCCGATGAGCGCAGCCGACTCGCTGGCCGCCCTCGGCCGGGTCCAGGGGATGGGCCCCGCCCGGCTCGAGCGCTACGGCGCCGAGATCCTGGCAGATCCTCGAGGCGATCTGACCCAACTGGCCGCGCCGGCTGTCGATTTCCGGAGCTGCGTTCGTCGTACAGGTAGGGTCAACGAGGCGCCAGTGACCTCGGTCCCCGGACAGTGGAGATCGACACCATGGCAGACGCGCGAGTCATCCATTTCGAGATCGTGGGCAAGGACCAGAAGGCGCTCCAGGCCTACTACGGCAACCTCTTCGGCTGGAAGTTCGACACGAGCGCTCCGGGCGGCTACGGCATGACCGACCCGGCCGCGACCGGCGTGGTCGTCGGCGTCGGCGCGACACCGGACGGCTCGGCCGGCCATGTGACCGGCTACGTCACGGTTCCCAACATCGACGCCACCCTGGCCAAGGCCGTCTCGCTCGGCGGCACGGTGGTCATGCCCAAGTTCTCCCCGGGCGGCGGGGCGACGCTGGCCCTGGTGGCCGACCCCGAGGGCCATGTCGTGGGCCTGACCGAGGTCTGAGCCACGGACGCAAGTCCGGCCGGCGCGCGCGATCCTCCCGGGCGGGTCCTCAGCGGCCCGTCCGGAACGGCGCGCCGTGGCCCGGGATGACGATGTCGGCCGCCGCCAGGATCCGCGCCCGGGTGGCCTCGAGGACGGCCTGGTCCGGCGCGTACGGGTCGAGCTCGGGAGTCCGGTCGCCGCGCCACCAGGCGTGGGTCATCGCGTACGTGCCGTCATCCGCATCGACGATCAGCGAAGCATCCTGGTCGGTGTGGCCGGGCGTCACCCACAGCCGGGACGATGGCCCCAGCTGGTAGCCGTCGCCGTCATGGTCGAGCCACTCGTCGCCGACGTAGCGCGCCCCGAAATCGACGACCTCGGCGGCCGGGAAGAGGGCCACGTTGATCGTGTGGTCGGGGTGGTGGTGGCTGAGGAAGACGTGGCTGACCGACTCGGGGCTGATCCCCAGCCCGCCAGCGGCTCGAGGATCAGGCCGCGCCGGGCGACCATGCCCGGGTCGACGATGATCCGGGCGTCGCCATCGAGGACGAGGACGACGCTGCTGGCGACCCGATCGTCCGCGTAGCCGGCATGCAGGAGGTGGACGGTCGCCATCGAGCGATCGATACGGCGCCCGGGCGATCAGAAGGCGCTCCGGCCGGCTCCGCACTGGTCGAGCTGCTGGTGCAGGCCGCGCAGGCGCCAGGCGACGACCAGGCTGGTGAATCCGTAGGCGATCGCCCAGGCTCCGACGAGCCAGATCAGCGACACGAGGCCGGTCCCCGGAAAGGCCAGCAGGAGCACCCCGAACACGATCGTGAGCAGGCCGCCGATCACCAGCCAGAGCTCGCCGGAGACGTCGCGGCGCAGCCGAAATGCGGCGATGAGCTGGGACACGCCGAGGGCGATCGCCCAGAACGCAACGAGGTACAGCAGGGACAGTGCGGTGAGGCCCGGCACGGCAATCGCAATGATCCCGGCGGCAATGCTCAGGATGCCCATCAACCCGACTGCCAGGCGATGGCCGCGAGTCGCCGTATCGCCCCGGGCGAGGGCCACCAGGAGGGTCACCCCGTCGATCAGCATGAAGGCGGCGAACAGGGTGATGAGCACGATCAGGGTGAGCCCAGGCCACAGGAAGGCCATGATCCCGAAGGCGATCGCGGCGACTCCCCGGATCTCGATCAACCACCAGTTGCGCGCCAGCAGGTTCAGCATCGACCGGCCTCCTGCCCGGCAGGGTACGCCCGGTGGCGATGGGCGTCCTCGACGGGCGGCCGGCATGCTCGGGCTGCAATGGGCCGGGCGCGCCGGCTGGCAAGATGGTCGCTTCGTCAGGATGGAGGCAAGCGCCAGGTGACCAGGCTCGATCAGGTCGACACCAGGGCAGCGCGGGACGGCTTCGAGATCAGCACCGATCAGGCCCGCCTCGATCTCGAATGGCTGTTCGCGGCGCTGTCCGATCGCGCCTACTGGGCCGTCGGCCGCTCGAAGGAGACGATTCGTCGGTCGATCGACGGGTCGCGCTGCTACGGCCTGTACGCAGGGCTCGCGCCAGGTGGGGATTGCCCGGGTCGTGACCGACGGCGCGACGTTCGCCTGGCTGTGTGACGTGTTCATCGATGAGGCCGTTCGCGGTCGCGGCCTCGGAGCGTGGCTGGTCGAGACGATCGTGGCCGAGCCCGACCTGGCCGATATCCGCCGGTTCGTCCTGGCCACCCGCGATGCGGGCGAGCTGTACCGGCGCCATGGGGGCTTCGAGTCGCTGCCGAATCCGGAACGCTGGATGGCCCGGATTCGGCCCTGATCTTGCGGCGGCCTGCCCAGCTGGCAGGTGCCGGCTCGGCCTACTGGCCGAGGCCGGGGATGGTGAACGGCTGGTCGCTGATCTGGTCGGCCGGTGGAGCCGCGATCGTCAGCGCCGCGTCGTAGTTGGTCAGGTCGATCGTGAACGTGATGTTGCCCTGGGCGCCGCCATTGACGGCGACGACCAGCCGGCTCGGACGTCCGTCCGACTTCTGGGTCCAGACGTCAACGGTCGCGCTGCCCGACGCGCCGTTCAGCGCATCGCTGGCGAGGGGCAGGTCGGCGCTCGACACAGCCAGCTGGATGTGATGGCAATCCTGCCCGTTGACCGTCTCGTCGGCGAGCTGGGTCGGCGCCGGCAGCTTGGCCAGCGCGGCCTGGAGGTCGGACAACATCGCCGAGGCCTCGGGACCGGGCGAGCCGGCGGCAGGCAGGCTCGGGATCGGCAGGCCGCTGGCCAGGCGGACGTGTCGAGCTTCTCGTACTGGGGTCCGGTCAGGCTGGTCTTGATGTAGGCCGTACCACCGACGGTAGACGACGTTGGCGGTGAGGTTCAGCAGGGCCGGGACGGTCGCCGTGACCTGGCCGGCGCTGTTGGCGACGTCGATGTCGCCCTCGATCGTGGTTCCGGACAGGTCAAGGCTCGAGCCGCTGCCGCTGGCCGCCGGCGCGGAGCTGGCGTTGTCCCCGCCGAGCAGGCCGGACGTGTCGATGCTGCCGCTGACCGCGACCTTGACGTGGACGGTCTTGACGTCCTTGAGCGAGGTTGCCGACTGCGGCCAGGATTGCCGGCTGGATCGGTCGGGGCACGGGGTCGCGGCAGAGCCGCCGCTGCAGGCCGCGATCAGGATCACGGCAGCGGCCAGGAAGGAGAGCATTCGGCGGGGCATCGAGTACCTCTGGATAGAGGCTGATCGGGCGTGCGGCGGTAAGGGTAGCCAAACTTCCTCGGACGGGTCGTCCGGCGGCATTGTTGCGCACGCGCTATCCGGACGCGATCGCCCGATCAGCACTATCGTTGGCTCGATGATCGACTTCGAAGGCGTCCGCGATGGGCAGGCTCGAGCTGGCCGACGTGGCCGCAGGACGGTCGGTGGCGGAGCTGGCCGCACAACCCGCGCGATCAGCGCCGACCTCATCCGCGCGACTCGAAGGCGCGACTCGATCGCGGACGTCATCTTCGTGCCCGACGACCCACCGCCGACGACACGTTCGCCGAGGACGTCCACCGAGGTCGGCCTGGCCTGGACCCTCGGACACGTCATCGTGCACCTCACCGCCAGCGCCGAGGAAGCAGCCTTCCTCGGCGCCGAGCTCGCCCGGGGCGTCGAGCCGCATGGCCGCTCGCGCTACGAGGTCGCCTGGCCGACGTTGATCACGATCGAAGCCGCCCGTGCCCGCCTCCTCGAGAGCGAGCGGATGATCCTGGCCAGCCTCGATACATGGCCCGATGAGCCCCACCTGGACGTCGTCTTCACGACCGCCAAGGGCACCACCGCGGAACGCGCCGGCCCGCTTCCTCGGTGGCCTGATGCACACCGACGCCCATCTCGCCCAGGTCTCGGAGTCGTGCAGCCAGGCTCGAGCCGCCCGGATCCCGCACCTGAACCTGCCCAAACTCCGACGCACCGAAAAATCGATCGAACCTGGACCGGCCCGCGATGGTCCTATGAGTGTGACGCTACATGCCCGACCCAGTTCGATAGCCGGCTCGTCGAGCGCGCCAAGGGACGCGACCCCGAGGCGTTTGCGTCGCTGGTCCGGCCCCGCCTGGACCGGCTGATGCGGACGGCCCGGGCGATCCTGGGCCACGACGCGGACGCCGGCGACGCGCTCCAGGACGCCTTGACCCGGGCCTGGCAGGGCCTGCCCGGCCTGCGCGATCCCGACCAGTTCGACGCCGTGGCTGACCCGGATCCTCGTCAATGCCTGCCGGACCGTCGCTCAAGCAGCGTTCGCGGACGTGGGTCCGAGAGATCAGCCTGACCCGTCGCGAGCCTGACCCGACACCCGGCTCCGACGATCCAGCCAGCCGCCAGCCGGGGCCGGAGGGCGTGATTGCCCGGCTCGAGCTCGAGGCCGCCTTCGAGCGCCTCAGTCCGGACGACCGGACGATCCTCGTCCTCCACCACCTCGAGGGCCGCTCCCTCGACGAGATCGCGCAGATCCTGGCGATCCCCGTCGGCACCGCCAAGTCCCGCCTGTATGCAGCCCGCCAATCCCTCGAACGAGCCCTCCGGAGGCAGCGATGACCAGCCCTAACGACGATCAGATCCGGGCGATGCTCGAGGCACGAGCAGATCGGCCAGATGGCGCGTCCCGCAGGACATCCTGGAGCGGGTTGTCCAGGCCGCCCGCCCCAGTCGGATCGCCTTTGGACTTGCCGCGCCTGGCTGGGGCGATCGCGGCCGCTGCCCTGGTCGCGGCCGTCGGCGCCGTCTTCCTGGTCAACCAGGCCGGGCGGACCCGGGAGCAATCGGGCACCGCCGGGGCCGGAGCCATCGGCGGCTCGGCGGTCCCCTCGGCGGCTCCGTCGGCAACGCCGTCCTTGGCCCCGTCTACGGCAGCGTCGGTCGCGCCGTCGGAGCTGCCCTCCGCCGAACGCATCGGCAACCCCGAGCGCGGCCCCAACCCTGGCCGCCAACCAGCCCTGCCTGAGCGATCACCTGACGGCCCTGATCCTGAGCTGGCAGGGCGCCGCGGGCAACCGAATCGCCGAAGTCCGGGTGACCAACAAGGGCCGACCAGGCGTGCATCCTGGCCGGCCACCCGGGGGTCCAGCTGCGCGGTTCGAACGGCGCGATCCTGATCGAGCCGCCGGCAAGGGCACGACGTCGGAGCCGGCTGGCCCGGTCCGCCTGGCGCCGGCTGGCCAGGCGAGCGATCGAGGTCGACGCCTCGAACTACTGCGGCAAAGCGCCCGCGCTGCCGGTCACGGTGGCGCTCGTCCTCCCAGCCGACGCCGGCACGATCGTGGCCAAGGCGGCGCCCGGCACTGACGACTCGTTTGCCGTGCCACCGTGCATGGGCTCGGCGCCGGCCGTCATCTCGAACAACGGCTGGACGGCCGCCCACTAGGTGCGCCGCCGGCTGGCCTGCCTGGCCGTCGCCTGCCTGGCCGTCCTGCCGGCCTGATTCGCTGCGGTCCACTGGTCGAACCGGCTGCGGCTGGCTCGGTTGACGTCGTCAGTCACGGAGACCCGACTGACCACGAGATCGCGCTGACCTTCGACGATGGGGTCAGCCCGGCCAATTGCCGGCGGATCCTGGCCATCCTGGTCGACGAGGTCGTGCCCGCCACGTTCTTCCCGCTGGCCGAGGCGATGCGCCTCGACCCGGCGTTCTGGCGCCTCGTCGGGCAGGCCGGCTACCCCGTCGGCAACCACACGCTGACCCACCCCCAGATGCCCGGTCTCGACCTGGCGGCGCAGGTCCAGCAGATCGAGACCGCCCGGGTCCTGGAGGAATCGATCCTCGGCCGGCCGGCCCTCGATGTCTTCCGTCCGCCCTACGGCGCCTACGATGCCGCGACCCTGAGCGCCGCCTCGATCGCCGGCTACCCGACCGTCCTGACCTGGAGCCAGTCCGACCGGGACACCTCGCCGACCGGCCACGAGCCGGCGATGCTCGCGGCGGCGGAGCTGGGTGGCAACGGCTCGATCGTGCTCCTCCACTGCGGCCCGAATGCGACGCCGTACCTGCTCCGGCCATTGATCGAGTTCTACCGCGCCGCCGGCTATCGCTTCGTCACGATCCCGGAAATGCTCGGGATCCCGTGGAACCCCGGCCCAACGGCGAGGGTCAGCCCGAGCCAGATCCTGGACGGGCTGACGCCATTGCCGCCATCCTCGTCGGGCGGGCCGATCACCGGGCCGAATGGCTGGACTCCCCGCCGAGCCGCCGCCACGCCGCGCCCCGCCCGTCACCCAGCCGGTCCAGCCAGTCCAGCCGATCCGTGCCGCCTTCGCCGGCCAGTCCCCGGGTGACTCAGTCGATTCCACCCACCGCCCATCCGCCATCGAGTGGGCCAGCGCGCCAGGCGATCGCCGGGCTGGTGGTCCTGGTGATGCTCGGCTTTGGATCATTGACCGGCGGCCGGGGGCGGCGCTGGCGGTCCGCTCCCGGCGGACTGCCCTGAGTCGATCTCGCCTGCGGTCCAGCCCCGGTGCCGGGCCTGGTGCAGGTCCGGTCGGGTTCGGACCCCGTGCTGGTTGGATGGTCGGGTGACCGCCAGTACGAAGGTGCAACGCACGCTTCGCCGGATCCGCCCAGACTTTCCCGGGACGTCCAGCCACTGACGGGGCTGACCGACATCCCGAACCCATCGCATCCAGCGTTCGCCGCCGCGCGCGGCGTTCCGGTAGTGAGGAGGCAGGACATTGGGTTGGTTCGAAAACGGCGCCCATCGGGCGTCAAATCTGCTCGCGAGCGGCGCGACGCTCGCCCTGGTCGGCACATTGGTTGGACTTGGCGGCACGGTCGGGGCCCCTGCCGCGGCCGCATCGACCACCACATCGATCTCCACCACCGCCGGTCCATCGACGGCCATGCCACCAGCGGCGGCGGCCGCTCCGGTCAAGGTCGTGATCATCGTCGGCCCGACCGGAACGGGCACCGCCGCGAACATCGCCGAGGCCAGGAAGCTTGCCGCGATGGCGCGGAGCTACGGCGCGACGGTGACCGAGGTCTACAGCCCGAATGCGACCTGGGCCCGGGTCGACGCGGCGGCCCAGGGCGCCAACATCCTGATCGACATGGGTCACGGCAACGGCTGGCCGAGCCCGTACAAGCCGTACCAGGAGAACACCAAGGACGGCTTCGGATTGAACGCCAGGCTCAATGACGGCAACCTCGATCTCAAGTACTACGGCGCCAACTACGTCCGCAAGTACATCCACCTGGCGGCGAACTCGGTCGTGATCCTCCACGGGATGTGCTACACGGCGGGCAACTCGGAGCCGGGCAATCCGGTGCCGACGATCGAGGTCGGGCGGGAGCGGATCCAGAACTTCGCGGCCGGCTTCCTGACCGCCGGGGCCAAGGTCGTCTTCGCCGAACCCGGCGGCGACGTGGGCTATATCGTGGCCGCGTTGTTCGCGGGCAAGACCACGGCCCGCACGATCTTCATGTCGAAGGCCGTCCTCAGCCCGCCGCTGCTCGCGTATCCCTCGCACCGGACGCCCGGCGCCCACCTGATCGCCCAGCGCGATCGGACGGGCCATTTCCAGCGGTCGGTCACGGGCAACCTGGACGCGACGATCACGAAGTAGGCGGGCTCATCGCGAGGATTGCCGCAACCACCTCCGGGCGCGCCGTCGCGGCGCCCGTCGCCATCAGCTCGGCGGCGCGCTCGGACCCGAATCGCTCGATCGCCAGCTCACCCGGATCGGGCAGGTGGAGGACCTTGACTGGGGCCAGCATCACGCCCTTTTCCCGGATGAGCTCGAATGTCGCGCCGGCCAGCTGGGCGCCGAATTCCGCCTGGCCATGCTGGAGCTGGATGATCGCGGCCATGCCCAGCGAGCGGGCGAGGCCCGACGCGCCGTCATTCGCGGCGAAATAGCGCAAGCCATCGATGAGCTGCTGCCAGGCGCTCCGGCGGATCGCCCAGGCGCAGCTAAATCGCCGACAGCAGGAGCGCCCTGTCGGCAACCTCGAGCGCCGAGCCGGCCTGTCGGAACGCGTCGACGTTCGCCTCCTCGAGCTCGTTCGCGGCGTCGTAGTCGCCGCGACAGGAAGAGGGCCAGGACGAGACCCTGGCGAGCCCTGGTCACGCCCTCCTGGCGGCCGGCCTGGCTGTACAGCTCGAGGGCCCGTCGCTCGTGTTCGAGGAGGGTCGGGCCATCCTGGGCGACCATTGACAAGAAGCCGAGGTCGTAGTGGGCATCGGCGATGAGCCCCGGATCGCCGGCTTCGCCCGGCGAGCCGGAGTCGCTCGTCATACGCCGCCCGGGATGCCTCGAAGTCGTCCATCCAGTAGGCCAGGCCGCCGTCCGCGGTGAGTGCCGCGATGCGCAGATCGATCGGCACGTCCGCGTCTGACCAAGCAGCTGGGCCAGCAGCGCCCGGGCCTCGCGCAGTCGGCCCCGCTGCTGGAACCAGCGCCAGCTCGAGCTGATGATCCGGAGGCCGATCGCGGGCTCGTGGTTGGCCATGGACCAGCTGATCGCCGCGCGGATGTTGTAGTCCTCGCGGTCGAGCTGGGCCAGGCTGGCCTCGCCGCCGGGCCCGAAGATCGTGCTTCCGGCGCGCTCGGCGATCCTGGGCAATCACCGCGCCTGGCGGGCCTCGACGATCGAGCGTTCGCCGCTCTCGTCGAGGCGCTCCAGGGCGTACTCCCGCAAGAGCGGATGAAGGCCGAAGCGCACCTCGCCCTCGTCGGCCGGCAGCCGCGCCGGGGCGCCCGGCTCACGGCGGACCAGGCTCTTGTCGGCGAGTGACTCGAGGCCTTCGACCAGGTCGACGCCGAGGTCGCCCACCGGGATCGGCCACAAGCTGGCCGCCTCGAGGGTCCAACCGCCGGCAAACACGGCCAGCCGGCGGAACAGGCGACGCTCCGGATCGGCCAGGAGCTCGTGGCTCCAGGTCGATGGCGCCGCGCAGCGTCCGCTGCCGTTCGGGCACGTCCCGGGTCCCTCGCGGCCATGTCCAGGCTGTGGCCGAGCCGCTCGAGGATCAGGGCCGGGCTGAGCATCCGAATCCGGGCCGCCGCCAGCTCGATCGCCAGGGGCAGGCCGCCGAGTCGCTCGCAGATCGGCCGGATCGCGGTCCAGGGTCTCGGCGCTCGATGACCAGGTCCGGCCGCTGGGCCAGCGCCCGATCCTCGAACAGGGCGACCCCGGCCGCCACGTCGAGGGGCGGCACCGGGTAGCCGCGCTCGCCCCTGATCCGGAGCAGCTCCCGGCTGGTGACCAGGACCCGGATCCTCGAGGCCTCGCGGAGCAACGTCGAAATGGTCTCGGCGGCCGTCGGCAGGAGCTGCTCGAGGTTGTCCAGGACGAGCAGCACGATCCGCTCGCGGAGGTAGTCCCGGAGCGCCTCGGCCGATGGTCCGTTCGGGCGACTCGCGGACCGCCCAGCGTCGAGGCGATCACCGACTCGACCAGGCTCGGGGTCACGCAGGGCGGTCAGGTCCACGAACCACACCCCGTGCGGGAAGTCGCCCGCGGCGGCCCGGGCGAGGCCCAGGGCCAGCCGCGTCTTGCCGCTGCCGCCCGGCCCGCTGAGGGTCACCATCCGGTTGGCCGCCAGGATCGCCCGGAGCTGCTCGATCTCGGCCTCGCGTCCAACGAGGCTGGTCACTTCGCCGGGCAGATTGGAGGGCGCCTCGATAGTCCGCAGCGGGCGCCGATCGTCGGCTGCCCCGGGCACGACGAGGCGGTGGAGGGGTGCCGGTTCCTCGAAGTCCTTGACTGCCCGCAGGCCTTCATCGGCGATCCCGACATCGGCCAGCCCGGGAGCGTCGTCAAGCCCGCCCTGGATCGCGACAGCGAACGGCTCGGACAGGACGATCTGGCCGCCGTTGCCCACCGCCGCGATCCGGGCGGCGTAGTTCACCGCGATTCCGACGTAATCCTCCGGCGGCCCCGGGGATCATCCCGTGACGCAACCGGCCCTCGCCGAGATGGAGCCCCATCCGCACCCGAATCCGGGCCTCGTCCGGCCACGGTTCGGCCGCAATCGCCCGCTGGGCGGCGACCGCCGCAACGGCGGCCGCCAGGGGCCGCTCGAATGCGGCGAAGAATGCGTCGCCCTCGGTCTTGACCACGACACCGCCGGCGCCTTCGATCGCGCCGCGAAGGAGCTCATCGTGCCGGGCGACGATGCCCGCCCAGGCCGCGAGCCGGCGGCCTGCTCCAGGCGCGTCGACCCCTCGATGTCGGTGAACAGGAATGCGACGTTCGGACCAACCGGGACGGGCATCGCTCAACTCTATTGCCTTGCTGTCCGTGCGATCATCGCAATCGGCGCAAACGCCGCCGGAAGACGGGAGAGCGGATGACCCTGCGAGAGATTCAGCAGCCGATCAAGGCTCATTACCAGGACGATCCGGAGGCCGCCCGGATCACCCTTCGAGCGACGGGCACGATGGCCGACGGCGCCATGAGCTGCTCGGTTGACCTCGGCCGGGCGCTGTATGCCGCGGAGGCCCACCCAGGTGTCGGCGGCGCAGGCGGAGCGGCCTGCTCAGGCGATCTCCTGCTCGGGGCGCTCGCGGCGTGTGCCCAGCTCACCTGCCAGATGGTCGCGGCCAACATGGGCCTCACCGATGTTGGCGTCAGCGTGACCGTAGAGGGCGACCTCGACCTGCGGGGCACCCTGGGCAGCGCCGACGTGCCGGTCGGCTTCGAGGCGATCCGGATGCGCTTCGCGATCGACGGCAGCGTGCCCGAAGAACGGCTCGTCCGCCTGAAGGAGCGGACTGAGCGCTACTGCGTGGTGCTCCAGACTCTGCTCCTGCCACCCCGGATCGAGGCCACCTGGGACGTGCCAGGCTGATCCGGGACCGCTAGCCCCGAGGCGCTCCGTCCGAAGAGATGAGCCGGTTGCGCTCGGGCGACCAGCGCAGCGCGAGGCTGCGGTCGGCCTGGTCAAGCTCGACGTCGGCGGCCACCACGCCGACCTGCCCGTAGTCGAGTCCGGCGATGAGCCGGCCCTCCGGATCGATCACCCCGGTCCGTGAACCCTGGTCGGGTCTGGCCACGTTGGCGGCGGCCACGAAGACGCTGTTCTCGAGGGCTCGCACCAGGAGCGCCTTCTCGTTGTACGGGTTTCCGGCGTCGCACCACCGGCTCGGCAGGGATCCATCGTCGGTCGTGACGAAATGGGGCACGAAGATCACCTGGGCTCCGGCCAGGACCAGGGAGCGGACGATCTCCGGGTAACGGAACGCCTCGTGGCAGATGGCGATGCCGAAGGTCATGCCCGCAGCTTCGAAGACCCGCCGGCCGATGCCCGGGACGTAGGCCCGTTCCTCGGTCGGGTCGATCTGGGTCTTGGCCTGCTCACCCAGGCAGGTCCCGTCCCGCTCGATGACGACCGACACGATCTCCCGGCCGGCGCGGGTCGGGCGCTCCATCCCGACGATCGCGGCCACCCCCGCCCGTCGCGCCGCCGCCGCCACCTGGTCCAGTGCGGCGTCGAGCTCAGCCTGGCTCACGTCAGCCACAGGTCGGTCCTGGATGCGATGGCCGGGCAGCCCGGTCTCGGGCAGGCACACGATCGCCGCCCCGAGCCGGCCGGCCTCCTCGACTGCGGCGACGGCCGCTGGGACCGCATCGGCCAGGTCGGTCGTCTGTGGCGTCGAGGCAACCGCGAGCCGCACGATCGACATGACGCGAGTCTAGCGTCGGGTACCCTTGGCCGGTGAAGCTCACCAAGTACACCCACGCCTGCGTTCGCCTGGAGCATGACGGCGGCGTCCTAGTCATCGACCCTGGAATCTGGAGCGAGCCGGACGCCCTCATCGGGGCCGACGCGATCCTGGTGACCCACGAGCACACGGACCACGTCGACCGGCTCCGGCTGGCCGGGCTGGGCGCCCCGGTCTACGCGCCCGCATCGGCCGCGATTCCGGACCTGGACTTCACCGAGGTCGGCGCCGGCCAGGAGCTGACCCTGGCCGGCTTCCGGGTCCGGGCTGTCGGGGGGCGGCACGCCACGGCCTACGATGGGCGGCCCGACTGCGCCAACCTCGGCTACATCGTCAACGACGCCGTCTACCACCCGGGTGACTCGCTGTTCGTCCCGGACCAGCCGGTCGATACGCTCCTGCTGCCGGCTCAGGCGCCCTGGCTGAAGCTCGCCGAAGCGATCGAATTCGTCCGTACCGTGCACCCACGGCGGGCGATCGCGATCCACGACGGACTGCTCAACGAGCGTGGAATTACCGGATTCGGCTTCTGGATCACGTCGACGGGCGGGACCGACTACCGCTGGCTGGCACCCGGCCAGACGGCCTGACGCGCCACCCTTCGATCAGCTCTCGTGCTCTTCGCTGGAGTTCGATGGCGCGCGAATTGCCGGCGGCAAGAGCGGACTCGATCGCGTCAAGCGCGTCGTACAGGTGACGCCACTGGGCCCGCTCGTCGTCCAGCCTGGCCTGCAGGCCGTCCTGATCGGTCGCCAGGGCAAGGGCCTCGAGCAGCCGCCGCGACCCGATCGTCGCATAGGCGCGTCCGAGCTCGGCGTCGCCGCCTGCAAACGCCTCGAGGATCCGCAGGGCGAAGCGAAGCGTGACCGTGGTGACCGGCAGGCGTGAGATGAATCCGCCCGTGAATGGATCGAGCAACGATTTGATCGACTCGACGCTGAGACCTTTCGCCGCGCGCGAACGGGCGACGGTCCGTGCGTACGACGAGAAGGCCAGGATCCGGACGTCGTCGCCGACCATCTTGCCCACCCTGGCCGCCTCGATCGCGGCGCCAGCGTAGGCATCCTTGTCGTGGCGCATGACCAGGCCGGCCGCGTGGACGTAGGCCAACCTCGGCTGGTCGCCGAGCGTCGACAGGATGTAGGCCTGATCCTCAGCTCGCCCGATGAATGACGGGGTGAAGGGACGATACCGTCGAAGGGCCTCGACCAGGATTCCGTTCGTGCCGCCGGTCACGTGTATCCGCTCCAGGGCGGTCTCGACGCCGTCTGGCATCGCCGTGTCGTAGCGCTCGAGCATCTCGGCCTGGGTCGAGATCGCCTGGGGCAGCGGGCTGAAGAAGACCCACTCGGACGCCCTCGCCGGCTCGGCCGGAACCGTGATGTCGGCCGTGAACAGGCCGCGCTCGATGTCGCCGGCATTGACCAGGGCCCCGGCGACCATCCCGAGCTCAACGCGCCGGCCGTCCGAATCGCGGCCGTGTCCGCCCCATAGCGGTGTCTCGAGGTGCTGGAGCGCCGTCCGGCCGGTTTGGACCACGAGCTCGGACTGGGGAAAGACCTGGTCGAGGTCGATCTTGAAGGTCCCCCGGACGGCGGGATCGACGAAGACCTGCCAGATGGCCGCAATCGCCTTGAGGAACGAGTAGTGCCGGCCATACTCGCCATCGACGCCCAGGACAGCAAGGCGCGGCGCGGGCCCGGGTTCCGATCCAGCTGATGCGAACGTCGAGATCGCCGGCAGCAGGACCTCCTCGACCAGGCGTCGAACGTCAGTCTCGCTGGCGACGAGGATGTCGAGGTGGGGGAGCGGGTCGATCGTCGCCAGGTCGAGCTCGACGCAGCGCCGGGCGATCTCGTGGAGCTCGTCGTGGGTGACCGAAACGGACAGCAGGCAGGTCAGCCGTCGGAGCGGCAGGGCGCCGGGCGATCCGGCCGCAAACCCCGGCTGGGCCGCCGCGCCCGGTTCGGCCGCCATGGCGGCATCCAGGCCGCGCAGGCCGTGGAGGAGCTCGTTGGCCGCGGTGTCGACCCCGATCGGAATGGGATGATCGAACCAGTGCTGCTGCGATCCGGCCCGGGCACGGGCCACACCGGCCGCGATCTCGGGATCCAGCCCGGGCGCCGGAATTCCCGGTCCGTCCAGCGGTAAGCCCAACAGGACGTTCGAGGTGAACAGGACCTCGCGGGCCGCGTCGGTGATCGGGTGGGGGTTCGGTTCGATGCGTTCGACGATCCGCCGCCGACGGAGCGCCGCGATGGCGCCGTCGATGTCGCCGAACAGGCCCGCCGCCTCCGGGTACAGGACCGACCAGATCGCATCGCGGGCGACGCGGCGGCCCAACGGATGTCCATCCAGGAGCGAGCCGGCATCTGCGAGCGCCTGGCTGAAGTGGCGGTCCCCGGTCCGGCGTTCGGCAACCTCGCGCGGAACGGCAGCGCTGGCCGTCCTGAACAGCTCGACCAGCTCGGGCGGAGCGTCACCCGGCGGTGTCGCGAGGATTGCCTCGGCCCGTTCGAGCAGGGGATGATCGGGACCGGCGAGAGAAACCAGGAACGCTGCGGCCAGGCTCGCCAGGCCGGTCCCGCTGGCGGGTTCGGGATGGTTGCCCAGCCAACGCGTCAGGTCGAGGGCAATCGCCGGTCCGGCCTCACGATCGCCGTCGATCAGATGGGAGACGATGGCCGCGAACGGATCGGGCATGGTCCAAGGATCGCCGATCACGGCCGGCGCCGCCTGATCCGGATCCGCGCCGGTCACGGGATCCGTCGCGGTCATGTACTGTCCGCAGATCAGGCGCCCAACTGACGATCCGCGCCGGTACTGACCGTCCCGGCTCCGCTCCACGAATCGCGAGGCTCGCTTGATCCCCGTTTCCGAGCACCCGGACCGGCGCCTGCTCGTGGGCCCCGTGGCAGGCCTGGCCGTGGTCGTGGCGCTTCTCTTGATCGGCTGCGCGAGCTCGTTGCCGCGCCCGAACGACCGCGCGGCGATCCGGCCCAGGGTGGCTGAGGGGAGTCCCGTGCCAGCGGCAATCGGCGGGTCCTCGCTTGCAGCGGCGCCCGGGTCGTCCCCGGTCGCCCCGAGCCAGCCGGCGCCTCGAGCTGTGGTCGCCAACTGGCCGCCCGCAGCCCAGTCCACCCCGGACCCGGGCTTCGTCCTCCACGTCCCGATCCTGATGTACCACCGGATCGTCGCCCCGGCTGATGCGGGCGCGGCGCTGCCGGGGCTCGTGATCGATCCCACCGTCTTCTCCGAGGAGCTGGACATGCTCCACGCCCTGGGCTGGCACACGATCACCCTGGCAACGCTCGAGCACGACCTTGCCGACGACCTCCGGCCGGCGCCCCGGACGTTTGTGCTCACGATCGATGATGGGCATGCCGACGGGCTCACCAATGCCTTGCCGATCCTCGAGCGGTTCGGTGACGTGGCCACCTATTTCGTGGTCCCGGGCCGCGTCCATGATCCGGGCTTCCTTGACGCTGCGGACCTGCAGACCCTGGCCGATGCGGGGATGGAGATCGCCGATCACACGATGAACCACGTCGACGTCGGCCGGCTTCACGGCCTTGCGCTCGATTTCCAGATCGGGGCCGCCGCGCGCGAGATCGAGCAGATCACGGGGCGAGCTCCGTCCACGTTCGCCTACCCGGCGGGGGAGTCGAGCACGGCAGCCGCGGCTGTCGTCGAGGCCAATGGGATGGGCATGGCCGTGACGACGCGAGAGGGTGTGCTCGAGACCTGGCTAAACAGATTCATCGTCCCGCGCCTGCGGGTTTCCCCCAGCCTCACGCCGGCGATGCTCGTGCGGATCCTGAGCGGCTACGCCATCGACTGAGGGCCGTCACCGAGTCGAGCCCCGAACCGTCCATCGTTCGTTCGCCGTCAGCCAGGGGTACCGAATGCGCCTCATCCTCGTCACCTTCGGTCTAGCCATCGTCCTGGTGGGCTGCGGCAGCCCACCCACCCTCGCACCATCGACGGGTCCTGAGTCAGCCCCGCCGTCAGCTCCGCCCAGCGCGGCTCCGTCCGCCGCACCAAGCGCCCAGGCCGCGGCGCCCACGCCGGCTCCGACGGCCAAGCCAGTTGCCGCCTGCCTGGCCTCGCAGCTGGCCGCGAAGGTGACCGGCTGGCAGGGCGCGACCGGCCACCAGATCGGATCGGTCACCCTGACCAACACGTCGTCCCACACCTGCACCGTCCAGGGCACGCCCGAGGTCGAGCTGGTCGATGCCCACGGCAACATCCTGATCGACTCCCAGACCGCCGGCGCGGCGGGCCTGCCCCACATCGCGAAGGGTGCCCCGGCCTTCCACCTGGCCCACGGCGGCTTCGTCAAGACACTGGTCAACGCCGACAACTATTGTGGGGCTGCGCCGGCCCTGCCAACCACCGTCGCCTTCGTCTTGCCGGCCGGTGGCGGCAGGCTGGTGGCGGCCAAGGGCCCCGGTGGAACAGTGCCCCAATGCTCGAGCTCGCCGGGCACGCCCGGAGCGATCTCGATGAACGGATGGGTGAAGTAGACGTGACGATCCAGCCGCTATCGCGCGCCTCGCTGGGCCTCATCCCGATGATCCTGGCCGTGGTCGCCTGCAGCGCAACGTCGTCGCCGGTCCCGGCGGCGACAACTGTCCCGTCATCCGGCGCACCGTCGGTCCAGGTGACGCCCGCCAGCGCACCATCCGCTCCGGCGGCGGCGGCCGCCTCGCCGACGACCGCCTCGCCGACGGCCGCACCATCGGCACCATCCAGCCAGGGACTGGCATCTGCCCACTTCGTCCTGGCCGGAAGCGCGAGCCAGAGCGGCCCGATCAGGAACGCCGGGGTCACCTGCGACGAGCCCACGCTCGAAGGGCCCCAGATCTTCCTGACCGGCCAGTCCGGCAAGGCCGGCCCCAATGTTGTGATCTTCCTGCGTTCCGGGTATGTCCTCGTGCGCGTGGCGACCGGTTCGGCGGCAACATTGCGCGAGCGGGATTTCACGGGTTCAGGCGTGACCAACTTTGACCCCGCCTCCGGAGCGCAGCTCAATTCGCCGCTCACGGAGACAACGGCGCCGGGCGCCAAGATCGGCACCCTGGGGGCCCTGACCTCCATCTCGGGCACGATCAGCTGCGGCAACGAGGAACCGGGCTCGGCCAGCCTGATGATCACGGGGACCTCGGCCGAAGGCCCGCTCAACGGCAGCCTGACCAACGTCGAGGTTTCCTGTTCCGGGAGTGGCGCCAGCACGTTCGGGCTGACCCGCGGCCTGGCGACCGCCGGCACCACGCCGGTGCTCGTCTTCGTCGACTCCTCCACCGGCCAGCTCCGCGCCACCGTCGAAACGGAGGCCGCCAGTGAGTCGTATGCGGGCAGCGGGGCTTCGTTCGTCACGTTCGGACCGGGAACGATTCACCTCGACGGCAGCGTGACCGCGCCGGTGGCGAGCGGTTCGACGACGCCGGCCGACAAGCTCCAGATCAGCGGCGATGCGACCTGCGGGCGCTAAAGGCCAGTCGCCCTAGAGATGGAAGACGCCGAAGGCCAGGAACCAGGTCATGGCGATGACCACGATGACGATCAGGACCGTGCCGGCAATCCGCGCATTCTTTGACAGGTGATAGGGATTGGCCGTGCGCGATTCGTAGCTGCGCGCCTTGCGGTCGTGTTCCTTGCGCTTGTTGCGGTTCTGCCCGCTCTCGCTGTGATGCTGGGTCATTCAGGTGTCCTTCCGAAGGGGTGACTGACCCATCGAGGTCAGGGGGCATCGTAGCGCCGGCAGAGGTCCCCGGTGACCTATCGGTGAGGGCCGGGTGATCGGCTGGTGAGGCGGCCCGCCTAGCCTGCCGGCATGCTCGCGTCAGTCCTGTCGGCCACCCTGCACGGGATCGAGGGCCGGGTGATCCGGGTTGAAGTCGATGTGGCCCCGGGCCTGCCCGGCTTCACGATCGTCGGCCTGCCCGACGCGTCCCTGCAGGAGGCGCGCGAGCGGGTCCGGGGTGGGATCCGCAACAGCGGGCTGGTCTTTCCGCCTCGCCGGATCACGGTCAACCTGGCCCCGGCCGACCTGCGCAAGACGGGCGCCTCCCTGGATGCCGCGATCGCCGTCGCGATCCTGCTCGGATCCGAGCAGGCCCGGGCCGACGGTGCCTGGGCCCTGATCGGCGAGCTGTCCCTCGGCGGCGAGCTGCGCCGGGTTCCGGGGATCCTCTCGATGGTGGCTGCCCTCGCCCGGCGCGGAGTCACCCGGGTGGTGGTCCCGGCCGAAGCGTTGACCGAGGCGAGCCTGGTCGACCGGATCGAGGTCCATCCGGCGGCCGACCTCGCCGCTGCCCTGGTCGCGATTCGAGCGGGCCGTGCGGCTCGTCGCAGGGTGAACCCGGAGCGGATCGACCTGGTCGGTTCGACCACACCGGGCCGGGCCGCCGGGTCTGGCGCAGCGGATCCCGAGGCTTCGGCGATTCCCGACCTGGCCGATGTGCGCGGCCAGGCCGGGGCCCGGCGCGCGCTCGAGATTGGGCTCGCGGGCGGTCACGGGCTGCTCCTCGTCGGGCCGCCGGGATCGGGCAAGACCCTGCTGGCCCGGACGATTCCCGGCCTGCTACCGCCGCTCGATCCGCTGGACGCCCTGACCGCGACATCGATTCGATCCGCCGCTGGCGAGGGACCGATCGTCGGGCTCGACAGCCGCCGGCCCTTTCGAGCGCCGCATCACACGATCTCCTACGCGGGCATGGTCGGGGGCGGCCCGGCGATCGCGCCGGGCGAGGTCACGCTGGCCCACCAGGGCGTGCTCTTCCTGGACGAGCTGCCCGAATTCGGCCGGGATGTCCTCGAGGCGCTCCGCCAGCCCCTCGAGGAGGGCCGAGTGGCCATCGTCCGGGTCGGCCGGTCGATGGTCCTGCCGGCCCGCTTCCAGCTGGTCGCGGCGATGAACCCATGCCCGTGCGGCGGTCCGGTGGGCGCCGAGCCGGCCTGCCGCTGCCGGCCCGGGGTCGCCGAGCGGTATGCCGGTCGGGTCTCCGGACCCCTGCGCGATCGGATCGACCTGTGGGTGGAGATGCCCCGGGTGCCACCGGCCAGCCTCGTTTCGATCGCCGGTGGCGAAGCCTCCGAGATCGTCGCGCGCCGGATCGATGCCGCGCGAAGGCTCCAGGTCGATCAGCGCGGTGCGCTCAATGCCGTCCTGAGCGGGAGCCGGCTCCGGGCCGCCTGCCGCCTCGGAGCAGCCGAACGGGCCCGGGTCGTTCGCCTGGCCGAGGGGCTCGGCCTGTCGGCTCGGGGCGTGGAGCGGCTGCTGCGCACGGCCCGAACCGTGGCGGATCTCGACGGCTCTGAAGTCAGTCGTCCAGCGGCACCTCGAGGAGGCCGGCCGGTTCCGGGCCCTGGGCGCCCCGGCCTCGGCCCAGCTGGCCGTCTGACGTGCTGGGCATTGGCCGAGGCGGGCCGCTCGGCGCCGACCCGCCGGCCGGGGCTTCGCCGGGCGGCCTCGCTCGAGGAGCGCGAAGCCGCCGTCCTCCTGATGAGCGTCGAGGGCATCGGGCCGGTCACGTTCTACCGCCTGCTGGCGGCCCACCAGTCGGCCCGGCACGTCCTCGACCTCGCCGCCACGGACGCCGGCCGCGCGCTGCTTCGGCGGACCCTCGGGCCGGCGGGTGGTCCGGATCGGCCGACGGCCGAGCGACCAGCCCGGATCCTGGCCGACCTGGCTGGGATCAGCCGGTCGGCACGAGCGATGGTCGAGGCCGCTCGCCGGGCTGGGCCTGACCTGGCTGACCCTCGACGACCCGGCTTACCCGGGCCGGCTGCGGCTGCTCGAGGTCCCCCCGCCGGTCCTGTTCGTCCGGGGCGACCCCGCCGCCCTTGGCGCCGCGTCCTCGATCGCGATCGTCGGCACCCGCCGGCCGACTGACGCCGGCCGGCGGATCGCAGCCCGGATCGCCGATGCCCTCGCCCGGCTCGGAGCGACGATCGTGTCGGGCCTGGCCGTCGGGATCGACGGATCAGCCCACGCTGCGACGGTCGAAGCCGGCGGCCGAACGGTGGCCGTCCTCGGTTCCGGCCACGACCGGCTCTTCCCGTGGTCGCACCGCCGATCTCGCCGAGCGGATCGTGGCCGACGGGTGGCGCGGTCGTGTCGGAGCTGCCGCCCGGCGCGGTTCCGACGCGGGGCACGTTCCCTCGCCGGAACCGGGTGATCAGCGGCCTGGCCGACGCCACGATCGTGGTCGAGGCAGCGGCCCGGAGCGGCGCCCTGATCACGGCCGGCTGGGCCCTCGAGCAGGGCCGCGAGTGCTTCGCGGTGCCAGGTCCGATCGATGCGCCCGCCTCGGCCGGCTGCCTGGCCTTCCTGCGGGCGTACCCAGGCGAGGTCCGGATCGTGGCCGGGATCGCCGAGCTGATCGAGGATCTCGGCCTGGCCGGTCCGGTCGCCGGAGCCCACCCGACGGCCGCAGCGGGCCGCCCCGGCCCAAGCGGCACCGAGGCCCAGCGCCGGGGGCCATCCTGGCCAGCCTGGGCCCGGCCGAGGCAGGAGTCGCCGCCGCCCTCGCCCGCGGCTCGGCCACGGTCGACGACCTCGAACGGATCGACGTCACTGCCCGTGGCGACCTTGCTCGGCGCCCTGACCGTCCTCGAGCTGCGCGGATTGGTGAGCGGCGGGGCGGGTCGCTATCGCCTGGCAGGTACCCTCGCCGCACTGGACCTACCCGAACCCGCCCGAGGAGCCGGGCCGGTTGCCCGGGCTCGACAGCCAGTGCTACCCTGACGCGAACCGTCCGGGCGAATGTCCGGTTGACAGCCGCACGATGCCGCTGACCCCCAGCAGCTAGCCAGGAGACTGTCTATTGCGAAAGCTCGCAGCCGCTGCGCTCGCCCTTCCCGTCCTCGCCACGCTGTATGTGCCGATTCTCCTCCGTCGGAGCATCGCATTTCGGGTGGCTCTCGGGATCGGCGTCGCAGGGCTTGCTGGGGCTCGGCATCCTGGCCTTGACGGCGCCCAAAGGCACCGCGGCCACGGTCCCGCCGGTCGCCGCGCCGCTTGATTCGGCCTCGTTCGCGGAGACGGTCCAGCCTGATCAAGGGCTGCACGCGCCGGCGACCGATCCAGTTCCCGAGCCCGATGAACCAGGCATCGGTGGCGGCCGCCCTGACGGTCGACCCGCCGACGGCGATCAAGACCAGCTGGGACGCGCACCGGCAAGACGCTCACGGTCAGCCCCCAGCGAATGTGGCAGGCCGGCACGTACTACACGATCAAGGTCGGTACCGGCGCCGTTGACGCCGCCGGGCACCCCCTGGCCCAGGCCGCCCATGCCCTGTTCACCACCCGCGCCCCGATCACCGCCCAGCTCGCCCTCACCGACCCGGCGACGGGCGGAGCTTCCCCCGCGACCGGCTTCACCGTCTCGTTCGACGGCCCGGTCACGCCACCCTCGGCCGATGCGCTCCTGTCGATCAGCCCGGCCGTGACCGGCACCCTGACCGATGAGGTCACGACGCCGTCCGGCACGACGGTCACCTTCCAGCCTGTCCAGCCGCTCGCTGCGAACACGACCTACACGGTCGCCGTCCAGGGCGGGCTCGTCGACAGCGACGGCTGGACCGTCAGTGCGCCGCCGCCCGCTCCAGGTCAAGACGGTCGTTGCCCCGGCCATCGTTCGCTTCCGTCCCTCGAACGGGACCACGAGCGTCCTGCCCGTCGGCCCGGCTGTCGGTGCGGTTCACCCAGCCGATGAATCCGACGGTCAGCGGGCCGGCCTTCGCTGCTGCGATCGCCGGCAAGTCGATCGCCGGCAAAGTCGCCTGGGCCGAAGGCAATACGGTCCTGGTCTTCACCCCCGCCGCGGCGTTGCCCAGGGGCGCGATCGTGACGATGGGCGTCTCGACCGCGGCCGCAGTCGGCGTCGGGCGCGGGCTGGCCAAGGCGGGCTCGGTTTCGTTCAAGACATCTGCTCCAATCGCGGCGGCCAGCGCTCAAGGCCAAGCCGCCCGCGGTCGTCAAGAAGCCCAAGGTCACGCCCAAGCCAAAGCCCAAGCCCAAGCCCGGCTCGGGTGGTGGCACTGCCGGCGCCGGCGCCTGGCACGCGGTCGAGGTCTACTACCTTGGCCTGATGAACTGCACCCGCGGCGGCGGCTGGGTGCTGGCCTCGGGCAAATGCAGCAGCCCGGGCGGCAGCGGAGTCAAGCCGCTGATCCTCAACGCCGGCATCTCGAACAAGGTCTCGCGGCCGTACGCCAAGTTCCTGGCCCAGAAGAACATCTGCAGCCACTTCGCCGAGGGCACCCCGGGCGATCGGCTCCATCGGGCCGGCTATCCCGGCGACTACCGCGAGAACATCGGCTGCCGCAACGCCAGCAGCCCGTATACCTCGGTCCTGGACACCCACCTCTACTTCCAGGACGAGAAGCCCTGCTCGAACTACTGCCACTGGGCCAACATCATGGATCCCCGGATGACGGAGGTCGGGATCGGGATCTGGGTGATCGGGGACCGGGTCCGCCTGGTCGTCGACTTCTGGAAGCCCTGACCGCCCCCCCAGCGCGATGACCACGCGATGACCGACGCAGCGCTGCCCGATGCAGCACCCGGCGGGACGCCCGGCCAGCCGGCGGTCGTCCTGCGCAACGTGGTCATCCACCTGAACAACGAGCAGCCGGTCCTGGCCGACCTGTTCGAGATTCCCTCGCCACGTGACATTGCCGTGCTGTGCACGAACCTGCGGACGCCCGACGGCAAGCGTCCGGTGTTCATCGACCAGACCGACTCGACCTTCCTCCTGCCGCTCGCCCACATCCGGTTCATCGAGATTCCCGAAGGAGCCGATCGCGACCGGCGATGGCTCTGCCCGGTCGGGCCGCAACCGGACGGCGCCAGCCCCGGCGCCGGTCGAGCCCGACATCGAGATCGACGAGGACTTCCTGCGCCGGATCCGGGACGCCTGATTCGCGCGCGCGCGTCCCGCGGCGCCGAAGGCGCAGGTAATCGCCGGCGAAGAATCGGGTGCTAGACTCCCCGACGTCATGAGTGGAAACCTGGTGATCGTCGAGTCGCCGGCCAAGGCGAAGACGATCGAGCGCTACCTCGGGCCCGGCTACCGGGTCCTCGCCTCGTATGGTCACGTGCGCGACCTGCCCGAGAAGCTGGGCAAGGACCAGCTCGGCGTCGACGTCGAGCACGACTTCGCGCCGACCTACGAGATCGTCGCCGACCGGCGCAAGCAGGTCTCCGAGATCACCAAGGCGGCCCGCGACGGCCGACACCGTCTTCCTCGCCACCGACCTCGACCGCGAGGGCGAGGCGATCGCCTGGCACGTTGCCGAGGCAGCCAAGCTGCGGCCTGAGCGAGACCCAGCGGGTCACCTTCAACGAGATCACCGAGGGTGCCATCCGCGAGGCCTTCGCCAACCCGCGCCAGATCGACCTGGACCTGGTCGACGCCCAGCAGGCGCGCCGGATCGTCGACCGGCTGTACGGCTACACGCTCAGCCCGCTTGCTCTGGCGGCAAGGTCCGGCCGGGCCTGTCGGCCGGCCGCGTCCAGTCGGTCGCGGTCCGCCTCGTCGTCGACCGCGAGCGCGAGATCCGGGCCTTCAAGGCGGTCGAGTACTGGACGATCGAGGCGACCCTCCGTGGCGCCGGACGGCACGCCGTTCAGCGCCGACCTCGTCCGGATCGACGGCGACAAGCCCGCAGATCGCGCGATGAGGCGGCCGCGAGCCGACCATGTCCGAGGCCCTGATCGCGAGCCGCGCCGGTCGTGCGCAGCGTCGGCGTCAAGGCGTCCCGAAGCGCAGCCCGGCGCCGCCGTTCACGACCTCCACCCTCCAGCAGGAGGCGAGTCGCAAGCTCGGGCTTCAGCCCGAAGCGGACGATGAGCGTCGCCCAGCGCCTGTACGAGGGCCTCGAGACGGACGACGGCCAGGTCGGCCTGATCACCTACATGCGGACCGACTCGGTCGCCCTCGCCGGCCAGGCCATGGGCGAGGCGCGCGAGGTGATCGCCAGCCGCTTCGGCGACCAGTACACGATGCCCAAGGGCCGCCCGTTCAAGACCAAGACCCGCAACGCCCAGGAGGCCCACGAGGCGATCCGGCCGACCTCGTTCGGACGCTCGCCGGACCAGCTCGAGAAGGTCCTGCCCCGCGACGAGGCCCGCCTGTACCGCCTGATCTGGCAGCGCGCCCTGGCCAGCCAGATGAAGGAGAAGGAGCTCGAGACGACGAGCGTCGATCTCGAGGCCGATCGGTACGGGCTGCGGGCGTCCGCGACCCGGACCGTCTTCGACGGCTTCTCGGCGGTCTACACCGAGGGCCAGGACGATGCCGCCGAGGAGCTCGAGCGCACCCTGCCGCCGCTCCACGAGGGCGACGCCACGACCGTCGAGGCAGTCGAGCCCGACCCAGCACTTCACCGAGCCGCCGCCGCGCTACACCGAGGCGACCCTGATCAAGGCGCTCGAGGAGCACGGCATCGGCCGGCCGTCGACCTATGCCGCCACGATCTCGACGATCCTCGATCGCGGCTACGTCAGCGTCCAGGAGCGTCGCCTGCGCCCCGAGCCGGTCGGCGAGATCGTCAACGACTTCCTGGTCGATCACTTCGGCTCGCTGGTCGATCTCGAGTTCACCGCCCGGATGGAGGAGGACCTCGACGAGGTCGCCGGCGGCAAGCGCAAGTGGGTGCCCCTCGTGCGCGCCTTCTACACGCCGCTCGAGGCCGCTGTCGAAGCGACCAACGAGCGACGACCGGCGGCAGCGGGATGCCGACCGACCGAGGTCTGCTCCGAAGGCCACCCGATGGTGATCCGCGCCGGCCGCTACGGCGACTACCTGGCCTGCGCCAACTACCCCGAGCACAAGGAGACGCGCCCGCTCGCCCGGCCGGACGAGCCGCTCGACGCGAATGGCGGCGCCCTGGCCGAGCTGCCGGGCGTTGGCGAGCCCTGCCCCGAGTGCGGCCCGACCGCGGGCGGGACCCTCGTCGCCAAACGGGGCCGCTTCGGTCCGTTCGTCGGCTGCGCCCGCTACCCCGACTGCAAGTACATCAAGAAGGACGGTCCGCCGCCGCCCGACCAGCTGCCCTTCGAGGTGGCCTGCCCGAAGTGCGGCCAGGGCCACCTGACCGCGCGCCGGGCGCGCCGGACCGGGACCGTCTTCTGGGGCTGCTCGCGCTATCCGAAGTGCGACTTCACCACCTCACGCGAGCCGGTCGGCGCGGTCCACGACGCTGACGGCGGACCCGTCGCGCGGAATACGGTCCCGGCCGCCCGGCCGGACGAGCCGCGCCGCCGGCCGAATCCGGCCGGGCGGACACCGGGCACCTGCCTGAAGTGCGGCGCGAGCATCCCGCTGCCGGCCGGTGACCTCGTCGGCCAGTCCCTGGCCGGGGGCCCGGCCGACCCGGCCGCGCTCCACAAGCCCGGCCGGGCGGGCCGGCCGGCCGGCCGAGGGCGAACCTCGACGGCCGGTCGGGCCGAGCGGCCCCGCTCGCACGCCGCGGACCACGAAGACGCGCGGATCGGCGACCACCGGGAGCGCGCCCGGCGCGTGACCGGTGATGAGGCCCGCGACCGCTTCCTCGACGGGCTGACGGCCCGCGACGCCTCGCCCCACACCCGGCGGGCGTATGCCACGGTGGTCGGCGCCTACCTGGCCTGGCTCGACGAGCGCGGCACGGACTGGCGCCGGCCGGCCCGGGCCGACCTGCGGGCCTACCTGGCCCGGCTGGGCGACGGCGTCGCGCGCAGCTCGGTCGGCCAGCGCCTGGCGGCACTCCGATCGTTCTACCGGTTCACGACCCGGAACGGCTGGACCGACGGCGATCCGTGGCGCTCGATCGCGACCCCCCGGATGCCCCGCCGCCTGCCCCGCGTGCTCGAGGTCGAGGAGGTCGAGCGGCTGCTCGACGCGATCGACCCGTCGACTCGGCCGAATCCGCTCGCCCTGCGCGACCGGGCGATCGTCGAGACGGCCTACGCCGCCGGCCTGCGGATCAGCGAGCTGGCCGGCGCGGAGCCTCGGCTCGGTGGACCTCCAGCGGGGCGAGATCCGGGTGATCGGCAAGGGCCGCAAGGAACGGATCGGGCTGCTCGGTCGCCCGGCGCGCGATGCGCTCGCAGGCCTACCTCGAGCAGGGCCGGCCGGTCCTCCTGGCCCGGGCCGCGGACGGCACCGAGCCTGCCAGCCGGCGGTGTTCCTGAACCACCGCGGCGCGCCGCTCGGAGCTCGCGGCCTGCGCCTCCGCCTCGACGGGCTGCGGGCCCGGGCCGGGCTGCCCCTGGGCGTCTCGCCGCATACCCTGCGCCACAGCTTCGCTACCCACCTGCTCGACGGGGGGGCCGACCTGCGGGTCGTCCAGGAGCTGCTCGGCCACGAGAGCCTGGCCACGACCCAGATCTATACCCACGTCTCGCCGAGCCGCCTGCGGGCGGCCTACGAGGGAGCTCACCCGCGCGCCCGCCAGGCTCACTGAACGCCGCACGATGACAGTCTCGCGGGGGATCGCCCGGGCCGGCCTCATCGTGACCAGCGCGTTCTTCATCTCGCGGATCCTGGGCTCGGTCCGGCTGATCGTGATCGGGGCGACATTCGGGGCCAGCGCCGACCTCGACGCCTTCCTGGCCGCCTTCCGGATCCCGGACTTCATCTTCCAGCTGGTCGCCGCCGGCGCCCTCAGCTCGGCGCTCATCCCGATCATCTCGGGCCTGCTGGCCACGGACGAGGAGGCGCGGGCGTGGCGGGTCGCCTCGACCGTCGCCACCCTGATGCTGGCGTCCTGCTGGTCCTGGCCGTGTCATCGTGGCTGATCTTCGCGCCGGTGCCTCGTGCCGGTGGTCGCGGCGCACTTCACGCCCGCCCAGACCGAGCTGACGATCCAGCTGACCCGGGTGATGCTGCTCAGCCCGATCTTCCTCGCCTGCGGCGCCCTGGCGACCGCCCTGCTCAACTCCCGGGCCGGTTCGGGGCGGCGGCCATGGCCCCGATCGTGTACAACGTTGCGATCATCTTCGGGGCGGTCTTCCTGGCGCCGTCGATGGGCATCTACGGGCTGGCCGTCGGGGTGGTGATCGGCGCCGCCGGCCACTTCCTGATCCAGCTCGGGCCGCTTGCGCAGGATCGGCTTCCACTTCAGCCCGCGAGTCGACCTGCGCGATCGCCGACGCCCGCGAGGCGCTGCTGCTGATGGTCCCCCGGGCGGTCGGCCTGGCCGCCAGCCAGCTGACCTTCCTGGTGGCAGTCTCGATCTCGACCGGCCTCGGCGTTGGCGCCGTGACCGCCTTCACCTTCGCCTTCTCGGTCTTCCAGCTCCCGATCGGGACGATCGGGGTGCCGCTCGGCGTGGTCACCCTGCCCTCGATGTCGCGCGAGCTGGCCCTGGGCGAGGTCGAACGCTACCTGGCCCTGGTCCGGCGGACGATCCGGCTGATCCTGTTCGTGATGATTCCGCTGAGCGGACTGGCGATCATCACCCGGGGCGGAGTCGTCCGGCTCCTGTTCGACTACGGCCAGATGGACGCGGAAGCGATCCAGCAGCACCGCCGAGACGCTTGGCTGGCTGCTCCTGGCGATGACCTCCGAGTCGGTGATCGCGATCCTGGCCCGGGCCTTCTACGCCGGGCGCGACACGGCCACGCCGGTCATCGCCGCGATCGTCGCCGTGGTGATCAACACGACCCTCGCCGTCGTGCTCGCCTGGCCGTTCGGCCTGCCCGGGATCGGCCTGGCGATCACCCTCGGGTCGTGGGCCGAGGCGACCGTCCTGATCGTGATCCTGTGGTCGCCGGCGCCCGACCTTCGGCCCCGGTGAGCTCGTCCGGTTCGGGCGCCGTGGCCCTGGTCACCGGATTGGTCGCGACCGGCGCCGCGTTCCTGGTCGGCCAGGCCGTCGCGATCGTCGTCGGCCAGGAGCCGGGCAAGGTCGTCCTGTTCTTCCAGCTCGCGGCGATGGGCCTGACCGGGGCCTTCGTGTACGCCGGCCTCGCGCTTGCCCTGCGGACCCCCGAGCTGCAGACGATCTGGAGCCTGGCCGGCGCGGTCATCCGGCGCCGTACGATCTCGTCATGAGGTTTGGCGAGGCGACGCGACGCGGAGCTCCTGGACTGGGACCGGCACACCGTCGATGCACCGGGCGGCAATGTCTACCAGTCACGGGCGTGGGCCGAGCAGCGCTCCCGACAGGGCTGGCGGCCGCGCTTCCTCGTGGCCGACGACGGCTATCCGCCTGCTGTCGCTCGAGCGGCCGTGGCGGATGGTCGGCGGCGCCGGCGCCTACCTGTCGAAGGGGCCGATCTCGGCCGGCGAGCCGGTCGAGCGGACGGCCGAGCGCCTCGACTGCGGCCGCGACGTGGCTCGTTCGGGCGGGGCGTCGACGTGGTCGCCTCGGACGCCGAGATCCCGGCCGACAGCGGCTATCCGGCGCTGATCGAAGCCCGTGGCTTCCGCCCGATCGAGGAGGTCCAGCCGTCCCGCCACCGGGTCGCCCTGCCCCTCGCGTCCGGGCGAGCCCGAGGCGACCTACTTCGCGGGCTTCGCGATGTCCACCCGGCAGCGGGTCCGGCAGGCCGAGAAGGCCGGCCTGCGGGTGATCCGCTGGGACGGGCGGCCGCGTCGTCGACCCGGCGACGTGGGACGGCTTCGAGGCCCCCGCGCCGGCTGCCGACCCGCGGCCGGCCTTCGACTCGCTTCTACGACCTGCTCGAGGTCGACCGCGGCCCGCCGCCATTTCGGGCTCGGCTCGCGGGCCGGGTTCGTCGACTGGTCGATGGCCGGGCTGGCGGCCGGTCACGTGGTCCTGCTCGAGGTCCGGACGCCGGCCGACGAGCTGATCGGGGGCGCCACGTTCTACCGCCACGGTGGTCGGCTGACCTACTCCCATTCGGGCGATCGGGCCGACCTGCGCCGGGCGTTCCCGGGCGTGGTCCACCTGATCCTGTGGCGGGCGATCCAGCTCGCCGTCCGGGAGGCGATGATCGAGGTGGACCTGGCCGGCGTCGACGTGCGCGGTGCGCGGCGCGAGCCGGTCGAGGGCGAGGAGATGGCCGGCCTGTACAACTTCAAGCGGTCGTTCGGGGCGAGCTGGATCGAGCTGACCGGCAACCACGAGCGGATCGCCCGGCCCTGGCGCTACGGCCTGGGCCGGATCACCGGCAAGCTGCCCGGCGGGAGTCGATGAGCAACCGCTCTCGACCGGCGCCGGTCCGACGGTCGCGGACGCGGCGTGGGACGCCTTCGTCGACGCGAATCCCGCGGGCGAGCTACCTCCAGCTGAGCGGTTGGGCGACGACCAAGGCGGCCAACGGCTGGCGGCCCTGGCCAATCGAGGCGCACGGTCCGGCCGGCTCGATCGGCGCCCGGGCCCTCCTGCGCCGTCCGGCCGGCGTGCCCTGGACGTTCGCCTATGCCCCGCGCGGACCGATCGCAGCCGCGTGGGACGCGGCCAGCCTGGCCGCCTTCACCGAGCGGGTACGGTCATCGGCGCGCCAGGCCGGCGGCGGACGGCGGATCTCCCACCTGCGGGTCGATCCCGAGATCGAGCTGGACGGCCCTGACGACCGCGACGGCGCAGCCGCCGGGCATTCGAGGAGCTCGGCTGGCGGCCCGCCCCGGAGGTCCAGCCGGCGGTCACCCGGGTCGTCGACCTCACGGCGCCAACAGGACGCCCTGTGGGCCGACCTGCGCGGGCAAGTGGCGCCAGTACGTGAACCGGGCGAGGTCCGGCGGGATCCGCGTCGAGGATCGCGGGCGGGCGGACCTGCCGGTCTTCCACGCGATCATGGCCGAGACGTCGGCGCGGGCCGGAACGCTGATCCGGACGGAGGCCTCGTACCGGGCAATCTGGGACGCCTTCGCGCCGGCCGGCCGGGTCCGCCTGCTGTTCGCGCTCGATCCGGACGGCGTCGCCGCAGGCCGTCCTGTTCCTGGTTCGGGCGGGCGGCCGGGTCGTCGAGCCGTACGGCGGCATGACCGCGGCGGGCGCCGCGTCGCGGGCGAACTACCTGCTCAAGTGGGAGGCGATTCGAACCTCAGCGGAGGCCGGCGCCGCGTCCTACGACATGTGGGGCCTGGTCCATCCTGGGATCCGCCAGTTCAAGGAGGGCTTCGGCGGGCGCGAGGTTCGGCTGATTGGGGCGTTCGACCTCGACCTGCGGCCGTTCGGGGCCCGGATGTACCGGCTGGCCGAGGGCCGCCGTGGCCCCCGCCGGGGTACGCAGCCGACATGAGCCGGCCCGAAGAGAGCCAGCCCGACGCGAGCCCGGCCGACGAGAGCCTGGCCAACCAGAGCCGGGCAGTGACAGCCTCGCCGACGTCCTCGCCCGGGTCGACCGGGCGCGCGAGCCACGGCGCCTGGCCGAGCTTGTCCGGCGGCTCGAGGCGCCGGCCTGCGTCCGCGGCGTCCGGGCGGCCGACGGCCGGCCGATCGCTCCGCGGGCGGCCGGGCACGACCGAGCCGATCCGGGGCCTGACGGCCGACTCTCGCCTGGTCGGCCGGGGCAGCCTGTTCGTGGCCGTTCCCGGCGATCATGTCGATGGTCACGAGTTCGTCCGCCAGGCGGCGGCGGCCGGCGCGCCTGCCGCGATCGTCGAGGAGCCGGTGGCCGATGCTGGGCTCGTCCAGCTGATCGTCGAGCCGGAGCCGCGCGGCCCTCGCCAGCGCAGCCGGCTGGTGGTACGGCGACCCGAGCCGGGAGCTGGGGATCATCGGGATCACGGGCACCGACGGCAAGACGACGACCGTCGTTCCTGGCCGCCGCCGCCCTGGCTGCCGCTGGGCATCGGGCCGGGCTGGTCGGGACGGTCGAGCTGCGGATCGGCGGCCGGGCCGAGCCGACGGCCGAGCACCAGACGACGCCCGAGGCGCCCGAGCTCCAGCGGATCCTCCGGGCGATGGCCGACGGCTGGCGATGCCGCTGCCGTGGTCGAGACGACCTCCCACGGGCTGGCCCTCGATCGGGTCGGCGGGATCGCCTACGACGCGGCCGTCCTGACGAACCTCAGCCACGAGCACCTCGAGCTGCACGGCTCGTTCGAGGCCTATCGCGCCGCCAAGCTCAGCCTGTTCGAGCGCCTGGCGGCCCGGGGCCCGGCCAAGACCGGTGCCGGCGCGGCCCTGGCCTGGCCGCGCCTGGCCGTGATCAACGAGGACGACGCGGCGGCGGGGCTGTTCGTGGCCGTCTCCCGCGAGGCCGGCGCACGGGTGCTGACCTATGGCGCAGGGCCCGGCGCCGACGTGCGAGCAGGCCGGATCGAGGAGGACGCTCGGCGGCTGTTCGTGGCCTACGACGCACCGTCCGGCCCGGCCGAGCTGCGCCTCCAGCTCGCCGGTCGGTTCAACGTCCACAACGCCCTGGCCGCAGTGGCCCTGGGCGAGGGCCTCGGGCTGGATCCCGCAGGCCGTCCGGGCGGGCATCGAGGGCGTCACCGTCGTGCCCGGCCGGATGGAGCGGATCGACCTCGGCCAGCCGTTCACGGTGATCGTCGACTACGCCCATAGCCCGGCCTCGCTCGAGACGGTCCTCGACCTGCTTGCGCCCGTGGCCGCGGCCGGTGGCGGGGGCCTGATCGTCGTCTTCGGCTCGGCCGGCGAGCGGGACACCGAGAAGCGGCCGATGATGGGCCGGATCGCCGGAGAGCGCTGCCGGCTTGTCGTGATCACCGACGAGGATCCCCGGGGCGAGGACCGCCAGGCCATCCTCGAGGCGATCGCCAGGGGCGCCGAAGTCGGCCGGCCGGCGACGGAACCGCGACCTGCTCCTGATCGCCGACCGCGCGCAGCGCTATCGAGGCCGCCCTCGAGCAGGCCCGGCCCGGCGACGTCGTCCTGTTCGCCGGCAAGGGCCACGAGCGCTCGATCATCGGCCCCGACGGCCCGCAGCCCTGGGACGAGCGGGCCCAGGTCGAACGCGCCATCGCGGCCATGGGTTTCCCGGCGAGCTGACTCTTCGGCCTCGGTCCCTCGGTCCAGCGCGCCGGGCTCACGCTCCTCGGCCCGGCCGCCCAGGCGCCGCTCCGGCCGCCGGCACTCGGCCCGGCCGCCCAGGCCCTCGCCCCGGCCGCCGGGCACACGCCCTCGCCCTGGCCGCCAGATTGTCAGATCGTTCATTCGGCAACGCTTAGGCACTCAACTCGACCGGGGCCGGGAGCTTGCCAATGAGTCCTCGATCGAACCGTGCGAGATGGCCAAATATCAGCTACTTGAATTCCGGATTCGACCGGCGCGACAGTGCCTACGCTGCGATCAATGAACGATTTGTCAACGCGACGGCCGTGCTGGGCGCCCTCGCGGGATCTTTATGGGCTCTGGCCGCGTACCGGATCGATCCCCCATGCTCAGCCGGATTCGAGCTCGCCGCGTGCCACTGGCACCAGTGCGGGTCGAGGCAGGCGGCAGCAAGAACATCAAGCCCGACATCGGACCACTTGGATTCCGGCACCAGGCGCGTACTGCCCGGGTCCCAAGCGGATAAGCGCCGCCCAGGACTGCACTGTGACGCTCCACATTCCGACGCTGGGTTCGGTCCTCGGGCAGCACCAGCAAGCGCGCGACGGAGCGAGGTTGCCAGCCCTCACGGCGACTGATCGTGCGGGCCAGCCTGGCCTTCTCATCGTGCTTGCGCAGCGTCGCCTCGACCGACGCCAGTTCGGTCTTCACTTCGACGACGAGGACGGTGGCGCTCGATGGGTGCCAGGCAAGTATGTCGATCGAACCGCGCTCGCCATACTCGGAGTAGGAGACCTCGACGGCGGTCACCCAGCCGAGGCCCTTGAGCCAGCTCGCGCAGGCTCCGAGCACGAGGGCGTGCCTCTCGTCCAGGAGGCGATCCTGCTCCGCCCCGAGGCCGCGCAGACCAGCATCGAAGCTCAGCCCGAATGCCGCCGACGATCGTCCGCAGCGTGGCCGTTCGAATTGGACCGAGCCGGCCTGCCTCCAGTCGGCCACAACACTGACCCCGACTCCGGCCCGGGCAGCGAGATCAACCTGGCGCCAGCCGCGACGTTGCCGGAGCATCCGGATCAGTCGCCCAAATCGAGCGTCGTCCATAACCGGGATGGTCGCGGAGATCGCTTATCCGACGATTGTGTCGCTTGGCTCCCGAGGGGACCAGGCGCACGGAATTGCCAGATCGTTCCTTCGGCAAGGCTTACGCGAGGTCACATGCCCGTGGCCCTTGCATCCATGGGGACGGACCTCATGGCCGTGCACGATTTACGCTCGCAGACCTCACCGCAACGTGACCAGGGGCGGCCGATCCGGCCTAAGCGTCGTTCAATGAACGATTTGGCACGAGCGAAGCCCGCCCGGCCCGGAGCGAAGCAAGCCCGGGCCCGAGCGAGGGCATAGGCGAGCCGAGGCCACGCTCAAGGCAGCCGGCCACGCCCGGGCCACAGCCGAGGCCACGCTCAAGGCAGCCGGCCACGCCCCGGGCCACGCCCGGAGGCCACGCTCAGGGCCTCGCACAGCCACTGCTATCCTTGAGCGAGATGACCATCGAACCCGTTCCAGGCACGAAGACCAGGCGCCGGGCAGCACCCGTGGCTGCGGCAGACACTCCGGCCCTGGCCCAGGCCGTGCCGTCCGCCCGGGCTCGCAAGAGCCGCGGTCCAGCCCGGGTCGACCCCATCGAAGGCCTCCGCGAGCAGCTCCTGGCCCGGCTCCGGATCCACTATCCCGGGGCCGATCTCGAGGCGGTCAACCGGGCGTTCGACCTTGCGGTCGAGGCCCACGCGGGCCAGACCCGGGCCTCGGGCGAGGCCTACGTGATCCACCCGATCGCCAGCGCCCAGACCGTGGCCGACCTGGGGATCGACCCGTCGCGGTCCAGGCGGCCCTCCTCCACGACGTGCCCGAGGACACCGAGTACAGCCTGACCGACGTCGAGGAGCGGTTCGGGCCGGAGGTCGCCCGGCTGGTCGACGGCGTGACCAAGCTGTCCAAGTTCAGCACCCATTCCCACGAAGAGCAGCAGGCCGAGAACATTCGCAAGATGTTCCTGGCGATGGCCGAGGACATCCGGGTCGTCCTGATCAAGCTGGCCGACCGGCTCCACAACATGCGCACGCTGGCTGCCCTGCCGATCGAGAAGCAGGTCCGGATCGCCCGCCAGACGATGGAGATCTACGCCCCGCTGGCCGAGCGGCTCGGGATCTGGCAGATGAAGTGGGAGCTCGAGGACCTCGCCTTCAAGACCCTCGAGCCGGAGCGCTATCGCGAGCTGGCCCGCCTCCTCGACACCCGCCGGCAGGGCCGCGAGGCGTTCATCGAGCAGGCGATCGAGATGCTCCGGCCGGCCCTCGAGGCGGCCGGCATCAAGGCCGACATCCAGGGCCGGCCCAAGCACCTCACCAGCATCTGGAAGAAGATGGAGCGCAAGGGCGCCGAGTTCGACGAGATCTACGACGTCTACGCGATCCGCTGCCTGGTCGACGAGGTCAAGGACTGCTACGCGGCCCTGGGCATCGTCCACTCGCTGTGGCGGCCGATCCCCGGCCAGTTCGACGACTACATCGCGATGCCCAAGAACAACCTGTACCAGAGCCTCCACACCGCGGTCGTGGCGATGGACGGCAAGCCGCTCGAGATCCAGATCCGGACCCACCAGATGCACCAGGTCTCCGAGGTCGGCATCGCCGCCCACTGGCGCTACAAGGAAGGCTCGAAGGTCGACCGCGAGTACGACGCGAAGCTGGCCTGGCTGCGCCAGCTGATGGACTGGCAGCGCGACGTGGCCGACGCGACCGAGTTCGTCGAGGGGATCAAGCTCGACATCTTCCAGGACCAGGTCTTCGTGTTCACGCCCAAGGGCGACGTCAAGGACCTGCCGGCCGGCTCGACGCCGCTCGACTTCGCCTACCGGATCCACACCGACGTCGGCCACCGCTGCATCGGCGCCAAGGTCAACAACCGGCTGGTGCCGCTCGACTACCGGCTGCACAACGGCGACATCGTCGAGATCGTCACGACCAAGGCCGCCCACGGCCCGTCGCGCGACTGGCTGAACGTGGTCCGGACGAGCCATGCCCGCGAGAAGATCCGGGCCTGGTTCAAGCGCCAGGAGCGCGACGAGAACATCGTCCACGGCCGCGAATCGCTCGAGCGCGAGCTGCGCCGGCTGGCCCGCACGTCGATCCAGGCGATCGGCCTCGGACCGGATCAGCGAGGTGGCCCGGTCGTACAACCACGACAACCTCGACGACTTCTACGCGGCGATCGGCTACGGCGCGGTCGGTGCCCAGCAGGTCGTCATGCGCCTCGGCGTGGTCGACGACGCCGAGCTGGCCCTGCCCACGGTCGCTCCGACCCAGCCGCGTTCGAACCGGCGGCGTCCGGGTCAAGGGCGTGGGCGACCTGCTCGATCCGGTTCGCCAAGTGCTGCCACCCGATCCCGGGCGACGCGATCGTCGGCTTCATCACCCGGGGCAAGGGCGTAACCGTCCATCTCCAGTCCTGCCCGACCGTGCTGAACGAGCGCGAGGTCGGCCGGCTGATCGAGGTCGAGTGGGAAGCGGCCGCTACCCAGACCTATCCGATCGCGATCCGGGTCGAGGCCTACGACCGAACCGGCCTGCTGAACGACATCACCCAGGTGGTGGCCGAGAACAAGGTCAACATCCTGGCCGCCTCGGTCAAGGTCCTGCCCGACCACATCGCGATCGTCACGGCGACCCTCCAGGTGGCGGCAGTCAGCCAGCTGGCCAAGGTCATGAGCCGGATCGAGGGCCTCAAGGACGTGATCTCGGTCCAGCGCGACCTGGGCTGAGCCGGGGCAGCGCCGGCGTGCTGGCCGGCGGCTAGACTTCGCGGCAATGCCCACCTTCCGAGCCCCGCGCGGCACCCGCGACCTGCTGCCCGCAGAGCGGGCCGCCTTCCGGGGCCTCGAGCAGATCGCCGTCGGAGCTCGCCCGGCGCTACGGCTACCGCGAGATCGAGACGCCGATGTTCGAGCAGGCGGCGGTCTTCGAGCGCGGCGTCGGGGCGGTCACGGACGTCGTCGAGAAGGAGCTCTTCCGGATCGCCCGGCGGACCGAGGAGGGCGAGTCGTGGGCGCTCCGGCCCGGAGCCGACGGCGGGCATCGTGCGGGCCTACATCGAGCACGGCATGCAGACCTGGCCCCAGCCGGTGAAGCTGACGATGACCGGCCCGATGTTCCGCCACGACCGACCCCAGGCCGGCCGCTACCGCCAGTTCTGGCAGTTCGACGTCGAGGCGATCGGCGATCCCGGACCGGCGATCGACGCCGAGCTGATCGAGCTCGGCCGGCGCGTTCTACGGGCTGGCCGGCCTCGCCGGCGGTCGACGTCCGCCTGAACTCGATCGGCGACGCGGCCTGCCGGCCCGGCGTACATCCAGTCGCTTGCCGCCTACTACGAGCCGCACGTCGAGCGCGCTGCCGGCGGTCGAGCGCGAGCGGCTCTACCGGAACCCGCTGCGCCTGCTCGACTCGAAGGACCCGGCCATGGCCGAGCTGAACGCCGCGGCGCCCCGGATCACCGACCACCTGTGCGAGGCCGTGCCGCGGCTCACTTCGCCGCCGTCCGCGGCGCACCTCGACGCGCTGGGCGATCGCCTACCGCCTCGAGCCCGGCCTGGTCCGCGGCCTCGACTACTACACCCGAACCGCGTTCGAGTACTACGTCACCGGCCGGGAGGGCCAGCAGCAGGCCCTCGGCGGCGGCGGTCGCTACGACGGGCTGGTCGAGCTGCTCGGGCGGCCGGCCGACGCCCGGCATCGGCTTCGGGCTCGGTCTCGACCGGGTCCTGCTGGCCCGCCAGGACCAGCAAGCCGCGCCGAGCCCGGCGGACGGCGGCAGCCACGAGGCCCCACTGGCCGTCGTCGTCGGGGCCGATCCGGCGGACACCGCGACCCGCCTCCGGGTCGCCACCGACCTGCGCGCCGCGGGCATCGCGGCCCGGGCCGACCTGGGCCGGCCGCAAGCTCGGGCCGCCAGCTCGAGTCGGCCGCCCGGGATCGGGCCCATTTCGTGGTGATCATCGGCGACGAGCTGGCCGACGGGAACGTCCAGCTCAAGGACCTCGAGGCCGGCTCGCAGCAGCTCGTCGCGCTCGACGACCTGGCCCGCAAGCTGGTCAGCGGCGCTCGCTCGCACCGCCACGGATCGAGCGACAGCTGACCCTCGGGTCCGGCGGACGGCGCCAAACCGCTACGATACGGCGGCCATGACCGACTCGAATCCGAGCTTCGCGACGCCCTATCGGACCCATACCTGCGGGGCCGCTCCGAGCGTCCGATGCGGGTACACCCGCGCGCCTGGCCGGCTGGGTCCACCGCCGCCGCGATCATGGCCAGCTGATCTTCCTGGACCTGCGCGACCGATACGGCTTGACCCAGGTCGTGGTCGACGCGACCGAAGCGCCGGAGGCCCACGCGGCCGCCAGCCGGCTGCGGACCGAGTTCGTGGTCAGCGTCAGCGGGACGGTCGCGGCGCGCCTGCCGGGCTCGGAGAATCCCCGCCTGCCGACCGGCGCGATCGAGCTGCGGGCCGGCGCCGTCGACCTGCTCGCCGAGGCGAAGACGCCGCCGTTCTACATCAACGAGCCCGACGCGCCGATCGACGAGGCGCTGCGCCTGCGCTACCGCTACCTCGACATCCGGCGCGAGGCGATGCAGGAACGCCTGCTCCTGCGCTCCCGGCTGGTCCAGGCGATCCGCGAGGTCCATCACGCAGAACGGCTTCGTCGAGATCGAGACGCCGAACCTGATCAAGTCGACGCCCGAAGGCGCCCGCGACTTCATCGTCCCGTCGCGCCTCCGGCCGGGCACGCGTCTACGCCCTGCCCCAGAGCCCGCAGCAGCTCAAGCAGCTGTTGATGGTCGGCGGCCTCGACCGCTACTTCCAGATCGCCCGCTGCTTCCGCGACGAGGACGCCCGGGGCGATCGCCAGCCCGAGTTCACCCAGCTCGACCTGGAGATGAGCTTCGTCGACGAGGCGATGGTGATCGAGTTCGTCGAGGCCCTGGCGATCCGGGTCACGACCGCCGTCGTGCCCGAGCGGCCGATCCTCCAGGTGCCCTTCCCGCGCTTCACCTTCGCCGAGGCGATCGAGCGGTTCGGGTCGGACAAGCCCGACCTGCGCTTCGGGATGGAGCTTGTCGACCTCGCCCCGGTGCTGCGTCGACGTCGGGCTTCCGGGTCTTCGACGAAGCGCTGGCGGGCGGCGGCCGGGTCAAGGCGATCGTGGCCCCCGGGATGGCCGGGGCCAGCCGCTCGCAGATCGACGAGCTGACCGAGCTTGCTCGCGGCTGGGGCGCCAAGGGGCCTGGTCTGGCTGGCCGTCGAGGCCGACGGCTCGGCTCGCTCATCGATCGCCAAGTTCCTTGGGCCGGAGCGACTGGCGGCGCCTGGTCAGGCCCGCCGGAGCGACGCCGGGCGACCTGGTCCTGATCGTCGCCGACGAGGCCGAGCGGACGGCCGATGTCCTCGGCCGGTTGCGCGCCGAGCTCGGCGGCCGCCTCGGCCTGGCCGATCCCGATGTCTTCGCCTATTGCTGGGTCACCGAGTTCCCGATGTACAAGTGGGACGCCGAGAATCGGCGCTGGGACGCCACCCACAACCCGTTCAGCGGTGTCCGGCCCGGATGACCTCGACCTGCTCACCACCGACGTCGGGCGACCTCGCCGAGCCGGTCGCCCGAGGACCCGGCCGGCCGGGCCCGGGCGCTCCAGTACGACCTGGCGCTGAACGGCTGGGAGCTCGGCGGGGGATCGATCCGGATCAACCACCGCGAGCTCCTCGAGCGAAGCTTCCGGCTCCAGGGCCAGACGGCCGAGGGCATGGTCGAGAAGTTCGGAGCAGTCCTGGAGGCCTTCGAGTACGGCGCCCCGCCCCATGGCGGGATCGCGATCGGGATCGATCGCTGGGCGGCCCTGCTGACCGACCAGACCACGATCCGCGAAGTGATGGCCTTTCCCAAGACCCAGTCCGGGGCCGACCTGATGCTCGACGCCCCGTCCGCGCCGGAGCCGGGCCAGTACGCCGAGCTCGGCCTGAGGTTCGTCGGCCCGGCCCGTTCATGACCCCGCCAGTCCCGACGCCGGCGGTCGAGCCCGCCGGCCCCACGGCGATGCCCCCCGCAGCGAGCCCGCCCGCCGGCCTGGCCTTCATCTTCGGCCGGCCGCGGCTGGCCGCCGTGAGCGGCGGCCTGTGCATCGCGATGTCGGGCATCCTGGTCAGCGAGTCGGGCTCCTCGCCCTCGACGGCGGCCGTCTTCCGAGCCCTCTACGCGCTGCCGCTGCTGGCCTTCCTGGCCTGGCTCGAGCAGCGCCGCTATGGCCCGCTGTCGACCCGGACAATCCGGCTGTCGCTCGTGGCGGGCTGCTTCTTTGCCGCCGACCTGACCCTGTGGGCCCACTCGATCGAGGCGGTCGGCGCCGGCCTCGCCACGGTCCTGGGCAATCTCCAGGTCATCGTGGTCGGGATCGCCGCCTGGCTGCTGTACGGCGAGCGGCCGCGACGCTCGATCATCGTCGCCCTGCCGATCGTGATCGCCGGGGTGGTCCTGATCGCCGGGGTGATCGGCCCGGACCCGTATGGGGCAGCTCCGCTGGTCGGGGTCGTGACCGGCCTGCTCACCGCGGTGAGCTATGCCGGCTACCTGATCGTGATGCGACGCGGCCAGACCGACATCCGCCGGCTGGCCGGGCCGCTCTTCTGGGCGACGCTGGCCACGGCCATTGCCGCCGCCGTGGGCGGGATCATGGTCGGCGACTTCGACCCCGTGCCCGAGCCTGCCCGGCGCACGCCTGGCTGATCGTGCTCGCCCTGAGCTCGCAGGTGGCGGGCTACCTGCTGATCAACGTCTCGCTGCCACGCCTGCCCAGCGTGGTCACCTCGCTGCTCCTGCTGATCCAGCCGGTCGCGACCGTCATCCTGGCGATGATCCTGCTGGGCGAGGACCCGTCGGTCTGGCAGCTCGCCGGGATCGGCCTGGTCATGCTCGGCCTGGCGATCGCCGTGGTCCCCTTCGACCGGCTGCGGGCGTCCGGCCGCGGTCGCCCTCGAGCAACCGATCGGCCGACTAGGCCGGTCGCGGTCCGCCGGGCCTACGCCCTCGTCGGCGCTCGACTCGCCCCACTCGTGGGCGTGGCCGCTGGCCGGCTCGCTCGGGCCGCGATAGGGCGGCAGCGTCGGCCCGCGCGGTCGAGACCGGGTGGATCGTACCGGGATCGCCCAGGTCGAGGTCCGCGGACGGTCGCGCCGGACAGCGGCCAGGTCGTCGATCAGCTCGTCCGGCATCCGGCCGGCGGCCAGCCGCCGGAGCCGATCGAGATGGCCGATCGGCAGGAGCACCGGCCAGCCGGCCTGGCCGTCGAACTCCGGGCGCAGGACCGAACCGGGATCCGTGCCGTGGGCCTCGATCAGCGAGGTGATCGTCTCCGGATCGGGCCAGGTCATTCCGGCCGGCCAGATCAGGGCCGCGTCGGTCTCGCCGACCAGGCCGACGGCGGCGTCGATCCCGCGGCAGATCTGGCCGACCGGGCCGCCCTCCTGGGGCGCCGGATCGATACCGGGCGGCCTCGGTCCCGGTCAGCGCGGCGTCGACGCGCACCGGTCGGGTCGGCGGATACGAGCACGATCGGGATGGCGCCGCCGGACCAGGCCGCCTCGGCGATCCGACGGGCGGAGGGCAGGCCGTCGGCGTCGGCCAGGGCGGATTCGGGCCGGGCGGCGAGGATGACGGCAGCGACGGTCACGGCCCGATCGTAGCAGTCCGGTGCGGGCCACCTCGCCTCGTGCCCCAGGACCCTGGGGCTGGCTCCCCGCATCGTGCACCGGGACCCTGAGAGCTGGCTCCCCGCATCGTGTCAAATCGTTCCTGGAAGAAGTCTTATGGCAGGTTGACGCCCCGGATCTCGATGGATCAAGGTGGCGCCGAGACTCTAGCGACTCTTCTCCATGCTCAGACCGCAGCTCGCGGCCGCCGATGCGTCCCCGTGGGCGGAGCCGCGAACGACCGTAAGCATCGCTCACAGGATGATTTGACACAAACCCTCGTGGCCGGGCCCTCGGGCGAGCCTGGCTCAGGCGCGCTCGCCCTCGAGCTGGCCGCTCGCGCTGCGCCGGACGATCACGACGATCGCCGGGCCCGATATCCGGCGAAGCTCACCACCGCGACCGGGGGAGTGCCGGAACAGTCCGAGGCCGGAATCGCCGCGCACATCGCCGCCCCCTGGATGACCCTGGCCCTGACGGCGGCCGTCGAGCTCAGCCGGTTTGAGAACCTTCTCGGCGGCCGCGACGAACGGCTGCGTCAGCCGGAACCATGCAGATCGTGCCGACCTGGATTTGCATCTGGGGCCCGCACACGATGGTGCCCGGCTGCTTGACCGGCGAGACGCTGCCGGCTACGCCGGCCGGCGCAGCCGATGCGGTCGTCGCTGGACGAGGCCGCCGGTGGGACGTTCGACGCGGCCGGCGGCGATGCCGTCGCCGCCGGCGTGGCGCTCCCCGGCGCTCCGCCCGAGCGGGTCGGTCGCGGCCGCCGCGCAGGCGGCCAGTCCGAACACGAGCAGCAGTGCAGGCAGCGCGAGGCGGAGCAGTGGTTGTCGACGAATCAAGGCTGGCTCCCGAGTGGCGAGTTCCCATCGGTCAGACGCAAACGGCGTCCGATCGGTTCCAGCAACGCTCGACAAGCATGGACCGGAACGCCAGGCGACGCCGCCCGGGAAGTCCCGTACGGCGTCGCCTGTGCGTTCACCCGAAGCGCCGGGCCGGGTGGAGCCGGCCGATCAGCGCGAGGTCGTCGAGGTCAGTGGCCGAGGGCCGCCAGGAGCGGAACGAGGACGTTCGCCTTGGGCGAGCCCCAGCCCGTGGCGGCATCCCAGCGGACCTTCGCGTTGAAGCCCGGGATGGTCACCAGGTTGTTCGAGTCGTCCACGAAGCCGAAGCGGTTCGACCCGACGGTGATGTCGTGGAAGGCCGCCCCGTGCAGGCCGGCCGTCTTGCCGATCTGGTACAGGGTCGGGTTGATGTTGCCGAGCCGATGCCCGGCCAGCTGGTCGGCCAGGACGCCCAGGCCAGCCCACTGGGGCGATCCGGCGCTCGTGCCGCCGACGATGAAGAAGACGGTTGGATCCGTCGCCTTCAGGCCGAGGGTGACGTTGATCGCGCCGAGGTGGGTCAGGACGCCGCCGTCGACGCCCGCGTTGTACGACACATCGGGCACGCCCCGCCGGGTCGGGCTGGTACCGGCCACGCCGACCTGATAGGCCGGCCGGCTGTAGCGATTGCTGAAGCCGCCGCCGCCGCAGCCATAGGTCGCGTCGGGACCGCAGCCGCTGAATGCGTCGTTCCAGGCAATCTCGCTGCCGTAGGCGCCGGTCGTGGTGCTGGCCGTCAGGTTGGTTCCACCAACGGCGGTGACGAGCGGATCATTGGCCGGCGAGGACGCGCTCTTGATGAACGACGAGCCATCGCAGGTGGGCTGGGCCGAGCCATCGTCGCCAGCCGAGGCAAAGAGCGTGATGCCCTTGGCGACGGCCTTCTGGAAGAGGGCGTGCTGGAGCACATCGAGCTTCGGATCGAAGCAGGATTCGGCCTCACCGAAGCTCTGCGAGATCACGTCGCCGATGTTGTGATCGACGGCCCACTTCGTGGCGTTGTAGATGTCGATGTCGTTGTCCGACTTGGGTCGACCAGGAAGATGTTCGCCTTCGGGGCGACGGCGTGCGACCACTGCGTGTCGAGATCGCTCTCGACCGTCCAGCCCACCTGGTCGGCGTTGTTGATGTCGAAGGCCGGGACGCCCTGCGGGGCGACCTGGTTGAAGACCGGGTCGGGCAGGCCGAACGTCTTGTCGAAGATCTTGAGATCCGACGCGGCGTACGGGTTCGAGAACGCGTCGATGATCACGATCGTCCGGTTCTTGCCGTTGATCCCGGCGTTGATCAGGGGCGTGATCTGGTAGGCATTGCGAATCTGCTGGGGGTTGTAGCACAGCGGCTCGTTCAGGCCGGACGTCCTGGCAGTCGAAGCGGACCGAGCCGGCCGCCTTGGCGGCCCTGGTGTAGGTCGGGTTCGTCGTGACCCGATTGGCTGGATCGCGCCGGTCGCGGCCGAGGTGATCCCGGCCAGGGGCAGGGACAGGACGAACGCCGCGGTCGTGGCCGAAACCAGGACCCGCCGACGTAGGCCCGAAGGCGCAGAGACGTGGTGCGCAAAGACATGGGCGTATGGGACCTCACGATGTGGATACCACGATGAATCTCGGAGACGAGGCGTGGTTCTCGGCGAACTCCCCTTTCTGGCACTCTGAGGGTCGTCCGGATCCAGCGGGCAGGCGCAGCTGGGGGCTCCCTGCCGTGACCCGAATCAGTGCACCAGACCCTAGCCGAGCGGCCGGACCCGGGTCAATTGACAGCGCCGAAATCCACCCTGTCGCGGGGCGGGGATGTGGTGCTCCGACGCACCGGTCGCCGCGCCGATCCCCAGGCCGTTGGGGTCGAACGAGCCTGGTGTGCGACAATCCCTGCTCCCATGACCAGCAGCCCCTCATCCACCGTGCCCGGCGTCCGCCTCGACCTGCGCAACATCGCGATCGTGGCCCACGTCGACCACGGCAAGACGACCCTGGTCGACGCGATGCTCCGCCAGACCGGCGCCTTCCGGGCGAACCAGGCCGTCGTCGACCGGGTCATGGATTCGGGCGACCTGGAGCGCGAGAAGGGGATCACGATCCTGGCCAAGCAGACCACCGTCGACTACGACGGCGTCCGCCTGAACATCGTCGACACGCCCGGCCACGCCGACTTCGGCGGCGAGGTCGAGCGGACCCTGCTGATGGTCGACGCGATCCTGCTCCTGGTCGACGCCGCCGAAGGTCCGCTGCCCCAGACCCGCTACGTCCTCCAGAAGGCGATGGCCCGCCACCTGCCGGTCGTCGTCGCCCTCAACAAGATCGACCGCTCGCGACGCCCGGCCCGGCGGAGGTCCTCGACGCGGTCTACGAGCTGTTCATGGACCTCGGCGCGGATGCCGCCCAGATCGAGTTCCCGGTCGTCTACACGAACGCCCGGCTGGGCACGGCGACCCGCGACCTGGCCCGGCCCGGGCACCGACCTGCGGCCGCTGTTCGACCTGCTCGTCGAGCTGACCCCGCCGCCGACGTTCACGCCCGGCCACCCGCTCCAGCTGCTGGTCACCAACCTGTCGGCCAACGAGTACGTCGGGCGGATGGCCGTCGGCCGGATCTGGAACGGCTCGATCCGGCTGGGCCAGCGCCTGACCGTGGTCCGGGCCGACGAGGAGTCGACCGACGGCTCGGTCGAGCCCGGCCGGACGACCGTCCTGACCGGGACGGTGACCAGCCTCCAGACGGCCCACGGCATCGAGCGCGATCGAGATCGCCGAGGCGACGCGCCGGCGACATCGTGTCGGTCGCCGGGCTGCCCGACGTGACGATCGGCGACACCCTGACCGATCCGGCCGATCCGCGCCCGCTGCCCCGCCTCGACGTCGACGCGCCGACCCTGCGGATGACGTTCGGGGTCAACACCTCGCCGCTGGCCGGCCGCGAGGGCAAGTTCGTGACCAGCCGCCAGATCCGGGCGCGCCTCGATCGGGAGATCCTGGGCAACGTCTCGATCGAGGTCCACGCCACCGATTCGGGCGACACGTTCGAGGTCCGCGGCCGGGGCGAGCTCCAGCTGGCGGTCCTCATCGAGCAGATGCGCCGCGAGGGCTTCGAGCTCCAGGCCAGCCGCCCCGAGGTGATCCTGCGCGACGGTCGGCGGCGAGACCCAGGAGCCCTACGAGCGGATCACGATCGACATCCCGCCCGACTACATCGGCGAGGTCCAGGCGGCGATGGCCGGCCGCAAGGGCCGCCTCGAGCAGATGTCGACCGACCAGGACGGCCGGGTCCGGATGGAGTTCATCGTGCCCGTCCGCGGCCTGATCGGCTACCGCGGCCAGCTCCTGACCGAGTCCCGCGGCACGGCCCTGATGCACCAGATCGGCGAGGGCTACGGGCCGTGGGCCGGCGAGGTGACCCACCGCACCAGCGGGGTGGTCGTGGCCGACCGCGCAGGGCATCAGCAACGCCTACGGCCTGTTCAACCTGCAGGAGCGGGCCGAGCTGTTCATCGGCGCCGGCGAGCAGGTCTACGAGGGGATGATCGTCGGCGAGAACTCCCGGCCGGGCGACATGGACGTCAACGCGACCAAGGAGAAGAAGCTGACCAACATCCGGACCCACGCCCACGACGAGGCGCTCCGGCTGACGCCGCCCCGGCCGCTGACCCTGGAGTCGGCGATCGAGTTCATCTCGGTCGACGAGCTGGTCGAGGTGACCCCGCTCTCGATCCGGCTGCGCAAGCGGCTCCTGTCGAACCACGATCGACGGCGCGAGCACAGCCGCGAAGAGGACCTGAGCCGCTCGGCCGAGTAGGCCGGACGTACAATCGGCCGGATGGCGATCTACCTCGACCACGCCGCGACGACGCCGGTTCGCCCGGAGGTCGTCGAGGCGATGCTGCCGTACCTGACCGAGCACTGGGGCAACCCGAGCTCCGGCCACGCCTTCGGCCGGGCCGCCCGCGCCGGGCTGGACGAGGCCCACGAGCGGCTGGCGGCCGGCCTCGGCGCCGAGGCCCGCGAGATCGTCCTGACCTCGGGCGGGACCGAGGCGAACAACCTGGCCCTCAAGGGCGCCGCCTGGGCCGGCAAGGCCCGCGGCCACCGGATCGTCACCACGCTCGATCGAGCACCACGCCGTCGGCCACACCCTGCGCTACCTCGAGAAGTTCGGCTTCGAGACGGTCGAGCTGCCGGTCGATCGCTACGGCCGGGTCGACCCCGACGAGCTCGAGGCGGCGATCGACGACCGGACGATCCTGGTCAGCGTGATGCTCGCCAACAACGAGGTCGGCACGATCCAGCCGATCGCCGAGATCGCCGACCGGGTCCACCGCCACCGGGGCGTCCTCCTCCACGTCGACGCCGTCCAGGCCGCCCCGTACCTGCCGATCGACGTGGCCGCCCTGGACGTCGACCTGCTCTCGATCGCGGCCCACAAGTTCGAGGGCCCCAAGGGCATCGGCGCGCTCTTCGTCCGGCACGGCACCCACCTCCTCGGCCAGCAGCAGGGCGGCACCCAGGAGCGCCACCGCCGGGCCGGCACCGAGAACGTCGCCGGCGGCCGTCGGGATGGCCGTCGCCTACGAGCTGAGCCGGGCCGAGCAGCCCCGGACCGTCGCCCGGCTGGTGCGAGCTGCGCGACCGCCTGCGCGACGGCGCTCGCTGGCCGTGCCCGGCGTCGAGCTGACCGGCCATCCCGCGCGACCGCCTGCCCGGCCTCCTCTCGATCATCGCCCGCGACACCGACGGCACGTCGGTCAGCCAGGCCCTCGACCTGGAGGGGCTCGCGGTTGCGACCGGCTCGGCCTGTACGACCGGCTCGCCCGAGCCGAGCCACGTCCTGACCGCGATGGGCTATCCCGAGGAGGAGGCCCGCGGCGCGCTGCGGATGTCGCTCGGCCGGACGACGACCGCGGCCGAGGTCGACGCGGCGGTCGTGGCGATCCCGCGCAGCCTGGCCATGCTCCGGCTCGGCTCGTCGGCGATCGCGGCCGATCCGCTCGGCCAGGGAGTACCGGCGCGGGCCTGAGGCCGGCGCGACTGTCATGGCCCGCGTCCTCGTCGCGATGTCCGGCGGCGTCGATTCATCGGTCGCCGCGGCCCTGGTGCAAGGAGGCCGGCGACGAGCCGGTCGGCGTCTGGATGCGCCTGCACGACGTGGCCGACAGCTACTCCGAGTTCAAGCGGAGCTGCTGCTCGGCCGATGCCGCCGACGACGCCCGGCGGGTCGCCGGCCAGCTGGACATCCCGTTCTACGTGATGAACCTGGAGCGCGAGTTCGACGCGGGCGTGCTCCAGCCGTTCCTCGACGCCTACCTCGACGGCGAGACGCCCAGCCCGTGCGTCGACTGCAACACGTACGTGAAGTTCGGGGCCCTGCTCGGCCGGGCCCGGCACGTCTACGGCTGCGACGCCGTGGCGACCGGCCACTACGCCCGGCGCGGCGATCGGTCCGGACGGCACGGCTCGAGCTGCGCCGGGCGGTCGACCAGGACAAGGACCAGACCTACTTCCTGTACGGCCTGCGCCAGGACCAGCTCGCGCGACGCCCGGTTCCCGCTCGGCGAGCTGACCAAGCCCGAGGTCCGGGCCGTCGCCCGGTCGCTCGGCCTGGCCACGGCCGACAAGCCCGAGAGCCAGGAGATCTGCTTCGTGCCCGGCGGCGACTACCGCCAGGCGCTGCGCGAGCGGGCCGGCTGGGCGCCCGAGCCGGGCCCGATCCAGGACGAGGCCGGGGCGCGTCGCTGGGCAGCCACGGCGGTTCGGCCGGCTTCACGGTCGGCCAGCGCCGGGGCCTGGGCGTGGCCGCTCGGCGAGCCGCGCTTCGTGAGCCGGATCGATCCGGCTGACCAACACGATCACCCTGGCCCGGCGGGCCGACCTCGAGACGCCGCACCGTTCGCCTCGAGCGAGCCAGCTTCGTCGCCGGCGATGCCGCCGGACGGCGCGGCCGGCCGTTCCGGGCCGAGGTCCGGATCCGCCACCGCGCCCGGCCCGTCCCGGCCTGGGTCCGGCCGGCGTCGGGCCACGAGCCGGCCCGCGGCGGCACGCTGGCAGGTCGAGACGGACGAGCCGGTCTGGGCCGCGGCGCCCGGCCAGGCGGCCGTCCTGTACGACGGCGACGTCGTCCTCGGCGGCGGACGGATCGCCCGCCCGTGAGCGCGACTGATCCTCGGGACGATGCTGATCGGACCGGCGCCGCTCCTGGCGATCCTCGTCGGCATCTTCCACGTGTCGCTGTTCGTGATCATTCGGGGCAGCGCCGGGGGCCAGCTGCCGGTGCTGATCGTGGCCGCCTGCCTCGGGGCGTGGGCCGGCGATGCGCTCGGCGCCCGGCTGGGCTTCGACCTCCTCCGGGTCGGCGACTTCCGCCTGCTCAGCGCCTCGATCGTGGCCTGGGCCGGGATCGGCTTCGTCGCGATCGTGGCGACCCTCGGACCCGAGCGACGGAGGACGCGATGACCGACGAGCAGGGGCACCGGCGAGCGTGGCCGGGATGACCTGAACGGCCCCGAGGGCCGTCGATGCCGGCCGTTCATCCGGGGCCTGACGATCGGCCTGATCGTCGGCGCCGTGATTGCCGGCTCGACCCTGTGGCGTCGATTCGGGACGTTCCGCAAGCGAGGCTGACCGGCACGCTATCCGGCGGGCGGCCGCCGCAGGGTCCCCGTTCGGTACCATGAGCCCACTGTGACCGCCCCAGACCGCCACGATCCGCGGATTCAGGCCCTGCCGTCGTCCGAGATCCGGGGCCGGTTCGTCGACTTCTTCGTCGCGCGCGGGCATACCGCCGTCCCCTCGGCCAGCCTGGTGCCCGGCGGGCGACCAGACGCTCCTGTTCACGAACTCCGGGATGGTCCAGTTCAAGGACGTCTTCACCGGCGCCGAGACGCGGAGCTACACGCCGGGCGGTCGACTACCAGCGCGTCCTGCGGGTCGCCGGCAAGCACAACGACTTCGAGGAGGTCGGCCGGACCACCCGCCACCACACGTTCTTCGAGATGCTCGGCAACTGGAGCTTCGGCGACTACTTCAAGCGCGAGGCCATCCACTTCGCCTGGGAGTTCCTGACCGATCGACATGGCGATCCCGGCCGAGCGGCTGGCCGCCACGACCTACAAGGACGACGATGTCGCCCGTTCGATCTGGCGCGACGAGATCGGCCTGCCGCCGGAGCGGATGGCCGTGTGGGGCGATGTCGAGGCCGGCGACGACAGCAACTTCTGGCGGATGGCCGAGACCGGCCCGTGCGGGCCGTGCAGCGAGATCCATTTCGATCGCGGGCGCGAGCTGTCGCGAGGGGCCCGAGTGCGTCCCCGACCACTCCGAGACCTGCCCGCGCTGGCTCGAGCTGTGGAACCTCGTGTTCATGGAGTTCGACCAGCGGCCGGCCGGCCGGGTGCCGCTGCCGTTCCCCAGCGTCGATACCGGGCTGGGCCTCGAGCGGCTGGCCAGCGTCCTGCAGCAGGTCCCGAGCAACTTCGACACCGACCTGTTCACCCCGATCCATGCCCGGATGCGCGAGCTCCTCGGCCACGACCCGGACGCGTTCGAGGCCGAGCGGTTCAGCTACCAGGTGATCGCCGACCATTCCCGGGCGATCACCTTCCTGATCGCCGACGGGGTCCTGCCCTCGAACGAGGGCCGCGGCTACGTCCTGCGCCGGATCGTCCGCCGGGCGGTGCGCCACGGCCGGCTGCTGGGCCGGACGCGAGCCGTTCCTGGCCGAGACCGCCGAGGTCGTGATCGAGACGATGCGGGAGGCCTATCCGTACCTCGTCGAGCGGCGCGGCGGCGATCCTGGCCGCGATCGCCCGCGAGGAGATCCAGTTCGCCCGGACCCTCGATGCCGGCACGATCCACCTCGAGGAGGCGCTGATCCCGCTGACCGGCGCGGAGCGGGTCGTCGGCCGGCGAGCCGAGGATCTGCCCGGCGACGCCCCGGTCCTGGCCGGGCCAGACCGCCTTCCGGCTGCACGACACGTACGGCTTTCCGGTCGACCTGACCGTCGAGCTGGCCGCCGAGTACGGCGTGGCCGTCGACCGGCCGGGCTTCGACGAGGCGCTGGCCGAGCAGCGCGACCGGAGCCGGGGCGGCCGAAAGGCCGAGCTGGCCCGGCACGCCGAGCTGATGGCCCTCTACGACGTCGCTCGCCCGGAGGCTGGGCGACACGCCGCTTCCTGGGCTACGACACGACGACGGCCGAGGGCCGGGTCGTGGCGATCCTGCGCGACGGGCTCGAGTTCGACACGCTCGAATCGGTCGGCGACGCCGAGCTCCGGACCGAGCCCTCCGCGGAGGCCGAGGTCATCCTCGACCAGACCCCGTTCTACGCCGAGGGCGGCGGCCAGGTCGGCGACCGGGGCGTCCTGCGCCTGAGCCCGGTCGACGGCCGGATCGGTCCTCGACCTTCGAGGTGGTCGACACGCAGCGGCCGGCCGGCGGGCTGATCGTCCACCGCGGCCGGCTGCACGGCCGGCTGGCGGTCGGCGACACGCGTGACCGCCGAGGTCGACGCCGACCGCCGGGCCCGCACGATGCGCAATCACACCGGCACCCACATCCTCCACCGAGCCCTGCGCAACGTGGTCGGCGAGGGCGCCCGGCAGGCCGGCTCGCTGGTCACCCCGGAGGGCCTCCGGTTCGACTTCCCGCTCGATCGTGGGCTGACCGACGAGGAGCGTCGTCGAATCGAGGACGAGGCCCGCCGGATCATCCGCGAGGACCGGCCGGTGACGGCCGCCCGGATGGCGATGCGCGAGGCGATCGAGGCCGGCGCCGATGCCTTCTTCGACGAGAAGTACGGCGAGACCGTGCGCACGATCCGGGTCGAGGGCTACAGCCACGAGCTGTGCGGCGGGACCCACTGCCGCGCCTCGCGGCCAGGTCGGCGGGTTCCTGATCACCGAGCGAGCGGAGCATCGGGTCGGGCATGCGCCGGATCGAGGCGCTCACCGGCGATGGCGCCGACGCCTACGTCGCCGAACGGCTGGAGATCCTGCGCCGGGCCGGCGGAGCCGTCGGCGCGACAGCGATCGAGACCCTGCCCGACCGGGTGGCGGCCCTCCAGGACGAGCTCAAGGAGGCCCGCCGCCGGGTCGCAGGCCGGCGGCGGCCGCGGGCGCTGCCCAAGGCCGCCGACCTGGCCGGCCTGGCCGCAGAGGTCGCGCCGGGCGTGTCGGTCGTCACATTCGCCGGCCCGTTCGAGTCGATCGAGGCGATGAAGGGCGTCGCCCGGGATCTTCGTGGGCTGCTGCCCAGCGGGGTCATCGCCCTCGGGCTGGATGCCGACGAGCCGCAGCTCTTCGTGACCGTCTCGCGACGACCTCGTCGCGCGCGGCGTCGCCGCCGGCGACCTCGTCCAGCAGGCCGTCGCCCACGATCGACGGGCGGGGCGGCGGGCGGCCCGAGATGGCCCAGGGCAAGGGCACCCGGCGCGACGGGCTGGCTGCCGCCCTGCGACGGAGCCGATCGCGCCCAGGCCGGCAGCCGCCGTGGCGCGCCGAGCCGGAGGCCTCGGGTGACCTTCCTGCGCCGGATCTGGAGTCGCGACGGCGAACCGGCCCCGGCCGCCTGCACGGCGCTCGACGTCGGCACCGAGTTCGCCAAGGCCCTCGTGTTCGAGATCGACCCGACGGGCATCGGCGTGGTCAAGGGCGTCGGTCGCAAGCGCCAGGGCCTGTCGCACATGCAGTCGGGGACGGTGGCCGACATCGCGGCGGTCGTCGACAACTGCTCGATCGCCCTCCAGGAAGCCGAGGAGATGGCCGGCTTCCGGCCGACCCAGGTCGTCATCGGGATCGCCGGCGAGCTGGTCAAGGGCTTCACCACGACCCAGGACCAGGAGCGCAAGAGGCCCGACCAGCCGATCACCGAGTCCGAGCTCCAGAAGCTGATCGACACGCGTCCAGCAGGCGGCCCTGCGCGAGGCCGAGCGGGCGATCACCTGGGAGACCGGCCTGCCCCACGTCGACGTCCGGCTGGTCCATGCGGCGGTGACCTCGGCCAGCATCGACGGCTACGCGGTCACCAACCCGGTCGGCTTCCAGGGCCGCTACGTCAAGATCGGCATCTTCAACGCGTTCGCGCCGCTGGTCCACCTGGGGGCCCTCCAGATCGGTCGCCTCGCAGCTCGACCTGGAGCTGCTCCAGGTCGTCGCCGAGCCGTACGCCGTGGCCCGCGTCCTGGGCACGGAGCAGGTCCAGCAGGCCGGCGCGATCTTCATCGACATCGGCGGTGGCACGACCGACGTCGCCCTCGTCCGCCAGGGCGGCATCGAAGGCACCCGGATGTTCGCCCTCGGCGGCCGCGCGTTCACGAAGTCGCTGGCCGACCGGCTCGACCTGCCGTTTCCCCGGGCCGAGGCGCTCAAGGTCGACTTCGCCCGGGGCCTGAAGGTCGACCGCAAGGCCGAGATCGAGCGGATCATCGGCGACGACATCACGGTCTGGTCGGCCGGCGTCGAGCTGGTGATCGAGGAGCTCGCCGGGGGCGACCTGCTGCCCGGCCGGATCTACCTGTGCGGCGGCGGCTCGCGCCTGCCGGCGATCAAGGCCAACCTCGCGGCCGAGCGATTCTGGAAGCAGCTGCCCGTTTGCCCGGCCGCCCGAGGTCTCGATCATGTCGCCGGACATGGTCGAGCGAATCCGCGACGACACCCAGCTCCTGGTCGACCAGCAGGACGTCACGCCGCTCGGCCTGGCCTGGCAGGCCATCGAGCTGCAGTCGACCGAGGACCCGCTCGACGCGGCGCTGCGCAGGGTCCTGCGGGCGATGAAGGTCTAGGCTGGGCGGGATGGCCAACGTCTTCTACCTGGACGTGGACGATGAGATCACGTCGGCCGCCGCGCGGATCCGGACGTCGGAGGACCCCCGGGTCGGGCTCGTCGTGCCGCCCGGATCGCGGGTCGCCACGTCCCGGATCAACTTCCGGCTCCTCGCCCGCGAGGCGCTCGAGCGCAACCGAGCCCTGTCGATCGTGTCGCCCGATCCGGCGGCCCGGGCGCTGGCCGCCTCGGCCGGCCTGCCCGTCTACGCCACGGTTGGCGAATACGAGGCGAGCCAGGACCGGTGAGCAGGCTGCCAGCGCGGCCCCAGCGCGCCGGAGCGGCTGCGGCCGGCGGCCCTGGCGCGCCGACGGACGACACGGCGGTCCTGCCGGTTGCCGCGGCTGTCGTCGCGACCGGAGCAGCCGCGGGCAAGCGGAACGGACGCTCCGCCGCAGCCTGCGGGCGGTGGCCGCCGCGGTCGACCCGCGGGTGGGTGCCCGATCAGGGCGCCGCCTCGGCTCCCGCGGTCCGTCCAGCCGGGCGGCGCGGCGGCATCTCGGCCGTCGATCCTGGCGACCGGCGCGGTCCTCGTCGTGATCCTGATCGTCCTCGGCCGTTGCCGCCGTCTTCCTGCTGCCGAGCGCCACGATCGCGATCACGCCCAAAGGTCGAGCCGGTCGGACCGCTCCAGCTGACGATCCGGGCTGACCCCACGGTCACCGCGCCGGATCCAGTTGCCGGCGTCGTCCCCGCCCTCCAGCTCAGCCAGGACTTCACCTCGTTCGGCACGTTCAACGCGACCGGCAAGAAGGTCGTCGACCACGTCGGCGACGGGCACGATCCGCTTCACCAACAACGACACGAGCAGCTCGAAGTCGAATTCCGGCCGGCTCGACCGTGGCCACCCAGTCCGGCATCGGGTTCGCGACGGCCCAGGACGTGACCGTGCCGATCGCCGTGATCGAGGGGGCTGTCACCTTCAAGCCCGGCGTGGCCTCGGTGGGGGTCACTGCGGCTGGTGGCGGTCACGTCCGGCAACGTCCCGGCCGGATCGATCCGACCAGCTCCCGCCCGGGCTACAGCCCGGTCCTGCTCAAGGTCACCAACCCGGCTGCCACGACGGGCGGGACGACGACGACCACCACCCAGATCCAGAAGGCCGACACCGATGCCGCCGTGGCCAGCCTGACCAAGGGACTGAAGCAGCAATACGCGGCCTGGCTCCTCGCGCCCGACGGCCTGCCGCCCGGCAGCACCGCCTACCCCAAGACCGGCGTCCTGTCGCCCGCCTCGGCCGACACCGATCCGTCGACCCTGATCGGCGTGACCGAGACGACATTCCAGCTGACGATGACCGCCACGGGCACCGAGACGGCGGTCGACCAGTCGACCGTCACCGCCCTCGCGATCAGCCGGATCCAGATCCGAGGTGAGCAGCGGCTACACCCTCGTGCCGGGCAGCGAGACGGCCAACGTCGGCCCGACCCAGGTCGACGGCCCGGTTGTCCTGTTCCCGGTGACCGTCGTCGCCAGCCAGGTCCGGACACCTCGATCCGGACACCCTCCGGCAGATGGTCCAGGGCAAGTCGGTCGATGAGGCCCGGGCCATCCTGTCCGAATACGGGACCGTCGACATCCAGACCTGGCCGGGCTTCGTGGGCTCGATTCCGAGCCTTGCCTGGCGCTTGACCCTGACCATCGACACGGGCAGCGTCACGCCGTCGCCCGGTCCTTCGTCAACTGGACCGGTGCCTCCGACAGCCGTACCAACGACCGCGCCCTCGAGCGCAGCGTCTGCCGGAACCGTCGAGCGCTCCGTCGGGTGGCCCGCAAGGTGGCTCCTCGAACCCATGAGCCGCCTGCTCGGAATCGACCTGGGAGAACGTCGCATTGGAATCGCCGTGGCCGAATTGGATGGACTCGCTGTGCCCCTCGTGACGATTCGACGCGCGCGCGAAGTAGCTCGTGATGCCAGTGCGATCCAGCGCCTCATCGACGAGCACGGCGTCACCGAGCTGATCGTGGGCCTGCCGCTCGAGGCCAGCGGCCGGGAGGGCGCCCAGGTCGCGATCACCCGGGCCTGGGTCGACGTCGATCCAGCCGCTGCTCGCCTGGCCTCTCGATCGACTTCCGCGACGAGCGGCTGACCAGCCACCTCGCCGAGAGCCGGGTCGGCTCCGATGAAGCGCGGCCGATCGGGCGGGCCGCCCAGCGCCACCCAGCGGGCGGCCCATCGGGCGCGGGTCGACCGCGAGGCAGCCGCGATCATCCTCCAGGACGAGCTCGATGCCCGGGCCAGGGCGGGCGCGTGACGATTCGAGGCGGCGGCTCCCCGCGCGACGGTGGAGGCCCAGGCGAGCGATTCCTGGAATCGGGGCGTTCGCCAGGCCCATCCCCTGGGCGAGATCCCGATCGAGGACGATCACTACGCCCGGCCGCCGTCGCCCAACGACCGGCCGGCGCCCGACGCACATCGAGCCGGAGCGGAGGCCAGCGTGGATCGGGCGGCAGCGGCCTGGGCGGATTGGTCCGGCTGGCCCTGTTCATCGCTCGTCCTGGCCGCCGTCGTGCTGGTCTCCGCGCTGACCGTCCTCCGGCCGCTGGTCAGCCAGGCGGTCGTCGACTACGCCTCGAAGAACCCGAGCGCCCTGAAGCTGCCCTTCGTCGCCGACCTCGTCCGGGAGGACCTGGGGCGCGGCCCTGACCGATGCCGCCGAGCACCAGCGCGACCGAGGTCAAGTTCGACGTCGTCGACGGCGACACGGCCAAATCGATCGCCATCCGGCTGCAGCAGGCCGGCCTGCTGCGCGACTCACGCTCGCTCGTCTTCATCGCCACCGAGCAGGACCTGACGACGAGCCTCGAGTCGGGCACGTACTTCCTGCGTCCGAACATGACCCCCCAGCAGATCGTCACCTCGCTCCTGGTGTCGCACCAGGTTGCCGTGACCATCGGCCTGCGCGCCGAGCCTCCGGCTCGAGCAGATCACGGCCAAGCTGCAGACCGTCGCCGGGCCTGACGATGGATGTCAAGGCGTTCTACGACGAGGTCAAGAACCCGCCGGCCAGCCTCCTCGCCGACTACCCCTGGCTGACCGCGGTCCTGCCCAAGGGCGCCTCGCTGGAAGGCTTCCTGGGGGCCGCGACGTACACCGTCCCGCCCGACATCACCGCCGACGAGTTCGTCCGGATGCTGCTCGACGCGTGGTACCAGCAGGTCGGGCCTGACCTGCTCAACGTGCCGGCCGCCCGCGGCCTGACCTTCTACCAGGTCGCTGTCGCTGGCTTCGATCGTCGAGCGGGAGACCGGCAACGACGCCGACCGGGCGAAGATCGCCGGGGTCTACCAGAACCGGTCGACGACCGAATCACGAGACGGCCGGCTTCCTCCAGTCCGACCCGACGGTCTTCTACGTGAACGACACGCTCCAGCTGGCCGGGATGCCCTTCACCCAATGGCAGAGCTACCTGTTCTGGGCGCCGCTGCCCAAGGGCGTGAGCCTCCCGGACAAGCTCCCGGCCGATCTCGCCGGCTACAACACGTACACCAGCAAGGGCCTGATCCCCGGCCCGATCTGCACGCCGTCGGTGGCCTCGATCAAGGCCGCCCTGGATCCCGACACCAAGGGTGGCTACCTGTACTTCCTGGCGACCAAGGACGGCACGACGCTATTCGAGAAGACGTATGCCGCCCACCTGGCCGACGTGGCCAAGTACGGCGGATGAGCGGGGGATGACCGACACGGCCCGGCTGCCCGTCCCGGCCGACTTCAGCGGTCCGGCCGAGCGCGACCGACCGGGATCGCTGGGCTGAAGCCGACCGGGCGGCCCGGCCTGCTCGGCTCGCCCGGCTGCGGGCCCGGATGGCTGCCGCCGGGGTCGATGCCTACCTCGGCGTGCGAGCCGAGCACAGCCGCTACCTGACCGGCCTGGTCCTCGGCGACGGCGAGGAGAAGGTGGCCGGCGTGTCGGGCTGGTTCGTCGTCGGCCCGTCCGAAGTGGTCGTGTTCGCCGACAGCCGGTACACGATCCAGGTCGGTCGGGAGGCGCCCGAGGCCCGGATCGAGCCGGTCTACGGCGACCTGGCGACGCGCTGGCCCGAGATCCTGGCCCGCCTCGGCGACGGCGCTGACGTCCGCCGGGTCGGCGTCGAGGCCGGCTTCATCAGCCACGCCAGCTGGTCCGAGCTGGAGTCAGCGTCGCCCGGTGTCGAGCTCGTGGCCGCGGTCGACCCGCCGGCTGTCGCCGGCCAGCCTGGCAGCGGCTGGGTCGAGGCCGACCGGCAGGTCAAGGAACCGGCCGAGCTGGAACGGGTCGCTGCGGCCTGCGCCGTCGCCGATCGTGCCCTGGCAACGCTCCTGCCCGAGATTCGGCCGGGGTCACCGAGCGCGAGCTGGCCTGGCGCCTCGAGGTCCTGATCCGGACCGGCGGCGCCGACGGCCTCGCCTTCGATGTCGCCTGCCTGGCCGGCCCGGAGGCGGCCCTGCCCCACGGCTCGCCGGGCGACCGCCCGGTCCGGTCGGGCGCCGTCCTCCTGTTCGATTTCGGGGCGCAGGTCGCCGGCTACCGGAGCGACATGACCCGGACCCTGTTCGTGGGCGAGCCGACCGCCGCGCGACCTCGACATCTACGACCTGGTGCTGCGCGCCCAGTCCGCCTCGATCGAAGGCATCGAGGCGGCGGTCCGGGCCGGCGGGCCGCTGCCGACCGGACCCGCAGGCGGACGCCCTCGCCCGTGACGTGATCGTGGCCGCCGGCCACGGCGATCGCTTCGGCCACGGCACGGGCCACGGGATCGGCCTGGCCACCCACGAGCTGCCCAGCCTGGGCAAGCGGGCGGCGCCGACGAGCCTGCCCAGCCCGACCGTCTTCTCGGTCGAGCCGGGGGTCTACCTCGATGGTGAGACCGGGGTCCGGATCGAGGACCTCGTCGCGGTCGACCTCGCGGCCGGCCGGGTCGAGCGGCTGACTCGCTTCCCGCGCGAGGTCGTCGTCGTCGGCACCTGAGGTAGCGGGCCGCTCGGACGCCCGGTCAGCGCGGCGGGCCTCGGATACAATCGGCGCCACGGATCCGGACCCGCCGTCGAACCCCCAGGAGCCCAATTCCCGATGATCAGCACCGGCGAACTCCGCAAAGGCGTCGCAATCGAGCTCGACGGCGACCTGTGGCAGATCCTCGACTACCACCACATCAAGATCGGCCGCGGCTCCGCCCAGGTCCGAATCACCCTGCGCAACATCAAGAAGGGCGGCACGGTCGAGCGCAGCTTCCAGGCCGGCACGAAGTGGCCGCGCGCCCAGCTCGACCGGCGGCCGGTCCAGTTCCTCTACCGCGACGGCGAGGACTTCCACTTCATGGACACCGACACGTACGACCAGTTCGTGCTCCGGGCCGACCAGCTCGAGGACGCCGTCCATTACCTCAAGGACGGCATGCTCCTCGAGCGAACGAGCTACCAGGACGAGACCCTCGGCGTCGAGCTGCCGGTCACCGTCGACCTGGTCGTGGCCGAGACCGAGCCTGGCTTCGCCGGGGACACCCAGACGGGCGCGCGCAAGCCCGCCACCACCGAATCCGGCCTCGTGGTCACCGTCCCGATCTTCGTCAACGAGGGCGACACGATCCGGGTCGACACCCGGACCGGCGAGTACCAGACCCGGGTCTGAGACCGGCCATGAGCGGCTCCGAGCCGCCCGACTGGGCCCTGCCGCCTGGGACGCCCTGGCCGACGACGGGGTGGCAGCCAAGGTGTCGCCCCTGCGAGCGGCCGGGCCGCCCGGACCCGCCGTCCTGCCGCCGGCCGAGCCTGCCGCCGGCCGGGTCCGACCGGCGATCCTGGGCGTGACCGAGCTGAGCCACGCCATCCGCGACGCAGTCCGGGCCGACGACCGGCTGCGCGACCTGTGGGTCGAGGGCGAGGTCGGCCGGGTCACGGTGTCGTCCGCCGGGCACGCCTACTTCACGCTGAAGGACGAGCGCAGCCAGCTCTCGTGCGTGTGGTTCCGCGACGATCGGATCAGCTCGCCGTTCGAGCCCAGGACCGGCCTGCGGGTCGTCGTCCGGGGCCGGATCGACGTGTTCGAGCAGCAGGGCGTGTACCAGCTGTACGTGAGTGCCGTCCAGCCGGCCGGCTTCGGCGACCTGGCCCTGCGCTTCGAGGAGCTCAAGGCGCGCCTGGCGGCCGAGGGCCTGTTCGAGACGGCGCGCAAGCGTCCGCTGCCGGTCCGGCCGCGCGGTCATCGCGGTCGCCACGAGCTCGAGCGGCGCGGTCTGGCACGACATCCGGCAGGTCCTGGAGCGGCGCTGGCCGCTGGCCCAGGTCGTCCTCGCCAGCTGCCAGGTCCAGGGCGACGGTGCTCCCGCCAGCGTCGTCGCGGCCCTCGACCGGATCGCTCGCTACGCCCAGGCCTGCATCGGGGCCGGCCGGGCGGGCGAGGCCCCCGTCGTCACGATCCTCGCCCGGGGCGGGGGCTCGCTCGAGGACCTCTGGTCGTTCAACGACGAGCGGGTCGTACGGGCGATCGTCGGCCACCCGCTTGCCGGTCGTGTGCGGGGTCGGTCACGAGACCGACGTCACCCTGGCCGACTTCGCGGCCGACCTGCGCGCCCCGACGCCGTCGGCGGCGGCCGAGCTCGTCGTGCCGGACCGGGTTGCCATGGCGGCCGAGCTGGCCGGGCAGTCGCGCCGCCTGGCCGGGGCCACCGAGCGAACGATCGCGGGAGTCCGGCGCGAGCTCGAGGCCGAACGCCGCGCCCTCGATGGGCTGCGCCCGGCCGATCGGCTGGCCCAGGCCCGCGAGCGGGCCGGGGTCCTCCTCGACCGCGCCACCCGGACCGTCCTGGAGCAGGTGGGCCTGGCCCGGACCGCCGAGGGACGGGCCCTGGCCCGGCTCGACCCGGTCGTGCTGGCGCGGCTCGGAACTGCCCGGGCGGCGCTCGACTCGGGTGCGGCAGCACTGGCCGTGCTCGGGCCGCAGGCGACCCTCGATCGGGGCTACGCGATCGTCCGCCGGTCGGGCGACGGCCGGATCCTGCGCCGCGCCGACGAAGCCCAAGCGGGCACCGGACTGTCGATCCGGCTGGCTGCCGGCGACATCGGGGCAACCTCGAACGGTCCGCTGGACGGCCGATGATCGGTGATCTGGCGTTCCTGGCCGGGACGGTCGTGGTGGTCGCGGTGGCGGGTCTCGTGATTGGTAGGATGATCGCCGGCCGGATCGATCGCTGGCAGCTTCGGACCGAGCAGGAGCGCGCTGAAAAGGAGCGAGTTGACGACTCAGATTCCACCTGACATCGCGAACCTGACCTTCGACGAGGCCCTCGCCGAGCTGCAGCGGACGGTTGCCGAGCTCGAGGCCGGCGGCGGCCCGCTCGAGGCGGCGATCGCCGGCTACGAACGCGGTGTCGCCCTGCACGAGCGTTGCGCGGTCCTGCTGGCCGATGCCGAGCTGCGCGTCCGGCGCCTGGTCGAACGTGCCGGGGGCGCCGTGGAGGCGATCGAGCTGCGGGTCGGCGAGGAGGCCGGTCCGGACGGGTCGGGGTAGACTCGCCGAACGTGCGGGGAGCGCGAAAACGATCCTCACGGCACCGTGATGCGAACCCCGTTGCGAGACATCCGACCGAACAGGAGCTGCAACCTTGGCCATTCTCCCGACGCTCGGCGGCCCGGGCGACCTGCGCGGGCTGAGCGAGGCGCAGCTGGGCCAGCTGGCCGATGAGATCCGCCAGAAGATCGTCGAGACGGTCGCCACGACCGGCGGCCACCTGGGCTCGTCCCTCGGCGTCGTCGAGCTGACCATCGCCCTGCATCGGCTGCTCGAGTCGCCGCGCGACCGGATCGTGTGGGACACCGGCCACCAGGCGTATCCCCACAAGCTCCTCACCGGTCGCTACGCCCGGTTCGACACGCTGCGCTCGCTCGGCGGCGTTGGCGGCTTCCCGCGCCGCTCGGAGTCGGCCCACGACGTCTTCGACGGCGGCCATGCCGGCACCGGCCTGTCGATCGGCCAGGGCCTGGCCGAGGCGCGCGACCTGCGCCACGGCATGGAGCGGATCGCGGTCGTGGTCGGCGACGCGGCCCTGATGAGCGGGCTTTCGCTCGAGGCGCTCAACGACATCGGCCAGCGCGGGACGCGGATGCTGATCGTCCTGAACGACAACGAGATGTCGATCAGCCCGACGGTCGGGGCGTTCAGCAAGTACCTCAGCCAGATCAAGCTGTCGTCGGCCTGGAAGCAGAGCAAGGGCGCCTACGATCGGACCATCGAGCGAATTCCGATCGTCGGCGGGACGGCCCTCGAGCTGAGCCGGCGGCTGCGCAAGTCGGTCGTCAACTTCGCCCAGCCCGGCCAGCTGTTCGAGGACCTCGGGATCACCTACATCGGGCCGGTGCCCGGCCACGACCTGCGGGCCCTGCTCCAGACGTTCGCCGGTGCCCTCCAGCTCAAGGAGCCGGTGATCGTCCATGTCCGGACCCAGAAGGGCCGCGGCTACCGCCCGGCCGAGGCCGACCAGGTCGGCTTCCACGGGGCGGCCCTGCCGCCGATGACCAGCGTCGAGCACCGGGGCAACGGTTCGAGCACGCCCGCCGGCGCCGCTGGGGCGGGCCAGATGCCGGCCGAGTCGATGACCGACGACGCGGCGCCGGCGACCCGCCGGCCGGCCAGCCCGGCCGTGAAGGTGCCCAACTACACGGCCGTCTTCGTCGCCGAGCTGATCGAGATCGCCCGGCACGACAAGCGCGTCGTGGGGATCACCGCGGGGATGCCGACCGGGACCGGCCTGAACAAGCTCCAGGCGGAGTTTCCCGATCGGTTCTTCGACGTCGGGATCGCCGAGCAGCACGCGATGACCTTCGCCACCGGCCTGGCGATGGGCGGCGAGCGGCCGGTCGTGGCGCTCTACTCGACGTTCCTGCAGCGAGCGTTCGACCAGGTCGTCCACGACGTCTGCCAGAACGACCAGCCGGTGCTGATCGCGGTCGATCGGGCCGGGCTGGTAGGCGAGGACGGCACGAGCCACCAGGGCATGTTCACGCTGCCGGCCCAGCGCCAGGTGCCGAACCTGGTCATCGCCAGCCCGAAGGACGAGCAGGAGCTTCGGGCACTCCTGCGCACGGCGTTCAGCCAGGACCACCCATTCGCGCTGCACTATCCCCGCGATGCCGGCTTCAACCTGCCCCCGGTCGAGCCGCGTCCGATCCCCGTCGGCCAGGCCGAGCTGCTCCAGGATGGCAGCGAAGTCCTGCTCATCGGGTTCGGGCCGATCGTCGATCGAGCCCGCCAGGCGGCCGAGCGGCTGGCGGCCGACGGCTGGTCGGTCGGCCTGATCAATGCCCGTTGGGCCAAGCCCCTCGACCGCCAGCTGATCCTCGAGCAGGCGCGGGGCAAGCGCCTCGTGGTGACCCTCGAGGAGAGCGTCGCCACCGGCGGCTTCGGCAGCGGCGTCCTGGAGCTCCTCGAAGACGCCCGGGCCGTCGATCCGGCCTTCCGCGAGGTGGTCCTCAGGATCATCGGGATCCCCGCCGATCGGTTCGTCGAGCATGGTTCCGTGGCCGACCTGCGCCACCTGATCCGCCTCGACGTCGACGGGATCACCGCGCAGATCCGCGAAGCGCTCGAAACGCATCCACGCGGTCCCCGGCGCGAGCGAGGTTCGGCAAGCCTAGGCAATTGCCGATGGTCTCGCTGCGTCTTCGTCCCGTAGCGGCCACGGCCCCAGCCGGGTCGCGGCCGCGGCCCCGACTACGCCGCGGTGGCGCCGCTTGTGCCCTTCGCGACGTTTGCCAAATCCTTCTCCTGAGAGGCTTATGGTCGTTCGGGAAGGGATTCGAGACGCCGCGCTCCTTTTGAGCGGGCGATTCGTGCACGAGGAAGCCCGCTTCGGGCAGCCACGGCGCCAAGTCAGGTCGCGGATTGACCATAAGACCTCGCTTGAGCGTGATTTGACAATTGCTTCGACGCTTGGCGCCGGGCAGGTGACTGGTTTGGCCGGTCCGCCACAGGCTGGGCCGCCACCCACCGCGGCCGACCTGGTAGCCACCTACCATGGCCGACCGGGCGTGGCATGATCGACCGGTGAGCCCGACCAGACGCCAGCGCCTCGATCAGCTGCTCGTCGAGCGCGGACTCGTCGAGAGCCGGACCCGGGCCCAGGCGCTCGTCCTGGCCGGCCGGGTGCGGGTCGGCGATGGCGACGCCGCCCGGCTCGATCGAAAGCCCGGTGACCTGCTGGACGCCTCGGTGGAGGTCGCCTTGGTCGAGCGGGACCCGTTCGTCAGCCGGGGCGCGCACAAGCTGATCGCGGCGCTGGACGCCTTCGCCATCGACCCGGCTGGCCTGACCGCCCTCGATGTTGGCGCATCCACGGGTGGCTTCACCGACGTGCTCCTGCAGCGGGGCGCTCGCCGGGTGTACGCCGTCGACGTCGGGCCGCGGCCAGCTGGCCGAACGGCTGCGCACGGATCCCCGGGTCGTGTCGATGGAGCGGACGAACGCCCGAACCCTTGCGGAGGGCGTCCTGCCCGAGCCGGTCGAGCTGGCCGTGATCGACGTCGCGTTCATCTCGCTCGGCCTTGTCCTCGGCCCGGTGAGCGCCTGCCTCGTGCCGGCCGGCGGCCGAATCGTGCCCCTGGTCAAGCCCCAGTTCGAGGCCGGCCGTGAGCTGGTGCCGGGCGGCGTCGTGCGCGACCCGGCGGTCCACCTGGCCGTCCTGGAACGGGTAGTCGAGCTGGCTCGAAGCCTCGGCCTGGTCGTGGCCGGGGCGATCGCCTCGCCCCTGCTCGGACCGCAGGGCAATCGCGAGTTCCTGCTCGACCTGCGAGCCGGACCGGCTGCACCGGCCGGGCCCGAGGCGACCGCGCACGCTGCCCAGCCGGCGCCGTCGGACGCCGACCTGTCGGCCACGCTGCGCGAGATCACCCGCGGATGACCAGGATCCGCCGCCTCGGCTTCGCCTTCAATCCGACCAGCGATGCCGCCGTCGCCCTGCGCCAGCGGGCCCTGGACTGGTGCCAGACCGCGATCGGTCGACGCCTGGTCCGAGCCGGCCGGCGAGCTGGAGGCCCTGCGCCGATCGCTGCCCGGCGACGAGCGCCCTGATCGTCCTCGGCGGAGACGGCACATTCCTGCGCGCCGCCCGGGCGGTGGCCGACGCCGATGTGCCGCTCCTCGGGGTGAACCTGGGCAAGGTCGGCTTCCTGTCCAAGGTTGAGGCAGATCAGTTCGAGCCCGTCCTGGAGGAGGTCGTGGACGGCTCATTCTCGATCGACGAGCGGATGGCCCTCCACGGCCTGATCCTGCCGGCCGGCGGCCGGAAGGGCAGTCGCCAGGTCTTCGCCCTGAACGACATCGTGGTCGCCCGTGGCTCGCTTGCCCGGGTCGTCCGGATGGACGTCGCGATCGGCCCATCGCACCTGGCCACGTTCGTCGCCGACGGCCTGATCGTTGCCTCGCCGACCGGCTCGACCGGCTATTCGTTCTCGGCCGGCGGCCCGATCCTCGACCCGGTCAGCCGCAACCTGGTCGTCACCCCGATCGCGGGCTACCTCTCGGCGATCCGGTCCGTCGTGGTCAGCCCCCTTCAGACGGTGCGAATCCGGGTGGTCGACGCCTATGAAGCGCTGCTCAGCGTCGACGGCGGCGAGGACATCGCAGCTGCACGTCGGCGATGTCGTCGAGGTCGCGGCCCGGGAACGGCCGATCCGCTTCGTCGAGCCGAAGAGCGCCCAGCCCTTCTGGGACCTGCTCCGGCACAAGGTCGAGCTGCTCCCGAGCTGATGACCCGACCCGGACGCCTGCTCGAGCTGACGGTCGCGGACCTGGCCCTGATCGACCGCCTCGACCTCGCCTTCGAGACCGGCCTGAACGTGATCACCGGCGAGACCGGGGCCGGCAAGAGCCTCCTGATCGACGCCCTCGGCCTCGCCCTCGGCGCTCGCGCCGACAGCAGCCTCGTCCGCCACGGAGCGGAGCTCGCCCGGGTCGACGGCCCGGATGGAGCGTGCCGGGGACGACCTCCGTTGCGTCCGCGAGGTCAATGCCGAGCGGCCGCTCGAGCGCCTCGCTCGACGACGAGACGGTCACGGTCGCCCGGCTGGCCGAAGTCGCCGGCCCGCTGGTCGAGATCCACGGCCAGCACGACCAGCAGCGGCTGCTCGACGAGAAGCACCAGCGCGACCTGCTCGATGCCTACGGGGACCTCGAACCGGCCCGCGCCGAGGTGCGTGCGGCCGTTGGCAGGCTGGCGCGCCAACGAAGCGGCCCTGGGCGAGCTGGCCCTTGAGCCACGCGAGCTGGTTCGGCGGCTCGAGCTGGCGGAGCACGAGGCGGCCGAGATCGAGGCAGCCCGCCTGCGGGTCGGCGAAGCGGCCGAGATCCGGGCACGACTGGGAGCGGCCCAGCACGGCGAGGCGATCGCCCGGGGCAGCGCCGCGATCCGCGAATCGCTCGGCGGCGAGGGCGGTGTGCGCGATTCGCTCGGGGCGGCGCGCCATGCAGCGGCCGAGGTCGGCCGCTTCGATGGCCGCTTCGACGGCCTCGTCCTAGCGCCTCGACGGGCTCGATGCAGAAGCCGCCGACATCGCCGCCGAGGCACGCAACCTGGCCGACCAGCTTGACCACGATCCGGCCGCGACGGCCGCGCTCGAGGAACGGCTGTCCCTGATCTTCGCCCTCGAACGGCGCTATGGCGATGACGAGGCAGCGGTGATCGAGCATGGCCAGCGGATGGCGGCCGAGGCCACCCGGCTGCGCGACCTGGAGGGCGAGCGTGACCGGCGCCTGGCCGAGGCCGCCGGGCTGCTCGACGAGGTCGCCCGCGCCGCGTCGAACCTGTCGGCGGCCCGGACGACGGTCGCCGGGCGAGCTGTCGGAGGCGGTCGCAACCGCGCTCGATTCGCTCGGCTTCGGGCGGGCCGAGTTCCGGGTTGCCGTCACCAGGCGCCCGGCCGATGGCGCCGGGCGCGGCCGTCGTGATCGACGGCGAACAGCGTCGACTTCGACGCCAGCGGCATCGACGACGTGATCTTCCGATTCGCCCCGAACGCAGGGCGAGCCGGCCCGGCCGCTGGCCCGGATCGCGTCGGGCGGCGAGCTGAGCCGGGTGGCCCTGGCCATCAAGGAGGTCCTGGCCGCAGCCGACCAGACGCCCGACCCTCGTCTTCGACGAGATCGACACCGGCATCGGCGGCCGGAGCGCCGATCCGGTCGGGCGCAGCCTGTGGCTGCTGGCTCGACGGCCACCAGGTCCTGTGCGTGACCCACCTGCCCCAGATCGCGGCCCATGCCGACGCCCACTTCCGGATCTCGAAGCGCCAGCGCAACGGGCGGACCGTGACCGAGGTCGAGCGGCTCGATCGCGGCGCGCGACTCGAGGAGCTGGCCCTGATGCTGGGCGGCGAGCATGCCGGCCAGGCCGCGGACGGCGGGAGCGGCCGCGCGGGCCGGGGCGGAGCAGCTCCTCGCCGGAGCGCCGAGGCCTGGCGCGAGTCGCGGGTGGCACGAGCATGACCGCCGGTTCGTCCGGTGCCAGGCTCGCAGCCGCGATCGAAGGCTACCTCGTCCATCTCCGGGTCGAGCGCGGCCTTGCCCCGGCCACCCTCCAGGCGTACGGCGGCGACCTGGCCGCGTTCGCGGCCGATCCGGTCGTTGCGGCCGGCTGGGCTACGTCAGCCGACGCGGCAACCCGCTACCTGTCCCGGTCGGCGGCCAGCCTGGGCCAGGGCGGCCGGGCCCTGCGCTCGACCAGCCTGCGCCGGCGGGCGGCGTCGATCCGCGGCTTCTACCGGTTCGCCTACGGCGATGAGCTGATCGAGACTGACCTGGCCGGCCGGATCGACCTGCCCCGCCAGTCGCGCCTGCTGCCCGATCCGCTCGACGTCGAAGCGACCGATCGCCTGCTCGAGGCAAGCGGCGGAAACGATCCGGCGCCCGGCCCGGATCCGCGACCGGGCGCTGCTCGAGCTGCTGTACGCGGCCGGCCTGCGGATCAGCGAGGCGCTCAACCTCGATCGCGAGGACCTGTCGCTCGAGGGCGGCTTCGTCCGGGTGATCGGCAAGGGCAACAAGGAGCGCCTGGTCCCGGTCGGCGAGGTCGCCCTCGACTGGCTGGCCCGCTACCTCGATGAGGTCCGTCCCGGCTGGCTGGTCCGGGCGAGTGGGGACGGGTCGAACGAGCTCGTCCGGGGCGGGCCGGTCTTCCTGACCGCACGCGGTCAACGGCTCGGCCGCCAGGCCGCCTGGTCGGTGGTCAAGCGTGCCGCGCGCGACGCCGGCCTGTCCGACCGGGTCACTCCGCACACGCTGCGCCACTCGTTCGCGACCCATCTGCTCGAAGGCGGGGCCGACCTGCGGATCGTCCAGGAGTTGCTCGGGCATGCGAGTATCTCCACGACCCAGCTCTACACCCACCTGACCGGTGAGCGGATCCGGGAGGTCTATGCTCGCGCCCATCCGCGAGCCTGAGGAGGATCGATTCGCAATGGCGAGCTTCACCGATTCGCTGCTGTCGTCCGGTGAGAACGTGCTGCTCCAGCGACGCCAGCACTGGCTGGTCCTGGTCGACCGGGCAAAGTGGGCGATCCTGGCCGTGGTCGCGGCCGTCCTGATCCTCATCGTCCGCGGCAGCTTCGGGAACGACGGGGTCGGCGGAACGATCAACAGCGCACTCGGCTGGGTGGTCCTGGCCCTGGTCATCTTCGTCGTGGTCAGCGGGATCTTCCACTACATCCGCTGGACCAACCTCGTCTACCTGCTCACGAGCCGGCGGGTGATCCAGGTCAACGGCGTAGTAAACAAGCAGGCCCTCGACACCTCGCTCGAGAAGATCAACGACGCGGTCCTGACCGAGTCGATCTTCGGCCGGGCGTTCGGCTTCGGCGATCTCGAGATCCTCACCTCGTCCGAATACGGCATCGACAAGATGCACATGCTGGTCGACGCGGCGGGCTTCAAGCGGGCGATGGCGGATGCCAAGCACAATCTCGAGCTGGAGGTGTCGACTGGCCACATCCCGAGCCCGCCACTGCGGGCCGGCGCCGGTGCAACGACGGATCCATCGTCCGACGCTGGGTCGCCAGCCGCGGCCGGGGCCGGGGCTGTGCCAGCCGCTCCATCGACCGGCGCCACGCCCACTTCGGCGGACGTGGCCGACTCGATCAATCGGCTCAAGCAGCTCCTCGACAGTGGGGCGATAACCCAGGCGGAGTTCGACGCCAAGAAGGGCGAGCTGCTCGCCCGGCTCTAGGCGGGGTCCCGGAGCGCGCCGCCGGGTACGATAGCCCGATGGATCAGACCACCGAATCGCTGATCGCCGCGGCGATCATCATCCTCGTCTCGTTCCCGGTCCACGAGTTCTCCCACGCCTGGATGGCCTACCGCCTGGGCGATTCGACGGCGCGCTACCTCGGCCGGCTCACCCTCAATCCGATCGTCCACTTCGACCCGCTGGGCGGCCTGATGCTGCTGGCCTCGGCCTACGCCGGCGTCGGGATCGGCTGGGCCAAGCCAACCCCGGTCAACTTTGCAAACCTGCGTAACGGCCGGACCGGCGAGGCGATGGTCGCCGCGGCCGGGCCCGTCTCGAACGTGCTCCTGGCGATCGCCGGCGGGGTCGTCTTCCGGATCCTGTTCGCGGTCCTGTCCAATTCCTCTACGGCCGCCAGCCCAGGTCGCGTTGACCTGCTCAACATCGTGTACATCTTCGTCGAGATCAATGTCTCGCTGTTCATCTTCAACCTGATCCCGGTTCCGCCCCTTGACGGGACCAGGGTCCTGCTCGCATTTCTGCCACCGCGAGTGGCCTTCAAGTACGAGCCGCTTCTGTACCAGTACGGCGCGATCGTGCTCCTGGTGATCATCTTCGTGCCGTTCCTGACGGGCGTCCCTGGGCCGATCCAGTTCGTGTTCGACCACGTCGGCACGCCGATGGTCAACCTGATCACAGGTCTGTGAGCGAGCGACGCGCCGGGGGTCCTGCGTGGTGGGCGGGCAAGGTGCGCCAGTTTCGGACGCATGTCTCGGCCCGGGTCGGGCTCGAGGAGCGGTCGGCCCTCGACGCCTGGGTCGCGCCTGGGCTGCTGGCCCTGTTCGACGCGATGCCGGTCGCGGACCGGCGCCACGGCCTTGATGTCGTTGCCAGCCTGCGCGCCGCTGACGGCGGCGGAGATGCAGAGCTGCTCCTGGCCGGGCTGCTGCACGACTGCGGCAAGAGCACGCCGGATGGCCGCGGCGTCGGCCTCGGACCTCGGATCGCCTGGTCCCTGGGCGAAGTCTTCGGGCCGGCCAGCGTCCGCGTCGCCGGCCACCTGCCGGGCTACCGGGTCGCGCTCGACCAGCTCCGCGACCACGCCGAACGTTCGGCCGCGCTGGTCCTGGCGGCCGGAGGGAGCGCTCGGACGGCCGGCCTGATCCGCGACCAGGACCACGTTCCCGCCGATCGGGCGAGTGAGCTGCTCCACCTCGCCGATGAGGCGAACTGACCGATGATCACGGATGCCGGCCGGCCGATCGTCCAGATCGGCCCTGGTCCGGGCCCGCGCTCCGGTTCCGCCGTCACCCATGTCCGGGTCGAGTCGTTCGAGGGGCCGCTCGGCCTGTTGCTGAGCCTGATCGAATCGCGCCAGCTGGACATCCTGACCGTATCCCTCGGATCACTGGCGGGGGCCTACCTCGAGGCCCTGGCCGGGCTGGGCTCTGACCGGCTCGGCAACGTCTCCGGGTTCGTGGCCGTCGCCGGCCAGCTGATCCTGATCAAGAGCCGAGCGATGCTGCCGCGCAGCCCCGTCATGGGGCCGGCTGACCTGGCCGACGACGAAGCGGATCCGGAGGCGGAGCTGCGGGCCCGCCTGCTGCTCTACCGGGCCTATCGGGACGCAGGCGCCCGGCTCCAGCTGGTGGCCGCCGAACGGATCGGGGTCTTCCGGCGCGATCCGGCGGTCGCCGCGGCTGCCGGCCGGACCGGGGCCAGCCAGGCTCCCGCGCCGACCCTCGACGTCGCGGGGCTGCCGCGGGCGCTCGACCGGATTCTGCGTCTCGTGCCACCGGATCCACCGGCCCCGGGCCTGGTCGCCCGGTCGATCACGATCGCAGAACGGGCCGACGTGATCCGGGCGGCCCTCCGCCTGGCTCCGTTCGTCGTCCTCCAGGAGCTCCTCCATGGCGTCCGCGACCGGGTGGTCCTGGCCGTCACATTCCTGGCCATGCTCGAGCTGATGAAGCGCCGCGAGATCGTGGTGGAGCAGGCTGAGCCGTGGGGCCCGATCGTGGCCCGCCGGTCGACCCCATCCGAGCAGTCGGCCGGCGGTGCCGGCCCGGCCGGGCCAATCGGGCCGATCGACGAACGGCTCGGAGACTTCGCGTGATCGAGCCGGAGGCCGCCCCGGTCGACGAAACCGCCCAGGCGCAAGCCGAGGAAACGATCGAGGCGAGCCTGCCGACCCAGCCCTTCGAGCTCAGCGAAGCCGCCCTGGAGGCCCTCCTGTTCGTCGCCGAGCGGCCCCTCAGCCGGCGCGAGATCGGAGCGATCGCCGGGGTGGATCGCGAGACGGTCGATGCCCGCCTGGGCGACCTCGAGGTGAGCCTGGCTGGACGGGGAATCCGGCTGGTGCTGTCGACCGACCGGGTCGAGCTGGCGACGGCGCCTGAGGCGGGGGCCCTCATCGCGCGCTACGTCGGGTCCGACGCCATTCGCCTGTCGCCGGCCTCGCTCGAGACGCTTGCGATCGTCGCCTATCGCCAACCGGTGACCAAGGCCGTGGTCGAGCGGATCCGGGGAGTCGATTCGGACTACAGCCTGCGCAGCCTGCTGCACCGGCGCCTGATCGTCGAGCTGGGACGGCTCGAGGCACCCGGCCGGCCGTTCCTGTACGGCACCGGCTTCGACTTCCTCGAGCGATTTGGGCTGACCAGCCTGGACGAGCTTCCGGCACTCGACGCCGAGATCGCCGGGCGGCTGGTCGAGACGACCGATGACGAGATCGAGCCACGACCCGTCGGACCGGGCCGGCTCGAAGGCGAGCCGGAAGGTCAGCGGCAAGCCTGATGGCGACCGAACGGCTCCAGAAGGTCCTGGCCGCGGCCGGCGTGGCGTCACGGCGAGAGGCGGAGCGGATGATCTCGGCCGGCCGGGTGACCGTCGACGGCAAGATCGCCGTCCTCGGCCAGCCGGTCGATCCGGTTGCGTCAGCGATCCTCGTCGACGGACGGGCGATCGGCGAAGCGGCTAGCCCGGTGCACCTCGTCATCCACAAGCCGGCCGGCGTCGTCTCGACCGTGCGCGACCGGCACGCCGAACGAACCGTGCTCGACTTCGTGCCTACCGCCCTGGCTTCGGGCGCGCGGCTCTACCCGGTGGGCCGGCTGGACCAGGATTCCGAGGGCTTGATCCTGCTGACCAATGACGGCGCCTGGGCCGAGCGCGTGCTGCATCCTCGCTTCGGGGTCGAGCGCGAATACGCTCTCGGCCTGCGGCGCGAGCTGGACGAGGGCCAACAGGCGGCACTCCGGGCCGGTATCCGCTTCGAGGAGGGCCTCGCAACGCTGACCCACCTGCGGCTGATGACGACCGTCGAGATCCGCAAGCTCGAGTCCGTCCTTGCCCCGCCGCCGCCCGAGCTGGCCTGGTATCGGGCGACGCTCGAGCAGGGCTGGAAGCGCCAGCTCCGGCGCATGTTTGCTGCCGTGGGTGCGCCGGTGGATCGGCTCGTCCGGGTCCGACTCGGCACCCTGCGCCTGGAGGACCTGGCCAGCGGTCGCTGTCGCCGCCTGACCGCTCCCGAGGTTCGCTCGCTCGGCGCCGGCCGGGGCTGGCCAAGGACCGAGGCCCCGTCGAAGCCTCGATCGAAGGCGCCGAGCCCGGCGGGGGCGCGTCGATGACCCTCCGGCCCCTGGTCGTCGCCCTCGACGGACCCGCTTCCTCGGGCAAGAGCAGCGTCGGGGCCGCCGCGGCCCGGGAGGTCGGCTTCCGGTTCTGCGACACCGGCCTGCTCTATCGGGCGATCACCTGGCTCGTCCTCCAGCGGGGGATCGACCCGGGCGATCCAGTCGCCCTGGTTGCCCTCGTCGCCGAGGTCGAGCTGTCCACCGATGACCAGGGCCGCCTGGCCCGCGTCCTGGTCGATGGAGTCGACGTCACCGAGCAGGTCCATGGCGCCGAGGTCGATCGGGCGGTCAGCGAGGTATCCCGGGTCGGCGAGCTGCGAGCGTCGCTCCTCCAGCGCCAGCGGGCGATCGCCAGCGGCGGCCGGATCGTGGTGGCCGGCCGGGACATCGGGACGGTCGTCCTGCCCGACGCCGGGCTCAAGGTGTTCCTCGACGCGTCGGCCGAGGAGCGCGCCCGACGGCGATCGGGTGAGCGCGGCATCGACCCGGCCGGGACCGAGGCGGCCGCCGTCCTCGCCGAGCTGCGCCGGCGCGACGACCTCGACCGCAATCGGCCCGTGGCGCCACTTCGTCCGGCCCCCGACGCGGTCCATATCGTGACCGACGGCAATACCTTCGAGCAGACCGTGACCGCGGTCGTGGCCGCGATCCGGCAGGCCGGCGAGATCCCCGTGGGAGCGGCCACATGATGGCCGGCACCGAGCCGGCTGCGCCCGCCGGCCGATCCCGCACTGCGCAGCGACGCCAACTGGTTCATCCGGGGGACCGCGTTGCTCGTGCGCACGGTCACGCGCTGCCTCACCCGGGTCAGGATCACCGGCGCATTGGACGAGATCCCGCGCCGAGGGGCCCTTGATCATTGCCTCGAATCACGTCTCGAACGCCGACGGAGTGGTGGTCGGGGCATGGCTGACGCCGCGCCTCGGGCGGCGGATCCACTGGCTGGGCAAGCGCGAGATGACCGAGTGGCCGATCCTCGGCCACATCTTCCTGGCCGGCTCGATCCATCCGGTCGATCGGGACAATGCCGAGATCGAGGTCTTTCGCCTGATGATCCGGATCCTCGAGGCCGGCAATGTCGTCGTCGTCTTCCCGGAGGGCACCCGCAGCGCCGACGGCGGCCTGCAGGCCGCCAAGGACGGCGTGGCCATGCTGGCCCTCAAGACCGGGGCCGCGATCCTGCCGGTTGGGGTCGTCGACACGGATCGGTTCTGGCCCAAGGGCAAGCCGCCCCGGATCGGCGGACAGGTAGAGCTGCGGGTCGGCCGGCCCTTCCGCCTGGCCGATGTCCTGCCGCCGGACCTCGATCGACGGGCGGCGAAGACGGCGGCCACGGCGGCGATCATGGGCCGGATCGCCGAGCTGCTGCCGGAGCGCCAGCGAGGCGTCTACGGGCGGGTCGCCAAGGCCGCCCCCGGGGTTTCGGCACGGCCGGTGCGATAATCACCCGGAGATGGGTACAGTCGAGGAGATTCGGATCGCCCGGCGGACCGGATTCTGCTACGGCGTTCGCGAGGCGATCGACAAGGCCAAGGAGTCGGCCGCCAGCGGCCGGGTCACCCATACCCTCGGCCAGGTCGTCCACAACGAGGGCGTGATCGCCGACCTCCAGCGGGCCGGTGTCCAGACGGTCGAGACGCTCGACGAGGTCGATCGCGGGGCCGCGATCGTGATCCGGGCCCACGGCGTCCGGCCCGACGTGATGGAACGTGCCGAGGAGCGCGGCCTCGACGTGATCGACGGCACCTGCACCTGGGTGATCCAGGAGCAGCGCGAGCTGATGAAGCTCGTCGAGGAGGGCTACACGATCGTCCTGCTCGGCACGCCCCGCCACCCCGAGGTGGTCGGCCTGCTCGGCTTCGCGCCGGACGCGATCGTGGTCGACGACGAACCCGAGTGGGAGACGATCCCGCGCCGCAAGAAGATGGCGCTGATCTCGCAGAGCACCCAGCCGCCCTGGAAGTTCGAGAAGCTGGCGGCGTTCATGGTCGGGCGCAGCCACGAGCTCAAGATCGTCAACACGGTCTGCCCGGTCACGATCCGGCGCCAGCAGGACACCCTCGACACGGCCCGCGAGGTCGACCTGATGGTCGTGGTCGGCGGCCGCTCGAGCGCCAACACGAAGGAGCTCACCCGCCTGTGCGAGATCGTCGGCACGCGGGCGATCCAGGTCGAGTCGGTGGCCGACCTGGCTGACGCCGACCGTGTTCGAAGGCGCCACGATCGTCGGGATCACCGGCGGCACGTCGACTCCGATCGAGGACCTCCAGGTCGTCGCCGAGCGGATCCTGGTCCTGGCCGGGACCGAAGCTGCCGCCGCCGACGCATCGGGACTGGCCATGGCCGCCCTGGCGGTCGCCGCAACCCCAGCCGGCCGGACGACCTCGTTGCCGACGATCTCCGCCGGCGCAGCCTGAGCGTGGCGGCCGGACTGCCCGTCGTCGCCCTCGTCGGGCGGCCCAACGTCGGCAAGAGCACCCTGTTCAACCGGATCCTGGGCAGCCGCCGGGCGATCGTCGAAGACCGGGCTCGAACGACCCGCGACCGCCTGTACGGCAACGCCGAATGGAACGGCCGACGCTTCGTCGTGGTCGATACCGGCGGGCTCGAGGTGGACCCCAACGACTCGATCGAGGCAGGCGTCCAGGAGCAGGCCCGGCTGGCGATCAACGAGGCCGACGTGATCGTGCTCGTCGTCGACGCCGCGACCGGGCCGACGCCCGCCGATCTCGAGGCGGCGGCGACCCTGCGCCGGGCCAAGTCGCCGATCCTGGTGGCGGTCAACAAGGCCGACAACGAGAAGCGCGACCTGGAGGCAGCCGAGTTCCACGGCCTCGGCTGGGAGGAGGTCTTCGCGGTCAGCGCGGCGCACGGCCGGGGGACGGGCGATCTGCTCGACGCCGTCGTGTGGGCCCTGCCGCCCGAATCCGAGGATGAGATTGCGCGCAAGGCGCGCGCCGTCGAGGCCGAGGCGTGGGAGCGCGACGTCGCCGCGGGCTTCGTGCTGCCCAAGCTCGGTCATGGGCCGGCCCTGGGTGAAGCGGGGACCGGCGACGAGTCGGACTTCGACGCCGAGCTCGATGCCGACGCCGACGCCGAGCCCGATCCCGAGGCAGCCCGCTGGGACGCCGCAATGGCCGCCGATTCTGACCAGCCCGTGTCCATCGCGATCGTGGGCCGGCCGAACGTCGGCAAGTCGAGCCTGGTCAACGCCCTGCTCGGGGAGGAGCGGGTGATCGTCAGCGATATCCCGGGCACGACCCGGGACGCGATCGATACGACCCTGGCGTACGGCCGGAGCGAAGTCATCCTGATCGATACCGCCGGGATCCGCCGGCGGGGCAAGGTCGCCAATGGCCCTGCCGCCGAGCGCTACGCGGCGTTGCGCTCGATGAAGGCGATCGCCCGGGCCGACGTGGCGATCGTCGTGATCGACGCCGAGGACGGGCTGACGGCCCAGGATGCCCACGTCGCGGGCTACGTCGTCGAGGAAGGCAAGGGCCTCGTGGTGGCCGTCAACAAGTGGGACCTGCTGACCGAGAAGACCGACAAGACGTTCGACCAGTACGTCATCTCGCTGCGCCGCGAAGCGCCGTTCATCGACCTGGCCCCGGTGATCTCGATCAGCGCCAAGACCGGCCAGCGGGTGGGACGCGTCCTCGAGACAGCCGTCGACATCTGGGCCGAGCGTCGGCGCCGGATCGGGACCGGCGAGCTGAACCGGCTCGTCGCCGAGGCGATCAGGCGCCAGGCGCCATCCATGGTCAAGGGCCGCCGGCCCAAGATCTTCTACGCGACCCAGGTCGCCGTTGCGCCGCCCACATTCGTGTTCTTCGCCAAGGATGCCGCCAGCGTCCATTTCAGCTACCAGCGCTACCTCGAGAACCAGCTCCGCGATGCGTACGGCTTTGACGGCACGCCCATCAGGTTGTTCTTCCGCGAACGCAGCGCGATCGAGCTGCCCCGCCGACGCGGCCGTGGTGGCCGTGCGGGGAGTCGCGCCGGGGAGTCGTGCCGTCCGGGCCCATTAGGCACGTTCGTTCATCCCCGCCCGGCGGAGCTGCCGCCGTCCGGCCTCCAGCCTCAAGGGCCTCTCCTCCAAGGCCTCTCCTCCAGGCCTCTGTTCGATTCTGGCGCGACAAAACCGCCGTTTCGCGCCCAACTTCGACGCCGGACCCGCCGGACCGAGGCCCAGTTATCCCGGCCCACGCTCGGCCCGGCATGAAACCCGGTCGCGGCCCGGCGAAGAACTCGGTCGGAGAGGCCGAAACAGCTGATTTGTCTCGTGGGAATCAACATCGTCCCGAGTCTCGGGGTCGAGCCGCTCTGGGTGACTCGCACGATTTGTCGGTCTGGGCACGCCACGTATTCCCAGCCCATCCTCGACTGGCCTGTCGCGCCGGGTGCTAGACTCCGAACCTGTCGGGGCGTGGCGCAGCCTGGTAGCGCACCTGAATGGGGTTCAGGAGGCCGAGCGTTCGAATCGCTCCGCCCCGACCATTACTTTGAGCACGAATGAGGCCCCCGGCGATGCGCCGAGGGCCTCTCTTTTTGGGGCCGTACCCCCATCTCCACTCGACTGCAGACAGGCGTTCTGCAGATCCTTAAGGAATTCTTCGATTAGCGGGCCGCGTAGGCACTCATCAGGATCGCTAGCGAAGGTCGCCTCGACGATGTCGAGGATGGGCTTCACCTGGTCCAATCGTGCTGCGTTCAGCGAGCGGTTCGAGATGCCGGGCGAGCGTTGCCGCGCGGGTGCAGCCGAGCGATTGAGGTTCACCCGGCCGATCGGGGTTACGTCGATAGGTGCGGACCATGCCTCGCCCGGCCTGGCCTGACCCGTCTTGAAGCATTCCCCTTCGGGAGATCAGCCTGCAGCGGCGCGGTATCGTGAGCTCTCGACGACTATCGGGGAGGCATCGCGATGATCAGCATTCGAACCGGCGTCGGGATCCTGCTGGCAGGCTCGCTCCTGGCCGGATGTTCAGCAGGAAGCGCAGCGACGACGTCGCCCGGTTCGGCCGGCGGAACCTCCGCGGCGGTGGTTGTCAGCGCGGTCCAAAACGTCACCTACGGACCGGTCCTCACCGGTCCGACTGGACGATCGCTCTATGTTCGGGCCTCCGGTACTACCCCACTGCCGTGCACCGGCGCCTGCCTGACGTCCTGGCCGCCACTCCTCGTGGCGGCCGGCGGTTCGGTCACGGCCGGAGAGCATGTTCCGGCGGGCACCCTGGCACGGTCGTTCGAGCGGATGATCATTCGACCCAGGTGACCTACATGGGGCTGCAGCTCTACTCCTTCACGGGTGATGCCAGTCCCGGCGACGTCAGCGGTTTCGGTGTCGACGGCTTCCTGGTGGCGACGGCTCCTGCTTTCCTGCCGATTCCTACGCCGTGCCAGAGCTCATGTGACGTGGAGCCCGCCCCTTCGCCAACGGTCGCTACTGGCTATTAGGCTCAGCTCGCCATGGGCCCGGCCCTTCGTGATGGAGGGCCGAGTCGAGAGCCACCCGCCTCCTCGATCGAACCATCGCATCCCGGCGATGGCCCGTCGAGGGTGACGCACTCATCGTGTCGATTCTCTGGCCTCGACTCGAACTCCCCACTTGACGCAGCGGACAGACCAATCCCACGCTGCCGGCCGTGACGGACCCGCGGGAGGGCGCGGTTGCCATGGGTCGGCCCGATCGGACTAGAGCACAATGATCCCTCTCCGGGAGGGACATCGGCGATGGCCGAGCGATGGCGACTCGACAATGGGTACCTCGTCGGATTCCCGGTTGGCACCTTGGTCACGCTCGAACCAGACGGTGATGAGATCCGTCTGAGCCGCCCCTATGTTGGGCTCTTGCTGCGCCTGCCGGCGTCCACCACGCAGCAGGTGGGCTCGGTCGATCACCTCCGGCTCATCAATCCGGACGAGAGCATCGACCTCAGCCTGACCCGAGTTGAGGTCCCCGACGACCTGGTTGAAGCATTGAACTCTCCGTCAGCACCGCCGAGGGCACGAGTATCCGCCCACGCGATCCGGCGCTTTGTCCTCGGGGCCTTTGTCGTCGGCGCGGTCGCATCCCTGCTGCTCACCGCCACGGTCGTCGGTATGATCAGCCGCTCGGATCGGCGAACGCCGTCGGATACAGATCGAAACATCGCTCGACCAAAACATGTCCCTTGCAGTCAATGTCCTGCTGCCTGGGCTGGTGCTCGTCGATTCGGTGTTGGCTGGCGGCTGCGCGGCTTCGGCATCATGGGCGCGGCACTGGGGGCGGCCGTGGGCGGCTATCTCGGCTTTGCCGGCGGCGATCAGGTCGCGCTACTGCTCAACGCGCAATCCTCTCCGCTGTCAGAGGTGGGCGGCGAGGGCATGGCCACCTTCGTAGTCGGGGCGGTGTGGATCTTCATGATCCCAGCGGTCGTCGTCATTGGCCTCGTCGGCGCAGCGATCGGCGCGCTCGTGCGGCGCCTGCGACGAACGCCTGCCGAAGCCGCCGGCTGAGGTAACCCCAAGGGGATCATCTCGGCTCGCGCCTCTCCGCCGCGATCCACTCCCAGGCCGGAGCCCACCACTCCGACTTGAGCCGATCCAGCTGAGCTCGCCGGACGCGGTCTTCCAGGCCGCGCACTGCGCGGCCTTTTCCTTGGACAGGTGCCCTCGGCATCAGCCGGCTGACGTGGCCCGGCCCGGACGGTCGGACAGCCGCGATGTCGCTGGGATATCAGGCATCTGCGGTAACCAAATACGCCACGCTCGTCACGTCGATGAAGGCGGCAACCCAACCTCTCACCCGGCGGCGACCGGGCTGACCGTCAACTCCGATACGAACCACATTCACCGGCCAACGCTCACGCCCGTTCGGGGCGCGCACCTTTCTGGGTGCGTCGGTCGTCTGATCAGCGGCGCGAGATTTTGCGCTGTCGTCGTACAGGGGGTCGAGTCCATGGCCGGCATCTCGAAGTCGATGGCCGTCCTCATCGCGACGGCGATGCTGGCCGGCTGCCAAGCATCGGCCGAGGTCGCGTCGCACCCGACAAGCGCGACTGTGGCCGCATCGCTAACCGGTACGCCCGAGCCGAGCACCACCGTCAGCTCAAGCCAGCCGGTAACCACGGTGCCCCCGGCTACGATGACGGCGTGGACCGGCCTTACGTTCGAGCGACTTGCTGGCCAGCCACAAATCACGATGGTCGTTCCGTGGTCGGGTGGTTACGTCGCTCTCGGCCAGACAGGCCCGACAGGGCAACTCGGGGCGTGGACCTCGCCAGATGGACGAGGCTGGGCCAAGCTCCCTGACCCGACGTTCGGGCTCGATGACACGACGGGGAACACGTTCGTCATCGGCGGGACTGCCTGCGGCACCGGCGTGTTAGTGGCGAGCGAGGATGCTACGGGCAAGGGCACCCTCTGGTGGTCTGACAGCGGGTCCGGCTGGCGGGCCCTCGTGGCGCCCCGGTTTACCGTCGACGAGGTTCGTCAGGCATTCCTCGCCGGAGGAGCTACCGGAGCCGTGGCAGCCGTCGCGCATGGGCCGGCGCTTGAACTCACCATCAACTGCCAGGCCTGGACGTCGGTGGGGCTGCCCGGATCGGGGGTTGCGCAGGTGACTGCGGTGGCGCCCTTCGAGCACGGCTTCGTCGCGCTCGACGCTTCGACGCCGCGCACGAGCCAGCCCCACGCCTGGTGGTCCGAAGACGGGCGTCAATGGTCGGTGGCAACCGTCGCGGCTGCCCCCGGCGACGATTTCACCGAGGTTTGGCCGGGCATGAACGGCCTGATGGCTGCGAGCACTCAGCTGGGTCTCACCCCAGGCCAGCCATCCCTGTGGCTCTCGAGCGATGGGCGATCCTGGAAGGTCAGCCATGCCGACCCATTCGGCGTCGTGGCCTCGGGCGAGGGGAATGGCAGCCCAGCGGGTTCGTTTGCAGGGGACGGAGTCCGCCTGCTGGGGTGGGGCAGCCAGGGCGACACGAGTGATGCTCCACTTGAATACCAAGCATCCTTCGACGGCGAGCATTGGACGAACCTGGCGCTGAGTGGCAGCGAGCCAGTTGGGCTGGCAGGCGCCCGCCAGGTCTTCCTGATGCGCGACGGGATCCTAGTCAGCGGTGACTCAGGGACCTGGTTCGGGAGCGCGATCGCCAGGTAGGTGCAACGCCGAGCCCGAGCAGAGCAGCCATGGTCGCCTTCTGTTGAAGCGCCCCGCCAGGAGAGGGGGCAACCGACGGGGCGCCTGTGAGTCTAGAGGGCTGCTGGACCTCGAACATGAGCGGCCCCGCCGGGGGATCCGTCCGGCGGAGCTGAGAGTCTAGGCCCGGCCCGTTTATCGGCCCGCCAGTCGATTCCCAGCCGACTCGCACCGGGCAAGTACCGTAGAGATGCGCCCTCGAAGCCCGCGTATCTCACCGGAACACGGGTGGGCGCGATCACAGACGCCGATCGCCCCGGCACCTGAAGCAGGACGATCGGCGTTTCTGTGCGCCCCGCCAGACGAGGGGGATTCGGGCGGCCGGGCTAGTCGAGTCTAGGTCGGCCTTATTGCTGCGGTCCGGGATTGATCAGGCCGTAGCCGCTCGTGCCACCGGGCACGATCACGAACGCCCCAATGCCGACCGGTCCCGGATTCCTCAGCACGAGCGCACCCCGGACGACGTCCTGGACGGCCGGCAGGAGGACGAGCGCGATGCCCGAGGGGCACTGGGCTGGACCCGGATCCTTAAGCACGAGTAGGCCGGGGTTCAGGCGGCCGAAAGGACCGGGGCTGATCGCGACCGCGACGCCAGACGGGCACTGGGTCGGGCCGGGATCGCCCGCGGCGATCACCGCGGCCAGGGCGGCGGTCAGCGTGTCACCACTGGCACAGCCGGTCGGGCCGGGGCCGGCTGCCGGGTCGGGCGGGGCGACGACGAGGCCGAGGGCATCGGCGGTCGCCTGGAGGCTGGCCGTGCCGACGGCGCAGTCGGCGGCGTTGAGGGGCAGGTCGGCGACCGTGCCCGGGGTCTGGAGTGGTCCCGAGTCCTTGGAGACGGTCACGCCCGGGGCGCAGCCGCCTGGGCCAGGAGCTTTGAACAGGGCGACGCCGGGCAGGCCACCGATCGCGGGATCGGCCGGCAGGGCGACCTCGAGGCCGTCCGGGCACTGGATGGGTCCCGGGTCCTTCAAGACGCTGAACGGGGTGTTGACCGGTCCGGGGTCGGCCGCTGCGACGTTCGCCGCCCCCAGGGCGAGGCTCGTCGTGGCGACCGAGCCGGCGAGGATGAGCTGGCCCAGGCGGGCCACCAGATCACGCATCAGCAATTCACCCCTGCATTGCCATACGGGCGGCGCTGACAGCTCCAGGCCGTCCGGGCCGCGAGTATGGACGGGCCTAGGAGCGAGTTCAATCCTTCACAGCCGAAGCGGTGCGCTCGGCCACCGTCCGAAAGTACGCGGCCGGCAGGCGAGGCCGCTAGCCGACTCGGCGGATCGTCACGACAGGCGGATTGAGCCCGCGCCGGGCCGCCCGTTCGGCCAGAAGACGGTCGGGATCGTCGGGGGTGATCTCCGAGCGTGACTCGGGCCTCAGCCCAGGGCTCGTCCAATGTCGCCCAAGGATTGGCTGAGGAGTCGGTTTGGGAGGCGGCGGCTCGCTGGCCATGGGGAACCTCGTGGTTCGAAGGCCCCGCTCAGCCGACTGGGGGTAACCCGGCCGAGCGAGGGTGCGCAGAGATTACCGCTCAAACCTTGGTACCGTGGGCAAATATTTCTGAGAGGAACATGAGAACGCCCCGCCCCAGGTCCCCAAGGCGGGCGTCAGCGCCCTGCCCGAGAGGGTGCCCACGGGCGGTGGCTCGGCTCAGTGTGCCAACCACTAGTCGGGCGAGAGGAGTGACACGGACCGGGCCGCGGTGTACTACTCCACAAACTGTCCCAGCCCAATTGAGGGGACCCATCCGATGCGTGCTCTGCTCGCCCTAGGTCTGCTGTCGCTCGCCGTGGTCGGGTGCTCCGGCTCGAGCGGTGCGACATCGCGGCCGACGGTCGACCCGTCGTCCCTGAACGGAATCGCCCCGAGCGAAGCGCCATCGACCGCGCCAGACGCCTCGCCGACCCAGCAGAAGCTCGGCGACGTGATCGATATCCAGTGCAGCGACGTGGACTGCATGACGGTCAGCGTCGACAAGGCGACGTTCTCGAAGGTCTACAAGGACCCGGCCAACGCCTACGCCAACGATGTCCCCGGCAAGGGCGATGTCTTCCTGGCGTTTCACGTCAGCTACAAGGCGACTGGGCCGAATGCCACCTACAACACCGGCGATTGGGCTGTCTACGTAGGCGACGCCGTCGCAGACAACTTCACGGGCGTCGTCAACGGCCCGCAGCCGGAGCTGTCGGTCGGCTCGCTGCCGCAGGGTAAGGCGGCATCGGGCTGGATCGTCCAGGAGATCCCGGCTAAAGGCCGGGTCGTCATCGCCTATCAACCGGACGGACCGGAGATCTTCGAGGTCGTCGTCCGATCGAAGTAGGAGCGAACCGGCCCCGTTGGACGAACCCCCCTCGTCGGGCGGGGCCGCATGATCGCCAGATATGCGCCGCCGGCTAGCCTCAGCTCGTCCCAGCTCCGCGTCCGGACGTCGATCGCCTGGCGGCCGGAAGTGACCGGGCGCACAACTGCCTCAGTTCCCCTTGCCCCACGACCGGTCCATCCCTATCGTCGGCCCGTTGGAGTCGATAAGAAGAGGGAGCGAGATGAGCCTGATCAACACGAACGGGATGGTCCTCATCGGGCCGGGATCCGAATGGTTCTGGACGGCACTGAGCGGGATGGTCCTGGCGGTCACGTTCTTCGCCATCTACTGCCAGCTCCGGCTCAGCCCGCTTGTCTACGGCTTATCTGGGAGCGAGCCGCGATAGTAATGTCGGCTCTTGGGCGTTCCCACCTCGACTCCTCGCGGAAATACCGAGACGCTGAACTGGTTGTTTGACGCGTCGATCCCGCCCTGGCGGTCGGCCGAGCGGGAGCGACCGGGGCCGACCAACGGTGGGCCCGGATGCTTACTCGACCAAGTAGCGGCCCGCCAGCTCCGCTCGCATCCCGGCCGCGAGGATCGCCAGTTCGGCCTCGTCCCGGTGGGTCAGCAGGTCCGGGTCCTCGAGGCTCGGCAGGCAGACGAGCTCACCGTTCGCCAGGCCGACCATGCTGGCCTGGACGATGTGCTCGGGCTCCAGTCTTGGCATCTGCGAGAAGTCCATCCCCTGCCTGGTGTGGAACTCGGTCTTGACGACGGCGGGACAGACGACCTGGAGCCGCACGCCCGTGTCGGCGAGCTCGAACGAGAGCCGGCGGATCAGGGCGAGGAGGAACGCCTTGCTCGCGCCGTAGATCGCCCGGCGGGGCAGGCGCGGGTTGTCGGCAGCCGCCGCGAAGGCGAGGAGCGAGGCGAAGGTCACGATCGTCCCCTCGCCGCGCTCAATCATGGCTGGCAGCGCCGCATGGATCAGCCGTACCGGCGCGAGCACGTTGAGCTCGACCAGCTCCTCGGCCGTCTCGACCGGCAGGTCGGTGAACGCCATGTAGTGGGCCAGGGCGGCGCAGTCGATGACCGTCCGGATCCGGGGGTCGGCGACGGCCTTCTCGACCGCCCTCCGCCCGGCCGTGCTGGAGAGATCGGCGACCAGCGGGCGAACCGCCACGCCGTGGTCGGCTTCGAGCCGGCTCTTCAACTCAGCGAGTCGCTCACCTCGCCGCGCGACGAGGACGAGATTGTAGCCATCGGCCGCGAGACGCTCGGCGTACGCCCGGCCGATCCCGGATGACGCGCCGGTCACGAGGGCCAGCGGGCGCGCGGCCTGCTCGGATGGGTCGTTGGCGGGCATCGCGGTCACCTCGGTATTCGGTGCCGGCACCGAGTCTCTAACGAGGTCGGTCGCTCGGATGGCTAGTCTGCGCGCTCGACCGACCCGCAAGGAAGCCTTTGTCCTGGTATCGCGACAGAGACGCGCGCATACTCCAGCCCATCCGCTGACCCCGGACCGTAGCGTCCCGCCACAGCTTCGCCACCCACCTGCCTCGACGGCGGATCAGACCTGCGGGTCGTCCAGGAGCTACTCGGCTATGCCAGCCTGGCCACGACCCAGATCCTCGCCCGTCCGGCTAATGAGCGCCTACGGCGGGGCGCACCCGAGGGCGAAGCGATAAATGCCTGGTAAGCGGCGCTCGCTAACGTCGGGTGTCCCCGGCTCCGCGTCCGGACGTCAATCTCGCCCTGGCGGCCAGTCGAGCCGGAGCGACCGGGGCTCGGAGACCCGTCTAAATCCTCCGCCCGACCACTAATCTGGGCACGAAGCAGGCCCTTGGCATTGTACCGAGGGCCTTTTCCTTATCGAGCCGTACGCGGTCAATTCCCCCAGACGCATCCGGCATACAGCCGACTGCGGCGCTGATCGTCCAGTGGGACGTGCCGACCAGCCATCGGGGCACTCGCGGCAGAACGGGCACACCAGCCGGCCCGGGGTTGGTGCCAGGCCAGATGGGTGCAGCCGTCCAACGACACCCCCAGGCTCCGTTGGGCGATCAGTTTAGCCGACCGTTGGGGTCATTGCTCAGTCAACGATCTGCACTGGGGGTTCCTTGGGACCGCCCTGCAGCGACCGTGTGGACGATGGCCAGGCAGATAGATCGTTGCTAGGATGCAGCCATGGAGTCCCCTGAGCTAGCCGCCCTCACCACGTTCTACAACGGTTGGGCGAGGCACCAGGAGCGCCTCCTCGAGGTCATCGGCCCGCTCAGCGATGAGCAGATGCAGCTCCGGCCGGACCCCACCCACTGGGCCTTGTGGCAGTTGGCCGCCAACATGGTCGGCGGGCGCGCCTACTGGTTCCACGACGTCCTTGGCGAAGGCAACGCGGTCGTCCGCGACATGTTTCGCGTTACCAGCACGACCGTGCCGGGCCTGACGATCGAGGATGCCAGCTGGGAGGACGACGAGAATCGCCCACGCACTGCCGCCGAGATCGTTTACGCGTTTCAGCAGACATGGCTGCTGATCGATGGCTGTCTCGAGCAGTGGTCCGCCACCGACCTCCTGGCAGAGTTTCAGCGGCCCAGCCGTCATGGCGGTCGCATCGTCACCCGTGCCTGGGTGGTCTGGCACCTGATCGAGCACGAGCTTCAGCACGGCAGCGAGATCGCCCTGATCCTCCGGCGCAACGGCCTGCCGACGCTGGACCTCTAGCTCCCGTAGGTCGCCCCGAGCAGCTGCCACAAGAGCACGAGAATCCCAAGGATGACGGTCGCGATGGCGATCATCACGATCATCATGACCAGGAGCTTGGTTCGCTGACTCGGTGGCTCCTGCGAGACCCATTGCATGTCAGGCGAGCGGCCACGGGCGAGCAAGCCGGCAATGTGCTCTTCGTCGTGATCGCCGGCCAGAGCCAGCAGGCCGGCGACGTCGAGCCGGCCGAGCGTCGCGTGGAGCCCAGCTCGTTCCCAACCGGCCTCGTTGAGGCTTGCTACCGTCCTGAGCGTGGCGGCTCGAGCCGTCGCGAAGCGCTCGAGGGAGCCCTCGATCGTCTCGCCCAGGGCCGGCTCCACCGGCCCCGGCTCGACCCAGCTCCAGTGCGGCTCGCCCGATCTGGTCAAGTCCAGCAAGCGTGCCTGGAAGACCTGTTCCTCGACCGCCACCAAGTGCAGCACGACCTGCTGAGCGGTCCACTCTCCGGGCGGGGTGCGTTCGGCCGCGGCCAGCTGGACGGCAGCCCAAAGGCGCGCGGGTGCTTCAGCCAAGGTTCGGGTTAACGGTCCCACGAAGCTCAAATGGACCTCCCGGCCCATGGCCGCGTTCTGACAAATCGTTGGTCAAACGTCTCTTAGGCGGCTCAGCGGCCTCGTCCCGCCTCGGATCTCTCTGGACGAGGCAGATCCGTGCACGAGATTCGGCCGCAGTAGTCGCCTAGGCGCGGCCATCGCGCTCGAATGTGGCATAAGCCGCGATCGAGGGACGCTTTGTCCATTTCGGCCTCCACGGCCGCCGACGCTGCCACGGCCGCCGTGCCCGGCCCGGTCGGAGGCTAGAGGCTCCCGGCGATCTGCTGGGCGAGCGTCTCGATCTTCGGCTCGAGGTCCGTGCCTGCCTGGGTCGCCGACTCTGCGTTGATGATGACCAGCGTGCCGTTCTTGGCGAACCCGACGGTGGCCGAGTTGTCGGACACTTCCTTGCCGGCGATGTCGCCCAGCCCGCTGATCGCGACGAGGCTGCCATTCGCGTTTGCCTGGGACAGGGCACTCGTGAGGAGGGCCTGGTTCATCGCGCCGGGCAGCGCCTCGACGAAGATGGAAACGCTGTCGCCGGCGGCGTCGGCATACGAGGCGCTGATCGGGGTCGAGGTGCCCGCGACCGCCGTGGCCGCGCTCCCAAGGAGGCTCGTCGCCATGTCAGCCGTGAGCAGCGTCGACGGGTTCTTGCCGCCGGAAAGGGCGCCAAGAGCCCCGAGGTCGAGCGACGGGATGGCTCCGCCGCCGAGGCCGGAGGATGCTCCCGCCCCGTCGCCGCCGTTGGCCGCCGCGGTTGGCGCAGTGGTTGCCGAGCTGCTGCAGGCGGTCGCAATCATGGCGCTGGCCACGATAAGTCCCGCGACGATCGACGTACGGTGGGCCACGTCTCACTCCTTCGTTGTGTCGGCGCTGCGCAGGCTCCGCACTGGGCAGGACTTGCGCGCCGGGCGTCGCACCGGTCGGATTCGCGCCGGGCATCGCGCGCCGCCCATCCTAGCCGATGGCCGAGGCCATCCGCTATGCTCCCGGCCGGGTGGACGGCCCGAGGAGGCGGCAAATGTCGGCGCACGCGCGCCGGGTAAAGACCCGGGCGGCAGGGGTGGTTGGGGCGGTTTGTCTCATGTTGGCCGGCTGTGGCTCGGTCTCGACCTCCCCGGCCGGTCCCAGCAACCTGCCGGCCACGAGCAGCGCGCCGGGCGCCTCGGTGGGCCAGGCGATCGGCTCAACTCCGCCGACCGTCCGGCCCAGGCCGACACTTCCGCCGGCCGATGTTGCGCTCAAGGTGGTCGCCAGCGGGCTGAGCGCCCCTGACGGGCTCGTCCCGGCGCCCGACGGCAGCGGCCGGCTGCTCATCCTCGACCAGTCCGGCAAGGTCTTCATCCTCAAGGACGGGGCCGTGCTGCCGCAGCCGTTTCTCGATGTCAGCGCGGAGGTCGTGAAGCTCAGCCCGGACTACGACGAGCGGGGCCTGCTGGGCCTCGCATTCGATCCGAAGTTCGCCCAGAACGGGCGCGTCTTCATCTATTACACGGCCAGGCTCCGGGCCGGGGCTGCCCGTGGCCAGGACCACACCGACACCGTCAGCTCGTTCACCGTCAGCTCGGCCGACCCGAACCGGGTGGACCCGTCGTCTGAGCGAAGGATCCTCCAGTTCGAGCAACCGCAGGCAAACCACAACGGGGGCGGCCTCGGCTTTGGACCCGACGGCGACCTGTACATCGGCGTCGGCGACGGCGGCAACGAGGGTGATGTCGGGCCCGGCCACTCGCCGGGCGGCAATGCCCAGGACACGAGCAAGCTCAACGGCAAGATCCTGCGGATCGACGTGAACGGGACGGCGCCCTATTCGATCCCAGCCGACAACCCGTTCGCCAAGGGTGGCGGACGGCCCGAGATCTTCGCCTTCGGACTACGCAACCCGTGGCGCTTCTCGTGGGAGCCGGGCGGCGAGCATCGCCTGCTCATCGACGACGTCGGCTGGGGGCGATACGAGGAAGTCGATGTCGGGGTCAACGGCGGCAACTACGGCTGGCCGGTGCGGGAAGGCGACCACTGCGTCGACGAGCAATCGCCGCTGTCCGACCTGGCGACGTGCGCCACCAGCGACAAGCGGGGCGACTCGTTCGTCGGTCCGGTGTTCGAGTACACCCACACCGATGTCGGCATCGCGATCGTCGGCGGGCTGATCTACCAGGGCTCGGCGATCCCGGCTCTGCAGGGCCGCTACGTCTTCGCCGACCTGTCCCGTAACTGGACGACCATCACTCCGACCGGCCATGGATCGGTGCTGGCCGCGACGCCCGGCCCCAGCTCGTCCACCTGGACCTGGGCCAAGCTGTCGGTCCAGGGCGATCCTGTTCTCGGATTCGTCGACGGGATCGGCCAGGACGCATCCGGCGAGCTGTATCTGCTGACCCGAGACGAGCTCGGGCCGACGGGCCAGACCGGTCAGATCCTCGAGATCGTGCCGTCCGGCTGAAGGCTCGCCGGCGCAACCAAATTGAACCGTCGATTCGCCTTGACTTCGCTGGGTGCGCGGCCCGACACTGCGGCGGGGCCGTCGGTGCGGGGAGTCACCTGAGCGGCCAGCTTCGGAGGGAGCTCGAAGCGTGGATCTCCTGGTTCGTGATGCCCGCGTCCACCCCACGCGCGGCAGCCGGCCCGAGCCCGTCGACGTAGCTGTCAGCGGAGATCGGATCGTCGCGATCCGGCCCCGCGGCGCCCTCTCCGCGGACGGCGCGATCGAGATCCAGGCGGCCGGCCGCCTGCTCTCCCCGCCGCTGGTCGATCCGCATGTCCACCTCGATGCCGTCCTGACCGTCGGCGAGCCGCGACATAACGAATCGGGAACGCTGATCGAGGGGATTCTCACGTGGGCCGACCGGAAGCCGACCTTGACCCATGCCGATGTCAAGAAACGCGCCCGCCAGGCGATCCTGTGGGAGGTGGCCCAGGGAACCGGCCTGATTCGATCGCACGTTGACGTGTGTGACCCGAACCTGGTTGCCCTCAGGGCGTTGCTCGAGCTTCGCGACGAGCTGCGCGACCTGGTCGACCTGCGCCTGATCGCATTTCCGCAGGACGGGATCCTGTCGTTTCCGAACGGCAAGGAGCTGATGCGCGAGGCGATGCGCCTGGGCTGTGACGTGATCGGCGGCATTCCCCACTACGAGTGGACGCGCGACGACGGGGTGGACGAGGTCCACTTCCTGTTCGAGCTGGCGGCCGAGACGGGCAAGGGGATCGATCTCCACTGCGACGAGACCGACGACGATCAGTCGCGGTTCCTCGAGGTCGTGGCGGCCGACACGATGCGCCGCGGGATGCAGGGCCGGGTCGTCGCCGGGCACACCACCGCGATGGGCTCGTACAACGACGCCTACGCCTTCAAGCTGCTCCAGATCCTCAAGCGGGCGGGGGTCACGATCGTGGCCAACCCGCTCGACAACATCGCCCTCCAGGGCCGCTTTGACAGCTATCCCAAGCGGCGTGGAATGACCCGGGTGAAAGAGCTCGATCAGGCCGGGATCAACGTCGCCTGCGGCCACGATTCGATCATGGACCCGTGGTATCCGCTGGGCCGGGGCTCGATGCTGGACGCCCTGTCGATGCTCGTCCACGTCGGCCAGATGACCGGCCGGAAGGAGCTCTTCCGGGCCTACGAGATGGTCACCACCAATGCGGCCCGGGCGGCCGAAGTCGAATACGGCGTAGAGGAGGGCAAACCGGCGAACTTCGTGGTTCTCGATTGCGAGGATGAGGCGGAAGCAATCCGCCTCCGGCCGGCGGCACGCTGGGTCGTACGCCTCGGGCGCATCGTTGCCGAGACGGAGCCGTCTCACTCGGTCGTCCACGCCGCAGGCGGGGATACCCCGGTGAGCTATACGAAGGAAGAGGGCTGAACAGCATGGTGGTGGAAGCGCTCACCCGAGATACGATGCCCAGCGGCGAGGGCGACCTGTCGATCGAAGGTCACGGGATCGAGCCGATCCCGGCGGCGGCCCGGTATGGCTCGGTCTATCGCCTGTTCACGGTCTGGTTCACGCCGAACCTCGTCCCGGCGGCGTTCGCCCTGGGCGCCCTGATGGCGATCCTCGGCCTCGGTTTCGTAACCGGTTTCCTGGCGATCATCGTTGGCAACGTGATCGGCGGTGGCATTGTCGCGATCCTGAGCACGATGGGACCGAAGGTCGGCCTCGGCCAGATTCCGCTGAGCCGGCTGTCGTTCGGCAAGAGCATCGTGGTGCCCGGCCTGATCAATTGGGTGAGCACGATCGCCTGGGACGCGATCAACGCCTTCTTCGGTGCCTATGCGATCCAGGTGATCACCGGCGGGGCCGTGCCGTTCTGGCTCGGCCTCCTGGTCGTGATCGTGTGCCAGGCAGCCCTCAGCGTCGTCGGCTACGAGGCGATCCACACCTTCGAGAAGTATGCCGCCATCGGCCTGGCGATCCTGTTCGCCGTGGTCACCGTGGCGCTCCTGCCGAAGGCGAACTTCGGGATGGCCGGGACCGCGGAGACGCTCGGGACGTTCGTCCTGGCGACCACGATCGTGGGCAGCTTCAACCTCGGCTGGGCCCTGTACGCCTCCGACTACTCGCGCTACCTGCCGGCGGCGACGCCCTCGACGAAGGTGGCCGGCTACTCATTCCTCGGGATTGCCCTTTCGGCCGTCTGGATCGAGGTCCTCGGCCTGGCCGTGTTCGGCGCGGTCACGAATGGCGACGCGGATCCGGTCCACCAGATCGACGCGCTGCTTGGCGGCGGGATCCTGAGCGCGATTGCGATGATCGCGATCTTCTTCGGGACGGTCGCAGTCAATGCGATGAACGACTATTCCGGCTCGCTGTCACTGCTTGCGGCCGGGATCAAGGTCTGGCGCCCGGTCTCGGCCCTGATCGTGGGCGTGCTGAGCTTCCTCGCCACGTTGTGGCTGTACAGCCAGAATTTCAGCACCGCCTTCGAGAACTACCTGCTGTTGATCACGTACTGGATCGGGCCGTGGGCAGCCATCGTGCTCGTCGACTGGCAGCTTCGAAAGCATTCGGCCGCGGGGGCCGACCACGTTTCGGACTACAGCCTGCTGCCCAGCGGCAGGAACGCCCTGATCGCCCTGATCGTTGGCTTCGTGCTCTCGATTCCGTTCATGAATGCGACGAACTTCCAGGGCTTCATCGCGATCAACCTGGGTGGGGCCGACATCGCCTACGTGATCGGGTTCATCGTGGCCGGCGTGGTGTACTGGGCGCTCGAACGCAGCTCGCCGAGCTCCGTGCCGGCCTGACGCCCGGTCCGGACCTCCATCGGACCCGGCTCGAGACGATCGAGCCGGGTCTTCGATTCCCGGTCAGCTCGACGGCAATTCGGGCGAGCCGGGTCTTCGATTCCCGGTCAGCTCGACGGCAATTCGGGCCGCCGGTCGTCGACCGGCTCGAGGGACTGCTGCTCGACCCATCGGGCAACTTCGTCGCATGTCGCGATCCACAGGCCGTCGATCGCCTGGGCGCGCTGGATCAAGGCCTCGAGGCCCGCCGCGCGAGATGGCCGGCCAGACACGAAGGGGTGGTTGGTCAGGACGAAGAGGCCGCCCTCCTTGACCAGCTCGTCGAGCTCGACGGCCCAGCGTGCGATGACCTCGACCGGGCTGGCGATCGCGCCCGAGCCCGACAGGTCCGGCAGGTAGACATACGGCTCCCAGTCGTCGAGGCTCCAATGAATGGGCAGCTCGACCAGGCTGCCGGCGGACCCGGCCGCGACCAGGTAGGGCAGGTCGGCATCCATCAGGCTCGAGTCGTAGCGGAAGCCGTTGTTCCTGAGGATCTCCGCGGACGACCAGCTCGCCTCCCACATTGGCGCGCGCCAACCGGACGGCCGGACTCCGGTGACCGCATCGAGGGCGGCCAGGCCGCGCAGCAGCACCGCCTCCTCGGCCTCGGGCGAGAGGCCCGCGACCGATTCGTGGAGATACCCGTGGTGGGCGATCTCGTGGCCGGCGTCGCGAATGCTGCGAATCGCATCCGGCCAGCGTTCGGCCGTGTAGCCGGGCACGAAGAACGTGGCGGTCACGCCCGCCTTGTCGAGGATCCGGAGCAGGCGCGGAACGCCCGTCCGCGGGCCATACGCCTGGTGGCTCATGACCGAGCGCCGTCCGGCGGAGGCCGGTTCGGAGACGAGGATCGCACTCTCGGCGTCCACGTCGAAGGTGAAGCAGGCCGCCGCGCGCTTGCCGTCTGGCCAGCTGAAGGTCATCGGCGGTGGAGGGCTACGAGGGACAGCATCTCGTAGGCAAGGTTAGCGGCCAGGAACGCCGTCTGGCCGGCCGGATCGTAGGCCGGGATCACCTCGACCACGTCGAAGCCGACGAAGTCGATCGAGCGCAGGTTGCGCACGATCGAGAGCGCATCGAGGGCCGACAGGCCGCCCGGCTCGGGTGTGCCGGTGCCCGGTGCGAATCCGGGATCGACGACGTCGATGTCGAACGTGAGCCAGGCCGGCCGGTCGCCGACCCGCTGGCGGATCCGCTCGGCGGTGGCCTCGCCACCGAGTCGGAGGACTTCCTCGGTCGTCAGGTAGTCGAGCCCGAGGTCGGTCCGCAGGACCGACCAGTCGTCGGGGCCGTAAAGCGTCCCGCGCAGGCCGACCTCGAGCGAATGCCCGGCGTCGACCAGGCCCTCCTCGATGGCCCGGCGCATCCACGTCCCATGGTTGTAGCGCTGCCCGAAGTAGCTGTCCCAGGCATCGGTGTGGGCGTCGAAGTCGATCACGGCAACGGGTCCGTGGGAGCGCAGCGCCCGAAGGTGGGCCAACGTGCAGGCGTGATCACCGCCGATCATGAGCGGTACCACCCCGGCCCCGACGATCGCTCCGACTGCCGCCTCGATCGCGACATAGCTCGGCTCGATCGCGCCGGGCACGATCGCGATGTCGCCGTGGTCGACGCACGACAGGACTTCGAACGGCGCGACGCCAACGTTCGGGTTGTAGGGCCGGAGCATCATCGACGCGTCGCGGACCGCCGCCGGACCGAACCGGCCGCCGACCCGGTACGACGTCCCGGTGTCGAAGGGAACGCCGGTGATCGCGAGGTCGACGCCATCCAGGTCGACGACATGGGGCAGCCGGGCAAACGTGATTGGACCGGTGAACCGGGGTGACTTGAGCGAATCGGTCGGGCCGTAGCGGGGCATCGGTCCATCCTAGCCGGACGGCCGGGGACTCCCATCGTGGTCGCGCCACAGCTCGATGCCCTCGCGCAGGGCAAGCACCGAGATCACCCCGGCCAGGACCGCATCGGCCCACCACCAGCCAAGGGCGGCGGTCAGGATCAGGCCGACCATGACCGCCCCGGCCAGGGACGCATCGACCAGGCTGAAACGTCCGTCGGCCCGGACCGTCGGGCTGCCCAGCTCACGTCCCACGCGCAGCTTGCCGATTCCGAGGCTGACCATGACGGCCACCGTTGCGGCCAGGAACCCGATCCCCAGCGGGGACGAGGCCGGCCGGTTGCCCGAGGTCAGGGCCATCAGCGTGTCCCAGGCAACGTACAGGGCCACGACGATGTAGCCCAGCCCAATCAGGCGCAGCGCGGGCCGCTCGCCGCTGCGGTCCGCGCCGTGGAGCTCCCAGACCACGACGATCGATGCGAAGACCTCGACTGAGGAGTCGAGTCCGAAGGCAACGAGGGCGACCGATCCCGCACTCAGGCCGGCGGCAATGGCCACGACCCCTTCGAGGGCGTTCCAGGCGATCGTCAGGTACTCGAGGGCGAAGGCCCGACGGACGAGCGACCGGCGCCGTGGGTCAGTGTCCGTGGCTGCCATCACAGGGAGTGTATCGAGACTATTCTCGGGTCGATGACCCACCTATCGTTCGGCCGCCTGACCCGCAACGCCGAGGCCCCGATCCTGCTTGAGAGCTTCCTGGTGGCCGCGGTGGCGTCTCTCCTGGCGATCCGGGCATTCCTCGCGCTCACCGGCTATCCGCAGGTCGGCTCCAATGGGATCCACATCGCGCACATGCTATGGGGCGGCCTGCTGATGGTCGTGGCGCTGATGCTCCTGCTGGCGTACCTGGATCGGCCAATCGAGCACGTCGCGGCGGTCATCGCGGGGCTCGGCTTCGGCACCTTCATCGACGAGATCGGCAAGTTCGTGACGTCCGACAACAACTACTTCTTTCGCCCGGCGATCGCCCTGATCTACATCGTCTTCATCGCGGCGTTTCTCGTCGGCCGGACCCTCCTCGGCGAACAGCGCCGCCTCAGTCGGACCGAGTCGCTGGCGAATGCCCTGTACCTCCTGGCCGGCACGCTCGACCGGCCAATCGACGCCATGGATCGGGCCCGGATCCAGCAACTCCTCGGCCAGGCCGATCCAGCCGCCTCCGTCACCCGCTTTGCGAGCGGTTATCTTGCCGAGATTCCCGTTGCGCCGACCCACGTTGGGATCGCCAGCCGGATCAATCGCCACGTTGCCGACGGATACGAGCGCCTCATGGCGAACTCCTGGGCAGAGCCAGCGCTGATCGCCGGCGTCGTCATCTATACGGTCGCCGCCCTCATCGGGGTCGTCCTCGTCACCGTATCCAGCCGAGGAGACGCCGACGCGCAGACCTCGACATTCGCCGTGACCGCCCAGCTTGTGTCGACGATCGCCGGAGCGGCCTGCATCGGAATCGGGGTGCTCCGCCTTCGCGAATCGCGTCTCGCCGCGTACCGCTGGTTCATGCGCGGCCTGCTCGTATGGATCCTCGTCACCCAGGTCTTTGTCTTCTACAGCTCGCAGCTGGCCGGGCTTGGCGGGCTCCTTTTCGACCTGATCGCGTATGGCAGCGTCCGCCTCGCGACGACCCTGGAGAGTGCGGCCAGGCCGGGATAGGTCGTTCTAGGGCTTCCCGCCGGTCCGATTGGAGCCGATCAACGACGGGCCGTTGAAGCCATAGGTGAAGACCTGGCGGGCGTTCATCGGGTTGGCCAGCTCGGCCGCGGTCGGGACCGGCACGATCGCGACGTAGCGTCCTTCGAGTGGTGCTGCCTTGCGTGGATCGTGGTAGGGCGTGAACCTTGAGGAGAGCTGGGCGACGGTCAGCCAGGTCGACGGTGCCAGCGTCCCGGAGCCGCCCTTCGACAGCGTCCAGAGCGGATCCGTGACCGACACGCTGAGCACGGTGAAGTCATCGGTGAGGGCCGGGTTGTTGGTGGCCCGGATCCCGTTCAGCACCCAGGCATGGCCGCCCGAGTAGACCGTGATCCCGGACGGCCGGCCGCTCTGGGCCATTGCCCTGGCGGCCGCGTGGATGGTGTCGGCCACCGACGTGCCGGCGTAGATCTGGTAGCCGGTCCCGGACTGGGTGAGATAGCGCGACCAGCCGTACGGATCGGCCCCGCCATCGCCGTTGTACTTGCTCAGGGCCCGCGATCGAATCCAGATCGAATGCTGGGTGACGGCCGAGTGGTCGGTCTGGCCGAAGATCATGTTGCGCATGATCTGGATCGAGGCCGCGACGCACTGGTAGTAGTTGAACTGGCCCACGTACGAGCCCGGTGTGGCGAGATCGCGCATCCACGGCAGACGGGGCGGAGCGGTCGTGCCGGAGTCGTTCGGCAGCGGCTGGGCCGCGAGCGCGGCCCCGCTGAACGCGACGACGGCGCTGATTGCGAGGAGCAGCGCACCTGCCAGCCGGCCAAGCCGTCTGGCACGCGACGGCACTGCCGCCGGGGTGCCACGGGGCGTCATGGCCCTGACGGTAGGCCCGGGCGAAGCCGGCGGGATCAATCCCATGGTCCCATCGGGCCAAGTCAATGGGGCCGATGCGTGGATGCACCAGGCCGATCGCCGGTAGACTCGGTCGATGTCCGCCGACCCGCTCGTCGAGCCCGATCTCCTGTCGGTCAGCGGCGTGGCCGGCTTGACCGACCTCGATCCTGGGACGTTCCGGGCGGCGGCCCATCGGGTCGCCGACCTGATGGCCGACTATCTCGAAGGTGTCGAGGATTTTCCGGTCCTCCCGGCGATCCGGCCCGGCTCGATCCGGGCGCTCTTTCCAGCCGTCGCGCCCGAGGAACCGACCTCGATCGATCGGATCCTGGTCGACTTCGAGGAACTGGTGCTGCCCAATGCCACCCATTGGCAGCACCCTGGATTCCTGGCCTACTTCGCCACCACCGCCTCAGGTCCGGGGATCCTGGGCGAGATGCTGACGGCAACCCTGGGCCAGAACCCGATGCTCTGGCGGACCTCGCCCATCGGGACCGAGCTCGAGGAGGTCATGGTTGGCTGGCTGCGCCAGGGTCTCGGCCTGCCCGGCGCGTTCGACGGACTGCTCACCGATACCGCCTCGACCTCGACCCTGATCGCCCTGGCCGCGGCGCGCGAGGCCGCCGGGCTGGATGTCGCGGCAGCCGGCCTGGCCGGCCGGCCAGACCTGGCCGGTGGGCTGCGGGTGTACGCCTCGGCTGAGGCCCATTCATCGATCGAGAAGGCGTGCATGACCCTCGGCCTCGGCCGGGCCAGCCTCCGCCGGATCCCGGTCAACGACCGCTACGAGCTGGAGCCGGAGGCCCTTGCCGCGGCCATCGCCGAGGACCGAGCGGCCGGCCGGATCCCGCTCGCGATCGTGGCCACGATCGGTACGACGTCCTCGACCTCGGTCGATCCGGTAGCGGCGATCGCCCGGATCGCACAGGCCGAGCGCCTGTGGCTCCACGTCGATGCCGCGTACGCCGGCCCGGTCGCCCTGCTGCCGGATCGGCGTGGCCCGTTCGCCGGCTGGGAGCTGGCCGATTCGATCGTGGTGAATCCCCACAAATGGCTGTTCACCCCGCTCGATGCGTCACTCCTGCTGACCCGCCGGATGGACCAGCTACGCGCGGCGTTCAGCCTCCAGCCCGAGTACCTCCGGACGCTCGGCAGCGAGGCGCCGGGGCGCGACTACAACGAGTACCAGCCTCAGCTCGGTCGGCGCTTCCGAGCCCTCAAGCTGTGGATCCTGATGCGCACGTTCGGCCTCGAAGCCCTCCGCGCCCGGATCAACCAGCACCTGGCCCTCGCCGCCGAGTTCAGCTCGTGGATCGACGCCGACCCAGACTGGCAGCGCCTGGCCCCGACCAGGTTCTCGACGATCTGCTTCCGCTACCGCCCCGCTGGGACGGCCGATGCCGGGCCAGGCTCCGACGATGAGGCGCGCCTCGACGAGCTGAACGCCGCCCTGATGGCGGCAGTCAACGAGACCGGCGAGGTATTCCTGTCGCACACCCGCCTGGCGGGTCGGTTCACGATCCGGCTGGCGATCGGCAACCTGCGCACCGAGGAGCGTCATGTCGCCCGGGCATGGGCCCTGTTGCGGCGCGAAGGCGCTCGCCTGGGAGTGGCCTGATGGTCGGCGTCGAGGCTCCCGGCGGTGCGCCACCCGGCTCCGCGATCAGCGACCGCCTCACGACTGCGGTCAAGGCGGTGACCGCGCTCGACCCGGGCGACACATACGACCCCGCCGTCCCAGCCGCCATCGTCGCGAGCGGCCTGCACCTGCTGTGCCTGCCTGTATCGAGCGGCGGTCTTGGTGGCGGGATGCAGGACGCGGTCGCGGTCCTCTCGGCGCTCGGTGCGATCGACGGCTCGACGGCGCTCGGGTTTGCCATGCACACCCACGTGGTCGGGGCGATGGTCGAATCGGACGCCTGGCCGCCTGAGCTGCGAGCCTGGCTCGAACGCCTGGTCGTCAACGAAGGGGCGCTGCTCAACGCGGCCAGCACGGAGGAGGGGAGTGGCAGTCCGGCCCGTGGTGGCCTGCCCGCCACGACGGCGGTGGCCGCTGCCGATGGCTATCGCCTCACCGGCGAGAAGACCTGGACGTCATGGCTGCCGGCGCTCCGGGCGGCCCTCGTGACGGCGGTCATCGAGCCGGCCGAAGGGGCGGCGCCCGGCGTCACCGAGGCGCAGCCTGAGGTGGGCATCTTCGTGGTGGACCTGGCCGGCCCGGGAGTCGAGCGAGTTGCCCTATTCGACGCGCTGGGCATGCGCGGCTCGGCATCGGGCCGCCTCCGGCTCCACGGGGTTCGCGTGCCGGCCGGCCGGCTCGTCACGACCCGCCGGGCAGGCGCGCCCGACCCGCGCGGGATCGCGCCACCGGCCTGGTTCGGAGCCGCGATTGCCGCCGTCTACCTGGGCGTCGGCGAGGGTGCTCGCGACGGGGTGGTTCGCTGGGCGATCGAGCGGCGGCCGGGTGACGGCTCGTCGGCCGTGGCCGACCTGCCCACGGTGCGCCTCCGGCTGGGTCGGATCGATGCGACCCTGCGGGTGGCACGGACCGTGCTCGAGGACGTTGCCCGGCGTTGGGACGCGGCGGCCCCGGCTGACCGCGGACCGCTCATGGCGGACCTGTCGCTGGCCAAGGTGACGGCCACGAACGCGGCGGTGGCGGCGACCGACGAGGTCCTCCGGATCGCCGGAGGTCCGGGCTTCCTGGCCGGCCGCCTCGAACGGGCCCATCGCGATGCCCGGGCTGGCCTGATCAACCCACCGATCGACGATGTCGCCCTGCAGGGATTTGGGCGGGACCTCGTCGAACGAGCGCGCCCGGGGCGGTAGACTCCCGTCTCATGGTGATCGAGACCGTTCCCGACCTCCGGATGTATATCGACGGGCGCTCGGTCGAGGCACTGGACGGCCGCTGGCTGAACGTCCACAACCCCGCCACGACCGAGCTCGTTGGTCGCGTCCCTGCCGGGACCGAGGCCGATGTGGACCGGGCTGTAGCGGCCGCCCGAACCGCCTTCCGCGACGGGCGCTGGCGAAACATGGCCATGTCCGAACGGGTGACGATCATGAACCGCCTGGGCGATCTGCTCGACGAGCACGCCGATGAGCTGGCCCGGATCGAGACGCTCCAGACCGGCACGGCCTACAAGCTGCGTCGAGAATCCGACTTCGCGTTCGCCTCGGACAACCTGCGCTTCTTCGCCACCCAGATCCGGAACCTCGAAGGCAAGGCGGCGGCCGAGTACAGCGGCGCGCACACCAGCCTGATCCGGCGCGAGCCGATCGGCGTGTGCGGCCAGATCGCGCCGTGGAACTACCCGATGTGGATGGCCATCTGGAAGATCGGGCCGGCCCTGGCGGCAGGCAACTCGGTCGTCCTGAAGCCTGCCTCGGCCACTCCACTGACCACCGTCCGGCTGGCCGAGCTGGCCGGCGAGGCGGGCATCCCGGATGGCGTCCTGAACGTGGTCACCGGTCGGGGCGACGTGGTCGGCGCGGCCCTGGCCGCCCATCCCGACGTCGACCTGATCAGCCTGACCGGGGACTCAGAGACGGGCCGCAAGATCCAGGCGCTGGCCGCCGGCAACGTGAAGAGAGTCCATCTTGAGCTTGGCGGCAAGGCCCCGTTCATCGTCGCGGCCGACGCGGACCTCGAAGCTGCGGCCCGCGGGGCCACGGCCGGCGCCCTGACCAACGGTGGCCAGGACTGCACCGCCGCGACCCGAGCCTACGTCCAGCGCAGCCTGTACGACCCATTCCTGGCCCGCACGAAGGAGCTCTTCGAGGGGGTCCGGGTGGGTGACCCGTTCGATCCCTCGACCGACCTCGGCACCCTGATCAGCCAGGCCCAGGTCGAGCGCGTCGACGGCTTCGTCCAGCGGGCGAAGGCGGCCGGCGCAACCGTCGTGACCGGCGGCTTTCGCCCGTCCGTGGCCGGCCTGCCCGACGGCGCTTTCTACGCCCCTACCCTGATCGCGGATGCCGCCCAGGACAGCGAGATCGTCCAGCAGGAGGTCTTCGGGCCGGTCCTGGTCGTCCTTCCCTATGACACGGACACCGAGGCGATCGAGCTCGCCAATGACACGAAATACGGACTGGCTGCGTCGATCTGGACGCGCGACGTCTTCCGGGCGATGGAAGCCGCCCGCTCGCTCAACTTCGGCCACGTCCAGGTCAACGACCACCTCATGGTCACCAGCGAGATGCCCCACGGCGGCTTCAAGCAGTCGGGCTTCGGCAAGGACATGTCGGCCTACTCGTTCGAGGAGTACACCCAGGTCAAGCACGTGATGATCGAGCTCACGGGCGAGCCCGAGAAGGACTGGCACTACACGATCTTCGGCGACAAGAAGGCCTGATCCGCCGAACCTGAGGCCGGCGCGATGGGTGTGGTGGATGCGTTCTGGATCGGGTCGGCGGGACATGGGCGATGGATAGGGTCGAGGGCGTGACGACTCGGCTGGCGGCCACCGTCCGATCCGTTCCGACTAGGCTTGCCGGCATGATCCACGGCACCGCGGCGGGGCAGCACTGGAAGCAAATCGCGGGGGCTCTCGCGATCAGTGCTGGTGTTCTCTTCCTCGAGGTCGTCGCCGGATTGGCCGGCCATTCGCTTGCGCTGTTAGCCGACGCCGGCCACATGCTTGCCGACGTCGTCGCGATGGGCCTTTCGCTGGCCGCGATCGCGATCGCCACCCGGCCGCGAACGGCAGGTCGAACCTTCGGCCTGTATCGCCTGGAGATCGTCGCAGCTTCGCTCAACGCGGTCGTCCTACTCGGCATCGCTGTCGTCGTCGCGATTGAGGCGATCCGGCGACTTGCGGAACCGCCGGATGTGGCGGGCGGGCTCGTAGCGGTCGTCGCTGCCGCCGCACTCGTGGCCAACGCCTTCTCGCTGCGATTGCTTCGATCCGGCCGTCAGGCCAGCCTCAACATCCGGGCTGCCTATCTGGAGGTAGCGGGAGACCTGGCCGGCTCGGCCGCCGTTCTCGTGGCTGGCCTGATCATCGTGATTACCGGCTGGACCCAGGCCGATGCGATCGCTTCGCTGATCATTGCGATCCTGATTGTGCCGAGAACGCTCTTGCTGCTGCGGGATAGCTTCGACGTGCTCCTGGAGGCCTCGCCCAAGGGGATCGACATGGCCGAGGTCGAGCGGCACATCCTCGAGGCCCCTGGCGTGACCGAAGTCCACGATCTGCACGCTTGGACGATCACGAGCGGAATGAACGTCGTCTCTGCTCACGTGGTCCTTCGCCCCGATGGCGTGCCCGGCGATGTCCTCGACCACCTCGGCCGGTGCCTCTCGGACGACTTCGATGTGAACCACTCCACCTTCCAGCTCGAAACGCCCGAACACGTGCGCTGGGAGGCCCAGACAGCTCAGCCACGGCACTAAACGAACGCCCCGCAAGACGGAGGGGGATTCGGCCCAAAGGGCCTTGTACGGTGGTCTTGCGCCTTCGATCCGGCCCTGGCGGCCGGCCGACTAGTTCAAGGCCGCCACGCCAGTCGCCCAGAGCCTGTCGTTCGCGAAGTTGCCAATTCAGCCGGATCGACCGCGGCCGACTTACTCGATCGTGACGATGTCGACCGAGATCTCCACCGCCGGAGTCGAGCCCCTGTTCTCAAGCCAGTGCCTCGTCTTCCGATCCTCGGGCCAGCCCGGTCCCGGCCCGTAGTCCGTGGCGCCGCCGTCTCGATGGTCCGTGATCCTTCCCCGCAGGATGTAGACGGTGCCCGGTCTGCCGTCGTGATCGTGAAGCGGGCCAAAAACGCCTCCGGGCTCGAAGGTCACCATTCGCATTCGAAGCTGGCGTCCCTCCATGCCCTGAAGCTCAGGGCCAAGATCGACCGTTGCAAGGACTTCGACCGCGACGCCCGTCGTCTCAGGCGACACCTGTTCATTGCTCACCGTTGCTCTCCTCTTTGGGTCAGCCGAGCTGGAGCGACGCGATACCAGCTAACTATGGATAGAACGAGGTGCCCGCCCTAGGATTGGCCGGTGGCTAGGCGCTGGTTCTTCGCGGTCGCGTCGGCGGTCATCGTCCTGACGATGGTCGTCGCGTTCACCCTGGCCGCACCGAAGAGCCCACCCGTTCTCTCAACCTGCGGGGGGACTCTATCGTCGGACGGGAGGTGCGTTGGGATTCCCGGGCCCGATGACCCTGGGGCGACGTGCGAGCCGCAGTCGGACGGATCTTGCACGTGGTTCTGGGAGCCTGGGTACCCGTTGAACTAGCGCCCAGCCGAGCCGGAGCATCGGGTCGTCCCTGCTTCGATCCCGGCCACCTCTTGCTCGGCGACCGAGCCATCCAAACGAACATGAGGACGTCCCCGCCAGAGACTCTGAGGGGGACGACGCTGGAGGATTGAGCGCGATGGACGCAATGCCGGCCCGCGAGGGGCTCGACCTCGTCGCAGACGGCCCGATCGTGATTACGGCAGGCCAGGCGCGGTTCCTGTCATGGATGGCCGACGTCCTGATCTATGTCGTGGTTATCAACCTGTTCGTCGAGTACGCGCCGAGCGTGATCATCGAATTGTTCACGATCTCACTCCTCACGGCGATCCTGCTCAAGCTCATGCTCGACTCGATCGTTGGGCTCGAGCATCGCGTCCGAGCCTGGTTCGGACGTCGGCGGGGCGCTGGGTGGCGGATCCTCGGCCTCGGCGCGACCTGGGGGATCCTCTTTCTCTCCAAGTTCGTGATCATCGAGATCACCCACCTGATCTTCGGCGACAGCGTCCAGCTCGGCGGGTTCATCGACGTGGTCGTCCTGGTGATCGCGATGATCGCCGCCCGGCGCGGCCTGGGCCTTGTGTACTCCCGCCTCCTCGGGCCGTCGCCCTTGGCCAACCGATGAAGTAGCCGGCCGCGGCGGCCATCCAAACGCTCCCGTCGATCCTGCCCTGGCGGCCAGCCGGAGCCACCGGGACGCTTTCGCCAAGCCCGCTTCACAATGACGCCATGAGGATCACGACCGGCGTACATCGCATCGGCTCAGGACTCGTCAACGCGTACCTGCTTGAGGAGGGCGGTGAGGTCACGATCATCGACGCCGGCATGCCCGGCTACTGGCACGACCTGCCCGCCGAACTCGGAGCGATGGGCCGTTCCCTGGCCGATGTCCGAGCCGTCGTCCTGACCCACGGCCACTCCGACCACATCGGCTTCGCCGAGCAGGCTCGGCGTGAGCTCAAGGTGCCGGTCTCGGTCCACGAGATCGACGCAGCCCTCGCCCGCGGTGAGACGCCGAACCCCGCCAAGGGGACGGGCCCGATCCGGATTGGGCCGTTCCTTCGGTTCATCCTCCTCGGCCTGCGCAACGGCGCGTTCCGGACGAAGAACCCGGTTGAGGTGTCGACGTTCGGCGACGGAGCCACCCTCGACGTGCCCGGGGCGCCGCGGGTCATTCTCATGCCCGGCCATACCCCCGGCAGCGCGGCGCTCCATGTCCCGAGCCTCCGCACCCTGTTCGTCGGCGACGCCCTGGCCACGGTCTCGGTCACCTCTGGAGACAGCGGGCCGATGATCGCGCCGTTCAGTGCCGACCGCTCGACCGCGGTTGCCTCGCTGGCTCGCCTCGACGGGATCGAGGCCGCCTGGCTACTGCCGGGCCACGGCCAGCCGTGGACCGGAGGTGTCGCGGCGGCCATCCGGAAGATCAGGGACGACGCTGCACGTCCGGATCGCGAAGTAAGGGCCAGATAAGCGGGGCTCCCTGCCAGACGACCCCAGGTTTATCGTTCAGGGCACATCCCAAAGGTCTTTCAGAGGGACAGATTGGGCGATCTGAGCACCGGAATTGGCAAGGTGGTCGTGAACAGGTCGATGTCGCTTGACGGCTTCATCGCCGGCCCGGGCGACGCGATGGATTGGATCTTCGACTTCGTGGCACCGGACGAGTTCCCGGAGATCGCGGCGGCCACCGGCGCGATGCTCATCGGCCGGCGCACGTACGAAGTAGGCAACAGGATGAACGTCGCCAGGGAGCGGGACTCTGCATCGAGCGGCGCAACCTATCCCTTCTCCGGACCGATGTTCGTCCTGACCCACCAGCCGCCGGAGCCGCCGGACCCGGAGGTCACGTTCCTCAGCGGCGACATTCGCGAAGCCGTCGCCACGGCCCGCAGCGCCGCAGGCGGCAAGAACCTGGAGATCCTCGGTGCTGACGTGGCCGGTCAGTGCCTGCGCCAGGGGCTCGTCGACGAGATCCTCGTGTATGTCCTGCCGGTGCTGCTCGGTGACGGTGTTCGCTTCTCGGCCCCTGGCGTTGGAAGGATCGACCTGGAGCCATTGAGTAGCACGCGGTCGGACGCCGTCACCGTCGTTCGGTTCCGCGTTCGAAACGTCCCCGTCCCGTGACATGTGCCGACGTCCTAGATGACTGACTCGGCGAGGGCGCAGGTGCTCCAGCGGGAGGTCAGGATGTTCCTCATCCTCCTGGCGGGCAGTGTCGACGACCCGACGATGGCCAAGTGGCTGGCGGCCGGCCAGGATGAGCCGGAAACGGGCAAGGCGGCCTGGGCACGGGATGCGCTCGGCCTCGCCAAGTCCGAGTGCGGCGAGCTCGCTCGCGAGTGGTCGAATCACTTCGATGACGATCACAGCGGGCTCATGGGCAACCAGGGCATCTTTGTCACCCTCAATGGGCCGCGCGGCCCGATCCAGCTTGCCTTGTGGGACATGACCGACCATCCGATCGTCCAGGTCGTCGGCGTCGATGTCAGTCGACTCAAGGGCGCCTGGACGAGCCAGCCAAACGCACAGCCCGAGGGCTGATCGGCGGGCTCATCGGCGGGACCGGCCGGCGCCGTCTCGAGGAGAAACGGAGTAGCCTTCGGGCGCTGAGGGCCGCCGCCGATCAACGTCGCATCGGCGGATCCGGTGGGCGACCTGCTCGGAGGGGTGTCCCGTGTATTTCAGCAGCTCGCGCTGGCTGCCGCCAGCCGCCCTCTTCCTCAGTGTCGGCATCGCTGCCTGCGGCAGCTCGGGCAGCGCACCCCCTCCGGCCAGTTCAGCGGCGGCCCCGGTCGCGAGCACTCCGGCTACCTCGGTCGCTAGCGCGGCCACCGCCCCGGCGGCGAGCGCCGCGGCGATCGCTCTCCCGACGACCACCACCGCGGCGGCGACCTGCCCGACCGCGGCCACGGTCGACGCCGCCCTGGGGACCTCGCTGCCGGCACCGGTCGGGATCACCACGGGCAGCACGCAGCTTCCGCCTGGGGCCACGGGGGTCGCCTGCGACTATCACGCCAGCGGCTACAACGTGATCATCGAGCTGATCTCGAACATCGCGCCGTCGTCGATCACGAACTTCACGAAGAACTTCCCCGTCCCGCCCGCCGCCGTTTCGGGGGTCGGCGACCAGGCCGATTCCTTCTCCCAGACGCTCGGCCAGGGGAGGGTAAACGAAGGCGTCGTCGCGACAAAGGGAATGACCCTGGTGTCGATTGGAGCCACTTACACCCCGGCGACGCTGGCGCAGGTCGAGGCGCTGGTGAACAGCCTCCTCTAGCCGCGATCTGACAATGCGGCTGGCTGGCCGCATCGCGCCGGACGTTCTGCGGGGGCCGCCTAGGGACATGCCGCCGTGTTATGACTGTCCAGTTACGTCCGCGAGCCTTGGCTACAAGGGGTGCCGGCTCGCCTGGACCGAGAGGAGTGGGGTAATGACCGCTGCGACATCGCATGAGGGCGAACCGGTCCTGGCCTGGCTGGCCCGCCGGAGTGAGTCGGCTCGTCTGGCCGAGACGCAATTCGATGATGCCAAGCTCGAGTACCGCCGGCTCTTCAGCGAGGTTTGGGGGACGTTCCTGCTCGTTCTCGTTGCGGCCGGCGGCGGGGTGATCGGCGCGACGTCCTTCGGAGGCGATCTCACCCTGCCGATGAAGGCGCTCGCGCCCGGCATGATGGTCATGGGGGTCATCTTCTTCATGGGCACCATCTCGGGTGCTCATCTGAACCCAGCCGTGACCCTGGCCTTCGCGGTTCGTGGCAACTTCCCGTGGCGGCGCGTCCCCGGCTACATCGTTGCCGAGGTGCTTGGCGCGGTCCTCGCGGCGCTGTTCCTCAACGCCATGTATGGCGGGATCCTCAACGGGGCAACCGAGCCGACGCCGTCGATCAGCCCGACCGTCGCCATCCTGACCGAGGCCGTTCTCACGCTCGGGCTCGTCAGCGTGATCCTCGGAACTGCCTCTGGCGCTCGAAACGTCGGGATCAACGGTGCCATTGCGGTCGGCGCCTACATCGGGCTCGTATCGGTCTGGGGCGCGCCGGTTACCGGCGCGTCAATGAACCCGGCCCGGTCGCTCGCGCCGATGCTCGTCGGTGGGGACTTGACCAACTACTACATCTATCTGATCGGGCCGATCATCGGGGCGATGGTCGCGGTCGCGTTCGAATACATCCTCAAGGGCAAGGCGACCGCGGCGGGAGCCGAGGCGGCCCAGGGCATCCTTGACGAGGACCCCAAGGGACTCTGACGGGAGAACGGCGCGGACGCTTGCTGGCCTATTGCTCGTCGATGGACCAGCTCCCGTCCGCGTTCACCTCCAGCACTGCAGATTGGTCAGGAAGCTGCACCTGGCCCGAATACGCGCCGATCTGGTTGACGAGCAAGGTGCTGGTGCCGTCGAGGCCATAGGTCTGCACGACGAAGTTGCCCTTGCCCGAGGCGACCACGCTGATCGAAGTAAGGCCCGCGGCCGGCGGGCTCAGCAGGACGACGTCGTCGCCCTTGCCCGTCAGCTTCGCGCTCGTGTCCCACGCTCGGGCTGACGTGATCGGCTTGATCGATATGGTCCAGAGGCCTGTTGCCTTGACCTTGAACGCAACAGAGTGCTCACCCGCCCCGATATCGAACAGCACCGTCCCCGCGTACGCCCCAATGGTGTTCACGAGCAGGTCGTTCTGACTGCCGTCCGCCGCCAGGGACTCGACGGAGAAGTTGCCCGCGCCCTTGGCGGTGATCGCGGCGATGGCGGGCGCATCCTCGGGGATCGTGAACTTCGGGATCTTGTCGCCCTTGCCCGACAGGTTGATCGCGCTGAAGGTCGGGGCGCTCGGAGCCGACGAAGGTGCCGCGGAAGGGCCGCTGCTCGTCGGCGCCTGGCTACCGGCGAGGTTCGAGCTGGTAGCCAGGGCCGTCGGACCTTGGCCGTTGCACGCGGCGAACGGCACGCCGATTGCCACGAGCAGGAGAATGGACAATCGGTGCATCAGCGTCCCATCCCCTTCGCGACTGCCACCGAAATGGTTGGCGTTGTCGGGCGATCGAAGCCTACTCCGTGGCCCCGCGCCACGGATCCGCGCCGGGGACGCTCAGCGAAGGATCGTTAGCGTGGCCAACGCCGGCTCAGCTCCGTCCTTGCCGGGGAGGACGTGTTCCAACCGTCCGCGCGAACCACTTTCCGTATCGATTACGGGCGCGCCTGACGGCCCATGTCGTCGCCCAGCCGAGCGGCAGGTAGCGTTCTGGCAGAAATAGGAGACCGACATTTGCGAGCTCCCGCGTGGCTGGATGACGAACCCCGCGGACGATCGCACCGGGGACGTCGCGTGGCCGCACCTCGCCCACGACGGCCCTCGGCTCGTGGAGGGTGCGTCGGACGCCGTCTCGCACGGCCGGCGAACGAATCGCGGTCACGACGGCCGTCCGGGTCTCGGGCAAGGTCGAGAGCCGGGCGATGCGAGCAAGTCTGCCGAGGATCACTGAGCAAGCTCCGATAGTCGGTGGCGCCAAAGGGACGCCGGTCAAGGGACGCCGATCGTTCCGGGTCAAGCGTCGTGGCCGGCCGGTCTCAGCCGGGCCTCTCGTCCGCCCAGGAGCCTTGCAAACAACTTGCGAGGGGGCGCGATGACGTCCGGACTGACTTGTCGCGCCCTCGGTTCGACGGTCACCGACTAGGGCTACCTAGGGCCAATTCCCTACGGCGTCCTCTCGTGAGCTGAGGGTAGGGTGGCTTGGCGCTGTCGATGCTCGGAAGTTCTCACCGGATCACGAGCGAGCGCGCACGCCGACTATCCTGACGCGCCAACGAAGGGATGGTCGGCGTTTCCGTGCCCGAATCCGGCTGCCAGCGCGTTGGCGATGACCCGCCCGGCAGGCTGGGAGGCCAGGCGGGTCATCATGAATTCGCCCTCACTGCCGCGGGCCCGGATAAAAAGCGTGGCCGTTCGGGGCGCGAGTATGGGCTGGGCCTCGCGGCGACTTCAATCGTTTGCCGCGCTACGCGGTGCGCTCGGCCAACGCCGGGGTGGCCAGGGGACTGATGTTGCGGGCCGCCACTGGGCAGACATGCGCCGACCGCCCTGAGGGAAGGGCGGCCGGCGCGATTCACGCTTGCGCCCATCCGGGGCCCGGTGAAAGCTCACGGAGTCAAAGGCGCGAAGGCTGCTCCGACGGGGTGGAGTACCTGATCGTCGGAACGCACGGTGACCGTACGGCCGACGGCCCGGCAATCCGATATCTGCGGGCCGAACAGATGTCTCAGGCGCATCTCAAATGCTCGTTGGCACACGCCTGTAACGCCGGCCGGACAAGCCTGAAAGGTTCGGGCGAGCGACTGCGCGCTAGCTTCGGTGTCACCCTCGGCCGCCTGGCCTGCTGCATGGTCAGCGGTTGAGGGTGTCCTGGCTTGGCTGAAGCGTTGCGAGGCCTCGTCCCGGAGCAGCAGGCTTGTCGGGGTCCGGCAGACGCCTCTACCGGACCCCGCAAGGGGTCTCATCCCGCTCGACTGGGAGGACCTCGAGCGGGCCTTCATTCTGCCTGCGGTCATGGACTGACTGAGTTGCCGCCCGGTTTCGATTTCACCGGCCAACGTCAAGTTTCGGTCGAGATCTGGGCCCTGGATACACCGACCGGCCCGGGACCACGAGCTCGTCCTGGACGAGCGTCAGGTTGGCTGCCGGACCGGAGGTGGAGCTGCTCCCAACGATGCCCCCAGGCGTCGCTGGACCATCAGGATCAGTGCCGGACGTGTCCGCAGAATTAGCGGATCGTCAACTGGGTTCGATGAAACCCTCGGCATTCATTATCGGCCGGGGCAACCCCGTCGACGACCGCGATGAAGCTACGACTGCGCCGCCAGGCTCCTGACACGTTGCAGCCGGGCCGATGCTCTGGCGCTGGATCAGCATCATGAACGTCGGGACGAACGCCACTCCAGGCAGTGACCCGGCTCAACCTCGGAGTCTGAATAGCGTTGGCAGGGATCAAGCTCCGACGTTGGCTACCGGCCACCCTGCTGGGCGTGTTCGTGGCCCTTGTCGTCCAGGTCATCGGGGCAGAGCTGGGCTACCGCTCGATCGAGGTGCTGCTTAGCCTCGTTGTCGGGGGAGCGGTGGCCGCCAGGTCGGCTCGGGCCAGCAACTGGAAGCAGTACCTCGTGGCGGCGTTGCTGGTGGCCGGCGGCCTGCTCCTCGTGGGATCGATCCTGATCGCGATCGAGTCGTGACCGGCGGATCCAAGGGCGTCTAGCCCGTTCGTACCGTAGAGCCGGCCACGGCCGCTCGGTAGATTGGCCGGGATTTCAGTCCCGGAGGTAGCCCAGCCATGCAACGCGCGTTCAACTTCTTCACGACCTGGCAGCAGAACCTGATGATGATGTGGCGCTCCAAGCGACTCCTGTTCGTCCTGCAGGGCGGCCAGGGCCTCGCCGAGTACGCGCTCATCCTGGCCCTGATCGCGATCGTCGCGGTCATTGCCCTGATCCTCCTGGGTCACCAGGTATCGAAGGTCCTGAGCACCGTCGGCCACAGCGTCTGAGCGGAATTCTCGCCGGCGCCGTCTCCCGGGAACCGCCGGACTGCAACGCGCCTGCAATGTCGAGGGCCCGATTCTTCAGGTCCTCGTCAGGCACGGCCGATATCGTCGCCATTGCGTTCCGCCGGCTCGTCCTCCCTCGCCGATGGAGCAGCCGTCTCGCCTCTTGAGCCGCTGAGACTCAGTCGACTCGCAAGGGCGTGCCGAGCAACCGCAGCGCCGACGGGCCCCTCCCATTTCGGACCGTCGGCGCTGCCGAATCCTGACCACCCGCCATCCTTAGGCTGAGTTTATGGGCGTTCCGCTACGGTCCGTCGGCGCCGAGCGACCTCTCTGGCCAGTCAGGTCGATCGGCGCATTCATCGAGACGGCCCCGGAATCGGCAACACCGGCGGCGTTCGACGTTCGAACAGGCTGCCGGCGTTGCGTTGTACCTTCGGCTCGGTCGAGGCCCCAGGTCACTCGGTCGAGGCGTAAGACCACTGTAGGCCGCAGTCCTGACGTGGTCCTGAACCTGGCGCGTGCCGAGATTGCAGCCGCATCTCAATCTCGAGATCGACGCGGCGCGCCGGCCCGGCTTGAACGCTGTTTCGGGGCATGATGCCGCCATGCGTCGGCCCGGCCGCTCCGCCGCGCCCCCTCGGCGACCGCCGTGATCATGTCGAATTGGCGATACTCGCCGAGAGTCCAATCGAGAGCGGAGGATGAAGGCTGCTGTGCCGCCGATCGACGAGCTAACCCGGATCGAACCCGCCTACCTCGATCGGCTCGAGAAGCAGGGCATCTTCACCACGGGAATCCTGCTCGAGGTGTCGGAGACGCCGACCCGCCGCCAGACCCTGGCCGACCATCTCGGCGCGACGATCAATGACGTCGCCACCTGGCGCGACGAGGCGCTCATGCTCAACCTCGCGAGCTTCGGGCCGACTGAGCACGAGCTGATGATCCAGGCTGGGATCCGCGGCCTCGGGGGCATCGTCGAGCTGGATCTCGCGACGTTCAAGGAACGCCTCGTTCGGCCTGCCCACCAGCTCGGCCTGGAGCCGGTCGATGATCTGCGGGCCGAGGGCTGGTGGGACCAGGCCCGGACCCTCGAGGACGAGTAGGCCCCGGCTCGAGGTGAAGCCCGGCATCGCCCGAACCATCCTCGGCAGCCTGGCCGGGCTGGCGACGATGATCACGATCGTGGCCGTGGCGATCCTGGTCTTCCTGAACCCGATCTACGTGAGCTTCGGACAGGGCCGGGCGGGGGTGACCGAGCTCACCGGCTACGACCAGGCCACGGTCGAGGGGGTGACCAATTCGATCCTCCACGACCTCATCTTCGGACCGCCCGAGTTCGCGGTCCAGGTCGATGGGGCTCCGGTCCTGGGCGAACGCGAGCGGGCCCACATGGCTGACGTCCGGAACGTCTTCTTCGCGTTCGGCGCGCTGGCCCTCCTGGCCGTGCTGGTCCTCGTCAACCTGGCCATCGCTGCCCGTCGCCAGGCCTGGTTCCGGCGGGCCGTCCGGCGCGGCGCGATCCTCCTGGCGATCCTCGTCGTGGTCCTTGGTGTGCTGGCAGCCGTGGCCTTCGACACGGTCTTCGAGACGTTCCACGAGCTGTTCTTTCCGCCGGGTTCGTTCGACTTCGAAGCGAGCTCCAAGCTGATCCAGCTCTTTCCCGACCAGTTCTGGTTCGAGACCTCGCTCCTGCTGGCCGTCGTGATCCTGGGCCTGTGCGGCCTGGTTGCCGCGCTTTCGACCGGCGGCCAGGCCGATCCGGCCTTCACGGCAACCTCCGAGGCAGCCGCATGACGGGCGCGCCGTCCCGCGCCGAGGAAGGGCCGCTCGTGTCGGTCGAGGAGGCCCGCGGGCGGATCCTTGGCCGGATCACCGGCGCGCTCGCGGTCGAGGACGTGCTGGTGACCGACTCGCTCGGGCGGGTCGTGGCGGGCGAAGGCCGGGCGACGACTGACCTGCCGCCGTGGGACAACAGCGCCATGGACGGCTATGCGGTCCGCGCCGTCGACCTGGCCGGGGCGAGCGAGGGCACACCGGTTGTCCTCGAGATCGCCGGAGAGTCGGCGGCCGGCAAGGCCGCCGGGGTCGCGGTTGCACCGGGCACGGCCGTGCGCATCGCAACCGGCGCCCCTCTCCCGGACGGGGCAGATGCCGTGGTCCAGGTCGAGCTCACGACTCCGCTCGATCGCGATGGGCGGGCGGCCGGGGGACGCGGTCGCCAGGCCGATGGCCCGCTGCCGGCCAAGGTCGCGATCCACAGCCCGGTCGCAGCAGGCGCGTCGATCCGGCGACGAGGCGGCGACCTGGCCGCGGGCAGCCTGATCCTCGTCCCCGGCCAGCTCGTCCGCCCGGCGCTGCTGGGCCTGGCCGCCGGTGCCGGCGTGGTCAGGGTGGCCGTTCATCGCCGCCCACGGGTCGCCGTCCTTGCAACCGGGGATGAGATCCGGCCAGCCGGGACGGCCCTCGGTCCGAGCGGGATTCCAGACGCGAACGGGCCAGGCTTGCGGGCGATGGCGACGGCCGCCGGGGCCGAGGTGATCGATCTCGGCATCGCCCTCGACCGGCTCGACGACGTGGCCGCCCGCCTCCGACGGGGGGTAGCCCAGGCCGACGTGGTCATCGTCAGCGGCGGCGTCTCGGTCGGCCCCTACGACGTCGTCCGGACGGCCTTCGATGCGGTCGGCACGATCGACCTGTGGCGGGTGGCCATTCAGCCGGGCAAGCCGTTTGCCTTCGGCACGGCCGCTCGTCCAGAGGGCGGTTCGGTCCTCCTTTTCGGCTTGCCCGGCAACCCGGCGTCGAGCTACGTGACGTTCGAGCTGTTCGTGCGGCCGGCGATCCGGGCGCTGGCCGGCCTGACCGACCTGTTCAGGCCGGCCGAGCCCGGAGTCCTCCAGGAAGCGACCACCAAGAGTGGCGGGCGGCGCGCCTACCTGCGGGTCGAGGTCGAGCGCGACGCCCAGGGCAGTCCTGCCCGCGACGCGGCCGGACGGTTAATGGTCCACCTGGCGGGATCGCGCCAGACGGCCGGGCAGGGCAGCCACGTGCTGAGTACGCTGGCCTCGGCCGATGCGCTGGCCGCCGTGTCCGAATCCCTCGAGGACGTGCCGGCGGGGACCCAGGTCGATGTCTCGTGGCTCGACCGCTAGTCGCAGCGCCAACCAGCCGAACCGGAGCATGACCATGGACCACAAGCCGCAACCCCGGATCGAGCGACGCCGGCTGACCCACGTCGACCGGGCCGGCCGGCCACGCATGGTCGACGTCAGCGCCAAGCCGCCTACGGCCCGGCGGGCCGTGGCCGAGGCGGTCGTCGGATTGAGCCAGGAGACGCTCAGCCTGGTCATCGACGGGCGCAATGCGAAGGGTGACGTCCTGTCGGTGGCTGAGCTGGCCGGGGTGATGGGTGCCAAGCGGACCTCCGACCTGATTCCGCTGTGCCATCCGCTGGCCCTGACCGACCTCCTCGTCCAGGTCGTCCCGGACCGCGCCGCCGGCGTCCTCCGGATCCGGGCGGAGGCTGCCACGACCGGGCCCACCGGGGTCGAGATGGAGGCCCTGACCGGGGCGGCCGTGGCCGCCCTCACCGTCTACGATATGGTCAAGGGAGTCGAGCGAGGCGTCGAGATTCGGTCGATCCGGCTCCTGTCCAAGACCGGCGGCAAGAGCGGCGACTGGATCCGTCCAATCGACGGCCGGGCGGTGGCCGCGGCCCTGCATCGACCAGGCGATCGTTCGGCCGGCCGGATCAAGCGGAAGGATGGCGCGTGACCGATCGCTCGGCCCTGGTCCTGACCGCCAGCGATCGGAGCGCCGCAGGAACTCGCGAGGACCGCTCGGGCGAGCTGATCGCCGGGCTGCTGGCCGGCCTCGGCTACGACATCGAGCGGAAGGTCGTCGCCGATGAGCAGTGGCTGATCGAAGAGGCTCTCGTCGAGGGTGCCCAGAGACATCCGCTGATCGTCACGACGGGCGGTACCGGGCTCACCCCGCGTGACGTGACGCCCCAGGCGACGGCCGCGGTGATCGACTACGAGGTGCCCGGGATGGCCGAGGCGATGCGCGCCGAGGGGCGCCGCTCGACCCCGTTGGCCAGCCTCTCTCGGGCGATCGTCGGCGTGCGCGGCCGGACCCTGATCGTCAACGTGCCGGGCAGCCCGCGCGGTGCCAGCGAGAGCCTGGAGGCGATCATCGAGGTGCTGCCCCATGCCCTGGAGACCCTGGCCGGCCCATTCGAGCACGAGCCTCCCGCCCAGCCGGAGCCCGTGCGATGAACGGGATCAACGAGGTATTCGCCCACGTCCCCGCCTATCCCCTCGTGTTCCCGCTGTTCTGGGGCTCGGTCGTCTTCTTCGCCCTGGTCATGGCCCGCCACCTGCGGATCTTCGCGGCGGTCCGAGCGACCGGCCCGAGCCCGCTCGCGGACGCTCCCCGGCGGATCGGCGGGATCATCCGCTACACCCTTCTTCAGACGAAGATGTTCAAGGACCGCCGAGCCGGGATCATGCATTTCGGCATCTTCTGGGGCTTTGTCCTGCTGACCATCGGGACGGCCAACATCGTCACGGCTGGCGCGGTCCAGGCGATCATCTCGATCCCGTTCGGGGGTGCCCTGTGGACCCTCGTCTCGGCGATGCAGAACCTCGTCGCGCTGATCGTCCTGGCCGCGGTTGCCTATGCCTTCGTCCGGCGCCTGATCACCCGGCCGCGCCGCCTGGCCTACACGAGGGGCGCCCTGATCATCCTGGGCCTGATCGGCGGGGTCGTCCTGTCCGAGCTCCTCGCCCAGGCCTTCGAGTCGGCCTACTACGGTGCCGTACCCGGGGCGTTCGTGGCCAACGCCCTGGCCGTGCCCCTCGATCGCCTCGCGCCGGACTTCGTGATCGCCGCGTTCACGGTCCTGTGGTGGACCCACATCGTCATCGTCGCGGCATTCCTGTGTTACCTGCCCTCGAGCAAGCACCTCCACATCGCGACCGCGTTCTTCAACGTCTATTTCCGCAAGCTCGCGCCGCGGGGCGAGCTGCCGGCGATGGACCTCGAGGCGGCCGACGCTTCGTTCGGGCTGCGCACCCTGCAGGACCTCGGCTGGAAGGACCTGCTCGATGGCTTCACCTGCACCGAATGCGGCCGCTGCACCGATGCCTGCCCGGCCAATCGGACCGGCAAGCCGCTCAATCCGCGCGAGATGATCATGGGCCTCCGCCACATGTCGGTCGATGCCGAGCGAGGGCTCGACCTGATCCCGAACTCGCCGATCATCCGGGCCCAGGCGGGCCTCGACGACACGACACCCAGCCCGGCGCTGCTGTCCAGCCCGATCGTCGACAACGCGATCCCATACGACGCGGTCTGGGACTGCGTGACCTGCGGAGCGTGCGTCGAGGCATGTCCCGTCCTGATCGAGCACGTCGACAAGATCGTCGGCTTCAGGCGCAACCTCGTCCTCGAGGATTCGCGCTTCCCAAGCGAGCTGACCGGGGCGTTCCGGAACATGGAGACCGCCGGCAATCCGTGGGGCCAGCCCCGCTCCACCCGAACGGACTGGACCCGCGGCCTCGACTTCGAGGTTCCGACCGTGGCCGACCTGGCGGCGGCCGGGACGCTCGACCAGATCGAGGTCCTGTACTGGGTCGGCTGCGCGGCCGCCTTCGACGAGCGCAACCGCAAGGTTGCCCGGGCATTCGCGCGCTGCCTCGACGCCGCGGGCATCCGCTTCGCGATCCTCGGCCAGGAGGAGTCGTGCACGGGTGATCCGGCTCGTCGGATGGGCAATGAGTACGTCTACCAGATCCTCGCGGCGGGCAATATCGAGACGCTCAACCGGTACGGCATGGGCCAGCGCACGATCGTCACCGCCTGTCCCCATTGCTTCAACTCGATCGCCAACGAGTACGGCCAGCTGGGTGGCACGTTCGAGATCGTCCACCACAGCGTGTACCTCCAGAACCTGCTGGCGACCGGGCGCCTGCGGACCGTCGACGCCGACGGCCCGGACGGAGGGGAAGGCCCGAACCGTGCGATCACCTTCCACGACAGCTGCTACATGGCCCGCTACAACAACGTGGTCGCGGCCCCCCGCGACGTCCTCGGCTCGCTGGCCGGGGTCGAGCTGCGCGAGATGGAGCGGAGCGGCAAGAACTCGTTCTGCTGCGGCGCCGGTGGCGGCCGGATGTGGATGGAGGAGACGCGCGGGACCCGAATCAACGCGGAGCGCACCCGGCAGGCGCTCGAGACGGGCGCCGAGGTCGTCGCCACGAACTGTCCGTTCTGCATGACGATGATGAAGGACGGCCTGGCCGAGGCCGAGTCGAACGCTGCCGGGACCGTCAGCGCCGCCGATATCGCCGAGCTCCTCGCCGACAGCCTGGCGCCGGCCATCCCGGCCGGCCGGCAGCTGCCCGTCCTGCAGTAGGAGAGCGACGATGACCGAGGCCGGTGCCTACCGCCTGACCGACGAGCAGGTCGAGCTGCGCGACGCCGTCCGGACGCTGGCCCGGGAGCGGATCGCGCCGCGAGCGGCCGAGGTCGATCGGAACGCCGAGTTCCCCTGGGACAACAAGGAGCTGCTGGCGGCCCAGGACATCCTGGGCCTGCCATTCCCGACCGAGTACGGTGGCCTTGGCGGCGACCTGCTGACCTGCTGCCTGGCCATTGAGGCCCTATCGGCGGCCTGCGCCACGACCGGCCTGATCCTTGCCGTCCACGAGCTGGCGGCCCTGCCGATCGTCACCAAGGGCACGCCCGAGCAGCGCCAGCGCTGGCTGCCGGACCTCGCGGCCGGGCGCGCCCTGATCGCCTTCGCGATCACCGAATCCGGCGCCGGCAGTGACGCGGGGTCGATCGCGATGCGGGCCGTCCGCGACGGCGACGAGTACGTCCTCGACGGCGCCAAGCGGTTCATCTCCCACGGCAGCGTGGCCGATCTGGTGGTTGTCTTCGCGGTCAGCGATCCTGGTGCCCGGCGACACCGAAATCTGTCGTGCTTCGTCGTCGAGACCAACCGGCCCGGCTTCTCGATCGGGCGCCTCGAGCACAAGATGGGCATCCGCGGCTCGCCCACCGCCGAGCTCCTGTTCGACGAGGTACGGGTCCCGGCGTCGAACCGGCTCGGTGCGGAAGGGGAGGGATTCGCGATCGCGATGAGCACGTTCGAGCGGTCCCGGCCGGGAATCGCCGCCCAGGCCGTCGGCATCGCCCAGGGCGCCCTCGAGTTCGCGGCCCACTATGCGACCGAGCGAATCCAGTTCGGCAAGCCAATCGCCGAGCAGCAGATGATCCAGGGCCTGCTGGCCGACATGGACGCCTCGACGGAAGCGGCCCGGCAGCTGCTCTACGCCGCCTGCGCCGCGATCGAGGGAGACGATCCCGACGCCGCTCGCTGGGCGTCCGTGTGTAAACTCGTCGCCGGTGACACGGCCATGCGGGTCACCACCGATGCCGTCCAGGTCCTGGGCGGCTACGGCTACCTCAACGAGTTCCCCGTCGAGCGAATGATGCGCGACGCGAAGATCACCCAGCTCTACGAGGGAACGCAACAGATCCAGCGGCTCGTGGTCGCTCGATCGCTGCTCGCCCGGTCCTGAGCGACCGGCCCGGGCGCAGGCCTGGCCCGGACGATGTCCGGCCCGGGCAGCAACAGGCCGCTAGCGGAGTGATGGTGCGGATCGTCGTCCTGGTCAAGCCGGTGCCCGATACGACCGGGCAGGAACGCCTCGGGCCCGACCTGCGGGTCGATCGGGTGGGCGTCCCGGCCGTCATCAACGCCAACGACGAGTACGCGCTCGAAGCTGCCCTGAAGCTGGTCGAAGCCGACGGCGAGGGCGAGGTGGTCCTCCTCGCGATGGCCCCTGCGGCCGCCCCGGACACGCTCCGCAAGGCGCTCGCGATGGGGGCCCATCGGGGCATCCTCGTCAGCGACCCCGCCCTGGCCGGTTCGGACACGCTGACCACCGTTCGAGTGCTGGCCTCGGCCCTCGGCCGGATCGAGTACGACCTGGTCCTGGCCGGAGCCGACTCGTCCGACGGCGGCGGCGGCGTGGTCGCCGCCGGGATCGCGACGTTGCTCGGCCTGCCCTACCTGTCGTACGCGGCGAGGATCGCGCCGGCCCTTGGCCGGGTCGTCGTCCACCGGATCAGCCCAGTCGGCTACGACGTCCTGGCCGCTGGAATGCCTGCCCTGATCGTGGCCACCCAGGCCCTGGGCGAGCCGCGCTACCCCTCGCTCAAGGGAATCATGGCCGCTCGCTCGAAGGAGATCCTGAGCTGGTCGCTGGCCGACCTCGAGCTCAATGATGGGTCACTCGGCGGCGGGCAGTCGACCACCGTCGTGATCGAGGCCCATAAGCCGCCGGCCCGGGCGGCGACTCGGGTGATCCGCGAGCCGGCCGCCGTTGCCGCCGGCGAGATCGTCGGCTTTCTTGCCGAGCGGCGGTTGATCTGATGGGCAGCCTGTGGGTGGTCGGCGAGGTCGCCGATGGCCATCTGGCCCGGATCGGCTCAGAGCTCGGCACGCTCGGGCGGGCCCTGGCCGGCGAGGGCAGTCGTTCGCTCGTCGGAATCGTGGTGGACCCGGCGCCGGATGTGGCCGCGGCCGAGCTTGCCCGGTTCGTCCCGGAGGTCATTGCGATCGCCTCGCCGGGAGCACCGGACCATCCGATCGCCACAGCCATTGCCGGGGCGCTGCTGGAGCTGGCCGCGAGCGAGCCGCCCGATCACATCCTGTTGGGCGCCACGCCCGACGGACGCGACGTCGCCGGGATCCTGTCGGCCCGCCTGGGCTGGGGTGTCCTGGTCAATGCGATCGGGGTGACCTGGGACGGCGATTCGCCGGTCGTGGAGATGAGCACGTTCGGGGGCCGGCTCCTTACGAGCAGCCGGTTCACGGGAGGCAACGGGATCATCACGGTGCGGCCGAACGCAGTGACCGCCGAGGAGGCTCCGGTCGCCGGCAGGGTGACGAGCCGGACGGCCGGGACGGAGGTCGAGGCCCGGACCGAGGTGACCGTCACCAGCCGGGTGGCGGAGACCGGTGCCGCCGCCTCGATCGAGGAGGCGCGGGTGATCGTGTCCGGCGGCCGGGGAGTCGCCGGCCCGGCCGGATTCGAGACGGTCCAGTCGCTGGCCGATGCCCTCGGTGGGGCGGTCGGTGCGACCCGCGCGGCGGTCGATGCGGGCTGGATTCCATACAGCCACCAGATCGGGCAGACCGGCAAGATCGTCAAGCCGGCGCTGTACGTCGCCCTCGGGATCTCCGGGGCGATCCAGCACAAGGTGGGCATGCAGACGGCCGAGACGATCATCGCGATCAACCGCGACCCGGATGCCCCGATCGCCGAGTTTGCCGACCTGTTCGTCATCGGTGACCTGTTCGAGGTCGTCCCGGCCCTCGTGGCGGCCCTGGCCGACGCACGCTCCCGGGCCGGCTGAGGGCGACGGCAATGCCCGAGTGGCTGACCCTGCTGATCCCGATCGCGGCGTTCATCGTCCTCGTGGCGGCCTTCGCCCTGGTCCTCCGGCGTACCGGCCGGATCGTTGGTGCGACCCGCGAGCGCGATCGCTTCCGGCACTCGGTCGAGGACCTGTCGGGCCGGATCGACACGTCCCTCGGGGGTGTGATCGAGCGGATCGACGCCGTTCGGCGGCACCAGGTCCCGCCCGAATCGATCCGTGACAACCTGGCGGCCGGCCGCGACGCGGTCGTGCGCTACGAGGAGGAGGCGGCCAAGCTCCACGGTCCCGTCCCGGCCGAGGAGATCCGAGCGGCACTGATGGCCGAGCTCGAACGGGCCGGCCGGGCGCTCGAGATGGTCAGCCATGGCTGCGACCTCCTGGCGGCATCCCGGAGCGGCTATCACGAGCTCGAGGGCCAGACCGCGGTCAAGCGGGGCTACCTCAACGCTCTGCACGCCCGGGAGGCGATCGCTCGCCATGCAGCAGACCTCGCCTCGGGTCGGGCCATCGAAGAGCGTCGCTGGCTCTCGAGCCGCCCGAACGAGTAGGCGGCCCGCAGGAGCGCGAACCACACCAGAACCCCCGTATCTGGTGGTATCGTGGGGTCCACACCACAAGGGGTGGTGGTAGCACCATGGAGCAGGATGCGCTGTCCGCAATGTGGCGACCGGGAGACGCGGGTCGTCGATTCTCGCGACCTTGACGACGCGGCCACGATTCGGCGCCGGCGTGAATGCGGCTCGTGCAGCATGCGCTTCACGACCTACGAGCGGACCGAGGCGGCCCGCCTGATCGTGGTCAAGCGCGACGGCGTCCGCCAGGAGTTCGATCGGGACAAGCTGGCGGGCGGCCTGCGCAAGGCCCTGACCCGGCGGCCGGTTGCCGACGACGCAGCGGAGCAGGCCGCCGATTCGATCGAGGCCGAGCTGCGCGCGGCGGGCATGACCGAGGTCCAGTCGCAGCGCATCGGCAGCCTGGCCATGGAGCGCCTGCGCGGGATCGACCAGATCGCCTACATCCGGTTTGCCAGCGTCTACCAGTCGTTCGAGGACCTCGAAGACCTCAAGCGCGAGGTCGACACCCTGTACGCGACGCGCGGCGACGGCAGCCCGGCTCGATGAGCAGCCGCCGGCGATGAGCGTCCTGTCCGACCGCGACATCCGGGCCGCGATCGAGGCCGGTGACGTCCGCATCGATCCGTACGATCCGCGTGACCTCCAGCCGTCGTCGGTCGACCTCCATCTCGATCGCTCGTTCCGGGTCTTCCGCAACAACCGCTATGCGTTCATCGATGTGCGATCGCCCCAGCCTGACCTGACCGAGCTGCTGCGGGTCGATGACGACGAGCCGTTCATCCTCCACCCGGGCGAATTCGTGCTCGGCCAGACGGTTGAATGGGTCGAGTTGCCGATCGACCTCGTGGCCCGGCTCGAGGGCAAGAGCTCGCTCGGCCGGCTGGGCCTGCTGATCCACTCCACGGCGGGCTACGTCGATCCGGGCTGGCGGGGCAACCTGACCCTCGAGCTGTCGAACGTGGCGAACCTGCCAATCGCCCTGTACTACGGGATGCGGATCGGCCAGATCAGCTTCTTCCGGATGAGCTCGCCAGTCGACCGTCCGTACGGCTCGGCCGAACTTGGCTCGAAGTACCAGGGCCAGTCCGAGCCGACCGCCTCGGCGTTCCACCGCGACTTCGCCGAGGGCAAGCCACGCACGTAGCCCGATGGCGCTGAACGACGCGACCGCCTGGTCGACCGAGCTCGGCGGCGGCGTCCGGGTCGCCCTCGTCCGGGCCGGCACGTTCTGGTCCGACGCCGGCGCCCTGTTCGGCCCTGTTCCGCGCACCCTGTGGGACCGCCTTGTCGACGAGGAGCTGACGGCCGACTGGCGCCTTGGCCAGGCCCTCAATTGCCTGTTGATCGAGACGCCGGCCGGGCGGGTCCTGGTCGAGACCGGCATCGGCGAGCGACTGGACGACAAGAATCGGGCCATGCGCCGGTACTCGGGCGACCCGATCCTGCCCGCCCTGCGCACGGCCGGCTTCGATCCCGCCACCGTCGACATCGTGGCCATGAGCCACCTCCACTTCGACCACGCCGGGGGCCTCCTCGATGCGAGCGGGGCACGGGCGTTCCCGCGGGCCACGATCGTCGCCCAGCGGGCGGAGTGGGAGATCGCGCTGGGCTCGAACAGTCGCCTGATCGCCAGCTATGACCAACCCGAGCTGCGGCTTGTCCGCGACTGGGGCGCGGCGGGCTGGGCCGAGGGCGAGCGTGAGCTCCTGCCGGGCGTCAGCGTCGTGCCGACCGGCGGGCACTCGGCCGGCCACCAGGCGCTGATCGTGCGCGGAACGGGTCCCAACCCGGGACGGCCGGTCGCGTTCTTCGGCGACCTGGCGATGCGGCCCTGGAGTGCCAATCCGCGCTGGATCACCGCGTTCGATGACTTCCCGCTCGATTCGGTCGAGGTCAAGGGGGAGCTCTTCCGCCAGGCGGTCGCAGAGGACTGGACGCTGGTCCTGAGCCATGAGCCCCGAACACCGATTGGGCGGCTGCTGCCGGACCGCGATCGCTACCGGTTCGAACCGGTCAGGGCACCGACGGGCTGACCAGGGGACTCGAACCGGAGCCGGCCGGGGCGCCGCTGCCTGGTGACGCCGAGGCCGTCGCACCGGTGGATCCGGACGGCAGGATCGCCGCGATGTAGGTCTGCGCCTGGTCCGCCGTGAGCGGTCCATCGACGACCGCCCGAACGATCCCGTTCGGGTCGATGAAGACCTGCGTCGGCAGGGCGTAGGCACCGTACAGCCGGAGCACGTCCCCGGACAGGTCGGCCGCGATCGTGTAGCCGAGGTCGTACCTCTTGGCGTAGGCGGCTACGTCGGCGTAGTCGACCTCCTGGACGCTGATCCCGATGAGGTCCAGGCCCTGGCTCCGGTACGTCTGGTCCATCGTCCGAAGGGTCGGCGTCTCCGACTGGCACGGCCCGCACCAGCTTGCCCAGAAGTTGATCCACACGCCGTGGCCCCGATGATCGGCCAGGCGAACCGGCTTGCCGGTCACGTCCAGGAGCTGCCAGCCCTGGCCGCTGGAATTGGTGCCGGCCAGCTCCGGGGCGAGCGAGCCCGGCCGCAGACCGACGGTCGGCGATCCGATCAGGTAGGCGGTCGCAACCGGATCGACCTGGGCCGGCGGGTTGATCTTGCCCAGCGGCGTGGTCACCGCGACCAGGACGACGGCCGCGATCACGACGACGAGCACGAGCGAGACGACCTGCCGGGCACTGAACGGGCCGATCAGGCCGCGCTTCGGCGGCCGGTGCTCGAAGCTCGGCCGGTTCGCCGGCGACGGGTCCGACGCGGCCGGCTCGACTGCCTGGTCCTCGTCCTCGAACTCGTTCATCAGACGCCCGTGAAGTTGAAGTAGCGGGGGATCAGGGTGAGCAGGTCGAACAGCATCGCCACGCCGATCGCGGTGACCAGCAGCCCGCTGACCAGGCTGACTGCCCGGCCGTGGCCCTGCAGCGGGCGGAGCAGGGCCGGGGCCCGGTCGTACAGGACGCCCAGGACGAGGAACGGGATGCCCAGGCCAAGGGTGTAGCCGACGAGGAGAATGCCGCCCCGAACGGTGCCGTCCGAGGTGGCCGCCAGGGTCAGGATTCCCCCCAGGATCGTGCCGATGCAGGGTGTCCAGCCGACCGCAAAGATCACGCCCAGCCCGAACGTGGCGAGCCAGGCGTTGTTCGAGCCGGTCAGCCGCGCGCCGAGGCGATCGGCAAACGAGCCCTGCTGCGAGCCGGGCCGGCTATCGGGATCGGCCTGCTCGAATGTGCCGCCCAGCACCGTCGTGCCGCTGGACGTGGCCAGCGACGACGCCCCGCCGGCGAGGAGCGGTTGCCAGCTCCGCTGGAGCCGGCTGATCGTGAGGATGCCGGCCAGGTTGAGGCCCATCACGATCAGGATCAGCCCGCCGATCTCGCGCAGCGCGGGCAGGTAGCCGACGAGCGCGCCGCCGGCATAGGTTGCGGTCACCCCCAGGATCGTGAACACCAGCCCAAAGCCGGCGACGTACGCGACGGCGTGCTGGAGGGCCAGCCAGCGGGCCGGCCCGACCCGGCCGTTGGCCGGCGCACCCCCGGCCGAGGCGTCCGCGGCCCGGACCGCCACCCGGGTCAGCTGGCCAAGGTAGGCCGGGACGAGGGGCAGTACGCACGGTGACAGGAAGCTCAGGAGCCCGGCCGCCACGGCCACGACGAAGGTCAGGTCGCCGCTCACCGGTCGGTCACCCGGACAGGGCTTCGGCCAGGGCGTCGTCGAGGAAGCGCCGCAGCCGGGTCGGGCTGGTTGCCAGGTTCAGCCGGCGATCGCCGATCTCGACGACCGGGATGTCGGCGAAGAAGGCGCGCTCCCAATCGGGATTCGTGGTGATGTCGCGCTCGAGGATCGAGCCATCCGAGTCTCCTCCGGCGCGCCGTTCCGCGAGCAACGCAGCGAGGGTCGTGCGGGCCTCGCTGCACAGGTGGCAGCCCGGCCGCGTGTACAGGACGATCTCGTGCATGGCCCCCGGATTGTAGTCGAGGGCCGCCCTACAGCCCGATTCGGTAGATCCTGCCGTTGGCCGCGACGACGTATTCGTTGCCTGCGTCGTCGGTCCCGAACGAGGTGATGTTGAGCGCCGTGTCGGCGACCTGGACCGGCGTCTGGTTGCCCGACCTGGCGACGAGCCGCCAGATCCGGCCGGAGCAGTAGTCACCGAAGAAGTAGTTGCCGCGCAGGGCCGCCACGGGCCCGCGATAGACGTACCCGCCGGTCACCGCGCAGCCGACCAATTCGTTCGTGCCGTGGGCGTACACGGCAATCGGCATCGTCACGCCATGCGCGCTGCAGCCCGTTCCGGACGGGTAGCAGGAGCGACCCTCCCAGACATTCCAGCCGAAGTTGATCTTGGTGCTGCCGACGACCGCGGCGCGGCTGACGTGATCGATCTCCTCGTAGCGATCCTGGCCGACGTCGCCGATCCAGATGTCACCGGTCGCCGAATCGAAGGACCAGCGCCAGGGATTGCGCAGCCCATAGGCCCAGATCACCGGCTTCGCGCCCGACACGTTGACGTTGATCCGGAGGATCTTGCCGAGCATCGAGTTGAGGTTCTGGGCCGACTCCAGGGGATTGCCGGCTCCGCCGCCATCGCCGGTGCCGAAGTACAGCAGGCCGTCCGGCCCGAAGGCGAGCATCCCGCCGTTGTGGTTGGAATAGGCCGTGTGATCGATGGGGCTGATCAGGATCTTGGCCGAGCCGGCGTCGGCGACGTTGGCGTGGTTGGCCGCGGTGTACTGGACCACCACGATGTTGCCGCTGCCGGCCTGGTTGTAGTAAACGTAGAAGTGGCCGTTCGTGCGAAAGCTCGGGCTGAAGGCCAGTCCGAGCAGGCCCTGCTCCCCGCCGTACTTGATGAGCCCGCTGATGTTGAGGAACGGCGTGGCCTGGGTCTTGCCACTGACGATCACCTTGATCTGGCCGCTCTGCTGGACGACAAACAGTCGATTCGTGCCGTCGTGCGCGCCGGTCACGAAGATCGGCGCGCTGAAGCCGCTGTAGGCCGTGGCCAGCTTGATCGAGGTGACCGCCCGGGGCGCGGGTGTCGGCGTCCGGCGAGGGGTCGGTGCCGGCGTCGGCTTCTTGCCGGTGGCCGGTGTGGCGCCCGGCTTGGTCGCCCCGGCCGACGGTGCGACGCCGCCCGAGCCGCCCGGGGTGGAGCTGGATCCAGCGCCGGTCGAGCTGGCTGCGCTCCCGCCCGGGGCGAGGCTGGCCTGGCCGATGCCCGAGCTGGGCGACGGACTGCCACCGGGCTTGGCCGTCGCCGTGAGGGTCCAGCCGGCGAGGATGACGATCACGACGACGCCGAGCAGTGCTCCAACCCGGACCCGGGTCGATGACAGCGGGCTCGTCTTCGGGCTGAGCGGCGTGGGCGGCGTGGGTAGTGTCGGTGATGTCATCGGTGCCTCACCCTAGGCGGCCATCGCCGGCCGCGGACGGAGTCTCGGCTGGTGGAAGTATGAGCCCGAGGCCCGCTTGTCCCGTCAATAGCCTGATCGCCTGCGTGTCGCGGCTGCCGGGGCCGTCGGGAGCCCGGGTGCGGCGCGGTACCATGCTCGTGGTGCGCCCCTGTAGCTCAGCGGACAGAGCGAGGCCGTCCTAAGGCCTGCGTCGGGGGTTCGAATTCCCTCCAGGGGCACCACTCGCAGGTTCGATCGAAGCGGCTCGCAGGGGAGGCATTGACCGGGTGACTCGCTCAGGCGCGCCAGGCGATTCCCAGCCGCCGATCGAGCAGCCTGTCCGGGTCGACCACCCGCTCCAGCCACTTCGACCGGATGGAAGCCGGCGGCCGCTCGGGCTGGTGATCGCGGTCGTGGCCATCCTGGCGGCGCTGGTCTGGCAGCCGTGGGGGAGGGCCGCGTCCGCACCGGTCGCGCAGGTCCCGTCGCGGACTCCGGGCGCGACACGGGCCGGCCCGAGCGCCCCGGCTCCCGGCGTCCAGGCCGTGGCAAGCCCGGCCGGGCCTGTCCCGTCGGTCCAGGCCGGCACCAGCACCTACGTCTCGCTGATCGACAACGAGTGGACGGTCGTGGCCCTGCTCAGCCCGACCATCGCCGGGCCGGCCGAGGAGCCGGCCCTCCCGCATCCGACCGGCCTGCCCGGTGCGGGCGCACCACTCCTCGTCCTCCAGCAGGGCCTGAACTACAGCACACGACCGATCGAGCGGGCGGGTCATCCGGACGTGCCATGCGCGTCAAAGGCAGTTCCCCGGGACCGCTTCGCCGTGCCGCTGCCGGCCGGGCGGGTCCTCTACCTTGGGGTCACCTTCCCGGGCATCAACCCGGCGGCCAAGGTCAGCGCAATCGACCTTGACGGGGCAGGCCAGGTATTCACCAGGGTGCCGTCGCTGGTGGCTTCCCTGAGCGGCAAGCCGATCGACGCCAGCTACCGCCTGCCAAGTGCCGGGCCGGGGGCCGTCGCGCTCTTTGCCCTGCCCCGTGGGACCGCCCTGCCACGCGGGTCGTACCGCTTCCAGATCGATGCACCAGGGGTTGGCACGCGCTATCTCTACGCCTGCGTGGCCGGGTGACCGCCCCCGACCGGCGGCGCGGAATGAGCGACGCCGAGCCGCCGTGGCCGGTTCCGACGATCGAATCGGAGCGGCTGTTCGCCCGGGCCAACGCGGTCTCGCCCGGTGGCGTGCAGGGCGAGGGCCGCAGTGCGAGTCCGTATCCGCTGTTCATGACCCGCGCCCAGGGATCGCGGATCCAGGATGTGGACGGCAATGAGCTGATCGACTTTCATGCCTCGTTCGGGGCCGTCCTGCTCGGCCACAACGACCCCAGGGTGCGCGAAGCGGTGCGGCGCGCGATGGACGAGCACGGCATCTCGTTCTCGACGGCCAACCCGCTCGAGGTCGAACTGGCCGAGCGGGTGGTCGGCATGATCCCGTCGGCGGACCGGGTCGTCTTCGCCTGCTCGGGCAGCGAAGCGACCTACCACGCGATCCGGCTGGCCCGGGCCTACACCGGTCGCGAGCGGATCCTCAAGTTCGAGGGCAACTATCACGGCTGGCATGACTACGTCGCCTGGAGCCACCACTTCGCGACCGACGACGACGGCCGCGGCCAGCCGGTCCCGATCCCGGCCTCGGCCGGCATTCCAGCCCTGGTCCGCGACCTGGTCCTCGTCCGTGAGTACAACGACGCGGCAGCGGTCGCGGCGGTCCTGGCCGCTGAAGGGCGCACGATCGCTGCCGTGATCGTCGAGCCCGTCTTCCACAACGCCGGGGCGGTGCTGCCCGAGCCGGGCTTCCTCGAGGCCCTCCGGGCGGCCTGTACAGCCGCGGGCACCGTCCTGATCTTCGACGAGGTGATCACCGGCTTTCGCCACGGCCCGGGCGGCGCCCAGGCGCGCTTTGGCGTGATGCCCGACCTGACCACCCTCGGCAAGGCCCTCGGCAACGGCTTTCCGATCTCCGCCCTGGCCGGCCGGGCCGAGATCATGGACCACCTCGGACCGAAGGGCGACGTCCTCTTCGCGGGCACGTTCGCGGGCCACACGCTCAATGTGGCGGCTGCCCTGGAATCGACCCGGGTGGTTCTCGAAGGCGACATTCATGACCACCTCGACCGGCTCGGCAGTCACCTGACCCAGGGCATCCAGGCGGTCATCGACGAGCTCGCGGTGCCGGTGCAGGTCCTCCAGAGCGCCGGGGTGTGGGCGATCTACTTCACCGACCAGCCGATCCGCCGGTTCCGCGATTTCGCCCGCTTCGCCATGGACAAGAACCATCCGCTCCAGCGGGCCTACCGCAACTGGCTGCTGGAGCGGGGGATCTACATCCACCCGCACTACGTCATCCGCGGCTACCTGACCGGCGCCCACACCATCGATGATGTCGATTGCGTCATCGACGCGACGGCGTCATTCCTGCGCCGGTACCGCGCCGAGCTGATCAGCGGCTGACGTCCGGGTTGGGCAGCAGGATCCCGTCGATCGTTCCGACCAGCTCCCAGTACGAGGCGATGAAGCCGCGCAGCGTGCGGACCGTCGCGCCGTACGTATCGAACTCGTCCACGGCCAGGCCATCCGGCTCGAAGGCCCGGACGAAATCGGGGACGCGGGCGACGAGCTCGTCCAGGTAGGCCGCCGGAGCCGGATCGTCGAAGCGCGCTCGAACCTCGACCGCCGAGGCGTTGAACCGGCGCTGCCAGGCATACGGAATCGTCAGCGTGACGTCGCCGCCGATCAGCTCGGACCAGTGGAGATGGTGGCGATACGCGGCGGCCAGCGGGCGGGTTCGGTAGCCCCGCTCGCGATACAGTGCCGCCGTCTTCTTGAAGACGGCAATGCCGGCCCAGTTCGGGGCCGCCGGGTCGAGGGTGATCATGTCCCGCTCGCAGACCGCCTTCACCCAGTCGTCGAGGCGGCCGATCATCACCGTGCAGACCGGGCTCATCGAGTCGGTATCGAGGCCGGCCGCCGTGCGCCGGTCGAGCCCGCGTTCGACGGCCGCCCCGACGGCCAGGGCCTGGGGCAGGGTGAACGACACGGTCGCGTTGATCGAGATGCCCAGCGCCGTCGCCTCCTCGATCGCGACCAGGCCGGCAGCCGTGGCCGGAAACTTCACCTGCATGTTCGGGGCCAGCCCGGCGAACCTGCGGCCTTGCTCGAGCATCCCTTCGGCGTCGCGATAGAGCGTCGGGTTGGTCTGGATCGACAGGCGGCCCCGCCGGCCGCCCGAGTGTTCGAAGATCGGGACCAGGATTGCCGCGCCCTTGACCGCCATCTCCTCGATCAGCTGCCAGGTGACGTCCAGGTCCGAGGCGCTCGACTGCTCCACGCCGATCTGGCGAATGCGCGGCAGCCAGCTGTCGTACTCCTTCTTGAGCACCTCGCCCACGATCGTCGGGTTGGAGGTTGCACCGACCGCCCCGTTGGCAACGGCGTACTCGAGCTCCGCGATCGAGCACGAGTCGTTCCAGTACTCGGTGGGCGTGGTCCGGGCCATGAGCCCGAGTGGAGTCTCCACTCAGATCCCCAGCCGGTGCAGGTACTCCCGGTTGGCGCGCTGGCCGGCGGTCACCGATTTGGGCGTGTCCGTCGACCGCAGCGCCTGGTCCTGCTCGATCACCAGCCAGCCCGAGTAGTCGTACGAGCGCAACGCGGCGATCACGTCGTCGATCCGCGAGTCGCCCAGGCCGAGCTGGCAGAAGACACCCCGGCTGAGCGCCTCATCGAGGCTCTTGCCCTCGGCCTTGACCTCGTCCATCACGGCCGTCCGGCAATCCTTGATGTGGACGTGCCGGATAAGCTCGTGGTAGTCGTGCACGGACTGGGTCGGATCGGCCCCACCGAAGCGGAAGTGGCCGGTATCCAGGCACAGGCCCAGGAGGGAAGGGTCGATCCGGTCCAGCACCCGGGCAATCTCGTCCGAGGTCTCGATATAGGTCCCGGCATGCGGGTGGAGGACCGGCTCGAAGCCGGCGGTCCGGCAGATCTCGGACGCCCGATGGAGGTTGTCGACCAGGGTGTCGAAGCGAGACGCGGACAGCCACGTCTCGGGGTGGTCCTGGATCCGCCCGGAGAACGCCCGCCGGTCCGGCTCGTCGAAGTGGTCGGACAGGACGGCGAATGGCCGCGATCCGGTCGGCGACCCGTCGGCGAGGACGCGCAGGCTGTCTCGCAGGCTGGCGTGGTCCTCGGCGAGCTTCTCGGCGCGGCTGAAGTGCTGGGGGATGAACGCCCCGACCAGCTCGAGGTTGCGGTCGGTGAGGCGCCGGTGGACCTCGCTCGCAGTGCCCATGTAGCCGGGCGAGCCAAGCTCGGTGCCTTCGAATCCGATGTCGACCATCCAGTCGAGCATGTCGTCGGGGGCCGGCATCCAGGCATCGTCGACGAGGATCTCGTCGACGCCGAATGAGACGGGAGCGCTGGCGACCCGCAACGGGTTGGTCGACATCATGTTCCTCCGGAGCTTGAACGCGGCGTCAGGGCTTGATCACGATCTTGACTGCCTCACCGGACCGGATCCGGGCGATTCCGGCCGCCGTGTCGTCGAGCGGGATCGTGGCCGTGATCATCGGGCCGAGGTTGAGCTGGCCGCTCTCGACCAGCCGGATCGCCGCGGGAAAGGTGAAATTCGAGATGTACGAGCCAAGGATCGACAGGCCCTTTTCGACGATCTCGACCTGGTGGACCTCGGGGTGGGCGTTCTGGTTCATCCCGAAGATCACGACCCGCGCCCCGACCGCGGCCGCATCGATCGCCTGGGGCAGGACGCTCCCGACCGCATCGACGACCACGTCGGCGCCGGCGGGCATGAGCTCCGCCCGGCGGGCGACCCACTCATCGGGGCTGACAACCTCGTCGGCCCCGACCGCCCGGGCGACCGGTGCCCGCTGGGCGCTCGGCTCGATCGCCACGATCCGGCTGGCACCCGAGGCCCGCAGGACGGCGATGAACAGGCAACCGATCGCCCCGGCGCCGAACACGACCACGGTCTCGCCCGGCCGGAGCGCGGCCCGGTTCGTGCCGTTCACGACACAGGCCAGGGGCTCCACCAGGGCGGCCAGCTCGGCCGGTACGTCGGCCGCGATTGGATACACGGTATTGGCCGGCGTTGTCACGAAGCGCGCCAGGGCCCCGTCGCGGTACACGCCGAGGGCCACGATGTTGACGCAGTTCGCCGGCCGCCCGGAGCGGCAGGGCAGGCACTCGCCGCACTTCGGGTCCGGGTCGACCACGACCCGGGCGCCGATTGCCGGATCGCGGACGGCCGCGCCGGCAGCCCGGATCCAGCCCACGAACTCGTGACCGATGATCACCGGGGGGGTCGATGGGTGGCCCGGCGGGACGTTGATGATCTGGACGTCGGAGCCGCACACGCCGCAGGCTTCGACCTCGATCAGGACCTCGTCGGGCCCAGGGACCGGATCGGGCACATCGCGGACGACCAGGCGACCCTCGCCTTCATAGACTGCGGCGCGCATCTTGTGTACCTCCAGTGAGTTCGGGCGGCGTGGTCCGCCGTGGGTCAGGCGAGCAGCTGCCGGATCGGCCCGGCGAGGCAGTCGAGGGTGGCGGCATCAATCGGCGTGGGCAGGTCGGCGATGGCCTCCTCGGCCCCGGCCGCGTGCCACGCCCGCAGGAGCCTGACAACCTCTTCCTGGGTATTGGCCAGGGGCGAGCTGGCGGCCCAGGCAAGGGCCGTGTCAGGATCGCCGCCCTGGCGGGCCAGGATCGCGCCAAGGGCTTCGACCGCGTCCGCCCGGCTCGGGCGAATGCAAATCGGCTGGATGCCGACGGTCCGCCGGACCGCAGCTGGATCCCGGCCGATCGCAGCGCAGTGCTCGTCGAGGACCTGGCTCTTGCGGGCATACGCGGCCGGGTCGCCCTCGCCGTTCCAGATGTCGGCGTCCCGGGCGACGATCCGGAGCGTCCGCTTCTCGCCGCTGCCGCCGATGAGGAGGGGCAGGTGGGCCTGGACCGGCGGCGGATCGTTGCGCATGCGAGCTCCAGCCACCCAGCGGCCCTCGAACGTGACGGCCTCGCCGTCGAGCAGCCCGCGAGCCACCCGGCCGGCCTCGTCGAGGCGGCTGATCCGGTCGCCCAGCGGGAGCACGTCGTAGCCAAAGGCGCGATGCTCTGGCTCGTGCCAGCCGGCTCCGAGGCCCAGGATCGCGCGGCCGGCGCTGGCATGGTCAAGGGCGGTGGCCATCTTCACGGTCAGGCCCACGTTGCGATAGCCGACGCCACAGACCAGCACGCCCAGGGGCAGCCGGCTTGTCCGGGCGGCCCACGCGGCGAGGGTCATCCAACCCTCGAAGACCGGCCCCTCGGCACCAAGGACCGGGCCGTCGGCATCGCCCAGGATCGGCATCAAGTGGTCGTTGGCGAACAGGCTGGCGAAACCCATCGCCTCGATCCGGTCGCCGGCCGACATCAGCTCGGGCCATGACGCCGCCTGACCCCAGACCTGGAAGCCCAGCCTTAGGGGGGCCTCCGGACCGGGGCGCGAGGCGAGAAGCCCGCTCAACCGGGCTCGTTCATTCGGCGCTGCGGCGGCGGAGCCGGCGGCTGCTCGTGAGCAGCAGGGAGCCGAGCGCGACCGCGGACAGCGACGTCACGAGGATGACCGTCGCGATCGCGTTGACCTCGGGCGTCACTCCGAACTTGATCTGGGTGTAGATGTACAGGGGCAGAGTCTGCTGCGGGCCAATGAGGAAGAACGTGATCACGAACTCGTCGATCGACAAGGTGACGCACAGCAGCGCTCCGGCCAGGATCGCCGGCGCGATCAGGGGCAGCACGATATAGCGGAGCGTCCTCCATGGGCTCGCTCCGAGATCGGCGGCGGCCCATTCGAGGCGGCGATCGAAGCCCTGCAGCCTGGACGCCACGATCAGCACGACGAACGGGATCGTAAACACCAGGTGGCCGGCGACCACCGTGTCCAGGCCAAGCTGGACGTCGATCAGCGGGTGGAGCCCCTGGCGGAAGAAGATCAGCAGGCCGATCCCGATCAGGAAGCCGGGGATCATGATCGGCAGGGTGAAGCCCAGCCGGAGGACCCCGGGGGCGCGCACGCCACCCCGGACGAGTGGGAAGGCGACCATCGTGCCCACGATCGAGGCGATGATCGTGACCGCCACGGCGACCTCGATCGAGGTGAGCAGGGCACTCTGGATCGCGGTGTCCGACGCCAGCACCTGATACCAGTGCAGGGTCAGCCCGGTGATCGGCAGGCCGGGCGTCGCAGCGTCCTCGAACGAGAACAGGATCAGGAACGCGATCGGAAGGTACAGGAAGGCCAGTACCGCCCCGGCCAGGACAATCAGCGACCAGCGCGTCTGCCGGGCGAATCGGCTTACCGGCATCGTCTCGAGCGGGCTGGTGCCCCTAGCCACTGGTGACCACGTCCTCCACCCGGAACGACTTCCGGAACACGATCATGATCGCCGTCACGAAGGCCGCGATGATGATCGCCAGGGCGGCGCCCTCTGCGAACTGGTCATTCCGGAGGAAGTTCAGGACGAGGTTCGCGATCAGGCTGCTCTGGGCGCCGCCAACCAGGGTCGGCGTCAGGAACTCACCCAGGATCGGGATGAACACGAAGATGCAGGCGGTGATGATCCCGGCCCGGATCTGCGGAAGGAGGATGTGCCGGAAGGCCTGGTCTGGCCGCGCTCCAAGGTCCTGGGCTGCGTTGAGCTGGGTGAAGTCGAACTTTTCGAGTGAGGCATACAGCGCCAGCAGCGCGAACGGGAAGTAGACGTAGGTGAGCACGACGAACACGCCCGGATCGTCGTAGTTGAAGATGTCCAGGGGGACCTTGATCAGACCGATTGCCTGGAGGATCTGGTTGAGCGCGCCGTGCTCGCCAAGGATCGCCTGCCAGGCATAGACCCGGACCAGGTAGCTCGTCCAGAACGGGACGATGACCGCCAGCAGGATCACCCGCTGGGTCACCTTGCCCGTGTAGCGCACGAGGAAGTAGGCGAAGGGCAGGCCGATCGCGAGTGCCGTCACGGTGACCAGGCCAGCCATGACCAGGGTCTTGAGGAAGGTTCTCAGGTAGGCTCCCTCGACGAAGAAGCGGGCGTAGTTGCCAAGGTTCCATTCGGGCACGGCAACGAAGTCGTTGTTCGTCCGCCAGAAGCTGAACACGAACATGATCGCCATCGGGACGAGAAACAGGAACAGGAGCACGGCCAGACCCGGCAGGGCCGGTAGAGCCCTGCCGGCTCGTCTGGCGAGCCCGGACGAGGATCCGGCGGCTGGGCCCGAAGGGCCCTCGCCGCCGGAGGCTGCTGTCATCTCGGGTACCTGCGCAGGCCGATGGCCTACGAGCCGAACACGTCGTTGAACGCGGCGATGGCGGCCTGGGTCGAGGTACCGGGGCCCTTGAGGGTCATCGTATTGACCGTCTCGGGCTTGTTGTAGAGGAGGTGATCGGCGAGCTCCTGCTGGCCCTGGTTGATCAGCAGCTTGTAGGCCGCCTCACTGAACAGCGGCCGCCGGTTGATCATGAAGTTGGCGGCGACGTTTTCAGCCTGCTCATGGACCTCGAGGAAGGGCATCAGGAGGTTGTTGTTGACCCCGCCGTGTACGAGCATCTCGGCGTCCATCCAACCAATGGAGCCCTCCTTGGGGGTGAAGGTGGTCAGCGTCGGGCCGCCCTGGTCCATGACCGCGGTGTCGGCGCCAAGGTTGATCGTGGCGATCCACGCCTCACCGTTCTTGAGGGCGGCGACCGTGTCGGTGGCCTGCGGCGCGAGGCGCAGGATGTTCGGCTTCAGCTGGACCAGCAGGGCCTTCGCCTGGGCGACCTCGTCGTCGGTCATGTTGTACGGATCCTTGACTCCGGCGGCCTTGCCCATGTAGGCCATGACCTCGACCGGCTGGTCCTCCACGACGACCCGCTTCTTGTACTTCGGATCGAGCAGGAGCTGCCACGAGTCGGCGCCCGGGGTCACGTGAGCCGGGTCGTAGGTGATCTGGATCGGCGCCCAGCCGTTCGGATACCCGAGGTAGCCGGCCGGGCTGGTCCAGATGGAGAACTCGCGGGCGACCGAGTACAGCTGGCTGGCCACCTTCAGCGAGTTGATGTCGAACGCATCAATCAACTGGTGCTGGTAGAAATACGGCACCCACAGTGCATCTTCCGAGACCAGGTCGATCTGGCCGCCGACCTGCTGGACCTTGGTGTACGCGTCGATGTCGTCGCTGAAGCTGGTGATGTTGGCCTTGATCCCGGTGTCCGCCGCGATCTTGTCCATCTCGGCCTGGTACCAGTGGTCACCCCAGGTCAGCCAGTTGAACGTGCCGGTCGGGCCGGGCGTCGCGGCGGCGGCCTGTGACGCCGCGGCTGTGGCACCCCCTGCGGCGGTGGTTGGCGCGGCGGTCGGCGCGGCGGTCGCACCGGCCGATGAGCAGGCAGCCAGGAAGGCAGCCAGACCGACGGTGCCTCCTGTCGCCGCGGCGAGCCTCAGGAACTCTCGCCGGCCAAGCTGCGAGTTGAAATCAGCCATTCCATGCTCCTCCATTCAGTGTGGCTACTCCCGGATGAGTGCGGCGTTTTCGGTCCGCCACCATACGCAAACCTCCTCTCCCAACTCGCGCTGCGTGTCTGCGGTCGAATCTCTGGTGCCGTGCGGCCGGACCACCACCATCTCGCCCGCCGCCGTGGCTACCGTGATCCTGGTGTGGTTGCCGAGAAAGGCGACATTGACGACGTGGCCGGTCAGCCCGCGAGCGCCGTCGTTCGAGTCAGGTTGTCGCAGGGACAGGAACTCGGGGCGGATCATGAGCGTCGCCGGGCCCGGCTCGGCGTCGCCCTGGACATCGACGATCGCCCCCCCGACGTCGAACACGGCCGGGCCACCGTCTCGACGGACCGTACCCGCCAGGAAGTTCGTATCGCCGACGAAGTCGGCCACGAACCGGTTGGCGGGCCGATCGTAGACCTCCCGGGGTGAGCCCTGCTGCAGGACGTTGCCGTTCGACATGATCGCGATCCGGGTCGCCATCGACAAGGCCTCTTCCTGGTCGTGGGTGACGAACACGAATGTCGTCCCGACCTGGCGATGGATCCGGGCGAGCTCGGTCTGCATCTGCTTGCGCAGCTTCAGGTCGAGCGCCCCGAGCGGCTCATCGAGGAGGAGCACCGCCGGCCGCTTGGCCAGGGCTCGGGCGAGGGCGACCCGTTGCTGCTGTCCGCCGGACATCTGCGACGGCAGCCGACCAGCCAGGCCGCTCAGCCCGACCAGCTCGAGGTACTCGTCGGTCCGCTTGCTGACGTCCGATTTGGACAGCTTCTCCATGCGCAGGCCGAACGCCACGTTCTGGGCCACGGTCATGTGGGGGAACAGGGCGTAGCTCTGGAAGACCGTGTTCACATTGCGCTTGTGCGGAGGCAGGTCGTTGACCGTGCGGCCCTCGATCATCAGCTCGCCGGTGGTCAACGGGATGAACCCGCCGATCAGGTTGAGGGTCGTGGTCTTGCCGCAGCCGGACGGTCCCAGCAGGCAGAAGAACTCGCCCGGCTGGATGACCATCGAGACGTCATCGAGAGCGACTGCGTCGCCGTACCGCTTCGTGGCGTGGCGCAGCTCTATGGCAGGCGTTGAGTCAGGCAAGCGGGTCACGACGGGGACGTTCTGGACCGGGTCCGGACATCCGACTCCCTCTTGTGCAACCGTTTGTACGATGCTAGCGTCAGGTTCATGACCCGTCAATACATTCGCGCCCGGTGACGGCGCGGGCGAGTGCCCTGGCCCGGCCGATCGATCTCGATTTGGCCCGAAATACGACCGTCCGGGACGCGTCCCGACGGTTCACGCCGGAGTATTCCGGCGGGCTCGGGCGTCTGCCGGCCGGGCGCCAGGTGTTCCATGGCCTGCCCTTCGACCTGGGGCCCGGCGGCGATGGACGACGCTGGATCCTGGTCGACCGGCCGATCACGATCGACCTGGCAGGGCACGGTCCGGCCAGCCACGTGGTCATCGCCCACCTGTGCGACGCGTGGCGCGACGATCGGGGTGGGCGACCGGCGGGACTCGCCCTGGGCCACGTCGTCCCGGTCGGGGAGCCGCTGGCCGCCTACACCGTCACCAGCCGCGGCGGCAAGGCCACGACCCGGCCGATCAGGCGCCGGTTCGAGGTCAACGAGGGAATCCTCGGCTGGGGTTCGGGCGCCTTCGCCTCGATCAGCCATCGCGACAACGAGGTAGTCGACTGGCGCGGCCCGCACCAGGCCCAGGAACCCGGTCGGTACGCCCCGCCCGGTCAATCGGGCTCGCTCACGATCATCCCGGGCACGTACGGAACGAGCCAGACCGGGGTGACCGACTTCGTGCCGAGCGCCACCGACGATGCGCTCCTGTGGCTGTACGCCCTGGAGCTCGACGGTCCGGCCGAGCCCGTGTCGCTCGTCCTCGAGCCGCGGGCCGGCGGGCGGCCCGGCAGCGACCTGATCGTGGCGGGCGTCAGCTTGTTTCTCGGAACAGCTAGCCCGCTCGTGCGCGGCCCGCGCCTGTCCGTGCGGACGACCGGCTTGCCCGGAGGCGCGCTGGGGCTGGACCTCGGGACGATCGTCCGAACCCGACCGGCACGACCGGCACGACCGGCAGGCACCGACTCGCCGACGACCGGCCGGACGGCACCGGTGGGCTGGGGCAGCCCCCGGCCGGATCCCGCCGATCCGCCCGACGACGCCCTGATCGTCGACCTCGCCCTCGCCCCGGATGCGATCCTCGATCTGGGTGGCTGGCAGGTCGGCGGCCGAACCCTCGGCAGCGGTCTGCCGGCCCTCGATCCAGCCGGCCGCCGGTCGATCGAGCTGCTGGTTCCGGCGAGCGTGCCGGTCGAGGTCGAGATCGTGGATCGGGCCACGGGCGAACGCCTGCCCGGTCGCGTCCGGTTCAGCGCAGCCGACGGCCGCTACCTGCCTCCGGCAGGCCACCGCGATGAGGTCAACCCGGGCTTCTACGAGGACAGCGGCGCGGACCTGCTCCTCGGGTCCACGGCCTATGCCTACGTCCCGGGACGCTTCGACGTTGACCTCCCGGTGGGCCCGGTCGACATCGAGGTCATCGCCGGGTTCGATCGGCCGCCATATGCCGCCCGGGTCCAGATCGAGCCCGCCACACGCCGGCTCGAGCTGCCGCTCGAGCGGACAATCGAGCTCCACGGGGGTGGCTGGGTGACCGCCGATACCCATGTCCACTTCCTCGCCCCATCCACGGCCCTCCTCCAGGCGGCGGCCGAGGACGTCGACCTGGTGAACCTGCTGGCCGCCCAATGGGGCGACCTGTTCACCAACGTCAGCGACCTGCCGTGGGGCTCGATCGCCGATCCTTCCGGCCGCCGCCTGATCGTGGTCGGCACCGAGAACCGGCAGAACATGCTCGGCCACCTGGCCCTCCTGGGCGCCCATCGACCGGTCATCAACCCGCTGGCGAGCGGCGGGCCGCCCGAGGGCCGGATGGCCGGCGCCTTGAGCGTCCTGCTGGCCGACTGGGCCGACCGCTGCCGGGCGGCCGGCGGGCTCGTGGTCGCCGCCCATTTCCCGTTGCCCTATGCCGAGATCGCGGCGGACATCGTCACTGGCCGGATCGATGCCGTCGAGACCCAGGCCTTGTCGCCTGGCCTCGACGATCCAGCGGTCCTGGAGTGGTACCGCTTCCTCAACCTGGGCTATCGGCTGCCGCTGGTGGCGGGCACCGACAAGATGACCGCCGAGGTGCCCGTCGGCGCGGTGCGCAGCTACGCCCACCTCCTCGACGACGAACCGCTGTCATTCGACCGCTGGGCCGCCGCCGTCCGAGCCGGACGGACCTTTGTCACGTCCGGCCCGATCCTCGAGCTGTCGGTCGACGGTCATGAACCGGGCGATGTCATCTCAATGAGCTCGGCCGGCCGGGTCGAGGTCGCCGTCCGGGCCAGGGCGGTCCAGCCGGTGATCACGGAGCTCGAGCTGGTCCTGAACGGGCGGGTCGTGGCGACCACGAGCTCCGACCGCGGCTCGGCCGACCTGACCATCCGGGAGCAGCTGGAGATCGTGGCCGGCTCGTGGATCGCCGCCCGCTCGCGCAGCAACCAGGTCATCCAATCGGCCTTCACTACGGCCATGGCCGCCCATACCTCGCCGGTCTACGTCGATGTCGCGGATGCTCCGCTCAGCCCGCCGCCGGACGACGGCGCGGTCGTCGAGCAGGTCATCCTGGGGGCGCGCACCTGGATCGCCCAGCTCGCGGCGATCGCGCAGCCACGCGAGCGAGCCCGCATGGTGAGCTTCCTCGATGCCAGCCTTGAGGCGCTGCGCGACCGGATGACCCGGTCCTGAGCTCAGGCTGGATTGGCCGGGGTCACGTCGGCGACCATGATCGGGCGGCCCTCCCGCCAGCTTCGCCGCGCGGCGATCGCCAGGCGCAGCGTCTCGAGGGCCTCCTCGGGCCCCGGCGCTGGCGTGCCGCCCGCGCCCAGCGTCTCGAAGAATGCCTCGAGCTCGAGTCGGTAGCCCGCCTCGAAGCGGTCCGGAAAGCTCTCGAAGTGATCGCCCTCGAAGCCGAAGCGCCGGGAGAAGGTGAGGGCCGTCTTGCGCGGCGCCTCCACGACCACCTTGCCGGTCGCGCCGGCCACCTCGGTCCGGATGTCATAGCCCCAGGCTGACCGGCGGGACATCTCGACCACTCCGAGCGCCCCGTTCCTGAAGCGCAGCATCGTGACCGAGGTATCGATGTCGTCGCCGTCGCTGAAGCGCTGGTCGATCAGGACGTTGCCCCACGCCGAGACCTCATCGACCTCGCCGACGAGGAAGCGGGCCAGGTCGAAGTCATGGACGCTCATGTCCAGGAACGACCCGCCGCTGTGCTTGATGAAGTCGGGCGAAGGCGGATAGGTGTCCCGCGAGTACGCCCGGAATTGCTCGATCCGGCCGAGCTCGCCGGCGGCGATCAGCTGGCGGGCCCGGATGTAGCCCGGGTCGAACCGGCGCATGAAGCCGAGCTGGACCGGCAGGCCGGTCGCCCGCCACAAGTCGACCAGGCGGCTGGTCTCGACCAGGTCCAGGGCGATCGGCTTCTCGGTCCAGACCGCCTTGCCGGCCCGCAACGCCGCCTCGATCAGGCCGGCGTGCGTGCTCGTCGGCGTGGCGATCACGACCGCATCGACCCCCTCGTCGCCGATCGCCTCGAGCGGATCCGTCGTGGCCCGGCCGGCTCGCGCGATCGCCCGGCCCCGTTCGGCCGCGACAGGATCCGCGTCGGCCACGACGACCACCCGGACGTTGCCGATCCCGGCGAGGTTCTGGATGTGGGTCTGGCCCATCCGGCCAACGCCGAGGAAGGCGACCCCGATGCTGTTCGGGTCGCGGACCACGAATTGTTCAGGCACGACCAGCGCGCCTGGCCGGCGACGGCAGCGTCCGGGTGCTCTCGCGGATGATCAGCTCGGGTGGCAGGAGGATGCTCTCAAGGCGGGCGCCAACCTGGATCGAGCGGATCAGGGAGGCGGCCGCGAGACGGCCCATCTCGCCGGCCGGCGTGGCGACGGTGGTCAGTCGCGGATTCGAGATCGCGGCGAAGGGAATCCCGTCGAAGCCCACGATGCCGATGTCTTCGGGGACCCGGATTTTCAGGTTGCGCAGCTCGTCCATCAGGGCCAGGGCCAGCTTGTCGTCGTAGCACACCAGGGCCTCGGGCGGGTCGGCCGCGATCGTCGCCGCCAGCTCGCCCGGGTCGCGCCAGGTGTCGCCCGAGGCGGCATAGGTGCGCACGGGGGTCTTCACGCCGCGCTCCCGCAGGGTTGCCACGACCGCCTCGAAGCGAACCTTGTTGGACGCCCCGCCACCGCCTTCGACGTAGGCGATTCGGCGATATCCGCTGTCGACCAGGTGGTTGACCGCGGCTCGCAGGCCGCTGGCGTCGTCGGTCAGGATCACGCCGGCCGGAACGGATCCCTCGCGCCGGGGCAGGCTGCCGTGATCGGGCTGAACCAGGATCAGCCGGTCCGGATCGACCCGCTCCCGGGCCTCCTTGGGCGAGATGGCGCTGGACACGATCGCCACGCCGTCCGCGCCCTGCTCGGCAAAGACCTTCAGGGCCAGCCGCTCGCGGGCCGGCTCGTTCTCGCCGGCGACCATGATCACGCAATAGCCGCTCCGGCGGGCCTCCTCCTCGAAGCCTGAGGCGACCTGGCCGTGGACCGGGTCGCGCAGGTCGGGGATCAGCAGGCCGAGGGCCCGGGTGTGCTTCATCCGGAGGCTGCGGGCGGCTGCGTTGGGCACGTAGTTGAGCTCGGCCGCCGCGGCCTTCACGCTCAGCCGGGTGGCCAGGCTGATCCGGGGATCGTCAGCCAGGGCGCGCGATGCTGTCGAGCCCGAGACGTTGGCCGACTGGGCAACATCCTTGAGCAGGACGCGTCGCCGCGGAGCAGCGTAGCCGTTGGTTACTACCATGCCACTCCCGGCCCAGTCGGGCCGATCTGAAGGCAACCGATTGCGCATCGACCGTAGCATCGGCCCCCGGTCGCGTCAACACGCTCGATCCTGTCAGGTGCCGACCATCTCGCGGAGGACGTCCAGCAGCTCCCGGGCTACCGCGAACGGGTCGCCCAACTCCCAGTGGCGTGGACTGTAGAGCTCATTGTCCCACCACCCGTCGAAGCCGGTGGCTTTCACCGCTGCAACCCACTCACGCAGGGGAATCTGGCCCTCGCCCGGCCACACCATCCGGCTCGCCTGGCTCGCATCGGGCTGGCCCGACGGACCGAGCGAATTGGCAAAGTCGACGCCGTAGATGAGCCTCGGATCGAGCTGGGCGATCTCGTCGGGCTTCGTCCCGGCCTGCCACAGATGCCAGAAGTCGAGGACCAGGCCGACGTTGTCGCAGCCGGCCGCATCGACGGCCTCGACCGCATCGGCGAGGGACGCCAGCGGGGTCCACGCGATCGGTTCGAGGTAGTAGCGGACGCCGTGCGCCCGGCCAAGGTCGGCCACCGACCGCAGCGCGCTGGCCGTCACCTCGCGTCGCTCGGCGTGGGTCAGGTCCGCCGGACCACTGTACGAGCCACCGGGCTGGACCGGCCCGGTCAGCACCTGGACGTACGCCGCCCCGATGCTGACGGCCAGCTCGGTCAGCCCGGCGGCCTCTTCGAGCATCCCGGCCCGCTCGGCCGGGCGCCAGCGTTCGACGTCGACCAGGGCACCGAGATTGACCGGCGCCAGCCCGGCCAGGGCCTCGACGCAGGCTGGCCACTGGGTAGCCCTGGTCGAGGTAGCGCCGGAGGTGCTCTGCACGCAGGAAGATGCCATCCCAGCCGGTCTCCCGGGCGACCCGGACCTGGAGGAGGGCCGGCAGGTGCATCGTCGAGTTCGAGTTGTAGACCAGATTCATCAGGGCCTCCTCAATGGGCGAGGGTTCCGAGGGTGGCGATGCCGACGCCGACAAGGGCAATCCCCACGATCTGGCGGCGGGCGAGGCGCTCCCGGAACAGGACGAACGCCGCGATCGCGGCGAGCGGGGCGAACATCGAGCCGAGGACCGACGTGATCGCGATGTCCTGGCGGGCTCCGATCGAGAACGACATCAGGCCGATGACTTCGACGATGCCGACGAGGACGATGAACTTGACCGCGCTGCGCGGAATTCGGAAGCCCCCGCGGGCCACGATCGGGATGGCCACGATCACGACACCGACCAGGCGGCCGGGCAGGACGACCCACGCCGGCGGCAGTGTCGCGCTCACCTGGCCGGACACGAACAGGCCGGCGCCGAGCAGCACGGCCCCGCAGCCGACCAGGCCCGCCGCGCGCAGCGACTGGGCCCGGCTGATCGCGACGCCCTCCTCCAGCTCATGGCCGCCGCTCGTTGCCGCCAGCACCACGCCGAAGGCGACCAGGGCCAGGGCCGGCCCGGAGCCAGGGGCCAGCACCTGGCCCGCCAGGACCGAGATCACGGCGGCGATCGCGCCCTCCGTCGAGCCGATCGTGGAGACCACGCCGACAGTTCCGATCCGATAGGCCGCGTAGGCCAGCAGCAGGCCGCCCACGTTGGCGGCGCCGGCGACCGCGGCCCAGCCGAGCGTCGAGGCCGGGACCGGCGGAGCCGTCGGGATGGGTGTCACGAGCAGGGCGATGGGTAGGAGCAGGACCGAGCCGACCACCATCACCCCGGCCACCGACGGCCCGGATCCGGCCAGGCGGCTGGCCCGCGCGGAGGCGAGGGTGGAGATGGCGTACATCACGGCGGTCAGGGCGCCGGCAAGGATCGGTGACACTGGGCGGTCGTGGCGCGGCTGGGTTCAGCCGGGCCCCACTGGCAGGAGTGGCTGGGCGAACCGCTCGGCGACGGCACGACAGCGCTCGAAGGCCGGCAGCGCCACCTCGTTGGCCAGGCGCTCGGCCTCGACCGGATCCCGGCTCAAGGCTCCGCCCCAGATTCCCCGGCCGGCCAGGAAGCCGGATGCGCCGGCCAGACCGGCCAGTCGGACCTGCTCGACGAAGGTATCGATGCCGGCCCCGGCGCCGAGCAGGACCCACGGCGTATCGGCGCAGGCGGCTGCCAGCGACCGGCAGGCGTCGGTCGCTCCGGCCTCGTCGGAGGCGGCCAGGTCGAGCACCGGAAAGGGCACCTTGAGGAGGTCGGCACCAAGTGGCTGAAGGCGAGCCACCGCGCCCACGACCAGGGCCTGGTAGGCGGCGGCATAGTCGGCCGGCTGCTCGGTCGACCAGCGATAGACGACGGGCTCGATCACCAGCGGCCGTCCGGATTGGTGGCAGGCCGCGGCGACCGCACTGACGAGGGCGTCCTGCCGGCGAGCCGAGGCATCATGGTCGGCCCGATACGGCAGCAGCAGCTTGCAGGCGTCCACGCGCGGGGTTCGGGCGGTTGCCTGCCAGTCATCGAGCAGGGTCGTCAGCCGGCCGTCGCCGACGACTTCATAGCCCTGTGCCTCGAGGGGCATGATCAGCCCGATCTGCGCCGGCACCGCGCCTGATTGGAGGGCCGTTCGGCCGAGCTCTCCATCCAGCATCAGGGCCGACGCGGCCGGAGCCAGGACCCGGACCAGGACCGCCTTGAGCTCCTCCAACGTGGCCCGGCTCAAGCCCGCCAGGCCGCGTTGCTCGAGGTAGATCCGGAAGCTGTCGCGATGGTCGAGGGCCAGGCCGGCCACGATCCCGCCGGGTTGGGCCAGTCGCAGCAGCCGCTGGCGCCGCTCGAGGCCGAGGCCGGTGTCCGGCGGGGTTGCGCCGGTTGTCACCGCGTGACGAGCGGCAGGCGCTGATCCGGGCCCCACTCCGGCCAGAGGGTCCTGACCCAGGCCAGGTCGGGGTCCTCCGAGTTGGCCATCGTCCGCCGATCACCGGCCAGCGCGTTCAGGAAGTACGCGTCGTAGCCCGGCGTCGAGATGAACGGGTGGTAGCCGCGATCGACGATCACGACGTCGCCGTGGCGCACAGGAATGATCCGGTCGAGCGAACCGTCGCGCTCGTAGATCCGCTGGATGGCCCAGGCCTCCGGCCGACGGAACTGGTAGAAGTAGGTCTCCTCGAGCACGGCTTCGCGGGGCATGTCATCGATGTCGTGCTTGTGGGGTGGCCAGCCCGACCAGTTGCCCGAAGGCGTGAACACCTCGCAGATCAGGAGCCGGTCGGCCGGGAAGCCGGGCATCATGATGTTGTTGACCTGACGGGTGCAGTTGCCGGCGCCGCGGATCTCGATCGTGACGTCCGCCGGCCCCACCACGATCGGCTCGGACCCGATTCCGGCCCTGCCGGTCAAGGGCGCCTGGGCCAGTGCGACCACCGCGCGTTGACCGGGCAGGGGCCGGCCGATGACCCGGGCGATGCTGCCGGCCGGCAGGTAGGCGCTCCATGGCAGCCCGTCGAAGACCGAGGGCCGGCCGGGCAGGATCAGGCTCGGCCGGTCGTCGAAGGCCAGCTCGACCCCACCGCCCGAGATCGTGACCAGCGCCGTCTCCTGCCCGGGCGAATCGAGCCGGGCAACTTCGCCCTCGGCCAGCGAGAACGATCGAAACGACAGGTAGCGCCAGCCGGCGCTGGCCGGATCGACGGCCAAGGATCCGCCGGCGCCGGCCTTGAGGTGGAGCGCCGCGTCCGGCAGGCCATTCGGCAGCTTGCCTGCATGGATCTCCACCCCGGACTCGTCGCGGATGCTCGTCACGGCAGGGCCTCCAGTGGGTGGCTGGTAAGGGGCAGGCCCGGGCTTCGGGCGAGCAGCTCGTCGATCTCGGCGGGGGAGGGCATCGCGCTGCTGCACATCAATCGCGACGCGACGATCGCCCCGGCAGCATTGCCCCGCTCCAGGGCCGCCAGGGGTTCGAGGCCACGCAACAGCCCGGCCGAGAACGCCGCCGTCAGCGCGTCCCCGGCGCCCAGGGCACAGGTCACCTCGATAACGATCCCGGGCAGCGTGCAATTCGTCCCGGCAGTGATGAGCGAGACTCCCTCCGCGCCGTGCTTCAGGACCGTCATTGCGGCGGCAGCTCCGGTCGCGTCCGGGCGCAGCGCAGCCGCCGCGAATTCGGTGTCGCTACCGATCACGATGTCGCTCGACGCGGCAGCCTGCCGGACGAGACCCGGGTAGTCATCGGGTCGAGCCCACAGGGTCGGTCGCCAATCGAGGTCCAGGATCGTCCACGATTCGCCGCGCCGGGAGCGCGCCTCGCTTCGCGCGGCCAGGACCGCCAGGATGGCCGTGCGAGCCGGTTCGGCCGAAAGCATCGTCGCCGAGACGATCACGAGACGAGCCAGGGCCAAGGGTTCGACGGGCGCGTCGGCGAGGGTCAGCTGCGTGTCGGGTGCCGGATCGGGGCGATAGAACGTCACCGGAAAGTGGTCCGGTGGCCAGGCTTCGAAGAACGCGACCTGGGTTCGCGATCCGGTCCGGCTGCCGAGCCCGTCCACGTCGATCCCGGACAGGGCCAGGTCCCGCCGGACGTAGTCGCCGTGGCCGTCGTCGCCGACAGCCGACACGACCGCCGTCGAGATACCAAGGCGGGCGAGCCCGGTCCCGATGTTTCCGGCGAACCCGCCCACGGCCCGAACGAACGAGCCGGCGTCGGCCAGCGTCGTCCGGGGCGCGTCCGGAGTCAGGTCGACCCCGACCCTGCCGACGACGAAGGCCTCGGTCATTGGCAGGTCCGGATCACGCCAGGTGCTTCTGGACCGCATCCCGGAAGGTCAGGGCACAGGTCCGTGCCTCGTCGACGCCGTCGCGCATGCGCAGGCCGTACGGGGCGAGGTTCGCGTCGCGGACCCCGATCCCGATGCTGATCGAACGCTCCAGGAGGCGGTCCGTCTGGGGCAGCATGCCCACCCGGTAGTCGCCGTGGGTGTGTCCGGGGATGTCGCAGTCGAACGGGCAGCCCTTGCCGGTCACGGTCCGGCGCTCGAGCAGGTGGTTCATCTTGCTGTAAACATGCCAGCCGGATTCGGACAGGGTGATCGAGCCGACCTCGCGAGCCACGTTCGAGGCGATCTCGGCCGAGGGCAGGACGACGACTAGATGGGTGGCCAGGTCACCGGCCGGGTCGGGCAAGGTCCGGAAGTCGATCGCCGGCTCCTCCTCGAGGAACTCGCGGACGACCTCCTTGTTGGCCCGGAGGTGGCTGGTGATCATGTCCAGCTTGCGCACCTGGCCGAGCAGGACCGCGCCCGACAGCTCGGTCATCCGGAAGTTCATGCCAAGGAACGGCCGCGGCGCGTACTTCGACTCGAGGCGGTCCGGCGCGTGGCCCTGGTCGTGCATGGCAAAGCAGCGTTCGTAGAGCGACTCGTCGTCGGTCACGATCATCCCGCCGTCACCGCAGGTGATTGTCTTGTACTCGTTGAAGCTATACACCCCGGCGGCACCGATTCCACCGACGCCGACGCCCTGGTACGTCGCTCCGAAGGCCTGGGCGCAGTCCTCGACGAGGGGGATCCCGTGCCGGTCGGCGATCGCCTTGAGCGCGGTCAGGTTGGCGGGACCGCCGAGCATGTGGACGACCAGGATGGCTGCCGTCCGCTCGGTGATCCTGGCCTCGACATCGACCGGGTCGAGGTCGAACGACTGGTCGACCTCGGCGAGGACCGGCGTCGCGCCGGTGTAGGCGATGGCCGAGATCGAGGCGACGAAGGTGAAGCCGGGCACGATGACCTCATCGCCGGCACCGATGCCCAGGCCGAGCAGGGTGATCCACAGGCCGGCCGACCCGCCACCGCTCAGCCCCAGGCCGAAGCGGACGCCGGCGAGCCTGGCGACCTCGCCCTCGATCCGGTGGACCTTGGCGCCGAACGCCGGGTTGTCGGACGGTCCGTACCGGCTGAGGAAGCCGCTGGTCATGACCTCCATGACTTCGGCCGTCTCCTCGGCACCGATCAGCTCAACCCCGGGACCTGGCATCGTGTCTCCTTGTTACGACGTGGCGAAGTTCAACGGAGGTCGGAGCGCTGGAGGCTCCGGGCGCGGTCATAGGCGGCCCGCGCGTCGCGGACCCCGCTCTGTTCACTGGTCGCCGCGACCGGTACGTCCCACCAGGTCTCGAAGCCGGCAACCCGCTTCTCGGGCTCCGTGGGGACCAGGATCACGCTGATCCGGTCGCTCGCCCGGGCCGAGGCCAGGGCGCTCCGGAGCTCGTCCGGCGTATGGGCCAGGAGGCCCTGCGCGCCCATCGCCTGGGCATGTTGGCGAAAGTCGACCGGCACGTAGGGACCGCTCAGCCGGTTGCTGGCCGGGTCGCGAAATCGGAGCTCGTTGGCGAAGTCCGGCACGCCCACCGATCGCTGCAGGGCGAGGATGCATTGGAAGCCGTGATTGTCGAGGACGACGATCGTGAGCTTCAGGCCCTCGGCCACGGCCGTGACGATCTCCGAGTTCATCATCAAGTACGACCCGTCGCCGACCATCACCACGACCTCGCGGGTCGGGTCGGCCATCCGGACGCCCAGGCCCGCGGCGATCTCGTAGCCCATGCACGAGAAGCCGTACTCGACGTGGTAGGCCTTGGGGTCCTCCACGCGCCACAGTCGGAGGAGGTCGCCGGGCAGGCTGCCGGCGGCGCACACGACGGTGGCGTGGCCGCCGACCGCGTCGTTGACGATCCCGATCACCTCCGCCTGACCGAGATCGCCCGGCTCGCCGTTGATCGTGCGGAGCTGGTCGACGATCCCATCCCACTCGCCCCTGAGGCTGGCGATCCGCTCGCGGTAGGCCGGGTTCGTCCCGGTGTAGCCGGCCGTGAGCAGCTCGGCGTGGAGCGCCCGCAGGCCCTCGCGGGCATCGGCCACGATCGGCATCGCCCGCAGCTTATGGGCGTCGGCCGGCGCGACGTTGATCCCGACGAACGAGACCTGGGGGTTCTGGAACGCGGATTGCGATGCCGTGACAAAGTCGCCCATCCGGGTGCCAACGCAGATGACCAGGTCGGCCTCGCGGGCCAGGCGGTTGGCCGCCAGGCCGCCGTTCGTGCCGGCCGGGCCCACGTTCATCGGATGGTCCCAGGCCAGCGCACCCTTGCCCGCCTGGGTTTCCGCAACGGGGATCCCGAAGGCCGAGGCAAGCTCGGCCAGCGCTTCAGTGGCCTCCGAGTAGATCGTCCCCCCGCCGGTCACGATGAGCGGTGCCTGGGCTGCCCGGATCGGGCCCACGGCATCGGCCAGGTCGCCTGACACGGGCAGCGGCCGGCGTACCCGCCAGACGCGGCGATCAAAGAAGGCCAGGGGCCAGTCGAATGCCTCGGCCTGGACGTCCTCGGGCAGCGAGACCGTGACCGCGCCGGTCTCGACCGGGTCGGTCAGGACCCGGAAGGCCGCCGGCAACGAGGCCAGGAGCTGCTCCGGACGCGAGATCCTGTCGAAGTAGCGGGAGACCGGCCGGAAGGCGTCGTTCACGCTCGCGTCGCGCTCGACCGGGTGCTCGACCTGCTGGAGGACGGGGTCGGGGGCCCGGTTGGCAAAGTAGTCGCTGGGCAGGAGCAGGACCGGGATCCGGTTGACCGTCGCACCGGCGGCGCCGGTGACCATGTTGAGGGCGCCCGGCCCGACCGACGACATGCAGGCGTAGGCCTGCAGCCGGTTGTGGTGCCGGGCGAACGCCGCGGCGATATGGACCTGGGCCTGCTCGTTCTGGGGCCGGTACAGGGGCATGCTCAGGGCGTCACCGAGCTCCTCCAGGGCCTGGCCCAGGCCGGCCACATTGCCGTGCCCGAAGATGCCCCAGAAGCCGGCGATGAAGCGGCGCTCGCGGCCATCCCGTTCGGCATACTGGGCGGCGCAAAAACGCACGATGGCCTGGCCCACGGTCAGCCGGACTGTGTTCACCGCGCCTCCCTTGCGCAACCGATTGCAGGGACGGTATCATCGCGCCTCGGGCCTCGTCAACATCGGTGTGGAGCGGGCGCCATGACCATCGGCCGTACGGTTCCAGTGACTCCGCTCGCCCGACCCGTCGACCTGTCGGCGAGCTGGAACGGGTCTGACGCGGACCTGGCCGCACGTCTCGGCCCAGGCTATGGGCAGGCCCTCGAAGGCGTGCCGCAGGGGCCGGCCGTCCTGCGCGGCCTTCCGTTCGAGCTCGGGACGCGATCGGCCGGGAACCGCTGGATCGTCGTCGGCGATGGCCTGACGATCGCGCTCGGTGAACGGTCCGCCGCCGAGGGACCGGCCGGGGCCGGACCGAGCCACCTGGTTGTCGCCCACTTCTGCGACAGCTGGCGGGATCCGGCCGGCGAGCGACCCGCTGGATTGCCGGTCGGCTGGGTGCTCCCGACGGGGGAGCCGCTGGCCCGCTATGAGCTGGGCTTCGACGACGGCAGCTGGCAGGTCCTCGAGGTGCGCCGGCGGTACGAGGTTGCCGACGGGATCATCGGCTGGGGCTTCCTGCCGTTCGCGGCCGTCAGCCACCAGTCCGACGAGCCGCTCGATTGGCGCGGTCCGTTCCCGCGCCAGGGAGTCGGGCGGTACGCACCAGCCGGGCATGCCGGACCCTTGACCATGCTGCCCGGCACCTGGGCTGCCGGTCAGTCGGGCGCGGTGGACTTCGTGCCGAGCGCGGACGGCGACGTGACGCTGTGGCTCCACGCCATTCCGCTCGACCGGCCCGTCCGTCCGCGCGAGCTGCGGATGACCGGGCTCGGGCACGGCCGACCCGGAACGGACGTGGTGGTCGCCGGGCTGACCTGGTTCGCCGGCCGGGCGAGCCCGCTGGTGCCGGCTCGCCGCCGCCAGTACCTCGTCACGGGCTTCGACGGCCGGCTCCCGGCCGTCGACCTCGGCGTGGCGATTCGATCGAGGCCGACGGAGCCTGCCTCGGTCGCGGACACGGCTGCGTTGCTCGGCTGGGGCCGGCCGGCGAGTGCTGCCTCCGATCGGGCCACCGGGGCGATCGTCGACCTGGCCCTCGCTCCCGACGCCCGGGTCGCCTTCGGCGACTGGGCGCTCGAGGCTTCCGAGCTCGAGGCGGGCAGCCACTCGGAGCAGGGCGGGCGATCGATCCGCCAGCTGGCGGAGCCCGAGATCCGGCTCAATGTCCGGGTCAGCAGCGCCGGCGAGCCCGTGCCGGCCCGGGTCCGGTTCGTGGCCGGGGACGGGCGCTATCTCCCTCCGCTGGGCCATCGCGACGAGGTCAACCCGGCCATCTTCGAGGACACCGGTGCCGGCTTGATCCTCGGTGCGGACACGTACGCCTATGTCCCCGGCGCGTTCCAGATCGACCTGCCTCGGGGGATGGTCACGGTCGAGGTGGCCAAGGGCTTCGACCACCGCCCGGTCCGCCTGAGCCTCGCCGTCGAGCCGGGCGTCCGGGACCTGGAGGTCCCGCTCGAGCGCGCGATCGATCTCCGGCCGGCCGGCTGGTGGACGTCCGACTCGCACGTCCACTTCCTGGCGCCGTCAACCGCACTCCTCCAGGCGGCGGCCGAGGACGTGGCCTTCGTCCACCTTCTGGCAACCCAGCTGGGCGACCACTTCATCAACGTGCCTGACCTCACGTGGGGGTCGCAGTGGGACCCCAGCCACCGCCACGCCGTCTTCGTGGGCACCGAGAACCGCCAGAACGTGCTGGGCCACCTGGCCCTCCTCGGGGCTCGCCGGCCGGTCCTGCCGCTGGCGTCGGGCGGCGCCCCCGAGGGCCGGATCGGCCAGGAGGTGCGCGAGCTGCTGCTCGACTGGGCCGAGCAGTGCCACGTGGCCGGCGGCCTGGTCGTCGGCGCCCACTTTCCGCTGCCCTACGCCGAGATCGCAGCGGACATCGTGGCCGGGGCGATCGACGCCGTCGAGATGCAATGCTTCGCCCCGGGCCTCGACAACCCGTCGATCCTGGAGTGGTACCGGTTCCTGAACTGTGGCTACCGCCTGCCGGTGCTGGGCGGCACGGACAAGATGTCGGCCGAGGTGCCGGTCGGCGCAGTCCGCACGTATGCCCGCCTCGATCCGGACGCCGAGCCGAACTTCGAGTCCTGGTCGGCAGCCGTCCGGGCGGGCCGGACGTTCGCGACGTCGGGTCCGGTCATCGAGCTGCTGGTCGAGGGTCGCGAGCCGGGCGGCGTGATCGAGCTCCCGGCGGACGGTGGCCGCCTGGAGGTTGCCGTCCGGGCGAGGGCCGCTCAACCGGCGATCGATGCCCTGGAGCTGGTCGTCAACGGACGTGTGGTGGCCCGTGAAGGGGCGGCCGGCTCGACCGCTGAGCTCCGCCTCGCGGCGTTCGTCGACATCGATCGTGGGTCGTGGATCGCGGCCCGCTCGCTCAGCCGCCACCAGGTCCACTCGGCCTTCGCGACCAGCATGGCTGCCCATACCTCGCCGGTGTACGTCGAGGTCGTCGACCGGCCCCAGTTCGCGGACGACGATGCGCGGGCGATCCTGGCGGTCATCGACGGGACCCAGCGCTGGCTCGAAACGCTGGCCGCGATCGACGACCCGAACCTGAGATCGCACCTCGTGGCCAGGGTCGCGGCGAGTGGCACGATCCTGCGCGGCCGGCTCGGCCAGCCCGGTCACCAGATCCGCTGACGGAGACGCCCGAGATGAAGATTGCCCTCGATCCGTACATGCTCCGGGACCGGCCGTTCGGAGAGGTCTGCCGGATTGCGGCGGACATCGGCTATGACTCGATCGAGCTGTCACCGCGGCCCGACTTCATCCCGTTCTTCGTCCATCCGCGGGCCGATCGGGCCAAGGTTGCCGAGTTCCGGACCGCCCTGCGCGAGACGAACATGGAGCTGGCCTCGATCCTGCCCCTGTATCGCTGGTCAAGCCCGGACGAGGACGAGCGGCTGGCCGCGGTGCGCTACTGGAAGCGGGCGATCCAGCTGGCGGTGGATGTCGGCTGCACGACGATGAACTCGGAGCTCAACGGCCGGCCCGACCTGCCGGCCCAGAGCGAGGCCCAGCTGTGGCGGTCCCTGGAGGAGCTCCTGCCGATCTTCGAGCGAGAGGGAATTCGGCTCAACCTCGAGGCCCATCCGGGCGACTTCATCGAGCGCAACGAGGAGGCCGTCGACCTGGTCCGCGGCATCGACTCGGATCTGGTCCGTTACGTCTACTGCGCGCCCCATACCTATTACCTTGGCGACGACATCGCGGCGATGATCGCGTATGCCGGTCCGCTCCTGGCCCAGGTTCACATTGCCGACGTGCTCAACCACCGGGCCAGCTCGGGCCTGCGCTACATCATCAATCCGCCGGGATCGGCGGCCCGGGTGCACCAGCACCTCGACATCGGCCAGGGCGAAGTGGATTTCGAGGCCTGTTTCGGGACCCTCAGGGCAATCGGCTTCGACGGCATCCTGACCAGCTGCGTATTTGCCTGGGAGGAGCGCGCGGTCGAGTCGTCGCGGCTCATGTTCGCGAAGATCCAGGGCTACCTCAGAGCAGCCGGCTGAGGTAGGCCGCGGCCTCGCGCACGCCCTCTTCCTGCGAGGCGTACGGATCCTCCTGCTCGATCGACAGCGAGTCGTCATAGCCGGCCTGGCGCAGGGCCGCCACGAAGTCCTGCCACCAGGCCAGCGAATGAACCCGGCCGACCGTCCGGAAGAGCCAGGCCCGTTCGGCCGGCCGGTCGAAGGTCCGGTTGTCGAGGACGCCGGCGATGGCCACCTGGTCCGGCGCGATCTCGGTGTCCTTCATGTGCACGTGCTGGACCGCCGGCCCGAGCGCCCGGATCACGGCAATCGGATCCATCTGCTGCCAGAACAGGTGGCTCGGGTCGAGATTGACGCCGATCGTGTCGCCGACCTCGGCCCGGAAGGCCAGCGCCGTCGGCACGTTGTAGACGACGTGGAGCGGATGCAGCTCGAAGGCGATCCGGTTCACGCCCGACTGCTCGGCCAGGCGGACCTTGTCCGTCCAGAACCTGACGGCCTCGGCCCAGTGCGCCCGGCCCAAAGCGACGGCGTCGTCGGGCCACGGATACCAGGTCCAGTTGAACGTGCTGGCACCCGCTCCGTCGCCCGGACAGCCGGCCATCGAGACGACCTTGGAAATGCCCAGCTCGGCCGCCAGCCGGAAGGTCTTGTCGATCAGGGCGGAATGGGCCGGGCCCAGCACCGGGTGCATCGGCCAGGCAGAGCAGTTGAGTGCCTCGATCCGCAGCCCGCGGCCGGCGAACGCCGCGGCAAACGCCGAGCGGGCCGCTCCGCTCGCGAGCAGGGCATCGACATCGAGGTGGGGCGCGTTCGACTGGCCGCCCGTCGCGATCTCGATCGAGTGCACGCCGCTGCTCGCCGCGATGTCGAGGCTCTCCTCGAACGGGTGGTCGGTGAGCGAATCGGTGTACAGGCCGATATCCACGGAATGTCCTCGCGTTCAGCGTCCAGCCGGCGGCGCAATGTAGGATGATACCGTGCTAACGATTGCACGCGGAGGGAGCTGACGATGCCGCACGCTGCGCCCGTGGTGTTGAACGATGGACCCATCCCGTGGGACCCACTCCTGCCCCTGGACGATCCCTACCCGGGCTATCGTCGGCTGCGCGACGAGGCGCCGCTCTATCACCACGTCGGCCGGGACGTGTGGGCCTTCTCGCGCTTCGACGACGTCCAGCGGGTTGCGCGCGACTGGCAGACGTACTCGAGCCGCGAGGGCAACGACCACGACGATACGTACCAGCTCTTCAAGCCGGCGGGCGACCTGGCCGGCGTCGACCCGCCGATCCATACCCGGCTGCGCAAGGTCTTCCGGGATGCGTTCAATCCCACGGCGGTCCGTGAGCGCTTCGAGCCGCCGGTCCGGGTGAGGGCGCGCGCCCTCGTCGAGGCGTTTGCCGATTCGGGCCGGGCGGACTTCGCCCAGGACCTGGCCCGACCACTGCCCGCCCAGATGGTCTGCACCTGGCTCGGCTTCCCGGACGAGGACCACGCGATGCTCCTCGAATGGTTCGACCAGCTCCTCCATCGCGTGCCTGGGCAGGCGGCGATGCCGGCCAGCACCCTCCACGCCCGGGACCAATTGCAGGCCTATGTCGGGGAGGCCGCGGCGGCGCGGCGCGTTCACCCGAAGGAAGACCTCCTGAGCACCATGGTCCAGGCCGAAAAGGACGGCCTCCTGACCAACGACGAGATCCTGGGCAGCTCCGTCCTGCTGTTCGTGGCTGGGATCACGACGACCGCCGGGCTGATCTCCAACTCGCTCTACCATCTCGCCAGCAATCCCGATCAGCTCGCGCTGATGCGCTCCGAACCGGAACGCCTACCCGCGGCCGTCGAGGAGCTGCTCCGGTTCGACCCGCCGATCCAGACGCTGCTGCGCACGACGGTCAGGGATGTCGATGTCGACGGCCAGACGATCCCGGAGGGCGCCCACGTCAGCCTCATCTGGGCTGCGGCTGGGCGTGACGACCGGCGCTGGACGGACCCGGATCGACTCGACATCACCCGCGAGCCGCAACGCCACCTCACGTTCGGCGAAGGCATTCACCACTGCATCGGGGCGCCTCTTGCCCGGCTCGAAGGCCGGATCGCCTTCGAGGAGCTCTTCGCTCGGATCCCCGAATATGCAATCAGCGGGCCAACGGAGCGGATCAGCACGCCCACCGACCGCGCCTTCAAGCACCTGCCGGCCGAGTTCTGACCGGCGACCAGAATCGAAGTCTGATAGCGTCGTGGGACCGTGCGCTTCAAGACCATCACTCCGGCCGCCGCCGTCCTCGCCGCGCTGACCCTCGCCGGATGCGGGTCCAGTGGCGGGTCGCCGACGGCAACGGCCGCTGGATCAGCTGCGCCGCCGAGCCTGGGCCCGGCCTTCGTGATCGGCGGCGACGCACACACCGGTGCGAGTCCGGCAATGGCGCTCGAGGGGAGCTACCAGATTCGATGGTCGGCCACCCCGGACAAGCCCGGTTGCACGTTCCACCTGTTCGTTGCGACCAATCCCAACGGACCGCCGGTCGTCGACCTGGGCCAGACCGTCCTGGCGGGCAAGGACCAGGCGACCGGATCGGCCAGCTTCTCGGTCGCTTCCGGCCGTTACTTCATCCGGACTGATCGATCGGCCCGGGAGGACTGCCGGAATGCCTGGACAGCCAGCCTGAACGCGGAAGTCGCCGGGAGCTCCTGAATTGGACCGACGACCGCAGGCGGCAGCGCCGGCTTCGGCGATGGACGAAGCCCTCCAATCGAACCGCGACCTGTGGGACGCGTGGACGAAGATCCACGTCGATTCGGCGTTCTACGACGTCGCCTCATTTCGGTCCGGCCAGAACGGGATCCGGCTGGCCGACTACGAGCTGGCCGAGGTTGGCCCGGTCGGCGGCCGAAGCCTGCTCCACCTCCAATGCCATTTCGGCCTCGACACGTTGTCCTGGGCACGCCTGGGGGCGACGGTCACCGGGGCCGACTTCAGCGAAGCCGCGATCGGCGCAGCCCGGACCCTGGCCGCCGAGGTGGCTCTCCCGGCACGCTTCGTCGTCGGCAACCTGTACGACCTGCCGGGCCTGCTCGAGGACCAGTTCGACATCGTGTACACGTCCCGGGGCGTGCTCGGCTGGCTGCCCGATATCCAGGGCTGGGCTCGCGTTGCGGCTCACTTCGTCAAGCCCGGCGGCTTCCTGTACCTGACCGAGATCCACCCGGTCGCCCAGGCATTCGAGAGCGAGGGCGTCCAGCCCGGCGAGCTCCGTCTCGCCTACCCGTACTGGTCACATCGCGAGCCGCTCACCTTCGAGGTCCACGGCTCGTACGCCGACGCGAGCGCCCCGACCGAGGGCCTGGTGGAGCACGGCTGGGACCACTCGCTGGGTGAGATCCTCACCGCCCTGATCGAGGCGGGCCTGCGGATCGAGTTCCTGCACGAGTTCGACTTCGTCGACTGGCCAGTCGAGTTCCTGGTCCACGGCGAGGATGGTCGCTGGCGCCTGCCGCCGGGCACGAAGGGCGAGCTGCCACTCTTCTTCTCGGTCCGGGCATCGAAGCCGGCGGCCTGAGGCCCGCCGGGGCTATCCTCGGTCGATGAGCTCAGCCCCCGACGAAGTGCGAGCGCTCGCCCATGCGCGTTCGAGCGCGCGCGCCGCTCGCGACTGGGCGGAGGCCGATCGACTGCGGGCGGAGATCGAGGCCGCCGGCTGGCGGATCGTGGATCGGGGCACCGATTTCAGCCTCGAACCGGCCCGCGCGCCGGACCTGGTCGAGGACGGGCGGACGCGATACGGCAGCAGCAGCGCCGTCCCGTCCCGCCTGGACGAGCCGGCCGCCGCGGCGGCGACGGTGATCCTCCTCGCCGATGACCAGCCCGATGACCTCGCCAGGGCAGTGTCGGCGCTCGCCGCCTTTGCCGGCGACGGCACCCAGGTCGTGATCGTCGCCGACGCGCCGAGCCCGGCGCAGGAGGCCTCGCTGCTCGCCCCGGACGGTCCGGTGGCGGATCCCGTTGGCGGCCTGCCGGTGGAGCTGGTCTGGACGAGCCAGGCGCTCGGCTCCGCCGCGGCCACCAATGCCGGCCTGCGGCGGGCGGTCGGGCGGGTCGTGATCCTGCTCGATCCGAGCGTCGAGCTGACGGGCGAGCTCATCGGCCCGCTCGTCGCGGCCCTGGACGATCCATCGGTCGCGGTGACCGGCGGCTGGGGCATCGTCTCGGACGACCTGCGCCGGTTCGAGGACGCGCCGGCCGGCGATGTCGATGCGATCGAGGGCTACGCCCTGGCATTTCGCCGCGAGGACCTGCTCGAGCGTGGTTTCCTCGACGAACGGTTCCGGTTCTACCGCAACCTCGACATCTGGTGGAGCCTGGTGCTCCGTGACCAGGGCGAGGATGCGCCGCCCCGGCGGGCCGTCCGGATCGCCGATCCGGCCGCGATCCGCCATGAGCACCGCGGCTACGCCCGGCTCGAACCGGCCGAAAGGGATCGCCTGAGCAAGCGCAACTTCTACCGGATCATCGACCGCTTCGGCCACCGGCGCGACCTGCTGATCTCGGCGGCCGATCAGCCCGGGAGCGGCCGGGCGGTCGAGCCATCGGGGCGGTCGACCACCTCGTAGCCGAGATCGACCAGCTCGACCCGGAGGGCGTCGGCCCGGGTGAAGTCACGCGCCGATCGGGCCGCGGCCCTCGAAGCGAGGAGCGCCTGGACGGTGTCGGGCAGGGCAGCCCCCTCGTCCGATCGGTCGGCGCCGGCCGGGCTCCAGGCCCGGTGCAGGTCCAGGCCGAGGATCGCATCGGCGTCGAGGACGAGCCAGCGACGCTCGTCGTCGGGCAGGGGCGCCTTGAGCGCCTCACGGACGACGGCCAGCGCCTTGGGCATGTCGAGATCGTCGTCGACTGCCGCGACGAATCGCTGGTGGAGGGCGGCCCCGGCGTCGGACAGGGTCTCGGGCAGCGCGCCGCCGGCCGGGCTCGATCGATCGGCCCGGGCGAATGGCGGCCTGCCCGGCTGCGTGCCGTGCCCGGCGGCACCCGCCGCCACGCCCGCCGGCCGGTCGCCGGCCGTCCCGGCCAGGAGGACCGGCGGGGCGGACCACGGACCTCGCGAAGGAGGCTCGCCGAGGGCACGCAGCCGGGCCCGCAGCGAAGCCAGGCCAACCCGGGCCGCCTCGAATGAGGCGTCCGAGAGGTTCTGCTTGCGGCTGTAGTGGACGGTCAACGCCAGGTAGCGGAAGGCGAGCGGATCGGTGCCCTCGCCGGCAAGCTCGGTGATCCGCTGGAAGTTGCCGGCCGACTTGGCCATCTTGTGGCCCTCCGCCAGGAGGTGCTCGCCATGCACCCAGTAGCGAGCCGGTGGCCGGCCGCTGAGGGCGGCCGACTGGGCGATCTCGTCCTCGTGGTGGGGGAAGATGTTGTCGATCCCGCCGGTGTGGATCTCGAAGGCCGGGCCGAGGTAGCGCAGGCCCATCGCCGAGCACTCGAGGTGCCAGCCCGGAAAGCCATCGCCCCAGCGGGCCGTCGGCCACTTCAGCTCGCGCCCGGGGCCGGCAGCCTTCCACAGCGCGAAATCGGCCGGATCGCGCTTGTCGGCCTCCACCTCGACCCGGTGGCCGGCCCGCAGCCGGTCCAGGGTATTGCCTGACAGCTGCCCGTAGCCGGCGAACGAATCGATGGCGTAGTAGACGTTGCCGGCACGAGTGGCGTACGCATGGCCGGCGTCCTCGAGCCGTTCGGCGAACGCGACCATCTCGTCGATGTGCTCCGTCGCCCGAGGGAAGACGTGGGCCGGCAGGATGTTGAGGAGCGCCTCGTCCTGGTGGAATCCGGCTTCGTAGGCAGCCGCGATCTCGGCCGTCGACTTCGACTCGAGCTTGGCGGCCACGAGCATCCGGTCCTCGCCCCGGTCAAAGCGTTCATCGCGCAGGTGGCCCACGTCGGTGATGTTCTTGACGTGCAGGACATCAAGGCCGTGGTACAGCAGCGTTCGCCGGATGAGGTCGGCCAGGAGGTACGTGCGCAGGTTCCCGACGTGGGCCCAGCGATAGACCGTTGGACCGCAGGTGTACATCCCGATCCGGCCCTCCGGCCCGGGCTCGATCGGCTCGATCCGACGGGTGAGCGTATTGCGCAGGTGGAGGGTCATCGTTCCGGAGCCATCGTACGGGCTGCCGGGTACACTCGCCGATGCGTGTTTCCGATCTCCGATCCCGTCCAGGTTGCCCCTGTCCCGGGTCGGGGGCGCCTTGTTCCCCGACTCGTCGCCGTCCTGCTCGTCGTTGCCCTGCTGGGGCTGGTGGTCGGCCGACTGCCCGGTGGGCCGAGCGCCGGCACGGTCAGCCCGGCCGCGGTCGATCGGAGCTCGGTCACGATCCTCGGCGGGGATCCGGTCACCCTCGACCCGGCCGTCCAGGGTGACCTGGGCAGCGCCCAGGTCACTGCCCAGCTGTTCGAGTCGCTGACCGCGGTCGATCCATCGCTCGTCGTGCGACCGGCCCTGGCCAGCACCTGGGCCAGCTCCGACGGGGGCCGGACGATCACGTTCACGCTCCGGCCGAACCTGAAGTTCTCGGATGGCTCTGCACTCGGCGCCGCCGACGTGGTTCGCAGCTGGCTGCGCCTGCTCGATCCCGCCCACCCGTCGCCGCTGGCGTCGTTGCTGAGCGAGATCCACGGCGCGGCTGCCTACCTTGCCGGCCAGTCGAGCGATCCCGAGTCGGTCGGGCTCAAAGCCGCCGGCGACACGGTCGTGGTCACCTTTGACCACCCGGCGACCGATTTCCCGGCGCTCGTCTCGGGGCCGGCCTTCGGCGTCGTGCCGGCCTCGATCGCCGATCCGGCCAGCCTCGCCCCGGGGACGTTCGTGGGCAGCGGGGCGTACGTCCTGTCGGCTCGTTCGGACACCGAGCTGACCCTGACGGCCAATCCCGACTACTGGGCCGGACCGCCGCCGATCACGACCGTGCATCTGCTCACGACCCTCGGCGGCAACAGCCCGGTCGAGGCGTTCGAGGCGGGCACGGTCGACTACACCGGGATCGACGACTCGGATGCCTCATGGCTACGCTACGACCCGACGCTCGGCCCGCAGCTCCGCAGCGTGCCTTCGCTGAGCGTGACCTACTACGGCTTCGACGTGCGCCAGAAGCCGTTCGACGACGTCCGGGTCCGGCAGGCCTTCGCCCACGCGGTCGACTGGACCAGGATCGTCAACCTGGCCAATACCGGCTCGCTGACACCCGCGACGAGCATGGTCCCGCCGGGGATCCCGGGTCGTTCGGCTACGAGCTTCCTGCCCCCGTTCGATCCGGTTGCCGCCCGGCAGGAGCTGGCCGCCGCCGGCTACCCGGGTGGCGCGGGCATGCCCCCGGTCACCCTGATCTCGACCGACACCGGCTTCGACGCGGCGATCCTGGCCGATCTCAAGGCCAACCTCGGGATCACCGTCAACTACGAGTCGATGGCCTTCAACGACTACTTCGATCGGCTCGCCTCCGACCCACCCGCCTTCTGGACCTTGAGCTGGGTGGCCGACTATCCCGGCGCGAATGACTTCCTGGGCCTGCTCCTGGGCACCGGCAGCTCGAACAACTACGGCCACTGGAGCTCGCCCGAATTCGACGCGGCGATCACGGAGGCGGTTTCGGCCACCGACCCGACCGCCGCCACCGCAGCGTTCGACGCAGCCCAGGCAATCGTCCAGGACCAGGTCCCGGTCGTCCCGGTCGCCTACGGGACCGGCTCGGCCCTCGCCCGCAAGGGCCTGCTGGGGGCCTCCGACAACGGCCTGGGGATCATCCGGTTCGCCGGACTGGCCTGGGCTCCGTGAACGGCCCAGCCGGGCTGCGGCGGCGCCCTCCCTCCCTCGCCGGGATCCTGACCTGCGCGATCCTGCTGGTTGGCCTGGGACTGCCGGGCGGAAGCCGGGCCGCCACGCCGACGGCCACGTTCGAAACGCCGACCGGCTCGTTCGTGTTCGGGACGTCGATCACGTTCAGCCAGGTGGTCACCCTCACGGCGGTGCCCCGGCGGGCCGAGCTGCTGCTGACCGAGCCCGGCTCGATCGGCCCGTCGGCGATCCAGGTACCGACGCCCACGACGGGCCAGCAGACGCTGACCAACGTGATCAAGATCTCCGACGGGCACGTCTACCCGAACACGACCTTCCAGGCTCGCTGGCGGATCACCGACACGGACGGCAGCCAGGAGCTCGGCCCGTCGATGAGCCTGACCTATTCCGACACGCGCTTCGACTGGAAGACGAAGACGGGGCCGATCGTGCGGGTCCACTGGTACAACGGCGACGACGCGTTCGGCGCCCGCGCCCTGGCCATCGGTGAGCAGGGGATCGCCAACGCCGCCGCTCTCCTCGGGGTCACCGAGACCGAGCCGGTCGACTTCTTCATCTACGACAGCACGGCGCCGTTCTATGACGCGCTCGGCCCGGGCACCCGGGAGAACGTCGGTGGCGAGGCCAATGCCCAGATCCGGACGCTGTTTGCGCTGATCACGCCCGATGAGATCAACGCCTCCTGGGTCGGCACGGTCATCCCCCACGAGCTCACCCACCTCGTCTTCAACACGGCCACGGAAAACCCGTACCACAGCCCGCCCCGCTGGCTGAACGAGGGCCTGGCGGTGTACCTATCCGAGGGCTACACCAGCGCCTGGAAGTCGACCGTCTCAGCGGCGGTCGCCGCCGGCGGCGTCATCCCCCTCGATGGGCTGGTCGGCCAGTTCCCGACGACGGCCGACCAGTTCTCGCTGGCCTACGGCGAGAGCGTCTCGGCGGTCGACTTCATGATTCGGACCTACGGCCAGCCGGCCCTGGTCAAGCTGGTGCGCTCGTATGCCGGCGGGGTCAGCGACGACGAGGCGTTCAAGGCGGCGCTCGGGGTCGATACCGCGGGGTTCAACAGTGCCTGGTTGAAGGACCTCGGCGTCGCACCCGTTCCCAAGGCCTACGGGCCCCAGTCGGCCCCGCCCGGACCGCTCCCGTCGGCCTGGCTGGGCGCGGCGCCCGGCGCTTCGGCGGGTCCGGCGACCAGCGCCGAGACCGCCGGCGCGGCCACGAGCGCGGCGACCAGCGCCGGTCCCGAGCCGGCCCCGGGAGACAGCTCCGGGTCGACCTCCGACGCGACCCCGCTGGCCGTTGCGGTCGTCGTGATCATCGTCGTCGCGATTGGCCTGGCCCTGTTCTGGCGGCGGCGGCGCCCACCCGGCGATCCGGCGTGACCGCCGGTCCGAGGGGCTGGTCGAAGTCGCGCCTTCGCCGGATTCCGAGCTGGCAGATCACCCTCAGCCTGGCCCTGGTCGTCCTCGGCTTCGTGGTCGCCGCCCAGCTCCAGTCCGACGGGCCACGGGCGCTGTACGCCAGCGACGAGCGCGGACCGCTGGTCGAAACCGCGATCGAGCTCCAGACCCAGCAGGATGCCTTGAAATCCGAGATCCTGGACCTGCGCAGCCAGATCAGCGACCTCGAGACGAAGGGCGAAGGCAGCGCGGCCGCGGCGACCGACCTGGGCCAGCGCCTCCAGGACGCCCGGTTGGCGGCAGGCCTGATCGCGCTGAAAGGTCCCGGCCTGGTCATCCAGTTGCGCGACTCCGGTCAAACCGTCCTGCCCGGTGGCAATCCAGACGACTACCTGGTCAGCGCTACTGACGTCCGGAGGGTCGTGGAATCGCTGTGGCTGGCCGGGGCCGAAGCCGTGGCGGTCAACGGCGAGCAAATCACGACCGGCACGGCCATCCTCGACATCGGCGGGACGGTCCTCGTCAACTCGGCCTACCTGGCGCCGCCCTACCAGGTCGCGGCGATCGGCCCGGCCGACCTGTTCGACCGGCTGAACGCCTCGGCGGCCTTCGAGGGCTTCGTGCAGTCACGGGCACAGGCGTTCGGGATCCAGGTTGACTTTGCCCAGCCGAATGAGGTCGACCTGCCCGCCTATGCCGGCACGATCAGCCTCAACTTTGCCGAGCCGGACGCGTCGGGCCAGCCATAAATCGGCGTCGGAACCAGCTTTCGCTGGCGGTAGTCGCGTTCGTGCTCGGGGCGCTGATCGTGGTCCAGCTCCGCTCGCAGCAGGCCGGCAACGGCCTCGACACCCTGACCACCACCGAGCTGACCGTGCTGGTGGGCAACCTCAACACCCGCAACGACGAGCTGCGCACCGAGGTGGCGACGACCCAGGCCGAGCTGACCCAGCTGCAAGCCAGCGATTCGCGCGGCGAGACCTCGGTTGGCCAGCTCCAGCTCGACCTCGCCCGCCTGCGGGCCTGGGCCGGGCTCGATCCGATTGCCGGCCCAGGTGTCCGGATCACGATCAACGGAGGGATCGACGGCGTGGCGGTCGAAGACCTGATCAACGAGCTGCGCAACTCGGGCGCCGAGGCGATCGCGGTCGGCGGCGTGCGAGTCGAGCCGAACAGCATCGTCGAGGGTCCAGCCGGCAGCCTGCTCGTCGAGAGCACCCACCTGCCCAACCCGTTCGAAGTGAGCGCGATCGGCAATCCGTCCGGCCTGACGGGCAGCCTCACCCGCGCCGGCGGGATCATCGCCCAGCTGGGAGCGACCGATCCAACGGTCCAGCTGACGGTCACCCCGGTCGACATGCTGCGCCTGCCGGCCACGACCCAGACGCTCGTACCAGTGCATGGCACGCCACGGCTCTGATACCCTCCCGCCCGGATGTCACGCCCCGAATTGCCACGTGCAGCCCGCTCCGATGGGCTTGCCCGTGGCTGAGCAGCTCCCGCTGGTGATCCTCCTGGGCGATGTCGTCCGGTTGCGCCGGGCGCACCCCTGCGGCGGTGACACCTGGCTGGTCGACCGCCTGGGCGCGGACATCGGCCTGCGCTGCCAGCGATGCGGTCGCCACGTCCTGGTCCCGCGTCCCGACCTCGAGCATCGGATTGCGGGTTTCGTAGAGCGCGGAGACCCGGCGATCAGCGCCGCCCTGGCCCCGCAGCCACGCGCTGGAGGTCCGGCGTGATCCCGGGCACGCCGCCGATCAGCGGCCCGGAGCTCGAGCGGCTCGAGGGCGTGTCCGCCGAGGAGCTGGCGGCGGTGAAGCTGGACGATGGCCCGGCGGTCGAGACGGAGGGTACCGGCAGCCTGGAGGTCCTCAAGAACCGGCCATTCCTGGCCCTCTGGCTGGCCCAGGCCTCGACCCAGATCGGCGGCAACATGGTCCTGTACGGGCTGACCGTGCAGGTCTACTCGTTGACCAACTCGACCTCGGCGGTCAGCCTCCTGATCCTGACGTTCCTGGTTCCGTCAGTGCTCCTGTCGGCCGTCGCCGGGGTCTACGTCGATCGCCTCGATCGCCGGCTGATCCTGATCGTGACCAACCTCCTTCGGGCGGTGATGTTCGGGCTGCTGTACTTCATCGGCAACAGCCTGATCGTGATCCTGATCCTGAACGTCGGGGTGTCTACGGTCACGACCTTCTTCGCCCCGGCCGAGGCGTCGATGATCCCGGTCCTGGTCAAGCGCAATCAGCTGCTGGCCGCCAACGGGATCTTCACCCTGACCCTGAACGCGGCGTTCGCCCTCGGCTTTGCCCTTCTGGGTCCGCTGGTGGTCAACCTGACCAGCCCGCAGGCCCTCCTCCTCGTCGTCGCCGCGTTCTACCTGCTGGCGATGGGCCTCACGATCACCCTGCCGTCGGCGCCGCCGACCCCCGAGGACCACGGCCACGGGCTGGCGGCCCACGAGGCCGGGGCGGCCGCGGCCTCGACCCTCGGCCAGCTGCGTGAAGGGATCGCCTTCATCCGGGCCAACCGGAGCATCACCTGGTCGCTCATCTACCTCGGAATCACGGCCTCGCTGATCGGCGTCCTGGGGGTCGTCGGGCCGGCGTTTGCCAACCAGGCGCTGGGCCTGTCGCCCAAGGACTTCGTGGTCATCGTGCTGCCCCTCGGGATCGGCGTCGTGACCGGGATCCTGTTCCTCAACAGCTACGGCAAGCTGTTCTCACGACGGCGCACGATCGAGACGGGCCTGATCCTGCTGGGGATCTTCCTGGCCCTGATGACGGCGGCGGGCCCGATCACCCGCTTCCTGCAGCACGTCAGCTCGGTCTCGCCGATCGACGTGTCGGCGCTGGTGACCCTCTTGTCGGTCGTGATCGTGCTTGCGTTCCTGGCCGGCATCGCCTATGCCAACGTGGCGATCCCGGCCCAGACGCAGCTCCAGGAGGACCTGCCCCAGGAGGTACGAGGACGCGTGTTCGGCGTCCTCAACATGCTGATCTCGACGGCCAGCTTCCTGCCGATCATCATCGTCGGTCCGATCGCCGACCTGGCCTCGACCACGGCCGTGGTCCTCGTTGTCGCGATCGCGATCACGATCTCGGGGATCCTGTCGGCGGTCCTGAGGCGGCCTCCCGCGCCAGCCCCGACATGACCCGGGTCGCCGTGATGTTCACGGGCGGCACGATCAGCATGGTCGTCGACCCGGTTGCGGGCGGGGCCGTCCCGGCGCTCGACGGCGAGGCAATCCTTGCGCGGACCCCCGGCCTCGACCGAATCGCCGAGGTGATCGCGGTGGATCGAGGGATGGTCCCCGCCAGCCACTGGACCTTCGGCCGGCTGCTCGACCTGGCCGCCGAGTTGCGCCGCCTGGCCGCCGACCCGGCGATCGACGGCATGGTGGTCGTCCAGGGCACCGACACGATCGAGGAGTCGAGCTTCGCCTTCGAATTGCTCGTCGACACGGACAAGCCGATCGTCGTCACGGGCGCGATGCGCAACGCCAGCGACCCCGGCTACGACGGACCGGCCAATCTGCGCGATGCCGTCCGCTGCGCCGCCGATCCGGCATTGCGCCATTGCGGGGTGGTGGTCGTGCTGGCCGGCACGATCGAGCCCGCCGACGATGTCACGAAGACCCACTCGACCGAGCTCACGACGTTCCGGAGCCTGAACGCCGGTCGCCTCGGCCGCGTGAGCGGGGAAGGGGTCGAGCTCGAACGCAGCCGCGGGCCGCGCCGCGCCGTGCTGGTCACCACGGTCGCGGCCCAGCCAATCCCGATCGTCGTGGCCACGATCGGCCAGGACGAAGGCCTGATCCGGGCGGTCCGGAGCCTCGACCCGGCCGGCATCGTCGTCGAGGCGACCGGAGCGGGCAACACGTCGGCAAGCCTGCTGGCCGAGGCGGCGCAGGCGATCGACGATGGGATCGCGGTCGTCCTCGCCAGTCGGAGCCCGTCTGGTGCGGCCGGGGCCGGCTACGCCTTTCCGGGCGGCGGCGCGACGTGGCTGCGTGCCGGCGCGCTGCTCGCCGGCCGTCTGACCGGTCCCAAGGCCCGAATTGCGCTTGCGCTGGCCCTCGGCGCGGGCCTGGCCGGACCGGATCTCGAGTCGTTCATGGTCGGTCCCGGTTGAGTCCGGCCGACACGGTGGTCCTGGGCCGGATCGTGACCCTGGCCGGCGATCATGGCCTGGCCGAGGTCGAGGCCCTGGCGATTCAGGCTGGCCGGGTCATGGCGGCCGGCCCGGCCGCCGAGATCGAGGCGCTCACCGGGCCCCGAACCCGGCGGATCGCCCTGGATCGATCCGAAGTGGTCCTGCCCGGGCTGACCGACAGCCACCTTCACCTGGCCGATGCGTCGATCGCCGTCCACGAGCTCGACCTGTCCGGTGCCCCGGACCTGGCGGCGGGCCTGGCCCGGATTGCCGCCGCCAGCGCGGAGCTGCCCGGCGGGGCCTGGCTGACCGGGCACGGCTGGGATCGCTCCAGGTGGGGCCGCTGGCCGACCGTGGCCGACCTGGCGGACGCGGCTCCGGGCCGCGAGGTCGCCCTGTGGGCCCATGACCACCACGCCCTGTGGGTGAGCCAGGAGGCACTCGATCGGGCCGGGCTCGGGCCCGGCACAGGCGATCCGGCGGGTGGGGCGCTGGTGCGCTTCGATGACGGCCGTCCGACGGGCATCCTCCAGGAGTCGGCCACGGGCCTGGTCAGCCGGCTGATCCCGATCCCGACGGTGGCCACCTACCGGGCGACCCTGCCCGCGATCTGCCGGGACCTCGTCAGGCTGGGCGTCGTGGCGGTCCACGACCCGGGCGTGCTCGGACGCGACCCGTGGCTCGACGGACCGCTCGTCGCCTACGCCTCGCTGGCCGAGGTGGGCCAGCTGCCGCTGCGCGTCCACGCTTCGATTCGGGTCGAGGCGCTCGATGCCGCGCTCGAGCGGGGCCTGCGCAGCGATGCCGAGCTCGGATCCGATCCGGCGGGACGGGCACGGCTGGGCTGGTTGAAGCTGTTCGCGGACGGGTCGCTCGGCTCGCGCACCGCCGCCATGCTCGAGCCGTTCGAGGCGATCGAACCCGGCGGAGTGGCCGACGACCGGGGAATCTGGGTGACCCAGCCGGCAAGCCTGGCGGCATCGACGGCCCGGGCCGCGGCCGGCGGCATCGCGACCCAGATCCACGCGATCGGCGACGCGGCGGTGCGGGCCGCCCTCGATGCGTTCGAGCCGGCGGGCAGCCGCAGCCTCGGCCTGCGGGCACGGATCGAGCACGCCCAGATCGTCGATCCGGCCGACCTGCCCCGATTCGGGCGACTCGGCGTCGTTGCCTCGGTCCAGCCGGTCCACCTGCGGGCCGACGCTGGGCTGGCCCGTTCGAGCTGGGGCACCCGGGCGGAGCGCTCGAGCTACGCCTGGCGGTCGCTGCTGGTCAACGGGGCAACCCTTGCCTTCGGGACGGACGCGCCGGTCGAGCCGATCGACCCATGGCCGGGCATCGCCCTGGCGATCGACCGGCGCTCGCCGGCCTGGCCGGATGCTGCCGGCCGGTTCGGTCCTGCCGAGTCATTGACCCTCGACGAGGCCCTCCGGGGTGCCTGCCTCGGACCCGCCCAGGCGGAGCACAGCTCGGACCGGGGACGGCTCGTCGCCGGCCAGCGAGCGGACCTGCTCGTGATCCCGGCCGCCTCCATTGCCACGCCGATCGAGGCCGGCGGCCCGCTGGCCGGCACCCGGCCGCGCCTGGTCATGATCGACGGGGCGACCGCCTACGAGGCCTAGTCCTGGGTCGGGCGCGGCCCGGGCCCGGGCAGGCCACGCTGCCGCCGGGCTTCGTACAGCAGGATGGCCGCCGCCGCCGATACGTTGAGGCTGTCGGCGATGCCCAGCATCGGCAGGCTGACAGCGCGAACGCCATGTCCCGCCCAGGCCTCGGCCAGGCCATCCGCCTCGCTGCCCAGGACGATCGCGAGCGGTCCGCGCAGGTCGGCCGACGCGAAGGGAACCGCCCCGTCGACCCGGGCCACGACGATCGCGATGTCGTGCGCGCGCAGCCAATCGAGGGCGTCCGCCGTGCTGGTCACGGCGATGGGCACGGCAAAGATCGTGCCCAGGCTGGCCCGGATCGCATTGGGGTTGAAGACGTCAGTCCGGGGATCCGCCGCAATGAGCGCGTCCGCTCCGGCGCCGTCGGCCGAGCGCAGGATCGCCCCAAGGTTGCCCGGCTTCTCGACGGCCTCGGCGACCACGATCAAGGGATCGGCCGGCAGGACCAGGCGACGCAGGTCGACTGACGGCGTCCGGATCACGGCGACCAGGCCGTCCGAGCGGTCCCCGTAAGCCAGCCGGGTCAGGACTCCCGGGCTCACGGTGGTGATGGGCGCTCCGGCGGCCTGGGCCGCCGCCAGGGCGGCCAGCGCGTCGGCCGAGGTGGCCAATTCGAGGCCGACGAACAGCTCCACGAGCTCGACGCCCGCGGCGAGCGCTCGACCGACCTCGCGGGCGCCGTCGACAAGGCTCAGCCCGGTCGTCTCTCGCTCGCGCCGCTCGCGCAGGCGTCCGGCCGCCTTGACCCGGGCATTGGCGGGGCTGCTGATCTCCGGCCCGATCATCGGGTCCAGCGCGCCATTGCGCCCAGGTGGAGGCGGATGCCCGTGTCGGACAGGAGCGACTGGTCGTCAACTTCGATCGTCGCTCCGCTGCCCGGACCTAGCTCGTCTTCGAGCGCCTCGAGGAGGGCTTCGCCCAGCCGGTCCGGACCGAAGCCCTGGGTGTGGGCCGACAGGAGGATGAACGCCGGGCCGTCGGCCAGCAGGGCCACGCAGGTGGCCAGGAGCGCCGGCAGGTCGCCGGCGAGCTGCCACGTCCGTCCGGAGGCCCCGTGGCCGTACGACGGCGGGTCGAGGATCACCCCGGCGTAGCGTCGGCCGCGCCGCTGCTCGCGCGCCGCGAACGCAACGGCGTCGTCGCTGATCCAGCGGATCGGCGCGTCGGCCAGGCCGTTCCGCTCGGCGTTGCGGCGGGCCCAGGCGACCGCCGGGCGGGACGCATCGACGTGGGTCAACGGGAGGCCCTGGGCGGCCGCGGCGAGGGTACTGGCCCCGGTGTAGCCGAACAGGTTGAGGACCGCCGGCTGATCGGGGCCGGGGCGGGTCAGCCGGCCGGCCTGGTCGCGGATCCACGACCAGCTGGGACCCTGCTCGGGAAACAAGCCGACCTGGCCGCTGGCTGCCAGCCGGAGCTCGAGCTGGAGCTCGCTGGTGCTTACTGCCCAGGGCTCGATCGGCGCGCCATCGATCGTCGTCCAGCCCTCGTGGGCGACGGCGCCCCGGTCGGCGCGGTCGAAGCGCGCGTCGGCCGACGCCCAGGCCCGCGGGTCCCGGGCGACGTGACCTTCCGCCCCGGGGGAGGGCCGGTCGAGGATGACCGGACCGAAACGTTCCAGCCGGCGGGCGTCGCCGACGTCGAGCAGGGCGTAGTCGGCGGTCGTCGTCGTGGTTGACACGCTGCCATCTTGCGTCATCGATCCCGGCCGGACCGGGCATGCGATCCGAAGCCCTCATACCGGTCAAACTGGTGGCAATGAGCCCGTTCGAGGTCGTGGGGATCTTTGCCGCCGGCCTCGCTGCCGGCACGATCAACACGATCGTCGGGTCGGGGTCGCTGATCACGTTTCCGACCCTCCTGGCCTTCGGCTACGCCCCGGTCGTGGCCAATGTCAGCAACACGGTCGGACTTGTGCCCGGTTCGCTCAGCGGCGCGATCGGCTATCGGGCCGAGCTGGCCGGCCAGCGCGACCGGGCAATCCGGCTCGGAATCGCGGCCGCGGCCGGCGGCCTGACCGGCGGCCTCCTGCTGCTGGCGCTGCCGGCGACGGCGTTCGAGACAATCGTGCCGATCCTGATCCTCGGCTCGGTCGTCCTGGTCGCGATCCAGCCGCGCCTGTCGCGGGCGATGGGCGATCGGCGGGCCGTCGGCGTGGAGCACACGGTTCCGCTGGTCATCACCCTGTTCCTGACGGGCGTCTACGGCGGCTACTTCGGAGCCGGCCAGGGCGTGATCATGATGGCGATCCTGGGCGTCTTCCTGCCCGACAACATCCAGCGGCTGAACGGCCTCAAGAACGTGCTGGCCGTGCTGATCAACGGCGTGGCCGCGATCCTGTTCATCCTGGTTGCCCCGGTCGCGTGGGCGCCGGCGGTGCTCCTCGCGATCGGCTCGATCATCGGCGGCCAGGTCGGCGCGAAGGTGGGCCGGCGCCTGCCGGCCGAGGTCCTGCGCGCCGCGATCATCGTCATCGGCACGGTCGTCGGGCTGAAGCTGCTCATCGGCTGAGCCTAAGGTCAGGTCTGGGCCGTGCCCGTCTAGCGGTAGCGGGCCGACGGGCGGAGGCGCATCGCGCTCCAGGTTGAATCGATCGCCACGATCGCAACCCCGGTCAGGCCCGAGAGCTCATCGGTCAAGGGCGTGATCACGTCGCGACTGAGGTTCGTCGCCATCCCGGAGCTGAGCTTGGGGTAGGCCAGCCAGAGCAACCGGTCGCCGCTGGCGGCCGCGGCGGCTGCCGGCAGGGAGGCACGCAGCTCGGCCTCGTTGCTGACGAACGCGATCACCACGTCGGCCGGTTCGCCGGCGTGAACGATGGTTGCCGCGTCCGGCAGAGACCCGACGAGCGCCGCCCCGTCCCAGCCCGGGCTCATGATCACGATCCGAGCCCCGGGCTTGACCAGCAATCGTTCGGCTGTCGTCTTCATGCCTCGGGAATTGTCGCAGGTGCGACAGGGCTGGGGCCATCGCCTCGACGATGAGTTCGGCGGTGAAGCCGCGCCCCCATTCGTTCAGGCTACGTTCAGCCGTTCGCGGTACTCTTGTCATTGCGTTACGTCGATCCGGTTTCCACCGTCGCCGTAGCAGCCGCAAGAGCCAAGCAGCGCCGACTGGGTCCCCCTCCTCCGACCCGTCGGCGCTGCGGATTCCTCTCGCCCCAATCGGTGCGACCGCGCCGCGGACCGCTCGTGTCGTACCATGCCCTCCGGCGGCTTGGCTTTGTGTCCGCGCCGGCGACGCAAACAGGAACGTTGCGCTCGTCGGTTCAACGAGCACAGGGTCAGGCCACCGAAAGCCAACGCGCTCGCAAGGAGCGCGGGACATGGGCGGCTAGCTCAGTTGGTTAGAGCACTTGCTTGACATGCAAGAGGTCACTGGTTCGAGTCCAGTGTCGCCCACCAGACACTGAATGCGTCGAGCGGGACACGTCCCGGCCGGATCGGCACCGCCTCTCGTCCTGTGGCTGGACGAGGGGCTTCGCGATTCGAGATAGGAGACGCTCATGAGCCAGGATCGACCGGCCGCCGACGTCGCCGTGGTGGCAGCCCCAGGGGCGGACCACGACGAAGACTTCGACGCGCCCGTGCGCGGCTCGGCCGAGGAGCTCCTCGATGCCGGGGCCCACAGCGAGCTTGACGCGATGCGCCACTCGGCCGCCCATGTGATGGCCGAAGCCGTCCTCGAACTGTTCCCCGGGGCGAGGCTCGGGATCGGGCCGGCCATCCAGGATGGCTTCTACTACGATTTCGAGCTGCCCCGGCCGGTCACCCCGGACGACCTGGCCGCGATCGAGGCTCGGATGGCCGAATCGATCGCCGCCGATCACCCGTTCGTCCGGCGTGAGCTGTCGGCCGAGGCGGGCCGGGCGTTCTTCCTCGAGCGCGGCCAGCCCTACAAGGTCGAGATCCTCGACGACCTGGCTGTGAAGTCGCAGGCGGCGGGTGAGCCGGTGCCGGTCACCTCGACCTACGAGCACGGTCCATTCATCGACCTGTGCAAGGGCCCGCACGTGGCCTCGACCGGGCACATCGGGCCGTTCAAGCTGCTCAGCGTGGCCGGTGCCTACTGGCGCGGCGATGAGCACCGCGCGATGCTCCAGCGGATCTATGGCACGGTCTGGGCCAACCAGGCCGACCTCGATCAATACCTGTGGCGACGAGCGGAGGCGAAGAAGCGCGACCATCGTCGCCTCGGGGTTCAGCTCGACCTGTTCAGCTTCCACGACGTCTCGCCGGGCTCGGCCTTCTGGCACCCCAAGGGCCAGCTGATCTGGCGCACCCTCGAGAGCGCGATGCGCGAGCTCCAGCTGCGGCGCGGCTACCAGGAGATCAGCACCCCGATCCTGGTCAACGAGAAGCTGTGGCTCCAGTCGGGCCACCTGCCGCTCTACGCCGACAACATGTTCCTGCTCCAGGTCGAGGGCCAGACGTTCGGGCTGAAACCGATGAACTGCCCCGAATCGACATTCATCTACCGCAGCCGACTGCGCTCCTATCGGGACCTGCCGCTGCGCTACAACGAATACGGCCGGCTCCATCGGAACGAGCGTTCGGGCACCCTGTCCGGCCTCACCCGGGTCCGCCAGTTCATCCAGGACGATGCCCATATCTTCGTCCGGCCGGACCAGCTGGCCGACGAGATCGCGGCGCTCCTCGGCGAGGTCCACGAGGCGTATTCGTGGGTCGGCCTCACGCCGCGCTTCGCCTTCGCCACCAAGCCCGACAAGGCGATCGGCGATCCGGCCCTGTGGGAAAAGGCCGAGCGCCTGATCCAGGAGGCCCTCGATCGGAGCGGCGCAACCTACGTGGTGAAGCCCAAGGACGGCACGTTCTACGCACCGAAGATCGACATCTACATCGACGACGCGCTCGGCCGGGAGTGGCAGATGGCCACCATCCAGGTCGACCTGACCATGCTGCCCGAGCAGTTCGACCTGACCTACATCGACGAGGAAGGCAAGCCCCAGCGGCCGGTGGCGATCCACCGCGCGATCTACGGCTCGCTCGAGCGCTACATCGGGATCCTGACCGAGCACTTCGCCGGCGCCTTCCCGCTCTGGCTCGCGCCGGTTCAGGCAGTCGTCATCCCGATCGCCGACCGCCACCTGCCGGCCGCGGAGGAGCTGGCCGGCGTGCTCCGTGGACGCGGCCTGCGGGTCGAGGTCGACACCTCGGACAACCGGATGCAGAACAAGATCCGGCTGGCCCAGGAGCAGAAGGTCCCGTACATGCTCGTCCTGGGCGACCGCGAGATCGAGGCTCGGACGGCAGCTCCGCGAACCCGGGCGGGGGAGCAGCAGCCGGCCGAGGATTGGTCCGCGCTGGCGGAGCGGCTTGCTGCGGAGTCGGCCGCCCGCGGGCTGTAGGCTCGGCAGCTCGTGGGCCGGGAGTGCGCCGGCGCGATCCTCGGGTTGGCCGGGGATCGTCGGGGCCCAGGGTCGGCGCGGCTCGAGATATGACGGGGAGCGAGCTGTCCGGGAGCGCAGCGGTCCGGGAGCGCAGCGGTCCGGAATATAACGGCAATGCTTAGCCGGCGTGGTTCGGTGCGGGAGACCGGAGCGCCAGCCCGAAATCGATCTCGTAGCACTCATTCCATGACTGGCGGTCATATCTCGACGCCTGGGACGATCAGGTCGCCACGATTCCGCGCCAAAAGCCCTTTGCTAAGAATGTGGGTCATATCTCGGCGCGCGGCGCAGCTCGGAGCAATCCAGGTACCGTCACCGAGCTTAGGTGGCTTGTCCCAGCCCGATCGCGCCTCGAATGGCCCGGAACCGAAGCGCCGCGACTGCTCGTACCAATAGTCGCGGTAGCACGAGCCGTGATCCTGGCCTGCGGCCCCGAACGAGGCCCCGGGTCAGCCAAGCTCCGTGCTCGATTGCCCCGGCCGAAGGGCCTGTGCTATCCTCCGGCGGCGACCGGTCCGGGCGCCTTATTGGTGTGCCGATCGCGGACAGAATGAACGTACGCTCGAAGGAGTGAAGCCATCAGTCGAGACCTGCGCGTCAACCAGATGATCCGGATCCCACAGGTCCGGGTGGTGGATGAGGAAGGGAGCCAGCTTGGGGTCATGCCCACGGCCCAGGCTCTCGCACTAGCGCAGGAACGCGGCTACGACCTCGTGGAGGTCGCCCCGATGGCTGCCCCGCCGGTCGTCCGGTTTCTCGACTTCGGCCAATTCAAGTACGAGGCGACGAAGCGAGAGAAGGAAGCCAAGCGCAAGCAGCGCTCGGTGACCTTCAAGGAAGTCCGGCTCAAGCCCAAGATCGCAACCGGGGACTTCGATACCCGAGTCCGCCGCGCGATCCAGTTTCTCGAGGAGGGAGATCGACTCAAGGTCGCCGTCCAGTTCCGGGGCCGGGAGCTTACCCACCCCGAGATCGGCCGGAACCTGCTGGCCAAGTTCTCCGAACGGATCAAGGACCACGGCGTCGTTGAGCGGGCCCCGCTCCTCGAGGGCAAGTCGATGCACATCACGGTGGCATCGATCCACAAGCCCAAGGTGATCGAGGCGACCAAGCACGACGAAGGTGGACCGGCCGGTAGCGAGGATAAGGAATCTGAGGCTGAGCCCAAGGAACCGGCAGCTGAGGCCAAGGCGCCAACCAAAGCCCCGGCTCCAACGGATTCCACGCCACCGACTGCCGAGATCGAGGCACCGGCCGCAGCTACGGCTCCGCCGGCCGAACCAGCAGCTGCCGAAGCACCGGCAGCAGAATCAGCACCCGCCGCAGAACCAGGTCCAGCCGCGACGGCCGCCCCGCTCGAAGCAATCGTCGAGAACCCGACAACCCCCGTGGCCCCCGCCGCCAAGGCGCCGGCCAAGCCAGCCACAGCTCGAACCAGGGCAACGCCCGCAGTCACGACCACGCCGGCCGGAGCGCCGACCGCAACCATCGCCAAACCAGCCGCGCGAACGGCAGCCAAGCGGGCTCCGCGAGCGGCCCGCGCAGCAGAGCCCGAAGGCAAGGAAACGGTCGCCAGCACCGGCAAGACCGCGGCCAAGCCAGCGGCCACGACAGGAGAGTAGGACCAGCGTGCCGAAGATGAAGACCCACAAGGCCGCCGCGAAGCGGATCGGTGTCACCGGGAGTGGCAAGATCGTGCGGGTTCGGTCGTGGCGTGGTCACCACCTCGAGATCAAGTCATCCCGGCGCACCCGGCGCTATGCCGGCAAGTCCGTCATCGGCAAGGAGCAGGCCCGCCAGGTCCGCCGCCTGCTGCCGTACCTCTAGGAGCCGCCCAACATGTCACGAGTCAAGCGGGGGGTCACCTCCCACGCTCGCCACCGACGGCTGCTGGACGACGCCGAGGGCCGCAAGGGCACCCGATCTCGCTTGGTCAAGCCGGCTCGCGAGGCCCTGCTTCACGCCCTCGCCTACGCCACCCGCGACCGCAAGCAGCGCAAGCGCGACATGCGTGAGCTGTGGATCGTCCGGATCAACGCCGCGACCCGCCAGCGGGGGATGACCTACGGCGCGTTCATCGCCGGCCTGAAGCGGAACGAGATCCAGGTCGATCGAAAGATCCTGGCCGACATCGCCGTGCGCGACGCCGGGACATTCAGCCAGATCGTCGAGGCCGCTCGCGGCGCCTGACCGTCATCAGCCGATCCACCGGACCCTCGATTCGTCGGCTCGACGGTCGAGGGTCGCTGATTCCACCGTGCGCAGAGGATCCGACAAGCTGGACCTGACAAGCTGGACCTGAGCAGCCTGACCCACGAGCTCGAGGACCTGCGCGACGCCGCGCTGGGCTCGATCGCGGCCGCCCCGGACAGCGCCGCCCTCGAGGCGCTCGAGGTCGATGTGCTGGGCAAGAAGGGCTCGCTCACCGGAGTGCTGCGCGGGATCGGCGGCCTGCCGCCCGAAGACCGGCCACGCGTCGGGGCGATCGCCAACAGCGTCCGCGGCTCGATCGAGGCAGCCCTGGCCGAGCGCAACGGCGCGGTCCGGGCAGGCGAGCTCGCGGCCCGTCTGGCCGGCGAGACGATCGATGTTACGACTGCCGGCCGGCCCGTGGCCCGCGGGGCGCTCCACCCCGTGATCGAGACGATGGGTCGGATCGCCGAGATCCTCGGCCGGTTCGGGTTCAGCGTCCACGAGGGTCCCGAGGTCGAGGACGACCTGACCAACTTCCAGATGCTCAACATCCCGCTCGACCATCCCGCCCGGGACCTGTGGGACACCCTCTACGTCGACGTGCCCGGGCATCTCCTGCGAACCCACACGTCGCCCCTCCAGATCCGGGTGATGGCCAGCCACCGGCCGCCGATCCGGGCGTTGCTGCCCGGGCGCGTCTTTCGCTACGAGGCCGTCGACGCGAGCCACGCCTCGGAGTTCTTCCAGGTCGAGGGCCTGATGGTCGACGAGGGCACCACGATGGGCGACCTGCGCGGACTGCTCGACGAGTTCTCCCGGGCGATGTTCGGTCGCGACAAACGGACCCGCTTCAGGCCGGGCTACTACCCGTTCACCGAGCCGTCGGTCGCGTTCGACGTCGAGTGCCTGGTGTGTGGCGGCTCGGGTTGCCCGGCCTGCTCCCGGACCGGCTGGATGACGATCCTCGGGGCGGGCATGGTCCACCCGGTGGTCCTCCAGTACGGCGGCCTGGACCCGGAGCGCTACCAGGGCTTTGCCTTCGGCATGGGCGTCGAGCGAATTGCCAACCTCCGCCATGGCGTCGCGGACCTGCGCCTGTACACCGAGAACGACCTGCGCTTCCTCGAGCAGTTCCAGTGAGAGCCCCCCTGAACTGGCTTCGCGATTACGTCGACATCGAGCTGACGCCCGATCAGCTGGCGGAACGGCTCACGGTGCTGGGCATGGAGGTCAAGGGGATCGAGGCCTTCGGGGCCGACTGGCGTTCGGTGGTGGTGGGCGAGCTGCTGACGGTTGCCCGCCATCCGCGCGCCGACCGGCTGTCGCTGACGACGGTTGATGTCGGCGGGGGCTCGATCCTCGAGATCGTGTGCGGCGCCACGAACATCGCCCCGGGCCAGCGGGTGCCGGTCGCCCTCCCGGGCGCGATCCTGCCCGGCGGCCGGGCAATCGAGCGGGCCGAGAAGATGGGCGTCGTATCGAACGGGATGTTGTGCTCGGGCGATGAGCTCAACCTGACCAGCGACGCCGACGGAATCCTGATCCTGCCGCCCGGCACGCCGATCGGGACCCTCCTGACCGACCTGTATGGCGATACCGTCCTCGACATCGACGTCAAGCCCAACCGGGGCGATGCCCTGTCCCTGGTCGGCCTGGCCCGGGAGATCTCGATCCTGACCGGCAGCCCGATCCGCTTCCCGGACCTGACCTTGGTCGAGTCTGGCCGGCCGGCCAGCGAGCTGGTCACGATCGAGATCGAAGAGCCCGGCCTGTGCAGCCGGTTCGTCGCCCGCTGGTTGGGCGATGTCCACGTCGGCCCGTCGCCGGACGTGATCCAGGTCCGGCTCCAGGCGGCCGGCATGCGCCCGATCAGCAACGTCGTCGACGCCTCGAATTACGTGATGCTCGAGCTGGGCAAGCCGACTCACGCATTCGATGCGGCTGCCGTCCACGACCAGCGCCTCGTGGTCCGCCGGGCCGCGGCCGGCGAGCGGCTGGTCACCCTCGATCACGTCGAGCGGGCGCTGACCGTCGACGATCTCGTCGTGGCCGACCCGGCCGGCGTTCTCGGCATCGCCGGGATCATGGGCGGCGCCGCCAGCGAGGTGTCCGACCGGACGACCGAGGTGATCATCGAGTCGGCCATCTTCGACCCAGTCGCGATCCGCCGGACCGGGCAGCGCTACGCCCTGCGATCGGAGGCCAGCCTGCGCTTCGAGAAGGGCCAGGAGTTCCGCCTCGCCCGGATCGGCGCGGATCGGGTCGCCGGTCTCATCGCCGCCTGGGCCGGTGCGACGCTCGCGCCCGGCCGGGTCGACACCGCGGCCCACGAACCGGACCCGGCGCGGCTGGCATTCCGGCCGGCCCGGATCAACCGCCTGCTCGGAACGAGCCTCGAGCCCGCCGAGCAGCAAGCGACGCTGGCCCGCGCCGGGATCGAGTCTGGACCTCCCGGCGGCGCCGGTGAACCACTCCAGATCGTGGTGTCCGGCGAGCCACGCCCGCTGAGCGTGCCAACCAGCGCCGGCGAAGCGCTGGTGGCCGTCGTCCCTACGTGGCGAGCGGACCTCGAGATCGAGAACGACCTGGCCGAGGAGATCGCCCGGGTCATCGGCTACGAGTCGATTCCGCCGATCCTGCCGGACACCGAAATGCCGGTCTTCATCGAGTCGCCCCTGCGCGTCCGGAACCTGGTCCGGGAGACGCTCGCCGGGGCCGGGCTGACCGAGGTGATCACGGCCGCCCTGGTCTCGCCCGGGATGGTCGAGACATTCCGGCCGGCCGGCCCACCGGCGGACGTGGTCGAAGGCGACGACTCGCCGGCCGGACGGCCCATTCGAGTGGTCAACCCGCTCTCGGCCGATCACGCCATCCTCCGCCAGGGCCTGCTCGGCAGCCTGCTCGAGGTCGTCGATACCAACCTTCACCAGGGTCGGGACGACATCGCCGTGTTCGAGGTCGGCAAGGGCTACGCCTTCGACGAGGCCGCCGGCGTCGTCCACGAATGGTGGCGCCTCGGGTTCGCCCTGGCCGGCGCGAGCCGGCCCACGGCCTGGAATCGGCCGCCTGAGCCGTGGCAGGTCGACGACGCCAAGGGCCTGGTGGAGCTCCTTGCCCGGCGCCTCGGCTTCGATCCGCCGGCCTGGAGCCCGCTCACCGACGAGCCGGCTCTCCACCCCGGCCGGAGCGCCTCGGGACTGAGCCAATCGCCCTCGACCGGGGTCTCGAACGGGAAGGATCTCAGCGCGCGAGTCGGCGAGCTGCATCCGCGACTCCAGGCCGAGCTCGACCTTCGAGCCGAGCGGATCGTGGTTGCCGAGGTCGCCCTGCGTGGCCTGGGCGGTGGGTGGGGCCGCGAGATCAAAGTTGCGCCGATCCCCCGGTTCCAGGCCGTCGAGCGGGATCTTGCGGTCGTTGTCGGCCGGGACCGGACGGCCGCCGAGGTCGAACGCGCGATCCGCTCGGCAGGCGGTCAGCTGCTGCGCTCGGTCCGGCTCTTCGACGTGTATCGCGGGGCGCCGTTGGCGTCGTCTGAGCAAAGCCTGGCCTGGCGGCTGGTCTACCAGGCCGAGGACCGCACCCTCACCGACGCGGAGATCGATGGGGCAGTGGCCTCGATCGCCGCCGCCCTGACCGCCGAGGTCGGCGGTCGCATCCGAAGCTGAAGCCGGCTGGGCCGGCCCCGTCGGCGGTGCTGCAGTCCGGGGTGGTCTGGGTGGTTGAAGCCGGGGTAGGCCGCTGCTAACCTTGCGCCCCTTCTGCGCAGCGCCAGCATCGTGGAGTGATCGTGGTCGACTTCATCCAGAACCTGAACATCTTCGACCTCCTGGTCGTGGCCGGACTGGCCGCAATGTTCCTGATCGGGTTCATCCAGGGGACGATTCGACGATTGCTCGGCCTGGCGGCGATCCTGTTCTCGTTCCTGCTGGCTTCGACTCTGCGCGATCCGGTGGGCAACTTCCTGGCCTCCCATTGGCACCAGTTCCCGGCGCAGTACTCGTGGATGCTCGGCTACCTCACGGTCTTCGTGGTCGGCAGCATCGCCTTCTCCCTGATCATCCAGGGCTTCTACAAGCCATCGCCCCTGTTTCCCAATGCATCCTTCCTCGACGAGCTCCTGGGCGGCGTGCTTGGGGTCGTCGAAGGGCTGCTGATCCTTGGCGCGATCACGATCATCCTGTCATCGACGTTCGCCGCATCGCCGCCGGTGCCGGTCAGCGACAACGAGCTGAAGTTCCTGCGCGACTTCTGGAACGCGCTGGCCGCCTCCGGCACGTACACCCTCTTCCACGACACGCTGATCCCGCTCTTCTTTGTCTTCTTCGGCTGGGCGATCCCGGTCGACATCCGGTCGATCTACCCGGCCTTCTAGGCGTCCCCAGGGTGGCCGTCAGGCGGGCGGCCGGCCGGCGCGACCACTGACATGGCCCCGGAGCTGGTTGCCCTCTTCGAGCGACCGACCCTCGAAGTCGCCCGTGGCCTGCTCGGGCTGCGCCTCGTCCGGGCGGGGGATCGGCCGGGCGAATCGCGGCGCGGCCGGATCGTCGAGGTCGAGGCCTACCTCGGCCCGGCCGACCAGGCGTCCCATGCCCGCTTCGGGGAGACGCCCCGGAGCCGGCCGATGTACGGCCGGGCGGGGACGGCCTACGTCTATCTTGTGTACGGCATGTACCGCTGTCTCAACGTCGTCACCGGGCCGCCGGGGACGCCTCACGCCGTCCTGATTCGCGCCGTCGAGCCCGTCGAGGGGGTCGAGCGAATGCGGGCTGCCCGGCTCGAGGCCGAGGCGCGCGTCCATCGGGCGCTCAGCTCGGCCGAGCTCGAGCGGGTCCGGGAGCGCCTCGAGCGAACGCCGGCGGCGCGCCTTGCCCGGGGACCGGGCCTCGTCGGGGCAGCCTTCGATGTCGAGGTTTCGCTGACCGGCACGGACCTGCTCGACCCGACTTCGCCCCTCCACCTCGAGGCGCCTCAGGACGGTGAACCGGTCCCGGAGATCAGGGCGTCCCGCCGGATCGGGATCGCCTATGCGGGGCAGCCCTGGACAGATGAGCCGTGGCGCTTCGCGATCAGCGGGCACCCGAGCGTGTCGGGCTGATGGACGCGAAGTCGATCGGCCTCCTGGAGTTCGGGTTGATCCGGGCACGCCTGGCCGATCACACCAGCTTTGGGCCGGGCCGGCGGCTCGCCGAAGCCCTCGAACCGTCGAACGAGCCGGTCCTGGTCGGACGGTCGCTCGATGAGACGGACGAGGCCCGTGGCCTGCTGGCCGAGCGATCCGCGGCTGGGATCGGCTCGGCCCACGACGTCGGGCCCTGGATCGAGCGGGCCGGCCGGGGTGGCCGGCTGGATCCTGCCAACTTCATCGAGATCGCCGAGACCCTCGAGGCGACCAGCCGGCTCGGAGCGATCCTCGCGGAGGAGCGCCGCCCGCTCCTGCGCGAGCTTGGCCAGCAGCTCCATCCGCTGCCGGCCCTCAAGAGCACCCTCGGTCGCAGCTTCGACCCGGTGGGCGAGCTCCTGGATTCGGCTTCGCCACGCCTGGGTGGCCTGCGTCAGGCCGTCCGGATCGCGTATGACCGGCTGCGTCGGCGGCTCGATGCGCTGGTCCAGGCCGAGACCGCGAGCGGGGCCCTCCAGGAGCCGATCATCACCCTGCGCAACGGTCGCTACGTCGTGCCCGTCCGGGCCGACGCCCGGAGCCGGGTGAAAGGCATCGTCCACGATGCGTCGGGCAGCGGCCAGACCCTGTTCGTGGAGCCGCTCGTGGTGGTTGAGCTGGGCAACGCCTGGCGGGAAGCCCAGGTCGCCGAGCGGGCCGAGGTCGAACGGATCCTCGACGAGCTGTCGGCGTTCGTCGGCGCGAACGCAGCCGAGCTGCGCGAAACGCTCGACGCGCTCGCCCGATTCGACCTGTGGTCGGCCAAGGCACGCCTGGCCGCCGAGATGGACGGCGTCCGGCCCGAAACGGTCGACCGTCCCGACGTCGTGCTGCTCGGCGCTCGCCACCCGGGCTTGAGCGGGCGGGTGGTGCCGATCGACATCCGGCTGGGCGACGGCTACGTGGCCCTGGTCGTGACCGGCCCGAACACGGGCGGGAAGACCGTGACCCTGCGAACCCTCGGACTGCTCGCCCTGATGCACCAGGCCGGCCTGCACCTGCCGATCGAGGCGGGCGGCCGGCTGCCGGTCTTCCGCGACGTGTTCGCCGACATCGGCGACGAGCAGTCGGTGGCCCAGAGCCTGTCGACCTTCTCGGGCCACCTCCGCTCGATCATCAGGATCGTCGAGTCGGCCGGACCGGGCACGCTCGTGCTGCTGGACGAGCTCGGCGCCGGGACCGACCCGACCGAGGGCTCGGCGCTGGCCCAGGCGCTCCTCGAGCACTTCATCGAGGCCGGCGCCCTGGTGGCCGCGACGACCCACTACGCGGAGCTCAAGGCCTACGCCCATACGACGGCGGCGGCCCGCAATGCATCGGTCGAGTTCGACCTCGAGACGCTCAGTCCGACCTACCGCCTCACGATCGGGCTGCCCGGCGGCAGCCAGGCCTTCGAAATCGCCGAGCGGCTCGGCCTGCCGGCCGCGATCGTGGCCGAGGCACGGTCCCGGCTGTCGGAGTCGCAGCGTTCGTTCGAGGCCACCCTGACCTCGATCCGGCAGGCCGAAGGCGAGACGAGCGACCGGCTCGAGCAGGCCCGCCTGGCCGAGGCCCGGGCGTCCGAGGCCCTCAGGGCCGCCCAGGAGGAGCGCCGGGCGGCTCGGCGCGAGCGGGACGAGCTGGTCCGGGCGGCACGCGGAGAGGCCGAACGGCTCGTCGCCGGCCTGCACGAGGAGGTCCAGGCGACCCGCCAGGCCCTGGAACGCGAAACGGTCACGGCCCGGACCCTCGATGCCGCCCTGGCCCGCGCCGATGCCGGCCTGGCCCGGCTGCCCGACGCCGTGGTCGAAGAGCCTGGTCCGGAGCCGGTGGCCACCGAAGCCCACGCCTGGCAGCTGGGTGACCGGGCCCGCAGCGTGACCGGCGGCTGGGAAGGCCGGGTTGCGGCACTCGAGCGGAACGGCCAGCGAGCGACGCTCGAGACCGGCGACATGCGCGTCCAGATCGACGTCACCGACCTCGAGTTCCTCGAAGCTGCGCCGGAGACACGGCCGCTCGGGGAGACCCTCGCGGCAGTCTGGCCGTCCGGGCCGTCGAGGGCGAACCCGGTCGAGCAGTCCCGCCGTCGCCAGCGCCGGCCCGCATCGTCCGGGCAGGACGCCCCGGCCGTCGGCCAGGCGGCCGCGAACAGCTCCCTCCGGCTCGACCGAATCAGAACGGTCGCGTCGTCGCTTGACCTGCGCGGGGCGCGCGTCGACGAGGCGCTGGAGCTGCTCGGACGCTACCTCGACGACGCCTCGCTGGCGGGCCTCGAGCGGGTCACGATCATCCACGGTGTCGGGACCGGGGCCCTGCGCGATGCCGTCCGGAGCACCGCCGGCGAGCATCCCCTCGTCGTGTCCTTCCGGGCCGGCGAGCGCGGCGAGGGCGGCGACGGGGCGACCCTGATCAGTCTCTGATCGGCGGCTGCGCCGCCCGAGCCCTGGCTACGGCGAAGGGCTGGGCACGTCCGAGGGCGGCGGCGAACCGCTCGGCGACGGGCTCGGCGGCGGTCCACCGATCGGGCACTTCTGGGTCGGCGCAAACGGCGCGCCCCAGGTGGCTCCGAAGGGGAAGATGCTGCCGAAGTGGAAGTACTGGGTCGCCGTGTTCCGCGGGCCGCCCCGCACGCCCTGACCGCGGCGGGCCCGGCTGGCCCAGCCCTGGGTGTACTTCACCCAGGTCGGATGCCCCGGCTCGACGTTCGAGAAGTCAAGGTAGCCCTTGGTGACCTCGGGTCCGAGGCAGCCGTCCTGCCAGAGCAGGCCGGTGGCGGAGTCGATCGAGACGCCGACCTTGGTATTGTCGACCTGGTTCGGCACGGTTCCGTCGATGAACCACTCCTTGACCGTCCGAGTGGTGAACGGCCCCGGCAGCAGCCCGCTGTTGGCATCGACCGAGGCCTGCACGATTCCGGGTGGATGGGGCGCGAACTGGGCCACCGGGGTGCCCTTGGTCGCGTCTTCCAGGAACGCCTGCCACAGGCTGGCGGCCGTCTCCAGGGCAACCGTTCCGTTGGGCGGTGCACTGTTGTCCGAGTTGCCCATCCAGGTGCCGACCGCGAGGGCCTCCGCCTTGGGATCCTTGGGCGGCGCCAGAAAGCCCATCGCGGCAAGGTCGATCTCGTTGGTCGAGGTTCCCGTCTTGAGCGCGGCCGGCCGGCGAATCTTGCCGTTGTAGATGGCCCGCTCGGACCAGAACGGGTTCTGCTTGGGGTCGGTGTTCGAAGCCAGGATGTCCGCCATGATGAAGGCGGCCTGCGGGCTGACCGCCTGGCGCCCGGGCGGCAGGCCGCTGGCCGGCGGCCAGATCGCGCCCGTTGGATTGGCCTTCGATGGTGGCGCGGTCACCGACAGGATCGTCGTGCGCGGCATCAGCTTGCCCGAATTGGCGATAGCCCCGTACGCACCGATCTCGTCGATGAAGTGCAGCTCCACGGTGCCGATGGCGATCGATGCGCCGCCCGGGTTCTTCGCGGACTGCCACACGATGCCCATCTGCTTGGCGAAGTTGAAGACCTTGTCGGGACCCTCGATGATCGCGGCCTTGATCGCCGGGATGTTCAGAGAGAGCTGGATCGCCTGGCGCATCCGGACCGGGCCGCGCTCGTCCAGGTCGGCATCGGCCGGGGTGTAACCGCCCCCGAAGTTCGTCACGACGTCCATGAACATCGTTGCCGCGGTGGTCACGTGATCCTCGATCCCGGCCAGGTAGCCGATCGCCTTGAACGACGATCCCGGCTGGCGCCAGCCATTGGCGAGCACATCGAATTGGGGCTGGAACTTCGCCCCACGGGGCGCGGCGTAGTAATCGGCCGAGCCGACGTAGGCGACGACGTCCCCGGTGCGGTAGTCGATTGCCCCCAGGGCGGCGTTGTAGATCCCACGACCTTTGAGGTTCCGGATCCACTGCTGGTAGGGCACGTTGATCGACTTGAGGTAGGCCGCCGTGTTCTTCTGGTTCGGCGCGATCCCCGCCGCCTTGACCCACTTCTCGGCGATTGACTGGAGGCGATAGTCGAGCGTCGAGACAACCTTGTAGCCCCCGGTGTCGACCTGCTCACAGGCGTCCGGGGTGGCCGGGCACAGGATCGTCCCGAGCTGGTGGCGGACCTGCCACACGAACTGCGGAGCGAGCCAGTTCTGGGCCGGCGGGGGGGTCAGGATGACCGGCTCGTTCTCGGCGGCGGTGAAGTCGGCCTCGGTGTACTTGCCCGCCGTCAGGACGCTGTTGGTCTTCATCTCCTCAAGGACGTGATTGCGGCGCGCGTAGATGAGCGTGTCCTTGGGCACCTCGAGGACGGACTTGCCGGCCGGGCAGGCGGCCCCGCTGGCGACCGTGACCGTGCACGTCTCGACCGCGTTCTGGACCAGGTCGTAGTCGCTCGGCGACTGGGGGATGGCGGCCAGGATCGCCGCCTGGGCGAGGTCGAGCTTGGACAGGTCAGTGATCCCGAAGTAGCTCTCGGCCGCCGCCGCGATCCCGTAGCTCTGGTTGCCGTAGAAGTTCTGGTTGAGGTAGGCGGCCATGATCTGCTGCTTGCCTGCGACGCCCGGCGGCAGCTCCTGGGTCAGCCGGATCGACTGGATGATCTCGCGGATCTTGCGCTCGTAGGTCGAGCCGGCCAGGGCATCCGCCGGCAGCAGGGCATTGCGGACAAGCTGCTGGGTGATCGTGGAAGCGCCGCGTGGCTTGCCAGTGACCGTGTCGACCGCGGCCGACAGGATCCCGATCGGATCGAAGCCGGCGTTCTGCCAGAACGTCTTGTCCTCGATGCTCGTCGTTGCGTCGACCATGACCGGCGGGATCGCGCTGTACGGGACCACCGTCCTCTTGATCTCGCCGAAGCGGGCCAGCTCGATCGTGCCGGTCCGGTCGTACACGACCGTTTCCTGGCTCAGCTGGATGTTGTTCAGCAGGGGCAGCGGGTCGGGCAGCCCCTGGCTGTAATAGGAATAGGCGGCCACGGCCGATCCGAAGCCCACGATCGCCAGGAGCGCGAGGGTTCCGAACAGGAAGAGCGGAAGGGCGATGGCAACCCGCGAGGCTGCCCTTGCGCCACCGGAGCCACGATCCTTGCCGCCGTTGCGGCGGTGTCGCTGGCGCCGTGCGAGGCTGGTCTGCATACGGTCGGTCACGATAGCATAGGGTTCGAAATGGACAGGCTTACCCCTACCCGCGCCTCTTGACGACCCGGCGTCGCCGCCTGTGACGCACGTCGACTCGGCGGCGCCGGTCAGCGGCGGGCTCCTCGATGAGCTCCGCTGGCGCGGCCTGTTCCACTCGGCCACCCCGGGACTGGCCACGCGCCTGGCCGAGAAGCGGCCGATATCAGGCTATATCGGCTTCGATCCGAGCGGCCCATCGCTGCATGTCGGGCATCTCGTGCCGATCTTCGGCCTGCTCCACCTGCAGCGCCATGGCGGGCGTCCGGTGGCCCTCGTCGGGGGCGGCACGGGCATGATCGGCGATCCCTCGGGGACCTCGGCCGAGCGCAACCTGCTGACCCGCGACATGGTGATCGCCAACACGCTGGCGATCCGGGCCCAGCTCGAGCGATTCCTCGACTTCGACGGACCGACCGGGGCGCTGATGGCCGACAACCACGATTGGCTCGGATCGCTCCGCCTGCTGGACTTCCTGCGCGACGTGGGCAAGCACTTCACGATCCCGTACATGCTGGCCAAGGATTCGGTCAAGGACCGGCTCGAGGCCGGCCTGTCGTACACCGAGTTCAGCTACATGCTCCTCCAGTCGGCCGACTTCCTCGAGCTCCATCGGCAACTCGGCGTGGAGCTCCAGATGGGCGGCGCCGATCAGTGGGGCAACATCACCGCCGGGTTGGAGCTGATCCGGCGGGTCGAGAGCCCGGCCCCGGACGGCTCCGACCTGGCCCACGGTCTGAGCTATCCACTCCTGCTCGATCCGACCGGCCGCAAGTTCGGCAAGACCGCGGCGGGAACCTCCGTGTGGCTCGACCCGGACCGGACGTCGCCGTACGCCTTCTACCAGTTCTGGCTCGACCGAGACGACGCCGAGGTCGGCCGGCTCCTGCGCATGTTCACGATCCGGGGCCAGGGCGAGATCGAGTCCCTGGAGGCGACCGCGGCGGCCCAGCCCGAAGCCCGGCTTGGCCAGCGCCTGCTGGCCGCCGACCTGACCGCCCGGGTCCACGGCGCGGCGATCCTCGAGCGGGTCGTGGCGGTGAGCGAGGCGGTCTTCGGTCGGAGCCTGCCCCAGCTCGGTCCAGATGTCCTCGAGTTCGCCTTCGAGCAGCTGCCCAACGCGACCGTGTCCGAGGATGCGCTGGGCGGCGGGCCAGTCGGGCTGGCCGTGGCTGCCGGCCTGTTCGGCTCGAACGGCGAGGCCCGCCGGACGATCAGCCAGGGTGGCTTGTCGATCAACGAGGTCCGGGTTGCCTCCGTCGACGATGCCCTGCCGGCGCTGCTGCCCGGTGGCTACCTGATCCTGCGCAGCGGCAAGAAGGCCTACCGGATCGTTCGAGTCGGGGCCTCGTAGCCGGGCGCGTGCCGGGCACGCAGGACATCGATGACGGCGGCCGGCGGCAGGTCCCGCTCGGCCAGCAGGACGAGCAGGTGGAAGACGAGGTCGGCGGTTTCGCCGGCGAGCGCCTCTGCCGTTCGGGCGCGCGGCGCGCCTGTGGCCTTGGCCTGGGCGTCGTCCTTGGCCGCAATCAGGACCTCCGTGGCCTCTTCGGTGACTTTTCGTCCAGCCGCATCGACCCCGCCGTCAAGCAGCTTCGCGGTGTACGAGCCGGACGGTCGCCTGCCTGCCCGGTCGGCGATCGTCGCCCATAGGGTCTCGAGCCAGGCGAAGCCCTGGCCAAGGCTCCCGGCAGGTCCTTCCGCATCGAAGCAGCTCCGGGTGTCGCGGTGGCAGGTCGGGCCGGTCGGGTCCACCTGGAGGAGCAGCGCGTCCCCGTCGCAGTCGAGCTCGATCCCGACGAGGTCCAGCACATGGCCGCTCGTCTCGCCCTTGCGCCACAGGCGGTCGCGCGACCGCGAGTGGAAATGGACCTGGCCGGTCGCCAGGGTAGCCGCGAGGGCCTCCCGATCCATCCAGGCCATCATCAGGACTCGGCCGTCGGCCCGGTCCTGGACGATCGCCGGCAGCAATCCCGGATCGGCCGGCCAGCTGGGCAGGTCCGGGTCCAGTGTCATGCCGCCCGCTCGGTCCCGAGGCGGACCGGCAGTCCGGCCGCGGCCATGGCGGCCTTGACCGCGGTGATCGACGCGACCCGGCGGTGGAAGATCGAGGCGGCAAGCACGGCGTCGGCGTGACCGTCGCGGATCGCCCGGACGAAGTCCTCCGGCCCGGCGGCGCCGCCCGAGGCAATGACCGGCACCGGTACGTGGTCGCTGATTGCGCGGAGCAGCTCCGTGTCGAAGCCGGAGCCCGTACCGTCCCGGTCGATCGAGGTCACCAGCAGCTCGCCGGCCCCGAGCTCGACCGCGCGCGCGGCCCAGGCCAGGACATCGAGCCCGGTTCGGTGGCGGCCGCCCCTGGTCCAGGCAATCCAGCGACCGTCGGGCTCGCGGGCGGCGTCAATCGCGACCACCACCGCCTGGCGGCCGAAGCGCGTCGCGCAGCGATTGATCAGGGTCGGGTCGTCGACGGCGGCGGTGTTGAGCGAGACCTTGTCCGCGCCGGCCCGCAGGACGTCGCGCATCTCGCTCACGGCGCGGACGCCGCCGCCCACCGTCAGCGGGATGAACACGGTCCGGGCGGTTCGCTCGACCAGCTCGAGCAGCGTACCCCGGCCCTCGGCCGCGGCCGAGATGTCGAGGTACACGAGCTCGTCGGCGCCCTCGGCCGCGTATCGACCGGCCAGCTCGACCGGGTCGCCGGCGTCGACGAGGTCGACGAAGTTCGTGCCCTTGACCACCCGCCCATCGGCGACGTCCAGGCACGGGATCACCCGCCGGCTCAGCATCAGGCCGCGCTCCGGATCCCGCGACCGGACGCGATGGCCGTGAAGTTGGCCAGCAGCCGCAGGCCGTCCGATCCGCTCCGCTCGGGATGGAACTGCACCCCGAGCAGCGACCCCCGGGCAATCGCCGCCGGGAATCGCGTGCCGTGCTCGGTCCAGGCCGTCACGACGGCGGGATCCGCCGGAGCGGCGATGTAGGAGTGGACAAAGTAGAACGCGGCCTCTTCAGCGATCCCGTCGAAGAGGGGCGTGGTCGTCGTCGCGCTCGACGCTGTTCCAGCCGATGTGGGGCAGGGTAGGGGCACCGCGGAGGGCCACGGTCCGGCCGGGCAGGACGCCCAGCGTCTCGGCGCCGTCCTCGTCGGAACCGTCGAGAAGGAGCTGCAGGCCCAGGCAGATCCCCAGGAACGGGCGATCGGCCCCGATCCAGGCCCGGATCGGCTCGACCAGCTTGCGCCGACGCAGGCGGTCCATCGCCGGACCGGCGGCGCCCACGCCGGGCACGATCAGGGCGTCGGCCGTCCGCAGCGCCTCGGCGTCGCGCACGACGAAGGGCTCGGACCCGACCACCTCGAGGGCCCGGACGATGCTGACGAGGTTGCCGGCGCCGTAATCGGCAACGGCGATCCGGATCACTCCAGCGTCCCCTTCAGCGAGGCGATCCCGACCCGGCGTGGATCGATCGTCGTGGCCTCGCGCAACGCCCGGCCGAGCGCCTTGAACGTCGCCTCGGCGAGGTGGTGGTCGTTGCGACCGACGGCGCTCACGTGGATGGTTGCCCGGGCGGTTCGGGCGAAGGCTTCCAGGGAGTGTTCGACCAGCTGGAGCGGCAGCTTGCCGACGCGCCGTCCGCGAAACGGCAGGTCGATCACGGCGTACGGGCGGCCGCCGAGGTCAACGACCACGCTGGCCAGCGATTCATCCATCGGCACCCGGGCATCCCCGAACCGGGCGATACCGGACCGATCGCCGAGCGCGGCATCAAATGCGCTGCCAAGGACGAGCGCGACGTCCTCGACGGTGTGGTGCTCGTCGACGTCGAGGTCTCCGTCCGCCCGAACCTCCAGGTCGAACAGGCCGTGGTGGCCGAGCGAGCCGAGCAGGTGGTCCCAGAACCCGATTCCGGTGGCCAGGCTGACCTGGCCCGAGCCGTCCAGGTCGACGCTGGCGGTCACGCTCGTCTCCCTGGTGCGCCGGCTGACGATCGCCCGCCGGCCGGCGACCTCGATGATCGCGACGCCGTCAGAAGGTTCCGTCGCGGCCAATGCCTTCTTCACAGCGTCGATCCTCCAGCTTCGATTGCCTGCGCTGCCGCGATCAGCCGGTCGTCCTGGGCCTCATCGCGGATCGTCAGACGGAGGCAGTGGGCCAGGGGATGTCCGGCCGGAAAGGTTCGGGGCACCAGGCCGGCCAGGAGGAGCTCGTTGGCCACGGCCGCCGCGCGGGCCGGGTCGTCGAACGGGACGAGCAGGAAGTTCGTGACGCTCGGCTCCGGCCGCCAGCCCGCTTCCAGCAATGCCGCGCTCAGGCGCGTCCGCTCTCGTTCAACCCGGTCGAGATTGACCGTCAGGACGTCGGGATCGGCCAGGACCTCGGTCACGACAGACACCGAGATCGTCGAGACCGAGCCCGGCGGCCGATACGGCTCGATCCGGGCGAGCGTCTCGCGCCTGGCGATGGCGAAGCCGACGCGCAGGCCGGCCAGCGCATACGCCTTGCTCACCGTGCGAACCACGACCAGGCGCGGATACTTCTCGCGGAGCGCGACGAGGCTGATCCCGACGAACTCGCTGTAGGCCTCGTCAAGGACGACGACCGGGGCGTGCCGCTCGTCCCCGGCCGCATCCGTCGCGAGATCAGCCAGGAGGTCCGCGATCAGGCCGGCTGGCTCCGGGCGCCCGGTCGGATTGTTCGGACTGCACAGCCAGACGACCGCCGCGTCGCGAGCGGCCGCCCGAACAGCCGTCCGATCCATGGACCGTTCGGCCTCGGGACCAAGGCGGGCCACGGTTACGACATGAGCGCCGCGTTGCTCGGTCAGGACGCGGTACATCGCATAGCTCGGACTGGGAATGACGGCGACGTCGCCCTCGCGCAGGAAGGCCTTGGCGACCAGGTCCAGGATCTCGTCGGCACCGGCACCCACCAGGATCTCGTCCGGTGGAACGCCGTAGACGTGGGCCGCCGCCTCGGTCAGGCGCCGGTAGTCCGATGGTGGGTACTCGGACAGGCTCGTGTCGAACCGGCCGCGGGCCAGCAGCCCGGTGACCAGGGCCGGCGGCGCGGGTGACGTGTTCAGGTCGAACCGCACGATCGACTCGACGGGCAGCCCGGACCGACGGGCGACCTCTTCGTCGGTCGCTTCCCAGCTGTACGAGGCGGGGGCGAGCGGATCGCTCATCGAGATCGGGGTCGGGCTCATGCCACGATCTTCTCGATCGGCAGGACCAGGATGCCCGACGCACCGGCGGCCTTGAGGCGGGGCAGGAGGTCCCACACCGCGTCGGCCTGGACCACCGCGTGGATCGCGATCATGCCGTCGTGGGCGAGTGGAATCACAGAGGGCGAGCCGAGCCCCGGCAGGAGGTTGGTCAGCTCGGTCAATCGGGCGCTCGGGGCATTCATCATCAGGTACTTCTGGCCGCGGGCCGCGATCACCGACGAGAGCATCGTGTCGATCGACGAAAGCATCCTGTTCGCGCTCGAGCATGGCGGCCGGGTTGGCGACCAGGATTGCCTCCGAGGCCAGGACGTCGCCGACCTGGCGCAGGCCGTTCATGACCAGGGTCGACCCGGTGGACACGAGATCGACGATCGCCTCGGCCAGGCCGAGCCGGGGGGCAACCTCGACGGCGCCCGAGATCGGGATCACCTCGACCTCGATCTGCTGCTTCGCGAAGAACCGCCGGGTCGTATTCGGATGGGCCGTAGCGACGCGCAGGCCGGCGAGATCTCCGATCGTCGTGGCGGGGCTGTCGGACGGAACGGCTGCCGCCAGCCGGCACTGGCCGTAGCCGAGGTTGCGCACCCGGGGCAGCTCGGCTCCGGTCTCGGCCAGCAGGTCGATCCCGGTCACCCCGAAGTCGGCGACACCGTCGCCGACGAACTCGATCACGTCGTTGGTCCGGACGAACAGAATGTCCAGGGCGAAGTTCGAGACGCGCGCGACCAGGCTGCGATCGTGCTCCTCGAAGACCAGCCCGGCGTCGTGGAGCAGGTGCAGGGTTGGCTCGACCATCCGGCCCTTGTTGGGCACGGCCAGCCGCAGGCGCTCTCTCACGAGCGTGCCGCCGCGGCCTTCTCGCGCTTGGCTGCCTTCTTGTGGAGGCGGGCGAGCATCGCCTGGTAGCCACCCTCGCCGTGGCGCAGCCACGAGGCGATCCGGGTGATCGTGGCCGTGCTCGCGCCGGTTCGCTTCGAGATCTCGGCGTAGTGCAGGCCTTCGTCGAGCATCCGGACCACGGCCCAGCGCTGGGCGAGGTCACGCAGCTCGCCCAGCGTGCACAGGTCGCGGAAGAAGCGCTCGGCCTCCTCGATCGACTTGAGCCGGAGGATCGCGTCAAACAGCGCTGCCGTGTGCTCGGATCGCCAGTCGTCGCTCGCTGTTGCCATAGCCGACTCCGTGTTCCTCGCGGCGTTACACCGTGCTATCGTAGTAGCGTGCTAAAACGCACGGCAGGGACGCAGCGTAGTGGGAGCGAGGCTCGATGTCAATGGAGGCCGGAGGCGGGTTCGACCTGATCCCGGCGCTGGACCTGCGCGGCGGGCGGGTCGTCCGGCTGCGTCGCGGCGACTTCCGCGACGAGACCGTGTTCAGCGATGATCCCGTGGCCGCGGGGCGGGCCTTCGCGTCCGCCGGAGCGCGCTGGATCCACGTGGTCGACCTCGACGGCGCCCGGGACACGGCCAAGCGTCAGGCCGCGCTCATCGCGGAGATCCTGGACGGGGTGGGGGAGGGCGCGGCCTGCGAGGTGGCCGGTGGGCTGCGAGACCGCACGACTGTGGCCTCGACGCTGGCTGCCGGTGCGGCGCGGGTCGTGATCGGAACCGCGGCTCTGGCCACGCCAGGCTTCGCCGCGGACCTGGTCACCACGTTCGGGGCGCGACGGGTCGTCGTGGCCCTCGACGTCCGGGACGGCCAGGCCGTCGGCGAGGGCTGGCGCGACGGCGCGCCGGGCGTTCCCGTCGAGCTGGCCCTGGCCCGCCTGTCCGACGCGGGGGTCACGACGTTCGAGGTGACGGCGATCGCCCGGGACGGGACGATGGCCGGCCCCGACCTTGAGCTGCTGACCCGATTGGTGGGGTCGGGCCGCGGAGGCGTCATCGCCTCGGGCGGCATCCGCTCGATCGAAGACCTGCTGGCCGTCCGGTCGATCGGCTGCACCGGCGCGATCGTCGGCCGGGCGCTCTACGACGGCAGCCTCGACCTGGCCACCGCGATCGCGACCCTGGCAACGTGAGCCTGCCGAGCCCCGCTCATCGCCTGGGCCGGCGGCGCGTCGCATTCCTCCGGATCACCAACCCCTGTGGTGCCAAGGAACAATTCAGGCCTGATTCCGGGCCACGGACCGGCCGTCGGCCCGGAGCTGAGCACGATTCGCGCCTGGTTAGACGTCGGTAGCCTCGAACGGCGGCTCAATCCTTCCTTACCACCACCCCGGCTGGTAGACCGGCAGAAGCGAGTCGCCGGCGCCCCCGGCAGCCGCGGCTGTCCCTAGTGAGCTGCCTCGGCCTCGCGCTTATGTGCCCCGATCACCTTCTCGGCGATGTGGCCGGGGACTTCCTCGTAGCTGTCCACGACGGCCGAGAACGAACCGCGGCCGTGGGTGAGCGAGCGCAGCTCGGTCGCGTAGGTGAACAGCTCGGCCTGGGGCACGTGGGCCGAGACCACCTGGTTCTCGCCGTCGGTGTCCATGCCCAGCACGCGGCCGCGGCGGGTGTTGAGGTCGCGGTTGACGTCGCCCATGTAGCGCTCGGGGACGGTGACCGTCACGATCATGATCGGCTCGAGCAGGGCCGGCCGGCACTCCATCACGCCCTTCTTGAGGGCCATCGATGCGGCGATCTTGAACGACAGCTCGTTCGAGTCGACCGGATGGAACGAGCCGTCGTACAGGGTGGCCTTGAAGTCGCTCAACGGGTAGCCGGCCAGGACGCCCTCGGCGGCGGCTTCGCGGATGCCCTTCTCGATCCCGGGGAAGAAGCCCTTGGGCACCGACCCGCCGACGACCCGCTCGCCGAACTCGACGCCGCCGCCGGGATTCGCCTCGAGCTCGATCCAGACGTGGCCGAACATGCCGTGGCCGCCGGTCTGCTTCTTGTACTTGCCCTCGACCTGGGTCTTGCCTCGAATCGTCTCGCGATAGGGGACCGTCGGGGTATGGGTCACGATCGCCGCGCCGAACTTGCGCTTGAGGCGCTCGCCGATCACGGCAATGTGCGCCTCGCCCATCGCCACGAGGAGCTGCTCGCCGGTCGCGCTGCGATCGACCCGGGCGCTCGGCTCCTCCTCGAGCATCCGGGCGAGTGCGGCGCCCATCTTGTCCAGGTCGGCCTTGGTCTGCGGCTCGATCGCCACTGCCAGCGAGGGCAGCGGAAACCGGAGCGGGTCGAGCTCGAGCGGCCGCTCACGGGTCGAAAGGGTGTCGCCGGTGGCGGTGACCGCCAGCTTGGCCACCGCGCCGATCTGGCCCGCCTTCAGCTCGCCGACCGGTTCCTGGTCCTTGCCGTGAACGAGCAGGAGCTGGCCAATCCGCTCCTCCTCGCCGCGATTGGAGTTCCAGACGTGGCTCTGGCCGTGGAGGGTGCCCGAGAAGACCCGCAGGTAGGTCAGCCGGCCGACGAATGGATCGGCCGCGGTCTTGAAGGCTCGAACGAGGAGCGGGCCGGAGGGATCGGCTGCGACCGGGATCGCGTCGCCGGACTTCGGTTCGCGGGCCGGCTTGGGCGGCTCGTCCGATGGGGCCGGCAGGTAGCGGATGAACGCGTCAAGCAGGGCCCGCAGGCCGATTCCGCGGGCGGCGCTGCCGACCAGCACCGGTGCCAGGATCGACTCCTTGACGCCCTTGCGCAGGCACGCTTCGAGCTCCGGATCACTGACCTCGGCGCCATCGAGGTACTTGGACAGCACGTCGTCGTCGGCTTCGGCCGCGGCCTCGAGGAGCTGGTCCCTGCGCCGGGCTACCTCGGCCTCGAGCTCGGCCGGGATCGGGATCTCGACCTCGGCCTTGCCGTCCCATTGCCAGGCCTTGCGGTGGACCAGGTCGACGTAGCCGGTGAACGTGTCGGCTGCGCCCATGGCGAGCTGGAGCGGAGCGACCTTGTTGCCGAAGGTTGCCCGCAGCGCGTCGAGGGCGCCGGTCGGGTCGGCGTTCTCGCGATCGGCCTTGTTGATGAAGAAGCAGGCCGCCGTGCCGGTCGTGCGACCGAGGCTCGACCGCCGTTTCGAGCCCTGCCCCGATCGTCGGGCTGGCATCGACCACGAACAGGGCGCCGTCGCAGGCGGCCACGGCCGAAACCGTCTCGGCCACGAAGTCCGGGTAGCCCGGCGTGTCGACCATCGTGACGATCGTGCCGTCGTCATCGAACGTGGCCACCGCCAGGCTCAGCGACTCGCGCCGCTTTTGCTCCTCGGGCTCGTAATCGAGGGTCGACGTGCCGTCGTCAACCCGGCCCAGGCGGGGGATCGCCCCGGCTCGAAAGAGAAGGCTCTCGGCGAGGGTCGTCTTGCCCGAACCGGCGTGGCCGGCCAGGACGACGCTTCGCAGATGGGCCAGGTCAACGCTCTTCGTCGTCATGACGCTCGGTCCCTTCGACTGCTCGTCGCGCACGATGGCGGAGTTGGGCGGCGGGGGCCTGTGCGGCCCGGCTCGAACGGCGCGATCGGTGCTTTTGGGCAGGCTCGACCGTCGGTCCAGCCATGATAGTCCGCTATACTCGGCCGCGATGTCCGGTCATTCAAAATGGTCCACGATCAAGCGCCAGAAAGGCGTCACCGACGCCAAGCGCAGCGCGATGTTCACCAAGGTCGCCCGGGAGATCGCAGTCGCGGCCCGGATCGGCGGAGGCGACCCCGATGCGAACTACCGCCTGCGCCTGGCGATCGACAAGGCCCGCGCCCTCAACATGCCGGCCGACAACATCAAGCGCTCGATCGACAAGGCAACCGGCGGCGGCGAAACCGAGCAGTACGAGGAGATCGTCTACGAGGGCTACGGCCCCGGCGGCGTGGCGGTCCTCGTTGAAGCGGCGACCGACAACCGCAACCGGACGGCCGCCGAGGTTCGCTCCATCTTCGCCAAGGCCGGCGGACAGCTCGCGGGCAGTGGCGCCGTCGCCTGGCAGTTCGAGCCGCGCGGCCTGATCACGGTCGCCTCGGGCGATCCCGACGAAGTGGCCCTTGCCGCGATCGACGCCGGCGCCGAGGACGTCGATACGGCCGCCGATCCGCTCGAGATCTACACCGCGCCGCTCGACCTCGAGCATGTCCGCAAGCTGCTCGAGGCCGGCGGCATCGACATCGAGTCGGCCGAGTCGGCGATGATCGCCAAGCAGACCGTCGAGCTCGACAGCTCCCGCGCCCGGCAGGCGCTCAGGCTGGTCGAGCTGCTCGAGGACCTCGACGACGTCCAGCGGGTGACGGCCAACTTCGACATTCCGGAGGACGTCTTCGCCGAAGTCGCCGGATGATTGTCCTCGGGATCGATCCCGGGACGGCCGCCCTCGGCTATGGGCTGATCGAGGAATCCAACGGCCGGCTGCGCTCGATCGAGTTCGGCTGCCTGGTGACCTCGGCCGACCTGCCCCTCGGTGATCGGCTGGCCGCGATCCATACCTGCGTCGCCGGCCTGATCGCCACCTACCAACCGGTCCTTGTCGGTGTGGAGCGGCTGTTCTTCAGTCGCAATGTCCAGACGGCCTTCGCCGTGGGCCAGGCACGAGGCGTCGTCCTGCTGGCCGCGGCGCAGGCCGGCGTGCCGGTGCGCGAGGCCACCCCCAACGAGGTCAAGGTCGCCGTGGCCGGCTACGGCGCGGCCGACAAGGACCAGGTCCAGCGGATGGTCGCGGCGATCCTGGGCCTGTCGGCCCCCCCGGAGCCTGACGATGCTGCCGATGCGCTGGCGATGGCGATCTGCGTGGCCCATCGCGAGCGGTCGGTTGACGGGCCCGGCGACCGGCCCAAGGCGGGCGTCCTCGACCGGGCTTCGATCGAGCCGATCACCCGGGGTAAGACGCCCTACGAGCGAGCCGTCCGCGAGGCCCTGGCCCGGGAGGGCCGATGATCGCCTCGGTCGAGGGGTCTGTCGGCGCGATCGCGGCAGACTCGATCGTGGTCGAGGTGGCGGGCATCGGCTACCGGGTGTTCGTCTCGCCGGCGGTGATCAGCAGCGCCGCCCCCGGTTCGAAGATCAAGCTCCACACGTTCCACCTGGTCCGCGATGACCTGCAGGCGCTGTACGGCTTCCGGACGCCCGAGGAGCTCGGCTTCTTCAACCTGCTCCTGTCGGTCACCGGGGTCGGGCCGAAGGTTGCCCTGGCGATCACGGGCAGCCGGCCCGTTGCCGACCTGCAGCTGGCGATCATCGAGGGCGACCAGGCGATGCTCACGGCGATTCCGGGCATCGGCAAACGCCTGGCCGAGCGGGTCATCTTCGAGCTCAAGGAGAAGGTCGCCGCGGCCGGGGTCGGAGCATCCGTCTCGGCCGTCGGCGGCGGCGAGGATGACGTGGTCGCCGCGCTCCAGGCGCTCGGCTACTCGCTGGCCGAGGCCCGGGACGCGGCGCGAGCGGCGGCCGTCGATCCGGCTCGTCCGGGCAATCTCGAGGAGCGGGTCAAGGCAGCCCTGCGAACGCTGCTCCGGAACTAGCCGGAATCCGCGTCGCGGCAGTCGCTGCTGCGCGAGGGTCAGTTCAGCTAAACCCCGTCGGGATGGCGGCCGTGCGGATCGATCAGGGCCGTGCCCGGCCGACGGGCCGTCTGGGCCAGGGTCTCGGTCTCGAGCAGTGACAGCATCCGGTCGCGGACCTCGATCATTGCCTCCCGAAGCGAGCAGGTCGCCTCGTCGGGACATGAGCACGGCTCGTAGAAGTGGAGGCTGGCACAGCCGACAGGCGCGAGCGCACCGTCGAGCAGGCGGATCACGTGGCTCAGGCTGGCATCCGGCGCGCCCGGGGCGAGGGTGTAGCCGCCGTGCGAGCCGAGCGTCGTGCGAACCAGGCCGCCGTGCTTGAGGGTGGCCATGATCTGCTCCAGGAACTTCGGCGGCAGCCGGTTCCGCTCGGCCAGGACGGCCAGCGGCACGGGACCTTCATCTTCGTGCCGGACGAGGTCGATCAGGGCACGCAGGCCATATTCGGAGCGACGAGACAGGCGCATCCCGGCGATTGTACCCAATACCCACCGGATTGCTAGGACTTTGCCGAGTTCACTCGGTGGCGCGGCAGGTGGGCCTGGCCGCCGGCTCCCGAGGCGAGTTCTTGCCAAATCCCCGGTCTAGCGACGCTTACGGCTGGTCGTGGGCGGATTCGAGCCCGACGGCCGGTTGGCAAAGCGCGATCCACGCTCAGTTCAACCGCCCGACCAACGCGATTGGAGGCTCAAGCCGCCATAACGTTCGTCTGACCAACCATTTGTCACGAACTGCCGCGACGAGGCTCTCGACGAGGCGATCCACGACAGATGGGCGTTCGGCCCAGTACAGAACAAACGTGCGATATGGACGGAATCCATGGTAGACTGCCGCCAATGACGGACGATGCTTCCCGGATCCTCGCGGCGGACCTCCTGGACGAGGCGGACCAGGCCGTGGAGGGCACGCTCAGGCCCCACAGCCTGGCCGAGTACATCGGCCAGCGCGAGGTCAAGGCCAACCTGTCCGTGCTGCTGTCGGCGGCGCGAGGCAGGGGAGAAGCGGCGGATCACGTGCTGCTGTACGGCCCGCCCGGCCTGGGCAAGACCACGCTCGCGACGATCATCGCCCGTGAGCTCGGGGTCAACGTGCGCTACACCAGCGGGCCGGCGATCGAGCGGGCCGGCGACCTGGCCGCGATCCTGACCGCGCTGGATGACCACGACGTCCTGTTCATCGACGAGATTCATCGCCTGAACCGGGCCGTCGAGGAGATCCTGTACCCGGCCATGGAGGACTACGCCCTCGACGTGATGATCGGCAAGGGCCCCTCGGCACGGTCGCTGCGGCTGACCCTGAAGCCGTTCACGGTGGTCGGGGCAACGACCCGGGCGGGCCGGATCAGCGGTCCGCTGCGCGATCGATTCGGGGCGACCTACCGGCTCGACTTCTACGAGGAAGACGACCTGACCGCGATCGTCCTGCGCTCGGCCGGCATCCTCGGGGTCGAGGTGAGCAAGGATGCCGCCGTTGCGATCGCCCAGCGCGGGCGGGGCACGCCGCGAGTCGTCAACCGCCTGCTGAAGCGGACCCGCGATCACGCCCAGGTCCACGGCGACGGGCGGATCGATGCCGCCGTGGCCGAGGAGGCCCTGGCGGCACTCGAGATCGACGAGATGGGCCTCGACACGACCGACCGCAAGTTGATGGCCGCGATCGCCCAGAAGTTCGGCAGCGGGCCGGTCGGCGTCGCCGCGATCGCCGCCCTGCTGGCCGAGGAGGTCGAGACGATTGAAGATGTCTATGAGCCCTACCTGCTCCGCCTCGGTTTCATGGATCGGACACCCCAGGGCCGGATCCTGACGGAGAGCGGCCGGGCCCACCTGCGCCGGCACGGCTATGAGGTTCCGCCTCCGCGCCGGCCCGATGTGGACATGCCCGCCCTGTGGGATGGCGCCACGCTTGGTGATGGCCCTCGGGATCCCGAGACCGAGCCGGCGGCCTCCGAATGAGCCCAGCCGCCTCGCCGGCGCAGTTCACGACCCTGGTCCCGCCGCCGGCCGACGGCTCGACCCGCGGTCGGCGCGGCCGGCTGGAGCTGCCCCACGGCGTCGTCGAGACGCCCCAGTTCATGCCGGTCGGCACGAACGCCACCGTCAAGGCCCTCCATCCCGATGACCTGGTCGAGGTCGGAGCCACGATCATCCTGGCCAACACCTATCACCTGTACCTGCGCCCGGGCCACGAGCGGATCGAGCGACTCGGCGGCCTGCACCGATTCATGGCCTGGGATCGGCCGATGCTGACCGACAGCGGCGGCTTCCAGGTTGTGTCGCTGAGCGACCTGCGCTCGGTCGACGACGACGGCGTGACGTTCCGGAGCCACCTCGACGGCTCGGTCCATCGCTTCACTCCGGAGCACTCGATCGCGGTCCAACAGGCCCTCGGGGCCGACATCGCGGTCGCCTTCGACCAGCCGGTCCCGCCGGGTGCGTCATCGCGGGAGATCGTCGCCGACGCGACCGCCCGGACCCATCGCTGGGCGGAGCGCTCCCTGCGCGCCCACGATCGGCCCGACCAGGCGATCTTCGGGATCGTCCAGGGCGGGCTCGAGCCGGACCTTCGCGCCGCGTCGACCGAATACATCGCGAGCCTGCCCTTCGACGGAATTCTGCTTTGGCGGCCTGGCCGGGGACGAAACCGCCGAACAGCGGGCGGCCGTCCTCGACCTCGCGCTGCCCTTGCTCGACGGTGATCCGCGCGTCCGCTACCTGATGGGACTCGGTTCGCCGGCCGACCTGCTCGAGGCGGTCCACCGCGGGGTCGACCTGTTCGACTCGGTCCTGCCGGCCCGGGTTGCCCGGACCGGCCAGGCCTGGGTCCCGGGCGGCCGGCTGAATCTGCGCAACCAGCGCTTTCTCGACGATCCGGCCCCGATCCAGGAGGGCTGTCCGTGCCTGGCCTGCCGGACGTTCTCGCGGGCCTACATCGCCCATCTATTCCGGGCCAAAGAGCTCCTTGCCTACCGCCTGGCGACTTGTCACAACCTGACCTTCACCCTAGACTTCATGAGCAGGATCCGGGCCGAACTGGCCGCCGGCACCTTCCCGTCGAGTCTCCCCGGTCTTCGCGCGCACGCCGGTCGGATGAGCGTCGATGAAGTGGAGGTGCAGTCGGCGTGAAGCCCTGCTGCGTAGCCTTCCATTTCGTCGCGGAGGAACCTCAATGGGGTCTCACGACCGGCCTGGCAAAGAGGCCAAGAAGAAGCCCAAGGACAAGGGTGCGGCCAAGCTGCAGCCCCTCTCGGACGCTCCGCAACAGGCGGAGCTCATCCGGAAGGACCGCAAGCCTCGGCATACATCGAGCGAGTCCGAAGAAAGCTGATCGAACGGACGGTCGCCGCCAGGTGCCCCTCCGTCGAACGATGACGAGAGGAGCGTGACGGAATGACGACCATCAGCGAGCGCGGCGTGGACGAGCGCAATGGATCGGACCGACCGGTCCTCGATCGGGCCGCCGCCGAGCGGACCAAGGCGGTCGACGCGGCGATCCTCGCGATCGAGAAGCAGTTCGGGCGAGGCTCGATCATGAAGCTCGGCTCGTCCGAGCGGCAGCAGGTCGACGTCATCCCGACCGGCTCGATCGCCCTGGACCTGGCCCTGGGCGTGGGCGGCATCCCGCGCGGCCGGATCTCCGAGATCTTCGGCCCCGAGTCGTCGGGCAAGACGACGGTCTGCCAGCACATCATCGCCGAGGCCCAGCGGCGTGGTGGCGTAGCCGCCTTCATCGACGTCGAGCACGCACTCGACCCGGGCTATGCCCAGGCCTGCGGAGTGAACGTCGACGAGCTCCTTGTCAGCCAGCCTGATACCGGCGAGCAGGCCCTCGAGATCACCGAGACCCTGATCCGCTCGGGCGGGATCGACATTGTCGTCCTCGACTCGGTGGCGGCGCTCGTGCCGCGCGCCGAGATCGAAGGCGAGATGGGCGACTCGTTCGTCGGGATCCAGGCCCGCCTGATGAGCCAGGCCCTGCGCAAGCTGACCGGAGCGGTCAGCCGATCGAACACCGCCCTCGTCTTCACCAACCAGCTGCGCGAGAAGATCGGCGTGATGTTCGGCAATCCCGAGACGACGCCGGGCGGCCGCGCGCTCAAGTTCTATGCCAGCGTCCGGCTCGACATCCGGCGGATCGAGACGATCAAGACCGGCACCGAGTCGGTCGGCAACCGGGTTCGGGTCAAGGTCGTCAAGAACAAGGTCGCGGCGCCGTTCCGGGTCGCCGAGTTCGACGTGATGTACGGCGAAGGGATCAGCAAGGAAGGCGGCCTGCTCGACGTCGGGGTGGCGATGGATGTCGTGACCAAGACCGGCGCCTGGTTCACGTTCGGTGACACCCGCCTTGGCCAGGGCCGCGAGGCGTCCAAGGACTTCCTGCGGGCGAATTGCCCGATCGGCGAGGAGATCGAGCGCCAGATCCGGGCCAAGATCAACGAGGTCCCGGTGCCCATCGAGGGAATTGTCGAGGCCGAGTAGCCCGGACCGGAACGCAGGGATCCCGTGGCGACCCGTGAGTCGCGGGCCGACCGGCAGGCCAGTCGCGCGGCGGTCGACGATCCGGAGATCGTCCTGGCCGCCGGCCTGCGCTTTCTCGAGACCCGCTCACGGTCGGTCGACGAGGTCCGGCGCCGGCTGATCCAGGCAGGCTATCGGCCCGAGCTGGTCGGTGCCACGATCGAGCGCCTCACCTCAATCGGCCTCCTCGATGATGCGATCTTTGCCAGACTGTGGATCGAGTCACGAGACCGGGCCCGGCCGCGCGGCGAGGCCGCCCTGCGACGGGAGCTGAGCCTGCGCGGTGTCTCTCGCGAGGAGATCAACGAAGCCCTGGCCGAGCGACGCGACGAAGCCAAGGCGAACGCAGCGACCCACGCGCTCGAGTGGGCCGCGAGCGGCATCGGGGACGATGACGACGGCCAGCTCACGGGCTCGGCCGACGAAGCCGCCGCACATCGGCTCATCGAGCGGCGGCGGCGCGACCTGGATCGGATCGACGATCCGCGACGACGACGGGAACGGGCCTACGCCCTGCTCGCTCGCCACGGTTTTGACCCCGGCGTGTGCCGCACGGTCGCGGGCTCGGTTGCGTGACCCGCGGCAGGGCCGTAGGCTAGCGCCAGACACCGAACGCGTCGTGATCCGGGGAGGAATGCGGCGCGGGCCAACTGCCCCCCGATGCGGGCTGGAGCGCGCGCTGGCGCCCGCGTCGTTACGTTGACTACAGACCTCCGATCGGTGATTTGGTCGGGTGGGAGGAATAGCGGATGAATGCCGTCCTCGTGGCGGTGGTCGCGATCGCGGCCACGGCCGTCGGCGTTATGGTCGGATTCGTGGTGCGCAGCACCTTTGCCAGCCGGGCGATGAAGGAAGCCGACGAGAAGGCCGCGCTGATCATCGAAAAGGCTCGCAGCCAGCAGAAAGACCTGATCCTCGAGGCCAAGGAAGAGAAGATCCGGCTCCAGCGCGAAGCCGAGGACGAGGCCCGGGTCAAGCGCAACGAGCTGTCGAACCTGGAGCGCCGCGTGCTCCAGCGTGACGAGCAGCTCGACCAGCGGGCCGACATGCTCGAAGGGCGCGATCGCAAGCTGATGGACCGCGAGCGCGAGCTCGACCGCTCCCGTGAGGAGCTTGCCCTGGCCCATGCCGAACAGGTCGCCGCGCTCGAGCGTGTCAGCGGCCTGTCGGCTGAAGACGCCAAGGGGATCCTGCTCGAGGCGGTCCGCGAGGAGGCCGAGCACGATGCGGTCAAGCTGGCCAAGTCGATCGAGCGGCGGGCCCGCGACGATGCCCACGAACGGGCCCGCGAGGTGGTCGTCACGGCGATCCAGCGGGTCGCCGCCGATCACACCGCTGAGCACACCGTCAGCGTCCTGCACCTGCCCAGCGACGAGATGAAGGGTCGGATCATCGGCCGCGAGGGCCGCAACATCCGGGCCCTCGAGCAGGCCACCGGGGTCGACCTGATCATCGACGATACGCCCGAGACCGTGGTCGTTTCGGGCTTCGATCCGGTTCGCCGGGAGGTCGCCCGCCTGGCCATCACCAAGCTGATTGCCGACGGCCGGATCCATCCCGGCCGGATCGAGGAAGTCGTGGCCAAGGCTCGGGCCGAGGTCGACCTGGTCATGCGCCAGGCCGGTGAGCAGGCCGCCTATGACGCCGGCGTGCCCGGCCTGCCGCCCGAGATCATCAAGCTCCTCGGCCGCCTGAAGTACCGCACGAGCTACGGCCAGAACGTGCTCAACCACGTGGTCGAGACGAGCCGCCTGGCGGCGGTCATCGCGGCCGAGGTCGGGGCCGACATCCAGATCGCCAAGATGGGCGGCCTGCTCCACGACATCGGCAAGGCCGTCGATCACGAGGTCGAGGGTCCCCATGCCGCGATCGGCGCGGCGATCGCCCAGCGCCACAACCTGCCGATGAAGGTGGTCAACGGGATCGCCGCGCATCACCAGGAAGTCGAGTACGCCTGCATCGAGTCGCCGATCGTCCAGATTGCCGACGCGATCAGCGCCTCGCGGCCGGGCGCCCGGGGCGAGTCGATGGACACCTACGTCAAGCGCCTCGAGGATCTCCAGGCGATCGCCGAGAGCTTCGCCGGCGTTGAGCGCTCGTTCGCGGTCCAGGCCGGCCGGGAGGTCCGGATCCTCGTCCGGCCCGAGGAGATCGACGACCTCACGGCCAGCCGGCTCGCCCGCGACATCGTCAAGAAGATCGAGGACCAGCTGACCTACCCGGGCCAGATCAAGGTCACCGTGATCCGCGAGACGCGCGCGGTGGAGTACGCGAAGTGATCGGCCAAGCGTTGCAGGGTGCTGCATGGCGGCGCATTCACTCGGAGAGGCCGACCTAGAGCGTCAGGTCCAGGCGATACCGACGCTGCACGGGGTGCTGCACGGGATCAAGGATGGACGGGAGCCGGCCCCGGACCAACGCGAGCCGTTGCTCCCCTGACCTCAAGGTCGGCAGGATCGCCTTCGAATTCTAGCCGACCGATTGACATCCGCTGCTCGTTGGACCTTGCGGAACAGGCTCATCCGGGGATTCTCTCAGAAGGTGCACTTCGAGCAGGCACTGGCCGTGGCCGCGATGATCATCTTCGAGTGACCGGCGGGCGTATAGGCGGCGACGACGAAGGCGTAGTACGTGTCGCTGCCGTGCACGGCCAGGGCTCCCCCGATGTTGCCCCAGCTCGGCCACGTCCAGCTCACGTGGCCCTGGGTCGCCGGTGCGGTCGCAACGAGAGTCAGCGCCTTGTCGGGCAGCAACGTCTTCACGACCAGACAGGGAACGTTGTCCGTGCCGGGCGGGTTTAGACATGCCGTTACCCCGTACACCCGGATCGTCGCCCCAGCTGGCGCTGGCTCCTTCCAGGTGACCGTCATCGTCGTGGTCCCAACACCGAAGCCCAGCGCTGGGGTCTGGCTCCACGTGACGTCGGCAGGGGCCGGCGGCGCCACGGCGCTCCTGGGGGCAGATGGGGCCGTGCTCGCCTCCAGCGGCGCCACAGCGCTCGCCAGGGCCGTCGGGGCGGTGCTCGCCTCAAGCGACGGCGCTGCGCTCGCCAGGGCCGTCGGCATCGCCGACGTGCTCGGCATCGCTGACGCGGGCACAGACGAGCCGGTCGACGATAGACTCGCTGCGCCGACACAGGCCGTGACCAGCAACGCCAGGATGGAGAGGCCGAGAAGAGGTCGCATCGGCCTGGTCTTGTCCTCAACCGTGGGCTCGTTCATGTCGCGCCGAGCGTGGTCGGGCGATCACCGCGGCTGGCGAGGAGGCCGAGTCCGACGACGCCGACCACGATGATGGCATCGCCGATGATCGATACGGCCTGCCAGGGGAGACCGGGCGAGCCGAAGGCGTCGGCGATCGGCAGAAGCACGAGCAACGCGACCGAGGCGAGCAAGAGGGCGCCCACGACCCCGGCCTGACCCGACCGCCGGACGAGGCTCGTCCCGATGACCAGCATCCCTACGCTCGGCGCCAGTGACACGACGCCGGCCAGGCCCGCGAACGATGTCCCGCCGACCGGACCGACGCCGCTTCCGTGCAGCAGCAGCGCAGCGATGACGACGAGCTGCCCGAGCGCGAGGATCGCCAGGCCCGCCCGGGCGGCGAGGCCGTCGAGCAGCGGCGGCCCGCCGATGGCGACGAGAGCCGCGCCGGCTCCCCCGAGTACGAGGGACCCGGCCAGGGCCGCGCCCCCAATGACCGCCGTACCACCAGCCCAAGCGACCACGGGGGAGATTGCGAGTGCCAGCCCGCTGCCGACGAGCAGCGCGCCACCGACGAACCCGAGGCCCATTCAGGTCTCCTCACTACGTCCATGTCCCGGATCTATGTGCTGAGGTCGAATGGCTGCCCCATCCTGCGCTAATGACGCAAAGACCGCGGTAGGCGTTACAGCTCGACCTCGGACGAGCGCGTGTGGCCGGACCATTCGCGGCATCGAATGCACCCTGATCTCGCGCGAGCGGAGATCAACTTCGGGGACGGCCCCGGCATTTGCAGATGGGCCGTCTAAAGTGCGCGGGCCTAGAGGGCGCCCGGCCGGTCAATAGCTCGACGGCTCGCGCCGGGTTTCGGCCAATGTCACGGTTGCCATCGCATCCGAATGCCGTGCCGCGGAACCGCCAACCGTAAGCCCTCCGCGAGCGCCACCGGGGGATGTCGGCGCCGAGGAGGATCTCCTCGCGGTCATTCGAGTGCTCGCGCTGTAGGCGCGCGCCGGGCGTCGTCGAGCGTCACAATCGGGCCATCACGCGGGAGGCGTTGACGCGCGATCTCCAGGTCCGGTCCAGCGTGGCCGTACCACGCAGCTGCCGAGCCACCCCGCCTGATTGAGGCGCGTGCCTCGGAGGGTGCAATGGCAGCAGCGATCTCGGATCCCACGTCTCGTCGGGCCGTTATCCTGGCCGGTCTTGCGGCGCTGGTCGGCGCGACTGCCGAGCTCGCGACACGGCCGATGCCGGCGCTGGCCAATGATCCGAATGACGTCACCAAGGGCGTCGTCAACCACGCCACGAATGTGACGACCCTGATCAACGACTCCGAGCGTGGCACCGGCTTGACCGTACGTGGCGATGGGATCGGGATGATTGTGACCGCAGGCGGCGACGACGGGATCGGGATGCAGCTCGGAGGTGCCACTGGGCTCCAGGTCGAGGGTGAGATCGCGATCCAGGCCAGCGGTGACCTGCAGGGAATCTCGGCTGGCGGCCGCGAGGCGATCCTGGGCAGCGGCGACGACGTCGGGGTGCACGGCACCGGCGACATTGCCGGGATCATGGGCGAGAGCGGCAACGGCTATGCGGTCCTGGGAACGGCGTCGGCGCCAAACCTGCCGGCCATTCTGGGGTGGTCGACCGCGCAGCAGAGCGGAGTGCAGGGTTACAGCGCAGACAGCGCCCACCACCCAGGGCCGCCCCCGGCCCGGACGGGGGTCTATGGCTACGCCGCGCAGGACGCCACGGCCCGCGGCGTGTATGGGCAGTCAACGATCGGACGAGGCGTGGAGGGCCACGCGACGAGCGGTTTGGGGATGGTGGCCAGCGCCACCAGCGGGACCGCGCTCCAGGCCAGCGCGGCGAGCAACGCCTGGGCGCTCCGGACCACCGCCGGGCGGGTTGGCTTCAGCACAGCCGGCCTGGCCACGATCGGGGCGGGCATGAGCACCGTCACCGTGAGCCCGGGCTTCGACATCGGCCCGGATTCGAAGGTCCTGGCCGTGCTCCAGGGAGATCCCGGCGCTGCGACAGTCCTGCACCACGTGAGCCGCGACGTGGGAAATGACCGGTTCACGGTGCACCTGACGGCCAGCGCTGTCGCGGCAACCCCGGTGGCCTGGTTCGTGATCGGCTAGGAGCTGCCGCCCCGCCCCGTCGGCGGCCGAGGTCCAGTACGCTTCAGGCCATGGACAACGTGCGCGAGCCTGGGCTGGTTCGCCTGGGCAACCCCGCCAACGGCAATGCCCCGCGGCCAACCGGGGCGTGCCGGGTGCTGATGATCGGCGACGTGATCGGCAAGCCCGGTCGGCTCGCCCTCGAAGGGCTCCTGGCGGATCTGCGCAGCTCCCGGGGGATCGACTTCGTGACCGCCAACGGCGAGAACCTGGCCGGCGGAATGGGCCTGACCGCGGCAACGGCGGCGCTGCTCTTCGGAGCGGGCGTCGACGTGATCACGTCCGGCAACCACATCTGGGACAAGCGCGAGATCTACCCCGAGCTCGAGCGCAGTGACCGGATCCTGCGCCCCCTCAACTACGGCACGACCGACGTGCCCGGTCGCGGCTGGGCGATCCACGAGGCGCTCGACGGCAGTCCGATCGCGGTGATCAACCTCCAGGGCCGGACGTACATGCAGCCGATCGACAACCCGTTCACCGAGGCAGACCGGCTGATCGACGAGGCGTCCGAAGCGTTGCCGCCGATTCGCCTGGTCGACTTCCACTGCGAGATCACGTCCGAGAAGAACGCGCTCGGACTGCACCTCGACGGCCGAGTCAGCGTGGTCGTCGGCACCCACACCCATGTCGTCACCGGCGATGAGCGGATCCTGCCCGGGGGGACGGCCTATCAGACCGACCTGGGCATGACCGGCCCGATCCACAGCGTGATCGGCTTCAAGCCTGCCACCGTCCTGCCCCGCTTCATCAACGCCCTGCCGACCCGCTTCGAAGTGGGGGAGGGGCCGGTGATCTTCAACGCCTGCCAGGTCGATATTGACCCTGCCACGGGGCGGGCCCTGGCGATCGAGCGGATCCAGCAGCTGGTCGACGTCCCGGCATGAGCGCCCGCCGCGACCGGCATAGCCCGCCATCGGATCCAGTCATTCCCAGCAGCCCATCCCGGCTCGACCTGCACACCCACACGCTCCGCTCGGACGGCGTCCTCGAGCCGCGTGATCTCGTCGAGCAGGCGGCTGCGGCCGGCGTCCGCCTGCTGGCGATCACCGACCACGACGACATGGCCGCATTCCGGGAGCTGACCGCCGCCGGTGCTCCGCCATTGCCGGTGGACCTGGAGCTGCTGCCGGGCGTCGAGATCAACTGCCTGACGAGTGGGCAGCCCGAGTTCTGGGAAGGCGAGCTGCACATCCTGGGCTTCGGCGTGCGGCCCGACGACGGCGCATTCGAGGCGACCCTGACCCGCCAGCGCCTCGGCCGCCGGATTCGCTTCGATCGCACGCTCCAGATCCTGCGCGAGGAGGGCGTCCCGGTCGACGCCGCCGCCGCGCGCCTCGACCTCAGTGCGACGGAGGCGCTCGGCCGGCCAACGGTCGCCCGGCTCCTGATCGCAAGCGGTCACGCAAGCTCGGTCGAGGAGGCATTCAGCCGCTGGCTTGGGCGTGGCTGTCCGGCCTATGTGCCCCGCGAGGGGATCGGGCCAGTCGCGGCGATCGGGGCGATTCGGGCGGCCGGCGGCCTGCCGGTCCTGGCCCACTTCGGCGAGGCCGCTGCCCACACCGGGCTCCTGCGCGACCTGCAGGCGATTGGCCTTGGCGGTCTCGAGGTCTACTACCGCACGTTCGACCGAGAGCACATCGACTCGGTCGGCCGGGTCGCCGACGAGCTCGGCCTGGTCAAGACCGGCGGGAGCGACTTCCATGGCGATACCGGGTCATACGCCATGATTCACGCCGCGACGTGGGTGCCCGAGGCCGTCGGTGATCGGCTGCTCAACGCGCTCGCCCAGCGATCCGGGGAGCCGGTGACCGCCCATGACTGAGCTGCGAGGCGGGACCCGCGCCTTGCCGATGCTCGAGGTGGTCCCGCCGGCCGGTCCCGCTCGATCGGCACCACTCGCCGCGGACGGCCGGGTCGACGAATACCGCCCGGATGCGCCGGTCCTGCCTCGCTTCGCGATCTGGACCCTCGGCTGCCAGATGAACCGGAGCGACTCGGAGGAGATGGCCGGCCGGTTGCTCGCCGCCGGCTGCAACGAGGCGAGCGGATTCGAGTCGGCCGACCTGATCGTGATCAACACCTGCGCGATCCGCGAGGCCGCCGAGCAGAAGGTGATCGGCCGGCAGGGCCAGCTGGCGAAGCTCAAGGCGGCGAACCCGGGCCTGCGGGTCGTCCTGACCGGCTGTTCCGTGCGCGAACCCGACCGGGCCGGACTTCGCCGACGCTATCCCGCGGTTGACCTGTTCCTGCGCCCGGACGAGGAGCCGGAGCTCGTCGACCGGCTCGGGCTGGCATCGGCCCAGGGCGGCATCGGTCTGGCCATGGCCGGACCGGCGACCGGCGCAACGACCCAGGTCGGCCGGACGGTCGTCGGCGCGGCTGACCACCTCGCCGCAAGCCGGGCCGCGGCCCTCGATGGTGGCTCGGTCCGGCGCGAGTCGGCGACCTCGGCCTGGCTGCCCATCGTGTACGGCTGCGACAAGACGTGCACCTACTGCATCGTGCCGTTCAGCCGCGGACCCGAACGCAGCCGGCCCTACGACGACATCCTCGACGAGGCCCGGGCCCTGGCCGCAGGCGGCTACCGTGAGGTGACCCTGCTTGGCCAGAACGTCAACAGCTACGGCCACGACCTCCTGCCCGAGGCACGCTTCGAGGAGATCGCCCCCGAGCGCTCGGTCGGCCACCACCAGGACCGCCGGGGACGGCCCGACCTCGCCGCCCTCCTGCGCGGAATCGATGCGCTCCGGACGTCCGATGGCCGGCCGGCCATCCCGCGCCTCCGGTTCGTGACGTCGCACCCGTGGGACCTGTCGGACCGGTTGATCGCGGCGATGGCCGAGTGCGCGTCCGTGTGCGAGCACCTCCACCTGCCCGTCCAGTCGGGCGACGACAGCGTCCTGCGCCGGATGGGCCGCCAATACACGATCGAGCACTACCTCGAGCGACTCGCCCGGATTCGGGAAGCCGTGCCGGGGATCGCGATCAGCACCGACGTCATCGTCGGGTTCTGCGGCGAGACCGAGGCCCAGTTCCAGGCGACCCTGCGCCTGCTCGAGACGGCCGGCTACGACCAGGTCTTCGCCGCGGCGTACTCGGTCCGGCCCGGGACGCCGGCGACACGCCTCGCCGATGACGTGGCCCCGGCGGTCAAGCGACGCCGCCTGAACGAGCTGCTGGCCCTCCAGGAATCGATCGGGTTCGAGCGCAACCGGGCGAGGGTCGGCACGACCACCCAGGTGCTGGTCGAAGCGATCGTCCCGGCCCGGGTCCATGGTCACGATGACGGAGCCGTCGAGGAGACCTCCGAGTCACGACCCGATTCGACGCCGTCCGGCAGCGTGGGCCTGACCGGCCGGAGCCGGGCCCACACCCTCGTCCACCTCGAGGGCGCTCCGGCGCTCATCGGGCAGCTGGTCGAGGTCAGGATCGAGCACGCCGGCCCGTACTCGCTCCGTGGAGCCGTCGCCTGACCGTCACGGCTGGAGATGGGGCCCAAGGACGGCCACGGCCCCCGTTGATCGTCCTCGGCGGCCCGACGGCGACGGGCAAGACCGGGCTCGCGGTGCGGCTCGCGTTGGCGCTCCGCGAGGCGGGCCGGCCGGTCGAGATCCTGTCGGCCGATTCGCGCCAGGTCTACCGGGGCATGGACATCGGCACGGCCAAGCCCTCGATCGCCGAGCGCGAGGGCGTGCCGCACCACCTGCTCGACCTGGTCGATCCCGACGCGTCGTTCTCGGTGGCCGACTTCCTGCACTCGGCCCAGCCCGTCCTCGATGCGCTGGCGGCCCGTGATGCTGCCGCCCTCGTCGTCGGCGGGACCGGCCTGTGGCTGCGGGCACTGGCGACCGGGCTCGATGTCGACGCGAGCCCATCGGATCCGGAGCTGCGGGCACGCCTCGAGGCCGAGCTGGCGAGCGACGGCCTGCCGGCCCTGGCTGCCCGGCTGAGCTTCGTGGCTCCGGCTGCGGCGGCACGAACCGACCTGCGCAATGCCCGGCGGGTCGTCCGCGCCCTGGAGATCGCCCTGCTCCGAGGCGATGGGCCGCCGATCGCCCGGCTGGGCTACGGCGGACCGATCCTGCGCCTGAACCTCGCCCTCGATCCCGAGCTCAACCGGGCCTGGATCGAACGACGGGCGACCGGCCAGCTCGAGGCGGGCCTGCCGTCCGAGGCCGCGCGTCTCCGGGAGCGCTTCGGCCCGGACCTGCGGGCCTTCAGCGCCATCGGCTACCACGAGGCGTTCGACCTGCTCGACGGGCGGATCGATCGAGCCGGGTTCCTGGCCGTCAACACCGCCCGCAACGTCGGCTTCGCGAAACGCCAGCGGACGTGGTTCCGGACCGATCGCTTCGGTGACGTCCAGGTCGACCTGGACGCCGCCGCCGAGCCCATCGCGCCGGCCTTCGACGCGGCCCAGGGGTTCCTCGCCGGTCAGCGGCTATCCTGACGAGCCAATGAAGACCAACGGTAGCTCCCCGAACGGCCTGATCGAGCTCGCGACGCCGGTCGAGCGCGCCTTCCTGCTGGCGGTCGACACCGATTCCGACGATGGCTGGACGGCCGAGGACTCGCTGGCCGAGCTGGCCAGCCTGGCCGTCACGGCCGGCGCCGACGTGGTCGGAGCCGAGTGGCAGAACCGCCGCCACGCCGACCCGAACTGGTATGTCGGCAAGGGCAAGGCCGAGGAGCTGCTGAGCGCGAAGAGCGAGACCGGCTTTGACGTGCTGGTGGCCGACGACGAGCTCTCGCCGGCCCAGCAGCGGGCGCTCGAGGAGCTGCTCAAGGTCAAGGTGATCGACCGCAGCCGGCTGATCCTGGACATTTTCGCCCTGCATGCCCAGACCCACGAAGGGCGCCTCCAGGTCGAGCTCGCCCAGCTCGAATACCAGCTGCCGCGGCTGACCCGGATGTGGACCCACCTCAGCCGGACCGGTGGCGGTATCGGCACGCGAGGCCCCGGCGAGTCCCAGCTCGAGACCGACCGGCGGATCATCCGCGAGCGGATCAAGAAGATGAAGGAACGGGTCGACCAGGTCCGCCAGCAGCGGACGACCGCCGCCCGGGCTCGCGACCGGCGCCTGGTCCCGACCGTCGGCATCGTTGGCTACACCAACGCGGGCAAGTCGACCCTGCTCAACGCGCTCGTCGGCGAGGAGGTCGCCCGGGCCGAGGACAAGCTCTTCGCGACCCTCGACCCGACCAGCCGCCAGGTTCGCCTGGGCGATGGCCAGGCCGCGATCATCACCGACACCGTCGGCTTCATCCACAAGCTGCCCCATCAGCTCGTCGACGCGTTCCGGGCGACCCTCGAGGAGGTCAACCGGGCCGATGTCCTGCTCGAGGTCGTCGACGCCTCGGACCTCCATGCGCCCGAGCATCGGGCCACCGTCCAAGGCGTCCTCGACGACCTGGGCGCCGGGGAGAAGCCCCGGATCGTCGTCCTCAACAAGGCCGACCTGGTCGACCGGGCGGCTGCCGACCCGGCCCTGCCCGCGCCGATCATCGCCGGCGCCGTCCGGGTCAGCGCCACGACCGGCTACGGCCTCGACGCGCTGCGGACCGAGCTCGGGGCGCTCATCGGCTCGCTCGGCGTGGAGGTCGATCTCGACATCCCGTACTCCGCGGGCGAGCTGATTGCCCGGATCCGCGAGCGCGGCTCGGTCGATCTCGAGTACGGCGGGACCGCCGTCCGGGTCCGGGGCCGGGTGGCCCCCGCGCTGGCCGGCGAGCTCGAAGCGGTCGCCGCGGCGGCCGGCCTGGCCGATCCCGCTGAGCCGGCCGATTCTGCCGGGGAGCGGGCTCACGCCTAGGTCCGGCTACCTCCGCCGAGCGGGCGAGGCGGACCTGGCCGATGGGGCGCACCTCACCTGGTCGTGCGCCGACGGCTCACGCGGCCGGCGCTGGCGCGCCGTCGCCCTCGTTGATGGCGCGATCAGCCATGCCCTCCTGCTCGAGGTCGACCTGAACGGTCGTCCGGCTCGCCTCGAGCTGACCACGCCCGACGGGCTCCTGACCCTGCACCCGTCGGCCGACGGGACCCAGCTCCACGGCAACATCGTTCGATCGTCCGGCTACGGGGTCAAGCCCCTCAGCCTGCGCTGGAACCAGGAACGCGAGGTCGACGTCGTCGGCCGGCCCCTGGCGCTTGCGGTCGGGCTCCATCGCCGCCGGGATCGGACCGCGCTGGGCGAGACGATCGAGATCGACGTGGTGGCGATCGCCCCGGACCTGGAGATCTCGACGACGAAGCGCCGGATCGAGCGGGTGGGGGAGGGCAGCTGGCGCGTCCTGGCGGCGCCCGGCGCTGCGGAGCGCCAGATCGCGATCGATCCGGACGGCCTGCCGGCGGGTGGCTCGAACTGGGCACTCGAAACCGACTGAACCAAGCGTTGACCGGGCCCAACGTACCGGTGCGTCCGGACAAAGTCCTGTGGAAGACGCGTGGACAACGTGCTTGGAAGGCCCCAACGACATTTGAAAGTCGTGGATAAGCGGGTTTACCGAGGCTGGGGCGGGACGTAAAGTTCGGGTTGCCCGGAGGGGCCAACGGAGCGGAGCCTTGAGGCTGCAGGTGCTTGCATTTGCGGACTCGGAACCGAGCCAGTGGTTCCTTCGGGCGTTTCGTTGCGCCCTGGACGGGGGCTGCCGTCGGCGGAGCTGTCCCGCGGTCGCCTCGATGTTCCGGGTCATTGCCGGAGTGTTGGCGGCTCGTGGACAACTTCACGAGATTCGTCAACGAATGCGGAATCTCGTTGATAACTGTGTATCGCCGGGGTGGGCCGGCCGCATATAGTAGGTCTTGCCCGGAGGGGCCAACCGACCGAGATTTCGAAGAAGCCGGTGCTTGCATTGGTGGACTCGGAGCCGCGGACGAGTGGTTCCTACGGGCGTTTTTGTTGTGCCCGGAACCCGTGTGGCCGCGCGTCCTGGTCGGCCGACCCAGGCCGGATCGGCGCCGAGTCCAGGGCGGCCAGCTGGCGACGACCGGCCCGCGCCCGGTAGCTCTCGTCGACCCAATCGAGGAGGAGCTCCGGCTCGGGCGAGTCCGGCCGGCCGAGCCGGATCGTGACCCAGTCGGCCTTGCCCAGGCCGTGGCCGGTCGGCCGGCAAGACTCGAGGGACAGGGCGTAGTGGGCCGATCGCGGAAGCTTGAGCGAGACCGACGGCTCGGTTGATTCGTCGACGCCCAGGAACACGAAGACCTTGCCGCCACCGACCTTGGCGACCCGCTCGCCCCAGGGGAAGTCCTGGGTGGCGTCCGGGTAGGCCGCAGCCGCGTGGGCCAGGAGGGCGACGATGGGATCCTGCGGTCCGCTCATGTCAAGACAGAGGCTAGCGCGCTTGACCGGAGTGTTGGCGGCTCGTGGACAACTTCACGAGATTCGTCAACGAATGCGGAATCTCGTTGATAACTGTGTATCGCCGGGGTGGGCCGGCCGCATATAGTAGGTCTTGCCCGGAGGGGCCAACCGACCGAGATTTCGAAGAAGCCGGTGCTTGCATTGGTGGACTCGGAGCCGCGGACGAGTGGTTCCTACGGGCGTTTTTGTTGTGCCCGCCACGGTCGGGTGGCGGGGGAGGGTGTCACCAAGGCGCACGACGGGGGAGACGCTCCACCCCCAGGCCGCGGCCCTCCGGCGTCAAAGCTTGACGACTGCTCAAGGCGCTGTAGTATGCGACTACATGGACGATAAGACGCCGCCGGCTTGCCTGGCCTCCGATGCTGACCGTTCCTGAGGCAGCCCGGCGCGTTGGACGCAATCCCGAGACCGTTCGACGCTGGATTCGCGAAGGCAAGCTCAGTTCGACTCGGGTGGGCACCCAATACCTGATCGACGAGTCCGACCTCGTGGAGGTCTTGGGCGACAGCCGTCAGGCGAGCGAGATCGCCGCGCCCTATCGCGCCCGGCCGGTGGTCCCGAGCGTGCCTGCCCCAGATCCTTGGTTGACGACCATCGTTGGCCGCCTCGTCCATCGATTTGATCCGGTCCGGATCCTGCTCTTCGGGATCAGGGCGAGCGGTGGCGCCCGGGACGACAGCGACTACGAGCTCCTCGTCGTCCTCGACCGCGTGGACGACCGTCGGACCGCACGGCTCGCGGTCCGGCAGGCACTGGACGATCTTCCGATATCAAAGGAGGTTCTGGTCGCTTCTGTCGGCGATCTCGAGCAGCAGGGTCTTGCGACTTGGGGGCCCGTTGGCTGGGCGGTTCGTGACGGCCTGGCACTCTATGAACGACCCTGAGCCCGATCGTTCGCCCGCTTACTGGATTGAACTCGCTCGAGGCGACCTGGCCGCAGCCGCCGGCATTGTCCGCGACGCGAGCGTGCCGCCGCGCGTGGCGGCGAGTCTCGCCCAGCAGTCGGCAGAAAAGGCGCTGAAGGCCGCGATCAGCTCAGTCGGAGCAGAACCGCCGCGCAGCCACGATCTAGTCCGCTTGGCGCAGCTCGCCGCGGACGCCGTGAGATTGACCGTGACTACCAACGAGCTCCGATTACTGGCCGACGCCCACATCCAGGGCCGGTATCCGGATCCCGTCGAGCCGATGTGCAACCTTCAAGAGGCCAGGGACCTGCTCGAGATCGCGGCCGCCATCGTTGCGGCGTCGACCGAGGCGCTCCTGGGGCCACGATCGGATCAGACCTAACTTCCGATAAGGTAAGTTATGTCGCCTACAGGAGACTCTCGAAGTAGGAGGGGTACTCCCGGTAGAACTTCTTGAAGGCGGCAAGTTCATCGTCCTCCAAATTGAACGCCAATCGGCGTGCGGGCAAAGTGCTATCGAGGTGCTGGTCGAGCCATTGCTTTTCTCGTGGGGTCAACCACGGCGCAGATATTTCCATTGGCTCGGCGGCAGGGTTCACCTGGGCGTGGGGCCAATCCTGCACCGCCGCGACGAGTTCGGCTCCGATCGCCGGCGTCTCGAATACGCCGCCCAGAGTGAGCATTTGAGCGCCGTCTGCGTAGCGGAAGCTGAACAGCTGGTGAAATGTTGAGCCGTCACTCCGACGCGTTCCTTCGCGGGCGAGATGCTCCGTGAGAGCCTGAGCGAGAACTTGCGCAAGGCGCGGTTTCGCTAGGTCCTTGAGGGCAAGAGCTGGTACAAGTTTGCCTAGATTGAATTCAATGTTTCGAATTACGTTCGTTCGCCGAACGTCGCGGGCAGCATCGTCTTCGCCTTCGAGTTGGGCTTCCGGCGGCGATGCCTTGACTGTTACGATGAGGAAACTCTTCGTGGCAAGCGTCGTGACGAAACCAGCCAAGTCAAGAAGGACTGCCTGGCCCAAGGCGTAGTCATAGTCCAGCCATACGATGTGCGGCAGAGTCCGGTCGATATCAGGGAGAACTTCGGCCACCGGACGTGTGTCGAGTCGAATGAAATCAAACGGACGATTGAACGCCATAGAGCGTTTGAAGTCACCAGATTCCACGCACATCATGTCGTTCATGTATAGATAGCGATGAAACAGCAGGAAATCCGCATAGTAGATTGAGCCGAAGCCTAGATACCGGTAGGAACTAACGGGATATCGGTCTCGCAGTTCGTGGAGGAACTGAAGGATGAGTTTGCGCTCTATCTGTTTGGATGGACGTAGTAGATAGCTGAATCGGCGTGCCCTGCCGGTCACTAGTCGAGTTCCTGGTCGAGGAAATAATCGAAGGTATACGCCCCGACGGCTCCTGCGCTCATCGACTGGTCGCCCAAGTAGCGCCTTACTCGCTCGATATCGGCCCTCTCTCGACGAAACTGGATCGAAATGTCCGTCCTGGCCTGGCGAGGAGAGACGGCGTACACGAAGGAGCGATCGGTGACAGGCAGAGCCGTAATTGACGCCGGTTTGGCATCCTGTAGGGTCTCCCTCTGGAGAGATGGATCGCTCTGGGCATCGCTCGGGTACAAGTCATTCAAGAAGTCGACAACAGGGCGTGCGTACAAACGCATCTCACCGAGTGCATTTTGGTAGACGGGCAGCTCCCGTTCCACCCCTTGTTTCGTGGTGCGCCAAGGAAGACGGCGGACGTCTTCGCTCTTGAAAAAGATGTGGCCCAAGAAGTGGTTGTACTTACTACGGAATTGAGGCAGAACGTCGCCCCACCCAGTCTCGACGGTCTTGTCGGCCTCCAGGACCATACGACCGTTGCAATAGACGTACCAGCCGCGAGGTTCTTGGTCCTCGATGGGTGACAATCCAACAATCATCAGAACGTCGACCCCTTCAGTCGACCACGCTCGACGAGCGGGTGCCACAGGGTCGGAAGCGAACTGCGGAAGCTGCGCCGAGATGCGCTCTCCGTTCACAGTCATCTCGACGCCTGCCGTGAGGAAAAGAGCATATGTAGATGCCAAACGGTCCATTAGCTCGCGCCGAAACGAAGGCTGACTGAATTGCTGAGCGATGGGCGTCAAGAGGTCAGTAACTCGGATTTCCGTACCCGTCGCCGCCGGCGGATCCTGGTGCGTGCCCCAAGAATCAATGGACACCTTCCAACGCCGGTTCTTGCGCCACGTGGCAATCGGCCAATTCAATTCCCACCAATCCGAGGCCGTGTCCGAGCGCATGTCCACGCTGGATCCGAGCTTAAAGAGAGCGCGCTTCATCCCGATGCCGTATACGCTCAACCCGAAATCAGCGCCTCGCTCGTCCGGATTACCGAACCGGAATACGGACTCTTCGGCTTCCTTCAGGCCAATCCCGCCACAGGTATCGCGGATGCTGAACTCGGCTGGCGACATCGAGATATCGATGACCCGATTTTGGATATGATCCACCACCTCAGCGTTGAGGAGCCGAGTCACGTCGAGATCCTCGAGCTCCACAGCTTTATCAATCGCATTGTCCACAAGGTCGAGTATTGCGTCCGCAACCGATATGTCCCTGGTCAGCATGTCGATAAAGAATGACTTGCTCGGGGTGGCGTCCGCGATCAGCGGTTGATTCATCGAGGTCTCTCGGCAATCGGCTCGCGATGGAATCGCTCGGACATGATTGAGAACGCCTCCGTATCGGAGTCAGATCCCACAAAGCGCATCTTGTGCATACGCGCGGCCACGAGGCTCGACCCCGTGCCAGCAAATGGATCCACAAGCAGCCCTCCCCTGCGTCCGCTCATTTGAACGACCCTATGCGGAATGATCGGTGGTAGGACATTGGCTTCCCGGAGCCGATAGCGCGCGTGTCTCACGGGACTGACGTCATCCCAGACATCGGATAGGTTTACACCGTCGCGTACATATCTCTCGTACCCGCCGTAGCTTCGTACATACTCGCCGCAATGCGGGCATGTCAATGGAACAACCTTAGGGCGATTGAAGGTCCCGAGCGGACCTTTTGAGAAGTGAACCAGAGCGTAGTGAGCGGGATAAAGCCGGTTGCGGCGGACGAAGCCGTTCTTCATGCTGATCGAGATCCAGTGCACGAACTCCAGACGACGGCCGATCGAGCCGCCAAAGGCGAGAGCCCAGCGAGGCAAGTGGTATAAATAGAGTGATCCTCCCGGCCGAAGGACATCGGCAGTTCGATCCAAAACTGCTGTCATGTACGTTCGATAGTCCGCGTCGGGGATGCTGTCCAAGCTCTTAGATTGGGCGCCGTAGCCCTTTCCGAGATTGAAGGGAGGATCGAGAAAGACGATATCCGCGACTCCATCGCGGAGGGCCCGGAGGGTCTCGAGGGCATCGCCGAATACGAGATCGCCTGATACTGTTCGAACTAGATTTCCCCCTGGGGTCGATCCCCACCAATCCATGGGTGCCTTTGCTCGGCCCACAGCTTTGGCGCCGACGACTCGGGGAGGTGTCGGATTGGTGGAAACGATTGGTTCGCCCATTGACCCTCGACTTATTTTCTTGACGGTTGCCATTCCTAGACCACCAAGTCCGAAGCATGAACGGAATCGGTTGTCTGCCGCTTTCGGCCGCGATAGGCCCCGCGCAGCGTAGCCCACCACAGCACGTCTACGAAACTCCATCAGCTTGCGGCGGAGCGAGCAACGCATTCCGATCCAACGGAGGAGTCGCCCTCACACCCGAGCTCGAGGCTCCGCGATCGCGCGAAGTCCCCGAGCCCGAGTCTCGTGCCGGCTCCCATCGTCGAAATTCCTGGAGGAAATGGGCAAAGGCTCGAAGAAGGTCAAGATCGCTCTGCCCGACTCCTTCAGGGTCGAAGTGCATAACATCGTTCCGAATTGACCTGATCTGGTCGAGGCGGGTGATTACCTCAACGCGATCAAGCCGAGGCGCCAACTGTGCCCAGACGTCCTTGCGCTCTAGAAGCCTAATCACCTCGCCAAGCGTGAGGTCGGCAGCAAATTCGATCGTCCTCTCCACGTCTTCGGATCCTTCGCAGCCTGAATGAGCGCAGGTGCGACGTACTCGTCAAGGAGGCCGCGGAGTTGATTCTCGATCTCGGCCAGCAGCAGGAACGGCTCAGCAAGTTCCTTGAATCGCACGCTGAGATCTGAAGTCGTGACGATCCAAAACGTACCATCACCGCGCCTAACGAGGGCGTAGTCATTGGAGACGATCCTTGGAATTGCCCCGAACAGTGATGTTTCGGCTTCCACGACCACAACGTCCGTCTCCATCGCGTCTCGAACAAGGGCTGGGTCACCGCCCAGGGCAAACCTAAGGCCGATGCTTCGCCACGAGACGACGCCTTTGACGTTGCGCGGCCCTGTCATCACTGGAAGTTGGGAGAAGTCGTGGGTCATCATCAGGGTCGTCGCGCGTCGCAACTCGTCGTCCGGCGTGACACTAGTCAGTACCTGGGCTGAATCGTCGAGTCGCCTCAGTCGATATGCCGGGTCCTCCGCTGCCGCGACGGTTTCGCCGTCGAATTGCCCATCACCAGACGATGCGCCCACGTCCGACTCGACGGGCGTCGTTGCGAGTGCGGTCGGACGATATGTGACGAGCGAGTCCAGGGAGACCGTGTTGAAATCGGGTTCGGTCGTGAGCCCGGCCACCTCGAGAGACTTCCGAACAAACCGGACCTTGTGATAGCCGCGCTTCTCGAAGCCAAACCGCTGGAGGAGGGCACGCACCGTTTCGGCAGGCGTCTCCCCGGCGCGGGTCCGGTCGGCGACGTCCGCGAGTTCGGATGCTTCGTCCGTCATGCTCGACGTCCTCGTGTGCAGCATCGGGGTGGATTCGCGGTTGTGGTCAACTCGGCAAACCGTACGGAGTTGACTCTTCTGCAGCAAGAGTCAGCGGTTTCGATCGCCCTTCGGTCCGACTTATGAAGAAGTCGCGCGTCGCCGCGTCGGTGAAATAGACGTAGCACCCTCGAAGCCCTCGCGTCAGGAGGACGCGGTAGGTGCTCTTCACGAAGTCGGTGAACTGCTCCACCGTGACGCCGCTCCGCACAACGCGGTCGTTCGACTGGTCGCGCTGGCCGATCCAGCCGCCGTCCATCGGCCGATAGACGAGGTCGGGACCGAAGATGACCCCGACGTAATCGAACTCGAAGCCCTGAGCGGTGTACACGCAGCCGACTTGGTTAATCCCCTCTTTCGCGCTCGCCCAGAAGTCGGACTTGGGAATGCCTGGCGCAAGCCGTCGAGCCTCGGCCTTCGCGTTCCACGGCATCGACCAGGAGCCGATCTGCACGTCAGGGACGAGCTCGCCAGCCTCGTCAGGATCCGACCAGGGCCAACAGAAGCCGGCGACTAACTTCGCCGTCGCCCCCTCCCCTGCCCTGGCCCGAACCATGCGCTCCAGTTCGCCGACCGAACCGACGATCCGGAAGTCGAAATCGTCGTCCACCGGCCAGAGCACTTGCGGAGTGCGGCTCAACTCCAGGGTGTTGTTGATCCACTGGATGAACGAGTCCGAGCCATTCGAGCGGAATTGGGCTTGGAGCTCGAAGTCAATGACCTCGAGCGAGCGCTTCGCCGCGGCTTCCCGGATGAGATCCGTGCTCCCGACCTCGCCCGGGCGAACGACCTGCAGATCGTCGATGAAGAAAACCGACACGCGGCCGGCATCGAGGATGTCGTCGATCTGGGCCTTCCCGGATCGCGCCTTAGCCGGGGTGAAGCGGCTCGTGCTGACGGTCCGGATACGGTGCGCTTCGTCGAGGATGACCACGTCGAGGGGCTCCACTACGTCCTTTGTGTCGCGGAAGTACTTAAATAGCGCGCTCGCGCGGCCACCGACGAGCTTCCGCAAGTTTTCCGTGAACGCCTTGGAACCGGTCACGTGGAGCGTGCGCAGGCCGAGCGCGGCCGTCTCGGCCACGAGGTTGACCGCGATGACCGACTTGCCGGTCCCAGGGCCCCCTGAGACGATGAATGCGACCTTGTGCTGGTTCTGACCGGCAACTCGAACTGAATCCATAACCGCGTTGTATGCCACCTGCTGTTCGTCCAGCAGGGTGAACACCGGCTCGTTGCGGATCACCCGCGCCACGTAGTCAAGTAGGCGTTTGTGGGGCCGGAATTCCGAGGCAGCGACCTGCTCGATGATCGAGCCGTCGTCAGGACCCGCGATCCGAGCATCAAGGAAGCTCGTGAGGTCATCCAGTTGATCCCCCGCGAATGACGGGTTGGTCGCGAGTAGGGCCGCGAAGTCGGCTTGGTAGAGCGGCGACGTCGGGTCATAGGTTGCGTAGTGCAGATAGGCGCAGGCCGCTAGGTCGATTCCGCCGTCGCTGAATGCTGGATGCGTATCCACCAGATAGCGCTGGTACTGGGCAACTTGACGGGAGGGGTGCAGATGGTCGACTGATCGACCCCCGAAGTCGACCACCACGCAATCCGTGATGTTCGACCGACCGACCTGGGTCCACTGCTTGAGCTCGATCACGACAGCTGAGTCACCAGTGGCCGGATTCGACCCGGTGATCAGTACGTCGAGGCGCTTCGACGAAAGGGGCAACTTGAGTTCGACGAGGATCCCTTGATCCCGGAAGTCGCCCAGCTGGAGAACCTGCGCAAAGGCTCCCAGAGAGTTGCGCCATGAGGTGACCTCAGACGGCGAGGGTCGATACCTGAACTCCTGAAAGAACCGATCGCTGAGCTGGTTCGCCAGGCGTGCTTGCACGGCATCGCCGATGAACTGGGCACTCGTGCCTTGATAGAGGTGCACGGCTTAGGAGTCCAGGAACTTGTCGGCGATTATTTCGCTGTCCCCCGGTAGTAGTCGCGACCGAACTTCGTCTTCAGTGTACGGGACGAAATTCAGGGCAATGCCCTCACAGGCTCCAGTCGATCGGCAAGGCGCCCCTTAATTCGAGGCCGGCGTCGACCCTACTGAAAGGCCTGCTCCCAAAGAAGCCGCGATTGGCTGATAGCGGCGACGGATGAGCTGACCGCACCACGACATGGCGGACTTCGTCGATCCCTTGTTGATCTGCGGCGGCCTGTGCCTGTTTGCCCCACAGCAAGAACGCGACTGGCGCTTCCTGATCTGCGATGACTCGGATGATTGCGCCGGTCAGTTGCTCCCATCCGCAGCCACGGTGACTTCCGGGAGAGCCTTCTGCCACTGTGAGAACGGTGTTGAGAAGTAGGACACCGTGTTGTGCCCAGGCTTCAGAGACCCGCCGTCGGGAAGGTCCTCGTGGAGATCCGCACGGAGCTCCTTGCGGATGTTCTGAAGCGACTGAGGCAGGGGGAGAACACCGTTCGGCACGGAGAATGCGAGGCCCATCGCGTAGCCAGGGGTCGGGTACGGGTCCTGCCCGAGGATTAGGGCGCGGACGTTCTCAAGCGGAGTTGCGACGAGGGCCGCGAATACGAGACCCGCCCGGGGCAGGATTTGCCCGCCGTCACTCTTACGGAGGACCGCTCCTAGGATTGATCCGAGAGCGTCGGGAGAGGCCGATGCGCCTATCGCAGTTCGCCAGCCGGCCGGGATCTCACCAAGTTGGTAATCGCCGCTCATATGTGGCCCTCGATCTCAGTCACAGCCTCGACGATGAATCCGGCGTACTTCGCGGGGCCCCAATGCCTGCGGCTGGCGCCGGTTGGATGCCAGCCGACCACCCACGTCCGGCCGTCGGAACGTCCGCCTCGAAGCAATGGCCGATCACGGTTCGGGAGATTCGAAAGACCCGCGCTCTCCGCTGCCGCCCACCAGTACGGGCCGGCCAGGACGATCACTCGCTTGGCATCGAGCGTGTCCACGACCCTTCCAAGCAAGGCCCCAACATGGGGATCCTGGGCCTCCTTGAGAGGACCCGTTGGGTTGCCGGGCGGATGGTCGGGTGCCGCCGGATACAGGTTTGCCCAGGCAAAGCGACTGAACCACGGCGTGTTCGTATCGGGTTCGAGCCCGTCCACGATCAGCCGGACCGCTCTCCAGAACGGCGACGTGCGGACTCGGTGAGTCTCGATCCACGCGAGCGGTTCGTGTTCATCCGCGCGGCCTCGAAACGCCTCGATGGCGCCCGACCGCCCGCCTGCGGTTCGAAAATCCGAGGCGCGGCGTTCATCGGACCAGCCGTAGACGGCCTGACCGATGATCAGCAGGCCCCTGTAGGCGGTCCCCATGTGCGGCCAGTGGGTGACGATGGGCTGCGAGCCGATCTCGGCCGCTCGCTCGCGGATGGACGTGAGCAGGCGGTCGTAGCTCGCGACGAGTGCAATCTCGCCCGGCATCGCTACGTCGTTCCGCGCCAGAAGTCGTGGACGGCGACCACCGCTCGCTGCCAGATGTCCTCGTCGGACTCGCCCGGCTGGGCGAAGCCGAATTCGCGACAGAGCTGGTAGAACCCCGCGCCGGGCCGCTCTGAGCCCTTGGCGACCACGATCGCCGAGATGGGCGGGTGGCCGGAGGTGAGCTCCTCCTCGGAAATGATGCCTAGCCACTTGCCGTAGAACGCGCGATTGGTGTTCAGGTCGCCGTAATGGAGGATCCGGCCCTCGCGGGCCGCCTCGTGGACCTGGGCCCGGACCTCGAGGTAGTTGGCGCTCGGCGCCGTCGGGGTGCCAGGCGCCTTGGCACTCGGAACGCGGTCTGGATCCTCGCCGAGCCGCCGCAGCGCGTCCTTGGCATAGCGGGCGTCCGGGCTGGCAGACGCGAGGCGGCGTAGGGCCGCGCGGACCTCGGAGGCAGTCGACGGCTCGCGCTTCGCCAGCTCCCCGAGCCACGCAGCAGCAGATGCCGCGAGGGCCGGAGACTTGAGGGCGAGAGCCGTCAGCGGTTCGATGAACGCGACGCCGTAGGCAAGGACACGCTCGCGATACTCAATGCGTGATGCAGCCGGAGCGGCCTCGATGTCACGGAGGAGCTTGTCGAGCGACTCGTCCGGAGCTGAGCTCATCGATCCCCCCCGCTTTTGCGCTTGTGGCCAAGATGCCACTGGTCGCAGTACGGGCAATGGTAGGCGGAGAGCTGGCCGCCCATCCCTCGACCGTGAGGCGAGAAGCTGGAAGCCTCCCGGCGAGTGCTGAACGCCACCTTGGAGCTGCACATGCGCTCCTGCCGAGGCAGATCGCGATTAATCAGGAGCCGGTACGCATCCACAGCCGGATCATCGGATCCCGGCGCGCCAGCTCGGGTGACACGCCGGCCGGCCCGCCGTATCCTGCCGCTGGCGCCGCGTTCTGGCGCAGCCGGTAACGAGGAGGTGTGTCATGGCACGCCAGGATCGCGACCTCGAGTCGCAGGAGCGCTTTCGAGCGAACTAGCAAGCGCCGACGAGGCTTCCCGTCCGAGACGAACGTGAAACGAGGCGATCGGATCGTCCACGGCGACAAGGAGTTGCTTCCATCGAGAAGCTCGGTCGGAAGGATCCCTGCCCGTGCGGGTCGGGGCTTCGCTACAAGTCCTGCTGTCTCTCCTCAGGCCGCTTTTGACGGCGACCGGGACCACTACGAACGATAAGGTGTCGATGGGCCGTTCCCTCGTGGACGGCCCATCGACTTTCCGGGCCTGATCAGGCGCTGCCGGCCCCGGCGAGCGGGTGGTCATCCTAGAATTGGGCGATGGAACCTCAGCGCTTCCGCACCACGCCATCCACACGTCCGAGCGGCGGGATCCGGGTCGATCTTCCCTTCGATCCAGCTGTCGCCTGGGAGGATCGGGACGCATATCACGTCGTCGGGACGATCGGCGGCAACCGGTTCCGTGGTCCGCTCAAGCCGGGGTCGCCGTGGTCCGTCGAGCTCGGCCCGACCTGGTGCCGCGAGCCCGGCTTCGGGCCTGCCGACGAGGTCCTGGTCGAGATCGCTCTCGAGGGGCCGCAGTCCACGACGATGGGTGAGGACGTGGCCCAGGCGTTCCGGGCCGAGCCGGAGGCGGCCCGGTTCTTCGACTCGATGCCGACGTTCTATCGCAACAACGTCGCTCGCTCGATCGCCGGTGCGAAGCGGCCCGAGACGCGGGCCAAGCGGATCAGCGATGCCGTAACCCGGGCCAAGGCCGGGCAGCGCGAGGCCTGACGCTCCCCTACCCCGCCTCGAAGGCGAGCGCGAAGTCCTCTGAGGGCCCGGCGTGGCCGGCCGACTCCTCCGCGGTGTGGGTGCGGGCGAAGGCGAGGTGGGCCGCCTCGTGACGGACGACCACGCGGAGCTCCGCCCGGGGCGTCCAGTTGACGTAGATCCAGATGAGCGTCGGGTAGTCGGTGGTGTAGGAGCCCTGGAAGCCGTAGTGCAGCCCGTACTTCGGCGGGTCTTCGACCGTGTCGACGAAGACGATCGAGGCCTCGGGCACATCGAGCTGTCGGCAGGCTTCGGTCAGCGCCATCAGGGCCGCCTCGACGTACGCTGGGTCCGGACGGGCGGCCCGCACCTGCTCCGACTGGACGTGCACGCCGAGGCGCGCGAACCGGTCGAACTCCGGAAAGTCCTCGCGGCCGATCGTGAGCGTGCCGTCCGCCGATCCATGGGGCATCTCGGCAACCGCGACGCGTGGCTCCATCCATCGGATTATCCCCGGACGCGCCTCGACCACCGAGCACTGGTCAGGATCGAAGAAGCAATCCTCTCGGGAATCCGTACAGTCGGAACAAGCAAGCACGATCGACGCGTCGCCCAATGGCGCGTCCCACCGAAAGGACGAAGAGCCATGGCCAAGGCATCAGACAACGTCTTTACCAAGGAAGAGCGCGCGGCGGTCCAGGAGACCGCGCGAGAGCGCAAGAAGTCGTCCAAGCTCAGCCCCGAGCAGGAGCGCGCCGAGGGCGAGGCTGACGTCCAGGCCAAGATCGCCGGGATGCCCGCGGACGACAAGGCGATGGCGACGCGGATCCACAAGCTCGTCCTCGAGACCGTCCCGACGCTCGTCCCCAAGACGTACTACGGGATGCCGGCGTACGCCATGGACGGCAAGGTGATCTGCTTCTTCAAGCCGAAGTCGAAGTTCAAGGTCCGCTACTCCACCTTCGAGTTCCAGACCGACGCGGGTCTCGACGACGGGGATCATCTGGCCGGTTTCCTTCGCCGTGTTGAAGCTGACGCCGGCGACGGAGAAGCAGATCGCCGAGCTGGTCAAGAAGGGCGTGAACCGACCGTAGCCCGCGCCCCAGGCCAGCCCTGACGTAGGCTGGTGGCATGATCGAGCCGATCCGCGTCATGGTCGAACGAGGCAAGAAGAAGCGCGTCGTGGCCGTCGCGTTCGACTGGCCGGGCTGGGATCGGAGCGCGAAGACCGAGGAGGGCGCGCTCCAAGTCCTCGACACCTACCGGCCGCGCTACGCAAAGGTCGCCGCCCTGGCCGGCCTTGCCAATGAGTTCGCCGCGGCCGGCGAGCTGGCCGTGGTCGAGCGGATCGAAGGCACCGGGATGACTGATTTCTATGGGCTCTCCGCCAGGTCGGCCGGCCCCGAATATGAGCCCATGAGCGAGGCTGCGTGCGAGCGGAAGATCGCCATCCTCCGCGCCAGCTGGGCCTACTTCGACGAGGTCTCATCGCGCGTTTCACCCGAACTGCGATTGGGACCTCGCGGCGGAGGACGCGATCGGGAGCGAATCGTCCGTCACGCGAACGGGGCCGAGATCCACGAGTTCGCGGTGAAGGTCGGCGTGATCATGCCGCTGGAGATCCGGGACGACCCCGTCGCGCTTCGTGCCTACCGCGACGCGTTCTGCGAGGCAATCCGCGACTACAACGCCCGTGGTGCCCCGGCACGGAGCTGGACCGTCCAGTTCGTGATCCGCCGCTGTGCATGGCACATGCTCGACCACGCCTGGGAGATGGAAGACCGGGACCTGTCGGGCGTATAGGTTCGTCGTCCGGGCTAGCCTTGCGGGAGGGCGGCGATGATGGCTTTGGCGATCGCGACAGCTCATGGGGCATCGAGACCAGGGCTTTTGCCAAGGGCGGACCGGATATCTACTAGATATCCTCGTCAACCGTCCTCAAACCGGGAGGCTCCGATCGATCGCTGACGCTCACCCGGAGCAGGCGGACGGGCTCGGCGATGCCCTTGAGCGCGGCTGATCCGGCGTCCTCGAACTCCAATCCCCCGCTCAGCCGCTCGAGCGCGTCGTCCGCCGCGACCAGCAGCTCGCCGGCGGTCGCATGCGCGGCGACTCGGGCCGCCAGGTTGACGGTGTGGCCGTACACGTCGCCGTCGCGGACGACGATCGGGCCGGCGGCGATTCCAGCATGGGCCGGCGGCAGGCCTGCCGCGCCAATCGAGCCCATCAGCTCGCGGACCGACACAGCGGCCTCCAGCAGCGACGGGTAGCGCAGCATCACGCCGTCGCCGAGCAGCTTGACCACCTGCCCGCGATGGGCTCGGGCGGAGGTCGTCGCGAGCGTCTGGAGGGTCGCCGCGAACTGAGCCGCCCGCGCATCGCCGCCGGTAGCCGTCAACTCCGTATAGCCGGTGAGATCCACGAAAGCGATCGCCGGTTGCTCCCCGTGTCGATCGCCCCGCCCGGCCTGGATCAGCGTTTCCTCGACATACCCAACCACCCGCCCAAACGTCTCGTGCTCCTGGTGGCGGGCCTGGAGCCAGACCATCAGCTCGGCCAGGACCGGACTCAGGCGAAGGGCCGGTCGGATCGACTCGGCCTGGGACTTTCCCATGGCAAGCTGGCGATTGGGCGGTCCGCCAAGCTCATCGAACAGATCCTGGGTTGCGCCCTGGATACTCCGAACCCCTTCGCCGGCGATGCGAGCGGCGCGAAGGTACACCTCCGGACGATCGTCGACGAGACTCCACAGCTCGAGGAAGTCGGTTAGAACACGCTCCTCGTCCTGGTGCATGACGGCCTCGGGCGAGGGCGGCGCGAGACCGAATGCCGAGTAGATCGCGGGGAGCTGCTCAGCCCGCTCGCCGATGGTCCGCGAGAACTCCTCGAACGTTCGGCCGGTCGGCTCGCTGACGGTCCACAGCCGGCCGACCCACTCCAGTTGCAGGGCGCCACTGCCCACGACCGACATCAGGTCGTCGAGGTCGATGCCGCCGTCGGCGAGCGCCATGGTCAGCCGAACCTGGGGCAGTGTCTCGGCTGGGAACAACCCGTCGTCATCGGCCGTGATGACCCCTGCCTGGACGAGCCGGGTGATGTATTCGGGCCTCGTGCCGGCCTCACCCGCCAGACGATCGGGGGTCAGCCTGCCCTCGGGATCATTCACGCTCCTACTATGGGGCCATGGCGGAGAGCATCTACGAGGCCGCTGGCGGGATCGACGGACTGCGCCGGCTCGCCCAGGCCTGGCACGAGCGGGTCATGGCCGACGAAGTCGTCGGCCATGCCTTCCACGGTGGAGTTCGCGACGACCACATCGAGCGTCTCGCCGCCTATTGGTCGGAGGCCCTCGGCGGCCCGGCCGCCTACTCCGCGACCTACGGCGACGAGACCTTCGTCGTGCGCCTCCACAGCGGCAACGGCGAGCACGGGGATATGGATCGCCGGGCGATCAATTGCTTCGATTTGGCCCTGGGCGACGCCGGCCTCACGGCCGAGCCGCTGCGCGGAGTCCTCCATGACTACTTCGCCTGGGCCACGACGACCACGATGGCCAGGTATCACGCGTCCGCAGATGACGTGCCGCCGGGACTGACGATCCCCCGCTGGTCGTGGCATGGTCTCGTGGGCGCGGGAGGCTGAAGTGCGCAAGGTTGTCGTCTACGAGCTGCTCTCCCTCGACGGGGTGGCCGACGATCCCGATTCGATCATCCGCGAATGGGACGCGGCGATGGACGCCAACCTGGCAGCGGTAATCGCCGGTCAGGACGCGGTCATCCTCGGCCGCCGGAGCTACGAAGAGTGGGCGGGGTTCTGGCCGACGAGCGAGATCGAGCCGTTCGCCACGTTCATCAACGGCGTTCAGAAGTACGTCGCGACCTCATCGCCGCTGAGCGCCGACTGGGCCAATTCGAGTCGGATCGAGGGCGACCTGGCCGCGTTCATCGCCGAGCTCAGGGATCAGCCCGGCGGCGAGATCGGGGTGCACGCCAGCATCTCGGTCGCGCGAGCGCTGCTCGAGGCGGGCCTGGTCGACGAGCTCAAGCTGGTCATCGCACCCATCGTCGCGGGTACCGGACGACGCCTGCTCGACGGCCTGCCGGACATTCGACTCGAGCTGATTCGCGTCGAATCCTCGCCGAGCGGGCACCTTCTCGCCGAGTATCACGTTCTTCGTTGAGGGCCGCGGAGGGGCGCCCGATCTCAGCCTAGTTGTCGTTGAACGACGCGGGTAGCCCCAGGCTGTCGATGATCGGCTGGGCCTCCGTCGCGAACTGGGCGAGGTCCTCCGGGCTCACCGAGTCCAGGACAACCCAGAAGGTGTGATTGCCGGGATACGGCAGCGTCGTCACGAAGATCCGGGCGACCTCCTTGCCGCCAATCGCGAAGTAGTTGCTGCCCCAGTGCACCGGGTCCGTGAGGATCGCGACGCAATGCGGATTGTCAGGGCAATCGTCCCAGGCGAAGTTGGCGGTATTGGAGGTGGTCATCGTCAGCTGGTCACCCTTGACCCCGTTGCCGACCGTCGCAGGCTTGGGTTTGGCCAGGATCGTGAAGTCGGCCGTGGTCGTCAGCCAGGACTCCAAGGCCGTCCTGGTCCGAGCCACGCCCTGAGAGCGGTTGCCCGACGGTGCTGGCGCGATTGTTCGTGACGACGGCCGCCATGTCCTTCCAGAGCAGGAGCGCATCGTCGGCCCGGTCGTCCGGGTGGAGCGACAGCTCGCCATCGTCGGATTCGGAGGCCGACCAGCCCGCCGGGATGGTGATCGTCAGGCCCGGGAAGAAACCATCCAGGTCGGTCTGGTACGTGGCCGGGGCGACCGAGTGGAGGCTGCCTTCGTTGTACACGGGCAGGCTCGCGGGCCCGGCGGCGATGGACGCCGGGGCGGCCGGTGTGGCCGCGGGCACAGCCGATGCTGGCGCAACTGACGCAGGCGCAGGCGTCAGCCACGGGCGTCGGGGATGGTGCCGTCGCTGACGGTCCGGCCGTCCCGCTCGAGCATCCCACGAGGGCGAGCGAGGCGAGACAGGCCACCGCCAGCGTCGATCCTTTCGAGAGGATGGTCACCACGAGGAAACTGTAGGGCAACGGGTTGCCCGCCTGCAGCGGTCACCCGCAGCTGCCCGCGAGTATCGCCTACGGATTGAGGACGAGCTGACGCACCCGTCGCGGTCCGGCTGCCCAGTTCGCGGATCGTGTAGGTCCCGGCCGTCGGCAACATGTCGGGACCCAGGTCGTGGCACGCGGCGGCAGAGTCCAACGCCACGCCGCTCGGCCCCAGGAGCTGCCACTGGAGGCCATCCACGCACGCGCCCAGGGCGTGGGCATGGATGGTCTCCCCTGCCCCGCCAGTGAACGTGTAGTCGGCCTCCTGGCCGGGGCTATCCAAGGTCCCGCTCGCTGTCTGCCCCGACGTGATCGGGCTGACGACCGTGGCTGGGACGGCGAGCAGGCTGAAGCTGAACGGCCCCACTGTCGCGTGGTTGCCGGCAACGTGGATCGTGTAAGTGCCGGCCGTCGTGAGATCGGTGCGTTGCAGGTCATTGCACGAGCCGGTTGCCGCCAGGACCGCCCCACTCGGCGCGACGAGCTGCCACTCGATCGCCGGCGTGCACGTCGCACCGTGCTCGAGGTAGATCGCCTGCCGGCTGGCCGTGCTGAACGTGTAGTCCGCCTCCTGTCCCGGGCTGGCGAGGGCGCCGGACACGGACGCGCCGATCTGGACGGGCGTCACGATCGTCTGCGGCACGGCGAGGACGGTGAACGAGTAGGCACCGGTGGCCGAATGCTCGCCGTTGACCCGGATCGTGTACGTCCCTTCTGAGGGCAGGTCAACCCGCTCGAGGTCGTGGCAGGTCAGGCTCCCGGCGAGATCGCCGCCACCAGGGGCGAGGAGATCCCAGGTCAGTGTCCCAGCGCAGTCACCGTGCGCCTGGGGATACACGGCCTGCCCGGCGGTCCCGGTGAACGTGTAGTCGGCCTGATCGGTGATGGACGCGATCGTGCCCGAAACGGCCTGCCCGATCGTGATCGGGGTGACCTCGCCGGGCGAAGGCGAGCCGCCCGGAAAGGCCCCCAGGCCACCCGCCGCGGCGACAGCCGCGGTCGAGGCCGCGTAGATGTCCTGGCCGGTCATCCCGACGTCGATCAGGCAGTCGCCCAGGAGCGGCTCAATTCGCACTCCGGCGGCCAGGCAGACCGCCTCGGCGTTGGCCTTCGCGGCTGCTGGGATCGAGGCAACCGTCACAACGGCCGAGGGGATCGACAGGTTCGTGAACGTTGCGGTCCTCTCGCCGGGCTGATAGTCGAAGAGCGACTCGGCCTGCTTGATCCGCCAGCTGTTGCCGAACTGGCTGTAGAGCTTCGTGCGAACTGGGGATCCGTGGGGCTGAGGACCACGCCGTCGCGTCCGGTCAGGTCATTCGCCGCATTGCCGTCGGCCGAGCCGAGGAGGCCCTTGAGGCTAGGCCCGATCGCCTTCGAAGGAACAAACGCGTAGTCGAGCGTGTTCGCCACGCGGGTCACGCTCAGGCGACTCCCGTCGGACCAGGTGAGGGTGACGGTCGCGCCGTGCCGTTCGAGCGAGCCCGCCGCCGGCAAGCGCTCGGCGATGTCCACGGCACCGACCGGCTTGCCGTTGACGATCAGGAAGGACGGCTCGTCGGCATAGACGCCGACCCGATCACCGTCGACGACCGCGGCCACTGCCGTGTTGAACGTGATCAGGGTGCCGCCGAGGATCGCCTGCTGCCTGGCCTGGACCTGAACCGCTCCCCCGTCCGGCGGTCGCCGCGATGAACTCGCCGGTCGCCTGAAAGTCGTAGTGGGTGCCATCACCGGTCTGGATGTGGGTGTCGCCATAGGAGCAGTCGCCCCAGATACAGCCACTCCCGTTTGGGCCGAAACAAACGAGACCGTGGCAGTTGTAAATGCCGTTCGGCCCGTCGTTACACGAACCAAGTAGAACGTACGCAACCCTGCCTTCGGTGGAAAGACCCTGGCCGCTCTACAAGCTAGCGCGGAGCATTGGCTACCCGATGGCGGGGCCGGAGGCGGCGGGGATGGCGAAGGCTCGTCCGGCGGGCACGGCAGTGCCCCAGCGACGAGGGCGAGAGGTGGCGCCGCGAGCCACGCCAAGATGATCCCGCCCAACTGCGGGGCTCCGCACCCGAGGCCGGCCGGGTCGGACCGATTGACGGCATCGTCGCCCACGTACCGATAGAGATCTGCATCACCGCCGGCGAACGTGATCGGATCGGCGGCAGTCCAGCGGCCCGTGACAGGGTCGTAGTCGCGGGCGCCGAACTGGACGAGGCCGGTGTCGGGGTCGAGCAGGCCGCCGGCAAAGCCGAACGGGATGAATCCCGGGGCCGTGTCGGCCGTGATCCGGCCCCACGTGTCGTATTCGAGCGCCTCGGCGACGGCGCCGTGCGTGCTGTCGATCACCAGGCGGGGACTGCCGACCTGATCGGTGATCGACGCCGATACGTCCGGCCGTCTTTCGTCCGACCAGGGCCAGGTGACCCTGGTCGTCGTAGGCGAACCGGGCGGTGACTGAGCCGCTGGGATCGGTGGTCGCGCGACGATCTGCCCGGCCGGGTCGTACAGGTAGCCGGCCGCGAGCTGACCGCCGAGTTCCCGGCCGATCCGCCGGCCATCGGCGTCGACGACGTACCCGATCGTGGTGCCCGACGGGCAGCTTGACCGAGCGGAGATTGCCCAGCTCGTCATAGTCGAAGGTCGTCGTGCCGGCCGGCCCCTTGACCGACGCCAGCGTCCCATTTGGGGTCCAGGTGTACGTCTGGTTGCCCCAGGTCTCGAGGCGATTTCGAGCGTCGTAGGTCGCGCTGGTCGTCCCGCCAGGCGTCGCAATGCTCGTGCGGTTGCCGGCGGCATCATAGGAATCGCGCTCCACGACCTTGCCGTCCACCGTGACCGAGGCGAGCCGATCCGAGCCGTCGTACGTATAGGCCGTGGTGGCCGTCCCGGTAGGGGTCTTCTCGCTGATCGAGCTGATCCGGCCGAGGGCATCGCGGGTGTATTGGTCGTCCAGGACGGATGTGCCGGAGACCGTCGCGGCCGAGTGGGCGAGCTGGGCGGACTCGTTCGAGCTCGCGGCCGTTCCGACGACGCCGAGCGTGGATCCGGTGACCAGGCCGCTCGTGGGGTCGCGGCTGATCGCGAGGCCGTCGATCCCGGTCAGGCTGCCGGCAGCGTCGTACGTCCGGGTGTCGCCCGCTGCCCCGTTGACCGTGCTCGCCGACCTGGCGACCGTTGGGATCGAGGCTGATGGCGACCGAACCGTGGACCGGCCCGGTCCAGCTCAGCCCGGTCGTGGCCGCGCCCGTGTAGGCATAGGCGGTCGTGACTCCGTCCGGATCGCTCGAGCTCGTCTCCAGGCCGGTGGTCGGGTCGTAGGTCGCGGTGGCCGTTCCGCCATCGACGGTCCAGCTCGCCGGCTGGCCGGAAACGTCACTCGTGACCTTCACGGCCTGCCCGCCGGGCAGGCTGATGCTGGCTAGCTGGCCATCCGCGTCGTAGGTCCGAGTCTCGGCTGACGTGTCGTTGCCGGCCGCCGGCGGCAGGAACAGCGTCGGCCGACCCGCCGCGCTGTAGCCGAGGGTAGTGCTCAGGCCCCCGGGCGGCTGGAGCTGGGTCATCGTGCCGGTCGCGTTGTAGGCGCCGACAACCGTCGAGCCGTCAGCCGTCGATGACTCGACGACGTTCCCCTGAGCGTCGACCGAGAAGCTCGTCTTCGAGCCGTCCGGTCGGCTCTCCGTGACAAGCCCCGTCTGCGGGTCATAGGCGTAGCTCGTCACGAGGGCCGTGGACCCGCTGCCGACCGTGACGCTCGACTCGCGACCGTTCGCGTCATAGGCGAAGGCGGCGGGCGCCGAGGCCGGGACCGATTGGCTGACCACCCGGCCGGCCGCGTCGAGCGTCCAGGCGGAGGTCCGGCCTGCCGCATCGACGAGGGTCGACGTGGCGCGAGGCCGGGTCGAGCGTCTCGACCGAAGCCGCGCCGTTCGTGGTGGTGGTGATCGTCCCGGCAGAGTTGAGTACGGCAGGCCGCCGACTTCCTTCAGCGCCTCGGCGACCTCCATCTTCGAGGTCGCACCGTCCGGGCGCTGGCTGACGTCGGGCGTCAAGATCGGCGCCTGAAGACCCCAGGCCAAACTCGGCTGCGCGCCGATCGTGCGCTTCGTGCCATCCGGCGTCACGAGCGAGATCGAGCCGTCGGCAGCCGTCGTCTCGGTTGTCGTTGCACCTCCAGGCTGGACGAGTGTGCGAACGGTCCCCGCCGCCGTGGTCGCGGTCCGCTCCTTCGTGACCCGGCCGAGAGCGCTCGTCTCGTCAATTTCCACCGAAGTCGGCGTCGCGGTGCGGGCGTACTGGTCCGTCACCCCGTCCGCGTCGCTCGAGCCGACGAGCAGCCCGTCCTGGTCGTAGGTGAAGCGCTGGACGCCGCCCAGGGCGTTCGTCTCGCTTGTCACCAGGTCGCCCGGGCCCCAGGCGAACGAGGTCGTCTGACCGGCCGGATCGGTCACGGCCGTCAGACGGCCGGTGCGAGTCGAGCTGGATCGTGGTCTGTGCTCCGTCAATCCCGGTCAGGGCCTGGACGGTTCCGTCCGAGCCACGGACAACTGCAAGGTGGACCGGATGCCCGGACTCCGAGCCATCGACGCTCTGGAGCCTGCCGTTGTCGTCGTACTTGATCGTCAGCAGCGTCGTGCCCAGGAGGCCGTCGACGGTGCTCACGTGACGACCGGCGGCGTCGAAGATGTAGGCCAGCGAGCCGTCGTAGGTCGGCACAGCCAGGCCACCCGAGGCGAGCTTGACGCCGTCGGCGAAGCGCCAGGATCCGTCGCCGCCGATGAGCGCGTGACCCGAGGCCTGGTATCGCTGGACGACGTCGAGCGACCAGCCTCCGAGCCCCAGCGAGTTCGCATCCCAGCCCGATCGATCGGTCCTCCCCGCCGCCCATTGGCTCGACCAGGTGAGAGCCGCCCCGGAGTCAGCGATCGGGATCGTCAGGAAGGCCGCTTGCTGCTCGCATGGAATGAGACCGGCCAGGTCGCACGCCTCGAGCGGCCCGGGGCCGGCCGCCGACTGGGTGGCTGCAGGACTCGATGCCGCCGGTGCCGACGAAGTCGGGGTGCTCGGCGTGGGCGTTGTCGTGCCGCAGGCCGACACGCACAGGCCCAGGACGGCGAGCGTGACGAGCAGCCGCTGGGAGTTGCGCGCGCGCATCGCTGTCCGGGCCTTCGCTAGACCGTGGGTCTGGGCGGCTCAGGGCAGCTCGCCGGTGATCTGGCTGGCAAGAGTGGCACTGTCCACTTCCGAGCAAAGGGGATTCTCACAGAACACCTCGAAGAATGTCGTGCCCTTGAGCGCGAACAGGCCGCTGAGGCTGAGCGGTCCGTCCTGGCCGCCTACGTAGGAAGCACGATCGAGGCCCGGGATCGTGATGTCGTCCACATTGATGCCGGCCGGCACCTGCGCCCGCTCGGCGTCCCAATACCCTTGGGCGATCGCCGCGCTCGGCGCCTGGGGGGCCAGGAAGAGCTTGACCTTCGTCAGCGCGCCGTCCTGGAACGTGCAGACACGCTCCGGGTCGGCCAGGGAGCTGACGCCCGCACCCACGGGCTTGTGGATCAGGCCCACGGCGTCTGCCTGGGTCATCAGGCTGCACGGGTCGATGCTGGCGGGCGGCGGCCCCGCGCTGCCGGCTGGGCCCGAGGAGGGGCCGGTCGATGATGGAGGGCTGGTGGGGGCAGCGGACGGAGCGATCAGGGGGGCAGCCAGGCTCGCGGCCGCAAGCGGCGGCGCTGTCACGGACGCCGGGGCGCCGGAGCCCAGATCGGCCGCGGGCGTGGTGCAGGCACCGAGGACAGCGGCCAGCCCGAGGACCGCAGCGAGGCGAAGTGTCGTGCTCATGGGATTCCCTTTCACCGGCTTTGCAGGTGCAGCGTGATCGCGGCCGCGATCCGGTCGAGCGGGACGTCCGCCCGTTCGTTCACCCGGCGCGCAGCTTCCTCATCGGCAGCCTCGATGAGCGAGAAGACGACCTCGTCGGCGGGCATCAGGATCGACCCGAGATGCTCGACCGGCGTCCCCTCGGCCGTCATGGCCCGGGCCGCTCGCTCGAGGTTCGAAACCACCGTGCGAGCAATGGCCTCGTCGACGCCCGGCCAGTAACGTTCGACGAGGAACGTCTGGGTCCGAGGTGTGTCGACGAGGTCGCGGTCCATCACGTCGAACCGTAGGCCGAGGGCCCTGGGCGATGAAAGGGGTGATTACCCCGATCTGTCGCCCTCCTGCCCCTGCTCTTGTTCCTGCCCCATCAGCGCGCCGAGCTCGGCCCGCGAGTGGATCCCGAGCTTCTCGTAGACGCGCCCGAGCACGTTGCCGACGGTCTTGGGAGCCAGGAATGCCTGCTCGGCGATCTGCCGGCTGGTCAGGCCAGTCGCGGCGAGCTCCGCCACCCGGCGCTCGGTCTCGGTCAGGTCCTGCGAGGCGCGCGGCCGGAGACCCACCCGGGCGAGCTCGGCACGTGCGCGATCGGCCCACACCGGCGCGCCGAGCGCTTCGAAGATCTGGAGCGACTCACGCAGCCGCTCGTCCGCCAGGCGCTTTTCCTTGCGCCGGCGGTGGACCTGGCCCAGCGCGAGGAGGGTGCGAGCCCGCTCGAACGGCATCGGCAGGCGCTCGTGGGCGACGAGAGCTCGATGGAGCGAGTCGAGCGCGCCCTGGCTGTCACCACGCGCGGCCTGGACGAGGCCGCGGCCACGCGCCGCGATGGCGAGGGTCCACGGAGTCGGGGCAACCCGCCCGGCGCGCTCAAGGCCGTCGACGATGCCCACGGCGCGCTCGATGTCGCCGGTCGCCAAAGCTGCCTCCAGCCGGTCGCCGTCGATCTTGAAGCGTCCCGGGTGGAGCGTGCCGCTCGCCGTCGCAGCCCGCTCGGCGGCCGTCAGCTGGGCATCCGCTTCGACGATATCGCCGATCGACAGGGCGACGAAGCCGAGGATCTGGCGGTGATATACCTCGAGGGCCAGGTCGCCGCTGACGAGCGCCAGGCCGAGGCCCTCGGTCGCCAGTCGCCGGGCCTCGTCCGTTCGGCCGTCGTGAGCGGCCACGAGCGCCAAACCCCGAAGCCGCCACGACGGGAACACATCGGCCCCCTCCCGTCCGTAGCCCTCGTCGGCGGCCTCGGCGTTCCTCCGCGCTGCCGGCCAGTCGCCACGGAAGAGCTGCAGGCCCGACAGCGAAACCAGGTTGAACGGGTCGTCGCCGCCCGGACCGGACTTCACCCGGATCAGGTGCTCGGTCATCTCGATCGCTCGATCCACGTCGTCGAGCTGGCGCGCGAGTCCGTAGGCAATGCCATCGGCTCCGTCGTGCTCCCAGGAACGGCCAGCTTCGGAGATGAGCCCAGTGCCCCGCTCGATCTCGTCGGTGAGCAGGCCGCGCACGAGCCCGAGCTCCGAGCTCGCGTGCAGGAGGAGCGCGTCGGCGAGCAGATCCGGCTCGATATCGGGTGGCGCACCCGGGCCGTCCAGGAGCGCGATCGCCTCGGCCGCGAGCCCGTTTCCCCGGGCGAGGTCGACCTGCATCACCAGAAACGCGGCTCGGCTGAGCACCTTGGCACGCAGGAGCGGGTCCATGCCCACCTCGGCGAGCGCCTCCTCACCGAGCCGCACGGCATCGGGCGTCTGGCCGTGGTAGTAGCGGATGACGGCGCGCATGCTCAATGCCTCGGCCCGGGCCGGACCGGGTGGCGCCTTCGCGATCGCCGCCTCGAGGATCGCGTCGGCCTGGACGATCTCGGAGACATCGATGAACAGGCACTCGGCAGCGAGCATCGCCCGCCGGATCGCCTGGACGCCGAGCGCGTCCGGGGTCAGCTCGCTCGCCCGCTCGTACAGCGAGGCCGCATCGAGGGTCGCGCCACGATCCCGGCTCGCGGCCCCGGCCGCCTCCAGTGCGGCGGCGACGTTCTCGTCGCGGCCCTCGGTCGCACCGGCGAGATGACGGGCCCGGGCGTCCTCGGATGTCGCCGTCCCGGCGAGCGTGGCGTGGGCCCGACGGAGCTCCTCCCGAGGGGCGAGCGAGATGACCGCCTGGGCCAGGAGCGGGTGGCTGAACCGGATCGCCTGGCGGTCGACGGTCACGATGGCCGACCGGATCGCAGGCTCGAGCGCCGGCGGCGCCCCCGGATCCGCCCGCTGGAGCGTGTCGATCGTCGGCTCGGCCGCCACCGCCGCCAGCAGCAGCGCCGTCCGGGTGGCCGGTGGCACGGCCCCGATCCGACCCTCGACGAGGGCCGCCAGCGTGTCCGGGATCGGCAGGCGCTCGCCCGGCGTGACGGCCGCCCCGGATTGGGCGAGGTCCCGGGCGATCTCGAGGGCGTAGAACGGATTGCCACCCGACGCCTCCTCGATTCGGACGAGGACGAGGCGCGGAAACGACCGGCCGGACCGGGCCAGGAACAGCTGGTGCAGCGCCGCCAGGGGCAGCGGGCCCACGTGCAGCCGCTCGCGCCGCTCAGCGGGGATGCCGGACGTCAGCTCGATGACGGGCGCTGGCGGCTCGCCGCGCACCGCGAGCAGGACGCCCGCGGCCCGATCGTCTAGGCGGCGGATTGCATAAGCCAGCACGGCCGCCGAGCCGTCGTCGAGCCACTGGGCGTCGTCGATCGCCAGGATCAGTGGGCGCTCGGTCGCGAGCGCGCGCAGGAGCGTCGCCGTCGCCACCGACAGGGTTCGCTGGTCCGGAAGCTGGCCGGACGGCTCTGCTCGCAGGATGGCGATCTCGAGGGCGTGCCGCTGGACGGCCGGCAGGAATCCGAGCTGGGCATCGGTGACTGTGGCGAGCAGATCCGTCAGGCCCCCCAGGGTGAGCGTCCGTTCGGACTCGGCGGGCGCCGCTCGGAGGACCCGCGCACCAGCCTGGTCCGCGCGCTCGATCGCGGCGCGCCAGATGGCCGTCTTACCGATCCCAGCCTCTCCGTCGATGAGCAGGCTTGCCAGCGTCGTTCCGGCCAGCTCAAGGAATTGGTCGACCGCCTCGACCTCGGTTGCGCGGCCAATGAGTTCCGTGCTCATCCGGTGATCAGACTAGCTGGACTCCGCTCCCGTATGGGCGCGACCCTCTGGCAGTCGGCGTCGCGTATGCTCTACCCGCCTGGCCAATGGACGACTTGAACCTGGCCGGGAGGCCTTTCGAATGATCATCGATCCTCGCCGGGCGGTCCTGGCCGCAGTCGCCTGCGCTTCATTGATCGCGGCATGCGGATCCGGTGCATCGACGAATGGGCCTTCGCCGGTGGCCGTGGCAACCTCTCCGGCCTCGCCCACGACCACCCCAGCGTCGACGCTGGCCCCGACCCCGTCCGCGGCCGCGGCAGCCACCGCGACACCCGATGTAGGACACCCCGTTGGCATCATCGCGATCGGCCACTCCGGGCTGACCGGCGAGGGCACAGGCACGACGTCCGACCCGGTCCTCGCGAATTCGTGGGCAACCGGGACGTCGACGGATGTGAACAGCGTCTATCTCCGCCTCCAGGCCGCCATGCCTGAAATCGCAGGGCACGTGGCCAATACGGCGCAGGGCGGCGCCACCGCCGACATGTTGCAGTCGCAGGCGATCGCGGCCCTGCAAGTCGTGCCGGTTCCGGCGCTCGCGATCATCTCGACGATCGACAACGACATCCAGTGCGATGGGACGGATCCCCAACACGAGGTCGTGTTCGGGAACTACGTCAAGCAGGCGCTCAACGCGATCGTCGGCGCCTCGCCGAACACGAAGATCCTGATCGTCGGACAGCTCGGCCGGCCGAACATTGCGTTCACCAAAGCCTGGGTCGCGAAGGACCCGAGCGTGGAGGAGGACTCGATGGGTTCGGACATGTGCGCCGCCTACGACGTCAACGACAAGATCTCCCCCCAGGGCTTCAAGAACCTGACCGCCATCATCCAGGGCTACGAGGACGTCGAGACTGGGGTCTGCAAGCTCTACCCGCAGTGCCATACGGACGGCGGGGTCCGCGCCGCCTGGGTCGACAAGGTCGAGTACATGTCGCTGGACGAGGGCCACTTCAACGTGGCCGGCCAGGCCGCAGTGGCCGCCAACATCTGGCCCGTCGTCAAGAAGCTGATGGGCCTCTGAGCAGCTGCTAGTTGGCCGCCATCAGGGTTAGCGTCCACGGCTTGCCCGGTCGTTCCGGCTCCTGGAGCCGCGTGGGCCAGCGGTCCGCCAGGATTCGAGCGAGCGCGCCCGGATCCTCGGGCTCCTCGCCCGAGTCCAGGAGTCGCCGAGCCGCCTGCCCACGCATCTGCTTGGCGACAACAACGCCGATGCCCGCGCCAGCGCCGGCCTTCATATCGACGTGCAGGTTGACGGTCCGATCGCCCAGGCCGGTGGGCATCCCCATCGCCTGGTAGTTCGGCGAGCGCAGGTCGACGATCATCCCGTCGGCGCCGGCAGCTTCGGCGAGCACCGGCCCGAGCACCGGCCGCCAGGTCGGCTTGAGCCAGTCCATGCCGACGAGTCGAGAGCAGATGTGCAGGCGATACGGGGGAATGCGATCGGTCGGCCTGAGCAGGCCCCATAGCGGTGACGCCACGACGAGACTGCGGTCGGCGCGCTCGGCCGCGGCCCTCGACAACGATCCGGCATCCAGCCCGGCGTGGAGCGGCCCGGAATAGACCCCGAGCACGGGAATCGCCGGCAGCTCGCGCACGAACGTGTTGCCGGCGACTTGCGCGGCCACCGACGGACCGACCTGGAGCCGCTTGAAGGCATCCGGCCGGGCACTGGTCTCAATCATCGCGTCGAGGACCAGGGTCCTCACGGCTGTCAGCCCGGGAAACGACAGGGCGTCCAGGTCGACCGGACGGCCGTGCCCCGGCGGCAGCCGTTTCGATTCGGACGGCGGCACGATGATCAGCATGCTTACAGGCTAGCGTTCGGCCGGATCGGTGGGGCCGGCGCGCCAGGCTCCGGGCGTGACGCCGGTCGCCTTCTTGAATGCACGGCTGAAGGCAGCCTCGGAGTCGTAGCCGGCGGCATGGGCCGCCTCCGCCACGGTCGCCTCGGGCTGGCCGAGCTTGTCGGCCGCCAGCCGCATCCGCCGCGCTGCGAGGTAGCGCATCGGAGGCTGGCCCACGATCCGGGTGAATCGATCGGACAAGGTTGAGCGTGAAGCGCCGACCTGGTGGGCCAGTGAAGCCGTCGTCCACGGTTCGGCGGGTCCGGCGTGGAGCAGGCTCAGCGCCCGGCCGACGACAGGGTCACCCAGACCGTCGAGCCAACCCGGTGCCCCTAGCGCGAGATGAGCCCGGACGGTTTCGATGAACATCGATTCGCTCAGGCGCTCGCGCACGGATGCGGCACCCGCCCCGTCGACCTCGGCCAGGGCCAGCTCAACCAACCGGCCGAGGCGCCCACTGGCCCGGCGGACGATCAGCATCCGGGGCAGGGCCTGCAGCAACGGGTTGAATGGCGGAGCATCGCAGCCCAGGAAGCCGCACACGAACTTCGTGCGATCGGCGCTGGCCTCGCCTTGCCTCATCATCGCCGGGATCGATCCGTCGGCGACGCCCGTGAGGAGGCCGCGCATCGCGGCGGCATTCGAGCCCCCGGCCGAGGGGCCGGCCGAGTCGTGGGCCAGGAAATAGGGATCGCCGCGCGGGTAGACCACGACGTCCCCGCGCTCGAGCTCGAACGCCAGCGTCCCACTCCCGTCCGGGTCTGCCAGTCCCGTCCAACAGCCACCTTCGACGATCACGTGATACGACAGGACGGTCCGGGTGTGCGGACCCAGGCCGGCGGCCAGCTCCGCCCCAGGCGGGACCTGGATCGCCGGCCAGGCGCCGGCGGTATCGACGGTGTAGTAGATGGCTCGGGTGAAGTGGATTGCGCGGAGGAGCTCGGACAACGGGTCATCTGTGCCGCCAGTCGGACGTTGGGGCAGGGATTCCGGACGCGTGGTCATGGACATGGCCAGCTCACCCGCCAATGCTTCCGACATGGACACAGCAACCCTCAGCCAAACCGCTTCCGACGCCGATGCCCAGGCCCAGGTTCGCGCGCGCCTCGAGGAGATCTGGCCGACGGCCGCGGCCAGGGATTTCGATCGCCTGGAGTCGTTTCACCTGTACGGCCCAAAGTTCACGATGTTCAAGGAGGGCCAGCCGCGGGGCGATGCCGCGGCGTGCGCCGCCGGTGAGCGGGCGTTCTTCAGCCGGCTCGAGCAATCGGTCGCGGACATGAATGACCTGGCGATCAACGTCTTCGGCGACGTGGCAATTGCCACCTTCAACGGCCACTTCTCGGGCGAGATCGCGGGCAACGCCGTCGGCATCGAGCAGCAATGCACGATGGTCCTCGTCCGGATCGAAGATGACTGGAAGATCGTCCACGAGCACATGTCCCCCATCGGTGGACCGGGAGCCGGCGGACCGCCTCCCGGTGCAGGTGGACCGCCTCGAAGCCAGGAGCCCTGATCGTAGGCCAGACGTCAACGTTGGGGAGGAGCTACCTGGCCGCCTCGAACCAGTCGAGGACCCGCAGGGACCGGAGCGTGTTCCAGCGGCTGGGCTGGCCCTCCCCCGCCTCCATCGCGAGGTGGGACTCGCCCTCGTGGACGTCCTGGAGCGGCCAGCGGCCATCGGCGTCCCGGTTGCCCCGGACCACCTCGATAGCCTCGGAGACCCGCTCGTCGGGGGTGACCCCGGCATCCCGCAGATACTCGAGCCCACGCAACACGTCGTAGTGGTACCAGGTCGGGAACGAGAACTCGAGCCACTTGGGGTTGATCACCTCGCCCGTCGACTTCCGCCGGAACAGCCGGCGTTCGAGCATGTATTCCTCACCGCGATGTCGTGCCGCGGCTACCTCGGCCGAGCCGCCGATCGCCCGCTCGTGCTCGAGCAGGCCCTCGACCACGTTGATCGTCGTCCCGAAGGACGACACCGTCGCGCCGTTCTCGACCTCGCAGTTCCAGCCGCCGTCGGGCAGCTGCTCGCCCAGGAGCCGTTCGACGAGCGGGGCCATGTCGACGCCAAAGTACGCTCCGCTTGAGACGACGTTGCCGTTGATGCATGGCTCGACCTCGCCGGCGAAGAACGGGTTCTGTGCCCAGGGAGCGACGAATGGAGCGCCGTCACCCCAGGTCACGTGCTCACGAACGAGGTCCACGGCGTGGCGGGCCTGCTCGCTGGCCGGTTCGAGGCCGAACCGCCGGAGCAGCTCGAGGACATGGAACGTGTCCGTCCATTCCTGATCCCAGGCCTTGCCGGCCCACAGGCCGTCCGGCCCCTGGAGCGCGAGGAGCCGGGCTCCCCAGCCCTCGGTCGCGACCCTCGACCGTTCGGCTGCAACCGCATCGGCGGGGTCGTGCTCAAGGTCGCGCATCACCTGCCAGCGGATGGAAGGATCGGAGTCGAGCAGCCAATCGATGACATTCATGGATCAATTCTCGCAGGGAAACATGACACGGCTTGTCATGGTCTTCCGGAGCTGCTCAGCTGCCGCCGGGCGACCCATCGATCTCCGTTCCACCGCCCGAGCGTGAGCTAGAGGCGGGCGATCGCCGTGGTCCCAAGAGAGGTCAGCCGCTCAACGGTCACGTTCTGCTGGCTCGGATCGCCCTGGACACGTACGGACAGGAGCACGGTCCCCTTCAGGATCTCCATGTCGGCGATGGTGTTCGCGACGATGAACACGTAGGCGGAGTCCCCGACTCCCGGCAGATCCGTGGCACTCCCCGAACCCTGCATCGCGGCCTTGGTGGTCGCGTACTGGGCCTGGCCGTCGGTCGGCTCGACGCCGAGGGTCAGCGATCCGCCATAGGCGCAGGCCGGCGACGCGGCGCTGCCGGTGTCCACCCCCGCGCCCGGGTCGGAGCCCAGGAACGCCGTGGCCTCTGCCTCGGTGATGATCGCGCAGGCATCGATCGCGCCGGCCGCCGGGGCAGCGCTGGTGCCGGCCGGTTCCGTGGCGGCTCCCGCCGCGCTCGTCGGCGCGGGGCTCGACCCATCGCCATTCGCCGCGGGCGATGACCCGGCGGCGCTCCCTCCGCAGGCTGCGACGGTCGCGGCCAGGACGAACACGGCGCTGGTAAATCGGATCGGGACGTTCATGTCGGCTGTCTCCTTCAGTGGTTCCTGGTCATGGCTGGTTGAGCTGCCGTCGGATCGCCGACAGGTCGTTCCAGATCGTCTCGGCGACGATCTGGCCGTCGTGGACCTCCACGAGCCACAGGACGCGATAGCTCAGCCATCGGCCCTTGCCGTCGATGTCGAAGGCCCGGCCGGTCAGGCGGCCGGACCAGGTGTGTTCGTCCAGGACGAAACCCGCCCCATGGCGGCGGCGGATCGGGGTGTCGCGCTCGTGGACCGAGGCCGCCAGCAGGTCGCGATAGCGACGCCGGACGGCATCGAGCCCTTGGATCGGATCCTCGGCGAGCCCCACGATCTCGTGCACGACCGTCGCCGCCATGGGCGCGAGGATCCCTTCGATGTCGCCGTCGTGCTCCGCTCGGAGCTGCCCGTCGACGAGGCGGTCGAGGTCGGCCCGGGCGCCCGAATGGAGGTCCTGCGGTGGGTTCACCCCGGCACCATCGGGCCGTGCGCTTACGAAATGCTGATGGCCGGTACCGTTGAATGGCCGGCGTTTGGCCGTTGGGGTGCTCCGCGACGGCTACCCTATGGAGGTCCCGGTCTGCCAGAGGATCCACCCTGCCCGTCGAGTTCCGCATGCTTGGCCCCCTCGAGGTGATCCGCGACGGCATGCCGTTGCGGCTCGGAGGCCCGCGCGCGCGGAGCCTGCTGGCGGCACTCCTGGTCGAGAACGGCCAGTTCGTGTCGCGGGATCGCCTGATCGATGAGCTTTGGGGGGATGAACCCCCGGCGACGGCCGAGAACGCCGTCCAGGTCCAGGTCGCGTCGTTGCGTCGCCTGCTGCCGGATCGAATTGAGACCCGCGGAACCGCCTACCGCCTCGATGCCCGTCCCGCTGAGATCGACGCCAGGCGCTTCGAAGCCGCCGTCGACGAAGGACATTCGTCGATGCCGCGCCAGCCCGCCCTGGCGGCTGCCCAGCTGGCCGCTGCCCTCGCCGAGTGGCGTGGACCGGCACTGGACGGGAGCACGACCGGCCGGATGGCGCTGGCCGAGGCGACCCGCCTCGATGGACGGCGCCGGACGACCCAGATCGAGCGGGCCGACGCCTGCCTCGCCCTCGGCGAGGATGAGACGGTCATCACCGAGCTGGCCGGGTTGCTCGCCCAGGATCCGACCGACGAGCGACTCGCCGGGCGGCTGATGCTCGCCGAGTACCGCGGCCGCGGCGCGAGCACCGCCCTGGCGACGTTCGATCGGGTCCGTGATGCCGTCGAGCTCGATCTCGACGCCGCCCCCGACATCGCCCTCCTCGAGCTTCGCCGGGCGATCGAACGGCACGATCCGACCCTGGCCGGCCAGACGGCCGGGCTCCCCGCATCGACAAATCGGTTCGTCGGCCGGGAACGTGAGCTGCGCGAGACCCTTGCGCTCCTGGGAACCTCGCGACTGCTCACGCTCACCGGGCCGGGCGGATCCGGCAAGACCCGGATGGCCATCGAGCTGGCTCGAGCCATGGCAGCAACCCGGCTGGCCGAGGTCCACCTGGTCCAGATGGCATCGCTGCCGCCCGGTGGCTCGGTGACCCGCCTCGTCGCGGACAGCCTCGATGTCCGCGAACGGCGCGGCGAACCGCTGCTCGCAAGCCTCCAGTCGCGCCTGCGCGATCAGCGGGTGCTCCTGATCCTCGACAACTGCGAGCATGTCCTGGCCGCTGTCGCGAGCCTGTCCGTCGACCTCCTGGCGGCCGCGCCCGGCCTGCGCATCCTGGCGACGAGCCGGGAACCCCTGGGAGCGCCCGGCGAGACGATCTGGGCGGTGTCCGGCCTCGGGATCCCGCCGCCGGCAGCTTCAGCGGCCGACATCCTGGCGTCAGAGTCGGTCCAGCTGCTGGTCGATCGCGCGACGGCCGCCCTGCCCGGCTTTGAGCTGTCCGGGGCCGCCGTCGCGAGCGCCGTGGCGCTATGCCGCCGGCTTGACGGATTGCCGCTCGCGATCGAGCTTGCCGCGGCGCGGTTGCGCGGCCTGTCGCTGGCGGCGATCGTCGAGCACCTCGAGGGCCGGATGGACGTGCCGGCCGGCCGGGCCCAGGCCGGCACGGAACGCCATCGCACGATGCGCGCCGCGATCGACTGGAGCTATCACCTCCTGACCGAGCCCGAGCGACGGATGCTGCGCCGGCTGGCCGTGTTTCGGGGCAGCCTGCAGCTCTCCGGGGCACTCGTGGTCTGGGGCGACCCGGCTGATGGCAGCGACCCGTTCGAGCTCCTGTCGCGCCTCGTCGATCAGTCGATGGTGGTCGCGGCCCACTCGCTCGACGGCCCGACCTCGTACCGGCTCCTCGAGACCATCCGCCAGTACGCGGAGGAGCGGCTGGCCGAAGCAGGCGAGGTCGAAGCGACGCGGGCGCTCCATGCGGGCTGGTGCGCGCAGCTCGTCGACGCCGCCCGCGATTGGGGCGGAACCCAGCAGGAAATCTGGCTCGCCCGGCTCGGCGAAGCCCACAACGACCTGCTCGCATCGTTGACCTGGTTGCTGGCGGCCGACGGTGACCCCGATGCGGCCCTCGCGATGACGGCCCAGCTGTGGTGGTACTGGTACGTCCGCGGCCATGTGGCCGAGGGGCTCGTCTGGCTGCGACGCACCCTCGCGGCCGCGCCGCCAACGGCCTCGAGAGTCCGGGCGACGGCGCTCCGCGGGTCGTCCGCGCTGGCCCGCAGCAGCGGTGACTACGCCGAGGCCATCCGGACCGGCGAGGAATGCCTCGCGATGTGCCGCGAGCTCGGCGACCGGCAGGGCGTCGCAGGATCCCTCAACAGCCTCTCGGCGACGTCGCTTGCCATGGGCCGCGTTGATGACGCCGTCCGCTACGGCCAGGAGAGCCTGGCCGAGGTCCGGGATTCGGACAACCTGCGCGGCCTGGGTGCGTCGTTGACCAACCTGGGCACGGCCCTCCGGAACCAGGATCGGTATGACGATGCCGATGCCGTCCTGGACGAGGCCGCGACCGTGTTCCATGCGCTCGGCGATGTCCGTGGCGAGACCTCGGCAATCATCAATCGAGCGATCCTCGAGCGCCGCCGAGGTCGTTTCGACGTATCCCGAGCGTCGTGCGCCGACGCCCTTCGGCTATGTGTCGCCCTGGGCCACGCCGAGGGCCAGGTGGACTGCCTCGACGTGGTCGCGACGATCGAGATCGCCGAGGGCCAGTACGCCCAGGGCCTGCGCCTGTTCGGCGTCGTGGACGCAGCTCGACGGCGGCTCGGACTCGAGGTGGCCACGCCCGACGAACGGCGCGACCGCGACGCGGCAGTCGCCCTCGCCCGGGCCAGCCTCGACCGCGCGACGATCGCCGCAATCGAAGCCGCCAGTGCGGGCCTGGACATCTCGACGACGGCCGTCGAGGTCCTGGACGCGGCCGCCTGAGGGCTTCGACATCGCTGGGCAGCGCCTTGAGTTCGGCCCGGACGGATCTCAGGGGATCGACCAGGTTGCCTGGTCGGTCTTCACGAGGGGTGCTCCGGTCACGTTGAAGCCAACCTTGACCAACGTCTGGCCGTCTGGAACCGGGAATGCCGAGCAGTAGGTGTATGGCGCGACATCCTGCGGGATGCCATCGGTCTGGGTGCAGCCCTTGAAGCCACTGCCGACGATCACATACGTGTTCTGGTAGGTATCCGTGGTGGTCACGGTGCTGCCGGTCGAAGTAACCGCGTCGAATTCGCCAGCGTCGGTCTGGTAGTCCGCTGGGTCGTTGACGATGACCTCGACGCCCACCCAATGGGTCGCCGGGGAGAGCGGCGCTTGCGAGGTGTCATTCGGTGTGGCCGGGTCGTAGACCTTGACCAGGGTGGCGTCGACCGAGTCGTTCGCGAAATTGCTAAACGTCAGCTTGTCGCCAAGGTGACCGGTCATCGGCCCGGCCCCGCTCCCGGCAGGGGTCGTGATCGAGGCAGCGCCGGGCGGCAGGCTCGCTGCGTCCGCTCCTGCCGGTCCGGTCGCGGCGGACGTCTGGCCAGCTGCGCTCGTTGTGCCGGCCGCACCGCAGGCCGCCAGGGCCGCGGTCACGGCGAGGAGTGACAAGCCCCGGGGAATGAACATTCGCACTGGCACTCTTGACTCCGATCGCTGCGTGAGCGGCGGATCAGGGCCGCCGGCCGCAAGCGTCGAGCGGGTCGATCGCAGATCGATCGCAAACCGATCGGATGCTGCCTCGGGCCCGGGATTGCGTCATGTTGGCCTCTCCGCTTGACGGATCCGCTATACAACCGTATGGTTGTATCAATGACGCCGACAGCGAAAGCCGACCAGATCTTCGCCGCCCTCGCCGATGCGACGAGGCGCGACATCGTCCTGCGGGCCCTTGCCGGGCAGGAGGGCGTTGCCGAGCTGGCCGGCCACTACCCGATGAGCTTTGCGGCGGTCCAGAAGCACGTCGCCGTGCTCGAACGAGCCGGCCTCGTCACGAAGGAGCGCACCGGCCGGCGCAAGCTCGTGTTGACCAACATCGAGGGGCTCAACCTGGCCCGGAGCCTGCTCGACCAGTACGAGGCGCTCTGGCGCGGTCGCGTCGAGCGAATGACGGACCTCATCAACAGCACGGAGGAGACCGAGCCATGACTGTTACCGCGATCCGCAAGGATCCCGACAAGTTGACCATGACCCTGACCGCCGAGTTCGACGCGTCGCCGACGCGCGTCTGGGAGCTGTGGGCCGATCCCCGCCAGCTCGAGCGCTGGTGGGGTCCGCCGACCTATCCGGCCACGTTCACCACCCATGACCTGGCTCCCGGCAGCCACATCGAGTACCACATGACCGGGCCGAGCGGCGACCAACCGCGCGGCTTCTGGGACGTCCTCGAGGCCGATCCCCCGCGTCGGCTCGTGTTCCTCGATGGCTTTGCCAACGACGACGGATCGCCGAATCCCGACTTTGCACGCAACGAGGGCCGGGTAACCATCGAGCCGATCGACGCCCGGCACACTCGGATGTCGATCGAGTTCCAGTACGCAAGCGCGCCGGCGATGGCGCAATACCTGGCGATGGGCATGGAGGAGGGCCTCAAGGAGGCGGTCGGCCAGATCGACGCCATTCTTGCGGAAGTGCGAGCAGGATAACCAACCAGGAGGCAGTCATGACCACGATGACCGAACCAACGACGCGCACCCTGGAGGTTCCCGGCGCCGTCCTGACCTACGACATCCGTGAAGCCGGGCCCAACGGCGCTCCGGCGCTGCTCATCATCGGATCGCCGATGGGCGCCAGCGGGTTCACCACGCTGGCCGGCCACTTCACCGACCGGACCGTGGTCACCTACGACCCGCGCGGCGTCGAACGCAGCACCAAGGTGGACCCCGCCAGCCCGTCCACCCCCGAACAGCATGCCGATGACGTCCACCGAATCCTCGCCGAGCTCGGTGCGGGCCCGGTCGACCTGTTCGCCAGCAGCGGCGGCTCGGTCAATGCACTGGCCCTGGTTGCCAGGCATCCGGAGGAGGTTCGGACGCTCGTCGCCCATGAACCACCGCTCGCCGCCTTGCTGCCCGATCGCGAGGCTGCCCTCGCGGCCTGCCAAGCGGTCCATGACACCTACCAGCAGAGTGGATTCGGGCCGGGCATGGCGCGCTTCATCGCCGTCGTCAGCCACGAGGGATTGTTCGATCCGGACTACGCGGCCCAGCCGGCGCCCGATCCGTCGATGTTCGGGCTGCCGACAGCCGACGACGGCAGCCGGGCCGACCCGCTCCTGGGCCAGAATTTGGTCACGTGCACCCAATTCGAGCCCGATATTGCCGCGCTCAGGGCTGCCTCCACGCGGATCGTCCTCGCCGCGGGTACCGAGTCACAGCGGCTGCTCGCTGGTCGCGGCGCCTTTGCGGTCGCCGAACGCCTCGGTACGACACCGGTGATGTTCCCCGGCGGCCACGATGGCTTCCTTGGCGGTGAGTACGGCGGACACGGCACCGATCCTGATGGGTTCGCCGCGAAGCTTCGCGAGGTGCTCGCCCAGGCCTGACGTTAGGGCAGGCGCATCAGGTCCCGGATCATGGCAATGTCCTGGGTGAACTGCAGGTTGCTCTCGGTTACGTACAGGATCCCGTTCGTGCCGAGCGACGTCATCCCGGCTGGGACGCCATTCTTCGAGACCGAAAACGCGGCCGTCCCCAGGTTCGGCACGTCGGTGACGGTCCGACCGCCTGCTGCCGTGCCCGTCTTGAGGGTGTCGAAGGCGGCCTGCGTCCCACCAGCCCCGATCGTGACGATCAGGACGCTCTTGCCCCCGTTGGATTGAATCTCGCAGCTCAGGTGCCCGGGCTTGCCCAGCGACGTCGAACCGCTGACGTCGCCGGTGTAGGGCGTGACGACCACCAGGAGGTCCTGGCATGAAGCGGGAACGGACCCGACGGTCGGCACTGGCGTGGTGGCAGGCGGGCTGGTCGCCGATGATGCCGATGGGGCGGCGGCGGCGCTCGCGGCCGCGCTGGCTGCAGCGGCGCTCGCCGCCGCGCTCGCCGCCAGGCCGAAGGCCGTTGGGGTCGTCGGCGCGGGCGTGGACGTCGAGCCACACCCGGCCACGAGCAGCACGGCCCCAAGGAGGACGGCGGCGAGTCGCATTGGCAGCTGAGCTAGCCCTTGACCGCGAGCACGTCGACCAGCCGGATGTCGGGATCCTTGGCCAATAGCTGCGGTCCGGCCGAAGCGAGCGCCGCGGGGATCTGACCCCCAAGGTGTGCCTGGCGCGCCGCCTCGTCCTCGAACGCGTCGAAGATGCCGAAGGTCGAGTCGTTGACTTTGAAGCCGTACCAGACCCGCGTGCCCGGTTCGCCCTCGACGATCGCCCGGCCACCCTTGACGAACGCCTCCACCTCGGCTTCCTTGCCCGGCTTGGCCTCGACCAGCGCCAGGACTCCCAGGGTCAGTGCCATGTCGTTCTCCTTGTCCATCAGGTGCCTGGCTCGGATCACGGAACTGACGGTAGCGCGTCTGCCCGATCCGGGTCGCGCCAGTGGGCCGGCGATGTCCCGAAGGCCCGCTCGTTCCGGTCCGTAATCGGCAGATTAGGGATCGTCGAGCGGTCCCGGGCAGAGTCTGCATGGTGGACCTCGGCCAGTCGGCATCCGCTGGCGCCGTGGCGGTACGCTTTCGGTCGTGAAGGACAAGGTTCGGGTGATCCTCGAGGTTGGCAAGAAGCGCCGGGTCGTAGCCGGCGCTATGGACTGGCCCGGACTCGATCGCTGGGGAACGTCGGAAGAAGACGCGCTCGCCCGGCTGGCCAGCTACATCCCGCGGTATGCCGGCGTCGCCGAGCGGGCCGGCCTGGCCGAGGAGTTCGCGGCAGCGCGCAGCCTCGATGTCGTGGAGCGCGTGCCCGGATCGTCCTCGACCGATTTCTGGGGCATCGCCCATGTCCCGTCGGAGATCGAGCGTGAGGTCCTGCCGGCGGCCGAGCTCGAACGGCGGCTCGATCTGCTGCAGGCCTGCTGGGCCGAGTTCGATGCGATCGCAGAGCGCATCTCGGGCGAGCTGTTGCCCGGACCGCGCAGCGCCGGGCGGACGCACGATCAGATCGTCCGGCACGTGATTGCCAACGAGCCGCATCAGTTTTCGCGCAAGGTCGAGGTGCGAACACCGATCGACGTCGTCGTGACCCCGGCTGGCCTGCGGGCCCATCGAGAGGCGTATCTCACCGCGATCCGCGCCTACAACGCCGAGGCCAAGCCCGCTCGAACGTGGCCGATCCAGTTCCTCATCCGCCGGACGGCCCACCACGTCATGGACCACGCCTGGGAGCTCGAGGACCGGAGCCCGGCGTGAGCCACGACCTCGAACGGTTCATCACGGCTCAGGAACGTGCCTACCCGGGCGCGATTGGGGAGCTGCGGAACGGCCGCAAGGCCGGTCACTGGATCTGGTTCGTCTTCCCCCAGATCGCCGGGCTCGGATCGAGCTCGACATCGCGCTACTACGCGATCACGTCCCTGGACGAGGCGCGGGCGTACCTTGCGGATCCGGTCCTGGGGGCACGCCTGCGCGAGTGTGTCGGGATCCTCCTGGCTACGACGAGGCGCTCGGCCGACCAGATCCTCGGCTCGCTCGACGCGATGAAGCTGCGTTCATCGATGACCCTGTTCCACCGGGCGGTTCCGGACGAGCTCGTGTTCAGCCAGGTCCTCGACCAGTACTTCGATGGCGTCCCTGACGCACGGACGGACGCTCTACTCGCTCCGGCGCCGGCTGGTCTCCGGCAGGACCTATGACGGCTTGACGCCAGCAAGGCTCGCCATATCGTGACGTGGTCGCGCCGACGATCACGTCGCGCGATCGAGGGAGACCGATGATCGAGCCCGTACCCGAGCCCAACCGGGAGCCAGGGATCGAACCGGCGCCGGCGCCCGCTCCGACGCCGGTCCCGACGTCGGGCTGGATCGTGCCCGAGGTGAGACTGGTCGGGCCGGCGCCCGGCTATGCCTTTGCCGGCTTCTGGCGCCGTTTCGTGGCCTACCTCGTCGATTGGCTGATCCTGGCGGTTCCGCTGGGCCTGCTCGCCGTGCCGCTCTTCAACAACCTCGACTCGATCGACCTGCGGGCATTCGTATCGTCCCTGACCTACGACCCGGTAACGCGGCAGTACATCGCGGATCCGGCCGCGCTCGCCCGGCTCGAAGCTGGTCTGGACAAGCTCCTCGCCCAGTTGCTCCTCGTCGCCATCGCCGCCCTGGTGGTCCAGTTCCTCTATTTCGGCGTGTTCTGGTCGAGTCGATCCGCGACGCTCGGGCAAGAGCTGCTGGGAGTCCAGGTCCGTGATGAGGCCACGGGTTCGCGGATCTCGTTTGGGCGTGGATGCCTGCGCTACATCGGCTACCTCGTGTCCGCCTTCTTCTTCGACATCGGCTTCATCTGGATTGCCTTCGACGGTCGTAAACAGGGCTGGCACGACAAGATCGCGAGCACGGTGGCGATCCGCCAGACCGGCCCGCGAACGAGGCCATTTCCCTATTGGATCCTGGCCATCGTGATCGTGTTTGCGGTGATCGGCGGCGCCGGATTTTCCGTTGCCGTGGACCGCGCCGCCTCGATCATTCCACCGGTTCCGGGCAGCGGTGCCGGGATCGCGCCCGAGAACGAACCTCCCCTGGGCACGATCTGGTTCGGCCTGAGCTACGACGAGTCCGATTTCTCCCTGACGGGCCAGTCGACGACGTTTCCCCGGGCAACCTCGGTCGCCCTGGTCGCGTCGCTCAATCGCGAGATCCACTACGGCGAGGTCGTCTCGACCTACACCCTGTTCGCCGGTGGCGATCGCCTGATCAGCACCTACAGGTTTCCTGACGAAGGCAGTGTCCTCGCCCAGTACACCGACGAGAATGTCCTCAACTGCACCTGCGCACTGACGTTCGAGATTCGGGATTCGAACGGTGCAGTCCTGGCCCGAGGCACGATCCTGCTGACCTGAGGCCTTGGCGCCAAGGGCTCGGCGGCCCAGATGGAGCCTGAGGGCCGCCTCGATTTCGACCATGACCGCGCTCGGAACAGCGCCGCCCAGCCTGTCGCCGACCCGTCCGACCGAAATCGAGCGGACCTCTGCGGCCGGCCTAGACCTCGCTCGAGTGGACGATGTTGTCGAACTGACGCCACAGGACCACCACCAGGATGGCCGACCCGGCAAAGGCGAACCAGAACGGGGCCGTGATCCCGAACTTCGTGGCCAGCAGGCCGCCGATCGGCGTCCCGATCACCAGACCGCCGACGATCGCCACGCGGTAGACGCCCGTCACCCGTCCGAGGACCGCGTCGGGTACGGCGCGCTGGCGGACGACGGTCGAAGTCGTACCCCACACGAAGGCATGTCCGCCGAAGACCACGAGGGTTCCGAGAGCCACGATCGCGGAGGTTGTCAGGGCCAGGATCAGGTGCGTGGCCGTCTCGATCAGCAGCCCGACCCGCATGATGTCGGCCAGGGCAAAGCGCCGCTCCAGGCGGCCGTAGATCGCGGCCCCGACGAGGCCGCCGGCCGCCACCGCGGTCGTGAGCAGACCAAATCCGACCGGGCCCATCCCCAGGCGCTGGCTGGCGTACAGGACGAGGACCGACCAGGCGGCTCCGAACGTGATGTTGAAGGTGAAGATCGTCAGGGCAAGGGTCCGCATCGGCGGGTGGGCAATCAGCCAGCGCATCCCCTCGAGCATCTCGGTCCGGAACGACGTCCGCTCGGGCCGAGCCACCCGGGCGTCGCTCGCGAGGCGGGTGATCAGCGCGGCTCCAAGGGCGAAGCAGATCGCATTCGTCGCGTACGGGATCGCCGGCGCCACGGCGAACAGGAACGCACCGATCGGCGGGAAGAGGAGCTGAATTCGTCAGGAGCGAGCCGCCCTGCGTTCGCGAGTTGGCGATCCCCAGGTCCTCGCGGGCAACCAGGCCCGGCAACAGGGTGCTCGTGGCAGAGTCCGCAAACGTTTCGGCGGTGCCCATCACGAACAGGGCGCCCAGGACCAGGGCGATGCCAACCTCGCCGGTGACGATGGTGACGACGAGGATGGCCAGCACGAAGGCCCGGACCAGGTTCACCACGATGACCATCCGGCGGCGGTCGAACCGGTCGGCCGCGACGCCGCCGATCACCCCGAACAGGAGCGTCGGCAGGTACTCGCTCAAGAGAGCCAGGGACACCAGAAACGGGTCGTGGGTCAGCGAGGCGACGAGCAGCGGCCCGGCCGACACGACGACGCCGTCGCCAATGTTGTTGACGATCGTCGCCGACAGCAGCCAGCGGAAGCCCGATCCGAGCCTGGTCGGAGCGATCGCCTCGGCGATCCCGGTGGTGAGTCGCACCGGCGGCACGATACCAGCCGGCGTCTAGGCCACGCCCCGCACGGCCCAGGCGCGGGCCGGAATCACGAACGGTTCGGTTGGCAGCAGGCGGTGGCAGGCTTGGCGCAGCTCGGTGCGATGTTCCGTGTCGAGGCCGGCGACGTACGAGCCGGCCGGCCCGACGCCGGCGGTGAACGGCTCCCACCAGCTCGCGAATGTCGGGTGCTCGAGGTCGGCTGACACGACTGAAGCGAAAATCGCGTGAAGGCCCGCAGCCTCGAACAGCTCGGCCAGGTGACCCTCGCGCGCCCCGGGCAGGCCGGATTCGTCCTTGACGCCGTGGGTCGAGCTGGCGGGCCGCTCGCCAGAACAGGCCGAGCGGACCCATCCCGTCGGCGTGATCCCAAACGCACGCTGCGACGACGCCACCGGCTCGCGTGACCCGCTTCATCTCGGTCAACCCACCGATCGGATCGGCCATGAAATGGACGACGAGCTGGGCGATTGCGGCGTCGAACTCGCCGTCCGGAAACGGCAGGTCTTCGGCTGATCCATGCAGGACGGTCGCTCCCGGAAAGCGCGCCCGGGCTGCCTCGACGAACGACATGGACGGATCGATGGCGGCCACATTAGCGGCCCCGACACGCTCCACCAGCTCGGCCGTAAGCGCGCCCGGCCCGCACCCGACATCGAGCACCCGTTGGCCGCCCGTGACGCCGCCGAGGTCAGCCATCTGGCCCGCGAGCAGGCGCGAGTAGCGGCCCATGAAATTGTCGTAGGCCTCAGCGGCGACATCGAAGCTCACCCGCCGACTCTACCCCGCCCTTGGTGGCGCGCCTATCCTGAGGTTGCGAACACCCGCAGCCCACTGGAGATCGCGATGGACTTCAACAGCATCCTGATCGGGTCCGACGATGCCCCGGCCCTGGTCGACTACTACACGAAGGTGCTCGGCGAGCCGGGCATGGTCTTCGACACGTACACCGGCTGGAAGATCGGCTCGGGCTACATCACCGTTTACCCGCACTCCGAGGTCAAGGGCAAGAACTCGATGCCCGGGCGATTCATGTGGAACATCGAGACGAAGGATGTCGCCGGCGAGTTCGAGCGGATGAAGGCGGCCGGCGCAATTGTCATCACCGCGCCGTACGAGTTCGAGGGCCAGCCCGGCTCGTCGATCGCCACCCTCGCCGATCCCGACGGCAACTACTTCCAGCTCGTCAGCCCGATGGACATGTAGCTCCGAGCGCCGCTCAGAAAATCGTCGGCCGGGCCACCGTGCGTTCCGGCCCGGGCCGACGTGTTTATGGGTATGAGCGTTCACATGGCCGTCACCGGCGACGCTGACCTGCTGTACAACCGGGCGTTCGAGGCCCACTGGGACGATGTGTTCCGGTTCTCGCTCGCATGGACGAACGACTGGACGGCGGCCGAAGACCTGGCCCAGGACGCCTACCTGCGCCTGTGGCAGCACCGGCTGACCCTCGATTGGGATCGGCCTGTCCTGCCCTGGTTGCTGGTGGCGGCCCGGCGCCTGGCGACGGATCGGTTTCGATCGCTGAGCCGGCGGATCCTGCCGCGCTCGTCGGACCCATCGTTCGACGAGGCGACCCAGGCCCGCTGGCTCGACGTTCGAGGCGCCATGGGCAGGCTCTCGACTCTCGAACGAACGGCCCTCGTCCTCACCGCGATCGAGGGCTGGTCGTACACCGAGGTCGCAACGGCATTGGGAACGAGCGACGGCGCGTTGCGCGCCGCAGTCAGTCGCGCCCGCGAGAAGCTGGAGGTGGCGTGATGGCCCGGTCCCGCAGCGATGAGCTCCTGGAGGGTTGGAAGATGGTTGCCCAGAACGCACGCCGGCCGGTCGAGGCCCCTCGGCCACGATCGCATCGCAGCAGCGGTGTGCTCGGTCTGATCGCCGCCGGCGCTGTCGCGGTCGTCCTGATCGTCGCGCTCGCCCTGCGCGGCGGCGGGCACGGACCACAACCATCACAGCCCGCGGTTGGGGCAAGCCCCACGGGCAACGCGAGCCCCTCGACGGTGGCAAGTCCGTCGCCGACGCCCAGCCCAGCCGGGTCGCCTTCGAGCGAACCCACCCCAGGCGACTCGGCGCTCCCTTCGGTCCCCTATGCCAGCGCAGCGGCCTTCGTTGACCAGTACACCAAGGACCTGGTCCAGGCCAACTACTCCGCCGCCTGGGCGCTGCTCGCTCCCGACGGCCCGAGCCGCGCCCAGACGTTTGCCGGCTGGAGCACCGAGCGCGGACAGTTCTTCAGGACCGTGGCCGGCCAGTACACGGTTGGTCGGCCACCGGCCGGCACCGCCCCGCTCGCATCCTGGTTGGCAAGCCCGTGGGACGCGTCCATCGATCAAGCGCACGCCGTCCTGATCGAGGTGGATTACCCCGCCGTAGGGGGCAACGCGGGCTACGACGTGTATATCGTCAACCCAACCGCAACCGGCCTCGAGATCTACGACGTTCGCTGACGGCGGGCGGGTTTCGCTGGTATGGTTGCGCCTGCAACGATCCTCCATCGAAACCAGCCCAGGGTGACCCACATGCGTGCTCTCGCGATCCTCGATGACGGCAACCCGGCCGCGGTCCATGAAGTCGATCGGCCGGAGCCCGGCCCGGGCGAGGTCCTCGTTCGGGTCCGGGCGGCCTCGATCAACGGCTTCGACATCTTCGTGGCCAACGGTTACCTCAAGGGGATGATGGAGCACCGCTTTCCGGTCGTCATCGGCAAGGACTTCGCGGGGATCGTGGAGGCCGTCGGTGAAGGCGTGACCGAATTCGTCCCCGGCGACCGCGTCTTTGGGGTCGTGACGAAGCCGTTCCTCGGCGACGGCTCGTTCGGCGAGTTCGTCACCGTGGCGGCTGAGGTCGGCTTGAGCCGACTGCCCGACTCGATCGACTTCACGACCGGCGGCGCCCTCGGCGTGGCGGCGGAGGCAGCTCTCGCGGCGGCCGACGAGGCGAAGTTTGCCGCCGGCCAGGTCGTGCTGATCGCCGGAGCCACCGGTGGCGTCGGCACCCAGACGCTGGAGCTCGCGGTGCATGCCAGAGCTCATGTGATCGCGACGGCCCACAGCGACGCCGAGCGCTCGTTGGTGAGCTCGCTGGGCGCGGCCGAGATCGTCGACTACAAGACCGACGTCGCTGCTTCCGTCCGCGCAGCCCATCCCGACGGCGTGGACGTGGCCCTCCACTTTGCCGGCGATCCGGCCAACCTGATCACCGCGGTCAAGCCGGGCGGCTCATTCGTTTCGACGCTGCTCCGGTCGGAGTCTGACGTCCAGGCCGACAACGTCACCGTCCTGAAGGCCAACGCCAGCCCCGCCCGGGAGGCCCTCGACCGCGCGGCCGCCAACCAGGCGGGCGGCATCACCCACGTGGTGATCGAGCGCACCTACCCGCTCGCCGAAGCGGCCGCCGCCCTTGCCGCGTTCCAGGCCGGAACCCTGGGCAAGATCGTCATCGTCGTCGACTGACCCGGCCGCGCCCGCCGACGCGGGGGCCATAAATCCGGGTATCTTCGGTTCATGACCCGGCGCGGAATCATCCTGTTCGCCCTGATGTCCGTCATCTGGGGCATCCCCTACCTGTTCATCCGGGTTGCCGTCGGCGAGATCACGCCGGCGATGCTCGTGTTCGCCCGGACGGCGATCGCCGCGGCGATCCTCCTGCCGATCGCGATCATCCGGGTCGACCTGCGGGCGATCCTCGTCCGGTGGCGCTGGGTGGTCGCCTTTGCCGCGGTCGAGATCGCCATTCCGTGGGTGATGGTCGGATCGGCCGAACAGCGCGTCTCCAGCTCGCTGACGGCCCTGCTGGTCGCCGGCGTGCCCCTGGTCGGCGCCGGGTTCGCACTCGCGACCGGCGGAGCTGATCGGACCAGCCGGACCGGCCTGGCCGGGTTGCTGATCGGCCTCCTCGGCGTCGTGGCGATCGTGGGAGCCGATTTCCAGGCCGACGACGCGATCGCCCTGGTCCAGATCGGGATCGTGGTCATCGGCTACGCGGTCGGGCCGGCGATCCTGGCGCGCCGCCTCGGAGGGTTGCCCGCCGTCGGCGTGATGGCCCTCTCGCTTGGGCTCGTGGCCCTGGTCTATCTGCCGATCGCGCTCGCCCAATGGCCGACGAGCGTGCCCTCGACGAACGTGCTCTGGTCGGTCGGGATCCTGGCGGTCGTCTGCACCGCCGCGGCATTCCTGATCTTCGCGGCCCTGATCGCCGAGATTGGCCCCGTTCGGTCCACGGTCATCACCTACATCAACCCGGCCGTCGCGGCGATCCTCGGCGTGCTCGTCCTGAACGAGACGTTCACGCTGGGCATGGGCATCGGCTTCGCCCTGGTGATCACTGGCTCGGTCCTGGCGACGCGCCAGACGCGTCCGGCCCCGGAACCGGTACCGGTCGGAATTCCCGAGGTGGCTCCGCAGGTCTGAACAGGTCGATGAGCCGCCCGAGTCAGGCTCGCCATGGCGAGCGAGCCATCCAGCCGGCGAGGTCGTTGCCGAGAAGCCGGGCACTTTCGGAGCCGGGCCGTGCCGCGGCCTCGCGTTCGATCGCCCGCAGGAAGTAACGGTCGAACGGTCCCCGTGGGAACTCCCGCACGACCGCCGGCCGGACCGCGTCGACGAGCTCGTAGCCGTCGCCGCGGACGTCGAGGCCGGTCGCGCGATCGAGCAGGACGGACTCGACCCCGTCGGCCAGGGTGACGCCGGCCCGCATGTGATCGACGATCGCCCGAGCGACCCGGTCGGCCGCGTCCGAGCTGAGACCGAGCGCGGTGAGGTGACGGCGGGCGATCTCACCACCTTCGACCTCGAAGCAGCTCGTGTTCCGCGGGACCCGGGTCAGGGCGAAGTCGTGCAGCAGCGAGGCGCTCCACAGGATCTGGGCGTCGAAGGTCCAGCCCTCCCCCGCCGCGATCTCGGCGGCCCAGCAGTAGGACCGGACGGAATGGGCGAGAAGGTAGGCCGGTAGGTTTCGCTGGGCCCACTGCCAGGTCGCCTCAGAGATCGCATCCTGGGGAACGATCAGGCCGGCGATCGCCGACGGCAGGCTGGGCGAAGGTTTCATGGCCGTCTTGTTGAACCTGCCTTCGCGTCGATCTGGGCGATCCGGTCGCGGACCACGATCTCCACGAGGCTGGCCGGGATCGGGTGCTCGGGCGTGAAGTGATAGGTGCCCTTGGCGACGGCGAACTCGGCCAGCTCAGGATGCCGCCCGACGATGTCCGAGCTCATCGGGAACAGCGAGCAGTGCGTCTTGAAGCCGTCGTACGAAACGAGCATTCGACCGCGGTAGCGGAACGCGGGCATCGCGTAGCTGACCACCTCCTCGGCTTCGGGTGCGGCCGTGGCGATCGCCTCGCGAAGCTCCTGGAGGACGTCCCGCTGGGCGTTCGGGAACCCGGCGAGCCGGGCGTCGATCCAGGCGGACGGGTTCGTTTCGTCGGTCATGGTTCCTTCACCTCCAAGCTGATCGAGCGGCCATCGCCGTCGACGAGGCGCCAGCGAACCCCAAGATCGGTCGCGTGGCCATCCGCCAGGAGCCTCGCAACGGCCGCCGGCCGGGCGTCGGAGCCCAACTCCGCGACCGCCCTGGACGACGGCATAGGCGGCAACGGCCGGCTCGCCGTCGACGACTTCTCGCCGGGCCAGCTGCTCCGGCTCGGGCACTCCTGCTTCGGTCAGTCGTTCGATCAAATCGTGAGCGCGCCTTGCGCCCGGCCGGCGGCAGCGCCCGGATCCAGGCCGGTTCAGGCGGAGGGCCTGGCTCCGGCGACGGGACAGGCCTGGCTGGCGCGGCGGCCTTCACCGGCGGCCGCGTCGCCACGGGCGGCTTCGCCGGAGGCCGATCACGATGCTCGGCAACCTTGGCGGCCAGCGAAGAGACCTCGGGCTCGGCCTCACGGGCGCCGGCAATGGCTGCCTTCGCTGCCGTCAGGCTGCCGAACGGCCCACGAACCAGCGGCAAACCCAGATCGTCGGTTTGATTCGCGTCGACGACGACCCAGATGCCGGATTGGGGCTCGATCGTGAACCGCTCATCGCGGGTCTGCCATCGCCCCCCGCCAAGCCGCTTCAGGGCCGCCTCGTCCCCGGCCTTCGTCGCCTTGCTCATGTACGGGCCGCGAAGCGATCGGTTGCCTCGAGCTCGAGCCGATCCATCTCGGCATCGCCCCGATGGCCACCGGCGACGAAATGAAGCTCGGCGCCGGGCCAGGCCTTGGCGAGCTGCCGGGCGACATCGGCCGGGCCGGCCAGGTCGAGCCGGCCGTGCACGAGCACGGCGGGAATCCCGGCCAGCTTCCAGGCATTCGCGAGCAGCTCGTCCTCGCCGAGCCAGGCAGCATGCGAGAAGTAGTGGGTCACGAGCCGGGCGAACGCGATCCGGTAGGCGTCGTCGGCCCAGCGAGGGTGCGGCACGACATAGCCTTCTTCGAGCGACAGGATCGCATCCTCCCATGCGACCCAGCCATCGATCGCCGCCAGCCGGACGGCCGCATACGGGCTGTGATTGATCAGGCGGTCGTAGGCCTGGACGAGATCGCCATCCCGGTCGCGTTCAGGCACCCCGGCCTGGAACCGATCCCATTGCTCAGGGAAGTAGCGGCCAACGTCCCGGCCGAACCAGCGCACGTCGGACGGCCGGGTGAGGGTCACCGATAGCAGGACCATCTCGGTCACGTGGTCGGGATGACGCTCGGCATAGGCCAGGGCGAGGGTCACTCCCCACGACGCGCCCCAGACCAGCCAGCGCTCGATCCCGAGGTGCTCCCGAAGCCGCTCGAGATCCGCGATCAGGTGATCGGTCGTGTTCGTGGCGAGGTCGGTCTCGAGGTTGCCGACATGGGGCGTGCTCCGGCCGCAGCCGCGCTGGTCGAGCTGGATCAGTCGATACCGGGCTGGATCGAACCAGCGTCGCCGACCCGCGGTGAGCCCGCTGCCCGGACCGCCGTGCAACGCGACCGCCGCCTTTCCTTCGGGATTGCCCGAGGCTTCCCAGTAGATGAACTGGCCATCACCAACGTCGAGCATGCCGGTTGCGTACGGCTCGATTGGCGGGTATGGCTCCACGGGAGTGGTCACCTGCCCAGTATCGGCCGGAGCCGGTAGACCCGGCCCTGCTTGTGGTCGAGATCCTCGAGCTCGGTCGTGGTCCGGACGTCGTAGCACGCGATTTCGACCAGCTCGGCAGCGGGCAGGTAGCGCCGGCCGGGGTCGCCTACGAGGACGTCGATCCCCCGCTCCTGCGCGGATCGGAGCCAGGGCAGGACTCGCGCTGCGAGCGCCGCGTCGTAGCAGAAGTCGCCGGCCAGGATCACCTCCACGTCCGGCGGCTCCTCGTCGAGGATGTCGCGTCGGACGGCCGAGACGCGCACCCGGTTCGCTCGGGCGTTGAGCTCGACCGCGGCAGCGGCAAACGGATCGATATCGATCCCGGTCACCGCGGCAGCCCCAGCCCCCATCGCCGCGATGGCGCACAGACCGGAGCCGGAAGCGAGATCCAGGACTCGCCGGTCCGTCACCGCGCCCGGGTGGTCACGGAGGTACGTCGCCAGGGCCAGTCCCCCACCCCACGCAAATGCCCAATACGGCAAGGCCGCATCCGGGTCGTCCGTCTCGACCTGGACGGCGTGCCATAGAGGCAGCACCTCTCCGGCCAGGTGCAGGCGCAGCGGGTCAAGGCCGGGCACGGGACCCAATCGGGTGTGGCGCAGCACAAATGCTCGAGGCGAGGCGGCCATGCCCGGACTCTACCTGCACCTGCAACGCCGGTTCGGTCGATCGTCGATGATCTGACGGACCGGGATCGAACCGGGATCGAACCGGGATCGAACCGGGATCGACCCGAGGAGGTGCTTCGTTGAAGATCGGCGTGATCGCTCCCCAGGGCTGGATGGGTGAGTACAACGGCTGGGATCCGCTCGATGCCTGGCGCAGGACGAGCGAGGTCGCCCTGCAGGCCGAGCGGCTCGGATTCGAGTCCGTCTGGCTATTCGACCACTTCCACACCGTCCCTCGTCCGACCGACGAGATCACGTTCGAGTCGTTCACCTCGCTCTCGGCCCTGGCGGCCATCACCCGGCGGGTCCGCCTCGGCCACGTCGTGATCTGTACCGCCTTCCGCAATCCGGCCTTGACAGCCAAGATGATCGCCACGATGGATTCGATCAGCGGCGGCCGGATGGAGCTGGGCATCGGTGCCGGCTGGAAGGAAGACGAGTGGCTGGCCTACGGCTATGGCTTCCCCGAGACGAGGGAACGGCTTGCCCGGCTGGGTGACGACCTCGCGGTGATCAGCACGATGCTGGCTGGCGACCGGCACCAGCACGCGACGGCCGGCGGCTCCTACTCGCGGGTCGAGAATGCGATCAACGTCCCGAAATCGATTCAGCAGCCACGCGTGCCGATCATGGTCGGCGGCAACGGTCCGAAGGTGACCTGGCGGCTGGCCGCACGCTTCGCCGACGAGCTCAACCTCGACGGCGTGTCGCCGGCCGAGGTCCTCGAGGCGATCCCCGTGATCCGCAGCCGCTGCGAGGAGATCGATCGCGACCCCGCCTCGCTGTCCCTGTCGGTCAACATCTGGACCGAGACATTCAGGATCAGCGGTGCGCAGCGGGTCGACCTGCTTGCTGGCCACCGCGACGCCGGTGTCGATCGGGTGATGGGACTGCTGAAGGATTCCGCCCGCACGGACGAGGCACTCGAATCGCTCGTCGAGGACGCCCGCGCAGCCGGGCTCGAGCTGGCCTAGGGGCCTCTAGGCCGACTAGCGCTTGCCGGATAGCCGAGTTATTTCGACCGTCCCCAGGTGCCAGTCCCAGGCCCCCGGCCCCCGGCCCCGAGCGGGTTCATGACAAATTCGTCCTGGAGCGAGTCTTGTGGCGACTGGTTTGGATCAGCGGCCTCGGGAGGCCGGTTCCCGAGGTCGTCTGGAACGGAGCTGAGCACGAGCCAGTCCAGATTCGGCCCGATCGCGGTGCGGTTCGGGTGCAGCGACGGTCGCCAACGACCGTAAGGATCTCTTCAGCGCGAATTTGTCAGCAAATCGCCTGCGAGCGGAGCCGAGCGGAGCCGATCGGAGCCGGAACGCCGCCGCGGGACCAGGCGAACGGCCACCCCGGCCGGGCGCCTCGGCGCTGCGGTGGCACCGGAACGCCTGACCGGGCAGACTTGCCGGGTGAGAGTCTGCCGGTGACTGCCGACCCGAGCGCCCTGGCGACCAATCAGGCAGCGCCCCCAGCCACTCACCCCGTCGCCCTGCGTGCCTCCGGGCTCGGGCGCAGGTTCGGCGAGCTGTGGGCCGTACGCGGCCTCGACCTCGAGGTTCGGCGCGGCCGGGTCGTCGGCCTGCTCGGGCCGAACGGCGCGGGCAAGACGACCACGGTCCGCATGCTGACCGCCCTGATCGAGCCGACCGAGGGCACGGCCACGATCGACGGCTTCGATGTCCGGACCGACCCGGACGCGGTTCGGGCCCGGGTCGGGATCCTGACCGAGACGCCCGGGCTGTACGACAAGCTGACCGCCGAGGCCAACCTCGACTTCTTCGGCCGGCTGTACAGCCTGCCGGCCGCGACGCGGACGGAGAGAATCGAGCACTACCTCCGCCTGTTCGGGCTGTGGGATCGCCGCCATGATATTGCCGGCACCTTCAGCAAGGGCATGAAGCAGAAGCTGGCGATTGCCCGGGCGCTGCTCCATGAGCCGGCCGTCGTCTTCCTCGACGAGCCGACCGCCGCCCTCGATCCCGAGTCCGCCTACGTCGTGCGCGAGGCCATCGAAGGGCTGCGCAGCGCGGGCCGGACGATTGTCCTGGCGACCCACAACCTCGATGAGGCGGACCGGCTGTGCGACGAGGTCGCATTCATCCGGGGCGGCCTGCTCCGGATCGACACGCCGGCACGGCTGCGCGGGTCGATGGCCGGCGGCCGGGTCGAGGTCCGCCTCGCCGGCGAACGTGGCTCCGACGCGACCACCGCGCTGCTGGCCATCGCCCGAGCGGTACCCGGCATCAGCGCTGCCCAGCTCGACGGCGACCGGCTCGTCGCCGAGGCGGCCGAACCGGCAGCGGTCACGCCGGACCTGGTGCGAGCCCTGGCCGCTGCCGGCGCGGCGATTGTCGAGGTGCGACCCGCTGCGACGTCGCTCGAGTCGGTCTACTTCGAGGTCATGGGCGTCCAGCCGGGCGCAGGCGCGCCGGCCGCCGGCCGCACCGACACGGCCGAGCCGAGCTGATGCGCCGCCGGATCATCACCACGGTCCTGCGCCGCGAGTTCGCCGAAACGATCCGCAATCGCCTGCTGATGTCGACGATCCTCATCCCGCCGATGGTCCTGACTGTCGCTCCTCTGGCCCTGGCCGGCCTGATCGGCAGTCACACCCTCCCGGCCGAGCTGGCCGCATCGGTCAAGGCGCAGCGGCCCGAATGGGCCGGCTTCACCGATTCGGAGCTCGCCGGCGCCTTCACGGTCCAGCAGTTCCTCGCCTTCTTCCTGCTGATGCCCGCCTACATCCCGCTGGCGATCGCGACGTTCTCGATCATCGGCGAGAAGCAGGCCCGCAGCCTGGAGCCCGTCCTCGCCGCGCCGATCCGGACGAGCGAGCTGCTGACCGGCAAGGCCGTCGCCGCCCTGGTTCCCGGGGTCCTGGCCGGCTGGCTCGCCTACGTCATCTTTGCGGTGCTCGCCTCGTTCGTCTATGGACCGCACCTGCTGGGCGTCGTGACCGACTCGAGCTGGCTGGCCGGCGTGTTCGTGCTGGGGCCTGCCGTGGGCATGGCATCGGTGGTGGCCGGCGTGATCACCAGCTCGCGGGTCAACGACCCGCGGGTAGCCCAGCAGATCGGCGGGGTGGTCATCATCCCGGTCGTCGCGATCGTCCTGGTCCAGGCCAGCGGAACCCTGCTGGTGGGCGCAACGGGCTACCTGATCCTGGCCGTGATCGTGTTCGTGATCAGCCTGGCCGGGCTGCGCGTCGGCATCCGCCTGTTCGACCGCGAGGCAATCCTGACCCGCTGGCGGTAGGCGGTCCGGTCCTCGACGCGCATTTGCGGCGCGCCAACGCAACACGTCCGAATGTGCTCTACGAGGCAGCCAGTACGGATGGGCGGTGCGGTGGGGGTACGAACGGTTGACGGTCCCTGAGGCCCATGGGACCATTCCGGCTCGGGTTCGTACAGGTTTCTTCTGGGCGAGCCCCGTGCCTGATCCCGGTCATTTCTCGACCGCTCCGCGACGCTGCAGATCACGCCGTGCCCAGGCGGGAGCTGATGCGCCGCCCCACTATGGGATGACGCCACCGTGCATAAGCGCCACGCTATCTCGACCTCCGGCCGCCGGCGTTTCCTGGTTGCCGCCGCGGTCCTGGCCCTGCTCGCCTCGATTCCGGCCGCCACCGTCGGCGCGGTCTCCGCGCCCGGGAATAGCACGTCCAGCTCGGGCGGCTCGGGCAGCTCGGGCGGCTCGGGTAGCACCGGCGCGGGCGGAGTCTCGGCCGCAGCCGCCCAGCCGATTGGCTCGCAGACCAGCCGGCCCGCGGCTCGGCCCACGCCCGACCAGGTCCCCCTCGTCGACCATTCGGGCGCCGGCACGGGCCCGCGACTGATCCTCAGCGCTCCAAAGAGCGTGGCCGTCGGCCAGACGATCACCGTGGTGCTCAAGGCATCCGGCGTGAAGAACCTGGCCGGCTACCAGGGCGTGCTGCGCTACGATCCCTCGGCCGCCGAATTTGACGGGCTTACCCAGCGGACCGTTGCCCTGGCCGGTTCGGGCCGCGACGTCCAGCCCTTGGGTCCGGTCGAGATTCCGGCGGGCCTTGCCTTTGGCCTGTATTCATGCCCGATTGCCGGCTGTGGCGCGAGCGGCCAATCGCCTGACGCGACCGCCCATCCCGGGGCAAGCGGCAACGTGCCCCTGGCCAAGTTCACCTTGATTCCGACGGCTGCCGGGAATCTCTCGATCGCCCTCGGCTCACTGCGCTTCGTCGACGCCGATGGCAACCCGATGACCCTCACGACGCCGGGCGCCGTTTCGGTCAAGGTCGGAACGGGCGGGTCCACTTACGCCGCCCCGGCCTCCGTGGCCGAAGTGCCCGGAACCGCGTCGGCTGCGACGAACGTCGACCTGTCGGGCGATGGCATCGTCGGGCCGGCCGACCTGAACCTCGCCAGCCTCGCCTGGGGGAACGCCCAGGGCGACGGCTCGAGCTGCGCCCTCACGGACGCGTCGGCGGACGTCAACCACGACGGCTGTCTCGACGTGAGCGACGTCCAGATCATCGCCTCGAAGGTCGTCGCCCCGCCCGCACCACCGTTGACGAGCCGCTTTGCGGAGCCGGCCGTGGCGGACGTGTTCACGGTCGACTCGACCCTGGACACCGTGGACAAGGCGCAGGGCGATGGGATCTGCGCCACTTCGACGAACGTGTGCACCCTGCGCGCCGCGATCCAGGAGGCCGACAAGAGCTCCGGCCCTTCGACGATCGCGTTCGATATCCCCGGCGCCGGCGTCCACACGATCACCCTGTCCGGTACCTTGCCGACGATCACGAACATGAGCGGCCCGGTCACGATCGATGGCTACACCCAGCCCGGGGCGAGCCCGAATACCGATCCGACCGTCGACAACGCCGTGATCGAGATCCAGATCACCTCATCCGCCGCCAACAACTGCCAGGCCAACCCGGTCAACCCGCACTATGCCTGTGACGGGATGGTCGTGACCTCGCCGAACAACGTGATCCGGGGCCTGTCGATGTACAACCTGCGGCGCTCGATCACGTTCGAGAATGCGACCGCGGTCGGCAACAGCGTGACCGGCTCGTTCATCGGAACGAACGCCGCCGGCACGTTCTTCTCGCCCAACTTCGTGAGCGGCGCGAACGGCATCAACATGACCCTCGCGGCGAGCTACACGGTGGTCGGCGGGACCAACCCAGGTGATCGCAACGTCGTCTCCGGCAACGCCGCGAACGGCGTCTCGACCTACAACGAGCAGTCCGACCACAACCTGGTCCAGGGCAACATCGTCGGCCTTGGCCCCAACGGCCAGCCGATCCGGACCTGCCCCGGGATCTGCTACGGCCAGATCTCGCTGGGCATCGACATCAACACCGGCTCCTCCTACAACATCATCGGCGGAACTGGGCCCGGTGAGCGCAACCTCGTGTCGAACAACCGGGGCGAGGGCGTCGAGATCAGCCATAGCAGCACGACCGACAGCAACCAGGTCATCGGCAACTACATCGGGACCGACCCGACCGGCAATGCCGGCGCCACCAACCAGTACGGCAACGGCCTGAACGGCGTCCACATCGAGGACGGCGTCACCAACAGCATCGTCCGCGACAACGTCATCGTGAACAACGGCCTGCGGGCCGACGGTTCCGAATACATGGGCGGGATCGGGATCGAGGGCTTCTATACCTCGGGCAACCTGGTCGAGGACAATAATGTCGGCGTCGGCGCCGATGGCGTGACCGCGATGCCCAACAAGTTCTACGGGATCAACGTCCACTTCAACGCCAGCTGGACCACCGTAGGCCCGGGCAACATCGTGGCCAACAACCCGACCGGCGTGATCGTCAGCGACGCCTCCGACATCGATAACACGATCACCCAGAACACGATCTACAACAACGGCGCGGGCGGCACGGGCCGCGGGATCCAGGTCATCAACGGCGCCAACAACGCGATCGTCGTCCCGACCCTGAGCCCCACCGGCGTGTCCCTCAGCGCTGCCAGCGGCGCTGCCTGCGCCGGCTGCACGGTCGAGGTGTTCAAGGCGAGCGCCGACAGTGGCGACGCGAGCAACGGCGGGGCCGGCCAGGGCCGGACCTTCCTCGGCAGCACCCTGGTGCCCGCCAGCGGGACATTCACCGTCGGCTTCAACCAGACCCTGAGTCCGGGCGACCCGGTGACGGCGACCCAGACCGACGCCGCCGGCAATACCTCCCAATTCAGCCCGAATGTTGGCGCGGCCTCGGTTGGCCAGCCGACCCCGCCGCCGACCCCGGCACCAACGCCCACACCAACCCCGTCGGTCTACGCCTCGGACACGTTCAGTCGAACGTTGTCCAACACGTGGGGACGGGCAGATCAGGGCGGCGCCTACGCGGGCTTCTACTGCACCAACGACGACATGAACGTGACCGGCTCGGCCGGCACCGTGATCCTGCCTGACCCGCACAATCCCGAGATCTGCCCGAAGAACAGCACGACCGACACGGTCTACCGGGGCGGCTACCTGACCAATGTCAGCGCCCAGGACGTGGACGTCCGGTTCAAGGTCGCGACCAACACGCTCGCCACCTCCGACAACATCAACGTCGGGTTCGATGTCCGACGCGTGTCCGGGTTCACCTCGTACCGCGGCCAGGTCCGCTTCGTTCCGACCGGCAACCAGGTCTGGCTGCAGGCGGACACCGTGATCAACGACGTCGCGACCGGGCTTGGGGTCAACACCCGGGCCCATTCCGCGACGGTCGCCGTCGGCCAGTTCGTGTGGGTCAGGGCCCAGATCACCGGGACCAACCCGACCACGATCAGCATGAAGGCCTGGACCGACGGCACCGCTGAGCCGGCCGGCTGGGACTACACCACGACCGACTCGACCCCCGTCCTCCAGGCGCCCGGTGCCGTCGGCCTCCTCGGCTGGCTGGCGGGCAACTGGAACCAGGGCCCGATCACGGTCAGCTTCGATGACCTCAACGTGACCTCGCCGATCGGCGGGATCGTGCCGGCCGAGCCGGTTGCCGACTTCACCTGGGCCCAGAACCCGGGTACCTCCGACGTCCAGTTCACCGACGCAACGAGCGGCGGAGTGCCGGACAGCTGGTTCTGGGACTTCGGCGACGGCTCAACCGCGAGCACCGCCAGTCCCCTCCATACCTATGCCGCCGATGGCACCTATACCGTCAAGCTGATCACTTCGAACGACGGCGGCACGACGTCGAAGACCGAGACAGTCACCGTGGACTCGAGCCCGGCCGGCACCCCGGTCGCCAGCTTCACCTCGGCCCAGACGACGGCAACCTTGACGATGAAGTTCACCGACACCTCGACGAACACTCCGACGTCCTGGCATTGGGACTTCGGCGACGGCCATACCTCGTCGCTCCAGAACCCCAGCCATACCTACGCCGCGCCTGGTCCGTATGCCGTGACCCTTGACGCGACGAATGCCAACGGAACCGGCTCCGTCTCCGACGGAATCACGGTCGACCCGTTGCCGCTCAGCGGGGCCACCTACCACGCAGTCAACCAGAATCGGCTCGTCGACACGCGCAAGGCCATCGGGATCAGCAGCGCCCTCCAGCACAATGTCGCGCGTACCTTCCAGGTCACGAACCGCTTCCCGAAGGATTCGACGGTCAACATCCCCGATGGAGCGACGGCGGTCACTGGCAACCTGACCGTGACCGGTCAGACCAAGGCCGGCTTCCTGGCCCTGACCTCCCTGCCCAACAACAACCCGACGACGTCGAGCCTGAACTTCCCGCTGGGCGACACCCGGGCGAACAACGTGACGGCGGCCCTCGGCGCGGGAGCCGGCGGGCATGGCTACCTGAGCGTCACCTACGCGGCCAAGAGCGGCTCGACCCAGGTCACCTTTGACGTGACCGGCTACTTCGCCCTTGATTCAACCGGTGCCACCTACCATTCGATCGTCCCCAACCGGATCGTCGACTCGCGCTCGGCGATTGGGCTGCCCCTGCCGCTGACCGCCAGCCAGGCCCAGACGTTCACGGTCCAGGGCACCGGAACCGGCCCAAGCGCCGTCCCGGCGGATGCCACTGCGGTCACCGGCAACCTCACGATCACCGGTCAGACCAAGGCCGGCTTCGTGGCCGTGACCCTCGTGCCGACCGACGCGCCGACGACATCCACGATCAACTTCCCAACGGGCGACACCCGTGCGAACGGGATCACGACCCCACTCGGGCCGGGCGGCACGCTCAGCGTCACGTACGGCGCGGTCAAGGGCGCCAAGGTCCAGGTGATCTTCGACGTGACTGGCTACTTCGAACCGAACACGCTCGGGGCGAAGTTCGTGGCCGTCACGCCGGTTCGAAATCGCCGATAGCCGCAACCCGCCGATGGGCCTCAACACGCTCCTGGCTGGCCACGCCCAGACGCTCGTTGCCGCCAATGGCACGTTCGCACCGAACGGCGCCATCGCGATCACCGGAAACCTGACGGTGACCGGTCAGACCGCGGCGGGCTTCGTCAGCCTCACAGTCACGCCGGACAATGCACCCCTGACGTCGACCTTGAACTTCCCGCTCGGGGACACCCGGGCCAATGGCTTCACGACCCCGCTCAACGTCACCCCTGGGTCACTTGGCGTGACCTATTCGGCGAAATCCGGCTCTACCAACGTCACGGTCGACCTGACCGGCTACTTCGTCCAGTAGCGACCGACAGCAAGGAATCAGCCGGATCGTCCTCCACGGACCATCCGGCTCATTGAGAGGCTCAGGCCGCCGGGGCGTCCAGCAGCGGCTCAATGTCATTGTTCCGGCCGCCGCCGAGCTCGCCTCGGACGGCGGCCGCGCCGTTTCGGGCTGACCACGCGCCGACCGCCTCGACCAGGGCGGGAGAATCCGGCCGGACCGACAGGCGGTCGTCGATGCCCCGGACCGAGGCGCCGAGCTCGGCGATCACGCCCCGGTAGGCCGGCTTGGCGTTGTCGAGCCGGGCCACCGGCGGGTACACGTCGAAGTACCCCTGGGTGCTCACGACAACGAGCGCATGGGGAGTCTGGAAGGGAGTCCGGGCCACAACGGGCCATCCGATCTGCCGTGCGCTGCGAGCAACTGGGTCGCAACCCGGCGCGTGTCGGCTGGTCCAAGGGTGGGGCCCGTTGCTGATTCGGTCAAGGCGGACCGATTCGGGCGGCGTCCGGCGTGACGATCGGGGTCTCGACGGCGATGGCGCAGAATGGCCATCCTCGAGCAATTCGAGCCAGTCGCACAAGGGGCCGGGACGTGGTCGACCAGAGCGCGCCGCAACAGTCGGGCTGGATCCTGCCTGAGCCCATCACCGGTCCGGCGCCCGGCTATGCGTTTGCCGGGTTCTGGCGACGCTTCTGGGCATTCCTGCTCGACGGCCTCATCGTTGGCATCCCGGCCTGGATCGTGGCCGTCCCGATCTTCCTGAACGCAGTTCCCCAGTCCACGATCGACACGATCAGCCAGGGCATGTACGCGGTCGATCCGACGACAGGCCAGCTGATCGCCGATCCGAATGCCTCGGCGGCCTACCTCGCCGCGATCAACTCGATCATTCCGCTGACCCTGGGCCTGGGCCTTGGCTTCGTCCTGATCCAGATGCTCTATTTCGCGATCCTGTGGTCGCGCCTGGGAGCCTCGTTCGGCCAGCTGCTCCTGGGGGTCCAGGTCCGCAACGAGCGGGACGGCACGAAGATCAGCTTCGCCCGGGGCTGCCTTCGCTACGTCGGCTACCTCGTTTCGATCTGGGTCCTGTACATCGGCCTCATCTGGGTCGCCTTCGACGCGCGCAAGCAGGGCTGGCACGACAAGATCGCTGGAACCCTGGCAATTCGTCGGGTGAACTGAGCGTGTCCGCCGGCGACGACATCCCGGGCTGGACCGGCAGGTCCCCAAAGGATCGGCCGGGAGTGCCCGACGAGCCCAACATCCCGGCTCGGCTGGCGGCGGTCTGGCAGGCCTGCCTGGCCCGGCCGCGGGCGATCTTCGGCCTGGCGATCGTGGTCCAGGGCGTGGCCGGCCTCGTCGCCGCCCCGGTAGCGGTCGCCCAGCTCCAGCGACTGTCCACCACGCTCAATGGGCCCTCAGCCGGCCCAGCCGGCACGGCCCAGGTAGCGGACGCGGTCTTTCCCGCCCACGCGCCGCTGGTCATCCTCGGCACGGTCGCGTCGATCAGCCTGACCTATGGCTCGATCCTGGTCCTGACTGCGGCGCTGGCGGTCCTGCTCCTGTCGGCGCGCGAGGAAGACCACTCGATCCGGGCATCGCTGCGGACCCTGGCCAGGCATGCGATGGACCTCGCCCTGGCACTCACCGCGGTGGTCTTCGGGGCGACCGTCTTCGTGTGGCTGGAGGTTGCCCTCGACAGCTCCTCGGAAGCCCTGGCGAGGACCGGCGCCGACGCCGGTGCAGCCGCCGGCCAGGCGTTTGTGCTGGAGCTGGTCGTCCTTGCCGGGGCCCTGCTGGTGTTCTACGGCGCGGTCCGCTGGAGTGTCGCCCTGCCGGTCATGGTCCTGGAACGACGGACCCTGCGCGCTGCGCTCAGCCGGAGCAGCGACCTGACACGGGGCCGCCGGCTGTCGATCGCCCTGACCCTGGTCGTGGTGAGCCTGCTCGAGGGGATCCCGTTCGCCATCGCGGCTACCGTGCCCGCACTGTTGATCGGGCCGGGCGCCGGGATCGACCTCAACTTCATCCTGTCGAGCCTGCTCACCTACGTCGCCTGGATTCTCCTCGCCCCGTTCGTGCCCCTGGCGATCGTGCTCATGTACCGCGACTTCGCCGCCGCCGGGCCACGTTCGCCGGGCTGACGCCTTAATGTCGACGGGCACCCCCGGATTCGTCGCCGGCGGCAGGCTCCGGCGGCCGCGGGGTGAAGCGCAGGTAGGCCGTGAACGCGAGCACGACGGCAACGGTCGAGACGAGCTCGATGAGCGTGCCAATGGCGGCCGGCGGGATCGACTGGAACACGACCACGGCGACGGACTCGGGGACCGCCACGATCCTTGTCGCCAGCCCGAGCAGGACGGCCGCCGACAGCAGCGTCCAGAACTGGGTTGGAGGCTCGCGTTCGAACCAGGCGTCGAGGACGATCCAGGCCGTGAACGCGGCGACCACCGCGGTCAGCACGGCCCACCAGCTGATCCCACCGCCCGCGATGTTGTTCGGGCCGAGCGCGTTCTCGATCGCGATGATGAGGGCCTGGGAGACCTCGAGCCCCACGTATATGACCACGAGCACGATCAAGAGCGAGCTCCTGGCTGGGCGTCGGACGCGCAGGTCGAGGAGGCCGAACGCGACCAGGGCGCTGCCGATCGGCACGATGAACTCGAGCGAGGACTGGAGCGTGAAGAGGGGCGAGCCCGCTCCCGGATCGACCTGCCAGAAGCCACCCAGCACGGCCACGACCTGCAGGGCGGCGAGGACCGCCAGGCCGAGGAACAGCCGGGTCCGCGAGCGGAGCGCGGAAGGCACGCGCCAGAGCAGCGCGACCGGCAGCAGGACACTCATGATCGCGCCAGAGCCATGCACGATCCCACCCGCGAGCAGGACGGCCGAGACACCCGGCGTGCTGGCCGCCTCGCTGAGCTCGCGCAGCCACCACGTCGCGACGATCAGGGCACCGACCGTGAAGGGCAGGCTCAGCGCGACTCGGGGGCTGCTTGCCAGCGGCCCGAGGTCGCTCCACGAAAAGGCTCCTTCGGGCTTCGTCGGCTGACCAGGATCCTTGGGCTCGGGCTGCATGTGGCTCACCCGGACACTCTACCCCGGACCAGCTGTCGAACCCGGTCTGTGCCAGGTGCGGCAGACGGGCAGACGGGCAGGCGGCATCGGCTGGCATACTCGGCGCAGAGGTGACAGGCGTGGTGACGTTCAAGGGAACAATCGAGCTTCGGGGAAAGACGGCCTGCGGGATCTCCGTGCCGCCCGAGGTGGTCGAGGCGTTGGGCCACGGCAAGCGGCCGCCGGTGACGGTCACGATCCGGGGCTACACCTATCGCAGCACGGTCGCGCCGTACACCGGCGAATACCTGATCGGGGTGAGCGCCGAGAACCGGGCCGGGGCGGGCGTTGCGGCGGGCGATGTCGTCGACGTCCAGCTGGAGCTCGACTCGGCACCGCGAGTCCTGGTTGTTCCGGCCGACCTCGATGCCGCGCTCGACGCCGACCCGGCTGCTCGGACCTTCTTTGACGGGCTCTCCTACAGCAACCGCAGCCGGTTCACCCTCAGCGTTGCCGACGCGAAGACGGCCGAGACACGCCAGCGTCGAATCGACAAGGCGGTCGCGCTGCTCCACGAGGGTCGGATCTGATCGACCTCCAGGTGTCCCTGCTGCGCGGGATCAACGTCGGCGGCGCGAACCGCGTGGCGATGCCGGCGCTGCGCGCGGTCTACGAGGGGCTCGGCGCGACGCGCGTGACGACCTACCTCCAGAGCGGGAACGTCATCCTGGCCTCAGCGGACGGGCCTGACGACATGAGCATTCGGGCGGCCGCGGCGATCGAGCGCGAGCTCGGGCTCAGGATCAGCGTCCTTGGCCGCGGCCATCCGGCCCTGGAACGGGTCGTCCAGTCGAACCCGTACCCAGGCGTGCCGGACACGAGCCACCATGTCGTCTTCCTGGCCGGTCCGATCTCCCCAGCCGGGCTGTCCACCCTCGAACGCCTGACGTCCGAGGGCGAGGCCTTCGTCGTGGTCGACGGCGAGCTGCACCTGTACCAGCCCAATGGCCTGGGCCGCAGCAAGCTTGGCCAGGCCCTGACCGAGCGCCAGCTTGGGGTCGTGCCGACCGCGCGAAACTGGCGGACCGTTGTTCAGCTGTCCGAGCTCTCCCGCCCGCAGCCATGATGGCTGGATCGAGTCGGTTGATGACAAGTTCGCGCTCTAGCGATCGCTGTGGTCAGTCGGGGGCGCCCAGCGGCCCGGGGACGGAGCAATCCCGCTCGGTCTGAGCATGGACGGTGCCCCAACCTACCTTGGATGTCGACGACGCCGGGCCGCGTCCTGGCCATAGGCGCTGCTCCAGCGCGAATTTGTCACGAGCCCGGCCCCGGGCTCGGGCGGCCGAGCTCAGCCCCTGTACGTCGGGGCACACCATCAGGACCCCCGGGCCGACCCGGATTACGATGGACATCTTCGACCCCACCTCGCAGTCGGGAGATCTCGTGAGCGACGAAATCAATGCCCTTGCCGAGGAGTACTACGACTTCCGGCATCGCGTTTCGCCGACGGCGGCCCATCTCGACGGCGACTACCGGTTCGCCGGCCAGTTCGAAGACCCGAGCCGGGTTGCCGAGGACGGCCAGATCTCCGAGGACCGCCGGTTCGCCGAACGGGCGCGGGCGATCGACGCGGCGGCGCTGTCGGCCCAGGACCGGATCAGCCGGGAGATGATCGACTGGGACGCGACCACCCGGGCGGACCTCCTGGCCACCCGAATGGCCGAGTTCACGGTCAACCCGATCTCCGGCCTCCAGGCGATGCTGCCGGTCTACATCCCCAAGCTCGGGCTGCCGACGGTCGAGGTCGCCGAGGAGCTCGAGCCGAAGTTCCGGGCGATCGGCTTCGCCTTTCGGGCCATGGCCGACCGGCTCCGAGCAGGTACGGCCGGTGGCAAGACGCCGGCCGCCTTCGCTGTTCGCGACACCATTCCCCAGCTCGACGCGTGGCTGGCCCTTCGGATCGAGGCTGATCCGCTCCTGAACGTGACCCTGCCGGCTGCCTTGCCCGACAAGTCGGCCTGGCGCAGCAAGCTCGAAGTGATCATCGAGAGCGAGGTCCGGCCGGCGCTCCAGGTCTATCGCGACGTCCTGCGTGACGAGATCCTGCCCGGCGCCCGGCCCGATGAGCATGTCGGCCTGACCTGGCTGGCGGACGGCGAGGCGGCCTACCGGGCGGCCATCCGGCTGTACACGACGCTCGACAAGTCGGCGGCCGAGATCCACGAGATCGGCCTGGGCCAGGTCAAATTACTGGCCCAGGAGTATCGCCAGCTCGGGCCCGAGGTCACCGGATCGGCGGATCTCGAGACGATCTTCAACGCGCTCCGGTCCGACCCGGCGCTCCACCACGAGACAGGCGAGACCGTCGTGGCCGACGCGAAGGCCGCCCTGGCCAAGGCCAAGGGGGCGATGGGCGGCTGGTTCGGGATCCTGCCCCGTGCCGACTGCGACGTCGAGCAAACGACGAGCGGCGCGGTCGCCTACTACTTCTCACCGGCCCTCGACGGCAGCCGGGGCGGGACGTTCTTCATGAACACGAGCGAGCCGACCGGGTGGGGCCGGTTCCAGGTGGAGTCGACGGCCTACCACGAGGGAATCCCCGGCCACCACCTGCAGCTCGCGATTGCCAGTGAGCTGACCGATATCCCCGATTTCCGCAAGCACGCGTTCATCGCCGCGTTCGGCGAGGGCTGGGGCCTGTATGCGGAGCGGCTGTCCGACGAGATGGGCCTGTACACGACGCCACTCGATCGGATGGGCATGCTCTCAGCTGATTCGATGCGGGCCTGCCGGCTCGTCGTCGACACCGGCATGCACGCCCTCGGCTGGAGCCGGCGGCAGGCGATCGACTACATGCTCGCGAACTCGCCGATGCGCGAGAACCACATCACCGCCGAGATCGATCGCTATGCCGTGAACCCGGGCCAGGCCCTCGCCTACATGATCGGCCGGCTCGAGATCCAGCGGATCCGGGCCGCGGCGGAGGCGCACCTGGGCGACCGTTTCGAGATCAAGGCGTTCCACGACACGGTGCTGGGGTCCGGGAGCATGCCCCTGCCGACCCTCGACCGGCACGTCCGCGAGTGGCTGGCCGTCTCCGGCTAGCCCGGCTCGGCGACCACCCGCCCGTAGGCCCTGGCCCGTAGCTCGGTCCACACCCCGGTCCGGATGTAGACGTCGTCGCGGAACAGGTCGAGGGCTGCCTCCTCGGTGTCCGCCCGCACGAGCAGGATCGCCGTGCTGAAATCGAGGTAGCCGCCCGCCTCGATGACGCTGCCCGCGCGGAGGAGCTCACCGATGTGGCCGAGGTGCTCCGGCCGGGAGAACGGCCGCAGCTCGGCCGCGTCGGGCCCGTACGTCGCCTCCACGACGTAGATGGTCTCGACCCGCACGCCGGCCGGAACCTCGCCGGTTCCGAACGGCAGGAACGTCCCGTCCGCCGATCGCGGGATCGGCTGCTCGCGGATGATCGCCGCGGATTCGATCGGGCCGTAGACGTGGGGGTAGATCCCGCTGGAGTCATCGAACTGCCAGGGCGAGCCGGCGGCATCCAGGTCGACCGTCAGGACGAGGAATGCGCCCGGGACGTCGCGGTAGTGGCGGTTGGCGGTCTCGACCATCGCCTCCGCGCCGTCGGTGCAGTGGATGAAGCCCTCGCTCGACAGGCTCGGTGCGGCATACGGCGCGGCCGGATCGCGGGCCGCCCAGGCGTCGGCCGACACCAGGTGGTAGGTCGAACGCATCGGCTCGCTCAGGCCGGGTCGAGCACGCCGGCCGAACGCCAGCGCCGGTCCAGGGACAGCTGGATCACGGTCGTCACCCCGGCCGCGAGAGCCGCGGCCAGGGCCGGCTCGAAGGCGGCATCGTCGTCAACTCGAACGCCCAGGGCGCCCAGCGCGACGGCCGCCGCGGCAAAGTCCACCGGGCCAAGGTCGGTCGACTCCCCTGCCCCGGTTCCGCGCCGATCCTGATGGACCCGGATCGTGCCGTAACGCTGGTTGTCGAACACCAGGGCAACCACGGTCGCCCGCGCCCGGACGGCGGTCTCGAGCTCGTTCATCGTCATCGCGAAGCCACCGTCGCCGGCCAGCGCGATCACCGGGCGACCGGGATGCTCGAGCGAAGCGGCGATCGCCGCGGGAAGCCCGTAGCCCATCGCCCCGGAGGTCGGCCCGACGAACGTGCCCGGCCGGCGCAGGCGCAACCCGCGGGCGGCCCAGCCGGCAAAGTTGCCGGCATCGGTCGTGATCACCGTCTGGGGCGGTAGCAGGGCGTTGAGGGTCTCGATCACCCGGCCCGGATGTACGCCCGGGCCGTCCCACGCTTCGGTGGTCACGTCCGAAGCCGCCTCATAGGCCGCTCGATCGGCTTCGTTGGCCGCCCGCCGGGCATCGAACGTCTCTGCCGCCAGGACGCCCATCGACACGCGCCGCCGGGCGACCCGCAGGAACGTCCTGGCATCGGCGGTCAGGGCGAGGTCCGGTCCAGCCAGGCCGCCGGCGGCGGTCCGCGGCTCGACATCGACGTGCGCCCAGGCCTGGCTGGCCCGCGGGACCTCGTAGCCGAACGAGGCGATCTCGCTCAGGCGGGATCCCAGCACGAGCACGAAGTCGGCGTCGTCGAGGCGCGGCCGGACGGTTGCAGCGCAGCCATAGCCGGTCATCCCGAGGTACAGCCGGTGGTCATTGGGAAAGACGTCGGGCCGGCGCCAGGACGCCATGACAGGCACTTCGAGGAGCTCGGCGAAGCGGACGAGGTCGGCCGTGCCGCGCGACCGAAGCACGCCGGCACCGGCCAGGATCACCGGCCGCCGGGCGGCGGTCAGCCGATGCAGGAGGCGTCGGACATCGGCATCCTCGGGCTCGAGGCGGGCGGGTCGAAACGGGATCGCCTCGATCGCCCGGCCGGGCACCATCTCGTCGAGGAGGTCCTCGGGCATGGAGATCACGACCGGTCCGGGTCGCCCGGCAATCGCCTGGCGGGTGGCTTCGAGCATCGTCGCCTCGGCGGTCGTGGCCGAGTCGATCTCGGTGGACCACTTGGCGATTCGCCCGATCGAGGCGGGCAGGTCGATCTCCTGGAACGCCTCCCGGCCGCGGAACCGCCGGTTGACCTGGCCGACCAGGGCGAACATCGGGGTCGAATCAGCCCGGGCGGTATGAATTCCGATGGCCAGGTTGGCCGCGCCGACGGCGCGAGTCGCGATGCACGCGGCGGGCTTGCCGGTGAGCTGCCCGTGCGCTTCGGCCATGAATGCGGCGCCGCCCTCGTGGCGTGTCGTCACGACCCGGATGCCGGCCTCGGGCAGGGCATCGAGCAGGCCGAGGAAGCTTTCGCCGGGGACGGTGAAGGCGACCTCGACGCCGGCGCTGCGGAGGGCATCGGCGATCAGCCGGCCGACGGTCCGCGGAGCCACCGGCTCGGGTTCGGGCTCGGGCTCCAGCTCGACCACTGCCGTTTCGGGCTCGGCAGCGGCGGACTCGGTAACCGGCTCGGACTCGACTGGCTCGGGCTCGGCGGCCGGTTCAGTAACCGGCTCGGACTCGACCGCTGCGACTTCGGGCCCGGCGGCCGGTTCGGTAACCGGGCCGGGATCGACCGGCTCGGGATCGGCGACGGGCTCCGCCTCGACGGGACCCGCCTCAACCGCCGGCTCGGCCTCGGCAACCTGCGCCTCGGGCTCGATCGGCTCGAGCGTCTCTTCGGTCACGATCGGCCGGCCTAGCGGTAGTTCTGAAACTGGAGCGGGACTTCCAGGTCCAGCTCGCGCAGGCGGACGATGACTCGCTGGAGGTCGTCCTTGTTCTTGCCGGCCACCCGGATCGCGTCTCCCTGGACCTGCGGCTTGACCTTCGGGAACTCCTCCCGGATCAGCTTGGTCAGCTTCCTCGCGACGTCGTCGGACAGCCCCCGCCGGAGCGTGATCACCTGCTTCACCGTGTTCCCGCCGGCCGGCTCGACCTTGCCCCAGTCGAAGATCTTCAGGCTCAGGTTGCGGCGGACGGCTTTCGACTCGATCAGGTCCTTGACCACCTTGGCCCGGAAGTCGTCGTCGGTTACCAGGATCAGCTCGGTCTTCTCCTGGTCGAGGTCGACCTTCGCACCCTTGAAGTCGAAGCGCTGCTGGACCTCCCGTCGGACCTGGTCCAGGGCGTTCCGAAGCTCCTGCTCGTCAAAATCGCTGACGACATCGAACGAAACGTCACCGGCCATGCACGCGCTCCGTCAGTGCGGCTCATTTGGGGATCGGCCGCCAATGGTACCCGCTCCGGTATCCTCGGGCGATGCGGACCACCTTCCTCGGCCAGGCCGGCCTGTACATCGAGACCCGGGCCGGCAGCATCCTGTGCGACCCGTGGTTCAGCCCGGCCTACTTCGGAAGCTGGTTTCCCTTTCCGGCCAACGACGGCATCGACCCTGCCGCGATCAGCGATCCAACGTACCTGTACATCTCGCACCTCCACCACGACCACTTCGACCCGGCCTGGCTCAGCCGGAACGTCAACAAGGACACGACCGTCCTGCTGCCCGACTACCTGATCGACGACCTTCGCCACGAGCTCCACGCGCTGGGCTTCCGGCGCTTCGTCGAGACCGCCGATGTCGAGCCGATCCAGCTGGCCGGCGGCCTGACCGTGATGATCAACGCCCTGACGGCGCCGACCGACGGACCGATCGGTGACTCCGCGCTCCTTGTCGACGACGGCGAGACGCGCCTGCTGAACATGAACGACTCGCGGCCGCCCGACCCCGACAAGCTCCTGTCCCTCGGCCGGATCGACCTGCTGTTCCTGCAGTTCTCGGGGGCGATCTGGTACCCGATGGTCTACGAGTTCCCGGAGCGGGCCAAGGTGACCCTGGCCCACAAGAAGCGGGTCGTCCAGCTGGCTCGGGCCCAGCGCTACATCGAGATCATCGACCCGGCCTTTGTCGTGCCGAGCGCCGGTCCACCGTGCTTCCTCGACGACGACCTGTTCGAGTACAACGACCTGCGCCGGGATCCCGCCAACATCTTCCCCGACCAGGAGGTCTTCCTCGACTACCTCGCGTCGAATGGGATCCGAGGCGGCCGGCTGATGCTGCCCGGTTCGATCGGCGAGCTCGGGCCTGGCTCCTTCGAGGTCGGCCACCCGGTCGACGACGCCGGCGTACGCCGGATCTTCGATGATCGCGAAGCATACCTGCGCGCCTACCAGGCCCGGATCCGGCCGCTGCTCGACGCCGAGCACGCCCGCTGGCTGGGACCGGTCGCCGAGGAGCCTCGGGACGCGACGCCGGACGACTCGTCAGCAGTGGACGATGGCCCCGACGTGCTCGACCTGGTCGCCGAGCTCAAAGGCTGGTTCGAGCCGTTGATGGGCTTCGGTGAGCTGACCTGCAGCGGGATCGGGGCGCCGGTCCTGCTCGACCTGCGCGGACCGCAGGGCCTGACCGCGGTGCCCGAGGGCGAGCCGCCGGGGATCGTGCTCGACTTCGTCGACCAGCTCGTCCGCCCATGGGACGGCGTCGAGACCCCGCGCTACATCTTCCGGATCGACCGGCCATTGATCGAGACGCTTGTCCGCGAGCACGAGGTCGACTGGGTCAACTCGCTCTTCCTGTCGATGCGCTTCCGGGCAGCGCGCAAGGGCCCCTACAACGAGTACGTCTACACCTGGTTCAAGTGCCTCGACCTCGAGCGCCTCCAGTACGCCGAAGGCTTCTACGCCGAGAAGGCCAAGGCCGAGGGCTCGTTCGTCCTCGACGGCTGGGAGATCCAGCGCCGCTGCCCGCACATGATGGCCGACCTGACCCGCTTCGCGACCATCGAGGAAGGTGTGCTGACGTGCTCGCTCCACGGCTGGCAGTACGAGCTGGCCTCGGGCCTGTGCCTGACCTCGGAAGGCCACGAGATCACCGCCCGGGCGCTCAGCCCCGAGGAGCTGGCCGCGCTCGAGGCGGCCGCGGCCGCGGGCGGCGCGACGGTGGCTGCGGCGATCGCCGCCGACTGAACCTAGCGCGCCCCGTCCCGCAGACCGGCAGCGAGGCGGTCGGCGATCACGTTCGAGCGACCGCCACCCATGACCAGGACGACGTCGCCCGGCTCGAGCAGCGGTAGCAGGGCATCGGCGGTTGCCTCGGCCGACCCGGGCGCGATCGCCGGTGTGCCGCGGCGCTCCACCGCCCGAGCCAGGTCGGCAGCCGACACGATCGTCTGGTCGGGGTCGCGGACCGCGTAGATGTCGGCGATCGCGACCCGGTCAGCCGTGGCCAGCACGTCGGCGAAGGACTCGAGGAGGGCGGCGGTGCGGTGATATGTGAGCGGCTCGTACACGGCCCAGCGGCGTCGCCCGGGGTAGCGTTGGGCGACCGCGCCGAGGGTTGCGGCGATGGCCGTCGGGTGGTGGCCGTAGTCGTCGATGACGACCACTCCAGCGCGATCCGCCTTGATCTCGAAGCGGCGTCCAACGCCCTTGAACGAAGCCAGTCCGCGCAGGATTGCCTCGGGGTCAAGGCCGTAGGCAAGGGCAGCCCCGGCCGCGCCCAGGGCGTCGTCGGCGTTGTGCCGGCCGGCCAGGTTGATCTCGACAGGCACGCCGCCGGGCCGGCCGGCGAAGCCGTGGAGGATGAGCCTGGCCCGGCCAACCGCGGTCAGGCCGGCGTCGTCGTAGGCAGCGGTGAGGGTCGTAGCCGGTCCGCCGGCGGAGCGAATCTCCCGGCCGAGGCGTGCCGCCAGGATGCCCGCATCCTCCTCCGCCGGCGCAACGGCCGTGGCCAGGATCCGCCCCGGCCAGTCGACCAGGCGCGGCAGGAGCGTGGCGACACCGGCGTCGCCGGCGTTCGCCACGAGGGTCGGATCTGGCCCGAACCTCCGGATCCAGGCCTCGAAGACGTCGACCACGGCGGCCCGATCGGGAAAGACGTCCGGGTGATCCCAATCGGCATTGAGGACGACGCCGACCGACGGCCGGTAGGGGTCGAAATTGCCGGCGTACTCGTCGGCCTCGACGACGAATGGACCGCCGTGCCGCCCGATGCGGACCACGGCCGGGGCCGAGCCTCCGACCAGGGCGGCCGGCAGGAGGGCCCCAACGAACGCCGATGGGTCCTCACCGGCTGCATCGAGCAGGTGGACGAGCCAGCCGGTGCTGGTCGACTTGCCGTGGGTCCCGGCAATCGCCAGCAACGTGCCACCCAGGGTCGCCGCGGCATCGGCGATCAGCTGCTGGCAGCTCGTCGCGGCGATCCCGGCGGCGTGGGCGGCGAGCAGCTCGGGATGATCGGGATTGACCGACGTCAGGGCCTTGCTCACCGCGATCCGGTCCGCCAGCGCAACACCGTCCGGACCGACTACGTGACCCGAGCTGTGCTGCCATGCAATCGGGATGCCGGCCGACTCGGCGCCCCGGCTGTAGGCCGACGGCTCGCCCGAATCGCAGCCCGACATCCGGGCGCCGGCCGCCTGGCCGAGCAGGAGCGACGCCGCAGCGGCGCTGCCGGCTGCCCCGATCACGTGGATTTGCTCGCCGGCCACGATGGGCCGGGCTGACCGGGCCGGCTCGAGGCCCCGCCCGATCTCTTCGGTGGTCCGAGTCACGCGCGATCCGGGCCGGCGATCGCGATCAACAGCTCGATCGCCGCGGCCGCGCTGGCCCGCTTGTTCTCCGAACGATCCCCCGGCCAGTTGAAGCGTCGAACCTCGCCGGTGCCCGGTCCGCAGGCGGCGACATAGGTCAGCCCGACCGGCTTTGCCTCGGTGCCGCCGGCCGGACCGGCAATCCCGGTGACCGCGACGGCGAGATCGGCGCCCAGGCGCTGACGAGCACCTTCGGCCATCGATCGGGCTACCTGCGCGCTGACTGCGCCGTGGCGCTCGATGAGCTCGGCGGGGACGCCCAGGCCGGTCCGCTTGGTGGCGTCGGCATAGGCCACGATTCCACCCAGGAAGTAGCCGCTCGAGCCGGGAATCTCGGTCAGCTCATGGGCGACCAGGCCGCCCGTGCACGATTCGGCGGTGACGACGGTCAGGCCGCGGGCCAGGCAGATCGCCTGCAGGCGCTCAGCGAGGTCGTGGAGATCGACCTCTTGGGCGGTCACTGATGGTTGGTCTTCTTGGGTGGCGCGGGCGGTGCGAACAACCATGTTTCGGGATTGGCCGCCGCCCCCAGTGAGCCGAGCGACTGCCCGTTCAGGGTGAAGTAGGTGACGCTCGACTTGCCTGTGCGCACCTCGATCGTGCTCTTCGCCGTGAAGGTCATCGTCTTGCCGTCGTAAAACGTCTTGCCCCCGGCCCCGATCGTCTGGTCCACGACACCGTCCTCCCAGACCTTGATCCAGGCCGATCCGCCCTTGATCGCCACGACCAGGTTGACGCCCTTGAAGGCGACGGTCACCGCTCGAGTCAGCGAGGTCGTCTTGCCATCGGAGCCGGCCGCGCTGACCGTCAGCATCCACTTGCCCGCGGTCAGGGTGAAGGGCACGCTGAACGAGCCGTCAGCTCCGACGGTCGCCGACTGGGTCGGCGGCGGCGCCGGCGTCGGCGCCGGCTTGCTGCCGGTCTGGGTGCTGACCGGGCCGCTGAACGCGGCGCTGACGCTGACCTGGGTCGCATTCGTGGCCGAGCCCTGGATCAGGATCGCTCCGTTCTGGAACGTCGCGTTGTCGGCGGGTTGGTCCAGGGTCAGGGCCGGCGTGACCGTCGACGAGATCGGCACGTTGATCACCAGGGCATACGGCGTGTCCGACTGCTTGCCCGTATCCGGGTCCGTGGCCGTGACGCTGAACTCGTTGCGGCCCCGGCGGAGCTGCACGTCGACCGTCCAGCTGCCGTTCGCGTCGGCCGTCACCTGGACCGGCTGGTCGCGGCCCGGGATGGTCACCGAGACGGTGGCGCCGGGGCTGGTCGAGCCGCGCAGGGTGTAGTCGGTGGAGTTGTCATCGACGGTCATCACGGCCGTGCTCGGATCGGTGACGGTGATTGCCGGCGGCTTCGAGAAGCGGACGAGCTGCGTCGCGACGTAGCCGACGACGACGACGACAACGACCGCCAGGAGCAGCCCGCCGAAGACCCGGGGCGAGATCGTGATTCCCTGCCGCGGCGCGGTGACCGTGCGGGGCACGACCGGAACGGGATCGGCCGAGCCGTCGCCCCGCTCCCGGCGCCACTGGAGCAGGATCTCGTCCGGGTCGAGTCCGAGGTAGAGCGCATAGTTGCGCAGGAAGCCCTTGGTGTAGACCGCGCCGGGCAGCTCGCGGTAGTCGCCCCGTTCGAGCGCCGCCAGGTAGCGCGCCCGGATCTTCGTGTCACGCTCGGCCCGGAAGAGGTCAACGCCCTTCCGCTCGCGGGCGGCCAGCAGGCGCTCGGGCAGGCTCGTCAGGGACGCGCTCGAGGTGTCCGTACGCGACGTGGCGCCCTTCGACCCATCCTTCGGGGTCGCGTTCCGGGCGGCGCTGTTGGCGCGGGCATCAGCCGCGCGGCGGCTGGCCTGGTCTCGGGTCGTCATCGGGCTGTTGTCGTCTCGTTTCCGACTTGCTGTTCGGGCTTGGATGAGCGGCGGGCCGCAGGGGATCGTCCGGCGGCCGGAGCGTCAGGCGCGGGCTCCCTCCGGCTGGGCCCAACAGGATACCCCGTCATGTCGATCCTCCCGGCCGGCCGATGGTCCTGCGACTCCGACCGGTCGGTTAGCGTCAGTCGCCCGGGTCGTCCACGTCGGCCAGGCTCATCAGCCAGTTGTCCGAGCCGTATACGATCCGGGGCGCAGCCGGATTGCGCGGATCCTGGGGGCCGATGATCCCGTAGCGCTCGAGCTCGTCCATCAGCCGCGAGGCCCGGCTGAAGCCGACCTTGAGCTTGGTCTGGAGCGACGAGGTGCTGGCCCGGCCACTCGTCGTGACCAGCTCGGCGGCACGCACGACCATGTCGTCCTCGGCCATCTTGGCCAGCCAGCCGAACTGGCCGCTGCCATTTTCCTCGCCGTCGACGAAGGCGAAGATCGACTCGTCGTAGAACGGCCCCTCGGCCTGGTTGCGCCAGTGGGACGTCACCGCGGTGACTTCCTTGTCGCTGACGAACACACCCTGGAGGCGCACCGGCCGGGGCAGGTCGACCGGCTGGTAGAGCATGTCGCCGCGGCCGATCAGGTCCTCGGCACCGGGCTGGTCTAGGACGGTCCGGCTGTCCACGTTCGAGGCCATCGCGAAGGCGATCCGGCTGGGCACGTTGGCCTTGATCAAACCGGTCACGACGTTGACGCTCGGCCGCTGGGTGGCCAGGACCAGGTGGATCCCGACCGCACGTGCCTTCTGGGCGATCTTGACGATTGGATCCTCGACCTTGCGGCCCTCGCGCATGATCAGGTCGGCCAGCTCGTCGATGATCAGGACCACGAAGGGCATCCGCTCCTCGATCCCGGGCAGGTCGTTGTAGGCCGCGATGTTGCGGACCGTGTGGGAGGCCAGGCGCTTGTAGCGGTCCTCCATCTCGTGGACTGCCCAGTTCAGGGCGGCCTTCGCCTCGTGCGGCTCCACGATCACGTGCTGGAGGAGGTGGGGCAGGCCGTCGTACGGCGCCAGCTCGACCCGCTTGAGGTCGACCAGGATCAGGCGAACCTCGTCCGGCCGGGCATGCATCAGGAGGCTCGTGATCAGGGCGTTGACGCACACGCTCTTGCCCGAGCCGGTCGCCCCGGCAACCAGGAGGTGGGGCATCTTGGCCAGGTCGACCGCGTAGGGCTGACCCGATACGTCGCGGCCGAGGGCAAAGGTAAGCCGGCTGGTCGCCGCCAGCATGTCGGCATCCTCGATCAGCGAGCGAAAGCCGACGACCTCGCTCTTGACGTTGGGGATCTCGATGCCGACGACGTCCTTGCCCGGGATCGGCGCCTCGATCCGGATCGAGCGGGCGGCCAGGGCCATTGCCAGGTCGTCCTGGAGGCCCTCGATCCGGGACAGCTTGACGTGCTTCTCCGGGCGGACCTCGTACTGGGTGACGACCGGGCCGCTGTTCGTGCCGACGACACGGGCATCGATCCCGAAGCTGCGCAGCTTCTCCTCGATATCGCGGATGTTCTCGGCGTGGTCCATCCCGCCGCCGGTCTTGCCCGGCGGCCGGATCTCGAGGATGTCTGTGCCTGGCAGGGTCCAGGGCACGCTGCTCAACGTCTCGACCGGCGCCAGGGTCAGCGCCGCGGCCGGGGCGAGGCCGCTCGACCGAGCCGGCAAGCCGGCGCGATCGCTGGCCGCGCCGGCTGGACCGGGTCCGATCGGCGCCGAGTCAGCGCCGGCCTCGCCGCGACCCGCCCAGATCGTCTGGCTCATTGGTACCTGGCTCGTCGCTCGCGGTCCGCTGCGTGGCTCGGCCGCAATCGCGTCGGCATCGGCCATGACCGGGATTGCGACCGCGGCCGCCTGGCGCTTGACCGGGCGAGCGGCGGCCTCCGGGCGATCGTCGTCTGCCGCCGGCGCCGTCAGGGCCTGTCCAACCGAGCGCGCGCCGCGGCCAATCGGGCGGAGGAGCGTGGGCAGCGACATGTCGAGGGCGAGCAGGACGCCGACCACCACCAGGGCCACGCAGACCACGAACGAGCCGGGATGGGTGATCAGCCCGGCCAGCCCGTCGCCGACGAACCGGCCGATCCGGCCGCCGTTGGCAATGTTCGGTCCGTCGAGGGCGGCGAGGAGCCCGACGTACGCCAGGATCACGCCGAGCACGGCCAGCCCCCACCGGCCGCCGTCGCCGCGGGCGCGCTGCACGTACAGGCCGGCCAGGATCAGGATCGGCGGCAAGAGCCAGCGACCCGTGCCGAACCACGGCGCGATCGCATTCCGCCACAGGTCGGTAAGCTGGCCGTGGCCGGGCAACAGCAGGGCAATCAGGGTCACGATTCCGACCACGAGGAAGGCGATCCCGACCAGCGAGCGGACGACCTCCGGGTCGACGCTCAGGCCGGATCCACCGCCACCCCGCCGGCCGCGCGTCGAGCGGCCCGGGGCTCGTCGCGGCGCCGCCCGCCGCCGTGCCGTCATCTCAGACCTCGACGACGACCGGGAAGACCATCGGGCGGCGTTTCGTCTGCTCGTACAGGTAGCGCGAGACGCCGTCCTTGATCTGGACCTTGAGCAAGGCGATCTCACTGATGTGGTGGCCGGGGTTGGCAATCGAGGCCATCACCCGCTCGATCGCGCCGGGCATCAGCGGATCCTGCTCATTGCCCTTGACGAAGCCGCGGGTGATGATCTCGGGCCGGCCGACGATGTCGCCCGTCTGCTTGTCGACGGTCACCACGATCATGAACATGCCGTCGTTGGCCAGGGCCTTCCGGTCGCGCAGCACGACCTCGCCGACCTCGCCAACCGACAGGCCATCAACGAAGACGTAGCCGGCGACGACGGGCTGGCCGCGGTGTCCGGAGCCATCCTCGAAGATCTCGATCGGCGTGCCGTTCTCGATGATGAACACATTGCCCGGCTCGACGCCCGTCTCGACGGCCAGGCGGCCGTGCTGGACCTGCATCCTGAACTCGCCGTGGATCGGGATGAAGTAGCGCGGCTTGGTCAGGCCCAACATCAGCTTGAGCTCTTCCTGGCTGGCGTGGCCCGAGACATGGGCCCGCTTGATCGTGTGGTAGAAGACGTTGGCGCCGGCCTTGAACAGGTTGTCGATCGTCCGGCTGACGTATTCCTCGTTGCCGGGGATCGGGCTGGCGCTGACGATGACCGTGTCGCCCGGCTGGATCTCGACGAAGCGATGGTCGCGGTTGGCCATCCGGGCCAGGCCGGCCATGGGCTCGCCCTGGGCGCCGGTCGTCGCGATGACCAGGCGCTCGTTACCCGGCTCGTTGATCCGGTCCTTGGCCACGATCATCGCCGGGTCGTACTTGAGATAGCCGAGGTCGGTCGCGATCCTGAAGTTCTGCTCCATCGAACGCCCGATCACGGCGGTCTTCCGGCCGAATGAATGGGCCGCGTCGAGGACCTGCTGGACCCGGGCGATGTTGCTGGCGAAGGTGGCCACGATCACCCGCCCGTCGAGCGGCTCCATGATCTCCCGGAACGCCTCGCCAACCGTCCGTTCGGACGGGGTGTAACCCGGGTTCTCGGCCCGGGTCGAGTCGGACAGCAGGCAGATGACGCCCTCTTCGCCGAGCCGGGCGAGGATGTGGAAGTCGCTCAGCTTGCCGTCGACCGGGGTGTGGTCGAACTTGAAGTCGCCGGTATGGACGACGACGCCGACCGGCGTGCGCAGGGCGATGCCCATCGCGTCCGGGATCGAGTGGCCGATCCGGAACGGGATCACGGTGAACGGGCCGATCTGGATCTCGTCGCCCGGATTGAGCGCCTTGAGCTCGTTGTTGTGGAGGCGATGCTCCTTGATCTTGTTGCCGAGCAGGCCCCGGGCGAGGGTCGAGGCGTAGACCGGGACGCCGGGGAACTCGGGCAGAATGTAGGGCAGGCCGCCCACGTGGTCCTCGTGGGCGTGGGTGATCAGGAACGCCCGGACGTTGGCTCGGCGCTCCTTGAGGTAGGTGATGTCGGGGATGACCAGGTCGATCCCGAACATCTCCTCGTCGGGGAACATCAGGCCGCAATCGATCACGACGATGTCGTCGCCGTATTCGAAGACGTACATGTTCTTGCCGATCTCGCCGACCCCGCCGAGCGGGATGATGCGGAGCGGCTTCGTTTCAGATGCCATGGGTTGGTTTGGTTCTTTCTCTCAGAAGAGGGTGAGCTGGTCGTCGGGGCCGGTCGGCTCGGACGACATGATGAACGGTTGTTCGGCGGCCGATTCCGGTGCCGATTGTGGTGCTGCCGCGGGTTGGGCAACGGACGCGGGCTCCGGGACGGAGGCCGGCGACGGGCCGCCGGATGCGCGGCGAGCTCGGGATTCGACCAGCGCGGCGGGGATCCGGGCGAAATCGGCGTAGCTGGTGCGCTCGATCTCCGACGCGCGCAGTGCGGCCGCCGGATGGTACAGGGCAAATGCCAGGGCATTCGCGGCACCCGTCGATGGGTCGACCGGCCGGAGCGTGCCGTGGGCTGACGAGATCCGCTCGCCGGGCATGAATCGGCCGAGCGAATGGCGGCCGAGGGTCACGACCAGGGCCGGATCGAGGATCTCGAGCTGGCGCCGAAGGTAGGGCGCGCAGGCCGCGATCTCGTCGGGCTCCGGGTCGCGGTTCTCGGGCGGCCGGCATTTCACGATGTTGGTGATGAAGACGTCGTCGCGGCGCCAGCCAAGGGTGGCCAGGAACTTCACCAGCAAGGCCCCGGCCCGGCCGACGAACGGCCGACCCTCACGATCCTCATTGAAGCCGGGGCCCTCGCCGACGAACACGACCTCGGTATCCGGATTGCCTTCGCCGGGCACGGCCCGGGTCCTGGTCTCGTGCAGCCGGCAGCTCGTGCAGGTTCGGACCTCGGCGGCGATCGCCTCGAGGGCGGCGCCGCGGTCGGCGGCGGTCATGCCGGCCGGCCGGAAGCGGCCAGGCCCGTGCGTTCCGAGGCCGGTCGGATCCAGTCCCGCTCGGCGATCAGCTCGGCGATCTCGACCGCGTTCGTGGCGGCGCCCTTGCGCAGGTTGTCGCTGACGATCCACAAGGCCAGGCCGCGCCCATCCGGGATCGATGGGTCGTGCCGGATCCGGCCGACGAAGATCTCGTCTCGACCGGTCGCGTCGATCGCCTGGGGGTAGGCGTGCGTCGCCGGGTCGTCCTTGACGATCACGCCGGGGACTGCCGCGAACAACGCCCGGGCCTCATCGGGCGTGATCGGCGCCCGGGTCTCCACGTGGACCGCCTCGGAGTGGCTGACGAAGACGGGAATGCGCACGGCCGTGCAGCTGATCCGGAGCTCGGGCAGGTGCAGGATCTTGCGGCTCTCGGTGACGACCTTCCACTCCTCCCGCGTGTAGCCGTTGTCGAGGAAGACATCGATCTCGGGCAGGGCGTTGAAGGCAATCTGGTGGGGATAGACCGACGCGTCGATCGGCTCTCCCGCGACGTGGGCGGCGACCTGCGCCTCGAGCTCGGCCTGCGCGTCGGCGCCCGTGCCCGACACCGACTGGTAGGTGTCGACGACCACCCGCTCGATCCCCACCCGGTCGCGCAGCGCCATCAGGATCGGGACAAGCTGCATCGTCGAGCAGTTCGGGTTGGCGATGATCCCGGCGTGGCCCGCGGCGTCATCCGGGTTGACCTGGCTGACGATGAGTGGAACCGCCGGGTCCATCCGCCAGGCGTTCGAGTTGTCGATGACCGTGGCCCCTGCCGCGACGGCCGCCGGCGCGAGCTCCTCCGAGGCGGAGCCGCCAGCCGAGAACAGGGCGATGTCGACTCCGGCGAATGCGTCCGGCGTGGCTTCGATCACGGGGTAGGCCGTGCCACCGACCGAGGTGCTCCGGCCGGCCGAGCGCCCCGACGCCATCAGCCGAAGCTGGGCGATCGGGAAGTCGCGTTCGAGGAGTACCTGGATCATCGTCCGCCCGACCAGGCCGGTGGCGCCGACGACGGCGACGGTGAGCGGCTGGCGCGTCATCGAGGCACGCCTCCACTGCTGCGGTCAGTCAAGGGCACGTCTCGAGTATACCAGTGCCGCTCGGCGCTCCCGGACGAGCCACGCTCGTTCGGAGGCCAGTGCCGCTCGGCGCTCCCCGCCAGGCCACGCTCGTTCGGGGCCAGCCCCCGAGTCCCGCCGGGCCACCCTGCCTCCGGCACCCTCGCTTCTTCCGGAATACCAACCCGTGAAGTAGTGCAGAACGAATCGAGCACCTCTCGAGGCTTCCCGACCGGCCCACTTCGGATTCCACGCTCAGATCGGACTGTTCCAACCCCGCGACAGCCGCCCGCCGGGCAAATTCCTTCCTTACTACCTCCAGGGTTAGTAATCCGGAAGAACCCCGGATCGGCCGGCCACGCCGGGGCTCGGAGCGGGCAGGCCAGGCGGCCAGGCGGGACGGCACGAGACGCGAAAAGCGAACCCACCCGTCGCAATGACGAGTGGGTTCGTTGGGCAGCGCAGGGAGCCGCGGACGACCCGCGGCATAGAGCGGGGAGCGGTTAGACCGGTTCCTTGGCGAGGTGGCGCTGCATGGCCGCCTTGCGTGAGAGGTTGACCCGGCCCTGCCGGTCGACTTCGGTCACGACGACCATCACCTCGTCGCCGACGGACACGACGTCCTCGACGGTCGGGACGTGGTAGTCGGCCAGCTCGCCGATCCGGACGAGGCCTTCCTTGCCCGGCAGGATCTCGACGAACGCGCCGAAGCCCATGATCCGGGTGACCTTGCCCAGGTACAGCGCGCCGATCTCGACGTCGCGGGTGAGTGACTCGATCCACTGGATCGCCTTGCGGCTGTTCTCGCCGGAGATCGCGGCGATCTCGACCGAGCCGTCGTCCTCGACGTTGATCTCGGTTCCGGTCTCTTCCTGGATCTTGCGGATCATCGATCCACCCTTGCCGATGATCTCGCGGATCTTCTCGGGGTTGATCTTGATCGTGATGATCCGGGGAGCGAACTCGCTCATCTCGTCACGTGCCTCGGGCATGACCCCGACCATCTTGTCGAGGATTTCGAGGCGGGCCGCCAGGGCCTTGCTCAGGCCGCCGCGGATGATCGCCTCGTTGATTCCCTTGACCTTGATGTCCATCTGCAGGGCGGTGATCCCGTCCCGCGTGCCGGTCACCTTGAAGTCCATGTCGCCGAACGAGTCCTCCTTGCCGAGGATGTCGGTCAGCACGGCGAACCGGCCGTCGGGCTCCGAGATCAGGCCCATCGCCGCGCCGGCGACCGGTGCCTTGATCGGCACGCCCGCGTCCATCAGGGCGAGGGTCGAGCCGCAGGTCGAGGCCATCGAGGTCGAGCCGTTGGAGGTCACGCACTCGCTGACGAGCCGGATGACGTACGGGAACTCGTCCTGGTCCGGCAGGACCGGCAGGAGCGCCCGCTCGGCGAGGTGGCCGTGGCCGATCTCGCGCCGGCCGGGGCCGCGCATCATCTTGTTCTCGCCGGTGCTGTACGGCGGCATGTTGTAGTGGTGGATGTAGCGCTTCGAGGTCTCCGGGCCGATCGTGTCGATCCGCTGGACGTCCGAGGACGGTCCAAGCGTGGCCACGGTAAGGGCCTGGGTGTCGCCCCGAGTGAACAGGCCTGACCCGTGAGCGCGGGGCAGGAGCCCAACCTCCACGGTGATCGGACGGAGCTCGTCCAGGCCACGGCCGTCCATCCGGATCCCGTCGCTCAGCACGAGCTCGCGAACCGTCTTCTTATGGACGAGGCCGAACAGGCTCTTCGAGACGCGCGCCTGGCGGCGAGCCAGCTCGAGCAGGCCCTTGGCGTCGCCGCCGGTGCGGGTTGCCCGAACGGATGCCTCGATGCCCTCGCCGAGGGTCTCCAGGCGGTTGGGCAGGTCGGCGGCGAAGGTCAGCAGCAGCTGGGCGGTCGCCTCGGCATCCGGGCCGGCGCGGTGGGCGTCCTTGAGCTCGATTCCGAAGAACCGGGCGAGGTCACCGAGCTTGTAGCTCTCGGCCCAGTCCGGGTAGCCCTCGCGGGCGAGGACGAGGGTGTCGAGGTACTGGCCGGACTGGAAGCGGAAGCCGTCGCCGAGGGCCTCTTCGAGGAAGCCCAGGTCGAAGCCGACGTTGTGCCCGACGATCGTGGCCTTGCCGGCGAACTTCAGGAACTGCTGGGCAGCTTCCTTGGGGCTCGGCGCACCCTTGATCTCCTTGTCGGTGATGCCGTGCATCTGGTGGCCGACGATCGAACGACCCGGATCGACCAGGGTCGACCAGCGATCGGCGATCTTGCCGGCCTTGATCCGCACGGCGCCGATCTCGAGCAGGTCGGCCATCTTGGGATCCTTGCCCGTCGTCTCGACGTCGAGGACGACGAACTCGGCCTTGGCCGCGGCGGCCTTGGCGAAGTCCAGGACAGATTCGGTCAGGGGCTCGAGGTATGGCAGGCGCTTGGGCTTGCCGACGGCAGCCTGGAGCTGCTCCTGGAGATCGACCACCGGCTGGAGGGCGCGGTGCCCGAACAGGATCGCCTCCGCCATCACCGACTCAGGCAGGAGCTTGGCCCCGGCCTCGACCATCATGATCGCGTCGCGGGTGCCGGACACGATCAGGTCGAGCTCGGAATCGGCCAGCTGGCTGTGGGTCGGGTTGACCACGAACTCGCCGTCGATCCGGCCGATCCGGACGGCGCCGATCGGGCCCTGGAACGGGACCTCGCTGATCGACAGGGCCGCCGACGCGGCAATCGTGCCGAGGATGTCGGGGTTGTTCTCCATGTCGGTCGAGAGGACGGTGATGACCAGCTGGACGTCGTCCTTGTAGCCATCGGGGAAGAGCGGCCGGATTGGCCGGTCGGTCAGTCGGGCCGCGAGGATCGCGGCCTCCGACGGGCGCGACTCGCGCTTGATGAAGCCGCCTGGGATCTTGCCCGCGGCATACATTCGCTCCTCGAAGTCGACCGTCAGCGGGAAGAAGTCGAGGCCTGGCCGGGGCTCGGATCGGTTGGCGGTCCCGAGGACCATCGTGTCGCCGTAGCGAACGGTGACCGAGCCCCCCGCGAGTCGGGCCATTCGGCCGGTCTCGATGGTGAGGGTGCGACCACCGAACTCTGTTTCAAAGGTCTGAGGCACGGAAATTGATTCCTCCTTGACGTGCGGAGGAGGACCTTCGGGCGCGTGACCCGGGCCGACGCGAGCGTCCTGACGCGAGAGGACCCCGGGCGTTGGCCCGAGGTCCGGGGCGGCGTGCGCCTAGCGGCGGAGTCCGAGCCGTCCGATGACGGTCCGGTAGCGCGTGTTGTCCTTCTTGATCAGATACGCAAGAAGGCGACGGCGCTGACCGACGAGCTTGAGGAGGCCGCGACGCGAATGGTTGTCCTTGGGGAAGCTGCGCAGGTGCTCCGTGAGGCCCTTGATCCGCTCCGTCAGGAGCGCGACCTGGACTTCCGGACTGCCGGTGTCGCCGTCCACGACGGCGTACTCCCCGATCACCTGTTGCTTCATCTCCCGCGCGAGCGGCACTCGGTCCTCCGAACACGATTTTCTAGATTGATCATCCTGTTTGACCGGCGGATGGTAACAGGCTGGCCCGATCCCGGCAAACGTTCACGCTCAGCTCGGCCGGTTCCGGCCCTCGACCAAGCGGCCCGCTGCGCTTCCCGGGCGCGTTCCGGCGGGACGTGGCGAAACGTGCCGGGACTCGGCAGGACCCGGCCGGTCCCGGCACCCCTGGTGACAAATCGTTCCTTGGGCAAGGCTTACGCCACGATCGAGGCATCAGCGCTGCTTCGGCATGAGCCCAGGCCCGTCCCGGGCCGCGACTTGAGCACGACGGCGGCCGGGGCGACAGGGTTCCCTGGCCACGGTGACCTGGAAGCGCGGCTGCGACCGACCATAAGCCGCGTATGCGGACGGATTTGTCAATTGGTTGGAGCGCAGCCTCGGCCAAGCAGCCCGATTCGCTTCGCCCGGGCCCAAAAGTACAGCGACCGTGACTGCTATTTGCCAGATTCGGGCCAACGCTCGCGTCAGATCGCCGGGGCGACCACACCCGCCGGGGCGCTCGCGTCGGCGGGGCTCGGCAACAGCCGTCGAACGAGGAAGCCTGCCACGAGCAGCACCGCGGTTGCCACCAGGTATGGAGCAAACGGCGCAACCCGGAGGTAGAGCAGGCCGGCCAGGATGGGCCCGACCATCTGAACGGCTGAGCCGATGGCCGACATGCTGCCGGCCAACCAACCCTGCTCGTTGTCGTCGACGGCTTGGGACAGCAACCCTTGGAGCACGGCGCCGGTCGCGCCCTGGGCCATCGCGAACAGCAGCGCACCCGTGACGAACAACCACGACGCTGGCAGGAAGGCTGCGACCGCAACGATCAGGCCGCAGCCGAATGCCTGGCCGAGCAGTCCACCGAGGACGACGCCCCGCTCGCCCATGACCCGCAGCATCAGGGCCAGCAGGCCACCCTGGACGATGATGTCCACGATCCCGACCGCTGACATGAGCAATCCCACTTCGACCGTGTTCCAGGACAGGACGTCCATGGTGAACACGGGCACGTTGCCGCCGAACAAGGCGAGTGGCACAGCCGCCAGGGCGAAGACGCCGATCAGCGAGCCGAGCCCCGGCCGGCGCAGCGCGTCGCCGATGGACCGCAACGGGTTGACCTCGGACAGCGAGAAGTGCTTCGTTCGCTGCGTGGGGTCCAGGCTCTCGGGCAGCACGGCGGCCGCCAGGATCGCCGTCAGGGCGCTCACGGCCGCGGCTGCGAACATCGGCGCGGCGAGGCTCACGGATGCAAGCAGCCCGCCGATCGCGGGGCCCACGAGAAATCCGACCCCGCCGATCGCACCAGCCAGGCCGAACCGGCGGGCCCGGTCCTCGGGGGCCGTAATGTCGGCGAGGTAGGCGAATGCCACCGACATGTCGCCGGCCGTCAGCCCGTCGACGATCCGTGCGACGAGCAGGACCCAGAGCGCTCCCCCGAGGCCGAACAGGATCCAGCCGATCGCCGATCCGATCAGGCTGACGATCAGGACGGGGCGTCGTCCGATCCGATCGGACAGCGCACCGAGGAACGGGGCGGCCACGAAGGCACACCCGGCATACACCGCCTCGAGGATGCCCACCCAGAACGCCGTCGAGCCCACGTCGCCCACGCGCGACCCGACAAGGAACGGCAACACGGGAAATACGAGCGCCATGCCGACGGTGCTCAGGAAGCTCACGGCCAAGATGATCACCAGCGGAAGACGCTGGGATCGTACGTTGATCATCGATTGATCCTTTGGGGATGCGAACGGGTTCGCGCTGAAGCTGCTATTCGGCCAGCAGCAGGTACAGCGCCTTGCGGGTCTGATCGATCAAGGCGACCGCCTTCTCGACCTGTTCATCGGTGCCGGTTCGCTCGATCTGGGCGCCGGCGGCGAAGAGGGCGCCAATCGACTGGCGCATGGCAAGCCGCGGGCCGGATGCATGGGCGATCTGCTCCCAGGGCATGGGCTCGCGCTCATGGTCGGGGGACTTCATCGCGGCGCGGCCATCGTCGGTCAGCGAGAACACGCGGCGGCTGCCGTCCTGTTCGCCGGCAACGAGGCCCTGCTCCTCCATCGCCTGAAGCGTCGGGTAGACGGAACCCGGACCCGGCGTCCACGCTCCCCCGCTGCGGTTGGCAAGCTCCTGGATCACCTGGTAGCCGTGCATCGGCTGCTCTGCGAGCAGTCCGAGGATCGCTGCCTGCATGTCGCCTCGACGTGCCCTCCCGCCTGGCAGCTGGCCGAAGCTGTGTCGACCGAAGCCGAAGCCCGGTCCGCCGCGCGTCCCTTCGCGCCGAGTACTCCGGCCCCGTGGCCCGCGTGGATCCGCGGGCTGATTGCCGCGGCTCGGCATTGGATCTCGATTCATCGTGTTGCTCCTTTCATGAGCTGTATCACTGTGCAATACGATATATCGTAATCCATCACCATGTCAAGCCTCTGGCGGACGTCCAGGCCGAACATCCACGGCGAGCGGCCGATTCTTCCCGAATATCAGCCGGCGGAGTGGTACGGACGGAATCCGATGCCTCCCGGAAGGCTTCTGTTCCGCCGGCGCGGGATTCGTGCAGGGCGAGCCCGACCGAGGCCGGCTCAGTCGCGCGCGAGAGGCAGATTCCTGCCGTACCACCACACCGGTTGGTAAAAAGGGCGACAATTCCGGAGGGTTCGTGGCGGCACGGCCGATCCGCCGACGGCCGATCCGCCCGCGGCCCAAGACGTGGCGAATGTTCGCCACCGTAGTCTTGAGTGGGATCCGCCGACTCAAATCGCGATTCTGGCCCGGTGGCGAGCCGCAGCTGAGCACGGCTGAGCTCGATCCGGCGGGCAGGCCCGCCGATTCGGGTCGATCCGGGCGCTATAACCCGCCCAGGACTACGGGGGCTGGTATTCGCGAGATTCGCTGGAAGCTCGGTCTTCGGCGACAGGTCTCGCGGGCAGGCTCCAGGTCCGCCGTACCGAGCCGCGACCCGGCGGGCCCTCAGCCGAGCGGAGCGATCAGCCGGATCCGCAGCCTGTCCGCCGCCGGGGAATCACGCCGGCCGAGAAGCTCGACCGACACCTCGCCCCCGGGCCCCACGTCGACGATCGCCGGACTCGGGCTCGCCGTACGCGGCTGGTCGGGGGCCCAGGCTGCCTCGACCCCGGCCCGGTAGCGCCCGGCCGGCGGCAACGCGACCGGCAGCTCGAAGCTGACGCTCCACGGACCCCGCTCGGCCGACTGCCGCGAGCCCTGTCGCTCGACCCGGCCGACCATTGCGAAGGAACGTCCCAACAGGCGCCGCGCGGCATCCAGGCGTCCTTCGGCGATGTCGGCCCGGATTTCCGTGCTGCGGACCGGCCGCCCGTCGATCTCGAGGGGCTCGACCACGCTCACCTCGAAGGCAAGCGTCCGGCCCAGCTCGGCCAGGGCGGCCGGCGTGCCGCCTCGCTCGTGGCCGAAGGCGGCATCCGGCGTCATCAGGAAGCCGGCCAGGTCAACCCGGCTGGCGATCCCGCCCACGAACGTGTCGTACGGGGTCAGCCGCAAGGCGGCATCGAAGTGCTGGATCAGGACGACGTCGACACCGGCGTGCTCGAAGCGGACGAGGCGTTCGAGCGGATCGCACAGGACGGGCGGTGCGGCACCCACCAGGATCTCGTCCGGATGGTGGTCGAAGGTGATGACCGCCGGCCGGGCTCGGTGGGCGGCGGCTGCTTCCCGCAACCGGGCGAGGAGATAGGCGTGACCGCGATGCAGGCCGTCGAACGCTCCAACGACGAAATACAGCCGCCCCAGTCCGGATCCCAGGCGGTCGAGGTCGTCGATCCCGCCCGCGACGAGCTGGATTCCGCTCCCGGCTGACCGCGGCGAGGCCGGCTCAGCCATCGATGAGGACCTTGTCGGGCATGATCCGGGTCCCGTCCCAGCGGCCGAATCCGACCAGCTCGCCCGTTTGCGAGACGAGCCGCACCGGCCGGTCGTCGGCCGACGCACCGGCCCCGCCGGCGGCCGGCCGGATGAACTGGCCCCGGACGACGGCCTGCAGCTCGGCCGGGGTCAGCTGGACCGCGGCAAGGTCGAGGCCGGTGTCGACCGGCTTGAGCATGGCGGCGAGGGCGGCCGGTCCCTCCCCTGCCCCGGCCCGCACGGCGTCGACCGACACCGCATCCTCCAGGCGGAACGGCCCGCTGGCTGTCCGGGTCAGGGCGCCCAGGTAGGCGCCGCTGCCCAGAGCGGCTCCGAGGTCTCGAGCCAGGGCCCGGATGTACGTGCCGGCCGAGCAGTCGACCTCGACGATCGCCATCGGCCGATCCGGATCAGTCGCATCCCAGTCGATGACCTCGAGGCGATCGATCGTCACCGACCGTGGCGCGAGCTCAGGCCGGGCGCCGGCCCGGGCGAGGGCATAGGCACGGCGGCCGGCCACCTTGATCGCCGAGTAGGCCGGCGGCACCTGGACGATCGGGCCGCGAAACGCGCCGAGCGCATCGTCGAGCGCAGGACGGCCAACGGCCGGACCGGCCACCGGCGTCAGCTCGCCCTCGAGGTCATCGGTCGTCGAGGTGGCCCCGAAGCAGACCGTGGCCCGGTACTGCTTGCGATCGCCAAGGTGGTATTCGGCGACGCGGGTCGCGCGGCCGACGAAGATCGGGAGCACTCCCCGGGCGAACGGATCGAGCGTACCGCCGTGGCCGACGCGTTTCACGCCGGCGAGCCGACGCACCAGCCCGACGATGTCGTGGGAGGTCGGGCCGGCCGGCTTGTCGACGACCAGGATCCCATCGAGCCGGGCGTACGTCGCGCTGGTGCTCACCGATCGGAGGCGCTCAACGGGTGACGCCGGCCACCAGGCGGCGGGCCTCGGCCAGGACGGCCAGGCGGGCCGGATCGAGGGCCAGCGCGACCGTCGCACCGGCCGCCCGGGCGTGCCCCCCACCGCCAAACGCGCCGGTGAGGACGGTGGCATCGACGCCGCCGGGGCGAGTCCGAACGCTGATCCGCGTTTCGCCCGGGACCTCCTTGAAGATGATCGCGACCTCGGCGGCCTCGGCCTGGGCGAGCAGGTCGATGATCCCTTCCGAGTCCGGCGGCAGCGTCCCGGTCGCGGCCAGGTCGGATTCGAGCAGGGTCGACCAGACGACCCGCCCGTCGGCCGTGCTCTCGAGACGGTCGAGGACCCGCCCGAACAGGCGCAGCTGCCGGTCCGGCTTCGTCCGGTACAGGCGCCGCGAGATGTCCGACAGGGGCGCTCCGGCCTCGACCAGGGCGGCAGCGGCCAGGAGCGTCCGGGGGGTGGTGTTGGGATGCGCGAATGTAGCCGTGTCCATGACGATTCCGGCCATCAGCGCGGCGGCCAGCCCGCCATCGGCCACATCGAGGGGCACGCCCAGGCGGGCCGCCAGGAGGGTGACCATCTCGCAGGTGGCGGCGGCATGAGGCTCGATCCAGTCGAGGCTGCCGTCGCCGGAGCCGGGGTTCGAGAGGTGGTGATCGATGATCACCCGGGGCAGTCGCCCGAACAGCTCGGCATGGCGCGTCCCCACCGCGCCGACCCGCTCGAGCGTGCCGCAGTCGACGATCACGAGGAGGTCGTACTCGACGCCTGGCTCCGGATCCGTCCGCTCGGCCGCGACCCCCGCCAGGAAGTCGTACAGGGGCGGGATCGGATCGGTGCACACCGTCGTGGCCCGGCCCCCGTGGAACTCGATGATCCGGGCGACCCCGAGCGCCGCCCCGAGCGTATCCGCGTCCGGATTCTCGTGGCTGACGATGAGCGCCTCGCGCGCCTGCGCGATCCGCTCGGCCAGCGCAGCCGGCACGGCCGCGAGCTCCGGACCGAGCGCGATCGTCACCGCGTCGGCCTTCGGCTCCCTGCCGCGCGGTAGTTCGACTGGTCGGAGCCATGGCCGCGGGCCCGGCTGCGACGCTCGGCCCGGTTGGCCGGCGGGCTTGGCACGATCAGCTCCGGAGCCGTCGCTGATTCCGGCTCGGGTTCCGCCTCGGCCGACGAACCGCGGGCGGTCACCGGGGTCGGCAGGGTCTCGCCAACCGGTGCCTCGTCTTGGGGGAGCTGGCCGTGCTCGATCTCATCGAGCAGGTGGAGCAGGCGCGTCCCCTGCTCGGCCGTCTCGTCGAGCCGAACGTGCAGGTTCGGGATCCGGCGCAGGCGCAGGCGCGAGCCGAGCTCGTGGCGGACGAAGGGCATCGCATGCTCGAGGGCGCGGACCGTCTCGGTTCGCTCGGCCTGGCTGCCGATCACGCTGACCCAGACCCGGGCATGGGCAAGGTCGGCGGTCGTTTCGACCTTGGTCACGGTGGCGAAGCCGATCCGGGGGTCCTTGACGTCACGGGCGAGCAGCCCGCCGATCTCCTGGCGCAGGAGCTCGTCGATCCGATCGGTCCGGGCGGTCATCGCGGCCGCCCCTGGCGGGCAGCCATCAGCTGGCTCGAGCCCGGCTGACCGTCTTCGAGCTGAAGCACTCGATGATGTCGCCCTCCTGCAGGTCCTGGTAACCGGCCAGGCCGATCCCGCACTCGAGGTTCTGGGCAACCTCGCGGACATCGTCGCGGAAGCGCCGGAGCGACTCGATCTTGTCCGTGGCCACGATCTTGCCGCCCCGCCAGACCCGGGCCCCACCGCGCACGATCCGGCCGTCGGTCACGAAGCAGCCGGCGATCACGGTCGACTTGCCGACCTTGAAGATCTGGCGGACCTCCGCCCGGCCCTCGACGACCTCGACGATCTCCGGCTCGAGCAGGCCGCCCAGGGCCGCGTCGATGTCGTCGGTCAGCTTGTAGATGATGTCGTACAGCCGAACATCGACGCCCTCGGACTCGGCCGCCCGCCGGGCAGTGTCGGTGATCTTCGTGTTGAAGCCGACCACGATCGCATCCGAGGCCGAGGCCAGCAGGATGTCGTTGTCGGTGATGTCGCCGGCAGCCTCGTGCAGGACGTTGAGCCGGACGTCGTCGGTCGAGAGCTGGTCGAGGGCGTGGGTGATCGCGCCAAGCGAGCCGGACACGTCGGCCTTGAGGATGATCCGGAGCTCCTTGGCCTGGCCCGCCTGGATCTGGCGATAGAGGTCCTCGAGGGTCGCCCGGCCGCTGCCTTCGCCACCCTTGGCCGCGTCCGCGTTCTTGCGCGCTTCGACCAGGGTTCGGGCTTCCTTCTCGTCGCCGACGACGCGCAGGATGTCGCCGGCCTCGGGCACGTCGGCCAGTCCGAGGATCACCGACGCCGACGACGGGCCGGACGACGTGATCCGCTGGCCGAGCGAGTTCTCGAGGGCACGGACCTTGCCGTACGTGCCGCCGACCACGATCACGTCACCGACGCGCAGCGTGCCCGTCTGGATGATGGCCGTCGCGACCGGGCCTCGACCCTTGTCCAGCTCGGCCTCGACGATCGTGCCGATCGCCGGGCGGGCCGGATTGGCCTTGAGCTCCTGGAGGTCGGCCACGAGCAGGATCATCTCCATCAGCTCGTCCAGGCCGGTTCGAGCGCGGGCCGAGACCGGCACGAGGGGCGTATCACCGCCGTATTCCTCGACGATCACGCCAGCTTCGGACAGCTCGTTCTTGACCCGCTCGGGGTTGGCGTCGGCCTTGTCGATCTTGTTGAGGGCGATGATGATCGGCACCTTGGCAGCCCGGGCGTGGTGGATCGCCTCGAGGGTCTGGGGCATCACCCCGTCGTCGGCGGCGACCACCACGATCGCGATATCGGTGACCCGGGCACCGCGGGCGCGCATCGCGGTGAATGCCTCGTGGCCCGGGGTATCGAGGAAGACGATCCTGCGGCCGTCCTTGACGATCTCGCTGGCCCCGATGTGCTGGGTGATGCCGCCCGCCTCGCCGGCCGCCACGGCCGTGGTTCGGAGGGCGTCGAGCAGGCTGGTCTTGCCGTGGTCGACATGGCCCATCACGGTCACGATCGGAGCGCGCGTCTCGAGGAGCGCCGGATCGTCCTGTTCGAACAGGACCTCCTTGGTCGCCTCGGCAACGGGCTCGTCACCCGCCGGCGTTGCCGCCGGACTGCTCGGGGCAACGACTTCGGCAACCTCGAAACCGAGCTCACCCGCAACGAGCGAGGCCGTGTCCCGGTCAATCAGCTGGTTGATCGTGGCGAAGATGCCACTCTTGATCAGCTCGCGAATCACGTCCGCGGCGTTGACGTCGAGGAGCTCCGCGAGATCCTTGACCGTAATCGTCGGGGGCAGCTCGATCGCGCCGCGCTCGCGTGGATCGAGGACCTGCACTCCACCCTGACCGGCACCGGCGTCGCGGCGCGGGGGCTTGCGCGGGCCGCGGCGACCGCGGGTCCCGCTTCTACTCCTTGCCACGATCATCTCCTTCGACATCGATCAATGCTTCGACCGGCCGGCTGGCCGCCGGGATCATCAACTCGGAACGCTCCCCCGCAGCGATCGCGTGGGACAGCGCCCGGGCCAGGCCACCCTTGGTGAGTGCCGTCGCCCGGCACGCACCGTCCTGGCAGACATAGGCTCCGCGGCCGGCCATCCGGCCGCTGGGATCTTCGAGCACCTGGCCCGCCGGAGTCCGGACGATCCGGACAAGGTCGCGCTTGGGGCGGGACGTCCGACAGGCCACGCAGGTTCGCGTCGGAACCGCCCGCACGCGGACCGGGCGGGGCTGGACCGCGCGTGGCTGGACCGAGGCGACCGGGCGGCTTACGACGCCACCTCGTCGGTGGCTTTCTTCGCCCGTGCCCTGGCCGGGGCCTTGACCGCGGCCGCGGCTGCAGGCTCCTTGGCGGGCTTGACCTTGGCAACTGCCTTGGGCTTGGCCGGGGCCTTGGCAACTACTGCCTTGGACGTTGCCGGGGCATTGGCAACTGCCTTGGTGGCGGGCTTGGCGGCCTTCGTTGCCTCGGCCGGCCCGGCCTCTGCGGGTTCGTCGGCGACTGCCGCGGCGGCCTTCTTTGCTCGCGGCCTGGCGGGTGCCTTGGCGGGCGCAGCCTCCTCTACGGCGACCGCCGCGGTGCCGGCGCCGAGCTCCTCGGCGAGGGTCTCCGCGACGGCCTGGCTCGCGGCCTCCTCGGCCACCCGGGCGGCCTCGGCCACGCTGACATCACTGCGGATGTCGATCCGCCAGCCGGACAGCTTCGCCGCCAGGCGGGCGTTCTGGCCTTCGCGGCCGATCGCCAGCGAGAGCATCCGCTCGGGCACGGTCACGCTCGCGATCCTGTGCTCCTCGTCGATCTGGACATCGATCACCTGGGCCGGGCTCAGGGCGTTGGCGACGAAGACCGCCGGGTCGTCGTTCCACGGGATCACGTCGATCTTCTCGCCGGCCAGCTCGGCCACGACCGCCTGGACCCGGGCCCCACGCTGGCCGACTGTTGCGCCAACCGGATCGAGACCTTCCTGGCGGCTCCACACGGCGACTTTGGAGCGGCTGCCGGCCTCCCGGGCAATCGCCTTGATCTCGACCGTCCCGTTGTGGATCTCGGGAACCTCGAGCTCGAACAGGCGACGCAGGAAGTTCTTGTGGGACCGGCTGACGAAGAGTTGCGGGCCACGCAGGCCACGCCGGACTTCGAGGACGAGCGCCTTGACGTTCTGTCCGATCCGGTAATGCTCGAGGGGCGATTGCTCGGTCGTCGCCAGGATCGCCTCGGCCCGGGCCACGCCGCCCTGTCCGACGAGCTCGAGGATGATGGCGCGCGGCTCGATCCGGTTGACCGAACCGGTGATCAGCTCGCCGTCGCGGCTGGCGAACTGGTCGAAGGCGACGTCCCGCTCGGCCTCCCGCAAGCGCTGGAGGACGACCTGCTTGGCCGTCTGGGCATGGATCCGGCCGAATGAGTTGGGATCCATCTCCTCGATCTCGACGAGATCGCCGAGGACGGCTTCCGCGCTGAACGCCTTCGCCTCGTCGAGGCTGAACTCGGTCAGCGGGTCGACCACTTCGCCGACCGCGACCTTGGCCCGGAAGACCCGGATCCGGCCGGTATCGCCGTCGATCCGAACGCACACGTCCTCGTCCCCGGGCTGGCGCCGGTAGGCCGACTGGATGGCGTCCTCGACGGTGTGAATCAGCTGGTCGCGAGGAACCTGCTTCTCGGCATTGAGCTGGAGCAGGGCGGTGACGAAGTCACGATTCATGGTGCTCCTCCCGTCACGTCTGCCGTTCGCCGGCCGATTCCTGCCTGGCCCAGCCGCCAAAAAAAACGTGGGGGTCACCCACGTTCCATCCGAGCGGCCGGTGAAGTTGAACTGGAGTATACACCGGAGGTCCCGAAGCGTCGATCAACGGACGGTCAGGAAACGAGCGTGGCGGCCTCCGGGTAGCGTCGTTCCACGTAGCCATCGAGGATCCGCTTGAACTCCTCGACCAGGCCGTCGCCACGCAGGGTTCGATCGAGCTGGCCGTCGATGAACACCGGGGCGACCGGCTCCTCGAACGTGCCCGGCAGGCTGATCCCGATGTCGGCGTGCTTGCTCTCGCCCGGTCCGTTGACGACGCAGCCCATCACCGCGACGCGCATCTCCTCGACCCCGGGATGGTGCTCGGCCCAGACCGGCATCTGGTCCTTGAGGTAGGCCTGGATCTCCTGGGCCATCACCTGGAAGAATGTCGAGGTGGTCCGGCCGCAGCCCGGGCAGGCGCTCACCTGGGGCAGGAAGCTGCGCAGTCCCAGGGACTGCAGCACCTGCTGGGCAACCTCGACCTCGAGCTCGCGACCGGCGCCCGGCTCAGGGGTCAGCGAGACCCGGATCGTGTCGCCGATTCCCTCGTTGAGCAGGACCGCCAGGCCGGCCGTCGACGCGACGATGCCCTTCATCGCCATGCCCGCCTCGGTCAGGCCAAGGTGAAGCGGGTAATCCGACAACGGCGCCAGCTGGCGGTAGACGTCGACCAGGTCACGCACCCCGGAGACCTTGGCGCTCAGGATGATCCGGTCGTGGCCCAGACCGGTCGCCTCGGCCAGCTCGGCCGATCGCATCGCCGACTGGATCATGGCGTCGATCATCACGTCGCGTGCGTCCCGGGGCTCGGCCAGCTGGGCATTCGCTTCCATCAGCTCGGTCAGCAGGGCCTGATCGAGCGAGCCCCAGTTGACCCCGATCCGGATGGGCTTGCCGTTGTCGATCGCGATCCGGACGATCGTCTGGAAGTGCTCGTCGTGACGTTTCGCACCGACGTTGCCCGGGTTGATCCTGTACTTCGCCAGGCCGGCTGCCGTCTCCGGGTAGCGCTCCAGCAGCAGGTGGCCGTTGTAGTGGAAGTCACCGATGATCGGCACGTCGACGCCCAGGCCCCGGACCTTGCGGATGATCTCGGGCACCGCCGCCGCCGCCGGCTCGTTGTTGACCGTGATCCGGACCAGCTGGCTGCCGGCATGGGCCAGCTGCGCGACCTGGATCGCCGTCGCGTCGGCGTCGGCCGTGTCGGTATTCGTCATCGACTGGACCACGATCGGATGGGCCGAGCCGACCAGCACACCACCGACGTCGACGCTCACGGCCGCCCGCCGCCGGGGCCGCAGCTGGTCGGGCGAGGTCACGGGCCGACCGCGCCCAGGTTGGTCAGGTCGAAGAACGTGATCCAGGCAAGGAAGACCATCAACAGGCCGAATCCGGCGAGGTAGGTGAGCTGCTCGGCGCGGACGCTGAACCGGTCACCCACGATCCGCCGGATGAACAGGAACAGGACCCGGCCGCCGTCCAGGGGCGGGAACGGCAGGATGTTCACCAGGGCCAGGTTGGCCGACAGGAGCGCCGCGATATACAGCAGGTAGACCGGCCCGAGCTGCCAGAAGACGGTCCCGACCTGCTCGGCGATCCCGACCGGGCCGGTCACCGGCGGGCGTTCAGTGGGGTGGTTGACGATCGAGCTGGCCAACTGGCCGAGGCCATTCGCAATCAGGCCCAGGGCGTTCGAAGTCTGGTTGAGTCCACTTTTCACCGCGCTGGCGAAGTTGTGGCCGACATAGGCCCCGGTCGGCTTGGCCATCAGATCGGCGATCCCGAGCGGACCCTCCTGGACGGAGCTGCCGGCCGCGGTGTTCGCCGCGTTGACCTTGTCGATCTCGGCCTGCGACCGGAGCGGCACCGACAAGGTCGACCTCGTGCCGTCGGCATGGGTCACGACCATCGTGACCGTTTGGCCGGCGAGGGCATAGAAGTCGTCCACGGCGGTCGTGCCGCCGAAGGCCTCGTAGACATGGCCGTTGACCGAGTCGATCCGGTCGCCAACGACCAGGCCGGCCGCCTGTGCCGGCGAACCGGGCTGGACCGAGCCGAAGGTGACCCCGATTACGGGTGTCGCCACGAGCGCGATCGCGAAGAAGATGACGAAGGCGAGGACGAGGTTCATGGCCACCCCGGCCACAAGCACGACCACCTTGACCGGCAGCGATGCTCGCACGAAGGAACGAGGGTCGTCCGAGTCGCCGTCTTCGCCCTCTAGCCGGACGAAACCGCCGATTGGAAGGTAGTTCAGGGTGTAGACCGTCTCGCCCCGCGAGGCCAGCACCCGGGCCCGCGGCGGGAAGCCGATGCCGAACTCGTGGACCCGGATCCGGGCCAGGCGAGCAGTGAAGAAGTGGCCGCCCTCGTGGATCACCACGATCACCGTCAGGATCGCGAAGAAGATGACGACGGTGATGACGCTCTGGGCGACCGAACCGAGGAAGTCCATCTAGGCCACGGCCCCCTGTGCGAATGCGGCCCGAACCTCGGCGTCGAGGGCGACCAGGGCCTCCACGTCCGGAGCCTGATCTGGGCCTTGACCGAAGCGCTCCACGGCCGACTCGAGCAGCCGCGAGATCCCGCCGAAGGCGAGGCTGCCGGCCAGGAATCGGGAGACCGCGACCTCGTCCGCGGCGATCAGGGCAGCCGTTGCCCGCGACCCGATCCGGCCGGCGGACCTGGCAATGCCAAGGGCCGGGAAGCGAGCCTCGTCCGGGGCCTCGAAGTCGAGGCGACCGACGCTGAGCAGGTCCGGCGCTGCGGCCGGTGAGGGGTATCGGTTTGGGTAGGTCACGGCGTACTGGATCGGCAGGCGCATATCGGGCGTGCCGATCTGGGCCTTGAGGGATCCATCGACAAAGAGCACGGCCGAGTGGACGACGCTCTGGGGGTGGATCACCACCTCGATCGCGTCGTAGCCGACATCGTACAGCCAGTGCGCCTCGATGACCTCCAGGCCCTTGTTGACCAGGGTCGCAGAGTCGATCGTGATCTTGGCGCCCATCTGCCAGGTGGGGTGGCGGAGGGCCTGCTCTGGGGTGACGGTTGCGAGCTCCGCGGGGGAGGACGTCCGGAATGGACCGCCCGACGCCGTCAGGATGAGCCGGGCGACGGACGTGGCGGACTCCCCCGCGAGGCACTGCCAGATCGCCGAGTGCTCCGAATCGATCGGGCGGAGCCAGGCCAATGGGCTGGCCAGCGGATTGCCCAGGCGACCGGCAAGCGGGTCGGCGACGGTCGCGCCCATCCGCGCGGCCAGGTCACGAGCGAGGGCCATCACCAGGTGGCCCCCGGCGACCAGGGTCTCCTTGTTGGCCGTCGCGACGACCTTGCCGGCCGCCAGCGCGGCGAGCGTCGGCCGCAGGCTCACCACGCCGCCAGTGGCCACGATCACGAGGTCGACGTCGGCGCCCGTCGCGAGCTCGACGAGGGCACCGGGCCCCGCCGCCCGGCGCGTTCCAACCGGGAGGTCCAGGCGGCCGGCCGAGGCCCGATCACCGAGGGCGACGACGGCCGGACGAAAGCGTCGCGCCTGCTCCTCGAGGAGGCCCGCCTGGCTGCCGGTGGCGATGGCCACGACATCGACTGCGCCAGCCAGCCCGGCCAGGACGTCGATGGCCTGCCGGCCGATCGATCCGCCCGAACCAAGGACAGCGACCCGGATGGGCGGGTGGCCGTCGCTCAACGCAGGAAGGACAGCACGAACAGGGTCATGACCGGCGCGGCAAACAGGAACGAATCGACCCGGTCGAGGACGCCGCCATGGCCGGGGATCAGCTGGCTCGAATCCTTCGCCCCGGCAGCCCGCTTGAGCATCGACTCGGCCAGGTCGCCGCACTGGGCGGCCAGTCCGACGAGTGGGCCCAGGACCAGGCCGTACAAGACCGGCTGCCCGGCGCACCACAGTCCGATGAGGACGACCACGGTCGAGGCAATCAGGCCCCCGACGAGGCCGGCATACGTCTTCGATGGCGAGATGTGGGTCAGGAACTTCTCGTGGCCGATCAGCTCGCCGAAGCGCTGCCCGAACGTCTTGCCGGCCAGGTAGGCACCCGTGTCGTAGGCCCAAACCGCCAGGATCAGGATCACCACCCATAGGCGCTCGCTGCCCAGGACCGCCAGCGGCGCTCCGGCCGGCACGGCCGGCGCGGCCGTGCCCAGGCGGACGATGAACGAGAGCAGGCCGATGTACAGCGCTCCGAAGACCGTCCCGATCCAGGCATTCAGGCCGTCGCGGGGGTCGGTCCGGGTGAACGCGCCAGCCGCGGCCAGCAGGATCCCGATCGCGGCCAGGATCGTCCCGCTGCCTTCGAGGATCGTGGGCACCGCGGCGTCGATCACGATCGCCACCGCGATTGCCAGGCCCAGCCAGGGCAGTGCCGGATAGCCGGCTGGCTTGAGCAGCCGGAAGACCTCGATACCGGCCAGGATCGTCAGCGCGATCACGCCCAGGGTGATCCAGACCCCGCCCAGGATCACGATCAGGACGAGGGGCGGGACGATGAACAGGACACTCTTGCCGCGTTCCTGCACGGGCTGCGCTCGACCTACCGGCCGAACCGGCGGAAGCGGCTGGCGAAGTCGACCAGGGCGTCGTCGAACGATCCGGCGTCGAAGTCGGGCCACAGCTTGGGGCAGAAGTAGAACTCGGCGTAGGCCGCCTGCCAGATCAGGAAGTTGCTCAGCCGCTGGTCGCCGCCGGTCCGGATGACCAGGTCGGGATCGGGCAAGCCGGCGGTGTACAGGTTGTTCGACAGGGCGACCTCGTCGATCTCGGCCGGGGCCAGCCCGCTGGCCACGATCCGCCGGACGGCGTCGACGATCTCGGTCCGGCCGGCGTAGTTGAAGGCGATGTTCAGGAGCAGGCGCTCGCCGCCCGCTGTCGCCGCGAGGCCCCCGTCGATCGAGCGCTGGGTCTGCTCCGGGAGCTCATCGAGGCGGCCCAGCAGCCGGATCCGGACGCCTTCCCGGCGGAGCTCGTCGGTCTCGTCCCGGATGGCGCCCTCGAGCAGGGCAAAGAGGCCCGTGACCTCCGCGTCGGTGCGCGCCCAGTTCTCCCGGCTGAAGGCGTACAGCGACAGGATCGGGATGCCGCGCCGGACGGCGTGCTTGAGCAGGCTCCGGATCGTCTCGACGCCGGCGGCATGGCCTTCGAGCTCGGTCAAGCCGCGCGACCGCGCCCAGCGCCGGTTGCCGTCCATGATGATCGCGACGTGGCGCGGGGTTTCCTCGACCGAGCCAAGCCGTTCGGGCGTCGCGGTTCCGCGATCGGTTGCCTCGCTGGGCAACGGCGAGCTTGGCGCGTGGGCGATCGGCGGGGCGTCGGTGGGGCGAGCCAGCGGTGTCCGAGCCACCAGGCGGGCCACTAGACCTCCATGACCTCCTGCTCCTTGTGGGCGCCCAGCCGGTCGACCTCGGTGATGTAGCGGTCGGTCATCTTCTGGAGCTGGTCGTGCTCGCGGTGCGAGGCGTCGCTGCCCAGGGTGCCGTCTCGCTCTTCCTTCTTGAGCGCGTCGCCGGCATCGCGGCGGTGGTTGCGGATCTCGACCTTGGCCTCTTCCATCCGCCGATGGACGGCCTTGACGATGTCGCGCCGACGCTCCTCGGTGAGCGGCGGGATGTTGAGCCGGACAACCGATCCGTCGACGTTCGGGGTCAGCCCGATATCGCTCTTCTGGATCGCCTTCTCGATCGCCCCGAGGACGCTCCGATCCCAGGGCTGGATGACGATCTGGTGGGCCTCGGGCACGCTGATCCCGGCGATCTGGTTGAGCGGCGTGGGCGTGCCGTAGTACTCCACGACCAGCCGCTCGACCAGCGAGGTCGAGGCCCGGCCGGTGCGAAGACCCTGGAAGTCGCGCTCCATGCTCTCGACCGCCCGGCCCATCTTGCCCTCGATCGAGCTGATCACCTCGGCGCTCATCGGGCCCCGCCGCTCGAGATCACCGTGCCCAGCGCCTCACCCTGGACCACTCGCAGGATCGTGTCGGGCTGGTTCAGGTCGAAGACGACGATGGGCAGGTCGTTCTCCATGCACAGCGAGACCGCGGCGGCGTCCATCACCTTGAGCTGGTCACGGAGCAGGTCGCTGTACACCAGCTCAGCGTAGCGCCGGGCATCCGGGTGCGTCATCGGATCTGCGTCGTAGACACCGTCGACCTTGGTCGCCTTGAGCAGGACCTCGGCGCCGATCTCGATCGCCCGCAAGGCGGCCGCCGTGTCGGTCGTGAAGTAGGGGTTGCCGGTGCCGGCGACGAAGATCACGACCCGGCCCTTCTCGAGGTGACGGACGGCCCGGCGCCGAATGTACGGCTCGGCGATCTCGTTCATGCCGATCGCGCTCATGACCCGGGTCGGCAGGCCGACCTTCTCGAGCGCGTCCTGGAGGGCCAGTCCGTTCATCACCGTGGCGAGCATGCCGATGTAGTCGCCGGTCGCCCGGTCCATGCCCCGGGCCGAGGCGGCCAGGCCCCGGAAGATGTTGCCGCCGCCGACGACGATGCCGATCTGGACGCCGAGCGCCTGGACCTCGGCCACCTGGCGGGCGATCGTCATGCAGAACTCTGGGTCGACGCCGTACTGGCGGTCGCCCAGGAGGGCCTCGCCGGACAGCTTGAGCAGGATCCGCCGATAGCGGACCGATTCGGTCCCGGAGTCTGCCGCCGCGGCAGCCAGTCCGGGCTCGCTCACAGCTCCTCCCCGAGCTCGTAGCGGGCGAAGCGCCGGACCTTGATGTTCTCGCCGATCGTGGCGATCGCGTCGACGATCAGCTCCCGCACGGAGCCTTCGGTGTCGCGGAAGGGCTGGTCGAGCAGGCACACCTGCTTGAACCACTTCTTGAGCTGGCCGTCCACGATCTGGGCCCGTATCGCCTCCGGCTTCTTCTGGACCGACTCATCGGCGAGCAGGGCGGCCTTGCGCTCCTCGAGGACCCCGGCCGGGATCGCATCGGCGTCGATGTATTCCGGATGCATCCCGGCGACCTGGACCGCGAGGTCGCGGACGAGCTGCTGGAACTGGTCGGTGCGGGCCACGAAGTCGGTCTCGCAGTTGACCTCGATCAGGACGCCGATGCGGCCGCCGGTGTGGATGTAGCTGCCGACGAGGCCCTCGCGCGCCTCTCGACCGGACTTCTTGGCCGCTGCCGCCTGGCCCCGCTCACGGAGCAGCGACACGGCCTTGTCGACGTCGCCGGTGGTCTCCTCGAGTGCCCGCTTGCAGTCCATGAAGCCGGCTCCGGTCAGCTCCCGGAGCTCCTTGACTGCGCTCGCCGAAATGTCCGCCATTCCTGAACCCGCTCCTGTTCCCTGTTCAGCGACCACCCCGGGTGGACGCGTCCAATGTCCTGTTCAGCCCATCTGCTGGGCTGCGATTGCCACTCCCCTCGGCCCGATTCGGGCCCGTCCGTCAGCCGGCCGGTGCCTCGACGACCGGCGCCTCGGCAATCGGTGCAGCCGGGCCGTCGTCGGTCTCGGCCTTCTCGCTGGCCTCTCGCGCGAGCTCGGCGGCGATCTCGTCGGGAGTCGCCTCGGCCGGTGGCTCGGGAATCGCCGCGGCAGCCGCGGCGGCGCCGCGCACTGCCGGCAGGAGGTCGTCCTCGTCGGGCGAGAAGATCAGGGCCGCTCCGCCGGCCAGGGCCGCAACGAGCTCGTCCGAGGCCGCTTCCGACTCCTCGGTCGAGATCTCGGGCTGCTCGATCTCGGGCTCGGGCTCGACGGCGGCCCGCGATGCGCGCTCGCGCATGCCTTCGATGGCGGCATCGGCAACCATCGAGCACAGCAACCGGATCGCCCGGATCGCATCGTCGTTGGCGGGCATGACGTAGGTCAGCTCGTCCGGGTCGACGTTCGTATCGCCCGTGCCGATCAAGGGGATCTCGAGCTTGTTGGCCTCGGTCACGGCGATCCGCTCACGATGCGGGTCGATGACGAAGATCAGGCCCGGCAGGCGCTTCATCTTGCGGATGCCGCCGAGCGTCCCGGTCAGCTTGGTCAGCTCCTCCTGGAGCTTGGCCGCTTCCTTCTTGGCCATCCGGTCGAAGTCGCCGTTCTGCTGGCGAGCCTCGAGCTGCTCCATCAGCGCGATCCGCTTCTTGATCGTGGTGAAGTTGGTGAGCATGCCGCCCAGCCAGCGCTTGTTGATGTAGGGCTGGTTGGAGCGGGCGGCTTCCTGGGCGACGGGCTCCTGGGCCTGCTTCTTGGTGCCGACGAAGAGGACCTGGTCGCCCCGGCCGACGGTCTCCCGAACGGCCTCCAGCGCGATGTCGAGGCCCTTCACGGTCTGGGCAAGGTCGATGATGTGGATGCCGTTGCGTTCAGCGAAGATGTATGGCTTCATCTTCGGATTCCAGCGGCGAGTCTGGTGTCCGAAGTGGACCCCGGCCTCAAGCAGCTGGCGCATCGAGATGGTCGGCACGAGTAAGGACCTCCTGTTCGGTTCTGACCTCCGCGGACCTGCCAGCGCCGGGAACCGGGTCAATCGACTCGGCACCGCCCCGGCTGGAACGGTCGCGCGTGTGGGCTCCGCTCAAGTCGAGCGGGCGGTTGTCGGCCTCCTTGGCCGCGCCGGAGTCTAGCACAGGGCCCTGTTGCGGCCGAGCCCCCAGGCGGTCCGGTGGCTCATCTTCGGGCATGGCGCCCGGCGGTCGGCCCCGGGCTGGTGCCCGGCTCGCCGGGGTGCCCACGCTCCGACCGCAATCCTGTTTCTGTCATTCAGGCTCTCCAGCGACTCTTACGGTCGTTCGCGGTGACGCGAGTCGCAGGCATCAGTCCGAGCGGCGCTAGGAACGCCCAAACTCGTGCTCGGCCGAGGGCCAAGGCTCATGCGTTGGGGGGCGACCCGCGTTGTGCAGGGTCGCGAGTCACCGTAAGGATCGCTCCAGGGCCTTTTTGGCACGAAGGCCGGAGCTGCTCGGGCCACGCCGGCCGGCCAAGGCGCTCGGCGCTCGGCCACGGCGGCGTTCCGAGCGGTTATCGCAATGTGGAACCTGTCCCACCGTGAGCGTGCCTCGGAGTGAATCCACCATCGGCGGACTGTGCAGCGTCGGCTTGTCCTGTGTCCGCAGCAGCATCGCCGGCCAGGTCGAAGGACTGCGCAGAGCCGGAGTTGCCAGCCCTGCACTGGCATCCCACTGGATCGCGGCCATCGCCCGGGCCCGCCGACGCACGACGTCTGGGTCGGCTACGAGGCCAAAGCGTCCCGATGGTGGCGGACGCGCAGGGGGCCGCCGCGCTCCCCTGGCTCGACCACGACGAGATCGATCCGGATCGGCAGATGCGGCAGGGGCGTGCCGTCGGCCAGCGTGGCCAGCTCGTGCAGGCGGCCGGCCGCCGCTCGCAGGTGAGCCCGCTTGCGCCAGTCGAACGTCTCCTCGCCGAGCCCAAAGGCCCGGGTCGCCCGCCAGCGGACCTCGACGATCACCAGCGCCCGCGGCGACCCGGGATCGACAGCGAGGAGATCAACCTCGTTGCGCCCGAAGTGGATGTTTCGGCCGAGGATGGTCCAGCCAAGGGCCGTCAGCTGATCGGCGGCCAATCTCTCGGCCGCGTCGCCCAGCTGCTGAGCTGGGGTCCGGGCGGCAACCTGGATCTCGGTCATCGGCCAATCCTCGCCTGCCGCGCTCATCGGGCGATCAACCCGCGCTTGCCCGCCGATTGCGCCGGCCACCGGGTCAGCGCCGGTCGGGCCAGCTAGGATCGCCCCGATGGAGGCCAAGGCAGTCTTTTCGGACGCATCCGAAGGGGCCGGACTGTACGAGTCGTTCTTTGTCCGCGCGGTCTCGCCCGACGAGCCGATTGGCCTCTGGATTCGCTACACGGTCCAGAAAGCGCCAGGGCAATGGCCGACGGGCGCGGTCTGGTGCACGATCTTCGACGCTCGCCTCGGCCGGCCGTTCATGCACAAGGCGACATTCGACGAGGTCCGCGCCCCGGAAGGCGTCTGGCTGGGCGTCGGGGACGCGACGATCCGGGCCGGGACCGCCGACGGCAGCAGCGGCGATGCGCGCTGGTCGCTCAGGTTTCATCCGATCGGGCCGGACCTCCATCATCTCCGGCCGGACTGGCTGTATCGGGCACCGCTGCCCCGGACGAAGCTCACCAGCCCCGCCCCGCTGGCCAGCTTTGACGGCGTCGTGACCGTGGCCGGGCGCGATCCGATCGAGCTCCGCGGCTGGCCCGGAATGGCCGGCCACAACTGGGGCTCCGAGCATGCCGAGCGCTGGATCTGGCTCCATGGCGTGGCCTTCGATCAGGACGAGACGGCCTGGCTTGACGTTGCGATCGGACGCCTGCGCGTCGGCCGCTGGCTCAGTCCGTGGGTCGCCAATGGGGCTGTGTCAATCGCTGGCCGGCGCTACCGTCTCGGCGGACTTGGCGCCCGCGGCCTGCGCGTGTCCGAATCGACGAGCGCCTGCGAGGTCCGGATCCGCGGACGGTCCGGGCTCACGCTGGTTGCCCGAGCCAGCGTCCCGGACGATTCCGGGGCGAGCTGGCGGTATGCAGACCCGGACGGACGAGGTCACGACGTGATGAACTGCTCGGTCGCCCGGTTGGAGCTGGAGGTGCAGCCCTCGAAGCGAAGCCTGCCCCTGACCCTGACCAGCCCGCACGGTGGCGTCTACGAGCTCGGCACCCTCGAAGCCGGCCGGCCCGTCCGTTCGTCAGGCGGGCAGCGATAGCGCGCCGAGCGCCGACTCGAATTCCTCGCGGATCGAATCGGGTTCCTCGCCCGAAGCCAGGCTGTCTGCGGCCATGACCGGCACCCCGATCGGCAGGCGGTCGAGCCCGACGGCCTCCTCGCCGAACAGGTCGAGAGTTTCCTGATCACCGGCCAGCGTGCGCTGCAAGGCGAGGAAGCTGCGGCGATGGAACGGAGTCAGGCCGAGCTCCCGGATGGCGGTGCGATGCTCGAGGGTGGCGTAGCCCTGGTTCCGCTCCCAGCCGTAGCCCGGGTAACGCAGGGCCAGGAGCGCCATCATCCGGTCACGGACGACCTTGGCGACGATCGACGCGGCCGCGATCGAATAGACCTTCGCGTCGCCCTTGACGATCGCGGTGTACGGCCCGACGGCGGCTTCGAACTCGGCGATCCGATTGCCGTCGACGAGGACGTGGTCATGCGCTCCCACCCGGCTCACCGCCCGGCGCATCGCCAGGTGGGTCGCGTGATAGATGTTGAGCCGATCGATTTCCGTGACCGATGCCGCACCGACGCCGATCGCCCAGGCGCGCCGGCGGATGATCGGGGCGAGCCGCTCGCGCTGGCCGGCGGACAGGGTCTTCGAGTCGCGCACGCCGGGGATCCGGCGGCAGTTCGGGGGCATGATCACCGCAGCCGCCACGACGGCGCCGCAGGTTGGTGCGACCCCTACCTCGTCCACGCCCACGATCCGGACGAGTCCGTCGCGCCAATAGGCGCGCTCATGGCGAAGGGTCGGGACCTGGCTGCGCATGCTCCCAGAGTCTAGCGAGACCCTGCGCGGGCGCGCGAAGGGAACGAATCTAGGGGTTGCGGCGCTCGCGCAGGGTGGCGGCCTTGCCCACCCGGTCGCGCAGGAAGTACAGCTGGGCCCGGCGGACCTGCTGGTGGCGGATTACTTCGATCCGGTCGATCCGCGGGCTGTTGATCTTGAACGTGCGCTCGACGCCGACCCCGCTGGCGATCCGGCGGACGGTGATCGAACGGGTCACCCCGCCGCCTCGCAGGCGCATCACGTCGCCCTCGAAGACCTGGATCCGCTCACGGCTGCCTTCGACGACCTTGGCATGCACCTTCACCCGATCGCCCGGAGCGAGCTCCGGAAGGTCGGTGCGAATGTGGACCTGGACGATCTCGTCGAGTACGGTCACTGCGATTCCTTGCGTCGTCTTGGCGCGGTGTCACCGCACGAGGGTGGCATCGGGGATGGGTCGTACCGACGACCGACGGCGCAGTGTAGCACGACCTCAGGCCGGGTTGGCCGGATCAGGCTCGACCTGATCGTCACCGACCGGGTTGCGCTCGGCCTCGATCTCCCGGAGCAGGGCCCGATCTTCCGCGGCCGGCGCTCGATCGGCGAGCAGGTCGGGGCGGCGCTCGAGTGTCCGCCGGAGCGCCTCGCGTCGCCGCCAGCGGCGAACCGCGCCGTGGTCGCCGCTCGACAGGATGTCGGGGACGGCCGTGCCGTCGAAGACCGCCGGCCGGGTGTATTGGGGGTATTCGAGGAGCCCGTCGGCAAACGATTCCTCTTCGGTCGAGGCGGTGTCGATGGCCCCCGGCAACAGCCGGATCAGGGCGTCGATCACGACCAGCGCGGGCAGCTCGCCGCCCGTCAGGATGTAGTCGCCGATCGAGACCTCGAGGTCGACCATCCCCCGGATCCGGTCGTCGAAGCCCTCATAGCGGGGACACACGAAGACGAGGTGCGGCCGGTTTGCGAGATCGGCCGCCCGGGCCTGCCGAAAGACCTCACCGGCGGGATCCAGGAGGATGACCGTCGAGTCGGCGCGACAAAGGGCGGCCAGGGCGGCTGCCACGGGCTCGGGCCGGAAGATCATCCCGGCTCCCCCGCCGTACGGGGTGTCGTCCACCGAGCGGTGCCGGCCGAGGCCCCAGTCGCGCAGGTCGTGGACCCGGATCGTGGCCAGGCCGCGCTCCTGGATCCGACCGGGGATGCTGTCCGACAGCGGTCCGGCAATCATCGCCGGGAACAACGTCAGGATCTCGATCTCGAGGGCCATGGCCCGGGTCAGTCCTCCGGCTCGGGCGGGGCCTCACTCGACTCGGCCGAGGGCTCTGTCGTCGCGCCTGCCTCGGGCACCGTCGCTAGCGCGGCTGCCGCTGCCGCCCGGGCGGCGTCGCCCTTGCGCGGCCTTGGCGCGCGATAGGGCTTTGGCGGCCGAATCGGCGGCAGGTCCAGGGCCACCGCGTCGACCACGATCCGGCCGGCCCGAGGGTCCAGCGATTCGACGAAGTCACGCACGGCAGGCACGTCGAACTCGCCGCGCGGCCCGCGCACGACGTAGACGTCGTTCTCGGCGACCCGGTAGATGTCGACCACGGTGCCGAGGTCCTCGCCGTCGCGGCCGGTGACCGGCAGACCGACGACCTCGTGCCAGAGCCAGGAGCCGGACCCGGGGTCAGCCACGGCGTCGCCGTCGACAGCCACGTCGGCCTCGAGATAGGCGCCCCGGAACGCCTCGGCCGCGTTTCGATCGGGAGCCTCGGACAACCGGATCCGCCAGCCCGGCCCGTCCGCGATCGGCACGCTGTCGATCACGTGCAGCGCGGCGTCGCTGCCTTCCCGGAAGAGGGTCGAACCGCGTTCGAATCGGGCCTCGGGTCGATCGGTCAGGACCTCGACCCGGAGCGCTCCATTGAGGCCGTGGACGCCGCGGACGAGGGCGACGACCAGCCGGCGGGACTCGACCGTCAGACGATCTCGAGTGAGACGGGCTCGCCATCGCGCGCCGCCCGGACCTTGAGCAGGGTCCGCAGGGCCTTGGCGACGCTGCCATTGCGGCCGATCACCTTGCCCATGTCGTCCTCTGCGACATGCAGCTCGAGGACCACCCCGTCGCGATCCCGTACTTCTTCAACGGTCACCTGATCAGGCTGGTCAACCAGCGAGCGGGCCACGTATTCCACGAGCTCCTTGGCAGCCATCGCTTACTTCCCCGCCGGCAGGATGCCGGCCGAACGGAACAGCCGGGCAACGGTGTCCGACGGCTGGGCGCCCTGGGCCAGCCACTTCTTGGCCCGCTCGGCGTCGATCTTCAGCTCGATCGGATCGGTCCGAGGGTTGTAGTGCCCGATCGTTTCGAGCGAGCGGCTATCCCGGGCGCTGCGCGAGTCCGCGACGACCACCCGATAAGCCGGCTGCTTGGTAGCGCCCACACGGGTGAGCCTGATTCGAACGGCCATTGGCCTTGTCTCCTCCTGAGATGTTCCGGGCTCGCTGGGGGCGGCCCGCCGATTTCGTAGTGGCTTGAACGATGAACCTTACTTGAGGACGAGGACGATCCGGGCCGTCGTCAGGTCCGATCCGAGACCCCTGGACCAGGCCAGGCTCTCGATTGGGACGAGGTACGGCTGGAAGTTGGCTTCGTAGGCGGCTCGATCCTTGGCCGGCGCGAGCGCCTCGAGGCCGGTTCGGACAGCCGTCAGGTTGACGAAGCCCTGGCCCACGTTGCTCGCTCCGGCCAAACCGATCGCGCGCTGGTAGGCGGCCTGGTCGGCGAGGCTGTCACCGGCCCTGGTGTCGAGGACGGCCTTCACGAAGCCGTCACCGATCCCCACGATCACGAGCTGGTCGGTCTCGGTGAAGGCGATTTCCGGAGCCTTGGCGGCGTCGGACGCCGTGACGTGCACGATCGTGATCGTGTGGCCGTCGTAGGTTTCGGTGCTGAGGCTGATCCCGGCCTTCGAACCGCCCAGGCTGACCAGGGACTTGATCGCCGTGACGAGGTTGGCCGATGCCGTGGCGTCGGTGGTCTGGGCGACGAGACCGCCTTCGAATGCCGCGCCGGGATGGATGACGACGGCATCGGCATCGCCGATCCAGCCGATCGCGGCATCGACGCCACCGAGGTACTTGGCCAGGTCGTCAACCTGGGCGGGAGTCGGCCCGCCGGGGAGCTTTTCGAGCTGGGTGATGTCGGCCTTGAGGCTCGGACCGACGTCGCGCACCTCCGCCTGGGCGACGGTCGATGGGGGCAGGCTGGAGGCGATCACGCTTTCCCGCTCCGAGACCCCAGCGACCGGTGTGCCCACAAGCGGCGTGGCGCTGTCGAGCACGAGATGGTCCGACTCGGCTCGAACGCGCAGTGCGGTCCAGCCGGGAAGCAGGGCGGGATCGAGGGTGGTCAGCGGGGCCAGGCTGGGAATTGCGCCACCGGTCTGGCTACCCATCTGGGACAGGGCAGCAGCCTCGGACTTGGCCAGCACCTGCACGTAATCCTTGACGTCGACGTACACGGTGCCCAGGGCGTCGCCGCCGAGCGCTGCCTCGGCCGCCTTGAACCCAGCCTCGTTCGCGAGACCATTGCTCGGTCCACTCGTGGCCGCGGCCTTGACCACGTCGACGCTTCCGGCGAGGACGACGGACCCATCGACTGCCCAGGCGTCGGTTTCGCCGGACGAGGATCCAGCGAACTGGGTCACGACGACCCCGTTGACGGTCGACGTGGTCGCGCCGGCCGGCTCGATCGACTTCAGCCAGGCGGTCGCGGCGGCGGCGTCGCGCACGGACCCAACCAGCAACGCCGTTGGCTGCGATGCGTTACCCGACTCGACGGACACGCCGAGCTGACCGCTGAACCAGGGCTTGATCTCGGTCGAGAAGTCGTGCTTGTTGTCGGTCATCCGCTGGACCAGCCGGTCCAGCCCTTCGTCGGCCTTGACGTCGAAGTTGGTCTGGTCGGCAAAGCCGGGAAAGTGCGACAGGAAGGCCAGCAGGTTGGCGCGCTGGTCGCCCGGCAGGTCTGCCCGGATCTCGGCGTAGACGATCGCGTCGGCCGGCGCCCAGGGCAGGACCGAAGATGGCGACGAGCCCGATGCGACGACGGCGAAGCCGAGGGCGCCCATGGCGATCACGGCGGCCGAGCCCACGGCGGCGAGGGCCCAGCGCAGGCGATGTGCCCGGCGCGGGGCGGCGGCCGGAGCATTGGCGGCATCGGAGCTGCTGCTATCGAGGGCGGTCGTTGGCACCGCGTCCGTCGTTGGCTCGAGGACGCCTGGTCCTGTCGGTTCGGTCATCACAAAACCCCCTGCTTAGCGCCGGCCGAGCAGGCCGGCCGCGGCACTCCGCCGGCCGGCACCGCCCGAGAACTGCTTGATCATTTTCTGCATCTCGGCGAACTGCTTGACCAGCCGGTTCACGTCGGTCAGGGTCGTTCCCGAGCCCGCCGCGATTCGTCGCCGACGGGCGGCATTCAGGACATTCGTATCGCGCCGTTCACGAGGGGTCATCGATCGGATGATCGCCTCGGTCCGGCGCAGCTCGCCGCGGTTGACGGCATCCTCGGCCTGCTTGGCCATGCCGCCCATGCCTGGCAGCATCCCGACGAGCTGGCTGATGCCGCCCATCTTCTGGACCTGCTGGAGCTGGTCGAGGAAGTCGTCGAGGGTGAACTGCGACTTGCGCAGCTTCTCCTCGAGCTTGGCGGCCTGGCCGGCGTCGAAGGTGTCCTGGGCCCGCTCGACCAGGGTCAGGACGTCGCCCATGCCCAGGATCCGGCCGGCCAGCCGATCCGGATGGAAGACCTCCAGGGCGTCGGTCTTCTCGCCGGTCCCCAGGAACTTGACCGGCAGACCGGTCACGGCGCTGATCGACAGGGCGGCACCGCCCCGGGCGTCGCCGTCGATCTTGGTCAGGATCAGGCCAGTGACCGGCACGGCCGCGGCGAAGGCCTGGGCAACGGCGACGGCTTCCTGGCCGGTCATGGCGTCGACGACGAGGAGGGTCTCGACCGGATGGACGGACTTGTCCAGGCCGGCGATCTCGGCCATGAGCGCCTCGTCGATCGTCAGCCGCCCGGCGGTATCGATGATGACGACGTCACGGGCCGTTCGGCGGGCAGCTTCGATCCCACCTTGGGCGATCGCGGCGACCGAGGTCCCGGCCGGCGCGCGATGGACGGGCACATCGATTGCCGCGCCGAGGGTCGCGAGCTGGTCCGCGGCGGCCGGCCGGTACGGGTCGGCGGCCACGAGGAGCGGGCGGCGGCCGAGCTTGATGGTGGCCCGGGCCAGCTTGGCGGCGGACGTCGTCTTGCCCGAGCCCTGCAGGCCGATGAGCATCACGACAGCCGGATTGCCCTGCAGGTGGAAGGTTCGATCGCCGGCCGACAGGAGCGCCGTCAGCTCCTCGTTGACGATCGACACGACCTGCTGGCCGGCCGTCAGGCTCTCGAGGATGTCCGCGCCGATGGCCCGCTCCCGGACGCGGGCGACGAAATCGCGGACGACCTTGAAGTTGACGTCGGCCTCGAGGAGCGCCATCCGCACTTCGCGCATGGCAGCATCAACGTCGGCCTCGCTGACCCGGCCGCGACCGGTCAGCGAACCGAGGGTCTTGCGCAGGCGCTCGCTCAGCGCGTCAAACATGGACTTGGCGTCTCCGTCGAATCGGTCGAGGTCGAGGCTGGACGGGCCACAACGGCACCCGGTTGGTGCGCGGGTTCTGACGCACCGAGGAGCCTCGATTGTAGCGCACGCTCCGCTGAGTCCCGGAATGAGGCCATGGGCTCGTGCTCGCTTTGCGGTGCCGTGGCGCACCAGCTCGCGCTCCAGCCCTTGGCCTGTGGCGTCGGCCGTGGCTGCCGGCCCGTGGCTTCGGCCCGTGACGCCGGCCGTGGCTTCGGCCGTGTTTGTTGATCGTGGCGCGACAAAACCCGGCGTTTCATGTCTTGGCCCGTGGGTCGAGGCTCCCGAGCTCGGTATTTTCATCCCGGCCCGAGCGTGGATCGGGACCGAACTCGTCACTCCCGCGCTGTCGGCGGTCTCCGAATGGGCCGCAACGCGGGTTTTGTTACGTGGAGCGAAACAACACGTTGGGCTCGCGGCGCATCCACAGGATGCCGTCGCCGGGCCAGGGCGCAGGCGGCGAAACCAACGCTCGCCGGATTGCGGCCGACGGCGTCGGAAAGGCGCTCCGAATGATCTGCGGGTGATCGGCAACGAGGGCGTGATGGCGGCGGGTGACTGGCAATGCCAGGACGAGGTGGAGAGGTAGCCGTGAGCCACCCGGGGCCGCATCCATGAACGCCCCACGCTTGGCGTGAAGCTCCCGAACGATCTCCTCGAGGCTGGCCAGGCGTGTCTCGACCTCGATCAGCACGATGGCCGTCGAACTGTCGAGACGGAGGTCGACCGATCGACTGCCAGCACCCGGCACGTCCGCTTCGAGCGTTGGGCGCCAGCCCGGATTCCGCATCCCCAGCAGTTGTTCCATGATGTTCGCCTGGACCGAGTCTCGAATGAGGGCCCCAGATCCCTCGTAGGCCGTCAGACGAAGGTCCCCGCCGAGCAGCGCCGCGACACGAAAGCGCGTCCTCAGGGAGACGCTTGGATCTCCCTTCTCGAGCCGGCACATCAGCGATCGGCTGATCCCGACCGCCGCTGCGACGGCCGACTGCGAGACGCCCGCCCGGAGCCTGAGCGACCTGAGCTCGTCCGAGGCCCGCGTCGACTGCTGACGCAGGGCTCGCTCACCATCCCGGATCGCGATGCGATTTTCGGTGCGATTCGCAACGCGTTTCACGCGGGACTACAGCACGCAGCTCGTCGCAGGGCCTCACCGACGAATGACCTGTCGATTGTGGCGCGACAAACCAAGGGTTCGCGTGGCCCGGTGGACAGGGTCTCGCCCCACGAAGAGCTACGAGTCGGCGAAGAGGGCCTCGACGAAGGCATCGGGATCGAAGGGCAGGAGGTCGCCGACCTGCTCCCCCACTCCGACGAACCGGACGGGCACCCCGAGATCGGCCTCGATGGCGAAGACGATGCCGCCCTTGGCGGTCGAGTCGAGCTTGGTCAGGACGATGCCGGTCAGGCCGGTCGCCTCGTGGAACGCCCGGGCCTGGGCGAGGCCGTTCTGGCCGGTCGTCGCGTCGAGCACGAACAGGACCTCGGGCTGGGCCCCGGGCAGGCGCTTGTCGATGATCCGGCGGATCTTGGCCAGCTCGTCCATCAGGTTCACCTTGGTGTGCAGCCGGCCGGCGGTATCGGCGATGACCAGATCGGTCCCGCGGGCAACCGCCGCGTCGAGCGCGTCGTAGACGACCGCACCCGGGTCGGCGCCTGGAGCGTGGGCGATCATGGTGCTGCCCGACCGGCGGGCCCAGATCCCGAGCTGCTCGATCGCCGCAGCGCGGAAGGTGTCCGCGGCGGCCAGGATCACGCTCATGCCCTCGGCCCGGTAGCGGCCGGCGAGCTTGCCGATCGTGGTCGTCTTGCCGGTGCCATTCACGCCCACGATCAGCACGACGGCGGGCTGGTCCACGCTCGCCGGCCGCGGCCGCCAATCGACATCGCGTGGCACCAGGAGAGCTGCCAGCTCGGCTCGTACGCCGGCGAGGTTGCCGGCCGGGTCGTGGCGGCGACGGGCCCGCTCGACGACCTCGACCGCCAGCTGGCCCCCGACATCACCGCCGATCAGGGTCTCTTCGACCTCGTCCCAGGACGGTCCGTCGACGGACGGGTCGCCGAGGATGCCTCGCAGGCGCGACATGAATCCGCCCCGGCTGCGAGCGACCCCCGTCTCGAGGCTGCCGGCCGCCTCGACCCAGGCCTGGGGATCCCACACCGCCTCCGGAGCCGGCGCGACGACCGGAGCCGGCGCGACAGGATCAGGCGCCGGCGCGGCTTCGGCGGCCGGCCCTGGCGCCACCACCGGCCCCGGCGCCGGTTCAAGGTCAGGCTCAGCCACAGGATCCGGCGCCGATTCGGCGACAGGCGTCGGCACAGGTTCCGCGGTCGGAGTCGCCGCAGGCGGAGCCGGGCCGACCTCCGTCGCCGGATCGTCGAAATCCGCCGGATCCGGCTCCCAGTCAGCCGGTACCGGCGCAGGCTCGAGCCCGTCCTGGCCCTCGGGGGCGGCCTCCTCCCTCGGCTTGCGACGCCAGAACACGTCAGGAAGCTGCCGCGGCCGAATCGGATGCGGCGCCTTCGGCGATCGCCGTGGCCTCGTCGAGACGGAGGCTGATCACCCGGCTGACCGAGTCATCGCCGACGGTGACCCCGTACAGCGCGTCGGCCGCTTCGATCGTGCCCCGGTTGTGGGTGATCACGATGAACTGGATCTGGCCGGCCAGCGAGCGCAGGGCGTCGGCGAACCGCCCGATGTTTGCCTCGTCGAGGGCCGCGTCGACCTCGTCCAGGACGCAGAACGGCACGGGCCGGACGGCCAGCATCGCGAACAGCAGGGCCACCGCGGTCAGGGCCCGCTCGCCGCCGGACAGCATCGCCAGGGCCTGCGGCTTCTTGCCCGGCGGGCGCGCCACGATCTCGACACCGGTCGTCGAAAGATCCTCCGGATCGGTCAGCTCGAGCCGCGCGTAGCCGCCACCGAAGAGCTGCTTGAAGCGGTCGTCGAAGGCAACCTCGAGGTTCCGGAACGTCGTCCGGAACTGCTCGGAAACCATCGTCCCGAGCTCGTCGATGAGCGTCCGCGTCGTGTCGATCGCCTGGCGCAGGTCCGACTCCTGGGCCTCGAGGCGATCGAGGCGTTCCTTGAGCTCGGCATATTCCTCGATCGCCAATGGATTGGCCGCCCCGAGCTCGTGATAGCGGCGGCGGAGCGTTGCCAGCCGGGCCGGGCTGGGTGGCTCGCCCGCTGGCGTCGTGGAGGCCCAACCCGCCAGCACTGCCTCGGGGATCTGGTCCAGGCTCGGCTCCTCGTCGGCGGGCCGGGGCTCGGCCGGCGTGGGCGCGGCGGGGTCGGCCTCGGCGTTGCCAGCGTCGACGGTCGCCGGCCCGCGGCCGGTGATCCCGAGCGCCCGTAGCCCGAGGGCGCCCAGGCCGCCGATCTCGACCAGGGCCTGCTCCCGGATCAGGTCGAGGGCCAGGCGACCCTCGAGCTCGCCGACCTCGGCGGCCCGATGGCGGTCCTCGGCACTGCGCAGGCGATCGCGCGCGGCGGTGGTCGCCGCATCGGCCCTCGCAAGGAGCTCCCGGTCGCCTGCCTCGACGGCCCGGACCTCCGCCAATGCGGCACGCAGGCCCTCTTCCCGGCTGGTGGCGGCAGCCACGTCGACCGCCAGATGGTCGCGCTCCATGACGATCGCCGAATCGCGCTGGGCGAGCTCGCGGATCTGCCGGTCCAAGCGCTCGATCTGATCGCGACCCATCGTCGCGGCGGCCGTCTCGCGGGCGTGGGCCGACTCGGCCGCAGACCGAATGAGCTCCCGCTCGGCGAATTCGGCGGCAAGGCGGTCTCGCCGGCCACGCAGGTCGGTGACCCGGCGCTCCCAGGTTTCGAGGGCGCTGTCCGGCGCGGTCGCTGGGTCAGACGACGGACGGCTGCGAGACGAACGTAGCGGCGGATCGGCCTGCGATTCGGAAATCTCGAGCTCGGCCAGGGCCGCGCGCTGGCGCTCGAGCTCAACCTCGCTCCGGGTCGCCGAGGCCTGCTGCCAGGCGGCCTCGCGGGCCAGGCGCTCGACGCTCCGGGCCGCCGTCCGTTCCGCTTCTTCGGCCGCCCGGCGGGCCGCCCCGACACGGGCTTCCTCGGCCCTGGCGACTTCGAGCGCAGCCCGAGCCGTCTCGACCCCGGTCGCGGCCGCCTCGGCCGCCGACTGGTGGCGTGCCCCATCGCGTTCGAGCCGGGCGACGTCGGCCTCGAGCCCGGCCAGCTCCGCCTGCCGTTCCAGGCTGCCGTCGGCCTTGCCCAGGGCCACGGTCGCCTGGCCAAGGAGGGCCGAGCCATCGCGGACCACGACCTGCCAGCCGGGCGGCAGGACGAGCTGCAGCTCGAGGGCCGATTCGAGGTCGGGCGACCAGGCGGTTCGAGCCAGGAGAGACCGGGCGGCGCCGACCTCATCGCGCCGAATGGCGTCGACGAGCAGTCCCCCGCCGAGGCTGGCCAGCCGATTCTGGAAGGTGTCCGTCGCCCGCGCCGGAACCGTCGCGGCCGGGTCGTCGCGCTCTAGCACCAACCAGCCTCGCTCGGAAGCGAGCTGGCCGACCGCCGAGCGTCCGACCAGGTAGCCCTGCCCAACCTGGCCCAGGGCAACCTCGACGGCAGCCCGGAACGCTGGATCTACCTGCAGGCCGCTGTCGACTCGACGCCCGCCGACCCGCCGTGCCGCCCGGGCGATCCCGCGCGCTTCCTCGTCGGCCTTGCGGGCCATCGCTCCAGCCAGGCGACCGCGCACGGCGGCCACGGCTGCCCCGGCGGCAGCTGCCTGCTCGTCGGCGACACGGCGAGCCCCATCAGCCGCATCGGCCGCCATTCGAGCCGCGTCGACGGCTTTCGCCCCAGCCAGCTCCGCCGAGATCGCCGCGCGATGGGCCTGGCGGGCCAGCTCAAGGGCGGTCTCGGCCGTGGCATGCTCCACGGCAGCGGCGGATGCGCGCTCGAAATCCTCGACTGACCGCCGTTCGGCGTCGACCAGCTGGCGGCGAGCCGCCTCCAGCTCGGCGGCTCTCGCGGCCAAGGCCCGCTCCAGCGCAGCCCGCTCCTGTCCCTCGGCCTGGCTGGCCGCCTGGAGTGCGCCCAGCTCTCGGCGTGCGTCGGCCAGCGCGAGCTCGGCCTCCTCGAGGGCGGCCTGGAGAGCGGCATCCCGTTCGGGCGGAGCGACGGCCAGGGCGCGCTGGCGCGCGGCCAGCTCGGACTCGGCCGCCGCTCGCTCTTCTTCCAGCCGGATCTGATCCCGTCGCGCGGCATCGAGCTCGGCCACCTGCCGGGTTGCCGCCAGCTGCAGGCCGGTCAGGGCCGAGCGTGCCGCCTCCAGGGCGTCACGGCGTTCGATCTCGACAGAGGCCCGGCGAGCCAGCCGGCCGGCGATCTCGGCCAGGGCAGACTCGGCCTCGACGAGCATCGCCATCGCCTTGTCCGTCTCCAGCCTGGTCCGCTCGAGGCGGGCCGTCGCTTCGGCCGCCAGGCCGGCGGCCCGATGCCAACGGGCATGTGCGCTCGCCACCAGTCCGTCGGCCAGCTCGTCGCCGGCGCTGGCCCGGCTGGTCTGTTGCTCGGCCTGGGCGGCCAGGCGGCGCGCCTGCGGCCTGAGCTCGCCCAAGATGTCCTGGACCCGGGCCAGGTTGGTCTCGGCCTCGACCAGCTGCTCCTCGGCCCGCCTGCGCCGACGCTCGTGGCGCCGAACCCCGGCGACCTCCTCGAAGAGGGGGCGGCGCTCCTCGGGTCGCAGGGCCAACGCCTGGTCGACCATGCCCTGGCCGATGAACAGGAACGCGTTGTCGGCAAGGTGGGCCGCGTCGAGCAGATCGACCAGGTCCTTCAGGCGGACCCGTCCGCGATTGAGCAGGTAGTCGTTCTCGCCCGACCGGTACAGCCGGCGGCCAAGCTCGAGGACCTGGTAGTCCACGGGCAGCAGTCCGTCGGCGTTGTCCAGGACCAGGCTGACGTCGGCCATGCCCAGGGCCGGGCGCTTGTCCGAGCCGGCGAAGATGACGTCCTCGGACTTCCGGCTGCGCAGGGCTCGGCCCTGCTCGCCGAGTGCCCAGCGCAGGCCATCGGCCAGGTTGCTCTTGCCCGAGCCGTTCGGTCCGACCACCGCGCTGATCCCGGGCCCGAATTCGACCGAGGTACGCTCGGCGAAGGATTTGAAGCCCTGCAGGCGAAGCGCGAGGAGGCGGGCGGAGCTCATCCCGGGGCCAGCTCGGCGCCGGCCGGGGAGCGTCGCAGCGCTTCGAGCGCCGCGCTGGCTGCGGCCGTCTCGGCCACCCGCCGGGACGACCCCGTGCCCACGCCGGTGACCTGTCCCGCGATGCTCACCTCGACCCGGAAGATCCGCTCGTGGTCGGGCCCGGAGACGTCGATCAACTGATAGATGGGGCGTTCGCCGCTGAGCTGCTGGGTGTGCTCCTGGAGCTGGCTCTTGGGGCTCTTCAGGCTGCCGGCGGCCGCGTCCGACTCGAGCTCCGGCTCGGCCACGCCCAGGATCCAGTCGCGCGCCGCCTCGAAGCCGAGGTCGACGAAGATCGCGCCGGCCACCGCCTCGAAGGCCGAGGCCAGGAGTGACGGCCGGCGCCGGCCGCCTCGCTGCGATTCACCTTCGCCGAGGAGCAGCCAGGCCCCCAGCTCGAGCCGGTTGGCGAGGCGGGCCAGGCCGGCCGTGCTCACGATCGCCGCCCGGCGCGCCGAGAGGAGTCCCTCGTCGTCGGTCGGCCAGCGCTGGTACAGGGCCTCGGAGATCACCAGGGATACGACGGCATCGCCCAGGAACTCGAGGCGCTCATTGTGGCCGCCACTCTGCTCCCGATGCTCGTGCTGGTAGCTGCTGTGAATGAGTGCCCGGCCGAAGAGGTCGAGGTCGCGGATGGGCAACCCCAGATAGGCGGCGAAGGCGACGGCCGAGGGCATGCGGGCAGGAGGCCCCGGCGCGACGGGCGGAGACCCACCCGTCGGTCAGATCCTAGGAGGTGCGCTCGTCGATGTACTCGACCGCGTCGCCGACCGTCCGGATCCGCTCGGCATCCTCATCGGAGATCTCGGTTCCGAACTCTTCCTCGAGGCTCATGATCAGCTCGACGAGGTCGAGGGAGTCAGCGTTGAGGTCATCGACAAACGACGCCTCGGGCTTGACATCGGCCTCGTCGACGCCGAGCTGTTCGACGACGATCTTCTTCAGGCGATCGTAGGTAGTGGCCACGGAGTCCCTCCTGCAAGCTCGGTCATCACCCGGCAGGAACGCCGGCATCATCTGCGGGATCGCCGGCCGATTCGTCGGTCGACGCGGCCGCGTCCCTGGTGAGTCGCCCGAGGACGCCGTTCATGAGGCGCCGCGCCGGGTCTCCACTGTAAATTCGTGCCAGCTCGACCCATTCGGCGATCGCAACTCGGGCCGGCGTCGCCGGGGAGTGTAGCACCTCGCCCATGGCCGTTTGCAGCAACGCGCGGTCGATTCGAGCCAGCTGGACGACCGGGTACTGGGGCGCCAGTCGCCCGATTCGACCGTCGATCCCGTCTCGATCGGCGACGGTCACGGTGACCAGCAGCCGGGCGAACCGGGCCGTCTCGGGGGCTGCCGTCGATTTCGGCCAGGTGGCGTTCCAGGACCGCCTCGGCCGTGCGCTGTCCGAAGCCGGCCTCGAAGATCGACGCGAGGGCCAGCCGGCGGGCCTGACGGTGGGCTCGAATCTCGTCCTGGCCAGTCCGCGCGCTGGACGCCGCCATGGCCCTCAGTTGCCTATGCCGTCGATGGTCACCAGCACGGTCCCGACCGTCAGGCCGAGCTGCCCTTCAAGGGCCATCCGGATCGCCGAGTGGACCCCGCCGGCGATCCCGCGGAGGGACGTCGCCGGACGGGCCACGATCGAGATCCGGACCTGGGTCGCCTCGGTCGGGCTGAGATCGGCGGCGATGGCCGGGCCGTCGAGCCAGCCTCGCAGCCGGCCGCCCGAGCGGCCGACCCGGACCACGCCGGGGACCCCGAGGGCGGCCAGCCGGATCGTCTCGAGGACGACGCTGGGACCGACGATCAACTCCGGCGTGTTCATCGGGTCGCTTCGGCGTGGTCGTCGTGGACTTCGTCGGGGGCTTCGGCGTGGCTTTCGCCGCGGGTCGGCGGCGGTCCTTCGAACGTCTCGGCGATGAGGGCCGGGATGCCCGCCCGGGCGGCCGCCGCGCCAACCGCCACGGCATACGAGATCATCCGCCGCCGGGCGCGGCCGTGGGTAATGATCACGGTCCCGCGCACCCCCAGGAGAGGCGAGCCGCCGGAGGTCTCGTAGTCGAAGATCTTGCGGATTCGGCGGATTCCCGGGCGCATCAGCAGATAGGCCGGGGGCCCGAACGGCTTGCGCTCGAACTCCTGGCGGAGCAGGCCGAAGATGAACTGGGACAGGCCCTCGAAGAACTTGATCACGACATTGCCGACCACCGCGTCGCAGACCACGACGTCGGCCATGTGCTTGACCAGGTCCTTGCCCTCGACGTTGCCGACGAAGTTCAGGCCGGAGGCCTGCAGCAGCTCGGTCGCCCGCTGGATCCGGGCGTCGCCCTTGCCGGTCTCCTCGCCGATCGAGAGGAGGGCGATCCGTGGCCGATCGACGCCCAGGACACGCTCGGCGAAGAGGGCCCCCATGGCCGCGAACTGGTAGAGCTGCTCGCCCGTCGAGTTGGTCGTGGCGCCGATGTCGAGGAGGACGAACGGCCCGGATTCGGTGACCATCTGGACGGCCAGGGCAGGGCGGTCCACGCCCGGCGCGCGGTGCAGGTGCAGGATGGCTGCGGCGACCCCGGCCCCCGTATGGCCGGCCGTGACCACGCCGTCGGCGGCGCCCGTGTGGACCAGCTTCATCGCGACGTTGATCGAGGCGTCCTTCTTGGTCCGGACGTTCTGGGCGGCGTGATCCTCCATCCCGACGACCTCGCCGGCATGGACGAAGCTGACGTTGGCCGGCACGTCGGTACCGACGATCGCCCGGACCTGGATCTCGTCGCCGACGAACACCAGGTCGTCCTCGGGGTGGGCCCGGGCGTGGAGCAGCGCACCCTCGATCGGTTCCTCGGGCGCGTGGTCGCCGCCCATCACATCGACGGCAATCCGGACGCGACGGTCGGAGGTGGCGCCCCGGATGGCGCTCAGGTCCACGTGCCTAGGAGGCGGCCTCGTCCGACGGCCGCTTCAGGTCGATCGCCTGGCGACCACCGTAGTAGCCGCAATTCGGACAGGCGTGATGGGCCTGCTTGGGTTCGTGACAATGCGGGCATTCTTCGAGCTGCGGCAAGGTCAGCGCCTCATGACTGCGGCGATCGCCCTGCCGGGCGTGCGAAACCCGTCGCTTGGGGACTCCCATTGCTCCTGGTATCTCCTCTGGCACTGGTCGAGGCGCGGGCGGTCACCGGCGCTGGTTGGTCAATGAACGGGTCGGCGCCCGTCGCGAGCATGCCTGCCGGCGATCAGGGGGGCCGACGGGCGAGTCTAGCCCGTCTCGGCTCCGCCGTCGACCCGGAACGCCCGGAGCGCCTCCAGGCGCGGGTCGACTGGCGGTTCGTCGTGCTCGTGGGGCCCGTCATCGAGGCGGACTCCACAGACAACACAGAGCCCCGGGCAGTCGGGCCGGCAGATCGGGGCAATCGGCTCGGCCAGCTGGATCGCCTCGCGGATCAGCGGCTCGAGCTCGACTTCATGGTGGTCGGTCAGGCGCACGATCTCGGGCTCGACCGACGGGTCGAGCTGGCGGCCCGAGGCGAGGTCGATGGCCGGCAGGGCCTCCTCGTCGAGCGCGACCACGAGGGGCAGCTCGATCGGTCGCAGGCAGCGGCTGCAGGCGAGCTCGAGCGCGGTCTCGAGGACGCCGGTGATCAGCAAGCCTCGATTCGTGCGGCTGAACCGGACCCGTCCGCTGACCGGCTGGGCGAGGACGAGGTCCGGCCCTAGATCAAGGTGCGCTTCGCTGATGGCAATGTCGCGCCGGCTGCCGGCCGGCTCGGCCAACAGCGCCGCAGCCGGGAATCTCAGAGACGTGCCCGAGGTGCCGGCCGGGCCGGCCGCCCCGGCGGTCATCCGCGCGCTGAGCGGGTTGGCGCCGGCTCCAGGTCCTCGTCATCGTCGGCGTAGCCGTCGGCAGGCACCACGGGTGCCTCGTCATCGACGTCGGGCGGCGTGCGCGAATCGATCAGGGCAATGCCCTTGCGAATGCTCTGGAGGGTCCGGGCCACCTCCGCCTCGAGCCCGCCCAGGACAGACGCGGCGTACTCGTCGGCACCGTGGCGGATCCCTTCAGACTCGGCGTTGGCCCGGTCGACGATGCGCCGACCCTCGTCCTCGGCCGCCTGGGTCAGGCCGCGCTCCTCGATCAGGAAAGCCGCCTGTTCCTGCGCCCGGGCAACGATCGACTCCGCCTCCTCCTGGGCCTTCTCGATGATCCGTTCACCCTCGGCGTTGATCCGCTTGGCGGCTCGAATCTCCTCCGGGATGGCGACGCGCAGCTCGTCGATCAGGCCGAGCGCGGCGGCCTGGTCCAGAACGACGTTGCTGGTCAGGGGCAGCTTCTTCCCGCTGGCGATCAGGTTTTCGAGTCGCGTGACGAGGAAGATGATGTCGATCGGACCGACCTCCCTGGGTTGCGCGGCACGGAGCCGCGCTGGGCCGAATTATCGCACCCGTTCAACCGCCCCGCGCAGGGCAACTTCGGCCGGACCGGGAACCATCGCTCGCACGTCGCCGCCGAACCGGGCGATCTCGCGGACAAGGGTCGAGCTGACATAGCTGTGCTCGAGCGAGGTCATGAAGAAGACCGTGTCGAGGCCTGGATCGAGTACCCGGTTGTTGTGGGCCAGTTGCATCTCCGTCTCGAAGTCCGACACGGCCCGCAGGCCCCGGACGATGAACGCCGCCCCGGCCCGCCGGCAGACGTCGACCGTGAGGCCGTCGAACGACTGGACGTCGATCCGTCCGGCCAGCTCGGGGTCCGTCGCCGCGACCGAGGCCCGGATCGTCTCGAGCCGCTCGGCGACGGTCAGCAGCGAGGTCTTGCGGGGATTGGTCAGCACCGCGAAGACGACCTGGTCGAAGACGGCGGCTGCCCGGCGGGCAACGTCGAGGTGGCCGAACGTGACCGGATCGAACGACCCGGGATAGACCGCGACCCTCATCCGTCCTCCCTGGCGACCCGGCGGTAGAAGGTCAGCGTCGTCTCGCCGAAGCGCCGTTCGCGGATCGATCGTAGCAGGCCGATCCGGGGCGGCGGGCTCGTCCGCCGGAAGTGCTTGGCAACGACCGTCGCGGCCGGCGCCAGGAGCTCCAGCTCGTCGGCTCGGCCGCGCGCATCGCTGCCGAGCACCTCGAGCAGGTCGGCCAGCAGGGCCGGATCGTCATAGGGCGGGTCGAGCAGGACGACATCGAACGGCCCCAGCGCGCTGGCTTCCGCCGAGCGGAGCCAGGCCGCCGCATCGGCCCGAACGACCGTGACCGACGGGCTGCCGAGGCCGGTGTGCTCGAGGTTGACCCGGATGGCCCTGGCGGCGTCCCGATCGAGCTCGACCAGGGTGGCCGCGGCCGCATCGCGCGACAGCGCCTCGATTCCGCCGGCGCCGGTGCCCGCGCACAGGTCCAGGAACTTCGCCCCGGGCAGGTCCGGATCCAGGATCGCGAACAGGGTCTGCTTGACCCGGTCGGTCAGGGCCCGGGTGGCCGGCCCGGCGCCCACCAGCCGGCGACCCGCCGCCCGGCCGGCGATCACCCGGCCGGCCCGGTCAGGGGCGCCGGTCCTGGCGGGCATCAGCTGCCGCTCGCCGGGTCGCCCGACCAGATCGACTCGAGCCAGCCGCCGGCCAGCTCATGGCGGAGCGCCGCGAGCGGCTCACCGACGAGCTCGCCGGCCGGGTCGAGGAGGGCCTCCGCATGTCGCCGGGCGCGGCTGGCCAGCTCCCGGTGATCGAGCCGCTGGAGCGAGGCTACCCGCAGGGGTGGCAGCCCGGATTGGGCCAAGCCGAGCACATCGCCCTCGCGGCGCAGCTCGAAGTCCTTCTCGGCCAGCTCGAATCCGTCGGTCAGGTCCTTGACGGCCTGGAGCCGAGCCCAGGCCACGGCGTCGGATTCCGGCGTGACATCGGAGACGAGCACGCAGTAGCTCTGGTCGGTCCCCCGCCCCACTCGGCCGCGCAGCTGGTGGAGCTGGGCCAGGCCGAACCGGTCGGCTTCCTCGACGACCATCACCGTCGCTTCGGGCACGTCCACGCCGACCTCGATGACGGTCGTCCCGACGAGGACCCGGATCTCGCCATCGCGGAAACGACGCATCTCGGCATCCCGCGCGGCCGCCTTCAGCCGGCCGTGGACCAGTCCGACCGGCAGGCCGAGCAGCTTGCGCAGGCGCACTGCTTCGACCTCGGCGGCCGCGGCAGCGTCGTCCTCGGCCGCTTCGATCAGGGGCACGACCACGAACGTCCGCCGATCGTGGGCCGCCTCCTCGGCCACGAACTGCCACAACCCGCCGACGTTGGCGCTGTTCCGAATCCCGGTCGTGATCGGCAGGCGGCCGGTCGGTGCCATCCGCAGGTCGGACACGTCGAGGTCGGCGTAGAGCACCTGGCCGAGGGTCCGCGGAATCGGGGTCGCGGTCATCAGCAGGACATGTGGGGCCGACCGGCCTGCAGCGGCGGCTCGCTCCGCCGTCGTCGCGCCGCGGGCGGCCCCGCCGGCCTTGGCCTCGAGCAGGCCGCGTTGCTCGACCCCGAACCGGTGCTGCTCGTCGATCACCGCCAGCCCAAGGTCGGCAAAGTGGACCGATTCCTGGTAGAGCGCGTGGGTCCCGACCACCACGCCGGCCTGGCCCGAGGCGATCGCGGCGAGCGCCTTCCGGCGGCCCTCGGCACTCAGCGAGCCGGTCAGCATCGTGACGCCCAGGCCGAGCGGGGCAAGGAGGTCGCCCAGGGTGACCGCGTGCTGCCGGGCCAGCAGGTCGGTCGGGGCCAGCAGCGCTGCCTGCCGGCCCTGCCCGGCAACCAGGGCCAGGGCGTGCGCTGCGACCGCAGTCTTGCCCGAACCGACGTCCCCCTGGAGCAGGCGGAGCATCGGTTCCGACCGGCCGAGGTCGGCCCGGATCGCGGCGATTGCCGCGCCCTGGTCGATGGTCAGCTCGACCGGCCGGCCGACCTTGCTGGTGAGCGCCTCGACCAGGGCCGAGCGGACCTCCCGGTCGCGGGCGTCATTGACGACGACCGGATCGGACGAGGTCCGGCCACGCTGGCGGCGGCGGCCGACCATGCCCAGCTGGAGGGCCAGCAGCTCGTCGAAGGCCAGCCGTCGAAGGGCCGCGTCGCGGTCCTCCAGGCTGGCCGGAAAGTGGACCTGGTCGATCGCCCGGCCGATCGGCTCGAGGCCCTCGGCCGCGACCAGGCTGGGCGGCAGGTATTCCGGGTAGAGCAGGCCGGCCCGGTCGAGGGCCGCCCGGATCCCTTCGCGAATCCGGGGCGCGGTGAGGCCCGCCGTGAGCCGATAGACGGGCACGATCCGGCCGGCGTGGAGCGGGTCCGTGCCGTCCTCGGGCGAGAACTCGGGGTCGTCGAAGACCGGGCTGAAGCCCCGTTGCTTGAGCCGCCCGCTCACGACAAGATGCTGTCCGGTGCGGATCCGGCGCTCGATGAACCGCCGCCCGAACCAGGTTGCCTCGGCCTCACCGCTGTCGTCGGCGAGGACGGCCCGGGTGACCTGGACCCGCCGCCGCCAGGTCTGCTCGACCGCGATCGATCGGACCACGACCCGGACGCTGGCCGTGGCGCCCTCGGGCAGGTCACGCAGCTCGGCGATCGTGTGCATCGCCCGCCGGTCCTCGTAGCGGCGAGGCAGGTGGAACAGCAGGTCGCGGACGGTGTTCAGGTCCAGCCGGCGACCTGCCCGGCGCAACGCAGCCGCCCCGGGCAGGCCGCTGTCGCCGAGGGGCGTGGCCAGCAGGACGACCGGATCGGTCGGAGGCGGTGGGGCTCGCCGGGCGGATCGCGGGCGGGTCGCGGGGGTTGGTTGGCGGGCAGGCGGTCCGTTTCGCATCGGCTATTCCGCCGAGATCAGGTACCGGTAGTGGGGCTGCCCGCCGTGGCGCACCTCGACCTCGAGGTCGGGCCGCGCTCGGCCGATCTGACCGGCGGTCTCCTCCGCCTCGGCCAGGTCGGCCCCCTCGCCGTAGAACAGGGTGACCAGCTCGACCCCCGGCCGCAGGCCCGCGATTGCCGCCCCGATCGCCTTATTCCGATCCCCGTCGACCGCGACCAGGCCGTCATCCGGGTCGAGCACGATCGTCTGTCCCTTGCGCACCTTCCGTCCGCTGACCTTCGCATCGCGGACTGCGGTCGTGACCGAGAGCGACGTGATCGCCTGGCCCGCCCGGGTCATATCGGCCGCGTTCGCCTCTCCGCCGCCGCCCGGATCGAGGGCCAGCAAGGCGGCGATCCCCTCGGCCGCGTTGCGCGTCGGTACGACGTGGACGGGGCGGCTCGACAGCGCGGCTGCCTGGCGCGCCGCCAGGATCACGTTGGCGTTGTTGGGCAGGAGCAGGGTCTCGTCGGCATGGGCGGCGTCGATCGCCTCAATCAGCTCGGCGATGCTCGGGTTGGCCGACTGGCCGCCGCGAACGACCGCGGCGACTCCGAAGTCACGGAAGATGGCCGCCAGTCCGTCGCCCGCGACGACGGCAACGACGGCCAGGGGCACTCGTCCGGGGTCGACCGGCGCGGGGCCCGCGAAGGACCCGGGCGGGTCGGCTGACGGCGAAGGCTCGAGCGTGGGCCGGGCGGCCGTGAACTCGGTGGCCCGTCGTTCGCGCAGCTCGCGCGCCTGCTGGTCCAGGTTTTCGACGCTGATCCGGCTGAGGCTGCCGAGGGTCAGAGCAAAGGCCAGGACCTGATCCGGATGTTCGCTGTGGACGTGGATCTTGACTGCGCGGGTATCCCCGACCACGACCACGGACTCACCCATCGCCTGGAGCCGGCGCCGGATCTCATCGACGTCCAGGCTCAGTCCGGTTTGGGGCTGGATCAGCAGCATCGTCTCGAACCCGAAGCCCTCGTCCGCGCGAGCGACGAGCGCCGACGGCTTGGCGCCAGACCGTCCGCGCGCTCCCACGGCAGCCGCGGGTGACGCCCCGACCACCTCGAGCAGGGCACCCTGGAAGAGCCGGTACAGGCCCTGGCCGCCGGAGTCGACCACGCCCGCCTCGCGCAGGACCGGCAGGAGGGCCGGGGTCGAGGCGACGGCGCGCTCGGCTGCGTCGACCGTCGCCCCCAGGACCGCCTCGAGATCGTCGTCGTGCTCCGCTGCCGCCCTGGCACCGGCCGCGGCCTCGCGAACGACGGTCAGGATCGTGCCCTCGACGGGCTTGCCGACGGCCGCGTAGGCAAGCTCCGCGCCGCGGGTCAGGGCGTGGGCGAAGTCGAGGCCGTTGAACCGGCGCTTGCCTTCGAGGCCTTCGGCGATCCCCCGGCAGATCTGGGACACGATCACGCCCGAGTTCCCCCGGGCACCCATCAACGAGCCCAGGCTGATCGCCGCCGCTACCCGCCCGGCCGATTTGCCGGCGACCGCTTCGGCCTCGTCCAGCGCGACCCGAACGGTTGCCAGCATGTTCGTGCCGGTATCGCCGTCCGGAACCGGGAACACGTTCAGCTCGTTGACCTCCTCGACGTGCGCCTCGAGGTTGCCGACAGCCCCCCGGAAGACGGCCACGAGTCGAGCGCCGTCGCATGTCCGATAGGTCATCGGACCTCCGCTTCGGCGACCGACCGGCGTTCGGCGAGCGGGTTCTCGCTCGGGTGGGATTCGGGGATCGGGCGGGATACGGGGATCGGCCCGGACTCGACCCGGATGCCGCCGACCCGGATCGTGATCCGCTCGATCTCCCGATCGAGGGCCTGGCGAATCGAGTAGCGGACCACCGAATCAACCTGGCGGGCCACCTCCGCCACCGGCGTGCCTGCGGCGACCAGGATCCGTAGCTCGACCCGGATTCCGTCGTCCAGTCGGACGCGGACGGCCGAGGGCCGGAGCCCGAGCCGGACGCCGATCCGACCCGCCAGCCCATCGTCGGCCAGGGCCGTCACGCCGTAGCTCGACGCCACGGCGGCTCGGACGATCTGGGCGATTGCCCGCCGGGTGACGAACGACTGTCCCGACGGGCGCTGGGCGGGGCTGGTCAGGACGACCTCCAGGAGCGGACGCGGCGGCGGGCTCGACCGGCCCGGGCCGACCGACCGGATCGATGTGCTATCGTAGCGCCTGCTCGAGCCGGTGTCGGCTCGTTCTTCATGCCTGAACCCGGATCGGTTCTTCACCGAGGACTCCAGATGTCACGAGCGTGCGCCGTTTGCGGCAAGGTCTCGATGGGCGGCTTCAACCCGCAATCCGTCGGGATGAACCGCGTCCGGGCCCATCGCCGCTATCAGCCCAACCTGCAGCCGCTGGTCATCATGACCGCCTCAGGTGCGCCCAAGAAGCAGTCGGTCTGCACCCGTTGCCGCCGCACGATGGTCAAGGCCTCCCGCTGACCCCGCCCTGACGCCGGGTTGGTCCAACCCGGCTTCCGGCCCGTCGCAGGGTCGTTTCCTGGAGCCGGTCGAGGCTCGGGCTCAAATTGCCGGGTCGTTTCCTGATCACGGCTTGGGCCGGTCCGACCCATCAGAATCGCCCGCGCGATGGCCGCGGCTCGCGATTCGTGCCCGGCGTGACTCGGTCACGGACCAACCGATCCACGCCCTTGCGGTCATTCCGGCATAAGCCATCGATCAGGAACGATCTGTCACGATCGGGCCGCGGCCAGCCCGGGCTCCCGCTCCGGCTGCTCACCACCTCAGGGCGAGAACACTCCGATCGCGATCCGCCACAGGCCGAGCAGCGCGACGGCGGAAGGAATCAGGTAGATCGGCGTTGAATAGCCGCCCAGCACGTCGCCCTTGATCAGGATGGTCGTGATCAGGGTGCCGACCACGATCAGCCCGAGGCCCTGGGCGATGACCGGCCACCGAACGTGCCGGTCGAGGCGGCCCAGCACGGCCCCACCGCGGATGCCGGCTCCGTCGACCGTCGCCCCGATCTCGTCGTCAGCCGCCCGATCGACCACCCGCCGGAACCAGCCCGGCGCGTGGATGACCGCCCAGTAGGCGATCAGGGCGTAGGCGATTCCGCCGAGGACGTCGACCAGGTAGTGGTCGCCCAGGTAGATCACCGCGAACCAGACGCAGGCGGCGTAGCCGAGCATCAGCCAGCCGGCTCGCCCGAACGCCCGGCGGGTGAACAGGAACGCCAGGGTCGGGTAGGCGGCGTGGAGCGACGGGAATGCGGCCACGTCGTTCGGATTGATGTCGTACATCGCGTAGCTGTAGAGGTAGTTGCCCTGGAAGCCGAAGAAGCGGGCGATCTCGTCGAACGCCCCCGGCTTCAGGTAGGTGATCAGGGGCTGCCCGTTGGGACCGTTCAGGAGTCCCTGCTGGGCCGCGTACCAGGGTGGTCCGACCGGCAGGAGCAGATAGGTCACGAAGGCGGCCATGCTCAGCAGGATGATCGCGGCCACGAAGTCGTAGTAGACCCGGCGCCGGCGCAGCCACAGGAAGAAGCCGACGGCGAGGGGCAGCGGGAAGTGCAGGAAGTACAGGATCGTGGCCACGATCGCGAGGTAGTCGACCCCGGTCGCCGGATGGAACAGGTCCTGGAGCACCTGCGTGGGCAGGCTGCCCAGGAACAGGAACCGGTCGATCGCCACGAATTCGGCGACATGGATCGTCGCACCGAAGTTGTCGGCGTAGCCGCGCATCAGCTCGTAGGCCAGGAACAGCCCGATGAACGGGATCCAGTCGCGCAGGAAGAGCCGGCCCCGGCCGAGCATGATCGCGGCCAGGGCCAGGGCCACGAGCAGGACATCGGGGGTGATCTCGATGCCCTTGATGATCATCAGGATCGACAGGACGACGATATAGGCGCCGACCGACCACATCAGGAGCCGGTCGTTGCGCCGGCCCAGCGGCTCGGCCGCGACCGGCGTCGCCTCCTCTCCCAGCGGCCCGTCCGGACCGGGTCCGGGCACTGCCCTGGCGTCTTCGCTCACCGGGCCCGCCCGGCCAGCGCGGCCGACCGGATTCGGGCCAGCTCGGGCGCCATCGGCCGGCCCGGGCGGAAGAGCGCCGAGCCCACGACCATCACATCCACCCCGAGCCGGCCGGCCGTCCCGGCCGTCGTCTCGTTGACGCCGCCGTCGACCTGGACCTCGAGCCGCTCGCCGGACAGGCCCGGCTCGGTCCGGACGGCCTCGATCTTGGTCGCCGCATCGGCCATGAACGACTGGCCGCCGAAGCCCGGCTCGACGGTCATGACCAGGACGATCTCGATCAGGTCGCGGTACGCCGCAAGGGTGGCCAGCGGAGTGGCCGGTTTGACGGCCAGGCCGGCTCGCCGGCCCGCCGAGCGGATCGCCCGCAGGATCGGCTCGATCGGCTCGTCGACCTCGACGTGGATCGTGATCGAGTCGCAGCCGGCCGCGAGGAACTCGTCAAGGTAGGCGCCCGGATTGGCGATCATCAGGTGCGCGTCGAAGGGCAGCCCGGTCCGCCGGCGGAGCGCCCGGATTGTCTTCGGGCCGAAGGTGAGGTTCGGGACGAAGTGGCCGTCCATCACGTCGAGGTGGACCCGGTCGGCGCCGGCCCGCTCGGCCCGGCGAACCGCATTGGCGAGGTTGCCCAGGTCGGCATCGAGGATGCTGGCCGCGATCTGGACCCGGCCACTCGAGCGGGTCATGGTCAGTCCGATCCGGCCAGGGCGGCGGCCAGGCCGGCGTCGGCGGGGCCGGCCATCCGCTCCCCGCGCAGGGCCGCCGCGCTACGAACAACCAGCAGCTCGCGCCGCCGGGCGACGGCGGGTGCCGTGGGCTCGCCCGCCCGCTCGGCGGCAAGCTGACCGCACGCCGCCCCGACTTCCTGGCCCCGATTCCGGCGGATCGTCACGGCGATCCCGTCGCTGCGCAGGCGACCGGCGAAGCGTTCGATCCGCTCCATCGGGCTGGCCGTCCAGGGCGTGTGGGCCACCGGGTTCATCGGAATCAGGTTGACATGGCACAGGTCCCCGCGGAGGAGATTGGCCATCGCCTCGGCGTCGGCCTCGGTGTCGTTGACCCCGTCGATGAGGGTGACCTCGTACGACACGCGCCGCCCGGTCACCCGGGCATGGTCGCGGGCTGCATCGACAACCTCGGCCAGCGGCCAGCGCCGGTTGAGGGGCACGAGCACGTCGCGGAGCGGGTCGCGAGCGGCATGCAGGCTGACGGCCAGGGTGAACTGTGGCCCGAGCGCCGTCAGCCGCCGGATCCCGGGCACGACACCCGAGGTCGACACGGTGATGTGCCGGGCGCCCAGCCCGAACCGGTCCGGGTCGGCCAGGGCGGACACGGCCTCGAGGACGCGATCGAGGTTGAGCAACGGCTCGCCCATGCCCATAAACACGACATTCGTCAGCCGGTGCTTGTCGACCAGCAGCCGCCGTGCCGCGGACCGGACCTGGTCGACGATCTCGGCCGTGCTCAGGTCGCGGCTGAAGCCGAGCTCGCCGGTGGCGCAGAACGGGCAGCCGACCGCACACCCGGCCTGGCTCGAGATGCACACCGTGTGGCGCTCCCGCTGCTGCCCGTCGGCGGTCCGTCGGGCCGGATAGTGCATCAGGACGGATTCGATCAGGGCCCCATCCGACAACCGGTGGAGCGCCTTCTCGGTCAGCCCACCGTCGGCCAGGCGCAGCTCGGTGTCGGCCACGGTATCGAACGAGAACGCGGCATCGAGCTCGGCCCGAAGCCCGGCCGGCAGGGTCTGGATCGATGCGCCGGACGTGGCGCCACCCGCCCACAGCGCGGCGCTGAGCTGGCGGGCGCGGTAGGCCGGCTGGTTGCGTTCGGCGAGCCAGGCGCCGACGGCGGCCGGCGGCAGGCCCGACAGGCCGGGACGAATCTCGGGAGTCATCGGCTCGATTATCACCCGGTCACCCGTCGACGATCAGTCGGGGGGCGGACCGAGGACGCCCGGGTGACCCCGAACCAGGGCCGCGCCGGTCATCGGCCGGCCGCCGGCGAGCTGGACGTCGTCGAGCACGAGCGAGCCATCCGAGGTGACCAGGGCCAGGCCGTCGCCGGCCGCTCCGATCGAGCCGGCGGGCTCGGGCCGACCCGGTCCGACCGTCGCGGCATGGACGACGAGGCGGCCGGCCCGGGTCTCGAGGTAGCTCCCCGGCCAGCCCAGGTAGGCCCGCACCTGGCGCTCCAGGAGGCTCGCCGGCCGGGACGGATCGAGCCGGCCGTCGCCGCGCCGGAGGGGCCGGGTCAGGGTCATCCCGTCGGGTGGCTGGGCGCGTGCCTCGAGCTCGCCCTGCAGCCACGGGTTGACCTTGCTCGAGATCAGGGCCGCGGCGCTCCGGGCGAGTCGCGCCTCCAGGTCCGGGGTCGTCTCCGTCCCATCGAGCGCCTCGACCGACGTCGAGACCAGCGGCCCGCTGTCCAGGCCGGCGTCCATCAGGAACAGGCTCACTCCGGTCTGCCAGTCGCCGGCCAGGATCGCGGCCGGGATCGGCGTTGCGCCCCGATGGCGGGGCAGGAGCGACGGGTGAAGGTTGAGCATGCCGTGCGGAATCGCGTCGAGCACGGCGCCCGGCACGATCTGGCCGTAGTCGGCGAGGACACCCAGCTCGGGCCGGAGCTCGAGCAGCGCCGCGACCGATTCGGGTGCGCGCAGGCGAACCGGCTGGAGGAGCACGAGGCCCAGCGCGCCGGCGCACCGGGCGACCGGCGTGGCGCGGACCGCGCTGCCCCGTCCGGCCGTCCGGTCTGGCGCGCTGACCACGCCAACCACGTCGGCGCGCGGGTCCTCGAGGAGGGCCTCCAGGATGGGGACGGCGAAGTCGCCGCTGCCCAGAAAGACGATCCGGGCTCGACCGTCAGGCGAGGGCGTGCGTTGCCTCACGGATGGCGCCGCTGGTCGGGCGATCCTCGTCGCCGGGATCGGCGTCGCTGTCGTCATCGCCCTGGCCGACCGCGATCAGGTCGTCGAGCGAAGCCAGGTAGTCGATGTACAGCTTGCCATCGAGGTGGTCCAGCTCGTGCTGGAGGGCGCGCCCGAGGAGGCCGCTGCCCGACACCTTGTAGGTTCGGCCGCGGCGGTCCTGGGCGACCACCCAGACCTTTTCGCGGCGGGTGACGTAGGCGACATAGCCGGGCAGCGACAGGCAGCCTTCGAGGTCGGTGTCGTCGCCGCTCGAGCGGACAATCCGTGGATTCACGAGCTCATACAGGTGCGACTGGACCTCGATCACGCAGGCCCGCAGCGGCTCGCCCAGCTGCGGCGCGGCCAGGCCCACCCCGGGCGCCGCGCGCATGGTGTCGGCAAGGTCGTCGAGCAAGTGGTGGAGCAGCTTGCCGAAGCTGTCGACGGGCTCGCCCTTGAGGCGCAGGCGGGGGTCGCCGAGCATGACGATCGGTTGGACGCTCATCGTCGGCCGAGTATATCGGAGGTCGCCGGACGCGAGGTCACAGGAGCGACTCCGGGTCCACGTCCACGGACCATGGCGCGTCCGGGCCGCCGCCCAGCAGCTCGACCGGGTCGTCGCCGCGCAGGACGACGTTCCAGCGCCATTTGCCGGCCCGGCGGCGCAGGAAGGCGGGAGCCGGTCCGATGACCTCGACCACGCTGCCCCGCTCGGCTGCCCGCGCGCGGAGTGTCTCAGCCAGCGCCAGGGCGCCTCGTTCGGCAGCCTCGGGATCCTCGAGCCCGATCGTCAGCTTGACCAGCCGGCCGTACGGCGGCGACCCGAAGCGACGGCGCGAATCGAGCTCGTGGTCGTAGAACGCCGCGGGCTGGGCGGTCGCGACGGCCTGGATCGCAGGGTGATCAGGCTGGTAGCTCTGGATGATCGCGAGGCCCGGCCGATCGCCTCGGCCCGCTCGGCCGACGGCCTGGGCAAGCAGCTGGTAGGTGCGCTCGGCCGCCCGCTCGTCGGGCAGGTTCAGGGCGATGTCGGCACTGACCACCCCGACCAGGGTGACCTCCGGGATGTCCAGGCCCTTCGTCACCAGGCTGGTCCCGACGAGCACGTCGAGGCGGCCCTGGCTGAACGCGTCGATCAGTCGCTCGGCGGCGCCCTTGCGCTCGACCACGTCGCGGTCGAGCCGCCCGATTCGCAGGCCGCCGAAGCGCGCCCGGACCTCGCGCTCGACCCGTTCCGTCCCGCCGCCAAGGTAGCGGATCCGGGGCGATCCGCAGGCCGGGCAGCGGGTCGCCAGGGGCGCCGCGCTGCCACAGTGATGGCAGCGCAGGCTCATCCCCGCCTGGTGGAAGACCAGTGGTCGCTCGCACTCCGGGCAGGTCTGGACCGACCCGCAATCGCGGCACATGACGACCGAGGCGCTCCCCCGCCGGTTGATCACCAGGATGGCTCGCTCTCCGGCGGTGGTGTCCAGGCCGGCCAGCTCCTCGCCGAGGCGGGCCGACAGGAGGCCGTGGTTGCCCGCCGCCAGCTCGGCTCGCAGGTCGACGACCTCGATCACCGGCGGGGCGCCACTCGGCCGGCTGGGCAGGATGACCCGCCGCCACGTGCCCGCCCTGACCCGGCCGACCGTGTCGACGGCCGGCGTGGCGCTGCCCAGGACGACCGCCGCCCCGGCCAGCTCGGCCAGCCTGATCGCGCTGTCGCGGGCCTGCAGTCGGGGCGTCCGATCGCTCTTGTAGGTCCCTTCGTGCTCCTCGTCGACGATGACCAGGCCCAGCTCCGCGAATGGCGCCAGGACCGCCAGCCGCGTCCCGACCAGGACGTCGATCGCGCCGGCCCGAACGCGCCGCCACTCGTCGGCCCGTTCGCCTTCGCCTAGACCCGAATGGAGGAGCCCGATCCGGGCATCGAGGTCGGCCCTCAGGCGGTCCACGATCGGCAGGGCCAGGGCGACCTCGGGAACGAGCAGCAGGACCGGCCGGCCGAGCTCGAGGGCGGCCGCGATCGCCTCGACATAGACGGCAGTCTTGCCGCCGCCGGTCACGCCGTCGAGGAGGAGTGGCGTGGAATCGCGCCGCTCGATCGCCGTCCGGACCAGGCCGACGGCCTCGACCTGGGCCGGGGTGAGGGTCGACGCGGCGGGGCGTGACCCGCGCCGTCCGGCGGCACGGCCCGTGAGTGGGCGGCGCGGTCGTTCGCGGACCTCCACGGCGACGTAGCCGCGCCGGACCAGGCTGGCCAGGGCAGACGTTCCGTGTCGGCCGGTCAGGTCCGGGCCGCTCAGCCCAGCCGGCTCGCCGGCCAGCTCGGCGAGCAGGTCGGCCTGGCGTGGGCCCAGCCGCCGGCCCTCCATCCGGCCACCCTGGGCCAGGGTCGCCGCGATGGCGATCCCGCCGGCGGTGGCGGCGGCCCAGCGCTCGTAGCGCGGTCCGGCAGCCGCGGCCGTGAGCGTCCAGTCGAGGTCGATCGCCCGGCGGGCCGCCAGGTCGCGCAGCCGCCGGAGCAGGCCGGCTCGACCCTCCGGGGCGGCCAGGTCGCGAACGGCCCGCGGCCCGTCGGCCAGCTCGGCGAGCAGGGCCAGGTCGGCCGGTCCGAGTGGCCGCCCGCTCTCGTTCGACGCAGCGTCGCGGGCCATCCCCGGCAGCCCGTCCGAATCGTCCGGCCGGACCTCGGCCACGAGCTCGAGGCGCTCGAGCATGCCCGGCGGCAGCATCGCCCGCAGGACGAAGGCAGCCGGGGCAAGGTAGTGGCTCGAGATCCAGCGGGCCAGCTCCAGCGACAGGAGCGGCAGGAGCGGACCATCGGCCCGGACCCGCTCCAGGACTGGCTTGACCTTGAGGCCGGGCGCGGGGCGTTCCCGGACGTCGCCGATGACCACCCCGAGGGCCTGCCGCCGGCCGTATTCGACCAGGACGGCCTCGCCCGCCTGGAGATCAGCCAGCGCCGGCGGGACGCCGTAGGAATACGTCCGTGCTCCGCCCGCTCCGGCCGCGTCGATCGCAACCTCGACCAGTCGCTCGACCAGCATCGCCCCGGCCATCAGATCCGGACCCGGCGCTCCGCGTGGCGGGCGGCCTCGATATCGATGATCTCGCCGATCCGGGCGGCGGTGCCGGCCAGCTGGCCGGTCTCGTTGACCACGACGTAGTCGTAGTCGTGCTGGCGGGCGAGCTCATCAGCCGCGTTGCGCAGGCGCTCTTCGAGCTGGTCAACGGTCTCGGTCGCGCGCGACTTGAGCCGGCCGGCGAGCGTCTCGATCGAGGGCGGGACGACGAAGATCAGGAGGGCATCCGGGACCCTGGCCCGAATCTCGCCGGCGCCCTGGACGTCGATCTTGAGCAGGACGTGGCGGCCGGCGGCGAGGGCGTCGACGACCTGCTGGCGAGGTGTGCCGTACCAGTTGCCGTGGACCTCGTTCGCCTCGAGCAGGCCGTCGCGGTCACGCAGGGCCATGAACGCGGCGGGCTCCAGGAAGTGGTAGCTCTGTCCGTCGACCTCGCCTGGCCGCCGCGCCCGGGTCGTGCAGGTGACGACGTAGTGATGGCCGGTGTGGCCGGGCAGGCTGCCGGAGAACCTCGAGGATCGCGTCCTTGCCGACTCCGGACGGCCCTGACACGACCACCAGCATCGCGCCGGGCGCGCCCTCGGCCGGCGTCATCGGGCGGACACCGGCCCGTCGTCCTCGCGCCGGCCGCTCGCCGCGATCCGCAGGCCATTGAGGCTGGCCTCCAGCTCCGGGGGCAGCTCGGCGGTGACCCGGATCAGGTCGCCCCGGCTGGGAGAGCTGAACTCGAGCCGCCAGGCGTGCAGGAAGAGGCGGTCGAGGCCGGCCGGCCCGCGCCGCGAGGTACCCGTGCCGTAGACCGGATCGCCCGCAATCGGGTGCCCGATCGCATCGAGGTGGACCCGGATCTGATGGGTTCTGCCGGTGATCAGGTCGAGCTCGAGCAGGGTCCACCCGGCGAATCGCTCGCGGACCCGATAGCCGGTGGTCGACGGCCGCCCGTCATTGACGACGGCCATCCGGGTGCGCAGCTTGGGATCGCGGCCGATGGGGGCCTCGATCCGCCCGACGGCGGCGGTCACGCTGCCGAGGACGAGGGCCAGGTAGGTCTTCTTGACCCGGCGCGCCTTGAGCTGGGCCATCAGGCCTGCCTGGGCCAGATCGGTCTTGGCGACCATCAACAGGCCGCTCGTGTCGCGGTCGAGGCGGTGCACGATCCCTGGCCGGCGGACCCCGGCGATCCCGCCGTACTCGGCCCCTTCGGACCTGCCCAGGAGAGCGTTGACGAGGGTTCCCGAATCGTGGCCGGGAGAAGGGTGGACGACCAGCCCCGACGGCTTGTCGACGACGAGGAGATCGTCGTCCTCGTAGGCGATCACGAGGGGGATCGCCTCGCCGGCCACGTCCAGCCTGACCGGCTCGGGAACGTCGAGGTCGAGGACATCCCCGGCATTGACCAGGACATTGGCCTTCAGGGCGAGCCCGTCGTGGGTCAGCCGGCCATCGGAGATGAGGCGCTGGACGTAGCTCCGCGAGAGGCCGGCTACATCGGCTACGAACCGATCGGCTCGCAGGTGACCCGGACCATCGGGCACGACGAAGGTGCGCAGACCGGTCGGGCCGGGTCCGCTGGCCGGCGGACCGACCTCGGGCAGGTCAGGCATCAGCGCGCACCGGGCGGACCTCCGCGCGGACGGCCAGCAGGAGGAGCAGGAGGATCGCCAGGCTGATCGCCGAGTCGCCGATGTTGAACGTGAAGAAGCGCAGCGTGCCCAGGCCGATGTCGACGAAGTCGACCACGTAGCCCAGCCGGAGACGATCGATCAGGTTGCTCAGGGCTCCGCCGAGGAGCAGGCCGAGCGCGACCGACAGGAGCAGGTTGCGGGGCGTCCGGGCGTGATACCAGATGATCAGCACGAGGACGATCAGGCTGCCGATCGCGAACAGCGTCGCGGAGCTGCTGAACAATCCGAACAGGGCTCCGTTGTTCTCCGAGAAGACGAGCCGGACGAAGTCGCCGACGACATTGACGATCTCGCCCGGTGCCACGTTCCCGACGATCCAGGCCTTTGCCAGCTGGTCGACGACGAGGACGAGCACGGCCAGCCCGATGAACACGAACCAGGCCGGCCGGGCCTGGGCGCTGCCGGCCGCGGCCGCCTCGCCGGTGGCCGGGCTGGTGTCCTGGGCGACGTCGGTCACGGCAGGCTCGCTCTCCTCGGGCAACTGGCTAGCCATCGCCGGCCAGCAGACGCAGGGCCAGGCCGACCGGCCCGCTGCTCAGCTCGACGGTCGACGCAGCCAACCCGGCTGGACCGGGCCCGGCCAGGATCGGCTCGGCCAGGGTGTCGGCCCGCAAGCCGGCCAGGGCGTCCGTCAGCTCGGCCGGCAGCGGATCGATCCAGACTTCGATCCGGGCATCGAGCTCGAGCTCCGCCTCCCGACGCAGGTCCTGGATCGCCCGTTGCAGCTCGCGGACGTCGCCTTCGGCCAGGAGGTCCGGGCTCAACTGAGTGTCGATCACCACGACCAGGCCCTCGTCGTGGGCGACGGCCGTGCCCGGCCGCGGCGTGGCCAGGATCTCGACCTCGTCCGGAGCGAGGCTCAATCCGGCCAGCTCGACCCCGCCGTCGGGCCGGATCTCGACTTCTCCGGCGCGGGCGGCGGCCATGATCGCCGGGATCCGGTCTCCGTACTTGCGGCCGATCCGGGGCAGGAGTGGCCGGACCCGTCGTTCGACCAGGCCCGACTCGTCGCCGATCAGCTCGATTTCCTTGATGTTCACCTCGTCGGCCAGCAGCGCCAGCAACGCCTCGCGCTCGGGCAGGTCGCCCCCGGGCAGGGCCAGCCACAGCTTTGCCAGCGGCTGGCGGACCTTGATCCCTGCGGCCGATCGAAGTCCCCGAACGAGCTCGACCGCGCGTCGGACGGTGGCCATGGCCGACTCGAGGGCCAGGTCACGATCGCCTGCCAGCTCGGCGGCGGGCCAGCCGGTCAGGTGAACGCTGTCGGGAGCGGCCGGGTCGCCCGATGCGACGAGGTTGTCGTACATCTCGTCGGTCAGGAACGGCAATATCGGGGCCATCACCCGGGCCAGCGCCACGAGGACGGCGTGGAGCGTGGCAAAGGCTGCATCCCGGTCGGCGCTGTCGCCGCCGCGCGAGAAGCGGCGCCGGGACCGGCGCAGGTACCAGGTCGACACGTCGTCGATCGTCTCCTCGATCGCCTCGGTTGCGCCTTGAGCGTCGTAGTCGGTCAGGCGGTCCTCGACCCGGCTGGCCAGGCCGGCAACTCTCGACAGGACCCACCGGTCGATCGCCGTCCGATCGGATCGCGCCGGCCCGGCCAGGGGGCCGGCACCCGGCGCGGCCCAGCCGGCCAGCCGGGCATAGGTCACGAAGAACGCGTACACGTTCCACAGGATCAGCAACCGCCGGCGCGCCTCGTCGGCCGTCTGCCAGCCGAACAGGATGTTGTCGTCGGGGCGCGAGGACGCGTACATCCAGCGCATCACGTCGACGCCCATTCGCTCGGCCGCGTCGTCGAACTCGATCGCATTCCCGGCACTCTTGTGCATCGCTGCGCCGTTCTCGGCGAGGAGCGTGGCGTAGCCGAAGATCGTCCGATAGGGTGCCTCGCGCCGGAGCACGGTCGACATCGCCAGCATCGCGTAGAACCAGTTCCGGAACTGGCCGGGGAAGCTTTCGGTGATGAAGTCGGCCGGGAACCAGCGCGACCAGTACTCGGGATCCTCGCGGAAGTGCAGGGTCGAGAACGGCACGATTCCGGCGTCAAGCCAGGGGTTGCCGACATCGGGGATGCGCGAGACGGCCGCTCCGCAGCCCGGGCAGGCGATTTGCACGGCATCGACGTACGGCCGATGGGGGGTATGCCCCTCGAACGCCGGCCAGCCCTCGACGGCCCGCTCACGCAGCTCGTCCCGGCCACCGATGACCTCGACCGTGCCACACGCCGGGCAGTCGTAGATGGGCAGGGCCAGGCCGTAGTAGCGCTTCTTGGAGATCATCCAGTCGTGCATGTTCAGGAGCCAGTCGAGCTCCCGCTCATAGCCGAAGCCGGGGATCCAGCGGACGTCATCGACGACGGCCATGATCTGGTAGCGGAGGCTGTTGTCGACCTGTTCGGCGGTCAGCTCCGCCCGCGGCCGGTCGTAGACCTCGCCCATCCGGATGAACCACTCGTCGACGAGGCGGAACACGAGCGCCGTCCCGCATCGCCAGCAGTGCGGGTAGCGATGGCTGATCGTCTCCAGCCGGTAGAAGCGATGGTGGTGGCGCAGGTGGTCGACGATCGGCTCCGTCACGTCCCGGACGTCGCGGCCGGTGTACGGCCCGAAGCCGTCGACGTAGATGCCGGCTTCATCAAGCGGCGCGATGACCGGCAGGCCGAGGTCGCGGCCCAGGGCAAAGTCCTCGGCTCCGCAGCCCGGTGCGATGTGGACGATGCCGGTTCCCTCGGCCTCGCCGACATCGGCCCACGGCACGACGCGATGCTCGTACGCCGGACGGTCGGCGGTTGCGTCGAAGGCGTGCCGGACGGCCGGCAGGTCGTCGAACGGGCCGGCGTAGCGCCACCCGACGAGCTCGGAGCCGGACAGCTCGCCGAGGACCTCGAAGGGCCCTTCGGCAGCCACGTCGAGGGCGGTTCGGATGGTGCCCCGGGCCAGCCAGTAGGTCGACTCGCCCTGGCGCACCTGGACGTAGCGCAGGTTCGGGCCGACCGCAGCGGCAACGTTCGAGGTCAGCGTCCAGGGAGTCGTCGTCCAGACCAGCAAGGCCTCGCCCGGCCGGTCGACGAGGGGCAGCTTGATGGTCAGTCCGGGATCGTCTCGATCGCGGTAGCCCTCGGTCATCTCGTGCTGGCTGATGCCGGTTCCGCAACGGGTGCACCAGGGCATCGTGTCGTGACCCTTGTACAGCCAGCCGCGTCGATGGCATTCGGCCAGGAAGCCCCAGATCAGGTCGTTGTTCTCGTTGCTGAAGGTGAAGTACGACCCTCCGACCTCGGGCATGCCGAGCCGGCCGACCAGCATCTCGACCGAGTCGCTGACCGGTCCGGCCGGGCCGCTCAGGGTTGTCACCCCGGACGGATCGGCGGCCAGCAGGTCGCGCAGCCGGCGGAGCTCATCTGGGTCGTTCCAGTCCATCCACATCCCGAGCCGGATCGATTGCTCGGTCTGGCGGGCGGCAAAGGTCAGGACGCGCTGCTTGCACAGGCTGACGAACTCGGCAATGCCGTAGGCCTCGATGTCCTTCTTGCTGGTGAAACCGAGGTCCCGCTCGACGTTGACCTCGACCCACAGGCCCTGGCAATCGAAGCCGTTCTGGTAGCGCTGGTCGTGGCCGAGCATGGCGTGGAAGCGCTGGAACAGGTCTTTGTAGGCCCGGCCCCAGGCGTGATGGACGCCCATCGGGTTGTTGGCCGTGATCGGGCCGTCGAGGAAGCTCCAGCGGGGACCGCCCGCGTTCTGCGCCCGTAGCCGGGCAAACGTCCGCCGGTCGCGCCACCGGGCGAGCATCTCGTGCTCAGCTCCGATGAGGTCGGGCTTGGCGCTGACGGAACGAAACATCGGGCCTCAGGTAGTCGTCTGGAACCTAGCCCTCGCCAGCACCGCTGGGGCGCACCCCTGACGGCGGACAAGTGGAGGTCCGAGTATCCTACCCGCGATGCAGCCCCCGGAGGTAGCGCGACCGCGCCCGCGCCAGCAATCTGCCTTCGCTGCGGCGTTCCTGTCTCTGCTCTTCCCCGGCCTCGGCCACGCCTATGCCCGGGCCTGGACCCGGGCGATCGGCTTTGCCGCCCTGCCGATTCTGATGATCGTCCTGATGCTCGGCGTGCTGAGCAAGGAAGGCCCGATCGCAACGGCCGTGCTGATCGTGGCCAATGCCTCGTTGATCCTGGTGGTGAACGTCCTCGCCCTCATCTACCGGGCGGTCGCCGCGATCGATGCCTACCGGGTCGTGGCCTTCGTCAACGCCCAGGAGGCGGCCGGCGACGGCCGGCTTGGCCGGCGACGGATCCGGCTGAACCCGATCTCGGTCGCGGGGCTGGCCGCGGTCCTGCTGGTGATTGCCGGCAGCCACGCGGTCTTCGCGCGCTACGAGGGAGAGGCGCAGGACATCGCCTCGTGCATCGAGGATCCCAACTGCGTCCCGGCCGATACGGCCTCCCCCAACCCGAGCAACGGGCCGAGCTTCGGGCCGAGTGACGGACCGCTCGCGACGGACTCGCCGGTGCCCACCCTGTCCCTGCCGCCGGTCGGCACGCCCCTCGCCTCGAGCTCGCCGGTGCCGGTCTGGAACCACACCGATCGGCTGAACATCCTGCTCCTCGGGGTCGACCAGCGGGCCGGCGACAAGACCTTCAACACCGACACGATGATCGTCGTCTCGATCGACCCGGTGACGAAGAACGTCGCCCTGTTCAGCCTGCCCCGGGACACCGTGGACGTGCCCCTGCCGGCCTCGGCCCAGGGCGTGTTCGGGCGGGATTACGCGGGCAAGATCAACAGCCTCTGGACGAACGCCCGGAATCGACCGGATGCCTTTCCGGGCGTCGGCAATGCGCGCGGCTACAACGCCATCAAGGAGGCCCTGGGGACCCTCTACGGCCTGAATATCCAGTATTACGTGATGGTCAACTTCCAGGGCTTCCAGCAGGTCGTGGACACCCTCGGCGGAGTGACGATCGACGTCCAGAATCCCGTCGTCGACGATCAGTACCCGGCCGACAACGGGACCGATGAGCGGGTCTACATCCCCGCCGGCGTCCAGCACATGACCGGCGCGCAGGCCCTGATCTACGCCCGTTCCCGGCACGGCTCGAGCGACTTCGACCGGGCCTCCCGCCAGCAGCGGGTGATCCTGTCGATCCGGGAGCAGACCAGTCCCCAGACCGTCCTGGCCAACCTCCAGTCGCTCCTGACCACGCTCAAGACGTCGTTCAAGACGGACATCCCGCTGGACCAGCTGCCCGCCCTGATCCAGCTCTCGAGCCAGGTCAACACGGCCAACATCCGCTCGTACGTGTTCGCCCCGCCACGCTTCGAGTCCCAGAACTACCCGATCAGCACGAACCTCTTTCCCAATGTGTCGTTGATCCGGAGCACGGTCGCCAACGCCTTCAAGATCGATCCCGCGCTCGAGGCCCTGCGCGACGCAGTCTCGACCGAGGACGGCACGGTCTGGATCGTCAATGGTTCGGGCAAGTCGGGCCAGGCCAACTCGCTGGTCGCCTACCTCGAGTACCAGGGGCTGACCGCGGTCGCCCAGACCCAGCGGCCGCCGACCATCCCGGCCAACACCGTGATCAAGGTCTACAACGGGCGGGAGACCGAGCTGCCGGTCACGGTCGCGTTACTCGAGAAGATCTTTGGGGTCCAGGTCCAGCTGGTCAACGACCCCAGCGTGACGGTCGACATCATCGTGACGACCGGCAAGGCGACGCCAAACCTCATCGCCCCGGCGGGACCCTGACCTACTTCGGCCACGACGGGCCGGCCTAGGGTTTCGGCCCCGGCTCCGGCTCCAGGGGTGGCTCGCCTACAGGCTCAGCCCCGGCTCCGGCTCCAGGGGGTGGCCCCGGCTCCTGACAAATTGGCGTTGGAGCGACCCTTATGGCCGCCCGGCCCGCTGAGTGGGCCGGATGCAGCCGAATTCGCCGCCGGATCCAGCCGAGTCGCGCGCCGGCCGAGCACGGATGCGACCCAATTCTGGGAGCCGCCGGCGGTTCGACCGGCCAGCGCCTCATTCGACCGACCATAACGACCGCTGTGGGGCGAATTTGTCAGGACCAGGCGCACGCGTCACGGATGGTTGTGTGACCCGTTCTGAGTCGACCGGCTCAGGTCCGGCCGTGGCCAAAGGAGCGCTGTCGAGGCGCTGATATGATGACCGCTCTCGTAATCAGGAGCCGCCGCCGATGCTGACCGACAAGCCGACCAAGTCCGCAACCCGCCCGACCGCAGCCTCGGCCGCGCCCATCGCCTCGGCCGTAGCTGCGACGACGACTGCCGCCAAGCCCGGGCAGGTCGATCTCGAGTCGCTGACCTGCTACTTCCAGGGTGGCTTCGTCCCGATGCGCGACGCGAAGATCAGCATCATGACCCACGCCTTCATGTACGGCACGGCCGTCTTCGAGGGAATCCGGGCGTACTGGAACCCCGAGCAGAGCCAGCTCTATGGCGTCTTCCTGCGTGAGCACGTCGAGCGGATCCGGAACTCGTGCCGGATCATGCTGATGGAGCCGGCGCCCAGCGTGGACGAGCTCGTCGGGATCATCACCGAGGTGGTCCGGCGCAACAACTTCCGCGAGGACGTCTACATCCGGCCGTCGTTCTACAAGTCGACCCAGGCGATCGGCGTCCGCCTCCACCACCTCGAGCACGACCTGTGCGTCGTGGCCCTGCCCTTCGGCAACTACATCGAGACCGAGGCCGGGATCCGGGTCATGACCTCGTCCTGGCGGCGGAACGCCGACGAGGCCCTGCCGGCCCGGGGCAAGATCACCGGCGGCTACGTCAACATGGCCTTCCAGAAGTCGGAAGCCGAGATGAACGGCTTCGACGAGGCGATCGTCATGACCGCCTCCGGTCACGTGTCCGAGGCCTCGGCCGCGAACCTGTTCGTCATCCGTGACGGGGTGGTCCTCACCCCGCCGGTGTCGGACGACATTCTCGAAGGGATCACCCGGCGAGCGATGATCGAGCTGTGCACGGCCAAGGGCCTGCCGGTGGAGGTCCGCTCGATCGACCGCTCCGAGCTGTACATCGCCGACGAGATCTTCCTGTGCGGGACCGGCGTCCAGGTGTCGCCGGTCATCGAGGTCGATCATCGCAAGGTCGGTACCGGCAAGGTCGGCCCGATCGGGCGCTCGATCGCGACGACCTATTTCGACGCCGTGCGCGGTCGGCTGCCCGAGTTCGGGCATTGGCTCACGGCGATCAGCCAGGACTAGGCCCCAGAGACGACCGTCCGAACGGTCAGGTCCCGCCGGCGTCGCCCAGGGTGGCCGCGATCAGGCCAAGCTGGGCCAGGTAGAACGCTCCGCCGATGAGCAGGCCCCGACCATGGAGCCGGCCTGAGCGGGCCATCGGAATGAAGATGGCCGCGGTCGAGGCCAGGGCCACACCCGCCGATCCGAAGGCGATCCACGAGCCGCTCCCGACCGACCACTCGCTCGACGCGAAGAGGAGTGCGATCGACGTCGGGATCGCCGCCTGGAAGACCATCGCACCGGTAATGTTGCCGAGGGCCAGGGTGTCCTTGCCGCTCCGGACCCAGATCACGCTGTTGAGCTTTTCGGGCAGCTCGGTCGCGATCGGGGCCACCACCAGGCTGAGCAGCGTCTCGTCGAGGCCGACCGAACGGGCGATCGTTTCGACCGCTCCGACGAAGACAACGGCCCCGCCGACGATCGCGGCCAGGGCAATCGCGACCTGGGTCACGACGATCGCCAGGCCGGGCCGGCCCGCCGGCGTCGCGCCCTTGCCTGCAACCCGCCGCAGGCGGAGCGGACCGGGCTCAGCCTGCTCCCCGCTCGAACCCGCTCCGAGGTGGCCGGCGACGTAGCGGCCGTAGGCGGCGATCAGGACGACGGCCGAGATCCAGCGCGGCAGGACCAGGTCGGATGGCAGGAAGGCGACGGCGATCGCCGCGGCGTAGATCAGCGCGAAGACCCTGACGTCATGGCCGATGACGGTCGCGTCGATCGACAGCAGGTCGGCGTCGCCGGACGAACCCGAGGCGGCCGTCCGGGATCGCGCCCGGCTGACCACGGCCACCCCGGTCACGAACATCGCCAGGGTCGCCAGCATGAACGGTGCCCCGAGGATCGCGCCGATCCCGATCGCGTCTGAGTGGGAGCCCGCCCCGAACACGATCGCAACGAGCGGGATCATCGTCTCCGGCAGGGCCGTGCCCACGGCCGCCAGGACCGATCCGACGGCGCCTTCGCCAAGGCCAAGGTGGAAGCCGAGCCACTCGACCCCGTTCGTGAAGAGTTCGGCCCCGATCAGGATCAGGACGAACGCGAAGACCAGGAGCGCGATGGTCACCGGGCTGTTCCGACCCCGGGGCTCACCGGATCAGGGGCGGAGGTGCTGGGGCGCGTACGGCAGGAGCGCGACGTGGCGAGCTCGCTTGAGGGCGACCGACAGCTCGCGCTGGTGTCCGGCGCACGTGCCGGTCTTGCGCCGGGGCTCGATCTTCGCTCGCTCGGACAGGTAGCGCCGGAGGCGATTGACCTCCTTGTAGTCGATCAGGACGGTCTTGTCCGCGCAGAACGCGCAGACCTTCCGCCGGCGCCGGTCGCGGTAGTAGTCGTCGCGCTTCTTCGATTTGCTCTGGATCGGGGGCATCGGTCTTCAGGTCTCCCGGTTGGATCTCGTCCGCCAAGCGGTCGAAGGTCGGTCGTGGTTGGTTCAGCCGCTAGAACGGCAGGTCGTCGAAATTGCCCTCATCGAGCTTGTCGCCCGGCCCGCCCGGCTCATCGCCCTGGGTCGGCCGGGTGGGCCGAACGGTGCTGCCAGCGGTCGACCCACCGGCGCCGCCCGCGGCAGCCCCGCCGGTCGGTCCCGGATCACCGTCGTCATCGCGGTTGCGCCGCTCCAGGTTGGTCACCTGGTTGGCGACGAGCTCGGTGGTGTAGCGCTTCTGGCCATCCTTGTCTTCCCACTGGCGGGTCTGCAGGCGGCCCTCGATGTAGACCTTGTTGCCCTTGCGCAGGTACTCGGCGGCGCGCTCGGCCTGCTGGCCCCAGACGACGACCCGGAACCATTCGGTCTCTTCCTGCCACTCGCCGTTCTGGCCCTTGTAGTTCCGATTCACGGCGACCGTGAACTGGGTGACGGCCTGCCCGCTGGGCGTGTAGCGCATCTCGGGATCGCGCCCGAGATTGCCGATGATCATCGCCTTGTTGAGCGACACGACGCTGTCCTCCGCCTGCTCAGTCGATCGCCGCGGGAGCGGCTTCGCTCTCGGATTCGTCGATCAGCTCGCCCGGCGGCTGGTCGTAGTCGTCATCCTCGCCGGGCGGCAGGCGATCCTCGTCATCGCCCAGCGGATCGGTCGAATCGGGATGGCGCGACGACTTGATCGGACGCTCGACCCGGGTCACGAGGTGACGCAGGAGCTCCTCGGTGATCAGGAGGCTCCGCTCGAGCTCCACGATCGACTCGGCCGGCGCCTCGAAATGGATGATGTGGTACGAGCCCTCGCGGTGGCGGTCAATGGGGTAGGCCAGGCGGCGGCGACCCCATGGGGCGACCTTGAGGATCTGGCCACCGCTCGTCGTGACCTGTCGGGTCACCCGGTCGATCAGGGCCTGGCTCTTGTCGTCGGCCAGGTCCGGCCGGAGGACGAGCATGAGTTCGTATCGGCGCACGCGCGCGTAACTCCTTCCTGTGGGTATGCCCGCGCTGAGCCGGCCGAGCCGGGGCGGAGCCGAAAGGACCAAGGGCCCAAGTCTAGCATGGCATCGGGACCTCCCCCGATCACGTTGTATCCTGACATCAACCCGTTGTCAGCAGCCCGGAGAACCTGTGCCCGCCAGTTCCATCCTGCTACTCGAACATGACGCCCCGAGCGCCGAGCTGATCCAGCGAACCTTGTCATCGGCCGGCTCGATGGTCACGGTCATGGCCGACGCCGCGGCCGTGGTGGCCGCCGCGGCCGAGCACACCCTGGTCATCATCGACGTCACCGATCCGTCGACGACCGCCTCGGACGTGTGCCGCGAGCTTCGATCGCGGATCGAGCTCGCCTCGATCCCCGTCCTGTGCATCTGCCAGAGCGATGACGTCGAAGAGCGAATCCGCTTCCTCGAGGCGGGTGCCGACGACGTAATCGCCAAGCCGTTCGATGGTCGCGAGTTGGAGGCACGGGTCGAAGCCCTGGCCGTCCGCTTCCACAGCTCACGCGAGCTCACTCCGCTCATGAGCAGCGAGACGACCATGAGCCGGGCGCGGACGCTCGTTGCCGTGTACAGCCCCAAGGGTGGGGCAGGCACGACCACCCTGGCCACGAACGTGGCCACAGTCATGGCCGAGCGCCGGCCGGGCCGGGTTGCAATCATCGACCTTGACCTCCAGTTCGGGCAGGTCGCGACCCACCTGAATGTTCGTCCCAAGCAAACCCTGGCCGATCTGGCCCGGGACGACCAGTCACGGCGCGACATCGAGCTGATCCGCTCGTATGCCGCGTTGACCAGCTACGGCCTTGCGGTGTTTGCCGCGCCGGGCTCGCCCGAGCTCGCCGAAACGGTCTCGGTCGCCCATGTCGAGGAGCTCCTGAGCACGACCTGCGCGGCGTACGAGGCGGTCGTCGTCGACGCCGGCTCGTACCTCGACGAACGGAGCCTGTCCGTCCTCGATCGGGCCGAGGGCGTGGTCATCCCGATCTACCCCGACATCGCCGCGCTCAAGGCGGTGCACGTGCTGATCGACTACCTCAACGAAACCAGCTCGGTCGTGAGCAAGACCAGCTTCATCCTGAACAACCTGTTCGCCCGGGAGATCCTCAAGCTGCGCGACGTGGAAAGCGGCCTGGGGGCAAAGATCGCCCTCGACCTGCCCTACGATCCATTCCTGTACCAGAAGGCGGTCAACGAGGGGATCCCGCTCGTTCGGGGAGCTGCCCGGACCGTGATCGCTGAGCGATTCGCCCAGATTGCCTCGTTGGCCTTCGACGAACAGGGCACGCCCGTCCTCGTCGGCGGACCGGCGCCGGTCGAAGATCGCAAGTCAGGTGGCCTGTTCGGCCGGAGACGCTGAAGGTTTGGCCGGAGACGTTGGTGGGTCGGCCGGCGCCGCCGGCCCGCGCAGCCGGCCCACGTAGGCCGTCACCGACGGGGCGACGAGCCGGCGGACGATCTCGACCACGATGATCTCGGGCGGGAGGCGCAGGATCGGGATCGCCAGGAAGAACGCCAGCAGCGGAGTCATGACCGGTAGCACCATCGTCGAGTAGTGGAGTTGGCTGGCCGGCCAGATGGCCGGGACGGTCAACCAGCCGGCGGTCCGCCGATCTCGCAAGGCCAGGATGACCAGGGCGGCGACCGTAACGACCAAGAGGGCCGGGAAATAGAACGCCGAGTAGCCCTCCAGCGACTCGAACTGGAGCCGGGTCGAGATGGCGCTGAAGGCACCCAGATAGCGTGACCAGAGGTTCGGCGCGATGACGATCGTCGCGGCGTTGAGGACAACCGCGACGGCGATGGCCCGCCAGCGGCTTTCGCCGGCCAGGGGAACGAAGGCGTAGACCTTGAGGCCCGTGCCGATCGCCGCCAGCCACACGGAATTGGACAGGATCAGGGCCAGCACGATCAGCTGCGGGTTGCCCGAGAACAGGGCTTCGCTGATCGGCGGGAAGAGCAGCCACCACAGCGGCAGGTGCAGCCGGCGCAGGGTCCACACGATCGCGATGGCCGTCAGTCCCAGCCAGATCGCGGTGAAGGCGTCCTCGCTAAACAGGGCCGCCGGCGCGAGCAGGACGGTCGTGACGGGCGAGCCGGCGTAGTGGTACGGGCTACCGCCGACGGTGACCGCCGCGTCCCACGGATTCCCGCCGTTGAGCCAGGCGACCACGCCCCGGTAGTAGATCCTGGCGTCGATTCCAAGGGGAAAGTGGTGCTCGACGAAGTACGAGATCCGTTGCCATGTCTGCCAGGCGAACCAGGCGGCCAGGAAGATGGGCCAGGCCCAGCGGACCGCGGCCGCGAGCTGGTCGGACCGTGGGCTGGTCAGGACTCGACGGAGCAGGACTTCCATGCCCTGCGATCATCCGCCCAGCGCGGCAACCTCGTCGGGCAAAAACGGCCGGGGCACGATCGTCCACTCGGTCCCGCCGGAGGTGAATCCGGTGAGCTGGCTGGCCGAAGCGAGAATCGGGCCGAGGGTCGCCGCGTCGGAGCCGCTCACGACGCCCACCCGGGCACCGTTTCCCCCGAGCGGGTCCGCCTTGCCGAAGGACGCCAGGGGCGTCGCCAGCGGCCAGGCAACGGCCGGCCGGGCCAGGCTCGGATCGGTTGCCTGGGGCCCGCCCGGCGTGACGAACAGCTGGAAGCCGAGCGGCTGGTACGTCCCTTCGGCGCCCACGGTCCCACCGAACGAATCGTTGCCGGACAGTCGCCCGACCAGCGCTGAAGCGGCGGCAATGGCCTGGCTCGCGGGATTGCTCGAAGGCGGACCGCCAGCGGCATCGGCGCCAAGGAATCCGAATGTCGACACCGTCCGACGGCCGTCGTGGACCACCGTGATCACGGTGTCCGGTACGTCCAGGGTCGGGCCCGCCGGATAAGTGGTATCGGCTCCGGTCAGCCCGGCGGCGGCAGCCGCCGCGAGGATGTTCGCGGCCCCATCGGCACCGACCGTGCGGAACACGAGCGTCGCCATCAGCGGCCCGGGATAGATCGCCGGAACAGCCCCGGTCATCATGATCCGGCCGTCGGCATACACGGACAGGAACGGGACCTGGGCGCGCTGGGCATTCGGAGCGAGCAGGCCGCCCTCGTAGGCGACCCGCAGGACGAGGTCGTCGGAGCTCGATGCAACCGGGCTGCCGGCCGGCGGTGGGTTGGTCGCCGGCGTCGAAGGCGGGCTCGAGGGGGCGGCCGAAGGCGACCCGGCTGGAGTCGAGCCGGCGCTGGTGCAGGCCGCGGCGAGCAGGCCGATTGCGGCCAGGATCAGGATCAGCCGGGATCCGAGTCTCACGATCAACCTCCGGTCGTGGCAAGCCGGTGCGGCGGGGCCGCCCGTGCACCTCTGGACGGCGGCGGGGCGATCCCGGTTCCCGACGACGGCCGGATCCGGCCCGCATCCTACCAGTCGCCCGAGCCCCTCCCACGTTGACGTCCCGTGACCGTCCATGCGTACACTCATCGAGCGATGCCATCGTGGTTGGGCTCCCGACAGCGCGACCTGCGGACAGTGCTGTTCACTGACATCGTCGGCTCGACCGAGGAGGCCGCCCGAATCGGTGATCGGGCCTGGGCGGCGGTTCTCGCCCGCCACCACAGCCTCGTCCGGGCCGCGCTCCGGCGGACGGATGGCCGCGAAGAGGACACCGCCGGCGACGGCTTCTTCGCCACCTTCGCCCGGCCAACCGACGCGCTGGCCTGCGCGTCCGAGATCGAACGTGACGTGGCCACCCTGGGGCTCACCGTCCGGGTCGGGCTCCATGCCGGTGAGGTCGAGCACCAGGATGGCAAGGCGGCCGGGATCACCGTCCATGTCGCGGCGCGCCTGATGGCCGCGGCCGGACCGGGCGAGGTCCTGGCCAGCGCGACCGTTCGTGAGCTGGCCGCCGGGGCCGGCTGGTCCTTTGCCGATCGTGGGTTGCTGGAGCTCAAGGGCCTGGCCGAGCCGGTCCACGCCTATGCCCTCGATCTCGGGGTCGCACCGCCCGGCGCCGGGACCCGAACCGACGGCCGGCGGATCGCCACAGCACCGGCCAGGGCGGTCCTGGCGCTCACGGGCCTGGTCATGCTCGTCGTCGTTGCGGTCGTGGGCGTCCGGCTCCTGGTGGGCTCGGCCGGACCAGGCGCCTCGCCGAGTCCGGTGGCGCTCGGCACGACGTTGCCGTTGGGCCTTGCGAGCAGCCCTGTCAGCAGCCTCGGAGCCAGTCTCTCGCCTGACCTACTGTCGCCCGCACCAGCCCAGTACGAGTTGGTGCCAGGCCTGTCTGTCGACATCGATCCGGGCTGGCAGGAGACGGACTTCGGCCTGGAGCGACAAACCAGCCCCGAAGACAGGATCTCGATATTCACCGATTTTGAGCCTACCAACGACCCCTGCGGCAACAACCCCGGCCCATCCCTCGGGGCCGACCCGGAAACCCAGTTCGTCGCCTGGGCCCGCGCGAACAAGGGTCTGAGCCTGCGCCCGCCGGGAGGCGTCCTCCGCCACTTCGGCGACCTGGCGACGACCGAGTTCGATGTCAGCGTCGTGCCGGCCTTCGCCTGCAGCTACACGAGCCCACTCTCCGTGGCCCTCACCCCTAGCAACGAACACAGCGTGCTCGACGTCGGAACACGCGTCAGGTTCGAGGTATCGTCCCTGGACGACCGGATCATCCTGTTCCTCATCCAGGCTCCGTCCGAGGCCGAGTTCAATGTCTTCGACGCCGAGGCCGAGCAGGTCCTGAGCACGTTGAAGATCAGGCAATAGGTGCGATCGTCGAATTGGCTGGGCGCCCGGAGGCCGGGCCCGGCGGTCGACCCGCCCTTGGTGCCGAAGGTGGGGATCGAACCCACACGCCCTTGCGGGCAACGGATTTTAAGTCCGCCGCGTCTGCCGGTTCCGCCACTTCGGCCCGCCTGAAGGGTAGCGCCTCGACCGGCCGGCCCGGCGGCCGGGATCAGGGCAGCTGGCTGAGGACCGTGGCCGCCAGGGTCGTGTCGGCGGTCGAGACGTCGAACACGTCCTGGCCGTGAACGTAGACGTAGTCGAGCGGGCCACCGTCGCCGTAGTCAACCTTGATCAGCGACTTGCCGGAAACGGTCGCAGGGGATGTGGTCACGCCTGATCCGGCGGCGGCCAGCCAGCTTGCGATGATGGCCTGGCGGACGGGCGTTCCGTCGACGCCAACGACGCGGAACCCGATGATCGTGACCGCAACCGTGCCCGTGTTGTCGTACGACTCGGCCACCTGGAAGTCGGCCGGCGTCTTGCCAAAGCCCTTGATCGAGGCCGCGAGCGACACGCTGGCCGCGTCCGTGCCGAGGGCGTCCGTCCCGGTCAGGCTCTGGGTCGAGAACGGCGTGCCATTGACCGACTGGGGCAGGATCGCCTCGAGCGCTGGCACCGTGTGCGACGGCGTACTCGAAGGTCCGGCCGAGGGCGCCGGGCTTGCGGCACCGACCGGCGCGGTGGAGGCGCCGGCCGGCGGCGGCGGCGGCGACGAGATGCTCGAGATCACGTTTGATCCGCTCGAGCCGGTCGCGCCGGCGATGGCAAGGTCGAACGCGGTCGCCGATTGCTGCAGGTCGGCCGGGGCCACGGTCGTCGAGGCAACGAGGTAGACGACGATCCCGCTTTGGCGGAAGTAGACGTCGGTACCGCCGGTCGGATCCTGCAGGGCAAAGGACTCGTCGCCCAGCTTGGCAAAGGCGACGGCCGTGGCGCCGGCCGCGACGGCCGCGTCGTGCGAGCGGGTCAGGGCGAGGTGGTCGTCGCTGCCCAGGCAATTCAACCGGACGTAGATCGACGGCACGTCCGTTGCGCCGCTGGCTGCCGGACCGATGACCGAGGTGCTGTAGCCGTCCGAGTAGAAGCCACTGCCGGCGAGGCTCCAGCCGGACGGCAGGGTGGATTGATCAGGCAGCGCTGCCCATGCCAGCGACCGACACGCGTCCGTCGAGGCACTTGCGGCTGGGCGCATCAGGGTCACGGCCAGGGCCGCGCCGCCCAGGACGACGGCGACGACCGCGACCAGGGCCACCACGAGGAATGTCCGACGGCTCGGACCATCTTCGTACTCGTAATCGTCGATCGGCTGGTCGACCGAATCGCTGCCCGGCTCGGTCGAGTCGGGCGGCTGGGTTTGGCGGGATGGCAAGGAAGGCTCCGGGGCTGGGGAAGACCTGCCCGCGGGCAGGGCCGATTGACAGTCGCGCCGACAGTATCGCCGGGATGCCTGACAACGTCCTGAACCGGCACCCGTCAGCGCCGTCTTCGCGGCTGGTGGTCCAGCCCTGGCTAGCCTTCGAGGCGCGCGGCGGCAGCCGCGTAGCGGGGATCGCCGCGCCGGATCGGGTCCGGGTTGGTCCCGACTCGCCGGGCGAGCCGCTCGACGAGGAGCTGAAGCGGCGTGGCCGTCCCGAGCAGGGCCGCCACCGGCGCGGGGAGGCGATGAGCCTCGGGCACGACGATCCGGCCCAGCGGGGTGAGGGCCGGCTCAAGCGCCGCGTCGACCTCGCTCGAGAAGATCCCGGCCACCCGGATGCCGATCGATCGCGAGGCTGCCAGGACCTGGCGGGCGCGATCCACCCGCTCGGCCCGGCCGCGCCGCTCGGCCAGCACCAGGACCAGCCCGGTCGAGCTTTCCGTCGACGGCAGATGGCCATGGGCGAACGTCTCGAGGTCGCGCATCGCGGCCGGGATCCAGGTTCCCTCCTCCAGCTTCAGCACGAGCTCGCGCGCCGCGCCTCGATCGGCGCCCGAGCCGATGGCGAGGATCGGCCGGGTGCCGGCCAGGCCGGCTGCGATCGATTCGGCAGCCCGCCCCGCTTCCTGGCCTATCCCGGCAGCCATCAGGATCCGGACGGCGGCCGGGTCGATGGGCTGGTCCGAGAGGACCGCGCCGACCGCGGCAGCCGCCAGGAGCGGCGACGTGTAGCCGATCGTGTGGCAGTAGCTCTGGTCTCGCTCCAGGGTCTCGAGCACGATGTCGATGCCCTGCGCCCCAGGCGCCCGGCCACTGACCGTGATGATCGCCGTGCGGGCGCCGGCACCCCGGGCCGCCTCGATCGCGCGGCTCGTCGCCCACGTCCCGCCGTCGTGGCTGACGGCGATGCACAGGCCGGGCTGCGGATCAAGGCTCGCTTCGAATGCCTGGGCCTCGACCGGACCTGCCCCCGGCAGTCCAGCTGACCGCCAGGCGTCCCGCAGGATCTCGGTGACGCCGATCGCGCCGTGCTCGCTCGTGCCGCAGCCCACGACGAGCACCTGCTGGCCCGACTCGGCTGCCGCGCGCAGCTCCGCGGCCAGTCGCTGGGTCGACTCGGCCTCGGCGAGCCTGGTCAGCAACCGGGCCGCGAACGCCGGCTCGGCCGCGATCATCTCGGTCATGAACCACGGTGAACCGCCCCGGTCGACCGGCTGATCGGCACCCTGCCAAGGATCGGGAGGACCGGGCAGCGGGCGCTCAGGGTCCAGGTTGGGGTCGATGGCGTCGTTCATCCGGACATCTTGCGCGCCGGCCCAGCCACCGGTCGCCAGGTTGCGCGCGGCGCGACCCTCCGAGACATGATCCGGCCGGGTGCGGTACCGGCAAGCCGCTTACAACCCACGAGCAGGGCCATCGCCACGGCGGGGAGTGCGGCAAGCCTCGGCCACCGCCAGCTCCTCAGCGTGATCTGTCTCGGACGATGATCGAGCGATCCATCCCCGCCAGCGTAGGCCAGTTTGGAAAGTGGAGGCGACGATCGGATTCGAACCGATGCATAGAGGTTTTGCAGACCTCCCCCTTAACCACTTGGGTACGTCGCCTCGAGAAGCTGCCGGAAGGGGGCCGGCTCGGTCCCGGACCGTTGCCCGGGGTGGCTGCCCCTCGAGGATTCGAACCTCGGTTAACGGATCCAAAGTCCGCTGTCCTACCACTGGACGAAGGGGCACCGGTCGCGCCGCCGGCGGGATGCCGTCCGGCCCGACCGGGCGCTATACAGGATGAATGGAGCGGAAGACGGGGTTCGAACCCGCGACCTCAACCTTGGCAAGGTTGCGCTCTACCAGCTGAGCCACTTCCGCTCGTGTACCGCCCGACCAGTTCTGGTGCCGAGAGCCAGAATCGAACTGGCGACACCGCGATTTTCAGTCGCGTGCTCTACCAACTGAGCTATCTCGGCCCGATGGCCTGACCAGGCTGGTCGCCCGTCGGCGGGCCGAAGAATACCACGGCCCGGCAGTCGAGCGGGCCAAAACGACCCGCCGCGCCCTCGAACGCGGTGCCTCGCCCTGGTCGGCGCGCGTCGTGTTGCCACATTCCGCCCAGCTGAGGAACCCGGGGCGTCCGCGCCGGCGCGTCCAAGCCGGACCGACCGGCCTGACGCGAACTCCGGGGGCCTAGCTGGCTGAGCCGATCGAGCTGGCCTCGCTGGGCGGCAACGGCGCCTCGCCGGTCAGCTGGCGCAGGCGGTTGATCCGATCGACCAGGGGTGGGTGGGTGGAGAAGAGGCTGCTCGGATTCGAGTTCAGCTTCATCAGCGGGTTGTGGAAGTAGAGGTGCTGGGTGGCTGGGTTCGCTTCCTTCATCACCGTCGTGTCGCCGGCCAGCCGGGCCAGGGCGCGCTCCAGACCGTGCGGGTTCCGGGTGAGCTCCACCGACGAAGCGTCGGCGAGGTACTCGCGCTGGCGGCTGACTGCGAGCTGGACCAGCTTGGTGAAGATCGGGGCAATGATGGCCAGGACGATCGCGACGGCGAAGATGATCAGCTGGAAGGCTCCCCCGCCACCATTCTCGTCGTTGCTCGACCGACGGCCGCCGCCGAACCAGAACGTGTAGCGCAGGAAGAAGCTCGAGAGGAGGGCCACGCTGCCGACCATCACCCCGACCAGGAGCGAGAACCGGATATCGAAGTTGCGGACGTGGGACAGCTCATGGCCAAGGACGCCCTGAAGCTCTTCGCGATCCATCACCTTGAGCAGCCCGGTTGTGATCGCGACCGATGAATGGTTCGGATCCCGACCGGTGGCGAAGGCATTCATCGCGTCTTCCTGGATCACGTACACCGCCGGCATCGGGATCCCGGCCGCGAGCGTCAGCTCCCGGATCACGTTGTAGAGCTGGGGCGCCTGCTCCTCGCTGACCGGCTTGGCCGCCGATGCGGCGAGGACGAGCTGATCGCCGTAGAAATACGACCCGAGCGAGGTGAGCGTGCCGATGAGGACCGCGATCAGGATCGCCGCGATAGCGCCGTCCTGGGAGCCGGTCAGGGCGTAGCCGATCGCGCCGCCAAGGGCGCCCAGGATGACGAGCAGGATCAGCACCAGGAACACGCTGTTCCGGACGTTGGCTGACTTCTCGCTGTAGAAGGTGGCTTCGGCCATGACGATTCGGAGCGCCGCGCGCCGGCCCTGGTAAGGGGGCTAGCGGAGCTGGACCTGGGGAACGGCCTGGGCGGCATCCTCGGCTTCGAAGAATTCGCGCTTGGTGAACCCGAGCGGACCGGCCAGCAGGGCGGCCGGGAACGTCTGGATCCCGGTGTTGAAGTCCAGGACCGTCGCGTTGTAATGCTGGCGCGAGAACCCGATCTGGTTCTCGGTCGTGGTCAGCTGCTCCTGCAAGGCGAGGACGTTCTCGTTGGCCTTGAGGGTCGGGTAGTTCTCGACCACCGCGAACAGCGAACGGATCGTCCCGGTCAGGGCGTTCTCGGCATCGGCCTGGGCGGCCGGGCCCTGGGCCCCCGCGGCTACGGCATTGGCTCGGGCGTCGGTCACCTTGGTCAGGACATCCTGCTCGAAGTCCATGTAGCCCTTGACCGCGTTGACCAGGTTCGGGATGAGATCCCAGCGACGCTTGAGCTGGACCTGGATCTGGGCGAAGGCCTCGTCGACGCGCAGTCTTCGCTGGACGAGCCCGTTGTAGGTGAGGATCACGAACCCGACGATCACCACGATGATGACGATCAGGATGATCACGCCTGCGCTCATGCTTCTCCTCAATCGTGCGCGCCGGTCAACGGCAGTCGCATTCGCATTGAGTCTAGCAGTGCCGCTACGACCTGCAGCGCCGACCGCTCTCTCTGGGGGTGAGGAGAGTGCGATCGGCTGACCGACGGTATCGGACCGGGGGTAAAGAGAGCCTAAGGAGCTGAACGCCGGAGTCGGCCGGCGTCGGTCCAGGCCAGGTCAGACTCAGCTGGTTCGCCCAGCCTCGTACTTCGACTGGGTCAGGCTGAACCAGTTGCCCGAGTCGTCCCGGAATGTGGCCTCGATCCCGTAGGGTCGGTCTGCCGGCTCCTGGAGGAAGGTCACGCCCTTTGCCTTGAGCTGGGCGTAGGTCGCCCGGCAGTCGTCGGTCTCGATTACCCCGCCACCGAGCGCCCCTTTGGCCACGAGCGACCGGACGGTCTCGGCGTCCTCCGGGCTGAACATCGGCGGCGCAGGGTAGGCCAGGAGGATCGCCAGGTCCGGCTGGCCGGCCGGCCCGACGGTGAGCCAGCGAAAGCCGTCGAGGACGGCGTCATTGCGCACCTCGAAACCGAGGGTCTCCGTGTAGAACCGCTTGGCTCGATCCTGGTCGAGCACGAACACACTGACGTGTGAGAGCCGCTTGAGCATGGTGGTCCTCCGTGGATCGCTGGACGTCGACGATAGGCGCCTCGGGGGCTCACAGGCTTCCTCGCCCTTGCCCTGTTGGCACAGTCGGTCGCGTCGAGATCAGGACGAGGCAACCAGGGATCATCGGCCCACCGGCCTGCCCGGCTTTCCGTTGATACGCCGACGGCGTCTCCCCGACCGCTCGCCGGAAGAGCGAGCTGAATGAGCCCAGGCTGCCGAATTCCACCGCGAAACAGACCTCGGTGACCGTCAGGTTCGCGGTCCGCAGAAGCGTCTTCGCACGCTCCAGTCGACGGCGGGTCAGTTACGCCCGTGGCGTTTCACCGTAGGCGCTGGCGAAGGCCCGGCCGAAGTAGTACTTCGAATAGCCGGCTTCCCGAGCGAGGGCATCGAGATCGAGCGGCTCGGCGTAGTGCAGGTCGATCAGGTCGTGGGCGCGCCGGAGCGCCGGCAACGTGAAAAGCGGACGGCCTGCCATCGATCTGCTGCCAGGGCGCCCGGACGCTCTCCCCAGCCGCGTCAGTGCGTGCCGAGCGCCTCACGCAGGGCGTCCATCGTGGCGGTCTCGACCGGGACGACCCCGCCCTTCGCCTCGGCGACGGCCTGGGCCAGCCCCAGGACGAGGGCACGGTACGGCTCGAGCTCGTCGGGCGCCTTTGCGCTCAGGGTGGTCACCGACCCGTGCAGGGCGTCGATCGTCTCGGTGCGGACCCGCTCAGGCGAGGCGGTCAGGCCGAAGCCGGTGCCGTGCGTCTTGGCCAGTTCCCGGACGAGCTCGCTCGAAGACGAGACCTGCTGGCCGGCCAGGTACTTCGTCAGCGCGCCGACCTCGCCGAACGTGTCGGAGATGTCGCGGTCGCTCATCGATACGAGCATGCCGGCGCCCGTCACGCCCTTGGCCAGCGCGGTCCACTCGGCCGCCGTGAAGTCGCTCTTCGTCGCCATCGTTGGCCCTCCGATTACCTACTGAGTGTTGCCAGCTATCGTCCGGGAATCGTGGTGGGCGGTACTGGACTCGAACCAGTGACTTCCTCGGTGTAAACGAGGCGCTCTGACCAACTGAGCTAACCGCCCGCTCGTCCCGAGGATACCTGCCCCGTCGTCGTGGCACGGTAAGTGGCAGGACACGGACGCCCGCGGCCTCGAGCGGACGGGCTGCTTGGACGACCGGGCGCCAGGTGCATGGACGCTGTGAGCACAGGCGCGTGCGACAAGCTCGGCCAGGCCACGGGATAGGGGTTCCGGCGCCGCACTTGAGCGTGAGGTTTGGATTGGACCACGCCAGATCGGCCCTGAGCCAAGGCGATTCAGAAGCTTGGCCCGATCCTTGAGCGGGCAGGGTCCATGCACCCGACATCGAGCGGCGCAAGAAGTCGATCGGGCAGCGGAACGAAAGCGGGCACGCGCCCCAGGCCGACCAGGGAATCGAGAACGGCGGTCCGATCGTCGGCCGCCGTTCGAGGGGTCAGCTGAGTGGTGCCCAGGCCGGGACTTGAACCCGGATGAGTTGCCTCATACGCCCCTCAAACGTACGCGTATACCAATTCCGCCACCTGGGCAGGTGTTCCGCGCCTTTGAGGGATCCCGCTGACGAGGGCTGGTACCGAGGAAGGGATTTGAACCCATACGCCCTTGCGGACACTAGCTCCTGAAGCTAGCGCGTCTACCGATTCCGCCACCTCGGCGAGATCCCCAACGCACGGCAAGACGCCTCACCGCCCGTCGGCGAGGCGCCATGTTAGCACATCCCAATAGCGGTCACTGGGGTCGGCCAAGCTCCGAATCACGGGTCCATCGACCCTTGGTCCGAGCACGACGGGGTCGTCCTGGAAGAACAGCGGGAGCATCGCCGGGTTCGCCACCAGGGCCGCCTGCAACTTCGAATAGGCAGCCCTGCGCGCGGCGTCGGCGCCCGGCGCGCGGGCCGCCACGAGGAGCTTGTCGAGGTTCGAATCCTGGATCCCGGTGATGTTCGCACCACCACTCACGGCCTGGCTCGAGGCAAGGAGCGGGTACAGGTCGGGGTCCATCCCGATGTTCACCGCGACCACGGCCGCGACGAAGCTACCGGCGCCGAGCTTGGCCACGTAGTCGGCCGGATCGAGGGCGACGTGGGTCACCTTCAGGCCGAACTGCTGCCACTGGCTGGCGACGAGCTCGGCAGTTGACCAGGCGATCGGGTTCGAGGCCTCGTCCGGGCTGAGCAGGTCGAACGTGTAGGGTGACTTCGCCTTCGGCGCGAGCCAGCCGCTGCTGCCCTTCGTCCAGCCGGCTGCCTTGAGGGCGGTGGCCGCCGCGGCCGGATTCGAAGCGACCGGGGCGCTGGCCGTGGGATCGAACGCCCACGAGCTTGGCGGGATCGGAGAATCGGCCTGGCTGCCCGCGCCGTCGAGCACGCTGGTGATCAGCGCCGGCCGGTCGAGGGCCTCGAGCAGCGCCGTCCGGACCGCGACGGGTGCCGCCGGGCCAGAGGCGGACCGCAGGTTGAACGCGACCGAGGTGAAGGTCGTGGTCGGATAGTTCAGCAGGCGCGATCCGGGCAACCCGGCCAGGGCGCCGGCATCGGCCGAGGTCAGGCCGCTGGCCGCATCGAGCGACCCGGCCCGGTAGGCGGCCGCCAGGGCCGTCGAGGTGTCGAAGAACTCGAGCTCGATGCCGGGCAAGGGCCCGGTCGCGATCGTGCCGGCGGCCGACGGCGATGGCCCCGCTGAACCGGCCCCGGGCGACGCGCTCGCCGGCGGCACGGCGAACCCGCCCGTCGTGCCGGCCGGCACGAGCTCGGCCGACGTCGCATCCCAGTGGACGAGGCGGAACGGGCCGGACCCGACCGGGTCATTCGAGAACGCCGAGTCCGCGAGCTCCGCGACGGGCGTCAGGCCCAGGAGGTGCTGGGGCAGGATGCCCACCAACGCATCCTCGAGGAATCCGGCGATCGGCGTGGCGAGGGTGAACTCCACGGTCGTCGAGTCGAGCTTGGTCGCCGTGACCTCGCGCCAGGAGTTGGCGAGGGGGCCGCGATAGGCCGGGTCCTGGATCGTATTCACCGTGTACACGACGTCGTCGGCTGTGACCGGCTGGCCGTCCTGCCAGACCGCGTCCGGCCTGAGCTTGAACGTCCACGTCCGGCCGGTGGAGTCCACGGTCCACGAAGCGGCCAGGTCCGGAACGTAGGTCGTACCGCTGCCCCGGGCCACCAGGCCGGCGAAGATCAGGCGGCTCAGGTCACGATCCGCCTGCGTTCGAGCCGTCACCGGGTTGATCGAGCTGGGGCTGCCAACGACGCCCTCGCGGTAGATCGGTGGGCTGCCCACGCCCGGGCCATCGCTCGGCGCGGGGCTCGGGCTGGGGCTGGCCACGGCCGCAACGGGGCCCGAACCGGCGGCAGGCACGGCCACGGCCAGGGCGAGCACGACGAGGATGGCGGACAGGACGGCGATGACGCCGCGGTCACGCTGGGTCAACGATTACGCCTCGATGGGTAGCCCGTCGCGCCGGCCGGGGCCGGCCGGACTCAGGCGGCCGGGGTGTAGATGTAGGCGGCCAGCGAGAAGAGGACGAACATGACGGTGAGCACGATCGTGAACTGCCACAGCCGCCGCTCGACGCCTCGTCGGCTGCGGTAGACAGCGGAATCGCCACCGAAGGTGCCCGACAGACCGGTACCGCGCGCCTGCAGGAGGATCGCGGCGATCAGGGCGATGCCGACGATGATCTGGCCGATGCTCAGGAACGGGTTCACCCGGGATGTGACCTCAACTGGTGGGTGCGAAGCCGAGGGATGGTAGCACGTCAGCCCGGCCCGGACCCGGCTCCGGCCTGGCTGCTGGCCTGGCCGGCGACAGCGGCCACGGCCGCCTCGATCCGGGCAGGATCGCCGAGGTAATGGTGGCCCAGCGGCCGGAGCTCTTCGTCGAGCTCGTAGACGAGCGGGATCCCGGTTGGAATGTTCAGGCCGGGGATGTCGTCATCGGAGATTCCGTCGAGGTACTTGACCAGCGCCCGAAGGCTGTTGCCGTGTGCCGCGATCAGCACCCGCTGGCCGGATCGAACCGCCGGCGCGATCTGCTCGTGCCAGACCGGCAGGAAGCGGTCGACGGTGTCCTTGAGCGATTCGGCCCGGGGCAGCTCGGCGGGGGTCAGGCCGGCGTAGCGCGGATCCCGCCCGGCCTCGCGCTCGTCGCCGGCCAGCAAGGGCGGCGGTGGCACATCGTACGAACGTCGCCACAGGTGGACCTGCGCGTCGCCGTACTGGGCCGCCGTTTCGGCCTTGTTGAGGCCCTGGAGTGCGCCGTAGTGGCGCTCGTTGAGGCGCCATGAATGGACCACCGGGATCCACATGAGGTCGAGCTCGTCCAGGGCGATCCAGAGGGTCCGGATCGCCCGGCGCAGGACGGACGTGAAGGCCAGGTCGAAGCCGTAGCCGGCCTCGGTCAGCAGGCGACCGGCCTCGTGGGCCTCGGCCAGCCCCGCCTCGGACAGGTCTACGTCGGTCCAGCCGGTGAACCAATTCTCGCGGTTCCAGTCGCTCTCGCCGTGGCGGAGCAGAACCAGGCTGCTCACCCGGACAGGCCGGCCGCGGCCCGCCGTCCGGCGGCGGTCAGACCGGCTCGCGCCACGATGCCGGCCATCTCCTCGACCTTGAGCGAGGCTCCTCCGACCAGGGCGCCATCGATCGCCGGCTCGGCCAGGAACTCGCCGATCGAGGCCGCGGTCACGCTGCCGCCGTAGAGCACGGGCAGATCGGTTGCCAGGTCGGCGAAGCCCGCTCCGAGGCCGGCCAGCGAACGCCGGATCGCGTCGGCCATCGCCGCCGCGTCCGAGCCGCGGGCCGTTCGACCCGTGCCGATCGCCCAGACCGGCTCGTAGGCAATCACGAGGCCGGCCGCAGCCAGCGCCACGGGGTCGCCCGCGAAGCGGCCCAGGCTGCCCTGGACCTGCCCGGCGACGATCGCCTCCGCCACCCCCGCCTCGCGCTCGGCGAGCTGCTCGCCCACGCACAGGATGGGACGCAGGCCGACTTCGAGCGCGCGGCCAACCTTCCGGCCGATCAGCTCGTCTGTCTCACCTGCGTCGCGCCGTCGCTCCGAATGTCCGACGATCACCCAGCTCGCCAGGCCGACCAGCATCGGGGCAGCGATCTCGCCGGTGTAGGCCCCGCTCAGCTCGTGATGGACGTTTTGGGCCCCGACCGCCACTCCCGCTCCAGCCGGCGTGGCCGCGAGGGCGTCCCGGACCGCGGCCAGGCATACGAACGGCGGACATATCACGCGGATGACGTCGGGCACGTCGGTCCGGGCGGCGATCAGCGTTGCCAGCTCGGCCGCCTCGGCCGGGCCAGTGTGCATCTTCCAGTTGGCGGCAATCACGACGGGTCGCACCACCGAATCATGCCAGAGCCGGTGCGTCCTGACTGGCGGCCAGCCGTTCGATCCGCTCGAGCGCCCGCTGGACGGTCGAACGATGCAGGTCCAGTACCTGGCCAAGCTCGGCCAGGGTCGCCTCGGGGGTCGCGCGGCGAGCCGCCGCGGTGACCCGGACGACCGCCGGCTGTTCGGCCAGGAGGCCATTCGCCTCGAGGCGGTCGATCGCCGCGACCTGCCGGCTGGCGGCTTGCACGGACCGCTGGAGGTTGGCCGACTCGGCGTTGATCACGCGGTTCAGCTCGCCCCGCACGGCTCGCGACACCTGGCGTGCCTCCAGCTCGAGGATCGCCGGACCCGCCCCGATCCGCCGCAGGAACGTCTCGATCGTCTCGGCCCGCTTCCACGTGACGACTCCCCGATCGCGTCGAATCCGCCAGGACGCCGGCAGGCCCATCTCGGCCAGGTGCCCGGCCAGGACCGGCGCCTCGGCGACGGCGACCACGAACTCGAGGTGGGCCCGGCCGGCCGATAGGCTGAGCGAGCCACGGGCAAGGAACCGGCCGCGCAGCCAGGCCCACCGGCAGTGGTCGGCGGCGGTCGACCAGTCGAAGCCGGCTTCAGCCGACGATTCCGGGCCGTCCCCGCCGCTGCCCGGGCCGCCGGCGTCGGCCAGCCGGACGTGCTTCGCCCGGCGCCGGATGCCCGGCCGGGCAGCTCCCTCGGTGTCCCGGCCCAGCCGCACCGCCAGCCGCGCGATGGACGGCTCACGGGTGATCAGGCCGGGGCCAAGACCGGCCGATTCGGCTCGGCGGTCGCAGGCGCGCTGGGGATCGATGGCCGCCAGCTCGGCCCGCAATCCGGCGACGAGGTCGCGATCCGACGTACTCATCAGCCGGAACCCGGCGCGGCCGCCCGCACAGCGCGTCCCTCAGGCCGACCGGGCGACGCCGCTGCGCCGACGGGCCGCACCTTCGCGCTCGGCGATCCTGATGATCGCGGCGGCCAGCCGCTCGGGGTCGTGGTGGATTGGGCTGACCGGATCGACAAGGTCATCGAGGACGAGGCGGGCGGGTCGCGCGCCGGCTGGGGGCCAGCGCAGGCGGACCGATTCGCGGCTACCCCCGGCACCGGCCGGCGCGATCCGGTTGTTGGCCAGGACGATGTCGACGATCCCCTCGGCCGTATGGCGCTCGAGCGCCTCGACGTGGTCGGCCAGGTCGAAGCCCTCCGTCTCGCCGGTTTGGGTGGCCACGTTGCAGACATAGATGCGGAGCGCCGACGAGGCGGCCAGGGCGGCCCGGATGTCGGGCAGGAGCAGGCTCGGCAGGATGCTGGTGAACAGGCTGCCGGGGCCGATCACGATGAGGTCGGCCTCGGCGATCGCGGCCAGGGCGTCGTCGCATGCCCGGACATCGTCCGGGCTGAGCCAGACCCGCTCGATGTCGGTCGTCCGCCCGATCCGCGACTGGCCCTCCACCAGGCTGCCATCGCGGCGCATCGCGTTCAGGATCACCGGGGTAGCGGTGCTCGGGACAACCTGGCCGCGAACGGCGAGGACGCGGTTCATCCGGCGTACGCCTTCCTCGAAGTCACCCTGCTCGACGCCGGTCATCGCCGCGATCAGGAGGTTGCCGATCGCATGCCCGGCCAGGCTGGTCGGTCCGGCCTCCCCGGGAAAGCGGTACTGGAACAGCTCGCTCATCAACGGTTCGGCGTCGGCCAGGGCGACGAGGCAGTTGCGGATGTCGCCGACCGCCGGGACGCCCAGCTGGTCGCGAAGCTTGCCCGAGGAACCGCCGTCGTCGGCGACCGTCACGATCGCGGTCAGGTTGCTGGTGTGTTCCTTCAGCCCGCGCAGCAGGGTCGACAGCCCGTGTCCTCCGCCGAGGGCCGCGATCCGCGGTCCGCGGGCCAGGAATCGCTTCTGGTAGATCACTTCGACCAGGGGCTGGTCATCGTCGCGCGAGCGGTACGGGCCCATCAGGACCTGGAGGACCTTGTAGAACCCGTAGGCGAAGATCCCGATTCCGAGGCAGGCGAGCAGGACCCCGCGCAGGATGTACGGCAGGAACTGGAGGGTCACGAGGAACAGGACGCCCTGGGCGGGCCCGTCGATGTTGCTGTCCCGATAGATCTGGCGCAGGGCGAATGCGCCACCCAGGGCAAGCCCGAGCTCGCCGACGAAGACGACCACGAGCCAGCGCTTGATTCCAACCCCCGAGGCGAACCAGCGCCGGAGGCCAACGATCTCGGCAAGCCGACGCCGGATCATTGCCGATCGAGCTCCCGGTGGAAGACCGACACCGCCCCGAAATCCTGCTCCCGGAGCCAGGCCGCCAGGGCTTCGGCGATCGCAATCGAGCGATGGTAGCCGCCGGTGCAGCCGATCCCGATCGTAAGCCGGGTCTTGCCTTCACCGACGTAGGCCGGGATGGCAAACGCCAGGAACTCGTGCAGGAAGGCCAGGAAGCGCTCGGTCACGGGCTGGTCCAGGACGTAGGTCCGAACTGCCTCGGTGAGGCCCGACAGCTGGCGCAGCTCCTCGATGTAGTACGGATTCTGCATGAACCGGACATCGAACACGAGGTCGGCCTCGAGCGGCACTCCGTACTTGAACCCGAAGCTGATCAGCTGGATCGCGAGGCGGTCGATGGCCTGCTTCTCGCCGAGGTGGGCGAAGATTCGCTCGCGCAGCTCGCGCAGCGACAGGTCCGAGGTGTCAAGCACGACATCGGCCTCGTCCCGAACCGGGTCGAGCACGCGCCGCTCCTCGGCGATCGAGCTGGCGATGCCGCGCTGATCCGCCAGCGGGTGGCGGTGGCGGGTCTCCGAGAAACGCCGGATCAGGACCTCGTCGCGGGCCTCGAGGAAGAAGACCTGGGGCTGGATCCCGCGGCCCTCGAGGGCGCCCCGGACGGCGGCCAGGGCCAGCGATGCATCGCCGGCGCGCACGTCGAGGACGATCGCCACCCGCTCGAATCGCTCACGGTCCTCCGAGACCAACTCGGCCAGCCCGGGCAGCAGCTCCCCCGGCAGGTTGTCCACGCAGGTGTAACCGAGATCCTCGAAGAGCTTCGTCGCCGCCGTCTTGCCCGCTCCCGACAGCCCGCTCAGGATCACGATGTGCTGGTCCGCCGGGGGCGGAGGCGCCACCGGATCGGTCATCGACCCGAGCGCTTGATCGCCAGGCGTGTGATCTCGGTCAGGATGATCATCGTGACGGCCAGGACCGATGGGCTTACGAGGTCGCCGCCGGGAGTCACGATGAAGGCGAAGGCGGCGATGCCGAGCAGCAGCATCCTTCGATTCTTGGACATCCAGGCTGAGCTGATGATGCCGACCAGGGCCAGGCCATAGAGCACGATCGGGAATTCCATGATCAGCCCGAAGGCGAGGAACAGCGTGGTCACGAAGTCGAAGTAGGGCGTCGCCGCGATGCCGTTGACCAGCTGGTTATCGGTGAAGCCGAGCAGGAAGTTGATGGCGTAGGGCAGGACCAGGAAGGCGATTCCGACCCCGATCGCAAACAGGAGCAGGGCCAGCGGGATCCACGGCCGGATCGTCCGCCGCTCTGCCGCAGTCAGGCCGGGGGCGATGAACGCCCACAGCTGGTAGAGCAGGACGGGCATGGCCAGGATCACCCCGATCGTCAGGGAGATCTTGATCTGGATGAAGAACGCATCGCCCGGGCCGAGCACCTGGGCCTTGTGGCCGGGCAGCTGGTCGAGCAGGTAGTTGCGGACGGTCGTCGCCGAGAACCAGCCGACGACGCTGGCCAGGAGGACCGCCAGGATCGACTTGAAGACCCGGTTGCGGAGCTCGTTGAGGTGGTCGAGAAGGGGCATCACCCCTGGGTCGGCCGGGGCCGAGGCGACCACGGCGGTCACGGCCGGCGGGGGTCCACCGGGCAGGATTTCATCGGCCATCGGACAGGCTCAGTCCTTGTGTGCCCCGACGGCCGGTCAGGAAGCGGACTGCGAGCTCGTCGACTCGGTGCTGGCCTGGGGCGCGACCGAAGCATCCGGCATCGCTGCGGCCATCGGCGCGGCGATGATCGAAGGCGGGGCAGCGATGATCGGCGCCGGGGCTGCTTCGGCGGCCGCGATCGGGGCGGGCGCCGCTTCGGCGGCCACGATTGGGGCGACCAGCGGCGCGGCGGCGGCCACGGCGGCTGCCGGCACGATCGAGGCATCCTGGGCCGGAGCCCCGTAGACCGGCGGAGCGTAGACCGGCGCTGCAGCCGGTGCCGCATACGCCTGCTGGCTGGGCGCCGGGGCAGCGTCGACATGGGCCGTGTCGGTGATGTCGCTGGCTGCCTTGCGGAACTCCTTGATGCTCTTGCCCAGGGCCGCCCCGACCTCGGGCAGCTTGCCCGGGCCGATGACGATCAGGGCGATCACCAGGATGATGATCAGGTGAATCGGGGACAGGCTGGGCATCTTCAATTGACCTCGCTGCAACGGCCGGAGTCGACGACCGATCGACGTTGATCGATACGGACCAGCATCGCCTGTGGATCAGATCCAGTCAGTACGATAGCACCTGCACGGCCAAAGTGGTCGACCAATTCCGGGCCGCCTGGGCGATCCGCTCGCCTGGATCGGGCGGCCGGCCGGCCGGCGGTCCATCCCCTTCGTCGAAGGCTGCCAGCGCGATCGCCCGGGACACGTTGACCAGCAGCCCGCCGCCCGGCCGGCCACCGGCCGGAGCCGCGGCCGATGGCCCGGAGACCATCACGGCGGCGACGTCCCCGCCCTGGGCGCCGACGCCCGGCACGAGGAAGCCGAGGCCCGGTGCAATCGCCCGGACCCGGGCCAGCTCGCGCGGCGCCGTCGCGCCAACGACCAGGCCGACCGTCCCGCCCGGTCCCCACGTCGCGACTCGCCGGGCGACCCGTGCGTAGAGCGGCTCCCCCGCCAGATCGGCGCTGGTCGCGTCGCCTGGGAGGTCTGCCAACTGGAGACCCTGGAGCTCGTCCGAGCCCGGGTTGGAGGTTCGGCACAGGACGTACGTATAGCGGTCGCCGCGCTCGAGGAAGGGACCCAGGCCCTCGGCGCCGACGTACGGACTGGCGGTCACCGCGTCGGCCCCGAGCAGGTCGAAGATCGCGACGGCCTGGCGCCGTGCCGTCGAGCCGATGTCGCCCCGTTTCGCGTCGGCGACGACGGGGATGTCGGCGGGGACCTTCGCCCGGATCCGCTCGAGCGCGGCGATCCCGGCCGAGCCGAATGACTCGAAGAAGGCGAGGTTCGGCTTGATCGCCGCGGCGTACGGCCCGGCCGCCTCGACCAGCAGCAGGCAGAACCGCTCGAATTCCGGCGACGGACGGCGGAAAGCCTGCCGGCAGGGCCGCCGGGTCGGGGTCCAGGCCAAGGCACAGGACCGAGCCGACGACCGCCGTTCGGGCCGCCAGACGATCCAGGTAGCTGACCATCAGGACGGGCTGGGCGATGGGCCAGGCCGGTTTGGCGACGAGCTTGGTGACGGGCTGGGGGTGCTCGGCGGGGGCGTTGCCGGGAGCTGGTCCGGCGGGATGTACCAGGACGCGCCCGAGCTGGCATCGAGGCCGCTGTACTGGGTCACGTCGGGTAGCTGGCTGACCGTCCAGGACGGGCCTGTCCCGGTCAGCCCGATCATTCGCAGGTCGACGATCTGACCCGAGATGTGAAGGTAGGCGATCGCGTCACCCCGCGGCGACCAGACCGGAGCCCACGAGTCACCGTCGTTGGTGAGCCGCACGACCTCGGCGCCGGTGGATGCGTTGAGGATCGCGACGTCGGTGCCCTCCGGGGTCTGGCGCGTGACCGCGACGTAGCGACCGTCGGGTGACCACGATGGGTGCATGTAGCCCGGGGCGCCGAGCGGGCCGCCTTTCTTCGTGACCGGGTTGTAGGTGTAGATCTGGGGCAGGCCGCGCTGGCCGTCACGGCCGTTCCGGACGTACAGCAGCAGTCCGCCGTCCGGACGCCAGGCGGCATCCTGATGGCCGTACGGCGGATTCTCGGCGATCGCCGGCTTGGACAGCTTCTTGGTTGCCACGTTGAAGAACTGCAGGACGACATCGCTCCGGGTCGGATCCGGGGCATCCGAGAACAGGGCAACCGTCTTTCCGTCCGGTGACACGGCCGGGTCGATCAACCAGTAGAACCAGTTGTAGCGACCCTTCCGATAGGCACCACTGAGCAGCGTCTGGCTGGTCTGGCCGTCGGGCGAGATTCGGGTCAGGACCGGCACGTTCATCGTGTATCGGCTCGGACCGCTGTTGCCTTCCGGAAAGACACCCGCCTGGACATTGGTCTGGATGTAGTAGATCCACTGCCCGTCGGGCGACCAGGTCGGCGAGGAGGCGCCACCGCTCTTCGTCAGCTGGGTGGCCTTGCCCGCCGTCTGGATCCAGACATTGCCCGCCTTGACGTAGACGAGGCTGCCCGGAATGTTCGCCCGCGGGTCCGTCTCGACGACATTCGACGGGACCGGCGTGGCGTTCACCGGAACAGGTCCTCCTCCGCCGCCACCGCCGCCCGTCCCGGCCGACTTCGAAGCCGCGGGGACGGGGATCCAGCCAGCCAGCAGGGCCCCGGTGACGACCGCCACGAGGACGAGGGCGAGCCCGGCCAGCACGGGAGCCAGCAGGCCGGTGCGGGGCATCAGGCCGTACGGATCGGTAGCTCCGCGGCGCGGCCCTGATGCGGTTCCACGCTCGGCCATCAGCCCACGGTCCCCAGGACCGGCTCGGGCGGCGTTGCAGGACGGGCGGCGAGCCGCCCCAGCCCGGGTCCGCTCGCCAGACGGGCGACGACGTCGGCGACCGAGCCAGCCGGGGCGGCGTCCCGGATCTCGAGCTGGAGCGATTCGTAGCCGCCGAAGGAGCGGATGACCGGCCGGGCAACGACGTCGAGGCGATCCCCCTCGTGGACGAGCTCGGCAAGCTCGGGCCAGCCAAAGGCGATCCCGTCGACAACGTCAAGCCGTCGCTTCAGGGTGAGCTGGGTGTGGCCGCCGGCGGCCGCCCGGACGCGGGTCACCGTGAGGCCCGCCACCACGATCAGCGGGTCAGGGTTGCCCGGCCCGGTTGGAGCCAGTCGGGCAAGGTCGCCGATCAAGGTGTAGTCGAGGCCGGCTGCGGGCAGGACGAGCTCGACTCTGAGGCTGGGGCGGACGATCCCGGGCTCCCCCAGCGCCGCCCCGGCAAGGGCCAGGAAGCGATCCCGAAAGGCGCCCCAGTGTTCGGCCGGGAGCTCGAGGCCGGCCGCTCCGGGGTGACCACCGTGACGCGTGAGCAGGTCGGCACAGCCAGTCAGGATGGCCGCCAGGTCGACCCCGCCGGCGCTCCGGCAGGATGCCCGGATCACCCCGTCGGCTTCGGTACCGACCACCGCCGGGCGGCCGCGCTCCTCGACCAGGCGGGCCGCCACGAGGCCGATCACGCCGATGGGCCAGGTCCCCAGGACGATCGTGGCCGCGCCGTCGCCGGGCTCCGAAGCGACCGCCGCACTGGCCTCAACGACGGCCTTGCGGGTCATGACCCGGCGGTCGAGGTTGTTGGCCTCGAGCCGATCGGCCAGCTCGGTCGCCTCGAGCGGGTCATCGGTCAGGAGAAGGGCGGCTGCGTCGGCCGCACTGCCGACGCGGCCGGCGGCATTGAGCCGGGGCGCAATGACGAACGAGACGGTCTCGAGATCGGCAGAGGCCGGTGACTGGCCGGCCCGGGCAAGCAAGGCGGCCAGCCCGACCAGCGGCGACGTCCGAAGCCGTGCCAGCCCGAGCCGCGCGATCGTCCGGTTCTCACCCAGGATCGGGGCCACATCGGCGACCGTCCCGATGGCAGCCAGCTCGGCCAGCCCGAGTGCATCGTCCGGGCCGCCGGGCAGATCGGCCAGGATGAGCTGGGCGAGCTTGAAGGCCACCCCGCTGCCGGCCAGCCGATCGTCGGGATAGGTCGAATCCGGTCGGTGCGGATTGACCAGGGCGTAGGCAGCGGGCGGCTGGTCCGGCACCCGGTGATGGTCCGTGATGAGGACATCGATGCCCAGCCGGTTGGCTTCGTCGACCTCGGTCACGCTCGAGGAACCGGTGTCGACGGTCATGATCAGGCGATGGCCGGCCTCGGCCGCACGGCTGACCGCCCGGCTCGACAATCCGTGACCCTCATCGACCCGGCTCGGGACGTACGGCTCGCTGGCCAGGCCAAAGTGACGCAGGGCGCGGACGAGGATGGCCAGCCCGGTCAGGCCGTCGGCATCGAAGTCGCCGAAGACGAGGACGCTCTCGTTCCGGTCCCGCGCCGCCATGAGCCGACTCAGCAGGCGCTCGGCATCCGGCAACCCGGCCGGATCGTGGAGGCCCGCCTCGGCCGGGCCGAGATACGCCTCGACTTCGGCGACGGTCTGGATGCCACGGCCGGCCAGGATGCCCAGCAACAGCTCCGACACGCCCAGCTCGCCGGTCCGCTCGAGGACGGCCGGATCGGGTGCGATTGGTTCGGACAGGTGCCAGACGAAACGCGGTTCGAGCATGCGCCTAGCCTGCGCGCCGGGGCTTCATCGAGGCTTCACCACGTCTGCACTGGACGCTCCGCCCGACGAAGTCGTGACGCGTGATGGCCGCCGGCCGGTCAGGTAGGCCTGGCTGACCACGGCTCAGGATGTCAGGCGGCGGGCGGGGCGGACAGTCGACGTGCGGCCACGCTTCCTGTCATCGCGGTTCTGCCAGACCACCAGGAGCGGGCTCGCGTTGAAGATCGAGGAGTACGTGCCCGAGACGATCCCGATCAGGAGGGCCAGCACGAAGTACTGGGTAGCCGAGCCGCCGAACAGGAGCAGGGCGGACAGGGTCAGGATGACGGTCAGGCTGGTATTGATCGACCGGGCAAACGTCTGCAGGATCGAGTGGTTGACGATCTGCTCGAATGGCTCCCCGGCGTGGCGTGCCTTGTTCTCCCGGATCCGGTCGTAGACGACGATCGTGTCGTGCACGCTGAACCCGATCACGGTCAGCATCGCGGTGATGAACAGGGCATCGATCTGGACCCGGAAGAACGTGCCCAGGATCGCGAAGGTGCCGACGACGACGATGACATCGTGGAGGAGCGCGGCCAGGGCCGTTGCCCCGAACTTGACGTCGCGGAAGCGGAACGTCATCCAGGCCAGGATCCCGATCGAGCCAAGGATCACCAGGAGGACGGCCTGCTGGGTCAGCTCCTGGCTGATCACCGGGCCGACGGTCGTCAAGGCCCGTTGCGAAGAGATCGGACCGAGCGACGCTTCAATGGCTGCCGCGATCTCGCCGAACTTGCCGGTCGTCGGGATCTGCGAGTCCGAGCCGGTCGAGGCGGCCGCAGGATTGGGGGAGCCGGACGGTCCGGGCCGGGCGACCGAGGCGAACGAGGAGCTGGGACTGGGACCGGGCGATGAACCCGAGCTCAAGCTTGGCGACGGCGAAGGCACGGGCGAGCCGGCTGGGCTCGGGCTGGGCACCTGGCTCGGGCCGGGCGAGCCGCTCGGCACTACCGACCCACTCGGAGCAGCCGAGCTGCCCGGACTGGCCGATGGGCTTGCCTCCGGGGATGGGCTCGCCAGCGGGGTCAGCTTCGTCCGGATCTGGAAGTAGCCATCACTGGTCGTGATCACCTCGGCGTCGTCAACGCCCTGGTTCAGCAGGACCGTCTTGACCTGGTCGGCGGTCACATCCGGGTTGGCGAGCTTGATCTCCCATTCGGTGCCGCCGGTGTAGTCGATCGAGAACTGCAGGCCGACGGCGCCGTTGGTGATCGGGGTCAGCAGGATGAAGATCAGGCCAGGGATCGTGAGCAGCGCCGAGAACAGGAAGAACCAGCGCCGCTTGCCGATGACATCAAACACGCGCGCGGGCCTCGCGCCGCGGACGGCCGGCGAAGCGGCCCTGGAACTCGTCGTCCCGGACCCCGAACAGGGCCGCCCGCTGGAAGGCGGGCACCTGGACCAGCCAGCGCAGCACGGTTCGGGTGACCACGATCGCGGTGAACATCGAGACGAGAATTCCGATGATCAGGACGAGGGCGAAGCCCTTGATCGTGGGCGAACCGAAGGTGTACAGGATCGACGCCGTGATCAGGCTCGACACGTTCGAGTCGAGGATCGAGTTCCAGGCTCGACTGAAGCCAGCCTCGATCGCGGAGCCGAGCGACTTGCCCGCCCGCAGCTCCTCCTTGGTCCGCTCGAAAATCAGGATGTTCGCGTCCACGGCCATGCCGATTGACAGGACGAAGCCGGCGATTCCGGCCAGGGTGAGGGTCACCGGAATAAACCGGAAGATGGCGTACACGACCAGGGCGTAGTAGAGCAGGGCGCCGTCCGCCAGCAGCCCCGGGAGCCGGTAGTACAGGAGCATGAACAGGAACACGAGGGAGATCCCGATCGCGCCCCCGATCAGGCTCTGAGTCAGGAACGCCTGGCCGAGGGTCGCGCTGATCGAGGTGCCCTGGACCTCCTGGATCTTGAACGGCAAGGAGCCGTACTTCAGCACGGTTACGAGGTTGTTGACCTCTGCCTGGGCGCCGCTGCCCGTTCCGACCGTGATCTCGCCGTGACCGCCGGGGATCGCAGACTGGATGCTCGGCGCGGAGATCACGGTGCCGTCCAGGACGATCGCGAAGAAGTTGCCGACGTTGTTCGTGGTGTACGTGCCAAACTTGCCGGCCGCATCGGAATTGAGCGTGAAATCGACGACTGGCTGGCCGTTCTGGTCGGTGGCCGCCGTGGCCGAGGTGATCGCCGTGCCACCGAACAGGGGCACCAGCGTCGGGTCGTCGGGCAGGGGGTTGCCCTGGGTGACGCCGTTGGGACCACCGGTTGTCGTCGTGCTGGCCGTGCCGTAGGTGGCCGCCGGGAGGGGGATGAACTCGAGGACGCCCGTCGTCCCGACCAGCCGGGTGATCTCATCGACATCGGTGGCACCCGGCAGCGACACGATGATCCGGTCGTTGCCCTGGGTGACCACCTCCGGCTCGGACACGCCGATCGAGTTGACCCGGCGCTCGATGATGTCCCGGATGGTGTTCATGTCGCCGGCGTCGGGGCTCACGCCGTTGTTGGGCAGGGCCTGGTACTCGACCTGGACACCTCCCTGGAGGTCCAGCCCGAGCTTCGTCTGGACGACCCGGGACGGGTTCGTACCCAGCCCGGGCAGGGTCAGATTCGGCCAGAAGACGAGGACAAGGGCGGCGATCCCGATGATCAGGATGAGGAACGGACCGGCTCTGCGCATCGCGCCGGACAATAGCAGAAGAGCCGGGCCTAGGCCTCCAGGGCAGTCTTGATCCGGCCCGCCAGGGCCGGCCCGATCCCCGGTACGGCGGCGATCTGCTCGACCGGCGCCTCGCGGATCCGGCGGGTCGAGCCGAACACCCTGAGCAATGCCCGCTTGCGCTTCGGGCCGACGCCCGGCATGTCGTCGAAGGCGGACCGGATGGAGGCCTTGGCCCGCAGGTCGCGGTGGTAGGTGATCGCGAATCGGTGGGCCTCATCGCGCAGGCGCTGGACCAGGTACAGGGCGCCTGACGTGGGAGGCAGCAGGATCGGCTCGGAACGGCCGGGCAGGAACAGCTCCTCGCGCTCCTTGGCCAGGCCGGCCAGGGGCACGTCGTCGAGGCCGAGCTCGGCGAACACCTCGGCGGCCGCGCTCACCTGGCCCTTCCCGCCGTCCACGATGACCAGGTCGGGCAGGCGCCAGCGCAGCTCCTCGGCGCTGCCTTCCTCGGCGACGGCCGCCCGGCGGAAGCGCCGCCGGAGGACCTCCTGGTGGCTCGCGAAGTCGTTGGCCCCCTCGACGGTCTTGATCCGGAACCGGCGGTAGTCCCCTGTCCGCGGTTTGCCGTCCTCGAAGACGACCATGCTCGCTACCGACTGCTTGCCCTGGAAGTTGCTGATGTCGTAGCACTCGATTCGGAGGGGTGGGTTGGCCAGGCCGAGGGCGACGGCGAGCTCGGTCAGGGCGCCCAGCGTCTTGCCCTGGTCGGCCAGCCAGCGGACCTGCTCGCGGGCGAGCGTCTCGGCGGCATTCCGCTCGGCCAGCTCGAGCAGCTTTCGCTTCTCGCCACGCTGGGGCGCGCGCAGGTGAACCGGCCCGCCCCGGCGTTCGGCCAGGAAGAGCTCGAGGTCGGCCGCCTCAGCCGGCAGGGTCCGGACGAGGATCTCCGGTGGGACCGTCGCTGCCCGGGCGTAGAACTGGAGCAGGAAGCCCACCAGGACCTGCTCGTCCGAGACGTCGCGAGGAGCCTCCAGCAAGTACACATCGCGGCCGATCATCGCCCCGTCCCGAACGACGAAGAGTTGGACCGCCGCCTGGTTGTCCTGACGGGCGAGGCCGACAAGGTCAAGGACGGTGTTGGCGAAGGCGGCCATCTTCTGGCTTTCCATCGTCCGTTGGATCGAGCGGACCTTGTCCCGGAGCGCGGCGGCGCGCTCGTACTCGGTCCGTTCCGACGCCGCCTCCATCTCGGCCTTGAGGCCGGCCACGAGGGTCTCCTGGCGACCTTCCAGGAACAGCTCGATCTGGCCAATGTCGCGAGCGTAGGCGGCCTTCGAGATCGCTTCGATGCACGGACCCTGGCAGCGCTTGATGTGGTAGAGCAGGCAGGGCCGGGCCAGCGCCCGCTTGCCCTCGGTGATGTCGATGGTGCACGTCCGGAACGGGAACAGGCGCCGGATCAGGTTCATCGATTCATCCACGGACGACGCCGAGGCATACGGTCCGAAGTAGCGGCTGCCGTCGTTGACCAGCTTGCGGGTGCGCTCGACCCTCGGGAAGTCATCGGTCATCGTCAGCTTGATGTAGGGATAGCTCTTGTCGTCCTTGAGCCTGACGTTGAACCGGGGCTGGAAGCGCTTGACCAGGTTGGCCTCGAGGAGGAGGGCCTCGGACACGGAGTCGGTCAGGGTCGTCTCAAGGTCGGCCACCCGATCGATGACGCTCCGGATCAGGTGCGCCTCGCCGTCGGGACTCTGCTTCTGCCAATAGCTCCGGACCCGATTCCTGAGGCTTTGGGCCTTGCCCACGTAGAGCACGACGCCGCGAGCGTCCTTCAGCAGGTAGACGCCGGGCCGGTCGGGCAGGTTGCGCAGGGTGGCTTCGAGCTGGGGGGTCACGCTCCGATCGTACCCCCGAGGCCGGATGCGAGGGGCACAGAACCACCCGGTAAGGGCTCCCGGCCAGACTCGCCAGATGGACCTGCACCCTGGCGTGGTCGCTCGGCTGGCCGCGCTCGCTCCGGACCAGCGAGCCGCGGCGACTGCACTGCCCGGTCCGGTCCTCTGCCTGGCCCCCGCCGGCAGCGGCAAGACGACGACCCTGATCGCCCGGATTGCCTGGCTGATCGACGGCGGAGCCGACCCGGCCACGATCGCCGCGATCACGTTCAACCGGCGGGCAGCCGCGGAGGTCGCGGAGCGGCTGAACGAAGCGCTTGCACCGCTGGGACTCGCGCCGGACGCGGTGCGGGTCCGCACGTTTCATGCCCTGGGGCGCGAGATCCTGCACGATGGCGGCGGACCGCCGGTCGCGATCGCGGATCGCGGATCGGTCCTTGAGCGCCTCTTCCCCGAGCTGGACGAGGCCGGCCTGGCCGAGCTCGACACGGCGATCTCGCGGATCAAGGTTGATCTTGGGGCATCTCCGGCCGAGGTCGATGCCGACCCGCAGGCAGGACCGATCGCCCGGCGATTCGTCGCCTACGAGCAGGCCCTGGCGGAGCTGGGCGCGCTCGATTTCGACGATCTGGTGCTCGGGGCCCTGCGGGCTCTCATTGCGGATGCCGAGTTGCTCGCGCGCTGGCGCTTCCGTTGCAGCCATCTGCTCGTCGACGAGATCCAGGACGTCGACCGGGCCCAGCTCGAGCTCGGGCTGATGCTCGCTATGCCGCGCAATCGGATCTTCCTGGTCGGCGACGACGACCAGTCGATCTACGGCTGGCGCCTCGCCGACGTCCGCCGCATCTTCGGGCTCGCCGGCCGGCTGCCCGGCCTCGAGCGACACGCGCTGGTCACCAACTACCGCTGTCCGCGGCCTGTCGTCGAGCGGTCGGTGCGCCTGATTGCCGTCAATCGGGAGCGATTCGGGAAGTCCGTGCGGGCCGGACCCGATGGTGGGGGGCGGCTGGTCATGGCGCCGGACGCCAATGCCGATCATGAACGGATCGGCCGGGTCCTCGAGTCGTGGCCGGCGGACGGCTCCACACGGGCGGTCATCGCCCGGACGAACCTCGAGCTGGTCGCGGCCGCCTCTGCCGCCGCCGAGCGCGGGATCGCGTTCAGGGCGGCCGGCCTCGATCTGCCGCTCGAGGCGGCGGGCCTCGACGCCGCCCTGGCCGCGGTCACAGCGGCTGGGCAGTCCGAACCCGGCGTCCCGCTGCTCGTCCAGATCGGGCGGATCCGGACCGGCGCGGCCGCCCAGCTCGCCACGGCCTGCGACCTGCTCGCAGGCTGGGCGCCACGCTATCCGAGCGCGGCGGACCTGCGCGAAGCGGTCGAGGCAGCCCGGCGCAGGCTGGTCGGCCTCCGAACCGAGTCGGCGCAACTGAGCCTGGCCACCGCCCACGCCGTCAAGGGGCTCGAATTCGACCACGTCCTCGTGCTGATGGACGGTGATCGGTTCCCGAGCCGGCGGGCACTGGACGACGCGTGGGAGCGCGAGCGGGCGCTCGAGGAGGAGCGCCGGCTCGCCTACGTCGCCTGGACTCGAGCGCGCCGGTCGCTCACCCTGCTGTACGACCCGGCCACGCCCTCGCAGTTCCTCCTGGAGGCCTTTGCCCCGGCCGAGCTCGGTTGACGGGTGGCGTTGATGGCCGGCGTCCGGGCCGGTCCCGGAGACGCTCCCACTTCTCGAAGGTCCTCTGTCGAGGTGCTACCCGGACGGCAGCTGGCCGGGTCTAGCGCTGAGCCCGGTCGTAGCGGTTCAGCTCCCGCAGCAACCTGTCGACGGCGTCGAGGAGGGGTTCGGTGACCTCGGCCGGCAGCACATCCCGGATCGAGTCCTTGGGGCCGAACGCCGCCCGGCAGCGCATCCCGGCCGAACGCAGGTCGCGCAGGTCGCCGTCCCGGAAGCGGTCGGGCAGCGGACCCAGGAAGGCGACCCAACGCTCCTGGCCGCGCTCGCCGGCGAGGGCCAGCGCAACCTCGGTGATCCGGGCGGCGACCAGCCCCCGTTCGTCGATCGTGGGCAGCTCGTGACGGGCAGGACCGACCCAGCGGGTTGGCGGCGGGCCAGGCCGGTCCGGCGGGCTCATGCCGTCATGACCGGCTGCTGACTGCCCGCTTCCTGGGCGGCTCGACCGGCAGGGCGATCGCTTCTCGGGCGTCGAGGCCATCGCCAATCGCCCGCCGGCCGCCGAGGCTTCGCCCGGCATCGTCGGCGAAGGTCAGGCCGCTGAGTGGGATCAGTGGCTCGCCGCGGAGGACCCGGCCGAGGTACTCGCCGGTGGCGGAATCGGGCACCCGGGCGACCTGCTCAGGCGTGCCCTGGGCGACGATCCGTCCGCCCCGGAAGCCGCCTTCGGGGCCCAGCTCGATCAACCAGTCGGCCGTCTTGATCACGTCGAGGTTGTGCTCGATCACGAGCACCGTATTGCCGTTGTCGACGAGGCGATGGAGGACCTGGAGGAGCTTCTCGACGTCGGCGAAGTGCAGTCCGGTCGTCGGCTCGTCAAGGACGTAGAACGTCTTGCCGGTGGCTCGCCGCGACAGCTCGGTGGCCAGCTTGACCCGCTGGGCCTCGCCGCCCGACAGGGTCGTGGCCGGCTGGCCCAGGTGGACATAGCCGAGTCCGACGTCGAACAACGTCTGCAGCTTCGTCCGCACGTTGGGCACGGCGCTGAAGAACTCGAGCGCCTCCTCGATCGTCATCTCCAGGACGTCGGCAATCGAGCGACCCTTGAACAGGATCTCGAGCGCCTCCCGGTTGTAGCGCTTGCCGTGGCAAACCTCGCACTGGACATACACGTCGGGTAGGAACTGCATCTCGATCTTCAGGATCCCGTCGCCCTTGCAGTTCTCGCAGCGACCACCCTTGACGTTGAAGCTGAACCGACCGGCCGTGTAGCCGCGAACCCTGCTCTCGGGCACGCCGGCAAACAGCTCCCGGATCGGCCCGAACAGGCCGACGTAGGTCGCCGGGTTCGAGCGCGGCGTCCGACCAATCGGGCTCTGGTCGATCTCGATGATCTTGTCGATCTGCTCGACGCCCTTGAGCGAATCGTGCGGGCCGGGCTCATCGCGGGCGCCGTTCAGCTGGCGGGCGATCTCGCGATACAGGATCTCGGTCACGAGGGTGCTCTTGCCCGAGCCGGATACGCCGCACACAGCGGTGAACGTCCCCAGCGGGAACGTCACATCGATGTCCTTGAGGTTGTGGGCGCGGGCCCCGCGCAGGACCAGCTTCTTGCCATTGCCACGTCGACGGCTGGTGGGAATGGGCACCGAGCGCTCGCCCCGCAGGAACGCACCCGTGATCGAGCGGGGCGCCGCGAGGAGCACGTCAAGCGTTCCGTTGGCGATCACCTCGCCACCGTGCTCGCCTGCCCCGGGCCCGATATCGAGGACCCAGTCGGCCGTCCGGATCGTCTCCTCGTCGTGCTCGACCACGAGGACCGTGTTGCCCAGGTCGCGCAAGCGGGTGAGGGTCGCGATCAGCTTGGCATTGTCCCGCTGGTGCAGCCCGATGGACGGCTCGTCGAGGATGTACAGGACGCCCATCAGGCCGGCTCCGATCTGGGTCGCCAGGCGGATCCTCTGGGCCTCTCCCCCGGACAGCGTGGCGCTGGTCCGATCGACCGTGAGGTAGTCAAGTCCGACGTCGACGAGGAAGCCGAGCCGGGCCGCGATCTCCTTCAGGAGCTGTCGGGCGATCGTCCGCTCCCGGTCGCTCAGCTGGCCGGACAGCTCCTCGGACCAGGCCAGGGCATCGGATACCGACAGGGTCGACACATCCCAGATGCTCTTGCCGACCACGGTCACCGCCAGGGCTTCGGGCCGCAGCCGCTTGCCATCGCAGGTCGGACATGGCCGGGTCACCATGAACCGCTCGAGCTCGGCCTTGACGAACTCCGAATCGGTCTCGCGATAGCGTCGCTCGAGGTTGGGGATGATCCCTTCGAAGCTGGCGGTATACGTGTTCTCGCCCCGCTGGTGGCGGTAGCCGATCACGACCTGTTCGCCCTTCTGGGCGTGGAGCAGGTAGTCGAGGGCCTCCGGCGGGAGCGAGCCGACCGGCACATCGGGGTCCCAGCCGTGAGCCCTGGTGACCGCCTCGACCACCTTGCCGAACCACGAATCCGCCATCGGCATCCGGGCCCATGGTCGGAGGAGGGCGCCCTTGGCGACCGACAGGGTCTTGTCCGGCACGACCAGGTCCGGGTCGATCTCGAGCCGGGTGCCCAGCCCGGTGCAGGCGGGGCAGGCACCATGGGGCGAGTTGAACGAGAAGCTGCGCGGCTCCAGCTCGTCGATCGTCGTCCCGTCGTACGGGCAGGTGTACCGCTCGGAGTAGCGACGCTCCTCAAATTCGGGCGGTTCACCCTCACGCGGCGACGACGCAATGCCGATCACGCCCTCGCCCAGGCGGAGGGCCGTCTCGATCGAATTGGCCAGCCGGCTGGCGTCCGGGTCGGGCAGCGGCCCGCCGGTATCGGGGTCGATCGGCCGGCCCTCGGCGTCTCGTCGCCAGTCGTCGGGCGCCTCGGCCCGGCGGACGACGAAGCGATCGACGATCACCTCGATCGTGTGGCGCTTGTACTTGTCGAGCGTAGGCGCATCTGCCAGGTCGTAGGCCTCGCCATCGACCCGGACCCGAACGAAGCCCTGCTTGCGGGCCGCCTCGAATACCCGGTCACCCTCGGTCTTGCGGTCCTTGATCAGGGGACCGAGCACGAGCAGGCGGGTACCCTCCGGCAAGCGCAGGACCTGGTCGACGATCTGCTGGACCGTCTGGCGCTCGATCTCCCGGCCGCAGACCGGACAATGGGGATGGCCGACCCGGGCGAAGAGAAGGCGCAGGTGGTCATAGATCTCGGTGACCGTGCCGACCGTCGAACGCGGGTTCCGGCTGGTTCCCTTCTGGTCGATCGAGATCGCCGGGCTGAGGCCGTCGATCTGGTCGACGTCGGGCTTCTCCATCTGGCCGAGGAACTGCCGGGCGTAGGCCGACAGGCTCTCGACGTAGCGGCGCTGGCCCTCGGCGTAGATGGTGTCGAAGGCGAGGCTGCTCTTGCCGGAGCCAGACAGGCCGGTGATCACGACCAGGCGGTCGCGTGGAAACGCGACCGTGATGTCTTTCAGGTTGTGCTCACGGGCACCGCGGACGATGAGCTGATCGGAGGGCACGAGGGAGATTGTACCGAAGTACGCCGGATTGGAACAGGCGTTCTGTGAGGTCCGCTCGGCTGGCGGCGCAGCTCCTCAGCGGCGTCGCCGGCCAGGCCGCTGCCCCGGTCGCTGGCCGCTGCGCTTGATCACGTTCGGGGTGACGGTGTGGTCCCAGGTCGGGCGCTCGATCCAGCGTGCCTGCCAGCCTCCGTCGTCGTCGTGCTCGTCCCGGATCCCGGGCAGCCAGTCGGCCGCGGTCGCCGCCGCGGCTGACTCCTCAAGGCTATCGCCGGGCTCCTCGCTGGACGAGGGCAGGACTTCGATCGTGGTGACCTCGAGGGCCGGCGAAGCGGCCTGGGCGGCCCGCTGGCCCGGCCGTCGGGTCGACGTGGAGCGCGACCCGCTCGAGCCCGCCGGTGTCCGGCCGGCCGCCTCGGCCGCGCGCGCGACGGTGGTCGAGGCGTCCTGGTCGAGGACGCGCAGGCGGACCTGCTGGATCTCGTCGCGGAGCGTCGCCGCCCGCTCGAACTCGAGGTTCTTCGCAGCGTTGCGCATGTCGGCTTCCATGCGGGCGACGATCTTCTCGATCTGCTCGCGCGATTCTGCCCGCAGGTCGTGTGGCCCGAACCGGCCGGCCGGCCCGTCCGCGGTATACACGTCGGTCGCTTCGGCCACGGCCCGGAGCCGCTCATTGATGTCGTGGATCTCCTTGACGATCGTCGTCGGTTCGATCCCGTTGTCGGCGTTGTAGCGCGCCTGGATCGCCCGCCGGCGGTCCGTTTCGTCGATTGCCGCGCGCATCGACTGGGTCACCGTGTCCCCGTACATCACGACCTTGCCGCCGGTGTTGCGGGCCGCCCGGCCGATCATCTGGATCAGTGACCAGGCGCTGCGCAGGAAGCCTTCCTTGTCGGCGTCGATGATCGCGACCAGGGTCACCTCGGGCAGGTCGATCCCTTCGCGCAGGAGGTTGATCCCGACCAGGACGTCGAAGACGCCCAGGCGCAGGTCGCGCAGGATCTGGACGCGATCGAGGGTGTCGACCTCGCTGTGGAGGTACTGGACCTTGACCCCCAGCTCGCGCAGGTAGTCGGTCAGGTCCTCGGCCATCTTCTTGGTCAGGGTCGTGACCAGGGAGCGCTCGCCACGTTCGACCCGGCCGCGGATCTCGTCGAGCAGGTCGTCGATCTGGCCCTCGGTCGGACGAACCTCGATCGTGGGGTCGACGATGCCGGTCGGCCGGATCATCTGCTCGACGACCCGCTCACTTCGCTCAAGCTCGTAGGGACCCGGCGTCGCCGACATGTAGACAGCCTGCCGAACGGTCGTCTCGAATTCCTCGAAGGTCAGCGGCCGGTTGTCGAGGGCCGACGGCAGCCGGAACCCGAAGTCGACCAGGATCTCCTTGCGGGTCCGATCGTTCTTGTACATCCCCACGACCTGCGGAATCGTCATGTGGCTTTCGTCCACGACCAGCAGCCAGTCCGGGGGGAAGTAGTCGAGCAGGGTCCACGGCCGGCTGCCCGGGTCGCGCCGGGCGAGGTGCCGGGAATAGTTCTCGACGCCGGTGCAGTAGCCCAGCTCGCGCATCATCTCGAGGTCGAAGACAGTGCGCTGGCGGAGCCGGGCGGCTTCCAGGACCCGGCCCTGGGCTTCCATCTCGGCCGTCCGCTCCTCCATCTCGGCCTCGATGTCGACGAGGGCCTCCTTGAGCTTGTCACCGGGCGTCACGAAGTGGGTCGCCGGGTACACGTTCAGGTCGTTGCGCTCGGCGATCAGCTCGCCGGTGAGCGGATCGACCTCCGTGATCCGCTCGACCTCGTCGCCGAAGAACTCCACCCGGATGACCCGATCGTCGGAGGCTGGCACGAGCTCGAGGGTGTCGCCCCGAACCCGGAACCGGGCACGCTGGAGCGCCTGGTCGTTGCGCTGGTACTGGAGATCGACGAGGTGGCGCAGGACGGCATCGCGGCGGTACTTGCCGCCCCGCCGGAGGCGCAGGACGGTCGCGCCGTAGTCGACCGGCGCGCCGAGGCCGTAGATGCAGCTGACGCTCGCGACGATGATCACGTCCCGGCGCTCGAACAGGGCGTGGGTCGCCGCGTGGCGGAGCTTGTCGATCTCGTCGTTCCGGCTTGAGTCCTTCTCGATGTAGGTGTCCGAGCGCGGCAGGTAGGCTTCGGGCTGGTAGTAGTCGAAGTAGCTGACGAAATACTCGACGGCGTTGTCCGGGAAGAACTCCCGGAACTCGGCGTAGAGCTGGGCGGCCAGCGTCTTGTTGTGGGCCAGGACGAGCGTCGGCTTCTGGTACTGGGCGATCGCGTTGGCGATCGTCCAGGTCTTGCCCGAGCCGGTGACGCCCATCAGGGTCTGGTGCCGGACGCCCTTCTCCAGCCCATCAACCAGGCGGGCGATCGCGGCCGGCTGGTCACCGGTCGGCTCGAAGTCAGCGACGAGGCGGAACTCAGGCATTAGGGGCGATCAGCGACTCCCGAACATGGGCCTTCAGGATACCACCCCGAGCACGAACCGAACACGTGTTCAGTAGGAATGCGTGCGACGGCGATCCGACTACGGTCCGGTGATCATCCGCACGACAACATGTCTCCCCAGGAGATCAAACAGGCCAAAGGCTCAACCAGGAAATCGCGGATCAGGGACCGGCGGCGGCTCCTGCGATCAGTCGGGCCGGATCTCGATGCCAAGTTGGCCGGCCAGGAGCGGCGCAAGGTCCATGAGCTGCTCGCGGCTGATGATCGCCCCGCGCAGGTTGTCGACGCCGATGAGCGAGCGGAGCCGGGCCCCCGACAGGTCCACGCCGGTGAGCCTGGCCTCGGTCACGTTCAGCTCGGCGATCGAGCAGTCGACGAACGTGATCGCGTTGAGCCGGGACCCACGGGCGTCGATCCCATCGATCTCGCAGGCCTCGAACCGGACATCGTCGAGCTGCGCACCGGCGAGGTTCAGGAAGCCGAGCCGGCAGCCTCGGACCCGGAGGCGGGTCAGGTTCGACCCAACCAGGTCGAGGGCGCCGAAGCGTCCGCCCGCGACCTCGGCGTCACGCCACGTCGAACCGGCGAAGTCGACGGTCGCGGCGGTCGCCCCATCGAGCACCGACCCAAGGACTCGCGCGCCTCGCAGCGACGCTCCGTCGAGACTGCAGCGCTGCAGGCGGGACTCGAGGAACCGGACATCGGACGCGTCCTGGCCGGCGAAATCGCATTCGACGAAGTCGGTCGTGTCGTAGTCGCGGCGTGCCTCGAGCCGCCCCCCGGAGAAGGGGGTCAACCGAGGCAGCTCGACCTCCCGAGCTTGGGCCGACCGGCGACCGGGCGCCTTCGTCAACGAGCTGCCGGTCCCGGCCGCGAGGCATGGGCCGCCAGGGCCCCGGCCAGCGCGTCGGCGACCTGGGCCTCGGAGTCGGCCAGGCTGCCGCTGGTGTCGATCTGGCGTGCGGCAACGGATCGGACGCGGTCCGCCAGGCCGGCCTGGGCGGTGATCCGGGCCGACGCATCGGCGTCGGACACCCCTCGCGCGACCAGCCGCCGACGCTGTTCGGCCGGCTCGCAGGTGACCAGCCAGACCTCGTCGAGGAGAGCCGGATAGCCGGCCTCGACCAGCCGAATCGCCTCGATCACGACGACTGCCTGCGGCCCGTCCTCGGCCGCTCGGAGCGCCGCGAGGATTTGCTCGCGGACGGCCGGATGGGTGATCGCCTCGAGGCGTCGGAGCTGCCCCGGATCGCCGAACACGATCGTCCCGAGCGCCGCGCGATCGAGCGAGCCATCGGCCGCGATGACCGCCGGGCCGAACGCAGCGGCGACCTCGGCGGTGACCGGCGAGCCCGGCGAGGTGACCGCGCGGGCAACCTGGTCGGCGTCGATCACCAGGGCACCGCGCGCGGCGAGCCAGGCCAGCACCGTCGACTTGCCGCAGCCGATCGGACCGGTCAGGCCGAGCCTCAGGGGCCGGGTCACGGGGCCCGGTCCTCGAGCTCCAACCAGGCTTCCTCGGCGGCCTCCAGTCCGGCCGACACGTCAGCCAGCTCACTCGTGATCCGGCGCAGCTCGACGAAGTTCGAGCCAACATCGGGATCGCCGAGGGCCAGCTCGAGATGATTCTTGCGCAGGCCCAGCCGGGTCAGCTCACTGTCGACCAGGGTTCGCTGCTTGCGATAGGCATCCTTCGACAGCTTGGGCAGTCGCGCTCGCGTGGAAGGCTTCCCCGGCGAGATCGGCTTGACGGCCACCACTGATTCCTTGGCCGGGGCCGGCGGCCAGCCCGGAGCTGCCACGCCGGCCCTGCCGACCTTGGCGATGCCACCGCGTGGACCGCTGCCATGCAGGCGGGCGGACTCTGCCTTGATCGCAGCATCGACCGTCCAGCCTCCGGCGACCGCGGCCCGCCACGCCTTGTAGCCGCCGTCGAACGGCGCGGCCAGGCCGGCGTCGACGACCCACAGCCGATCGCACACCGTCTCGAGCAGCCGTCGATCGTGGGAGACGATGAGGAGGGTCGCCGGGCTGTCGGTCATGAATGCTTCGATCGCCTCGCGGGCGGGGATGTCGAGGTGGTTGGTCGGTTCGTCCAGCAGCAGGAGGTTCGAGGGCATGATCCCCAGGAGGGCAAGCTCGAGGCGCGACCGCTCGCCGCCCGACAGCATCCGGACTTCCTTGAATGCGTCGTCTCCGCGGAACAGGAAGCGGGCGAGGTACGCCCGGGCTTCGCCCTCGGTGATCGAGATCGCCGACGTCAGGGCGGTGAGGACCGTTTCGCCCGGGAAGGCGGCATCCCGGAGCTGGGCGAGGTAGCCGATCGACACGCCCATCCCGATCGTCAGCATCCCGTCCAGCGGCGGCAGCTCACCGGCAATCGTCCGGAGCAGGGTCGTCTTGCCCGCCCCGTTCGGGCCGACGATCCCGATTCGATCCCCGCGCTGGGCGGCCAGGAAGGGCACGCGGGCGATGGGCAGGGCTGCCAGTCGTTCGGCGTCGTCGGCGGGGGACGATTCTCGGCGAAGCCCGGGAAGGTAGCCGACGACGAGGCTCTCGGCCCGGACCACGATCTCACCCGACCGGGATGGACCACCCCCACCGACGAGCGCCGCCGTGGGCAGGCGCAGCTTGCGGCCCGGCTTGGGCGCCTCGAGCCTGGCTTCCTGGAGGCGGGCCAGGCGAGCCTCGTGCTCGTGCATCTTGGCGTACTTCCGATGGCTCCGGTAGCGCTGGACGAGCTCCTGCTCGCGGGCAATCTGTTCGGCCTGGGTCGAGACGTCCTTGTCGAGGCGGGCATCGCGCTCGGTGCGCTGGCGGTGGTAGGCGGCGTAGTCGCCCCGGAACACGGTCAGGCGCCGGTCCCGAAGCTCCCAGACCCGTTCGACGGTGCCGTCCAGGAAGGCCCGATCGTGGGACGCGACGAGGAGCGATCCGTTGCGCCGGCGGAGATGTTCCTCGAGCCACTCGAGGGCCCCCAGGTCGAGGTGGTTCGTCGGCTCGTCGAGAAGCATCAGGTCGGGATCGGAGATGACCAGGCGGGCCAGTGCCGCCCGGGTCTGCTCGCCCCCGGAAAGTGCGCCGGGCGGCTTCGTCCACTCATCCCGGGTGAACCCGAGGCCCGACAGCGTCTCGTCGATGCGCTGGTCGAGGGTATATCCGCCGAGGATCTCGAAACGGTGCTGAAGCTCGGCATAGAGGATCTCCTCGACCCGGTGAGCCTGCTCCAGCTCGCGCAGCCTGGCGCCGAGGTCGAGGAGCTCGGCCGCGGCCGATCGGACGGCGGTCCGGAGGTCGGGCGCGGCCATGAAGGCGACATCGAAGTGCGCCTCCTGGGCGAGCAGGCCGATCGTCAGGCCGCGTTTCCGGCTCACGTGACCGAGGTCCGGTTCGTCGAGCCCGGCCGCGATCCGGAGCATCGTGGTCTTGCCCGCGCCGTTCGGGCCGACCAGCCCGATCCGGTCGCCCAGGGCGATCGCGCCTTCGATCGCGTCCAGGATCACGAAGGTCCCGATCTCGCGGGTCACCTTCTCGAAGCGCAGGACCGACATCAGCCGGGCCTCTCGTACCGGCCGGGGCCAGCGCCCGAGCTCGACCGGGCCGCCGCCCGGCGGGTTGCCGCGGCTGCCTTGGTGCGCATCGTCCGGGCGGCGATCGCGGGCTCATCGGCACCCGGTCGGCGGCCGGTCATCGCCCGCAGGATCGCGATCCCGCCGGATCGCTCGAGGGCCTGCCGATCGGACGCCGGCAGGCGCTGGCACCACGAACAGAAGTGGGTTGCCCGGGCGCCGATCACGATCCTCCGGATCGGCCGGCCGCAGCGTGGACAGGGCTCGCCGGTGCGCTGGTAGACGTTGAGGCGCTCCTGCATCTCGCCGTCGCCGTCGGGTGCGGTGTAGTCATCGATCGAGCTGCCCCGGCGTTCCACGGCCTCGGCGAGGATCAGCCGGATGGACTGGTACAGCCGGCGCTCGTCGGCCGGCCTGAGCGAGACCGCCGAGCGGAGTGGATGGAGCCTGGCGGCCCACAGCGCTTCGTCGGCGTAGATGTTGCCGATCCCGGCGATGAACGACTGGTCGAGGAGGAGCGGTTTCAGCCGACCCTTGCGAGCCCGGATGCGGACCCGGAACTCGCGCAGTCCGAACGCCGGGTCGAGCGGCTCGGGGCCGAAGCCCGCGAACACGGCCGTGCCGCCCGCCTCGCTGACGAGCTCTCCGCTGACCTGGTCGCGTTCGTACAGTCCCACCCGGCCGAACTTGCGAATGTCGCGAAAGCGCAGCTCGCGCCCGTCGGCGAAAACGAGGACCAGGCGCAGGTAGGGGTCCTCGGGCGTGCTCGCCGGGACCACGAAGAGCTGGCCGGTCATCTTGAGGTGGATCGTCAGGGCGGCCCCGCCGCTCAGCTCAATGACCAGGAGCTTGGCCCGTCGTTCGACCGACTCGATCCGGCGGCCGCGGATGGCCGCCTCGAATGCTTCGGGCGGATGCGTTCGAAGGGTCCGCGACCACGACGAGCGGGCCGAGCTGATCTGTGCGCCGACGATCCGCGGCCGGAGGTCCCGGACGACGGTCTCGACCTCGGGCAGCTCAGGCATCGGCCGGGATCGGTTCCTCGCGCGGCCGGACGGCCATGCCTTCCCAATCGTCGCCGATCTTGACGTCGACGGTCAGCGGCACGTCAAGGGCGAGGGCCGACTCCATCGTCTGGCGCAGGACCGGAACGAGCCGGTCGACCTCGTCGCGCGGGACCTCGAGGAGCAGCTCGTCGTGGACCTGCAGCAACGGCCGGGCCTTGAAGCCCCCTTCGCGCAGGCGCTCGTCGAGCCGGATCATCGCGATCTTGATGATGTCGGCGGCGGTGCCCTGGATGGGCATGTTGATCGCCATCCGCTCCCCTGCCGCCCGCAGGGTGGGGTTGCGAGCATCCAGCTCCGAGATCGCCCGCTTGCGACCGAGCAGGGTGGTCACGAAACCCTGCCGGCGAGCGACATCCTTGATATGGAGCATGTAGTAGCTGATGCCCGAGTAGGTCGCGAAGTAGGTCGTGATGAATTCCTGGGCCTCGGCCCGGGGAATGTTGGCCCGGCTCGACAGGCCGAAGTCGCTCATCCCGTAGGCGATCCCGAAGTTGACCATCTTGGCCATCGAACGCTCGTCGCCGGTGACCTCCTCGGGCGGCTTGTGGAGGACCCGGGCCGCGGTCTCGCGGTGGATGTCGGCACCTCGCGCGAACGCATCCTTGAGGTGCTCATCGCCCGAGACGTGGGCCAGGATCCGAAGCTCGATCTGGGAGTAGTCCGCGGCCACCAGGGTCACATCGGGTGCGCCGGCAACGAAGGCCCGTCGAATGCGCCGGCCGAGCGGGGTGCGGATCGGAATGTTCTGGAGGTTGGGATCGGACGAGCTCAGCCGGCCCGTCGCGGCCACGGCCTGGTGGAAGGTCGTGTGCAGCCGGCCATCGGCGGCGATCAGCGTCGGCAGGGCTTCGACGTACGTCGATCGGAGCTTCGTGTAGGTCCGCCAGTCGAGCAGGCTGGCCACCATCGGATGGGCTGCCCGGAGATCCTCGAGGACCGCGGCGTCGGTCGAGTAGCCGGTCTTCGTCTTGCGGCCCTTGGGCAGGTTGAGCTCGAAGAACAGGACCTGCTCGAGCTGCTTCGGGCTGCCCAGGTTGAACTCGTGGCCGACACTGGCGTAGACCTCGGCCTCGAGCCGGCTGATCTCGATCGCGAACTCGTCGGCAAGCGAGCGGAGCGCGTCTCGATCGAGGGCGACGCCAGTCGCCTCCATCCGGGCCAGGACCGGAATGAGCGGCAGCTCGATCTCGCGATACAGCCGGTCGAGGCCCTCTCGCTCGAGGGCGAGCTCGAGCGGTCCTCTCGCGGCCAGCGCCGACAGCGCTTCCAGGCCGGCCCTGGCAAATGCCGGCAGGTCCTTGGCCGGTGGCAGGATCAGGTCGAGCTGTTCGGCCACGACGTCGGCGATTGACTGGCTGCGCAGCGACGCATTCAGGATGTATGCGGCAACCTGGGTGTCGAAGGCCACCGGCGTCGGCTGGCCGTCCGGAGCATCGGCGAAGCGGGCGACCAGGAGCGGCTTCACCTCGTGCCCGATGATCGGCAGCTCCAGGCGTTCGATCCAGGCCCGCAGGCGGCCGGCGTCGGCCGGACCCTCGACCGCCACGACTCGCCCGTCGAGACCCGCCACGGCCAGGGCGAGGGGCGTGCCCTTGCGCGGCCGCGGGTCGTCGGCGAGGAGGGCGATCCCGACAGCCGATTGCGCCCCGAGCCATCCATCGAGGAGCTCGATCCCCTCACCCGAGACGATCTCGATCTGTCCACCGGGATCTTCGATCGCCGCGGCCAAGGCGACGGCAAGGTCGGCCACGGCCGGCCCCTCGCCCGGGCCGTCGGGCCGCATCGCCCTGGGAGTGTCGCCCGAGGCTGCGGTCGACGCCGGGCCGCCCGCGTCGACCGACGAAAAGTCGAGGGCCAGCTGCAGGCCGGAGCCTTCTCCGGTGACCGGGCCCCGGCCACGCGAGAGTCCCTCGCCCGAGCCCCAGCCGGCCGAGCCACGCGGCCCTGAGCCGGGAACCTGGGCGGCGCGCATCGGGTCGCCGCCGCTGGCCACGCTGTCCCGGATCGCCGCGGCCGTGTCCTCGGCGCGCTCGCCCTTGAGCGGGGGCAGCCGCTCGATCAGGCTCCGGAACTCGAACTCGCGGAAGAGGCGGATCACCGTCTCGCGGTCGTAGTCACCCAGGCGAGCCGCTTCGAGGTCGAGCTTGACCGGCAGGTCGCGCACGATCCGCATGAGCTCGCGTCCCATCAGGACCTGGTCGCGGGCGGCGAGGAGCGGCTCGCGCAGCCGGGCCGGCACGACATCGTCGATATGGTCGTACAACCCGTCGAGGGTCGCGTAGTCGCCGATCAGCTTGGCCGCGGTCTTCTCGCCGACGCCGGGCACCCCCGGGATGTTGTCGGTCGAATCGCCCTTGAGGGCCTTGAAGTCGATCATCTGGTCGGGTCGCAGACCGTACCGCTCGAAGATCCGGGCCGGGTCGTAGATCACCGTGTTCTGGACGCCCATCCGGGTCGTCATCAGGCGGGTCTGATCGGTCACGAGCTGGAGCATGTCAAGGTCGCCGGTGACGATCGTGGTGTCCAGCCCGAGCTGCCCGGCTTCGATCGTGAGCGTCCCGATCACGTCGTCCGCCTCGAACCCGGCCAGCTCGTAGACCGGGATCCGGAGGGCCTTGACGACTTCGCGGACCTTGGGGAACTGGTCGCGCAGGTCGTCGGGCATGCGCTGGCGGGTGGCCTTGTAGGCAGCGAACTGCTCGTGCCGGAACGTCGGGCCGGACAGGTCGAAGGCGATCGCGGCGTAGTCCGGCTGAATGTCCTGGAAGCCCCTCAGGACGATGTTGCAGAAGCCGAACACGGCATTGACCAGCTCACCCCGGGAGGTCGTGAGGGGCGTGTTGATCAGGGCGAAATATCCGCGGTAGATGAGCCCGTTGCCGTCGAGCAGCATCAGGCGTTCCATCGGCAGGCCTCTGCGGGGCGGTCGGAAAGGGGACGGTTCGACCAGTGTACCCGGCCAGTGGTCCGGCTCGACGCGACCTGCTTCGACCCACGGCACCGATACCCGTCCAGTAGCATGGGCGTGATCGACGGTGAGGTCGATCGTCCGCTCTGGGAGATTGCCATGACCCGCCACCGACTCGGCGCCATTCGGAGCGCCGTCATCCTCGTCGTCGTTGCGCTATCCCTTTCGGCCTGCGGCGGCCAGCTGGCATCTATCCTGCCCAACCTTCCGTCGGGCCTGCCGACGCTGCCCGCGCTGCCGTCAGGGCTGCCAACGCTGCCGGCGCTCCCGAGCCTGCCGTCGGGCCTGCCGACGCTGCCCGCGCTGCCGACTCCGGCTCCCACCGCCGCCCCAACCGCCGCACCCACCGCCGCCCCAACAGCGGCGCCGACGGCCGCACCGACCCCAACCCTCGCGCCGGCCGTCAGCCCGGCCCCGACTCCGGCACCCACCCCGACCACGGCTCCCACACCGACCCCGACCACGGCTCCGACCCCGACCACGGCTCCGACGCCCACCCCGGCGCCGAGCGCGACCCTCACACCGTCGGTTGCCCCATCGGCGTCAGCCTCGGCGAGTCCAAGCGCATCCGTCGCGCCGAGCATCGGACCCTCGGCATCGACCGGCAGCGGATCCGGCAGCGAGAGTGGATCAGGCTCGAACAATGGCCTGATCATCCTGCTCGTTTTGCTCGCGATTGCCCTCATCGCGGTCGTGGCCTGGCTCATCTATCGCTCCAACCAGCGCGGACCGAATGATCCGCCTCCGGGTGCCGCGACCCCGACCGTGCCTCCGCCCGTCGTGCCACCGGCCGCGGCCGCCGACGGAACGCCGGTGGAGCCCGGGCCGGCTGACCCCGGCGCAGGAGCAGGTCCGACCGGTCCATAAGGACGGCAACTTCGCCCGAGGGAGGATCCATTGACGGCTAGGACGGCCAGGGCGCAGAAGCGCGCGCCGATGTTTTTCGGCGGGATCCTGCCCATCGACTCGGCCAGGGTCAGCCTCGACGTGATCGCCGGGGTGACCCTGGCCGCCCTCGCGATCCCGGAGGTGATGGGCTACTCGAAGATCGCCGGCATGCCGGTGATCACCGGCCTGTACACGATCCTCCTGCCGATCGTCGCCTTTGCCATCTTTGGATCCTCGCGACATCTCGTCGTCGGAGCGGATTCCGCGACCGCGGTGATGATGTCGACCGGGCTGGTCGCCCTTGGAATCGCCTCAGGCTCGCCAACGTACGTGAGCATGGCCGGCCTGGTCGCGCTGATGTGCGCCGTGTTGCTCATCGCGGCCCGGGTCCTGAGGCTCGGCTTCATTGCCAACTTCCTGTCCCGGAGCGTCCTGATCGGCTTCCTCACCGGGGTCGGGATCCAGGTCGCGATGGGCCAGGTTGGCGGCATCTTCGGGATCCCGTCGCAGACCGGTGGCACGCTCGAGAAGTTCGTCGCGACGGTTCGCCTGATCCCGACCGAGACCGTCGTGCCGACCTTTCTCGTATCGGTCGTGGTCTTCGCCCTGATCCTCGGCCTGAAGATCGTCAATGACAGGATCCCCGGCGCGCTGATCGCGGTCGTCGTGACGATCGCCTGGAGCTATGCCCTCAACCTGCAGGCCTCGGGAGTGAGCATCCTGGGGACCGTGCCCGGTGGCCTGCCCCAGGTCGGCCTGCCGACAGGCGTAATCACCGTCGCCAACATCGAGGCGCTGATCCCGACGGCGGTGTCGCTCGTGGTGGTCATCCTCGCCCAGAGCGCGGCCACGTCACGGGCATACGCCATGAAGTACGCCGACAGCTTCGAGGAGAACGTCGACCTCGTCGGGCTGGGCCTGGCCAATGCGGCCGCCGGGATCACCGGCGCATTCGTGGTCAACGGCAGCCCGACCAAGACCGAGATGGTCGACAGCGCCGGGGGACGCAGCCAGATTTCGCAGCTCACGGCGGCGGCAATCGTCGTGATCGTGCTCCTGTTCCTGACCGGACCACTGTCGTACATGCCCAACGCCGTCCTGGCCTCCGTCGTGTTCATCATCGGCGTCCGCCTGATCGACGTGAAAGGGATGCGCGACATCCTGCGGGTCCGCCCGGCCGAGTTCGCGGTCGCCGCGCTGACGGCCCTGACAGTGGTCATCGTGGGCGTCGAGCAGGGCATCTTCCTGGCCATGGCCCTGTCGATCGTCGTTCACATCTACCACAGCTACCGGCCCTATGACAGCCTCCTCGTCTCGAATGGCGCAGGCGACTACGACTTCCGGCCCACCCCGGAAGCCGAAGGTGGCCAGCTCGAGCCCGGGCTCATCGTCTACAGGTTCGGCGCCAGCCTGTACTACGCCAATGCGACCCGGTTCATGGCCGAGGTCATGGACCTGGTCCAGGATGCGGATCCGCCCATTCGCTGGTTTGTGGTTGCCTGCGGAGTCATGGGCGACGTCGACTACTCGGGGGCGGGCGCGCTGTCCCAGATCCAGCAGGAGCTCAAGGCCAAGGGCATTACCCTGGTGTTGGCCGATGTCGACCCGCAGGTCCTGGCCGAACTCGCCAAATATGGCCTGACCGAGGCAATCGGGGCGGCCAACATCTACCAGAGCGTCCGTGATGCCGCAACGGCCTATGGCGCCACGGCCGGTCCAGCCCAGCCCGCCTAGTCCGGGCCGATGATCGAGCACCCTGCCGGCCGCGGGCGCAGCGCGGTCCACAGCGTCCGGAGCCGCGAGGACGGCTACGGGATCACCCTGGTCCTGACGATCCTGACGGTCGGCAGCCTGGCTGCGGCCGGCGAGAAGACCGGCGGGCTGATCGCGGTCATCCTGACCGGGGCGACCCTCCTCTTCGCATTGCGAACATCGGGGGCGCGCCCGCACGTCCAGCGCGTCGCCCAGGTTGTCGTCCTGGTGGCGATCGCCGGATCGGCCCTGGCCCTCGCGCTCGGCGACGAAGGCTGGGCTGTCGGCGCCCAGATCTGCATCGGACTGGGCATCGCCGCGGTCGTCCCGTTCGTGATCATGGGCCGAATCGCCAGGAGCGATGCCATCACCTTCAGGCTGGTCGTCGGCGGACTCGTAGTCTACCTGCTGATCGGCCTGTGCTACGCCTACGTCTTCGGCCTGATCAGCCTGATCAGCGGCCAACCGTTCTTCCACCAGACGGACGTGCCAACGACCGAGACCTACCTGTACTTCAGCTACACGACCCTGAGCACGGTTGGCTACGGCGACTACTCGGCAGCGATGCCCCTGGGCCAGATGATCGCGATCTCGGAGGCACTCTTCGGCCAGCTCTATCTGGTGTCCATCGTGGCCGTCCTGGTCGCCAACATCGGGCGATCATTCCGCCAGGTCAAGGACCAGTAGGGCCTCACCACCAAGGCAAGGTCCTGCCGAGCGGTGCCGTCGCCGATCAGCTCGCGGGTGCGGTCGCGCTCACCAGGGTCGGCTTGGCCGTGGTCTGGATGTGGAGCAGCTTCTTGACCTCCGCGACCACGACGATCGAGGCGGCCACGGCGATGCACACCGCCCATTGATCGACGGTCAGCCCAATGGTCCCCAGCACCCGCTGGAGGATGCCCAGCTCGGTCGCCAGGATGATCGTCAGCGTCGACAGGATCGTCGTCTTGAGCAGCATTGGGTTCTCGAGCAGCTGGCTGCTGAACATCGTGCGTTCCTCGTCCGCGGTCTCGAGCGAGAAGAGCAGGTTGAAGACCGAGAAGGTAGCCAGGCCCATCGTGTGCGCGACGGCTTCGCCGTACTGGGCGTTGGCCCAGGTGATGACGCCGAGTGTGCCGATTCCCATGACGAAGCCGCTGACCACCAGCCAGGCCATCAGGCGCGACGGCAGGATCGGCTGGTCCTTCGGCCGCGGCTGCTCCTCCATGAGTCCCTCGCGCGGCTTGCCCCAGCCCAGGCCGATCGCCTGGAACACGTCGACCGTGAAGTTGACCCACAGGGTCTGCAACGGCAGGAACGGGATCCCGGACAGGATGTTGAAGATGCTCGCCCCCAGGAAGGTCACGATGAAGCCGAACAGGACGCCCATCTGGAAGCGCACGTAGCGGACGAGGTTGTCGTACAGCGCGCGACCGAGGTGGACCGCCTTGACGATCGTGGCGAAGTTGTCGTCGGTCAGGATCATCACCGCGGCCTCCTTGGACACCTCGGTGCCGGTGATCCCCATCGCGATGCCGATGTCGGCCTTCTTGAGGGCCGGGGCGTCGTTGACCCCGTCACCGGTCATGGCCACGATGTCGCCCCGCTTCTTGAGGACATCGACCAGTCGAACCTTGTGCTCCGGGGTGACCCGGGCGATCACCCCGATGTCGCCGATCTCCCGGAGCGCCTGGTCGTCGTCCATCGCAGCGAACTCCGCGCCGGTGATCGCGCGACCCTCGATTCCGAGGCCGCCGGCGATCGCCGTGGCAGTGATGGCATGGTCGCCGGTGATCATCCGCACGCGGATCCCGGCCGAGTGCGCCTCGGCGATGGCGGCCTTCGCAGCCGGCCGGGGCGGATCGACGATCCCGACGAGGGCCAGCAGGGTCAGCTTGTCGACAAGGGGCAGCAGGTCCGCGCCCGGGTCGAACGTGGCCGGGTCGAAATCGCGCTGGCCGGTGGCCATGACGCGCAGCCCCTGCGTTCCGAGGCGCACGTTCTCCGCCTCGTAGGCCGGTCGCAGCCGGTCGAGTGGCAGCTCGGTCCCGTCCGGCCCGTGTGCTCCGGCCGCCCGCTCGAGGAGCTGGTCGGGGGCTCCCTTGACGTAGGCCCGGATGACGTCCTTGCCCGCCGCGTCGCGCATTCGATGGAACGTGGCCATGAACTTGTAGGCCGCGTCGAAGGGCAGCTCCGCCACCCGAGGGTAGCGTTCCCGGGTCAGCACGGCGTCGACGCCGCCCTTGGCGGCCAGGACCACCAGGGCACCCTCGGTCGGATCGCCGATGAGGTCGCCATCCTTGACCACCGCGTCGGCGCACAGGGCCATCGGCAGGAGGTACGGCTCGAGCGGCAGGTCGGTGTCGCCGGCGGCGTGGGTGATCTGGCCGACGGTTGAATAGCCCTCCCCGGAGATGGTGTAACGGCGCCCGACGAGGGTCATCTGGACCGCGGTCATCTGGTTGAGGGTCAGCGTGCCCGTCTTGTCGGAGTTGATCGCCGAGGTCGAGCCGAGCGTCTCCACGGAGCGCAGGCGCTTCATGATCGCGCCGGCGCTGGCGAGGGCCGATGTGCCGTTCGCTAGGACCGCGGTCACCACCGCCGGCAGCCCGGTCGGGATGGCCGATACGCCAAATGCGACGGCGGTCAGGAAGAGCACCTGGAATGTGGCACCGCGGGCCAGCCCGATCAGGATCGACGCCGCGATCGCGACGCCGGCGATGGCCAGGATTTGGTTGGTGAGCTTGGCCAGCTGCTTGGTCAGGGGCGTGACCTCGAGCGTGGTGGCATTGAGCATCCCCGAGATATGACCAACTTCGGTGGCCATCGCGGTCGCCACGACCACGAGCGAGCCAGCTCCCCGGGTGACCTGGGTGTTCATGAAGGCCAGGTCGAGTCGGTCGCCGAGCTGGGCCTCGGCGGCCACGGCATCGACCTGCTTGGGCACCGGGGCGCTCTCGCCGGTGAGAGCCGATTCATCGATCTCGAGCGTCGCCGCCCGGATGATCCGGCCATCGGCGGGAACCAGGTCGCCGGCTTCGACATGGACGATGTCGCCGGGCACGATCTGGTCCATCGGCAGGTCCACCAGCTCGCCACCGCGGAGCACCCGCGACTTGACCACCATCATCTTCTGAAGGGCCGATACGCTGGCCTCGGCCTTGCCCTCCTGGTTCAAGCCCATCCCGGCGTTGAGCAGGGTGAGGGCGATCAGGACGATGCCGGTCGCGAACTGGCCGGGCAGAAACAGGCTGATGCCACCGGCGACCAGCAGGACGATCTGCATCGGATCTGCGTATTGCCGGACGAAGGCGGCCAAGCGCGGCTCGTGGGCGGCCTCGGCAAACTTGTTGGGTCCGTATTTCGCGCGACGGGCATCGGCCTCGGCCGCCGTCAGGCCCTGCTCCGGATCGACGCCCTGTTCGCGGAGTGCATCGTCTGGGCTGATGGCGTGCCAGGCAATCGTGCCCGAGCCCGGGGTGGTTGCAGTGACGGACATCAGTACCCTCTCCGATGCTTCACGGAACCCTACTGGCTCCGTCCCTGCTGGCCGGGCAGGGGCACGATCGGCCGAGCCCGCAGTCTAGTACGGGGGCCACCCCGTCGAGTGTCGTTTGCCCCGCGGTTGCCCGACTCAGCCTGGGCGGCGCGCCATCCAGCGCAACGCGAACAGGCCCAGACCGGCGGCGAGGAGCACGACCGATCCGGCCAGCAACGGCGTGGCCGGGCTCGCTGGCGCCGCAGTGGAAACCGGTACGCCGGCGGTGCTCTCCACCGGCGCAAGCTCACTGGTCTGGGGCGCCGCGCTCGCCACAAAGCCGGCGACAGATCGATTCCCGGATGGAACGGCGGCGGGGCCCGCGCCAGAGGCCGCCGGCTCGGCCGTCGGGGCGGCGGCATCCGCCGCGCCGCCGAAGGCGCCGCTCCCAACCTCGCTCGCGCCGGGGACGACCACGGCGGGTCCCAGCGGGGCCGAGGTGGCAGTGGGATTCGAGGTGGTCAGGAAACCGGGCATGGCAGCCAGCAACAAGCCGGCGATCCCGAGCGCGACCAGGCCCCCGGCCAGCGGCCCGCTGGACGCCAGCCGTGGTCCGCCGAACGGCCCGACGAGTCGACGCCAGCGGCGCGGCCGCAGGCGGGCCGCGTCCGCTTCGGTCAGCCGGAAGTCTCGGGTTCGCCGTGGCGCCGTCAGGCTCGTCGTGGCCGCCATGATCGAGAGCAGGTCGGAGTGCAGCTCGGCGCACGCCGGACAGGTCGTCACGAGCGTGCCGGCGGCAGCGGCCTCGCCATCCGTCAGGTCCCCGGCAGCCAGTCCCGCAATCAGGGTCTCGTCGTGATCGGGACGGGTATGGGCAGGGCCACTCCGGTTCTGGCGATGGTCGGCGGAGGCAGGCATGGTCATTCGACGCCCTCAACCACGGAACAGTTCCATGTGATCCTCGAGGCTGCGGCGCAGGGCCAGGCGCCCGCGGTGGATCCGCGACTTGACCGTGCCCAGGCTGACACCGGTCATGTCCGCAATCTCGGTGTAGTCAAAACCTTCGATGTCGTACAGGACGATCGCGGCGCGCTGGTCGTGGCCGATGCCGGCCAGGGCCACGCTCAGGACCCTGGCTCGTTCGGCCTGCACGACCTGCAACTCGGGATCGGCTTCCTCGCCGGCCGGCGGCTGCCAAGAGTCATCCGCCAGCTCCGGGTAAGGCTGGACCGGCCGGCGCTTCCGGGCTCGCTGGAGGTCCATGGCGGCGTTGACCGCAATCCGGCTCAGCCAGCTCTTGACGCTGCCACCGCGAAAGCTGGCCAGGTTGCGGTAGGCCGAGAAGAACGCTTCCTGGACCACGTCGGCGGCCTGGTCGGGATCGGGCACCATCCGGGCGACGAGGCCGAACAGCTGGTCCTGGTAGCAGCTGACGAGGTCGTTGAACGCCGCCAGGTCGCCCCCTCTGGCGCGCTCGACCAGGATGAGGTCGCGCCTCTGCGGACCGTCGACCTGGGCCTGGTCGTCGGCTTGGGGCGTGCTGTCGGAAGTCTCGGTCGTTCGAAGGTCCCCCACGATCGAAGGGCTCCTCCGGAGCACGGTGGTCAGGCTGGCCGAGTCTAGCATCGTCATTTCGCCAGACGCCGGCCCGCGCGGGCTGGTTCCCGGGGATTCGAACCGGCCCGGGACAGGCTCGGGTGCCGCTATCTCCCCAGGAGATCAAATCGGCCTACTGCTCGACCGAGAACCGGCGGGGCGACGACGATTTTCGCGATTTGATCTCCGCCCGCGATGGAATCGGGCTCTTCCGACCGCGGCCGGGTCCTTGACGGTGTCGATTTCCGCGCTCTTACCCCCAGGAGAGGTAACCGGCCCTGTGGTCCGGAGGCGATGACACTTGGCCGCCACAGGGTAACGGTGGGTCCGGAGGGTGAGCCCGGGGCCACACGTCGTGGCACTGACCAGCCACGCGCCGGGCACGATGCGGCCAAGCCCGGGCCTGAATCAGGCCGGCACTCCCCTACACTGGCATCCGGCCCGGAGTGGCGGAATGGCATACGCAGCCGACTCAAAATCGGCCGCCCGCAAGGGCATGAGGGTTCGACTCCCTCCTCCGGGACCATGGATCGGGCCGTACCATGATCGGGTGGCGACCGACCCTTCCGGCTGGACCGAATTCGGCGGCGCCATCGTGGCTGCGGCGGGCGCCCTCGTGGGCCTGATCTTCGTTGCCCTCTCGATCAATGTCGAGGGGATCATCGGGATGGACGGCATCCCGGACCTCGCCCTTGAAGGGATCGTCGTGCTCACGACCGTCCTGATCTCGGCGATCGTCCTGCTGACCCCGGGCCAGACGAATGCCTGGCTGGCCGCGGAGCTGATCCTGATCGGCCTCGGCCACAGCCTGATCATCGCGATCCTCTTCGTCCGGACCTTCCGAACGGCCGAACCCAGGTTTCGGCTGAAACGGGTCCAGATGGCCCTGGTCAGCGGCGTTCCCGGCGCCCTCGTGGCGGTAGCCGGCGTCGGGCTCGCCACGAGCTCGATCGGCGGGCTGTACTGGCTCGTGCCCGCCAGCGTGCTGGGAATCATGGCCGGCCTCGTGAGTGCCTGGGTGCTCCTGATCGAGATCAAACGCTGACCGGCCAGGACCCGGGCGGGCCTGTCTACGAGCGGGACGACCAGTGGTTCCAGCGGGCAAATTCCGGGTTCGATACCCAGCCCCGGGCGAGTGAGCCCGAGCGCTTGTCGGGCAGGGCCCGGCCGACCGGGATGACGCCGACGGGCGAGAATTCGGCCGGGATGCCCAGGATCGAGCGCATCTCGGCATAGCCGCCGGCATCGGCGCCGGCGAAGCCGGCCGCGAGGCCCTCGTTGACGCTGGCCAGCAGGACCAGCATGACCGTGCAGCCGACGTCCATCCACCAGTACGGCACCGGCCAATCGATCTCGCTGCCATCTTCGCCGGCCTTGTCGGCTTCCCTGTAGCGAGCGTGATAGATCGCCTCGCTGACGCATGGGATGAACAGCGCCGGTGCCTCGCTGATCCAGGGGTCGAAGCCGGCCTCGGTGTACTCCAGCTCCCCGCACAGGAGGGCGAGCTGGTGTCGGAGGCCGGTCTCGGTGATCACGACCAGACGCTGGCCCTGGCTGAAGCCGGCACTCGGGGCTCGCTGGGCGCTGGCCGCGATTCGCTCCAGTACGTCGCGATCGACCGGTTCGGTCGCGAAATGACGGACCATCCGCCGGGTTCGGACGACATCGTTGAAGTCCATTGGCCTGGGCGTGCTCCGAACTCATCCGCCGAGCGGCTCGGCGCGTACTGTGGTCGATCAGATGACCCTCCGCTATGTTGCGCTCGGCGACTCGTACACGATTGGCACTTCCGCAGGCGCAGACGCCGCCTGGCCGAGCCGCCTGGTCACAACGCTCCAGCCCGGAACCGATGGCCAGCCGACCCTCGAGCTGGTGGCCAATCTCGCGACGAACGGCCGAACCTCGCGGGACATCCTCGACGATCAGCTGCCGCGCCTCGCCCGGCTCCGCCCACAGTTCGTGTCGCTCCTGGTCGGAGTCAACGATGTCGTCCAGGGCGCCAGCCTCGATCAGTTTCTGGCCAACGTGGACGCGATTCTCGACGACCTCCTGGCGCGCCTTCCGGCCAATCGGGTGATCGTCGTCACGACCCCGGATTACACGGTGACGCCGGCCGGTGCGCGATTTGGCGATCCCGAGGTCCAGCAGGCCCGTCTCGTGGCCTTCAACGCGGCCTTGGTCGAGCGGGCGATCGCGCGCAACGTGGCCGTTGTCGACATCTTCGACCTCTCGCAGGAGGCGGCGTCGGATTCGTCGTTGGTCGCCCGCGACGGGCTGCACCCGTCGGCGCAGCAGTACATCAGATGGGTCGAGCGGATTCGACCGGTCGTGTTGGAGCTGCTGGAGCGAGGCTGAGCTTGGGCTCCGGGCCTCGATCGCCCCGGCCACGGGCGTCCCGTCACCTGAGCCCCCGGGCGCGCTTCCGGGGACGTTCAGGACGAAGTCAGCCCGGCGCGCAACGATCGATATCGATTGACCGAAGGCCAAGGCAACCGGCCACGCGCAAACCTGGAGGTCCGAGATGAAGCGAGCCATCATCGCCCTTACCCTTTCGTTGTCCCTCTTCAGCGCACTCGCCGCCTGCACCTCGACGCCCACGGCTGCACCGTCCGTAGCCCCATCCGCGGCTCCGTCCCTGGCGCCGTCCGTCGCGCCGAGCCTGCCGGCATCCTCGTCGGCACCAACCACCGCCCCATCGACCGCGCCGTCGGCCGCGCCGAGCGGTGCGCCAAGTGCCGCGCCTTCGACGGCTCCGTCAGCCGCGCCGTCGGTCGCACCGTCTGCGTCCTGACCAAGGCGGGCCGGAGCGCCGGCCCGGATCGCTCCCCTTCCCGCGATGCCCCGGCAGCCAGGGCAGCTGCCGGGGCATCCTGTTGGCGGATCGCCGTTAGACTTCGGCCCGACGATCGATGCACCACGGGCCCGCACCCGACGGAGGATTCATGAGCTTCCTGAGCCGCTTCTTCGCGCCAGCCGGCGCTGCCCCTGCCCCTGCCCCCGCCCCCGCCGGCTCCGTGGCCGAGGTCGAGATGGTCCGAGGGATCATCGCCCGGCTCGACAACCTGCCGCCGGAGCGCGCCCGGTTCGTCGCCTGCGCCGCATACGTGATCGCCCGAGCGGCGAGCGCCGATGACCGGGTGAGCGACGACGCGTCGCGCTACATGGAGCAGGTCCTGGTCAGCCAGACCGGGCTCGATGCGGCCGAGGCGGCCCTGGTGGTCGAAACGGCCAAGCTCCAGGCGCTGTCCACCGGCGGAACCGATGACTACCTCGTCACCCGCGAGTTCCGTGACGTCTCGACCACCGAGCAGCGGCTCGACATCCTGCGGGCATGCTTCGCGGTTGCCGCGATCGATGGCTCGATCGACGCCGCCGAGAGCTTCACGATCGACGAGATCGCGCTCGAGCTCGATCTCGAACCGCCCGAGCTGGCCCACCTTCGCGGCGAGTTCGCGGATCGCTTCTCGGCCGTCCAGGCCCTGAAGGCCGGCGACGCCACGCCGACGGCCGCACCGTCGAGCTCGCCGACGAGCTAGCTGGCAGCCTCGCCCAGCTGCAGCTCGACGCCACTGCCGAGGCGCCGGCTCACCTCGGCCAGCAGGTCGGCGTCGTAGGCTACCCGGCTGCGGAGCTCCATCGGCAGCTCGCCGCCGCGTGAGCCCGGCACGTGGAGGACCACCCGGGTCGCCCCGGGTCTCGCCCTGATCATGGCCCGCAGCTCCTCCATCGAGCGCTCGGCCGTGACCCCGTAGACGAACCGGACGTGGAGCACCTGCTCGCTGTTCGCTTCGACCTGGACCGTCGGCGCGCCGGCTGCGGCCCGGGCCGCCCGGACCGCGTCGTCGGGCAGGGCCGGTTCATCGATCTCGGGCCCGAGCGCCCGCAGGTCCAGCGGCTCCGAGTCGGTCGGCATCGGCTGAGCCGGCTCGATCGGGGGAAGCTCGGCGGAGGCCCACGGGTCAGCCAGGTGCCCGGCGGGTCCGCCGGCCGCACCGCCGCCGCCGCCCGCCCTGAGCGGGCTGACCCCAGCGTTGTTGGCCAGCGCGGCCTCCCGGCCCGGCCCGACTGCCACCGGCTGAGCCATGACCGGCGTCGGGACACGGCCCGGAGCGTGGCCCCGTCCCGCTCCTCCCCGGCCCCGGCCGCGATCGACGGCAGCCACTTCCGAGGCGAACGCCTGGGCACCGCGCAACAGCGCCTCGTCCCAGCCGACGACGAGGTCGGCCAGCAGCGAGACCTCCTCGGCCTTGTGATCGACCCGGCCGGACACGAGCAGGATCTGGCCATCGATCCAGGTCGGGCGAGTGGTTTCGTACAGGCGCGGAAAGACCACCACCTCGACCGAGCCCTGGAGGTCCTCGAGGGTGGCGATCGCCATGGACGCCTTGGCCTTGGTGATGACGGTCCGCACCCCGGTCACGATTCCACACACCACGACCCGCTGCTGGTCAAGGGACTCGTCGCGCAGGTCACCTGAGTAGGCCGTCACGAACGGTCCGACCGCCTCGGCAATCTCTTTCAGCGGATGGTCCGAGAGGTACAGCCCGAGAAGCTCCTTCTCCCAGCGCAGGCGCTCCCGGGTCGGTGCCTCCGTGACACTCGGCAGTGGCGCATCGAGGCTGGCCCGATCGTCCGCGGCCAGGTCGAACAGCGACACCTGGCCGCTGATCCGGTCGCGCTGGGTCACGCCGGCGGCATTCATCGCATCGTCCAGGCCGGCCAGGATCTGGGCCGGATGGCCAAACGCGGCCAGGGCTCCGACCCGCGCCAGCGATTCGAGGACGCGCTTGTTGGCCAGGCGCAGGTCGATCCGCTCGCAGAAGTCGATGAGCGTGGTGAAGTCGCCGTCGGGACGCGCCGCGATGATTGACTCGATGGCCCCCTGCCCCACGTTGCGGACCGCGATCAGCCCGAACCGGATCGCATCGCCCTCGACCGAGAACTCGACCGCGGAGCTCCGGATGTCCGGTGGCAGGACCTCGATTCCGAGCCTGCGGCACTCGGCTATCGCGGCCGCGACCTTCTCCGAATTGTCGCGCGAGGCCGTCAGGACGCTGGTCATGTACTCGACGGTGTAGTTCGCCTTGAGGTAGGCCGTCTGATACGCGACCAGTCCGTAGCACGTGGCGTGGGCCTTGTTGAAGCCGTAGCGTTCGAAGGGCTCGAAGGCGGTGAACACGGCGTCGATCGTCGCCGCTGGCACGCCCCGCTCGGCCGCCTGCCGGACGAACTGGTCCTTCATCGAGCGCAGGACGCTCGACTTCTTCTTGCGGATCGCATAGCCGAGCGTGTCGGCCTCGGGACCGGTGAAGCCACCCAGGGCGATTGCCGAGGCCATGATGTCTTCCTGGTAGACGAAGATGCCATAGGTCTTGTTGAGATACGGCTCGAGCAATGGGTGGAGGTAGGTCACCGGCTCCTGGCCGTGCTTGCGCCGGATGTAGGCCGGGATGTTGTCCATCGGGCCCGGCCGGTACAGCGCGACCATCGCGGCCAGGTCGTAGACCGAGGTCGGCCGGAGCTCGCGGACGTAGCGGCGCATGCCCGCCGACTCAAGCTGGAAGATGCCGGTCGTCTCGCCCGACGCGAGCAGCTCGAACGTCGTCTGGTCGTCGAGCGGGATCCGGTCGAGGTCGATGGCGACCCCACGATTGGCCTGGATCAGCTCGACCGCCTGGCGCAGGATCGTCAGGTTCGACAGGCCCAGGAAGTCGAACTTGAGCAGGCCCAGCGCCTCGACGGCATGCATCTCGAACTGGGTCATCAGGCCTTCCGAGTTGGTCGCCCGCTGGAGGGGCATGAGCTCGGTCAGTGGCTCCCGGCTGATCACGACGCCGGCTGCGTGGGTCGACGCATTGCGGGCGACCCCTTCGAGGTGCTCGGCCAGTCCGAGCAGGCGGCCGACCTGTGGGTCGCCGGCCATCTCGCGCAGGGCGGGGGTGGTCCGGAGGGCCTCATCGAGGCGGATCCCGAGCTGGTTGGGGATCGCCTTGGCGATCCGGTCGACCTCGCCGTAGGTCATGCCCAGGACGCGCCCGACGTCGCGGATCGCGGCCCGAGCGAGCATCGTCCCGAAGGTGATGATCTGGGCGACGTGGTCCTGGCCGTACTTCCGCCCCACGTAGGCGATCACTTCCTCGCGCCGGCCGTCCTCGAAGTCGACGTCGATGTCGGGCATCGTCACCCGGTCGGGATTGAGGAAGCGCTCGAACGGCAGCTCGTACAGGATCGGATCGACCGGGGTGATGCCCAGGGTGTAAGTCACGATCGACCCCGGCGCGCTGCCCCGGCAGGTGGTCTGGATGCCTTCCTCGCGGGCGAACCTGACGAAATCGGCCACGATCAGGAAGTAACCGGCGTAGCCCATCGAGGTGATCACGCCGAGCTCGTAGTCGAGGCGCGCCTGGAGGGCCGGGGTGGCCCCGCCGTAGCGCCGTTCGAGGCCCCGTTCGCACTCCCGCCGGAGCCAGCTCTCGACGGTCTCGCCGTCGGGCACCGGGAAGTGCGGGATCCGGGTCTGGCCGAGGGGCAACTCCAGGCCGCCGGCCATCTCGGCGATCCGCCGGGTATTGAGGATCGCCTCGGGCTGATCCGGGAACAGGGCGGCCATCTGGGCCGCCGACTTCAACCAGAAGTCGTTCGTTTCGAACTTCATCCGGCCGGGCGTGTCGAGGTTGTTGCCGGTGCCGACACAAAGCAGGACGTCGTGCGCCTCCGACTGGTCCTGGCGGACATAGTGGAGGTCGTTGGTGACGACCAGCGGCAGGCCGGCCTCCGGTGCCAGCCGCAGAAGCTGCTCGTTCAGGCGACGCTGCTCCGGCAGGCCGTGATCCTGGAGCTCGAGGTAGAAGCGCTCCGGGCCGAAGATGTCGCCGTACTCGCCGGCGAGCTTGCGGGCGAGCTCCCAGTCGTCTGTCTCGAGCGCCCGCGGGATCTCGCCGCCGAGGCAGGCCGACAGCCCGATCAGGCCCTCGCTGTGCCGAGCCAGGTGCTCGCGGTCGATTCGGGGCTTGTAGTAGTAGCCGTCGATGTGGGCGTCGGTGACCAGCCGGCACAGGTTGCGGTAGCCGACCAGGTTCTCGGCCAGCAGGATCAGGTGGAAGGGCTGGGCGTCGGCCTTGCCCTCCTTGTCAGTCATTGATCGCCGGGCGACGTAGGTCTCGACCCCGATGATCGGCCGGATCCCCTTGGCGGTCGCCGCCTGGAAGAAGGCCACGGCGCCATACAGGGCCCCGTGGTCGGTCAGTGCCAGCGAGTCGAAGCCGAGCTGCGAAGCGCTCTCGACCAGCTCGTTGATCCGGCCCAGGCCGTCGAGCAGGCTGAACTCGCTGTGGACGTGGAGGTGGGTGAAATCGTTCGGGGCGGGGGTCGGCACGGGAGGTCAATGGTAGCGAGGGCTCGATACACTCGTTGGCATGGAACCTGAGCGCGACGCCGCGACCACGGACGCCCTGGGCGAGGCGGTCCGCGCCATCCTGCCTTCCCTGGAACGGTTCGTCGAGTTCGAGGGACCGGACCCCGCGCGCGAACGATCCCGCTGGCGTCCGGCGCTCGATCGACCGCTCCCAGCCGTCGGCATCGGCCGCGCCGCGACCCTGGCCGAGCTTGCGGACCTGGTCGTCGCCAACGGCCTGCGGGTCGGACATCCGGGCTTCTCCGGCTGGGTGACGACGGGACCGTCGGATGTCGCGGCGGCCGCCGACCTGGCCCAGGCGGTCGCCGTGTCCCAGCGCTGGTGGACGACCGCGGGCAACTTCGTCGACCACCTCGCGATGCGCTGGCTGATCGACCTGCTCGGCTTCCCTGCTACCTCGGTGGGAACGTTCACTTCGGGCGGGTCCACGGCCAACCTCGTCGGGATCGGGGCGGCCCGCCAGCACGCCGGTGAGCGCCTTGGCCTGCGGCCCTCCCTCGACGGCATCGCCGGCATGGCCGAACCTCGAGTCTATGCCAGCACGGAAACCCATCACGTCGTGGGGCGCGCCCTGGGCGTGCTCGGGATGGGCCGCAGCAACCTCCGCTCGATTCCGCTCGACGCCGCCGGCACGATCGACCTCGACCTCCTCCAGGCCGCGCTCGACGAGGACTTCGCCGCCGGACGGACCCAGGTGGCCGTGGTCGGCTGCGCCGGCGACGTGAACGCGGGCCGCGTCGATCCGCTGGCCGAGCTGGCCCGGATCGCCCACGAACGCGGGATCTGGCTGCACGTCGATGGGGCCTACGGCGGCTTCGGGCTGCTCGACGAGCGCGTCCGGGATCGCTACGGCGACGTTGCCGCCTATGACTCGTTCGCGGTCGATCCCCACAAATGGCTGGCGGCCCCGGTCGGAACCGGTGCGGCGATCGTCCGCGACGAGGGCATCCTGGGCCGGGCGTTCACGATCGAGACCGGCGACTACGACCGCGAGCGCCAGACCGAGCCAAGCGCGGGTGACGCCGACCTCGGGTCACCGTTCGACGAGCTAGGCATCGGCACGCCCGACTGGGGCGTCGATTTCTCGACGCCCGCCCGGGGCCTGGCCGTCTGGGCGGTCCTGCGAGAGATCGGGGCCGAGGGGATGCGCCGGCGCGTCGTCCGTCACGACGACTGCGCCCGCCACGTGGCCGAGCGGGCCCGCTCCACGGACGAGCTCGAGCTGCTGGCCGAACCGGTGCTCTCGATCTGCTGCTTCCGATTTCGGCCCCCCGACTGGACCGACGAGGCTCGACTCGATGCCCTGAACGAGGCGGTCCTCCACGGGATCCGAGCGCGCGGACGGGTCGTGACCTCGAGCACGCGGATCGATGGCCGGCTGGCCATCCGGCCGTGTTTCATCAACCCTCGGACCACCCTGGCCGACGCCGACGCCCTGGTCGACGAGGTCCTGGCCGTCGGCCGGGAGCTGGCCGCCTCGGCCTGAAGCGGAGCCGGCCTATCGGGCAACCGGGTGGAGCGCCCGTAGCAGGCCGTTCGCGCCAAGCTCGCCGAGGATGGCCTGGATCTCGCCGCCTGCCCTGGCTGGGGTGGCGACCCGCTCGCGATCGGCCAGGCAGAGGGCCAGGCGGAGGGGCAGGCGAAGCGCCCTCCAGGCCGCGATCGCCCGGTCGAACAACAGGTCCGAATCCTGACCGCCAAGAGCCGCGGCACCCGCCTGGAGGGTCAGCTGGGCGGCCGTTGCGGCGCGGCCATGGATGTCCAGCTCGGCCAGCCGGACGATCGCCAATTCCACTGCGGCCCGCTCGCCGAGCCACAGCCCGGCTCTGGCAGCCAGCACCAGGGCGGCCTGCTGCTCGGCGCCGAGGGACCGGGCGCCGGCGGCCTCGGCCAGCCGCTGGCAGTCCTCGAGCCGGCCGTCGACGAAGGCGATCCAGGCCTGGGCCTGGTCGATCGCGGCGAGAACCTGGGGCTCCGTATCCGGGTCTAGGGGCTCGAGGGCGGCGAGCAGGGCCGGCGCGTCTGGATCGCCGCGCAACGCTCGCAGAGTTGCCTCGTTGACCGCGAATTCGATCCGGTGCGCCGCAGCCTGGGGTCGATCGCGGACGTCGTCGAGAACGGCCAACGCCGCGTCCCAGTCGCCGGTGTCGATGGCTACCGTGGTCACCACGTCGGCCAGCTGGAGGGCCATGTCGCCGACGCCCATGCGAGTCGCCAGCTCGAGGCCGTCCCGGGCGGTGACGAGCGTGGCCTGGGGATCGTCGGGGGCGATCAACCAGGCCAGGTTGTTCCTCGCCCGCAGCTCCGCACCGACATGGCCCAGCGCCTGGGCATCGGCAATGGCCGCATGCAGGTCTTCCAGGCCGGCGTCGTCATGGCCGAGCCGCATGTGGGCCGTGCCACGGGTGATCAGGGCATCGACGGCGACGGTCGGCAGGCCAAGAGCGGCACAGGCGTCGAGGGTCCGATTTGCCCAGTCGAGCGCCAGCTCGTCGTCGCCGACGAGGACGTAGGCGCGGGCGAGCTGGCCACTGAGCTCGGCGCTCGAGGCGTCCGCAGTCAGGTCACCGACGCCAGCCAGGGCGGCCTCCAGATCGACCAGGGCGGTCCCGTGGCGCTCGGTCGCGAGGAGGAGGCTGGCCAGCTGGGCCGTCGTTCGGGCGGCGTCCGGGCGCTGGCCGAGGCCCTGCTGCCAATCCAGCAGCTGGCGCAGGTATGCCTCGGCCAGGTCGAAGCGAGCCGCTGCCCGGGCGGCGGCCGCCGCTTCCTGCCACAGGATCGCCCGCATCTCCTCGTCGTCGACCAGCGCCAGTGCCCGCTCCAGGTGGGCGAGGGCGCGGCTGGGGACGCGCAGGGCGAGCGCCCGGGCGGCGGCCAGTCGGAGCGCGCCGACTGCGCGATCGGCGACGGCCGGCGCATCGCGGTGATCGGGCGCGGCCGCGTGGGCCGCGACCAGGTGCTCCGCGACGGCCTCGACCAGCTCATCGTCGTGGAGCGCCTCCACGTGGTCGGCGGCCGCCAGGTGGAGCGTCCGCCGATCACGCAGCGAGACCGTGCTATAGGCAACATCCCGGACGACATCCTGGACGAACGAGATCTGGCCCCGGCCGGGCGAGCGCAGGTCGTCGTCGAGGGTGAGCAGCTCGCGCCGCGCCAGCGACGCGATCCGGTCCCTGGCTTCGTTCAGCTCCAGGCGGCTGACCGCACACAGGACGTCCGGATGGAATCGGCTGCCCAGGACGGAAGCGGACAGGAGCAGGCTTCGCTCGGCTCGCGGCAACGCATCGATCCGGGTCGAGACGAGCGATCGGAGGGTCTCCGGGATGTGCCACCCGGCGAGAATCCCGAGCTGCTCGGCCGGCTGGTCGGCCGGACCGCCCTCGCCCCGGTCGACAAGCATCCGGAGAACCTCGACGCCATACAGCGGCACGCCGCCCGAGCGCTCGACGATGCGCTCGACGGCTTCCGCCGGGAGCGCCGGATCGAGGCCGTGGAGCAGCTCGGCCATGTCGTCGTCGGACAACGCCTCGAGCTGGATCGCGGTGAAGCTGTGCTGTCCGGCCCCCCAGGTTGGACGCCGGTCGAGGAGCTCGGGCCGGGCCAGGGTGACGACCAGGATCGGCTGGGTGCGCGACCACTGCGCGAGGTAGTCGATGAAGTCGAGCAGGGCGGGATCGGCCCACTGGAGATCCTCGAAGATCAGGACGACCGGCGCCCAGTTGGCCACGTGCTCGAAGAATCGTCGCCATGCGGCGAACAGCTCGTCCCGTTCGAAGCCTGCATCGGATCCTGGGGCCAACAGGGTGGCCAGGCGCGGCTCGATCCAGCGGCGCTCGACCGGGTCCGGGACCAGTTCGATCAGCGCGGCCGTCAGCTGGCGCCGAGCGACCTCGGTCTCGGTCCCCTCGCTGATCCGGGCTCGCCGCCGGACCATCTCGGCGAGGGGCGCAAACGTGATGCCGTCGCCGTACGATGGGGCCCGGCCGATATGCAGCGCCAGGGCCTCGGGCAGGGCGTCGAGCCGCCGTTCGAACTCCCAGGCAAGCCGGCTCTTGCCGATCCCGGCGATCCCGACGATCGAGATGATCCGGCTGCGCCGCGCCGTGACGGTCCGGGCGAACTGCGCGACGAGCTCGGCCAGCTCGGTCTGCCGCCCAACGAACGGCCCGGCGTGGCCGGCGGCTCGCCCGTTGGGACGATCATCGGCGATCGCGATCGCGCGCCAGGTTGTCACCGGCCGGACCTTGCCCTTGAGGGTCAGCCGGCCGGCGGGCCTCCAGGCAACGGCGTCGCCCACGATCCGTCGGGTCGAATCGTCGACCAGCACGGCCCCCGATGCGGCCGCCGCCTGGAGACGTGCCGCGGTGTTGACCATGTCACCGGCCACCATCCCCTGGCCGTCGACACCGGGTGTGACGGCTGCCTCTCCCGTGCCGATCGCGGCGCGCGCGCTGAGGCTCCGGCCCGGAACCGCGCCACGCAGCCTGGCCACCGCCGCGACGAGCTCGAGACCCGCCCGCACGGCCCGCTCCGCGTCGTCCTCGTGGGCGGCGGGGGCGCCCCAGACCGCCATGATCGCGTCGCCAATGAACTTCTCGAGCGTGCCCCCGTAGCGGGCGACGACCGCCCGGGCCGCCTCGAAGTAGCGCGCCTGGAGGTTCCTGACGTCCTCCGGATCGAGCGATTCGGCCAGCGCCGTGAAGTCCTCGAGGTCGACGAACAGGACCGATACCAAGCGACGCTCGGACGACGGGCCCGACTCCGGCGGGCTATCTGCGGCCGGCTTCTCGAGCGCTGGCTGGGCCGGGATCGACCGGCCACAGGCGCTGCAGAAGCGTTGGCCGACGGGGACGTCGGCGTTGCAGTACGGGCACGTCGCCGTAAGCCGCTTGCCGCACGTTCCGCAGAACCGGGCGGTTTCGGCGTTCGATGAGCCGCAGCTCGAGCAAGCCATCCGATGACCGGGCCGCTACCCCTGGGGTGGCGGCGGCGGTTGCTTGAGGATGATCTGGCCCGCCGTTTCCCCGTCGCTGAGGACCACGGTCCGGGTGATGTGGAACGCGAGGGTCTGCTCGTGGTTGATGACATAGGTGCCGATCGGGGTGCGCGGGTCATCGCTCGAGACGCCGTCCACCTCGCCGACGATGCCGTCGACATTGCCGGTCATGGCCAGGTGCGGCTTGTGAATGAAGTATTCAGATTCCCGATAGCTGCTCTTGAACTGGGCGTAGGTCACGCTGATGGGCGCCTCGACAAAGGCCCGGATTGCCGGATTCTTGAGCGCCTCATCGGTGAACAGCGATTTGTCGTTCACCTGGACGAATGTGTTGTACCCCTCCTCGGGGCCGTAGCCATCGTCGGCTCCCGTCGGGAACAGGTCGTACAGGTCATCCTCGTTGAAGTCCTGGCCCTTGGTCGTCATGGAACTCGGTCCTCCCTCCACGCACGAGGCCGCGAACGCGGGCGGTCGCCGGCCAAGTGTCGCGAGTCTCCTGTGCGAAGTCCAGCGTCCAGTGCGGCTCCCGGCGCGCAGCCGGAAGGATCTCCCGGAGCCTGCCAGGTCCTAGTACGAGGCCGTGCGATTCGCTTTGATCGCGCTCCGGCCCCACCACCCGTGGGACCTACCCTGACCTTCGGGTGAGGACGCTGCCGAGCGCAGGGTGGGATAAACGACGCCTACCAATCGCTCCGTGGGGAGTCGACGATCCAAGCGCAAGCGCCGCCCAGCGGCCTCGAGGCCGAACCGCCGATCGGAGCCGGCTCTCTCCGGCTTGTTCGACTGCGCCTCACCCTGGCCTTGCTCGCGATGGCCATCCTGCCCCTGGCTGTCGGCGCGCCGCTGCTCGTGACCGCCCTGGACAGCCAGACCACGGCCGAGCACCTGCGCGTGGACAAGGTCGCTTCGGCGGCGGCCGATGCCATCGGCTCGACCCTCGACTCCGTCGAGACGAGCGTGGCCCGTGCCGCCGCATCGGATCAGGTCGCCGCCATCGTCCGGGGCGACAAGGGAGCGGCCAGCCGGGCCCGGTCCATGCTCGATCCGATCGCCGCCGACAGCGCCAACGGCGTCCTCGACGTGGCCGTGGTCACGGCCGACGGCAACGTTCCGTATCGGCAGGTCGGGCCGAAGGTCACGACCACAGCGGCTGCCGACGGCCAGGATCCACTCCTCGCGGAGATCGCGACCGGCGGGCCGGGTGATGTGGTCGTGGGCGAGCCGTCGACCCTGGCTGACGGGACGACCCTCGTCCCTGTGGCCGTTCCCCTGCCCGTCGGATCGGGCGACGCGGCTCCGGCCGGCTTCATCCGGATCGACCTGTCGCTGTCCACGATCCTGGCCGGCGCCGGCAGCAAGCTGGGCCCGGGCACCTCGCTCACGCTGGCCGGTGCGGCCGGCCAGCCCATCACGGCACTCCACGTTCCAGCGGATCCCGGCGCAGGCAGCTCGCTGGCAGCAGTTGGCGGCAGCATGTACAGCCCGGCCGCCGCGGCCATCCCCAACCACCCCGACTGGGCGGTTCGCCTGAGCGCCCCGGTGGCGACGGGCTCCCTGCCGTTCGGCCTCGTCGTCATGCTGGCCCTGGCCGTCGCGGTCCTGATCGGGCTGGTGGTGTGGATGGCCAAGCAGATCCTCCGCCCGGCCGAGCAGCTCGAATCGTCCCGTGTCCGGCTCCACGACCTATACCAGCTGGCCCGGGTCGACTCGCTCCGCGACATGTTGACCGGCCTCGGCAACCACCGGGCCTTCCAGGAAGAATCGGACCGCCAGATCGACGCGTCCCGACGCTACGGCGCGCCGCTCGCAGTCGTGCTCATCAATCTCGATGACTTCAAGGCGGTCAACGAAGAGCTCGGACACGAAGGCGGCGATGCGGTGTTGGCCACGTTCGCCGAGATGATCTCGATGACCACCCGCTCTCCCGACCGGTCGTTCCGGACCGGTGCCGATGGCTTCGCGGTCCTGCTGCCGCATACCGACGCCGATGGTGGCGAGATCTTCGCCCGGCGCCTGCTGGCGACCAGCCTCGAGCCGACCCGCTCGGCCCGCAATGGGATCTCGTTCTCGGCCGGTGTGTCGGCCTGTCCGGCCCTGGCCACCGACCGACGCCAGCTGATCGCCCAGGGCGAGGCCGCCCTGGCCTCGGCCAAGCGCCACGGACGGACCGCGGTCGAGATCTTCGATCCAGTCCGGCACCGGGCGCCGGGGATCATGTCGTCAACAAGCGAGGCATCGGCTGCGATCGCCGAGACCGTGACCGGGAAGCTCCTGCGGCCGGTGTTCCAGCCGATCGTCGACCTGCGCAATGGCAAGGTGATCGGCTACGAGGGCCTGATCCGGCCGATGCCCGGCTCGGGCTTTCCCGATCCGAGCGCGATGTTCATCGCGGCGGAACGCGCCGGGCGGACGGTGGAGCTCGATTTTGCCTGCATCGAGGCCGTGGCGATTGGCTCGGCCGACCTGCCGGTGACTCCGATGATCACGATCAACCTGTCGCCGCGCACGCTGGAGCTGCCCGACTTCAGCCTGCCCCACCTGGTGCGCACCCTGCACCAGTCCGGACTCGAGCCAGAGCGGGTGGTGATCGAGATCACGGAGCGCGAGACGATCGAAGAGATGGAGCGCCTCAAGCGCAACGTTGCAGCCTGCCGGGCCGCAGGCTTCCGGGTTGCCGCCGACGACGTCGGCGCAGGCAATGCCGGACTGAGGCTCCTGAGCCAGATCCAGTTCGACATCGTCAAGCTCGACCTGTCGCTGGTCCAGGAGGGTGCCCTGTACGAGACTTCGCTGGCCGTCGTCGGTTCGCTCCAGGAGCTTGCCCGCCGCTGGGGTGCGTGGGTCATCGCGGAAGGAATCGAGACGCCCGAGCAGCTCCGGGTCGTGCGCGAGCTGGACATCAGCGCCGGCCAGGGCTATCTCCTGGGACGGCCGGGATCGGCCGAGGACCTGCGCACCATCGACGCGTCGACCGTTGACCTGTCGGCCTTGATGAGCCGCGACACCTGGCTGCACGACCTGGCCCGCAATGCACCGGGATTGGGCAGCGCCCACGCAGGTTGACGCGGCCCACGTTTGCCTCCCGGCGCGTTCCGCGTCAGCATGCGCGGGTGCCAGACCGTTTCCCGGGACCATTCCGCCTCATCCCCGCCGCGCTCCTCGTCCTGTCCGTGGCCGCCTGCGCATCCGCCGGTCCGACCGACCTGCCGGCCAGCCCGAGCAGCGGGCCGGCCAATTCGTCGATTGGCCTGAACGGCCCGTCGATCGATCCCAGCCAGGACCCGACGACAGCGCCCTGCGCCCACCTGTTGAAGATCGGGCTGGTCGGCGAGCCGGGTAGCCTGACCGACAACGGCTACAACCAATCGGCCGTGGCCGGGCTCCAGGCGGCGACCGCGGCGGCACCCAGCTGCTTCCAGGTCGATAGCGTCGCGACGAAGACGCTCGATGACGCGGCCAGCGACCTGGAAGCCTACGCCAGTGGCGGTTACGACGTCGTCATCGGCGTGGGCCAGCCACTCGGCGACGCGCTGGGGGACGCGGCTTCGGCCCACCCCACGGTGCGCTTCATCGGCGTGGACGCCGCCCCCGGCCCGACCCATGATTCGTCCTGGTCAACCAACGGCCAGAGCCTGTTCTTCGCCGAGGACGAGCAGGGCTACATGGCCGGGGTGATGGCCGCCCTGCTCAGCCACAACCAGAATGTCGGGGTGGTCGGTGGCCTCGTCCTCGTGCCCCAGGTCGAGGCCTCGGTCGAGGGCTTCCTCCACGGCGCTGCGGCCACCGTCCCCGGGATCACCGTCCAGTTCACCTATACGACCTCGTTCGACGACGCCGCCCAGGGTGGCGCAGCCGCCAAGGCGATGGTGGCCAAGGGCGCCGACGTGATCTTCTCGACTGGCAGCCCGACGGGCGACGGCGCGTTGCTGGCGGCCTGCTCGGCCGGCGTCCTGGCCATCGGCTCGGACACCGACCAGGCCCTGACCCTGCCGGCCGCAGACGGCTGCCTCGTCTCGAGCGCAATGAAGAACGTGACTGGCGCGGTCACGGCCGCCTTGTTGCGGATCGCCTCCGGATCATTCACGCCCGGCTTCCACACCGACGACGCGTCGACCGGCGGAATCCAGATGGCACCGGGCCACGCCCTGGCCGGGGACATCTCGAACACCGACCAGGGCCACCTCGACACGGCGCTCCAGGGTCTGGCCGACGGCTCGATCAAGCCCGACGTGGTGATCGACGGCAAGACGCCCTGACGAGCATGGTCCGCTAGGGAAATCGAGCGACCGCGTCGACCAGCAGGTCGACGAATTGGGCGCGATCGATCGCCAGCCCGACGTCGGCATTGCGCGGACGGCCCGACAGGCCGTGCAGGTCGGCCACGGTCCGGCCCCGGGTCAGCTCGCTGGTCGTCTCGATGTCGACCCGGCAGGCCTCCGTCCGGACCAGCCCGGGGACGGCCAGGTGGGCCACGGCCACGGCGTCATGGACGGGCGAGCCGTCCCAGCCGTAGCGCTCCCGGTGGAATCGGCCGAAGAATTCGAGCAGGCCCGCAAAGACGTGGCCCGTCCGATTGCCGAGGCCGGCCAGCCGGGCCGCGTCGGCGCCGGTCACGATCGCCTGGTGGGTCACGTCGAGGCCGATCATCGTCAGCGGCCGGCCCGCTTCGAAGACGATCGTGGCCGCCTCCGGGTCGGCCCAGATGTTGAACTCGGCCGAGGCCGTGGTGTTGCCCTCGCCGATCGCGCCGCCCATCAGGCAGATCCGCTCGACGTTCGCGAGGAGCCTGGGGTACGTCCGGATCAGCAGGGCGATGTTGGTCAGCGGGCCGGTCGGGACCAGGGTGACCGGTGTGGCCGACCGCTCGATGACGGCCCGGATCAGCTCGATGGCGTGCTCCGGCCGGGCGGCCAGCCCGGGCTCGGGCAGGTCGGCGCCGTCGAGCCCGCTGAGGCCATGGACGTTGACCGCGGCATGGGCCGGCCGAACAAGGGGGGCCCCCGCGCCGGCCGCGACCGGCACGTCCAGCCGCTGGAGCAGGGTCAGGACCCGGAGGGCGTTGCGGGTCGTCGCGTCGAGCGGGGCGTTGCCGGCGACGGTGGTGATCGCCAGCAGCTCGAGCTCGGGTCGAGCCAGGGCCAGGGTGATAGCCAGGGCGTCGTCGTGGCCCGGGTCGCAGTCGAGCACGATCGGGATTCGGGCAGTCATCGAGGCGATGATACGGGACGGACCTGGCCTGAATCGGGCCTGAATCGGGCCCGGATCGAGCGCCGACCGGGCTCGCTCGACCGCTCCCCCAACCAGATTCGGCCAGGCGCTTGCCGCACCCCAGAGCGGTCGTTAGGATGCCCCTAGCGGCCGTGCCCCCGTGGTCCGGCTCGATTGGTGGTTGTCGCGATCCATGGGCAGCAGCCCGATGCGGACGCGAACCGCCTCGTGCGTGTGAGGAGGAACAATGCGCATCCGTTCCAAGGGCGTCGGCCTGTTTGCCACGGTCGCCCTGATCGTCTCGGCGTGTTCGAGTGCCGCGACCGCGGTACCAACCGTCGCCCCGACCGTTGCGCCGACTGCGGCGCCGACGGCGGCGGCTCCATCGACGGCCGCCTCGGCCGCCCCGTCAACGGCCGCCACCCCGGCGCCGAGCTTCGCCCAGATGCCCAACCTCAAGATCGGCGTGGTGACCGACATCGGCACCCTCGACGACAAGGACTACAACGAGTTCAGCTACAAGGGCGCCCAGGCCGGCGCGACCGCGATCGGCGTCACCGATCCAGTGCCCTCGATCGTCCCCAAGGACGCCTCCGAGTACGCGGCCGACATCGACCAGTTCGTCAACCAGCAGTTCGACGTGATCGTCACGGTCGGCTTCAACCTGACGACACCGACCGTCGACGCGGCACACAAGAACCCGAAGATCCGGTTCGTCGGCGTCGACCAGTCGCCGGTGTGCGTCACTCCGACCGGCGAGCCCGACCCGACGTTCGCCTGCAAGGGCGTTGCGGCGACGGCCCTGCCCGAACTACACTCGCTCCACTTCGCGGAGGACCAGGCCGGCTACCTGGCCGGCATCGTCGCCGCCTACGCGGACAAGGGCGCTCCAAGCCCGACCGGCATGATCGGCGCCATCGGCGGCATCAACCTGTGCGCGCCGTGCGTCCGCTACATCCAGGGCTATGCCCTCGGCGCCGCGTCGGTGAACCCGTCGATCTCAGTCAAGACCGCCTACGTCACCCATGACTTCTCGAACGCGGCTTCAACGACCCGGCCGGCGGCAAGGCGTTCGCCCAGCCGTTCATCCAGGCCAACAAGCCGGACGTCATGTTCCAGGTCGCCGGCAAGACCGGCAACGGCGTCCTCGAGGCCGCCTGCGCCGCCAACATCTACGGCATCGGCGTCGACGTCGACCAGTGGGAATCGCTCGGCGCGCCGGCCAACGCGTGCATCATCACCAGCGCTGAGAAGCACGTTGAATCGGCCGTCTTCCAGGCAATCACCGGCATCGCCGCCGGCAACCTCGCCGCGGGCGACCGTCCTGTTCAACGCCAAGAACGACGGCATCAGTGCCGCCGACTTCCATGACAAGGCCAGCCTGTTCGGACCGGAAGTCACGACCGCGCTGAACACGGCCCTCGCGGCCATGCAGGCCGGCACGCTCGTGACCTGCCCGCCGGCTCCGGCCTGCGGTACCTACACGCCAACCCCATAGTCACCGCCTCGCGTAGCTGATCCAAACGGGCCGACCGTCTTGACGGCCGGCCCGTTCGGCATCCTTCCCGGCATTGCCGGAACGTGGACCGAATGACTGACGAGACTGGTCCAATCGTCGCGCCCGGCGCTCGAGATGCGCGGCATCACCAAGCGCTATCCGGGCGTCGTCGCCAACGACGGCATCAGCCTCGAGGTCCGGCCCGGCGAGATCCACGCCCTGCTCGGCGAGAACGGCGCCGGCAAGACCACCCTGATGAACGTCCTGTACGGGCTGGCCACGCCGGACGAGGGCGAGATCCTGCTCGACGGCAGCCCGGTCACGATCAGCGGTCCGTCCGACGCGATCGCCCGCGGGATCAACATGGTCCACCAGCACTTCATGCTGGTCCCAGTCCTGACCGTCGCCGAGAACATCCTGCTCGGCGACGAGACGATGGCCAACCGGATCTTCCTCGACCGAAGCGAGGCGCGCCGGCGGATCATCGAGCTCGGCCGCGCGCTTCGGCTTCGAGATCGATCCCGACGCCAAGGTCGGCTCCCTGTCGGTCGGCTGGCAGCAGCGGGTCGAGATCCTCAAGGCGCTCTACCGCAACGCCCGGATCCTCGTCCTCGACGAGCCGACCGCCGTGCTGACGCCCCAGGAGACCGAGGAGATCTTCGGCGTCCTGCGCCGGCTCGCCGGCGAAGGCCACAGCATCGTGTTCATCAGCCACAAGCTCTACGAGGTCCTCGAGATCGCCGACCGGATCACCGTCATCCGGCGTGGCCGGGTGGTCGGCGAGCGGCTGCCCGGGGAGACCGACGAGGACGACCTGGCCGCCCTGATGGTCGGCCGGAGCGTCCAGCTGACCGTCGACCGGGGCGACTCCCACCCGGCGGAGCCCGTCCTGGAGGTCGCCGGCCTGGCGGCCAGCGACGACCGCGGCCAGCCGGTCCTGCGCGGGGCGTCGACCTCGAGGTTCGGGCCGGCGAGATCTTCGGGATCGCCGGGCGTGGCCGGCAACGGCCAGGACGAGCTGGTCGAAGCGATCGTCGGGCTGCGCCGGCCAACGGCCGGCACGGTCACCCTGGCCGGGACCGGACGTGACCGGCCATTCGCCCCGCCAGATGAACGAGGCCGGCGTCGCCTACGTGCCGGCCGACCGCCACCGGTTCGGGCTGATCCTGTCGTTCCCGCTGGCCGACAACCTGATCCTGACCAGCTACTACCGCAAGCCGTACGCCCACGGGATCATCCGTGATCCGGCCGCGATCCTGCGCGATGCGACCACCTCGATCGAGCGCTACGACATCCGGACGCCGTCGGCCACGGTCAACGCCAGCACGCTGTCCGGCGGCAACCAGCAGAAGGTGGTCGTGGCCCGCGAGTTCGACCGCGAGCTCAAGCTGCTCGTGCTCGACCAGCCGACGCGCGGCCTTGACGTGGGCAGCATCGAGTTCATCCACCGCCAGGTCATCGCCAAGCGCGACGCGGGGACGGCCGTCCTGCTGGTCTCGGCCGAGCTTGACGAGATCCTCGAGATGTCCGACCGGATCGGGGTGATGTTCGAGGGCCGGATCGTGGCCGTGCGTCGACGGCCGGACCGCCGACAAGAACGAGGTCGGCCTGCTGATGGCGACCGGCGGGGTGGAGCGCAAAGCCGCGCCGGTGGCACCGGCGGTTTCGGCGTGACCATGCCTGCCGCGCCCGTCCGGCCGGCCCGGTCGCTCAGCGCCCGGGCCTGGGAGGTCCTCGCCGTCCCGATCGTGGTGACGATCCTGTCGATGCTCGTCGGGGCCGTGATCATCCTCGCCTCCGAGCTGATCGTGACCGGCCGCAAGTTCGATCCATGGCTGCCCTTCACGGCCTATTCCGCCCTGCTGGAGGGGGCCTTCGGATCGCCCGAGGCGATCGTGTCGACCCTCGTCTACACCGTGCCCCTGGTCTTCGGCGGCCTGGCAGTCGCCTTCGGCTTCAAGGCCGGCCTGTTCAACATCGGTGTCCAGGGCCAGTTCCTGGTCGGTGCCCTCGGGGCGGTGATCGTGGGCGTGGGCATGGCCGGCGCCCCGGCGCCGGTCGCGATCCTGGCCGCGACCGCGGCGGGCATCGCCGGCGGAGCGCTGTGGGGCTTCATCCCGGGCTTCCTCAAGGCCGCCTCGGGCGCCCACGAGGTGGTCAGCACGATCATGCTGAACTACGTTGCTGTCGAGCTCCTGGCAGCGCTCGTGAGCGGCCCGCTCAAGGTTCCCAAGTCGCCCTCTCCGGTGACCTACGACGTGGGCAATGCGGCCTGGCCGATCATCGTCGGTGACACCGGACACATCGGGATCATCCTCGCCCCCCTGGTGGCGGTCTTCGTGTGGTGGCTGCTCTTCCGGACGACGTGGGGCTTCGAAGTCCGCTCGGTCGGGGCCAGCCCCGACGCGGCCCGCTACGCCGGGATGCGGCCGAAGGCGCTGATCATTGCGACGATGACGTTCAGCGGCGCCCTGGGCGGCCTGGCCGGCACCTCGGTCCTGCTGGGCGTCACCCACTCGATGACCTCGAGCTTCGGAACGACGGTCGGCTTCGACGCGATCGCCGTGGCCTTGCTCGCCCGCTCGAGCCCGCTCGGGGTCCTTGCCTCGGCGCTTCTGTTCGGCGCCATGCGCGCGGGCGCCGGCCTGATGCAGATCAACGCGGGCATCCCGGTCGAGCTGGTCGACGTCCTGCAGGCCACGATCCTGCTGTTCCTGGTAGCCAGCCCGGTCCTGCGCCGCGTGCTTCGAATGCGCGGCGTCGAAGCCGGGATCACCGAAGGCAGCACGAGCCACGCACTTGGCGGAGGGGCGACGGACTGATGGACCTGACGCCGCTGATCAACGGCCTGTACGGCATTCCGATCGTTGGCCTGCTGTTCCAGCTGGTCGGCTACCTGGTCGCGGTCATCCCGCCCAATGCGCCGAACATCATGCAGCAGGCCACGCCGCTGGCCCTGGCCGCCCTGTGCGGCGTCCTGTGCGAGCGATCCGGCGTGGTCAACATCGGGATCGAGGGGACGATGCTCGCGGCGGCGTTCACCGCGTGGGTGGTGGGCGTCGCCATCCAGCCCCTCTTCGGCACGCCAAATCCGACCGACCTGTTCGGGTTGACGTTCCCGCTTGTGATCGCCCTGGTTGCCGCCGTCCTGGTCGCGATGGCGATCTCGACCCTGCACGCCTGGCTGTCGTATCTCGCTGAGGGCGGACCAGATCATCAGCGGCACGATCATCAACATCGCCGCGGCCGGACTGACCGGCTACCTCAACCAGCTGATCTCGCAGAACTCGCCGGCCGGCGCCGGCGAGTTCGCCCGGTTCGTGCCGCCGGTTGGGCTGGTCAACCTGCCCGTGGTCGGCTGGATCTTCGGCATGCTCCTCAACCAGGGCCCGATCTCGATCTCGGTGCTGATCCTCGTGATCGGCACGCAGATCTGGCTGTTCCGATCGCGCTGGGGCCTGCGGACCAGGGCCGTCGGCGAGCATCCCAGGGCGGCCGAGACCGTGGGCATCGACGTGATCCGGGTGCGCTACCGGAACGTGATCGTGGGCGGCATCTTCGCCGGGTTGGCGGGCGCCTTCCTGAGCATCGAGGCGACCGACTCGTTCCAGCAGAACATGACCGCCGGCCGGGGCTTCATTGCCCTGGCCGCGGTGATCATGGGTCGCTGGACGCCGATCGGATCGTTCGGCGCGGCGCTCCTGTTCGCGACGTTCCTGCAGCTCGGCCAGCTGATCAACATCGCCCCACCGACCGGTGACCTTGGCACGATCATGGCCAGCGTGCCGCCCCAGCTGTTCGACGCCCTGCCCTACATCCTGACGATCGTGATCCTGGCCGGGGTGGTCGGGCGGAGCGTGCCGCCGGCCGCCGACGGCCAGCCGTACGTCCGCGAGGCGGCATCCTGAGCCCGTCGGCCTTCGAGCTCGGTTACGACCCCTGGGACCCGGAGTTCGTGGCCGATCCCTACCCGGCCCTGGGACGCCTGCGCGAGGGTCCGCGCGCCCTGTTCGACGAGCGGACCGGCCAGTGGCTGGTCAGCCGCCATGCCGACGTCAACGCCCTGCTGCGCGACCGCCGGCTGGGCCGGACCTACCTCCACGTCGCCACGAACGAGGAGTGGGGCCGGCCCGATCCACCCGCCGATGAGGCCGCGTTCTGGGATCTCCAGAACGCCCAGATGATCGACAAGGAGCCGCCCGACCATACTCGCTTGCGGCGGCTGGTCAGCACCGCCTTCACGCCACGGACCGTCGAACGACTCCGACCGCGGATCGAGGCCATTGCCGGCGGAATTGTCGATCGAGCGGCCGCGATGGGCGAGTTCGACCTGATCGGCGACCTGCTTGAGCTGCTGCCGGTCAACGTGATCGCCGAGCTGCTGGGCATCCCCGAGGCCGACCGGGCGAGCCTCCGGCCGTGGTCGGGCGACATGACCCTCGTCTTCGAGCTGAATCCCTCCGCCGACGATCGGGCCCGGGCGGTCCGGGCGGGGCTCGAGTTCGACGGCTACATCCGCGGGCTCGCCCGGCAGCGACGCAGCCGGCCCACCGATGACCTGATGAGCGAGCTGGCCCAGGTGGCCGAGGCGGGCGACCGGCTGAGCGAGGACGAGCTGGTCGCCACGGCGATCCTCCTGCTGAATGCCGGTCACGAAGCCTCGGTCAACGGCGCGGCCAACTCGTGGCACGCGCTGTTCCGGCAGCCGGCTGCGCAGGCCGCCCTGCGCGCCGACCCGGGGCTCATCCCGACCGCGATCGAAGAGCTCCTGCGGTTCGATACCCCGGCACCGATGTTCGAGCGCTGGGTGCTCGAGGACATCGAGATCGGCGGCGTCCCGATCGAGCGTGGCCAGGAGCTGGCGCTCCAGTTCGCCGCGGCCAATCGCGACCCTGGCGCCTTCGACCGGGCCGACGAGCTCGTGCTCGATCGCCATCCCAACCCGTACCTGTCGTTCGGGGCCGGGATCCACTACTGCCTCGGGGCACCCCTGGCCAAGGCCGAGTTCGACATCGTGTTCCGCCAGATCATCGAGCGGATGCCCCGCCTGGAGCTTATCGAGGAGCCCCGCTGGAAGCCCCGCTTCGTCCTGCGCGGCCTCGAATCGCTCCGGGTCCGGGCCTGAGCGATCGCGAGGGACCTGACGGCCGAAGACGATGAGCCAGCCGAGCAGGCCCGGCAGCGGACGGCGGAGCGCGCGGCTGAGCGTGCCCGGGCCGGTGCGATCCTCGACCTCCAGGAGGGCCGCGGCCCGGTCAGCCTGCTCGATGACGCCGGTGTGGCGGACGTCCTCGGTCGAGCCCGCCGGATCGCCGTCGTGGGCGCCTCATCGGATCCGGGACGGCCGTCGTTCGCGGTCTTCCGCTACCTGTTGATGAACGGCTACGAATGCGTCCCGGTCAACCCCAACGAGCGGGACGTCCTCGGCCAGCCCGCCTTCCGATCCCTCACCGACGCCGCCGCGGCCACCGGTCGGTTCGACATCGTCGACGTATTCCGGCGCTCGGAGCTGTGCCTGCCTCACGCCCAGGAGGCCGTGGCGACCCGGTCCGGCTGCCTGTGGCTGCAGCTCGGCGTGGTCAACTGGGAGGCCGCCACGACGGCCGCGTCCGGCGGGCTGTCGGTCGTGATGAACCGCTGCACTGCGATCGAGCATCGCGCCCTGCGCGACAGCGCCCGCCACCCGGGCAGTTGAACGGCCTGTCCGGCCCCTTCGCACAGGAAACGATTCAGCGCATCACCAGGGCGGTGAAGATCGCGGCGATACCGATCAGTCCCAGGCCGGCGCCCAGCCGCACCTGGCGCTGGAGGCCCGCGGCGGCGGTCGAGGTGTCGCTGTTCGAATCGTCCCGGACGCCACCCCGCCAGGCGTTGTACCGGGCGACGTTCTGGTCCTGGGCCTGGAGGGCCCGCAGGCGGGCGTAGGGCGCCCTGGTCCGCAGGTAGCCCAGCACGATAAGGACGATCCCGATGACGAGCAGGATCACGCTCGCGGTGTTCACGTTTGATCCACCTCCGGGGCTGCATCGAGTCGCTCGCGCAGGATCTGGCCGACCAGCTCGGCATTGGCCTGGCCGCGGGTGGCCTTCATCACCTGCCCGACGAGAAAACCCAGGGCCGGCTTGCCCGCGTGATGGTCGGCCACGGCCGCCGGGTTGGCTGCAATGACCGCGTCGATCGCCGAGCCGAGGGCGGCGCTGTCGCTGATCTGGTGGAAGCCCCGGGCAGCCACGATCGAGGCCACGCTCGCGCCGGACGAGACGTGCTCGTCGAAGACTTGCCGGGCGTTCGTGCGCGACAGGTCGCCCGAGCTGATCCGGCCCAGGAGGTCGGCCAGCTCGGCCGCCTCGGCCCGTCCGACCAGGCCCGCGGCACCTCGCTCGGGGATCTCCTTGGCCGCGCGGCCGTACTCGCCGGTGACCAGATTGGCGATCTCCTTGGCGGCCAGGCCCGGGCCCGCAGTCCGGATCGCCTCGAACGCCGAGGCCAGGCCCGGATCGGCCACGATCACGGCCGCGTCGTAGGCGGACAGTCCCAGGGCCTCGACGTAGCGCGATCGTCGCGCCGCCGGCAGCTCGGGCAGGCCGGCCCGGATCGAGTCGAGCCAGGCCGGGTCGACCCGGAGCGGGGGCAGGTCCGGCTCCGGGAAGTAGCGATAGTCGTGGGAGTCCTCCTTGGACCGCATCACGTAGGTCACGCCCCGGTTGTCGTCCCAGCCGCGGGTGTCCTGGGTCAGGATCTCGCCGGCGTCGAGGGCCGCGGCCTGACGTTCGATCTCGAACTCGATGGCGCGCTCGACCGACCGGAACGAATTCATGTTCTTGACCTCGACCCGGGTCCCGAACGGCTCGGTTCCGCGCGGCCGGAGCGAGACATTTGCCTCGACCCGCATCTGGCCGCGGTCCATGTCGGCCTCGGACACGCCGATGGTGCGGAGCATTAGCTGGAGCTCCTCGGCATAGCGGCGGGCCTGCTCGGCGGTTCGCAACGTCGGGCTCGGTCACGATCTCCATCAACGGCGCGCCGGAGCGGTTGAAGTCGACCAGGCTGACCTTGCGCCCGGCCCGGTCGGTCGAGTGGATCAGCTTGGCCGTGTCCTCCTCGAGGTGGGCCCGCTGGATCCCGACCACGAACGGCCCGGCCGATGTCTCGATCGCCAGCTCACCATGGGCCGCCAGGGGCAGGTCGTACTGGCTGATCTGGTAGCCCTTGGGCAGGTCCGGGTAGAAGTAGTTCTTGCGATCCCAGCGGGTCGCGGCCGGGGTGGTCGCCCCGATCGCCACACCCGTGGCCAGGACGCCCTGGACGGCCGCCCGATTGATCGTCGGCAGGGCCCCCGGCAGGCCCAGGCAGACCGGGCAGGTATGGCTGTTCGGCGGCGCGCCATCGTAGGCCGTCGAGCACGCAGCAGAACATCTTGCTCGCCGTCCGAAGCTGGCAGTGGACCTCGATCCCGATGACCGCCTCGTAGCGCGTCGCTGCCGACGCAGCCGGGGCGCCTGACCCGGTCACCCGCCCACCTGACCGGCCACGATCAGGAACAGGCCGTACATCGAGATCGCCAGCCAGGCGACGGCCAGGACCACCCGCCGGGCGAAGAGCCGGACCCGGGGCCGATCGATGACCCGGCGGGTCGCCTCGATTGCGGTCCGGGTCGGATCGCCCTCATGGATGAGCGGCGCGACGGCGGCCCGGGTGGCGGCATAGCTCCGGGTGGCACCGACGACCAGGGCGATCACGCCGCACAGCTGGAGCACGAAACGAGCCATCGTCGCGGAGTTTGGCACAGCCCGACTCGCGCTTCCAGCGGACGGGCTGCGGATCAGTGCTGCCGGGCGACGAATCGCCCGATGCGCACGAGCGCCTCGCGGAGCTGGTCCTCGGAGGTCGCGTAACAGGCACGGACGTGGCCCTCGCCCGATGGACCGAACGCTCCACCAGGGACCACCGCGACGTGCTCCTCGGCCAGGAGCCGCTCGGCAAAGGTCTCCGAGTCGAGGCCGGTCGAGCTGATCCTGGGGAAGGCGTAGAACGCCCCGCGCGGCTCGAACGTGGTCAGGCCGAGGGCGTTGAACCCATCGACGATGAACCGGCGGCGGCGATCGTAGGCCGCCCGCATCCGCTCGACGTCGGCCTCGCCGTTGGTCAGGGCCTCGAGGGCCGCGTCCTGGGCCGTCGTCGGCGCCGACATGATCGTGTACTGGTGGACCTTGACGATCCCTTCGAGGATTCCCGCCGGGGCGCACAGCCAGCCGACCCGCCAGCCGGTCATCGCGTAGGCCTTGCTGAAGCCGCCCATCAGGATCGTCCGCTCGCGCATGCCGGGCAAGGCGCTGATCGCGCGATGGCGATACGTGCCATAGGCGAGCCGGTCGTAGATCTCGTCGGAGTACACGAGCAGGTCATGACGGACGGCGATCGCGGCCAGCTCGTCCTGGACCGCATCGGGCAGGACCGCGCCGGTCGGGTTGCAGGGGTAGCCCAGGAAGAGCGCCTTGGTGCGGTCAGTGATCGCCGCCTCGACCGCGCCGGGATCGAGCGCGAAGTCATCCTCGAGGCGGGTCGAGACGCGTACGGCGGTGCCGCCGGCGAACTGGATCGCCGGGACATAGGCCACGTACGACGGCTCGTGCAGGATCACCTCGTCGCCGGGATCGCACGTCGCCCGGAGGGCCAGGTCGACCGCCTCCGACGCGCCGACCGTGATCAGCACCTCGCGCTCGGGGTCGTAGTCGACGCCATAGCGCTGCTGGAGGTGGGCCACGAGTGCCTGGCGCAGGGGCAGGGTGCCGTAGTTGCTGGTGTAGTGGGTCCGCCCGCGTCGCAGGCTGGCGACGCCGGCCTCGACAATCCCGCTGGGCGTGTCGAAGTCAGGCTCGCCCACGCCCAGGCTGATCACGTCGTCCATCGTGGCCAGGATGTCGAAGAAGCGCCGGATCCCCGACGGTGGGACGGACCGGACGCGCTCGGACAGGGCACGCCCGGCCAGCGGGGCTCGAGCATCCGTCCGGCGGGTCGTCTCGGTTGCCATGCCCGCGAGTATACGGAACGTGGGGCCGGACCCGATCCGGCTGGTCCGCCCAGGCGTAGCATCAGCTGACACGCCGCCCTGAGGATGCCCATGCTCGGCCGAGCTCTCGATCGGATCATCGATGCCCAGGCGCGCTGGGCCAAGCCACTGGGCGACTGGCTGCACGGCATCGTGGCCGCCATCTTCGGCCGGATCCTGCCGGTCCGCGATTTCCTGGCAGGCACCTGGCTGGGCCATCCCCTGCACGCCCTCCTGACCGATGTGCCGATCGGAGCGCTGACCCTGGTCATCGTGCTTGACCTCGCCGGCCAGCCGATCGGGGCGGACATCGCCCTGGTGATCGGGCTGCTGGCGATGTTCGCGGCGGCCCTGGCCGGCTACGCCGATTACTCCACCACGGACGGCCGGGCGAGGATCCGGGCGACCGTCCACAGCTCGATCATGGTGGTGTCCCTGGTCGTCTATCTCATCTCGCTGGCGATCCGGGCAACCGGACCTGCCAATCGGACGGTCCCGGTCGTGCTGTCGATCGTGGCCTACCTGATCCTGGCCGCGGGTGCCTTCGTCGGTGGCGATGTCGTCTATGTCCTGGGCAACATGGTCGATCGGCACGCCTGGCGCTCGAGTGGGACGAAGTGGCAGCGGCTCGACGTGACCGAGATCGCCGAGGGCACCCTGGTCAAGGCCAATGCCGGGGCCCAGGCCCTCGTCCTGGTCCGGACCGGAAGCACGATTCTGGCGATGCACGAGGTGTGTGCGCACGCCGGCGGTCCGCTCAGCGAAGGCAAGATCGTCGATGGCTGCATCGAGTGCCCATGGCACGGATCGAGGTTCGAGATCGGGACCGGCCGCCGGCGGCGCGGGCCGACGGTCTACGACCAGCCGACCTACGAGGTCCGGCCGGCCGAGGCCGGCGGATACGAGGCGCGCCGGACGTCCTAGGCCGGGAGCCCTTCGAGGTCGATGCGCCGGGCTCGATCGCCAGGCGTCGGGCCGTTCGGGTCGGCTGCTCGCTCAAGGTCAGCGGGTTCGAGGGCACGCCACGATGCCGTCGCGGTGATTGCCTCGTAGCCGCGTGCCAGGCCTAACAGCTCGGCTTCGCGCCACGGCCCGCCGATCAGCTGGAGGCCGACCGGCAGCCCCTCCGACAGGCCACACGGAATCGACACCCCGGGCAGGCCGGCCATGTTGACCGGCAGGGTGCATGCGTCGGACAGGTACATCGAGACGGGGTCGGCTAAGCGCGCCCCGAGGCGGAAGGCGACGGTCGGGCTGGTCGGCGCGACGAGGGCATCGAATCCGGCCGCCCAGAGGCGGTCGAAGTCGGCCTTGATCAGGGTTCGCACCTTCTGCGCCTTCAGGTAGTAGGCGTCGTAATAGCCCGCCGACAGGGCGTACGTGCCGAGCATGATCCTGCGCTTCACCTCGGGCCCGAAGCCCTGGCCGCGGGTCGCCAGCTCGTTGGCCAGGGTGTCCCCGTCACGCCGATTGAAGCCGTAGCGAATCCCGTCATACCGGGCAAGGTTGGCCGACGCCTCCGCCGGGGCGACGATGTAGTAGGTCGCCAGGCCGTAGTCGGTATGGGGCAGGCTGACCTCCTCGACGATCGCGCCGGCGCCTTCCAGCGCGGCCACTGCCTCTCGGACGCGGGCCTCGACTCCCGGTTCCATGCCCGCCACGAAGTATTCGCGGGGCAGGCCGAGGCGCTTGCCCCGGAGGCTTCCGGCGGCGGCGTCGTCGGACGCGGCCAGGTCCAGCAGCGCGTCCGGCACCGGGATGGGGGCGGAGGTCGAATCCCGCTCGTCCCGGCCCGCGACGGTATGGAGGAGGGCGGCCGCATCCCGGCTGTCCCGGGCAAACGGCCCGATCTGGTCGAGTGACGAAGCGAACGCGACGATCCCGTAGCGGCTGACCCGGCCATAGGTCGGCTTCATGCCGACGATCCCGCACAGCGCCGCCGGCTGCCGAATCGAGCCACCGGTGTCCGTCCCGATTCCGAACGGCGCATTGAACGCGGCGACCGCCGCGGCCGAGCCGCCGCTCGAGCCGCCCGGAACTCGGTCGAGGTCCCACGGATTTGCCGTCGGACCGAAGGCGGAATGCTCGGTTGAGCTGCCCATGGCGAACTCGTCCATGTTGGTCTTGCCCAGGATGACCGCCCCGGCGGTCCGCAGGCGTTCGGTGATGTGGGCGTCGTACGGTGCCCGGTAGCCCTCGAGGATCCGGGAGCCCGCGGTGCACTGCAGGCCGGCCACCGAGACGAGGTCCTTGAGGGCGACCGGCAGCCCGAGGAGCGCCGGCAGCGCGGCCGCCGCCGCCGGCCCGTCGCGACGCGCCTGGGCCAGCCGGGCGTCGGCGACATCGGCCTCGGCCAGGGCGCGCTCGCGCTCGATCGTCAACCAGGCGTTGAGCCCACGGTTGTCCCGTTCCGCCGCGGCCAGGTGGGCGTCTGCCAGCTCGTGAGCGCTGAAGTCACCGGCGCGCAAGCCGGCCGCGAGATCGTGGCCGGTCCGCCGGGTCAGGCCGGCTCCGTCGGCCGGGGTCGGCGTCATCGTCAATCGCCGCCGAGGATGGCGGCCACGACGATGAACCCGTCGCTCGTCTCGGGGGCATTGGCCAGGGCCGCATCCTGCGCGAGGGACGGCCTGACGATGTCGTCGCGCAGGATGTTCTCCAGCTCGATCGTCTGGGCCGTAGGCTCGATCGCGTCGGTGTCCAGCTCGGTCAGCCGGGCGTACTGGTCGACGATGTGGTTGAGCTCGCCCTCGAGGCGGGTCAGCTCGGCCTCGGTCAGCCCGAGACGGGCCAGGTGGGCGACGTGGACGACATCGGCGCGGGACAGGGTGGCCATCGCGGGATCATACCGGCGTTTCGCCGGCGAGGAGCCGCCCGAAGGCCTCGTCATCAAGGACGGGGACACCCAGCTCCTGGGCCCTGGCCAGCTTCGAGCCGGCATTCTCGCCGGCCACCAGGTAGCTGGTCTTCCTGGAGACCGATCCGGACACCTTGCCGCCGGCGGCCCGGATCGCCTCTTCGGCGGATTGTCGGTCGAAGCCTGCCAGTGAGCCGGTCACGACCATGGTCAGGCCATCGAGCGGCCCCGCCCGGGATCCTTCGCTGGCGGCCCGGACGACCGGTCGTTCGGCCTCGACGCCGGCCGCGACAAGGTCCGCCAGGACGTCACGCGTGGCCGGGTCGGTGAAGTAGCGGACGAGCCCGGCGGCGACCGTCGCGCCGATGCCAGGCACCGCCTCGAACGCAGCCGGATCGTCCACGGCGGTCCGGTTGAGCTCGCCGGCAGCGCGGCCCGTCCAGCCACCCGGGCCGCCCATCGGCTCCTCCTCGCCGGGCGGAATCCGGGCGGCCAGCCAGCCGGCCAGGTCGATCGCGGTCTGCTCGCCGACCTGGGGGATGCCCATGGCGTTGATGATCCGGGCCAGGGGCCGCCGGCGCGCACGCTCGATCGCGCCGACGAGGTTCTCGGCACTCTTCCGACCGAATCGGTCGAGGGTCACCAGGGTGTCCACGTCAAGCCGGAAGAAGTCGGCCCGAGATGCCAGCAGGCCGCGCTGGAGGAGCTGCTCCACGACGGCCCAACCGGCGCCCTCGATGTCCATCCCGCCGCGCCCGGCGAAGTGGCCGTACTCCTGGGCCACCCTCGCCGGGCAGGCGAGGTTCGGACAGTAGTGCCGGACCGCGCCCTCATCCCGGACGACCGGCGTGGCGCATACCGGACAGGCCGCCGGCATCTCGAACTCGAGCTCGGTTCCGGTTCGCGCTTCGAGGACGGGCCCGACCACCTCGGGGATGACGTCCCCGGCCTTCTGGAGGATCACCGTGTCACCGATCCGGATGTCCTTGCGGCGGACCTCGTCGAGGTTGTGAAGGGTGGCCCGGGCCACGGTCGAGCCGGCCACCTTGACCGGTGCAAGGTGGGCAACCGGGGTGAGCGTGCCGGTCCGCCCGACGTAGGCAACGATGTCCTCGACCACGGTGCGGACCTGTTCGGGTGGGAACTTGTAGGCAATCGCCCAGCGCGGGGCCCGGGCGACCAGGCCGAGACGGGCCTGCTGATCGAAGCGATCGACCTTGACCACCACCCCATCGGTTTCGTAGGGCAGGCCGTGGCGGCGCTCCCGCCACGATTCGATGAACTCGAGGACGCCTTCGATGTCGAGCCCGGCGCCACTCTCCGGATTGACCGGCAGGCCCAGCCCCGCCAGCCGGTCCAGGGCCGCCGATTGCGAATCGACCGTCGTGCCGGGAGTGTCGTCCACGAGCTGGTAGAACCAGGCCGACAGGCGCCGGCCGGCGGTGATCTTGGGATCCTGCTGGCGGAGCGAGCCAGCGCCGCTGTTGCGGGGATTGGCGTACAGGGCCAGGCCGGCTTCCTCGCGTTCGGCGTTGATCCGGGCGAACTCGGCCTTGGGCATGTAGACCTCGCCACGGGCCTCGATCGTCACGGCTTCGCTCAGCCGACTGGGGATCGCCCGGATCGTGCGCAGGTTGGCGGTCACGTCCTCGCCCGTGGTGCCGTCGCCGCGGGTCGCCCCGAGGTTGAACCGGCCATGTTCGAAACGCAGGCTGATCGCCAGGCCGTCGATCTTCAGCTCGGCGCCGTAGCGCAGCTCCGGTGCCGGCTCCGGGGCCGGGGGCAGCCCCAGGCCCCGTCGGACGCGGGCGTCGAAGGCCCGCAGCTCGTCGGCCGAGAAGGCATTGCCGAGCGACAGCATCGGCCTGCTGTGGTGGACCTCGGCGAACGTCGACGAGATCGGGACGCCGACCCGGACCGTCGGCGAATCAGGGGCGCGCAGGTCGGGGAACGCCGCCTCGAGGGCGACCAGCTCCCGGAATCGCGCGTCGTACTCGGCGTCGGACAGCTCCGGCGCATCCTCGAGGTAGTACAGCCGGTTGGCCCGTTCGATGTCGGCCGAGAGGGCAGCGTGGCGCTCGGCGGCCCGCTTGGCGCCTCCATCCCGCGCCGTCTCGACGAGGGCCGGATCGACCGGCAGCGAGCTCACCGGCCTAGCCGATCAGCTCGAGATTGGCCATGCTCGCCAGCATCGTCTTGCGGCCGACCGCGGCGTCCCGAAAGGCCACGGTCACCTCTTCATCGTCACGGGTCAGCCGGGCCGACACGACGATTCCGTCGCCGAAGCGGGCATGCCGGACGCGGTCGCCGTCGCGATAGCGCCGCTCGCCGGGCACGATCGGCCGGGGCGGCGTGGCCGGGCGGGCCTCCTCGACCCGGCGCACCGGTAGGTCGTCCGAGGGCTCCACGTACCGGTCGCTGTCGGCGGCATCGTCCCAGGCCCTGATCCCCGCCGGCTTGCCCGGCGCCAGCTCGCCCGAACGGGCGCCGGCGGCGTACGACGAACGCCGGGCGGCGAGGTCGCGGCTCGGGGCGAAGGGCGTCCCGGCGGTCGGAGCGCCGGGCCTGCCGCTGCCCTGGCGGTAGGCGCTTCCGCCGGCCCGGATCGGAGTGCCGAAGCGCGATGAGCGGCGCGCGCCGAACACGAGCTCGAGGTCCAGTGGCCCGTCGGCGTGGTCGTCCTCGGCTCGCAGGCGGGGGCCCTCCATCAGCTCGTCGGGAATCTCGAGCAGGAAGCGCGACGGCACGGTCGCGCCGCTCGCGCCCCAGGTCGCCCGGTGCCAGGCGTGGGACAGGAACAGGCGGCGCTTGGCGCGGGTGATCCCGACGTAGGCCAGACGGCGCTCCTCCTCGAGCTGGCGCTCGTCGTCGAGGGCCCGGCTGTGGGGAAACGTGCCTTCCTCGAGGCCGGCAATGAACACGACCGGGAACTCGAGCCCCTTGGCTGCATGGAGCGTGATCAGGGTGACCGCATCGGCATCGCCGGCATAGGCGTCCTGGTCGGCGACGAGGGCCGTCTCCTCGAGCAGGCGATCGAGCGCATCGTCGGGCGACAGGTCGTCGTAGCGGGTCGTGACCGAGCGCAGCTCGAGCAGGTTGTTCCAGCGGTCCTCGCCCTCTTCGGAGCCGTCGGCGAGCATCGCCCGATAGCCCGATCGCTCAAGGACGGCATCGAGCAGCTCGGGCAGGGGCAGGACGCCGACGCGCAGCCGGAGCGAGCGCACGACCGCGGCGAAATCGGCGAGCGCGCTCCGCGCGCGGGGAGTCACCCCTTCGAGGCGGCCGTCGACTGCGGCCTCGATCGACGCCCAGAACGTGCCGATCGCCTCGCGCCCGGCACCCGCCCGCAGGACTTCGACGGTCTTGTCGCCGATCGACCGGGCCGGAACGTTGATGATCCGCTCGAAGGCGATGCCGTCGGTGTCGCTGCGCAGCACGCGCAGGTAGGCCAGGGCGTCCTTCACCTCGCGACGCTGGTAGAAGCGGGTCCCGCCGATCAGCTGGTAGCGGATCCCGTAGCGCAGGAACGCCTCCTCGATCGCCCGGCTCTGGGCGTTGGTCCGGTACATCACGGCGACGTCGCGGGGGCTCGAACGACCCTCCTCGTCGTCGGCCTTGCGGGTCAGCAGCGAGCCTCCCCCGCCGACCAGTGTTTCAACCTGTCGGGCGATCCATTCGGCTTCCTCCTCCTGGTTGTATGCCTCGAAACGCTGGATCGGCCGGCCACCGGCCTGCTCGGTCCACAGCTTCTTGTCCTTGCGCGCCGTGTTCCGGCTGACGACAGCGTGGGCGGCATCCAGGATCAGCTGGGTCGACCGGTAGTTCTGCTCGAGCTTGACCACGGTGGCACCTGGCTCGTCGCGCTCGAAGTCCAGGATGTTGCGCAGGTCGGCGCCGCGCCACGAGTAGATCGACTGGTCGTCGTCGCCGACCACGCACAGGTTGTGATGGCGCGCGGCGAGGGCCCGAATCCACAGGTACTGGGCGCGGTTCGTGTCCTGGTACTCGTCCACGTGGAGGTAGCGCCAGCGTTCCTGGTAGCGGGCGAGGACGGCGGGGACCTCGTCGAACAGTCGGACCGCGTCGAGCAGGATGTCGTCGAAGTCGAGAGCGCCCAGCTTTGTGAGGCGGGCCTGGTAGATCCGGGCCAGCCGGGCGATCTGGCGTTCGTGGTGGTTCAGGGCGCCCTCGGCCAGGGCAGCGCTGTCGAGCATCTCGTTCTTGGCCCGGCTGATTGCGCCCAGGACGGCGGCCGGCCGAAACTCGCCGGTGGCCGGCAGGTCCTCTTCCTTGAGGATCTGCTTCATCAGGGTCTGCTGGTCGTCGCTGTCGTAGATCACGAAGCGCCGATCGAGTCCGATGGCCGGCCCATCGCGCCTGAGCGCCCGGGCACAGACGGCATGGAACGTCCCGCACTCGACCTCGCGTCCGGCTTCGCCGACGAGGGCGACGATGCGCTCGCGGAGCTCGCCCGCCGCGCGATTGGTGAAGGTCACGGCCAGGATCTGCCAGGGCCGCACGCCGAGCACGCCGACCAGGTAGGCGACCCGATGGGCCAGGACCCTGGTCTTGCCGCTGCCGGCCCCGGCCAGGATCAGCAGCGGTCCGTCGGTCGTGGTCACCGCCCGCGCCTGTTCCGGATTCAGACGCGACACGATCTTCTCGGCCAGGGCAGCCGTCGCGGCCGGGTCGGGCCTGGGCCTGGCCACCGGCCTGGGATTCCCGTCGGGACTCTCGGGCGGTGGTGGTTCGTCCCCGAACGCCTCGGCCTGGCCGGCGCTCGGGGCGGCTGCCTTCGAACGACGCCGGCGGGGGGCTCTCGGGTCCCCCGCGGCGGTCGCGTCCGAGACATCCAGGCCGCCTGCATCGACCGTCTCGAACGCCAGTCCATCGAGGAACGGGACATCGTCATCGGGCGGCTCGGGGGCGAGCCGGGGAGTCAACGGAGGCACGTCGTCATTGTAGGGCGACCCCCTCCACTGCTCGTAGGCTGGCTATGCTCAGGCGATGCACGAGGACGACCGGGCGAGCGTCAAGGCCGCGATCACGAGCGCCTGGGACCGGGGCGCCGCCGACTACGACCGGCTCCCGCGACACGGTGTCCTGCACCAGGATGAGCGGATCGCCTGGCGCCGCCTCGTGGCTGCGGTCCTGGGCGATGCGACCCACTCGGAGATGCCCCGGCTCGAGGTCCTCGACGCCGGGACCGGCACGGGCACCCTGGCCCTGACCGCGGCCGAGCTCGGCCACACGGTCATCGGGCTGGACCTGTCCGAGCGGATGATCCTGGCCGCCCGCCGGCGAAGCATCGAGACGGGACTCGCCGTCGACTGGCGGATCGGCGATGCCGAGGATCCGCCGGTTCCGAGCGGCACGCTCGACGCCGTCGTCAGCCGGCACCTGGCCTGGACCCTGGCCGAGCCGGTTCGCGCCGCCGCGGCGTGGCGAGACCGGCTTCGTCCGGGTGGCCTGGTTGCCGTGATCGATGGCTTCTACCCGCCCGACCCGGCGGCCCGGCGGCTGCTCGTGGCCGGGGCCGAACGGCTCCGGACCGTTCGCTCGTCGAAGGTCCTCGACGAGCACGAGTACCCGCGCGAGGTGGACGCGGCCCTGCCGCTCTTGCACCAGACCAGTCCTGACGCGATCGTGGAGGTCCTGCGCGCGGCGGGCTTCGAGCGGGTCAAGGTGCGCCGCCTGGCCGAGATCGACCGGGTGGAGCGAGCCCACCAGGGGATCCTCGACCGGACATCGGACCGCTGGCAGCGCTACCTTGCGGTCGGGCGCTCGCCGGCGGCGCGGAGCTAGGCGCCGGGGCTGGCCTCGACGACCTGGTCGGCCGGCGGCGGGCTGATCGTCACGGGCTGGTCGAAGGCGGACAGGGTCAGGGCGAGGGTGAACGTGCCGGTCGTGCCGGCATCGATGACGACGGTGGCGGCGACCGGCAGGAGCGTGTCCTGTTCGATATGGAGGTCGGCGGAGACGCTGGCCGTGGCAGCACTCGGGATCGGCAGTCCGAGTGGATCGTCGCCGGCCGAGCTGAGCGGCACGACGATCGAGATCGAGTAGCACGTCTTCGAGCCGCACGGAACGTCGCTGCCCTTGGTCGGTGGATTGGGCAGGTTGGCGAGGGCCTCGGTGAGCTGGCCGACGAGGTCGAGGCTGGGCGACGGCCCGGCGCTTCCAGCCGGGCTGGCGCTCTCTCCTGGCGCCGTGCTGGGTGCCGGTGAGGAGCTGGCGGCCTGCGAGGTGTGGGTCCAGGTCGGGCCGTCGAGGCTGTTCCGACTGTAGGTGTCAGGCCCGATCTGGATGTAGTCGATGGTCAGGGCGAAGAGCGCCGGGACCTTGATCGAGAGCTTGGCCCGCTCGTTGGGCACGTCAACATCGGCGCTGAGCGAGGTGCCCTTGAGATCGATGGCCGAGGTCGTGCCGCTGCCGGTCAGGTCGGCGTTGAGGGTCCCCGACAGCTGTCCATCGAGATGGAACGTCCTGGCGTCGTTCAGCGCGCTGAGGCCCCTGGCCAGGATCTCCTGGGGGTCGCTGAGAAGCGGCCCGGTGAAGCCGGGCGTCGCCGAGCTGCCGCCGCAGGCGGCCACGACCAGCGTGGCGGCGACGGCGAGTGCGGCCGGCCTTGGCCAGCGTGCGATCAGGCCAGGGAGCGATCCGAGCATGGTTTGATCCTAGCCCGATCCTCGATCCGCGGTTCGGCGCCCGAAGCGGATGTCGCGTTCGCCGCGGACGAACCAGGACCGGCCCGTGAGGAGATATCTCAGCTGGAGATCAAATCAGGGGAATCGAGGCAGCCCTCTGCCGCCGGTGACATCGGGACCCACGATTTGATCGCCGGAGGAGATCAAACGGAAAGAATTGAGGCCGCACCACCGGTCAGATCGTCGGGGATTTCGGCCTGCTTGATCTCCTGTGGAGATACCTGACGGGGCCGGCTCTGCTCGTCACAGGCGGCCCGTCCCGGAATCGAGAGCGCCGGGTCATCCCTGGAGGGATGAGCCCGGCTCTCGCCGTGGTCGGCCTGATCTCTGGGTGGGTCGGCAAGATCGCGATCGAAGCACGTGAGCAAACCGCTCAGAACGCCCTGATCAATCGGCGCAAGTAGGCCGCGATCGAGAATCCCGAGGGCATCGAGGGCGGGCTATCGATCCTCATCAGGCACGACGGGCGATGGCAGATGCGCTTCCATCAGGAAACCACCATGGGGAAGATTGAGAACCAGCGGCAAACTTAGACGCTGAACTGGGTGACCGACTTGCGCGACGCCCGCGCCCGTTCCGGTCCGAGACCTCCTAGTTCGTGCGGCCGTTCGGCAGGAACGTGCCCACGAGGATCCTCGAGTTCCCCTTGCCCGGCGACTCAACGATCCTCATCCGTCAGTTGGAGTCGATACGCCGAGGGAGCGAGATGAGCTTGATCAACACGAACGGCTTGGTCCTCATCGGGCCGGGCTCGGAATGGTTCTGGACGGCCCTCAGCGGGCTCGTCCTGGCGGTGACGTTCCTCGCGATCTACCGCCAGCTCCGGCTCCAGCGCGGCCAGGCGGCGATCGCCCAGGTCACGGCGATCCGGGTGGAATGGGTCTCAAATCAGGAGCGCTACAAGCGTCTCGCCGCCCTGATCGACCTCGAGAACCGGGCACCGACCGAGGGAATGCCGTCCTCGGCCTATGCCCCCGCGAACTGGTTCGACAGGCTCGGTTACCTCGTCCGCAAAGGCCACCTCAACGCCGAGGAGGGGACCGCGATTTTCCAGAACGACCTGCTCTTCTGGTGGTCGATCTGCGAACCGTATGTCCAGCAGGATCGGGCTCGAGAGGGGATCGCGCAGATCCTCCAGGAGTTCGAGTACCTCGCGAAGGAGGCTGGGCGGATCTGGCAGGCCGACACCGGGTCCGCATACAAGGTCCGCGAAACGATCGCCGACCAGATCGACCTCTACACCGGCCTCCTCCAACGGCAGCAGGACATCGAGCGAGGCGTGATCCCGTCGCGCAAGGCGGCTGCGGCTGTCGCGGGATAGGGCTGGGTTCGGCGGTCCCTCTCTCAGCAGCTCGCCGGAAATCCTGCCTCAGGCGGGCTCTGCCACGTCCTCGATCGTTGCCTCGGGTGCCTCAGGTTCTGTCGGCTCCTCCGTCGAGCGGCGGGCAGCCCGACGCTCACGGATGCTCGCGACGATCTGGGCGACCCCGATGACGACCATCGTGGCGCCCACGATCATGACCCCGTTCAGCGGGCCGTACGTCGAGCTGAGCAGGTTGCCCAGCGCCGTTGCGAGCGGGTCGGGCAGGACCGGCAATGACCCGTTGATCGATCCTCCTAACGCGAAGGCGAGGTAGAGGAGGAAGGCGAACAGGCCACCGACGAGGGCATACACGACCCCCAGGGCCAGCGACCGGCAGCGCCAGCCAATCCAGGCGACCGCAAGCACGAGCCCGGCCAGGATGATGCTGCCAATGCCGTAGGCCATGCCAGACTGGGTCATGTCGAAGTTCGAGGCGGCTTGGCGCACGACAACGGCGACCACGGACGTGTCGAGCCAGGCGGCGACCACGAGGACCACACCTGCTGCCACGACCCCGAGGACGAACCGTCTCTCCCTATCCGTCATGTGATCCCCGCGAGCGGACTCAGGAACCGACTGTGCGCCCGGGCTTCGCGACCGTCAAGGGTCGTCTGGGCTTCGCGTCCGGACGTCGATCCCGCTAGCCGGCCAGCCGAGCCGGAGCGACCGGGGCGGAGTCCTCGACGTTCGCTCCGGACCTGATCTCTCCGATCGCAGGATCAGAATCCCAGGCGAAACTGGTCAAGCTCGCGCCAATCGCCCGACTCCGCCTGGCCAATCAACAGGAGTTCCTCGACAGGCACATCGAACGGTCCTGCGACGAGGGCGGCAGGCTGTCGCTCGCGCAATCGCGTCGGTGCTTGACTCGACCAACGTGAGGTGGGGGATCAGAGTGTCGTAGGCGCCGTCGTACGGCTGGTACATCGGCCACCGGCCGACCACGGCTTCGGTGAGCTCCTGGAATGGTCCTGGCTGCACGGGCGGCAGCCAGATCATCGCGTCGCGGTGCTCGAACCGATCGAACCGGGCGCGGAACGGCCGATGGGCGCTCGCGAGCTCAGCAAGTGCGGCGCCGACCGACGGGCCGAGGTCATCGACTGGGATGAACGGGAACAGGACCGTGACGTGCGGCGGGACTCCCCGACTGGCGAGCGGGTCGTGGCGGGCCCGTAGATCGGCCAGCGGCTTGGGAAGTTCGATCTGGACGATCAGGGCCGATCGGAGAGGCACGCTGCGATGCTCGGCCATCTTGCTTGGTGGCGCAAGCGCGGTCCCTGCTCGGATCACAGCCAGCCGAGCCGGAGCGACCGGGGGCCTCATTCTTACCCAAGCCGTAGGATCGACTCGGCGCCGTCCGACGAATCCCCCTCGTCTGGCGAGACCGCTCTACGTTTCGTCTCGGCGAATGCTTGCCTGCGCCTGGGCGGCCATGATCCGCGTGATTGCGCTGATCGTGCCGCTGTAGTTCGAGACTGCGATCTGTCCAGTGAACCAGCCCGGGCTTGGCGGCCAGTACGGTCCAGCGTCCTCTTGCCTGGCTGGCAGTGCCAGGAAGTCATGCTGATGGTGATCGTTCCAAGTCGCACCGGAACCGACTATGGCAATCGCGACGATGCCGACGGCTATTCGACGGCCGGGGCGCCACACGGGACAGCGATCCGGTTCGTGGCCCCGTTTCGTGGTAGCAATCTGGGTAGCATGAGAGCCGGTTATCCGCGAATGGACGACCGGCTCTCGCACTGTTGTGAGCGTGATTTCCGCGTGAGCGGACGCTAGCGAACGCTAACGGTCGCTCTAGAAGTCCATGTCTCCGCCGCCGCCGCCGTGGCCGTGGCCGCCGGCGCCATTGGCGTCCTTCTTCTCGGGCAGGTCGGTGACCAGCGTCTCCGTGGTCAGGACCATGGCCGCGATCGAGGCCGCGTTCTGGAGGGCGGACCGGGTGACCTTGGCTGCGTCGACGATGCCTCGGGCGAACATGTCGCCGTACTCACCCTTGAGCGCGTCAAAGCCGTGGCCCTTCTTGGCGTTGCGGACCGCCTCGACGACGACCTCGCCCCGGGCACCGGCGTTGTCGGCGATCTGGCGGGCCGGAGCCTCCAGCGCCTTGCGCACGATGTCGACGCCGATCTGCTCGTCGCCCTGGAGCTTGACCTTGTCGAGGGCCGGGATGGCCTGCAGCAGGGTCGTTCCGCCGCCGGCGACGAGGCCTTCCTCAACGGCCGCGCGGGTCGTCGAGAGTGCATCCTCGATGCGGTGCTTCTTCTCCTTGAGCTCGACCTCGGTGGCCGCGCCGACCTTGATCACGGCCACGCCGCCGGACAGCTTGGCAAGGCGCTCCTGGAGCTTCTCCTTGTCGTAGTCCGAGGTGGTGTCCTCGATCTGGGCCTTGATCTGGCTCATCCGACCCTTGATCTGGTCGGGCGTGCCCGAGCCGTCGATGATCGTGGTGTCGTCCTTGGTCGCGACGACCCGGCGGGCCGAGCCGAGGTCCTCGAGGGTGACCGAGTCGAGCTTGCGCCCGATCTCCTCGCTGATCACGGTGCCACCGGTCAGGATGGCGATGTCGCGGAGCATCTCCTTGCGGCGATCGCCGAAGCCCGGCGCCTTGACGGCCAGGACCGAGACGGTCCCGCGGAGCTTGTTGACGACCAGGGTGGCGAGTGCCTCGCCATCGATGTCCTCGGCGATGATCACGATCGGGCGACCGATCTGGACCGCCTTCTCCAGCGCCGGGAGCATGTCCGGGACGCTCGAGATCTTGCGGTCGGTGATCAGGATCCGGGGATCCTCGAGGACCGTCTCCATCCGATCGGGGTTGGTCACGAAGTAGGCCGAGAGATAACCCCGGTCGAACTGCATGCCCTCGGTGTATTCCTTCTCGAGGCCGAGCGACTGCCCTTCCTCGACGGTGATGACGCCGTCCTTGCCGACCTTGTCCATGACCTCGGCGATGATCTCGCCGACCTCAGGATCGGCCGCGCTGATACCGGCCACGGCCGCGATCTGCTCGCGGTTGTTGACCGGCCGGGACTGCTTCTTGATCTCGTCGACGATCGCCGCGACGGCTGCTTCGATGCCGCGCTTGACGACCATCGGGTTGGCTCCGGCGCTGACGACCCGGAGGCCCTCGGCGACCATCGCCTGGCCGAGCACGACTGCGGTCGTCGTGCCATCGCCGGCGACGTCGTCGGTCTTGGTGGCAACTTCCTTGAGGAGCTGCGCGCCCATGTTTTCGAACGGGTCGTCGAGCTCGATGTCACGAGCGATGGTGACGCCGTCATTGGTGATCGTCGGCGATCCGAACTTCTTGTCGAGGACGACGTTGCGACCCTTCGGGCCGATCGTGACCTTGACCGCATCGGCCAGGTGGTCGATGCCACGCTTGAGCGAGCGACGAGCGGTCTCGTCGAAGATGATCTGCTTAGCCAATTTGAATCTTCCTCCGGGTGATCAGTGGGGAAACGACGGGCCGGCGATCGTTACTCAACGATCGCGAGGATGTCCTTCTGGCTGACGATCAGCAGGTCGTCGCCCTCGACCTTGAACTCGGTCCCGGCGTACTTCGCATAGAGGACCTTGTCGCCGACCTTGACGTCCATCGGCTCGCGCTTGCCGCTGTCGTCGATCTTGCCCGGACCCGCGGCGAGGATCACGCCCTCCTGGGGCTTCTCCTTGGCCGTATCGGGCAGGACGATCCCGCTCTTGGTCATGTCCTCGCGGGCGGTCGGCTTGATCACCACGCGGTCGCCCAGCGGGCGCAGCTTCTTTTCCGCTGCCTTGTTCACAGTGGCCTTGGCCAAGGTTCGAGCCCTCCTCTGTCGGCGACGCGGGCCGACATGATTGATTGAGGACGTGGCGAGCGTCGTTCGCTTGACCCCATCCTGAAGTCCAGAATTGAGTGCCGGCGGGACCTCCGTCCAGATCGCCTACTCGGTCCTCGCCCTCCATGGGGCGGCCGGGCGAACCGTCCGGATCACCGCTTTGGCACTCTCGACGTGAGAGTGCCAATAGACTAGATGAGTCGCCTCCGCCGTGTCAACTCCCGCGGCGGCGCGGTTCGGGGCTGCTATCGTCTGGGCATGAGCACGTCGTTGATGAGTGACGCGTTTGGGCACCACGTCTGGGCGACCCGACGACTGCTCGATGCCTGTCTCGTGCTTGATCCGATCCAGCTCGAGACGCCGGTGGCGGGGACGTATGGTTCGATCCTCCAGACGGCCCGCCACCTCGTCGGTGCGGACGGGTGGTACCTGTTCCTGATGAACGGCCGGCGTGACCTGCTGGTCGACGAGGACCGGTCCGGCCTGGCCGAGCTCGATGCGGCGATGGCCCGCGACGGCGAGGCCTGGTCGACCCTGCTGGCCGCGGACGTCGATCCTGGGGCCATGGTGATCGAGGTCGAGGACAATGGCTATCGCCGCGCGGCTTCCATCGGAGCCCGGCTCGCCCAGGCCCTCCACCACGGCACGGATCACCGCAGCCAGATCTGCACGGCTCTGACCGCCCTCGGCGTCCAGCCCCCGTCGATCGACGTGTGGGACTACGGGAACGAAACCGGCCTGATCGTCGAGACCCTGCCCCCGACCTGACGGCTCAGGCCAGGAACGCTCGGCGCTTTGCCGCGACGCCCGGGATCAGACCGAGCTGGCCGTCCGTGCCAGGATGAAATCGTAGGCGGCCACCAGCCCCTCCCCCAGGGCGTCGCGAGCCTCGCCGCGCTGTTCGGCCAGCCAATCCGCCGTGACCCGCACCCACTCCGGCTCGTTCCGCTTGCGCGGTGCGCCCGGTGGCGACAGGAACGGCGCGTCCGTCTCGACCAGGAGCCGCTCCCGTGAGACGAGGCGGGCAACGCTCGCGCTGGCCTCCTCGCCGGGCCGGAACACAAGCCCGGAGAAGCTGACGGCGAGGCCCATGTCGATGACGGTCCGGCCGTAGTCGAGCGGTCCCGAGTAGGAGTGGATGATGGCCGGCGGTCGGCCGCCGAACGAGCCCAGGCCCGAACCCGCCCCCGCTCCCCTGTCGAATCCTGCTGCCCGCAGCTCGGCGACGAGCGCGTCCTGGGCGTCGCGCTGGCCCGGCTTCGAGCGGCAATGGAGGATGGCCGGCTTGCCCGTTGCCCGGGCCAGCGCCAGGTTGCGGCGCAGGTTGATCAGCTGGTCCGCCAACGGCGAGAATCCGCGATCCGTGTCCAGGCCTGTCTCGCCGATCGCCCGCACCCTAGGATCCGCGGCGAGCTCCACGATCGTGGACCAGCCGTCCTCATCGACGAGCGCCGCGTCATGGGGATGGACGCCGACGGCCGCATCGAGCCACGGATAGCGCCCGACGATCTCGAGCGCCGCGATGCTCGAGGCGACATCCCAGCCCGGCACGAGCATCCGCTCGACTCCGGCCAGGCGTGCCCCGCCGATCACCAGCTCGGCGTCGCCGCCGAAGCGGTCGGCCTGGACGTGGCCGTGCGAATCGATCAGGCGCATCGCCGGATGATCAGTCGGCGGTCGGGCCAGGCTCGACGTCGAGCCGCGGAAAGAGCGGCTCGGCTACCTCCAGCCGGCCCGACTCGCCCGAGTGCGTGCCCCAGCCGAGCTCCCCGATGATGGGCGGCCCGCCGTTGCCGTCGCTGGCGTAGGGCCAGGCGTAGCCGAGCTGGGCGAGGACCCGCGGTGCCGTCGCCGGCATGAATGGGGCGCTGGCGAGGGCGATGACCCGGCAGGCCTCGACGAGGTCGCCCAGGACGGCGGACAGCCGCAGGCCGGCCGACTCCCCCGCGGGACCTTCGAGCTTGGCCGCCTTGGCCAGGTCCCACGGCTTCTCGGCGTCGACCAGCCGATTGGCCGCCGCGACGAACTCCCACAGTGTGCCGAGCGCAGCGTGAAGGAGGCAGCCCTCGAGCTGCGAGCGGTACGCCGGCAGCGTTGCCTCCCAGGCGGTCCGCAGCGACCCGCCGTCCGACGCCGCCGGGCGCTCCCCCGCCAGGTAGCGGTTGGCCATCGACACCGTCCGGTTCACCAGGTTGCCGAAGTCGTTGGCAAGATCGGCGTTGTAGCGCCGGATGAACGACTCCCAGCTGACTTCGGTGTCCCGATCGAAGGCGACCTCGGCCAGGGTGACGTAGCGGGCACCGTCAGAGCCCAGCGCGGCGACCACGTCGTTCGGGTCGAAGAAGTTGCCCCGGCTCTTGCTCATCCGCTCGCCGCCCTTGACCAGCAGCCAGCCGTGGACCCACACGTGGCGGGGTGCGGCCAGGCCGGCGCTCCACAGCATCGCCGGCCAATAGATCGTGTGGAACCGGGCGATGTCCTTGCCGATCACGTGCAGGTCGGCCGGCCACCAGTGGTCGAACGAGGCCGGGTCATCGGGGAAGCCAGCCCCGGTGATGTAGTTGATCAGGGCGTCGTACCAGACGTAGATGGTGCCGGCCTCGGGATCCCAGCGGCCGTCCTCGAGGAGCGCCGACTCACCGTTCTCGGCAATCGGGAACGGGATCCCCCACCCGCCGCCGGCGCGACTGATCGAGAAGTCCTCGAGCCCGCCGCGGATGAACCCGAGCATCTCGTTGCGCCGGTAGTCGGGCTGGACGAAGTCGGGATGGTCGGCGTAGTGGCGCTCGATGCGCTCCTGGTAGGCCGACAGCCGGAAGAACCAGTTGCGCTCGGTCAGCCACTGGAGGGGCACGTCGGGGTGGTTCGGGCAGATCGTGCCACGAGCGGTCTCAACGACCTCGGAGGCGCTCCGGAAGCCTTCGTTCGGGCAGTACCAACCCTCGTACGTGCCGAGGTAGATGTCGCCGTTGGCGTACGCCCGGCGGACCATCTCCTGGGCCGATCGGTGGTGGTCCGGGTCGGTCGTCCGGATGAATCGATCGGGCCTGATCCAGAGGAGCTCCTCGGACGAGCGGAAGAGCTCGACGTTGTGGTCGACGAAGTCCCGCGGCGCGAGACCCTCCTCGGCCGCTCGCTGGGCGATGTTCACGGAATGCTCGTCGGTGCCGGTCAGGAAGCGCGTCTCGTCGCCGAGCATCCGATGCCAGCGCGCGATCACGTCGGCCCCGATCACCTCGTACAGGGTGTGCAGGCCGGGCTGGTTGTTGGCGTAGGCGATCGCCGTCGTGACGTAGAACCGCTGCCTGTTGTCGACCATCGGGGCAGAGTAGCGCATGCAAGCGTCAGGACTGCGTGCTGCGAGCGCGCCGACGCGATGGGCCGGGATCTACTCGAGCAGGTCCTCGCGGACCGGCGAGAACACCTCGATCGCGATCGCGTCCTCGAGGATCGTTGCTCCGTGGAGCGTGTCGCCGGCGATGCACCAGCTGTCGCCGGGCTCCACGTCGTGGGCCTCGTCGCCGATCCGGAGGCGGATCCGCCCACGCACGAGATAGCCCGTCTGCTCGTGGGGATGACGGTGGGTGGGCAGCTCGTGACCGGCCGTGAGCCGGAACTCGGCCATCAACGTTGCCTGGCCATGGCACAGCGTCCGGAGCTCGACGCCGGGAGCCACGAGCCGGTACCCCTCGGACGATCTGCGAGAGAACATTGGCCTCGGCACTTCGACTGGGGCTCGGGCCGGCCCGGGGCGGTCAGTTGGCGAGGTGCTCGCTCGCTGCGTCGACCGCGTCACCGGCCGCGTCGACCGCGTCGTGGGTCGCGGCCTTGGCCGAATCAGCGGCGTCCGAGACAGCAGCGCCGGCATCCGAAACCGCTTCCTCGGCTCCGTTCTCGGGTTTCGTCCGACGAAGGTCCGCGGCGATGCTCCGGCTCTTGACGGCCACCTTGTGCCCGATGTCGGCCGTGACATCGGCGGCCTTATGGGCTACCGGTCCGGCCGCGTCGCCCGCCTTGGCCACGAGGTCCGATGCCTTAGCGGCGGCGCCCTTGGCGGCCGGGGTTGCCTTGGTCACGGCCTGGCTCACCTTGTCGCCGACCTGCGCCGCGACGGCCGACACCTTGGCGCTCACGTCGCGCCCGGCGGTCTCGTCCGGGGCACTGTCGGTCGAGGAGTCGTTCGAGTCTTCGGGATTGATCGAATCAGTCATTGGCTGCACCTCCAATGGTGAATCATGCACCTGATCGGGCATGTTCGGGAGGTCTGCCCGTGAGACCCCTGTCAGCGATGGTGCCAGACCACGCCGAAGCCCATCCCGTTCGCGGTCAGCGCGCTCGCCTGGGCCTTGACCTGACCGCCGCGTGACTCGAGCACCAACCGGGCCCGAGTCCATCGAGCGTCATTGATCGGGCCGGCCCGCCCGGCCAGGATCGCCTCGGCCAAGCTGAACGTGACTGTCGAGAAATGCAGGAGCGCGGCCACCTGGCATGTGTCCGGGCAGCCGACGGTGGGCGCCTCGACGATCCATTCGGCCGTGAGCCGGCGCGAGCCGGGCGAATGCTCGTACGTGTCGATCACCTCGCCGGCGGTCAGGTTCTCGATCACCAGATGGTACGAGCGTCCAATGAGCTGGATCGAGGCGGCCATCCGGTCGCCCGAGCGTACGTCCAGGTCGAGCTCCTGCTCGAATTGGTCACGCGGCAGGATCTCGAACCAGGCGAATGAGCGGGCGTGGCCGTCGGCGCAATCGGCGTTCGTGCCGATCTGCTCGAGGGTGGCGCGGCTCGGCCCAGTCTCGCCGTCGAAGCCGATCCAGATGGAGAGCGAGGCAGTCCCGCTCGAAGGGCAGGTCAGCTTCGGCTGGACCCAGCTGCCCTGGACACAGCTGAACGCCCGGCTCGAGCGGGCGACATAGCCCGACCAGTTCGTGGTGCGCACGCCGGCGGAGCGCTGGGTCGGCGACGGGCTGCTGGTCGAGGCGGTCGGCGGGCAGCCGGCATGGAGGGCGACGGGTGAGCTCGATGGTGTCGGCGTCGGGCCCGGAGTGGCCGAGGGGGTCGGTTCAGGCGATGCCGTCGCAACCGGCGGCGGAAGGCTGGCCGCCGGCGCCGGCGAGGCTGGTGGGGTTAGCCCGGACACGCTCGCCGTGGCGATCGCCAGGCTGCTGGGCGGCGGGCCGGGCGCGCAGGCGGCGAGGATGGCGACGACCGCGAGGAGTGCGCCGAGGCGTCGCAGGAGCGTTCCCTCAATGCCGGAAATGACGCACTCCGGTCATGACCATGGCGGCACCGGCCCGGTCCGCGACGGCAACGACCTCCGGATCCCTGATCGATCCACCAGGCTGGACGAAGGCACTGACGCCCGCCTCGAGACAGGCCTCGACCCCGTCCGGAAACGGGAAATAGGCGTCGGAGGCGCAGGCCGCCCCGGTCGGCGCGCCGTCGCCCGATATCGCCCGGGCCTTCGCGACGGCTTGCCGCGCGGCGTCAACCCGGCTGGTCTGACCGGACCCGAGGCCAATCAGGCGACGGTCGCGAACGAGCACGATCGCGTTGGAGGTCGCGCCTCGGACGAGCCGCCAGGCAAGGTCAAGGTCGGTAGCTTCCGAAGGACTGGGCGGACGTTGAGTCGCGGTCGTCCAGCTGGCAGAATCGTCCAGGCCGTCGTCACGGCCCATGATCAGGACCGCTCCGCCGGCCGTCCGGATCGAGCCGAACGGATCGGCACGGGCCGGTCCGCCGGCCGGCTGACCGTCACTGCCGGCGGCCAGGCCAGGATCGACGACCAGGCGCAGGTTCGGCTTTCGACCCAGCACCTCGAGCGCGTCCTCGTCAAAACCGGGTGCCACGATGACCTCGAGGAAGATCGAGCCGACCGCCTCGGCCAGCTCCGCGTCGACCGGCCGGGTCAGGGCGACCACGCCCCCGAAGGCCGAGACCGGGTCACCTGAGAGGGCCGCCTGCCAGGCCTCGAGGAGCGTGCCGCGCTCTGCGGCGCCACACGGGTTCGTGTGCTTCACGATCACGCAGGCCGGGCCCCGCAGGTTCCGTCCGAGCGCCGCCGCGGCGGATGCGTCGAGCACGTTGTTGTAGCTCAGGGCCTTGCCCTGGAGCGGCCCGTCCGAACCGGCGAAGGGGCCGGGCCGCGGCCCGGCCCCAGGGATCCGGTAGCGCGCGGCGGACTGGTGCGGATTCTCCCCGTAGCGCAGCGTCTCAACCTTGTCCAGGCCGATCGTCAGGCTGGCCGGATACGGATCATCCGCGCCGGGCAGGCCGGGCTCGTCGGGCAGCTCGATCCCGGCAGCGGCCATCCGGGCGGGCAGGGTCGTCGCAATCCGGGCATCGTAGGCGGCCGTGTGCCGGAAGGCTTCGACGGCCAGGGCGGCGCGCAACCCTGGCCCGATCCCGGCCGGGTCCGCGAGCGCCTCGAGGATCGCCGGGTAGCGGCCGGGCGAGGTAACGACCGCGATCGAGGCGTGATTCTTCGCCGCCGCCCGGATCAGGGCCGGCCCACCGATGTCGATCTGCTCGACGAGGTCCTCGTAGTCGATTCCGGGCCGCTCGGCCGCGGCCGCGAACGGATACAGGTTGACGACGACCAGCTCGAACGGCGCGATTCCTGCGCTCAGCAGCTGGAGCCGATGCTCGAGCCGGCGGCGATCGCCCAGGAGCCCGGCGTGGACCCGCGGGTGGAGGGTCTTGACCCGGCCATCGAGCATCTCCGGGAAGCCGGTCAGCTCCGAAACGTTGGTGACGGGCAATCCCGCCGAGCGCAGGACCTCGGCCGTGCCGCCGGTCGAGACGAGCTCCCTGCCCATTGCGACGAGCCCCCGTGCCAGCGCCTCGAGGCCGGCTTTGTCGGACACCGACAGGAGCACCCGGTGCGGTACGGGCAACCCGGCTTCGGCCCGCTCGAGGTCGATCGATGCGCGCCCGTCGCCCACCGCCACCGCTCCGGCCAGGAGCAACCCGACCGCGCGCGGCAGGAGCCGGTGCTCGACCGCCTGGATCCGGCTGCGCAGGGTCGAAGGATCATCGGCAGGCTCGATCACGACCGGCTCCTGGAGGACGATCGGGCCGCCATCGAGGCTTTGGTCCACGAGGTGGACGGTGACCCCGGTGACGCGTACCCCTTGGTCCAGCGCGGCGCGGATCGCGTGGCCGCCGGGAAACGCCGGGCTCAGGGCGGGGTGGGTGTTGACGATCCGGTTCGGAAAGGCGGTCAGGACCGGCAGCCCCAGGATGCGCATGAAGCCGGCCAGGACGATCACGTCGGGTTGGACCGAGGCGAGCGTCTCCGCCAGGGTCGCGTCCCAGGCGGCCCGGCCGGTCCGGTCGGACAGGACAGGGCTGGGAATCAGGGCCGTCTCCAGGCCGCGCTCGCTCGCCCAGTCCAGGGCCGGACAGGCGCGGTCGGCGAACACCAGCGCGATCGAGCCGCCCAGCTCACCGCGCTCGACGGCCGCGGCCAGGGCCCGCAGGTTCGAGCCGGCGCCGGACACGCCGACGGCGATCCGCCCGCTCATGCCGGCCGGTCCAACGACATCAGGTCGGCCTCGAGATAGCGCCGGCCGCCCGCTTGCGCCGCGTCCACGACATCGCCGACCAGCCAGGCCTCGATCCCGGCGGCCGCCAGGCTCGAGCAGGCCATGCCCGCGGCGGCCGGCTCGACGATCACGGTCATGCCCAGGCCGCCGTTGAAGGTCGCCCGGAGCTCGTCATCCTCGAGGCCGCCGAGCGCGCCGAACAGGCGCATCACCGAGGGCATCGGCCAGCGTCCCGGGTCGATTCGGACGGCAAGGCCCGGCGGCAGGGGCCGGGCAGCGTTGCCGGGCAGTCCGCCGCCCGTGATATGGGCCACGCCACGCAGCTCGAGGCGAGCTGCGTCGAGGGTGGTCCGCAGGTCGAGCACGGCCCCGGCGTAGATCCGGGTGGGCGTCAGGAGGACCTCGCCGAGGGTCATCAGGGCCTCGCCCGGGGCCAGCGCCAGGAGCCCCCTCGTGACCTCCTCGCCGAGGGTCAGGCGGAGCCGCTCCTGGTACGGCTCGGCCAGGTCCAGGTCGCGTTCGGCGACGAGTGCCCGAACGAGCGAGTAGCCGTTGGCGTGGAGGCCGCTGGCGGCCAGCCCAATGACCATGTCGCCCGCCCGGACCTGCGTCCCGTCGATCAGGCGCTCACGCTCGACGATCCCGGTGCAGCAGCCGGCCAGGTCGAACGCATCGCGGTCCATCAGCCCGGGGTGCTCCGCCGTCTCGCCGCCGATGAGGGCGCAGCGAGCCTCGAGGCAGCCGGCCGCGACCGACCCGACCAGCTCGGCGACGAGGACCGGGTCGAGCCGGCCGACGGCCAGGTAGTCGAGGAAGAAGAGCGGCGCAGCCCCGCTGCACACGACATCGTCGGCGCACATCGCGACCAGGTCCCGCCCGATCGTGTCGTAGCGGCCCACGGCGGCCGCGATCGCCGTCTTGGTGCCCACGCCGTCGGTCGAGCTGACCAGGACCGGGTCGCGATACCCGGCCGGGATGGTGATCGCGCCACCGAAGCCGCCCAGGCCACCCACGACCGACGGCCCGTGGGTCGCCTCGACGGCGGCTCGCATCAGCCCGACGGCACGTTCACCGGACTCGACGTCAACGCCCGCCCGGGCGTAGGCCCCGCGCGGCCCGGGCTCCTTGGCCATGGTCCGCGAACCTCAGCTCCGGGTGCCGGGCAGGACAAGCCCGCCGGTCGGCCCGAGCGGATTCTCCTCGAGGACGAACTTCCGGCTGGCGGCGTCGTACGGAACCGGCTCCGGATAGCGTCCGTCGAAGCAGGCGAAGCAGAACTGCTCGTAGGGCAGCTCCAGCGCGGCGAGGACGCCCGGGATCGAGAGGTAGCCCAGCGAGTCGGCCCCGACGAACGCGCGGATCTCCTCGAGCGAGTGGGTTGCCGCGATCAGCTCGGTCTCGATCTGGGTGTCGATCCCGTAGAAGCACGGGTGGAAGATGGGAGGCGCGCTGATCCGCAGGTGGATCTCCGTGGCGCCGGCCCGGCGCAGGAGGCTGACGATCTGCTTGGTCGTCGTGCCCCGGACGATCGAATCGTCGACCACGGTCAGCCGCCGCCCCCGGACGACCTCGCGGAGTGGATTGAGCTTGATCGTGACGCCCCGCTGGCGCATCGTCTGGGAGGGTTGGATGAACGTCCGGCCGGAGTAGCGATTCCGGACGAGGCCCTCGCGATAGGGAATCCCGGATGCCTCCGCGTAGCCCGCGGCCGCGGGAGCTCCCGTGTCCGGGACAGGCATGACCATGTCCGTCTCGATCGGGTGCTCGACCGCCAGCTGCATCCCCATCTTGCGCCGGACCTCGTACAGGTTGCGGCCCTCCATGTACGAATTGGGCCGGGCGAAGTAGATCAGCTCGAAGACGCACAGCGCGGGCTTGGCGGTCGCATAGCGGACGGACCGAGGCGGCCGGCCCTGCTCGAGGATCACGATCTCGCCCGGGGCGACGTCGCGCACGAACTCGGCGCCGACGATGTCGAGCGCAGCGGTCTCCGAGGCGAACACCCAGCCGACCCGGTCGTCGTCACCCCACAGGCCGGGGCCGGGGCCCTCGTCCCCCTCGGCCAGCGGCAGACGGCCGAGCACGAGCGGCCGGAAGCCGTGCGGATCGCGCACCCCGATGACCCGGCGCTCGTCCAGGACCACCAGGCTGAACGCGCCGCGCACCCGGGGCAGGACGCGCAGGAGGGCGTCGACCGTGTCCGCCGCGGGCTCGTCGGCAATCAGTGCCGTGAGCAGCTCGGTATCGGTCGAGGCCGACAGCCGTGAGCGGCCGCCCCGGAGCTGGTCAAGGAGGTCACGGGTGTTGACGAGGTTGCCGTTGTGGCCGAGCGAGATCGCCCGGCGCGGGCCGAGACGAAGCGTCGGCTGGGAGTTCTCCCAGACCGTCGAGCCGGTCGTCGAATAGCGGCAGTGGGCGATCGCGAGCTGTCCGCGCAGGCTCGGCAAACGGCGCTCGTCGAGGACCGAGCTGATCATGCCGAGGTCCTTGTAGACCATCAGCTGCTCGCCGTCGCTGACCGCGACGCCGGCCGATTCCTGGCCACGATGCTGGAGCGCGAACAGGCCCAGGGCGGCCACGGCCGCCGCCTCGGTCGCGGAGCCGGCCGGCATCACTGCCCCGAACACGCCGCACATGATCAGGCCTCCCCCAGTGCGCGGACAAGGCCGAAGTCCCAGGCATGGCGGAGGTCCGTGAGCAACACGTCGAGCGCGTCGGCGGTCTGCGTGCCGCGATCCTCGGCATCGCCGGTCGCGCCCCGGCCGCCCAGCTCGATCACCAGGCGCTCGCCACCGACCGTGCCGATCCGGGCGGCCGGCAGGCCGTGCTGCCGGGCGACCAGCAGGAGCGCCGGGACGAAGCGCGGGCTGGTCGACAGGACGAGCCGCGACGGGCTCTCGCCGAAGAGCTCGACCGCGGGCGTGCCGCTGATCATCACCCGGACCTGCGCGCCGCGGCCGCCCCACATCGAAGCCTCAGCCAGGGCAACGGCGAGCCCGCCGGCCGAGACGTCCTGGGCCGAGCCGACCAGCCCCCGCTCGATCGCATCGCGCACGAACCGCTGGATGGCCGCCTCACGGGCCAGGTCGAGGCCAGGCGGCCCATCTTCCGGGGCGATCCCGGCGAGGGCGGCGTAGGCGCTGCCGGCGAGCCCCGGCGTCGCCTCGCCGACGAGCACGATCGCGTCGTCGTCGGCGACGAAGGCCGGGCCGACCAGCCGGTCGACGTCATCGAGCAGGCCGACCACGCCGATCTCGGGCGTCGGCGCGATCGGGCCACCAGGCGACTCGTTGTAGAGCGAGACATTGCCCCCGGTGACCGGAAGTGCGAGCGCCCGACACGCATCGGCGAGTCCGCGGACGCCCTCCTTGAGCTGCCAGAAGGCCTCCGGTCGGGTCGGGTCGCCGTAGTTCAGGCAGTTCGTGACGCCGAGCGGGCGGGCGCCGGTGATCGACACGTTGCGGGTCGCCTCGGCCACGCTCAGGGCAGCACCCAGCCACGGATCGAGCTCGCCCACGGCCTGGTTCGCGTCGGTGGTCGCGACGAGCGCCCGGTTCGAGCCCTTCAGCCGCAGGACGGCCGCCCCGCGGCCCGGGCCCACGACCGTGTTGACCTGGACCGTCGAGTCGTACTGCTCGAAGACGAAGCGGCGGCTGGCCAGATTGGGGCTGCCGATCAGCCCGAGCAGGACCGCGCCCGGGTCCATTCCACGCTCAGGCAGCAGGTCGTTCGGCTCGACCGGCGCGCCCGGGGCCGGGGCCGCCCGGCGGTGGGCCGGCGGGCTGGCCAGCCGATCGTGGACGATCGCATCCGAGGTCAGGGCGGCGGCCGGGATCCGGGCCAGCTCGGTCGCGCCGGGCCTCGGACGGCCGGCCTCGTCGAGGCCACCCCGGACGATCGTGATGTCGCCGTCGGCCGTCACCCGGCCAATCGTCGCCGCGGGCAGGTTCCAGTGCTCGCACACCGCCAGCACGGCGGCCTCGCGGTCCGGCCGGACGATCGCCAGCATCCGCTCCTGGGACTCGCTGATCATCACCTCGAATGGCTCCATGCCCGGCTCGCGGATCGGGATCGCATCGAGATCGATGAGCATGCCGGTCCCCGCTCGATCCGCCGTCTCTGACGTGGCGCAGCTGATTCCACCAGCGCCCAGGTCCTGCAGCCCCTCGACCAGGCCGGCCTCGATCAGCTCGAGCGACGCCTCGATCAGGAGCTTCTCGGCAAAGGGATCGCCGACCTGGACCGTCGGCCGCTTGGACGGGTCGTCATCGGCGAAGGTGGCGCTGGCCAGGACCGAGGCGCCACCGATCCCGTCGCGACCGGTGGTCGAGCCGAACAGGATGGCCAGGTTGCCCGGGCCGGGCGCCTGGGCCAGGGTCAGCCGGCCGGCCGGCAGGAGGCCGATGGCCATCACGTTGACCAGCGGATTGCCGGCATACGAGGGATCGAAGACGAGCTCGCCCCCGACCGTCGGCACGCCGACACAGTTGCCGTAGCCGCCCACGCCGGCTACCACTCCGCGCAGAAGGTGGCGCGTCCGCGCGTCAGCCGGGTCGCCGAAGCGGAGGGCGTCCAGGATCGCGATTGGCCGGGCCCCCATCGTGAAGATGTCGCGGAGGATCCCGCCGACGCCGGTGGCGGCCCCCTGGTATGGCTCGACCGCCGAGGGATGGTTGTGCGACTCGATCTTGAAGGCGACCGCCAGTCCGTCGCCAAGGTCGATCACGCCGGCATTCTCGCCCGGCCCAGCGACCACGCCGGGGCCGCCGGTCGGCAGCGTCCGCAGGAGCGGCCGGGAGCTCTTGTACGAGCAGTGCTCGCTCCACATCACGCTGAAGATGGCGAGCTCGAGGTCGTTCGGCTGGCGCTCCAGCCTGGCCTCGATGGCCGATAGCTCCAGGTCGGTCAGGCCCAGCCGTCGATGGAGCGGGATGCGCTCGGGCGCCACGACCGGCGCGATCATCCCTTGGTCCCGATGAGGACCGGACCACCGGCCCCGGCGCGCTCGGCAGCCGACTCGACCAGCGAGCGCAGAATCGCCAGCCCGTCGTCGTTGCCGAGCAGCCGCTCTGCCGCACGTTCCGGATGAGGCATCAGGCCGGCCACGTTGCCGGCGCCGTTGAGGACCCCCGCGATCGCATGGAGCGAGCCATTCGGGTTGGCGCGGCCGTCATCCTCGTCGGCTCGCCCGCCGTCCACCGTGGCGTAGCGGAACAGGACCTGGCCGGCCCGCTCGAGCTCGTCGAGGGTCGCGCCGTCGGCGTAGTAGCAGCCCTCGCCATGGGCGATCGGCATCCGCAGCGGCCCTCCGCTGGCCAGGCTCCGGGTGAATGGCGTATCGAGCCGCTCGGGCGTGACCAGGACATCGCGGCCGAGGAAACGCAGGTCCCGGTTCCGGAGCAGGGCGCCCGGCACGAGGCCGGCCTCGGCCAGCACCTGGAAGCCGTTGCAGATGCCCAGGACCAGGCCGCCCTCGGCGGCGAATGCGGCCACCGCCCGCATGACCGGGCTGAACCGGGCGATCACACCCGCCCGCAGATAGTCGCCGTAGGCGAAGCCGCCCGGCAGGATCACCGCGGCGACGCCCTCGAGCGTGCCCGACTCGTGCCACAGCGGGACCGCCTCGCCGCCGGCCAGGCCGATCCCGTGGAGCGCGTCGTCGTCGCCGTTCGAACCGGGAAAGATGACGACGCCGACCCGAATCATTGGCCGGCCTTCGATCCGGCGCTGGATGCGCCCGACAGCAGCTCGACCTGGAACGCCTCGATCAGGGGGTTGCTCAGCAGCTCCGTCGCCAACCGCTCGACCGTCGAGCGCGCCGAAGCCTCGTCGGGGGCCTCCGCGGTCAGCTCGATCCGGCGCCCGACGCGCACCGCACTGACCCCCGCAACGGCCAGGTGGGCCAGGCTGTTCTCGACGGCCCGGCCCTGCGGGTCGAGGATGCCCGCCTTGGGCGTGACGTTGACGGCGTACCGGAACGACTGGCTCATCGGGCGATCACATCCTCAGCCAGATAGCGGCTGAAGCTCGCCCCGGTGATGCGCTCGTACGCCTCGACGTAGCGCTGGCGGGTGCCGGCCACGATGTCTTCGGGCAGCTCCGGCCCCGGCGCCGTCTTGTTCCAGGGCTGGGTTTCCAGCCAATCCCGAACGAACTGCTTGTCGTAGCTGGCCTGGGCCCGGCCCGGCTCATACTCCGCGGCATTCCAGAACCGGGAGGAATCCGGAGTCATCACCTCGTCGATCAGGAGCAGCTCGCCGGCGGCCGACAGGCCGAATTCGAACTTCGTGTCGGCCAGCAGGATTCCGGCCCGGGCCACGACGGCCGCACCATAGCCGTACAGGGCGAGGGCGATCGAGCGTACCCGCTCGGCCAGTGCGCCGGCCAGCTCGAGGTCGTCGGCGATCGGCACGAGCCGCTCGATCATCTGGTCGAACGAGATGTTCTCGTCGTGCACGCCCAGCTCCGCCTTGGTCGACGGCGTGAACAGCGGCTCCGGCAGGCGATCACTGTGACGCAGGCCGTGGGCCAGGCTGATCCCCGAGATCGCGCCCGTGCGCCGGTAGTCGAGCCAGGCCGATCCTGCGACGTAACCGCGCACGATCACCTCGATCGGCAGGACCCGTGCCCGGCGGCAGATCAGGATCCGGCCGGCCAGGTCCGAGGTCGCGGCCGGAATCGCGTCCCTGGTCACGAGTCCGGTTTCCGGCTCGAGTGACTCGGTCACGATCGAGCCCGGGGGCAGGTCCGACGGGGCGGTCGATCGGAGGTGGTTGGGGACGATCCCGCCGGTCTCGCCGAACCAGAACCGGGACAGCCCGGTCAGGACCCGGCCCTTGTCCGGGATCACGGTGGGCAGGACCACGTCAAAGGCAGACAGCCGGTCGGAGGCGACCAGGAGCAGCGTGTCCGCGTCGATGTCGTACAGGTCGCGGACCTTGCCCGAGCGCAGGAACGATTCAGCCAGCGGCATCGGCGACCTCGACGAGGGGCTCGGGTGGCAGCTGCGTGCCCGGCGAGGCAACCCGGCCGGCCACCTCGGCTTCGAGCCGATCGAGCCGGGCGATGCCGACCGAGGCATGGCGCAGGAAGGTCGCCTCGTCGAAGCAGGCATCGAGCCGGGCAAGGCTGAGCCGGGCGGCCACGGAGGGCTCATTGGCCAGCAGCTCGCGCAACGGCCGGCGCTCTTCGGCGGCCCGCAGGGCGGCGGCCTGGACGATGGCGTAGGCATCCTCCCGGCTGAGCCCGGCTTCCTCGACCAGGGCGACCAGGACCCGGCTCGAGGCATGCAGGCCAAGGCCGCGCTCGATGTTCTCGCGCATCCGATCGGGCCGGACGATCAGGCCACCGACCAGGCCGGTCATCTTGACCAGCATGTAGTCGAGCAGGATCGTCGCATCGGGCAGGATGATTCGCTCGGCGCTCGAGTGGCTGATGTCGCGCTCATGCCACAGGGGCTGGTTCTCGAGGGCCGCCCCGGCGTAGCCGCGCAGCAGCCGGGCCAGGCCGGCGATCCGCTCGGCCAGGATCGGGTTGCGCTTGTGGGGCATCGCCGAGCTGCCCTTCTGGCCGGACCGGAACGGCTCCTGGAGCTCACCGATCTCGGTGTGCTGAAGATTGCGGACCTCGGTGGCGAAGCGCTCGAGGGACCCGCCGGTGATCGCGATCGCGGTCAGCAGCGCCGCGTGGCGGTCGCGCTGGACGATCTGGGTGCTGACTGGATCCACATGCAGGCCGAGCGCTCCGAGGACCTCGGCCTCGAGCTCCGGATCGAGGTGGCTATAGGTCCCGACCGGGCCGCTGATCTTGCCCGTCCCGATCTCGTCAACCGCGTCGACCAGGCGCTGCCGATCGCGGGCCAGCTCGAACGCCCAGCCGGCCAGCTTCAGGCCGAGGGTGGTCGGCTCGGCGTGGACCGAGTGGGTCCGGCCCATCATCACCGTGCCCGCCTCGCTTCGCGCCCGGGTCACGAGGGCGACGATCAGCCGATCGGCATCGACCAGCAGGCGCTGCCCGGCCGACCCGAGCTGGAGCGCGAGCGCGGTATCGACGACATCGCTGCTGGTCAGCCCGAGATGGAGGTAGCGACCTTCCGGACCGACGCTCTCGGCGACCTGGCTCACGAAGGCGATCACGTCGTGATCGGTCTGCTGCTCGATCTCGCCGATCCGGCCGACGTCGATCCTGGCCCGGGCCTCGATCGCGGCCAGGGCCGCCGCCGGAATCAGGCCACGGGCCGCCTGGGCGCGGGCGACGGCCAACTCGACCCGGAGCATCTCCTCGAAGCGGGTCGCCTCCGACCAGATCGCCCCCATCTCCGCCAGCGTGTAGCGCCGGATCACGCCCGGGCACCCACGGCCAGGCGCCGTTCGCCGACCGGGTCGCCGGCCGGACCCGGTTGCCCCGGATCGGCGGCAATGTCGTGCCGGCGCTGGCTGCCCTCGAAGTCGATCGTGGCGGCGCGAGCCTCGGCAGCCGCCCGGGCGCCGGCCAGGTCGATGCCTCGCCCGACGACGGTCAGGACGCGGCCCCCGCTCGTCCGGAAGTGGCCGTCGGCACCGAGGCTGGTGCCCGAATGGAAGACAAGGCCATCGCCCAGGTTCGGACCATCGTCCAATCCCCGGATCTCGTCGCCGAGGCGGGCCGCCTGCGGGTAGCCGGCGCTGGCCAGGACGATCCCCACCGCCGCCCCCGGCAGCGTCGGGATCAGTGTCGCCCCAGGCCCGGCCAAGCCCAGCTCGGCGGCGGCCGCGGCAAGCTCCCGCCCAGCGGCTGCCCGCAGCAGGGGCCCGAGGGGCACCGCCAGGCGAGGCAACGTGACCTGCGTCTCCGGGTCACCCAGGCGGGCATTGCATTCGAGCAGGACCGGGCCGTCGCCGGTCAGGATCAGGCCGGCATACAGGGCACCCCGGAACGGGCTGCCCCGCCGGGCGAGCTCGGCCAGCAGCGGCCGGTGCACGCCGGCGAGCACGGCTTCGACCTGCTCATCGGACAAGTCCGGCAACGGGCTGTAGGCGCCCATCCCTCCGGTGTTGGGACCGCTGTCGCCGTCGTCCAGGCGCTTGTGATCGCGGGCGGCCGGCAACGCCAGCGCATCGCGCCCGTCGCACACGGCGATGACGCTCGCCTCGAGCCCGAACAGGCGCTCCTCGATCACGACCAGCGGGTCCCCTCCGGCTCCGGCGGGAGCGGCCCCGTAGATCGCGGCCAGGGCGGCATCGGCCTCGGCCGGCGTGGCACACAGGGTCACGCCCTTGCCCGCCGCCAGGCCATCGGCCTTGACCACGACACCGGTGCCCGCGGAGGCCAGCTCCGAGGCGAAGATTCGAGCGAGCTCGAGCTGGGATCCATCGAACGAGCGCGCCCGGGCCATCCGCACGCCGGCCAATTCGGCCACGTCGTGGCAGAAGGCCTTGCTCGTTTCGATCCGGGCGGCCGCCCGCGACGGCCCGAACACGGCGATCCCGGCCGCGGTGCAGGCATCGCCGATCCCGGCCGCGAGGGGCGCCTCGGGCCCGACCACGACCAGCTCGACCGCCGCCGCCTGGGCGGCTCCGACCACATCGCCAGGTGCGAGCGCGTCGACCTCGGGCAGGCAGGTCACCCGCGGCTCGCGGGCGATCGCGGCACTGCCGGGCGCCACGAAGACCTGGTTGACCCCGGGCTCGGCCGCCAGCTTCCAGGCCAGGGCGTGCTCCCGCCCGCCGCCGCCAACGACGAGGATCCGGGTCGGCATCAGCAGCGCGCTCATGCGCCGGCCATCCCGGGACCCTGGCCGGCGGCGAGGTTGGGGGCCGGCGCCAGGGCCGCTCGACGGCGCATCGGGCGAAACGCCCGCTCGATTGTCTGGGTTCGCTCTGGCCCGACCGATACGAGCACGATCGGGACGCCGGCCGCGGTCTCCAGGGCGCTCACGTAGCGTCGGGCGTTCTCGGGCAGCTCGGCCAGGGTCCGAGCCTGGTGGATCGGTTCGGACCAGCCTGGAAAGCGCTCGTAGATCGGGGTCGCAGCGGCCAGCCGCTCGGCATTCGACGTCCAGGCATCGACCCGCTGACCCTCGATCTCGTAGGCGACGCACAGGCAGATCTCATCAAGGCCGGACAGGATGTCGAGCTTGTTGAGCATGATCGAGCTCACGCTGTTGACCGCGACTGCGAAGCGCAGCGGCACGGCATCGAACCAACCGACCCGGCGGGGCCGGCCGGTGGTCGTCCCGACCTCGTGGCCTCGAGCGGCGATCCCGGCGCCGACCTCGTCGGTCAGTTCGGTCGGATAGGGTCCGGAGCCGACCCGCGTCGAGTAGGCCTTCATCACGCCGATCACCTCGTCGACCTGGAGCGGCCCGATCCCGCCGCCGGTGCACGCTCCCCCGGCGATCGGGTTCGACGAGGTCACGAACGGGTAGCTCCCGTGATCGAGATCGAGGAGGGTGCCCTGGGCACCTTCGAGCAGCACGTGATCGCCCCGGGCGAGCGCGTCCTGGACGAGCCAGACGGTATCGGCCAGGTGCGGCCGGAGGCGCTCGCCCCAGGCCATCGCCTGGCTGACCAGTGGCTCGAGCTCGAACTGGGCTTCGCCGGGCAGGCGGGCGAGCATGGCGTTCTTGTCGGGCAGGACCCGGGCCAGCCGAGCCCGGAACGAGGCCTCGTCAACGAGGTCCTCGACCCGCAGGCCGACGCGCAGGGCCCGGTCGGCGTAGGCCGGACCGATCCCCCGATGGGTCGTTCCGACCGCCTCGCCGCCCAGGCGCGCCTCCATCGCTCCATCCAGGGCGATGTGGTAGGGCAGGATCAGGTGGGCGTTCCGGCTTACCCGGACCTTGGAGATGTCGATCCCGCGCTCGGCCAGCATGTCGAGCTCGCCGATCAGGGTCGCCGGATTGACCACCACTCCTGGTCCGATCACGCAGCTGATGTGCGGGTAGAGCACGCCCGAAGGGACGAGGTGGAGCTTGAACACCTCGTCGCCGAGGACAACCGTATGGCCGGCGTTGTCACCGCCCTGGTAGCGCACCGCCAGGGCGACCTGCTCGGCCAGGAAGTCGGTCGTCTTGCCCTTGCCCTCGTCGCCCCACTGGAGCCCGACGATCACCGTGGCCGGCATCAGGCTGCCCTTCGAAAGGCGCGTTGCCGGCCGGCCGGCTCGCCGGCTGGGGCATGAAAAAGGCCCGAGGCCGGCTGGCCTGGGACCTGGATAGACTGAGCCCTTCGTCGAGCCACCGATCGTTCGGCGACCCCCGGGTCGAAGGTGCGCGCTCGGCTCACGGGACGAACACTGCGCCTTCCTCGAGCAATGGGCGATCTCCGTTGTGGGGCCTGGCACCCGCGGTTTCGAGGACCCGGCGAGTATACCCCGGCCCGGCAGCCGCGGTTCGCGCCGCGCCGATGCCCCGCCCCCTCTGGCCATGGCTGCTGGCCATGCCGGCCCCGGGCCCCAGCGTCCAGATGCAGCCCGGCCCGCCCGATTCTTCCGGGTTACTAGCCTGGGTGGTGGTAAGGAGGATCCGCGGCGAGAACGAGCCGGTTGGAGTCAGCCCGCGACCAGACTTCGTGCTCAACGGGCCTCGATTGGACCTGCGATCGCTCGAGAAGCGCCCGAATCTCTCCCATTCGACCACGCCCATTGGTAATCCGGAAGGACCACGGCTCAGGACGCCCCGGCCATCGTCCGGATGCTACGATCCGCCGCCCCGGTGGACTCTCAGAACATCAGATCAGGTCGGCGATCGTGGCCGTCCGAATCAAATGCTGGACGCTGGCGGCGAGCTCGTGGTCAAGGGTCACGAACGCGTCTGCCTGGAGCTGGGTCAGGGCGATGTATTCGGCGTTGTAGGTCGAGGCCCAGCCGAGCTGCGTGGCGAGCTCCCAGGCCCGCCGGCGGAGCACCCCGTCGCCCAGCAGCCGAATCGGCATCGCATTGATCCGGGCGAGCTGCTGGCGGGCAACGTCTGCCGGGATCTCGCCGCGCTGGACAGCCTCGTGCAGGACGGACAGGACCTGCGATCGGAAGAGCGTGGGGGCCAGGAGCTGGTGGAGGCCAGGGACCTCGATCCCTGCGCTCGCGAGGTGGATGGCGACGCGAGCGTCAATCACGAACCTGGTCATCGTTGCCTCGGCCCGGACGGCGACGCTCCGAGCGGCGCGCCTAGAACGCCCGCTTGAGGATGAACAGGAGGCCGACCACGACGACGAAGGCGAGCCCGACCAGCTCGGCCGGCGGCAGGGTCGCGAGGGTGTGGATCGAACTGGTCACGAACTGATCCAGGCCCGCGCCAACGTCGACCGGCCCGCCCCCGCCGGACCGCCCGCCGGCAACCTGCCCGGCGACGCCACTGACACCGTTTCCGTATTCGACCATGGCGTGATCATGACACCCCTGCACAAGCCCCGGCCGCCGTGCGCAGCACGCGCTCAATCCGTTCGAGAACTGGGCGATGAGGGCCGGTCAATCGGTCGATGACTGCCTCTCGCTAGCGTCTCGCCACCGCCCGGTCAATCCGCCGGCCGGTCGGGAATACCGCCCCACATCGGGGCCGCCGGATCCTTCCAGGCGGCCCAGAAGGAGACGCGAATCGTGAACAAGGTGTTTCTGACCGGGCGCCTGACCCGCGACCCGGAACTGCGCAGCCTGGCCAGTGGCAAGTCGGTCACCCAGTTCAGCCTGGCCACGAACGAGTACGCCGGTGGCAAGGAACGCTCCGAGTTCCACAGCATCGTCACCTGGGACCGCCTGGCCGAGATCTGTGGCCAGTTCCTGGGAAAGGGCCAACAGGTAGCGATCGAAGGTCGAATCCAGACCCGGACCTGGGACGATGAGCGCGGAACCCGGCACTGGAAGACCGAGATCGTGGCCTCGAACGTCGAGATGCTGTCGGGTCGGAAGAAGAAGGACTACGAAACGCAATCGGCCGCGGAGGCGCTCGCGGCCACCGCCAATTCGGCCGCCGACCTCGACGACGCGCCCGGGTTCGGCCTGCCCGGCGAACCTTCGCCGGCCGACCCGGTGCCCGTCGGCACGGCGGCCTGACGGCGTCCCGACCCCTTCCCGCGGGGCGGGTGTCGCCCCCTCGGCGCCCGTCCCGCACCTTGGCGTCGGGAAGGCCGGCTGCGTGCCGCTGGCCGAATCCACGACGCGCTAGTCTTTCGACCTGCTGGCTGCGAGGCGCCTGCCCGGGACCAGCGACTTGTCAGGTCGGGCCGAGATAGGTCCGGGGAGGGCATCGATGACCGCGGACGTCGAGACTGGGGCGGCGCCGATCGAGGGCGGAACGGTTGCGGGCCGCGAAGCACAGGCCTCCGCGGAGCCGCGCGGGCCCCGCCTCCTTGACGGCCTGTTTCCCGCGGAGGCCGCCTACCGGCGCTCGTTCGAGGCCTACTTCGTCCTGCTCGCGCTGGCCGCACTGATCGCGACCTTCGGGCTGCTCGAGGATTCCGTAGCCGCCATCATCGGGGCGATGATCGTGGCGCCCCTCGGCGGGGCGATCATGGCCCTCGCCGGTGCGCTGGTGACCGGCCGGAGCCGCTGGCAGGTGATCTGCCTGCTACAGGTGACCGTGGGGGCGCTCATGGTCATCGCGATCGGCTTCGTCATCGCCTGGATCCTGCCCAACCCCCTGACCCTGACGCCATCGCTCGAGGCCCGCACGTCGCCCGGCCTGCTCGATCTCGGAGTCGCCCTGGCCGCCGGCGCCGCCGGGGCGTACGTGGCCGCCCGGCGCACCGGCGCCGATGCGCTCCCAGGCGTGGCGATCGCGGTCTCGCTGGTCCCGCCCCTGGCGACCGTCGGCATCTGCCTCGCCCTCGGACGGATCGACGACGCGGGCGGCGCGCTGCTGCTGTTCCTGACCAACTTCTCGGCAATCGTGGTCGTCGCGGTGGTGATCTTCGTCGGCTTCGGCGCTGCTCCCGGCCGGGAGATGCTGAAGGAGCGTCACCGGCTGCGCAACGGCTTCATCGTCGCGACGGTCGCCCTGGTCCTGATCGTCATCCCGCTGGCGTGGCACGGGATCGAACAGATCCAGGACGTGATCCGCACGACCGAGGGCGATCCGATCGTGGTGGGCTGGATCGGCGGGCGGAATCTTTCGGTAACGGCCTGGTCGGTCCAGGGCGACCACGTCACGCTGGGACTGTCCGGGCCCGACAGCCCACCCGAGGCAGCGACGCTGGCCGCGTCGCTGGCGGCCGCCTACCATGCGCCGGTCCAGCTCGAGATCGACTATGTCAGGACCGATCGAGTGATCGTGAACGCGCCGCCCGCAAGCGCCACCCCCTGATCGACCGGGCAGCCCGGGCTAGGCCGGACCGCTGTCCGAGGAGCGGCCGACTGCCGTGCCGTATAGCTTGCGCCGGGAGATCCCGGTTGCAGCGGCGACCCGTCGAGCCGCGTCGCCACGGGCGGATCCGGTCGCGACCAGGCGTTCGACCTCGGCGCGGGCTGCCTGCTCGCGGTCGACCGACGGCCCGGAAGCGGCGGCGGCCGTCCCCCGCCCCGAACCGACGACGAGGACGAACTCACCCCTCGCCGGGATCGCACCCGAGCCGGCCGCCTCGGACAGCGCGGCCAGGGTGCCTCGGCTGATCGTCTCGTGGAGCTTCGTCAGCTCGCGGCACACCGCGCCGGACCGGTCGCCACCGCAGGCAGCGGCGAGCTCGGCCAGGGTCGCCGCGACCCGGCCGGGAGCCTCGTACAGGATCGTGGCCCGCTCGTCGGCCGCGATCCGGGCGATTCGCTCCCGGCGCACGCGCCCGGATCGCGGCAGGAAGCCCTCGAAGGACCAGCGCGGCCCGGCGAGCCCGCTGCCGACGACCGCGGCGAGGACCGCTGATGCCCCCGGGATCGGGACGACCAGCCCGCCCTCTGCGGCCCACGCGCCCACGAGATCGTCGCCGGGATCGCTGACGCTGGGCGTGCCGGCGTCGGTGATGAGGGCGAGGTCGGCACCCGTCCGGAGGTGGGCCAGGAGCTCGGGCAGGCGGGTTGCCGCATTGCGGGCGTGGAAGCTCACCAGGTGGGTGGTGATCGCGTTGGGCGCCAGGAGCCGGCGCGAGTGGCGGGTATCCTCGGCGGCGATCAACGGGACGGCCCGGAGGACCTCCAGGGCCCGCGCGGTCACGTCGGCCAGGTTCCCGATCGGCGTCGACACGATGAACAGCCGGCCTGCCGCCGCTGGCACGGTCCGGCGAATCCTAGGTCCGGGCCGAGCCGGGCCGGCGGCGCGGGTAGAGGTAGTCGACCCCAGCCGTGCGCGGCCCCAGCTTGGCAATCGGCGCAACCTGGCGCTTGTACTCGGACGCGGCGATCGCCCGCATGGCCCATTCGATCCGCTCCCGGGCGAAGCCCTTGGCCTCGAGCTCCTCCGGCGAACGGCGCCGATCGACCAGCCAGAACAGGAGCCGGTCGAGCTCGGGGTAGGTGAACCCGGCCTCGGTCTCGTCGGTCTGGCCCGGCCACAGGTCCGCCGATGGCGCCTTCCGGATGATCGCCTCGGGTACGCCGATGGCCGCCGCGAGCTGGCGAACCTGGCTCTTGTACAGGTCGCCGATCGGATTGAACGCGCTCGCCGCGTCGCCGAAGATCGTCGTGTAGCCGATCAGCGACTCGGTCTTGTTGCCGGTGCCGACAACCAGTCCGGCCCAGGTCACCGAACGGTCGTACAGGACCGCCATCCGCGTCCGGGCCATGAAGTTGCCCCGGCGAACGGCGCTCGCTGCCGGCCCGCCCGGCCCGGTCGCTCCAACCACAGCCTCGTCCGGACGACCGAAGTAGGCATCCACCATGGGGCTGATATCGACGACCTCGCCGGCACAGCCGAGCCGCTCCAGGACGGCCTCCGCGTCGCCCCTCGACGAGGCGGCCGAAGTCCGGTACGGCAGCATCAGGCACAACAGCCGATCCGGCCCGATCGCCTCGGCCACCAGGAACGCGACGAGCGCCGAATCGATCCCGCCGGACAGGCCCACCAGCGCCCGCTCGAAGCCGGCCTGGCGGAGCTGGCCCCGAATGAACTCGCCGATCACCCGGCGGGCGACATCGGTGTCGATCGCCAGCTCCGCCGGCAGGTCGAACAGGCCATCTCCGGTGGGCACCGTGCGCGCGGCCGGGCTCATCGCGCCGCGACGTCCAGGCCGGGTTCGGCCCCTGCTTCGGCGGTCGCGTCGTCGGCCCGGCCGGCTCGCTCGCTGATGATCCGATCGAGCTCCCGGGCGGCCAGCTCGAGCCGCTCGTCGCGCAGCAGGGGCAGGGCGATCCGTTCGCGCCGGACGTCGGCCAGGTCGATATCGGTGAAGAACAGGCCCTCGTCGTAGAGCGGCGCGCTGAAGATGGCATCGCCGTTCGGTCCGATGACCTCGGATCCACCCCAGAACGAGATCGACTCGTCGACGCCGACCCGGTTGACGAAGATCACGAAGCTCGTCGTCAGCTGGGCATAGGTCCGCAGCAGCCCCCGCCACGACGTGGCCGTCCCGAGGCCCGCCTCGTTCAGAGCCGCCAGGTCGCGACCCGGCGAGGACGACACGTTGACCAGCACCTGCGCCCCATCCAGGGCGAGCAGCTGGGGCACGCCGAGGTGCCAGAAGTCCTCGCACACGCTCAGGCCCAGGCCGACCCCCAGCCGCGACGGCGTTGCCCGGAGGAGATCGCCGGCAGCGAAGAACCGGCGCTCGTCGAAGAGGCCGTAGGTCGGCAGGAAGAGCTTGCGCTGGACGTGGCGAACCTGCCCATCCTCCAGCAGGGCGACTGCGATGAACAGGCGGTGATCGGCCGACTCCTCGACGAACGACACGATTGCCGACAGCCCGTCGGCGGTCGCCCCGGCCAGCTCGAGCAGGCGTGGATCGTCGAGCCGCATGGCGACCTCGGCCGCGAGGTCCTGCAAGAGATAGCCGGTCAGGCCGAGCTCGGGGAAGATGACCAGGCCGGCACCGCCGGCTCGGGCCTGCCCGATCAGCTCGTGATGGCAGGCCAGGTTGTCCTCGAGCAGGCCGAGCCGCGGGGCGATCTGGGCTAGGGCGATCCGGACGGGCTGCACCGGCCGAGTCTAGGGCGCTGGCTGGCCGGCTGCTCCGGCGCCTCGCTCGGGCGCCGAGGGCGGAGTGACCGGGCCGGGCGGGATGGTCGGCGGGATGCGCACAGCCGGCGCCGCTGCCGGGGCCAGGCCCGCTGCCGGCTGGCCGGTCGCCTGGCGTTGCTCGGCCGAGCCGGCTACTTCCTCGGCAAAGTGACAGGCGACGACGTGGCCCGAGGCAAGCTCGCGCAGCTGTGGCTCCTCGTCGATGCAGCGCGCCGGGTTGCCCAGCCGGTCACGCAGCCAGCACCGGGTGTGGAACCGGCAGCCACTGGGCGGGTTGGCCGGGGACGGCACGTCGCCTCGCAGGATGATCCGCCGGCGGCGCGACTCGACGACCGGGTCGGGGATCGGGATCGCCGACAGCAACGCCACCGAGTACGGGTGAAGGGGCTCCCCGTTCAGGTCCCGTGACGAAGCCAGCTCGGCGATCCGTCCCAGGTACATCACGGCGATCCGGTCGCTGATGTGGCGGACGACCGAGAGGTCATGGGCAATGAACAGGTAGGTCAGGTTGAACTGGGCCTGCAGGCGCTCGAGCAGGTTGATGATCTGGGCCTGGATCGATACGTCCAGGGCACTGATCGGCTCATCGGCCACGACCAGGTCAGGATTGACCGCCAGCGCTCGGGCCACGCCGATCCGCTGGCGCTGGCCACCCGAGAACTCGTGGGGATAACGCTCGGCGAAGGCCGGGTCGAGGCCCACCGTCTCGAACAGCTCACGCACCCGGTGGCGTCGTTCGTCGCGGGTTCCGATCGAGTGGATGTCGAGCGGCTCGCCGACGATCCCGCCGGCCGTCATCCGCGGGTTCAGGCTGGCGTATGGGTCCTGGAAGATCATCTGCATCCGGCGCCGCAGGGCGCGCAACCCGGCGCCCTCGAGCGTGGTCACGTCCTGGCCGTCGAAGATGATCCTGCCGGCCGTGGGCTTGTACAGCCGCAGGATCGCCCGTCCCAGGGTGCTCTTGCCGCAGCCCGATTCGCCGACCAGCCCGAGCGTTGTCCCGCGCGGGATCGACATCGTCACCCCGTCGACCGCTCGGACATCCGCGACATGGCGTTCGAGCAGGATGCCTTCGGTGATCGGAAAGTAGATCTTCAGGTCGGACACCTCGAGCAGCGGGCCCGATGCGGCGGGCGGGGCCGATGCTGCCGGCGCGCCCGGATCGGCCTGCACGACGCCCGGCAGGCTCATCGGAACGTGCCCGAGGCCGGCGGCTCGACGGCCTCGGGGCCAATCGCGCTGTCGTCCAGGCCGCCCAGCTCGTCGGGCTCGCCGGGCAGGTCCGGAATTCCGTCGGAATCGACGACCTCCAGGACGATCCCGGCCGGCGGTGGGGCCGCACTGAACCCGGGCCGGAGGGGCGCCCCGGCCAGGGCCTCTTCGGCCGTGACCGGATTCCAGCAGGCGATCCGGTGGGTTGCCCCGGGGCCGGTCGTCTCCAGCGGCGGGCCGGGCTCGAGCGGATCGAGCGGCGGGATCGCAGTCCAGCATCGATCCAGGCGCCAGGCGCAGCGCGGGGCGAACGCGCAGCCGACCGGGGCGATCCGCAGGTCGGGCGGGACGCCCTCGATCGGGATGAGCGCCTCGTCGACCGGCGCATCGAGGCGCGGGATCGAATGGAGCAGCCCAACCGTGTACGGGTGGCGCGGCATTGCGAACAGGTCGAACGTGGTCGCGGCCTCGACGACGAATCCCGCGTACATCACGTTGATCCGGCGGGTCATGCCGGCCACGACCCCCAGATCGTGGGTGATCAGGATCACCGCGGTCCCGGTCTCCTGGGTCAGCCGCTGGAGCAGCTCGAGCATCTGGGCCTGGATCGTGACGTCCAGGGCGGTGGTCGGCTCATCGGCGATCAGCAGCTTGGGCTCGAGGGCCAGGGCCATCGCGATCATCACCCGCTGGCGCATCCCGCCACTGAACTGGTGGGGGTAGTCGCGCAGGCGCCGGGCGGGCTCGGCGATCCCGACCATCGTCAGCAGCTCGATGGCCCGGGCGCGGGCGTCGGCCTGGCTCACCCGCTTGTGCGCCTGGATCGTCTCGACCATCTGCTCCTCGATCCGCAGGACCGGGTTCAGGCTCGTCATCGGGTCCTGGAAGATCATCGCGATCTCGCTGCCGCGGAGCTCCCGGATGTCGGATTCGGGCAGGGTCGTCAGGTCGACGCCGTCGAACAGCACTCGGCCCCGGGTGATCCGGCCGGCGGGCTGGGGCAGCAGGCGCATCATCGCCAGGTTCGTGACGCTCTTGCCGCAACCCGACTCGCCGACGAGGCCGAGGGTCTCGCCTTCTTCCAGGTCGAACGACACGCCGTTGACCGCATGGACGGTCCCGTCGTGGGTCTTGAACTGGACGACCAGGTCGTCGACCGAGAGGAGCATCGTGGCTACCGCTTCAGGCGCGGGTCGATGGCTTCCCGCAGCCCATCGCCGAGCAGGTTGAAGCCGATCGCGGTGATCACGATCGCGGCGCCCGGGAAGAAGATCAGGTACGGGGCGTTCTGCAGGAAGCGGGCCGAATCGGTCAGCATCTCGCCCCACTCCGGGACCCGCGGGTCGCCCGGGCCCAGGCCGAGGAAGCCCAGCCCGGCCACGTCGATGATCGCCGTCGCCATGGCCAGGGTCACGGCCACGATCAGCGGGGTCAGGGCGTTGGGCATCATGTGGCGCACGAGCATCCGGGTCGGCGTGGCGCCCGACGATCGCGCCGCGGTCACGAAGTCGGATTCGCGCAGGGCCAGCAGGCTGCCGCGCAGGAGGCGGGCGAAGATCGGGGTATAGGAGATCCCGACGGCGAGCATGATCTGGACCTCGCCGTGGCCAAGGGCCGCCACGATCCCGATCGCCAGCAGGATCCCCGGAAAGGCCAGCAGCACGTCGGTCGTGCGCATCAGGACGGTGTCCACCTTGCCGCCCTTGCCGCCGGCCAACGCGCCGATGGTCACGCCGAAGACCAGGCCGAAGGCGACCGCGACGACGCCCACGACGAGGCTCAGTCGCGCGCCGTACAGGATCCGGCTGAACTGATCGCGCCCGAGCAGGTCGGTCCCCATCAAGTGGCTCAGGCTCGGTCCCATCTTGCTGTCGGCGAGGTTGCTGGCCGAGGGGTCGTACGGAGCGAGGATGGGCGCAAATACCGCGGAGAAGACGAAGATCGCGATGAACGCCAGGCCGAGCATCGCCGGCCCGTTCCGGCGCAGTCGCCGGAATGCATCCCGCCACAGTCCGCGGCTGGCCCGCGGTGCCGCCCGAACGACGACGGCGCTGCCGGTGGTCATCTCAGGAGTACCTGATCCGCGGATTGATGAAGGCGTAGCCGATGTCGACCGTCAGGTTCACCACCAGGAAGATCACCGCGAAGATCAGGATCAGCGACTGCACGACGATATAGTCGTGGTTCTCGATCGCGGTCACCAGCCACGACCCGACTCCCGGCCAGTTGAAGACGGTCTCGGTCAGGACTGCTCCGCCGAGGAGGAGGCCAACCTGCAGGCCGATCACCGTGATGACCGGCAGCCAGGCGTTGCGCATGATGTGCCGGTCACTCACCCGCTTCTGGGTCAGCCCCTTGGCCCGGGCCGTCCGGACATAGTCCTCGTTGCGGACATCGATCACCGAGGCCCGGGTGATCCGGGTCACGATCGCCAGCGGAATCGAGCCGAGAGCGATCGCCGGCAGGATCAGGTGGGCAAAGGCATCCGTGACAGCCGCCGGGTTGCCCGACAGGATGGCATCGACGATCGGAATGTTGGTGACGGGCGGCACGTCGAGGCGGGGATCGGCCGGCCCGAACGACGGCAGCCAGTGGAGCTGGACGGCGAAGATGTAGACGAGCGTGTAGCCCAGGACGAAGATCGGGATCGACACACCGAGCAGCGACATGACCGTGACCGTGCCGTCGGTCCAGCCGTTCGGGTTGCGCGCCGCCAGCCGGCCCAGCGGGATGCCCAGGCCGACCGCGAAGATCAGCGCGCCAATCGTGAGCTCGAGGGTCAGCGGGAACTTCAGGGCAAACGTGGCCGCGACCGTTCGATTGTCGATGATGCTCGAACCGAGGTTGCCCTGGAGCAGCTGGCCCATGTAGTTCAGGTACTGCCAGATCAGCGGCCGGTCCAGGCCAAGGGCCTCCCGGATCTGGGCAATCCGTTCCGGCGTCGCATGCTCCCCCAGGATCGTCTCGGCCGGGTCCCCGGGCAGCAGCCGGACGAACAGGAACAGGATCACCGTCAGTCCGAACAGGACTGGGATCGCCCCGATCAAGCGGCGGACGATGAATCTCAGCACCGGGGGATCCGGCCCTCCGTGAGTTGAGGCCCCCCGGATTCCTGGAACCCGGAGGGCCTGATCGAGACGAGATACGCCGCCCGCGGCGGCGACTGCGCCGGCCGACCCTCGCCGGGCCGGCCTGCGCCGCGTTCAGCTCAACCGGTTGTTACGGCTGGAGCCAGACGCTGTTGAAGTGCTCGGTGGTGTTGGCCGCTCCAACGAAGCCGTGGACCTTCGAGGTGTAAGCACCCGCGAGCGTCGAGTTGACGATCGGGACCATCGGCATGTCGGGCGTGATCAGGTCCTGGGCCTGGCCCCACAGCGCGTTCGCCGCGTCGGGAGTCGGTGCCTGGAGGGCCTGGGTGAACAGGTCGTTCATCTGGTCGTTCTTGTAGCCGAACGCCTTGGCCGGCTGGCCACCGGAGTATCCGAAGAAGGCGGTGACCAGGAAGTTGTCTGCGCCGGCCCAGTCGCACGTCCAGCCGAGCAGGTATAGCGCGAGCTGGCCGGTGTTGGCCGTGTCGTAGTAGCCGGCGTGCCAGTCAATCGTCTTGAGCGACACCGTGAAGCCGATCGCGGTCAGGTCCTGGGCGATCGCCTGGGCCTCGTTCTGGGGATCGGGCATGTACGGCCGGCTCACGTTCGACGGGTAGTACAGGTCGATCTTGAGCTGGTCCGGGGTCAGGTTGGCTGCGGCGAGCGACGCCTTGGCGGCGGTCACATCGTAGGTCGGCAGGCTCTGGGCCTTGAAGCCCTGGGTTGCCGCCGGCATCCAGCCGCTCGCCACCTTGCCCAGCCCGGCGAACAGCGCGTCGACGTAACCCTGCTTGTTGAGGGCCTGGGCGACGGCCATCCGGACATTCTTGTTCGCGTAGATCGTCGGGGTCGCCGGCGTGCCGTTCTTGTTCTGGAGCGCCTGGTTCATGCCCAGGTAGCCCACGTTGCAGGAGGCGCCCCGGTCGATGATGGAGAGGCTCGAGGACTTGGCCGTCGCGACATCGGTCGGCGCGATGGCCTCGGCCAGGTCGATGCCGCCGGACTGGAGGGCCTGGAGGGTCGCCGTCGTGTCGGCGATCGGCTTGAACGTGATCTGGTCGAGATGGGCCGCATTGGCCTTGTCCCAGTAGTTCGGGTTCTTGACCACGGTGATGTGGTCACCCGGGACCCACTCCTTGAACATGAACGGGCCCGTGCCGACCATGCTCTGGCCCTTGCCCTGGGCGTAGGTGTTGGCGCTCAGCGGGGTGCTGTCGGCGTTGTTCTTGGCGAGCGCGGTCGGGCTCTGGATGCCGAAGACCTGGAGGGTCTGGGCCAGCAGGAAGTTCGACTGCGGGTTCTTCAGGGTCATGACCACGGTGGTGTCGTTCGTGGCGTCGACCGAGACGATGTTCGAGCTGTCCCCGAAGCCACCAAAGACCGCGCCGTAGTAGTAGGCGTTGTCCTGCAGGTCACCCTTGGGGAAGGCCTTCCAGCGGTCGTAGTTGAACTTCACGGCGGCGGCGTTGAATGGCGTGCCATCGTGGAAGGTGACGCCGGTCCGCAACGTGAACGTATACGTCTTGCCGTCGGGGCTGACCGTCGGCAGCGACGCTGCGAGCACCGGGATCACCTGGTTGATCGTGCCCGGGGCGAGGCCCACCAGGCCCTCGACCACCTGGGTCATGACATACAGCGAGTTGCCGTCACTGACGAGCGCTGGATCTGCGTAGACCATGTCACCCTGGAGGGCGACGATCATGTTGCCGCCCTCGACGGGCGTGCCGCCCGACGACGCGGCCGGTGATGACGGGGCGGTCGACGCTGCCGGCGGCGTTGATGCCGTGGGCGCCGAGGCGGCTGGTGCTGTAGGCACCGCCGTGGCTGCGCTGCTACAAGCTGACAGCAGGATTGCTGCCACTGCGACGAGCGCGCCGGTACGTAAGCGCAACATCGATTTGCTCTCTCCTCCGCTATCGATCTCGGGTCCGACCCGTTCCGGCGACCCTGTCACGGTCCAGGAGCGGTAGCCCAATCGATCCCCCGCATGATACTCAGACCGAGGCGGGGGTGTCTGGTCCGGCTTGGGGAGCGACGGGCGGTGGACTGACCGGGCGGGCCGGGACGAGGTCGGCCAGGCCGCTGGCGATCCCGGTCGGGGCGGCCGCAGCCACGGGCACGAGCTCGCTCACGACGGCGTCGGTGATCTGCTCGGCATAATGGCAGGCCACGAGGTGGCCGGGCACGATCTCCCTGAACTCGGGCTCCTCGGTCACGCAGTTCTCAGGGTTGTCGAGGCGCTTGCGCAGCCAGCATCGGGTATGGAACCGACAGCCGCTGGGCGGGTTGGCCGGTGACGGGACGTCGCCTTCGAGGACCATCCGGCGCTTGCGCACCCGGGGGTCCGGGCTGGGCACGGCCGACAGCAGGGCGACCGTGTAGGGATGGCGGGGGTGGGTGTAGATCTCGTCCACACCGGCCAGCTCGGCCATCTGGCCCAGGTACATCACGCCCACCCGGTCGCTCACGTACTGGACGACCGACAGGTTGTGGGCCACGAACAGGTAGGTCAGGCCCATCTCCCGGCGCAGGTCGAGGAGCAGGTTGAGGATCTGGCTCTGGATCGAGACGTCGAGGGCCGACACGGCCTCGTCGCACACGATGAACTCCGGATTCAGGACCAGGGCGCGGGCGATCCCGATCCGCTGGCGCTGGCCGCCGCTGAACTCGTGGGGATAGCGGCGGGTGTAGTCCCGGCGCAGGCCGACCGTGTCGAGGGCGTCCTCGACCCGCTTGATCCGGATCTTGTGGTTCTTCACGCCCTGGGCCAGCAGCCCCTCGCCGATGATGTCGGAGACCGGCATCCGGGGATTGAGCGAGCCGTAGGGATCCTGGAAGATGATCTGCATCTTCGTGCGCATCTTGCGCAGCTCGTTGCTGTTCAGGGCGGTCAGGTCGGTCGAGCCGAGATAGATCTTGCCCTCGGTCGGTCGCTCCAGGAGCAGGGTCGTCCTCCCGAGCGTGGTCTTGCCGCAGCCGGACTCACCCACCAGGCCGAGGACCTCACCCCGCTCGATCGCGAAGCTGACTCCGTCGACGGCCCGGACGTCGCCAACCTTGTGGCGCAGGATGCCGCCGAAGATCGGAAAGTACTTGCGCAGGCCCTCGATCCGGACGAGCGGATCCGCGGTCGGGGCGAATGCCGACGTCGCAACCGGCGCGGTGCTCCCGGCGGCACCGGAATCCGGTGAATCGGGTCCGGGGTCGCCGCCGTCGGGCTGGGCGAGCCCGGCCGGGTCCGTCGGGCCAACCTCCGCCGTCATGCCACCCCGCCGGGGGTCGTGACCGACGCTGGATCGGCCGGCGGACTGTCGCCCGAACCGGCTGGCGCCTCAGCGCTGGGTGAGGCGAGATCCGGGGCCGGGGCTGGCGCCGCGCCCGCGACCGGTAGTCCGCTGGCCGGGGCGGTCCCGGGCAGGTCGGCGAGAACCGGGATCCGGTCCTTGGGCACGTGCAGCCAGCACCGGGCGCGACGGTCGGAGCTGATCGCTTCGAGCGGCGGCTCGAACGGCTTGCACGGCTCGAATGAATACGGGCAGCGGGGCTCGAACCGGCATCCCTTGGGCAGCCGGAACGGGTTCGGGACGGTGCCCTTGATCACGTTGAGGCGCTGCCCCCGGACGACCCTCGACGGGATCGACGTCAGCAACCCCTCCGTGTAGGGGTGCTTCGGATAGAGGAGGGTCTCCTCGACCGAGCCCGACTCGACGATCTTGCCGGCATACATCACGGCCACTCGCTGAACGGTCTCGGCCACCACCGCCAGGTCGTGGGTGATCAGCAGCAGGGCCGCCCCGCTCTCGGCCTGGATTCGCTGCATCAGCTCGAGGATCTGGGCCTGGATCGTCACGTCGAGGGCCGTCGTCGGCTCGTCGGCCACGATCAGCTTCGGATCGCAGGCGAGGGCCATCGCGATCACCACGCGCTGGCGCATACCGCCCGACATCTCGTGGGGGTACTGGCTCACCCGCCGCTCGGGTGACGGGATCCCGACCAGCCGGAGCATCTCGATCGCGCGATCCCAGGCGTCGCGCTTCGAGGCGTGGCGATGCAGGCGGACCGATTCGGCGATCTGCTCGCCGACCGTGAAGACCGGGTTGAGCGACGTCATCGGCTCCTGGAAGATCATCGTAATGTCGTCGCCCCGGATGTCCTCCATGTCGGAGTTCGACAGCTTGAGCAGGTCCCGCCCCTCGAACCAGATCTCGCCGGCCACGATCTCGCCGGGCGGCTCGATCAGGCGCATGATCGACAGCGAGGTGACGCTCTTGCCGCTGCCCGATTCGCCGACCAGACCGAGCGTCTCGCCGCGCCGGATGCTGAAGTCGACGCCGTCGACGGCGGGGACCGTCCCGTCCAGCACCTTGAAATGAGTCTTCAGGCCGCGTACTTCGAGCAGGACATCTTCCGGGGGCGGGCCGCTTCGCCCGGCCAGGTCGTCGGTCACAGCCGCGACCGTGGATCGAGCGCGTCCCGCAGACCGTCCCCGATGAAGTTGATCGCGAGCACGGTCAGGGCGATGGCCATGCCTGGGAAGAAGGCCCACCACCAGTTGCCCTGGCTCAGCACGGTCTGGGCATTCGACAGGGCATTGCCCCAGCTGGTCTGATCCTCGCTCAGGCCGAAGCCGAGGTAGCTGACGAATGCCTCGAGGACGATGTTCGAGGCCATGATCAGGGTCATCGCCACGATGACCGGCCCGAGCGCGCTGGGCAGGATGTGCCGGAACGTGATCCGGATATCACTCACGCCGACGGCCCGGGCCGCCTCGACGAAGTCGGCCTCACGCAGGGTCAGGAACATTGCCCTGACCAGGCGGGCGATCAGCGGCCACGACAGCAGGCCGAAGATGAGGATCAGCGAGCTAAGCTGGCCCTGGCCGAAGAAGCGGGCCGCGACCAGGATCACGAACAGGAACGGGATGGCGAAGAAGACGTCGACGACGCGCATCAGGACGTTGTCGGTGACGCCCCCGACGTAGCCGGCTACGGCGCCGACCAGGACGCCCACGACGCCGGCGATGATCATCGAGAAGACGCCGATCGTGACCGAGATCCGGGCACCGTTGATGACCATCGAGAAGACATCCCGGCCGACGTTGTCGGTCCCGAAGATGTGGGCCAGGGACGGCGGATCGCCGCCCGGGTGAGTCGCGTTCGGGATGAACAGCGGGTTGTACGGGTCGAGGATCGGGCCGAAGATCGCGATCGCGATCATGACCCCGAAGATGACCAGGCCGATCGCCGCCAGCCGGTGCAGCTTGAAGCGGCGCCAGGCGAGCTGCCATTGGCCGAGCGACTCGAGGGCAACCTCGACGTCTTCGGTCTCGGGCGGCGCACCGCCGGCCGGCCCGCCGTACTGCAGGGTGAGCGGGCTCTGGAGATCAGGCAGGGTCATCGCGCCGCCTCAGTCGTACTTGATCCGCGGATCGACCACCACGTACAGGACGTCGGCGACGAGGTTCATGAACACGATGAACAGCGATCCGATCAACAGGATTCCCATTAAGAGGAAATAGTCGCGGCCGTTGACGCCGTCGTAGAAGAGGAGGCCCATCCCCGGCCAGCTGAAGACGGTCTCGGTCGCGATTGCGCCACCGAACAGGAAGGCGATCTCCAGGGCGATGTTCGTGACGATCGGCAGCAGGGCGTTGCGGAACGCGTGGCGCATCACGACCGTGCGCCCGCCAAGGCCCTTGGCCCGCGCCGTCCGGACGTAGTCCTGGCTGAGCGATTCAAGCATCGCCGAGCGGACGAATCGGCTGTCTCCGGCCACGCTCACCGCGATGAGCGTCGCGACCGGCAGGACCAGGTGGGTGCCGATGTCGTACAGCTGCGGCCACGGGTTCGCGGCGAAGGCCTTCCAGTAGGCATCCGTGGCGAACGGCGCCGGCGACGTGCGGACATTGATGATCCCCTGCGCCGGGAACCAGCGCAGCTCGACTCCGAAGATGAAGATCAGGATCAGCCCCAGCCAGAACGTGGGCAGCGAGTAGAAGATGTAGCTGAAGACCGTGATCGTCTGGTCGGTCACGCTGTAGCGCTTGACCGCCGCAATCACTCCGAACAGGGTGGCGATGATCACCCACAGGATCCAGGCGGTGCCCATCAGGATGACGGTGGCCGGGATGCGCTGGGTGATCAGGTCGAGGACCGGCTGGCCGGACGAGATCGAGTAGCCGAAATCACCGTGGATCACGCCGTTGGTGCCGCCGCCGAGGAAGGTCGGCAGGAAGTTCGGCAGGCCCGAGGCAGCCTGGAAGCTGAAGCCGCCGCCGGCGCAGTTCACGACGCCGAGCCAGCCCAGGTATTCCTTGATCGTGTCGATGATGTTGGCGTCCCGCACGAGGCACCAGCGGGAGAGCCACGCCGTGACCTGCTCGGGCGAGATGTGGGGGTTCTGGTTGAAGGCGGCCTGCGGTCCGCCGGGTGCCTGCTGCATCAGCAGGAAGCTGACGACCGTGATCAACCAGATCACCGGCAGAGCCTGGATGACGCGTCGAATGATGAACTTCGTCATGGCGCTACTCGGGAGAAACCTCGCCGGGCCCGGAGGACCCGCCGCCGGATTCGCATTCGGTTGACCGCCTCGATCGAACGGTTGGTTGGAGCGGCGGAGCCGTTGGCCGGCCCCGCCGCTCGCTCGGGATCGATGATCTTAGGTACGCAGCGTACCCGAGATCAGATTACTGACCTGACTTGGAGTACCAGTCTTCGACTTCCCACGTCGGGCCGGCAGAGCTCACGTTGTAGCCCGGCCATCCGCCGACGTTGGCGCCGATACCCGTGGTCTCAGCCCGGTAGTACAGCGGGATCTCGGGGATCCCGGCGACGTACACGTCCTGGACCGTTCCAGCGTCCTTGGCCTGGGCCGCGGGATCGACGTCGTTCTTGAGGTTGGCAAGAGCGGCATCCATCGAAGCATCGCTGAAGCGGGTGTCATTGGCGCCCGAGTGGTCGCCCAATTCGGGGAACTGGGTGGAGTCGTAGCTGTAGTAGTAGTCGTTGTAGGGGCTGCCCGTCAGGACATACGCGAAGTCCGCGATGTCGTAGTTGCCCCGGTAGATCGAGCAGTCGGTGTCGGCCTTCGTGTCGGTCCAGCCTGCGAACAGGACAGAACCGGCGTCGACCGTCTTGAGGGTGCTCTTGATGTGGACCGCCTGGAGGTAGGACTGCAGCTTCTGCAGCTCGGTCAGGCGGGTCGGGTTGCCGGACGAGGTGCACAGCTCGAGATTGACGTCCTTGCCCGCGGTCAGCTGGCGGTTGCCATCTGAGCCGACCGGCATGATCGGGTCGAGGAGTGCGTTCGCGCCGGCGACGTCGAATGCCGGGCAGGTCTCGGTCTTGGCGTACCACAGGCCTGGAGGCGTCGGCGAGCAGGCCGGCGGGACGTTCGCGCCGGGGAAGACGGCCGCGATCAGGTCGGCCTTGTTGACGGCCATGGCGATCGCCTTGCGAACGTCAGGCATCCACAGGCCGTTGCCGCGAACCTTGTTCGGGTCGTTGTTGAGGTCGAGGTGCTCGTACTGCCAGGCCGGCTGGAGCTCAGCCGCGCCGACCGTCGGGTCGGTGCCCTGGATCGTCGAGTAGTCGGCCTGGGTCATGTCGAAGGCCAGGTCGATCGCACCACTCTTGAACGCGGCGATCTCGCCGTCCTTGCTGTCGAACAGGTCGAACTTGAGGCCGGTCAGGTAGGCCGGATGGGTCGTCCCGCCAAAGGCCAGGTCGACGCCACCCTTCCAGTTCGGATTCGGCGCGTAGTCGATCTCCGTCTTGGAGGCGTTGGTGATCATGAACGGGCCGTTGAACGGCACGCTGGCGATGGCCGAGCTGATCGGCATCGACTTGGCCGCGTCGGCGATCGGAATCGTGCTCAGCCACTTGCCCTGCAGGAAGTTGGTCGAGAGCAGATTCAGCCAGCCCGGATAGAGCTCCTTGAAGTGGAGCGTGCCCGACAGGCCGTCAGACGACACGTCGACGCTGCTGACTTCCTGGAACGCGCTGCAGTTGGTGCAGCCGGACTGGCCCGGGTCATTGGCGAACTTCCAGGTCGCGTCCCAGTCGTTCATGGTCACGGGCGTGCCATCGGACCACTCGAGGCCAGAGCGCAGGGTGATCGCGACGGTGAAGGTGTTGCCGGTGATGACAACGCCGCCGTTCTCGATCGTCGGGATCGAGGCCGCGAGATCCGGGAAGTACTTGCCGTCCTGGGTGATCCCCAGTGGCGAGCGGAGGGCCGGCGAGATGGCCTCGACGGTGGTGAATGCCGTGGTGTAGAACGGGTTCAGGTTGTCAGGCGGCTGCCACTCGCCCATGACGAGCGTGCCGCCGGTCTTCGCACCGGTCGACGGCTTGAAGCTCGAGTTGAACAACGCCTTGTCGATGTCCGACTCGGCCGACGCGCTTGGCGCGCTCGACGCCGGAGCCGTGCTCGGCGCCGTAGTCGCGGGCGCCGTCGACGGCGCAGACGTGGCGGGCACGGCCGTTGCCGTCCCACTGCACGCTGCAAACAGGATTGCGGCGGTTGCGATCAACCCGCCTAGAGGTTTCCGCATCAATTCTCCTCCAAAGGGCACATGGCCAATGGTCATCAGAGCTTGGCGCGCGACACCGGCCGGATATGCTCGCAGGACCCGGACAGCTGCGTGCTTGCCTGCGGACCCTTGACCGCACCCGATCAGTGCGTCGCCAACAACGACGCCGCCGGTAATATGGGCGGGCTGTTGGCTGGTGTCAAATGGACTGAGCGGACCTCCTTTCAGCCGATTCGAGTCAATCCGGGCAGGGTGTTTCGATGCCGGTCATGGCTCGCCAGCGCAGGTTTGGCTGGCGAGCGGCCGTGGCCTCGTCCAGGCGCCGGACCGGCGCGCTGTGGGGGGCCTCGTGGACGAGCTCGGGCGTGTCGGCCGCCTCGCCCGCGATCCTGATCAGGGCGTCGGCAAAGGCATCCAGGGTCTCGATCGATTCGGTCTCCGTCGGCTCGATCAGCATGCCCTCGTCGACGATCAGGGGGAAGTAGATCGTGGGCGGGTGGAAGCCGTAGTCGATCAGGCGCTTGGCGATGTCGAGGGTCCGGATTCCGGTGGCCCGCTTGATGGTCGTGGCCGAGGCCACGAACTCGTGCTTGCAATGGCGCTCGTAGGGGATGTCGTACGTTCCCGCGAGGCGGCCCTTCAGGTAGTTGGCGGCGAGGACGGCGTCGTTGCTGACCTCCTGCAGGCCATCACCGCCGTGGGCGCGCAGGTAGGCGTAGGCGCGCAGCAGGACCCCGGAGTTGCCGACAAAGCTGCGCATCCGGCCGATGCTCGTCGGGCGCTCGCCGGTCCGCTCGAGGCGGAACGAGCCGTCGGGCTCGCGCAGGACCCGCGGTGACGGCAGGAACGGCACCAGCTTCGGCCCGACGCCGACCGGCCCGGCGCCCGGTCCCCCTCCGCCATGCGGCGTGCTGAAGGTCTTATGGGTGTTGATGTGCATCACGTCGAAGCCGGCCTGGCCGGGCTTGAACCGGCCCAGGATCGCGTTGAGGTTGGCGCCGTCCATGTAGGCCAGGGCGCCGGCGGCATGGACGGCCTCGAGGAGCTCGCCGATGCGAGCCTCGAACAGGCCCAGGGTCGAAGGGTTGGTGATCATCACGGCGGCCGTCCGCGGGCCGAGCGCGGCACGGAAGGCGGCCAGGTCGACTCCGCCATCGGCGGCCGAGGGGATCGTGATCGTCCTGAATCCGGCCATCGATGCGGTGGCCGGATTCGTGCCGTGGGAGGAGTCCGGCACCAGCACCTCGAGCCGCTCCGTGTCGCCCCGGCTGCGATGGTAGGCCCGGATCATCAGGATCCCGGTCAGCTCGCCCTGGGCGCCCGCCGCGGGCTGGAGGGTCACCGCCTCCATCCCGCTGATCTCGGCCAGGATCTCCTCGAGCTCCCACAGGACCTGGAGCGTGCCCTGGGCCGTCTCGTCCGGGGCGAGCGGGTGGAGGTTGCCGAAGCCGGGCAGCCGGGCGGCCCACTCGTTCAGCTTCGGGTTGAACTTCATCGTGCATGACCCGAGCGGATAGAAGCCGGTGTCGATGGCGAAGTTCAGCTGGCTCAGGTTGACGTAGTGACGGACGACCTCGGGCTCGTTCAGCTCGGGCAGGGCCGGCGGAGCGGCGCGCCGGGCGCTCGCCGGCAGGCGGTCCAGGGCGTCCTTGGGCGCGTGCGGGATCTTGCCGCCACCCCGCCCCGGGCGCGACTTCTCGAAGAGCGTCGCCTGCAGGCGCGGACCGGTCACGCCCATCGGGAACCCTTGAGCTCGGCCCCGAGGGCATCGGCAAACCGCTCGATGTCGGCCTGGGTGGTGAGCTCGGTGGCACACACCAGGAGGCCGTCGATCAGGGCCGGGTCATCGGGCTCCATGTCGGCCAGGACGAGTCCGGCCAGGACGCCCCGGTCGAGCAGCCGGCGGTGGACGGCCCGGGCGTCCGGCACGCGCAGCACGAACTCGTTCAGGTAGGGGCCCGGGTGGAGGCGGCCGGCCCCCACCTCGGTCAGCGCCGTCTCGAGCTGGGCCGCCCGGGCGGCGCCCAGCGCGGCCACGTCGCGCAGGCCATGCGGTCCGAGGCAGGCCAGGTAGACGCTGGCCGCCAGCGCCAGGAGGGCCTGGTTGGTGCAGATGTTGCTGGCGGCTCGCTCGCGCCGAATGTCCTGCTCGCGCGCCCGAAGGGTCATCACGAAGGCCCGGTTTCCGTCGAGGTCGGTGGTCATCCCGACCAGGCGGCCGGGGATCTGGCGGACGAGCGCGTCGGTCGCGGCGAGGACGCCGAGGTACGGCCCGCCGTATTGGGTGGGAATGCCCAGCGACTGGCCCTCCCCCGCGGCGATGTCCGCGCCGTACTCGCCGGGCGGGGCGAGGACGGCCAGTGACACCGGCTCGATGACGGCCACGAACAGGGCTCCGGCAGCATGGGCCAGCCGGCCGATCTCGGCCATCGGCTCGAGCAGGCCATAGAAGTTGGGCTGGCCGGCCAGCACCCCGGCGACCGGCCGATCGGCCTCGGCCAGGAGGCGTTCGAGGGCCACCAGATCGGTCGTGCCGGCCGCCTCGCCGGCCGCCACCGTGGGAATCTCGGACAGCTCCAGGTCGCCGCCCGACAGGTACGTCGCGAGCGTCTCGCGATAGTGCCGGTGGACCGCCCGGCTGACCAGGATCCGGTGCCGGCCGGTGGCCCGGCAGGCCATCAGGGCGGCCTCGGCGGTGGCGGCGGCGCCGTCGTAGTGGGAGGCCGACACGACGTCCAGTCCGATCAGCTCGGCCAGCAACGACTGGTACTCGTAGATGCTCTGGAGGGTGCCCTGACTGACCTCGGGCTGGTACGGCGTGTACGCCGTGTACCACTCTCCGCGGAGCAGGATCTGGTCGACGGCGGCCGGCTGGTAGTGGCGATAGGCGCCGGCCCCGAGGAAGCTCGCCAGGTTCGTCCGATTCCGAGCGGCGAGGGCCTCGAGATCGGCCGCGAGGTCCAGCTCAGGCTGGCCGTTCGGCAGGGCGAGCCCGTTGGCCCGGAGATCCGCCGGAATGTCGGCGAACAGCTCGTCCACCGAGGAAACGCCGATCGCGGCGAGCATCTGGCTGCGATCGGCCAGGGTGTGGGGCCCGTAGGGCATCGCTCGGTCAGGCCTCGGCGATCAGCTGGTCGTAGGCTGCCGGATCGAGGAGCCGGTCGAGCTCGGTGGTGTCGGCCACGGTCAGGCGGAGCATCCAGCCCGCCCCATACGGATCGCTGTTGACCAGCTCGGGCTGGCCGGCCAGCGCCGGATTCGTCTCGACGACGTCGCCCGACAGGGGCGAGAACAGGTCGCTGACGGCCTTCACCGACTCGACCACCCCGAAGGTCGCCAGGGCCACCAGTGGCCGGCCGGCCGGAGGCAGCTCGACGAACACGATATCGCCGAGCTGATCAGCGGCAAACTGGGTGATCCCGACAGTCGCGCTGTCGCCGTCCAGGCGCACCCACTCGTGATCGACCGTGTAGCGCAGGTCCTGGGGAACCATCGCGCGCGAACCTCCTCCTCCGAGCCACGAGCCCGTCGACGCCGGCCCCGGCCGGCCCTCAGCGTGGACGCCGGTAGAACGGTAGCGGAACCACCTCGGCGGCGACCCGCGCGGAGCGGATCTCGACCTCGAGGATCGTACCCGGTTCCGCATCGCCGGGCGCGACGTAGGCCATCGCGATCGCTCGCCCGAGCGACGGCGAAAAGGTCCCGCTGGTGACGGTCCCGCTGAGGCGGTCCGCGGCGTAGATCGGGTAGCCGTGGCGGGCGATCCCCCGTCCGGTCATGGCCAGCCCGACCAGGCGCCGAGTGGGCGCCGACTCGGCGATCCGGCGCAGGGCCTCGCGTCCGACGAAGTCGGCTTCCTGATCGAGCCGGACCACCCGGCCCAGGCCCGCCTCGAAGGGATTGACGGTTGGATCGAGCTCGTTGCCATAGAGGGGCATGCCGGCTTCCAGGCGCAGGGTGTCGCGGGCACCGAGTCCCACCGGGGCAAGCCCGAACGGCTGGCCGGCCAGCCACAGGGCGTCCCACAGCTCGCCGGCCCGGGCGGTCTCGACGAAGACCTCGAAGCCGTCCTCGCCGGTATACCCGGTCCGGGCGACCAGGGCCGGGATGCCGGCCACCGTCCCCTCGGCGATCGCGTAGTAGCGGATGGTCTCGAGGTCGAGCTCGGTCAGCGGAGCCAGGATCTCCACGGAGCGGGGGCCCTGCACCGCGCACAGCGCGGTGGCCAGCGAGCGGTCGTCGAGGATGGCCCGGAACGGCCCGATTCGCTGGGCCAGCAGGTCGCTGACGAGCAGGGCGTTGCCGGCGTTGGCCACCACCAGGAAGCGATCCTCGGCCAGGCGATACACGATCAGGTCGTCGAGGATGCCGCCGTTGGCCGCACAGATCATCGAATACTGGGCTCGGCCGACCTTCAGGCGAGGTGGCTCCGAGACGACCGCCGTGGCGAGGGCCTCGGCGGCATCCGGACCTTCGACGAAGAGCTCGCCCATGTGCGACAGGTCGAACAGGCCGGCCCGCTCGCGGACGGCCCGATGCTCCTCGATGATCCCGGCGTACTGGAGCGGCATGTCCCAGCCGCCGAACGAGGTCAGCTTCGCGCCGAGGGCGCGATGGCGCTCCATCAGCGGGGTGCTGTGACTGGCGAGGTCGACCGAATCGGGCTCCTGCTCGGTCACGCCGGTTCCGTAGCCTCGACGACTGCGGCAGCCTGTTCGACCAGGGCGCGCTCCGTCTGGAAGGTCAGGACCGAATCGGCATCGGACAGGTTCACCCAGCGCACGGCGTCGAACTCGTGGTCATGACGGGCGAGGTCGCCGCCGGTCGGCTCCATCAGGAAGTAATGGACGGTCTTGTGGATCCGGACGCCGCGCTGGACGAAGACGTACGAGATCGAATCGAGCGGGCCGGTGATCCGGACCTCGAGCCCGGTCTCCTCGGTCACTTCGCGCAGGGCGGTCTGCTCGGTGGTCTCACCGGGATTCGGTGTGCCCTTGGGGAGCGTCCAGGTAAACCCCGCGCCCTCTCGCCGCCGGCGTCCGGCGACGAACTGGGGAATGCCCGCCTCGCGCCGGATCACGATGCCGCCGGCCGAAGTTGCGCTGCCGTCCCTCAGGCGAGCCACGGCGCCGACGCGGCGCTCGACCGGTCACGCCTGACCGGCTGACCGAGACGCATCCAGCGAAACGCGACGACCGGCTTGATCCGGCCGGTCCGGAACCCCGCGCTCGTCCGCGCCGGACGGATCGAGCGCCACCGGGCGCGCAGCTGGACGTACGGGCTCAGGTCGGAGCGGCGTAGCGTCGTCTGATGCGAGGACGCGGCCTGGAACGACGTCGTCCGCAGGCCGAGCCGGCGCTCCCTCGCCCGCGGCGATGAGCGCACGAAGCGCGCCGCGGGACGAGCCGCGTACTTGGCGGCGATGCTGTGCTGCATCCGGCAATCCTACCTGCTCAGAAACGCATTGCAAGAGCGTCGCGCAGCCCTGTTGCAGCGTCCGGTGTCAGCGCGCCACGGGCCTCGGCCAGCACGATCTCGCGTTCGGCCACGGCCCGGTACAGGCCGAGCACGCCCGGAGCATGCTCGGCCAGTGCCCCGAGGTGGCCGCGCAGCGTCCCCACGTCACCGCGCACGATCGGCCCGGTCAGGGCAGCACCGATCCCGAGGGCCCGGGCATTGCCCAGCGTCTGCTCGATCAGCGGGCCGTAGATCGCCAGCGATCCGGCCTCGTCGAGGCCGGCCACCCGGCCCAGCTCGGCGATCGCGTCGAGCAGGGCATCGAAGCCGCCGGCGGCCAGCACCGCCGCGGCGTGATAGGCCGACTTGGAGCCTGGGGCGAGGCGGACCGGGTGGGCCCCGATTGCCTCGGCCATCTCGGCCAGGAGGGCGACCAGCTGGTCATCGCCCTCGACCGCAACCGTTGCCCCGTGCAGGGCCGCCACGGCCCGCTCCGTGTCGGCGAACGCGACGAGCGGGTGGAACGAGCCGATCTGGGTGCCCGCCGCCATCGCCGGCCGGAGGACCTCCGCGCCGAGGGCCCCGCTGGTATGGATCAGGGCCTGGCCGCCGTACAGCCGGAGACCGGCGGCGAGCGGAGCCAGGGCGTCGTCGGGCACGGTCAGGATGACCAGCTCGACCTCATCCAGGATCGCGGTCGCGTCGGCGAACGCCCGGGTCGCGCCGACGACCCGGCCGAATCGCTCGCGATGGGCAGGATCGCGACTGGCGACCGCCGTGATCGGCCAGCCGGCCCGGGTCAGGGCCAGCCCGAGCGCCGTCCCGACCGCGCCGGCCCCGACGATCCCGATCGACGGCGGCTGGCCCGGCCCGGAGTGCTGGTGGGGATGCTCATGGGCATGAAGCGCGGCGTTATCGTGGTCGTGACCGCGGGCCGGTTCGGGCGTCAGGTCCAGGCCGGCCTCGGCCGCGACGGCGGCCAACCGGGCCTCGCTCGACTCGTCCTCGCCCGGGGCGCCGACCGGATCCCTCCAGACCTTCATCAGCGGCGGTACGATTCCATCCAGCGATTCTAGCGAGACCAGCGAGGCGTCACCCGTGCCGATCGAGGATCCGTTCGCCGCCCGAGCCAGCCTCGGGCCGGGCCTGCCCGACTACTACCGGCTGTCGGCTCTCGAGTCGCTCGGCAAGGGCCTGGCGACGGGCCTCGAGCGAGCCCCGATGACCCTCAAGATCCTGCTCGAGAATGTCCTCCGCCATGCCGGCCGGGGGATCGTGACCGAGGCCGACGTGCGGACCCTGGCCGCCTGGCGGCCCGCCGCGGCGGCCGAGGTCGAGATCCCGTTCATGCCGGCCCGGGTCCTGCTCCAGGACTTCACGGGGGTGCCCGCGATCGTCGACCTGGCCATGATGCGCGACGCGATGGCCTCGATCGGGGGCGATCCGGCCCGGATCAATCCGCTGGTCCCGGCCGACCTCGTCATCGACCACTCGGTCCAGGTCGACCAGTTCGGGACGCCGGCCGCGTTCGCCTTCAACGTCGAGCGCGAGTACCAGCGCAACGGCGAGCGCTACCAGCTGCTGCGCTGGTCGCAGGAGGCGTTCGAAGGGCTGCGCGTCGTACCGCCCGGGACGGGCATCGTCCACCAGGTCAACCTCGAATACCTGGCCAGCGTCGTCGCGACGCGGGCCGACGCCGACGGGCCGGTCGCCTTTCCCGACACGCTCGTCGGCACCGACTCGCACACGACCATGGTCAACGGACTGGGCGTGCTCGGCTACGGTGTCGGAGGGATCGAGGCTGAGGCCGTCCTCCTCGGCCAGCCGCTCTACCAGCCGATGCCCAGGATCGTTGGCGTCCGGCTGCACGGCACGCTGCCGAGCGGCTCGACGGCGACCGACCTCGTCCTGGTGGTGACCGAGATGCTCCGCCGTTTCGGGGTCGTCGGCGCCTACGTCGAGTTCACCGGCGACGGCCTGGCCTCCCTCGCGCTGCCCGACCGGGCGACGATCAGCAACATGAGCCCAGAGTTCGGAGCCACGTCGACGCTCTTCCCGATCGACGGCGAGACCCTCTCGTACCTGCGCCTGACCGGCCGAACGGCGGCCCAGGTCGAACTCGTCGAGGGCTACGCCCAGGCGCAGGGACTGTGGCGTGAGGCGGGTGCGGCACCGGCCTTCGACGACCTCCTCGAGCTCGACCTGGCCAGTGTCGATCCGGCCGTTGCCGGCCCGCGCCGGCCGCAGGATCGGGTGCCGCTGGGCGAGCTCCCGGACAACTTCCGGACCTCGTTTCCCGAAGCGGCGCCATCGGCCGCCGCGGCCCGGATGGAGGGCGAGGGTGGCCCGGCCGACGGCGCCGACGGTGCAGTGATCGTCCAGATCGGTGACGAGCGGGCGGTAATCCGGAGCGGCTCGGTCGCGATCGCGGCGATCACCTCGTGCACAAACACGTCCAACCCGACGGTGATGGTCGGGGCCGGCCTCCTTGCCCGCAACGCGGTCGACCGTGGCCTGCGGGTCTCGGCCCTGGTCAAGACCTCCCTGGCACCGGGCTCGCGGGCCGTGACCGGCTACCTCGAGGCGGCCGGCCTGATGGCGCCCCTCGCCAGCCTTGGCTTCGCCCTGGCCGGCTACGGCTGCACGACGTGCATTGGCAATTCGGGCCCGCTCGACGCTCCGATCGCCGCGGCCATCGAGGCCCACGACCTGGTCGTGGCTGCGGTCCTCTCGGGCAACCGCAACTTCGAGGGCCGGATCCATCCCCTCGCCCGAGCCAGCTACCTGGCCTCGCCGCCGCTGGTCGTCGCCTTCGCTCTCGCCGGTCGCGTGGACATCGACCTGACCACGGAGCCGCTCGGCGTCGGCTCGGACGGCCGGCCCGTGATGCTGGCCGACATCTGGCCGGCGCCCGAGGAGATCCGGCGGGTCATCGGCGAGTCGATCTCGCCGGAGCTCTTCCGCCAGACGTATGCCAGCGTCTTCGCCGGCGACGACCAGTGGCGGGCCCTGCCGATCCCGGCCGGCAGCCGCTTCGCCTGGGATCCCGGGTCGACCTACGTGGCCCGGCCGCCGTTCCTGGATGGGATCGGAATCGACCCGGCGCCGCTCACCGACCTCGTCGGTGGCCGCGTCCTGGCGGTCCTCGGCGATTCAGTGACGACCGACCACATCTCCCCGGCAGGCTCGATCGCCCCCAGCTCGCCGGCCGGGACCTGGCTGCAGGCCCACGGCGTCGGCCCGTTCGACTTCAACTCGTATGGCGCCAGGCGCGGCCAGCACGAGGTGATGATCCGGGGCACCTTCGCCAACATCCGCCTGCGCAACGGGCTGGTTGCGGGCAAGGAGGGCCCGTTCACGATCCACCTGCCGGACGGCGCGGGCATGTACATCTTCGAGGCGGCCGAACGCTACGCCGCCGAGGCGACGCCCCTGGTGATCCTGGCCGGCAAGGAGTACGGCTCCGGCTCCTCGCGCGACTGGGCGGCCAAGGGCCCGGCTCTCCTCGGCGTGCGGGTCGTGATCGCCGAGAGCTTCGAGCGGATCCACCGCTCGAACCTCGTCGGGATGGGGATCCTGCCGCTCCAGTTCCAGCCGGGCGAGACTGCCGCCTCGCTCGGGCTGACCGGACGCGAGACCTATTCGATCGAGGGAATCGCCGCCGGCCCGGAGGCACGCGGCGAGCTCACCGTCATCGCCCAGGCGGACCCGGCCGACGGGGGCCGCGAGCGGCGCTTCACGGTCCGCTGCCGTCTCGACGGGCAGATCGAGCTCGACTACTACCGCAACGGCGGCATCCTGCCGACCGTCCTGCGACGCCTCGCCAGGGCCTGATCCCGGCGGCCGCGGCCGCCAGCCCAGCTCCCTGGCGGAACAACGCAGCAATGTACTTGGCAACGCCTGCTGCGGCGAGGCACGGGCGGTCCAGGCTCCGAGCGCGACGGTTGGTCTTCTCGACGCACCAAAACCGGCGATTGCGGCGCTTCACCCCGGGTTCGGGGAGCGCCCGTTGAGGAATCCAGCCGGGCGTCTGAACGTCACGGGACAAGTTGAGCAGGCCGCAATCAGTGGACGGGTAGACGTCCGCGGCAGCCGGAGGGATCCTGTCCGGCGCACCGGGTCTTGGCCGGCCTACAGTGTCATTTGGTGCGTGGAAAAGACCAAGCACCAGACGCCGAGAGGCTCGCGGCCGCCTGGACCGGGATGGTGGTGGGCGATACTGGATTCGAACCAGTGACCTCGCGGATGTGAACCGCGCGCTCTAACCGACTGAGCCAATCGCCCCGAATCGGAGCCACCATCCGTGGCGGTCCGACGGCCCCGAGGATAGCACGGGGCCGGTCCGGTCCCGGCGAGATCAGCCCGGCAGGCCCGCTCCGGCTTCGCTCGCCGGCCGCTCGCCGAACAAGGCCCGGCCGACCCGGACGAACGTCGCGCCCTCCTCCACGGCAACCTCGAAGTCGGCAGACATGCCCATCGACAGCTCGGGACCGAGGGCGGGCTCGGCGGCCCGCAGGCGCTCGGACAGCCGGCGCAGGGCGACGAACGTGGGCCTGGCCGCGGCCGGGTCGTCGACCAGCCGGCCGATCGTCATCAGGCCGAGCAGCTCGATCCCGGGCAGGGCAACGAGCGCGGGCAGGCCCAGCGAGAGCTCCCCGGGCGCGTAGCCGGCCTTGGCTGGATCGTCGTCGACGTTGACCTGGATGAACACCGGCAGGCGAGCGCCGGGTCCGCGGGCCTCGGTCACGAGGCGGTCGATCCGGCGGGCCAGGTCGATCGAATCGACCGCCTGGATGACGTCGTAGGCCATGATCGCCCGCCGGACCTTGTTCGACTGGAGCGGACCGATCAGGTGCCAGGCTGCCCCGTTCACGACCGACCGCTTGTCCTCGCCTTCCTGGACCCGGTTCTCGCCCAGGACGCCCAGCCCGGCATCGACGGCGGCCTGGACCCGGCCGGCTGCCACGGTCTTGCTGACGGCCACGAGGGTCACCCGGGCCGGATCGCGTCCGGCCCGCTCGGCCGCCCGGGCGATCCGATCGAGGACGAGGCTCCGGGCAACGCGAAATGCAGCGACCTCGGCCGGATCGGCCGAGGTCGGGCTGGCGAGGTGGTCTGGCGAGCCGGCGGACACCGGCGCGCGCCTACTTGCGGCGGAGGAAGCTCGGGATCTCGAGGTCGTCCGGATCGATCGCGGCGCGGCGGACAGGCTGGACCACCGGCTCGCCCACGCTGCGCGACTCGACCTTGACCGCAGCCGGCTCACGACCGCGATCATCGACGTCGTCGGCCACCGCCCGGCGCTGCTCCTCGAGCTCGGCGTAGTAGTTGCGTCCGGTCGCGGCCGGCGTGTCGTAGGTCGCAGCCGCGGCCGGCCGAATCGCCTTGCGGCTGGCGTCGAAGCCGGTCGCGATGACCGTGATCATGACCTCGTCGCCGAGCCGCTCGTTGAAGCTCGTCCCGAAGATGATGTTGGCCTCCGGGTCGGCTGCTGCCCGGATCTCCTCGGCGGCCTCGGTCACCTCGTGCAGGCTGAGGTTCGAGCTGCCGGTGATGTTGAACAGGATCCCCTGGGCGCCGTTGATGTTGACCTCGAGGAGCGGGCTGGCGATCGCCTGGCGGGCCGCCTCGACGGCGCGGTTCTCACCCGACGCCCGGCCGATGCCCATCAGGGCGGACCCGGCGTCCTTCATGATCGTGCGCACGTCGGCGAAGTCGAGGTTGATCAGACCGGGCACGGTGATGATGTCGCTGATGCCCTGGACGCCCTGGCGGAGCACGTCGTCGACGACCCGGAACGCATCGACGATCGAGGTGTTCTTCTGGACGACGTCCTTGAGCCGGTCATTCGGGATCGTGATCAGGGTGTCGACCTTGGCCCGCAGCTCGTCGGCTGACTTCTCGGCGACCAGCTTGCGCCGGTTGCCCTCGAACGAGAATGGCTTGGTCACGACGCCGATCGTCAGCGCACCGAGCTCCTTGGCAATCTCGGCGATCACCGGAGCCGCCCCCGAACCGGTGCCCCCGCCCATGCCCGCGGTGATGAAGACCATGTCCGAATCGCGCAGCGCGTCGGCGATCTTCTCGGTGTCCTCCTCGGCGGCCCGCTGGCCGATCGACGAATCGCCGCCGGCACCCAGGCCCCGGGTCATCTTGTCGCCGATCCGGATCTTGTGCGGGGCGTCGCTCTGGAGGAGCGCCTGGGCATCGGTGTTGCAGGCGATGAACTCGACGCCCATCATCTCGGCCCGGATCATCCGGTTGACCGCGTTGCTGCCGCCGCCACCGACGCCGACGACGCGAATGAGCGCGAAGTTCTCGGAGTCGGATCGGAGCGGCATCACGGTTCCTCCGGTGGCCCGTTGTCGGGCCAATTCGATCGGGACGGGACCGTCGGGCAACTGGCCCCGGGCGGTCGATCATTCAGTTCTGCGGGCAGCGTCCGGCGAGTATACCGTCGCGTCAAGAGTGTGGCGCGTCGAAGTCCGGCGGCGGCGCCGGCCGGCTTGTGCCGGCGGGCACCAGCCCGGAGCTACGGAAAGACGTTGCGCAAGGCGTCCCGGAGGCGGCCGAACATCCCCCCTGCCGGGGTCGATTCGTAGCGAGCCGGCTCGCCCGACATGGTCACCGCGGCACCCCAGCGGAGGAGGCCGATGGCGGTGCTGTAAGCCGGGGTGAGGAGGTTGTCGACGAGGCCGCCGACACCGGCCGGTCCGGCGATCCGGACGGGCATCTCGAGGACCTCCCGGCCGAGCTCCGAGAGGCCGGCCAGCTGGGCCGCACCGCCGGTCAGGACGATCCCGGCCGGGAGCATGCCGTGGCCGGTCGCGCGCAGCTCGTTGCGGATGAGCTCGAGGGTCTCGCGGCAGCGAGCTTCGATGATCTGGCACAGCTCCATCCGGCTGACCGACCGGCCGGCGTCCTCTCCGAGCACGCTGACGCTGATCATCTCGTCGGCGTCGACCGAGCGCAGGTCGCAGGTCCCGTGGCGGACCTTGAGCTCCTCGGCCACCTGCAGGCTGGTCTTCAGGACTGCGGCGATGTCCATCGTCACGTTGTTGCCGCCGACCGGCAGGACACTGGTGTGGAAGGGCGAGCCGTCCGAGAACAGGGCCAGGTCGATCGTGCCCGCCCCGATGTCGGCAACGCCCACCCCGAGGTCCTTCTCGGTCTCGGTCAGGACGGCCTCGGCCGAGGCCAGCGAGCTGGCGACGAGCTCGTCGATCTTGACGTCGGCGGCGACCACGCACTTCTGGAGGTTCTGGACCGCGGTGGCCGAGGCGGTGACGATATGGGTCTCGACCTCGAGCCGGATGGCGCTCATGCCGAGCGGGTCCTTGACCCCTTCCTGGCCGTCGACGATGAAGCCCCGGGGCAGGACGTGGAGCACCTCGCGGTTGGACGGGATCGACACGGCCCGGGCCACCTCGGTTGCCCGATTGACGTCTTCGCGACTGACCTCTCGATCGTGGCCGCTGACCGCGACCGCACCGCGCGAGTTCTGCGATTCGACGTTCTGGCCACCGACCCCTACGAACGCCCGGTCGATCTTCCAACCGGACAGGCGCTCGGCCTGCTCGACCGCCTGGGCGATCGAGTTGATCGTCTGCTCGATGTTGACGACGACACCTTTCTTCAGGCCCGTCGCCGGGACGGTGCCCTTGCCGATGATCGTCAAGGCCCCGTCGGCATTGACCTCGCCGATCAGGGCACAGACCTTGGTCGTCCCGACGTCGATGCCGACCAGGACCGCCTCTCGTTCCACGCTTTCGTCGTCCCCTTTACAGGAAGTGGCGCCGGATCAGGGCGAGGTTCTGGAAGATCCGGGGCCCGAAGGTCACGAGGGCCACGAGGTACAGGTCCAGTCCCAGCCGATCGCCGATGAAGGTGAATAGCACGGCCACGACCGCATTGGTGATGAAGCCGCTGACGAAGATCCGATTGTCGTAGACGCCGTCCAGCTCTGCGCGGACCGCTCCGAAGACCGAGTCGAGCGCCGCCACGATCGCGACCGCCGAATACCTGGCGAACTCGTAGCTGACGTTGACCTTGAGGAGGAGCCCGAGCAGGACGCCAAGACCGAGACCTGCCAGGGGTAGGAGCACGCGCGAGGGCCCTCCAGCCGGTGCGTTTCGGCTAGGCTACCAGACCCTCGCGACCCCCGGCGGGCGCACCCGGTCAGGGCTTCGTCGCCTTCGTCGTGTACGTGCCGTTCTGCTCGTCGGCCAGGATCACGCTCTCGATCGTCGGTTCGCGCCCGGCGATCAGGCTGCGCAGGAGGCGGACCTGGCCGGGGATGATGCTGGGCGGCCGCAGGCTGGTGGTGTAGAAGCCGAACACGGCGGTCCACAGGTTGGGCACGGCCTTGACGGTGAAGCCCTGGTCGTCGGTCAGGGTCACGATCAGGCCGTTGGCGGCCGAGTCGAGGTCCGCCGGCTTGAGCGAGCCGAGGCGGGTGGCGGCATCGAAGTTGACCGGGTCGATCGCGCTGCCGACGCTGACCGGTGCACCGACCCGGGCGTCCGTGATCGTGGGCAGGCCGGCCGGGGCCGGCGCGCCGTCAGCCAGCTCCAGGAAGGCCATGCCCGAGGCGTCGACCAGGAACCGGCCCGAGCCGGTCTGCCAGATGAGGATCGGCTGGCGCTCGTCGAGGCGGACCTTGATCGTGTTGGGCAGGACCACGCTGACATCGGCCGAGCGGACCGAGGGCAGCGTCTCGAGGCGCCCGGCCAGGTCGTCCGTGCGGAGGGTGACCAGGTTCGTCCCATCGGTCACCCCGAGCTGGGCCTGGACGTCGCTGGGGCTGGTCCAGGTGGCGCCCGACAGGTCGACGTGGTGGAAGGCAAAGACGGGCGAGGCACCCACGCCATAGATCGCCAGGGCCGACAGGACCAGGAACAGGGCGGCCAGGGCGCGGGTCCGGGACAGGCCGGCCGACGACCGCCGGATCGGCCGTGCGCTGCGTGGCTGGCCGACCCGCCGGGTTGGCAGGCTCATCGCGGCAGCTCGCGAGGCAGCTCGCTGGGCACGAGCCGGCGCCGGACCTGGCCGGACCAGCGCTCGAGGCCAAGGTCCACGATTCGGCCGGCCAGGGCCGCGAAGTCGTAGCCCCCGGCGGCAGCCACGGCCGGGAAGAGGCTGATCGGGGTGAAGCCCGGGATCGTGTTGATCTCGGACAGGTAGATCGCATCGCCCTGGACCAGGAAGTCGAGCCGGGCGAAACCCTCGGCACCGACGCCCCGGTAGGCATCGCGGGCGATCTTCAGGATCGCTGCCCGCTGGCCGGGCTCGAGCTCGGCGTTCGGCGAGGTCTCGGACAGGCCCGGCGTGTACTTCGCCGCGTAGTCGTAGAACTCGTGGCCGGACAGGACCTCGCCCGGTCCGTACAGCTCGATCCGGGCCGGATCATTGCCGAGGACGGCCACCTCGAGCTCCCTCGCCCCGCTGACGTAGCGCTCGACGATGGCCAGGCTGTCGTGCTCGAAGGCCGCCTCGAGAGCCTCCGGCCGCTCGTCCGGACCATGGGCCAGGGTCATCCCGACGGAGCTCCCGAGGCGATCCGGCTTGACGATCAGGCGGGCATCGCCGGTGCCGGCGGCAAAGGCCTCGAGCTCGCCGAGGACGCCGGCGGAGTTCGACCGCCAGCGCCGGATCGAGATCTCGCGCCAGTCCACCACGGGCAGCCCGAGGCCGCGCATGAGTCGCTTGAATAGGGCCTTGTCCATGCCGATCGCCGATGCCGCAACGCCCGAGCCGGTGTACGGCAGGCCGGCCGCATCGAGCATCGCCTGGACCGTGCCGTCCTCGCCGAACGGCCCGTGCAGGGCGATGAACACGATCGGCTGGGGCTCGCCGGCGGCGAGGCGTTCGAGGATCGCCCCACTGGTCAGCGGGCCCTCGGCTCCGAGCGCCCCTGGATCGTCGAAGTCGGCCGGCGCCAGCGCGGCGGCCCGTCCGCTGGGCAGATCGTCCTGGACCTCGCCCGGACCGGCCAGCCACCACCACCGGCCGTCGAGCCCGATGACCACCCGATCGACCCGCCGGCCGGCATCGGCCAGGGCCTGGGCGACGGCCGAGCCGGACACGATCGACACGTCGTGCTCGGCCGACGGACCGCCCAGGAGGACGATCACAGGTCGATCGGCCGCCGTCGGATTGGCCGGCGTCACCGGCTCGCCGCCGCTTGCCAGTCGTCCCAGTCGCCCATGTAGACAACCTCCTCCTCGAGCAGGACTCCGCTGCGCCGGCTGACCTCCAGCCGGACCTGGTCGGCCAGCCGGCGGAGGTCCGTCGCGCTCCCCTTCCGGTCATTCACCAGGAAATTGGCATGCTTCTCGCTGACCGATGCCCCGCCGACCCGAAGGCCCTTCAGGCCGGCCCCGTCGATCAGGCCGCCGGCCGACTCGGGCAACGGGTTGCGGAACCACGACCCGGCGCTGGGCGTGCCCAGGGGCTGATGCTCCTGGCGCCAGTGGCGGATGGCCTCGAGGCGTTCCTTGATCTCCTCGGCGGAGGCCGGCTCGAGCAGGAAGGTCGCACCGAGGACCACCTCGGCCGGCCCGCCCGGGGCCGGGTGCTTCAGGCGGCTGTCACGGTAGCCGAAGCGGAGCTCGCCGACGGCCAGCTGGCCCTCGCTGCCGTCGGCGGCCAGGATTCGGGCCAGCCCGACGACCGCCGCCGTGCTCGAGTCATGGGCGCCGGCGTTGGCCCACACGGCGCCTCCGACCGTGCCCGGAATGGCCAGGCCGTACTCCAGGCCGGACAGGCCGGCGCCCTGGCTGACGGTCGCCGCCCGGGCCATCGGCACCCCGGCCTCGGCGACCAGGCTCGTCCCCTCGATCTCGACTCCCTCGGCGCGATCCTGGATCACCAGGCCGCGGATCCCCCGGTCGGCGATGACCACGTTGCTGCCCCGGCCGAGGATGGTGTGCCGGAGGTCGCGCGACCGAGCGAACTGGACCAGCTTGCGCAGCTCGAAGGCGTTGTGGGCGACGGCGAACAGGTCAGCCGGCCCGCCGACGCGGAGCGTCGTGAACCGGGCCAGGGGCTCGTCCCGCGATGTCTTCACGCCGATCCGGCGCTGGATGTCGGTGCCGATCGCGAGGGCATCGAAGGCCGCCCTGGGCTCGATCACCGGGTTCATCGGGCCAGCTCGCCCCGGGAGCGTCGCAGGATCACCGATGGATCGGGGAAGGACCGGCGTTCGGCCGCGGCCAGGACCAGGTCGGCCACGGCCGCTGCGGCCGCCGGGCGGCCGAGGGCCCGCGAGGCCGCGGCCATCGCGTTGTGGGCGGCCGGATCGTCGAGGATCGCCGCGGCGGCCAGGAGCGCGTCCGGGTCGAACTGGTCGTCCTCGATCAGGCGTGCCGCGCCGGCCTCGACCAGCGGCCGGGCATTGGCCTGCTGGTGGCCTGCGGCGTGGGGATAGGGCACGACCACCAGGGGCCGGCCGAGGGCGGTCGCCTCGGCCAGGGTCGAGCTGCCGGCCCGGCCCACGATCAGGTCCGCCGCGACCAGGGCGTCGGTCATCTCGTCGCGCAGGAACGGATAGGGCCGGTAGCGATCTCGGAGATCGGCCGGGAGGGCCTCCCGGCTGGCCAGCGCCGGGGCATAGCCCGCGTCGCCGGTGACGTGGACGACCCGGACGCGTTCGACCAGGCGGGCCAGCGCGCCGGCCACCGCGGCGTTGAACCGCCGGACCGCCTGCGAGCCACCGAAGACCAGGAGCAGCCGGTCGCCGGCCGGCACGCCGAAACGCTGCCGGGCCGCGAGCGGATCGATCCCGCTCAGGTCCCGGATCGGCGTTCCTGTCTCGAAGCAGCGCCCGACGGCTACGTCGAGCGCCGCGCACGTCGCCCCGTTCGAGACGGCCACCGCCGCGGCCAGGCGGGCGGTTGCCCGCACGCTCCGGCCGGGCACCACGTTGCCCTCCCACATGACGACCGGGATGCCCAGGCTCCGGGCGGCCAGCAGGACCGGCACCGCGACGTAGCCGCCGGTGGTGAAGATCGCCGCGGGTCGCTCGCGCACGAGGAGCGCCCAGGCCTGGGGGACCGAGACGGCCAGGCGGATCGGGTCGAGCACGAGGTGGACCGACCGGTCGGTGCTGCGCAGCGAACGCAGGGTGAGCCGCCGGATCGGGATCCCGGCGGCCGGCACGATCGTGGCCTCGAGGCCACGATGACCGCCCAGCCAGGCGATCTCCGGTTCGGCGGGGCTAGCGCGAAGCGACCGGGCGACGGCCAGCGCGGGATAGATGTGCCCGCCCGTTCCGCCGCCCGCGATCAGCAGACGCATCAGTCAAGGTGCCTCGTTCGACGGTCTCTCGTGAGATGGCCAACAGGATTCCGACAGCGGCCAGGCTGATCGACAACGACGAACCTCCCGCGCTGATGAACGGCAGGGTGATCCCGGTGATCGGGATCAGGGCGACCACCACGGCCACGTTGATGAACGCCTGGACGCACAGCCAGGCGGTGATCCCGGCCGCCAGCAGGGCCCCGAAGGTATCCGGCGCCGCCAGCGAGATGCGCACCCCCTGGTAGGCCAGGATGACGAACAGGGTGATCACGATGCCTGCCCCGATCAGTCCGAACTCCTCGCCGATGACGGCGAAGATGAAGTCGTTGCTGGCGTTGGGCAGGGCGATCCCGCCCGCGATCTGGCTCTGGCCGAGACCGGCGCCGAAGATCCCGCCGAGGCCCAGGGCGAGCAGGCTCTGGATCGCGTGATAGCCCGCGCCGGTCGTGTCCTGCCAGGGGTTCAGCCAGATCCGGATGCGCTCGAGCTGGTAGCCGTGGAGCATGAACGCGCCCACCCCGGCGACGCCCAGCGCCGACAGGGCCGCGACGTGGCTCAGGCGGGCCCCGGCGATGAACACCATCAGCAGGCCGGTCAGGGCGATCACCGAGGCCGTGCCCAGGTCGGGCTCGGCGATCACCAGCAGGACGAGCGGGGTGTAGATCACCAGGAACGGCACGAAGCCGCGCCACAAGCTCTGCACGTCGGTGCCCCGCTTGGCCAGCCAGTGGGCGAGGTATACGACCAGGGCCAGCTTGGCGACCTCGGCCGGATGGACGGCCGGCATCGGACCGATCTGGAGAAAGCGGGCCGAGCCGCCGACCACCCGGTTGAAGGCCGGCACGAAGACGAGGATCAGGAGGACGACGGCCAGGCCGTACAGCGGGATCGACATCAGCCGCAGGCGGCGATAGTCGACCCGGGTCATGACCATCAGGGCGACCAGGCCGAGGGCGCCCCACACGACCTGCGGGCCGACCACGGCAAACGAGTTGGCCGAGCCTGCATAGGCCTGCATCGCCGAGGACGAATAGACCATCAGGACGCCGATGGCAGTCAGCGCCACCACGGCGACGAGGATCACGTAGTCGGGGGCGTGGGTCTCGCGACGGACCACGTTGGGCAGGCTGCGACCGATGGACGGCCGGCTTCGGACGGTCGGTTTGACCAGGCTCGTGACGACGCTCATCGCTCCTCCGTCGATTTGGGCTGGGCAGCATCCGGCCGCCGTGCGAGCTCGCCGACGGCCGCCTTGAATGCGCGGCCGCGGGCCTCGTAGTCGGTGAACATGTCGAAGCTGGCCGCCGCCGGGCTGAGCAGGACGGTGGCCCTGGGCACGCCCTCCGGATCATCCGGCCGGGCCCGGCCGAGCTCGGTCCGGAGGTCACGGCCAATCCCGGCGGCCCTGGCGACGGCCGCCTCGAGACTGTCTGCCCGCTCGGTCCGCTCCAGGCCCGCGGCCCGGAAGAGGCGCTCCAGCGTCGGACCGCTTTCGCCGATCAGGACCGCCGCTGCGGCCCGCTGGGCGACGACGCCGGCCAGCTCCGCCAGGTCGACGCCCTTGTCGCGGCCGCCGGCGATCAGGACGATCGGGGCCGGATAGGCCCGCAGGGCGGCAATCACGGCATCGGGCTGGGTCCCCTGCGAGTCGTTGACGAAGCGCACGCCGTCGATCTCGGCGACCGCCTCGAGGCGATGCTCGACGCCGTGGAACGTGGCCGCGGCCGTCCTGATCGCGTCGGGGGCCAGCCCGAACAGGAGGGCCACGCCGATTGCCGCAAGTGCGTTCGACACGTTGTGCCGGCCGGGCAGGGCCAGCTCGGCCAGGGGCATGATCCGGCCGCCCGGGCCGGTCGCCGCCGTGCCGCCGCCGGCCAGGGCCAGGCGCTCGACGCCGGCCGCGACGATCCAGTCGTCGACGATTCCGAGTCCACCGGGCATCGGCCGCGCGAGCCGGTAGGGAACATCGGGCGCGAGACCCAGCCCGGCATAGGCCGCGACGGTCGGGTCGTCGACATTGAGCACCAGGGCGCCGTCCTGGTCGACCAGCTCGGCCAGCCGGCGCTTTACCCGGCGATAGGCCTCCAGGCTGCCGTGCCGGTCGAGGTGGTCCGAGGTCACGTTGGTGTACACCCCGACATGGGTTCCCCGGGACAGGGTCGGGAGCTGGAGCTCGGACAGCTCGACCACCACCCGGTCAGCGGGGCCAAGGTCGAGCAGCCGTTCGACCAGGGGACGCCCGATATTGCCGCCCAGGATGGCCCGGTGACCGGGGTCGGCCGCCAGGAGATGCTCGATCAGGGCCGAGGTCGTGGTCTTGCCCTTCGTGCCGGTCACGCCAATGGTCGGGGCTGGGCACAGGCGCAGGAACAGGTCGACCTCGGACACGATCGCGGGCGCGGCCGGGTCGCCGGCCGCCCGCCGCTCGAGCAGGTCGCCGAGCAGCCCGCGCAGGTGGGGCTCGGTCGTCGGGAACGTCGCCGAGATCGCCGGCGAGCTCGTCACCAGGGACGCTCCCCGGATCGCCCCGGCCGGGTCGGCGTCAGGCCCGAGCAGGAGACGCACGGAGCGACCGTCGAGCTGGCCGATCGCCGGCGCAAGGTCTTCGGCCGGCCGGACGTCGTAGATCGTGACCTCGGCCCCGGCGTCATCAAGGAAGCGGGCCAGGGCGACGCCCGAGCGGGCCAGGCCCAGGACCGTCACCGGACGGCCGGCAAGCGCACCACCCCGGATCGCGGCCAGGCTGAGCTGATCGGGGTCCACGGTCAGGGCAATCATTGGAGCGCGTTGATCGAGGCCAGGAACAACGTGACCCCCATCATCCCGGCCAGGGCGCCGACGATCCACAGGCGGACAGTGATCTTCTCCTCGTCCCAGCCGGACAGCTCGAAGTGGTGATGGATGGGGCTCATCTTGAAGATCCGCCGGCCGCCGGTCGCCTTGAAGTAGGCCACCTGGATGATCACCGAGGCGGTCTCGATCACGAACACGATCCCGATGAGGGGCAGCACGACAATCTGCCCGGTGATCAGGGCGGTTACGGCGAGGCAGGCCCCCAGGGACAGGGAGCCCGAATCGCCCATATGGACCTGGGCCGGGTGGACGTTGAACCACAGGTAGCCGACGGTGGCGCCGATGACGATCGCGCACAGCAGGGCCAGGTTCGGCTGATGTGGGATGTTGAGCAGGGCGATCACCATGTAGGCCACGAAGCTGAAGGCGGTCGTGCCACCCGCCAGCCCGTCGAGGCCGTCGGTGATGTTGACCCCGTTGCTGGTGGCCACGATCGCGAAGGCCGCGAACACGATCCACAGCGGCGCTCCGATCACCACGTCGCCCGCAAAGGGCAGTCGGATCGCGTCGATCCCGAAGTGGCGCTGGATGTACAGGGCGGCCAGGACGGCCACGACAATCTGCCAGATCAGCTTGTGGCGGGCCCTGATCCCGTCGCCGGTGCGCACGTTGAGGTAGTCATCGAAGGCACCCAGGGCGGCCACCCCGAGCAGGGCGCCCAGGGGCGAATAGGTGTCCGGCGTGTCCGGACCGACCGCGCCGAGCAGGATGGCCACGGCGGCGACGACCAGGACGATCAGGATGCCGGCCCCGGTCGGGGTGCCCTCCTTGAGGTAGTGGCTCTGGGGCCCCTCCTCCCGGATGTGCTTGCCGAACCGGATGGATCGGGCGAAGCGGATATACGGCGGCATGAGGACCACGACCAGCAGGAAGGCGATGAGCAGGCCCTGGATCAGCTCGATCGTGCCGATCGTCATCGCCCGAGCTCGAGCCGCAGGTCGTCCACCAGCCGGTCGAGCTCGACGCCCCGGGACGCCTTGACCAGGACCACGTCGCCGGGAGCCAGGCGCGGACGGAGCGCCTCGAGGGCAGCCTGCCGATCGTCGACCTCGACCACGCGCGCCCGCGCCAGGCCGGCCGCAACGCGCCGCCTCGGCGATCGGTCGGGCTCCCCGACCGACCACGACCAGCAGGTCGGCCACCCCGGCAGCGAGCTGCCCGACCTGGCGGTGGCCGTCGACGTGGCCGTCGCCCAGCTCGAGCATCTCGCCGAGGACCGCCACCCGGCGGCCAGGCAGGCCGGCCAGGACCGCGAGTGCCGCCCGCATCGAGGCCGGAGCGGCGTTATAGCTGTCGTCGAGGATGGTCACGTCCCCCAGACGGATCAGGTCGCCCCGGTGCGCCGCCGCCGGTCGGATGGCCAGTCCGGCGCCGATCTCGTCGAGGTCCAGGCCGGCCGCGCTGCCGACGGCCGCAGCCGCCAGGGCGTTGTGGACGGCGTGTCGGCCCAGGCTGGGCAGTGCGATCTGGCGCCGTCCGGCGGCCGTTCGGAGGACGAAGCGCATCCCGGCCGAGCCGGCCAATTCGACCCCCTCGGCGGTGATGTCCGCGCCGGAGTCGAAGCCATAGGTGAGGACCCGGGCCGCGGTCCGGCCGGCCATTCGGGCAACTCGCTCGTCATCGGCGTTGAGGATCGCACTGCCGTTGGCCGGCAGCGCCTCGACCAGCTCGCCCTTGGCCTGCTCGATCGCCTCGAGCGAGCCAAGCCGGGAGAGGTGAACCGGTTCGACCGCGGTCACCACCCCGATCCGGGGCCTGGCGATCCGGGCCAGGTCGGCGATCTCGCCGCCGGCATACATGCCCATCTCCAGGACGAGTGCCTGGTGGGATCGGTCCAGGCGCAGGATCGTCAGGGGCAGTCCGATCTCGTTGTTCTCGTTCGCTTCGCTGCGCAACGTCCGGAAGCGGCTGGCCAGGACCGCGCCAACCACTTCCTTGGTGGAGGTCTTGGCGATGCTGCCGGTGATCCCCACGGTCAGCGGCTCGAATCGATTCCGCCAGCCGGCGGCGATGGCCCCGAGCGCGTCGATCGGACGAGACACGCGGATCACGCTGACGTCCCGGAGCGCCTCGGGCAGCGGGCCCGGCCGGCTGATCACGACGGCGGCCGCACCGTTGGCTACCGCTTCGGCCAGGTGCTCGTGGCCGTCGGTGCGCTCCCCGGGCAGGGCCACGAACAGGTTGCCGGGCTGGACCCGTCGCGAGTCGACGGCGCCACCGCGAACCGGCCGATCTGCGTCGTGGACAAGCTGGCCTCCGCTCAGCCGGGCCAGCTCGAGAGCGTCGAGGGCTTCGCTCCCCGGGGGCGGCTGCGAGCCGGGCGGGTCGGTCACGGCAGCCAGTGTCCCACGCGCCGGGATCACGGATTCGGGCTGGCCGCTGGCGTCACCGTGGTCGGTGTCAGGTCGAGCGTCGTCATCGAATCGGTGGCAATCCGCCGGAACAGCTCGTATGACTCGACGGCCAGGGGCAGGTCGCCCTGGCGGATGAGCAGCGGCTTGCCCTCGTGGATCTGGACGGCAATCACCAGGTCCGGCGCATTCCGACCGATGAATCCGACAAACGTGTTGTTGTAGCGGGTCGTCATCCAGCCACCGTGGCCGTGGTTGAGGGTTGGATCCCAGATCTGGGCCGTACCGGTCTTGCCGCCCACGACATAGCCCTTGACCAGGGTCTTGGCGGCGTACCACGGCACGGTATGGACGATGTAGGTCATCAGGTTGGTCAGGGTCGCCGCGATCGTCGGCGAGATGACCTGGCTGCCGGGCGTGGGAGCGACGGGTCGGTTGCCGATCGCGGCCACGACGTGGGGCGTCACGAGGTAACCGCCGTTGACCATCGCCGAATAGGCGCTGGCGAGCTGGATCAGGGTCGCGGCGACACCCTGCCCGAAGGCGGCATTGGCAAGGTCGACCTGGTGCCACGGCTGGATCGTCGGATCGTGGACCGTGCCCGAGGCCTCGTTCGCCAGGTCGATCCCGGTTGGCCGGCCGATGCCCAGCTTGTCCCAGGTCGCCTTGAGCACGCCCGCCGCGGCGTTGGTGGTCGAGGCCAGGCCCAGGGCGACCCGGGCGGCACCGACGTTGCGCGAATAGGCCAGCACGTTCTCGAACGGGATCCGGCCCATCGCCCGCTTGTCGGAGTCGTAGATCCGGGCCGTGCCGTGGTCGAGCGAGAGCGAGCCGCTGTCATAGACGGTCGTGGTCGGGGTGATCGTCCCGGCCTGGAGGGCCGCCAGTGCGGTCAGCATCTTGAACACCGATCCCGGCTCGTAGGCGTCGCTGACCACCGGATCGACGAAGTTTGCCGCCGGCGTGGTCGCGTAGTTGTTGGCGTCGTACGAGGGATAGCTCGCCTCGGCATAGACCTGGCCCGTCTTCGGGTCGATCACGACCGCCGACACGGACAGCGCGTTGTCAGCCACCGAGGCGGCCATGACCTCCTGCTCGACGGCCAGCTGGAGGTTGTCGTCGATCGTCAGGGTGATGTCCTGGCCGGGCGTCCCCGGATCGACGACCTGGGCGCTGTCGACCAGGGGCCGGCCGCTGATCGAGCGAGCTGCCAGGACCACCTTGGGCTGGCCGGCGAGGACGTCCTGGTAATACTGCTCGATGCCGTACTGGCCAACTCCGTCGTGGTTGACGAAGCCGAGCAGCTGGGCCGCCAGGGACGTGTTCGGTGCGCCGCCGACCTGCGGCTCGACCCGGGTCGCCTCGGTGGCCAGGTCGAGCGCCCCGTCGGCGCCGTCGGCCGTGATCGCGGCCTGGAGGCGGTCGGCGGTGGCCTGGTCGAGGTCGTGGGCCAGGATCACGTAGGCCCGGTCCGAGTTGAGCTTCTGGCTGAATGCCGCGGCATCGCTCGGATCGAGGCCGATGATGTCGATCAGGTCGCTGGTCAGCGTCGTGCGGGCCGTAACGTCGGTGCCCAGCAGATTGGGGTTGGCTTCGAGCATGTAGCGATCGACGGTCGTCGCCAGGACCACCGTGCCGCTCCGGTCGTAGATCGTGCCCCGCCGGCTGGGGATGGTCACCTGGGTCAGGGTCTGGGCCTGGGCCCGGGCGGCCAGCATCGGCTGTTCCGCCACCTGCCACCAGGCCAGCCGGGCGACCAGCCCGCCGCCGGTGATCACGAAGATGAGCAGGACGACGAGGAGCCGGCGGCGCGAATCGGTCCGACCTTGCATCGATCGATCCTGGCTACCGGGCGGGCACGATGAGCGGGTCGCCGAGCTGGTCCAGGCCGAGGTCGATCCCCAGCTTGCGGATCGCCGACGCGCCGCCCAGGCGGTTGAGGTCGCTGATCACCTGCTGGCGCTGGCCCTCGAGTGTGGACTGCTGGTTGGTCAGCCGATCGATGTCGACGCTCGTGGTCGAGACCTGGACGGTCTGGGCCAGGGAGAAGAAGCCGAGCACGAAGATCACGGCGATCGCGCCAAGGAGGATGCCGACCCGGTTGGCCCGCCGGCCGGCCCGGACGGCGGTACGCGCCCGGCGACGCGCGATGGCCGGGGCGGGTTCGATCCCGGGCCGTGGCGAGACGGCGGGGCGGGGACGCGGCAGGGCGGTGGCGGCCGATGCCGGGCGAACGCCCGAGCGGCTGCCGAGTCGGCCGGCCTGAACCGCCATCAGTCGCCCACCGAGAAGCTCAGGCGGTGCGGGGCGGCGTCGAGGTCGAAGCGAACCACCGACGGTCCGCGATCGGACTGGCCGGCATCATCACCCTCGAGCGGCTGCTGGTCGCGCGGCTCGAGCTGGCGCTCGTGGATCTCGTGCTGGCGGCGGCCGTACGATCGGCGGCGGTGGGATTGGTGGTGCTTGCTCATCCGATCTCCTCTCTCCGGTGGGGCGTCAGGCAGCGAGGCGCTCGGCGGCCCGCAGGCGGGCACTCCGGGCGCGCGGATTCCGGGCGATCTCGTCGGCCGTTGGCGTGACCGAGCGACGGGTGACAAGGCGCAGGCGGGGCGACCGCCCGCACACGCAAACCGGCAGGCTGGGAGGGCAGGTGCAGCCCCGCCGCTCGGCCTGGAAGAAGTGCTTGACGATCCGATCCTCGAGGGAGTGGTAGCTGAGGACGACGAGCCGGCCGCCGGGCCGGAGCAGCTCGACCGCCGCCGCCAGGGCGACCTCGAGGGCCTCGAGCTCGGCGTTGACCGCGATCCGGAGCGCCTGGAAGACGCGAGTGGCCGGGTGGATCCGGCGCCTGCCCGGGATTCCGGCCGGGGCGACCCGCACGATCAGCTCGGCCAGCTCCTCGGCGGTCGTGATCGGCGTGCTGCTCCGGCCAGCGACGATCGCCCGGGCGATCCGGGCCGCCTGGGGCTCCTCGCCGTAGCGCCGGAACAGGGCGGTCAGCTCGACCGCGTCAAGGCTGGCCAGGAGCTCCGCCGCCGGCACGCCCTGGGAGGGATCGAAGCGCATGTCGAGCGGACCGCCGGTCCGGATCCCGAAACCGCGGTCACGATCGGCGAGCTGGAAGCTGGACAGGCCCAGGTCGAACAGGAGCCCGTCGACCGCGCCGAAGCCGGCCGCCGGAGCGACCGTCGCAAGGTCCCGGAAGTTGGCCTGGCGCAGCACCAGGCGATCGCCGAACCGATCACCCAGGCGGGCGGCCACGCGCGCGACAGCCCTGGCGTCGGCGTCCAGGCCGAGCAGGCGACCGTCCGGGGAAGTGGCTTCCAGGATCCGCCCGGTATGCCCACCGCCGCCGAGGGTCGTGTCGATCTGGAGGCTGCCGGGCAGGGCCGCGAGCGTCGTCATGACCTCGTCGACCAGGACCGGTAGATGCCCATCCTCCATTTCTCCTCCGACTCGACTGACGGACCCGATCGGATCCTGGAAGCGCATGTGGTGCCCGCGACCGGGCTCAGATCCCCAGTCCGCTGAGGTGTTCGGCCATGGCCTCGGGCGCGTCCATCGCCCGGCGGTAGTCGGCCCAGCGTTCGGGGGCCCAGATCTCGGCGTGGTCACGTGCGCCGACGACGACGGCGTCGGCAGCCAGGCCGGCCGCTTCGCGCAGGCTGGCCGGCAGGACGATCCGGCCCTGGCGGTCGGGCTCGATCTCGTAGGCATTGGCGAACAGGGCCCGGCTGAAGGTCCGGGCGCTGGCGTCTCCGATCGGCAGGCTGCCCACCTTGCCGGCCAGCTCTTCCCAGGCGGACCTCGGAAAGATCGCCAGGCAGGCGTCGAGCCAGCGGGCAATGAATGCGCCGCCGTCGAGCTGGACACGGAACTTCGCGGGGACCGCGACTCGTCCCTTGTCGTCCACCGAGTGCCGGTACTCGCCGGTGAACACCGTTCAGGCTTCCCCTGTCTGCGCGCTGCGGAGGTTGGGCGGGCGATCCCGCGAACGCCGGGGCGGCTGGCTGGCCGATCTGGCTCAGGGGTCCCGATCCATGGGATTGTTCCCCACTTGACACCACTTCGTGCCACTTCGCGTACTATAGCGGCCGACGGGGATCCGTCAATGCCAAATCGGGACAACGTGGGGACCGGCCGAAGCCGGCCGGGTCGGGCGGCGGGGCCGCGGCGCAAGGCAGTACTTTCCGCCGGTTGCTCGCCTGCTCGCCAAGGTGCTAGGGTCGAATCGAGGCGGGTCCGGGGACGACGGGCCAGCCAGGAAGCACGCATGCAGGACGAGGACGACCAGCCAACATGGCAATCCAGCTGCCCATGGCGCCGCTCGAGCCCGCGTCCGAGACGTCCTACCTGGCCAAGGGCCGCATCCGGCGCTGCACCTACCGCCGGCTGATCGCCGTCACCTCCGGTGACGAAAAGATCTACGAGGTCGAGTGCCTATTTCCAGAGCGCCGGGTCCCGATCCCCCTGGGCGACCTCGAGTCGGCCACGCCGGTCTGCAACGCCTGCTGCGCGCCACACATCTTCCGGGCCGACGAGGACTGAGCGCCAGCGAGGCGCCCTGTAAGCCGAGTTCTGTCCCGCGATCGCTCGCGGGGACGGTCATCCATCTCGACCGCCGGTTGCCCGACGGTTCATGCGGCCGACCCGAGGGCTGGGCAGCGCTACCTCTCCCCCGGACCGGTTACCCGGACCCGGGTTGCGCCCTCCTATTTGGCCTTGCTCCGGGTAGAGTTTGCCCCGTTTCACCCCGGCTGCCGAAGCCGCCGGACTCGTCTCTGTGGCACTGGTCCTCGCCTCGCGGCGGGCGGGCGTTACCCGCTACCCTGCGCTGGGGAGCTCGGACTTTCCTCGAAGCAGATCCCGGAGGACCCGCCGCGCGACCATCCGGACGCCTCGCTGGCCCGGGTATCGTACCCTCGACCGTGCCATGCCTGACCAGATGAGCGCAATCGCCCGGCCCGGGCGAGCCTGGCGAACGCTGTTCGTCCTGGCCGCGGGCCTCGCCCTCCTCGCCACGGCGTGCAGCACGGCGACCACCCCGGCCCCCAGGGCCACGATCAGCTTCCTCGTCCAGAACACGACCACGGCGCTCGATTCGTACAGGTTCACCGGTTCGGCCACCGTGGCCGACGTGAGCGGTCCAATCTGCCGCCAGGCGCAGACCGTGGTCGGCACGACGTGGGACCCGATCTGGTCCTTCTCGATCAACGGCCAGCGGGCGATCGGGTCGACCGATTCGGCCGATCTCCAGCCAGGCGCCAGCGGCCGGGACGGACTGACCGTGATCATCGTGATCAATGTCGGCGGGATCCAGACCTCCGCCCATGCCGGCCCGCCGCTGGCGGGCGAGGCGGCCACGGCGCCACCGACGCCGCCGCCGGGCGCGACACCGGCACCGGCAGCGACGTGCTAGCGCGCTGAGGCCCGCTAGGCTCGGTCCGGTCGGCGCACGACGACCGGCGGGCCGCCCGCCCGGACCCGGTCGATCGCCTCATTGGCCAGCGCGTCGGCGGCCGAGTTCTGGGCCCGCGGGACGTGCCTGGCGGTCCACCGCCGAAACTGCCCGAGCGACGCCCGGACCTCCGTGTACAGCGGCGCGATCTTGGCATCCTTGACCCGCCACCGGCCGTTGACCTGCTCCACGATCAGCTTGGAGTCGAGAAGCAGGTCGACTTCGGTTGCACCCAGCTCGAGGGCCAGCGCAAGCGCGCGGACCACGCCGAAGTACTCGGCCACGTTGTTGGTCCGGATCCCGAGGTACTCGCTGATCGTCGCCAGCGGTCGCGCCAGCGGATCGCCCGACCCGGGCAGGTCGGCGTCGATGAGGACCGCGCCCGATGACGCCGGACCAGGATTGCCCTTGGCCGCACCGTCCGTGCGCACGATCAGGCGCAGGCCCGGCGGGCCCGGCTCGATCGAATCGAACAGGCCGGTCAGGGCTGACGCTCGACGATCGCGGCCGAGACCTCGAGGATCGCTCGGGTCACCTCGATTCCGCGGGGACAGGCGTCCGTGCAGTTGAAGATCGTCCGGCAGCGCCACACGCCGTCCTGGTCGGCCAGGATTTCGAGCCGCTCATCGGCGCCCTCGTCGCGTGAGTCGAAGATGAACCGATGGGCCTGCACGATCGCGGCCGGGCCGACGTAGTTCGGCTGGGCCCAGAACGATGGGCAGGATGAGGTGCACGCGGCGCACAGGATGCACTTGGTCGTGTCGTCGTAGCGCGCGCGCTCGTCCGGCGACTGCCTGCGTTCGCGGGTCGGTGGCGGACCGTCCGTGATCAGGAACGGCTGGACGCTGCGGTACTTGGCGAAGAAGCCGTCCATGTCGACGACCAGGTCCTTGATCACCGGCAGGCCCGGCAGGGGGGCCACGCTGATCCGCCGGCGGCCGAGCTGTTCCACCCGGATCTTGCAGGCCAGGCGGTTGCGGCCATTGATCAGCATCGCGTCCGAGCCGCACACGCCATGGGCGCACGAACGGCGGAAGGTCAGCGAGCCATCGACCTCGTACTTGACCTTGTGGAGCAGGTCGAGGACGCGATCCATCGGCTCGGCCGCGACCGAGTACGAGACCCAGTGGGGCGCGCTGTCCCGTTCGGGATCGAAGCGGAGGATCCGGACGTCGACCTGCATCGTGCTGCTCAACCTACCAGTGTCTCCATCGCAGCGGTCTCAGTACGTCCGGGGCTTGGGTTCGAAGCGGGTGATCACGACCGGCTTGTAGGTCAGCTTCGGCCCGCCCTCGGCCCGCGTGGCAAGGGTGTGGGAGAGGAAGTTGACGTCGTCCCGGGCTGGGTAGTCCTCGCGGGCGTGAGCGCCCCGGCTCTCGCGGCGAGCCAGGGCCGACACGACCGCGGTCTCGGCGCAGTCGAGCAGGTAGCCCACCTCCCGGGCCTCGAGCAGGTCCGTGTTGAACACGCTGCCCTTGTCGTCGACGTGGACCCGGCCGTAACGTTCCTTGAGAGCGCGCACCTGGGGCAGCGCCGCCGCCAGCAGCTCTTCGGTCCGGTAGACGCCCACGTTGTCCATCATCACGTCGGCCAGCTCGGTCCGGATCCGGGCGGCGTTCTCGCCGGTCGGTCGGTCGGAGATCGCCCGGAGCTCGGCCCTGACCGGCTCGACGGCGTCGCGAGCCAGCTCGGGCAGGTCCACGCCGCGGACATCGCGGGCCATCTGGCGGCCGGCCCGCCGGCCGAACACGAGTAGGTCGACCAGTGAGTTCGTACCCAGCCGATTGGCGCCGTGGACGCTGACACAGGCGCATTCGCCGGCCGCGTACAGGCCCGGGACGATCGTCCGCTCCGCATCGCGGGTGACCCGGGCGTGCAGGTCGGTCGGGATCCCGCCCATCGCGTAATGGGCCGTGGGCTGGATCGGGACCGGCTCGTTGATCGGCTCGACACCCTGGTAGATCCGGGCAAAGTCGGTGATGTCGGGCAGCTTCTCCTCGATCACCTTCCGACCGAGGTGACGCACGTCGAGGTAGACGTAGTCCTTGCCACCGATCCCCCGGCCGGCCCGGACCTCCTGGTAGATCGCCCGGCTGACGAGGTCGCGCGGCCCGAGCTCCATCAGGGTCGGGGCATAACGGGCCATGAACCGCTCGCCGTCGTTGTTGAGCAGGTAGCCGCCCTCACCCCGGGCCGCCTCCGAGAGCAGGATGCCGATGCCCACGATCCCGGTCGGATGGAACTGGTAGAACTCCATGTCCTGGAGCGGGACGCCGTGGCGATAGGCCAGGGCGACCCCGTCGCCGGTGAGCGACCAGGCGTTCGACGTGATCCGGAACATCCGGCCGAAGCCGCCGGTTGCCAGCAGGACGGCCTTGCTCCGGAAGGCGTGCAGCTCGCCGTCGGCGATCCGGTAGGCAACGACCCCGGCGGCCCGCCCGCCGTCGCCCGCATCGCCGCCCTCGAACAGCAGGTCGACCACGTGGTATTCGTCGAAGAACTGGACGCCCGCCTTGATGCACTGCTGGTACAGCGTCTGCAGGATCATGTGGCCGGTCCGGTCGGCGGCGAAACACGAGCGCCGGACGGGCCCTTCGCCGAAGTTGCGGGTATGGCCCCCGAAGCGCCGCTGGTCGATCTTGCCGTCGGGCGTCCGGTTGAACGGCAGGCCCATGTGCTCGAGCTCGATTACGGTCTCGATCGCCTCGCGGGCGAGGACCTCGGCGGCATCCTGGTCGGCCAGGTAGTCGCCGCCCTTGACTGTGTCGAACATGTGCCATTCCCAGTGGTCTTCCTCGTGGTTGCCGAGCGCCGCGCACACGCCGCCCTGGGCGGCGCCGGTATGCGACCGCGTCGGGTAGAGCTTGCTGAGGACGGCCGTCGGGACGCCGGCCTGGGCCAGCTCGAGGGCGGCCCATAGTCCGGCGCCGCCCGCGCCGACGATCAGGGCGTCGAAATCCTGGTCCATGCCTGCCTCAGCCGGCCGGCTGGGGCAGGGTCGCGACCACGATCGTGCCGAAGGCGAACAACCCGAGGCCAAGCAGGTAGAACAGGAGCATGACTGCTGTCCGGGTCCGGCCTTTCAGGTAGTCGCCAACCACGATCCGGATGCCCAGCACGGCGTGGACGATGACGACAATCAGGAACAGCCAGTCGTTGGCTCGCCAGAACAGGCTGTTCCAGCGGACGTTGGCGATGAACGAGGCGGTCTGGTCCTTGGGGTCGTACAGGACGTGCAGGATCAGGAAGTGGCTGAGCGACAGGACGAACAGGGCCAGCCCGGTCAGCCGCATCAGGTACCACACGCTCCGCTCCGAGCCGCGTGAAGGACGGACGCTGCCCGACCGGGAATAGCGCTGGGTCATTTGGAGCCCGCCTTCACTGCCCGAAGATCGGCTTGAGGATGATCACGGCGACCGGCAGGCCAACGATCGCGAACACGGCCCAGTTCACGTACCACAGCTGGCGGTGGTAGCGGGTGAAGACGGGCCAGAAGTCCATCACGATGATCCGCAGGCCGTTCAGGGCGTGATACAGGAGGGCCGCTCCCAGCAGGACCTCGCCGATCCGGCCGATTGGGCTGGCGTAGATCCTCAGGACCGTGTCGTAGGCCCCGGGGTTCGCCCCCGACAGGAAGATGTCGATGACGTGGAAGATCACGAAGACCCAGATCGCCACGCCCGAGATGCGGTGGAATGCCCAGGCCAGCATCCCTTCTCGGCCGCGATACCGGATCAGCACGGGTCCTCCCAGGCGGTGGGCGTCGATCGTCCGTTGATGTCGGGCAGCCGTCGAGCGGTCGACTGAGCCTCCCGGGACGCTCATTCTAGCCCGATCATGATGGCCGCCTGGGCCCCGACCTGGGTCCTGGCGGCGCCCTCTGCCCCGGCACAAGCCGGGCCGGACCCGCCGGTCGGCGGGCGGCGCGGTACCATCGACGCTCCCGTCCGCCCGCGATCCCAGGAGAAGCCCAGCGCGTGAAGATCCAGGAAGCCGACGCCAAGACGCTGCTGCTGGCGCAAGACCTGCCGGTGCCGCCCTGGGACGTCGTCCACAGCGCGACCGAAGCGGGACAGGCCGCCGAGCGGGTGTTCGCCTCGGGCGCCGGCATGGTCGTGATCAAGGCCCAGGTCCTGGTCGGCGGCCGAGGCAAGGCCGGCGGGGTCAAGGTGGCCCGCGACGTGGCCGCCGCCGAGGCTGCGGCCGCGGCGATCCTGGCTCTCGAGATCAAGGGCATCCCGGTCCGCAAGCTGCTCGTCGGACCAGCCGCCGACATTGTCCGCGAGTACTACCTCGGGGCGATCCTCGACCGGGCGTCCCGCCGGATCGTGGTGATGGCCTCCGCCGAGGGCGGGGTCGAGATCGAGGAGGTCGCCCGGCTCAACCCGGCGGCCATCCATCGCCTGGCGGCCCATCCCCACCTCGGGCTGCTCGAATGGCAGGCTCGCCAGCTGGCCTTCGCGGTCGGCCTCGGCGGGCCCCACCTGCGCGACTTTGTCAAGATCGCCCGCGGCCTCGTGGCGACCATGCTGGCCAACGATGCCGACCTGGTCGAGGTCAACCCCCTGGCGATCGTCCGGGAGGCCGGCCCCGACGGGGTCACTGTCGAACGGCTGGCCTGCCTCGACGCAAAGATCACCCTCGACAATTCGGCGCTGTTCCGCCATCCCGAGCTGGAATCGTTGCGCGACCTCGACGAGGAGGATCCGGTCGACCGGCAGGCTCGCGAGGAAGGCATCAACTTCATCAAGCTCGATGGCTCGATCGGCTGCATGGTCAACGGCGCCGGGCTGGCCATGACCACGATGGACCTGGTCAAGCGCGCCGGTGGCCGGCCGGCCAACTTCCTGGACATCGGCGGCGGCGCCCGGGCCGACAAGGTGGCGGCCGCGATGGCCCTCATCCTGGCCGATCCCCAGGTGACGGCGATCCTGGTCAACATCTTCGGCGGGATCACCCGCGGCGATGAAGTCGCGCTGGGCCTGATCGAGGCGCGCGCTGTTCAGGCCCGCGACGTTCCGATGGTCGTCCGGATCGTCGGAACCAACGCCGCCGAAGCGGCCGTGCTGCTCGAGGCGAACCACTTCGCGACGGCGACCAGCCTCGACGACGCGGCCAGCAAGGCGGTCGCCGCGGCCGTCGCCGGGCCTCGCCAATGAGCATCCTCGTCGGGCGAGAGACCCGCCTCGTCGTGCAGGGCATCACCGGGCGCGAAGGCGAGTTCCATTCCCGGGCGATGCTCGAGTACGGCACCCCACTGGTGGCCGGGGTGACGCCGAACAAGGGCGGCCAGCGGACGATCGACGGCAGGATCCCGGTCTTCAACACGGTCGCGGAGGCCGTCCGTGAGACGGCCGCCAATACTTCCTGCATCTATGTCCCGGCGGCCGGCGCGCCTGATGCCATCCTGGAGGCGGTCGGGGCCGGGATCGCCACGATCTTCTGCATCACCGAGAACATCCCCGCCCTCGACATGCTCAAAGTGGTCGAGGTCGTGCGTCGCGCCGGTGCCCGCCTGATAGGACCGAACTGCCCGGGCGCGACCTCACCCGGCCGGGCCAAGGTCGGGATCATCCCGGGCTCGATCCATCGGGAGGGCTCGGTCGGGGTCGTGTCCCGCTCGGGGACCCTGACCTACGAGGCGGTCCAGGCGATGACCGATGCCGGGATCGGCCAATCGACCTGCGTCGGGATCGGGGGCGACCCGATCATCGGCACGACCTTCCTCGACGTGCTCCAGCTGTTCGCCGCGGATCCCGAGACGGAGGCGATCGTGCTGATCGGCGAGATCGGTGGCTCGGCCGAGGAAGAAGCGGCAGCCTGGGCCTCGGAGCACCTTCGGGGCACCCCGATGGCGGCATTCATCGCCGGTCGAACGGCGCCCGAGGGCCGCCGGATGGGCCACGCCGGGGCGATCATCTCGGGCGGCTCGGGCAGTGCCGCCGACAAGATCGCGGCTCTCGAGGCCGCCGGGATCCGAGTGGCTGCCTCGCCGACCGAGATCCCCAGCCTCCTGCGGGCCGCCGGTCACCGGGCCTGAGCGAGCGATCATGCGTCCGAGTGAGGTCCTTTTCCTGTACGACTACGACCGCTGGGCAACCGGCCAGGTCCTCGACGCCAGCCTCGACCTCGACTCCGGGGACTGGTCCGCCGAGTCGGTGATCGGCGATCGGGGCATCGGCGGAATCCTCGTCCACGCCCTGGGCGCCCACGAGCGCTGGCGCTGCGGTTTCGAGGGTCGTTTGCGGCCGCCGATGCGCGAGGAGGCCGCGCTGCCCGATCCGGACGAGCTGCGCGAGTGGTGGGAGGCCGAGTGGCTGGCGATCCGCGCGTTCATCGATACGCTCGACGAGGCGCGCCTCGACTCGCCCTACTCCGGCGCTCCGCTGTGGCAGGGCCTGCTCCAGCTGGTCAACCACGGCACCCAGCACCGTAGCGAGGCGGCCGTGATCCTGACCGCCGCCGGCGCCTCGCCGGGTGACCTCGACATCGTCCGGTTCACGTTCGAGCGAGCGCACGGAGTGGGCGAATGAATCGGGCCGACGTGGACTTCCTGTTCGCCTACGAGCGCTGGGCCACGGACCGGCTGCTGGCGGCCTGCGGCGGGCTCGACGAATCGACCTGGACGAGCCCGAACGCGATCGGCGAGCGCGGCCTCGCCGGGATCCTGGTGCATGCCCTCGGCGCCCACCAGCGCTGGCGTCTGGGCCTTGGTCACAGCTCCGAATCACCCCGGCCGGAGCGCGAGCCACTGCCGACCGTCGCCGCCCTGCAGGCAGCGTGGCAGGCGGAGCTCCGGGCCATGGCTGCCTGGCTGGCCACGCTCGACGATGCGGACCTGGCCATGGTCGAGGATGAGGCCCCGATGTGGCAGTACCTCGGCCACCTGGCCAACCACGGGACCCAGCATCGAAGTGAAGCGGCCGTCCTGCTCACGGCGGCCGGTCACTCGCCCGGTGATGTCGACATGATGGACTTCATCGAGGAGCTCGCCCAGGCCGGCTCGCGATGAGCTCGATGATGGACCTGGTGGCCGGCGATCAGCGCGACATCCTGACCGCCATCGGGACCGACGACCTGGCCGGGCTGTCCGATCGACGCCGGTTCACCGCCCACCTCGGCCTGGGAGCCGGGCTGGACCCGACCTGGCTCGACCTGTTCAGCGAGGCGGTACGGACCGTGACCGATTCGGACGAGCCCCAGGACTTCCTCGACGCCCGGCGCGAGCTCGACTCCGTCGAGTCGGGCGGCCCCGGCAATGGCGGCGTGCTGGCCGAGCGGACGATCGAACGGGTCGATCCGCGCTGGGTCGAGGCGGTCGCCCGGCTCGACGACGCCCAGATCGACCGGGTCACGGGCCGCTGGATCGACCTCCTCGACGAGGAGCTGGGGGACCTGCCCCGCGAGGAGAAACCATGGATCCGGCAGCTCGCCGGGGACATCGTCCGGTTCTGCCGGTCGGCTCGGCAGGCACCCGACATCCTGTTCGCCTGGTCGCTCTGAGCGCTGGCCCGATCCTGCGCCTGGCCGGCGTCGGCGTGCGCCGCGACGGGCACTGGATCCTGGAATCCGTGGACTGGACCGTCCAGCCGGGCGAGCGCTGGGCGGTGATCGGCCCGAACGGCTCGGGCAAGACCACCCTCCTGCGGGTGGCCAGCACCTACCTGTGGCCCAGCCGGGGCAGCGTCGAGCTGCTCGGCGAGACGATCGGCCGAACCGATGCCCGTGAGCTCCGTCGTCGAATCGGCTACGTCAGCGCGGCGCTGGCGGCCGAGATCGATCCCGGCCTGGCTGCGATCGACGTGGTCATGACCGCTCGCCACGCGGCGCTCGCGCCGTGGTGGGCCGAGTTCGACGACAGCGATCGCGCCCGGGCGGCCGACAGCCTTGGCCGGCTGGGGCTGGCCGGCTTCGAGGGGCGGACGTTTGCCAGCCTGTCCTCGGGCGAGCAGGGCCGGGTGCTGATCGCCCGGACGCTCATGACCGATCCCGAGCTCGTCCTGCTCGACGAGCCGGCGGCCGGTCTCGACCTCGGCGCCCGGGAGGATCTCGGCCTGCGCCTGGCCGGCCTGGCGGGCGGCGGCGTCGGGGCGATCGTCCTCGTGACCCACCACCTCGAGGAGATCCCTGCCGGCTTCGACCGCGCCCTGGTCCTCGGCCATGGGCGGGTCCAGGCGGCTGGTCCGATCGAGGCCGTCCTGACCGGACCGATCCTGTCGGCGGTGTTCGACGTGCCCCTGGCCGTGGACGCGCGGGCCGGCCGCTTCAGCGCCCGGGCCCTTGGCCCGGACCGGACTCAGCCCGGCGCCGCCGGGCGATAGCCCAGGGCCGCCCAGGCGGGTCCGCCCGGTTCCTCGATCAGCTCCACCAGGACGCCGCCGCAGGAGCGCGGGTGGAGGAACGCGACCGGGCCTTCAGCGCCCTTGCGCGGCGCCGTGTCGATCAGCTCGACCCCATCGATCGCCAGCCGGGTCAGGCTCGCGGCGAGATCGGCGACCTCGAGGCAGACGTGATGGAAGCCCTCACCTTTGGCGGCCAGGAAACGGGCCACGCCGGTGGTCGCGTCGGTCGGCTCCACCAGCTCGATCTTCGAGGCACCAATCGGCAGGAAGGCAATCCGGACGCGGTCGTCGGCCATCTCCTGGACGACCTCGAGCTCGAGGCCCAGGATCTCCCGGTAGAAGCCGAGGGCGGCGGCCAGGTCGCGGACTACGACGGCAATGTGGTGGACCCGGCCGATCCGGTGGATCTGCTCGGGCAAGGGCGGGGACGCGGTCATCGGTAGCCTCCTGCTCAGATCGTGATCAGCTCGCGATGCTCGCCCCACACGGCGCGAAGCCGGTCGCTGATCTCGCCCACCGTGGCATAGGCATTGACCGCCTCGATCAGGGGCGGCAGCAGGTTGTCGTTCCCCCGCGCGGCATCTTCCAGCCGGCCGAGCGTGCTGGCCCAGGCTGCCGGGTCGCGCTCGGCCCGGACCCGGTGCAGGCCGGCCACCTGGTGGCGCTCACCTTCCGGGTCGATCCGCTGGGTCGGCGGCGTTCGACCGGCTTCGTCGCGGAACTTGTTGACCCCGACCACGACCTGGTCGCCCCGCTCGATCGCCGCCTGGACCTGGTAGGCGGCCTCCTGGATCTGGTGCTGCTGGAAGCCTGATTCGAGTGCCGCCAGGGTGCCCCCAAGGGCTTCGATCTGGGCCAGGTAGTCCAGGGCGGCCTGCTCGAGCGCGTTGGTCAGCGACTCGACGTAGTAGCTGCCGCCGAGCGGGTCAGGCGTCTCGCTGACGCCGGCCTCGTTGGCCAGGATCTGCTGGGTCCGCAGGGCGAGCCGGGCGGCCTCGGCGGTCGGCAGGGCCAGCGCCTCGTCGCGAGCATTGGTGTGGAGGCTCTGGGCTCCGCCGAGGATCGCCGAGAGCGCCTGGATCGTTGTCCGGACCACGTTGTTGTCGATCGATTGCGCCGTCAGGCTGCTGCCGGCCGTCTGGACGTGGAAGCGGCACATCTGGGAGCGGGGATTGCTGCTGCCAAAGCGGTCCCGGACGATCCGGGCCCACATCCGCCGGGCGGCCCGGAACTTGGCGACCTCCTCGAAGAGCTCGCTCCAGGCCGCGAAGAAGAAGCTCAGCCGGCCGGCGAACTCGTCGACGTCCAGGCCTCGCTCGATTGCGGCCTCGACGTAGGCAATCGCGTCGGCCAGGGTGAAGGCCAGCTCCTGGGCGGCCGTCGCGCCCGCCTCGCGCATGTGGTAGCCGGAGATGCTGATCGTGTTCCAGCGGGGCAGCTCGCGCGAGCTGAACTCGAAGATGTCGGTCACCAGGCGCATCGATGGCCGCGGCGGATAGATCCAGGTGCCCCGGGCGATGTACTCCTTGAGGATGTCGTTCTGGGTCGTCCCACTCAGGCTGGAGCGCGACGCACCCTGTCGCTCGGCCGCCGCGACGTACAGGGCCAGCAGGATCGCCGCCGTCGAGTTGATCGTCATCGAGGTGCTCACCCGGTCCAGCGGGATCGACTGGAAGAGGACCTCCATGTCGGCCAGGCTGCTGACCGGGACGCCGACCCGGCCGACCTCGCCGGCGGCCTGCGGCGCGTCGGAGTCGTAGCCCATCTGGGTTGGCAGGTCGAAGGCGACCGACAGCCCGGTCTGGCCCTGTTCGAGCAGGTACCGGAAGCGCTCATTGGTCTCGGCGGCGGTGGCAAAGCCGGCGTACTGGCGCATCGTCCAGAACCGGCCCCGGTACATCGTCGGCTGGACGCCCCGGGTGAACGGGAACTCCCCCGGCCGGCCGAGGTCGCCGTCCTCGTCGAGGCTCGCCAGGTCGGCCGGCGTGTACAGGTCCTGGATCTCGGTTCCCGAGCTGGTCAGGAACGCCTCACGACGCTCGGGCGTCGCCCGGGTCGCGGCCGCCCGGGTCGTCGCGCGCCAGCGATCGCGGCCGGGGTCGGCCGGCTCAGACAAGGATCACCAGCACATCGCCGAGCTCGACGGCCTGGCCCAGCTCGACGAGGACACGCTGGACCACGCCCGCCTGGACCGCGCGCACCTCGTTGAGCATCTTCATCGCCTCGATGACCACGAGGGCCTGGCCGGCCGCGACGCGGTCTCCGGTCGCCACGGCGACGCTGGCAACCCGCCCTGGCAGGGCAGCACGGACCTCGGACATGGCCCTCGACCCGGTCCTACCCGAGGTTCGAGCCGCGCGACGACGGAGGGTGGCCCGCCGGTCGTCCTCGAGCTCCACCTCGATCCGCCAGCCATCGACGATGACCTCCCTGGTGGTGATGCCGCCGCCTGCCAGGCGACGGGCCGGCCCGATCCACAGCCTGCTCCGGTCGGTGGCCGCCTCGGTGCTGCCCGCCGGTGCCTCGGCTAGGATCGCATGGTCGGCGTCCAGCCACTCGATGGTCGCGCCGACCGCGTCGTCGAGCCGGAGGGTCGGATCGCCCTCGCGCCAGTCCGCGCTCGAGACACGGACCAGGGTCGAATCACGCGCAGTCATCGCGGCCAGCGGTCCACGGCCTGGTTCCGACCCGCCAGGCGCCAGCTCGACCGGACGGACGGCGCGCCGGGCGAGCCAGACCCGGCGGCGAGCCGCCCGGCAGCCTCGGCTGCGGAGCTGGGAACGGGGCCGGGTTGGAGGGCGGCCAGGCCGGCGGCGACCAGGGCCTTGCGCACGGCCGCGGCCCGGGCCGCGGGTCCATTCCAGTGCTCGTCGACGAAGCTGGTCGACAGGTTGCCTGCCCGGAACGCGGAGTTGCCGGCCACGAAGCGGTGGAATGGCAACGTCGTCTGGGACCCGCTGATCTCGGTCTCGTCGAGCGCCCGGCGCAGCCGCTCGATCGCCGCCGGCCGATCCGTGCCGTGGACGATGAGCTTTGCGATCAGCGGGTCGTACTCCGCTGGAACCCGTTCCCCTGCCTCGATGGCCGTGTCGATCCGGACGCCTGGGCCGGCTGCCATCGTGAACTGTCCGATCCGGCCGATCGTCGGTAGGAAGTCGCGGGCGGGATCCTCCAGCGAGATCCGGACTTCGATCGCATGGCCGATCGGCGAGGCAGCCCGGTCGGCAGCCGCCCGGGCCGCCGCCGATAGGGGTGCACCAGCCGCCAGCCAGATCTGCTCCTGGACTAGGTCGAGGCCCGACACGAGCTCGGTGACCGCGTGCTCCACCTGGAGCCGGGCATTGACCTCGAGGAACCAGAAGCGTCCGTCCGGCTCATACAGGAACTCGACCGTGGCGGCATTGCGCAGGCCTGCTGCCGAGCCGACCCGGACAGCCAGCTCGTGGACGTGGAGCCGCTGCGACGCCGACAGGCCAATCGCGGGTGCCTCTTCAATCAACTTCTGGTGGCGACGCTGGATCGAGCAGTCACGCTCCCCGATGGCAATCACCAGGCCGCCGGCCTCGCCCAGGAGCTGGACTTCGATGTGGCGGGCCCCTCGGATCTCGCGCTCGAGGTAGACGGCACCATCGCCGAATGCCGCGGCCGCCTCCGCCGCGCTGGCCGCCAGCGCGGCCGCCAGGTCATCGGGGCGCTCCACCCGGCGCATCCCCCGCCCGCCCCCGCCGGCCGCGGCCTTGACCAGCAGCGGGTAGCCGATCTCCTCGGCCGATGCAAGGATGGCGTCGGTGGCCCGAGGTCCGCCGGTCAGGCTGACCTCGGGCGAACCCGGGACGACCGGCACGCCGGCCGCCTGGGCGATCCGACGGGCGCTCAGCTTGTCCCCGATCGCCGCGATCGTCCGGCTCGTCGGGCCGATGAAGACCAGGCCGGCCGTCTCGACAGCAGCTGCGAAGGTCGCTCGCTCCGACAGGAAGCCGTAGCCGGGATGGATCGCCTGCGCGCCAGATACCCGCGCCGCGGCAAGGATCCGAGCCGGATCGAGATAGCTCTCCGTGGCCGGCGCCGGACCGATCCGGATCGCCTGATCTGCAGCGCGCACGTGGGCCGCCGACCGATCCGCATCACTGTAGACCGCGATTGCATCAATACCCAGCTCATGGCAGGCCCGGATGACTCGCAGCGCGATCTCGCCCCGGTTGGCGACGAGGATCCGATCGAATGGCCGGGCCTCAGCCGTCATCGACTCACTACCCGTCTTTGCGCAAAGACGGGTAGGTCACAGGGGCACGTTGCCATGCTTCCTTCGAGGCGTCGCGACGCGTTTATTCGCGAGCATCTCCAGCGCGGCAATCAAACGAGGCCGCGTTTCGGAGGGCTGGATCACGTCGTCAACGTAACCGCGCGCGGCGGCAACATAGGGATGATTGAACTTCCGCTCATACTCCCCGACAAGTGCAATCCGCTCTGCAACCGGGTCAGCAGCGGACTCGATCTGATCACGATTGATGATGCCCACTGCGCCGTCGGCCCCCATCACCGCTATCTCGGCGGTTGGCCAGGCGAGATTGATGTCTGCCCCGATGTGCTTGCTGCTCATCACGTCATAGGCCCCGCCATACGCCTTGCGGGTGATCACGGTCAACTTCGGGACGGTCGCTTCGCAATACGCATAGAGCAGCTTCGCCCCATGCCGAATGATGCCGCCATCCTCCTGGCCAACGCCGGGCAGAAATCCTGGAACATCGACGAACGTCACCAGCGGCACATTGAAGGCATCGCACATCCGAACGAAACGAGCTGCCTTGATCGAAGCGTTGATGTCGAGCGCCCCGGCCAGGACAGCCGGTTGCTGCGCAACGATCCCGACGCTTCGACCATCCAGCCGGGCAAATCCCGTGAGGATGTTCGCGGCCCAGTCCGGTTGCAGCTCGAGCAGCTGCCCATCATCAACGATGCGCGCGAGGATCTCATGCATGTCATAGGGCTTGGCCGAATTATCGGGAATGAGTTGGTCGAGATCCAGATCCCTGCGATCGATCGGATCCATTGAAGGCAGACGCACGGGATCATCGAGATTGTTCTGGGGTAGATACCCGAGGATGGCGCGCGCCAGCGCCAGGGCCGCCGCTTCATCCGGCGCGGCAAGATGGGCGACGCCACTCCGGGTGGTGTGGGTGATCGCCCCACCCAGGCGCTCGGCATCGACGTCTTCGTGCGTCACTGCCTTTACCACCGCTGGGCCAGTGACGAACATGAAGCTCGTGTTCTCGGCCATGACGATGACGTCGGTCATCGCCGGTGAGTAGACCGCGCCGCCGGCACATGGGCCAAGGATCAACGAGATCTGGGGGACCACACCGGAGGCTCGAACGTTGCGCAAGAAGATCTCGGCGTAACCACCAAGAGCCGCAACGCCGTCCTGGATTCGAGCCCCGCCGGAATCATTCAATCCGATGATCGGCGCGCCAACATTGAGGGCTAGGTCCATGACCTTGCAGATCTTGCCGGCGTACGCCTCGGAAAGGGACCCACCCAGGACCGTGAAATCCTGCGAGAAGACAAATACCAGGCGGCCGTCGATCTGGCCGTGGCCGGTGACGACACCATCACCCACGAACGCCTCCCCGGTGGCCTCGGATGCAGCAAGCTGGCCAGGGAGCTCGACCCCTGACCCTCGACTCGTGACGAATGCATCAAGCTCAATGAAGCTGCCTGGATCAAGCAGCAAATCGAGGCGCTCGCGCGCCGTCAGCTTGTTGGCGGAGTGCTGGCGGTCAATTCGTTCGGGTCCCCCACCCCGTAGCGCGGCCTGGCGCATCTCGCGCAGACGACCAGCGCGCTCCTCGTTCGTCGGCAACCGACCTTACCTGCTTTCGGTGTCTTTGCGTACAGACAGCTCTCGCCGCCCAGGTGTGAGCCCATCATATCGGGCTGCTCCCCGCCCGCGTCGCGTCGAAGACGTATCCACAATATCGGTGAACAACTCTCCGCCGATGTGGATAAGTTGATCGACACGTGGACCGAATTGTGGAGTACCATCTCGGGACGGATTCCGCGCTGCGCGACGTTCCGACCAACATCAACGAGGTGGATGCCCGTGGCGAATGTGATCGCGATTGCGAATCAGAAGGGCGGGGTCGGCAAGACGACAACCGCCATCAACCTTGGCGGTGCGCTTGCTGAGCAGGGCTATCGCGTCTTGTGCATCGACATGGATCCCCAGGCGAACCTGACGGTGGGCCTTGGGATCAATCTCGGGACCGTCGAGCGCTCGGTCGCGGACGTCCTGGCGGATTCGCGGGCGACCATGGCCCAGATCGTCATCCCAACCCAGACCACCGGGATCGACGTGGCTCCGGCAACCCTGGAGCTGGCATCCACCGAGGTTGAGCTGTTCAGCGCGATCGGGCGCGAACACGCCCTGCGCGAGGCACTCGATGGCTGGGTTGACCAGAACTACGATTTCGCGCTGATCGACTGCCCACCGACGCTCGGCCTGCTCACGATCAACGCCCTGGTTGCCGCGCGCAGCGTGATCATCCCAGTCCAGACCCAGTACTACGCACTCAAGGGCCTGACCGCCCTGGTCAAGGTGATCAACACGATCCGGGCAAAGCTCAATCGGGAGTTGCGGGTTCTCGGGTTGCTGCCGACGTTCTATGACGGCCGAACAATCCTCGGACGCGAGATGCTTGACGAGCTACGCGAGCTGGGCGACCACCACGTGTTCAACACGATCGTTCGCAATACGGTCAAGCTGGGTGAAGCTCCGCTGACCGGCCGGCCGATCACGTCCTATGCGACGAGCTCGGACGCGGCGCGAACGTATCGCGAACTGGCCCGGGAGGTAATCGAACTTGGCTAGGACAGACTTTCGGGCCGTTGCCGCAAGGCGACTGTCAGAGGAACGCGAGCTCGGACCGGCGGTCATCGGCCTGCTGTCACCTGAGGGACCAAACCGAAACCTCGGCGTGCGCCATGTGCCGGTCAGCCGGATCGAGGCCAACCCCGATCAGCCTCGGATGACGTTCGAGCAATCGGCGCTCGACGAGCTGTCCGCCTCGATCAAGGAGCACGGCATCCTGCAGCCAGTCCTCCTTCGCCCATTCGGCGATTCGGGCCACTATCAGCTGATTGCGGGCGAGCGGCGTTGGCGCGCAGCCAAAGCGGCCGGCCTCGATTCCATTCCGGCAATGATCGAAGAGATCGACGACGACACCGCGCTTGAAATTGCCATCATCGAAAACCTGCAGCGTGAGGACCTGTCTCCGCTTGAAGAGGCGACGATGTATGACCGGATGGTCAAGGACCACGGCTACAGCATCCGGCGGCTCGCCCAGAAGCTGGGCAAGGACAAGGGCTACCTCGAGAACCGGCTCCGACTTGCGGATGCACCCGAAGAGATTCGCGAGCTCGTGTCTTTGCGCAAGGACACCCTGTCCCACGCGTATGAGTTGATGAAGGTCGAGGATCCGAAGAAGCGCAAGCGTCTGGCCGCCCAGGTCGCAAGTGGCGAGCTATCGCTGGTGAAGCTGAAGCAGAAGATCGAGGGTCGTCGCGACCGAACAGCCGACGCGATCGACGAGGATGCCGAGGAGCCGGTCGAGGCTCCGGCTCCGGCCGCTCGGGCCGGCGGCGCCGATGCCGACCTGGCCGACGCCGCTGGCACCGCATGGTCGGGATCCAGGCAGGCGGCTCCCCTGCGCGAAGACTCGCTGCTCGACGCCAAGCAGGGCCTGGCTGATTCCCTCGAGGAGCTCTTCGGCGTCCTGCGCCAGAGGGACGTGCTCGATTCGATCGGCGACGTGGACCGGGCAAACCTGGCCAAGTACCTGATGATCGCCAAGATCCGACTCGAGAATGCGATCGCCCTCGTCCGGAGTGGCGACGGCGGCTAGGCCACGACGAGGCCACGCCCCGCCAGGCCGGCCAGCCAGGCCAGGGCGAGGCAGCCGAGGGCGATGGCCTGGAGCTCCCAGGCGCGTTCCCGAGAGGCTGGGCGGAGGCTGCGTCCCAGCTCCAGCCCGATCGCCATCGCTCCGACCGAGACATCCGCGAGAGCGATCGAGACGAATGACGCGCGGCTGAGGACCAGGGTGCTCAGGGCGATCCCGGCAACGATTGCCTCGAGGATCGCGCTGAGGCGCCAGGCCCGGCTGCGCCCGAGCACCCCGACGGCGGTCTGAAGCCCGCTGGCCCGGTCCCGCTCATCGTCGGCGAGCTGATTGGCCAGGGCCAGGGCGGCCCCGCCGAGAACGGCCAGCGGAACCAGGATCAGGAAGACGGCCGGGACCTCTCCCGTTGCCCCGAACCAGGCATAGATGGGCAGCAGGCCGACGCCCAGGGCGAACGGCAACCACGACCAGGGCCCGGCCTTGAGCCGCAGGTCATAGGCAAAGCCGAGCCCGACACCGGCTACGGCGATGATGGTCAGGGCCGGCCGTACGGCGGCCGATCCGAGCAGCCCAAGCACCAACCCGATCGCGGCGATCAGTCGCGCGGCGGGCAGCCCGATGAGCCCGGACGGGAGCGGCTTAGCCGGCTTGTTCGTCCGGTCGCGCTCGAGATCCACGATGTCATTTACCGAGCCGATGGATGCCTGAAGGCAGAACATCGACGAGCCGAGCAGGAGCGACGTCGCGGGGTCCGCGCCGGCGACCGTGGCCAGGGCCGCCGTGACCACGCCGTCGAGCAGGGACGGGAACGGATGGAGGAGCCGGATGACTCCGGCGGCCTGGGCGCCGATGCCCGGCCGTTCAGACGTAGACGAGGTCCTCGAAGTTCTCGACGAGGTACTCGACGAGCCGCTCGCGTCCGTCAGCTGCCTCTCGCCGGATGCCTGGCACGAGCGCCCACAGCATCACGGCGGGCACGATCGGGTTCCCCGCGGCGTCGTGGCCGAATGTCGCTGGAGCCCCGCCCCCGGCGGCGTAGATGCGCTCGAGCGACCGGTCATCGACCCGGGCGGCCTTCTTGAAGTCCGTGAGGACCCGCCCGACGCCGCGCCGCCTGGCGATGTCGCGCATCAACTCGGACGCCCATGTATCGAGCTGTGCGTCGTCCTGGTCCTTGAGCCGCTCCCGGTACTCCCCAGGGTTCGCGGCGAGTCCTGTCGCGCCCACCGGATCTCCTTGCCTGTGCTGATCGACGGAGTATCGCAGGAACTGTCAGCCCGCGGGCAGCATGGGCAGCGGCTCGAGCTCCGCCAGGCTGGCCAGGACCATCGAGGCGGCCTCCCGTGCTCCCGGGGCGGGCGGCACGGCCGCGTTGGGGACGAGCACCACGGTCATCCCGGCGGCTCGTCCGGCCAGCACGCCGTTGAGGGAGTCCTCGACTACGAGGCAGTCCTCCGGATCGACGCCCAGCTCCCGGGCAGCCAGCAGGTAGACATCCGGCGCCGGCTTGCCGTGGGCAACCTGATCCGAAGTGACAACGGCGTTGAACAGGGCCTCGATCCCGAGCGCATCGAGGGCCGCATCGATCACGGCGCGGTGGGCCGACGAGGCCACCGCCAGGGGCATTGCGCGGGCCGCCAGGCGTCGAACAGCCTCCTCCGCGCCGTCGATCCGGGGTGCCCCGCGGAGCCGGTAACGCTCGACCACCCCGGCCACGATCGCGTCGACGATCTCCGGTACGGGCAGGTCCAGGTCGAGCCGATCGCGCATGATCCGGCCCCAGCCCTCCGAATTCGCGCCCATCACGGCGGCCTGGTCGGCCCCGGTCCAGTCCCGACCGTGCTGCGCGGCCCAGTCCGCCCGGATCTCGTTCCACCAGACCTCGGCGTCGACGAGGGTGCCGTCGAGGTCGAAGATCACAGCGGCCGGGGGTCGTTCGAGACGACCCGGCATTCAGCCGGTCTCGGTCCGGCGGGCCGGCAGGTTGGCCGACGGTGTAGAGCCAGCCGCCTGTCTGGCTGATGGCCTGGCCGCGGGCGCGGCCGGGGCTTTGGCCGCGGACTCACCTGCGGACCTTCCTGTGGATTTGGCTCCGGATTTGGCCCCGGGTTTCGCCCCGGTCTTGGCACTCCCGACACCCGGTCCATCGAGGTCCGGCAGTTTCCTGCCATCTACTCCTGCCAGGACGAGACTGGCGAACTCGGCCACGTCATCGGCCTGGTCGTCGGTGCCCCGGATCGGCTGGCCTTCCACCTGGAACATCACCAGACGGTGCCCGCGTTCGGCCTCCACGGCGAGCTCCCCGATCTGGACCTTGGTCCAGCGGACGAGCCGGCCGCCGGCTCGCGGGCCCTCGGTTGGCAGGCCGGCCCGGACGTTGACCACGGCCAGGCCGGCCTCGCAGGGCGCCATGAACGCCCAGCGGCTGCCGGTCTCGTCGGCCCAGGTGAGCCAGCCGTGCGGATCGGCATCGGTCCCGAGGGCGGTCAGGATCATGCCGACGGACTCGATGATCCGGGGATTCAGGCCGTCTTTGCCGGGGGCCTTGAGGCGCCACGCGCTGAGTCGCATGCCCTTGACCTCCCCTGCCCATCCCTCGCGCGGGATGGCGATGCCGACCAGCGCCGGCCCAGGCCCGAGGCTACCACGCGCGGACCGGGGCGAGTGGACCCACTCGCTCGATCTGCCGGACCCCCGGCAAGCCGCCACCCTGACCTTCGGCGACTCGCCGGGCGCCGCCGGTCCGGGCTAGGATGGCCGGGTGTCCAGCCTGCCTTGTCCAGTCCGCCCTCGCTCGCGGTGATCGGCCCGAGCGGGCTCCTGGCCCTGGCCATCTTCGGCATCGCCGCGGGCCTGGCCCTGCTCGGGCGGGGCCTGGCCGGCTATCGCCGGGCGAGCCTGATCTCGGACATCGTGGGCGGATCGATCAGCTCGATCGCGGCTGGTGAGAACCGGGTGAGCGGCACGATCGACGCAGCGGAGCTCACGCTCAGATCGCCGCTCCAGTCCGAGCCCTGCGTCTACTACCGGGCGAGCGTGAAGCAGGACGACGGGCGGTCGGACACCCAGATCTTCAACGACGAGCGAGCCGTCGGATTCCGGGTCCGCGACGCTACTGGAACCCTGCGGGTCTTCCCGCGGGGGGCTGCGTTCGACGTGCCCGACGTCTTCGACGACCGCAGCGGGGTCCTCGGGGACGAGCCGGCCGGCCTGCGACTACGGGAGGGGCCGGCGACCGGAATGGCCGACGAGGATCGAGCTGCCCAGATCAGCGACCTGCTCACGGTCCATCAGCCGGGGAGCGCACTCGACGGCTCCGACGGATCGCCTGCCCTACCGCCGTCGGGCGGCCTGTTCGGCGGCTCGATCCTGGCCCTCGGCGGTGGCCGGCGCCACTACCGGGAGGCGCGCCTCGCCGTTGGCGACCCGGTCACGATCATCGGGATGGTCCTGCCCTTCGGGCAACTGCCCGATCCGGACGGCTCGGACGTGCTCGACGGCGGGCTCGACGCCGGCAGCAGCGACCCAGAGGTCGCGGCCGACCTTGCCGCGGCCCGGGCGACCGGCAGCCTCGCCGCGACCCCCGAACAGGCGTGGGGCAACGCCGCCATTCCGGGCTTCGGCATCGACCGTCCCGTTCGGGCGCCGACGCTCGATCCCGGGGCACGCCCGATGCCCATGGCCGGGCCGGCCGAGGCCTCCCAGGCCCAGCGCACGTTCGATATCGATCCTGGCAGCCCGGTCCTCGCCAGCCAGGCCGGCCAGCGCCTGCTCATCACTGCGGGGCTGCCGGCGGCGGCGGTCGAACGGGCCGACGACCGGTTCATGCTCGGACTGCTGGGTGCGGCGCTCGCGATCGCGTCAGCCCTGGCCCTGGCCTGGGTCGTC
>CAVRHD010000001.1:0-114314 GCA_963720965.1 uncultured Chloroflexia bacterium | reverse complement strand
AACGGCGCTTCGATCGTCCTGGCAGTCCGCGGCCGGGCTATGACCGACCACCAGGACCTGGTCGCGACCGCCCCGCCCCGCCCCGCCCGTACGGCGCCCGCCCGTTCGGACCCCGGCCCGGCGGGGGTCCGGGAGGTCCGCGGCCGGACCGAACCTGGGCCGAACGGGCCCGCCCGGCCGAAGCAGGCCGGATCGGCCTGGAGCCGGCCGAGGCCGGCCTGGTCGATTCCGGCGACGAGATCGTCGCCGGCCGCCGGCCGGTCGAGGAGGCCTTCGTTGCCCGCCGGGAAGCCCGCCGGCTGCTCGTCGTCCCCCAGCGCCGGGGCGCCCTCGAGAAGCTCGTCCTCCATGCGACGAGCCTGCGGATCCCGATCGTCGAGGTCGAGGGTGGCTCGCTCACCGCGCTGACCGGCTTCGACGGCCACCAGGGCATCGCCCTGGTCGTGGCGCCCCGGCGCTACGCCAGCGTCGCCGACATCCTGGCCCGGGCGATCGACCGTGGCGAAGCGCCGTTCGTGCTCGTCCTCGACTCGCTCGAGGACCCCCAGAACGTGGGGACCCTGCTGCGCAGCGCGGAGGCCGCCGGAGCCCACGGGGTCCTCTTCCCGACCCACCGCCAGGCGCCGCTCAGCCCGGCCGCGGTCAAGGCCTCGGCCGGCGCCGTCGAGCACCTCCTGCTCGCTCCGGTCGACGACCTGTCCGCTGCCCTGGCCGACCTCCACAGCGCCGGACTGCGGGTCGTCGGGGCTGAGGCCGACGCCCCGTTGACGGTGCGTGAAGCCGATCTGCGCGGACCGATTGCCCTGGTCGTCGGCAGCGAGGGACAGGGCCTGGGTCCGGCGGTCCGGCGGCGCTGCGACCTGATGGTCAGGATCCCGATGCGGGGAGCGATCGGGTCGCTCAATGCTTCGGTTGCCGGTTCGATCCTGCTGTTCGAGGCCACGACCCAGCGAGCCGCCCAGGAAACTGGCGGTTCCGAGCCGGCAGCCGAGGCCAGAGTCGAGGGCAAGGTCGGGGCCGGGCCCCCCGTCGAGGCAACGAGCGAGGCCCCGATCGAGCCCGAGGTAGCACCCACTCAGCCCGCCCTGAGCAAGTCCGAGACGAGGACCGCGAACAAGGCCGCGGCCAGGAGTGCTGCCGGAGTGGCGGCGGAAGAGGCCAGGACCGGACGCGCGAAAGCCATCAAGCCGGCCAAGGCGGCCAAGCCCGCCAAGGAGCCAAAAGCCATCAAGCCGGCCAAGACCGCCAAGCAGGCCAGGACCGCCAAACGAGCCCTTGAAACGGCCGACGATACCGACAACGAGCTGCTTTCCTGACGTCGCCGAGACGCCGATCGGGTGTAGCCACTCCGGTGCTGGATGGCGGAACCGGCCCGCTGCTCGCCGCGAGCCGAATGGACACGTGCGGTCCTCGATCCGATCGGATCGGGCCGGCGCTCCACCGGCCGGATCGCCCGCGCTTGACCCGTTCGGGCGCAGAGCCCTATCATTCCCGGGCGCCACGGGACCTTCCTGCGGTATGGTTCTGCGCGCCGACGTAGCTCAATTGGTAGAGCAGCGGTTTTGTAAACCGCCGGTTCCGGGTTCGAGTCCCGTCGTCGGCTCCAACGCGAATAACGCTCGTCTCCCGGTCCACCGCGGGCCGCAGCCCGATCGGGAACGTCTCTCATGGGTAGGTTGAGCAGGTGGTGAGCTCCGCTGACTGTAGATCAGCCGTCTTCGACTGTGGGGGTTCGATTCCCTTCCTGCCCACCAAGTTCCGGCTCGTGAATTGGAAGGATCCCTGGCCCACATAGCTCAGCTGGCAGAGCACTTCCTTGGTAAGGAAGAGGTCATCGGTTCAAGTCCGATTGTGGGCTCCAGCTCCGTGGCGCAGTCACGGACGACCACGCCGGATCGAGTCGGATCAACAGCAAGCACGCGGAGATCGGACCGGCAGGCATTGCTGCCCGGCCGGCCCTCGACAGATGGAGTGAAGGCGCTTACGTGGCCAAGAAGAAGTTCGAGCGGACCAAGCCGCACGTCAACATCGGCACGATCGGCCACATCGACCACGGCAAGACCAGCCTGACCGCGGCGATCACCAAGTACCTCGCGCTCAAGGGCGGGGCCGAGTACCGCGCCTTCGATTCGATCGACAACGCGCCCGAGGAGCGCGAGCGGGGGATCACGATCGCGATCGCCCACGTCGAGTACGAGACGGCCAACCGCCACTACGCCCACGTCGACTGCCCCGGCCACGCCGACTACATCAAGAACATGATCACCGGCGCCGCCCAGATGGACGGCGCGATCCTGGTCGTGGCCGCGACCGATGGCCCGATGCCCCAGACCCGCGAGCACATCCTGCTGGCCCGCCAGGTCGAGGTCCCGTTCATCGTCGTCTTCCTCAACAAGGTCGACATGGTCGACGACCCCGAGCTGCTCGACCTGGTCGAGCTCGAGGTCCGCGAGCTGCTCAGCAAGTACAACTTCCCGGGCGACGACATCCCGGTCATCCGCGGCTCGCGCGCTCAAGGCCCTCGAGGCCCCGGCCAACGCCGACGATCCGGCCTACGTCCCGATCCAGGAGCTGATGGACGCGGTCGATGCCTACATCCCGACCCCCGAGCGGGCGGTCGACAAGCCGTTCCTGATGCCGGTCGAGGATGTCTTCGGGATCAAGGGCCGGGGCACCGTCGCCACCGGGCGGATCGAGCGCGGCGTCGTCCACGTCGGCGACGAGGTCGAGATCGATCGGGGTCAAGGCCACCCGCAAGGTCGTCGTGACCGGCGTCGAGATGTTCAAGAAGCTGCTCGACGAGGGCCAGGCCGGCGACAACGTGGGCTGCCTGCTGCGCGGCATCGAGCGCGACGACATCGAGCGCGGCCAGGTCATGGCCAAGGCCGGCTCGATCAAGCCCCACACCAAGTTCACCGCCCAGGTCTACGTCCTGACCAAGGAAGAGGGCGGCCGCCATACCCCGTTCTACAACGGCTACCGGCCCCAGTTCTACCTGCGCACGACCGACGTCACCGGCGCGATCGGGCTGCCCGACGGGGCCGAGATGATCATGCCCGGCGACAACGTCGAGATGAAGGTCGAGCTGATCACCCCGATCGCCCTCGAGGTCGGCCTGCGCTTCGCCATCCGCGAAGGTGGCCGGACCGTCGGCGCCGGCGCGATCACCTCGATCATCGAGTAGGACGACATGGCAAAAGTCGAGAACCGGCCGGTGATCCTGCTCGCCTGCACCGAGTGCAAGGAGCGGACGTACGCCACGCGCAAGAACAAGAAGAACGATCCGAACCGGCTCGAGCTTCGGAAGTATTGTCCGCGTGATCGTCGGCATACCCTCCACCGGGAGGCCAAGTAGCGATCCAGCGGAGGCGCGTAGCTCAATTGGCAGAGCTCTGGTCTCCAAAACCAGTGGTTGTCGGTTCGAGTCCGGCCGCGCCTGCCACATCCCGACCACATCCGTAGCCCCAGAGAAGGCATCACCCACGTGATCCAGCGCTTTCGTCGATATCTCGACGAGTCGTGGTCCGAACTGAAGAAGGTCTCCTGGCCCACCCGCCAGCAGACGATCAACCTGACGGTGCTCGTGCTCGTCGTGAGCTTCGCCGTGGGCGTCTTCATCTCGTTCTTCGACTTGATCTTCACCCAGGCCCTGACGGTCCTGAGCGGGCTGGGCTGAGATGACCGACATGACCACCGAGACACGGGTCCCCGTCCCGGAGAAGCACTGGTACGTGATCCACACGTACTCGGGCTACGAGAACAAGGTCAAGGCCAACCTCGAGCACCGGATCGAGTCGATGGGCATGGAGGACCGGATCTTCCAGGTGCTCGTCCCGATGGAGGACGAGATCGAGATCCGCCAGGGCCAGCGCCACACCGTCCAGAAGAAGGTCTACCCGGGCTACGTCCTGGTCGAGATGATCCTCGACCCCGACTCGCTGGTTCGTCGTCCGCAACACGCCGGGCGTGACCAGCTTCGTCGGCGGCGGCAACATCCCCGGCCAGCGCAACGAGCCGATCCCGCTGGCCGAGCACGAGGTCAAGCAGATCCTCCGGACAGATGGGCGTCGAGACGCCCAAGTACCGGGTCGCCTTCACCAAGGGCCAGAGCGTCCGCGTGACCGACGGTCCGTTCGCCGAGTTCATCGGCACGGTCGACGAGGTCAACCCCGAGCGCAACAAGGTCAAGGTCCTCGTCAGCATCTTCGGCCGGGAGACCCCAGTCGAGCTCGACTTCCTGCAGGTCGAGAAGCTCTGAGCAGCCAGCCGTTCCGCCGGCCCGGCTCGCCAGGGACCGTCGACGCCGGCCCTGACCGAAAGGCGCACACAACCGTGGCCAAGAAGATCCGAATCGTCCTCACCCTGCAGCTGCCGGCCGGCAAGGCGACCCCGGCGCCGCCGGTCGGCACCGCCCTGGGCCCGCACGGCATCAACATCGTCGAGTTCACCAAGTCCTACAACGAGAAGACGGCCGACAAGGCCGGCCAGATCATCCCGGCCCAGATCACCGTCTTCGAGGATCGCTCGTTCTCGTTCATCCTCAAGACGCCGCCGGCGGCCGACCTCCTGCGCAAGGCCGCCGGCGTCGAGAAGGGCGGCGCGACCGCCAAGCGCGAGACGGTCGGCCGGGTGACCCGCGACCAGGTCCGCGAGATCGCCGCGATCAAGATGTCCGACCTCAACGCCAATGACGTCGAAGCGGCGGCGCGCCAGATCGAAGGCACGGCCCGGAGCATGGGCATCGAGGTCGTCGGCTAGCCCGACCGAGCGCCTGCCGGCGGCACCCAGCCGGCCGTCCACCCCGCGCCAGGGGAAGGTGGGACCGCCCACCGCCGCAAAGGGAACCAGCTCATGGCTCACGGCAAGAAATACCGCGAGGTCGCCAAGCTCGTCGAGCACGACCAGGTCTACGCACCCGACGAGGCCGTCGGCCTGCGTCAAGCAGACCAGCACGGTCGAACTTCGACCCGACGGTCGAGGCCCACATCCGGCTGGGCGTCGATCCTCGCCACGCCGACCAGATGGTCCGCGGCACGGTCGTCCTGCCCCACGGCACCGGCAAGATCGTGCGGGTCGCGGTCTTCGCCCAGGGCGAGAAGGCCCAGGAGGCGCTCCGGGGCGGGGCCGACGAGGTCGGCGCCGAGGACCTGGTCAAGAAGATCGAGGCCGGCTGGCTCGAATTCGACGTCGCCCTGGCGACGCCCGACACGATGGGCATGGTCGGCCGGCTGGGCAAGATCCTCGGCCGGCGCGGCCTGATGCCGAACCCCAAGTCGGGCACGATCACGTTCGACATCGAGCGGGCCCTGCGCGAGGTCAAGGCCGGCCGGGTCGAGTTCAAGGTCGACAAGGGCGGGATCATCCACGTCCCGTTCGGCAAGGCCGGCTTCAGCGACGAGGCCGCTGTCGAGAACCTGGCCGCCCTGCTCGACGCGATCAACCGGGCCAAGCCGGCCGGCGCCAAGGGCCACTACCTCCAGGGCCTCACGATTGCCAGTACGATGGGCCCCGGCATCCGGGTCGACATCCCGGCCCTCCTGGCGGCCGCCGCCGCGGCCTGACCGCCGGCGGCTCCACACCAAACGCGGTGGCGAGCCCGATCGCGGCGATCGAGCGGCGTCGCCAGACAACTGAACAACGACGGACGCCAAAGACAGCCTGCGCCCGCGGACCGTGCGCCTCGCCGATCGGCGAGGGACACGGTCGGGGCTTGAACCGCCGAACGGATCGGACCGGATGACCGGCCCGGGGACGCCGGCGAGCACGCCAAGGCAGGACGAGCCTCCACTCGCGGAGTGCGTCGGCCCCTGCGGACGCGATTGGACCGTCGCAGGGGCAGACCCGGCCAGGGCGCCGGGTCCGCACCACCGCCGCGCGCCGGCTGCGCGCCAGATAGCGGAGGTATCCATGCCGACCGAGGCCAAACGGGAGACCGTGGCCGAGCTGCGCGAGGAGCTCTCGCGGAACCCGACCCTGATCGTCTCCGAATACCGCGGCCTCACCGTGAGCGAGCTCGCCGAGATCCGGCGTGCGCTGCGCAAGCAGGACGTCACCTACCGGATCGTCAAGAACCGGCTGATGCGGATCGCCGCCGACGAGGCCGGGCTCGAGGCCCTGTCGCCGCTGCTCAAGGGACCGAGCGCGATCGCCTTCGGCTCGGGCGACGAGGGCAGCATCGCCAAGGCCGTGCTCGACGCCACCAAGCCCTACAAGGTGGTCAAGCTCAAGGGCGCCGTCCTCGGCACCCGGGCGATCGACGCCGACGGACTGACCCGGCTGGCGGCCCTGCCGTCGCGCGACGTGCTCCTGGCCCAGCTGGCTGGCGCCTTCGCCGCACCGATGTCGAACATGGCCGGCCTGCTGGCCGCGCCGCTGCGCGACCTCGCCGGCGGGCTGGCCGCCCTGATCGAGCAGCGCGGCGGCGCCGCCTAGCTCGTCCCCCATCCGCACCCCCTGCGCCCATCATCCGGGCGCTCCACAGGAGAACATCACATGGCAACGATCACCGCAGACCAGATCCTCGAAGCCATCGGCAGCATGACCGTCCTCGAGCTCTCCGACCTCAAGAAGGCGTTCGAGGAGCAAGTTCGGCGTGACCGCCGCAGCGCCCGCCGCCGCGGCCGCCGCCAGCGCCCCGGCCGCCGCCGGCCGAGGCCGTCGTCGAGGAGCAGACCGAGTTCAGCGCCGTGCTGACCGAGGTCGGCCCGAACAAGATCCCGGTCATCAAGGTCGTCCGCGAGCTGACCGCCCTCGGCCTCAAGGAGGCCAAGGACCTGGTCGACGCGTCGCCCAAGGCGGTCAAGGAAGGCGTCACCCGCGAGGAGGCCGACAAGATCAAGGCCGCCCTCGAGGAGCAGGGCGCCAAGGTCGAGATCAAGTAGCGTCCGACGAGTGCCATTCCGGTCGGCCGGCTCGGCCGCCGACCGGATGCCTCGGCCGGAACGATCGGGTGGTGGCGAACGGCGCCGCCACCCTGTTTGACATGCTGGCGAATCGCGGTATCCTACTCTTTCTGTGATCCTCGCTTTCCCCCCTTTCCCCTTCCTCCTCCGATAGGAGCGATTCATGCTGTCTGCTGAGTCGTCGCCCCGGGCGACCCAGGCCTCGGCGCGCATCTCGTACGCCCGCATTCCCGAGGTCCTGCCCGATCCCGAACCTGATCGAGCTGCAGCTCGATTCGTTCCACTGGTTCATCGCCAATGGGCTCCGGGAGCTGTTCGACGAGATCAGCCCGATCAAGGACTTCACCGGCAAGGTGATGGAGCTCCAGTTCCTCGACTACGAGTTCGGGATCCCCAAGTACACCGAGCTCGAGTGCCGGGCCAAGGACCTGACCTACAGCCAGCCGCTGTACGTCAACGTCGAGCTCCTGATCAAGGAGACCGGCGAGATCCAGCGCCAGCGCGTCTACATGGGCGACTTCCCGGTCATGACCGACCAGGGCACGTTCATCATCAACGGCGCCGAGCGCGTCGTGGTCAGCCAGCTCGTCCGCTCGCCGGGCGTCTACTACAGCGCGACCGAGGATCCCGACCAGCGGCCGGACCCTGTTCAGCGCCAAGGTCATCCCGAACCGCGGCGCCTGGCTCGAGTTCGAGACCAGCAACAAGGACCTGCCTGTCGGTCAAGGTCGACCGCAAGCGCAAGATCGCGGCGACCACCCTGCTGCGCGCCGTCGGCTATCGAGACGAACGAGGAGATCGCCGGCCTGTTCACCAGCGTCGACATCGATCCCGACCACCCGTACGTCGCGTCGACCCTCGACAAGGACCTGACCAAGAACCAGCACGAGGCCCTGATCGAGGTCTACAAGAAGCTGCGCCCGGGCGATCCGCCCACCGGCGACAACGCCCGCCAGCTGGTCGAGAGCCTGTTCTTCAACTTCCGCCGCTACGACCTCGGCCGGGTCGGCCGCTACAAGTTCAACAAGAAGCTGGACGCGGTCGCCCGCCGGATGGGCATCGAGCTGCCGGCCGACGAGCGGACGATCACCCGCGAGGACATCGCCGCGATCGTCGGCCACCTGATCGAGCTCAACATCGAAGCGGCCAAGGCGCCTCCGAGCAGCGCTGGGGGCCGACGACATCGACCACCTCGGCAACCGCCGCATCCGCGCCAACGGCGAGCTGATCCAGAACGCCTTCCGGATCGGCCTGCTGCGGATGGAGCGCGTCGTCCGCGAGCGGATGACGATCCAGGAGATCGACAAGGCCACGCCCGAACGCCCTGATCAACATCCGGCCGGTCGTGGCCGCCATGAAGGAGTTCTTCGGCGGCAGCCAGCTGTCCCAGTTCATGGACCAGACCAACCCGCTGGCCGAGCTGACCAGCAAGCGCCGCCTGTCGGCCCTCGGCCCGGGCGGCCTGTCCCGCGAGCGGGCCGGCTTCGACGTCCGCGACGTCCACCACAGCCACTACGGCCGGATCTGCCCGATCGAGACGCCGGAAGGCCCGAACATCGGCCTGATCGGCTCGCTGGCCACCTACGGCCGGATCAACAGCTACGGCTTCATCGAGACGCCCTACCGCAAGGTCAAGCGGACCGTCGCCTTCGACGACCCGCGCCTGACCGAGTTCGAGGCCGGCGTCGACCTCGTGGCCAAGGACGGCACGGTCGTGCGTCAAGGCCGGCGAGCCAGCTCGACGCGGCCGCGGCAGCCGAGCTCAAGAAGCAGAAGGCCCAGGCCTTCCCGATCCGGCCGATCGTGACCGCCGAGATCGAGTACCTCGCCGCCGACGAGGAGGAGCAGCACGTCGTCGCCCAGGCCAACGCGCCGCTCGACGACGCCGGCCACTTCATCGCCGAGCGGTCCCGTCGCGCTACCGCGACCAGTTCCCGGAGGCCCGCCCGAACCAGATCGAGTACATGGACGTCTCGCCCAAGCAGGTCGTCTCGGTCGCCACGGCCCTGATCCCGTTCCTCGAGCACGACGACGCCAACCGGGCCCTGATGGGCTCGAACATGCAGCGCCAGGCCGTGCCGCTCCTCGAGCCCGAGGCGCCGATCGTCGGGCACGGGCATGGAGGTCCGGGCCGCCCACGACTCGGGCCAGGTCCTCGATCGCCCGCCACGCCGGCGTCGTGACCAGCGTCACCGCCGAGCGGATCCAGGTCGAGACCGACGCCGGCGAGCTGGACGAGTACATCGTCTGCAGAAGTTCGTCCGCAGCAACCAGGGCACCTGCATCAACCAGCGCCCGATCGTCGACGTCGGCGACGCGCGTCGCGGCCGGCGAGCCGATCGCCGACTCGCAGCTCGACCGACCTGGGCGAGCTGGCCCTCGGCCGGAACATCCTGGTCGCGTTCATGAGCTGGGAGGGCGGCAACTACGAGGACGCGATCGTCATCAGCGACCGCCTCGTCCGCGACGACCTGTTCACCAGCATCCACATCGAGAAGCACGAGATCGAGGCCCGCGACACCAAGCTCGGGCCCCGAGGAGATCACCCGCGACATCCCGAACGTCGGCGAGGAGTCGCTCAAGGACCTCGACGAGCAGGGCATCGTCTACGTCGGCGCCGAGGTCGCCCCGGGCGACATCCTGGTCGGCAAGATCACGCCCAAGGGCGAGACCGAGCTGACCGCCGAGGAGCGCCTCCTGCGGGCGATCTTCGGGGAGAAGGCCCGCGAGGTGAAGGACAGCTCGCTGCGCCTGCCCCACGGCGAGCGGGGCAAGGTCATCGAGATCCGCGAGTTCCAGCGCGAGCGACGACGACGACTCGGCCCTGATGCCCGGCGTCAACCGGCTGGTCCGGGTGTCGGTCGCCCAGAAGCGCAAGATCAGCGTCGGCGACAAGATGGCCGGCCGCCACGGCAACAAGGGCGTGATCGCCAAGATCCTGCCCCAGGAGGACATGCCCTTCCTGCCCGACGGCACCCCGGTCGACATCATCCTCAACCCGCTCGGCGTGCCGAGCCGGATGAACATCGGCCAGATCCTCGAGACCCACCTCGGCTGGGCCCTCCAGGCCAAGGGCCAGAAGGCGGCCACCGCCGTCTTCGACGGCGCGACCGAGGAGCAGATCCAGGCCGAGCTGCGCTCGGCCGGCCTGCCCGAGGACGGCAAGATCGAGCTGCGCGACGGCCGGACCGGCGAGCCGTTCGACCGCCGGATCACCGTCGGCTACATCTACATGCTCAAGCTCCACCACCTCGTCGAGGACAAGATCCACGCCCGGTCGACCGGCCCGTACAGCCTGATCACCCAGCAGCCGCTCGGTGGCAAGGCCCAGTTCGGCGGCCAGCGCTTCGGCGAGATGGAGGTCTGGGCGCTCGAGGCGTACGGCGCCGCGAACATCCTGCAGGAGCTGCTGACGGTCAAGTCGGACGACGTCCTCGGCCGGGTCCAGACCTACGAAGCGATCGTCAAGGGGGAGGAGATCCAGCCGCCGCGGGTGCCCGAGTCGTTCAAGGTCCTGATCAAGGAGCTGCGCAGCCTCGGGCTGAACGCCGAGATCCTCGACCCGAACGACGAGGAGATCCAGCTCGGCGAGGACGACACGGCGGCCTACGCCCTGCCGGACCTCGGCGGGATCAACCTCGCCGGCTTCGAAGACTAGTCATCAGCACGCCCACCTCAACGAACCAACCGCGGGATCGGCGCCAGGCCAGCCCGATCCCGCTCGCCGCCCACGGACCGCATCGCGTCGCCGAGCCAGGCGGCGGCGCGGAGGAGAACCATGCTCGAGGTCAATAATTTCAGCGCGATCCGGATCTCCCTCGCGAGCCCGGACCAGATCCGTGAATGGTCGAAGGGCGAGGTCACCAAGCCCGAGACGATCAACTACCGCACGCTCAAGCCGGAGAAGGACGGCCTCTTCGACGAGCGCATCTTCGGTCCCACCAAGGACTGGGAGTGCTACTGCGGCAAGTACAAGCGGATCCGCTACAAGGGCATCATCTGCGACAAGTGCGGCGTGGAGGTCACCCGCAGCAAGGTCCGCCGCGAGCGGATGGGCCACATCCAGCTGGCCTGCCCGGTCAGCCACATCTGGTATTTCAAGGGCACGCCCGAGCCGGCTCGGGATCCTGCTCGACATCAGCCCGCGCAACCTCGAGCGGATCCTGTACTTCGCCCTGTACATCGTCACCCACGTCGACGAGGACGCCCGCCAGCGCGCCCTGCGCCAGCTCGAGGAGGAGGCCGAGGGCCGCGGCGGCGAGGCGGCAAGGCCCTGGCCGAGCGCGAGGACGAGCTGCGCGCCGGGCTCAACCGCCAGAAGGACGAGCTGAACCAGGCCCTGGCCGCCACGCCGCGTCGACCTCGAGAGCCAGCGCACCGAGCGGACCGAGGGGATCGCCGCGGCGGCCCAGGCGGTCGAGGCGGCCCTGGCCGGCCTGGGCAGCGGCGTGGCCGAGGCCACGATCGCCTTCGAGCCGACCGGCGAGGTCGTGGTCGCGCCGGGCGACAAGGGCGGCCGCGAGGCCACCGGCCCGGCTGCGCAAGATCGCCGCCGCCGAGATCGAGCGGATCAGCGAGGAGCTCAAGTCGCGCGAGGCCGACGAGGAGCGAGCCACGGCCGCCCGGATCGCCGACCTCGAGCTGACGATCGATGCCGAGCTCGAGGCCGAGCGCGAGCGCCTGCAGCCGCGAGGCCGACGGCCTCAAGGACGAGATCCGCAAGACGCGCGACGAGATCGAGCGCCTCAAGCCCCGATGATCACCCTGCCCGAGACCTCGCTCGACGGCTGGAACTTCCGCGACCTCGATGCGCAAGTACGGCAGCGGCGCCCGCGGCGGCCGGATCTTCCACGCCGGCATGGGCGCCGAGGCCGTCCGCGACATCATCCAGCGGATGGACCTGGACGAGCTGGCCCGCTCGCTCCACGTCGAGGTCCGGACCTCGTCCGGCCAGCGCCGCAAGAAGGCGATCAAGCGGCTCCGCCTGATCGAGGCCTTCCGCCGCTCCGGCACCCGGCCCGACTGGATGATCCTGTCGGTCCTGCCGGTCATCCCGCCGGACCTGCGGCCGATGGTCCAGCTCGACGGCGGCCGCTTCGCGACCTCCGACCTGAACGACCTGTACCGCCGCGTCATCAACCGCAACAACCGGCTCAAGCGGCTGCTCGAGCTGGGCGCGCCCGAGATCATCATCCGCAACGAGAAGCGGATGCTCCAGGAGGCGTGCGACGCGCTGATCGACAACGGCCGCCGCGGCCGGGCGATCGCGGGCACCGGCAACCACCGCCTGAAGAGCCTGTCGGACATGCTCAAGGGCAAGCAGGGCCGGTTCCGCCAGAACCTGCTGGGCAAGCGCGTCGACTACTCCGGCCGCTCGGTCATCGTGGTCGGGCCGGAGCTCAAGCTGCACCAGTGCGGGCTGCCCAAGAAGATGGCCCTCGAGCTGTTCAAGCCGTTCGTCATGCGCCAGCTCGTCGAGAAGGGCTTCGCCCACAACATCAAGAGCGCCAAGCGGATCGTCGAGCGCGTCCGGCCCGAGGTCTGGGACGTCCTCGAAGAGGTCATCAAGGATCACCCGGTCCTGCTCAACCGCGCCCCCACGCTCCACCGCCTGGGGATCCAGGCGTTCATGCCGGTCCTCGTCGAGGGCTCGGCGATCCAGATCCACCCGCTCGTCTGCACGGCCTTCAACGCCGACTTCGACGGCGACCAGATGGCGGTCCACGTGCCGCTCTCGACGGCCGCCCAGGAAGAGGCGCGCGAGATGATGCTCTCGACCGCCAACCTCCTGTCGCCGGCCAACGGCGAGCCGATCGTCTCGCCGACCCAGGACATGGTCCTCGGCTGCTTCTACCTGACCATGGACAACCCGGTGCCCGTCGAAGGCCGCGCCGCGCCTGTTCGCCGGCGAGGACGAGGCGATCCTGGCCTACCAGCTTCGCGAAGAGACGAAGCTGACCCTCCACGAGCCGATCATCGCGCCGGTCCGGGTCTGGGACGTCGAGGCCGACGCGCTCGTCACCCGGACGATGACGCACCACGACCGGCCGGATCATCTTCAACCAGGTCCTGCCCGACCGGCTCCGCTACAAGAACGACGCGATGGTCCGGGCCGACCCTGCGCGAGCTGGTCGACGAGTGCTACCGGCTCGCTCGGGGCCGACGACACGGCCCACCTGGTCGACGGCGTCAAGGCCGTCGGCTTCGAGTTCGCCACCCGCGGCGGGATGACGATCGGCCTGTTCGACATCGAGATCCCCAAGGACAAGGCCAAGCGGCTCGTCGCCGCCGACGCCGAGGTCGACGAGATCGACCGCCAGTTCCAGCGCGGCCTGATCACCGACGACGAGCGCTACGAGCAGGTCGTCTCGGTCTGGCAGCAGACCACCCAGAAGATGTCCGACGCGATGATGGCCAGCCTCGACCCGACCGGCGCGGTCACGATGATGACGGCCTCCGGCGCCCGCGGAAACAAGGGCAACATCGGCCAGCTCGGCGCGATGCGCGGCCTGATGGCCGACCCGTCCGGCCGGATCATCGACGTCCCCGTCCGGAGCAACTTCCGGGAGGGCATGTCGGTCCTCGAGTACTTCATCTCCACCCACGGCGCCCGCAAGGGCCTCGCCGACACCGCCCTCCGGACGGCCGACTCGGGCTACCTCACCCGGCGCCTGGTCGACGTCGCCCAGGACGTCATCACCCGCGAGGACGATTGCGGCACCGAGGAAGGCAGCTGGATCACCCGGCTCGAATCGGCCGAGATCGCCAGCAACGAGAAGGGCGCCTTCGCCCGGCGCCTCGTCGGCCGCCTGGCGGCCGCCGATGTCCTCGCCCCGGCCGCCGCGGTCGCCGGCCGATCCGAGCGAAGCCGAAGCCAAGCCAAGGATCCAAGTCGAAGAAGGTCGTCGCCCCCACGGAGACGGTCCTCGTCGCTCGCAACGAGCAGATCACCGAGGTCCTCGCCCAGCTGATCGACGACGCCGGGATCGACGAGGTCGTGGTCCGCTCACCGCTCACCTGCGAGGCCCGCTACGGCGTCTGCCGGGCGTGCTACGGCCGCAACCTGGCCACCGGCGAGCTGGTCGGCGTGGGCGAGGCGGTCGGGATCATCGCCGCCCAGTCGATCGGCGAGCCGGGCACCCAGCTGACGATGCGGACGTTCCACACCGGCGGCGTCGCCGGCCTGGACATCACCGCCGGCCTGCCCCGGGTCGAGGAGCTGTTCGAGGCCCGGGTGCCCAAGGGCAAGGCCGAGATCAGCCATATCGACGGGATCGTCGAGATCATCCGGGACGCCCAGACCAAGGTGAAGGTCACCAGCCGGGAGGCGTACGACACGTCGCTGGCCATCCCGGCCGGCGCCGAGCTGCTGGCCGCCCCGGGCGATTCGGTCGAGGCCAACCAGGTCATCGCCCGGCTCGAGGGCCAGCCCGACGTCCAGTCCCCGGTCAAGGGCTTCCTGACCGACGACGGCGAGCGGGCTCGTCGTGCGGGCCGAGGACGTGGTCGAGCGCGAGTACGTCATTCCCCACCACGCCAAGCTCAAGGTCGAGAACGACCAGGAGATCCGGGCCGGCGATGCGATCACCGACGGCCCGATCAACCCGCAGGAGTACCTCGACACCCGGGGCAAGGACGCCGTCCAGCGCTACCTGGTCAAGGAAGTCCAGAAGGTCTACCGCAGCCAGGGCGTCACGATCAACGACAAGCACATCGAGATCATCGTCCGGCAGATGCTCCGCAAGGTCCGCATCGACCAGCCCGGTGATGTCGACCTGCTGCCGACCGAGCTGATCGATCGGCTCGAGTTCGAGGAGGCCAACAACCGGGTCCTGTCCGAGGGCGGCGAGCCGGCCACGGCCCAGACCGTCCTGCTGGGCGTGACCAAGGCCTCGCTCAACACCTCGAGCTTCCTCGCCGCCGCCTCCTTCCAGGAGACGACCCGGGTGCTCACCGAGGCCGCGATCAACGGGGCCAAGGACCACCTGATCGGGCTCAAGGAGAACGTCATCATCGGCAAGCTCATCCCGGCCGGGACGGGCGCGCCGCAGAACGTCGCGGCCGCCCGCGAGCGGGCTCGCCGGGCGGCCATCGAGGCCCTCGCCGGCGAGGCGCTCGAAGGGCTCGGCGCGGAGTTCGACCACAACCCGTTCCTGGAGGACGGGGCCAGCCGGCCGGCCGACGACGAGACGGCCGAGATCGCCTCGTTCCTGGCCACCCGGCCGGCCGACGACGAGGCCAACGACGACGAGCTGGCCAAGGTCTTCCTGGCCGGCGACCACGCCGACCGGCAGGCCGCTGCCGACGAGCTCGCCGCCAACCCGTTCCTGGCCGACGACGACAAGGCCGAGGAGCCCGACCCGGCCTGATCCATCCTGCCGGCGGCCCCGCTCGACGTTTGACACTCGATCGGGGCCACTGATATCCTCCGCCTTCGTGGCCCTCGAGGGTCGAGCGCCGGTTGCGTGCGCGTTCCGGATCCTCGCAGCCTCACGAACCTAGTCATTCCGGTCCCCGCTCGGGCCCGACCCGGGCGCACGGTCGACCGGACCTGCCAACTACTGCCAACCGACGTGAAGGGAGTCTCGTCTTCGTGCCGACGATCAGCCAGCTCGTGCGACATGGGCGCAAGCGCAAGATCTCGAAGGTCAAGGCGCCGGCCATGCGCAAGAACTGGAACAGCCTGAAGCAGCGCCAGGAGTCGATTCCGGGCGCGCCGCAGAAGCGCGGCGTCTGCCTCCAGGTTCGGACGATGACCCCGAAGAAGCCGAACTCGGCGCTTCGGAAGATTGCCCGTGTCCGGCTCAGCAACCAGATGGAGGTCACGGCCTACATCCCGGGCATCGGCCACAACCTCCAGGAGCACTCGATGGTGCTCGTCCGGGGCGGCCGGGTGAAGGACCTCCCGTCGGTCAAGTACCACATCATCCGGGGCACCCTCGACGCCGCCGGCGTCCGCGACCGCAAGCAGGGCCGGAGCAAGTACGGGGCGAAGGCCGCCGGCGCGACGAAGGGCAAGAAGTAGATGCCCCGCCGAGCGAGCATCGCCCGCAAGACCAAGTACGAGACGATTCCGGTCAACCGGACCACGGCCCGCTTCAGCGCCAAGCTGATGCATGACGGCAAGCGGATCCTGGCCGACCGGATCATCCGCCAGGCCCTCGCCCGGGCCGAGGCGCAGGCCCATCGGCCGGGGATCGAGGTCCTCGAGGCCGCCCTGCGCAACGCCACCCCGATCATCGAGGTCAAGCCTCGCCGGGTCGGCGGCGCCACCTACCAGGTGCCGGTCGAGATCCGCGGCGACCGGCGCATGTCGCTCGGCGTCCGCTGGCTCGTCCAGGCCGCCCGCAAGCGGACCGGCAAGAGCATGGGCGAGAAGCTCGCCGCCGAATTCGTCGATGCCATGAACGGCCTCGGCGCCGCAGTCAAGCGGCGCGAGGACACCCACAAGATGGCTGAGGCCAACAAGGCCTTCACCCATTTCAAGTGGTAGTCAGCAGCTAGCCCCCGGGAGAACAAGACCACCGTGCCACGCCTCGTTCCGCTCGCCAAGACGCGGAACATCGGAATCATCGCGCATATCGACGCCGGCAAGACGACCGTCTCCGAGCGGATCCTTTTCTATACCAAGAAGATCCACAAGCTCGGCGAGGTCCATGAGGGCGCGGCCACCCTCGACTGGATGCCCCAGGAGCAGGAGCGGGGGATCACCATCACCGCGGCGGCCACGACCGCGTTCTGGGGCGACCATCGCATCAACATCATCGATACGCCCGGGCACGTGGACTTTACCGTCGAAGTCGAGCGAAGCCTGCGCGTCCTCGACGGCGCGGTCGTCGTGTTCGACGGCGTGGCCGGTGTGGAGCCCCAGTCCGAGACGGTCTGGCGCCAGGCCGACCGCTACGGCGTGCCCGCGCATCTGCTTCATCAACAAGCTCGACCGGACCGGCGCCGACTTCTGGTTCGGCGTCCAGTCGATCCGCGATCGGCTGGGCGCCAACGCCGTGCCGATCCAGATCCCGATCGGCCGCGAGGACAAGTTCCTGGGCATGATCGACCTGGTCGAGATGAAGGCCGTCTACTACCGCGACGAGCTGGGCAACCAGATCGACGTCGAGGAGATCCCGGCCGAGCTGCGCGCCGAGGCCGACAAGCATCACCACGCTGATGATCGAGGCCGTCGCCGACATGGACGACGAGCTGACCCACAAGTACCTCGAGGGGATCGACTTCAGCGTCGACGAGATCAAGCGCGGCCTGCGCCTGGGCACGCTGAGCACCCGCCTGATCCCGGTCCTGGGTGGCTCGGCCCTGCGCAACAAGGGCATCCAGCCGATGCTCGATGCGGTCATCGACTACCTGCCCTCGCCGCTCGACGTGCCGCCGATGGTCGCCCTCGACCCGCGGACCGGCGCCGAGCTGATCCGTCGGCCCGGACGACTCGCGAGCCGTTCAGCGCCCTCGCCTTCAAGATCGCGGCCGACCCGTTCGTCGGCAAGCTGGCCTTCTTCCGGGTCTACTCCGGCACGCTCAAGGCCGGCTCGTACGTGACCACGATCAACGCCAAGAAGGGCGTCCGGCGGGAGCGGATCGGACGGCTCCTCCAGATGCACGCCAACCACCGCGAGGAGATCGAGGAGGTCTACGCCGGCGACATCGCCGCGGCGGTCGGCCTCAAGGACACCTTCACCGGCGACACCCTGGCCGATCCCGAGCACCAGGTGATCCTCGAGTCGATGACCTTCCCCGAGCCGGTCATCGAGGTCAAGATCGAGCCCAAGACCAAGGCCGACCAGGACAAGCTGACGATCGCCCTGCAGCGCCTGGCCGAGGAGGACCCGACGTTCCGGGTCAAGACCGATCCCGGAGACGGCCGAGACCCTGATCGCCGGGATGGGCGAGCTCCACCTCGACGTGCTCGTCGACCGGATGGTCCGCGAGTTCCACGTCGCGGCCAACATCGGCAAGCCCCAGGTCTCCTACCGCGAGACGATCCGCAAGGCCGCCGAGGGCAACGGCCGGTTCGTCCGGCAGACCGGCGGCAAGGGCCAGTACGGCCACGCCGTGATCCGGATCGAGCCCCAGGAGAAGGGCGCCGGCTACGAGTTCGTCGACAAGATCGTCGGCGGCACGATCCCGCGCGAGTACATCAAGTCGGTCGACGCGGGCATCCGCGAGGCGCTCGAGACGGGCATCTACGCCGGCTTCCCGGTCGTCGACGTCAAGGCGACCCTGTTCGACGGCTCGTACCACGAGGTCGACTCCTCGGAGATGGCCTTCAAGATCGCCGGCTCGATGGCCGTCAAGGACGCCTTCCACAAGGCCAGCCCGGCCATCCTCGAACCGATCATGCGGGTCGAGGTGACGACCTCGTCCGAGTTCATGGGCGACGTGATCGGCGACCTCAACAGCCGCCGCGGCCAGGTCGAGGCGGTCGACTCGCAGGGCGCCATCGAGGTCATCCGGGCCTTCGTGCCGCTGTCCTCGATGTTCGGCTACGTCACCGACCTGCGCTCGATGACCCAGGGCCGGGCGTCGAGCTCGATGGAATTCAGCCACTACGCCGAGGTCCCCGCGAGTCTCGCGGCGGAGCTCGTCGCAAAGTCGAAGAACTAAGCGCGGTCGGGGAGAGGAGCAGCACGATGGCCAAGAAGAAGTTCGAGCGGACCAAGCCGCACGTCAACATCGGCACGATCGGTCACATCGACCACGGCAAGACCAGCCTGACCGCGGCGATCACCAAGTACCTCGCGCTCAAGGGCGGGGCCGAGTACCGCGCCTTCGATTCGATCGACAACGCGCCCGAGGAGCGCGAGCGGGGGATCACGATCGCGATCGCCCACGTCGAGTACGAGACGGCCAACCGCCACTACGCCCACGTCGACTGCCCCGGCCACGCCGACTACATCAAGAACATGATCACCGGCGCCGCCCAGATGGACGGCGCGATCCTGGTCGTGGCCGCGACCGATGGCCCGATGCCCCAGACCCGCGAGCACATCCTGCTGGCCCGCCAGGTCGAGGTCCCGTTCATCGTCGTCTTCCTCAACAAGGTCGACATGGTCGACGACCCCGAGCTGCTCGACCTGGTCGAGCTCGAGGTCCGCGAGCTGCTCAGCAAGTACAACTTCCCGGGTGACGACATCCCGTTCATCCGGGGCTCGGCGCTCAAGGCCCTCGAGGCCCCGGCCAACGCCGACGATCCGGCCTACGTCCCGATCCAGGAGCTGATGGACGCGGTCGATGCCTACATCCCGACCCCCGAGCGGGCGGTCGACAAGCCGTTCCTGATGCCGGTCGAGGATGTCTTCGGGATCAAGGGCCGGGGCACCGTCGCGACCGGCCGGATCGAGCGCGGCGTCGTCCACGTCGGCGACGAGGTCGAGGTGATCGGGGTCAAGGCCACCCGCAAGGTCGTCGTGACCGGCGTCGAGATGTTCAAGAAGCTGCTCGACGAGGGCCAGGCCGGCGACAACGTGGGCTGCCTGCTGCGCGGCATCGAGCGCGACGACATCGAGCGCGGCCAGGTCATGGCCAAGGCCGGCTCGATCAAGCCCCACACCAAGTTCACCGCCCAGGTCTACGTCCTGACCAAGGAAGAGGGCGGCCGCCATACCCCGTTCTACAACGGCTACCGGCCCCAGTTCTACCTGCGCACGACCGACGTCACCGGCGCGATCGGGCTGCCCGACGGGGCCGAGATGATCATGCCCGGCGACAACGTCGAGATGAAGGTCGAGCTGATCACCCCGATCGCCCTCGAGGTCGGCCTGCGCTTCGCCATCCGCGAAGGTGGCCGGACCGTCGGCGCCGGCGCGATCACCTCGATCATCGAGTAGGACGACATGGCAAAGCAACGGATCCGGATCCGCCTCAAGGCCTACGACCACCGGCTGCTCGATCAGTCGGCGGCCCAGATCGTCGAGACGGCCCAGCGCACCGGCGCCGACGTCGTCGGACCGGTGCCGCTGCCGACCCGGATCGAGAAGTTCACGGTCATCCGCTCGCCGTTCATCGACAAGGACTCGCGGGAGCAGTTCGAGATCCGCACCCACAAGCGGCTCGTCGACATCCTCGATCCGAGTGCGAAGACCGTCGACGCCCTGATGCGACTCTCGCTGGCGGCGGGCGTCGACATCGAAATCAAGATGTGATGAGCGACCGATGAGCATTGGATTGATCGGTCGCAAGATCGGCGTGACCCAGGTCTTCCAGGCCGACGGCACGATGGTCGCCGTCAGCGTCGTCGCGCGTCGAGCCGAACACGGTGACCCGCCTGCGCACCGACGAGCGCGACGGCTACACGGCCGTCCAGCTCGGCGCCGAGCCCAGCCGCCGCCTGACCAAGCCCGAGGCCGGCCAGCTCAAGGACCTGCCCAAGGTCGCCCGGATCCGCGAGTTCCGGGTCGACGCCGACGCCCTCGACGGCTACAGCGTGGGCCAGCAGATCGGGATGGCCGACCTGTTCGCCGAGGGCGACCTGGTCGACATCACCGGCACCTCCAAGGGCAAGGGCTTCGCCGGCCACATCAAGCGCCACCACTTCCATCGCGGGCCCAAGACCCACGGCTCGGACCACCATCGCGCGCCCGGCTCGATCGGACCGGGGACCACCCCCGGCCGGGTCTACAAGGGCATGAAGATGGCCGGCCACATGGGCGACGAGCGGGTCACCGTCAAGAAGGTCAAGGTCGTCCGGCTCGATGCCGAGCGCAACCTGATCCTGGTCAAGGGCTCGGTGCCCGGTCCGCGCAACGCGCTGATCCTCGTGAAGAAGGCCTGACGATGCCCCAGACCACCCTGTACGACCGGACCGGCGCCTCGATCGGCAGCGTCGAGCTGAGCGAGCTGCTCTTCGGCGCCCCGGTCAACGCGGCCGTCCTCCACCAGGTCGTGCTGGCCCAGCTGGCCGGCCGCCACCTGGGCACGCACGACACCAAGACCCGCGGCGAGGTCCGCGGCGGCGGCCGCAAGCCGTACCGCCAGAAGGGCACCGGCCGGGCCCGCCAGGGCCATCGGACGCGCGCCCCACTTCCGCGGCGGCGGCGTCGTCTTCGGGCCCCATCCGCGCTCCTACGCCCAGCGCCTGCCGCGCAAGATGAAGCAGCTCGCCCTGCGCGGCGCCCTCACCTCCAAGCTCGGCGACGACGCCGTCCGGGTGATCGACGGCTTCGGCCTCGAGGCGATCAAGACCAAGGACTTCGTGGGCATCCTGGCCGCGGTCGAACGCCACCGGCCGGGTCCTCGTCGTCGCTCCGGGCAGCGACGAGCGGCTCCACCTGTCGTCGCGCAACCTGCCCACGGTCAGCGTGATCCGGGCCGACTCGCTCAACGTGGTCGACCTGCTCAACGCCGACGTGGTGCGTCATCGAGCAGCCCGCCCTGGCCCGGATGGAGGAGGTGTACGGATGAGCCTCACTGCTCACGAGGTCATCCTGCGCCCGGTCATCAGCGAGAAGTCGATGGACGAGGCCGGCCGCGGCAAGTACACCTTCGCCGTCCACGGCGACGCCAACAAGATCCATGATCAAGGGCGCGGTCGAGGAGCTGTTCAAGGTCAACGTGACCGGGCGTCAACGTCCTGACCACGAAGGCCAAGGAGAAGCGCCGCGGCACGAAGCGCGGCCGGATCAGCGGCTTCACGACCCCCTGGCGCAAGGCCGTCGTGACCCTGGCCAGCGGCCAGAAGATCGAATTCTTCGAGGGGGTCTGACGATGGCTCTGCGTACCTACAAGCCGACCTCGCCGGGCCTGCGCGGGATGACCCGCTCGACGTTCGAGGAGATCACCACCCGCGAGCCGCACAAGCCCCTGCTCGAGCCCCAGACCCGCGGCTCCGGCCGGAACAACCAGGGCCGCCTGACCGTCCGCCACCGCGGCGGCGGCGAGAAGCAGCACTACCGGTCGGATCGACTTCAAGCGCGACAAGCCCGGCGTGCCGGCCCGGCTGGCCACGATCGAGTACGACCCGAACCGCTCGGCCCGGATCGGCCTGCTCCATTACCGCGACGGCGAGAAGCGCTACATGCTCCTGCCCCACGGCCTCAAGGTCGGCGACGTGATCGTGTCCGGGCCCGGAGGCCGAGGCCCGGGTCGGCAACGCCCTGCCGATCGCCAACATCCCGCTGGGCACGACGATCCACAACATCGAGCTGATCCCGGGCAAGGGCGGCCAGATCGTCCGCTCGGCCGGCGTCGCCGCCCAGCTGCTGGCCAAGGAGGGCGACTACGCCCAGGTCCGCCTGCCGTCGGGCGAGGTCCGCCGGGTGAGCGTCCGGTGCATGGCCACGATCGGCCAGGTCAGCAACCTCGACCACGAGAACCAGAACCTGGGCAAGGCCGGCCGGGCCCGCCACATGGGCCAGCGGCCCGAGGTCCGCGGCGTGGTGATGAACCCGCGCGACCATCCCCACGGCGGCGGCGAGGGCAAGTCGCCGACGGGCATGCCGCCCAAGACGCCCTGGGGCAAGCCGGCCATGGGCCTGCGCACCCGGCGCAACAAGACCAGCGGCCGACTCGATCGTCCGCTCCCGTCATCGCAAGTAGCCGAAAGGAGGGAACCAGATGTCGCGCTCCGTCAAGAAGGGACCGTTCGTCGAGGCCCGCCTGCTCGGCCGCGTCCAGGAGATGAACAAGCGCAGCGAGAAGCGGGTCGTCAAGACCTGGTCGCGGGCCTCGGTCATCTTCCCGGACTTCATCGGGCACACGGTCGCGGTCTACAACGGCAAGAAGCACGTGCCGGTGTACGTGACCGAGAACATGGTTGGGCATCGTCTCGGTGAGTTCTCCCCGACCCGCACGTATCGCGGGCACGGGAAGCACACCGAGCGCTCGACCTCGCTGAAGTAGGAGGCGGATCGTGCGCGTTTCCGCCACTGCCAGGTATCTCCGCGGCTCGACCCGCAAGGCCCGCCTCGTCACCCAGGCGATCCGGGGCAAGCAGGTCGAGGAGGCCGCCGCGCTGCTGCGGTTCATGCCCCAGCACGCCGCCCGCGACGTCGCCCTTGTCCTCAAGAGCGCCACGGCCAATGCCGAGAACAACCACAACCTGTCCGCCGAGGACCTGTACATCGTCGAGGCCCATGCCGACGAGGGGCCGACCATGAAGCGCTGGCGGCCGCGGGCCCAGGGTCGGGCATTCCCGATCCACAAGCCGATGACCCACATCACGGTCGTCGTCGAAGACCGGGAGGCCTGATCGAATGGGACACAAGGTCCACCCGTACGGCTTCCGGCTTGGTGTCTCGCGCACCTGGACCGCGAAGTGGTACGCCGACAAGGACTACACCAGCCTCCTCAAGGAGGACATCGCCATCCGCAAGCTGGTCGACCAGCGCCTGGCCAACGCCAGCGTCAGCCAGGTCGAGATCGAGCGCGGGATCAACCACGTCACCGTCACCGTCCACACGGCCAAGCCCGGGCATCGTCATCGGCAAGGGCGGCGCAGAACGTCGAGATCCTGCGCCAGCAGATCGGCGCCCTGACCAACCGCAAGGTCAAGCTCGAGATCAAGGAGATCCGCCAGCCGGAGCTCGACGCCCATCTCGTGGCCATGAACATCGCCCAGCAGCTGACCCGCCGGATCGCCTTCCGCAAGGCGATGAAGCAGGCCATCCAGCGGACGATGAAGGCCGGCGCCAAGGGCGTGAAGATCATGGTCGCGGGCCGCCTGGGCGGCTCCGAGATGGCCCGCCGCGAGTGGGACAAGGAAGGCCGGATCCCGCTCGGCACGCTGCGCGCCGACATCAGCTACGGCCAGGTCCATGCCCACACGACCTACGGCCGGATCGGCGTCAAGGTCTGGATCTATCGCGGCGACGTGATCCCCGAGCGAACGCCGCCGCAGGTCGTCACCGCCGGCGTGACCAGCGTGGCCGGGGGAGCCTGACCATGTTGATGCCCAAGCGGGTCAAGCACCGCAAGGTCATGCGCGGACGGATGTCCGGGCGTGGCCAAGGGTGGCTCGTCGGTCGCCTTCGGCGACTTCGGCCTGGCCACCCTCGAGCCGGCCTGGATCACCAGCCGCCAGATCGAGGCCGCCCGGCGGGCGATGACCCGCTCGGTCAAGCGCGGCGGCAAGATCTGGATCCGGGTCTTCCCGGACAAGCCGGCCACCAAGAAGCCGGCCGAGACCCGGATGGGCTCGGGCAAGGGCGCCCCGGACCACTGGGTCGCCGTCGTCAAGCCCGGCCGGATCCTGTTCGAGATGGCGCGGCGATGCCCGCAGACCGAGGCGCTCGAGGCGATGCGCCTGGCCAGCCACAAGCTGCCGGTGGCGACCCACGTGGTCGTCCGTGAAGGCGCCGAGCTGGAGGCGACCGGATGGACATCGATAAGGTTCGCGAGCTGTCCGATCCCGAGCTCGAGCTGGCCCTCCGCCAGGCCAAGCAGGACCTCTGGCAGGCGCGCTTCGCCGCTGTCCACCCGCCAGCTCAAGGACTACTCAACCATTCCTCAGACCCGCCACACGATCGCGCGGATCCTGACCGTCCAGCACGAGCGCAAGCTCGGCCGAGACGGCCTGACGGGAGATCACGCGATGACAGGAGCACCGGTGAACGCCAAGCGGAAGACGAAGGTCGGCCGCGTCGTCAGCGACAAGATGGACAAGACGATCGTCGTGTCCGTCGAGCGCCTGGCGCGCCACCCCCTCTACAAGCGGGTCATCCGCCTGAGCACGAAGTTCAAGGCCCACGACGAGACCAACGCGGCCCACGTCGGCGACACGGTCCTGATCGAGGAGTCGCGGCCGCTGTCGGCCACCAAGCGCTGGCGCCTGGTCGAGATCGTGGCCGCGCGCCGGCGAGCACGGCGGCGAAGGCGTCGTGCCTCGAGGAAGCGGCCACGACCGAGGCCATCCACGGCGCCGCCCACCCCGGCCGCCACGGCCGATGCCGCGACGGACCGAGCCGGCGGAGGCCGAGGCGTGATCCAGGAATCAGACCCGCCTCAAGGTCGCCGACAACACCGGCGCCCGGACGATCGAGTGCATCCGGATCATGGGCCGCTCGCGCAAGCGCACGGCCGGGTCGGTGACGTCATCGTCGCCGCCGTCAAGCAGGCCATCCCCAACGCCGCCGTCAAGAAGGGCGACGTGGTGCGGGCCGTGATCGTCCGCACGACCAAGGAATACGGCCGGCCCGACGGCAGCTACATCCGCTTCGACGAGAACGCCGCCGTGCTGATCAACAACCAGGGCAATCCCGCGCGGCACCCGGATCTTCGGCCCGGTCGCCCGCGAGCTGCGTGACCGCAACTACATGAAGATCGTGTCGCTCGCCCCGGAGGTGCTGTGATGGCCGTCGTCATCCGCCCCACCGGCGACCAAGGTGCCCGACATCCGCAAGGGCGACACGGTCGTCGTGATCCTCGGCAAGGACGCCGGCAAGTCGCGGCGTCGTCGAACGGGTCATCCGCAACCAGCAGGGCTGGGCCAAGACCAAGAGCCGCGGCGGCGGGTCATGGCGCAACGCCGGCCCGCTGTCCGAGGTCGCGGTCGTCGTCGACCGGCGTGAACATCGCCAAGCGCCACACCAAGCCGCGCCCGCCCAGCAACATCGTCCGACCGGACCGCCAGCGGCCAGACCGGCGGCATCCTCGAGATCGCCCAGCCGCTGCCCCTCAGCAAGGTGATGATCGTCTGCCCGAGTGCGACGAGCCGACCCGGATCAGCCACGAGGTCCTGGTCAGCGGCGAGCGGGTCCGGACCTGCACAGCGGCGGCCACCGCCTGGAGGTGAAGGGCTGATGGCCGGACGCCTGCACGAGCGCTACAAGGCCGAGGTCGTCCCGGCGCTCACCAAGCAGTTCGAGTACGGCAACCCGAACGCAGGTCCCGCGGCTGGCCAAGATCGTCGTCAACATCGGCCTGGGCGAGGCGCTGACCAATGCCAAGGCGATCGACGCCGCGATCGGCGACCTGGCCGCGATCACCGGCCAGAAGCCGATCGTGACCAAGGCCCGTCGCTCGATCGCCCAGTTCCGCCTGCGAGACGGGCAACCCGATCGGGGCCAAGGTGACCCTGCGCGGCGACCGGATGTGGGACTTCCTCGACCGGCTCGTCGACGCTGTCGCTGCCGCGCATCCGCGACTTCCGGGGCATCCCGGCCAAGTCGTTCGACGGCCGCGGCAACTACTCACTCGGCCTTCGGGAGCAGCTCGCCTTCCCGGAGATCGACTACGACAAGGTTGACCGTCTCCGCGGGCTGGAGATCAGCATCGTCACGACGGCGAAGACCGACGAGGAATCGAAGCGGATGCTCGAGCTCCTCGGCATGCCTTTCGCCGGCTAGGCGCGGGGAGGAATCAGATGGCCAAGAAGTCACTCATCGCCAAGGCCAAGCGGCCGCCCAAGCACAAGGTCTCGCGGCTACCACCGCTGCTTCGTGTGCGGCCGGCCGCGGGCCTACATGCGCCGCTTCGCGCTGTGCCGGATCTGCTTCCGGGAGCGCGCGCTCCTGGGCGAGCTGCCGGGCGTGACGAAGTCGAGCTGGTAGGACCGCGATGAACATCTCCGACCCAATCGCCGACATGCTCACCCGGATCCGCAACGCGTCGCGGGCGCGCCACACCGAGGTGATCGTCCCGGCCTCGCGGACCAAGCGCGAGATCGCCCGCATCCTCAAGGACGAGGGCTTCATCGCCGAGGTCGCCGAGGACCGCGACGGCACCACGGCCGTCCTCCGCCTCCAGCTCAAGTACGTCGACGGCAAGGTGCCGGTCGTCTCGGGCCTCAAGCGGATCAGCAAGCCCGGCCTGCGGGTCTACGCCCGCAAGACCGACATCCCGCGCGTGCTCGGCGGCCTGGGCATCGTCATCGTCAGCACCAGCCAGGGGATCATGACCGGCGCGCAGGCCCGCAAGGCCGAGCTCGGCGGCGAAGTCCTCGCCTACGTCTGGTAGGAGAGGAACCGATGTCGCAGAATTGGTCGCCTGCCGATCGCCGTTCCCGCCGGCGTGACCGTCACCGTCGACGGCCGCTCGATCACGGTCGTCGGTCCCGCGCGGAACGCTCAGCCGGGACCTCCATCCCGACATGACCGTCAGCGCAGGCGGACGGCACGCTCCGCGTCGAGCGCCCGACCGAGATCGAAGACCCACAAGCAGCTCCACGGCCTGACCCGGACCCTCGTCGCGAACATGGTCGAGGGCGTCACCAGCGGCTACCGCAAGGGCCTCGAGATCACCGGCGTCGGCTACCGCGCCAGCTCAACGGGCGGAAGCTCACAGCTCAACCTCGGCTACAGCCACCCGATCGAGATCGACCCGCCGAGCGGGATCAGCTTCGAGGTCGAGAACCCAACCCGCCTGGCGGTCGTCGGCATCGACAAGGAGCTCGTCGGCCAGGTCGCCGCCAAGGTCCGCGCGATGCGCAAGCCCGAGCCGTACAAGGGCAAGGGCGTGCGCTACGCCGGCGAGGTCGTCCGGCGCAAGGCCGGCAAGGCCGGCAAGATCGGCGGAAAGAAGTAACCCGATGAAGGAATCAGACCGATGACCCAGGTCGCCGGCCGCAGCGCGGCGCGCCAGAAGCGCCACGACCGGATCCGCCTCAACCTCGCGCGGCACGGAGGCGCGGCCGCGCCTGGCCGTCTTCCGCAGCCTCAACCACATCTATGCCCAGGTGATCGACGACGCGTCCGGCCGGACGCTCGCCACCGCCTCGACCGTCGAGAAGGAGTTCAAGGGCTCCAAGGCGACCAAGTCCGAGGAGGCCAAGCGAGTCGGCAAGACTGGTCGCCGAGCGTGCCCGCTCCGCCGGCGTCGAGCACGTCGTCTTCGATCGGGCCGGGTTCCGGTACCACGGACGGATCAAGTCGCTTGCCGACGCCGCCCGCGAGGCCGGCCTCGACTTCTGATCGAAAGGAGCAACCAGTGGCCCGCATCGACCCCAACAAGCTCACCCTCGAAGAGCGCGTCGTCCAGATCAACCGCGTCGCGAAGGTGGTCAAGGGCGGCCGTCGCTTCAGCTTCAGCGCGATCGTCGTCGTCGGCGACGGCGCCGGCCATGTCGGGGTCGGCCTGGGCAAGGCCGGCGAGGTCCCCGAGTCGATCCGCAAGGGCGTCGAGGATGCCAAGAAGAACCTGATCCGAATTCCAATGGTGGGAACCACGATCCCCCACGAGGTCCGGGTCGAGTACTCAGCCGCCCGGGTGATGCTCAAGCCGGCCTCGCAGGGCACCGGCGTCATCGCCGGTGGAGCGGTCCGGGCGGTCGTCGAGGCGGCCGGGATCCGGGACATCCTGGCCAAGGTCCACGGCTCGACCAACCCGGTCAACGTCACCCGGGCCACGATCAATGCCCTCGCGTCGCTCCATTCGGCGGCCGAGATCTCGGCCCGCCGGGGCGTTCCGGTCCGGCTGTCGATTCCCGGCCAGCCGGTGATGGAGGCTGCCGATGCCCGCTAGGCTGCGCGTCACCCAGGTCAAGAGCACGATCAGCCACATCGAGCGTAATCGCGCCACCGTGCGGGCCCTCGGCCTGCATCGGATCGGCGACACCGTCGAGGTTCCTGACAATCCAGCAACCCGCGGCATGGTTCGCCAGGTCCGCTTCCTCGTCCAGGTCGAGGAGCTGCCCGCGGCCGGCCCCGAGGAGAAGGCATGAAGCTGCACGACCTGCGCCCGGCGACGGGTGCCCATCGCCCGCGCAAGCGGGTCGGGCGGGGGATCGCCGCCGGCGGTGGCAAGACTGCCGGCCGCGGGACGAAGGGCCAGAAGGCGCGCGCCGGCGGCCGCCATCCCGGCCTGGTTCGAAGGCGGCCAGACGCCGTTCCAGATGCGCATCCCGAAGCTGCACGGCTTCAAGAATCGCTTCCGGATCGAGTACGAGGTGGTCAACCTCGGCCGGATCTCCGCTCTCGTCGAGGCCGGCGTGTTCGAGCCGGGCGAGCTGCCCGGTTCGGGCAAGGGCAGCAAGGCCGCCAGGGCCGGGGCGGCCCCGATCACGGTCAACCAGGAGATCCTGCGGGCCTCGGGGCTCGTGTCGACCATGAAGAAGCCGCTCAAGGTGCTCGGCCACGGTGACCTGTCGGCCGCCTTGTTCGTGGTCGCCGACGCGTTCAGCCGGAGCGCAATCCGGAAGATCGAAGCGGCCGGCGGCTCGGTCCAGGTGCTCGAGGTGCCCAAGGGTCCCCTGGCCGCTCTGGGCCTCGACCTGCCCGGAGCCGATGCGGCCGAGCCCAAGCCAGCGGCCGAGCCCGAGGCGAGCCTCGCCGACGTGGCCGAGATGGCCGAGGTAGCGGCGCCCGAGCCGGCTGGCGAGGTCGCCGCGATCGAAGCACCTGCGTCCGCTGCGGCTGCCGCCGAGCCGGCTCAGCCGAAGGCGACCCGTGCCAAGGCCACGTCCACCAAGGCGACGGCCAAGGCTACGGCCAAGGAGGCTGCCAAGCCGGCCGCAGCGAAGGCGCCAAAGACTGCCGCCAAGGCAGAACCCACCCCAGCTGCCAAGGCGACCGCCAAGGCGACGGCCAAGCCAGCTGCCAAGGCGACCGCCAAGGCCGCCCGGCCTGCCTCGAAGGCAGCGTCCAGCAAGCCGGCCGCAAAGGCCACCAAGCCGGCCGGCCCGGCCGCCGACGCTCCCGGCGAAGACGCCTGATCGATGCTCGAATCCCTGCTCAACGCCTTCCGTGCGCCCGACATCCGGCGGCGGATCCTGTTCGTCGCCGGGATCCTGATCGTCTTCCGTCTCCTCGCCCACGTCCCGGTGCCGGGCGCGAACGCGGCCTCGCTCCAGTCGCTCTTCGCCGGCAACCAGCTCCTCGGCCTGCTCGACCTGTTCTCGGGCGGCGGCCTGTCCCGCTTCTCGATCGTCGGCCTGGGCGTCAACCCGTTCATCAACGCCTCGATCATCATCCAGCTGATGACGGGCGTGATCCCGCGCCTCCAGTCGCTCAGCCGCGAAGGTGAGTTCGGGCGCAACAAGATCAACCAGTACACCCGCTACCTGGCCGTCCCGCTGGCCCTCCTCCAGTCGTACGGGTTCCTGGCCGTCCTCCACAACTCCAACCCGCCGGTCCTGACCGGCTCGTTCGGCCTCAACGACCTGGGCACGATCACCCAGATGGTCGCCCTGACCACTGGCTCGATCCTGCTGATGTGGCTGGGTGAGCTGATCACCGAGAAGGGCATCGGCAACGGCATCAGCTTCATCATCTTCGCCGGCATCGTCAGCCGGGTGCCGAGCGCGGCCCAGGCGTTCCTGGCCAACCCCGACATCATTGCCTTCGTCGTCTTCGCAATCGTGGGCCTCGCCGCGATCGGCGTCATCGTGTACATCCAGGAGGGCCAACGGCGGATCCCGGTCCAGTACGCCAGCCGCGTCCGTGGCCGGCGGATGTACCAGGGCGCATCGACCTTCCTGCCCCTCCGGGTCAACCAGGCCGGCGTGATCCCGATCATCTTCGCCGTCAGCATCCTGCTGTTCCCGACCCAGATTGCGCTCGTACTTCACGACCTCCCAGATCGCGGTCGTGGCCAGTGTCGCCCAGTGGATCGTCCAGTTCATGGATCCCCAGAGCTTTCCCTACGTCGCGCTGTACTTCGTGCTGACCTTCGGATTCACGTACTTCTACACGGCCTTCACGTTCAAGCCGGATGAGACGGCCGAGCAGCTCCGCAAGAACGGCGGATTCATTCCCGGGATCCGGCCGGGCCGGCCAACCGAGGACTACCTGCGCAAGGTCGTCAACCGGATCACGATCGCGGGTGCCTTCTTCCTGGCAATCGTGGCCGTCTCGCCGACGATCCTGGCCGCCGTCTTCAACAGCCTGGGTGGCCTGACCCTGGGTGGCACGAGCCTCCTGATCGTGGTCAGCGTCGTGGTCGAGACGATGAAACAGATCGAAGCCCAGCTCCTGATGCGGAACTACGAGGGCTTCATCCGGTGACCTTCCTGGTCCTGCTCGGCGCCCCCGGCGCCGGCAAGGGCACCCAGGCACCAATTCTGGCGAGCCGGCTGGGCCTCCCCCACGTTGCCACGGGCGAGCTGTTCCGGGCCGCCGTCAACGAGGGCTCGGCGATCGGGCTCGAGGCTCGCCGCTACATGGAGCGAGGCCAGCTCGTGCCGGACGCGATCACGGTCGAGATGCTCCTCGACCGGCTGGCCCGGCCCGATGCCTTGGATGGGGCGATCCTCGACGGCTTTCCGCGCAACCTGGCCCAGGCCGGGATCCTGACCGAGGCCCTGTCCGCCCGGGGCAGCCGGGTCGACCGGGCGCTCGAGATCCAGGTCCCCCAGGAGGAGCTGGTCCGGCGCCTGTCCGGGCGCTGGATCTGCAAGGCCAATGGCCACGTCTACAACGAGACCAGCCACCCGCCCCGGGTGGCGGGCCGTTGCGACCTCGATGACTCACCCTTGATCCAGCGCGACGACGACCGTCGGGAGACCGTCAGCGCCCGCCTGTCGATCCAGCTGAGCGACCTCCACCAGGTCGTCGAGTACTACCGCGAGCACGGCCTGTTGAGCACGGTCGACGGCCGGCGCCCGGTGGTCGAGGTGACCGAGGCGCTGTTCGTCGGCCGCCGCGGCGAGGCCAGCCTGATGGCCGTCACCCTGAAGTCAGCGGCCGAGATCGAGTCGATGCGCCGGGCCGGGCGGGTGGTCGCCGAGGTCCTGGCCCTGGTCGAATCGGAGCTCAAGCCGGGCGTCACCACGGCCCATCTCGACGCCCTCGCCGAGGCCCATGTCCGGCGCAGCGGCGCGCTGCCGTCGTTCAAGGGCTATCCCGGCGCCAACCCGCGCCGGCCGTTTCCCGGCAGCATCTGCGTCTCGATCGACTCCGAGATCGTCCACGGCATCCCGGGCGAGCGGACGATCCGCGAGGGCCAGCTGGTGTCGATCGACGCCGGCGCCATCGTCGACGGCTGGCATGGCGACGCTGCTCGAAGCTTCTTCGTCGGACAGCCGCCGGAGCCCATCCGCGAGCTGATCGAGACGACCCGCCTGGCGATGATGGCCGGGATCGCGGCCGCCCAGCCCGGCAACCGGATCGAGGACATCGGCGCGGCCGTCGAGGACGTCGCCCTGCCCCACGGCTACGGCGTCGTCCGCCAGTTCGTCGGCCACGGCATCGGCCGGGCGATGCACGAGGACCCGCAGGTCCCCAACTATCCGCACCGCAACGAGCCAGCCGCCGGATCGAAGCCGGCCTGTGCCTGGCGATCGAGCCGATGTTCACCCTCGGCGAGCTACGAAGCCGTGATGCTGCCGGACGACTGGACGATCGTCACCCGGGACGGCTCGCTGGCCGCCCATTTCGAGCACACCATCGCCATCACCCAGCGTGGACCGGAGATCCTGACCACCGTCTGACCGGGCCGGCGGTTGCCGGATCGGTGGACATTTGATATCCTCACCGTTCGTGTGTCAGCCCATCGGGCCGACATTCCACGCGAGAAAGGGAAACCGTAAGCCCGTGGCCAAGAAAGACGCGATCGAAGTCGAAGGAACGGTCATCGAGCCGCTCCCGAACACGATGTTCGCGGTCGAATTGGAGAACGGACATCGGGTCCTGGCCCACATCAGCGGCAAGCTCCGGATGAACTTCATCCGGATCCTGCCGGGCGATCGAGTCCGGGTCGAACTCTCTCCCTACGATCTCACCCGCGGTCGGATCACCTACCGCCTCAAGTAGCGCCTGTTTCGAGTTCGATCGAGGAACCGTTGAAAGTTCGAGCGTCCGTCAAGACCCGCTGCGACCACTGCAAGGTGATTCGCCGCCACGGGACCGTGATGGTCATCTGCACCGCCAATCCAAAGCACAAGCAGCGGCAGGGGTAATCGATGGCTCGCATTGCCGGCGTTGATATCCCGCGCGAGAAGCGGGTCGAGATCGCCCTGACCTACATCTTCGGCCTGGGCCTGCCGACCAGCCAGAAGATCCTCGCCCAGGCCAACATCAACCCCGACACGCGTGTCCGCGACCTCACCGAGGAGCAGGTCAACCGGCTGCGCGAGATCATCGACCGCCGCTACAAGGTCGAGGGCGACCTGCGACGCGAGGTGGCCCTCAACATCAAGCGCCTGATCGAGATCGGCTCGTATCGCGGCAGTCGCCACCGGCGCAACCTGCCGGCCCGTGGCCAGCGAACCAAAACCAATGCACGCCAGCGGCGCGGACCGAAGAAGACGGTCGGCGTTCGCCGGAAGAAGTAAGGGGAACCCAGCCCAGCCATGGCCGACCGCAAGCGTGCCGTCAAGCAGCGTCGCAAGGAGCGCAAGAACGTGCCCCAGGGCCACGTTCACATCCAGGCGACGTTCAACAACACGATCATCACGATCACCGATCTCGGTGGTGCCGTGATCAGCTGGGGCTCGGCCGGCATCGCCGGCTTCAAGGGCTCCCGCAAGAGCACGCCGTACGCCGCGGCACTCTCGGCCGAAGCTGCTGCCCGCCGCGCGATGGAGCACGGCATGCGCCAGGTCGAGGTCTACGTCAAGGGCCCAGGGGCCGGCCGGGAGCAGGCCATCCGCTCGCTCCAGGCCGCCGGACTCGAGGTGACCGCGATCACCGATGTCACGCCCATCCCGCATAACGGCTGCCGCGCCCCCAAGCGGCGCCGGGTCTAGGTCAGGAATCGATGGCCCGTTACACCGCCTCCGTTTGTCGCCTCTGCCGCCGCGAGGGCATGAAGCTCTTCCTGAAGGGCTCACGCTGCTATTCCAAGAAATGCGCCTTCGAACGGCGCCCGACACCGCCCGGCCAGCATGGCGTCCGCCGGCGCAAGGTGGGCGAGTACGGACTGCAGCTGCGCGAGAAGCAGAAGGTCCGCCGGGTGTACGCCGTACTTGAGCGGCAGTTCAAGAACTACTTCGATACCGCCGAGTCGAGGCCCGGCGTGACCGGAGAGAATCTCCTTCGTCTGCTCGAGCTCCGTCTCGACAACATCGTCTTCCGGATGGGCTTTGCCCCGTCCCGGGCGGCCTCCCGCCAGCTTGTCAACCACGGCCACTTCGCCGTGAACGGCCGGCCCACCAACATCGCCTCCCACCAGCTCCGACCCGGCGATCGGGTCGAGGTTCGCCAGTCGCACGCCGGCCGCGAGCCGTTCAAGGTGGCCAGGGAAACCCTTCGTTCGCACCAGCCACCCGAGTGGCTGAGCATCGACCCGGCGAAGCTCGCCGGAACCATCATCGACCAGCCCCGGCGCGACCAGATGCCGCTCGACCTGAACGAGCAGCTCGTGGTCGAGTACTACTCGAGGTAAGCCCCAGACCATGATCGAACTCGAGAGCCCGCAGATCGAGCCTGTCGAGGAGCTCGGCACCTTCGCCAAGTACGAGGCAGGGCCGCTGCCGGCTGGCTACGGGGTCACCCTCGGCAATGCCCTCCGGCGTGTCCTGCTGTCGTCGCTCGAGGGCGCGGCCGTGACCTCGATCCAGATCCGCGACGTCTACCAGGAATTCTCCACGATCCCGGGGGTCAAGGAAGACGTCACCCAGATCGTGCTCAACGTGAAGAAGCTTCGCCTCAAGAGCTTTGCTGCGCACCCGGTCCAGCTCAAGCTGGTCAAGAGCGGCGCCGGCGCGGTCACTGCCGCCGACATCGTCGAATCGGCCGATGTCGAGATCGTCAATCCGGAGCAGCTCCTGATGACCCTCGACACCGACGACGTGACGATCGAGCTCGACCTGACGGTTGAGCGAGGCGTCGGCTACCTCGCCGCCGAGCGGTCCGAGTCGCTCCCAATCGGGGTGATCGCGGTCGACGCGATCTTCACCCCCGTGCGCAAGGTCAACTACTGGGTCGAGCCGACCCGGGTCGGCCAGATCACCAACTACGACAAGCTCACGATGGAGATCGAGACAGACGGCTCGATCACGCCTGAGGAGGCCTTGTCGCGCTCCGCCGACATCCTCGTCCGGCAGTTCTCGCTGTTCGCCAATATCGGCCTCGCCGCGGTTCCGGGAGCCGCCAACGGCGGCACCACTCAGCTGCCTCCGAACATGCTGGATATGCCGATCGAGGAGCTCGACCTGCCCATGCGGGCGTACAACTCGCTCAAGCGCAACAACATCGTCAAGGTCGGCCAGCTCCTGCAGCTGTCCGATGACGATCTCCTCCGAATGCGCAACTTCGGGCGCAAGTCGCTCGACGAGATGAAAGAGCGCCTGCGCATGCGCGGCTTCGTCATCCCCGACACGGAGCCGTCGGATGAGCCGTTCGACGATGAAGACGGCGAGGAAGTCTGAGCCATGTCGCACCGGATCGACGGCCGCAAGCTCTCGCGCAAGCAGGGCCCCCGGCTGGCCCTGTTCAAGAACATGACCGTGTCGGTCCTGCGCTACGAGAAGATCCAGACGACCGAGGCCAAGGCCAAGGAAATCCGGCCCCGCGTCGAGCGGATGATCACCCTGGCCAAGCGCGGTGACCTTGCCGCGCGCCGGCAGGTGATCGCCGAGTTCCCGAACGAGCCGCTGGTCGTCGACAAGCTGTTCCACGAGATTGCCCCCAAGTACGCCGACCGCACCTCGGGGTACACCCGGATCGTGCGAATTGGCCGGCGACTCGGCGATTCGGCCGAGATCGTCCAGCTCGAGCTCGTCTAGGACGAGCCGGACCAGGAGCGCTCGAGAGGGCGCGCCCGTGCGCTACCGCGCCCGGGTCGAATATGACGGCACGGACTTTGCCGGTTTCCAGGTGCAGCCTGGCAAGCGGACGGTCCAGGGAGAACTCGAAGCCGCGCTGGCGCGGCTCGCGCCGCAGGGCTCGAGCCGGGTCGACGGGGCCGGTCGAACCGACGCCGGGGTCCACGCCTCCGGGCAGGTGATCGCATTCACCTACACCGGGACGCTCAGCGGAGCCCGGCTCGAGCGCTCGGTCGAGGCGTTGCTCCCGGCGGACATCGCGATCGGCGAGGTTCGACGGGTCGCCGACGGGTTCAACCCACGCTACGCGGCGCGCTACCGGGAGTATCGCTACACCGTCTGGAACGGGCCGCACCGGCCGCTCGTCGAGCGCTTTGCGCTCGGGGTGCGGACGCCACTAGATGACGCCGCGATGGAGCGGGCGGGGTCGGTCTTCGTTGGCCGCCACGACTTCTCCGCCTTCGGGGCGCCGGACCGCCAGCCGGTCCGGACCGTTCATTCGGTCCGGGTCCGCCGGACGGGTCGGGTCGTGACGATCGACGTCCGGGCCGACGCCTTCCTGCGGGGGATGGTGCGCCGGATCGTGGCCGTCCTGTTGAAGGTCGGTCACGGCAAGATGGACCTGGCCGAGGTCGCTGCGGCGCTCGAAGCCGGGCGGCCTGCCCTCGCCGGAGCAGCGGCTCCGGCCCGGGGACTGTGCCTGCGACGAGTCGCCCTCGGGCGGCCCGGTCCCAGGCGGGTTGTCGTCGGGCAGCCGGCGCTGGATTTGGATGGAGAGCTCGGAGCATCATGACCACGAAGACCTATACGCCTCGAGAGAGCGAGATCGACCGACGCTGGTACGTCGTCGATGCGGCGGACGAGACCCTCGGCCGCCTCGCATCGCGGGTCGCCCATGTCCTCGTCGGCAAGCACAAGCCCACCTACGCTCCCCATCTCGACTCGGGCGACCACGTGATCATCCTCAACGCCGCCCGGATCTCGGTCAGCCGCGACAAGCTCGAATCAAAGGTCTATGCCCGCCACAGCGGCCATCCCCAGGGCTTCAAGGAGGAGACCCTCGGCCACCTCCTCGAGCGCCGTCCCGAAGAGGTGATCCGGCGAGCCGTCAAGGGAATGCTCCCGCACAACCGCCTCGGTGCCCAGCAGCTGCGCAAGCTGAAGGTCTACGCCGGCTCGGATCACCCGCATCAGGCCCAGCGGCCTGAGCCGCTGGCCTGACGGAGGAACCGCACCCCATGTCGACCCCTGCGTTCTATTACGGGACGGGCCGCCGCAAGACGGCCGTCGCGCGCGTTCGCCTGCTGCCCGGAGAGGGCGAGATCATCGTCAACGGGCGGACGATGGACCAGCATTTCGGCAATGCGGTCAACGAGACCGACGTGCGCATGCCGTTCCGGGTGACCGGTACCGATGGTCGGTTCAACACCCTGGTCAAGGTCGAAGGCGGCGGCGTGACCGGCCAGGCAGGGGCGATCCGGCACGGCATCGCCCGGGCGCTCCTCCAGCTTGACGAAGCCCATCGCCTCTCGCTCCGCCAGGCCGGCCTGCTCACTCGCGACCCGCGGATGAAGGAGCGCAAGAAGTACGGCCTGAAGCGAGCGCGCAAGGCGCCTCAGTACACGAAGCGCTAGGCAGCGCGGCGCGGCGCGCCAGGGGACGCCAGCAGATGTCGACCGGGAGCTCGCTGCGAGGTCGCGATCTGCTGAGCGTGGCCGACCTGTCGCGGGCCGAGGTCGAGCTGCTCTTCGAGCGGGCGGCCGGGCTGAAGGCCGAGTTCAGCGCCAGCCGCCGTCACGACCGAACGCGCCTGACCGGGCGGACCCTGGCGATGCTCTTCCAGAAGCCGAGCCTGCGCACCCGGGTCACCTTCGAGGCGGGCATGGCCCAGCTCGGCGGCGCGGCGATCTACCTCACCAACGACGTGGTCCTGGGTGCTCGTGAGAGCGTGCGCGACGTCGCCCGAAACCTCGAGCGGTTCGTCGACGCGATCGTGGTCCGGACGGGTCCCCAGGAGGTTGCCGTCGAGCTGGCCGCCCAGGCCGCCGTGCCGGTGATCAACGGCCTGACGTTGCGCGAGCATCCGTGCCAGGCGCTGGCCGACCTGTTCTCGATCCGGGAGCGGCTGGGCCGGCTAGACGGCGTCGTCCTGGCCTTTGTCGGCGACGGCAACAACGTCTACCACTCCCTGGCCCTGCTCGGCGCGACGCTCGGGATCGAGGTCCGCCTGGCCCATCCCCCCGGCTATGCCCCGAACGCCCGGATCGTCGAGCGGGCGCAGGTGCTGGCCCGCGCTAACGGCGGTCGGATCGTGTTCAGCGCGGACCCGGCCGAGGCGGTCAAGGGTGCCTCGGTCGTGTACACCGACGCCTGGACGTCGATGGGCCAGGAGGCCGAGACCGAGGAGCGCCGGGACGCCTTCCGGGGATTCCAGGTCAACGCCGCCCTGATGGCCCGGGCCGGCCCGGCCGCGCTCGTGATGCACTGCCTGCCGGCCCATCGCGGCGAGGAGATCACGTCCGAGGTCATGGATGGTCCGCAGAGCATTGTCTTCGACCAGTCGGAGAACCGCCTCCATGTCCAGAAGGCGCTCCTCGTCGAGCTGATCGGGGCCGACGACCAGCCAGGCTCGGTGGCCGGGGGAGTGGCATGAGCGACGTTCCCTACGAGCGCTACAAGGAGGCCCTCCGGGTCGGCCACGTGGCGGCCCTCCACGGCCGCCTGGACGATGCCCTGGCGGCCTACGACGAGGCGGCCGCGGTCGCCCCGGATCGAGCCCTGCCCCTGACCAGCCGGGCGGGTGTCCTGGTTCGCCAGGGCCGGCTCGACGAAGCCCTCGACGCCTACGGGACGGCCCTCGGGCTGGCGCCCCGTGATGAGTCGGCCCTGGGCGGCCGGGCCGACGCGCTGGTCCGGGCCGGCCGGCCGGCCGAGGCGGCCGGTGCGCTCGACCTGCTGGCCGAGATCCAGGCCGTCAGCGGTCGCCTGCCCGAGGCCTGCGACACGGCCCGGCGTGCCCTCGAGCTGGCCGAATCCCGGGCCCGGCGGCGACACCTGGCCGACCTGACCGAGCTGGTCCGGGATTCGCCGGGCAGCGCGGCCGAAGCGGCCCTGGCCCGGGCGCTGCGGGTCCTCGAAGAACCGGTCCTCGTGGCCCAGCCGGCAATCGAGGCCGTACCGTCGGACGAGCCGGGCCTGCCCGATGAGGTCGCGACGCCGGCAGGTGCACAACCGGACCGCCCCGCGAGGGTCCAGCTGGTGCCGGTCGACATCGCCGCCGTCTCGGCCCGGCTCGAGGCGGCACTGGCGTCCGACGACGCGACCGGCCGGATCGGCACGATCGTCGCGGCCAGTCGCGAGCTGGCCGCCGCCGGCCTGGACGAGGCCGCCCTCGATGCGGCCGACTCGGCCCTCGGGCTCGCCCCGGATGACCCCGACCTGCACCTCGTGCTGGTCGAGCTGTACGTGGCCCGAGGCTGGCGCACGCTCGCCGGCGACAAGTTGCTTCTCCTCGGTCGCCTGGTCGAGCTGTCGGGCGACGCGGCCGTGCGCGACCGGCTGTGTGCCGCCGCGACCCGGCTCCTGCCCGACGACAGCCGGCTCGCGGGTCTGTGTGCCTGACCTAGACTGAGCCCACGATGCAGCTCGTCCAGTTGATCCTCGACCAGGTCCAGCTCAACACGATCGTCGACATCGGGATCACCGCCCTCCTGATCTACGGCCTGTTCAGCCTGATCCGCGGAACCCGCGCGGTGAGCCTGGTGATCGGCGTCACGGTCATGCTCCTGGTCTACGCGGCGGCCCGCTTCTTCGACCTCCGGCTCCTTCGCCAGGTCCTCGAGACCGGAGCCCTGATCGGTGTCTTCGCCCTCGTGGTGGTGTTCCAGCCGGAGCTTCGCCGGGCGCTCGACCGCCTCGGCCGGGTCGGATCGTTCGCGTGGCTCCTGAGCGGAACCGATGAGCGCGTGGTCGGCCACGTCGCGGCCGAGGTGGCCCACGCCTGTGGCCTGCTGGCGGCCGACCACTACGGCGCCCTGATCGTGATCGAGCGCGAGACCGCGCTGGGCGAGATCGCCGAGACCGGGGTGATGCTCCATGCCGACCTCACGGCCGATCTGCTCCGGACGATCTTCATGCCCCGGTCCCCGCTCCATGACGGGGCGGTGATCATCCGGGCCGACCAGGTCGTGGCGGCAGGGGCGGTGCTGCCCCTGGCCGAGACCACGATCCTGCCGGCCGAGCGCTTCGGCACCCGCCATCGGGCGGCCGTCGGGATCGCCGAGCAGACCGACGCGGTAGTCGTGGTCGTGTCCGAGGAGACCGGCCAGACCAGCCTGGTCGAGCGGGTCAGGATCGTCCGGAACCTCAACCCGGCTCAGCTCGAGCGGGCCCTGCTCGTCCTCCTCGACACGTCTGGCGGACCGCGCTCGATGATGAGCCGGATGCCGTCGGGCAGCCTCCGGCCGACCAGTGCCCGGATCTCCCGCCTCCGCCACGTCGGTCACGATGGCTCCGGGGAGCTCGGCCGGCCCCCGCCGGAGCGAGCCCGGCGGGCTCGGTGACCGCAGCCGAGGCCGGCGCTGGTCCCGCCCCGGCCGATCTGGGCCAGCCGCCGGATGAGACTGTTGGTGGGGGTCGATGAGGCGAACGGCGGGCCGGGTGCTGGCTCGAATCGTCCGGAACTGGCCGCTCAAGCTCGGCTCCGTCGTGCTCGCAACGTTCCTGTATGCCGGCCTCGTCCTGTCCCAGAATGCCCAGGTCTGGCCCGGCCGGATCCCGATCGTGGCGACCAATCAACCGACCAACGCGGTCCTGCTCACGAGCGATCTGGGCGACGTGACCAACGTCCGCTACTTCGCGCCGTCGGACGTCGTTGACCGGGTCACCAGCAGCAGCTTCATTGCCAGCGCCGACCTTTCGACGGCCACGCCCCAGGCCGGGACGCCGTTCGCCACCGTCCAGGTCCACGTGCAGGCAGTCGACCCGCGCATCCAGGTCCTCGACTTCGACCCGCAGGTGATCCAGGTCCAGCTCGATCCGCTCGTATCCAAGTCGGTCCCGGTGGTCGTCGACACGGGTGAGGTTCCGGCCGGCCTCCACCCGCAGCCGGCGGTCCTGTCGGCAACCACGGTGACCGTGTCCGGCCCGGATTCCGTCGTCCGCCTGGCGACGGCCGCGGTCGCCCGGGTGGTGATCCAGCCGGCCGGCCTCGACATCGACCAGCAGGTCCCGCTGGTCGCGGTCGACGCGTTGAACAACGTGCTGAGCCCGGTCCGGATCGACCCGGACTCGATCCGCGTCCAGATCCGGGTCGGCACCCAGCAGACGCGGACTGTGCCGGTCGTGCCCGACCTGACGGGCTCGCCCGACAGTGGCTACCAGGTCAGCAGCGTGACCGTCGATCCGGTGGTGGTCACCGTGGCCGGCGATGCCGCCGCGCTGAACAGCCTTGACCAGGTCGAGACGGTGCCGCTCGACCTGACCGGCGCGGTGGCCGACGTGACCCGCCAGCTCAACCTGGTCCTCCCGCCGGGGGTCACGATCGTCGGCCCGCCGACCGTGTCGGTCACGGTCCAGCTCATCGCCCGGAGCGCCTCCCAGACATTCTCGGCCGGAATCGTCCTGTCGGGCGCCCGGGACGACCGGATCTACAGCCTGTCGGTGGACCAGGTGCTGGTCACCCTCGGAGGATCGCCCGATGCCCTCGCCAGCGTGGACGGCCAGACATTCGCGGTGACCCTCGACGTGGACGGCCTGGCACCCGGGGTCCATGTCCTGACCCCGTCGGTCAACCTCCCGGCAAGCCTCAAGCTGGTCGGCCTGAGTCCAGCCACCGTCACAGTCACGATCACCGTTGCCGCCCCACCGTCACCCAGCCCGTCCCCGTCCGCCGGCGCGTCCCCTTCGGTGGGCCCCTAGTGGCCCGGCTGTTCGGGACGGATGGCATCCGGGGGGTGGCCAACGTGGATCTCAAGCCGACCCTCGCTTTCGCCCTCGGCCGGGCCACCGCCCATGAGCTGCTCGGTCCGAGCGGCGTCCTGGTGGTGGGCCAGGACACTCGCCGATCGGGGGGCATGTTCGTGCAGGCGATCGCGGCCGGGGCGGCCAGCCTGGGCGCCGATGTCCAGCTGGCCGGCACGCTGCCGACGCCGGCCCTTGCGTTCATCGCCGGGAGCGGCGACTTCGGTGCCGGAATCATGGTTTCGGCGTCCCACAATCCCGCCGACGACAACGGCCTGAAGGTCCTCGACGCGCGGGGCATGAAGCTCGACGACGATCGCGAGGATGCCCTCGAGGCCCTGATCTGGCGGGCCGAGGAGCTGGTCGGGCCCCGCAACGCCGGGATCGGCCGGGTGAGCGGTTCGGCCGACCTGCTCGAGCGCTACAGGCTGAACCGCGTGGCCCTGGCCGGAACGATTCAGACCCGGCTCCGGATCGTCCTCGATTGCGCCAATGGCGCCGGGGGCGTGTCGGCGCCGGGGGTATTGGCCGCGACCGGCGCCGCGGTCGACGTGATCAACAACGAGCCCGACGGGGTCAACATCAACGTCGACTGTGGGGCGACGGCTCCGGCCGCACTGGCTCGAGCCGTGATCGAGCGCGGGGCCGACCTTGGCTTCGCGCTCGACGGTGACGCCGACCGGCTGGTCGTGGTCGACCGCCACGGCGAGGTCGTCGACGGCGACAAGCTGATCGGCCTGATCGCCCTCGACCGGCTCCGGCGCGGAGCGCTGCGCCACGGGATCGTGGTGGTCACGGTCCTGTCCAACGGCGGGCTCGAGGCAGCCCTGGGCCAGGTCGGCGGGCAGGTTGTCCGGACGCCCGTCGGCGACAAGTACATCCTCGAGGGGATGCTGATCAACGACGCCAACCTCGGTGGCGAGAAGAGCGGTCATGTCATCAGCCTGGACCACAGCTCATCCGGCGACGGCCTGGTGACCGGGCTCGAACTGCTCGGAGTGCTCGTCCGGACCGGCCGGACGGTCGATGAGCTGGCCGCCGAGATTCCCCTGTTTCCGCAGGAGCAACGAGCCGTCCGCGTTCGTCACAAGGACCAGTGGCAAGGCGACCCGGTCCTGCACCGAGCCATCGTCGAGGCCGAGCAACGGCTCGGCTCCGGCGGCCGGGTCCTCGTCCGACCTTCGGGCACCGAGCCGGTCCTGCGGGTCATGGTCGAGGGCCCGGATGCGGGCCTCGTCCGCGAGCTGGCCGACTCGATCGTGACCCTCGCCGGCGAGCGTCTACACTAGCCCGGCTCCGGCGCCGGTCGGAACCGGGGCCCACAAGCGCGACGGAGAGCGACCAACATGTGCGGAATCGTCGGCTATACCGGACCGCGCGAGGCCGGGCCCATCCTGATCGAGGGCCTCAAGCGCCTCGAGTACCGCGGCTACGATTCGGCCGGGATTGCCCTGGTCGACGATCAGGGTGTGCTGTTCGTGGAGAAGCGGGCCGGCAAGCTGGCCAATCTCCAGACCGCGATCGCCGACCGCACGCCCCATGCCGCGATTGGCCTGGCCCATACCCGCTGGGCAACCCACGGGCGGCCCAACGACCTGAACGCCCATCCCCACCAGGATTGCACCGGCAATGTCACGGTCATCCATAACGGGATCATCGAGAACTTCCGGGAGCTGCGCGATGGCCTCGAGAGCCGCGGCCACGTGCTCACCTCGGAGACCGACACCGAGGCGATCGCCCACCTGATCGAGGAGGCCTACGAGGGCGACATCGCCGCGGCGACCCGCTCGGCCCTGCGCCGGATCGAGGGTGCCTACGCCCTGGCCGTGATGCACCGGGGTGAGCCGGATCGACTCATCGGGGCCCGCCAGAACGTGCCCCTGGTCGTGGGCCTGGCGCCCGGCGAGACGTTCCTGGCCAGCGACGTGGCGGCGATCCTGGCCCACACCGACCAGGTCGTCTTCCTCGAGGAAGGCGATGTTGCCGACCTCCATCCGTCGGGCGTCGAGATCACCAACGTGGCCGGCGAGCCCATCAGCCGCAGCGTGACCACGATCACCTGGACGGCGGAGGCGGCGGAGAAGGGCGGCTTCGACCATTTCATGCTCAAGGAGATCCACGAGCAGCCGGCCGCGCTGCTCCAGTCGATCACCGGCCGGTTGACCCGCGACGACCGGATCGTGGTCGACGAGCTGGCCGGCCTGGATCCGGTCCTCGCCCGGGTCCGGCGAATCGAGCTGGTTGCCTGCGGAACTGCCTTCTACGCTGCCCTGATCGGGGCGGCGGCGCTCCAGGAGTGGACGGGCCTGCCCGCCCGGGCGACCGTGGGCTCGGAGTTCCGCTACAGCCCGCCCCCGCTGGACGCCGATACGCTCGTGATCGCGGTCACCCAGTCGGGCGAGACCGCCGACACGATTGCCCCGACCCGGCTGGCCCGGCAACGGGGCTGCCCCGTCATCGCCGTGACCAACACCGTCGGGTCGGCGATCACCCGGGAGGCCGACGCCGTCCTGTTCCTGCAGGCCGGCCCGGAGGTCGCGGTGGCCGCCTCGAAGACGTTCGTGACCCAGGTCACGACGCTGGTCATCCTGGCCGCGGCGATCGCCCGGGTCCGGGGCAGCCTGGCGGTCGAGCGCGAGGTCGCCCTCGGCCGGGCCCTGCGCGGGCTGCCCGAGGCCGCCCAGCGGACGCTCGACCTCAACACCGGCGCGGCGGCCCTCGCCCGGCGCTACGTGAACTCGCGCGGGTTCATGTTCGTGGGCCGGGGCTTCGGCTATCCGGCGGCCCTCGAAGGGGCGCTCAAGCTCAAGGAGGTCAGCTATGTCCACGCCGAAGGCTATGCCGCCGGCGAGCTCAAGCACGGCCCCATCTCGCTCCTCGACGCGGAGTGTCCGCTGGTCGCCGTCGCGACCCGTTCGTCGGTCTACGACAAGCTGATCAGCAACGTCATGGAGGGCCGGGCCCGCGACGCCCGGGTGATCGCCGTGGCGACCGAGGGCGACCCCCAGATCGAGCGCTTTGCCGACGAGGTCTGCTGGGTGCCCGATACGGACGAAGTGCTCAGCCCGATCCTGGCGGTCATCCCGCTCCAGCTGTTCGCCTATTACACCGCCGTCGCCCGCGGGACGGATGTCGACCAGCCGCGCAACCTGGCCAAGTCGGTCACGGTCGAGTAGCCATGGCGTCGGTCCCGGCAGTTCCTCCCGGGACGACCGAGCTTGGGATCGACATCATCGCGATCGGCCGGATCCGGGCGACGATGGCCCGCTTCGGCGCGCGGTTCTCCAGTCGGGTCCTGACCCCGGCCGAGCAGGCCTACGTCCGCGACCGGCCCGAGACCTTCGCCGGGCGCTGGGCGGCCAAGGAGGCGGTCAGCAAGGTCCTCGGATTGGGCGTGCGAGGCATCGGCTGGCGCGAGATCGAGATCGAGCGATTGCCCACGGGCCAGCCTTCGGTCCGGCTCCACGACCGGGCGGCGGCCCGGGCCGAGCAGCTCGGGATGGGCCGGATCGCTGTGTCGATCAGCCACGAGGCCGACTACGCCGTCGCGGTCGCCTTCGGCGTGCGAACCCACGGCGGCCGCTACGTCTTCCCGCCCGACATCGAGGCTCGCCTCGATGACCGCGAGCGGCGGATCCTGGCCCGGATCGACCGCCTTCGATCGCTCGTCGAGGATGCCACCGTTGACGGTTGAGCCAAGTCCGATCGAGCCAGGTCCGATCGAGCCAGGTCCGATCGAGGAGCTCAACGATGCCCTCATGGGCGCGCTCCTGCCGGAGCGCCCCGTGCGCGGCCACAAGGGCACGTTCGGACGGCTGCTGGTCATGGCCGGTTCGCTCGACTATGCCGGCGCGGCCCTGCTCGTGTGCACGGCGGCCGGCCGGGCCGGGGCGGGCCTCGTCGCCCTGGCCGTGCCCGAGTCGCTCCAGCCGCTGTTCGCGGCCAAGGTCGTCGAGGCGACCACGCTGGGCCTGCCCGAGGATGATGTCGAGGAGGTCGATCCGGACGATGCCCTGGCCCGGATCCTCGACCACGCCCACGACGCGCTCGTCGTCGGGCCCGGCCTTCGACCTGGCTTGACCACGGTGGAGCTGATTCGACGCCTGCTGGGGGTCGAGGACGAAGGAGCCCCGCCCGCCGTGGTCGATGCCGAGGCACTGCGCTCGCTGGCCGCCGAGGACGACTGGTGGTTGGGCGTCCACCGGCCGTGCGTCCTGACCCCCCACAGCGGCGAGTTCGAGCGTCTCCGGGCCGCCGCCGGGATCGAAGCCGGCAGCGACGGCGATCTCCTCGGCGACGATCGGGCCCGGGCGGCCGCGGCAGCCGATGCAGCCCGGCGCTGGGGCCAGGTCGTGGTCCTGAAGGGCGCCCGCTCGGTGATCGCCGCCCCGGATGGCCGGCTCGCCCGGGCGACCTTCGAGAATCCGGCCATGGCCAGCGGCGGGACCGGTGACGTCCTGAGCGGCACGATTGGCGCCTTGCTCGCCCAGCATCTCGCGCCGTTCGACGCGGCCCGCCTGGGAGTCTTCCTGCACGGCACGGCCGGCGAGGCGGTGCGCGACCGGGTCGGTGACGCCGGGCTGCTGGCCTCCGACCTGCCCTTCGAGATCGCCCTCGCCCGCAAGCGCCTGACGGTCGCCCGTACGCGACGGACAGCCGAGCGCCGGCTCGGCTTCGGCACGCGACCCGCCGGGGGCCACCGCTGAGCGCCCTGCCGTCGCTCATGGCGGCCCTCGCCGGGGCTGGCCTGCCGGGGCTGCCCAGGACCGCCTGGCTGGAGATCGATCTCGGGCGCCTCGGCGCCAACCTGGCCGTCCTGCGTGGGTCCTTGCCCGCTGGTACTCGTCTCGACGTCGTGGTCAAGGCCGACGCCTACGGCCATGGCGCGGTGCCCGTCGGGCACGCCCTCGAGTCCACCGCACAACCGCCCGACGGCCTGGCCGTGGCGACCTTCGACGAGGCGGTCGAGCTGCGCGAGGCGGGCCTGCACCTGCCGATCCTGGTCCTGTTTCCGGTGCCGCCCGAACGTGCGCCCGAGGCCGCCCGGCGCAGGATCGCCCTGGCCGCCAGTGACCCGACGATCCTGGAGCTGACCCTGGCCAGCCTGGAGCAGGCGCGCTCCTCGGCCCGCTCGACCGGGCGGCGGCATCCGCCCCATCGGCTGGACATCCAGCTCGAGCTCGAAACCGGGCTCGGCCGGGCCGGGATCCTGCCGACCGAGGTATCGGCCATGGCCGCCCGGATCGCCGCCGCGCCGGGCGTGCGCCTGGCCGGGATCTGGTCACATCTGCAGGCGCCAGCTGACCGGGACCGGACTGCGACCCAGCAGAAGCGCTTCGCCGCGGCGGTCAGCCAGCTCGGGGCGGACGGCATCCGGATCCCCGTCCGCCACCTCACCGCGAGCGGCGGGTTGCTGGGCGGCAGCGGTCCGGCCCTCGACGGTGTACGGATCGGCCTGGCCTTGTACGGGCTGCTGCCCGACGACCTGCCCGACGACGCCGGCCGGCGGACCCCTGCCAGCGAGCTCCAGCCGGTCCTCGCCCTGCACGCCCGGCCGATCCGGGTCGTCGACCTGCCGGCCGGCTCGGGTATCAGCTACGGCCCGAGCTTCACGACCGACCGGCCGAGCCGGATCGCGACGCTGCCCCTGGGCTACGGCGATGGCTGGGCCCGGGTGCTCTCGAACCGGGCCGAGGTCCTGGTGCGCGGGCGCCGGGCGCCAATCGTCGGGACGGTGGCAATGGACGCCCTGATGGCCGACGTGACCGACGTGCCCGGTGCGCCGGTCAGCGTCGACGACGAATTCGTGCTGATTGGACGGCAGGGGACCGAGGAGATCACGGCTCGCGAGGTGGCGCAGGCCCGCACCACGATCTCGTGGGAAGTCGTTACCAGCATGGCTCACCGATTGCCCCGGGTGTACCATGCCGGGCTGGTACCCCTGAGCGTTCGGACGCTCGCCGGGTGGAGGCAAGGTGGCTCGAATTCAGCTCTGGAACGGCGACATCTGCGAGCTCGAGGTCGACGCGATCGTGAACCCGGCCAACCCCAGCCTGTGGATGGCGACGGGAGTCGGCGGGGCGATCAAGCGCGCCGGCGGTGACGCGATCGAGTTCGCCGCCGTGCGCCAGGGCCCGATCGAGGTAGGCGACGCGGTGGTCACCGAGGCCGGCGATCTCGCCGCCCGGATCGTCATCCACGCGGCATCGCTTGATCGCGATCGGCGGACCAGTGCGGCCGCGATCCGGGCAGCCGTCCACAGCGCGATGGCCCGGGCCCGCGAGAACAACGTCACGAGCATTGCCTTCCCGGCGCTCGGCACCGGCGTCGGCGGCTACCCGATCGATGAAGCCGCCCAGATCACCCTGGCCACGATCCACGAAGAGCTGCCCCGCTCGCCCTCGATCGAGGTCGTCACGTTCGCCCTGCGGGGCGCGGCCGCGTACGCCGCGTTCGAGGCTGCCGTGCACGGCGCCGAGGGGATGCCGGCCGTCCCCGAGCCGGAAGCGGGTGCGCCGCGATGATGCTGCCGCCTCCGCCTGACCGGACCGAAGAGCAACGCGACGAGCTCGTCGACCAGGTCGCCCGCGAGATCCACCTGCGCGGGCTGGCCGCGCCGGCGGTCCACTTCCTGAATGCCAGCCGGCCCTATCGGCCGCTGGGCAGCAACGCGATGCTGTTCTTCGACCCGACCCTTCGAGGGCTGTTCGGCGGCGATGTCGATTCGGCCAACGAGCTGCTCGCCGACGATATCGGGATCGAACAGCTGATCGAGCGCCTCGAGGAGTGGGACGAGGACGATACCCTCGACGCCTGAGGTTCCCGCCGGCCCCGGCCGGCGCCCGGCCGGGTAGCATGGGCAGGTGACGAGCGACCCGCGAGCCTCTTTCGCGCTCGACCTCGGGTCGGCAACCTCGGCGGTCGCCCTGATCGGTCGGATCAATGGTCGCCGGCGCTTGCTCGCGGCCGAATCGGCCCCGGCCGGGGCCGATGTCGAGGCGCTCCTGGGACGCCTGGTCGACCGGCTGGCCGGGACCGACCCGGACCTGGCGGCCGAGCTGCGCGTTGCTGGAGCCACGATCACCACCCCGGCCCGGCTGGTCGCCCGGACGGCCGAGCTGCCGCGCCTCGCCATCCTGGCGACCAGCGAGCGCGAACGAGCCGCCCTCCAGCGCCTGGCCGACACGAGTGGCTGGCGGGCAACCGGGCTGAGCCTCGAGCGGGCGGATCCGATCGACATGGCCGGACTGGCCCTCGAGCGGGACGTGGCCGCGATCGTGATCGCGGCGGGCGAATCCCCGGCTCTCGATCCAAAGGCCAGCGTGACGTCGCTGGCCACGCTGGGCGCTGCCATCGCCGGCCGAGATCCGGGCCGTCCGGTCGTGCTGGCCGGCCTCGTCCGGGACGAGGCCAGTCGCTTTGTCCTTGACGCGGAAGGCACGCCACCACCGTACGGACCGGCCGCGACCGCCGGCGATCCGGCCGGATCCGGACTGCGCCGTCTGCTCGATGCCGTCCAGCCGTCATCCGGCGACGGGCGCTACGGCCTGGTCCGGGCAGTCGTCGACCTGGCCGCCGTGATCGAGCGGCGGGTCGAGCTGGTTGAGATCGGATTCAACGGGGGACTGCGCGTGCTGGCCGGTCCCGACGGTCTCGAGGCTCCGCCGGCCGTCGTGGCGGATGCTGCCCTCGTGCCGCCGGGCGAACCCGAGGACGGGCTCGTCGACGGCGTCCTCGCCTGGTCGTCGATCCCGTTCGATCGCCATCGCATGCGCGACCGGCTGCGGGAGCTGCGCCTGACGCCATGGGGCGAGGCGCATGGTGCTGGAGCCGTCGTCCGCTATGCCGCCGCCCGGGCTGCCCTGGAACGACTCGTCAGGCTGACGCCCGACATCGGCCGGCTGCCGGCACCCGACCTCATCGTCGTCGCCGGGGGCGGCTGGGCGGTCTCTCCGGGACCGGCCATCGCCCTGGCCCTGGCCGATCTGGTCCGGCGGCCGGGAGCCAGCCAGCTGGCCTGGGATCATGCCCGCCTGCTAGGGCCGATCGGGATGATCGCCGACCCGTCCGAGCGCCGGGCGCTCCTGGCCGAGCTGGCCGAGGACCTCCTGGTGCCGCTCGGGACGGTCGTCACGCCGGCCGGCCTGAGGTCCGGCAAGACCGCCGGCCACCTGATCGTCCACGCCGAAGCATCGTCGAGCGAGATCGACCTGGTACCCGGCGGCCTGCAGCTCGTCGACCTGCCCCCCGGCCAGCTGGGGATCGCAGAGTTCCGCTTTCGCGATCAGGTCGACCTCGGCGCGCGCGTCCGGCATGCCCGGGTCGAGGTCGGCGGCGGCCTCGGCGGCCTCCTCGTGGACCTGCGCGACGTGCCCCTCCACCTGCCTGACCGGCTCGATCGCCGGCGGGCCCTCCTCGGAGCCTGGCAGGCCGCCCTCTGGCCGGGCCTCGATGTCTGAGCACGCCCCGAGCACGGTCTGGGTGGTCCCCAGCCGGCCCATGGCGATCCCGGCCCCGACGACCTGGTTCCAGCTAGGTCCGGGCGACCGAATCCTGGTTGGAGCAGGCGAGCCGGTCACGGCTGGGCTGGGTCTGGCGGAGCGGCGGCGCGACCCGAGGATCGAGATTGGGCCGCCCACGGTGGCCGAGCCGGACGACGCGGCGGCCGGGCTCGCCCCGGGCGACTGGTGGGCCGGCGACGGCCACGAATCCGGGACCATGCTCCGCCGCCGCCGGCCAAGGACGCCGCCCGGCGAGGTGCTCGTCGCCGAAGGCGGGCGCTGGCAGGTGGTCAGCGGCGAGCACACCGAGCTGCTCGAGTCGCCGGCGGCCGGGATCGTCCGCGAGGTCGTGCCCGGGCGGGGCATCGGCCTGTCCCTGGCCGGCCACGGCATCCCCGGCGCCTTCGCGGCAGGCGGTCCCACCCGGGGCCGCCTGGAGCTGGTCACGGGCGAGGCCGGCCTGCGCGGCCAGCTCGATGTGGGCCGGGCGGGCTCGATCCTGGTCGTCGGCGGCCGGCTCGATTCCGAGACGATCGGCCGGGCCCGGGCGATGGGCGTCCGGGGCATCGTCGTGCCCGGCCTGGCCGGCAAGGACCTGCGCGACCTCGTCGCGTCCGAAGCACGCCAGCGAGCCAGCCTGCAGGCGATCGCGCCGTTCGCCGTGCTGGTCCTCGATGGCACATTCCGGCGACCGATCGCAGGTCCGCTGCAGCGCCTGTTCGAACGGCTGGTCGGCCGTGAAGTCGGCATCGTGGCCGACCCGCCGATGCTCGTCGTCGACCCGCCTCTGGATCCGCCGGCCGTTCCTGCCGACTGGGTCCGGATCCGCCATGGCGAGCTGTCGGGGCGGGAGGGCCGCTGGCGCGGCCCGGCCGGCCGGCGCCGGTTCCCGGCCGGGGTCCAGCTGGAGGCAGGCAGCGTGGAGCTGGACGACGGGTCGATCGTCGTGGTTGCGATCGCCGACCTCGAGCGGTTCAGCTGACAGAGCGGGCCTCCGAAGCGCCGGTTCGGGTACCCTCGGGCCATGCCAGCCGCCCGCCCCGATATCGCCCGGCGCCAGATCGTGTCAGCTTCACCCGCGGCCACCCGGGCCCTTGCGATGGAGCTCGCCCGGGTCGCCCAGGCGGGTGACCTGATCGCGCTCCATGGCGACCTGGGTGCCGGCAAGACCGAGCTGGCCAAGGGCTTCGGGGCAGGCCTCGGGGTGGCCGCCACGATCACCTCGCCGAGCTACGTCCTGATGAGCGAGTACGCCGGCCGCCTGCCCCTCTTCCACATCGACCTGTACCGTCTCGACGATGGCTTCGACCCGTATGCCGACGGGCTCCTCGACGAGCGCCAGGCAGGCGGGGTCAGCCTGGTCGAGTGGGCCGAGCGAATGGGACCGGTCCTGCCCGAGGAGCGCCTTGACATCACGATCGACGGGCGGGCCGACGAGCCGCGCACGATCGAGCTGGTGGCCACCGGCCCGGACCACGAACGCTACCTGGCGGTCGTGCCTTGACCGCCGCCACGCCCATCCTCGCGATCGACACGGCGACGAGCCGCACGGTCGTGGCCATCGAGCGGCCGGGTGGCCGGCCGTCCGTCTCGGCCTGGCCGGCCGGCCAGCGTCACGGGGAGGAGCTGCTGGCCGGCCTCGACCGGCTGCTCCGGGCCGAGGGCGTTGAGCTGCCCGCGATCCGGGCGATCGTGGTCGGCACCGGCCCGGGTGCGTTCACCGGACTGCGGGTCGGCCTGGCGACGGCCAAGGGCCTGGCCCACGCGCTTGCCATCCCGATCATCGGGATCCCGACGTCGATGGCGCTGCTCGCCGGTCCTCGAACCGCTGGGCCGGCCGCGGCGGCCGTCCTGCTCCTGCCGGCCGGGCCCCGCGACCGGGTCATCGTCGACGGTGGTGGGCCGCGCCTGCTGCCGGCCGGAACCGATCCGGAGGTGCCGATCGATGCGGAGCTCGTCGCCGTCGACCTCGACGGGCGGGCGCCGGAGGCCGCACTGGTCCGCGGCGCGGCGGCGCTGGCCGGCCTCGGTGCCAGCCTGCTCGTCCTGGGCGCTGGCCGGCTCGAGGCCGGCCAGGTCGACGACCTCGCCCGGCTCGTGCCCGAGTACGTCAGCCTGCCCCGTGGCGTGAAGACCCTGTCGGGCACGATCGAATGGTCGCGCGACCACCGCTGAAGGTTGTCGTCGGGCCGATGGGCTTCGACGACATCCCGTCGGTCCAGGTCATCGAGCGGGCGTCGTTCTCGGCGCCCTGGCCGGCCAACGCCTATCGGACCGAGCTCGAGACGAACAAGCTCGCCTACTACCTGGTGGTCCGGGTCGGCGCCGAGGTGGCCGGCTTCGCCGGCCTGTGGCTGATGGTCGACGAGGCCCACGTGACCACCTTCGCGATCGCGCCCGCGTGGCGCCGCAACCACCTCGGCGAGCGCCTCCTCGTGGCCCTGTTCGACCTGGCCCTCGAGCGCCGGGCGAGCGAGGCGACGCTCGAGGTCCGGCTGTCCAACCTGCCGGCTCGCCGGCTGTACGAGAAGTTCGGCTTCCGCCCGGTGGGAATCCGGCCGGGCTACTACAGCGACAACAACGAGGATGCCCTGATCATGACCACCGAGCCCTTCCGCTCGGCCGAGATGATTGCCCGCCTGGCCGAGCGGCGGGCCGCGCTCGAGTCAGCCCCGGACCCGGTCCGCGCCGTGGGCGTGCCGCCGGCCGGCCTGGACGGTCGACCGTGAGCGGGCCACTCCTGCTGGCGGTCGAGTCGAGCTGCGACGAGACCGGCATCGCCCTGGTCGAGGGCGGCCGGCGGATCCTGGCCAACGTCGTGGCCAGCCAGGTCGCGCTGCACGCCGGAACGGGCGGGATCGTTCCGGAAGTGGCCGCCCGGGCTCACCTGCGCTGGATCGTGCCCGTCCTCGATGCCGCCTGGGCGGACGCCAACGTGGCCTGGTCCGACGTCGACGCCGTCGCGGTGACCTACGGCCCGGGCCTGGCCGGTTCGCTCCTGGTGGGCTTGAACTTCGCCAAGGCCCTGGCCTTCGTCCGCGGCAAGCCGCTCGTGGCGGTCAACCACCTCGACGGCCACGTGGAGGCGGCGTGGCTGACCGATCCGGGCAACGAACCCGGTCCAGAGCCGGAGTTCCCCCTGGTCGCCCTCGTCGTCTCGGGCGGGCACACCTTCCTGGCCGAGATGCGCGACCACGGCGACTATCGATTGCTGGGCGAGACGGTCGACGACGCCGCCGGCGAGGCCTTCGACAAGGTCGGCCGCCTGCTCGGGCTGGGCTACCCGGGCGGTCCGGCGATCATGCGCGCCGCCGGGTCCGCAACCAGCCGCGATGTCGCCTTCCCGCGGGCCTGGTTGGGCGACTCCTACGATTTCAGCTTCAGCGGCGTGAAGACGGCCGCTCGGCGGATCACCGACGCCGCCCGGCTGGAGGCCGGCCTGCCGGCGGACGAGCCCGACGTGGCCCTCCCGGAATTGGTCGTGGCCGAGCTGGCCTGGGGCTTCCAGGACGCGGTGATCGACGTCCTCGCCCGCAAGACCGCCCGCGCGGCGCGAGCCGTCGGGGCGCGTTCGATCGTGGTCGGTGGCGGCGTCGCGGCCAATCGGGTGCTGGCCGAGCGGATGGCCGGCGAGGCGGCCGATCTGGGCCTGCCCCTGTATATTCCCCGGCCCGGCTTGTGCACCGACAACGGAGCGATGATCGGGGCCGCCGGCGGCCGGCGCTTCCTGGCTGGGGCCAGGGCCGGCCTCGACCTCGACGCCCGGCCGAACCTGCCCCTCGCCGTCCGGGCCACGGCCGCTCCGGGGGCCACGTGAGCCGCTCCAGCCCACCCGTGCTCGACCCGGCGGCCATCCGTCGGACGCTCCGCCGATCCGGCCTGCGCCCCCGGCACTCGCTCAGCCAGAACTTCCTGGCCGACATCGACGTGCTCGAGGCGATCCTGGCCGAAGCGGCGCCGGAGCCCGGCCTGAACGTGCTCGAGATCGGCCCGGGCCTGGGCCTCCTGACCGGGGCGCTGCTGACGGCCGGCGCGGCGGTCACGGCGGTCGAGCTCGACCGTGGCCTGGCCGAGTTCCTGCGGGAGGAGCTCGCGGACCGGCTCGGCGCGAGCGGCGACCCGGGCACCCTCCACCTGATCGAAGGCGATGCCCTCGACCAGCCCCTGACCCGGTTGCTGGCCGAGCCCTACGACGTCGTGGCCAACCTGCCTTATCACATCACCAGCCCGATCCTCCATCGCCTGCTCGGCCAGCCGCCCCGGCCGCGCCGGTTGATCCTGATGGTCCAGCGCGAGGTGGCCGAGCGGATCGCCGCGAAGCCGGGTGGCCTGTCCTACCTGTCGGTGTTCGTCCAGTACCACGCGGCGGTCCGGATCGCCCGGCTCGTCCCGGCGGCTGCCTTCGAGCCGGCCCCGGCGGTCGACTCCGCGGTGATCGTGATCGAGCCGTTCGCCGAGGATGACCGGCTCGATGCGGCGGCCGAGGAGGCCCTCTGGCGTCTCGTCCAGGCCGCCTTCCGGGAGCGCCGCAAGATGCTCCACAACGTGCTCGCCCGCCAGCTGCCGGTTCCACCCGAACGGGTCGCCGCCGCCCTGGCCGAGGCGGGGATCGATCCGGATCGCCGGCCGCAGACCGTGGCCGTGGGCGAATGGATCCGGTTGCTCGAGGCACTCGGCCCGATCGGCGCGGACGATCGAGGCCGGCCGGCCGAGCGTCGGACACGAGCCGCCCGATCATCGTGATCGGCCTGCCATGACGGGCTCGAATCGATCCCTCGGGCCGGCGGTCCGGCTGGCCCCGGCGAAGCTCAACCTGACCCTGGCGATCGTCGGCCGCCGACCGGACGGCTACCACGCGCTGCACTCGGTCATGGCGCCCCTGGCCCTGGCCGACCGGCTGTCCGTCGCCCCGGCGGCCGGCCCGGCCGACACCCTCCACGTTGCGGCCGGGCCGGCCGATCGGGCCGCCCTCGGGCCGCCCGACGACAACCTGGTCCTGCGCGCGATCGCAGTGGCCCGGGCAGCCGTCGGGGGAGCCCTGCCGACGCCCGCCCTCGCCGCCCGGCTGGACAAGCGGATCCCGATCGCGGCCGGCCTGGGCGGCGGGAGCAGCGATGCGGCCGCGGCCATCGACGCGGCGCTCGAGGCATGGGGCGCGCCGGGCGGGCAAGTCCTGTCACCCGACGAGCGGGACCGGCTCGCGGCGCGCCTCGGCTCAGACGTGCCCTTCTTCCTGGCCGGCGGCGTCGCCGTCGTGGAGGGCCGCGGGGAACGAGTGAGCGCGTTGCCCAACGCGATCCGGGGCGAGCCACCTGGGATCCTCCTGGTCACCGCCGGCCTGACCGTCCCGACCGGCGCCGTATTCGCCGCCCTGGCGGCCGCCGGGACAGCGCTCAACGGTGCCACCCGGACCACGTCCGAGCACCTTGCGAGTGAGCTCCAGCGGGGTGTGACGGCGCGGATCCTGCACGATCGGGCTGGAATCCTGGCCGCGGCCAATGATCTCCTGCCGGCCACGATCATGCTGGTCCCGGCGATCTTGCCCTTCCGGCGCGCCCTGGTCCGGCTGACCGGTCGTCCGGTCGGGTTGTCCGGTTCGGGGCCAACCTTGTGGATCATGTACCCGTCGCAGGCCGAAGCCCGCCAGGCCGAGGTGGTCGTGCGCGGCGCCCTGGCCGACGGCTCGCTCGCCTCGCCGGGCGATCGGCCGCCATTCGTCATGGCCACGACGATCGTGAGCGAGGCCGCCTCCGACGATCCGCCCGCCCCTGCCTGAGGCCGAATCGGATGCGACCTCTCCTGCCAAGATAGGCGCAGCCCCGCCCAGTCGGACAACAGGAGAGCGCCCTCATGGATCGCCAGGCCATCGCCACCACCGACGCCCCGGCCGCGGTCGGTCCGTACAGCCAGGCCATTGCCTCCGGCGACCTGTTGTTCTGCTCCGGCCAAATTCACCTCGAGCCCTCGACCGGCACGCTGGTCGAGGGCGACATCGCGACCCAGACCGCTCGCGTCCTGGACAACCTGACGGCCGTCCTGGCAGCCGCCGGCCGAACGATGGCCGACGTCATCAAGACGACTGTCTTCCTGGTCGACATCAACGACTTTGCGGCGATGAACGCGGTCTACGGGCGCTACATGCCGGATCCGCCGCCGGCTCGCTCGACGATCGGCGTGACCGCCCTGCCCAAGGGTGCCCGGGTCGAGATCGAGCTGATCGCCGGCAGGCCGGCCTGATCCCGGCCGGCTCGTTTGGTTGACACCCCCGCTGGACGGCCCCTACGCTCGCCCAACGCATGACACCCCAACCGAAGCTCGCGCGCACACGAGCAATCGTCCTCGCCGCGGGACTCGGCACGCGCATGAAATCGCGGCTGCCCAAGGTCCTCCATCCGATCTGCGGCCGGCCCATGATCGAGTACGTCCTCGACGCCGCCGATGCTGCGACCGGCGCTCGTCCCATCGTGGTCTGGTCGCCGCCGGTGGAGGCCGTGCGCGACGCCGTCGCGGGTCGGGCCGATCCGGCCCGCCAGGCCGAGCCCCGCGGCACCGGGGATGCGCTGGCGGCGGCGCTGGCCGTCCTGGACGAGGGCGGCGGGGCGGCGGGGCGGACGAAGCGATCGAGCCGGGCGGCGGCCGCGGTCAGCGACCTGCTGGTCCTGTCCGGAGACGTGCCCCTGGTCGAGGTCGACCTGCTCGATGCGCTCCTCGAGGCCCATCGGGAGGCCGTCGCCGCCGTATCCCTGGTCACCGTCTTGACCACCGACCCGGGTCGTCTCGGCCGGGTCGTGCGCGATGACGAGGGTGAGGTCGAGCGGATCGTCGAGGCCCGCGACGCGACCGACGACGAGCTCGAGATCGACGAGGTCAACAGCGGGCTATACGCCTTCGACGCGGCCTGGGTCCGCCGGCGGATCGCCGACCTGTCGCCCTCGGCGGCCTCGGGCGAGGTCTATCTCACCGAGCTCGTCGGCCTTGCCCGGGCCGACGGCCGGACGGTGGGCTCGATCCAGGTCGGCGACGACGGCTCGCTCGACGGGATCAACGACCGAGCCCAGCTGGCCGAGGCCACCTTCGCGCTCCAGGCGAGGATCAACGAGCGTCACCTGCTGGCCGGGGTGACCATGTACGACCCGACCACGGCCCACATCGACGCGACCGTCGTCCTGGCGGCCGACGTGACCCTCGAGCCGAACGTGATCCTGCGCGGCTCGACCCGCATCGGGAGCGGCACGGTTATCGGGGCGGGCAGCCAGCTGGTCGACACGATCGTCGGGAGTGACTGCCTGATCCGGGCGAGCGTGCTCGAGTCGTCCGAGGTCGAGGACGAGGTCCAGATCGGGCCGTTTGCACATCTCCGGCCGGGCAGCTCGATCGGCCGGGGGGCCAAGCTGGGCAACTACGCCGAGGTCAAGAACAGTCGCCTCGAGGCCGGCGTCCAGCAGCACCACATGAGCTACCTGGGCGACGCCACGGTTGGTGCCCGGACCAACATCGGCGCGGGCACGATCACCGCCAACTACGACGGCCGCCGCAAGAAGCGCACGACGATCGGCGCGGATGCCTTCATCGGGGTGGACACCATGCTCATCGCCCCGGTCGAGATCGGCCCGGGTGCCCGGACGGGGGCCGGAGCCGTAGTCAACCGGGACGTGCCGGCGGGCAAGCTGGCGGTTGGCGTGCCGGCCCGCCTGCGCGACCCGCGGCCGGAGCCAGAGGAGGCGCCGCCCGGGTGACCGGCCTGACCGAGCTGCTGGTCATCATCGTCCTGACGCTGTTGCAGGGCTTCTTCGTCTCGGCCGAGATCTCGATCATCTCGATCCGCCGGAGCCGGCTCGACCAGCTGGCCGAGGAGGGCAATCGCCGGGCTCGCCGGGTGCGCCGGCTGAAGGACGAGCCTGGTCGCTTCCTGGCTGTCGTCCAGCTCGGGCTGACCGTCCTCGGCTTCTTCGCCTCGGCCTACGCGGCGGTCAACCTGAGCAGCAAGCTGGCCGACAACCTGCGCACGATCCCGGCGATCGGCGGCAGCGCCGACGGCGTTGCTCTGCTGATCGTGACCGTGCTCCTGGCCCTGTTCACGATCGTCTTCGGCGAGCTCGTGCCCAAGTCGATCGGGCTGGCCTATGCCGAGCGTCTGGCAATGCTGGTGGCCGGCCCGGTCGAGTGGATCGCCCGGGTGTTCGGGCCGATCGTGTGGTTCCTCACCCGGGTGACCAGCGGGATCACCCGGCTGCTCGGGGTGAGCATGTCCAGCGAAGCCCAGATGACGGCCGAGGAGCTCAAGCTGATCGTCGAGCGGGGTGGCGAGCAGGGCATCCTCGAGGCCGAAGAGGAACAGATGATCAACGCGGTCATCGAGCTCGGCGACCGCCGCCTGCACGAGGTGATGGTGCCCCGGATTGCGATCGTGGCCCTGCCTGCCTCGGCCACCCTCGACGAGGCGATCGACCTGCTCGTCGAGGCGGGCCACAGCCGGATCCCGATCTACGAAGAATTGATCGATGAGGTCCTCGGGATCATCTACGCCAAGGACCTCCTGCCCGTCCTCAAGATCGGGACCGATGCCCGGCCGACGGTGCGCTCGTTGCTCCGCGCGCCGCTGTTCGTGCCCGAGTCGATGTCCATCGACGACCTGCTCCACGAGTTCCAGCGGCGCAAGGTCCACATCGCGATCGTGCTCGATGAATACGGCGGCACGGCGGGCCTGCTGACGATCGAGGACCTGCTCGAGGAGATCGTCGGAGAGATCCAGGACGAGTACGACGTCGAGGAGCCCCTGGTCGTCCGCCTGTCACCGGACGAGGCCCGGATCGACGGCCGGGTCGACGTCGACGAGCTCGCCGAGATCTTCGAGATTCCGCTCATGCTCGAGGACGCCGACGAGTACGACACCGTGGGCGGGCTGATCTTCCATCGCCTCGGCCACGTCCCGCGGCCAGGCGACGAAGTCCGGCTGGATGGGCTCAACCTGACCGTCGAGACGACCGACGGCCGGCGGGTCGGGAAGGTCCTGGCCGTCCGCCGGCGCGATCCCGACGACGACCCGGACGACGGGGACGATCGCTGACCGTCAGGCGCTGATCACCGACTCGATGATCGCCTCCAGGCGATCCCGGGCGGCCTGGTCGACCGTGCCGGCCGCGGCGAGCTCGGCCAGCGCCCGATCGCGGTGGTGGTGGGCCTGGTCGCGGGTATAGGTCCGGGCGCCGGTGCGTTCCAGGATCGCCACGACCTCGGCGACATCGGCGGGCGTCGGATCCGGGTCGCGATAGACCGCCCCGAGGCGGGCCCGGTCGACCGCTCCGGCCTGGGCGAAGGCGTACACGATCGGGAGTGTCTTCTTGTGCTTGGCGATGTCACTGGGAGCCTTGCCCGTGGCCGACTCGTCACCCCAGATGCCGAGCAGGTCGTCGTTCAGCTGGAACGCCAGCCCGAGGGCCCAGCCGAAGGCCCGGTAGCGACTGATGACGGCCTCGTCATCGGTCGCCAGGAGCGCCCCGGCCTCGATCGCGGCCGAGATCAGGGCGGCGGTCTTTCGGCCGATCATGTCGAAGTACAGCTCGACCGTCATCGGGTCGTCGTGGCCGGACGTCCAGATGTCGATGTACTGGCCCTCGCACAACGCCAGGCAGGTTTCGTCGTAGAGGCGCATCAGGCGGAGCACCTTGTGGTCGCTGAAGCCGAGCGCGGTCAGGCGATGGAGGGCGATCCGGCTGAGGACGAACACGGCGTCGCCGGTGTTGATCGCCTGGGGAATGCCGTGCAGCGACCACAGGGTCGGCCGATGCCGGCGCTCGAGGTCGGCGTCCTCGATGTCATCGTGGATCAGGCTGAAGTTGTGGCCGAGCTCGACCGCGGCCGCCCCCGGCAGGGCCCGCTCGTACGTGCCCGTGATCGAGGCGTAGGCAAGGAGGCCCAGGAGGGGCCGCATCCGCTTGCCGGCCGAGCCGCTGCCGTCGAGGCCGAGGTGGTAGCGGACCATCTCGTACATGCCCCGGGTCGACGGGTCACGATCGCCGACCAGGGCCAGGATCTCGTCCTCGGTCGCGGCGATCAGGGTGGGCAGGTCGAGCTCTGGGCGGGTCACGGTCATCGCCGCCTGAGTGTACACGCGAACGTGCACGCTTCCGGTAGCGGGTTGACAGCCAAACCCGCTTTGCGCCACCGGCTGGCGCCTCCGATGCTACCGTGACGGCATGCCCGTGAAGCGCCTGTGGTCGACCGACGCGATCGTCCTGTCCCGGTTCGACCTGGGCGAGGCCGACCGGGTGCTGACCCTGATCACCCCGCACGACGGCAAGCTCAAAGCGATCGCCAAGGGCGTCCGGCGGCCGACCAGCCGGCTTGGTGGCAGCGTCGAGCCGTTCGCCGAGCTGCGCCTCCAGCTGGCCCACGGCCGGACCTTCGACGTGGTCACCCAGGTCAGCGTCGGACATGCCTGGCTGGCCCTGCGCGACTCGCTCGAGTCGACGGCCACCGCCTGGTACCTGGCGGAGCTGGCCGACCGCTCGCTCGAGGAGCGCCACCCGGCCGAGCCGCTCTACACGCTCCTCAAGCGGGCCTACGAGCTGCTCGACGCGGGGATGCAGCCCGGCCGGGTCGCGCGCTGGTACGAGATGCACCTGACCGATGAGCTGGGCATGCGGCCCGAGGTCGACCGCTGCGTCGAGTGTGACCGGATGCTCGAGCCGGAGGACACCTTCCGCTGGGTCCCGCCGCTCGGCGGCGTGTTGTGCGGGCGGGACCCGGGACCGCCGGCCGAGCGGACCGGCCTCAGCCTCGACGGCCTCAAGCTGCTCAAGGCCTACCAGCGCCTCGACATCGCAGCGATCGCGGCCCTCCGGGTCCCGGTCCCCGCCGAGCGTGAGGTCGAGGCCGCGATGCGCGACTTCGTCCGGTTCAGCCTCGAGCGCGACGCCCGCTCGCTGCCCTTCCTGGACATGGTCCGGGCCGGACCCGGCCGTCGGCCGGCCCGCTCGACGCCTGATCCAGCACTAGCCGTGGAGGCCCGCCGATGACGACGCCCAGCGTCATGCCCGATCCCGCCACCGAGGCCGGCCGGGCCGTCCTGGCCCGGCTCGACAGCGAGGTCGTGGCATGGCTGACCACGATCACCGCCGACGGCCGGCTCCAGAGCTCGGCGGTCTGGTTCCTGTGGGCGGATGGGGAGTTCCTCGTCTTCAGCCGGGCCGGCGCACCGCGAGCCCGCAACGTGGCCGCGAACGGGCACGTCTCGATCCACCTCAACAGCGACGACCAGGGCGACGGCATCGTCACCTTCGAGGGCGAGGCCAGGCTCGAGCCCGGCGCGCCGCCCGCATCGGCCAATCCGGCGTATGTCGCCAAGTACGGCGGCAAGATCAGGGCCTACGGCTGGACGCCCGAATCGTTCTCGCGCGACTATCCCGACCCGATCCGCATCCGGCCGACCCGCCTGCGGCTCGGCTAGACTCGCCGGGTGACCAACCCTCGGAGCGTCTCGGCGCCGGATCCGAACGCCGTCGCGCCGGCTGTCGCCAGCCTCGACACGATCGTCTCGCTCAGCAAGCGGCGCGGATTCGTCTTTCCCAGCTCGGAGATCTACGGCGGGATCAACGCCGTGTGGGACTACGGGCCGCTCGGCGTCGAGCTGAAGAACAACGTGAAACGGGCCTGGTGGCGGGCGATGGTCCAGGATCGCGACGACATCGTCGGGCTCGACGCCGGGATCCTGATGCATCCCCAGGTATGGGTGACCTCGGGCCATGTCGGCTCGTTCTCGGACCCGCTGGTCGAATGCGCCACCTGCCATCGGCGCTACCGCCTCGACGAGCTTCCCGGAGCGGAAGGCCTCACGGTCGCCGAGCTGGCCGACCCGGCCGTGATCGAGAGCCACCACCTGGTCTGTCCCAATGACGCCGGGCCGCTGTCGGCGCCGCGCCAGTTCAACCTGATGTTCCAGACCAACATGGGCCCGGTCCAGGACGAGTCGTCGGTGATCTACTTCCGGCCCGAGACGGCCCAGGGCTCGTACGTGAACTTCAAGAACGTCCGGGAATCGAGCCGCAAGAAAATCCCGTTCGGGATCGCCCAGATTGGCAAGAGCTTCCGCAACGAGATCAGCCCGGGCAACTTCGTGTTTCGGATGCGCGAGTTCGAGCAGATGGAGATGCAGTACTTCGTCCACCCCGGCGGACCGGCCTCGGTCAGGGCCTTCGACGAGTGGCTGCCCCGCCGCCGGGCCTGGTACGAGGCCTACGGCGTGGACCCGGCCCGGCTCCGTTTGCGCGAGCATGCCCCGGATGAGCTGGCCCATTACGCCAAGAAGGCCGTCGACATCGAGTATCGATTCCCGTTCGGCTGGAAGGAGCTCGAGGGCATCCACAACCGGGGCGACTTCGACCTGTCCCGCCATGCCGCGGCGTCGGGCCAGAACCTCGAGTACTTCGATCCGGCGACCGAGGAGCACTTCATCCCGTGGATCGTCGAGACCGCGGCCGGGGCGGATCGAGCGGCGTTCACCTTCCTGATCGATGCCTATCGCGAGGAGGAGGTCAAGGGCGAGACCCGGGTCTCGTTGGCCCTCCACCCCGATCTCGCGCCGTACAAGGTTGCGATCCTGCCGCTCCTGAAGAAGCGCCCCGAGATCGTCGAGCTGTGCCACAAGATCAAGGACGACCTGAAGCGCGACGTGATGGCCGTGTACGACGACACGGCGGCGATCGGCAAGCTCTACCGGCGCCAGGACGAGATCGGCACGCCGTGGTGCGTGACCGTCGATGTCGACTCGCTCGAGGACGGGGCCGTCACGATCCGGGATCGCGACTCGATGACCCAGGAACGGGTCGGGGTCGACCACGTCAGGCGGGTGATCCTCGATCGTCTCGCGGCGCTTCGGCCGTGAGCGCCCCGACCGCCGGATGACCGCGTCCGCCCGCTCGAGCCTGCCGTGGCTGGCGATCGTCGGGTACCTGCTGGCCATGGCCGGCATCGCCGCGGCACTGACCGTCACTTTCCTGGCGATGCGGGCCGTCCTCGACGTGGGCGGCCAATGCGCCAGCGGCGGGCCCTACGTGATCGCCACGCCGTGTCCCGACGGCACCTGGCTGCTGCCGCTGGCGATCCCGGTCGGGCTCCTGTTCGTGTTCCTGGCGATCGCCGCCGGGACGAGGATCGGCGGGATCTACGCCTCGCTGCCCGGCCTGGCCTGGGTCGGCCTGTTCTGCAGCCTCGGCTTCAACTTCCTGCAGTACGGCTTCGCCGCGCTGGGTGACCCCGACGCCGACGGCGCGGGCGTGATCTTCATCCTGCTTGGGATCATGTTCGAGGTCATGGGCCTCGTCCCGCTGGTGACATCGCTGATCGCCCTGCGCGCGGGACGCGACCTGCCGTATGGCTCCGCCACCCGGGACGGCTCCGGCACCCGGGCCGCAGGCGGCCCTCTCGATTCCTCGGCCGGCCAGGATGATCCGTTCTCGGCGTCGGGCATGTTCGGCTCGATGGCCGCGGCCGAGCGTGAGGCAGGCCATGACCGACCGGTCGGAACCGAGATGGTCGATGCGATCGAGCGCCTGACGACGCTCCACCAACAGGGCAACCTCTCGGACGACGAGTTCGCGGCGGCCAAGCGAGCCCTGATCGAGGGCCACCCATGAGCATCCGGCCGGCCTGGTTGCTCGGGGCGACCGTCGTGGCCGTGCTCGCCGGGATCCTCCTCGGCGTGTGGCTGTTCACGACGGCGGCGGGCGGCTGATGCTCGAGCCCAGCGAGGTCCGCCTGGTCGAGACGGACGCACCCCAGTACAACGCGACCCTGGTCGCTCGCACGGACGAGACCAGCAGCCTCGGCTACTTCACCGTCCGGCTGGACGGCGAGCCACTCGCGTTCGAGCCGGGCCAGTACATGACGATCGGAGTGATCGCCGGCGGCCGGATGGTCCAGCGTCCGTACTCGGTGGCGTCGTCGCCGCGGACGGCCGCCGACGGCTACGAGATGTACGTCCGGCTGGTCGAGGGTGGCCAGTTCACGCCCTTGCTGTGGGAGCTGCCGATCGGGCACCGGATGCGCCTGATCGGGCCGAAGGGCAAGTTCACCCTTCAGCCCGGAGACGACCGGAGCCACCTGTTCATCTCGTCGGGCACGGGCAACGCCCCATTCGTGTCGATGATTCGGACCCTGATCATCGATGGCGCGCCACGCCGGGCCCTGTTCCTGAACGGCGTGTCCTACCAGGAGGAGCTGGGCTACCGCAGCCTGGTAGAGGGCTGGCAGCGCTCGGGCGGGTTCCCCGTGACGTACATTCCGACCGTCTCGCGGACGGCCGATCCGCGCAACGCCGGCTGGACCGCCCGGACGGGCCGGGTCGAAGCGATCCTCGAGGACGTCTGCCGCGAGTTCGAGCTGACCCCGGACAACGCGATTGCCTACATCTGCGGCAACCCCGACATGATCCTGAACGCCGACGCGACATTCCAGTCGCTCGGCTTTGCCGAGGAGTCGATCCGCAAAGAGCTCTACTGGCCCAAGGGCAAGGAGCCCAAGCTGGCCGCCGCCGAGGGCATCGATCCGAGCGTCAACGAAGACGAGTGACCCTTCGTCAAGGGCCGTGGCTCGGGCCCTGCCCGGCGCGGCCGGGCGTCTGACAACTCGGTCGAGCGTGAGCCGCCCCGGGCTCACCTCGTCGATGGCACCAATATCACCACTATTGCTAGCTAACCGTTAGCGGTGCGAGAAGTCGGGTTCGGCCGGGAGAATCCCGGTTCTCGGCGGGTCCGCTGAGCAGATTTCGTGCTCAGCGGCCGAGCTCTGCACACCTCGACGTGGCTCAAACACCCGTTTCACAGCGGCCAGCACGCAAGCTACGAATTGTGGTGATATTTCGCCCCGACCGCCGTTCAGCTGCCAACTGCTTGGGCTGCTGAGATCTTGTCTTCCGAGCGCCACCTATAGTCGCCCGATGGAGTACGCGATCTATGGCCGGTGGGATCACGGTCTCTCCATTGACGAGCCGACCCTGCAGCGTCTGGATGCCGCGTTTCGTCCAAATGACCCCGAGGCATGCGTTGGGATTGAGCCTGACGCACTGAGCGTGCTGCGCGTGTCCTTCGATATGGATGCGGTCAGCGACGAGGATGCGATCTCCCAGGGCCTGCAGGAATTGGAGTCAACTTGCCACGGCGGCGGATGTGAGCGGTCACACGATCGAGGTCAAGGCCATGACCGAAGACCATACGTCGGCCTGGTCGCCTGACGTTGGGCCGCCGGCTACGACGCTCGGATGAACCGTTCGTAGCGGCGTTCCAAGCGGACCGGATCGGGTCGCTCGGATGACCGGCGGGGCAGTCCGATCAGCTGGCCCTGAACCTGCTGCAGGCCGACAACCAACATGGGACCGTCAGACTCGCCCATGATCGACGGTCGAATTCTCGACTCGGTAGTCGGGACGGACCGTGAGCAGGTCGCTGTCGAAGGCAGCATGGTGAAGCTTGCACATCGCGAGCCCATTCGAGATGAGCGGCTCGCCGAGCTCGCTCGAATCCTCGTCGATGTGAGCTGCATCGAGCAGCTCGGCATGACGCAAGTGACACAGGGCGCAGGCGCCTGTGTAGGCGCGCAGGACTCGCTCGCGGAAGGCCGCCTGGTGGAGACGTCGCTGGACGGTCGTCGTGATGTACCGCCGGCGCGCGTCACCGGGATCATCAGCCACGGCGACCCTCGGTTCGCGTCCAATCAGGGTCAAATCGAGGTCGTCGGCCTGTACGGTGAATGTCAGGGCATTGATGTCATCGCCGACAATGAAGGCTGGCAGGACGGCGGCATAGCGACCCGGCTCGATGCCGACGAAGTAAACCAGCGGCGTCTGGGCGGCTATCGCCCTTCGCAGTCCAACATTGTCCGGGTGCGCCGGGTCGACGCCCCGATAGCGGTATTCGATGAGTCCGTTGTCGCCCGCGATGTCCTTGTACGGCCCGTTCGGCGAGGTCGTGATTGACAGTGGTAGCTCGCACAGGCGTGGCTTGAAGATCCCCTGAGGACCGAGCAGGGCCACGCGATCACCTTCGAAGATGAAACCCTCGGCGAGCATCGCGCGGGGCAGGACTTCGCCGTGCTCCGAGATTCGGTCGCGGAGCCACCCGAAGGCGTGGAGACGAACCTGTGCGTCGAGGCTCACGCGAGCCAGGATAGTCGCAGGCGACAGGGCTGATCCATCCGATATAACGGCCATTCTTAGGAGACCGGGTTTCTGGCACCGAGGCCTTCACCGGGGCAACCCAGGCCCAGACGGCAGGTGGCCCGACCAGTCACTTCGTGCTCAGCGTTCGTTGGGCTGAGCGCCGCACCGGGCGTGAGGGGGTCGCCTGGGTCCGCGGAGCTGGTTCGCTAGAAATGGCAGTGATATCGAGGGCAGGAGCGCAGCACTGCGCCCGCGGCTGAGGCCGCCAGCCGCTCCCCGGACCCTCCTAACCGATCCACAACCGAGGGTCGGCGAGGCCCACGGGTACAATCGGACGAACACATCCTGTCCGGCCCCGAGCGTCAAATCGAAGGAGCCCCACCCCCGATGACCGAGACTGCCACGAGCGAGCGCTCCCACGTTGCCGCCAAGCGCTACATCTACGCCTGGGGCGGCGGCCGGGCCGAGGGCAGCGCGGCGATGCGAGACCTGCTCGGCGGCAAGGGCGCCGGCCTGGCCGAGATGACCAACGCGGGCCTGCCGGTGCCGCCCGGCTTCACGATCACGACCGAGGCCTGCAACGACTACTTCGCGGCCGGCGAGAAGCTCCCCGACGGGCTGTGGCAGGACGTCCTCGAGGCGGTCCGCGATGTCGAGCGGCAGACCGGCAAGGGCTTCGGCGATCCGGCCAATCCGCTCCTCGTCTCGCGTCCGCTCCGGCGCGAAGTTCTCGATGCCGGGGATGATGGACACGGTCCTCAACCTGGGCCTGAACGAGCACACGCTGCACGGCCTGATCGCGCTGACCGGCAACGAGCGCTTCGGCTGGGATGCCTACCGCCGGTTCATCCAGATGTTCGGCCGGATCGTGATGGGCGTCGATGCCGAGAAGTTCGACGAGGCCCTCGACGCACGCCAAGTCGATCCACGGCGCCAAGCAGGACACCGACCTCGACGCGGCGGCCCTCCAGCACGTGAGCGAGGCGTTCAAGGCGATCGTCAAGGCCGACACCGGCCGCGACTTCCCGAGCGACCCGTTCGACCAGCTCGACCTGGCCATCGAAGGCGGTCTTCGCGTCGTGGTTCGGCAAGCGCGCCCACGACTACCGCGAGAATCAGCAAGATCCGCCATGACCTGGGCACGGCCGTGAACATCGTGACGATGGTCTTCGGCAACATGGGCGACGACTCGGGCACCGGGGTCGCGTTCACCCGCGACCCGAACACCGGCGAGAAGGTGCTGTACGGCGAGTACCTGACCAACGCCCAGGGCGAGGATGTCGTGGCCGGGATCCGGACGCCTCACAAGATCAGCAACCTCGAGCGCGACCTGCCCCAGGCCTACGCCGAGTTCCAGCGGATCGCGGAGCGCCTCGAGCGCCACTATCGCGACGTCCAGGACCTCGAGTTCACGATCGAGCGCGGCCACCTGTTCATGCTCCAGACCCGCAGCGCGAAGCGGACCGCCGCCGCGGCCGTCAAGATCGCGGCCGACATGGTAGGCGAGGGCGTCATCACCAAGGAGGAGGCGGTCGGGCGGATCGAGCCGGCCCAGATCGACCAGCTCCTGCGCGACCAGTACGACCCGGCCGCGCGCCAGTCGGCAACCCGGATCGCTCGCGGCCTGAACGCCTCGCCCGGCGCGGCCGTCGGCCGGGCCGTCTTCGTCGGCCGACGACGCCGTCGCCTGGGTCGGTCGCGGTGAACGCGTCGTCCTCGTGCGGATCGAGACCTCGCCCGACGACTTCCACGGCATGGCCGTCGCCCAGGGCATCCTGACCGCCCGCGGCGGGGCGACCTCCCATGCCGCGGTCGTTGCCCGCCAGATCGGCAAGCCGTGCGTGGCCGGCTGTGCCGAGCTCGTCATCGACTACGGCGCGCGGACCGCCCGCAGCATCGAATCGGGGCTGGCCTTCGCCGAGGGCGACTGGCTCAGCGTCGACGGTTCGACCGGCGAGGTCTTCCTCGGCGCCATGCCCACCGTCTCGGCCCGCTTCGAGGACCAGCCCGACCTGCGGACCATCCTGGGCTGGGCCGACGGCATACGCCGGATGGGGGTGTGGACCAACGCCGACAAGCCCGAGGAGGCCGCCCTGGCCCGCTCGTACGGCGCCCAGGGGATCGGCTTGTGCCGGACCGAGCACATGTTCCGCGAGGGCGAGCGCCTCGAGATCGTGCGCGGCGCGATTCTCGTGGCCAATGCCGCCACCCGGGCCAAGGCCCGGCGCGACGCCGGCGAGGAGCTCGATCCCGACGAGCGCGCGATCGTCGAGCGGTTCGACTCGGCGATGGCTCGCCTGGAGCGGCTGCAGCAGGGTGATTTCGAAGGGATCTTCCGGGCCATGGACGGCCTGCCGGTGGTCGTTCGGCTGATCGACCCGCCCCTCCACGAGTTCCTGCCCAACCACGACGACCTGCTGGTCGAGGTGACCGAGCTGCGCGAGCGAGGCACGCCCGAGGACGATCCCGCCTACAGCCGGGCGCGCGAGGTCCTGGCGGTGGTCGAATCGATGCGCGAGCAGAACCCGATGCTCGGCCTGCGTGGCTGCCGGCTGGGCCTGATGATCCCGGACTTCGTGAAGATCCAGACCCGGGCGATCCTGAACGCCCAGATCGCGGTCACCAAGGCCGGCGGTCACCCGATCGCCAAGATCATGATCCCGCTTGTCGGCCACGTGAACGAGCTTTCGGCGACGAAGCAGATCCTGGAGACCGAGGCACGCGCCGTCGCCGGCGCGGCCGGCGTCGCCCTCGACTACAAGTTCGGCACGATGATCGAGGTCCCCCGCGGCGCGCTGACCGCCGACCAGATCGCGACCGACGCGGCATTCTTCAGCTTCGGCACGAACGACCTGACCCAGATGACCTTCGGCTACAGCCGGGACGACGCCGAAGGTGGCTTCCTGCTGAAGTACGTCGAGGACCACATCCTGCCGGCCAATCCGTTCCAGACCCTGGATGACGCCGTCGGTCGGGCTGATGAAGATCGCCGTCGACAAGGGCCGGGCCACCCGGCCGGACATCGAGCTGGGGATCTGCGGCGAGCACGGCGGCGATCCGGAATCGATCGCGAAGTGCGAGCGGATCGGCCTGGACTACGTGTCCTGCTCACCATTCCGGGTGCCCGTGGCCCGCCTCGCGGCCGCCCAGGCGACTCTCGCCTCGGCCGCCGAACGGGATCGCTAGACGAACGAGTCGCCCGTCTCGACAACAGGTCCCAGACCGGCTCGGTGACCAGCCCCGCGACCGCGCCGGTCGAACCTCCGGCCGCACCTCGCCGCGGTCGCGTGCGGGGCCTCTTCCTCGACACGGCCCCGCTTCGCTACCACCGCCAGTTCCGGGCGCTGTGGCTGGGCCAGCTCATCTCGGGGATGGGCAGCCAGATCACCAGGATCGTCCTGCCCTACCAGGTGTTCGTCCTGACCGGATCGACCCTGGCGATTGGCGGACTCGTCCTCGTCCAGCTCATCCCGATCCTGCTCTTCTCGCTCGGTGCAGGGACGGTGGCCGACGCCGTCGACCGGCGCAGGATCCTGGTCGTGACCCAGATCGGGTCGGCCTCGATGAGCCTGCTCCTGGTGGTCCTCGCCGTCGTTCCCTCGCCGTCCCTGCTGGCGATCTACGTCGTGGCCTTCGCCGCCGCCGGAATCGGCGCGGTCGATGCTCCGACTCGGGCGGCCGCCGTGCCCCGGCTGGTGACCCCGGCCCGCCTGCCGGCGGCGATTGCACTGAACCAGCTCAGCTTCCAGGCGGCTTCGATCGTCGGGCCGGCCGTCGGCGGTCTGCTCCTGGCCACGGTCGGCGTGGCCGGCGCCTATGCCGTCGACGTCGTCAGCTTCGGAGCGTCGCTCGTCGCCCTGACCGTGATCGGCCCGCTGCCGCCGATCGGCCAGGTCGCCCGGCCCGGGATCGACGCGATCGTCGAGGGCCTCCGGTTCGCGCGGCAGCACCGGGTCATCCTGTCGACCTTTGCGATCGACCTCGTGGCCATGATCTTTGGGATGCCCACGGCGCTCTTCCCGGTCCTGGCCCTCGACGTGTTCAAGGTTGGGCCGGTCGGCTTCGGCCTGCTGGCCGCCGCGCCGGGGGTTGGCGCGTTCTTCGGCGCCCTCCTGTCCGGCTGGGTGTCGAGCGTCCGGCGGGTCGGGCGGGCGGTGATCCTGGCCGTGATCGTGTGGGGCCTGGCGATCACCGGCTTCGGCCTGGCCACGTTCTCGTTCCCACTGGCCCTCCTGCTCATCGCGATCGCCGGGGCCGCCGATGTCCTGTCGGCGGTCTTCCGCTCGACGATCCTCCAGCTGGGGACCCCCGATGAGCTGCGCGGGCGGGTCACCTCGATCCACCTGCTGGTCGTCACGAGCGGGCCGCGCCTGGGCGACCTCGAGGCGACCGGGGTGGCCGCGATCTTTGGCGCCCAGTTCTCGGTCGTGTCCGGCGGCCTGCTCTGCCTGGTCGGGGTGGGCGTCGTGGCCAGGGCCTTCCCCGAGCTGTGGCGGGCTGTCCTGCCCGGTCGCTAGGCGGTCTCAGAAGGTGACGACGTTGCGCAGCCCATCGCCCGCCCGCAGCCGGCCGAAGGCGTCCTCCACCTCGTCAAGGGAGATCCGGCGCTCGATCAGGCGCTCGATCGGCAGGCGTCCAGCCAGCTGCAGCCGGGCGTAGCGCGGAAAGTCGATCGAAGCGACCGCAAAGCCGTAGTTGCTGCCGAGGATCGAGCGGCTGCCGTCGACGAACGGGAACACCTCGAAGCTGGCCCGGACCCCGAACGGTGTCATCCCGACGAGCACGGCGGTGCCGCCCGGTGGCAGCAGCCGGATCGCCTGGTCGATCGTTGCCGCCAGGCCGATCGCTTCGAACGTGAAGTCCGGTCCGGCCCCGCATCGGGCTCGGATCTCGGCCTCGGTCGCGGTCGGGTCGGCTCCGGCCAGGACGACATCAGTGGCACCGAGCTGCCGGGCCAGCTCGAGCTTGGCCGGCACCCGGTCGACGGCAACGATCGGATCCGCCCCGGCGAGGACCGCACCCATCACGGCCGACAACCCGACGCCGCCGAGCCCGATCACGACGGCGCTGGCCCCGGCCGGCACCTGGGCGGTCTTGGTCACGGCGCCGACGCCGGTCGACACGCAGCACCCGATCAGTGCCGCGACCTCCGGGGCGAGCCCGTCGGGCATCGGGATCGCCGCAGCCACCGGGACGACCACTGCCTCGGCCATCGTCCCGATCCCGCAGTACGGATAGATCTCCGATCCGTCGCGGCGATGCCAGCGCGTGGTTCCGTCGGCCAGGCGGTGGCGGCTCGAGCCCGATCCAGAGCACAGCCACTCACGGCCGCCGCGACAGGCCGGGCAGCGACCGCACGGCGCATACCAGCTGAGGGCGACGAGCCGGCCGACGTGCAGGCCGGATGGGTCCCCGGCAACGCCTGGCCCGAGCGCCTCGACGACACCGGCGCCCTCGTGTCCGATCACGAACGGGCCCGGCCGCGGCCACTCGGCGTCGCGCAGGTGAAGGTCCGAATGGCACACGCCGCTGGCCAGGATCCTGACCCGGACTTCGCCCGCCCGTGGCTCGTCGAGGTCGAGGTCCTCGATCACGACCGCCCGACCCGGCTCCTGGAGCACTGCTGCACGCACGGCTCCCAGTGTGCCGGACATGACGAGGCCCGGTACCGCTCGGGTGCCGGGCCTCGGTCGTGCGCGCGGCGCGGGTCAGGCGACCGTGTTGGTTGCCTTGACCACCATGGTGTGGGCGAAGATGTCGTGCCAGCCCTGCTTGGTCGGGCTCGAGTACGTGGTGTACACGAGGAAGATGAACCAACCGAAGGCAGCCAGGTAGATCAGGATGCTCAGGAGGGGCAGCGGACTGAAGGCCTGCACGATCCCGAAGATGGCGCCGAGGGCGAGCCAGCGCTTGATGGCCTGGTCCTGGGTCAGGGTCGTGCCGTTGCCGGCGTCTCCGACCTGCAGTCCGAGGGCCTTCATGCCCAGGGTCGCCCGCATCCTGGTCCAGGTGTAGATGAAGTACCCGGCGCTGATCGCCAGGCCGAGCGCAGCGAAGACCAGCGACAGGATGTAGTTGTACTGGATCCCGTTGGCCAGGTCGACGGTGACGACACGCAGGCCGACGGCGCCGAGGATCGCGAAGATGACGAAGTTGATGATGGCCAGGACGATGATGTCGATGAGGTAGGCAATCGCCCGGTTCGGAACGTCGGCGTAGACGAAGCCCTTCGGTCCCGGCTGCGCTGGCGACGGCATTGACGGCGGCTTGCTCCAGCCCGAAGGCGGCTCCGTGGGCGCGCCCTTGTCGCCGGTCGATCCACTCTGGTCCATCGTGCCTCCCTGTTGGGGATCTGACGCGACCGGGGACCATCCTCGGTCGCCGCCCAGAGCATACGCATTCGGGGAGCGTGCGAATAGACCCATTTCAAACGGGAACCGTGGGCCTCCGTGGCCCGGCCGGCCCGGGTCTAGGCGGCCACGACCTGGTTGCGGCCGGCGCCCTTGGCCATCGCCAGGCCGACGTCGCAGGCACCCAGCAGGTCGCTCAGGCCGTCGGCCGGCCCGAGCTCGGCACAACCGGCCGAGACCGTGGCAGCCAGGCGCGCCCCGTCGGCTCCCCGGAATGACTCGTCGGCGAACGCCGCCCGGACCTCCTCGGCGATCCGGAAGGCCTCGTCCCGGCCCGCTCCGTCGAGGATCACCACGAACTCCTCGCCGCCGTAGCGGGCGACGAGGTCGCTGGTCCGGAAGCGTTCCTGAAGAAGACGGCCGAAGGCGCGCAGGACCGCGTCGCCGGTCTGGTGGCCGTGCGCCTTGTTGAAGGTCCCGAACAGGTCCAGATCGAACAGGATCGCCGCAAGGGGCGGTCGGTCCTCGACCGGCAGCCGGCGCCTGGCCGCGATCATCCGCTCGAGGCTCGGCTCGAAGTGACGTCGATTGAACGTGCCCGTGAGCGAGTCGCGGATTGACGCCTCCATCACCTCGGCGTGGAGCTGGGCGTTGGTGATGGCCAGGGCTGCCTTCGAGGCGACCATCTGGAGGACCTCCAGCTCGAGCGCGCTGAATGGCCGGGCGTCGAGCCGGATCAGGGCCACCGCACCGAGCACGACCTGGTCGCGGAGGAGGGGCACCGCAACGCTGGCGACGACGTCAGGAATTGGTGCGTCGGTCGTACCGAGCGGAAAGCGCCGGCGGTCGAAGTGGTCGTCGACGACCGGCGCCCGGTCGCGAATGGCCCGGCCGGCGGTGCCTTCACCGGGTCTGATCTCGAGGCCGATGAAGGCCGGGTTGCTGCCCTGGATCGCGACCATCCGATAGGTTCCGTCGCGCCGATCCAGGAGGGTCAGGCCGGCCACATCGGCGGGCACCACGTTGACCAGGCCGGCCACGATCTTGTCGTACAGGATCGCACCGTCCAGGCTCGAGTTGACCTCGCCGCCGAACTGGACCACCCGCTGGAAGAGCTGGGCGCGCTCGGCCAGGCGGCGGCGCTCGCGGGCCAGGGTGAGGGCCGAGGCGAGCCGGTCGGCGACCAGGCGCACGACGTCGAGGTCGTGCTGGTCGAGGACCTCCCGGTCGGATTCGACGTTGACGATCCCGAGGAGCTCCTCACCCGCCAGCAGCGGCGCGCAGACCTCGCTGCGCAGGCCGGTTGCCGCTCCAACATAGTCCGGGTCGCCGTGGACATCGGCGGCCAGCACGGGCTGCCGAGTCCGCATCACCCGGCCGATCACGCCAAAGGTGCCGTCGAAGACGGGGATGGGCAGGTCGTAGCCATGCTGGGCGCCCATCCGCAGCTCGACCGGCGAGCCACCCAGCTCCTCGCCCAGGTAGATCGAGCCGTGGCTGTAGCCGAATGTCCCGGTCAGCAGGTCCATGACGGCCTCGAGCGAGCGGGGGACCGGACCATCGGCAGCCAGCGTCCGGCCGACCGCGTCGATGCCGGCGATCTGGCGGTTGCGCCGGCGTTCCGACGCGTTCGTCGACCGCAGCCGGTCGAGGGCCAGGTTGAGCGAGGACACGGTCCGCCGGGTGCCGATGGCCAGGACGATGCCGACCGACCCGAGGACCAGCGCCTGCTCGGTGATGGCCGAGGCCACGACAGAGCCTTCCACGATGGGCACGAACCGGGCGACGACCACCAGCAGGAACACGACGACCGCCTCGCTCGATCCGATCGCCGCGGCCAGGGCCACGATCGGGATATACAGCGGGGCCAGCGGCACCGTCGTGCGATCCGCCGTGGCAAACGCGGCCGAGGCGACGAAGACCACGGCCAGGGCCAGCCGGGCAAGGGCCCACGAGTCGATCGGCAGGCGACCCGTCCTCGGTCGCGTGGTCCGGAGGCCCGAGACAGCCGGCCCGATCAGGGCGAGTCCTGCCTGGACCGCAAGGAACACCACCGCAAGGACGGCCACGGCAAGCTCGTTCGGTCCTCGCTCGAAGAGGTTGACCAGGGTCATCGGGATGACCAGGGCGACCGCCAGCAGGACATGCGGATCGCCGGCCAACCGCCGCGTCAGGCGGGCCGCCGGATGCTCGTCGCTGCTCCAGCCCGGGGCATGCGGAACCCGAACCATTCTGGTCATCGCCGAAAGTGTTGCCGCCGGGCACCGCCCGGGCCATGGGCCGGGGGTCCCATCGGGCCACGCCGATCGTTCCGGAGCCGGTTCTGCCTAGCCGATCTCGTGGTGCTTGCGGCAGCGCGCCTCGTAGCGTTCGTCGCCCATCCCGCCGATCACGACGAGCGGGTCGGCGGGCGTGGCGGGACGGCCGTCGACGATTCGCTGGGTCCGGGATGCGGCCTCGCCGCACACGATGCAGATCGCGCTGAGCATGAGGATCTCGTCGGCGATCGCCATCAGGTCGGGGACGGGTCCGAAGGGCCGCCCCAGGAAGTCGCGGTTCAGGCCGTCGATGATCACCGAGCGATCCCGGTCGGCCAGCCGCTCGGACACGTCGACCAGGCCGTCGTCGAAGAACTGGGCCTCCTCGATCGCCACCACATCGGCCCGGGTCTCGGTCACGACGGCTTCGATCATCGTCGAGTCGGCCACGGGCCGGGCCGGGAAGGCGACCCCGAAGCGACTGCGCACGGTCTCCGGCTCGGTCCGGTCGTCGAGCGCGGGCCGGATCAGGACGACCTTCCGGCGTGCGATCCTGGCTCGTTCGCACAGCCGGATCAGCTCGGCGGTCTTGCCGCTGAACATCGGACCGGTGATGACGGTGATCGAGCCACGTGGGTTGAACATGGTCGCGACAGCGTAGCCGACGGGCCGCCCGCGCGGCCCGGCCTAGCCCGGGCGGGTCGGTTTCAGGGCCACCCGCTCCACGATCCCCGGCGCGGGTGGGTCCGGCCAGCGGGTCTTGAGCGTCCCGATGGCGAAACCCAGCGCGTCCCGTGCCGCGAGCAGGCCGGCCCCGCGCGTTTCGGTGACCAGGATCCGGGGCCGGACGGGGGCGAGCTCGTTGCCGTATTCGGCCCGGAAGCGCGACTGCCAGGTAAGGCAGGCAGCCTCGATCAGGCGCTCCAGCCCATCCGCGGTGGGCGCGCCGAGCACGACGAACTCGTCGCCTCCTTCGCGGGTGGCGACCGTGCCGGGAATCGCCGCCAGGACCTGGGCAAATGAGCGCAGTACGCGGTCGCCGAGGGCCTGGCCGAAGCGCGTGTTCCAGGCACCGAAACCGGCCAGGTCGATGAATGCGATCTCGATCGGCGCGCGCGACAATCCGGCGACCTCGCTCATCAACCGGCCCAGGTCGGCCAGCCAGGTGCCCCAGGCAAGGCCTGTCCGGCGATCGCGATGCTCGATCGCGAGCTGCGGCCAGCGCCAGCGCGCCGCGAAGGGAGTCTCGATGCTGGTCAGGAGCTCGGCCACGGCCCGGGTCGTCCAGGCCGTATCCGGCCCGCCCGCCCGCCACCAGCCATCAGGATCCTGCAGCCGGGTCAGGGCCAGGGCAGTCCGGCCCGGGTCGAACTCGGGATCGGTCTGGCTGAGGAGCTCGGCCGACACCAGCGTGGTCAGCACGTCGACCGGACCACCTCCGTCGCCCCAGCCGCCAAGGGCGTCCTCGGCCCGCTTGACGAATCCGATGAGCGAGGCGGCCAGCTTCGGTCGCAGGCCGAGGGCAATCAGCCCGCCGGCCAGCTGGGCGCTGACCGAGGCCAGGGCCCGGTCCTCGAAGGGAGCCTCGGATCCGCGCCCGATGCCCTCGTCGAGGAGGGCGCTGGCGGCGTAGCCGTCGGCAATCGCAAGCGCGAACGGATGGACCCTGCGGAGCAGGCGCGGGCGGCGGGTGAGGGCCCACAGGGCAAACGTGTCCGCCCACGCGTGGCGATGGGCCGCATGGGCGGCCAGCGCCCGGCGGGTGGCCGGCAGGGCTCGCGCCAGGAGCTCCTCGGCCAGCTCGGTGGCCGGACCCTCGACCGCGATGAGCGACTCAAGGAACTCGCCCGATTCGGTGATCACCAGCGGCTCGATCAGACGGGCGAAGAACCGCCCGGGGTCGGCCGACCGGGCGGGCTCGTCGGCCAGCCGCCAGGCTCGCCAGGTGTCCTCGGGCCCGATGTACTCGGGCCGAGCAGCCGCCGGGTTCAGGGCCAGGGGCCAGGGATAGCTATCCGGCCCGTGGCCCGTCCGGCCGGCCGCGGCCGCCCGTCCCAGCCAGGCCGCCAGCAGCCAGCCGATGTCGATCCGTTCGCCGGTCGAAACCTGGAGGTCGAGCAGGACGGTCGGAAAGAGTGGCTCGAGCCGCGGATCTGCGGCGAGGAGGCGATGGAGGGCCTGGCGTCCGGTCGATCCCGGCTGGACGGGGACGCGCGAGTCGGCTCGGCGTACGATCGTCACACCAGGGGGCGTCAACGCTGCTCTCCGGTAGGGGCTGCAAGCCATCCGCGCCTGGCACTGGCCGCGATTGATGCTCGTCGCCGTGCTCGGCAGTACACCATCTTTGGTCGTGGCGCCCAACAGTACGAAAGTACTAGTGAGTCGATCGGGCCACGCTCGATCGGTGCGCTCCGGCACCGGCCCCGCCGGCCCGTCGCCTGGCCGCACCGGCTTCGGCTCGAGCTCAGGCCGGATCAGGCTCGCCAATCGGCAGGCTGAACCGGATCGTGCTGCCGCCGCCCGGCTGGCTGTGCGCCTCGATCCGCCCGCCGTGGGCCTCCACGATGTGCCTGGCGATGGCCAGGCCGAGCCCGGATCCGCGCGAGTCGGTGCTCTTGACGAATTGATCGAAGAGGTGCTCGGCGACGTCCGGAGCGATCCCCGCGCCGGTGTCGCTGACCGAGACCTGGACGACGTCTCGACCGGACGGTCGGAGCGCGGTCAGGGTCACGGTCCCGCCGGCGGGCGTGTAGCGCAGGGCGTTGGCGATCAGGTTGTCGAGGACCTCCCGGATCCTGACCGGATCGATGTCGAGCGGTGGCAAGCCACGGTCGGGGCCGAGGTCGGCGACGATCGAGATCCCGGCGGCCCCGGCCAGGGTCGCGAACGAGCGCGCCCCGTCCTGGATCAACAGGCCGAGATCGGTGGGCTCCCGGTGGAGCGGCAGCGTTCCGGCCTCGGACATGGCCACGGTGCGCAGGTCCTCGACCAGCCGGCCGAGGACGAGCGTCTCGTCGAGGATGGCGCCCAGGTGCTCGGCATCGGCGGGGTGGACCCCGTCGACGATCGCCTCCAGGTCGCCCCGCACGACGGCCAGCGGGTTGCGCAGCTCGTGGCTGACATCGGCCAGCAGCGAGCGCCGCTGGCGCTCGTCAACCTCGAGTCGCTCGGTCATCGTGTTGAAGCCCGCCGCCAGCTCGCGCAGCTCGCGGGGCGCGCGGCGCGGCCGGCCGACCCGGACCGAGTAATCGCCCGCGCCGACGCGACGGGTCGCTTCGACGAGCTCGTCGATCGGGCTCACGACGGATCGGACCCGACCCAGGACCGCGGCAATTCCCGCGACTACAGCGATGACCCCGGCGATGCGGGCCAGGACCACCCAGCCGGGCTGGTCCGGGCGATCAGGGCCCAGCAGCCCGAAGATCGAGGCGAAGACGAAGCCGGCGATCGCCGCGAGGACGACCACGAACAGCAGGATGCCGATGACCAGGCCGGCGAAGCGCCGCAGGAACCAGCGGCGCGGCGGCGGAACCCAGCCCGGGCGGGTCCACGGGGGTCCGCTGTCGGTCGCTGATTGCTCGGGCGGACCCCAATCGGCGTCGCGGCCCCACGCGCCGGCAGGTCCCCAACCTGCATCCGGACCCCACCAGCCCCGGCCGCCATCGGCTCGTCGTCCGTGCCGCCGGGCTCGGTGGCTCGGTGGCTGGCCGGTGCCGGGGTCATCCGGCGAGCTGTTCACGAGGTTCGTTCGTCGGCAAATCGATAGCCCACGCCGTACACCGTGAGGATGTAGCGGGGGGCCCGCGGATCCGGTTCGAGCTTGCGCCGAAGGTTCTTGACGTGGCTGTCGATCGAGCGCTCGTAGGACTCGAAGGCGACACCCCGAAGCGCGTCCAGGAGCTGGTTGCGGGTGAAGATCCGGCCGGGTCGCCGGGCCATCGTGGCCAGCAGCTCGAACTCGGTCGGCGTGAGGTCGACGGCACGGCCTCCGACGTCCACCCGCATCCGGGGCACGTCGAGGGTCACCTCGCCTGCATGGATCAGGTCGCCTGGCGCGTCGCCCGGCTCGAGCCGGCGCAGGACGGCCCTGACCCGGGCGACCAGCTCGCGCGGGCTGAACGGCTTGGTGATGTAGTCATCCGCGCCAAGCTCCAGGCCAAGCAGCTTGTCGAGCTCGTCATCGCGAGCGGTCAGGACGATGATCGGCAGGTTCGATTCGCGGCGGATGGAGCGGATCACATCGAGCCCGTCGGGCTCCGGGATGCCCAGGTCCAGCACGATCAGGTCGGGCGTCCTCGTCCTGGCCAGGGCCAGCCCGGATCGGCCGTCGGCCGCGGTCAGCACCCCGAACCCGGCGTGCTCGAGGTAGTCGCGGGCGAGGTCGACGATGCGGGCTTCGTCATCGACGACGAGGATGGTCTTCATCGAATCGCATCGTACGATGAGGCCTCCGCCAGGGAAGCCTCATCGAACCGCTGGTCAGGCCGGCGGGTTGGCGTCCGGGCCGGCCGGCGGGCTGGCGTTGGGCGTGGTCCCGGCGGCGTGAGCCGTGCGATGCCACTCCTCGAGGCGCCCGCGGATCCAAGCCTCGCGCGGATCTCCGCTGGCCTGGTCCGGTCCACCGGTCCCGGCCGGATAGCCGGAGCCGTAGCCGCCCGGACCGTAGCCGCGACCGGGGCCGTACGGCCCCCAACCTCCTCGCCCGGCCCAGCCGCGCCGACCACCGAAGGCGAGCCGGAGCAGCGAGAACAGGACGAACATGAAGAGCAGGAAGCCGAAGAACTGGAACAGGCCGAAGCCGAAGAAGCCCAGGCCGAAGCCGTACACGGCCGGGTGGACGGCGACGCCGGCGGCGTTGAGGCCGGCCGTGTAGGCCAGTCCGGTGACGAGCCCGATGAGGGCGAGGATGCCGAGGACCGCCAGGACCCTCACGAAGAACCGCATCGAGTGACCTCCCAGGTCAGAACGCTGCCGCGAGCCTCGTGGCTCGCCGGCCGTTGCGTCCATCCTCGAGCTCAGATGTGGAGCGATTGTGGTGGCGAGAGGGAGGTATCGCGCTCGATCGTCCCGCCCGTGGCGCCAATGGGTCCGTTGCTACGACGAGCGGCCTGGAGCGGCGTTCCGCCGGAACGTCTCACCGGGCAGGGCATTGATCTGGCCGTTGCCACGATTGCCGTTCGGCGAGTGGCCGTGGGACGGGTGGTGTTGACCGAGCGGTGCGCCCTGGGGCCGGCCTGGCTGCGGCCGACCAGCCTGGGGCCGTCCACCCTGCGGCCGAGCTCCGCGAGCGGGCAGCTGGGGTCGCGCCATCGGCGATCCAGCCGGGCGGCCGGCCGGGGCGCCGTTCGGCCGGGTCATGCCGTCGCGGCTCGGCCGATGGGCCTGGCCGTCGTGCGGCCGGCCGCCGCCCGACTGGGCCGCCTGGCCGGGATGGAGCGGTCGGTTCGCCGGCAGGGGTGTGCTGCGCCGGGCCGGGGCGAAACCCCGCCCGGGCCGGCCGCCCGGCTGGATCCCCTGGCTGCGCAGCCGGATCGGTTCGGGCCGGATCGTCCGGTCGGGCTCGAAGCCGGGGATGGTCTCGGTCGGAATCCGGTGGCCAAGGACCTGCTCGATGTCGCGCAGCATCTTGTTCTCGTCGACGCACACGAGCGAGATCGCGTCCCCTTCCACTCCGGCCCGGCCGGTCCGGCCGATCCGATGGACGTAGTCCTCGGCGACCATCGGCAGCTCGAAGTTGACGACGTGGGGCAGGGCGTCGATGTCGATCCCGCGCGCGGCCAGGTCGGTGGCTACGAGGATCGCGACCCGGCCGGACTTGAAGTCGTTGAGCGCCCGGATCCGCTGGGGCTGGCTCTTGTTGCCGTGGATGGCGGTGGCGATGATGCCGTCCCGCTCGAGCTGCTCGGCCAGCCGGTTGGCACCGTGCTTGGTCCGGGCGAAGACGAGGGCCTGGTCGATTCGGCCCGACTTCACGAGGTGGGCCAGGAGCTCACGCTTGCGCTCGCGATCGACCGGCAGGACGAGCTGGCGGACGAGCTCCGCGGCGGTATTTCGGCGGGCGACCTGGACCATGGCCGGATCGCGCAGGATGTCGGCGGCCAGTCGTCGGACGTCGTCGGAGAAGGTGGCCGAGAACAGCAGGGTCTGGCGCTCGCGGGGGAGCGCGCCGATGATCTTGCGGATATCCCGGATGAAGCCCATGTCGAGGAGCCGGTCGGCCTCGTCGAGGACGAGGATCTCGACGTGGCCGAGATCGATCGTGCCCTGGCCGAGGTGGTCGAGCAGCCGTCCCGGGGTCGCCACCACGATCTCGGGCCCGGAGCGCAGGGCGCGGACCTGCGGGTCGAAGCCGACGCCGCCGTAGATCGTCGTCGAGCGGATCGGACGGCGGGCGCCGTACGTCCGGACGCTCTCCTCGACCTGGAGGGCCAGCTCCCGGGTCGGGGCAAGGACCAGCGTCCGGATTCGGACCGGCGTGGCATTGCGCCGATCCCGGCTGGTTGGGATGTACGTCGGCAGCCCCTGGGCCGAGCGTGGCTGGGAGGCCGGCGTGGCGGGCGTGGCCGGGCGGTCTGCGTTGAGCAGCTGCAGGATCGGCAGGACGAAGGCGGCCGTCTTGCCGGTCCCGGTCTGGGCGCCGGCAAGGACGTCGCGGCCGGCCAGCACGAGCGGGATGGCCTCGGCCTGGACGGGGGTGGGCTCGGTGTAGCCCTGGTCCGCGACGACGCGGACAAGCTCGGGCGCAAGCCCAAGATGATCGAAGGACACGGTCGTGTTGCTCCTGAGGGCCCTCCCGCATCTGCGGGGCCCGGTCAGGGCACTGGTTGATGGTTCGCTGATCTCACGGCAAAAGAACCGGGGCGCCGACCGGAGCGCCCATCGAGGTACGAGGACCGAAGCCTAGCATGCCCATCGCCGGCCTGTCCCATGGTGCGACGCGCCGGCGGTGATCCCGACGTGCCGGCACTCGTTAGCCGACGCGCTAGTGGTGGCCACCGCCGGATGGCCCACGCGCCTCAGTGGCGACTCACCGACAGCGTCAAGGTTGCCGTGATCGAAGGTTGGCCGCCGGTCTCCGTGTAGCTCCAGGTCCAGGTGACGCTACTGGCAGTCACCGCAGTCGGGGCCCCCAGGTCAACCAGCTGGCCGCTCCTCGGAGCCTGTGGGTCGCCGGCACAGTCGCCCTTGAGGCTGTCGGTGCAGGAAACGATGGAAACTCCGCCGACCCCGACCTGGAGGTCGCAGGCGGTCCCGCAGATCGACGTGCCGGTCGAGTCGGAGACCTCGTCGCGGACGTCATCGACGACGACACCGTAGCTCTCGACCTTCTCGTGGAAGAGCAGGTGCGTCCGGGACGACCAGCTGCCGCTGACCGAGCCATCGCCGGCGACGACGATCGTCGCCGGGCCGGTTCCCTCGGACGTCGCCAGCACATTGCCGACGACGTTGCCGTCGCCGATGTCGATCGACTCCCGGGACACGCTCGTGTTCGTCCCGTCGTATGTTCCGGCCGCCACCGGGTTCGGGCTGCACACACCCGATGGTGCCGGGCTCGGCGGCGGTGACGCCTTGCCGTGGTAGATGAGCGCCGCCCAGCCGGTGCCACGCGCGTCGAGCAGCGTATTCAGGCGGGCCTGCAGGCCGTCAAAGGCCGGGGCGATCAGGCCGGCGAGGAACGGTCGAAGGATCGCCGGGATGGGCCCCAGCAGGGCGGCTGTGAGCTGATCCCGCAGGTGGTCGAGCTCCGGCCGATGGATCGCGACGGGCAAGCTGTCCAACTGGGTCATCCGCTGGCCAGTCGGCTCGCCCGGATCGACACTGGTCATGAAGCCCCAGGTGGCCTGGCCGGCTCCGTCCGTGACCGCGGTCGTCGCAGAGCTGAGCGGCGACAGGAGCGGGTCGCCGGGCGCCTGGATGGTCCCCCATGTCAGGGGCACGTTGTGGGCAGTGAAGTCGGGCAGCGCGATCCGCGCGACGCGCGCGCAGTCCTGGAGGACGGCCGGCCAGGCTGGCAGGTCGCCCGCTGTGACCGTTGCCGTGAACATGCCCTGATGCGGGTCGGCATCGAGCAGGAACGCGGATCCGGCCGTCCCTCCGTGGCCACGACCCGGACGGCGTACGGCAGGATCGAGGCAACCTGCTCGGCGGCCACCGAGATCGCCGCGGCAACGCTCCGGATCGAGCCAAGCACGGCGTCGGTGACGGTCGTGATCACGCCCTGCACAAGCGACTGGAGGCGGTCGACCGCGTAGTTCCAGACCGTGATGAAGATCGCCCCGAAGAAGTTGGTCCGGCTCCGCCAGCTTGAGGGCATTGAAGACCCGGTTGATCATCCCCTTGAGCCAGCTGGTGGTGGCCGAGCAGACGCTGCCTAGCTCGATCGCGGGCAGGATCGGCTTGGCTCGCCCCGGAGTTGCCGCCGGCCATCGCGAGCTGGGCCGATCGGCCGATCTCGGCCTGGCTCGGAATCGGGCTTGGAGCCGGACTGGCGCCTGGGCTGGGACCGGCAGCGTGGCCACCGTTGGTCGCGAGGTCCGACACGAACAGGACAAGGACGACGCCGGGAAAGCGCAACGTCGACGGTTGGAGCAGGTCCTGGCCGGCCATCAGGGCCCGCGAGAGGCTCGCCCCAGGCGAGTCCACGGCAGCGACATAGCTCGCCAGCAGGACGGACGCCGGGGCGGCGTCCGTCATGCCCGGCGCGATCGGCAGCACCCCGTCGAGCTCCGCGCCAGACCAGGTCGAGCCCGCCCAGGCGCCAACCGCCAGCGCATGGGCCTGGAAGTCGAGCAGCCGGAACGGACTCGCCGCCCCGCTGATGCTCGCCTCGGGCGCTGGACTCTCAGGATCGGCGTACGTCCCGATGCCGGAACGAGCGAGTCCGGCGACGAGCGCCGCCGTCGTGTCGGCGGTGTAGTCCGGCGCGGCCAGTCTGTCGACGGTCGCCCAGTCGCCCGCATCGACCGTGCCGACAGCGCCCCCAGGGACGATGTGGCCGGTCGCATCCCGGCTGCTACCCGTGGGCGCGGCGCTGTGAGCCGGCGACGCTCCCACCTGGCTCGCCGGCGCGCAGCCGGCAACCACGATCAGGGCCAGGAAGACGACAGCGGGCAGGCGGAGGTGCTTCATGGCTGCACCCTGGGCCCGGCGGCTTACGAAACGCTGATGGCTGGCGGGCGTCGCGCCAGGTCCGGGGCGCTACAACCAGTCGATCCGACGCAGGACGGCGATGGAGATTCCGGCCAGCACGATCGAGGCGATGACCACGATCCAGAATCCGTCTGGCTCCTGGCCGCCGAAGGCGGGGCCGGCCTCGCTCATCCCGAACAGCCCGCCGATGGCGGCGATTCCGGCCAGCACGACGGTCACCCCGGTCAGCCGCTTCATGATCACCGACAGGTTGTTGTTGATCGTCGAGAGGTACACCTCGAGGGTACCGGACACCAGCTCTCGGAAGCTATCGAACTCGTCGGTCAGCCGGATCAGGTGGTCGTAGACGTCCCGGAAGTAGAAGACCTGCGAATTCGCCGATCAGGTCGAACTCCCGGCTGGTCAGCTGGCTGAAGACCTCCCGGCTCGGAGCGATCACGTGGCGCAGTGAGACGAGCTCGGTCTTGAGCCGGAAGATGTGCTCGAGGGTGGCCGGGACGGCGTTGCTGACGACGTCGTCCTGGAGCGCGTCGATCTCGTCGGCCAGCGCGTCGAAGATCGGGAAAGTAGCCGTCGACGAGCCCATCGACGAGGGCCCATAGCAGGAAGTCCGGGCCGCGCTCGAGCAATGCCGCCACTCCCAGCTTGAGCTGGTGGGCCGACATCGGATCCCAGGCCGCGGGATGGACCGACAGCAGGAACTGCCGGCCCGAGGGCGAAGTCGATCTCATGTCGCTCGACCTGGGCCGGCCGGGTCAGGGCGTACATCACCAGGTGGATGATGTCGTCGACGAACTCGACCTTCGAGCGCTCGTTGCTCTCGATGATGTCCTCGGCCACCAGCGGGTGAAGGCCGAGGCGGCGGCCGATGTCTTCGACGACATGCGGGCTGGGGTCGGTCAGGTCGATCCACAACCGTGTCCGAACCCTGGCTGATCAGTCGAGCCAGCTCGGCCGGATCGTCGATCGCGACGGCCTGGCCGTCGCGCAGGGCGTAGGCCGTGAGCGACTCGGGCACGTCGCGTCCGATCGCGTCGGGCGCCACGTCAGCCCGAGATCTCGGCTCGCTCGGTGAACACCGCTGTGACGACCAGGCCGACGACGATCCAGGCCGCCACGACTACCACCGCCGTGTTCGGATCGAGGACCGCCAGCGATCGGTTTGAGCCGCCGCCCAGCGTCGTGTCGGTCTGGATCAGCGAGTTCGCCGCGTTGAACGGCAGGTACTTCACGATGTCTGGCAGGAATGCGCCCGCGAACATTTCCGCGAAGTAGATCCCGATCCCGGCGCCCACTCCGGCCAGCTGGCTGCGGGCGAGCGTGGCAATCGTGAACCCGATGGCCCCGACTTCGATCAGGCCGAACCAGCCCCGCAGGAACTGCTCGGGCAGGTTGCCGAAGATCGACGTGTCGCTGATCCCGTCCGTCGAGACCCCGGCCAGCTTGGCCCCGAGGAATGCCAGGAGCACACCCGCGCCGAACGCCACCAGCATGCCGACTCCGGCAAGCAGGGCGATTCCGGCATAGGTCGTCAGCATGTAACGGCTGCGGCTCTCGCCTCGAGCAACGGACGTCTTGAGCGTGCCCCAGGTCCACTCCGAGCCGGCGATCGCGGCCGCGTAAGCCATCACGAACAGCCCACCAAGGGCCAGCACGAACGAGAAGATGAAGGCGTAGGCGCCTGGGAATGTCAACAGCTCGAGCGCCGCGGCGCCGTTGGGCCGGGACGCCACCTGCTTGGCAGTGGCTCCCACGGCGAGGTAGATCAGGGCCATCAGCAGGATGAGGAGGCCCAGGGTGAGGCCCGTCGCCAGCCGGCTCCGCAGCTTGGCCAGGGTGGAGACGAAGAGCCTCATTGCCAGTTCCCGGGCGCCAGCTGCGGCCCGCCGCCAGGCTCGTCCGCCGGGGCTGCCGAGGTCAGCTCGAGGAAGAGCGATTCGAGGTCGCTGCCGGTCTCGATTCCCGAGGCGTAGATCCCGGCCGCTGCCAGGGTCCGGTTGACTTCGGCCGCCCGGGCGGTGGCGATGGGGACGACCAGCCAGCCCGCTTCGTTGGCGGGACCGCTCGGCCGCCCATCGTCGGAGCCATCGAGCCGGGCCGCAATCGCCCAGCGGCGCGAGGGCGGCGACGGCGCGCCCGACCTCGTCCGGCTCGACCCGGACGCGCACCCGGCCCTCGCCGCTCAGAAGCGTCTCGATCGGTCCTTCCCGGACGAGCTTGCCGGCCGCGATGATCCCGATGACGTCAGCCAGCTGGCTGACTTCGGCCAGCAGGTGGCTCGAGATGAACACGGTCTTGCCGGTCGAGGCCAGGTGGCGGAGGGTGTCGCGCATGGCCACGATCCCGGCCGGGTCGAGGCCGTTGGCCGGCTCGTCGAGCAGGAGCAGCCTGGGATCGCTGAGGAGCGCTCCGGCGATGCCCAGGCGCTGCTTCATCCCGAGCGAATAGTTCGAGACCTTGTCGTCGCCTCGCTCCCTGAGTCCGACGAGCTCGAGGACCTCCTCGATCCGGCCCTTCGGGGTGGGTGCTCCGCTCGCGGCCAGCGCCCGCAGATTGGCCCGGCCGGTCAGGTAGGGGTAGAAGGCGGGTGACTCGACGAGCGCCCCAACCTCGAACAGCCGGCGCCGGTCACTCCGTCCGAAGGGCTTGCCGAGGACTTCGATCGTGCCCCCATCCGGGTGGATCAGGCCGGTCAGCAGGCGCATCGTGGTGGTCTTGCCGGCCCCGTTCGGCCCGAGGAAGCCGTAGACCACGCCCAGGGGAACCGACAGGTCGAGGCCGGCCAGGGCGACCCGTGGGCCGTAGCTCTTGTGGAGTCCGCGCGTGGCCAGGGCCAGGCCGGCGGTCGGGGTCGCGGGCGCGGCAGCAGCCGGCTCGATGCTCAGGGGATCGGCTCCAGGTCGATGGTCCGCACCTGTCGGGTCCGGCCGGCCTCGGTGCGCACCAGCGCCGTCGGGATCACCCCACCGGGCAGCTTCTCGATGACGGCGGCCTCGCCGGTGTACAGGCCGCTGCCGATGATCCGGACGTGATCGCCAACCGTGAGCCCCTCGCGGCCCTTGGTTGCGGATAGGTTGATCGAAGCGACAGTTGTCCGGACGACGGGCGGTGGCTCGGTGCCCGGGATGGGCGGCTTGACGGGCGCCGGGGGGCGGCGGTAGACGTTGCGGCGGGGCTTCGTTGCGATGGTGCGCTTACCTCACGAGTGCGGGTTCGTCGGCCGAGCGGCCGCTGACACGATAGACCATTCGGCCCGCGGCACACTACCCGGGCGAGCGCCCGGCTGTGCCCCCGGCAACGACGTTCAGCGGCGAGCCGGGGTGAAGTCGGGCATACTCGCGATCCAGCGGCGAGCCGGCCTTCGGTGTCCGCCGACACCTGACTGAGGAATCGATGACCAAGCATTCGAAGCGAGAACGCGAGCGGCGCGCCCAGGAGACCGAGCGGGTCAACCAGATCCAGGCCGCCTGGATCGGCAGCGTGCCGCCGGCGGTCGCCAAGGCCTTTGCCGCCGGCGTCGAAGCGGCTCGCGCTCGTGGGCCCCACGTCGCGGCGCCGGACATGGCGCCGGGCACGATGCCTCGCCCGCCTCGCCCCGGTCATGAGCCCAAGGAAAAGCCCGAGCCGGCCCGGCCCCGCCGCGGGGGCTGATCGCTCGCGAGCTGGTATGGGCCCCCCGGGCAGGGGCCTGGAGGCTGACGCCGTGGCTCCTCCACGCAAGACGGACGTGAAGTCCGGCCGCTCGATGATCCGCTACCCGATGGACTGGCTGCTCGCGGTCATCGACGACCCGGCGGCCGCCGAGGAGGCCCGCGCAGCGCTCGTGGCCGCCGGATTCTCCGCCGATCAGGCCAGGGTCCTGGCAGGCGCGACCGCCGATGGCTCATTGTCCGACCTGCCCACCAGCCGAGGACCGCTGGGCCAGCTCATCCGGCTCGTCCAGTTCATGACGATGGACCAGACGCCCGACCTGCGCCTCTATGAGGCGGCCCTGGACGACGGCCGGGCGATCGTCGCCGTCCACTGCGGCAGCCGTCCGCGCCTGCTCGCGGCGCGCGACATCCTGGCCAGCCACGGCGCGCACTTCCAGAATCACTTCGGACGCTACGCCACCGAGGAGTTCTCGCGCTGGGAAGGTCCCGAGCTGCATCCGCGCTGGTAGCGGACCGGCTCGCTCGCCAGCCTCGGGAGAGCCGGCTGCCTCGGCTAAGGTTGGGGGGTGCAGGTGTGCATCCTTGGCCCGCTGACCATCAGATCCGGGACGGCTGATGTCGCGGCGGGCGGCCGCCTCCAGCGGCGCGTCCTGGCCCGCCTCGCGATGGATGCCGGACGGCCGGTCTCCCCGGACGACCTGGAGCAGGCCGTGTGGGGCGACGACTCGCCGCCGGCCGCCAGGCACACGATCGCGACGTACGTCTTCCGGCTGCGCCGGCTCGGGCTTGTCATCTCGACCACGGATGATCGCTACACCCTCGAGGCGACGACCGATGTCGACGAGGTCGAGCGCCTGGCCGGAGCGAGCCGCGGGCTGGCCGAGCGCGAGCCGGCGGAGGCGGCGGCGCTCCTTCGGCAGGCCCTCGCCGGTATCCGGGGACGGCCGCTGGCCGACCTGGACGACCTGGCCGAGGCGCGCATCGTGGCCGCCCGGCTGGACGAGCTGATCGAAGGCCTGCGTGAGGACCTCCTCGGCCTCGACCTCGACGTGGGCCGTCCAACCGACCTGGTCGGCGATGCTCGCCGCCTGGTCGACGAGCAGCCGTACCGCGAGCGTCGCTGGGAGCTGCTGATGCTCGCCCTGTATCGGGCCGGCCGGCAAGCCGAAGCCCTTGACGCGTACGCCGAATGCCGCCGTCGATTGCTCGACGACCTTGGCCTCGACCCGGGCACCGGGCTGCGCCGGATGCAACAGGCGGTCCTGGCCCAGGACCCGGCGTTGGAACCGCCGGCCGGCCTGTCCGTGTCGAGTCATTCGCTGGACCCGGAGGGCGCCGGCGGGTCCGGCGGTCCGCAGCCGGTCCCGCCCCGGATCCCGGGCACCTCGACCCGGCTGATCGGCCGGCTGGCCGAGCAGCAGGACCTGGCCGAGGCGTGGGGCCGTTCGCGCCTGGTGACCCTCCTCGGTCCGCCCGGAGCGGGCAAGACCCGCCTGGGGCTCGAGCTGGCGCGCGCTGCTGCGCCGCCCGTCTGGTACGTGTCGCTCGAACAGCTGCCGGCGGCGCAATCGGTGGCCGGGGCGATCCTCGATGTGGTCGACCCGTCGTCACGGGCGGCCGACGCCGGCCTGGGCGTCGCGAGCGCACTCGGCCCGGGGACCGACCTGCTCGTCCTCGACGGCTGCGAGGCTCGCCAGGCCGAGGTCGTCAACGAGGTCGAGCGGCTGCTGGCGGCCTGTCCCCAGGTCCGGATCATGACCACCAGCCGCGAGAGATTGGGAATCCTGGCCGAGGCCATCGTCGCCGATCGGCCCGCTCGCCGCGTCGGACGCGATCGAGCTCCTGGTCGATCGGGCGCGCCTGCTCGATCCGCGCTTCCGGCTCAATCCGGACGAGCTGGCCAGTGCCGACCGCCTGTGCACCCTCGTCGACCGGCTGCCGCTCGGGCTCGAGCTGGTCGCCCGGCACCTCCACCTGCTCCGCATGGACGAGGTCATCCAGCGGGTTGAATCCGACCTCGGGCGATGGGCCGGCGGCCCGGTCGGCGGCCGGGCCGGGCTGTGGGCGGCGCTCGATGCCAGTGTCGACCGGCTCGGCCCTGCCGATCGGCGGGCGCTCATCGCCCTCGCGGTCATGGTCGCCGATGCGGACCTGGACCTGATCGAGGGCGTGGCCGATCTTGGTCCGCGACGGCGCCGACTCGTTCGAGATCGTTGCTCGCCTCGTCGACGCCAGCCTGGTCCAGGTCCGGAGCGCCTTCGGTCCGACCCGCTACGAGCTCCTCCGGACCCTCGCCGGCCATACCATCGAGACGGCCGATCCGAGCCGAGCTGGCGGCGGCCCGCGTTCGCTACTCGGAAGCCGTGCTGCGCCGAGCCGGCGGCCTGATCGAGCTGCTCGCGGGATCGGAGCGCAGCGACACGCTCCGCCGGCTCGACCGCGAGATGCCCCACGTCCGGGCGATCCTGGGCGTCCTGGCGACGGGCTCGCAGGGGGACCGGCCAGGCGCGGCTCGCGGCCTCGAGATCGCGGTCGGCCTGACCGACTACTGGCTCGGACGACACCCTGCCGAGGGCATGGACTGGCTCGGCCGGCTGATCGAGGCGGCCGACCCGGACCCGGCCCTGCGCGCCGCCGCTCTCCTGGCCCGTGGCCATCTCGCCTACTGGGTCACCGACTTCGCGCGCGGGGCCGAGATCGTCGAAGAGGCCCAGGCCCTGTTCGCCGCACTTGGGCGATCCGCTCGGCGAGGGCCGTGCCCTGCGCCGGCGCGGGGCGATTGCGGCCGCGACCGATGACCTGCCGGCGGCCCAGGCATTCCTCGAGGCCTCGCTGGCCCGCCTGGACGAGGCCGGCGAGGAGCAGGAGATCGGGACGACCCTGCTCCATCTCGGCTCCCTGTTGGCCGACGAGGGTGTCGTCGGCGAGGCTCGCCCGGCGCTCGAACGGTCGCTGGCCATCGCCGTCGCGACCGGCGACCCGCTGGCCAACGGACATGTCCTGGCGGCCCTGACCCTGGCCCACTGGAAGGCGGGCGATCTCGGCGCGGCCATGCAAACCGGCAACCAGGCCCTGCTGATCTTTCGCGAGCTCGGCCACCGGACCACCGAGGGCACCGTCGCCTATCGCCTGGCCGCCGTGGCCCGGGCGCTCGATCGCCCGCGTGCCGCCCGGCGCTACGCCCAGCTGGCGATCGAGGCCGGCGCCGAGTCGAGCACCCGCACGACGATCGCCCTCGGCCACATCAACCTCGCCCGGATGGACCTCGATACGCACGGACGAGCCGGCTGCCGCCGGCCACCTCGTACAGGCGCTCGAACGGCTCGACCCTGAAGCGGATCGATGGGTTCTCGTCGAGGCCCTCGAAACCGTTGCCCGGTTGCTCGTTGCCGTCGGGCGCCCCGGGTCGAGCGAGCTGCTCGGGGTGGCCGCCGACACTCGAGCCGCGATCCACCAGCCGGTGCCACCGACGGAGCTGGCCGACCTCGACGCGACGACGGCCGGAGGCATCCTCCTGGACGAGCAGGCGCGGGCCGGCAGGACCGACCTGGCCGGCGGAACTGAGGCCGACCCGCTGAGCTCGGCCAGGGCCTACGGCCTGGCTGTTGCCTACGCCCGCGAGCTGGTCCGGAGTGACCCGAACCTGGCGCGCCTGCGATCGGGCAAGGAGCTAGCCGGAAAACCGCCTCAATCCGGCGATCCGGCTTGCGATCGGTTTGCGATCGACAGGCGCGAACCTGCCGGCAGTCAAGGTGACCGCCGTCAGCAGGGGAACACAGCCGTCATGAAGCGCCTGTCGCTGGTCTTCGTCATCGTCATCGGCGTCCTGGCCGGCTGCGCCCCGGCGCCCGGTCCGTCCCAGGCGGTGCCCTCGACCGCCACGACCCACGCTGGCCAGGCGGCCCTGACCGACCATGTCGTCCCAGCCGGGTCGACCGCATCGGTGGACCCGGCTTCGTGGAGCCTGGCCGACCGGCTCGCGGCCCCGGCCTACACCAGCGACACGACTGGCGCCCTCGTGGCCGGCCTGGCCCAGTCGGGGATCGGCACGTATCCGGATACGGCTAGCGGCACGCCCGAGGTCGGCCTGGGCGGGACCGCCAGCCCGTTCCGCCTGCTGGACTTCCAGGCCCATGCCCTGGCGGTCGGGGCGTGGGCCGGTGACGGGCTGAGCGGGGCCGACCTCGACACTGTGATTCCCCTGCCTGCTGGGCAGACCGGCATGCCCTCCACCTCGGACCTGCTGGCGGCTTACGTCGGTTCGGCCGACTCAGCCGGCGGCAGCCTGTCGCGGGCCCTGATGGCGGGCCAGGACCTGCTCCATCCGGCGACGCTGCGGTTCCCGTCGGTCGTGCTCGTCCTGTTCGCCTCGGACCTCGCCACCGACGGCGGCCGCCTCGCTCCGCCGACCAGCCCGAGCGCCGGACCGACGGGGTCAGCTTCCGGCCTGGTACCGCTGGTCCGACTGGCGGTCGCTCACGCCGGCCCGGTCACCGCGATCGTCCCGGCCGACGGCGGGGGAGTCTGCTCGACGGTGAGCAACTGGGCCGACGGCATGATCCACACGCTCTTCAATGCCCTCAAGCTGGCGACGCCGGCAAACCTGCCCGGCGCGATCGTCACCGGGATCTGGAACTGGCTGGTCAGCGCCGGGGAGGCGTTGGTGCGCGGCCTGATCGGCCAGCTCACGAGCCTCGTCCTGGGCCAGATCCGGTCGGTCGCGGCAATGATCAGCGGGGTCGCCGAGCAGGTCGCCTCGCTCCTGCCCTATGCCGTCAACGTCAGGGCAGCCGGTCCGGCCGGAGGCGGCACGATCGTCCTCGGCTCGAACCCGATCCGGGGCACGTTCACCGCGACGATCTCGGCCGGCGACCTGCCCGATTGGCCGGCCGTCCTGAGCGACTGCGCGACGACCCTCGCAATCGCCCTGCCGAACTTCCACTCCAACGCCGTGCCGATCACCTGGAGCCCGATCAAGCCGGCCCTGGATCCGCTCCTGGGCCCGATCGACGCCGATCGGACCAACGACGTCACCGACACGAACGGCCAGGCGGTCTGGACGTTCCTGACCGCGCGCGACCCGGGCGATCCGACCGGCGAGGAGCTGAACCAGGTCGATTCGATGACCGTTACCGCCCATCGTCCCGAGCTCGACACGGTCCGCCAGCGGCTCACGGATGCGCTGCTCGGCTGGGTTCCGACGCTCCTGAAGCCGTTCGTGGTCGGCCTGTTCGCACCCTACCTCGACGGGCTCCAGGACCGCCTCAACAAGCTCCTCGATGCCACCGGCAACGGGATCGTGGTCCTGCGCTACCGGGGCCAGGCCTCACCGCGACCGTCGACGGCGGCCAGCCCGGCCGCCTCCGGTCAGTGCGCAACGTCCCTTCCCGCAGGGACCTACCAGGGGACCCTCACCGAGGATTCCACGACGATCGTGCCGCCCGGCCAGGTCGACCTCGGCGAGTCTGGCGGGACCAACGACCACGGGACCGGGCCGCTGACCGTGACTGTCGCGCCGGATGGCTCCCTTGGCGGGACATTCTCGGTGACCGTGCTCGATCACCAGGTCTTCCAGGGCCTGGCCCAGGGCACGACAGATACGACCATGCTGGAGCAGGGCGCCGGCGTCAGCGGCACGCTGTGCAACCTGGTCCTCACCTTCGCCAGCGAGACGGCCACCGACTGCCACGCAACCGGCCACGGTACGTGCGGCTCGACCGGCATCACGATCCCCCTGGCCGGCCTCGTGCCGCCGCTGCCGATCGGCGCCCCGTCCTCGGTGGCGCCAGGCAGCCTGACCTGGAGCATTTCGGCCGAGAACGGTGCCGACGCGGGGTTCGGCGGCCTGTCCGCAGAAGTGCAGTCCACCACGACCGTCACCCTGAGTGTCCCGTAGAAGGAGGAGTAGAGATGTACACGGCCTGTCGAACCATCGCCGGGGGGCGGTCGATCCTTGCGGCCCTCGCCTGCCTGCTCCTGCTTTCCGCCTGCACCGCCGGCCCCGGCGCGACCGCTGCGGGTGGGGCCGTGGCGCCGGCCGGGGCGGTGTCGCCGGCCGGCAGCAGCGCCGGCTCGGCTGCGCCGGCCGGAGCGGGATTGGCCGGCGGCTGCGGCAACCCCGCCGGCAGCGCCGTCGGCGCCGTCGGGGGCCCGTATGCCTCCATCCTCGGAGCGGTGCTGTGTGCGATGCCGGACGTCGACCCGTGCGCGATGATCAGCAAGGCCGATGTTCAGGGCCTGTTCTCGGCCCAGCTGGGTGATCCGACCACGGACCATCAGGGTACCTGCGACTTCCACCTGGCCGACCCGTCGTTGGGCGACGGTCTGAACGTCTACGTCGTGTCGGGGTCTGACTTCAAGGAGCCCTACGATACGAACATGGGCCCGGTCGACGGCTCGACGGTCCAGGCCTTGAGCGGCGTCGGCGATCAGGCCAAGTGGAGCCTGCTGGCCGGCTACTTTCCGATGGTGGAGTCGTACAAGGGTCAGGTCAGCTGCGAGCTGACTGCGGCCGGCGGCGACGGCCAGCTCAAGGTGGCGACGACGGGCCAGGACATGTTCGCGGCCATCGACCCGACCGCCCTGCCCGGATTCATCGCCCGGTTCGGTGCGCTCTGCAACCAGGTCTTCGCCGCGAACCCGCCGCCCGGCTGACGACCACGGGGCCGGGCATCCGAACCCGTGCTGGTTTGTGCGCGCACCGCATTGCGCCAAAGGGGTCGTCCCGGCCGTCTCGACCGCGTACAGTCCCGGCGTGACCCCAGTACCTTTGGCCCATGACCGGCCACGCTCCTCGCTCCGTCGCGCGACCTGGGCCATGGCCTTTGTCGGGATCGCCAGCGCGGCCCTCGCCTGGGCCGGCATCCAGGAGCTGCGTGGCCTGAGCCTGCTCGACCCGTCCCGCATCCCGTCAACGGCCGAGCTCGATCAGTGGCAGCTGGCCGTGGCCAAGGGCAACGAGCTCCACCTGGGCACCTTTATTGCGGCCGCGATCGCCCTGCTCGCGTGGCTGTCGCGGGTCGTCGACAACACGCCCGGGACTGGGCGGCGGCGACCCGAGCGTATCGCCGCGCGCATCGATCATCTGGTGGTTCGTGCCGATCGCCAGCCAGTTCAAGCCGTACCTGATCGTGGCCGACGTCTGGCGACGCCTGGCGACCAGCGCCGTCGAGGCCGGACCACGATCCTCCAGGCCTGGTGGATCCTGTGGGTCGTCGGCGGTGTCCTCGATTACCTCATCCTGTGGCTGCCTGCCCCGACGAACCTGGCCGATGCCCGGCTGGAGCTCGAGGCTGATGCCGTTGCGATTGGCCTGCAGGCGGTCGCCGGCATCCTCCTCGTGATCATCATCCGGGAAACCGAGCGGCGGGCGATCGTCCGGCAGGAGATCCTGGAGGGGCCGAACCCGCACGAGATCGACCAGCTCTACGCGTCGCCCGAGCCCCTGGCGAGGCCGCAGCCGGCTCGCGCCTAGCGGCAGGCCTTGACAAGGTGGCTTGTCAAGGCCTTGACAATGTGGTACGATCCGTCCCGAAGCGGCGTGTCAAGACTTGACACGCCGGTACGCATGTCCAGCGCTCGGCTGCCAGCCGGGCGAACCGGGACAGGCAAGCTCAAGGAGGGTCCGTGGCTGTCGGGATTGCCGCGGAAGTCAAGAACCGGCTGTCGGTCGTCGATGTCATCGGCGAGACCGTCCAGCTCAAGAAGTCGGGTGCGTCCTTCAAGGGCCTGTGCCCGTTCCACGGCGAGAAGACCGCCGTCGTTCTACGTCACGCCCAGTCGCGAGAGCTGGAAATGCTTCGGCTGCGGCCTGGGCGGCGACGTCTTCAGCTTCGTCATGCAGCGCGACTCGGTCACGCTTCCCGGAGGCGCTCAAGATCGCTGGCCGCCCGGGCCGGGGTTGAGCTCGACGAGCGCTCCAGCCGCGAGGACGCCCGCACGGGCGCGCCTGCGCGAGGTGCTCGACAGCGCGATCGCCTGGTACCACAGCGTCCTGACCGCCCACGTCTCGGGCAAGCCCGCCCTCGACTACCTCGCACGGCCGCGGCTTCACCGACGAGACGATCGCGACCTACCAGCTGGGCTGGGCCCCTGCCGGCTGGGACGCGATGTCCCGCCAGCTGATCGCCAAGCGCGGGGATCCAGCCGGCCGACCTGGCCGAGGTCGGGTTTGACCCAGGCGCGATCGTCGGGTCGCGGCGCCTACGATCGGTTCCGGGAGCGGATCATCTTCCCGATCCGCGACGCCAACGGCCATGCCGTCGGGCTCGGCGGGCGCTACCTGATCGAGGACGGGGACACCCGCGACCACGGGCCCAAGTACCTCAACTCGCCGGCCACGCCGCTGTTCGACAAGAGCCGCACCCTGTACCTCGTCGACCGGGCCAAGTCGGCGATCCGCAAGTCGGGCCAGGCGGTCATCGTCGAGGGCTACACCGACGCCCTGATGGCCCACCAGGCCGGCTTCACCAACGTGGTCGCCAGCCTGGGCACGGCGCTGACCCCGGGCCAGGTGGCGGTCCTGACCCGCTACGCGCGCAAGGTCGCGCTGGCCTACGACGTCGACCCGGCCGGTCAGTCGGCCGGCAGCTTCGGGGTGACCGAGCTGAACAACCTGATCAGCGAGGTCCAGCACGACGGCGGCGTCGGGCCTGACCGACGTCGGTGTCGTGCGGCTGCCCGACGGCAAGGATCCCGACGAGGTCATCCGCGAGTCGCCCGACCTGTGGCGCGAGGCAGTCCGGACGCCGGACCCGATCCTGGCCTACCTGATCGACTACCACGCCGGACGGATCGACACGCGCACGGCCGACGGCAAGCGCCGCCTCGTCGACGCGGTCATGCCCACCCTGCGCAAGGTGTCCGACCCGGTCGTGCGCGACTCGTACCTGCAGCTCCTCGCCCGGCGCTCGGGCGTCGAGGAGCGGACCCTGCTCGAGTCGCTCCATCGCCGTCCGGATCCGGCCCGGCCGGGTGCCCTGGGTGGGGGAGGGGCCGGCGGCGACGATCACGCCGGCGCCCGGATCACCCTGGATGCCGTGCGGGCGGCGGCCGAGAGCGTCAGCCCCGAGGAGGTCGTCAAGTCGATCAGCCCGGTCGAGGTCGAGCTGCTCCGGCTGCTCCTGCTCGTGCCCGAGCAGCAGGCCCGGGTCATCGAGCTGCTCAGGCCGGCCGACCTGCCGAGCACGGTTGCCCGCGAGCTGTACGGCGCCATCATCGCCGACTTCGAGCAGGCCCAGCGCGACGGCGGATCGTTCGAGCGCGGCCGGATGCTCGATGCCCTCGACCCGGAGACGCGTGCCCTGGCCATCGCGCTGTATGCCCACCGCGGGCCGGATCCGAGCCGCCTGTCGGCGGCCCGGCTGACCTACGCCATCGACAAGTGCCTGCTCACTCTCGAGGCCGACCGCCTCGAGGAGCGCGGGCACCTGGAACCAGGCCGAGCAGGCCGATGCGGAACGGCGCGGCGACGCGGACGAGATCCGGCGCCTGCTCGATGAGGAACGACAGATCAACGAGGCGCGTCGATCGCTCGATCGCAGGATCGAGCAGACGCACCTGCTCACCCGTCCGGCCGTCGCCGGACACGCATAGCTGGAGGCACACGTGGCGCAGGATCCAATGGACAAGCAGCTGGTCGAGGCCGTCCTCGCCGGACGGCCCCGCCGGACGAGGGTCGAGCAGGAGGAGGCCAAGCTCGCCTCGAAGCGGCCGGCCCGGGCCGGCGTCGCGGTGATCCCGCCGCTGGGCGACCCGGACCTCGAAGAAGACGATGACGACGATGATCTCGATCTCGAGCTGGGCGTCCCGGCCGACCCGGCCGCGGCCGTCGAGATCGGGGTCGAGGTAGTCGGTGACGACGGCGTGGTCGTCGCCGAGAAGCTGCCCGCCGACGCGCCGGCCAAGCTCGACGCCGAAGGAGCTCGAGGAGCCCACCGCCGGAGGAGCTCGAGGCCCTCTCCGCCGACATGATCGGGATCGACGACCCGGTCCGGATGTACCTCAAGGAGATCGGCAAGGTCGCCCTGCTGACCGCCGAGGAAGAGGTCGTCCTGGCCAAGGCGATCGAGCTCGGCGAGTGGCTCGTCGAGGCGCCCTGGAAGGGCGTCGTCTCGCTCCATGAGTGGACCACCCACGACACCGAGCGCAAGACCCGGACCGCCAAGCCGCAGCACCGGCTGCCCCTCGGCGACGAGGCCCACATGCTCGTCCACAAGGCGATCGCGGCCGAGTCGGCCGCCGACCTGCTCGTGCCCACGCCCGACTTCCACCTGGTCAAGGCGGCCAAGGACGTCCAGTCGGACGGCACCAGGACGCTCCTCGCGGAGGCCAAGGGCCTCGCTCCACGCCTACAACGAGACGCTCGATGCCGAGTCGTTCATCAAGCTCCTCGACTGGGCCTACTTCGCCGTCCACAACGGCGACCTCGACTCGCGCGACAACATCGGCCTGCGGGCGATCTACGACTGGACCCGCGATGCGGTCGCGTTCCCGGCCCTCGAGCGCTGGATCATGGCCGGCAACGACGCCGAGCTGCTCAAGCGGATGGGCTACGACCCCGAGGTCCCGCTCAACACCAAGCTGCGCGACCGGAAGGGCGAGCTGGTCAAGATCGGGCGCGACGCCCGCGAGCAGCTGACCAGCGCCAACCTGCGCCTGGTCGTCTCGATCGCCAAGAAGTACATCGGCCGCGGGATGTGCTTCCTGGACCTGATCCAGGAAGGCAACATCGGCCTGATCCGGGCGGTCGAGAAGTTCGACTACGAGAAGGGCTACAAGTTCTCGACGTACGCCACGTGGTGGATCCGCCAGGCCATCACCCGGGCCATCGCCGACCAGGCCCGCACGATCCGGATCCCGGTCCACATGGTCGAGACGATCAACCGCCTGATCCGCGTCTCGCGCAGCCTGCTCCAGGAGCTCGGCCGCGAGCCGACCGTCGAGGAGATCGCCGAGGCGATGTCCAAGGGCCAGGAGGTCGTGGTCACCCCGGACAAGGTCCGCGAGATCATCAAGGTCAGCCAGGAGCCGGTCTCGCTCGAGACCCCGATCGGCGAGGAGGAGGACTCCCACCTGGGCGACTTCATCGAGGATCGGGGCGCCCTCGCCCCGGCCGAGGCCGCCTCGCACCAGCTCCTCAAGGAGCAGGTCGAGGCGGTCCTCGACTCGCTGACCGGCCGCGAGCGGCGCGTCCTGCAGCTGCGCTTCGGCCTCGAGGACGGCCGCGCCCGGACGCTCGAGGAGGTGGGCAAGGAGTTCAACGTCACCCGCGAGCGGATCCGCCAGATCGAGGCCAAGGCCCTGCGCAAGCTCCGCCACCCGTCGCCGCAGCCGCAAGCTGAAGGACTACCTGGAGTAAGCCCGTCCGAGGTGGCCGACCTGGGCCGGGCGCGGGTCGGCCGGCACGGAGCCTGCCGGCCTGCGCAGTCAGAGCCGGGCTACGCCCGATTTCTCCGGCCTCGCCTGCATGGGGTGGATGTTCGCGCCACGGTCCGAGTAGACCGTTCCAGGTTCCGTCGGTCAAGCTGTCAGTCGCTGCAGCAGACCGACTGGAATCGTCGCGGTGCTGATGCCGACGTCTTTCGTGCAGCCGATGCAGGAAGTCGACCGGCGGGTCGAGCGTGGCAGTCGCGTACATTCATCCGGGTCGCAAGCGTCGCCGGGAGCCACGACCGCCGGGCTCCGGGACCTCACGAGCAGGATCGACTGAGCTGCGCTCCGGGATCTCGGCCGGCCCGGAGCGCCTCGAGCAGATTCCGCGTCCGGTGGATCGGAAACGAAGCCGTCGGATCGTGCTTCGAACGATCCTGCAGCGTCAGGCGGATTCGTGCGGGTGTGCCGCAAGCAACAGGATCGCGTCGGTCGATCCCGCTGTCCCGACACTTCAGGGCGATCCGTCGCTGGACGGCCTGAAGGTCGACGAGTCGCGTTTCGGCCTCGACCCCGATCCGCATCGGGACCGATCCGAAGCACGACGTCCCACGCTCGGAGGTCGCCGATCGGCCCGATCGGGACCTCCGTTCGCCACGCGACTGCGGGCATGGGAGCTCGGCATCGAGGCGGCCCAGCAGTAGCGAGCTGGGCGACGGTCCCGCAGTCGGCTGATCCGGCCGGGATAGGCCCGTGCCGCTGAGCTCGAGGCCGACCACGCTCAGCAATCGCGCGAGCTGGGTCGACCGACACCGACGGGATCGAGCCCGCGTTCGATCCGGCCGACCTCGGAGTCTGACAGGCCTGTCGCACGTCGCCACCGCTTCCTGGCTCAGCCCGCGCTCCAGGCGAGCCGCGCGGAGCTCGCGGCCGAGCTCGTGACCATCGTCGACCCCGCGCCGCGTGCCGCGATCGACGATCCGCTCCTCGAAGGCATGGCCGGATCGTGCGGCCGCGGCCGGCTTCACCGCGGGGTTGCCTGCGGCTTGCCTCGGCTAGTCGAGTGTCCCCGGCTCCGGGCCCGTCGCGGCGGGGTAGCCGGCGGTGCTCCAGTCGCTCCATGACCCCGGGTAGAGGATCGGGTCGGGCAGGCCGGCCACCCGCATCGCCAGGGCGTGATGGCAGGCCGACACGCCGCTCCCGCACGAGGTGACGACGTCCCCGGAATCGGCATCCGACGCCATGGAAGCGCTCGCGCAGCTCGGCCGGGGAGAGGAATCGCCCGTCGGGCCCGAGGTTTCCGTCGGTCGGGGCGTTGCGAGCCGAAGGGATATGGCCGGCGACCGGATCGATCGGCTCGACCTCGCCGCGATAGCGCGGACCGGCCCGGGCGTCGAGGAGCGTCGGCGGCTGGACTCCATGCAGGCGCCCGACGAGCCCGTCCCGATCGACGATCCGCGACCAGTGGTCGGCCAGGTGCAGCTCGACCGGCGGCCCGCGGGCCGGCCTCCGCCGACATCGGCAAGCCCAGCGCGGTCCAGGCCGGCAGTCCGCCGTCGAGCACGGCGACCCGCGAATGGCCGAGGTTGTCGAGCATCCACCACAGCCGCGCGGCGACCCAGCCGCCGACGTCGTCGTAGGCGACCACGAACGCGTCGTCGCCGATCCCGAGCCGCCCGAGCGCAGCGGCAAAGGCGGCCGGCGCGGGCAACGGGTGCCGGCCCGGCGCCGGAGGGCGCGACGAGGTCGGAGTCGAGGTCGACGTAGATCGCTCCCGGGCAGGTGGCCGGCCTCGTACGCCGCGCGCCCGGCTCCCGGCTTGCCCAGGTACCAGCGCACGTCGACGATCCGAAGGCCCGGCTCGGCCAGCCGGCGGGCCAGTTCCTCGGGACTGATCAGGCTCATGTCCGGAGTATGCCAGCCGGTCGGCCGCGGAGCCGAATTCGGCGACGGCCCGTGCTATCCTTCGGCCGGCGTGGCCGGCTCGTTGCCGGCCCCAACGACCGCCATCGGCGGTCCTCGCTCCGGCGTAGCTCAGTGGTAGAGCGGGCGGCTGTTAACCGCTTGGTCGTAGGTTCGAGTCCTACCGCCGGAGCCATTCGATTCCGGTCGGCGGAGCCGAGATGGTTGACAGCGCAACTATCTGCGATACGATGGCCTAGCCGGTGACAAGGAAATGCCAGCGACCGGCACAGCCAGCAACGGAACAGAGAGAATCAGGAACATGCAATTCGGGGTCTTCACGGTCGGCGACGTCACGACCGATCCCACCACTGGCCGCACGTTGACCGAGGCCGAGCGGATTCAGGCGATGGTCACGATCGCGCTCAAGGCCGAGGAGATCGGCCTGGACGTATTCGCCACGGGCGAGCACCACAATCCGCCATTCGTGCCCTCGTCGCCGACCACGATGCTGGGCTACATCGCGGCCCGGACCGAGCGCCTGATCCTGTCGACCTCGACGACGCTGATCACGACCAACGACCCGGTCAAGATCGCCGAGGACTACGCGATGCTCCAGCACCTCGCCGGCGGCCGGGTCGACCTGATGATGGGCCGCGGCAACATGGGTCCGGTCTATCCCTGGTTCGGCCAGGACATCCGCCAGGGGATCCCCCTCGCGATCGAGAACTACGCCCTGCTCCATCGCCTGTGGCGCGAGGATGTCGTCGATTGGCAGGGCAACTTCCGGACCCCGCTGACCGGCTTCACCTCGACCCCCCGGCCGCTCGACGGCGTGCCGCCGTTCGTCTGGCACGGCTCGATCCGAAGTCCGGAGATCGCCGAGCAGGCGGCGTACTACGGCGACGGCTTCTTCCACAACAACATCTTCTGGCCGAGCGAGCACGTCCAGCGGATGGTCGCGCTGTACCGCCGCCGCTTCGAGCACTACGGCCATGGTTCTGCCGACCAGGCGATCGTCGGCCTCGGCGGGCAGGTCTTCATGCGGGCCAACTCGCAGGATGCGATCACGGAGTTCCGGCCATATTTCGACCACGCGCCCGTCTACGGTGGCGGCCCGTCGCTCGAGGATTACATCAGCCAGACGCCGCTGACCGTGGGCTCGCCCCAGCAGGTCATCGACCGGACGCTGGGCTTCCGTGAGATCGTCGGCGACTACCAGCGCCAGCTGTTCCTGGTCGACCACGCCGGACTCCCGATGAAGACCGTCCTCGAGCAGATGGACATGCTCGGCGAGCTGGTCGTACCGATCCTGCGGACCGAGTTCGCCGCTCGTCGCGCCGCCGGTGTGCCCGATGCCCCGACCCACCAGTCCCTGGTTGCCGCGCGAGACGCAAAGCTCGCAGAGGCCGGCCGAGGCAGGTGACGGTCCGGCAGGGGACGGCCCGGCAGGGGACGGCCCGGCAGGGGACCTCCAGGTAGAGGCCGAAGCGCCGGCCCAGCTGGCGGCAATCTAGCCTGTGTCCGAGCGGGCGCTCGTCGTCGTCAGCGCCGGCCTCGGCCAGCCTTCAGCGACGCGCCTGCTGGCTGATCGGCTGGCGGTAGCAACGGAGCGTGAGCTCGAGGCAGTCGGCCAGCCCGCGGCCGTCAATACCATCGAGCTGCGCGACCTGGCCAGGGACCTCACCAACAACCTCCTGACCGGGTTTCCGAGCCCCGGGTTGAAGGCGACGATCGAGCAGGTCCTGGCGGCCGACGGGCTGATCGCCGTGAGCCCAATCTTCAGTGCCTCGTACAGCGGCCTGTTCAAGCTGTTCTTCGACGTGATCGAGCACGACGGCCTGGCCGGCATGCCCGTCCTGATCGCGGCCAGTGCCGGCACCGCCCGCCACTCGCTCGCCCTGGAGCATGCCCTGCGACCCTTGTTCGCCTACCTCGGCGCGGCCGTCATGCCAACCGCCGTCTTCGCGGCGTCGGAGGACTGGGGCGAGGGTGACGCCTCGATCCATGAGGGTCTGGTCGACCGCATCGACCGGGCCGCCCGCCAGCTCGCCGCCGCAATGGCCGCCAGCTCGCACCAGGCGGCCGCCGACCCGTTCGACGATCCCGTCCCGTTCGAGCGCCTCCTTGGGGGTAACGGCTGACGGTCCCCGGTCGAACCCAGCAACGGTGGGATTCGCGGCATCACCGCGGACCATTCGACTGTTCTTAGGGGCGAGGCCCGGGGTCACGGCCGATGCGGCCCAGGTGGGTCAGCCCGAAGCCGCCGGGCAGCTTGAGGCCGTAGCCCAGCGCCCGGTCAAATCCCACGTGGGCGATCAGGATCGTCCCGGCCAGGGCAATGACGTTGAGCCCACCGGCCAGCCCGATGCCCAGCACGGCCAGGCCGGTCGCCCACTGGTGGACCGCGTTGTAGGTGATCGCGCCCAGGCGCGGGCCGCCAAGGTAGCCGACCATCGAGACGTCGACGATGAGCAGCGCCGGCACGAACCACAGCCAGCCGCCGCCAAGCTGCTCGAAGCCGACGATCCCGGCCACCAGCGCCGCGAGGCCCTCGAGGCGCAGCCAGCGACGGACGGTCGGATCGATCCGGAGATCGGGATCGGTCGGACTGGTCATGCCTGGTCGAGGGCTGCCAGGAGCCTCGCTCCATCGATCCGGCCGAGGCCGGTGCAGGCGTCCCAGCCCGGTCCGGCCCGGTACGCCCCGTTGTCGCCCTCGGTGATGTCCTGGAACGAGCCGAGCCCGGGTCCGTACAGCGCGGGATTCAGGAGTCCGACCGGCCGCCCCAGGCGCTGGTTCAGCCGCGCCACGAGGCCGGCATACAGCGGCGCGACGGCGCTCGTGCCACCGAAGACCATGTTCCGGCCGTCGACCCGGATGGCGTAGCCGCTCGCCGGGCTGGCGTCGCCGGCAACGTCGGGCAGGCCGCGACCGATGTGGCCGCCGGGATTGGCCGATGGCGGTACGCCGGCGCCGGCCTGCCAGGCCGGCAGCCCGAACACTTCGCTGACGCCGCCTCCGGTCGACCCGCCCATTGGCCCGTCGTTCCAGGCCACCTCGCTGCTGATCGCCCCGGCGGCGGTGGCGATCCGGGTCCCGCCGCAGGCCAGCACGTGTGGGCTCGACGCCGGAAAGTCGGCGTGGGACCGGCCGTCGCCTACCCGGTCGTCGGACCCGTTGTCGCCGGACGCACAGGTGACGGTCACGCCGATCAGCGCGGCGTCGGCGAATACCTGGTCCATCGCGGTCATGGCCTGGCTGGTCCAGGCCGACTCGGGTCCACCCCAGCTGATCGAGATCACGGCGGGCTGGTGGGTGCGTGTCGTGGACGGCCCGGGTGATCGCGTCGAGAAATCCCCGATCGGTGTTCGGCGCGAAGTACACGACGATCCGGGCGCCGGGCGCAACCGATCCGGCAACTTCGATGTCGAGCATCACCTCGCCGTCGGCACCATCCGGGCTGCCTGGATCGTTCTGACCGCCGTCGACGAGGACCGCCCCGACGGCCGGCTCGGCCACGCCGATGGCGGCGAACCAGGCCTCCAGGTCAGCGGTCCGGAACCCACCGCCGAGCTCGATCAGGGCGATCGTCTGGCCGCTCCCGTCGGCCCCCGTCACGAAGTCGTAGAGCTCCGCGATCTGGGGCGGGCTGTAGCTCTGGCCCGGGACCAGGGCGGGTCGCGCCGCGCCGGCCGACCGACCGGAACCGGCGTCTGCCTGGGCGTCGAAGATCCGGAAGTGGGCTCTCGCCTGGGGCCGATCGTCGAGGCCGAAGACGCCTTCGATGACCTGGCCGAGCTCGGCTCGGGAGCAGGATCGGGCCGACCCGCCCGCGGAAGACCGTCGATCCCAGCCGATAGCGCCGAAGCTCCACGCCGAAGGCTTCGCTGACGGTCGCCGAAGGGCCGGCCACGACGACCCGTCGCTCGGCGGCCTCGGCCTCGACGATCTCGAGGCCGGCGGCCCGGGCGAAGTCCTCGACCGCCCGGACGTCCCCGGCTGCGGCCGCGCCCGCGGTCCGCAGCCTGCGTCCGGCTGAGCGGTCCTCCGCCGGCGGCCGAATGGGCCACCCGGGTCGCGTCTGACCGCGCCGGACGCACCCGAATCGTCAGCTCGACCCGTTCGTCGGGGGGCACGCCGCCAACGTCGACCGCCTCGTCGAGCGCCGTCCGAACGCTTCCCTCCAGGGCGACTCGTGGCCCGATTGGCGGCACCCGCGAACCTCGCTAGCGACCTGCCGGCCTCTCGCGCCACCCCGTCCTTGGCTCCAGGGCATCAGGTCCGGCGACCTGGGCCAAGCGTAGCCAGCGCCCGCCGACCGGTCTATCGGGCGGATGCCCTAGGGAGCGATCCGGTTGCCGCGGTGCCTAGGTGCCGGGCTGGGCCGACGTGGTTGGCTTGGCCGAAGCCTTGGGCTTGGCCGGCCCGCCCGGAGCCTTGTGGTTGCCGCCTGGTCCGAACTTCGGAACCTGGCCGCCGGTGACCACCAGGGCGTTGAGCGACCCGTCGCTGTTCTTGGTGCCCTGGGCGCCGATCGTCATGCCGACCTTCAGGTCGGCGATCGTCGGCTTGGCCGTGCCGAAGATCCGCAGGCTGGTCGAGCCGTCCAGGTGGACCTTGGTGGTCGTGCCCCTGAAGTCCTTGATCGTCAGGGTGTCGCCGCTGATGGCCGTGATCTGTCCGAAGACCGCCGGCAGGATGACCGAGATGGCATCGATCCTGTAGGTCCCATCGCTTGCCTTTGACTCGCGGAATCCGATGGCGTCGCCCACCTTGAGCCCGGACAGGCCGATCGTCTGGCCTGCCCGGGTGATCTTCGTCGAGTCGGTGACGGTGATCGTCCGGGTCCAGCCGTCGGCGGTCTTCAGCGCCAGCTCCGAGCCGTTGATCGAGGCGATCGTGGCGCCGCCGATTCCGGCGCCGCCGCCAAACGCTCCGAATCCGCCGAAGCCCCCGAAGCCCGCGATGCCGCCGAACCGTCCGGCGCCGCCGAACCCGGCCGACGGACCACGGCCGCCCCCGGCTGCGGCCGGATGCTGGCTGGCGGCCGCGGGGCTTGGCCCTGCGCCCAGGCCGGGCGTGCTCGATGCGCTCGGCGATGCCGCGATCGTGATCGCCGCCGACAGGACGAGGACGATCGCAACGCCAACCACGATCGCCAGCCGGATCGGATTTGGTCCCGACAGCCGGGTCGTGATCACGGGCTCGACGGGTTCAGTCATGGATTCGATCTCCAACGCGCTGGGCGGGACTGGGCAGGGTCGGCCAAGTGTCGGTCACGCTCGGCCTCGCTGTCCTGACTGCAGGCGGGCCTGATCGATTTAGTGGTGCGTACCGTCACCAGCGCCAGGTCATCGACGCGGCCAGCGTGGCGCCCGGCTCGAGCACGACGAGGCCGGTCTCCGACAGGCCGGCCCCAGCCAGCCGGATCGCATCGGGCCAGGCGGTCATCGGTTCGACGCAGACCGCCCCCGGAGGCGAGAACACCACGACGGTCGCAGACCGGCGGCTCGAACTCGAGGGCGAGCTCGAGATCGGGCCAGCGCACGATCGCGGGACCGCGGGCATCGATGAATACGTCGTCCAGCCGGCGATCGTCGAGGAACGGCCCGGACCGGAGGTCGGTCGACCCGCCAACCGGCAGGCTGGCCCCCGACGGAATCAGCTCATCGTCGAGCACGAGATGGCGTCCGGCGAGGATCGACACGGCTAGGTCCCCGTCGGTTCGCTGGAACCACGGATGCCAGCCGAGGCTGGCCGGCATCGTCTCGATCGCCTCGATGGCAGCCTCGAATCGGAGCCGGCCCGGCGCGAGGGCGATTCGTTGGGAGACCCGGCCCGCGTATGGCCACCGGCCCGCTTCGAGCGAGCTGCTCAGCTCCACGGCCCGTTCATCCTGATGCTCGAGGCGCCAGGGCCGGTCGAACACCGCGCCGTGGATGGCGTGGCCGCCCAGGTTACGGGGAAGGGCGTCCTGCCGGCCCCGCCAGTCGAGGCGTCCCTTCGAGATCCGGCCAACCCACGGTGCCATGAGAAAGGAGCCCCAGCTGATCGAGGGCAGTGCCGAGCCATCCTGGGGGCGGGTGAGCAACCGCTCCTGGCCGCCCGCGATGAGCGAAGCCAGCCGGCCCCCGGCGACCGAATCGACGGTGGCCCGATCGGGTCCCGCGACGAGCTCGAGGATCACCAGGCGACGAATCCGGCACCGGCCGCCGGCCGGACCGCGAAGACCCTCGGCTGAAGCCCCGTCCGCGCGGCATAGCGTTCGTCGACCGTCCGGCGCAGGCGGTCCACGGCATCGGGCCGAACCAGGTTCACGGTGCATCCGCCGAAGCCGGCGCCGGTCATCCGGGCGGCGATCACGCCGGGCGTGCCCAGGGCCACCTCGACCATCGCATCGAGCGCGGCCGAGCTCACCTCGAACAGGTCGCGCAGCGACGCGTGGCTGGCGGCAAACAGCTCGCCAACCGTGGCCAGGTCGTGCGACCTGAGCGCATCGACCGTCTCGATCACCCGGGTATTCTCGGCCACGACGTGGCTGGCCCGGCGTGCCACTACCGGCTCGAGCCAGTTGCCCGCCAGTGCCTGCTCGAGGAGCCCGGGGGAGACGTCGCGGAGCGAATGCACCGTCGGATCATGCGCGGCCAGGATCGCCACGGCGGAGTCGCACTGCGCCCGGCGCACGTTGTACTCCGAGCCGGTCAAGCGTCGGACCTCGCCCGTGTCGCAGACCACGATGGTGATCTCATCTAGCGGCAGCTCGACCGGCCGCCACTCCTCGGAGCGGCAGTCAAGGAGAAGCGCCGCGCCCGCCCGCCCCGCGGCGACGGCGAACTGGTCCATCAGGCCGGACTGGACACCGACAAAGGCGTTCTCCGCCCGCCGGGCGATCCGGGCCAGGACCAGCGGGTCCGACGGAGGTCGCGCGGCCAGCAACGCGTGGGCAACCGCCAGCTCGATCGCGGCCGACGAGGACAGGCCGGCCCCTGCCGGAAGGTTGGCCCCGATCACCGCTCGCAGGCCAGTCAGGGGCAGGCCGGCCTCGGCCAGGGCCCAGGCGGTACCGATCGCATAGTCGAGCCAGCTGCCCTGGCGCTGGGCTGGCGCGTCGAGGTCGAATTCGCCGCGCTCGCCGGTGTCGAGCCGATGGAGCACGACTCGCCGGTCGGCCGTCGGCAGGAAGGCCAGCCGGATCTCGCGATCGATGGCCGCCGGCAGCACATAGCCCTGGTTGAAATCGGTGTACTCGCCGATCAGGTTGACCCGGCCGGGTGCTCGCACGACCTGGATGAGGCTCGGCCTGGGCCCGGGCTTCCGGCTCGATCGAGATCAGCCTGGCGCGCAGGCCGGCCGGATCGATCGGCTCAGTCAGCGGTCGGGCCCGGACTACTGAGGTAGTGGCTGGCCGAGACCCTGCGCAGCCGCTCGGCCGCCTCCTCGGCGCTCAGGTCGCGCTGGGTCTCTGCGAACATCTCGTAGCCGGCGATGAACTTTCGAACGGCCGACCGGAGCAGCGCCGGATAGAGGTGGCCGTGGAGCTGCCAGTGGGGGTTGTCCTGGCCGTTGAACGGGGCCTGGTGCCAGCCCATCGAGTAGGGGAAGGGCAGCCGGAACAGGTTGTCGTAGCGACCGAGCAGCTCGATCAGGGCACCTGCCAGAGAATCGCGGGCCGGCCCGGCCAGGTCGGGCAAGCGTTCGACCGGCCGCTTCGGGATGACCAGGGTCTCGAACGGCCAGACGGCCCAGAAGGGGACGACGATGAGCCAGTCGTCATCCTCGACCACGACCCGGGGACCGCCGCTCTCCTGGGTTGCGTAGTCGAGCAGCATCCGGCAGCCATCGCGCTGGAAGTAGGCGCGCTGGCTGGCGTCCTCCCGGGCGGCCTGGTGGGGCAGCGCCGTGCCAGCCCAGATCTGTCCGTGCGGATGGGGGTTCGACGCGCCCATCGTCTCGCCCCGGTTCTCGAAGACCTGGACCCACTGGTAGGTCTGGCCGAGCTCGGCCGTCTGCTCGGCCCAGACGTCGATGACAGCGCGCACGTCGGGCCGGGACATCAGGGCGAGGGTCACGTCATGGCGGGGTGAGAAGCACAGCACGCGACAGGTGCCCGGCTCGCCTTCGGCCCGCAGCAATCCGTCCTCGACCCGCTCCGCAGGGACCTCCGGCCGCAGGGCGGCATAGTCGTTGGTGAACACGAACGTCCGATCGTAGGCGGGGTTGACCAGGCCATTGGCCCGGGTGTTCGTCGGGCACAGGTAGCAGGTCGGGTCATACCTGACGTCGGGGCCCCGGGGCGCCGGATCCTGGCGGCCGAGCCACGGCCGCCGCGTCCGCTCGGTCGAGACCAGGACCCACTCGTCGACGAGCGGGTTGTAGCGCCGGTGGGGGTTGGCCAGGACGCCGGCCGAGCGAGCATCGGTCAGGCCGGCCGGCCTCGCCGTCGTCTCGGGCTCATTCACCAATTGAGGGCCCTGCCGTCAGGCCCACCGCGCCCGATCGCTGGGGGCTGGTCGAGGCCATTCGCCGGCCCAGGTCAAAGGGCTCTTCATCATCCTGTCCGGCAGGCCGGCGAACGGGGCCGCCGGCCAGCGGCTCGACCAGGATGAGCTCACGGACGCGGGCGGCCAGCAGCTCCCGGGCATCCTCGGCCAGCCCGGTATCGCTGATCACCTTGTCGGCCTGGTCGAGCCGGGCGATCGAGCTCAGGGCGACCTGGCCCCACTTGGTGTGATCGGCCACTACGACGAGCCGGCCGCCGGCCTCGATGAGGGCCCGGTTGGTCTCGGCCTCCAGCAGGTTGGGCGAGCTGAAGCCCGAGTGGACGTCCATGCCGTGGACGCCCATGAACACGAGGTCAACGTGGACGCTGCGCAGGGCCGCCACGGCGAACGGCCCGACCAGGGCGTCCGAGGGTGTCCGGACCCCGCCCGTCATGATGATCGTCTGGTCCGGGCGGCCGGCATCGTGGAGGATGTCGGCCACCCGGACTGAGTTGGTCACGACGGTCAGGCCGACCACGTCAACAAGGCGGCGGGCCAGGGCATAGGTCGTTGTCCCGGCCGAGATGCCGACCGCCGTGCCCGGTTCGATCAGGCCCGCGGCTGCCTCGACGATGGCTTCCTTCTCGACCTCCTGGAGCGCGGACTTGGCCGCGAAGCCGGGCTCGAAGAGGGCGCTCCCGGGCAGCGCCGTCGCCCCGCCGTGGACCTTCTCAATGAGTCCACGCTCGTGGAGGATCTCCATGTCGCGCCGGATCGTCATGTCCGACACGCCCAGCTCCCGGACGAGGTCGGCCACCCGGACGCCGCCGTCCTCGCGGACGCGGTCGAGGATGTACGCCTGGCGCTGGCGAGCTAGCATCGCCCGGGATTCGCGGCCGCTCCGGCCATCGGCGCTCCACCAGATCGTGTCACTGCCATCTCCCATTGCCCGGGCAGGCTCGGCCGCGGTTCCAGAAGAATACCGCCATAAGTCAACGCAGTGCTACATTGTTTCTGTAGGTACCCGTTGGAATCCCTTGACAACCCGGGCGATGCACACGACAATCCGTTTGGGTTTGTCGGTTTCTGTTTAACAACGCAACAGAGCGGCTGGCAGAGCCGAAGGAGGAGGATCATGGCGATTCAAGACGCGCCGGAGACGGAGGCGCCGTTCATCACGAGCTTGCGCAGCGTCTCCAGGCGGAACGTCCTCAAGGGGATGGCCGTCGTAGCCGGCGCAGCTGCCGTGCCCACGATCCTGGCGGCCTGCTCGACTGCAGCCACGACGGCGCCGAGCAGCGGCGGCGGCACGGGAGCCGTGACCGGTACGGTCAAGATCGGCAGCAACCACTCGGATCCAGGCGAGTCCAAGGGGATGGGCCTGATCAACGCCGCCTTCGAGGCCGCGAATCCGGGCGCGAAGGTCGTCCAGAACCAGGTCGACCACGACACGTTCCAGAACCAGATCGCGGCCTACCTGCAGGGCACGCCGGACGACGCCTTCACCTGGTTCTCCGGCTACCGGATGCGCTTCTTCGCCGCGAAGGGCCTGACCACCGCGATCGACGACGTGTGGAGCTCGGTCAAGAGCAACTTCACGAGCGGCTTCGCGACCTCGGTCACCGGCGACGACAGCAAGGTCTACGGCATCCCGGTCGACTACTACCCGTGGGCCGTCTTCTATCGCAAGAGCGTCTTCGCCGACAAGGGCTACACCGTCCCCACGACGTGGGACGAGCTGAAGACCCTGGCCACCAAGATGCAGAGCGACGGCCTCATCCCGATCGCGTTCGGCGACAAGGACGGCTGGCCCGCGATGGGCACGTTCGACATCCTCAACCTGCGCATGAACGGGTACGACTTCCACACCCAGCTCCTGACCGGCAAGCAGAAGTGGACCGATCCCGAAGGTCACCGCCGTGTTCAAGAAGTGGGCCGAGATCATGCCCTTCCACGACACGACCTATGCCGGCCTGACCTGGCAGCAGGCGGCCGACACCCTGGTCCAGAAGAAGTCCGGGATGTACCTGCTCGGCCTGTTCATGACGGCCGAGTTCGCGGCGACCAAGAACCCGGCTGACCTGGCCGACGTCGACTTCTTCCCGTTCCCTGACCTGGGCACCTCGTACGACGCCGAGAAGGCGCTCGACGCGCCGATCGACATCTGGATGATCAGCGCCAAGTCACCCACCCTCCAGGCCGACCTCGACACGGCCAAGGCCTACCTGGAGTTCTGGGCCAAGGGCTCGACCCAGCTGATCATGTTCCAGAACCAGCCGGGCTTCATCCCGACGGCCAACGACGCCGACACGAGCAGCTACACGCGACCTTCAGAAGAAGGCCCAGTCAGATCGTCAGCTCGGCCAAGAAGATCACCCAGTTCCTCGACCGCGACTCGCGCCCGGACTTCGCCGGCGCGAACGGCATGCAGAGCTTCCTGCAGACGTTCCTGGCCAACCCAACGGCGGACACCACGGCCCTCCAGAGGCAGATCCAGGCCTTCTGGGACGCCCTGCCGCCCGCGACGGTCTAGGCTCCTCTTCAGCCCCGGCCATGCCTGACACCCAGGCAGCCGGCCTCACCCCCGCTTCGGCGCCAACCGGAGCGGGGGTTCTTTCGTCGGGTCCGCGCAGGCGCCGCTACAGCGTCATCACCCGGCGCGACCGGATCGTCCTGCTGCTGATGGTCGGGATCCCGGTCGCCCTGGACCTCGTGTTCATCTGGGCACCGACCCTGGCCTCGATCCTCCTGTCGTTCACGAACTGGCAGGGGATCGGCGCGATCACCTCGAAGAACATCGTCGGGCTCAAGAACTACCAGTTCCTGTTCACCCAGTACAGCCAGTTCTGGACCGGCCGTCAGCGCACAACCTCCTGTGGCTGGCGCTTCTTCGTGCTCATCGCCACGCCGATCGGGATCTTCCTCGCGGTCCTGCTCGATCGCGAGATCAAGGGCAGCCGGATCTACCAGAACTTCTTCTACCTGCCGGTGGTCCTGTCACTGGCAGTCGTCGGCTTCATCTGGCAGCTCCAGTACGCTCCGGACGGGTTCATCAACGGCGCCCTCGGCCTGACCAAGTCGTCGAACGACGATCGACTGGCTGGGAAACCCGGCATTCAACATCTGGTTCGTCCTGATTGCCGCCAGCTGGCGTCATGTCGGCTACGTGATGGTCCTGTACCTGGCCGGGCTGAAGAGTGTCGATCCGACCTTGCGCGAGGCGGCCGCGATCGACGGCGCGTCCGAGCGACAGACGTTCTTCCGGGTGATCTTCCCGGTCATGGCCCCGATCAACGTGGTGATCGTGGTTGTCACCGTGATCGAATCGCTCCGTGCCTTCGACCTGGTGTACATCATCAACCAGGGCACGAACGGGCTGCAGCTGCTGTCGACCCTGATCACCAACAACAGCCTCAGCGAGGCCGAGCTGATCGGATTCGGCTCGATCGATCGCGGTCGTCCTGCTCGTGATCTCGCTGGTCCCGATCGTGATCTTCCTGACCCGGGCGATGAAGGGAGCGAGTGAGTGACGGCCGTGACCGCAGCCGCCCCGAATGTCGTCGCCGGGCCGCCCAAGCGACGTCGGGTCAAGCGCCAGCGGGTTGCCCTGCACGCCTTCCTGATCGTGATGTCGCTGATCTGGATCTTCCCGTTGGCCTGGGCCTTCTACACCGCCCTCCGGCCCTTCAGCGACACGATCGAGCACGGCACGGTCTCCCTGGCCGTCGTCGCTGAGCTTCCAGAACTTCATCGACGGCTGGAACAACGCCAACCTTGGCTACTACTACCTCAACACCCTGATCGTGGCCGTGCCGTCGGTGATCATCGTCCTGCTCGTGGCGTCGCTGGTCGCGTTCGCCCTGACCAGGGTCACGAGCCGATTCAACCTGGTCCTGCTGCTCGTGTTCACCGCCGGCAACCTGCTCCCACCGCAGGTGATCATCGTGCCGCTGTACTACCTGTACAACGCCATCCCGGTGCCACCGCCGCTCAGCGACAACGGCCGGCTGTACGACCAGTACATCGGGATCATCCTGATCCACATCGTGTTCCAGCTCGGCTTCTGCATCTTCGTCCTGAGCAACTACATGCGGACGCTGCCCAAAGAGCTGACCGAGGCCGCCCTGGTCGACGGTGCGTCGGTCTTCCGGACCTACCGGAGCGTGATCCTGCCCCTCTGCGCGCCGGCCCTGGCCGCGCTCGGCACGCTGGAGTTCACGTTCATCTACAACGACTTCTTCTGGGCCATCCTCCTGATGTTCACGGGCTCGAAGCGGCCGATCACGTCCGCCCTGAACAACCTCAAGGGGGCCTTCTTCACCGACAACAATGTCCTGGCAGCGGCCGCCCTGATGGTCGCCATCCCGACGATCATCGTGTTCCTCGTGCTGCAGCGCCAGTTCATCCGGGGCCTGACCCTCGGGTCGACGAAGGGTTAGCCGGCGCTAGCTGCCGTCGACCTTCGAGAGGTCGACCGGGACGCTGGTCCGTTCCAGCTCGCCGGCGGCAAAGAACGTCCGCGACGTCCAGCCAAAGAGGCCGCTGATAAGGACGGCCGGAACCTGCCGGATCCGGGTGTTGTAGCGGGCGACCGAGTCGTTGTAGAGCTCGCGCCGATCGGCGATCACGTCCTCGAGCCGCTGGATCTCGGCCTGCAATGCCAGGACATTGTCGGCCGACTTCAGGCTGGGATAGTTCTCGACCGTGGCGAACAGCCGCCGCACGGCGCTGCTGGTCGCCTCGGAGGTGGCCGCCTGCTGGGGCACCGGTTGGTCGGCCGAGTAGGCGTTGCGCAGGCGGGTTACGTCGGTCAGGACATCCTGCTCGAAGCCCATCACGCCGCGGACGGCTGCGACCAGGTTGGGCAGCTCGTCGAAGCGCTGCTTCAGGGCGACATCGATGTTGGCCCAGGCCTTGTCGATGCGCTGGATCAGGGCCACGATCTCGTTATAGGTTACGAAGACCACGAATCCGAAGACGACGAACACGATGAGCGTTGCGAAGGCGAGGGCGATGAGGTATGGCATCAGCCGCCCAGGCCCCCGC